>NZ_JAQPCG010000001.1 GCF_028464145.1 Maribacter sp. PR1
CAAAACAACGTGGGTGATTCAAGAAATTGGAATCACATCTTTATAGCAAGTGGCCGAGTTTATTATAATTTATAATCATACAGATGCTGGTGAACCCTAATAAAAAAGGTGTATCACAAATAGGATGCGGAGCAAGTTATATTAAAAAAAAGGTGGTTTAAGGCAAAAAGAAAATATTAATTAACTTTAGAGAACTGGACTAGGGCTTTTCATAGGATGCATTGTTCTCGGCAGTACAATTTTAGTAATTATAAATTATAATTAAATGAAGTTCTTTAAAAATGATAAACAAGAAATAAGGTTTCTACTTATTGGAACCATAATTGCCATAACCATATACCTAACTCTTTTAACGCTAAGACAACTGCAATGAAAAACCCAACCCTTGCAAACCATTTAGTTTTTGGAAGCTCTTTTAAGGTCTCTTTTGCCAGTTTTAGGTCTATTCTGGACTTTTCTTTTTCAAATCTTTCATTTTCATCCTTGTTTGATTTGTATTCTGTCCAATTACTGTTTTCAATTAAGTCTATTCCCTTATTCGTTATTTTATACATTGAATTTTTATGGGATTCTATTATTCCCTCTCCTTCTAGGTATATAACCGCTTTTTTATATAAAAAATATTCTTCTCTATAATCAAAACTAGCAGAGCCTTTTTCTGAAATAAACCCAGTTTTATTAAAGTCAGAAAGTAATTTCTCTATCCATTCATCCATCTTAAAATATTTAGTCAACTCCAGCGGAGTTGCAAGGGCTTTTTTTATTCAATATCCGCGAGCCGTTCTCGTCAACGGTAAAAGCGTTGAAACGATAGTTTCCTTTTACCTACGAAACCGATACTTGGCGATTGAAATGAACCAAGTTGAGGTTGAGGTATTGCCGAGAACAATTGTATACATTAACAATTTACTATATTTCTATTTTAGAGGCAATTTAGTAAACTGAGACTAAACCTTATAGTTTATTATATCTAAGCTTGATTTAAAAGCTAAATATACACTTACAAACGACTTTTTCGCGATAATATTAATTACATATCATATGGAACTGAAAGTCAATTCGATCTCATTGCTATAAATAAAAAGAGCTATAGACTTTATCGTAGGGTTTGCCTTTTTTAATTTTCGGCACGGGATGCAAAAGAAGTTTACCTAGCAAACAACCCTGCATTGAATGGGAGGAAATTCCAATAAAAAGGGAAAACCTTGCCAAATCTAAGATTCGCAAGGTTTCGTTGTTTTGGACTAGCATTTAAAATGGTTTAATGTCAATTGTCAACTAGGCACTCTATTTTCTTTATTGTAGACGATTAACTATATCTTTAATCCAAATACCCCACAATGAACATTAAGAATTAAATCATCACCCCAAGAGGTTTGACCAGGGATTGATTTCCATTTAATGTAAAGATGGAGAATATTTAAATCGTAGTTTGCAATACCATTAGTCCAACTTTAGTTAATATCGACCACTTTATTGCTTAATAAACTGGGCATCGATAACCATTTTGACTTGATCGGACACTACGACATTTCCAGCTTCCGTTACGGCACTCCATGTTAGATTAAAATCTTTTCTATTAATCTTTCCACTAATTTCAAATCCAGCTTTGGTCTGACCATAAGGATCTACTGCGATACCATTAAAATCAACATCCAAAGTTACTTCCTTGGTTACGTCACGTATGGTTAAATCACCAATAATTTTGTCATCGGTGAACGACTTTGAAGTGAAGGCCATCTTAGGGTATTCATCCGCTTTAAAAAAATCTTCGGACATAAGATGGGCGTCCCTATCCTTATTTTTGGTATTAATGGAACCTATACCGATTTCAACCGATAGTGAAGCATTTTCGAATTTGTCATTCTCGGTATCGATGGTGGCTTCAAATTCTTCAAAATGGCCGGTAACCCTAGAAATCATCATGTGCTTCACCTTAAAACTTACTTCCGAGTGCGTTGGGTCAATGACCCACTTATTTGTTTTTTCCATTGTAATTAATATTTGATTATTAAACTTTATTTATTTTAATGTCTATACAACATTTGTATATACAAATGTAATACATAGTACTTGAATATTTCAGTCTCAAAAACACAACTTTTTGTTAAAATTGAAATATAGGTTTTATGGTTTTCCGATACGAACCAACGCGGTACCCAAGAGATTGTTTTGCGTTAGCGTGGAGATACAAACATCTTTAGGATGTACATATACTATTTAGACAAAGCTATTCCATATCATGATTTGCCTATAGATAGCGCAACTACAGCATTATTTTCAAATCGCCCTCATGAAGTTAGTATTCGAAAATTCTATAGGAGGTGAAGGAGCCCTATAATTTTTGGCCTGGAGAACCTTTCGAACTTACGTTTCTCATTTTGTAATTCGCTTTACAAACTTAAGCCCGAATTCTTACTGATACTTGTGGTAGAAGCTTTTAGTATCTCACAAAAACGTTCGTAATATTTGACAGTATCCGGGTCATTGAACCCATTAAAAAATTGGTAGAAATATTGCCTTATATGGGCTTGTCCGTTATATCGACATATACTATGTCGTTCCGAACCTTATCCTAAACAACATAAATTGTGACCATATCACAACCCATTTAGTACGTCAAAGTATTATATCCTTTGGCCTGCAATTGAAGCATCCGTACCGAGGCGGTTGGAGTGATGTCCAAACCGTCAAAAAGGGATTCTGCTTCCACACCCAGTTTTTCCATGGCTACACTACAGACGCTTACCTTAACCTTTCCCTTATATTTTTGAAAAAATTGTTCCAATTCCGATTCTTTAGTCAATTGTTTAACGACCATACCTTTTACCACAATTTCATAGTTATCAATTTGAACGCCGTTTTCGAGAAGTAAGTCATACATACTCAATACCCCTTTAAAATGGCGTTCCGTAGTAAGAACAAAAGCATAGTTGGGTGTTGTTTGTAAGTCTGCAACAGTTTGCTTGTCTAGTTTTTTCTGGCCGTTTACGTCTGGATTGGAAAGGAAAAGTGCTACAGTAAACAAAAGAAGAGATAAAATACGTTTCATAATCTATTAATTTGATTTCAATGTTGTTCCTTAAATGTACTAAGAATAAAAGTTTGATTACATGATTATTCTCATAGCACTTTATAATAGAAAAAGCCAGGTTTTGTAAAACCTGGCTTTTAATTACTTTTTCTGGATTTTAACTAGTCCAAAAGTTATAACTTATTTTCCATTGAAAAATATCATAATACCGACTACTACTGCTAAAACCAATATGGAGATAACAATATCCTTCCAGTTGTAACTATTCTTATTTTTACTTTTTTCTTCTTCGCTTATGGTTCCAAAGGTTAAGTTGGCCACCTGCTCTGCTGATGGTGCCGGAGCAAAAAGACTGGTCACTACTGCAAATACAACACATACCAAAAAGAACCAGGCTCCAAAGGTCAAAAAGTTCATGCTGCCCATTTTGTACAAAAATCCATCCGGATTCAAATCGCCTTTAATCAATTCCAAAACTATTCGGATGGCAGCAACAATGATACCCATAATCAATGTGGCAAAAGCTCCTAAACCATTAATTCGCTTGTGGAAAATACCCAAAAGAAATACAGCGGTTATTGGAGGCGCGATATAGGATTGAACGCTTTGCAAATATTCATAAAGCACCCCGGAAATATTCGCCATGATAGGAATCCAAATAATACCGATAAAAACCACTACTACAGTCGCCAACTGACCCGTACGCACCAATTTCTTTTCTGGAGTATTGGGTCTTAATTTTTTATAAATATCTACAGTAAACAATGTGGATACCGAATTAAATACCGAGGCCAATGAACTCATCAAGGCTGCCAATAGACCAGCAGCTACGAGACCTCGCAAACCGGACGGCAACACATTACTCATCAATACGGGAAATGCTTCATCAGGGGAGTCCCAATGTAGTTCCCCCTTCATTTTTAAGGCCAGAGCAATGACCCCGGGAATTAAAAAGAGGAATACGGGCATAAGTTTCATAACGGCCCCAAAAATGGTTCCCCTTCTACCTTCTTTTATATTTTTTGCGGTCAATGCCCTTTGCACAATATATTGGTCCGTACACCAATACCAAATTCCCACGATGGTACTGGAAATCACCAAGGAAGGCCAAGGAAAATCCGGATCACTAGGTGGTCTCCACATATTCAGATATTCCGGCTTAACAGTTTCTACCAAACTGCCCCATCCCCCAACTTTTTCAAGACCTAAATAGGTAAGAACTCCGGCACCAATTACCAGGAGAACGGCCTGTAAGGTTTCCGTATAAACTACGGCTCGCATTCCACCTAGAACGGTATAAATACCTGTTAATATTACCGTGGCGATAGCTCCTGTCCAGAAGTCGATGCCCAATAAGGCGGAAACTACGACCCCACCCGCATAAATGGTTACGGATATTTTGGTCAATACATAGGCCACAATGGAAAAGATGGACAATACCCAACGAGAGCGGGCGTCAAACCGTTTTTCCAAAAACTCGGGCATTGTAAACACCCCACTACGTGCATAAAAAGGTAAAAACACCCATCCTAAAATCAATACGATCCAAGCATGGATTTCATATATCAACATGGGGAGCTTATCGCTGGCCCCAGCCCCTGCAAGCCCCACGACATGTTCCGAACCAATGTTGGATGCAAATATGGAAGCACCCACTACAAACCAACCTACATTACGGCCGGCCAAAAAATAATCTTCCGTGTTGTCCTCCTTTTTTCTGATGACCCACACGGCGATTCCTAGTAGGATCAGAAAATAGAATACAATAGCTACCCAGTCAAAAGTATCAAGTGTTTGCATAATTAATTGGTTTAGTTTTGCCGTTATTTGGTGGTTAATTTAAATGTTGTTTTCGTAGCATATTTCTCCCCGGGGTTTAAAACCACTGCAGGGAATTCTTCTTGATTTGGAGAATCGGGATAGTGTTGGGTCTCCAAACAAAGCCCGCTTCGCTTTGCATATGTTCCATTATTTGGTGCCGGAAGCGTCCCGTCCAAGAAATTTCCTGTATAGAATTGAATGCCCGGCTCATCCGTGGAGACCTCCAAAAACCTACCAGTTCCAGGATGATAAGCGCTTGCCACTTTTCTAAAACCTGCCTGTTGGTCATTCAATACCCAACAGTGATCATAACCGCCTCCCAATTTTAATTGTTCGTTCTCTTCGGAAATATCCTGACCTACCGTCTTGGGTTCCCTAAAATCAAAAGGAGTTCCTTCAACCGGCCTCAACTCTCCGGTAGGAATCAGACCACTATCAACTGGTAAATATGCATCCGCATCGATTTCAACCACGTGGTCCAAAATAGTGTTGGAAAAATCTCCAGATAAATTAAAATAGGCATGCTGTGTAAGGTTCACCACGGTGGCCTTATCCGTTGTAGCTTCATAGAGCACATCCAAGGAATTATCTTCGTGAAGTGTATAGGTTACCGTGGTACTCAGGTTTCCGGGAAAGCCCTCTTCCATGTCCTTACTTAAATATGTTAAAATCAACGAGGCAGAATTATCGCCTTCCTCGGTTTTTGCGTCCCAAACTTGCTTGTCAAAACCTTTTAAACCTCCATGCAAGCTATTTTCCCCATTGTTTTGTGCCAAGGTGTATGCTTCTTCACCGATACTGAACTTTCCTTTGGCAATACGGTTGCCATATCTTCCGATCAATGCTCCAAAAAAAGGATTGTCCTTTTCGTATTGGACCAAATCATCAAAGCCCAAGACCACATTTTCCATATTACCTTCGCTATCCGGAGTCCTTAACGAAGTTATACGTCCGCCATAGGTAATAATGTCAACTTCGATTCCACCAACATTTTTAAGTGAAAACATGGTCACTTTTTCACCATCCTTTGTTTCTCCGTACTCACTTTGTGTTATCGTTACTGGTTCCATTGTTTCTTCTGGCATTTCCGTTTTATTTTTATTTTCAGTTTTCCCTTTGCAATTTACATTGATTGCAAATGCTGATAATAGTGCGATTGTATAGCATAAGTTGATTAATCGTTTCATAGTTAAAACCTTTTACAAATTATTTTTAAATAAGTGAAAATATGTTTCATTGGCATTCAATTGGTCTTTTAGGTTTCTAATCGACGTATCCTTATCGATGACCACTAATTCAATTCCGGCCATTTCGGCGAAATCTTCCATAAATTCGGTCGTTAGCGCTTGAGTATAGACCGTATGATGGGCACCTCCAGCAAGAATCCATCCCGTAGCGGCCACCTCTAAATTCGGTTTTGCATCCCATAAGACCCTGGCCACTGGCAAATTAGGTAATTCTCCCATAGGTTTTACAGCCTCCACTTCATTTACGATCAATCTAAAACGGTTGCCCAAATCCACCAACGAGACATTTATCGCAGGACCGGCAGGAGCGTTAAAAACCAAACGAACAGGATCTTCCTTACCTCCTATTCCCAATGGATGTACTTCACATGATGGTTTACCCTCTGAAATCGTAGGACAAATTTCCAGCATATGAGACCCCATCACATATGATTTTTCCGGTGTAAAATGATACGTATAGTCTTCCATAAAGGATGTTCCACCCTCCATACCAGAGGCCATCACCTTCAATGCCCTTAGCAATGCCGATGTCTTCCAGTCCCCTTCAGCACCAAATCCGTAGCCATCCGCCATTAATCTTTGGGTGGCAATACCAGGAAGTTGTTTCAGTTCACCTAAGTTTTCAAAAGTATCGGTAAATGCTGTAAAATTTCCTTCTTCCAAAAATGATCGAAGTCCCAATTCAATTTTGGCGGCATCTACTAATGACTGTCTTTGCTCCCCTCCTACTTTGAGTTTATCACTTAGTTCATAGGAGTCTTCATATACTTGTACCAAGGCATCAATATCTTCTTGGCTCGATTTTTCCATATGGGCAACTACATCCGAAGAATCATAGCCGTTCACAGAAAAACCAAAGCGAAACTGCGCCTCTACTTTATCACCATCTGTCACGGCCACCTCTCGCATATTATCTCCCAAACGGGCAACTTTAAGGTTTTGGAATTCATCCCACCCTAATGCTACACGCGTCCAGTTACCTAACTTTTGTTGTACTCTATCCGTCTGCCAATGCCCTACAACTATTTTTCTGTTCTTCCTCATCCTGGTCATCATATGACCAAATTCCCGATCTCCATGGGCGGATTGATTTAAGTTCATAAAATCCATATCTATGGACTCCCAGGGAACCTGGGCATTGAACTGTGTATGAAGATGGCATAAGGGTTTGTTCAGCACACTTAATCCCTTAATCCACATTTTAGCGGGTGAGAACGTATGCATCCAAGTAATAATACCGATGCAATTTTTATTCGAACTTGCTTCCAAGCAAACATCTGTAATTTCTTGAGGGGTCTTTACCGTTGGTTTATAAACTATTTTAATGGGTATATGTTTGGAGGCATTTAAGCCTTTAACTACTTCCTGTGAATTTTCAGCTACCTGATTTAACGTTTCAGGTCCATATAAATGCTGGCTACCCGTTACAAACCAAATTTCCTTTTCTGCCATATTCTTGATTATAAATTATTTTAGGTTGTTATTGTCCGTAGTAGGCATTTTTGCCATGCTTACGTTCGTAATGTTTTTTTATTAAGGCATCCTTAAGCCTTGGAGCCTTAGGATTAATTTGTAAGGTTAAATAGGCCATTTGAGCCACTGTTTCTAATACTTTACTATTGTAAACCGCCTTGGCAGCATCTTTGCCCCATGCAAAAGGCCCGTGGTTTCCAAGCAGGACCATTTCTACCACCTCCGATGAAAGTCCACGTTCGTTAAAACAATCGATTATTTGGATTCCGGTATTGTGCTCATAGTTGCCTTCAATTAGATCATCCCTCATGGGTTCTGCGCAGGGAATATCTGCAGTTAGATGATCCGCATGCGTGGTTCCAAATACAGGAATATCCTTTTGGGCCTGTGCCCAAGCTACGGAGTACATGGCATGCGTATGTGCTATACCGCCAATATGTTCCCAATTTTTGTACAGAAAAGCATGGGTTTTTGTATCCGATGAAGGTCTCATTTTCCCCTCGATTATGGTATTATCGTAATCCAAAATTACAATATCTTCAGGTTTCAATTTTTCATAAGCAACTCCACTAGGCTTAATGGCAAAAACCCCATTATCGCGATCTACTGCACTAACATTACCAAAGGTATAGATAACCAAACCTAAATCGTTCAGGGCCATGTTGGCCTCAAAACATTCTTGCTTGAGTGCTTGGTATTTTGAACTCATTTCTTATTTATTTTGGATTGAATTTTCGATAAAATCTCCCAAGTCGGTGTAAGATTCCATCAACTGTTTATACGTATCTATGGCGTTTTCTTCAGGAAGATACTCAGCTTCAAAATCACTTCCCATAAACTTACTGGCCTCCACTACATCCGGATAAATTCCCGAGGCCACAGCGGCATAAATAGCTGCTCCCAATGCAGGTGCCTGGTCGGATTCGGCTACTTTAATGGGCATATTCATAACATTTGCTAGCGTTTGCATGATAAAAGGTGACTTTCTGGCAACACCCCCAATACCGATTACCGAGTTTATCACAACTCCTTCCTCTTGAAAACGGTCTGCTATTTTTTTAGAACCAAAACAGATGGCATTCACTAAAGCTTTAAATATATGTGGTGCCTTACTACCCAAAGATAAATTGGTAATAGCGCTTTTAAGGTTCTGATCCGCATCCGGTGTACGGCGGCCGTTGATCCAGTCCAATGCCGTTGGGATACTTTCCGATAAGGGTATGGACTCTGCAGCCTCTGAAAGTTTTCTAATAAAATCGCGCTCTATTTCTTTCTTTAGGTCGATTTTCTGCTCTTCCGATAAAACGTCCGAAGTCCAAACCAAATTGTCTATGGGCCATGAAAGGACATCCTTAAACCATGCCAGTAAATCCCCAAAAGCAGACTGTCCGGCTTCTAAGCCGACCAATCCCGGTATTACGGAACCTTCTACTTGTCCACAAATTCCTTTAATGGTATTTCCTCCGATTTCTTTGTCCGTCGCTACCATGATATCACAGGTAGAGGTACCCATAACACGGACCAAAGCGTGTTCATCAATTTTGACGCCTACAGCACCGGAATGTGCATCAAACGTACCCACAGCGACAACGGTATCCGTGGTAAGACCTAATTTTTCAGCCCACTCCAAACTCAGATTTCCAGCAACTTCATCTGAAGTATAGGTCTCATCGTAAAGGTTATCCCTTAAATCTGCCAAGTAAGGGTGGAGCTTTTCCAAAAATTCTTTAGGAGGTAATCCCCCCCAGCTCTCATGCCACATCGCCTTATGACCTGCGGCACATCGACTGCGCTTAAATGATTTCAAGTCCTTATTCTCGATAAGTAAATAAGTCATCAGGTCACAATGCTCCATCCAGGTATGGGCATTCTCCTTAACACTCGCATCATCCTTTACAACATGGGCTATTTTGGCCCAGAACCATTCCGAAGAGTAAATACCACCTACATACTTTGTAAAATTTTCACCTCCCCAAGTAGTAGCAAGTTCGTTGATTTGTTCGGCCTCCTTTATGGCCGTATGGTCTTTCCAGAGTACCATCATTGCATTTGGATTCTCCATAAATCCTTCCACCATTGCCAAGGGTGTACCCTCTTGATCTAGTGGAACAGGTGAAGAACCTGTCGTATCTATGCAAATTCCCTTGACATCAGCCGGATCTATGTTGCTTTTGGCCATAACGGCCTTGACCGTTTTCTCTAAACCCTCTATATGATCTAGTGGATGTTGCCTAAATTGGTTTATAGATGGATTACAATATTGATTATCCCTCCACCGACTATACCAACATACTTCCGATGCAATCTCGTCACCATTTTCAGAATTAATAAGCACAGCCCTAACGGAATCTGAGCCATAATCCAATCCAATTACGTAATTTTTTTCCAATTTTACCTTTTCTATTTTGTTATTTCGGTGAGCTATCCAACCACACTTTCATTTTACCAACTCCCCTGTTAGACCAGACATAATAGGGAATTGCTTTAAGATTATCATCTTGGATAGTATTTACACCCCCTAAAAGATTCGGCTCCATTTGAACTTTAAAATCGTCATTTAATGGAATGGTTATTTCATCATAGTTCCCCTTATTGTCAATCTCCTCGACCGCATACACCAGAGGACCATATTCCAAGGCAATTTTTCCTCTATTCTCAGCAACTTTATCAGAGGTCTCCACCTTTCTTACTTCCATTGGAAATTTAAGTTCGATTGTTTTTCCGTTCACTTTTTCACTGGAAAGAGTCACATAGCCACCCAAAGAATTGATGACCTCCTTTTGGCCATCGATATAAACCTCTACCTTATCCGATACGTTGTTTACGTAATCATAAAGTCCGCCGGGAAGCACTTCGTTATTCGCCCAACCGGGTATACGCATCTTAAGACTGAAATTGTCAGCTTGGGAGGCCTTTACATGTATCTCCACGTTACCGTCCCAAGGATAATTTGTCTTTTGTATAACTTGAACCGCATTATTAGGTAGGTCTACGGTTGCTTCATTCGAGGCATACAAATTCACATAAATATCTTTATCGGTTTTTGAATAGATTAGACCTGGCATGGCTGGTATAAACCGAACGACATTTGTTGGACAGCAAGAACAATCGAACCAAGATTTTCTGGTTGCAGCCCCTTGGTTAAATTCATATTTACCATCGGACTCCAAGGCATTTGGATAAAAGAACTCTGTACCGCTCAAGGATAGCCCGGAGATTAGTCCATTGTATAAAGTTCGTTCAATAACGTCGTAATATTTAGAATCCCCGGACATATTGAACAATCTATGGTTCCAATATACATCGCCAATAGAGGCACATGTCTCATTATATGCGGTTAAGTTGGGAAGTTCATAATTGTCGCCAAAAGCCTCTTGATCATGTCTGGCTCCGATTCCCCCCGTGATATACATTTTTTTACTCACCATATTATCCCATAGGTTATCTACAGCGTTCATGTAGGCCGAATCATTTTTAATTGCGGCAATATCCGTCATGGCGGCGTACATATATACGGCCCTAACTGCATGCCCTACAACCTCATCCTGTTCTATCACAGGAACGTGATCTTGTGAATAGGGTCCGAAGAGTTCATGATTATCTGGGTTGCCCCTATTGTCCAAGAAATACTTGGCCAAATCAAGGTAGTCTTCTTTCCCGGTAACCTCATATAGTTTAATGAGTCCGGTTTCTATAATCTGATGTCCTGGCACAGCGGCTATCTTGTCTTCTCCTTCACCAAAGGTTTCCACCATTAAATCGGCATTTTTAATAGCGATATCCAAGAAATTCCGTTTCCCGGTAGCTTTATAATGTACCACGGCAGCCTCGTACATATGGCCGGCATTGTAAAGCTCATGGCTTGCCGCAAGCGATTCCCATCTTTTACCTTCCTTGACCTCTACCCAAGTAGCGGGCGGTTTAGCGGGGTCTATGGTACGCCAAGTGGTTAAATATCCATCGGGTTCTTGTCCAATTTTTATAATTCCTACCAACGAATCCAATAAAGTCTCCAATTTTGGATTTGGGGAACTGATCAAAGAGTTAGAGGCTCCTTCGATAATTTTATATACGTCAGAATCGTCAAAAGGCATTACTCCGCGTACAGAACCTTCCATTTTGCCACCTGCGATTAAAAAGTTATCGAATCTGCCTTCTTCCTCACATTTTTCAATGGCGTATTCGATGGTTTTCTCCTGTACCCTCCTAATAATGGGTAGCCAGAATTCGTCTGTCAACTTGACATTTTGAATGTTTACCGAAGTGATTTCATAGCCCGATTCTTTTTCAGGAACACTTCCTACTTCTTGATTTTTGGCCTCATTTTTACACGCTGATAAAATAAGCAGCGTAATTATTGTGGCTAGAAATAATTTATTTCTTTTCATTGATTTTTTTTTACTTATAGCCCTCTAAGACGATGACAGAAAAAGGAGGGATATTCACTTCTAATTTTCCTTTTTTAAACTTGAAATCCTTAAAATCCTTGGGTGCTATTTTATCCGGATTTTCAAAGGTGTTGTGATCTTGCAAACTATCTGAACTTAATACGGTTCCCGAAATATTTTTTATGTTTAAAGAATTCAAATCAAGAGATACCGTATGCGCTTTATTTGCATCAATATTGGTAAATGAGATATGCGTTTTTTCGCCTTCATCCTTAGAGGCTGAAATGGTCAAGGCCGGTAAGGACTCTTCTTTTAGGGTATACTTGGGCGAGTCAAATGATAACGGTATCAAGGTTGCATCTTGATGTACCTTATACATATTCATAACGTGATAAGTTGGGGTAAGAATCATCTTTTCCTCCTCTGTTAAAATAACGGCCTGTAATACATTCACGGTTTGTGCCAGATTGGCCATTTTAACACGATCTGCATGATTATTGAAAATATTGAGGTTCATTCCGGCGATCATGGCGTCACGCATTGTGTTTTGCTGATATAGGAAACCCGGATTGGTACCTTCGGCAACTTCATACCAGCCTCCCCATTCATCCACAATAAGATCTACTTCCTTTTTCTCATCATACTTATCCATAATGGCCGTATGCTTGACAATCAGTTCCTCCATTAACCATGATTCCTTCATGGTGTTAAAATAGGTTTGCTCATCGAAATCAACGTCAGGTCCTTTTGCATCCCAATCAATCACTGAATAATGATGAAGGGCTACACCCTCTAACATATTCTTGGGGATGTTTTTCATAAGTACCTCGGTCCAATTATAATCGTCATTGCTCGCTCCAGATGCAATTTTGTACAATCCTCCCTCTATATCGGCATCTGACATGAAAGTGACATATTTTTTATAAATATCTGCATAGTATTCAGGGCGCATATTTCCTCCACAACCCCATGCTTCATTACCAATGCCCCAATATTTAACCGTCCAGGGCTCATCCCTACCGTTCTCGCGTCTTAAATCGGACATGGGACTCTTACCTTTAAAATTGGTATATTGCACCCAATCGGCCAATTCCTGTACCCCACCGCTACCGACATTACCAGATAAATAAGGTTCGGCTCCAAGCTCTTCACAAAGGTTCAAAAAGTTATGGGTTCCAAAACTATTATCCTCTGTTACTCCACCCCACCATGTATTTACGATGGTAGGTCTTTTTTCCAAATCGCCAATACCGTCCATCCAATGGTAGGTATCCGCAAAACAGCCGCCAGGCCATCTTAAATTTGGTATTTGCAATTCCTTTAAGGCCTCTATGATATCCAAACGTACACCCGCGGAATTTGGAATGGTACTATTTTCACCCACGTAAAATCCTTCATATATACATCTACCTAAATGTTCGGCAAAATGCCCATAAATATGCCTACTAATAATAGGTGCATCGTCAGACTCAGAAATATTGACATTGGTTACGGTCTGACCAAGTGTGGTTTGTGAGTAAATCGCTACAATTAGCATCAAAGAATAGAAAAAAATACGTCTGTACATAAGATAATGTGTTTATTGTTGGTGAAAACCCTTTTGGTTTAGTAACATTGAATTCAAATCATCAAAGAATGAATTAACAAGCAATTATAAATAAAAAAAGTGTTTATTAAACACTTAAAGAGAATTAATTCCTTCAAATTATAAAATTTACCATAATATAGGTAGATTGTAATTCATATTTATTTAAATCTAGAATGACCTTAAGCTCTTACACCAACGAGGATAAAGTATTACTTGCCGTAGATTGCATTATTTTCGGTTTTGACAGCGAAGAATTGAAACTACTTTTGGTAAAAAGGGGATTTGAACCAGAGAAAGGTAAATGGTCCTTGATAGGTGGGTTTCTTAAAAAAGAAGAAAACCTGGACATTGCCGCGGCTAGAGTGCTCCACCACTTAACTGGCTTACATGATATTTACATGGAACAACTTTATACGCATAGTAAAGTTGACCGTGATCCTGCTGATCGAACGTTGTCCGTAGCGTATTATGCGTTAATAGATATTGCCAAACATGACAAGGAATTGATTAAACAAAACTCCGCACAATGGTTTCCACTTAAAAAAGCCCCGGAATTAATTTTTGACCATAATGAAATGGTCAAAAGGGCAATGGCCAGGTTAAAAAGAAGGGCGCTAAGTAAACCTATTGGATTCGAGTTACTTCCAGAAAAATTTACCATGCGACAGCTTCAAAAACTTTACGAAGCCATTTTAGGCAAAAAACTGGATAAACGTAATTTTATAAGTAAATTCAATTCTTTTGATATCCTTATTAAACTCGACGAAAAAGATATGAGCTCCTCCAAAAAAGGTGCTTTCCTATTCAAGTTCGATGAGGAAAAATATAGTAGAAAGGTCGAAGATGGTTTTAATTTTAAAATTTAAAACCAAAGTCAATTCAATCCGTTTTTAGTTAAAATCATCATAAATATTATAATCTGATCGTACTATAATTACATCCAATTGGGAAAGAATTGCTTAATTTGTTTTTTATGTTAACTTTGAAAAAAAACATTAATGGATTTACTCGAAAAGGCTCAAGAATTTGAAAGTCGAAAAATGAGCAACATGTCCACCAGTGATAGGGTGGAATCGTCCAGGGAAGCTAAAGCTTTAATATTAAGTATCAACGAAGTATATAAAGAGACCAAGGATCCCAATTTAATGGATGTGATGAAACGTTTAACCGAAAAGAAGAAAAAAATTGAAAAACGTCTAAATGGTGTACCACTCGTTTAAGACTGTTTTTGAATATAAAAATTTAAACCCCTTTCTTTAAGGGGTTTTTTATTTTCATGATAGGGTGCGGATTGATTAGATTAATTTTAACCAATATAAGTATCTACTTATCAATTATTTTGTCAAATAAGTAGTTTTAAGATCATCTTTATCGGCTTTTAATAGATAGATGATAAAAGGTAATCCACTTAAATCTAGAAAGACATCCAACGTTTTCAATAAGATTTCAAATTTCTTCTTGAAATATTTCTTATTGTTTCTAGTATTCTTCTGCTTTACAATGGCTTTTGTAATAATGTACATTCATGTACTATAAACCTTTTTCAAAAACTCAAAAATGTAATTCTATTAGAAAGTGGAAAAGTCTAGTAAATAAAGAGTACGATTTTATTTTATTTCCGCACTTAAACCTGCGTTAAGTAGTCCAGAGCATTGTGGTTCCAAATCATTGTATTCACCAGTTTTAACCGTGCACTTTCCTTTATAATGCACAATTAAGGAACACTGCTCAGCCTGTTCTGGAGTATGATCACAAACTGCTATCAATGTCTCTATAACATGATCAAACGTATTTACATCATCATTAAATAGAACAATTTCATTTTGTTTAACCGTCTCATCCTCCAATAGGAGCTCCTCGGAAATTTTTTCTCTAGTGCTCATTACAATTGTTTTATCTATTCCCTAAAATACATATTTTGCAGCAACCCAATTGTTTTTTTTCAATTTTTTTTCGAATGAAAGCCCCACTTCTTGGCACCTTTTGGTGATTGAATACAAATCTTCATCATAAAAACCGCTCATCAAAAGAACACCTTCTTTTTTCAAACAATCCTTATATTTTGGGATATCTTCCAGTAAGATGTTCCGATTTATATTCGCGATGATAAGGTCATATCTTTGATTTATCAATAACCCTGCATCTCCTTCAAAAACTTCAACATTGTCCACTTGATTTCGTTGAACATTTTCAATTGCATTTAGATAACACCAATTATCAATGTCTATGGCATCTATTTTTTCGGCGCCACGTTTAGCCGCTAGGATAGCTAAAACACCCGTACCACAGCCCATATCCAATATTACTTTACCCCCCAAATCTAACGTAAGAATATGTTGTAACATCATATGCGTGGTTTCATGGTGACCTGTGCCAAAACTCATCTTTGGCTCTATTACAATGTCATATTCCACATTCTTCTTCTCATGAAAGGGTGCCCTGACCATACAGATTTCATCCACTAAAATAGGATTGAAATTTTGCTCCCAGGTTGCATTCCAATTTTCTTGTTCTATTTCTTTAATCAAGAAAGACACCTTAAAACTTTCATTCTCCAGTATGCTTATGCCCTTTAGAATATCCTCATTCCAATCCTTCTTTTGTATGTAGGCCAAAATACCATCACCTTCTTCAACAAAACTCTCAAAACCTACTTCACCCAATTCGGCGATGAGAATATCGCTAGCTGGTTGAACGGGTTCTATATTAAATTGGTATTCTAAATAAATTACCTCACCCATACTTTTCAATTAAAAAAAGGATATCCAAGATACCCTTTCAATCAATTATACTTTTAAAAACTTTACTTGGGATTATATTGCGTTAATTATCGCAACAAAATCATCGGAAACTAAAGATGCACCTCCAATAAGTCCACCATCAACGTCCGGCTTTGAAAAGATTTCCTCCGCATTTCCAGGTTTTACACTACCTCCATATAAAATAGAAACGTTGCTTGCAATGGAACTATCAAAAGCTTCGGAAATCGTTTTGCGAATAAATGCATGCATTTCTTGTGCTTGTTCAGGAGATGCAGTCTCTCCAGTTCCAATGGCCCAAACGGGCTCATAGGCCAAAATAATTTTACTCCAGTCAGAATTCTCCAATGAGAATAATGCATTCTTCAACTGACTCTCTACCACATTGAAATGATTGCCAGATTTACGGTCTTCTAATTCTTCCCCAAAACAAAACATGACCCGTATGCCTTTTCCAAGTGCTGTCTTTACCTTTTTTGCCAAAATCTCATCAGTTTCACCAAAATAGGCTCTTCTTTCAGAATGCCCAATAATACAAGTATCCACACCAATATTCAACAACATGTCCGCTGATATTTCCCCTGTATAAGCCCCGCTTTCGGCAAAATGCATATTTTGGGCAATGACCTCTATACGAGAAGTTTCTAGGTTTCGAACCGCGGCCCCAAGATTTACATAGGTAGGGGCCACCATAACCTCCGCCTTTGTATCCGGGAGTTTAGCCGCCAATTCGGCCAACAAAGCCTCCGTTTCCTCTAAATTCTTATTCATCTTCCAGTTTCCTGCAACTATTTTACTTCTCATTTTATAAAAGTTTATTACTTAAATTATTATCTATTCTTTTTACTTAAAACTCCAATTCGTCCAAGTCGTTATAATGTACCTTTTGTTTGATGGTACCTTTTTGTAAAACCAACACACCAGGATTAGATCGGACTACCGTCTTTAAAGTGGTTTGATCGGTAAAATAAAATTCAAAACCGAGCTTATATTGTTTTACGAGGGCCTTTGTTTGCTCTGGACCCGAAGCTGACATCCCTACAACTTTATACCCCTTATTTAATGCTTGATCCGTCACTTCCTTCACTTCTTCAAAAACCTCTAAATTGGATTTCCTTAAGTCGTAAGCGATAACCATTACCAACTTAGGTTCCTGTAACAAACTACTTGCAAAATCCTCCCCATTTTGTTCAATGGTGAAATCATGAACCGGTGGTTCATAGCCCTCTTGAATTTCTTCCGTTTCTACGCCAATGAACTCACCATCCACCGTTGGATAGTCCCCATTTGTAGCAATAATTTGTTCTTCACCATTTACCTTGAATTTCCAGGAATATTCATAGATAGGTTTCGGGGCACCTTCCGGAATACCCATTCCTTCCTCTATATTCTTTCCTATTTCATACGGTCGAAAATCAATGACCGGTAAATGATTTAAGACGAAATACGCATAAAAAATACAAGCCAGAATAGATATGGCAATAATCATCTTAGTCACAAAAGGCCTAAAGAGTGGAGTTATGTATTTTTTCCCGTAAAACAAAAGGAGAATCAAAACCAAGAGTACAACATCCTTTGTAAAAGATTCCCAAGGTGTTAACTTGATAGCATCCCCAAAACATCCACAATCCGTAACCTTATTGAAATAAGCAGAATAAAATGTTAGGAATGTAAAGAAAACAATCATTAGCAAGAGGCTCCATAATGTAAATTTCCTTTTATGCCCCAAGATCAAGAGAACTCCCAACAATACTTCAAAAATTACTACAACCAAAGAAATGGTTAATGCGTGAGGCTCAAAAACCGGCAAGTCCAAAACACCTTGACTAAAATACTCTTCCAGTTTAAAGGAAAAGCCGACCGGATCGTTCAGTTTAATAAACCCGCTGATTACAAAAAGTATACCTACAAATATTCTAACTATTCCAATTAAATATTTCATGAATATGATTTAATTTTCGGCTAAATCTAAATGAATCAATGCAAAAACAGCGTAATTTATCATATCCTGATAATTGGCATCTATGCCTTCGCTTACCAACGTTTTTCCAGCATTATTCTCTATTTGTTTAACCCGTAATAATTTTTGTAAAATAAGATCCGTAAGGGAACTTACACGCATATCTCTCCATGCTTCGCCATAGTCATGGTTCTTGTTAAGCATAAGATCTTTGGTTGCCTTTATGTGCTTTTGGTATAACGATAGGGCTTTACCTGCATCTAAATCCGGCTGTTCGACTACGCCTAATTCCAATTGAATCAGGGCCATAACCGCATAATTAATGATTCCTATAAATTCGGAAATTTCACCTTCGTCGACTTTTCGTACGGCATTCTCTTGTAACCCTCTAATTCGTTGTGCTTTAATAAAAATTTGATCAGTAAGGGAAGGCAGCCTAAGGATTCTCCAAGCACAACCGTAATCCAGCATTTTCTTTTCATAAAGCTCCTGACAAACCTTTATAACAGCATCATACTGCTCTTCCGTTTTTAGCATGTTGGTTCTTTCAAATTTGTGTAAATTTCGCTTAAAATTTTGTAACCGTCAAGATTGAAGGTTTAAACTTACTTCTGACCCTTTTATACAATTTACATTATGACCATTAACTGCAGAGGAGAACTAATTGATCTGAAAAGACCAAAAGTAATGGGCATTATAAACCTTACCCCTGACTCCTTTTACGATGGAGGTAAATACCAGGATGGAAAGGAAATTTTAAATCAGGTGGAAAAAATGTTGGTTGACGGTGCCACTTTTATAGATCTCGGTGCATACAGCACAAGACCCGGGGCTGAAGAAATTTCTATTGATGAAGAAAATCAAAGATTACAGCCTATAGTTGAGCTTGTATTAAAAAAATTCCCAGAAGCAATTCTTTCCATAGATACATTTAGGGGAGCCGTCGCAAAACAGGCGTTGGACAGGGGTGCGGCACTTGTCAATGACATATCCTCTGGACTTTTGGACAAAGAGATGTTAAATGTAATCGCAGCGTATCATGTACCTTACATCATGATGCATATGCGTGGTAACCCCAAAACAATGCAGCAAAATACGCAGTATGAGCATTTAATCCAGGATATGTTGTTTTATTTTTCCGAAAGGATAAATGCTGCCAAGTCAAAGGGAATAATTGACTTTATTATTGATCCCGGCTTTGGTTTTTCCAAAACACTAGACCAAAATTATCATCTTTTGAAAAATTTGGACCTACTACAAATAGCAGAAAAACCAATATTGGTCGGACTCAGTAGAAAATCCATGATTTATAATTTATTAGGTACGGAGGCTAAAAACGCGCTTAATGGTACAACTGCGTTAAATATGTTAGCGCTAAATAATGGTGCCAATATTCTTAGGGTTCACGATGTCAAGGAGGCAATGGAATGCATTAAGATTCATGAACAACTCACGGCTTAATATTTTGATCACCTTGTTCGTCTATTTTTGTTAATTTTACATAAACGGCATTATTTGGATTTTTTAAATTTTATCGACTTTAAGATTACGGATATCCTCGATATTGTTTTAGTCGCCGTGCTTCTCTACTATGTATATAAATTAGTCCGCGGTTCGGCCGCCATCAATATATTTATTGGTATTGTTATAGTCTGGGCCTTTTGGAAACTTACCGAATTATTGGGAATGCAGATGATTAGTAGCATCGTGGGAGCTTTTATGCAAGTTGGTCTTATTGCCCTTATCATTGTCTTTCAACAAGAAATAAGAAAATTCCTTTTAATGATCGGGTCTACCAATTTTGCCAACAAACGAAACTTCGTTAAACATTTTAAGTTTTTAAAACAGGAAGGGGAAACCACAAGTATTAATGTTGAAGCCATTGTAAAGGCTTGCGAGAAAATGTCTACCAGTAAGACCGGTGCCATATTGGTTATTGAAAGGGGCAACTCTCTCGATTTCATTAAGAATACGGGTGATAGAATGAACATTGAGGTTACCCAGCCTATTATTGAAAGTATCTTTTATAAGAATAGCCCTTTACATGACGGTGCAGCCGTAATAGTAGATAATTTTATTGTGGCTACCCGAGTAATATTGCCCGTGACAAATGAAAGAAGTATACCTTTAAGGTATGGGCTTAGGCATAGAGCGGCAATTGGAATTACCGAAAAAACGGATGCGCTTTGTTTAGTGGTAAGTGAAGAAACCGGTCAAATCTCTTACATTAAAAATGGAGAATTTATTTTATTTGAATCGGGTATACAGCTAATAACCCTATTGAAAAAAGACTTGGTCTAGTGCAATGTAAAAATTGTGATAACAACTTAAGAACGGACTACAGTTATTGTCCGGATTGTGGGGCAAAAGTCATACGCAATAGACTTACCGTCAAAAATCTTTGGGGTGATGTTATTGAGCGTTATTTTAACCTGGACAACACTTTTCTCAAAACCTTTTATCACCTATTTACCCAACCGCATACTGTTATAGCAGGATATATTGGAGGTATTCGAAGGAAATACCTAAACCCTATTAGTTATTTGGGTATTTCCATTACACTTTCTGGACTCTTGGTCTTTTTCATGAGAAGAAATAGTGCTGAAATGGATATGGACATTTTAGGGACTGGAACTTCAATGACTTGGCAAACCAAAATGTGGGATATGGTCTTGGATTATCAGGCTATTTTTTTCGTACTTTATATACCAATGATGGCCATTTCGGGGTGGTTAAACTTTCAAACTCAAAAATATAATTTTTCGGAAAGGGTTGTAATCTTTATGTACACCCTAGCTCAATATTCCTTGGCAATTTTTATTCCATCCTTACTTATTCTTGTAATCATGCCTGGAAATTATATGACATTTAGCTTTGTAGCGCTAATTTTCATGTATGCTTATAGTGCATATGTGATTAAAAAAGTTTCCAAGGATAAAGGTTTGGAACTTTGGTCAAAAGTTATAATCTTTTGTGTGATTTTTACCTTTTTTTATATAAGCCTATCCATAATATTGCCCTTGATACTTTTGCTTACAGGAGCTATGCAAATAGAGGATTTTAGGGTAAGCTAACCTTATCTTCTAAGCCACTTCTTCGGCCAAAAACTGAGCTTCGTAAAGATTTCTGTAGTATCCATCATTTTTCAATAACTGCTTATGGGTTCCCATTTCTACAATTTTTCCAGCATCCATAACAATAATCTTGTCTGCCTTTTTAATGGTTGCCAATCTATGGGCTATTACAATGGAAGTTCTTCCTGCAGTTATTTTATCCGTAGCTTGTTGTATCAATTGCTCAGAATAGGTATCTATTGAAGATGTTGCCTCGTCCAATACCAAAATACTTGGTTTGCTTACATAAGCTCGTAAGAAGGCTATCAATTGACGTTGACCACTTGATAGCATACTACCGCGCTCCTTAACATTGTATTCGTAACCCCCTGGTAAACTGGTTATAAACTCGTCCACACCTATTGCAATTGCTGCTTCTTCAATATCTTTTACCGAAACATCAGGATTCTTTAAGGAAATGTTATTGGCAATGGTATCGGCAAAAAGAAAAACATCCTGCAAAACAACAGCGATATGCGATCGGAGCGAGGCTAACTTATAGTCCTTTATATTCACACCGTCTACAAATATCGTCCCAGAATTAATTTCATAAAAACGATTCAAAAGATTTATTATGGTCGACTTTCCGGCACCTGTAGCTCCAACTATGGCAACAGTCTCACCGGCTTTAACATCAAAAGAAATCCCATGTAAAACCTCTTCATCTTCTAAGTATCCAAACCGAACGTCCTTAAATGTTATTGTACCATTCATTTGTGGTTTTTCAAATTCACCAGTATCATCAATAGTACTATTCGTATCCAATATCTTAAACACCCGATTAGCGGCTACCATTCCCATCTGTAAGGTGTTGAATTTATCCGCAATCTGCCGTAGAGGCCTAAAAAGCATATCTATTAGCATGATAAAGGCAAACACGGTACCTGCAACATCAGTGGTGATGCCCGCTACATTTTGGAGCCCCCCGTACCAAACTACAAGCCCCACGGTTATGGAAGATACTATCTCGGCAATGGGAAAGAATATGGAGTTGTACCAAACAGTTTTCAACCAAGCGTTTTGGTGTTTTTCATTAATTTCCCTGAATTTTTTGCTCTCAATTGCCTCCCTGGTGAACAGTTGAACAATTTTCATTCCTGTGATTCGCTCTTGCACGAAAGAGTTCAGGTTGGAAACTTCCGCTCTTACTTCTGTAAAAGCCACTTTCATCGCTTTCTGAAATAATCTGGTAGCATAAAGTATAATGGGTAGCAAAGAAAAAACAAGCAAGGACAATTTCCAGTTGATATAAACCATGACACCGGCCGCTACTAACATTTTTAGCAAGTCCGCTACAATTACAAAAAAACCTTGACTGAATATTTCACCTATGCGTTGCATATCCGCTACTGCCCTTGTTACCAAAACCCCGAGAGAAGAGTTGTCGAAATACTTCATCTTGAAGCCGAGCATTTTATTGAAAAGGTTAATCCTAACATCCCGTATAACAGATTCCCCCAACCAGTTCGCATAGTAGTTAAAGGATAATTGACTTATTACCTGCCCCAATAAAACCACGAGCATGGCTATCGTTAAATATAGGAGCTTGTAGGCATCACTTCCTTTGATAGCATCATCAATAATTTCCTTTACGATAAGGGGAGTAAGTACGGCAAAAGCAGATAATAATATGGCTGCCAAAGCCACCCCATAAAAGGTTAGCCTATAAGGTTTTGTATACGCCATTAATCGCTTAAAAAGGCGAGTATCAAAAGCTTTACCTGACTTATCGTTCATTTTTAAAAATAGCGTTGGGATAAATAACAGATGTCAAATATAGTCCTTTTGCCGGTACAGAAACACCCGCCTGTGACCTATCTTTACTTTTTAAGATGGTCTTAACATGGTTTACCTCATATTTATTTAGGCCTACATTTACAAGGGTTCCCACTATCGCTCTAACCATATTTCTTAAAAAACGGTCCGCCGTAATTTTAAAGACCAATTTGTCCTTTTCCAATCGCCACTCGGCCGATTTTACATCGCAGATATAGGTTCTAACATCTGTTTTAGATTTGGAGAAACACTCAAAGTCCTGCTTTCCTAACAGTAGCATACTGGCTTTATTCATCAAGTCCAAATTTAAGTTTGCTCTAACATAATGGGCAGCATCTTTTAAAAAGGGGTTCTTTTCTGTACAAATCCAATATTCGTAAGATCTTTCCAGGGCATCAAAGCGAGCATGGGCATTTTGTTGAACCGGAATGATGCCCATTACTGCGATGTCATCGGGAAGAAAAGCATTAACACGATAAAGTAGATTATCAAGTTCCGTAATATGCTCAAAATCAAAATGACCAAACATTTGTTTTGCATGGACACCAGAATCTGTTCTTCCAGCTCCCACTATTTCAACCTTATTTCTCAGCAACTTGGATAAAACGGCTTCCAAAACCTCTTGGACGGTTATTGCATTAGGTTGGTTTTGCCAACCATGATATAACTTTCCAAAGTATGAAAATTGAATAAAATATCTCAAAGGGATACATTAGTTTTGTAGCGAACAAAGATATTAAATCCAAAATAAGGTCCTTGGATTTCTCTTGTATTCCATCTATCCTTACTATGAAAAAAATATTACTGCTATCCGACACGCATTCCCATATAGACGATAGAATACTTGAATATGCCTCACAGGCCGATGAAATATGGCATGCAGGAGACATAGGAACCCTTGCGGTTACAGATAAACTTTCGACAATTAAACCACTACGCGGTGTATATGGAAATATAGACAACCATATTATTCAGAAGGAATTCCCATTGAACGACAGGTTCATGTGCGAAGGGGTCGACGTTTGGATTACCCATATTGGGGGTTACCCTCCAAAATATAATGTAAACACGAGGAGTGAAATTATTAAAAACCCACCGAAACTTTTTATTTGTGGTCACTCCCATATCCTCAAAGTTATGTGGGACAAAAAATTAGGAGTGCTCCATATGAACCCAGGAGCATGTGGCAAGCACGGTTTTCACCAAATAAGGACCATGTTGAGATTTACAATTGACGGAAAAGAAATTAAGGATTTAGAAGTTATAGAACTTGGAAAAAGATAAAAACCCAGGAACTACCCTGGGTTTTTCGCACTAATACTACTAAGATGTTAGGTTCAACGTAAACGATCCACAGATTTTACAAGATCTTCATCCTTCTTTATTGCCCTATTGGTAAGGGCTAAAAAAACGATAGAAAATACAGGAATCAGCATCCCAATACCCTTCTCAGAAACCGAAGCTTCTCCGGATAAGTTTAGCGACCGATAAACGAAAAATCCTAGTAAAAAAAGGTTCAATATCATATTCAACCGGTTCATGACAAACTGGTTCTTTCTTTTTTTGTATAAGAAAATGGTCCATAAAGCTAACGCTCCACTGACGTAAAATAGTATGGAAACCAAAATTTCATTTTGGGCATAAATTTCATTACCCTCGGTATCTGACCAAAGGTTTACAAAGAATGGTAATACTCCCGCTAATAGCGCTACAATTATCAAATAAATAGTTTGTATTCTTTGAATCATACTCGATTTAGTACATGAGAAGACAAAAATACAGGTCTTTTTAAGAAATATCCATCAAATATTGAAAATTATTTGTATTATTGTGACGTTGTTTATTTGAACACTTACCAAAGGGAAATCTTTCCCCTTTTATCTTTTTAATCCAGATTTAGATTACTTCTTATCTTTTTAAAATACATATAACTTATTCTATTTAATTAATGTTTGAGATTTCAGAATTAAAATCGAAAAAGCTTCCTGAACTTCAGGAACTAGCCAAAGAACTAAATGTTCCCAAATTCAAGACCCTAAAAAAATTAGACCTTGTTTATCAAATTTTAGACTTACAAGCCGCAAATCCTAAAGTTGCTGCTGCTGTGGCGCCTGCAGAATCCACTGCGGATGAAAGCAAAAAACCTAAACCAAGGGCTCCAAGAAAAAAGGTTGAAAAGAAGGAAGACACCTCGGATAAAAGCTCGGGAAAGCCCGAACCACAAAAGAACGATGTTTCAAAGTCCGAACCCAAAGAGCAAAGAAAACCTAGACCTAGGCCAAGAAACAACGATAACGACAACAAACGAGATCATCAAAAAAATTCTCCGAAGAATAAAAATCAAAATAACAGAAATCAAAATCAGTCCCGTAACAACCATGACAAAAGCAATTTTGACAAGGATTTAAAAAACAGGTACAAAGAACCGGAGTACGAGTTCGATAGTATAATTACCAGTGAAGGAGTTCTTGACATCATGCAGGATGGGTATGGCTTCTTGAGGTCATCCGATTATAATTACCTATCCTCCCCGGATGATATTTATGTTTCTCAATCGCAGATCAGGTTATTTGGACTAAAATCCGGGGATACCGTATTAGGGAACGTAAGACCACCGAAGGAAGGTGAAAAATATTTCCCCTTAATTAAGGTCAACAAGATTAATGGAATTGACCCTCAGGTGGTTAGGGATAGAGTTTCTTTTGAACACCTAACTCCACTTTTTCCTAAAGAAAAATTCAATCTTGCAGAAAGGCAAAGTACAATTTCCACAAGGATTATTGATTTATTTTCTCCGATAGGAAAAGGACAAAGGGGTATGATCGTTTCCCAACCCAAAACGGGTAAAACAATGTTATTAAAGGATATTGCCAACGGTATAGCTGCAAACCATCCTGAAGTATATCAAATTATCCTGTTGATAGATGAGCGACCTGAAGAGGTTACCGATATGCAGCGTAACGTTAGAGGCGAAGTTGTGGCCTCTACTTTTGATAAAGAAGCTACCGAGCATGTACGAGTAGCCAATATAGTCCTTGAAAAGGCAAAAAGACTTGTGGAATGTGGGCATGATGTGGTTATACTGTTAGATTCCATTACCCGATTGGCAAGAGCATATAACACAGTTCAACCTGCCTCTGGAAAGGTCTTAAGTGGAGGTGTTGATGCCAATGCCTTGCACAAACCAAAAAGATTCTTTGGTGCTGCCCGTAACATAGAAAATGGGGGGTCTCTTTCCATTATCGCCACGGCACTTACCGAAACAGGCTCGAAGATGGATGAGGTAATCTTCGAGGAATTCAAAGGAACGGGTAATATGGAACTTCAATTGGATCGTAAGATTGCCAACAGAAGAATATTCCCTGCAATTGACCTTACCTCTTCGAGTACGAGACGCGATGATTTGTTGCTGGATGAGAATACGCTTCAGCGCATGTGGATCATGCGAAAATATCTTGCTGATATGAATCCTGTTGAAGCTATGGAATTTATTGAACAGCGCTTCAAACAGACAAAGACGAACGAGGAATTTTTGATGACCATGAATCAGTAATTTCTGCATTAAATCTAAAATAAATTGAAAAGGCCCAACGAATATTCGTTGGGCCTTTCTCATTAATAGGATAAAATAAAAACCATATCTTTAGAGGAGTTTCCCCAAAACCAGAACCTTTAAAAAACTTAACTTATGAAAAACTCCTTTAAATTTTTGTTGTTAATAGCTTTTGCTATTGTCCTAACGTCCTGTCAAGAAGGACCTAAGAAAGAACACCAAACAGAAGAAGTTGACGAAATTATCTATGAGGCTCCCAAGCAAATAATTTCCCTTGAAGATGCAGATTCCTTATACATAAATTATAACAAAAGAAGAATTTCCAACATAATAGAATCAGAAAGGGAATATCAAGAAAATGATGAACCATTTGTACCCACCGAGTTCGTTTCCTTTGATATCGAAATACTCAAAAAATATATTGGATATGTAGAACAAGAGGCCAAGAATGGTGGAACAACAGCGGATAGCTTACGTATATATTTTGGGAATTACGGAACTAAAAGCAAAAAATATGCGCGAAAGAATACCGTGTTTATTTTACCTACAGCGGATGTCAATGGCGAATATGGGGGTATTTTCATAGATGCAAACGGGAAAGCGAAATTGGTTCGAAATTGGGTCGACGAACAAAGTGACCAAGGTATTAAAGGGAATCAAAAGTCTGAAGCTTCTATCTTACCAAGTTTTTCAATCGCCCCTGCTTTACAAGGTGGTACAAGTTTAACTTTGAACAGAGGCAATGGTGGTCCACCACCTAAACAAGATTTTTAAACTATGTATCAGGATATCATAGATTTTCTTCAAAGAAGCTATTTTGTTATTGCCTATGGTATTACATTGATTTTATCCATAATTACCTATCAAAAATACTTTGATACTCAATTTAAATACCTGCCCGCAATATTAGCGTATACTTTATTAAATGAAATTCTGGGTTATTTCATCAGATATTATCCGGAATTTTCATTTTTCCCAAATTTAAAGGATGCAAGGGTCAATGAAATCATCTACAACCTATATGATTTGATATTCTTTCCATTTTTTTATTATGCCTATTGGAAATTAATTGAAAATGAAACGTATAAAAAATGGATAAAAACTCTAGGTATTTCCGCCATGCTCAGCTTTGCAATATCCTGCTTGTTCCAAAATCCAATGTATACCACATTATATTACGCAAACGCCATAGCTTCATGGGTATTGTTGATTTGCATTGTATTATATTTCAAGGACAAACAGAAAACCCACAAAACAATAAGTCAACCCTATAATCTTGTATTTTGGGTCAGCATCGGTTTATTCTTATTTCATATATTTTCGCCGTTTCTCTTTTTAATTGGATACTTAAGATATGATTTATGGCTAGCATATAACCTAAAAAATATTCTCCACTTTCTTATTATTATGATGTACCTAAGCTTTTGTATTGGTTTTATCATTAACAGAAAGAAAGCATTTGGATAGGAAGTGGCAATTGGATATAAATCACAAAAAAACCCTCTTTTCCAAGAGGGTTTTTAGTTATATCATTAAAGTAAAAAACTTATAAAGCTGCCACATGCTTTGCCAACTTACTTTTAAGGTTAGCCGCTTTGTTATCATGAATAATATTACGTTTCGCCAAACGATCGATCATACTCACAACACTTGGCAAAAGAGCCTCAGCATCCTTTTTACTTTCTTCAGCACGTAATTTTTTAATCGCATTACGCGTTGTTTTATGCTGATACCTGTTACGTAAACGTACTGCTTCGTTTCTTCTAATTCTCTTTAATGCTGACTTATGGTTTGCCATCTTCTTAACTTATTATGTTTTCCGGATCGTCACATCCATTTATTCAAGTAGCCCGTAGGGGAATCGAACCCCTGTTACCAGGATGAAAACCTGGCGTCCTAACCCCTAGACGAACGGGCCATTAAGCCATTACGGAACCAATGGTTCCAAATTTTGTAGCCCGTAGGGGAATCGAACCCCTGTTACCAGGATGAAAACCTGGCGTCCTAACCCCTAGACGAACGGGCCATTACTTTACGTAATTGCGGATGCAAAAATACAATTATTTTTCACTATCGCAACACCCAGATATTTTTTTTTATAATCTTTTAGTAGGCCTTTGCAAATAGCACCCTTTTTAAAGAAGGTTTTCCCGTTAGTATGCAGGTTCCAGACTCCTCTATTGCTTCCAATGGAATACACCGTATCGTCGCCTTAGTTTCGTCTTTTATCCGATCCTCAGTCTCCGAGGTGCCATCCCAATGAGCGGACACAAAACCTCCTTTGGTTTCCAGTACATTTTTAAACTCCTCATAGGTATCCACAAGAGTTATATGTTCCTTTCTGTAGTCCAAAGCTTTGCTAAATATATTTTTTTGGATCTCCTCTAATAAAAACTCAATTTTAGGTACAACCTCATCCATGGGTACCGTTTCTTTTTCCAAAGTATCCCTCCTTGCTACCTCATAAGTACCATTGGTCATATCTCGTTGCCCAATTGCTAGGCGAATTGGCACCCCTTTTAGTTCATATTCGTTAAATTTAAAGCCAGGTTTTTGTGTATCCCGATCATCAAATTTTACGGCGATTCCTTTAGATTTCAATTCTTTAACTAACGGCTTCACTATGTCCGAAATAGCATCCAATTGTTCCAAGCCTTTGTAAATAGGTACGATAACCACTTGTATCGGTGCTAACTTAGGAGGTAAAACCAGCCCGTTATCATCTGAGTGTGTCATTACCAATGCTCCCATCAACCTCGTAGAAACACCCCATGAAGTAGCCCAAACATACTCTTTGCTTCCCTCTTTGCTCGCAAACTTTACATCAAAAGCTTTTGCAAAATTCTGACCCAAAAAATGTGAGGTACCTGCCTGCAAGGCTTTTCCATCTTGCATCAACGCCTCAATACAGTAAGTTTCAACCGCTCCAGCAAAGCGTTCACTTTCGGTTTTTACACCTTTAATTACGGGTACGGCCATATGCTCCTCTGCAAATTCGGCATAAATATTCATCATCTGCTCAGCTTCCTCTATGGCTTCCTGCTCCGTTTCATGGGCAGTATGTCCTTCTTGCCATAGAAACTCGGAGGTCCTTAAAAATAACCTGGTCCTCATTTCCCAGCGAACAACATTGGCCCATTGATTGATCAATAATGGTAAATCTCTATAGGATTGTATCCATTTCCTAAAAGTATCCCAAATAATGGTTTCAGAGGTTGGCCTCACAATCAACTCTTCTTCCAATTTGGCCTCTGGATCAACAATTATGCCGCTACCATCTTCGGCATTCTTTAACCTGTAGTGTGTTACTACGGCGCATTCCTTGGCAAAACCATCAACATGACTAGCTTCTTTGCTTAAATAAGATTTAGGGATAAAAAGAGGAAAATAAGCATTTTCATGTCCTGTTTCCTTAAACATCTTATCAAGACCTGCTTGCATTTTTTCCCATATAGCGTAACCATAGGGTTTGATAACCATACAACCTCTTACACCGGAATTTTCGGCTAAGTCTGCCTTAACGACCAACTCATTATACCACTTGGAATAATCCTCACTTCTCTTAGTTAAATTTTTACCCATTGTTCGGAGTTTGGCACAAAACTTGTGCTATTTAAAGAAAATAATCAGGTAAAACTAGTTATTTTTAGTATGTTCAACAATATAATTTTAGAACGATGATATATTCCACATCCCACACAAAATATTATTATAGCCTAATGGTTGCAACCCTAGCATTGCTAGGTACTTCCTGCGGTTCCTATCAACAAGCATCTTATTACGATAATGATGGCATCTACACTAATGATTCGCCAAGAACGGTAGAACGTAGACCCGAAGCCAAATACAATACGACCAAGCAAGAAGAATCCGATACTTTTACGGACTATTTTGGCCAGAAAGCCAATCAATATGGTGAAATATTGGATAGCGAAATCTTCACGGATGTAGATTCATATTCTAGTAATGTGGTTAATGATAGTATATCTGAAGAACAACTTACCGACTATTACGACAGCCCAAATGACTATCAAGGTTATGGAGGTTGGGGAGACAACGCCCAAAATGTTGTAGTTAATGTTTACGACAATGGCTGGGGATTTAATAGTCCCTTCGTTGGTTGGGCAAACCCTGTTTGGGGATGGAATAACTGGGGCTGGGGCGGCTACGGTTGGGGCTGGAACAATTGGGGCTGGGGAGGCTACTATGGTTACGGCGGATATTATGGATGGGGATGGAATAACCCATGGAGATGGAACCGATGGAATCGATGGGGATGGGCCGGTAATTATGGTTGGGGAGGCTATTATGGTTATCCTTACAATTATGGATATGGTCATTTTGCCAGAAACAATAGATTTAATAATAATTACGCAATTAATAGGACCAGACGAGGCTATTATAATTCAAATAACAACGGGGTTGCCGCTTTAAGGGGACGATCTAATGTAAATACCAGGGGTAATTCACCAAGGTACAGAAGTACGGATTCCAGAACGGCAACTGCAAGAAGTTCCAATACTACTAGAAGTAATTCACTCAATAGAAGAACGGTAAGTGTAGATCAAAATAGAGCGTATAGAACAAGTAGAAGTACTAGGGCTACACCTAGATATTATGGAAACACAAGAAATAATGGATATTCTAGTGGAACTGCGCGATCGTCATCCTCATATAGAACTGGTACCCCTGGCAGAACAAGTAGAGCAGTTACCCCAAGAACTTCTACCTATCGAGGTACTAGTAGGAGTAGTGGTAACTCTTATGGCACCTCTAGAAGTTCTACAGGAAGAAGCTTTAGCACAGGTAGGAGCAGCAGTTCTGGAAGAAGCTATAGCTCAGGTAGAAGTAGTTCCAGGGGCTCTAGTGGAAGTTATAGAAGTTCAGGTGGAAGCTCATCCAGATCTTCTGGCGGAGGAAGATCCTCCGGTGGTGGTAGATCCTCTGGTGGAGGAAGATCTTCTGGAGGTAGAAGCAACTAATCAGTTTTCAACTTTTTAAAATTATTGCAATGAAAAGATATATTACTTTCATAACGTTATGCCTATGCTTTATTGGTAGCGCGCAAAATATTAATGACGTTCTTAGATATGGACTGGAAGACATGCAAGGCACTGCTAGATTCCAGGCGATGGGCGGTGCTTTTGGCGCTTTGGGTGGAGATATGTCGGCCTTGAACATAAATCCTGCCGGCTCAGCTGTTTTTAATAATAGCCTGCTAACAATCTCGGGATCTCACTACTTTAGAGACAATGATGCTAGCTATTTTGGCACTGCTAACAATACAACACTTAATGATATTGATCTGAACCAAATAGGGGGAGCATTCGTATTTAACAACACGGATGATAATTCTGACTGGAAAAAATTCTCCCTAGCTTTTAACTATGACATGGTTAAAAGTTTTGAAAATGAATACTATGCTTCCGGAAGCAGTAATCAAGGAATAGACAATTACTTTCTAAACTTTGCCCAAGGAGTACCATTCGGTTCTATTTTAGTACAAGAAGGAGAATTTATTGAAGATGCTTATTTGGATATAGGCGCGGTACAAGGCTTCGGGGACCAACAAGCTTTTTTGGGTTACTATGGAGGAATTCTCGACCCCGAAGATTTTGATGATGCCAATACCAATTACATAAGCAATACTAGTTATTCTTCGGTTAATCAAGAATTTTTAAAGAATACTTCAGGATACAACAGTAAGTTTACGGTAAATGCAGCTAGCCAGTTTAGAGACAATCTATATCTGGGAGCTTCATTAAACTTTCATAATATATTGTACGATCAGTATACGGAGTTTACAGAAAGTGGTTATGATACAGCTTCTGAAATTCAGAATACAACATTCGATAATCTTTTACATACAGAGGGTAACGGATTTTCATTTAGCTTAGGAGCTATTGCCAAATTAAACGAATACGTTCGTTTAGGAGGAAGTTACCAATCACCAACATGGTATAGACTTACAGATGATTTCTCCCAGAGAATAAATTCCGATTTAGCCGATGACGATATAGGATTTATAGGATTTAATATTGTTAACTTATTCGAAACCTACAGGGTGAAAACCCCAGCTAAATTGAACGGTAGTATTGCATTGGTTTTTGGACCCAACGGATTGTTAAGTTTTGATTATGGGTATCAAGATTTTTCCCAATCCGAATTAAGACCTGCGAACGATTCAAACTTTCAAACTGTAAATAACCAAATAGCTAATGAATTAGGTGGAGTATCCACATTTAGACTCGGTGGTGAATACAGATTAGGAATGTTTAGTTTGAGAGGCGGATATCGGTTTGAGCAAAGCCCTTATGCCAATGGAAATACAATCGATGACCTAAATGGCTTTTCTACAGGTATCGGATTTAACTTTGGAGGTAGTCGTTTAGACCTTGCCATCAATAGGACTGAGCAGGACGTGAATGAGTCCCTTTTTGATACGGGTCTCACCGCTCCAGCTATGATTAATAGAGTAAATACCAACGCCACCTTAAGTTATACTCTCAATTTTTGATGTAAAAAGGTTTTAAGTCACATTATAAAGAAAAAGGGTCGATTAAAAAACGATCCTTTTTTGTTTTATCGTTTTAAAGAAAAATGGGATTGTCTTGTTTTTGCCACCAAGACCCCGGCTTCGTCTTCTTCATACTCGAACCTAAACCAGTAATCTGTGGCTGGCATGGGCCTTCCATTAAAATTTCCGTCCCAACCTCCAACAGCACCCAACTGTTTTAAAAGCTTTCCGTAACGATCAAAAATAAATACAATAGGATTTGTTAATGTCTCAATTCCTCTCACACTCCATTCATCGTTAATGAAATCCCCATTGGGCGTAAAAAATTTAGGATATGCCACCACTAGAAACTCTATGGGTTCCGTAGTTCCGCAACCATTCTTATCGTTAATTATTACCGTATTAATACCAGGAGGAATATCCATAAATACAGGGTCATCTTGGAACATACCGTTATTTATCGCGTATTCATAATCACCATCGCCATCTACTATTATTTCTACATTATTGGCATCGGGATCAACGGATAAGTTGGTATCCAAGACCTCTACCCTATCCAGAATAGGCACCCCATAAAAGGTTATCAAAATCCCTCCTACATCTGCCACAGTTGGAGGGGTTCCTGAATTGGTAGTAATGGTAGCAAAATATCTTCCAGAATTTGGGCTAGTAACAACAAGTTCTGCCCCGAAAGGTCCAGAACCTGGCAAAGTACCGTCCACTACTCCATCGTCTTCATAATCAACGGTCCACTCAACATTGGCGATATCCGAACCAGCGGGAGAATTCAATGCACTTAAAACAATATCGGGATCACCTTCGCAGGCAGTTATATCCAATCCTAAAAACTCATCCCTTAAAGTACAGTCCAGTGCAGTGTTCTGATCCTCTTGTACTGAGTTACCGGTAAACGTCAACATATAGGGCTCTGGATCTCCATCAAAATTTGTATTGAAATTATTAATAAGAATATAATAGATTTCACCCGGTTGAACATCCAACCATTCATCGTAAGTATTTTGGCTGCCAATTAAAAAAGGTGCTCCTTCCTGCCCATTTTCAGGATTCACCCCGATTCCCGTAAAATTTGTATTGTTCACTTCATAATTACATCGAATAGGTTCCGATGTTCCATCTCCGATGATCGAACAAAAGTTTTGTCCACTCAATTCATCATAAGGACCATAAACGGCAAAATCCCATTCCGCAGTTGGCGTGCTGTTTCCACCAGAAGGTAGGGCCTCAATATCAAAACCTACCTGACCCCCGGTTCCTGCCCTAAAGACAAACCAAGAGGTGTTGTTCTCTATATTGGCGGAACTAACACTCCCCTTTTCCAAACATCCGGTTTGGCGTATAACTTCGGGATCAAAATCATCTATATCTCCTCCCCCATCTGCAAGTCCCATAATGGGCTGATCCGCACAAACAGGTATAGCAGTTCTACAATCTGGAGAATTCTGAGCTGAAGTATCCCATATAAATAGGAACAAACAAAAGATTAAACACAGGAGTGTCCTCATAGTTTAGTGGGGCTATTAATATACTTTAACGTATATAATAACTTGCTATGGGTCAGTTTAGTATTTTACATCGGATTTTTATGCACTTAATCGATGAACGGTAATTTTGAAGTGACTTGGAAATGCCTAGCGCTTTATACTAAAATGACTATTAACATATTTTGCGGTTACATTTTGGCCCTGATCATCCAAATAGCTTAGCTTAAACCAATAGTCTGTCGCAGGCACTGGCATACCATTGTAGGTACCGTCCCAGCTATTATCTGTATTACCCATTTGATGAATTAATTTTCCAAACCTATCATATATGGATATTACCGGGTTTTCTAATATTTCAATACCCCCGACACTCCAAACATCGTTAAAACTATCTCCATTCGGTGTAAAGAACTTAGGAAAACCTACAATTACAAATTCTTCTTGGGCAGTGCCACAACCATTTAAATCAGTTATAGTAACCGTATGCCGGCCAGGAAGGAGGTTTTGAAAAACAGGATCTTCCTGTGGGTATCCTTCATCAATCCGATACTCAAGATGGTCGTTATCATTGGTTTTTATGGTGACGATATTGTCATCATCGATATATTCAATTTCAATATCTGAAATTACCGGAGGATTAGAAAAAACTACGCGAACGGAACGTTCGGTTATACAGCTAACGTTATCAATTTCATGGGTCACAAAGAGCGTATATATTCCTTGCTGATTAACCGTAATTTCGGAAGTGGTTTGCCCCGTATCCCAAGAATATGAATAATTGCTATTGGGAACCGGTTGACCTATGGTCGTAGAAGGAGAATCATTGCAGATAAATACTTCGCTCTCAAAATCCAATTGGGGAATATCAAACCCATTTATTCTAAAGGATTCGGAAGCATCAAAACAATCGGGGTTTTCTAAAGAGGTAGTTCTCAAGTAAATCGTCTCCGTTGTTTCACTTGGTATAAAGTTATACTCTATAGGATTTATCCCTAATAATGCATCGCTATTCGTTCTATGAAAACTTAAGCGAAACTCATCTGGATTTTGGTTGCCTAAAGCTTCCGCCTTTTTGTTAGAAAAATCGAATACTTCACCGTCCAAACAAATGGTAACATCACCTACCGGATTCGAAATCGGAGAAGATGAATACGCTACTTGAACTTCACTAACTATATTATTCCCAGATGGCATTACCACTAATACGCGGTACATTCCAGAAATATTAGCCTGAATAGTAGGTCCGGTTTCAGTAGAAAGTTGTTGATATCCAGAACCAATATCCAAATACCATTCATACCCCGTAGCACCTAAAGTAGTGCCATCCAATACAACGGCAGCACCATCACATGCCGCAATTGGTGGTCCAAGAAGATTGTTAATTATGGAGCAATCCAAAGCAGTATTAGGAAACTCATCGAATATGGAACCGGAAAAATGTATGGAAAAACCTGAATTATTGTTACTGAAATTGTTAATGAACAAGTAATATTCCTCCCCTGGCTGCACTTGAAGATATTCATCATATTGAAAATTTTCTGCTCCTGTTGGATCTTCACCAAAGCCAGTAAAGATATTATTGTCAGAATTATCAAAATAATTACAACGAACAGGATCTCCGAGATTACTACAATCATCCGTTCTATACAGGGCAAAATCCCAATCTTCCAATACATCAAAACCAATATTGATGCCAAGTTGACCACGCTCACCAGTCTTAAATCTATACCAAGCCGAGTTAGACTCTATTGGGCCAGAACCTAGAGAGATACATCCGGAAATGGAGGCTCCATTAAAATCGTCGACACCATAGCCAACTGTACCACCATTGATTGGTGTGTTATTACAAATAGGTACGGCATTGACACAATCAGGTGATACCTGTGCGAAAACGCTGGTAAAACCAATTAAGAATGTCATTATTAAATAAATACCGCTACGACTCATTATCTATATCCATATTCCACTTAATCAAAAATAAACGGCTCTTGACCTTAACACCAATTTATGTTGTGTATCTGGTTCTAAGTACTATAAAGTGCAACATAATGTATATCTTTGCGTCTTGTTAAAGTTAGATTTACATGAAAACAGAGGGTACATTGGAAGACCATTTTGAGCAGTTGGGAGATGACCATATTTCCTCATCGGAAGAAACTCCGTTACGCAAGGATGCATTTATTCTTAGTGATGAAGAAAAAATTGAAAGGATTAAGGATAGTGTGCGTGAAATTCTTTTGACTTTAGGTATGGATTTAGAGGACGACAGTCTTAAGGGTACTCCTAACAGGGTTGCCAAAATGTTTGTCAAGGAGATATTTGGGGGATTACACCCTGATAAAAAACCTAACTCCTCTACGTTTGACAACAAGTATAAGTATGGCGAGATGTTGGTAGAAAAAAACATTACACTTTACTCCACCTGTGAACACCATCTTTTACCTATCGTGGGCAGGGCACATATTGCTTATATTTCCGGCGGATCTGTAGTTGGCCTTTCAAAGATGAACCGAATTGTAGATTATTATGCAAGAAGACCTCAAGTTCAGGAAAGGCTTAATATTCAAATAGTACGTGAGCTACAGAAAGTTTTAGGTACGGAAGATGTTGCATGTGTCATTGACGCCAAGCACCTTTGTGTAAATTCAAGGGGTATCCGGGATATAGAAAGTAGTACCGTGACTGCAGAATATGGCGGCAAATTCAAGGAGGAAGCTGTTCGTAACGAGTTTCTTGAGTATATAAATATGGACACGCAATTTTAATTCTTTGTGTAAAATGCAATTGTACCAAGAGCAAACCGTTAGAATTCACAATTCACTTACTGGTAAAAAAGAAACGTTCATCCCATTAAACGAAGGGCAAATTGGCATGTATGTTTGTGGCCCAACAGTGTATAGCAATGTTCACTTGGGAAATTGCAGAACCTTCATGTCCTTTGACATGATTTTTAGATACTTCCGTCATTTAGGCTATAAAGTCCGTTATGTACGTAATATTACAGATGCCGGGCATTTGGTCGACGATGCGGAAGATGGGGAGGACAAAATTGCTAAGAAAGCCCGATTAGAACAATTGGAACCCATGGAAGTCGTACAACGATATACCTTGGACTTCCACAATATATTGGAAAAATTCAACTTCCTTCCCCCTAGTATAGAGCCAACGGCCACGGGTCATATTATAGAGCAAATTGAAATCATAAAGGAAATACTGAAAAAAGGTTATGCCTACGAAATCAACGGCTCTGTATATTTTGACGTTGTTAAATTCAACAAATCCAACGACTATGGTAAGTTGAGTGGCAGAAAGTTGGAGGACATGATTGCCAATACACGTGAACTCACTGCCCAAGACGATAAGAAAAGTCCTCAAGATTTTGCCTTGTGGAAAAAGGCAGAACCGGAACATATCATGCGTTGGCCTTCTCCATGGGGAGATGGTTTTCCCGGCTGGCATTTAGAATGTACTGCCATGAGCACCAAATATCTTGGGGAGACCTTTGATATTCATGGAGGTGGTATGGATTTAAAATTTCCCCACCACGAATGCGAGATTGCACAAGCAGAGGCAAGTAACGGAAAGTCACCTGTAAACTATTGGTTACATGCCAATATGCTCACCTTGAATGGAAAGAAAATGGCAAAATCAACAGGGAACAGTATACTCCCTGGTGAAATATTTTCCGGTGAAAATAATATACTGAGTAAGCCCTTCTCACCGTCCATGGTCCGTTTTTTCATGATGCAGGCACATTATACGAGTATATTGGACATAAGTAATGATGCGCTCCTTGCTTCTGAAAAAGGCTTTAATAAACTAATGGAGGCCATAAATTCCATTAAGTCTTTGCCTGAAGGCAAGAAAACCAATTTTGATATTAATACTTGGCGTCAAGGGTGTTATGATGCCATGAATGACGATTTCAACACTCCAATACTGATTGCCAAATTATTTGATGCTGTGAAGCACATCAACCTAATTAAAGAGAATACTGAGTCGATTACCATTGAAGATAAGGACCTACTCTTGCAAACAATGCAAAACTTTACCTTTGACATACTTGGCCTGGAAAACAAAAAAAGTTCCAATGTTGATTCCGAAAAATTAAGTGGCGTGGTTGAATTGTTGATTCAATTAAGAAAAGAAGCCCGTGAAAACAAAGACTTTGCGACTTCTGATAAAATCAGAGATCAATTAGCAGGTTTGGGTATACAGTTAAAAGACGGTAAGGAAGGAACTACCTATAGCCTCTAATTTACATTTTATATTTATTAATACTCTTAATTTTTGCCTGGTACTCACCGGGTGAAAGTTGCTGTCTATTTTTGAAGACACGGTTAAAATAGGACCTACTTTCAAACCCACATTGCATATATACGTCCTTAATGTTGAGTTTGGGATTTTGTAATAATCCTGTCGCCAGTTTAATTCGTTCATTATTGATAAACTCTACGGGGGATATACCCAATTCGGTTTTAAAGATCCTATAAAAATGAGAGGGACTCATATAGGCTTTTTTACTTAACTCCTCCACTGTTAAAGGCTCATGTAAATGTTCCCGAATATATCGGATTACAAAAGAAAGTCTATTATTACTATTGATTGATATCTGCGAACTTGTATAAATTTTACGCTCATTGGTTTGTAGAATTCTTATAATAAGTTCCCGTAACATATTATCCACAAAAAAATCCTTGGATGGATGATTTTCTGAGAAAAGAAATAATAAACGTTGTAAAATTTGGAAGATTCCCTGGTCGTTTATAAAGTGGAAGTTATAATCCATAAGACTCCATTCCCTCTGGTCGTCCTTTGCCATACTTTCATTCATTATTTCCAGCACTTTCTTGATTTTATCTTCAGAAATAGCCATGGCCAAACATCTTGTCGGATTTTTGGACTTCGCCTCCGGGAAATCAATGCACATAGTTTCATTGGCTGGTAAAATCAATGATTCACCAGGTAAAAAATCAAAAGACTCATAATCTCTTAAATGCATAACCTTTTTACCCGCTATCATGCTGGCCAAAACGGGTTGATTAAATTGCAATAAAACCTTTTCCGCTTGTTCATGCGTTTCAAAAACATGCATCGCCGCATTTTTTAGCGTATAGGAAGTTTGGTTTTCAACCATAGTCTCCAATCTCCTACCCTCTAAAAACTTATCTGACAACTTTAACATTTCCGTATTCTTAAACCACTTTTAATAAGAAATTTACAAAAAATTACCCTTAAAAAATTCATAATAATAAATAATGATAGGATTGTTCATGTTATTCATAGAATTCTTCAGACCATTTGAGAAATACTCACGTAATTTTAATAGGGAGATAAAACATTACCCGCATTAACATTTTACTAATTATTAATTTCTTAAAACAGTTTTAGATATGGGCAATACAGCAACTGTAGCGCAAGACGTGTTACAAAAACCAACATTCAAAAATCAGTATGAAAACTTTATTGGAGGTAAATGGACATCTCCGGTAAAGGGAGAGTATTTTGAGAATACTTCTCCAGTAGATGGAAAATCATTTACCAAAATACCAAGATCAACAGCCGAAGACATTGAAAAGGCCATTCATGCCGCTTGGGAAGCAGCTCCATCATGGAATACTTCTTCCGCCACGGAAAGAAGTAATATGCTATTGAAAATAGCCGATGTAATGGAACAAAATTTAGAAGCATTGGCAAGAGCCGAAACGTGGGATAACGGTAAAGCCATACGAGAAACAAGGGCAGCCGACCTGCCATTGGCCGTTGATCACTTTCGCTATTTTGCAGGTGTAATCCGTGCGGAGGAAGGTTCCGTAAGTGAATTGGATAACAATACTGTAGCGCTAAATGTGACCGAACCCTTAGGAGTAGTTGGACAGATAATTCCTTGGAATTTTCCAATCTTAATGGCTGTTTGGAAATTGGCCCCTGCATTAGCTGCAGGCAATTGCGTAGTTCTAAAGCCGGCCGAACAAACTCCCGTAGGAATTTTAATTCTAATGGAGATGATCGAGGATATTTTACCCGCTGGGGTGCTTAATATTGTCAATGGTTTTGGTGCTGAGGCAGGAAAACCTCTGGCATCGAGTCCTCGTATAAATAAAGTTGCATTTACGGGCGAAACTACTACCGGACAGTTGATTATGCAATATGCTTCAAAAAACATCACTCCCGTTACTTTAGAATTGGGAGGTAAATCACCAAATATTTTCTTCGAAAATATTATGGATGCAGATGATGAATTCTTTGACAAATGTATTGAGGGTGCCAATATGTTTGCCCTAAATCAAGGGGAGGTATGTACCTGTCCATCCCGTATGTTGGTACAGGAAAGTATTTTTGATGCTTTTATGGAGCGGGTAATCGAAAGAACAAAAGCTATTAAAATGGGTCACCCTCTAGACCCGAATACTATGATGGGAGCACAAGCATCTAGCGACCAATTTGAAAAAATATTGAACTATATCCAGATTGGTAAGGAAGAAGGTTGTGAAGTATTAACCGGAGGTGAACAAGCCTATAATGAAGGCCTAGAAGGTGGATTTTATATTCAGCCCACCGTTTTAAAAGGAAATAACAAAATGAGGGTATTTCAGGAAGAAATTTTTGGGCCTGTGCTTTGTGTCACTTCTTTTAAGGATGAAGCGGAAGCCATCGAAATTGCCAATGACACGCTTTATGGACTGGGCGCAGGTGTATGGACTCGTGACACTCACCAGGCATACACCATTTCCAGAGCGATAAAAGCCGGACGTGTTTGGGTAAATTGTTACCATTTATACCCAGCACACGCACCTTTTGGAGGTTATAAAAAATCCGGTATCGGTAGAGAAAACCATAAAATGATGTTGGCGCATTACCGCCAAACCAAAAATATGCTCATCTCCTACGATAAGAAGGCGATGGGATTCTTTTAATAATAAAAAAATGAAAACTAAAAGAGTATTGGTAAGTGATAAAGCTACCGAAGTCATAAAGGAACTTAAGGAAAAACATGGCGAGCTCATGTTCCACCAAAGTGGTGGGTGTTGTGATGGCTCCTCCCCCATGTGTTTTCCTAAAGGAGAACTTATGATTGACGATAATGATATTTGGTTGGGTACCATTGAAGGGTGTGAATTTCACATCTCCAAAGACCAATTTGAATATTGGAAGCATACCCAGCTCACGGTAGATGTTACCCCAGGAAGAGGAGCTAGCTTTTCATTGGAAATACCTATGGGCATACGATTTATTATCAAATCAAGACTTTATTCACCCAAAGAGGCAGAGAATCTAGAGCCTGTAAGGGTTGGTGCTTAATTTTAGTTGTAATATTCATATAATAGCGAGAGGCCTGTTTTTTCAATACAGGCCTTTTCTTATGTACCAACACTATAAATTATTTAACTTTAGCCACTTAAAACTAATCGGTGAAGTTTTCCCTAAAAAAAATACTAATAACTCCTTTTGTCCTTTTGGTCCGTTTTTACCAACTGGCAATTTCTCCATACACACCCGCTACTTGCAGATATTCTCCTACCTGCTCCCAATATACATTGGAGGCTTTAAAAAAGCATGGTCTTTTTAAGGGAGGTTGGCTATCGATTAAAAGAATTTTTAGTTGTAATCCTTGGGGAAGAAAGGGCTATGATCCTGTTCCCTAAAAATTGTATAAATGGTAATTATACATGCGTGATTCGTGTGATGTAATACCTCCTATTTCCGTATATTAGCCCTTCAAAAATAACTCACATGCACTTCTTAGGTATTATTTGGAATCCCAACGAGACGCTTTTCAACTTAGGACCCATCCAAATAAAGTATTACAACCTGCTCTGGATCATAGCTTTTGCAGTAGGCTGGTATCTCATGAAAAAAATATTTTTAAATGAGAAAAAATCTGTAGAACAGTTAGACTCCCTTTTTATACACACCGTATTGGGTACGATGTTGGGCGCTAGATTGGGACATGTGTTCTTCTATGATTGGGCATACTACAAGAACCATTTATTGGAAATTCTTTTACCAATAAGAGAAAGCGAAACGGGAAATTTACTCTTTGGCTTAATTGATGGGTATGAATTTACAGGTTTTACAGGTCTTGCCAGTCATGGAGCTACCATTGGAATCATTATATCCACTTATTTGTACACTAAAAAAAATCCAGATTTTAGTATGCTATGGATCTTTGATAGAATGACCATTCCCGTGGCCATAGGAGCTTTTGCCGTGCGATTAGGAAATTTTTTTAATTCCGAAATCAATGGAAAAACAGTGGATGAATCCTTTGTATTCGCGACTAAGTTTATCAGGGATTCAGATGACCTACATCCTTCCAAAGCATTAGGTATAACAAAGGAAAGGTCTCTAAATGCCGCCTATGATGCTATTGAGAACAATCCTCAGTTCTCCCAATATCTGGCTGAGATACCCTATCGTCACCCAGCTCAATTGTACGAAGGTGTATGTTATATTTTTGTTTTTATTTTACTGCACTACCTCTATTGGAAAACGGACAAGAAAAATAAACCTGGATATCTTTTCGGATTGTTTTTGGTGCTTTTATGGACGGTAAGATTCTTTGTAGAATTTGTTAAGAAAAGCCAAGGTGGATTTGAGGAATCCTTAGGGATTTTATCGACTGGCCAATGGTTAAGTATTCCATTTATCATTTTCGGTCTCTATTTTATGTTCAGACCTGTTAAATCGAATTAAACTTTTTATAACTATGAAATTGTCTCAGTGCCTTGTTGGTATAGCTATACTTTCATCCATAGTGCTTTCTTCCTGCAAGGATGAATCAAAAAAAGTAATTAAGACCACGCCTGTTACATTCACCAAAGAGGGTGATCTAGAAATTTATAAACAGGATACCGATTCCCTGATTACTTCCTTGGATATTGAAATAGCGGAATCTGATTATGAAACCCAAACGGGGTTAATGTACCGAAAGGGTATGGAAACCAACCAGGGAATGCTATTCATCTTTCCTGATGTTGCTATGCATTCGTTTTATATGAAAAACACGGAATTTTCTATCGATATTATTTTTATAGATGAAAACTTAAAAGTAGCCCATATAGCAAAAAATGCAGAGCCATTAAATGAAAATGGGTTGTCTTCAAAAGTACCTGTTAAATACGTTCTTGAGGTTAATTCAGGGCTTTCTGAAACGTGGAAAATATCAGTAGGCGATAAAGTCAAATTTGACCGAGACTGAAATCATGGATTATTTAATGGAGGGGGAAGAAACAGAAAGACTTCTTTTTAGAAGGCTGACCCCTATGGATTTCAATGCATGGTTACCGTTTCATCAAGACCCTAGATCCTCACAATACTGGTCCGGAATTCCAAAAGACCCTATAATAGCTTGTACCGAGCAATTTAAACGTGTATTTGAGCGATATGAAAAAGGGTTGGGCGGTATGAACGCATTGATTCACAAAACTACCAAGAAACTAATAGGTATCTGTGGTTTGTTATTACAACATGTTGATAGTGAAGAAGTATGGGAAATCGGGTATTCCATTCTACCGGAGTTTTGGGGAGAAGGCTATGCTAGTGAAGCTGCCATCAAGTGCAAGAATACCGCCTTTAAAAATAATTGGGCATCATTTTTAATTTCTATTATCCATGTGGACAATGAGCCTTCTAAAAAAGTTGCGCTTAAGAATGGTATGCGACTAGAAAAAACCACTATATATAAAGAAAATTCTGTGGATATCTTTAGAATAGACCAATAGCAAATGGAACACTGGGGAATTTTTACGGACAATAAATCTAAAAAGGCCGATTTCGTATCCAATCTTCAGAAGAACCGTTTGCCTGAATTCTTAAATTTAAAGGGAAGTAAAGGGTACCTATTCTCCCCACTAGCCTTAAAAAAGTTTATCGAAGAAGAGGAGCAACATGGCACAAAAATTATTTCATCAAAGGAACAGGCTCTCAAAACCATGTCCAGCGGTGAACAGAAGAAAGCATTGTGGTCGAACATTCTAAAAGAATCTCCGGACTATATTATACTGGATAACCCGTTTGACAATTTAGATGCCCATTTTCAAGATGAGCTTAAAAAATTACTTACCAATCAATCAAACAAAATTCTGTTTATCCAATTGGCAAGTAGAAAATCGGATATACTACCGTTCATAAAAAAATTTGCCATTTTAAAGGAGAATAAGCTTAAAATACTGGATAAAAAAGATTTAAAGTTTAAAGAAAATATACCAAGATTAGAGGGTATTATACCTCCTCCCATTGACAAAACAGAAGTTGATGAACCAACCTTAATTGCATTCAAAAACGTTACTGTTTCCTATGGCAGGAAACATGTTCTACAAGGTATTGATTGGCAAGTGAAAAAAGGAGAATTTTGGCAACTGATCGGAAGTAATGGTTCTGGAAAAACCACGATAATTTCTATGATTACAGGAGATAGTGCCAAAGCATTTGGTCAGGAAATCTATCTGTTCGGTAACAAAAAAGGTTCGGGCGAAAGTGTATGGGAAATAAAACAAAAAATTGGATACTTCTCCCCTTCAATGACCGATAAGTTTGCAGGAAGACACTCTATAGAAAATATGTTAATCTCCGGACTTTTAGACTCCATTGGGCTCTATGTAAAACCAACGGAAATACATAAAAGAATTATTAAGAGTTGGTTGGAATTGCTAAATCTCTGGGAAAGCAGAAATTCCCTTTTTAAAGATGTATCCTTAGGTGAACAACGCTTGGTAATGACCGTAAGAGCTATGGTAAAACATCCCCCCTTGCTTATTTTAGATGAGCCCACAAGTGGAATGGACGATAATTCGGCCAAAACATTGGTCAATCTCGTCAACAAATTTGCTCATGAAACAAACACCTCTATCATTTTTGTAAGTCACAGAAAAGAAGCCGGTTTAAATCCGGAGAAAACACTGGAACTAACAAAAACCGAAAAAGGTTCAGTTGGTAAGATAGTGTATTGATTTCCAAAAAATAAAAAAGTCGCTATTTAAAATAGCGACTTTTTATCTTTGATTTAGTTTGTTCTAATTATTGCTTTATAGCTTTTGTAATTTTTTTACTTAAGGCATCGAACATTATAGGAGTTGCAATAAATACGGATGAATAAGTACCTATTACTACACCAATAATCATTGCAAACATGAACCCTCTAAGAGACTCGCCTCCAAAGATGAAGATAGTAAGTAATACCACCAATGTGGTTAATGAGGTATTCAACGTTCTTCCTAAAGTACTATTAATGGCCGCATTTATATTTTCACCCCCTTTCCATCCCTTTTCGGCAATGATTTCACGAATACGGTCAAAAACAACCACAGTATCGTTCAAGGAGTAACCTATTACCGTCAAAATGGCTGCAATGAAAGCCTGGTCAATTTCCATATTAAACGGCATTACTTTACCTAAAAGGGAAAATACACCAAGTACTATCAATACATCATGGAAAACCGCTACAACCGCTCCTAAAGAGAATTGCCATCTACGGAAACGCAAGAGTATATATAGGAATACCACGGCCAAGGAACCTAAAATTGCCAAGAAAGCATTGTTCTTAATATCATCAGCAATGGTTGGTCCTACCTTAACCGATTGCATGATTCCGATAGTCTTTCCTTCACTACCCACATTAAAATCAGTCTTGGAAGTTCCATCAGGAAGATATTTCTGTAAGGAAGTATAGAGCTTATCCTGTATTTCCGTATCCACTTCAATTCCTTCAACATCAACCTTATAAGGTGTTGTTATCTTTATTTGATTTGCTTCACCATAGGTCTTTACATTAGTACCACTTCCAAATACGGTATTTAATTCCGATGCAATCTCAGAAGGATTGACTGCTTGCTCAAAACGAACCGTATAGGAACGGCCACCTATGAAATCCACACCTTGCTGTAATCCTGGACCAAAGAATAGCGATGCTAAACCTACCAACACCAAAATACCTGATAGTACATAGGAAATCTTTCTCTTGACCAAGAAATCGATAGAAAGATTTTTGAATAATCCTTTAGTAATACTCGTTGTGAAATCTAAACTTCTATTCCTACCACTGATATACCAATCGATCAACAATCTTGTGATAAAAATAGCGGTAAACAAAGAAGTTAGAATACCTATCAATAAAGTTGTTGCAAATCCCTTTATTGGACCAGAACCAAATACAAATAAGATTATAGCCGTTAACCCCGTCGTGATGTTTGCATCTAAAATAGAAGACAATGCATTACCAAAACCATCAGAAACAGCCAAACTCTTTCCTTTCCCTTTGGCCAATTCCTCCTTAATCCTTTCAAATATAAGCACATTTGCATCCACTGACATACCAATCGTTAGCACTATACCAGCAATACCGGGCAATGTTAACACGGCTCCCAAACTGGTCAAAACTCCGAATATCAAAAGAATGTTCAATAGCAAGGCTATATCGGCAAAAGCACCCGCTTTACCATAATAAGCAATCATCCAAAGCAATACGATTGCCATGGCTATCAAGAATGAAATAAATCCACTATCTATGGCCTCTTGACCCAAAGAAGGACCAACAATTTCCGATTGGATTATTTCAGCAGAGGCCGGTAGTTTACCAGCTCTTAAAACATTGGAAATATCCTTGGTCTCATTTACCGTAAAGTTACCTGTTATTTCAGAACGGCCCCCAGAAATAGGTCCACTAGAAACCCCTGGAGCTGTATAAACTTTATTGTCCAATACAATAGCAATACCGGTCTGATTATTATAAGCATCACCTGTCAACGCCTCCCACTCTTTTGCACCCTTGGTGTTCATGGTCATGGAAACTGCCGGCTTGCTGAACTGGTCAAAATCGGCTCTTGCATCACTTACAACATCACCGCTAATTCTTGGGATTCCTTCCCTATTGGATTTTAGGGCATAGAGATCGATTACCTCTGTTTCCTCTGTGGACGGTCTTTCCCAAACAAATTTCACGAATTGGATGTCAGCAGGTAACAACCTTCTGATCTCTGGCATTCTCAAATAAGAACCTATGGTCGCAGTATCTTTAATTGCCGCCCTAAACATGGCATGGGATCCAGGATTCGCTGGTATCAATAGCTCATATAATGGATTGACCTGTGTAGCCAAATCCAATGAATCTGATGCAACATCCGATAAAAGGGAATCCAACTCCGATTCCTCCTTCACTGGTTCTGGTGCATCTACTTCTACAATTTCCTTTAGCTTCTCGTTCGCCTGAATAAGAAAAGTACTAAAAGAGGTATTGCTCTGTTTGTACGTTTCCCAAAATTCCAACTGTGCCGTACTTGATAATAAATCCTGCGCCCGATTGATATCCCTGGCACCAGGCAACTCTACCAAAATACGACCGGAATTTCCCTCCCGTTGAATATTGGGCTGGGTAACCCCAAAACCATCGATACGCTCGCGAAGTACTTCAAAAGCCGAAACGACCGATTCATCTATCTTTCTTCTAATGATAGGTTTTACCTCATCATCGGACATCTGAAAGTTTATTTCATCACTTAGTCCCTTATTGGCAAAAATATCAGGTGAAGCCAATTTTGTTTCTCCTTTGATATTATCAAATGCTTCGAAAAACAATTCAATATAGGTATCATCACTATTTTTTGAAGCTGCATCCGCATCAGCCAATGCCTTATTGAAAACCGGATTTTTGGTATTGTTCGCTAAGCCTTTCAAAATATCCTTCACAGAAATCTGGAGGGTAACATTGATTCCGCCTTTAAGGTCTAGCCCCTTGTTTAATTCCTTCTTTTTGGCCTCATTGTAATTGGTATAGCCTAAAATGGTATTGTTTCCTATGGAATCCAAGTAACTGGCTTCCAGTGCTTCCCTTTTTGAAATGTAGTCATCTTCCGCCTCCGAAATTTGACTTGCGGCGAATACCTCCGCCTCTTTTTCGACCTTGTTGGTGACGAAAGTGTAGGAAAGCTGATAGATACTAACTAACCCAAATAATAAAGCAAAAAGCTTTATAAGTCCTTTATTTTGCATTTTAATGGTTTATTTAATTTATGTTGAAAAAGATTTTGTGTAATTCGAAAATCCAGAGCAAATTATGTTGCTAGGTGTTTTTAATTGGAAATAAGTATTTCTTTAAACATAAGGTCCAGCCCTGACTTCAGGTATGGGATGTGAAGTATTTTCTATTGCAATGGCAATAACTCTGTTTATTTTATAGGCTACCTCTACAATTGCACCTTGCTCAACACCTAGTGCATTATTAAACTGTAAGGTTACTGGGTAAAATAATCTATTATAATCCTGCTTTTGGGTTAAAACAAGATTCCCATTTAAATTAAGTCCATTGTCCGTTTGCTGATGAAGATCTAATACTACTATATTATAGGTATCAGGAAGTTGTTCTTTGGGAAAATCAGAAGGTAGTTCATTTTCATACGCTAATGAAAGTTGGTTTTTCTGGGAAAGAAATTCCTCTACGGTAAGCGCATCTACATCACTGTAGTAACGAATCTTTAGTTGACTTCCATCATTTTCTATAATTTCAATTGCATCAATACCTAATACTTGAAGTTTTTTGGTAATTGCAGCCAAAACATCATCATGAGCACTCTCAGAAGCTAATTCTATATCTTTAAATTGCAATACAATTTGCTGATTAGACGCTTTTGTTTGCTCTTGACTTAGCCCCAATAAGGCTAGGATAATAATTATAGTACTTACGCACCATTTTGCATTCATGCGGCAAATATAAAAAGAAAGATTATTCTAGGTAGTATATTCTTAACTATATATATTTCTGAAATCTATATAGTTATAGGGAGAAAACCTTTACAGTTCTACTGTAAAGGTTTTTATATTATACTAAATGATATATAAACTACAACTCTAGTAATCCATTGGTTTTGGAAACACCGGCCGCACTTTCTTGCATTTTGTCCTTTTCCGCTTCACTTAAAGGAATATCAACAATCTGCTCAATACCATTTTTTCCCAATATTACTGGAACACCTATACAAATATCGTTTAAGCCATATTCACCTTCTAAAAAGGTTGAGCATGGGAACATTTTCTTTTGGTCACATGCAATGGCCTGAACCAAAGCAGAAACCGCGGCACCCGGTGCATACCACGCACTAGTGCCCAATAATTTCGTTAAAGTTGCCCCACCAACTTTGGTATCCTCAGCCACTTGCTGTAGTCTATCTTCAGATAAAAATTCCGATACCCTAATACTATTTCTGGTCGCGTGGGAAGTTAAAGGAACCATTCCCGTATCGCTATGGCCACCAATTACCATTCCATCTACATCAGAAATAGGCGCCTGCATAGCTTCCGCTAACCTATATTTAAAACGGGCACTGTCCAAGGCCCCTCCCATACCGATAATCTTATTTTTGGGTAAATCAGTGGTTTTATGGACCAAATATGTCATTGTATCCATAGGGTTACTTACCACAATAATTGTTACATCCGGTGAATGTTGGATTAAACTACTGGAAACCGTTTTTACAATACCTGCATTTATCCCAATCAACTCTTCCCTGGTCATTCCCGGTTTTCTTGGAATACCCGAAGTTATAACCGCGATATGACTATTCGCCGTTTTAGAGTAATCACTTGTGCTTCCGGTAATTTTAGTATCAAAACCATTTAGGGAGGCTGTTTGCATTAAATCCATTGCTTTACCTTCGGCATATCCTTCCTTAATATCCAAAATGACCACTTCCGAGGCAAAATCCTTTATGGCTATGTATTCTGCACAACTGGCTCCTACTGCTCCAGCACCAACTACTGTAACTTTCATGTTTTTATTTTTTAGTGAATTAAATTATTTATAATAAAACCAAGGGCTCTATTTATATGTGTTCAGCGTTCCAAAAATACTCAATTATTAACAAAAAATGGGAATGTCAATAGGGAATAAAAAGTGAAAAAAATGTCTGAAAAAAAATCGATAAACTGCAGTTTCCGTTAAAAAAAAGTACCGTTCAACGAAGAAATTAAAAAAATGTGACCGTACATCGATTTTTAGTAATAACATAAAATAAGGTCCGTTATAAACTACGGATCCCAAATCCGAAAAACCTACTTATTAATGAAAAAGTTCCTTTCCCTCATGGCTGTTTGTGCCATTATTTTTTCAGCGAACTGTTCTCGAGTAGAACAGAACAATGACCCCATTGTTGGTATATGGTTTCAGTCTGAGGCTGAAATTATTAGCGTTTCTTCCAAAAGCACCCTCCGTAAAGAATGGATTTTTAATGATGTTTACTTAGGTCGATATCATGAAATCAACGGAAATAACATTACCCTACAAACAGATTTTAAATGGTCTAAGGAAGATGACGTGTATACTATAGAATATAGGGGTCTCGAAAACGTACCAACTGACAGGTTTAAAATCGTTAAAACCGCAGAAGGCACAATTTTGGAAAAAATCGATGGTGATTATCTAGCCATCAGGGAATAGAAGGCTTTCACAGGGCCATGGGAAAGAGCCTGTTCGGAGAAATCTGGGCAGGCTCTTCGTTTTATAACAAATGCCCGGCTATAGCCGGGCATTTGTTATATTTAGAAATTATCTTCTATTACCTAAAACCAAAGTTAACACCAAAAGTAAAAGTATTAAAATCCCCGAGGGTATAGTCAGCATTAAGCCTAAAGAAGCCCAACTTTAATTTAGCCCCCAAATTACCCGTAACACCATTCACCTTTTTAGTGATCGAGAACGGATCTACATAGGTTTCTGAAGCAAAAGGTCCTCTTGTAACCCTATATTCTCCAAGTATATCCGTTACAGATTTTCCAGTTACATATCCCAGTCCACCGTAAAAGTTAATGATCGGGAGTTTTGTGGAAACTACAGCATTAAAAGCCCATGTATTGATATTGGCCTCGATTCTCTGGTCTTCCCCTTCTACCAAATTAATTTCAGATAAATCATAATCACCATTCACCTTGGTATATCCAATTACCGCAGATATTGCAACTGGTAAAATTTTATCAGCGGGTAAAAGCTTTGTAAAATCGTGCTGCAAACCGAAACCGATTAAGCCGACCGAAGCACCTTCAAAATTCATCTTAGGTAAAAACCTTGCCTTTATTTCCGTACCCTTAATAAGCCCCACACTTCCTTGAAGGTAACCCGAGGGTATAAAATCCAATCCTTCCCCTGAAAGTCCAGAAGGAAGTTCAAATGTTTCTCGAACCGTTGTACCGGCAATTTGGGTCTCTACAAAGACTTCTACCCCGCTAATATTACCTAAGGCCGTTGAAACTTCCCTCGCCACACCCGGGTTATCCACAAAATCCAAATTCTGATAGTCATTAGGGTCTAAAACAAAAACCTTTTTATCAGCCTTATTTTTAAAGCCTGTCAAATTTCCTATAATAGAAATTTCGAACCCCCCAAGAGGCTTAGCATCTGCAGAATTGTACCACCCTGTAGAAAAGTTATAAATAGTACTTTCAGAAAGCGGCTCTAAATAATCGCCTGTAAATTTTTCGGCGTCTTCTACACCAGCCGCAAACAATTCATTAAAATCCTGCGCTACCACTGCAGAAAAACTACACAAAAACAAACATGTAAGTAAATTCTTCATTTTTTAAATTTTTCCTAAAACTAAAAAACCTGCGTTTTGGACGCAGGTTTTTGTTGTGTAAGTAGCTATTTCTATGTGTCAATGTTCGCATAAACAGCATTTTTCTCGATAAACTCCCGTCGAGGGGGAACCTCATCACCCATCAACATGGAGAAAACCCTATCCGTTTCCGTAGCATTTTCTATTGTAATTTGGCGCAATGTTCTGAAATCCGGATTCATAGTAGTATCCCAAAGCTGTTCCGCATTCATTTCCCCAAGACCTTTATAACGTTGAATGCTTACACCACCGCTATAGCTATCGGCAATCTCATCCCTTTCCTTATCGGACCAGGCGTATCGCTTTTTCTGACCTTTTTTAACCAAGTAAAGAGGTGGTGTTGCAATATAGACATGCCCCCCCTCTATCAATTCCCTCATATAACGGAAGAAGAAAGTTAAGATAAGGGTTTCAATGTGACTACCGTCCACATCGGCATCACACATGATAACCACTTTATGGTAGCGTAATTTTTCCAAGTTCAAGGCCTTGCTGTCTTCCTCTGTACCAATAGTTACCCCAAGGGCAGTGTAGATATTTTTGATTTCCTCGTTCTCAAAAACCTTGTGCTGCATGGCTTTTTCAACGTTCAAAATTTTACCTCTCAACGGAAGAATGGCCTGGAAATTTCTGTCACGGCCTTGTTTTGCCGTTCCACCTGCAGAGTCACCCTCCACAAGAAATACTTCACATTGTGTTGGATCTTGTTCGGAACAATCCGATAGCTTCCCTGGTAGGCCTCCAATGCTCATTACAGTTTTTCGCTGAACCATTTCACGTGCCTTAGTCGCAGCATGCCTTGCCTGAGCTGCAAGGATTACCTTTTGTACTATAATCTTGGCATCGTCTGGATGTTCTTCCAAATAATTGGTCAGCATTTCAGATACGGCCTGACTTACAGCTGAGGAAACCTCACGGTTACCAAGCTTGGTTTTTGTCTGACCTTCAAATTGGGGTTCAGCTACCTTAACGGAAACAATTGCTGTTAAACCTTCCCTAAAATCATCACCCTGGATTTCAAACTTCAATTTTTCCAACATTCCAGAGGAATCCGCATACTTCTTCAAAGTAGTAGTCAGCCCTCGTCTAAAGCCCGATAAATGTGTACCTCCTTCGTGGGTGTTGATATTGTTTACATAAGAATGTAAGTTTTCGGTATAGCTAGTATTATATACCATGGCAACTTCCACGGGAATGTCATTCTTTTCCCCTTCCATTGAAATTACGTTTTGTATCAGGGGTTCCCTGTTACCATCTAAAAACTTAACGAACTCCTTAAGCCCTTCATTGGAGAAAAATGTTTCGGAAACAAATTCACCCTTATCATCTTTTTGCCTTTTGTCCGTAATTGTAATGGTAACACCTTTGTTGAGAAAAGAGAGCTCACGCATTCTGTTAGAGAGGGTCTCATAACTAAACTCAATGGTTTGTGTGAATATAGTTTCATCCGGTCTAAAAGTTACAACGGTTCCCCGTTCATTGGTTTCTCCAATGCTTTTTACAGGGTAGAGGGCTTTTCCTCTTTCATACTCCTGCTCCCAAATTTTACCATCTCTATGAACGGTAGCCCTTAAATGGCTGGAAAGTGCATTTACACAGGAAACACCTACACCATGAAGTCCACCGGATACCTTATAGGAATCTTTATCGAACTTACCTCCGGCACCAATTTTAGTCATTACGACCTGAAGGGCAGAAACACCCTCTTTTTTGTGTAAGTCTACCGGAATACCCCTACCGTTGTCCTTTGTGGTAATGGAATTATCTTCATTTATGACTACACTGATAGAATCACAGTGGCCTCCCATGGCCTCATCGATAGAGTTGTCCACCACCTCATAAACCAAGTGATGCAATCCACGGACACCTACATCCCCAATATACATGGATGGACGCATACGTACGTGCTCCATACCCTCTAAGGCCTGTATACTATCCGCTGAATATTGCTTTTTATTTGCTTCTTCGCTCATTAGTTAAAAGTTGTTTTTACTTCAAAATTTGCAATCTTACAAATATACTGAAAACCCCATGAAATAAGCACTTTATACGTATTCGAAGCAATCAAGTTATCAACAAAAATTGTGGAAAATTACACCTCTTTCGAAAGGAGGAAGTTAAAATTATTGATCGTCGTTTTTTATAGCCTAAAACTGAAATATATACAACAAAAGAGGTGCCGATTAATGGCACCTCTCAAGGACTAATTAAAAAATAAAAACTGCCCTGTTCTTTTGGAACAGATAAACAGAATTACCTTCGATACGGTTTATTTCACATAGGCATCGGTATGTACTTTGGAAACTGCACGTCCAGATGGGTCGTTCATATTTTTGAACGCTTCATCCCATTCTAAGGCTATTTTGGTACTACAGGCTACCGATGGTTCCTGTGGTACACATAATGCCGCGGCATCCGACGGAAAATGTTCTTCGAAAATAGAACGATAGTAGAATTCTTCCTTAGAGGTCGGGGTTTGTAATGGGAACCTAAACTTCGCATTTGCCAATTGTTCGTCCGTAACCTCGGAAGCGACCAATTCCTTTAAGGTATCTATCCAGCTATAACCAACACCATCAGAAAATTGTTCCTTTTGCCTCCAAGCTACACTCTCTGGCAACATGTCCTCAAAAGCCTTGCGAACAACCCACTTTTCCATTCGCTCGCCATTGATCATCTTATCCTTTGGGTTTATGCGCATTGCAACATCCATAAACTCTTTATCCAAAAACGGAACACGGCCTTCTATTCCCCAAGAAGCCAAGGATTTATTTGCCCTTAAGCAATCATACATATGCAACTTATCCAATTTACGAACGGTCTCCTCATGAAAATCCTTTGGGCTCGGAGCTTTGTGGAAGTATAGGTAACCTCCAAAAAGCTCATCTGCACCTTCACCGGACAATACCATTTTTATACCCATTGATTTAATAACCCTAGCCATTAAATACATGGGCGTTGAGGCACGTATTGTTGTTATATCGTAAGTTTCAAGGTTATAAATGACGTCTTTGATGGCATCAAGACCTTCCTGGATGGTGAACTTGATTTCGTGGTGTACCGTTCCAATGTGATCTGCAACCTTTTGTGCAGCTGCCAAATCCGGGGAACCCTCAAGCCCCACAGAAAAAGAGTGTAACTGTGGCCACCAAGCATCTTTTGTATCACCAGACTCTATTCTTTTTTGAGCATATTTTTTCGCAATAGCCGAAGTAACCGAGGAATCCAATCCACCCGACAAAAGCACACCATAGGGAACATCTGACATTAACTGTCGGTGTACAGCGGCCTCTAAGGCTTCTTTGATTTCCTGAATGCTGGTTTCGTTTTCCTTCACTGCTTCATATTCCATCCAATCTCGCTTGTACCATCGCTTTAACTCACCGTCAGAACTTTGCAAATAGTGACCTGGAGGGAATAATTCTATTTTGGTACAGGTACCCTCCAAAGCTTTAAGTTCTGAGGCTACGTAAAACGTACCATTTTGATCCCACCCCATGTATAGTGGAATGATACCCATGTGGTCCCTAGCCACAAAGTATTCATCCTTTTCGGAATCATAGATGGCAAAACCAAAAATACCGTTCATTTCATCAATAAACTCTGGGCCTTTTTCTTTATAAAGAGCCAAAATCACTTCGCAATCAGACTCCGTCTTAAAATTATATTTTCCTTCGAATTGCTTACGCAACTCCCTATGGTTATATATTTCGCCATTAGCGGCCAATATTAATTTACCGTCTTCACTCAAAAGAGGTTGTTTCCCTGAAGCTGGATCCACAATAGCCAAACGCTCGTGGGCCAAAATGGCTTTATCATCAGCATATATACCGCTCCAATCTGGTCCTCTATGTCTAACTTTTTTAGACATTTCCAACAATTGAGGTCGTAATACTTCCGTACTTTCCTTGACATCAAATGCACATACAATTCCACACATAACACTTATGTTTATAACAATTTTAATACAAAAATGAGCTTATAGTTTATAATATAAAACACAAAATACATATTCAGTTACATTTTATCATTATAATTATCAAATTAATGTTGAAATAGAATTAATTAAGTTAGAAAATAATAATTATGAAGCATTCTGTAAGTATGGTAAAATTTAACGACTTTTTATAAGTATAAGCTGAGCGAACTACTTAGCTTTGAATTACTAAAAATCAAACTTAATTATGAAAAAATTACTTTCACTCTCTTTGTTCATAGCGGTTATAGCCTTTTCGAACGAAGCGAACGCACAAAAGTTTTCAGGATTGGACAAAAGTCCAATGGACATGGCTTCCTATCCAACGGATTATAAAGTATCTGAAAAGGTGGTACGAATCATTTACGGACGCCCACAGCTTAAAAATCGTTCCCTAGCGGAACTTGCACCTATTGGACAAGTTTGGAGGACCGGTGCCAATGAAGCAGCAGAAATCACGTTCTACAAAGATGTGAATTTTGGCGGCAAGGATGTAAAAGCTGGAACCTACTCACTCTTTACCATTCCAGGTGAAGAAGAGTGGACCGTTATCTTGAATAATAATTTGAACCAATGGGGATCTTACTTTTACGATGAAAGTGGAGATGTAGCTAGGATAACAGTACCCAATGGTTCCGATGCCTCAAGCCTAGAAGAGTTTTCCATTGCCTTTGACAATATGGACAATGGTACAAAAATGGTTATGGGCTGGGACAAAACTAGAGTAGCCGTTCCGATTACCTTCTAATACAAACGAATTTGAAATATAAAACCCCGGAATTTCCGGGGTTTTTGTTTTTATACTACTGGGCTTATGAAAATTCATCGCTTACAGAATACACATTTCCATTTATGACGACCAATTGGGAGTATTCCATTAAAACCTTACAATTCGATAGGAGATTCAAACATAAAATGCATATTTTTCGGAAACAAAAATCTTAGGTATAAAAATAATCACCTAGGTACCCCCTAGGAGAATTATTAAATAATCTAGGGCGTTTGGGGAGGAGTTTTTCGTGTACAGGTTACGGCTAAATTTCCCTCAGACGTAATTACGTTCCCCTTTAAGGTATCATCAATCATCTCCAAAATAACGGTCACCCTATCAACTCCTTCAATATTTAGATTGAACTTTACCATAGTCTCCGTTATTTCAACATCATGTCCTACAATAGTGCCCGAACTTAATTGAACAACCAAAGTGGGGGTACCATTTTCTCCTTTATTGATAAAAAGCGTACTTTTTTGATATTCAGGAGTTGCTCCCGAAACGGAACAATTCCATATGCCGTAAATACTTTTTTCGGTATTGACAGCTAAATTGAAGGTGTTCAAAGTATCATTTTCAAATGCAAGACACTTGACAAATGAAATAAAACTTAGAACCGTAAAAAGTATTATCAAATAATTCCTCATGAACCGAAGTTATCGTTAAAACGTAGAGAACGTTTCAATAGTATCAAGCTTAACAAAAAAAATAAACCTCTATTTGTTAATATCAGCCAACTATTCCTTCTATTGTGGCGTATACTTTTCAAAAATAGTAGCGGACACCTATTTCTTTGATTTATTCCGATTTTTTTCCTTAATCCTTACATAGATTAACTTATTTCTCCCTTTGGAATCTTCTCTACGCTCTATCTCAAAATGTGGGATAGAATTAATAAGTGGGGTCAACTTTTGAAATCCATAGTTACGTGAATCAAAATTAGGTTGCTTTTTCTGTAAAAGACTACCTACGTCACCTAAGAATGCCCAACCATCATCATCTGCCAAATCGTCTATAGTCGTGGCAATAAACCTCAGGTCTTTTGGAGTTATTTTATCAACCTGATTTTTATTGCTAATCTGGCTAGCATTATTACTCGTCTCCTCGGACTGACTTTTTAGTATTTCTATATAAATGAACTTATCACACGCCACAATAAATGGATTTGGTGTTTTACGTTCCCCTATACCAAAAACCTGCATACCAGCTTCCCGCAGTCTGGTCGCCAATCGGGTAAAATCACTATCACTACTTACAATACAGAAACCGTTTACTTTTCCGGAATATAATATATCCATTGCGTCAATTATCATAGCGGAGTCCGTAGCATTTTTCCCTTGGGTGTACCCGTATTGTTGGATTGGGGTTATAGCATTCTCTAGTAATACATTTTTCCACTTTCCCAGTCGCGGGTTGGTCCAGTCACCATATATCCTTTTAATTGTAGGGTTGCCATACTTGGCAATCTCCTCCATCATTTCTTTTACGTATGCGGAAGGTATATTGTCGCCATCTATAAGAACGGCCAAATTCAAATCCATATTTTATTATTTTCAGTAAAGGTAATCTGTTTTACAAGCAATCGTATTGAACTTCTTGGAAAACATCACCTTAATAAACCTTACTGTGGATTATTCGCTTTTGTTGCTGCTATGGTAAGAAACAATAAAAACCCCAATCCTAAATAACCTACCAACCTATAGGACCCAAAAGTGGATAGACAAAGGCTAAAAATACTGGGAGCCAAAGCGCTAGCCAAAATTAAGAAACTCATAATTTTACCGGTAATACTTCCAAGATGCTTTCGCCCAAAAAATCTTGGCCATGCCACCGCATTTAGCACCGCAAAGAAACCACCTAAAATACCAAATCCGGCAACCAGCATAGGTACTCCGGCAGAAGTGGACAAAAACAAAAATCCTAACGAAGCCAAAAACCCACCGAATAACATTAGATACAGATAAAGTTTTAACGATAAATAATCGCTCAGAAAATTAAATATCGTAGAAACCGTTACCGCGACAACCGACCCCGGTAGAAAGATAGAAATCGCCACTTCCTTGGAAAAGCCTTCATTCGCAAAAATCGATACTACATGGAACGTAAGGCCTGTAATGAAAAAACTATTAAATGCAAGGGTCAGCCCGTACATCCAAAACGCTCTTGTTTCCTTGGCTTCTGTAAGCGTAAACTGTTTAGGCATCACTTTTTTGGTTTCCTCCGTTGATGAAATAGATTTAGCGCCATCCGGAAGAAGTCCGTGGGATTCGGGTGATATTTTATAAAGAAAAAAAACGAAGAAACTAAAAACGAGCAATCCATATCCCAAAATCTGCCAAGAGTGTGCCCACCCGTAATCTTCGATCAAGGCATTTATCCACAAGGGAGAAGAGGAAAATCCAAATGAAAGAGCCACACTGCTTACAGAGTTAACCTTACCCCTATTCTTATCGAACCAAATCATGATTACATTTCTGGAAGCCATAGTAAGAACTCCCTGTCCGGCAAAACGCAACATAAAAAACAAAACGGTCATTAATAGAAAAGGTATCATCCAGGTATCCATTGATAATACTTCCTTTATAAAATCGCTCATTTTAGCGGACCAAGAACATAAGAACAAGGTAAAACCAAGACCTAAGGCTGCGAAAAAAGCCACATACCTTGCACCATACTTGTCGAACCAAATTCCCGCCTTACCTATAACCAATGAACTTATGATAGTACCTATCATGTAAGCATTACTGAACTGATTCCGGGAAAGCCCCAAGGCATCTTTCACCGGATCTGTAAAAACAGAAACCCCAATGGTCTGACCGGGAATACTACAATAAATTCCTATTGTCCCGATTATTAAAATAATATAACCGTAAAAGATGGGAGATTTGGCCGGGTCGATTAGATGGAATTTGGAAATTTTAGACATAGACAAATGCTAATCGTAAAAATACATTATCCTTCGCTCTTCTCACCCTTTTATCCTATTGGGTTTGACCAAAAAATTGATGCTGTAATTTTGAAATGATTGAATTTTCCAAATCCCCATTATGAATAACTAATCGATATTGTAATATCGTGGGTTCTGTATTGGATAATGACACCGGCCTTGCCCCTGGATGTGGGTATATGGCATTCTGCATGCTATTTTTTTCTCTAAGAATCCAAGGGTTTGGAAAATATGGGTTTTTTTCGGATTGAATAATAACTAAACCGTACCTCGAATTCGATTCTTTGGTCCGACTTAGGATGTTAATCCAATCCTTTCCTTGAACAGGTGTATTTTCAGGAATGACTATTCCTTTAGAATCTTCGAATTTGATATCTTCAGAAAGACGGATACGTGAGGAAAAGCCACCATACCCTTTTTCGTCTTCGGAGCCCCCTATCCTCATATCCTCGAATAAACCAAGAAGCTTAATTTTAATATCAATAATTCTATAATTATCAATCTTGGGATATACCGTTATCCAGTTGGTTTCCTTTACCAAAGGCATCATCTTACTATTTTTGTCTAGAACCAAAGGAGACTTCCAATACACAATGGATTTTAACTTGGGTAAATCATTTTTTCCAACCTCTTTGGCGATATTCACAACCTCCCATTCAAAATCCCTTATCTCCCAACCATCCCCTATTCTTTTATCCTCAATATACAACTGATGCCAGGCCCAAAAAACACCCCTATGGTGTAAATGATCATCGGGAAAATCCTCTGTAATAGGAAATCCATCTAGGGAGTAAAGTGGGTGGATATAATTTGCACGTTTATATGAACCGTTTAAGGACTTTGGTTCTGTTTGAAAAACCAATACACTATCCCGTCCTTCCATAAATAGTGCTTTGTCATCCAGAATGTTCACCTCCAATTGGGCAAAACCATTCCCGAAAAAGAATAGAAAACAACAAAAAACAATGGCTCCCCGCATATTCAAAAGTTATTGGACTTAAACATACTAAAAAATAGCCATGTTCAAATTAGCAAAATAAATGAATAACTAATTTCTTAAGATGATAGAATTATTAAATTAGTACCTTACCCATTATTTTTAATGAACTATTTTACTTGTATGAAAAACAAAAGATTTACCCCCGTATTCACCTTTTTATTCCTTATCCTTTTTGCAGGCACTAGCTTGGCCCAAGAAATAAAGAGAGAATTTTATGAGCTTAAAACCTATACCATAAAGAACGAAGCGCAAGAAAAAGCAGTTGATGCCTATTTAGAAAAAGCCTATTTGCCGGCACTTAAAAGAATGGGTATCGAGAACATTGGTGTTTTTAAAATACGTCCAGGTAAATTTGTGATGGCCGATAAAATTTTTGTACTGATTCCTTTTAATTCTTTGGACCAGTTTGTTAAAATGGAAGCTTCCTTGGCGGTGGACAAATCACATTTGTCGGCAGGTAGTGATTATATTATGGCTAAGCATGACAATCCTCCCTATCAAAGAATAAGCTCCACCTTAATGCGTGCCTTTTCCGAAATGCCCAAATTGCAACCAAGCAGCGTTTCCTCTGCCAGGACGGATCGCGTATATGAATTGAGAAGTTACGAATCCGCTACGGAAGCACGGTACATAAACAAGGTGTCTATGTTCAATGAAGGTGGCGAAGTTGAATTATTCGATAGTTTGGGAGCCAATGCGGTTTTCTATGCCGAAGTTATCTCTGGTGACCATATGCCCAATTTAATGTATATGACCACTTATGAAAATATGGAGAAAAGGGACGCACTTTGGAAGGCTTTTGGGGAATCAGATAAATGGCAAGAGCTCGTGAACGATGAACGATATAAGAACAATGTGAGCAAAGCCGATATTTGGCTTCTTTATCCCACGGAGTATTCAGATTACTAGAGTTTTTTTGTTAGGGTAAATTCCACCCGTCTATTATTTAGTCGGCCCGTTAAGGTATTATTTGTTTCCAAAGGTTTGGTACTCCCAAAGCCCTCATAGGAAATTCTTTTCTTGTCAATACCGCGCTGGGTTAAATAGGTAGATACTGCTTTGGCTCTTTTTCTCGAAAGGTCCAGATTATAGGATTTATTGCCAATGTTGTCCGTATGTCCAGATATTGAAATTATAAGATCCAGCCTAGATTTAAGATAGGTTACCATCTGATTTAATTCTTTAATGGATTGGGTAGATAATGTGAATTCATCAAAATTGAACAGCACACTTTTAAATGTGAGGGTCTCATTCAATGTGTAATTCGTATCTAATAGTTCATCATTAACATGGGACTGCGCTTCCATTTCTTTCTTGGGAACTACACTAACCATATCCAGATAATAATAGGAACCTTTTGTTGCCCTACGTTTTGTTTTGAATTTGTGGGTGCGTTTATTGTCCTTAAAATTACCAATGATTAAAAAGTTCTCGGTTCCGTTGGCTACAAATTCCTTTTCTACCCTTACCCATTCTTTATTATCCGAATAAAAGTCAGAATAACGAATTTCGAAATAATTGGAAATATCTCCCTGTACTTTGGAAAGATGCATTTTGGAAAGTACTTTTCTCGTTTTTACTTGTAATGGATCTTCTGAAAAAAGAAGACCAAATTCCTTGATGGCAAAATCTGACCGCTCTGCCAGACTTACATAAAAAGACACTTCGTAGCTGATACCCTTTCGTAATGTTTTGGTAAGAGTTGCCTGTAAATACTCCCTATAATTATCGGGGGCATACAAATATAGGCCCACATAACCTTCCCCAAAATCTGCAGGTTGCTCTCCATTAAAATTTTTAGGTGTACCCATGGCTTCACTACAGCTATGGAAATAATCCGTAGAACCCAATGTAGGTATATTCCAATCCACAAGATCATTCTTTAAGTTACCAAGATTTATAGGACAAGCTAGATAACGCTCAAAACTTGGATTTTTAATTAGGTTTTGACCACTTACAAATGATATTCCCCCTAAGAAGAAAACCTTGGCTATTACAATAGATTTATATATCCGTGGGACAAGATTCATAGCACTAAATTAGAGAATAATTATAAAGCCAATATTTGGCTATATGAAAAGCCCTTCTCCATATGGAGAAGGGCTAGAACAACCAATTAAAAACCTAACTTAATTATTGTATAAGTACAGCGAAGCTGCTGCTTCTAAATCATTATTTACTGCTGGAGCAACATCCCCAGTTATATTTAGAGCATCCCTAAAGCCCAATACTTTACCATTACCAATTTCGGCAATGAATATGGTTTTAGTCTTATGATCATAGGCTACATCTATAGGATTACCCATTAAAGTAGATGCACCGGCTACTCTAGTTTGGTCACTCAAGGACAATGTACCCCCGTCCATTAAAACTTCCATTTTTGAACTAAAGTCCTGTGTTACTTGAAATCCACCATCTGTATTGGCATCCGCTGCATCACCTATATCGGTCATTACCAATACATCATCTGCTTCGCTATAGTCGATTCCATGTGTTCTAACTATTCCTTCAACTGTTATTTGCTTATCCGGTGTTATCGCACCATTTGCTGTAAAGCTTGTCAAGAAATTTTCAAATAGGGCCAAATCGCTTGTATTGTCGACTACGGCCAATAGGTGATTTCCCATAAAAGTAATTCCCCATGCATTGAAACCTAGTTCTAACGTATTAATTAAGGCGAAGCTTGTTCCGTCATACTCGTATACATAAAACCTATTCATTCCATTATCGGAAACCACCACATTATTTCCGTAAACGGCAATTTCCCGAGGACTCATTAAGTCTGTACTACCGGAAAAGTCCGCAACAATCGATGTTAAATCCGTAACTGCTGAAAAAGTTCCGTAGTATTCCAACTTGGTATCTGATCGCGATGCTTGAATTAAGGCATCGTTCATGGCACTATAATAGATTCCTTCTGATGATGTAGATTCCGTGGAAATCGTTTTAATCAACATTCCAGAACCATTATAAACCGTAACATCACCATTAGCGGTACTTGTAGCATACAATCTGGTCATAGCATTAACCGAGGAAATTCCTGTGTCACCATCTGTTTCGTCACTACTAAAATAAATGGAAGAAGCAGCAGTCAAATCCTTGTCATATGAAGGTGTTAAATCACCTCCAGTACCTATTGAAGTAAATCCAAGCACTTTTCCATTACCAACTTCAGAAATATACACTGCATTCTCCTCTGAATCATAGGCGACATCGATAGGATTACCCATTAAAGTAGAAGGTCCCGCAACTCTTGTTTGCATTTCAACGGGTAATAATTCTCCATCGGACAGCAAATCAAACTTTGAAGAGAAATCAGAAATTACATGAAATCCTCCATCATCGGCAGTATTTGCCGCATCTCCTATATCGGTTAAAACCATAACATCATCAGAACCGCTATAGGTAAGGCCATGGGTTCTCACTATACCTTCAATCGTTACTCTTTTTGACGGTCTTAAAATACCATCGGTAACATTTGCAAGAAAATCATAAAAAACGGCCAAGTCTCCTGTATTGTCAACTACCGCATAAAGGTCATCACCCTTGAAGGTTATGCCCCAAACCGAAAAAGGAATCTCTACCGTATTTGAAAGTGTAAATCCACTACCGTTGTTCTCGTAAATAAAGAACCGATTGGAACCATTGTCGGACACTATATATGAAGAACCATTAACTGCAAGTTCCCTAGGACTTTCCAAATCGGCAGTTCCCATAGATGCAGGTGAGACCGAAGTACCCGATATTAATGTACTAATGTCAGAATACGCTTCTAGTTTAAGTTCGGAACGGGAAGCCTGTACCGCAACATCCGAAGCTGCATCATAATAAATACCTTCCGCAGCAGTCGAAGGAGTAACCAAGGTAACAAGTGAATCACCTGTTATACTATACTTGGAAATATTACCATCCATATTGTTGGTAACAAAAAGTTCAGTTCTTCTGCCCAAAACTACCATTCCGTCATCACAGGGTTCACAAGAACCTCCACAATCTACTCCAGTTTCATCACCATTCATTATGCCATCACTACATGTAGGCATAGGATCTGGCTCCAAATTGTCATCGTCGCTACATGAAACAAACGTAATGACCCCTATAAAAAACAGGGAATAAAATAACTTATTTAAGAATTGTTTTTTCATTTTCTCTTAGGTTTAATTAATACTAATTCAATCGTACCTACGGAAAATGGGATGTGGGGTTTTGTTTAAAGTGTTAAATATTTATTAAAGAATAAAAATCTGATTCTTGTATTTAAATTACCTAAAAATCAAACTTATAGGTAGCCCCACCTAAAACTTGAAGCCCTTGGACCGGATAATTTGCCCAGCGTTGATAGTTGTTGTTCGCTATGTTCGCTGCTTTTAAAAAGATAGACAATTGATTGTCCACACGATACCCCAAATGGGCATTGGCGTCAAAATAGCTATCCAGATTGATTAAGGTAGCTGGATATTCTGAAACAGGTACATTTTGAACTACGACGGTAGAAAAATCATCTCTTTCGCCCACGTAGAAAAGATTGGCACCCGCAAACCATTTTTCGCCTATTTGGTAATCCATGAATAAAGAACCTTTTAAATTGGGAAGGTTCCAGGCCGGATTATCCGTTTCTGTATTATAATCATAAACTTCGGCGTTAATACCCAAAGTAAAGTTTCTATTAACATCGACATTGAGTTCTCCAAATATCCCAATGGTCTTGATATCATCATAAAAAACCTCAAAAGAGTTTCCATAATAATAGCCTTTCTCATCCGCCCTAAAATTGTTCTGAGGGTTTAATTTGAACAATGGCGTATTATTTTCGGCCGTATAGGACCCCTTGAGATTATAACTCAAATTAGGCAGTAATTGTCCTTTAAGTCCAATATAGGCATTGTATTGACTATCTGTTGGAGCTATTGAAAGGGTGGGAGAAACAAAGGTGTTTTCTTCCACAAAATCATAATAGGAATTCTGTCTTAGCTCACCTTCCACACCCCCGTAGGCAATCACCGTTTCGTCCAGTAAACGATAAGATGCGGTAACATCGGGATAAATATAAAAGTTACCCTCACTGGCCTCTAAATTCATCCCGTAAACGAGATTAACACCTAGATTTAATGAAAAATCATCTCTCCGCATTACCAAACCTGGGCTTAGACCTACCTGAAGATGGCCGTATTTGATTCCTTGGTCATTGGTGGAACTATTAACACTGGCGTTTTCAAAATCACCACCTACATAATCAACTTTAGCCCCAATTTTAAAGGCCTCCTCATTTAAGGGTGCTTCAAAAATAGCATTTAGAAAGGCCCTATTCTCCCCAGATTTTACGGCATCCCAAAATCGTCTATACTTTAAATCCAATCGCTTAAAAAATGATTCTTCCACATTTACATGTCCACCTACTTCGCCCATATAGTAATTTTGGCGTTCATCAATACCATTTACTGTGGTCTCATCGAAAATACCTTCCGGTAACCCATACCAATTATACAATTGATGTTGCAATCCTATTGCCGCTCCCCAATCCAAATCCCTATCGCGTTTTTTATAGGCAGCGTCTAAACGACTGTCCGTAAAAATGTTATCCAGTTGTACCCCATCGATATCTCCTCTTGATGAATTATGGTTAAAGCCTAGATTCAATGTCTCGTCCCTATCCAATTCCCTTGTAGTGTAAAACTCTGCGGTAGCATTCCCATAATTACCGGCTCCAGCAGAGGCATATGAATTAAAAAGTTCTGGAGGGGGAATTCGCTCCACACGCGAAGCAGTACCCTTTGACGGTGTAAAGGTAGAAGCCACAGGAACGGAAAAAATACTATAATTGATTTTCTTTTTCTGTAGTACAATAGAATCATTAAGATTGGGCATTGATTTAATCTTGAATGCGTCGGATACTGTAGGCGTGTATGCCTTGGTCACCGTTACGGTCTCGGTTCCCAGGTCATCCGTATCATCTTGGGCAAAAGTGAATTGTACGCCCGTAAACAACAATAATCCTATTCCTATTTTTATGTTTTTGTACATGTGTGTTCTATTACTATGGTACTTTAATCTCGATTTGGATCCACGGAAGAATTACTTTGGGATTCCTTGGATTTTATAATCGCCAATTCGGCTTTTGCATCAGCAACTATCTCAGGAAATTGGGCAAAATTTGAAATAACACTTTCCAATATATAGGTCGCCTGATAGGAGTCCCCCAAGGCATAAAAGTTTTTAGCCATTAGGACGAGACCCTTACCTCCCCATTCTTTATAGGTTGCATAATCCTTAGCCAGCTTTTGAACCGAAATATTGGAAGACTCATAGTCTCCTTCCTGGTTTTTAAAATAGGCATCATAATAAAGAGCCTCGGCAGCTGTACCTCCAGATGCGATCGTCAATACTTGGGTATAGGCCGATTTGGCCTTTGATTCGTCTCCAGTAGCAATGGCCGATCTCGCAATCATAATTTGAGCATCACTTTTTATACGGTCATCGATACTTGATGTACTTAAAACCTTGTCCGCATATTCCAAGGTTTTGGAATAGTTTTTTTGTTCATAATATCCTTTCATCAAATTGGATTGGGCAAAAGTCCTATTTTGTTGAATATTGGCCTGATCTTCCAACTTAAGAAGATATGGCAAGGCTGTTTCATAGTCTTGTTTTCCTATATAGACCTCGCAAACCCTTGTTAATGCCTGTTCAGCATATTCACTGGTAGTTTTATCGGCCACATATTTATAATATGGTAATGCGGCTTCCTTGTCACCTTTACCAAAATAAAGTTGTGCTAAGCTGAAGTTGGCATCCAAAGCACGTAGTCCGTTTGGAAACTCCTCTATATATTTTTGATAGCCTCGTATGGCAGCATCGGTCTTACCTTCTATATTCTGTTTTTGGGCAGAATCAAAAGTTGCATTATCCAATTCGGCATCGGTTACCTCCACAAAATCCAAACCATTGACCCAACTGGCATATTCATCCACCCTACCTAAATCCACATAGACCAGTTTGGCGGTTGCAACTGCTTGTATGGCCTCCTGGGTGTTCGGGAAATCCCTAACCACCGTTTTAAATTTAGCCAGTGCCTCATTGTTTCTGCTAGAATTATAAAATACCAATCCTTGTCTCATTAAAGCCTGAGGAACCAACGAACTACCTCTATATTCACCAATCAGCCTATCATATGCTTGTAAACCCTTGTTTTCTTGTCCTGCTGACACATAGGTGTTTCCTAATTCAAAGAGTGCATCATCCTTAAAAGTTGACCTGGCGTATTGCACTACAAAGTTTTCCAGATTTTCAATCTTGCTCTCCGTCCTATCTACGAAACCATAACTCATTGCTTTTTGATAAGAAGCATAGTCCTTCTCAGGTCCAGTAAGGGCCAACGCTTCATTATATGTTTCTATGGCCGGCCAATATTTACTGGTGGCGAAATAACTATCGCCCAATCTTAGATAACCATCATGCAATTTTTCAACATTATTCTTTTGGGAATCCGTGAAAGCTTTGAAATAAGTAATGGCATTACCATAGTCCTTTTGTTTAAAGTAAGCATAGGCCAAATCGTAATCTACATCCTTACCTTCAAGGACACCATTAGAAGCTGAATTCTGTTTAAATGAAGTAAAGCCGGCCACTGCATCATCGAACCTATTCAGTAGGTAATCCGCCTCGGCTTTCCAATAATTGGCCCTGGCCCTGAAAAGATCGTTTACTGCACTCCCCAAAGATTTACCTAAAACTTCAGAAGCCGAACCATAATCTCCTTCCATAAAGAGTTCAATACCTCTATAATAAGTCACTTTTTGATAGGTTTCCTTGCTTGCATAATTTTGGTTGTTTTCCAAAAGCTCCATGGCACCCGCAAAATTTTTGGAAGTGATGTAGGAGTCTACCAACAAGGTTTGCATTTCCTCTTTATGTTCATCATTGGGATACGTTTCCAAATAATTCGTGATTACCTGAGGCACAGGTTCATAGGCATTCCCAACTTCATAGCTCAATCTTGCATAATTCAAAAAAGCATCTTTTTGAATTTCTGGTTTAAAATCCATTTGCGAAGCATTTCTAAAGGCATTTAAAGCTTCTTGTTTCTTATCCTGCTTCAAGTAACATTCTGCCAAATGATAATAGGCATTTTGGGAAACACTATTTGTACCCCCTATAATTTTATTAAACTGATCTATGGCATTGGCATATTCACCTTGTTTGTAGTAGCAATAACCCAATAAATAATAGTCGGTATTGCTCCACTTTCCACGTTTACCGCGATATTCCTTTAAATAGGGAATTGCATTTTCGTACTGTTCCAAATTAAAGTAACTCTCACCGATTATCTTGTTTAATTCGGATACCTCGGTCCTATCGGATTTTGGAAGCTGTTTTTTAGCCAAGGCAATAGCTTCCTCGAACTTACCAAGCTTAAAGTTCATATCAGCTTGATAGTAACTTAGCTTCTCCTCGAGTACATTTTGATCCGTAATTTGGTCAAATCGTTCATTTGCTTCTTCGTAGTCGTCCTGTTGATAGGAAATATACCCCAAATAATACTTAGCCTGAGAGCCGTATACGGGAGAGGTAGTAACTTTTTCCAAATAGCGCTCCGCCTCCTGCGGCTTACGGGAAGAAAATAGCGAGTAGCCATAATTGAAGTTGAACTTATCCATTTCTCCACGAGAAAGTGCACTTTGGTCTACCTTATTATACCACTTAAGGGCATATGGATATTTCCCTGTTTCAAAATAATAATCGGCCACGTCCGCAAATGCAGAATTCCTTTTTGTAGACGTAGGATATTTATCAACGAATTCTTCCATTAACCGGTCAGCACCTTGCTGATTTAACCTTACAGCTGAATTTGCCACATAGTAGGCACTATTGGCTGCAATTTCCTCATCTTTTGTAGTGGACTTTACCTTTTCGAAAATGGTTTGGGCCGCTTGGAACTGTTCGTTGTTATATAAAGCAAGCGCATCCTGAAAGTCTTTATTTTCGTGGGTATAAATTTTAGATTCCTGGGCATTAGCAACCCAAATGATTCCCATTAAGAATGGAAAAAAAGCGGTGATTTTTTTGAGCATAGTGTTCTCTTACTATTTTGAATTACCGTAGTATTACAAAGGATAACGACAAATATTGTACCTAAGTATGTGAATAGTGTTTACAAAAGAAAAGAATTTGAAAAAGGGTTCGCCGTTATCGATTGGAACTTATTACTTTTATATTAACAAAGTATTTATGGAAGAGACGGTATTAGAGTTAAGGGATGTATCTATTTTTCAGAAGTAGAGTTTGGTACTCAGCGAAGTAAATATTGAAGTTACCAAGGGAGAATTCGTATATCTCATTGGTAAGACAGGTAGTGGCAAAAGTAGCTTTATGAAAACCTTGTATGGTGATCTCCCATTACAAAAAGGTGAGGGCCAGATTGTTGATTTTAACCTGAAGACCTTGAAAGAGAAAGACATTCCCTTCCTAAGACGGAAATTAGGTATTGTCTTCCAAGATTTTAAACTACTACCCGATAGAAATATTAATCAAAATATGCTTTTTGTATTGAAGGCTACAGGTTGGAAGGACCAGGCTAAAATGGACGCCCAAGTTGTGGAAGTATTGGAAAAAGTGGGTATGAAAACAAAAGGTTTCAAGTTTCCCCACGAGCTTTCCGGTGGTGAGCAACAGCGTATTGCCATTGCAAGGGCTTTATTGAACGATCCTGAACTTATACTGGCCGATGAGCCAACAGGAAACCTTGACCCACAAACAAGTGTAGAGGTCATGAAAGTTTTGCAAGAAATAAACAAATCTGGCCGAACTATTCTTATGGCGACACATGACTATGCCCTTATATTAAAATATCCTTCAAAAACGATTAAGTGCGATGCCAATAAGGTATTTGAAGTAGTACAGAAAGCAGTGTAATCCTTCTTTGTTATTCCGAATATCCCAAGCCATATTTTTCAGTAGGAAATAGAACTCCATTTTCCAGTCTGAAGATTTTGCTGAAAGGATCATCTATCAAATCTAAGTGCCCATCTAAATCCGCATAAAGTATATTGGGTCTTGACAATGCAAAATGTAAACCAGCTGCAATGCCCAGCCCACATTCATCTATGCATCCCACCATCGTTTCTAAACTTGCCGACTTCGCCACTGAGTTGATATGCATTCCCGGCATAATGCCACCTACTTTTTGTAATTTAATGTTGATCATATCCACGCGCTCATTCTGTGCAAGTCTGAACACATCGGTAAGCGTTTTAAGGCTTTCATCCGCCATAACGGGAATGGCCACCTGGCTGGTAACCTCTCCTAGACGCTCTTCAGCTTCCATCTTGGTAGGCTGTTCAAAAATTTGGATACCCATAGCTGCGGTAGCCTTTACAAAAGCAATAGAATCCACAACGGAGTACCCTTGGTTGCCGTCGAAACGCCATATAATATTGGGATAGATTTCATGAAGCTTTTTCATTTTCACTATATCCTCCTCCAAATTACTACCTCCCTTAATTTTTAAAATAGAGAATCCCTGATCGACATATTCCTTGGCATGTTTTAAGGTTTCTTCCAAACCTAAAATACCTATGGTGATACTCGTTGGAATACTTTTTTGATAGCCCCCTAAAAACTTATAAAGAGGCGCCTCTGCCTTTTTGGATACCAAATCAAATAAAGCCAGGTCTACCATGGCCAAGGAAGAGCATTTCTTTTCTAAAAGCAATTTTAATTCCGTCAGCAACAATGCATAGGTGAATGGATCCTTACCGATCAAAAATGGGATAATTTTATTTTTGATTGCCTTTTCTACTTCATCAGGAGATTCACCGGTTACTATCTTATCGGGAGCTGCACAGCCATAACCGACCCATTTACCATCAGTCTCAATCTTGAGGATAAAATTTGTTGTTCTATCGATGGTTTCATAAGCTATTGTATAAGGAACGGAAAGCTTTAGATCTAATCGCTCATAAGTAACTTTCGTTATCCTCATCCAATCTTTTCCTTTAATAAATTTACAAGTTCTTTAGCTCCGTATTCCAAAACGTCGTAAGCAGGTAATTTGGTCTCCAATGTTATTTGTTTACATGTTTCCGGAATTTCCTCCTTGGTCATCCCTTCGTGGTTAACGGTAATGGCAATTACCTCCTTTCCAGAAATAACTTCAATAGCGTTTATCTGTTCTTTTAATGAATGTAACCGATACCCGGGAAAGCCGTCATATTCCAGTCTTTTGGGTGCATGCTGAAGTATCACATAATCGGGTCTACCCGCAGCCAAAATTTCAAAACCTCCGGGATATGCAGGGTTCATTAAACTTCCTTGTCCTTCTATGACAATAACGTCCGGGTTTTCGTTCTTCCAGGCGCTTACCACGGCATGCTCTATCTCTCCAGAAACAAAGTCGTTAATACAACTGTCCATGACCATACTATATTTTGCTCCTTGCATCCAAGCAGTTTGCCCGGTCCCAATCATTTCAGCCCTTTTTCCAACTTTTCTTAGTGCATGGACAATTAGCCATGCCGTGGTTCTTTTGCCCAAAGCGGAGTCGGTTCCCAAAACAGCAAGTTTTAAACAATCGACCTTTTCAATATCCCCTGTAAAAAAATGCAACGTATCACGATCTGGGGTTTTCCTAATATCCCTTATTTGCAAACCTTTTTCATTTGCGATGTTGACTAACATTTCATCATTGGTCAAAAAATCGTGAAGACCACTATCTATGTTCAATCCTAGTTCCAAAGCTTTCTTTATGCTACTTTTCGCCTCAACCGGTAATCGACCTCCATCGGGGGCCAGACCAATCACCAAATATTCTGGACTTTGATTTAAGTTAGATATGGCCGCTTCTAAATCTTCAAAAATTGGAATGCCATTAGGTTTTCCATCTAGAACAAGACCTGCATCTTGGCCTGCATGTTTTGAATCCAAAACACCCAATATCTCGTATCTCTCCGTAAAACGGACAAGACCATGTGCTGTTTTACCGTTAGGGGTATTAAAGGCACCTTCGCAATATACCAATGCCCTACCATCTATAACTTTTTTCATTTTAATTAATGTTTTGCGGTTAGCACGGCCACAAATCGGTCCGGCTCAAAATTTAATTTTTCATCCAGTTGCAATAAGGCGATTAAACCGGCCGTAGCAGCGGGTAGAATTCTAAAACCTTCCTTTTTATGTAATAAAGTGGTCATATCACGCAACTTTTTGTCACTTATATTGAAAGCTTCACCTTCCGATTCCTTTAGTGCGTACAGTGCCTCTTCCCCATCAAAACTATGCCAATTGACCAATGGTTCATTGAATTTGGTCTCCTTAATATTCTCTGGTTTCAAGTCCTTACAATAATCCAACCCCAATAAAAATGATTGTACTATTGGGTTTTTATGAGAAGAGGATGCCGCAATCATTTTGGGTATTCTAGAGGTTTTACCCCTTTTATATAAGTTTACAAATCCTCTATAAATTCCAGCGAAAAGCGTCCCATTAGAAACTGGGACCGCACAATATTTCGGGGCATCTCCCAAGTCTTCGAAAATTTCCAAGGCAATTTGTGAATAGGCAGAAATCTGTAATGATGTGTTAGTACCACCAGGGTTGGCATCGTACCAACCATGTTCTTCCGCCAATTTGGAACTTTGGGTAACTACATGTTCATAACTTCCTGGCAATCTTATTATTTCCGCATTTAATTGTTCCATTTCTAAAATACGCTCCGTATGATAAGATTCCGGTATATAAATCCTACATTTAATTCCTGCCAACTCAGCCGCCAAAGCCATGGCAACACCATAATTGCCACAGGTAGCAAGAGAAACAACATCATATTCCCTTCTTAATGCATCATAGAGTTGCGCAAAGGCAATTCTATCTTTTTGCGTACCTGTAGGATTATCCCCTTCGTATTTAATAAACAATTGTCTAAGGTCAAATTCCCTTTCCAATGCTTTGGCTCTACTCAACCCGGTATCACCGACTTCTAAACTAATGATATCCTCGTAGGACTCCAAGCGATCCAATAATGAATTAGATCTATCACGAACAAAGGAACTCAATTTTCGTGTCTCTGAAGAAACCTTGTTTTCCGAAGTTTTTACACCATCCTTAAGATTCATACCCACCTTGAATTAATTCATTGAATATAAGCTTATTTCAAAGATTTTCTTAACCGAAATAATGAATTTTGAAAAGGCCTGCATAGGTAATTCATTTCGGAAACATTGAACCGTATTTTAACTAAAAAAATGAAAATTCATTTAGCTTAGAGATAAATATCAAGACAAGAAGAAGATAAAACCTAATCCATTTCCATAATTAAATTAGCGATCAGTGCGGTCCAACCGGTTTGGTGCGATGCTCCCAAACCTTTTCCATGATCCCCATCGAAAAATTCATAAAATAGATGTTGGTCCTTAAAATGGGCATCTTGGCTGTAAAACTTGCTTTCATCTTCTGAGTGGTATTGGAATTTACCATCTTCATTGCGCTCGAAGAGTTTTAATAAGCGTTTACTCAACTCATTGGCGATTTGTTTTAAATTGAGCTTTTTACCCGAACCAAATGGAAATTCATATTGATATTCATCACCGTAGAACAAATAATATTTACGAAGGGACTGAATAATCATGTAGTTCAAAGGCAACCAAATGGGCCCTCTCCAATTGGAATTGCCCCCGAACATATTGGAACGACTTTCTCCAGATTCATATTGGATTTGATGATGCCCATGGTGTTTAAAAACAAATGGATGTTCCTCATGATACTTAGATAATGAACGAATACCGTATTCTGAAAGAAACTCGTCCTCATCTAACATGCGTCTTAACAAACGCTCAAGCCTAAAGCCTCGCATAATGGAGAATAGATAGTTACCGTCCTCATTGGTTTCCTCAATATTGGAAATAAGTGATGCCAAATCCGGTCTTGTCCTTACAATATCTGCCGCTCTTCTCCTAAATTCCTTTAATTCCTCGAAAAGGTCCTTATGGATTACCTCTACAGCAAACAATGGAATAATCCCTACTAAAGACCTTACCTTTAATCGATTGGTCATACCACTATCCATCTCTACTACATCGTAGTAGAAATTGTCCTCATCGTCCCATAAGGAAATATCCTTTTTCCCAATATGATGCATAGCCCAGGCAATGTTTAAAAAGTGCCTGAAAAATTTTGCAACCAAATCTTCATAGGATTTATTTTCCTTAGATAGCTCTAAGCTCATACGCAGCATATTCAATGTAAACATAGCCATCCAGCTAGTCGCATCTGCTTGCTGCATTCTGGTAATTCCTGGAGGCATGTGATTACGGTCAAAGACACCAATATTATCCAAACCTAGGAATCCACCTTCAAATAGATTGATTCCGTTTTTATCTTTTTGATTGACCCACCACGTAAAATTTATTAACAACTTTTGGAAAGCCTTCTCCAAAAATTCAGTATCCCCTAGGCCCTTATGCTTTTTGTCCTTTTCATAAACATTCCAAACAGCCCATGAATGAACTGGAGGATTAACATCACTAAAATTCCACTCATACGCAGGAATTTGACCATTGGGGTGCATATAGCTTTCCTTCAACATCAACAATAATTGTTCTTTGGCAAAATAAGGGTCCACTTCCACAAATGAGGCCATATGAAAAGCAAGGTCCCAGGCGGCATACCAAGGATACTCCCACTTATCCGGCATAGAAATCACATGCCGATTGGTTAAATGTTGCCAATTGAAATTCCGTGCATCCTCCCTATATGGTCTAGGCTCACCTGTACCTCCAAAAAGCCATTTATAAACATCGTAATAATAGAATTGCTTGGTCCAAAGTAAACCTGAAAAAGCCTTTTCCGCAATGTCTTTATGGGCTTTTGGGAGGTTTTTTTTAGAAAGAATATCGTTGTAAAATTCTTCACATTCCCTAGTACGATTATTGAAAATTGAATCAAACTCTGACCAAGGGTTTTTTAATTTTTTTTTGCTCAATCGAACTTTAATGGATTTTTCTTCGCCTGGTTTTAGGGTAAGCTTGTGCCAAATGGCAAACTTAGAACCATTTTTTTCAGGATTCACCGTATCCAACCCATTGACTACATGATCGTTTATACCATCCTTAACATAGGATACCTCATTATCCACATTATAGATGCGTTTGTTATTGGTCTCATTTTCACAAAACAGTTGCTTGCCTTTTTGATGATAAAGGTAATAACGCCCATTCCTAATGCTTCTGGATTGTACACAATCGTCCGAAATAGCCTTCATATTTGGTCTCTCAAAACGTGCGTTGTGCTTCCAGAAATTCCGAAACCATAAATGGGGAAGTACATGTATCGTTGCCTTTTTAGAAGCTCTATTTACAACACTGATTTTCATTAATATATCCCCGACATCCGCTTTGGCATATTCAATAAAACAATCAAAATATGTATTGTTCCTAAAAGCCTTGGTGTCTAAAATTTCATACTCGGGCTCTTCCCGACTTCGGGATTTATTTTTCTTTGCTAGGTCGGAATACGGAAACTTTTTCTGTGGATATTTATAAAGATATTTTGCATAGGAATGTGTAGGTGTGGAAACCTGATGAAAATACAATTCTTTTACATCCTCACCATGATTACCTTCGTTATTTGTTAACCCAAATAATCGCTCCTTCAAAATGGTATCCTTGCCGTTCCAAAAAGCTGGAGCCAAGCATAAAATTTCCCGTGAATCACAAAATCCCCCTATACCTTCCTCACCCCACCTGTAAGCATTACTACGTGCTTTATCATGATTCACAAAGTTCCATGCCTGTCCATCAACACTATAATCTTCCCTAACCGTTCCCCACTGACGTTCTGCGAGATAAGGTCCCCATCGCTTCCAATTCTTATAATTATCCTCCACAGCCAAACGCTGTTCTTCTGCATTTTTATGCGACATAAAACCGTATCCTTAATTTACTCAATTTCAAAATTTACTCTTCTTTATATCTCTATAAAACTGGGCTTAGTTCCTCATTTCAAATCAAAATAAATTTAAAAATAAGATATATTTATTCAATTAAGGGAGCACAGGAATACTATTACAGTTTTACAACTGCAGTCCCTTTTCTTTTATTCTCTTCGTTAAATTAAGGAGCATTTTTTAACAAACTAATACTTCAGCACTTATTTAAATCAATCTTGATAAAGCTTAAAAATTAAGAGAAACTTAATTTCATTTCAAAGCAGGTCAAAAAATTTAATAACTAACCTGTTATCATTTATTTCAATAGTTGAATTTACTTTTAAAAGTTGTTTTTTAGCATTGAGGAAAGAGGACATCACTCATTGTTATACATTACTGAAAAACAACTATTTAAAACAGAATAGAAGAAAGAAAAATTACTATAAAAAAAAGCAATTTATACAAGAAAATTAATTTAATTTGTGGTGCTTTTCCAGCTTGATTCAACGAAAAGGAAATCGCGAAAAAATAATGAAAAATAAACTAAAATATTAAAAATGAAAGCAATCTTAATTAGTCTTATTATGATATTCTCCAGTGGAACTAGTGTTTTAACACAGGAAACAATAAAGGTAACTGGAACCTATGATAGGTATGAAGACGGTATTTACTATTTCACCAGTGAAGATGGAGAATCCTATGAATTCCATGATATTACCGAAGAAGCCTCCGAAGCTAATGATTTAATGGATGAAGCACTAATCGGAAAATTATTCAGTATCACCTTTACTTCGGAAATGGGAGAGGAAGATGAAATGGAATATAATACCATTGTAAGCTTAAAAATGCTGTAATAAAAATTATATTTCTCCATGAAAAGGACTTAGGTCCTTTTTTTATTTTCTACCCTTTCTAGGTGTAGCTTACATGCGATAGCCAAACACAAAATTTATGGAAAGAAATCTTTTTTGTTTCTTTGTTATCTCTTTTAAAATTTCAAAATGACTTTACTTGGTATTGATGTTGGTGGCTCTGGTATAAAAGGTGCATTGGTAGACTCGGAAACGGGTGAAATGTTATCGGATAGATTTCGCATTCCCACACCAAAACCCAGAACACCGGATGCCATGTCGGATGTAATTGCTGAAATAATAAAGCATTTCGACTACAAAGGCAAAGTAGGTTGCGGCTTCCCTACCATTATAAAAAAAGGGGTTTGCAAGTCACCAGGTAATTTGGACCCAAGTTGGCTGGGTGTCAATGTAGAGGAACTTTTGGAGAAAAAAACAGGTTTGGACTTTACGGTAATAAACGACGCCGATGCAGCGGGATATGCTACCATGAATTATGGAGTGGGTAAAGGAAAAAAAGGATTTGTTGTTATGATTACGATAGGAACAGGATTGGGCAGCGGAGCTTTTCTTGACGGCAAACTGATTCCTAATTTTGAATTAGGGCAAATACCCTATAAAAAATATAAGAAAATTGAGCTCTGGGCCGCAGGAAGTGCCAAAGACAGAGAAGGACTTTCCTATAAAAAATGGGGAAAGCGATTTAATACTTTCTTGGAATACGTAGAGCTTATCATTTCCCCGGATTTAATTATACTTGGAGGCGGTGCTTCCAAGGACTTCGATGAATTCAAGAAAAAAATAAAAATAGAGACTCCTGTTATACCTGCGGAATTACGAAATCAGGCCGGTATTATTGGAGCTGCAGCTGCAAGTTTGCATAAAGCACCAAAGGTTTAGGTTCTTTTTTTTAATTTTATAAATAAGTGTGCCGTTTCCTACATGGCCTTATGCCCTGCACTTGATTCCTTAAACTGCTCGTAAATTTGAGTAACTTTATTGTCATATTTGCTAGGTTCCATAAAGTTCAGCTTGCTATCTTTTTCCCTTTCTTCACCTCCAAAAACCACATGAAGCTCTTTGTTCATCAAGCCTTCAAGGGAACGTTTGGCAACTAACTCTGGCGAATCCATTTCCATACCTTCAAACTTTTGCATCATATCCGTATCCGTAGCAGTGGGATAAGAACAAGTGACCGAAACGTTAAAAGGTGCCAGCTCCCTTCTCATGGAATCTGAAAACTGACGAATTGCGGCTTTGGTACTTCCATACACCGCATAGAAGGGCATTCCTATTAATCCAAGTCCCGAAGAAATATTTAGAATCGAACCTTCTTCCGAAGACTTTAATAATGGAATACAGTACTTGGTCAATAATAATATTGCCGTATAATTAACGGCTACTTGATCATAAATCTCTTCATCGGGCAATTCCTCCATAGGACCGGCGGAAACTATACCGGCATTATTGATCAACACATCTAAATATCCCCATTTATCCTCTATCCGCGCTGCGGCCTCCCTAAGAACGTCGATATTTCCCACATCGCCCGAGATACGAAGAAACTTAACTTCAGGGTAAGACTCCGACAGTTCTTTTAAACTTTTTTTATCCCTCGCAATAATGGCCAAGTGAGTAACCCCCTCATTAATTAATTCTTTTACCATGCATTTACCAATTCCCCTTGTACCCCCAGTAATGAGCACTCTTTTTCCTTTCAATTGCATTTTAGTCCTTGTTAAGTTGTTTGTTAGTTTACGTACTTAAGAAACTTTAAATTAGAAAAAAAAATAAGGAAGGATTAAACAAAACAAGTAAAGAAAAAATTATTACGAAACTGATATTAATAGTCGTGTTTATATCCGTAAATAAGAAAAAACCTATAAAAAAATTAACATTTCAGAAATTGACTTTTTACTGAGATGATCAGATTAGTCCAAATTTTAATAAAAGTATTATTATTGAAAATGAACTGACATATAATAAAAAAGCCCCGAATAATTCGAGGCTTTTTGTTAAGCTATTTTGTTACGTTTCCGATCATTTTCGGTAAGGTATATTTTACGCAAGCGTAAATGTTTGGGTGTTACCTCAACATATTCGTCCTTTTGGATATATTCCAAGGCCTCTTCCAAGGAAAATTTAATAGCCGGAACTATTTTCGCCTTATCATCCGCACCAGATGAACGAACATTCGAAAGTTTTTTAGTCTTGGTAATGTTTACCGTCATATCGTCTCCCCTAGAGTTTTCACCAATAACCTGGCCTTCATAAATATCCTCTCCTGGATCTACGAAGAACTTACCTCTATCCTGTAATTTATCTATGGAATAGGGAATAGCTTTACCCATTTCCATGGAAACTAAGGAACCGTTCTGACGTTGGGGTATATCGCCTTTCATAGGTTGGTACTCCAAAAATCGGTGTGCCATGATGGCCTCACCAGCTGTTGCAGTCAAAAGTTGATTTCTTAATCCTATAATTCCTCTGGAAGGAATTTGGAATTCGCACACCATTCTATCGCCTCTAGCTTCCATACTGGTCATCTCCCCTTTACGTATAGATACCATTTCCACAGCTTTTCCGGATACCTCCTCTGGCAAATCGATGGTTAAAAACTCTATAGGTTCGCACTTTACACCATCGATCTCTTTGATAATAACCTGTGGCTGGCCAATCTGTAATTCATACCCTTCTCTCCTCATGGTCTCAATTAATACGGAAAGGTGTAATACGCCACGGCCAAAAACCAAGAATTTATCGGCACTATCGGTTTCATTGACACGTAAGGCCAAATTCTTTTCCAATTCACGTTCTAAACGTTCTTTAATATGTCTAGAGGTTACAAACTTACCGTCCTTCCCAAAAAACGGACTATCGTTTATTGTAAATAACATACTCATGGTAGGTTCGTCAATGGCTATCGTCTTTAATCCTTCAGGATTTTCAAAATCCGCTACGGTGTCCCCGATTTCAAATCCTTCAACACCAACCAAGGCACAAATATCGCCAGCTTCTACTGAGTCCACTTTCTTACGGCCTAGGCCTTCGAATACAAAAAGCTCCTTGATTTTGGATTTTACTATACTGCCGTTTCTTTTGACCAATGATATTGGCTGACCTTCCTTTAAAGTACCACGTTGCAGTCTTCCAATTGCAATTCTTCCTGTAAACGAGGAAAAATCCAAAGAAGTAATCAACATTTGTGTATTTCCCTCCTTCGGTTCAAAAGTAGGTACATGTTCAATAACCATATCCAACAAAGGCTCAATATTCTCGGTTTGATTTTGCCAATCCTCACTCATCCAATTGTTCTTTGCAGAACCATAGACCGTTGGAAAATCTAATTGCCATTCTTCGGCACCCAACTCGAACATTAAATCAAAGACCTTCTCATGAACTTCCTCTGGTGTGCAGTTTTCTTTATCCACCTTATTGATGACCACACATGGTTTTAATCCTAAATCAATGGCCTTTTGAAGTACAAACCGTGTTTGCGGCATAGGTCCTTCAAAAGCATCGACCAACAACAAAACCCCATCTGCCATGTTCAACACCCTTTCTACTTCCCCACCAAAATCGGCGTGACCGGGAGTATCTATGATATTGATTTTGGTATCCTTATACACTACAGAAACATTTTTGGAGGTAATGGTAATACCACGTTCCCGTTCCAAATCGTTATTATCCAGAATAAGGTCGCCTGTATTCTCGTTTTCGCGAAAAAGGCTACAGTGATACATTATTTTATCCACCAAGGTAGTTTTACCGTGGTCAACGTGTGCAATTATTGCAATATTCTTTGTGTTGGACATGAGGTCTATTTTAAGCGCGCAAAGATAGTTTTATTTTCTTTAGCTACACTTAAACATATGTTATTTTTATCTTATTGATTTTGAGTGGTTTATTTTACCTTCTCTTTCGAATAATCCAACCTAGCCTTGCCGCAAGAATCAAGGTTACCCCGCTATTAAAATCATCTTCAAAATAAGCGACTCCAGTTTCCAAACGATAAAAGAATCCACGCCTATAAGTACGTTGTAGGCCATATACAGGACCAATGGCAAGTACAGAGTTTGTATCCCAATTACCAATTAGAGCATTACCATCTTGGTACAAAAGCAGCCCTCCCAAATAGTTGCCGGAATTACCGGAAATATTCTTTCCTTTATCAAGCCTCCTATCCATGTTATAGTAATACCTGTATTGACCTCTTATAATGGGATAGACCCCAAATTGCGTTTCGCAACCGGTACATCCCCTTAAATTGAGCCCGGCAATTGCCTCCATGCTCAGCGTGGCATTTTTTGCTATTCCCTTTTCATAAAGTATTCCGGGCATTGGTAGACTTAATTGAAGTTGATGATCTTCAACATTATTGTCAAGTTGGGCAATAGAGGAAGTGATACTCAAAAGCAAGATGAACGATAGTGCGTTTTTCATCTTATGTTTATTTTAATTTAGTTCTTTTTTTTTGCCAATTACCCAACCTATTCGACCATCCAGATAAATAGTAGCAGAGGGATTATAATCTCCGGTGAAAAAACCAGGACCTCCTGCAATGCCAAAGTAAAAGCCCTTTGGGTAAGTGCGTTGAAAACCATATATAACGGCACCTAAATAGGCAATAGGTATATCGTATTCAATATTACCCAGTATAGGAGCTGTTATGAACGCATGATTTAAAAATGAAACATAATTTCCACTGTTGCCTGAAATATTTTTTTCTTTTGCAATTCTTCTTTCCATATTTGTGAAATATCGAAATTCAGCCCCTAGTACAGGAAATAAGGCCCAATCAAAATCACCACCTGCGTAAGTCTGAGTTACGGGGATTACCGATGCCTCAAAGTTAAAAGTGCTATTCTTACCCGCGCCAAGTTCATAGGAAACACCGGGTGATAAGGCGTTTATCCTAAAAAGCCCATCCTCAACATTCTTGTTGGACTGGGCGGAAAGTGAAAGAAAAGAAATAAAAAGACAAGCAAAAAGGTGTTTTTTCATAGATGAATTTTGGATTAAAATTGTGTCAGGATTCTATAGCAAATTCCGTACCAATTTCAATTAAAAATCAATTTCCTATTCTATCATTTTCATCCTCCAATCCAGTCTTTCTATTTCCGGTTTTTTTAATCTCTTCACTGCCAAAATCATAGGTTATACTGAATGCGACCTGTCTACTATCACTACCGCCCCTAGCATCAATAAAAAGGTCACCAAATTGAGTTGTTTCGCTCCAAGGTATCGTTGAAGGCTAGTCTTGCCGTGAGCTTATCATTAAGATATATTTTTTGAAAAGCTCGTCAAGAACCCCACGCATGTTCATTAAAAAAATAATGCTCTAATCAAAAGTCGGCTTCCTTGACTTCCTATTTGTAGCCACCCAACCAAATGTAAAATTGATGAGCGGTCCGTAACCGGAAGGAACGCCGTCACCGCGATAATAGCCCGCACCCAATTCCGCATTAAAGTTAAAGCCATTTTCATACGTTCTTTGAATTCCGTAGGTGACTCCATAAACTCCTAGGTTAAAATCATCGGGGCCGTCTATATTGGTCGCTAAACGTACTTGAGAGAAAAAAATGCTGCGAGCCGCGGCAATGTAATTTCCAGAATTACCGGAGACATTTTTATTCATCCTTTTTCTTCTGTTAAAATTGTGATAGTAGCGCACCCTTGTATGCAAGGTGAGTCCAACGGCATACCCTTCTTCATAGGTCGCATAACCAAATCCCAAACCGCCAGAAGCACTCACATTTTTAAAGAGCCCTAGTTCATAGGAAATTCCAGGAGACAGTAAATCGAATTTAAATTGATGACGTTCCAGGTTTACGATCCCAAAGCCTTTTTCGGTAACCCCGTTAATCTGTGCCTGTGCATCTAAGCCTACAAAAACAATGAGGAGAAAGAATATTTTTTTCATGTTGATTGATGGTTGTTGCGACTAAAACTAAAAACAATACCATTGAATAATACTATCTTTATGAAAAATTTATAAAATGGACTTGACCAAGATTCCCCAAATAAAACATACCGATTCCGATAATTTTTTTCTGCTTTCAGGTCCTTGTGCTATTGAGGGTGAAGAAATGGCGATGCGTATAGCGGAGCATATCGTTTCGCTTTCAGAGCAATTGAAAATACCCTATGTTTTCAAGGGTAGTTTTAAAAAGGCCAATCGAAGTCGCTTGGATTCCTTTACCGGAATTGGGGATGAAAAGGCCCTGAAAATTCTTAGAAAAGTATCCGAAACTTTTGGAATACCCACCATAACCGATATCCATACGGAACAAGATGCCACCATGGCTGCAGAATATGTAGACGTTTTACAAATACCGGCCTTTTTGGCCAGACAAACAGATTTGGTCGTGGCTGCAGCGGAAACCGGAAAAACGGTCAATATAAAAAAAGGGCAATTCATGAGTCCTGAAAGTATGAAACATGCCGTTAACAAAGTAACGGAAACCGGGAATCCACAGGCCATTATTACTGATCGGGGAACCATGTTCGGATATCAAGACATGATTGTCGACTTTAGGGGGGTGCCCACAATGAAACAATATGCCCCCGTAGTTTTAGATGTTACACATTCGCTACAACAACCGAATCAATCCTCAGGAGTTACCGGTGGAAGGCCGGCTTTAATAGGCACTATGGCGCGTGCTGGAATTGCAGCTGGAGTGGACGGACTTTTTATTGAGACTCATTTTGATTGCACCAATGCCAAAAGTGACGGTGCCAATATGCTCGACTTGAAATTAATGGAAAAGTTGCTGACGGATTTGACACAACTGAGACAGACCATAAATTCTTTGGACCAATAAATCAATGCTAATTTCCCCACTAAACTAGCCATTAACCCTGAATTTTTTTGGGGTCTTTCCTATTTCCCTTTTGAATGCAGCTGAAAAGTGTGTTGCGTTTTTGTAACCAACTTCCTCTGCAATTTGATAGATTGGAATGTCCGTATTTAGAAGTAGATACTTGGCCTGTTTCATTTTCCGCTCCAAACTATATTGATGGATGGTCATGCCAAAAACACGCAAGAATTCCCGATTCAAATTCGTTTTATTCATTCCAATTTCCTTGGAAAGTGCGGAAAGGGATAAATTCAAATGTAAATTATCACCAATCATTTTCTTCACGTGGGATAATTTTTTGAGGTTCTGGTGTCCTTTCGAAGAAACACGGGTAAAAACGCCCGACTTGTAGTAAGATATCTGAAGCGCCAGTAGCTCCAACACTTTTGCCATTAAATAAATACGGGCTGCGCCCTCATTAAAATTATAGTTGACCAAAGCATCCAGAACCAACATAACTTTATCCGTAATAGGTAAAACTAGATTGTCATCCACGAGTTCCTTGAACCTGTAATCCTTCGTAAATCCGTGATTGGACAGAAATGAACTTGAAAACCTAATTCTTATTTCCTTATAAGGGGTATTACCCAAAATTTTAAATTCACTGTCTAACGGTCTTACATTAACCAGATAGGAATCACCGCTTTCCAAAAAAAACTCCTTCCCTTTTAAGCTAACCACCTTTTCACCTTCCATTAAAAAGGATAGCTGAATAAAGTCCTCGGCAATCCTTCTTTTAAAGAGGACATCTTCTTTCAGTTCAAAAGAGTTCAGGGTAATCATAACGTCATCCATTGAAGCCTGTAAAACCTGCCCTGCACCAAATTCTTCCCTAAGGCCATAGGATGTAAAGGAATAATCCTTGTCCTCATACTTCTCCATCGGATTGCTCAATAATTCAGTTAGGAGTATATGGTCAAGCCTTGTCTCCACCGCTTGAACCGTTGTATTATCGCGTCTTTTTTTTACCATTTTCCGTCCGTTCACATTACCAATGTCTTATTATTTTCGCATCAAACTTATTTAGACTAATTAAAAATAACTATTAATAAATGAAAATTTTTTACACTTTATTTCTTTTTATAATCTGTGCAGCAACAATTTCTGCCCAAACAGGTAGCTTAAATGGCCGGGTCATGACAACTTCTAATTCCCCTATTTCGGACGCCAATATAATGGTCAAGGGTTCGAACAAAGGAACAATGTCCAACATCCAAGGATACTTTACCATAGAAAACTTACGCCCCGGAAACTATACTCTTAGACTATCTTCCTTGGGCTTTTCAAAAAAAGAAGTGTCCGTACTCATAAAGGCCAACGAAAAGACAGAGCTCGGTACTATTGTACTCATAGAAACCCAGGAACAACTTAATGAAGTTACCGTGGAAGGCCATCAAAACAAGTACGTGCAACGAGAACCATCCCAATCCTTACGATTAAAAACGGAACTGGTAAAGCTCCCACAAAACATTCAGGTCATCAGCAACGAACTGTTACAAGACCAACAGGTAACCACCATTATGGATGGCCTCACCAGAAACGTAAGTGGAGTCACCATGTTGGAGCACTGGGGTCAATTTGCCAGAATCAATATGCGTGGTTTTCGTTTACCCGCTTTTAGAAACGGAGTAAACGTGCAGGACAGTTGGGGACCATTGGCCGAAGACATGAATACGGTGGAACGTATTGAATTTGTAAAAGGTCCCGCAGGTTTTATGATGTCCGCTGGTGAACCTGGTGGTTTTTATAATGTAGTTACTAAAAAACCTACGGAAGATTTTATTGCCAATGCATCCTTCATGATAGGAAGTTTTGATTTTTATCGTGGTACGGTGGATGTAGGTGGTAAGGCATCCGATAACGGAAAATTACTATATCGTTTCAATGCCATGTACCAAACAACGGATAGCCACAGAGGCAATGAACAAACAGATAGATTTGGTATTGCTCCTGCCCTAACCTACAAATTCAGCGAAAAAACCTCCGTCACCGCAGAAATGAATTTGCAGGATGCAGAATCGTTCCTCGGTTCGGCCTATATTTTTGCACCTGTGGAAGATGGTTACGCCAGCCTTCCCCGTGATTTCAATTTTGTTGACACCAACTATCCTAAAACCGACATTCAAGAAGTTACTTTCTTCCTGAATGCCAAACACGAGTTCATCGATAATTGGAGCGTCGAAGGTCAAATGGCATATCTAAGATATGATCAAGTTGGTAACTCTGCATGGATCGGTGGACTCGACAGTGCTACCGGGGATGCTATTAGAACAATCTCGCAATGGGATGCCCTATCCGTCGGTAAATATGCGCAATTATATATCAACGGTGCCTTTAATACTGGCGCAGTTTCCCATAAAATATTGGGAGGCTTCGATTTTAGTGAAAAATCCTATTGGGCCGATTTCTCGGTTACACTTCCCGTGGATACCGCTGTCCCATTCAACATATACAATCCTGAATATGGTGTTGAATTCCCAGAGTTTGATCGTTCCGTGAACGTTCAACATCGAAATGGTGGAACTCCGTATAGCGCAAACACACTAAGGGGATACTACCTACAGGATGAAATTGGCTTTTTGGAAGACAAAATTCGTTTGACCTTGGCCGGACGTTATACCAACTTGCACACGCAAGGCAAAACTGAAAACGATGATGTTCTTACGCCCCGTATTGGTTTGAGCGTGGACATCCTACCTGATTTGACCGTTTATGGGCTATATGATCAATCCTTCTTGCCACAAGCAGGAATGAGTGTGGACATGCAGCCTCTGAACGACCCTGTGGATGCCAACGATATTGAGGGGGGGATAAAAAAGACATTCTTCGGAGGTCGTTTAAGAACTTCGTTAGGGGTATATCAAATCACCAAAGAAAATATTTTGACCACGGATCCCTCCAACCCAAACTTTTCCATGTACTTGGGTGAAGTTCAGTCCAAGGGTATAGAATTTGACCTCCAAGGTCAGGTTACACCAGAGTTCAACGTAGTTCTCAATTATGCCATTACCAATGTGGAAGTAACGGAAGACCCTAATCCAGACCTTGTTGGAACCAGAGTAGCTGGCCACGCCAAACATGTGACCAATGGTTGGCTCAACTATAACTTTGGCCAAACTTCGGTATTGAAAGGTTTTGGTGTTTCCTTGGGCTATCAATACCAAGTAGATAGGTCTACTTGGGCTTGGGCCGCCGACAACCAATCCGACCTACCGGACTACTTTAGAATGGACGGAGCCCTTTCTTGGAGAAACAGCAATTTTAGGGTTCAGCTGAACATCAACAATATTTTGGACGAATATCTCTATTCCGGTGCCAACTATGGTTCTTACCTATACTGGCAATCAGAACCTGGAATCAACGGAAGATTGACCGTAGCATACACCTTTTAAAAAATGGTTTGGAGTACAAGTCTTTAGTGTTTTGTTAGTTAAACCGATTTGCCCTCGGCCAAAAGTTGGGGGCGAATCAAAATTTTAAAAAATGAAAAAAATATCGATTACCCTATTTTTAATACTATTCACAATTGCCCCCACCTTTGCCCATTATTTATGGCTAGAAACCGACAGAACGGGAACTTTGGGAAAACGACAGGAAGTACGCGTACATTATGGGGAATACACGTATGGTGTTATAGAAAAGGTCCAAGGGGAGAATTTCCCTTCCGTTGCAAAATTCGATATTTGGGTCGTAGGCCCGGACGGAACCAAAACTTATATAGACACCAAAGCTTCCAACACCTACTATGTTGGACATTTCACTCCTACAATAAACGGCACCTACACGGTGGTTCTCAACAATAATGAAATTGAAGTTCTGGATTACACCCAATGGGATTTTGGAATCTTTAAAACCCATTATCATTCCACTACAAAAGTCCAGGTTGGCAACTCCGACGGAAATACCGCCATTATTAACGAAGAGGGTATTGCCATAAGGGAATTACAGCATGAAGGAGACGATATAAAACTTCAGGTTGTATTCAAGGGCAAACCCTTGCCCAAAAACGAGTTTAAAATCTTTGTCAGTGATCTTTGGACCAAAACCTTGGAAACGGACGGTAATGGTGTGGTGACGTTCGATCTTCCATGGAAAACAAAATATACCATGGAAACAACTTTTGAGGAACGGGTACCCGGACGCTTTAAAGGGAAAGACTATGAATTTATCTGGCATTGTGCCACCTATTGCATTACTAAATAGCCTATGTACACTTTTATTTTCACTCTAGCGTTTATCGGGTTTTACCTGTGCTATGCAACTTCTAAACGTATGGTCATCGCCAATAACTTCGGTTTTGAGGAATGGTGCTACGAAAACAACCTAATCTCCAATTCTATCGGTGTTACTTCACTATTAAGTGCAGCCTCAACCTCTATTTTTCTTTGGGGATGGGGTACGGGGCTATTTACCTTTATCATCGTTTTAATGACCGTAGGTTCCATCATCATCATCCTTCAACCACTGCGCTTGCTTAACTATTTGAGCTTAGTTACGGGGTTGTTGCTCTTTTTGCTCTTTCAATATTTAATTTCTTGATATGCCGGCACATCCTAAATACCTCAACACCAATTTTTGGTCCCGATTTTCCAAAATAACCGCGGCCATACTCGGTAGTTTTATGGTCACCATCCTATTGCACTTGGCCATTGCGAGCTGGTCTGACCATGTTACCTTAATCATTACCAGCACCTATTCCGCGTTTATACTATGGGCTGTTTTAATGATTTTCACTTTTCTGGCAAAAAACGGATGGAAGGTCTGGACCATATATCTATTGATCTCTGTATTACTCTTGATTATCATATACTATGGTAAATCCTTAAATCCCATACCTTAATCATGGAAAAAAGAACCTATAATATCCTTTTCCATTTGCATACGGTAAGTGGTATTGTTATCAGCGTGGCGTTATACGTTATTTTTTTTGCGGGGTCATTTTCATTTTTTAGGGATGAAATAGCCAATTGGGAACGTGGTCATAAAATTACAGTACAAGATCAAATTCCCAATGATGTTGATGGTGTATTGAAAAATCTTGGTGAAGATTATAATTTGGACGGGAGGGACATCGAGATTTCACATTATTTCAACGAACGAAATATTAATGTGAACATAAGTAGTTCCAAACATCCCGATGCTCGGAATGCGGACAAGCAGGGCACTTTTTTTTATTATGATACCCAAGATGGCTCAAAGGGTAGCTATCAGGAAAATTATAGCCTTGGCGAATTTCTATACCGATTACATTTCTTGGACCAGATTCCTTATCCATACGGGCGTTACCTTTCCGGTTTTGTAGCCTTCTTTTTTTTATTTGCCATCTTTACGGGCATTGTTGTACACTGGAACAAAATGGTATCTAATTTTTATGTTTTTAGACCTTGGCAAAAACTAAAGACGCTATGGACCGATGCCCATACGGCATTGGGGGTAATAGGTTTTCCTTTTCAATTTGTGTATGCCCTTACCGGCGCATTTTTTCTACTAAAAGCTCTATTGGTGGCTCCTACCGTTCTGGCTTTGTATGATGGTAATCAAACCCAATTATTTGAGGACCTGGAATACAGCCATCCCATTTTTGAATACTCCGGAAAACCTCTGGAAGTACCTATCAACATTAATAGTTATATACTACGGGCAAAACAAAAATGGCCAGGGTTTAACGTAACAGAAGCCCACATCTTCAATTATAATGATGCCAATATGCATGTCTCAATAAGCGGGCATTTGGAGTATTACTCAAAATTCAATGGTATGGGCAATGCTGTTTATAAGGTATCTGACAATAGCTTGGTAGCGCAAAAAAATCCCTTGGAAACCAGTTCCTATTTGGATGGGGTAAAAAATACCTTGTTCCGTTTACACCTAGGGGATTATGGGGGGCTAGGTTTAAGGCTTATTTCGTTCGTCCTAGGAATTATATCCTGTTTTGTGATTATTTCGGGTATCATGATTTGGTTGGTGGCCCGCGATAAAAAACATGTTCCAGAAAAAAGAAGACGTTTCAATACCAACGTTGTCAGAGTTTATTTATCCATTTGTCTGACCATGTATCCCATAACGGCCTTGCAATTTATACTGGTAAAGATTTTTCAACCTACCGATGGAAAACTGTTCATAAGTAACACCTATTTTATTGGGTGGCTCCTCTTGTCCATCATTTTTATAATCAAGAACGACAATATCTTTACCAATAGATGGACTTTAATTTCCGGAGGGATTTTAGGACTCCTGATTCCTATAGTAGATGGCATGATGACGGGTAACTGGTTTTGGGTCGCCTATAAAAATGGATGCCAACATATTCTTTTGGTAGATTTATTGTGGTTGGTTCTTGGAGGGGTATCACTTTGGATTGCTTTTTTCAAATTGAAAAGAAAAGCAAACAAGACCCTTGCAGGGACAAAAACTTGAAGTGCTATCGTTTGTAAAACCCATTTTTTCTGACCAAATAGGCATCTTCCAAAACTTCGGTCAAAACCTTGTCATCAATTTCCTCGAGGGAGGCAAAACGCAACGAACGTACTACTTTTCGCTTTTCAGAGACCATTTTATCCAAATGTTTGGTCAAATGTGCAGAGTTCCAAAAAGCGATATCCACGAATTGTTTTTTATGGGATGCGTTCAAATAGCAAATGGGAGACTTGTCAACATAGAAACAAGGAATATTCCATTTGTATTTTAGAGAAACCTCAGGAAGCGTTTTTTCAATAACCAGTTGCAAATGCATCAAAATACTCCTGTAGGGCTCAGGTTGACTGAATATGTAATTCTCAGCTGGGTTCATAAAAATCAATTTTTAATTGAAGCAGTATATTTTCAGTGTAAGTTATGGGGACGGGATTCAAATATATAGTTTTACACCTTTCAAGAAATGAACATGCCAAAAAAATATGCTACACTAATTTTTATTCTTACAATTTTTCAATTTTCCATTTCTTGTTTTGCGCAGAACAATGAGGAAAAGGATTGGATTTTTAAAAATAGTAAAACCCTGTCTGAAATGTGGGAATTGAAGGAAGAATACCACAGAGGCACCTTTATTATTACCTCTTACGAGCCTGTATATTTTACGGTGGGCAAATTTTCCACGAACACCAATAAGTTTCCCAGTAGCGAGGAAAGGAACAATTTTTTATCAGAACCCGTAGAACTTGATGTAGTGGAGGCCAAATTTCAGCTAAGTTTGAAAACCAAAGTTTTTTACAAGGCACTTTGGGGTAAGGCCGATGTTTGGGCAGCGTTTTCACAACGGGCCTATTGGCAACTATACAACAAAGAACTTTCCAGACCTTTCAGGGAAACGAACTACCAGCCAGAAATAATCCTAAATTTCCCATTGAACTTTAAGGTGTTGGGTTTTACGGGAAGAATGGCGGGAGCTGCATTTGTACACGAATCCAACGGTAGGTCCGACCCGCTTTCCAGAAGTTGGAACCGATTTAGCGTTCATGCTGGATTTGATCGTGGCCCCTTGCAAATCATGCTCAAAAATTGGATCAGGTTGGGCGGTAGTAATGATGATAATCCCCAAATTATGGACTATATAGGAAGAGCCGAGGCCAAAGTCACCTATGATTGGGGCAGGCAGCGCTTCTACGCCATAGCTAGGCACTCACTGCGGTTTGGCGATAAAAGTAGGGGCAGCATACAATTGAACTATTCCTTTCCAATTGTTAAAAATTTTAGTGCCCACATTCAAATTTTTGACGGGTATGGTGAAAGCCTTATTGACTACAACCACAGGCAAACCACTTTTGGAGTTGGGGTTTCTTTGATAAATTAAAGATTTTTTAATGTAAAATAAATGGCTAGCCGTTCACGAAATAAGCTCATATTCATACATTTGAAAAAATACCGATCATGAAAAACCTAATAGTCCTCGTTTTAATATTAACAACCATTACCGCAGTTGGTCAAGAACATTCACACCGGAGCTCAAGACCCTTGACCTTCCCGGATATACCTGGATATAAGAGTATTAAGACCGATTTACATATGCATACCGTTTTTTCTGATGGAAATGTTTGGCCTAATATTAGGGTACAAGAAGCCCTTCGAGATAACCTGGATGTTATTTCGCTTACGGAGCATTTGGAATATCAACCTCATTCCAAAGATATTCCCCACCCAGATAGAAACCGCTCTTATAAAATCGCTTTACAGGAAGCCAAAGACCATGACCTTCTGATTGTCCATGGTTCAGAAATTACCCGAGATGCCCCGATGGGACATAACAATGCGGTTTTTATAGAAGATGCCAACCCCATACTACAGGATAAAGCAGAAAATGCTTTCGCCGAAGCAAAAAAACAGAATGCTTTTGTATTCTGGAACCATCCGGCCTGGTATGCCCAAAACCCTGATGGAAATCCTATACTGAGCGAATTTCAAAAGGAAAGAATTAATAAAGGAGAGCTACACGGTATCGAAGTAATCAATATGACGGACTACGCCGAGGAATCCTTGGCCTTGGCTTTGGAGAATAACCTGACCATCATGGGTACGAGCGACGTTCATGGTCTCATTGATTGGGATTATACCGAGAAAGGAAACCACCGACCCATTACCTTGGTATTTACCAAGGAGAAAAGCATCCCTTCCGTAAAAGAAGCGCTATTCGCCGGAAGAACCGTGGCCGTTTACAATGATTTAATGGTAGGTAGGGAAGAATTTTTGGCACCTTTATTGCAAGCAAGCCTTAAAGTAGAAAGCGCCACTTATGCAGGAAATAGTAATGTATTGGAAATTGAACTGACCAACATAACCAGCAGCGACCTATTGTTTCAAAATGAATCCGCCTATACTTTTTATGATAGCTCCCCAGTTTTCGAAATTTCAGCGGGTGAAACAAAAATGCTTCATTTAAAAACACTCGAGCGAAAATCTGCGGTAGACCTAAAACTAAGAGCCTTAGGTTGTTTTGTTGCCCCAAAAATACAACCTGTAGTCACATGGACTTTTAATCCCAGCAATTAATCTAGGACACAAAATCCTTTAAATAACTATACCTTTCGGTTAGCTTACCGCTTTGGGTCATGCGTGCCCGTTGTAGTACCCCATCCTTATCGTTGTTGAAAAAGGCAGGAATGACATTTTTCACAAATGCCTCGCCAAAACCTTCACTGGCATCTCTTGGAAGTTCACAAGGCAAGTTATCAACGGCCATAACGGCAATCGCATCGAGATTTTTAAAGTCGGTTTCTTTTTCCGTTTGTGGGTCATAGCCATAGATTGGTTCAGCTATAGTCGATGCTTTAATAGTTGAGGCCACGGGACCATCGATATCGCAACTGACATCCGCAACTACCTTAATTTTAAACTCTGGTTGTTTTGCATCTTCCCGGGTATAAAGATAGGGGGCACCCTGTCCGTAAAAATGTCCTGCAATATAGAAATCGGTAACCCTTGCAAATCTAAAAAAGTTAGATTTATACTCTTCCGGATGGGCAAAAAAATCCGCCTTGTTTCCACGAACCCCATCTTTACGTTTGTTGTATTCGCCAGCATCGATTTGGCAATAGACAGGTTCATTAAATTCTTCCTCCAGATACTCACTGACGTTTACCCTTCGCATTCCCATGCCATCCAACATTTCTCGGGAACCGTTACCTACCCTTCCCCTGCCGGTAAGCAGTACTTTGATATTGGGTAGTTTCAATTTTTTAAGTTCGCTTATCAATGCCTGTTGATCAGGCAAATCATTGGCTTTGGGCAGTTGAAATATTCCATATTTGAGTCCGTAAGCTCTAAAACCATTGTAGGCCCCTACAATACCCGCATACCTGCCAAAGGCTACTAGACGTTGCTCTTGTTTATTGGTGATGACCTCGTGGTCATATAGCTCTATATTTTTCTCCAAAATAGCTTGGAGCAGTGCCCTATTATAGGGTTGCTTTTTAATGGTATGGGAGAAGAAAAAGTATTTCTTATGGGGTATTAAGGCTTTTATAGGTACCTCTTTCACCCCTAAGAGAACATCGCAATCTTCCATTTCATCGGCAACGGGTATACCCATTTTAATATAGGCATCGTCCGCATAGGCTCGAATTGGCGATGGTTCTACGATGATTTCCGCATTGGGAAATGACTTTACGACTTTTTGACAGGCCGTTGGGGACAATACTACGCGCCTATCGGGCGGATTTTTGCGTTCTCTAATAATGCCAAACTTCATATATTCTTTTGGTATGGATTTTGAGCTAAAATAAGTAAATAAGGACACTTGGAATTAGCTCTAGGTAAAATTATAGCGAATGCTAAACTTTTGTTAGCTTTGCGACCCGACCATATTTTTATGGTCAATGTATTAAGTTCATAAACATATTGGGGCCGACTGGTTTTGACAGCGAGACCAATGGCATTGTAAGCATGCCGAGCGCTGGGGTACAGCTCGTTAATATCATACTTCACACTTTTAATTGGCGAAAATAATTACGCTCTTGCCGCATAATCTGAATTATAGTAAGATTTGCCTCGTCCCTACAAGGTAGGGAAGCGAGATGTTCCTGAATAGCCCTTGTTGATGGCGATTCATTTAGGAGCACCAGAAAAATCAACACAAGGGTATCCGCTAGCTTTGGCGGTACCACTAAAACTTAAAGAAGATAAGTGTACATTAGGCGGTTTCTGGTCAGGTGTACATCGAAAACTAAGCAGATACTAAGCATGTAGAAAGCACTGACGTTGCTTGTTTGGACGAGGGTTCGAATCCCTCCGGCTCCACGACGCTCAAGAAACCACGCCATCAGGCGTGGTTTTGTGTTTTATGGAAATTCAAAACTTTGTTTTGGAAATGAAGTAAAATACAGAACCAGAAGCTTGAGCTTCGTGGTTTCCTATTTGCAACTTTGGTAAGGAGGGAACATCGAAGATAATCCTCCTTCTTTAATAAAATCAAAAATTAATTAATAAGTAATCGACCTTTTTGTTTGCTCGCTTTCTTGACCTGTAATATCAGGCATTAAAAACCTTTAATCCAATTAAATTTTTGTTGAATTATTTCCTCCTTGTTCTTAGCTAAATAGTCCAAAAAAGCTACTGCTGCAGGTGAAAGGTTTTTTGACTTTAGCCAAATAAGGTTCCAATTGGTGATAATAGGTAATCCTTTCACAGGTATAATTTTAACATCTTTGTTTTTCAAGGCATTTTTTATGCCTATTAAAGGCATTATAGAGCAGCCCAAACCTGAAATAACCGCCTGTTTTACTGCTTCATTGGAAGTAAGCTCCATCGTTTTATTTACAGAAAAATTATTACTTTCTATGAAGGATTCCATCGCGTTCCTGGTTGCTGAACCGGGCTCTCTATAAATCAAGGGAACTTTCTCGAAAAGACTCCTTTTGGTTGGCGATTTGGGAAATTTTCTATTATAGCTACTTACGTAGAACAGTTTGTTTGGCATGAGCTCCACCCCCTTTACATTTAACTTATCCGGTAATACGGAAACCAAAGCAAAATCCACCTCATTCTTTTCCAAACTTCGTACTACTTTTGTTTTATTGGTGACATCCATGATGAGGTCCACACCGGGATTTTCTTTCATAAAATCGGACATAAAAAAAGGCATCACATATTTTCCTGTGGAAACAACCGATATTTTTAGTCGACCTGAAAGTTTTCCTTGAAAGGCCATGGTTCGATAATTTATTTCTTGAACCTGATTTAAAATTCTTTCGGCAGCTTGTGCGATTTCCTTTCCGAAATCCGTGATAAAAAGTCGTCTTCCCACTACCTCCGTTAGGGGAATTGGAAACTGATCTTGAAAGTTTTTAAGCTGAATGGAGACGGCTGGTTGAGTCAAATGCAACTCCTCAGATGCTTTTGTAATACTCTGTAATTCAGATATCTTAAGGAATATTTGAAGTTGATGCAAAGTATAATTCATAAAATATTTTAATGTTTATCATTATAAATATAAATAAAATTTTATAATAATTATACTACATCTTTGTATTAGAAATCTAAAAAAACATTCATGGAAACTCAAGAACTTAAAAAAACAAAAAAGAATCAAAAAACAATTAACCTTGTCGATGGAACCTTCACACCTAGTGAAGCATCTGACGTGATTACGGCTCTTATCGACGAAAAAATAAACTTCCACAAAATACAACGTTTACAAATCTGGGAGGGTAACCATAAGAGTAAGACCCATGGTCTGGATAACAGAATTCAAGAACTACAAAAGGAAAAAGAATTGGCACGTGATATTATCAACGAAGCAAGAACAAAGGGATGTAATCTAGTTATTAATGGCACCTTGGATTTAAAGTACGTGCAATAAGAATTGAGTCGATTTTTTTGGTCTCGAACCACAATTAAAATTTCAAAATAAAATTATGCAGAAAAATAAAAATTCATACATCATATTCCTCGGAGGGCTTATTATGCTAATCCTTATCATGCTGTCTTACCTTAACAACTCTATATTTTTAGAGGAACTACTCCTTTGCGGTTTCATTATAGGGTTAACAACACTCGTAAATATGCTGGGGAAAGTAGAGAAGGTTCAATCTGAAAATAAGCAGACTCAAAAAGAGCTTTAAAATTAAAGAAATGACCACACTTTTAAACAATACCCTGAAAATCAATTCAAGCGAAGCCAAAAAAGAGATTTTAACCGGGGTCACCCCGGTTTTATTTTGGCTTTTATTCACGGTAAATCTGGTTTATATAATTTATTATTTTCCAAATATACCAGAATGGCAATGGGGAGACCTTCTTAGAATAAATGGTTTTACCATTTTGTTAGCCACTACGGTTTCCTTTTTAAGTGCCATTATTAGCACTTATGCATACACATACTTCAAAGAACGTAGTCACAGGTCAAGATTTATGCTCTTATGCCTTGGGTTTACCGTTTCTGTCTTATTTTTTATTCTATCCAATCATTTATTACTTCTTGTATTAGGTTGGTTATTGATGGGGCTTACCATGTCCAGTCTAATAGGCATGAATAGCAATTGGGGAGAAGCGAGGGAAGCCCAAAAATTTTCTGGAGAATACTTTTTCGCGGGTAGTTTCCTTTTAGGTATTGGGTTGCTCGTACCGGCCGCTTATAACAATAGTATAACCTTGGAAGGTTGGTTGGCGAATATTGGTGAATCACCAAACTATATTTTGATATTTTCAGCCATTTGTATTATTGGTGCCGCCATGATTCAGTCAGCCATATTTCCTTTTCACCGATGGTTGCTTTCCTCTTTAACGGCACCTACCCCAGCATCCGCATTAATGCACGCCGGATTTGTAAACGGTTCGGGTATCCTATTGGCCTTATTGGCACCTCTAATTCTAGCCTCCCATACCTTGGACATCCTATTGATCATTGGAGGTTTAACTGCAATAGCGGCACAGTTCATCAAGCTTATACAAGTGAACGTTAAACAAAGGTTGGCCTGCTCCACGATTGCTCAAATGGGCTTTATGATCATGCAATGTGGATTGGGTTTCTTTAACGCAGCCATAACGCATTTAATACTTCATGGTTTTTACAAGGCTTCACTTTTTCTGTCCAGCGGAGAAGAAATTGAACAACTCGATCCAAAGAATCCGCCAAGTATTCGAATTAAATGGTACCAAGCAATAATTGTACTACTATTTAGTGTAATGGGTGCGTATACTTTCGCACAACTCACCGGAAAAGGTATGCAATGGGACAGCGGAATTTTTCTGACCTTAATAGCCTCCATTACAGTGGGACAAGCCACCTATAACATTATAAAGCAAAACCCATTGAGCGGTTGGCAAAAAATAGTATTGCCCCCGGTGCTTTTTATTGCCGGTATAGGCGCTTATGTGCTGTTTTATAATTGGGTAACCATACTGATGTCAGGCATGTCGGTTTTTGAGGCACCTACTGCTATTTCCCCCTTCCAAATTGGTTTCGGAATTGTCTTCTTAGTAGGATTCTTTCTAATGAAGCTTGGCATTTATAGAAAACTACCTTGGCTTTATGTGAAGCTCTTGAATGTATCCCAACCTAACAAAAAAACCATTTTAATGTTTAAAAATAAAGCACAATGAATCGAATAGATATCGATATACTTATAGATAAGGCTTCCGAATGCATTGGCACCACTTGGCCCTTATATTCCTTTGTTACTTCCAACCCTTTGAGCGGGTATGAAAATAAGCCATTTTACCAAGCAACGAAAGAGGCCAAGGATAATTTGGGTGCTACGATTTTCCCTAAAGTATCAGTTTATCGAAAAGCTTTGGAAAATGGCAATATTAGTATTTCTGAATTGAAGCAGTTACTGAAAGAAAAAGGGTATACAGCTTCGCCGGAGTCCTATCTGCAAATGATGGAATCACAAATTTCCCAAGAAATAGAGAATACCAGCAATACCCTAGATCGTTACATGGTAAAGTGGTTAGGTGCCTTTATGGACGAAGGTTTGGCAGAATGGCAAATGCCTTACAAATCCGAGGGATTTTACCAAGCATGGAGAAAACTAGCTCCTTTTGATGAAAGCTTAGGAGATGTAAGACTTAAAAATATTCCCAATACAAGTGAAGAAGCTCTTAAAATCGTTCTAAATAAATCAACCGAACAAGAAATTTTAGATGCCATTATGGTTCATATGGCTGCTTTACCCGGTTGGATAGGCTATATAAAACACAGAACAAAAAGTCTACCAACGTGGCACAAAAATGCTCCTATTGCATTGAAGGATTATTTGGCCGTAAGATTTTGGATTTGTAAAAAAATCGGGTTGAATATATTTGAGCGTTCAACTGTTCGAAATACCGAATCCCAAATAACTGAATTGCAATATTTGTTTTTATCGGCCTGGGAGAAAAGTTGGCAAAACGAACTCGTTAAAACGCTGAAGGAATCATCGATTAAACCTAATCAAAGTCAGTCGGGAACTACCCCTGATGCTCAAATGGTTTTCTGCATAGATACACGTTCGGAGTTGATTCGAAGACACGTGGAAAACAAAGGTCATTACGAAACCTTTGGCTATGCCGGCTTCTTTGGTATCGCCATGGATTATCAAAATTCAAAGAATGGTATTGCGCAAAAATCTTGCCCACCAATAGTGGACTCATGTTATACAGTCAATGAAATCCCTAAAAAGAATAAGGATGCGCAAAAGGAATCGTTAGACCGCAAAAACGAAGTGCGTACATTCTGGACCTATTTTTTGAAACGAATGAAAAATATGTTGCCTTCAACCTTTGGTTTCGTGGAGGGTGCAGGTTTCTATTACGGAGTAAATTTATTTACACGGACACTCTTTTCAAAAACGATATATCGCTGGAATCACAAACAACGTAACACCTATGAAGAAACTTGCGAGCCTTCCATAAATACAAGCATTGCATCGGAAAAACAAGAACTTGCTATTCCATTGGCAGAAAAGACCGCTATAGTAAAATCCGCTTTTCAACTTATGGGTTGGAAGAACTTTGCTCCACTAGTCCTTTTTGTGGGGCATGGGAGTCATTCTGCCAACAATCCTTTCGGCTCCAGTTTGGACTGTGGCGCATGTGCCGCTAGTCCAGGAAGGCACAACGCCAGAATGTTGGCAAAATTGGCAAACGAAAATGAGGTAAGGCAATTGCTTTTGGAACAACATAATATTAGAATTCCTAAAGGCACCTTGTTTATTGGCGCTGAGCATAATACTACAACTGACGAAATTGTACTTTTCGACTCCAATATACCTCAACAACATCATAAGGCTTTGAAAACTTTAAGGTCAAATTTGGAAAAAGCGCAACTGACCGCCACCCAAGAAAGACTTTGCTTATATAAGAACAGTATTCTTCAAGCACATATCAATGCCAGCAACTGGGGTGAAACCAGACCTGAATGGGGACTCGCCAAAAATGCAAGTTTTGTTATTGCCCCAAGAAAAATAACCAAAGAAAAAAACTTGGACGGTCGCTGTTTCCTTCATTCCTATGACTGGAAAATGGATCCAGAAGGAACTGCCTTAGAAGCTATTATGCAGGGTCCTATGGTAGTAACACAGTGGATCAATAACCACTATTATTTTGCTACCGTAGATAATGAAAAGTTCGGAGGGGGAAGCAAAACCACACATAACGTTACCGGTAAATTTGGCGTTGTCCAAGGAAACGGCGGAGATTTAAAAACGGGACTACCCTGGGAATCATTGTTCGATAAGACAGAGGAACCATACCACCTCCCCTTAAGACTATCAGTAGTCGTCCATGCACCAAAATCACGGGTCGATAAAATTTTGGATAACAATACATCTCTAAAATCCCTTATTACTAACAAATGGCTTCATCTGATCATCATGGATCCAGAGGACCAAACGGAAACGTTGTGGGAACCGGCTGACAATAAGATAAAAACGGATCATTCTGAAAAAAATCGGAAGCATGAAAAATCAGAAGCAATAATGGCATGAGTTTAATATTTATAATCAGAATCTTAAGCATTTGTATTAGCAAGTAAATCCAGCACCAAGTTTCTGTTCTAAAGCCACCTTTGAGGTGGCTTTTTTGTCGACCAATAAAAAAGTAGAATATTATTTATATGATAAAAAGAATAGGAATAGTATTTTAGAAATAAAAAATTTCAAATGGCCGAAAAATCCATACTACGCACAATAATCGAACTGATTGAAGTTTTTTTTAACAGCTCGCAACACGTTAGACGTGAAAGAACTTGGCACCAACATGTAGTACCTTATGAAAAAGATTGGGCGGTACGGCGAGAAGGAAACAAAAGAATTACGAGCAAACACAGGAAACAGAGTACGGCAATAAATAAGGCTAAACTAATTGCAAAGAAGTATAAGGCAGATGTTATCATACACCGTGAAAATGGTGAGATTAGAGACCGTATAAGCTATGATGATTAAAAGATCAGAAAAGAAGAAACCAATATCCAAACATTAGCGATAAGAAGTTTAGTGCGCTTTATACATGTAATGATTAACTCATTTCGCCAATCCCTATACACAACCTTCATTTTTATGTTTTTGTTAATACTCATTTTCCTGTAAATGCACTATTTTACTGGATATGGTACCATTACCAAAACCAACTTTCTACAACCCTATGATAAATCTACCTTTTAAATCAAAAGGTCTTATTCACATATATTTATATATTTTCATTTTACTATTCCTATTAACTATAGGTTGTTCGCCAAAATATACGAACACCTCCCTACCCATTGAAAATATTCAGGACTTTTCAGTGACAGGAAATCAACCGTTAGAGGAGAAATGGTGGACTGTTTTTAAAGATGAAAACTTAAATACATTAATGGATAGCGCCATGCAATCCAATATGAACCTCGCTGCTGTTTGGCAACAATTTATAGCTTCCAAAGCGGTGGTAAGAGGTCAAGCTGCCAATAAGTGGCCACAGATAGATGCTTCCGCGCAAACTGCCCGTAATTTTCCTGAACCCGATTTTGTGGGTGGAGAGAATACGCAATTGGGATTGTCCACATCTTATGAAGTAGATTTATGGGGTAGAATACGAACTTCTGTTCAGGCAGAAAAGCTACGTGCAGAGGCCAGTCTTTTCGACTACCGGACAGCGGCAATAACCCTTTCCTCAGAAATAGCATCTACATGGTATCAACTTCTAGTGGCCAAAAAACAATTGCAAATTACCGAGGAGCAGATTGGAGTTAATGAGGATATTATTAAACTCATTCGTTCTAGATTTGTTGGTGGACAAATTAGGGCTGTAGATATACTAAGGCAGGCTCAGCTATTAGAGAGCACCAAGGAACAACGGATTATATTTCAAACAAATGTACAGATTTTAGAAAATCAATTGGCAGTTCTTTTGGGTAGACAGCCACAGGACACTTTAAATCTTGAATCTCAAGATTTACCTACTTTACCTGAGCTACCGGAAACTGGACTACCACTAGAATTAGTGCGTCGCAGACCGGACATACAACAATCCTATGCGCAATTATTAGCGGCCGATCGCGATATGGCATCTGCCGTTAAAAGTAAATATCCTAGACTTTCGCTGTCTGCTCGGGGCCAGTTGCGTTCCAATAATTTTGACAACCTATTTAAAAACTGGGCGTACTCCATCGCGGGAAGTTTATTGGCCCCTTTATTTTACGGCGGACAACTAAGTGCCGAGGTCGATAGAACGGAAGCCATAAAGCAACAACGGCTGTATCAATATGGTCAAACGACCCTGATTGCCTTTCAAGAAGTAGAAAATGCTATGGTACGGGACCAAATGCAGAAGCAGCGACTCGAGAATATTAAGCGACAATTAGAATTGGCAGAAAAAAGTAATAAACAATTACGGGTTGAATTTTTGAATGGTTTTAGTCCCTATTTGGATGTCCTAATAGGACTGGACGCTGAACAACAGTTGAGAAGGGATTACCTAGACGCACAATTACAAAAAATACAGATTCGAATAAACCTGCATCGGGCTTTGGCCGGAAGCTTTGAAACGAACAGAGAATTAGAAATGGAAAAAACACAATAAAAATGACCAATAAAAAAATACTATGGATTTGTTTGGGGATTATATTGGCAGGTATTGCCATAACTACCCTAATATTTTCTACGGAACCCGAGGCAAAGACTGAGGGAGCGACCGTGGAAACAGCAATGTTGGTCGATGTTACAGAGGTGAAAGAAGGTACTTTTGAACCGGTAATTGTCGCAACGGGTACTGTTCAACCCGTTGAGGACGTACTTTTGAGTCCATTGGTTTCTGGTCAAATTATTAGACGTGACCCTGCGTTTACACCTGGTGGTTTTGTAAAAAAGAATGAAGTTTTGTTACAAATAGATCCTTCGGACTATAGGAACACCTTAGACCTACGCAAGAGTGAGTTGATGCAATCGCAAACCACTTTAGATACAGAAATGGGACGGCAACAAATTGCATCTCAAGACCTTCAACTAATCGTGGATGATTCGCTTTTTGGTAGTAACCCACTCTCCGAAGAAGAGCGACAACTAGTTCTTAGAAAACCTCAGCTTAGTGCCGTGAAGGCTACCATAGAAGCCTCTAAAGCTTCCATGAAGCAGGCGCAGTTAAACTTAGAAAGAACAACGATAAGAGCTCCCTTTGACGCTCACATCTTAACTCAAAACGTTACTACAGGTTCACAAGTATCTCAAGGGGATAATTTGGGACGTATCGTAGGAACCGATTATTATTGGGTGAATGCCACCGTTCCGGTGTCCAAATTACAATGGTTAAAATTTCCTCAGGATAATTCAGAAAAAGGTTCTCCCGTGCGAATAGAAAATTCGACAACCTGGCCCAAAGGTACTTTTAGACAAGGATATTTAGACAGGCAAATTGGCGCCCTGGATGGACAAACAAGATTAGCTCGTGTCTTGGTAAGAGTAGAAGATCCATTAGCACAAAATGATACAATTCAAAATAAACCCAAACTAATTATTGGGTCTTTTGTAGAGGTATTTATCAATGCATCTCCCATCAAAAACGTTGTACGCCTGAATAAAGACCATATAAGGAGTAGTGAAACGGTCTGGGTAATGAAAGATGATAAATTAGAAATTAGACAAGTAGATATTTCTTTGACCGATGATGAATATGCCTATATCTCCTCTGGATTGGAAAATGGCGATAAGGTGGTTACTACTGATTTAAGCACCGTGAGCAATGGCATAGGATTACGTACCGAAGGAAGCAGCACTCCAGAAACAACAGAATAAAAACGCATGGAAGAAAAAGAAAAGTTGAATGAAAGTAGTACCAGAAAAGAAGGAGCCATTGCCTACATGGCCCGCAATTCGATTGCTACAAACCTTTTAATGTTATTGTTATTGGGTGGTGGTATTTTTACCATGTATACCATCCAGAAAGAAGTTTTTCCAGAATTTCAGCTAGACTTCGTCGAAGTTTCCGTGGCCTATCCAGGAGCATCTCCCGCCGAGGTTGAACAGGGTATTTTACAACCTGTTGAGGAGGCCGTAAGAGGAGTCAATGGAATTAAGGAAATAGTTTCCGAAGCTGGCGAGGGTTCGGGACAAGTTACTATAGAATTAGTGGCCGGGACCGAAAGAATGAAGGCGTTTCAAGATATTGACCAAGCTATCAACCGAATTAGAACCTTCCCTGATGACATAGAAGAACCCGAAGTCGCTCTTCAGAACCGGCAAAGGGACGTAATCCAAATCGGACTTTATGGAAGTGCGGACATTTGGACGCTAAGACAACTTGCAGAACGCCTAAGGACCATATTACTAAACAACCCACAAATTACCCAAGTAGAACTGGGAAACGTTCCCGAATACGAGACACGTATTGAAGTCCCAAAAAGCAATCTTCAGAAATACAACCTGACCTTAGGGCAAATTGCAAACATCATACAACAAAGTAGTAACGATGTGCCAGCAGGGGCCGTACAGACGCAAAGTGGGGAAATTTTGCTGCGTATGCAAGAAAGAAAACAATGGGCAGAAGAATATGGTAATATTACCGTTGTTTCTTCCACGGATGGGGCTAATCTCTTATTAAAGGATATTGCTACAATTACGGACGGATTTGAGGAAGTTGGTTTTCACGGCCAATTTAATCAAGAAAATTATGTAGAGCTCAGAATATTTAGAATTGGAGACCAATCCCCATTAAAAATTGCCGAAGCTGTTCAGGGAATATTAGACGATTTCCAAATGCCTCCAGGGATAAAATACAGAACAGACAGTAACAGGGCCGCTGATTACAAGGAGCGTCTGTCCTTATTAACGGAGAACGGCGTTTTGGCCATCCTAATCGTATTGGTCATTTTAACCTTGTTCTTGGAATACAGACTGGCATTTTGGGTTATGATGGGAATGACTGTATCCTTTATCGGAGGGATGATTTTACTACCGCTTATTGGTATAAGTGTCAATATGATTTCTATGTTCGGATTTCTTGTGGTGCTGGGTATTGTAGTGGATGATGCCATCGTCGTAGGGGAAAACGTATATGAATATAGACAGAAAGGCTTAAGTCCAATGCAAGCGGCCATAGCGGGAACAAAGGATGTTTCCCTTCCGGTTACCTTCAGTATTGTAACCACCATTATTGCATTTGTTCCCTTGCTATTTATGCCAGGCGAAACCGGTAAATTCTGGCAACCTTTACCAGCGGTGGTTATCGTAATTCTTTCTGTGTCCCTAGTGGAAGCACTTTTTATACTTCCCTCGCACCTTGCCCATCTTAAAAAAGAAAAGAACAAGAAGAAAAACAAATGGGTCCGTAAATTGGAAGGTTGGCAAGGTTCCTTTGCTAAGAGTTTCGACGGTTTTATTGAAAATAGGTACAGACCTGTTTTAGATAAATGCCTACAATACAGATATATAACGCTCAGTGCCGCGGTAACGCTTTTATTGATCGTTGGAGGTTATGGATATAGTGGTCATATGGGAATGATTATGATGCCAGAGGTTGCTGCCGACGAAATAGAATGTGGTGTTCGCTTACCTGTAGGAACAACTCCAGATCAGGCAGCAAAGGTTGCCTATGAAATTTCGAATGCCACACAGCGTATGTTTGAAGAACATGACTTGTATGAGGTTGCCGAAGGGATTAAGACCAATGTAAGGGGGCAAAACTTCATCGATGTGGAAATAGTAATGTTGCCACCCGATCAGCGTGATATAACCGCCGGTGAAATGATTGCCTTATGGCGTGATAACATTGGTGACATACAGGGAGTGGATCAAATAACATTTGAGGCAGAACGTGGACCCGGAGGCGCAAGGCAGGCCATAAGTGTGGATTTGAGTCACTCCGATATCGATGTTCTCGAACGTGCAAGTTCTGCTTTTGTAGATAGGATGAAATCTTTTTCCAATACACGGGACGTTACGGATAATTATAACAAAGGAAAGCTGCAATACGACTTTAAGTTATTACCACAAGGTAGAAATCTTGGACTTACCTCCGATGAAATTGGAAGACAGGTACGCGATGGATTCTTCGGGGCATTAGCCATGCGTCAATTACGAGGAATGAACGAAATAGAAGTACGCGTAAAATTACCATTGGAAGAACGTAAGGATATTAAAAATCTAGAGGATTTTCTTATTCGTACCTCGGATGGTATAGAAGTACCCTTAATGGATGTGGTAGAGGTGGAACAGCGTGAAGCCTTTACCAGTATTAACCGCAGGGACGGAAGAAGAGTAGTAAATGTAGGTATGGATGTAGAACCGGCAAATTCCGTAAGTCGGGTACTGGCCTCCATGCAAGAAGAAGTACTACCTCAACTGAGAAGTGATTTTCCAGGTATAACTTGGACTTTTGAAGGAAGTCAGGCAGATATGCGAGAAAGTACAAATACCTTAAAAGCAGGTTTCAGTATTGCCATGATATTAATTTATGCCCTATTGGCCATTGCTTTTACTAGCTATACCCAGCCCTTAATCGTGATGACAGCAATACCTTTTGGAATTGTCGGGGCTGTTATTGGTCATATCCTATTGGGTTACGACCTTTCCTTAGTGAGTTTAATGGGGGTTATTGCCCTCTCTGGTGTAGTGGTGAATGATTCCCTAATCATGATTGATTATGCTAATAAACGGCGAATTGCCGGCGACTCCATTTACGAATCTATCCATGAGGCAGGATTGCGCAGATTTAGACCTATTATACTAACCACGATGACGACATTTGGTGGGTTAGCTCCAATTATACTGGAAACTTCCAGCCAAGCTTTTTATCTTATCCCGATGGCCATTTCATTAGGGTTTGGAATTGTATTTGCAACAACGATAATTCTGGTAATTGTCCCCTGTTTGTATTTAATTTTAGAGGATATAAAACTTCTTAAAAAGAAAGGACGAACTGTACAACGGGTCGATGTCCTTGAAGCATAGGCAATGCTGTTTTGCTACAAATTATAAGCGTTACAATTATTGGCTTTTGAATTACTAAAATTCAAGAACTTCCAATACATTGTAAATGAACGCAAAAACGCATAGCATGGATAAAGAAGAATTATTGGGAAAGGAATTGAGTAATTTATATGCCATTTCTAAGCAGGTAAATAACTTTTTTAATGATAGTGACATCAGTTTTCTTTCAGAAAGAAGAAAGGGAATTTTGGCCAATTATTTAAAGTTAAGCTGTAAAAACGAAATAGAAATAGCAGAAACACTTAGAGGCATCAGCGTGAATCCAGGAAATACTACAGATTCCATAGTTGATGAAATTACTGATAATCTACAAGAAATCATTTCACAGAACGACTTCAAAAAGGATTCCAAGGAAATGTCCTATATGATGTCTTTAAATAGATTGATGAGCTATCACGTTGCCAATATCGAAAACGTTAGGTTCTTACTACAAAACGTAGAACTCAAGAACCTGTAAATTCCATTTTACAAATTGATAATCAGGTTATAAATATCCCTCGATGTTCTCCTTAGTAAGGATGTCGATAGGTAATAATTTAGTCTTGGGTATTTCACGTCCGTACAATAAGTATTCTGCCAGGAAAGACACTCCGTAATACCCCTGAAGTTTTGGATTCTGATTTAAAAGAATATCAATGGTACCTTCTTGTATCAATTTGATGTTCTCAGGAATCAAATCATAACCGATTACCTTTAACCGTGGATGTAATTTCAAAAACTTAGCTATTAAATGTGTTTTTGAATTTGTAATATATACGCCGTGTACGGATTTTAGTTTTTCGGAAATGGTCTTCGAATTTAAGGCTTTAAAATATAAAATATCAATAGTCGTCTTTGGGTCATTCTCTTTAAGGTAATCGATGAACCCTTTCTCCTTCTCCTTAACATGTGTTAGGTTTTCTATCTTACCGTCAAAATTTAAAATCAGTAATCTTCTATCTTCTGTAGAAGAATCCGTCATCATATTCATTAAAAAGCCAGCGGTACGTCCACTTTGGTAGTAATCCTGACCAATAAAAGAATTATAATTAACACTTTCTATTGGGGAATTCAACAAAACATAAGGAATACTTTTCGTTTCAAGTTCCAGATACAAATCGAAGCAATTATTCGTATAGTAGGGTACAATAATTAAAGCATCTGGCCTATTTTCAATTACAGATTGAAAGCTATCATAATATTCTTCCTTAGAGACACCCAACTTGTAATTATCAACCCTCACACCAAAAGATTCCATTTCTTTAGAAGCTTCGGCGATACCCTGATTCATTTGCATCCAGTATAAATCACTTTCGTCATCTGGTATTAGAATCGCTATCGTATACCTCCTATGGTTCTTTAAAGACCTAGCTATCAAATTGGGTGTATAGTCAATCTTATTCAGTACCTCCTCTATCTTTTTTCTAGCCTTTTCAGAAACTTTCCCCCTATTATTCAAAACACGATCTACAGTACCTCGGGATACACTTGCTAAATTGGCTATATCCTTAATAGTATAGTTTTTTTTATCCATTTTTTCTATTTGAGGACAGGGGGTATTGGTTTATGTAAATGGAACAAATAAGTCAACTTTAAAGAATATTGCTTTTCTAGAGTTGAAATAAAAGCTAAAAAGAATCCTTTATCCAATTGTAGGGCTTTCTTTTTACCCAATTACCTCTAGTAAAATCGGGAAAATCCTGGGGTTCACCATTATTGGCAATAGATCGTTCCGATAATGGAGTAATAGCACTCCAGGCCGCTGCATCATAAGCATCCATAGGAGGAGCAATATTCTCCTTGGCAGATTCTACAAAAGCATTGATTACAAAGAAGTCCATACCACCATGTCCTGCGCCACTGGCATATTCTCCATACTTCTTCCAAAGTGGATGATCATATTTTTTAAGCCATTCATCGGCCTCGTCCCAACGATGTGGTTCAGATTTTCCTTCAATATATATTCGGTTACCATCAACTTCCCATAGGCCATTGGCTCCCTGTACCCTAAACCCTAAGGAATAGGGCCTTGGAAGGTTACAATCATGAGTGACGATAATTGTCTCTCCATTTGAGGTATCTATAGTTGAAGTAATTACATCACCTTGCTTAAAATTCAACTTGGCATTGGGATGGTCTTCCCCGCCCTTGTCCACGATATAATTATGTAATCCAATACCTTTAGTGGCATGCGAGGTTAATGAAACAAATCGATTTCCACGATTGATATCGCACATAGCCGCTATAGGTCCGACCCCATGAGTGGGGTAAACATCCGCATTTCTTAATAGGGAATGTTGGGTTCTCCATTTGGCCTCCGAGATTGCCTTCTCCCCAAATTCTACTCCTTCACCATAAGGTTCTTTTCCGTCATTAAACTTGACTCCTCTTAAATCATGCTGATAACCACATCTAAAATGTACCAGCTCCCCAAAAACATTTTGCCTTACCATGTTTAAAACGGCTAAAATGTCCCTTCGGTAATTCACGTTTTCGAGAATCATCATGTGTGTACCCGTTCTTTCATGGGTATTTACCAAATCCCAACATTCTTCCATCGTGTTGGCTGCCGAAACTTCTAAACCTGCATATTTTCCGGCCTCCATGGCATCCTTGGCCATCCGGGTATGCCATAACCATGGAGTGGCAATAACAACAGCATCCACATCGGATAACTCCAAGAGGTTTTTGTAATCCAATTCATTCTTGCCAAAAACTTTAGGTTTGGCAACATCATTTTCAGTAATCATATCCAAGGCCAACTCAATACGTTCTTGATCAATATCGCAGATAGCCGTAATCAATACATCATCGCGCATCATTAAATTTCTAAGATGATTGGTACCTCTTAACCCTATACCAATCATTCCTACTCTTAATTTTTGAGCCGAATGAAACATACCGAAGGAGAACTGTGGCAAAATTGTGGCGCCAGTAGCTGCTATGGAAGTCGATTTGATAAACTGTCTTCTTGAATTAGATTTCATTTCAATACTTTTAAATTAGTTTAATTTGGTTTCGGTTCTTAATCCAGAATCGACCTTGATAGGATAGGCATCCTTTGCACCCACGGAAAATAAAGCCGATACTATTTTATTTTCGGTACCCGGTTCCGTGATAACGACAATACTACCTCCTCCTCCAGAACCTACAATTTTTGCTCCGTATGCTCCATTATCAAGAGCAGCGTTAATCATGGCGTCAATTTTTGGCACCGTAATCCTTAATTTGTCCCTTAATATTTTATGATGTTCATACATCAACAAACCTATGGTGTCTAAATTTAAGATAGGTTTTTTAAACTCCTGAATAGCCATTTGAGTTATATGGTGATTCTCAATAGCCGCTTCAAAATATGGTTTTAATTTATTGGGTAGTATATTCGAATATTTTTGAATATCACCAACCTTAACACTAGAAAGCTGAAAATCCTTAAATTTAAGTTCCACGATTCCAATGGCGGTAAGTGTATTGCCCTTTACCCTTGAAAGTAGCCCTACAGTTTCTTTGGGAACACCGGAAACACCAGAAACCATACCACTTAATTTTGATGAAATCCCAGAACATTTAAATGGGGGGGAAGTTTTTATGTTCACTATACCACCAACAGCTATACTATAGTGATCCATCATACCACCAGGCTCGTTGTGTTCAACAATTTCTGCCAAGTAACCTAATTCACCCAAATAATCCTTGGTAACGGTATCATGGACACCAAATGCCTCTACTAAAAATTTTATCCAAGCCAACAGTACTGCTGTGGAACTGGAATTACCAGAATTAATAGGGATATTACCGGATAATTCAATATCATATCCCAAATCTGGAATACACCCTTTTCTCCGTAAAACCCTTAATGCTGAACCAAAATAATCCCGTGGTTCCAAATGATTAAAAGTATCAGAAATTGGGATTTGTCTTACGGAATCTATATCCCGCATTCTTATTACAAAATTCTCTGAACCGTTGGGCCGAGCTATCAAATTAATTCTTCTATCTATGGCACAAGCAATGACCGGCAGTCCTAAATAGTCTTGATGATCCCCAAAAAGACAGGTTCTTCCAGGGGCAGTTATCCTAATTTTCCTATTCTTCAACTTTACCAATTTAAATTCCAAATGGTGCTTGTACGCTTAAAATCCATGAAAAATATTTTACACAAAAGTCTGCAGAGACAATAATACAACTAATTGTGTTCGAGCACAAAAATTGAAACCAAAAACATCTTCTATTAAAAAGAATCTCGAAAATGGTCAATAAAATTGTTCTATTTCGCCAACAGTCTATTCAATTTCAAGTTGTTAGAATCTTTGTTAAAAAACTGTTGATTAAAAACATCTATTTCATTTCAATATTTATTTATATTTGATAACCGACCCTTCTTGTACCGATGATTAAAAACATTAAAACCATGTTCAGTAACATGAACGACTTCACTCGTGAAGCAGCGCTTACCTGTCTTTGCAATGAATTCAAATTGAACGACAAAAGGTTCATAAAAAAAAATTGGATGATCGGGGGGAGAATTCCAGAAGAATATCAAGAAAGAACCGTGGTTATTTTCCAAAATCTACTGCGGGAACAAGCAATGAAAGTTAGGGAAATCCAAGTGAATTTATAACTCATATAGATTTTCTTCAATCTCAATAAAGCTATTTTTCAAGGAAACAAAACCGGCAATTTCAGAGGAAACTACCGGTTATCAACTCACTTGAACAAACTCAGAACTTCAATCCAAAGGTGTAGTTCATTTTCTAAAATGGGATTATCCTAAAGTAATAATTAGTTTAAATTCATCTCTTCTCCTTTTTTTGTCGATGTATCTGAGGACACTTTTAGTACTTTCAAAATAGTAGGGGCGATTTGATTACTAAACATTTGCCCCTTATTTATAACTTCACCCTTCGTAATTACACCTTTGCCGAATACGATTAGCCAAACACTACCTGAACCCTGAATATTATTGCCATGACTTTTCCAAGTATCTATGGGAATTGTTCCGCGACCATGGTCCGTAGTGATTATAAATAGGGTGTTATTCCTATAAAATGGGTCTGACTGGGTATACCTCCATAACTCTTTAATAAAACTATCTGTATTATGTGCCGATTTCAAGTAAGCTTCGTAATCACCATCATGAGCAAAATCATCTGTTTCTCCATAGGCTATATATATTAATTTTGGATGATTTTTTTTCATTTCCTCCAAGGCAAAATGATGTGTAAATGCATCCAATCTAACGGAACCCCAGGGACTGGGAATCTCTGTCTGTAATTCGTTTAAAAACAACTCCTTTTCACTTAGGTTTTCGCCAATAGCCCGATCGAACCCAGCATTGACCTTAACCTCGGAGCGACTTTCATTTATGATGTAGGGAAAGACGTCCCAACTTCCAAAAGCCACTACCCTATTTTTAAAGCGAGCATCTTTATTGGCCAACTCCAATACTGTTATATTCGGATTCGGTATTTTATCATTACTGGTTATATGGTCATCATCTGCCCTACCGGTTAAGATTTCATTATATCCTGGATAGGAAAACCACATTGAATTGGTTAAGTCCATTTTATTACCATAAATCCTATTTCCATGAATTTGACCCATGGAAACCACATCGGACCAAATAAAAGGAAGCAAAGCTTCTCTTCTTTCTTCGGCCGATTCTTTCCAAAATGATTCTTTAAGTGCTGCAGTATCCTGAACGTATTGGGTATTAGCAACCAAAAGTGAATCTGCCCCCGTAAATAATTCTTGCCATCGAAAACCGTCCAACGTAATTAGTACAATATTTGTATCGTCCTGTTGCGCGAAAACAGTAGTACTAGAAATCAATAAAAAAAATGATATACTGGACAGAAAAAATTTCATTTTAAAGTGTTGCATAGGACTAAAACTATTAAAAACTGAATTATAATTGAGGTATAAACTGTCAAATAAATTTTATTAACAAGCTATCTTAATAACTTTTTGCGTGCATTTCATCGAAAAAATTGCTCATTTAATCGTTAAACTAAAATCAAAATCTATTTTTGGCCGACCCAACAAAACAATTAGTCATTCTTAGCTAGCATCGTTAATGAAATTATCTCTTTCCAAGTTCCCTGCCCTGGCTTTATTCTCTTTTTTTCTTTTTTTAGTTTCAACATCGTGCAATAAAGAAACTGATTTGGTTTCAGAATTTGTGGTGACAGAGAAACCCGTTTTAAATAATGGTAATCAATTGGCAAAAGAGAATTTAGATTCTTCTACAAAAGACAATGTTTCCTTTTGAAATTTACTATTTCTCCGTACTATCATCAATCCCAAATTACCAAAACATTCATCGTAGTCGATAACACTACCCAATACATCTTTTTCTAAATTATTTTTTCCGCCTTATTTTTTAAAAGTACCCTTAAAATACAATAGGACTAACTTATTCCTTTTGTTTGTAATATCTTAGTGAGAAACCTTTTCTTGTTATGTCTTCCCCTTTTAAAAGAAATATATCCCTTACCGGCGATACTAATTTTACCGGAATAAAACTTACAGACTCCAAAAATTTCGCCGCAGGTCTCCCAGCCATTAAAGTTGCACTACGGCATACATTTAAAGAAATGGGGGCTCTGGAAGCCATTTCTACACTATCGCACATGAATCAAAAAGAGGGATTCGATTGTGCTGGTTGTGCATGGCCGGATCCTGAAAAACCATCCCAACTTGGAGAGTATTGCGAAAATGGAGCTAAAGCCCTTGCTGAAGAGGCTACCTATAAAAAAGTAGATGCCGATTTCTTTAAAACACACAGTGTTGAGGAAATATCAAACTGGTCCGATTTTAAAATAGGCAAAAGCGGAAGAATAACACAACCATTTCTTTTGAAAGAAGATTCTTTACACTACCAACCTATTTCCTGGGAAGATACTTTTAGTTTGATCGCCAAAAACCTCATGGAACTCAATTCTCCTGATGAGGCCATCTTTTATACTTCCGGACGATCTAGCAATGAGGCTGCTTTTCTTTATGGGTTATTTGTTCGTGCCTTTGGAACCAATAACATGCCCGACTGTTCCAATATGTGCCACGAAAGCAGTGGCGTAGCACTATCCGAAACTTTAGGCATAGGAAAGGGTTCAGTAAAACTTGAGGATTTTGAAAACGCAGAGGTGATCACGGTCATAGGACAGAATCCAGGAACCAACCACCCCAGGATGTTATCCGCCTTGGAAAAATGTAAAAATAATGGAGGTCATATAATAAGTGTTAATCCACTGGAAGAAGCTGGATTGATACGATTTAAAGATCCCCAATCCATATCGGGGATTACGCTTGGTTCTGCTTTGACTGATATTCATCTTCAAGTAAAAATAAATGAAGATGTTTCCCTTCTAAAACTTATCATGAAAAGACTAGCTCTTTTGGATGCTGAAAAAAAGGATGTTTTCGATCATAAATTCATCGACCAATATACAGAGGGCTACGAAGGACTATTGGAAGACCTTAACCAGTATTCGGAAAAAGAGCTTTTAGAAAGATGTGGCATAAGTGAAGACAAATTAGAGGAAGCAGTAGCCTTATTGGCTGAAAAAAATAAAATAATTATCTGTTGGGCCATGGGGCTTACCCAACATAAAAATGGTGTAGACAACATTAAGGAATGTGTGAATCTGCTATTGCTCAAAGGAAGTCTGGGAAAACCCGGGTCCGGAACTTGCCCGGTTCGTGGACATAGCAATGTCCAAGGTGATAGAACCGTAGGAATTATGCATCAGGTGTCCGAAGAACTAAATACAACCATAAAAAAAGTATTTGGTTTTACTCCACCGGAAAAGGAAGGATTGGATACGGTCAAAGCCGTGGAGGCTATGCATCAGGGCAAGGCCAAGGTGTTCATTGCTTTGGGCGGAAATTTTGCATCCGCCGTTTCAGATACGCAATACGCGGCAGAAGCCCTTCAAAATTGTTCCTTGACCGTTCAAATAAGTACCAAACTAAACCGTAGTCACTTAGTTACCGGAAAAACCGCATTGATTCTTCCTACTTTGGGGAGGTCCGAAAAAGATTCAAAAAATGGTAAAGACCGATTTTTAACCGTGGAAAACAGTATGGGTAAGGTGCATAGATCCAAGGGTGTTTTAAAACCTAAATCTGACCAATTAAAAAGCGAGCCCGAAATAGTAGGTGGTATCGCAGATGCCTACTTTATGGGACAACATCCCGTAGCTTGGAAGGAACTAGCTGGGGACTATGACCAAATACGTAAAAAAATGTCCCAGACCTTACAGGGTTTTGAAGAAGTCCAAAAGGCATCTGAAGGTACCGGATATTATCTACCGAACAACGTTAGGGATCTAGACTTTAACAAACTAAAAAACGGGAAGGCCCAATTTAGCATTTGTAAGAGGGCCGCCCATAATCTCAAATCCAATGAGTTTCTTTTAATGACCATTAGGTCGCATGATCAGTTCAACACCACTATTTACGGTCTAAACGATAGGTATAGAGGAATAAAAAACGAACGTAGGGTCGTTTTCATGAACAAGGTCGATATGCAAAAGATAGGCTTTAATCCCATGGATGTTGTGGACCTTGTTAGTAACTACGAGAATATTGAAAGAAGGGCAAAGCAATTTTTGGTGATTCCCTATAACATTCCAAAAGGGAATCTTGGCGCTTATTTTCCCGAAGCTAATATGGTTGTTCCGCATAATCACTATGCGGAAAAAAGTAATACTCCGATTAGTAAATCAATCGTTGTTCATCTGGAAAAATACAAATAGGTACTATTCCCTAGTTCCACCTTCCAAATGAAATTGGATTACCATTTTTCAAAATAAATGGTCTAACTTTAATGGGTAAGTTTCAATTATATCTTGTACTGCATCGTTGACATAGAAACCACCGGGAACGGCATCAAAGGAAATCGCATTACCGAAATATCCATTTTTAAATATGATGGGCATGAAGTTATCGATGAGTTTACCTCTTTGGTAAACCCGGAGTGTGAAATCCCCTATTTTATTACCGGACTTACTGGAATTGATAATGATATGGTTAGGAATGCCCCTAAGTTATTGGAAATTGCACCTAAAATATTGGATATTACTTCTGAATCGATTTTCGTTGCCCACAGCGTCAATTTTGATTACAATGTGATAAAGAATGAATTTCAACAAATAGGTCTTGAATTCGTAAGAAAGAAATTATGTACGGTAAGATTGTCCCGAAAACTAATTCCTGGATATAATTCCTATAGTCTTGGAAAACTATGTTCTTCTGTGGGAATCCCATTGTCCGATAGGCATAGAGCCAGGGGCGATGCCCATGCTACCATGTTATTGTTCCATAAATTATTGAGATGCCATGGGGCGGAACAAGTATTTAAATCCTTTTTGAATGCAAGGTCACAAGAAGCTACATTACCACCATCACTCCCCAAAACGGAATTTGAAAAATTACCCTCCACACCTGGAATCTACTATTTTAAGGACCAAAAGGGAAACATTATTTATGTAGGTAAAGCCCTAAATATAAAAAAGCGCGTATTAAGTCATTTTTACGATAAGTCTACTAAAGAAATCTCACTTTGCCGTGAGACTGCTTATCTAGATTTTCAAGAAACCGGAAATGAACTTATTGCTCTATTACAGGAATCCTCGGAAATAAAAAAACATTACCCCAAATACAACAGGGCCCAAAAAAGAAGGGTACAGAAATATGCCATCTTTAGCTATGAAGATAGAAGCGGTATCCTTCACTTGGCATACAACAAAATAAAAATGGCTCCTAACCCACTCCTAGTTTTTTATAATATTTCCGAGTGTAGGGAATTTTTAGAAAAGCTTTGTGAGGCATTTGAACTTTGTGCCAAATATTGTCACCTACAGGATAATGTTGCCACATGTTCCCATTTTAGAATTAAGCAGTGCATTGGAATTTGTTCTGATTTAAAATATCTTGAAAATTACAACGAAAGAGTAAATAGCGCCATCCAATCATTGACAGAATCGAGGTCCGACTATATAATTAAGGTCAAAGGAAGAAATTCAGAAGAGGAAGCTTTCGTACTTGCCAGAGAGAGCCTATATATTGGTTTTGGTTTCGTGCCCAAGGATTCTGCACCTTTAGCTCCAGATGATATTGAAACATTTTTAATCAGACAGAATAATACTTTGGAAACGCAGCGTATTGTTGAAGCATTTATAAGAAAAAACCCTTCAAAGGTTTCAAGTTTTGACCCATTCAAAGAATGTTTGTTGAATTAGTCTTTCATTTTATGATACATCCGAATCACAAAATAAAGCCAAAGGACAAAGATTGCACCAACTATCAAGGAATAGATTAATACGACCTCCACTATTCCCTATATTTTAAATAGTTCATAAAACCTAGAATAGTTGGCGCCCAAAAGGCTATAAAAATTGCTTCCAATTTATTTCCTCTTAAGAACATAACTTCGGAAACAATAATAATAGAAAGAACAACTAAGAGCATGATAAAGTTCATTACTCCGATACGTTTAATAAAACTCTTTATCATACCTGCAATACAATCTTACTTAAAGGAATTAATAATAATTCGCCTTCAAAAGATATAAATCTTAAGACCCTTTTAAAAATACAAAATAATTTAATCTCTCTATGGTAGATGTTCAAGTTCTTATTTACCCTTGCCACTGTTCATTAGACTAAGCAGCACCAAAACCAAAGCGACCACAACTGCAGCAAAAACCCCAATCATTATAATACCGTTACTCCAATTCACTAAGGGAATTACCTCTTTCATATTTATTTAATTTAGAATTGTTCATTAATCTTCAACATGGATTCCTACTTATTTTCAATATCGAAGAACCCTAATAAAGATTTGCAGGTAAAAATAGATGCCCGCTCCATTGAATTTTATGATTTATATCATAAGTTGAAGTAGGTAGTACGATTTTGGTACATACAATTATTTGGTTTTCTTGTTTTCATAAGCCACCTTGGCTCCTAAGGTTGATAACTGATCGGCGTTATCGAAAAAGTCCACGGCCTCTTGCGTCTTTACAAATAAAAATTCCTTTTGAAGTTCGTTAATAATACTACTTGTAAAAATAATGTCGCGCATAGGTCCTATTGCTCCGGCAATATAAAACTGCAGTCCCTTTTCATGGATTTCATGAATTAACTTTGAAAGCACATCAGCTGCGGTGGCATCTATATAGGTAATTGCTTCCGCATTCAAAATCACCGCTTTTAGTGCCGACCCCTTGCCCTTTATCTGTTTTAGTAATTCTTTCTTAAAATAAGCCGAATTACCAAAATAAAGCTGGGAATCGAACCGGATTATTAATATATCCTTCCTAATAATGACCTCATCGTCAAATCTCTTGATATTCTTATAATAATCGGAGCCTTTTACATTTCCAAGTTCCGCAAAATGTGGTTTTGACGTGCGATACACCATTAATAGTAAAGCTAATAGTACCCCTACGACGATTCCTTGTGTTATTCCAATAAATAGGGTTACCAAAAATGTAACCATCAACACTGTAAACTCATCCTTCCTGTCTATCCATAATGATTTGGCATAATTAACATCAATAAGGCCAAAAACAGATACCATAATAATACTGGCCAATACAGTAATTGGAAGATACTGGAATACTGGTGTTAAGAACAAAAGCGTCAACACAACTAAGGTTACACTAAAAAAGCCGGACAAATTGGTTTTTGCACCAGACTCCTGATTGATTGCCGACCTGGAGAAGCTGGCTGTAGAGGTATATCCCTGAAAAAATGAACCCACCATATTAGCGGCTCCTAAAGCTATCAATTCCTTGTTGGGATCAATGGTTTCTTCCCCACTTTTAGTTTCCATAGCCTTACCAATAGAAATGGTTTCTAAGTAACCTACTAAGGACAAGGCTATGGCCATGGGCCAAAGATTTTTAAAATTTTCAAAATTCAAATTGGGGATTGTAAGGGAAGGTAGCCCCTTTGGCACTTCGCCCACCAATTTCATTCCATACTTTCCTAAACCAAGATAATATACCGCCAGAATTCCAAGTAACACCACCAATAATATGGCTGGGAAGCTTTTCTTCCACCTTTTGAACCCGAGTATACATAAAATCCCAATTATACCAATAACCAAATCCAGCGGGTTTGTATCTCCCAATCTCCCTAAGGTTTCTATAAGTATTTCATGAAAATGATCATTGGTGGGTACGGTTATTCCCAAAAGATGTTTTAATTGACTCACAATAATTATCATCGCAGCAGCCGAAGTAAATCCACTGATTACAGGCTTGGATAAAAAATTCACTAAAAAGCCCATTCTAAATATCCCGAGCAAAAATTGGGTAGCTCCAACCAATAACACCAATACAATTACGGTAGCAATGTAGTTTTCTATCCCAGAAATGGACAATGATCCTAGCGCTGCGGCTACCAACAATGAATCCATGGCCACTGGACCTACCGCCACCTTTCTTGATGTTCCCAAAAAGACATAGGTCAAAACCGGGAAAAGTGCCGTATAAAGGCCATAGACCGGGGGCAATCCGGCTATCATAGCGTAGGCCATACCCTGAGGTACCAGAACGATGCCAACGGTAAGCCCTGCAATAAGGTCCTTGGTAAAATAGGCTTTTTTATAGCTTGATGCCCATTCCAAAAAAGGTAGAAAACGCTTCACTTCTCAAAGTTAATTAAATAAAAAGCCTTTTTTAATCCTGCAGAAGTAACTTGTTAAACGCTAAGGCTTTCTCTACCCAAAAATCCAAGTCCTCCTCGGTATCGAAACCCTCGGGATATATATACAGGAAGCCTCGCATGGGTCTCCCGGTAAAGTCCATCTTTTTACTTCCCTCCTTCGTAAGTAATTCCTCGTAATTTAATTTACCCACACGAACCATGAGTCGGTCTTGTTGGTTGTCCTTATCGATATCAATTCCTATGCACATTTTCCCGTTGACCATAAAAAGATATCCACCCATCATTTTTTTCTCTTCCAACACCCCTGTTCCTTTTAGTTGGCGTCTTACCCTATCTACTACGTATTCACTATAGGCCATAATATTTTTATATAGGAATAAATGATACTTTAAATACTTTAGGTTTCACACGCTCTAAGAAATCAAATCCATCATTAAGATTGATTTGTTTAACTGCGTAGGGATAAAAGGTTATCGGCTCTATACATACCATATTTTCCACCTCTGTCCAAAGCATAAAATGATTGAAACCCTCCGTCCTAATCAATAGTTCTCTTACGTCCCTTAAGGTTATCGTGGATTGGCTAGGTATCTGAAGCGCCCTACTCCCCACAGCCATAACTTCAGGGATTGTAACCACTTTTTCACCTGCTATGATTTCTACTGATTCTGAGGTCAATTTAAATGCCGGGTGATATCCCAACATAAAAGGCATTCCTTCTTCACCATTGATTTTAAATTGTATTTCTAAACCCTGATCATTCAAAAAAAATATTTTTTTGAAGGTAAAGTCATAAGGCCAGGAAAGGTTTTCCGCAGAGGATTTGTTAGGATACTTAGAATTCCCAACCAAGGTATTAGCAAGATACTTTTTAATGAACACAGCTTTTGTTTCCGATGCTATGTGGGTTTCATATTGCATTTCCCGTAAGAGACCATGTTGATCTTGGATGGCCATACCGCGTGGCGTATTTACCTTAAAACCGGCCTCGTTGGTCGGACCTATAGTGGGAAACATCTCAGTATCGGAATTTCGCCAACCGGGGCTACCTTTTTGATGGATAAATTCATGTCCTTCCACTTGATAGCCAACCAATTCGCCTTGATCGATTCGAACTTCTTGATTGCCTAATTTAAGTATGGTCATACTATTCGTTTATTAACCTATAAATAAGTATCGCCGTTCTTTTGGTCAAAGCTTCAATGGTTTTTAGATTTACGGTTTCCTCGGGTGTATGTGCTCCTGAACCCATGGTCCCAAGACCATCCAAACAATCTACATACTGTGCCACGAAAGAAGTATCCGCGGCTCCTCTTTTCCCTGGGTCATATGCCAATACTTCACCTTGACCCAGATCTAGACTTACTTTGTTCAACTTCTTTAAAAGTTCCTTGTTACCTTCTGTGGGCCCCATGGCCGGATAACTGTCCGTAAAAGAAATAGTTGCCGATGTCCTAGGCAAATTATTGGAGACAACAGTTCTCATTTTATCCCTTGTCCTTTCTTTTTGATCCTCCGAAATAAATCGAAGCCCGCCTCGTACCTCCGCTTTTTGTGCCACAACGTTCGTCTTACCAAAAACAGTACCCTTACTTGTTTTGTCATCAAAGGTTACAAAAGTACCTCCAATCAACGTTCCCGGATTAAAGGTTAATAGATCTTCTCCTTTCACATCCCTATAAAACTCGTGCAATATCCGAGACATTTCAAATATAGCCCCGGCTCCTGTATTTTCACTAAAAATTCCTGAAGAGTGTGCTCGCTTTCCTTCCACTTCTACCTTCCAACCGGAAGAACCACGCCGGGCAACTGTTGCATAATTAAACCCTGTGGAAGTCTCAAAGCCCAACGCTATATCGCTGCGTTTGGCTGCATCGATCAAATCCTTACGACTTATACTTAAAGGGTCTCCAGTGCTTTCTTCATCCCCTGTAAAGGCCACTATGATTTGTGCATCGTCTAGCAGGTTATTTTCCTTTAAGGCTTTCATAGCATATAAAATAATAACATCCCCTCCTTTCATATCATTACCACCCGGAGCGTGTGCAATGCTATCATTGACCATGCTAAAAGTTTGAAAGGGGCTATCTTCTTCAAAAACCGTATCCAAATGACCTATCAATAATAATTTTTTACCCTGAGACCCTTGGGTTTCAGCAAAAAGATGTCCCGCCCTGTTCATTTCCTTTGGCATGGGAATCCAATCGGTTTGAAATCCGAGTGCATCAAAGGCAGTACTAAACTCTGACCCCACCTTTTTTACACCTTCCAAATTAAGAGTACCACTATTGATATTTACAACCTTTTCCAAGAAGTCGATGGCCTCGCTATTATTGGCTTCAATACTTCTAATGATTTTTCTTTCTGTTCTCGAAAGTTTTTGACAAAAGGCACTGTGTGTAGTAGTAATTATAACTAGTAGGAATAGTATTTTTTTTATCATTTCTCCTGGTTTAATTGATAATCGTGGATTCATTATTTAGAAGTTTGACACACTGAGGGTATTTCGCTTTAAATAGTCCTTAGTCATATCAAAGCATTTCTTCAAATGTACCTAAAACACGTTAAAATGAAATAGAACCCAATTAAATAGAATCATTCGAAACGAATTGCCTTGACCGGCGTTATTTTGGTAATGATATAGGATGGAATCAATAACATTAACAAACACAAGAACAGCACACCGATATTCAATGAGAGAATGGTAAAAAGATTAATGTGCACAGGAATATATTCAATATAGTATTCTTCTGGGTTTGGAAACTTAAATAATTTAAATCTATCCTGAAGAAAAATAAACCCAAGACCAATCAGATTTCCCCAAAAAAGACCTATCCCGATCAGATAGGCGGCATTATATAAAAAAACCTTGCGTATACTCCAATTGGTAGATCCCAAAGCTTTTAGAATGCCAATCATTGGGGTGCGCTCCAAAATTAAAACGAGAAGGGCGGTTATCATATTAATACCTCCCACGATAACCATTATACCAATGATCAAGGCAATATTGAAATCGAACAGCCCTATCCATTCAAATATTTTATAATACTTGTCCTTTAAGGTAGTAGTGTTTAAGTTGGATATTGTTTTATTATAGATTTCGGCACTTTTCAGATCGATATCCTCAAAACTTTGCAGGAAAACTTCAAAGTTACCCACTTCGTCATCTTCCCATTTGTTCATTTGTTGAATGTGACGGATATCAATAAAAATATATTTGCTATCAATCTCCTCAAATCCACTGTCATAGATACCAACAATATTGAATTTTCGTTGATTTGGAATTTTATTGGTGTCATCATCCCTAAGAAAAAAGGTAAAAAATGAATCGCCCACCCCTAATTTCAAGCGATTGGCCGTAATACTGGAAATCAAGACGTCCGAATTCAATACTCCATCGTAATCTGGTAATTTGCCCTCTACCAAATACTCTTCCATGGGCGTCCAATAATAGTCTTTGCCAACTCCTTTGGCAATGACTCCCTCAAAGGTATCTTCTGTACGGATAATGCCTCCTTTTGTCGCTACTGCCTGGATATGTAATATACCCTTGATATCGTTGAACTTTGGGTAAAACTCTTGATTGGTGGAAACGGGTACCACCGATACTTCAGAACGATTATTATCGTAATTGGAAATCTGTACATGACCATTAAAGGCCGTAACTTTCTCCCTAATCTTATATTTAAGCCCAACACCTGTGGCTATGGCAATAAGCATCATGATAACACCAATGGAAATCGCCGCTATCGCTATTTTTATTATTGGCGCGGAAATACTAATTTTATGTTCCTTACCCGTAATAAGCCGTTTGGCAATAAAATATTCTAAGTTCAAATGATGTTATTTTTAGACCAACTCAAAAATACCCTTTTTTTATCTTTTTTGATTTGCCTATCCTGTGGAAACTCGGGAAAAAAAAGTGTAGAACAATCAGATAAAGGCACAACAACCAAAGTCGAAAAAAGTTATGCCCCAATAACGGTTGCAGCCAATAGGACCAATGAATACACCCCCTTGCTGAAAGGTAAATCCGTTGGAATCGTGGCGAATCAGACTTCCGTTATTTTTACGGATTCGGGTTATACCCATTTGGTAGATTCCCTTTTATCAATGGATATTGATATCAAAAAAGTATTCTCTCCGGAACATGGTTTTAGGGGCAAAGCGGATGCGGGAGAAAAAGTAGAAGACGGTATTGACCAACAAACAGGATTGCCTATTGTTTCTTTATATGGAAAAAACAGAAAGCCTTCTGCGGATCAATTAAAAGGTCTAGATGTTGTGCTTTTTGATATCCAGGATGCTGGTACCAGATTTTATACCTATATCGCCACCTTACAACTCATTATGGAGGCTTGTGCCGATAGCAATATTCCTGTAATTGTTTTGGATAGGCCGAATCCCAACGCCCATTATGTCGATGGACCCACCATGAAAAAAGAACATTTTGGTTTTTTAGGAATGAATGAAATACCGTTGGTTTATGGTATGTCCATTGGTGAATATGCCAATATGATCAATGAGGAAGGATGGCTTAAAAGTTCTGAAAAAACGGATTTGACGGTAATCCCTTTAGAAAACTGGACCCACGAATCCGTTTATCATTTACCCATTAGACCTTCACCAAATTTACCAAACGATATAGCTATAAACCTGTATCCCAGTCTTGGCCTTTTCGAGGGTACCCATGTGAATGCAGGACGGGGAACAGAGTATCAATTTCAGCGATATGGTGCTTCCTTTATGGATTCTACCGCCTACAGTTTCTCCTATATACCGGAACCGAATTTTGGCTCCAAATACCCCAAAGAAGAAGGGAAAATCTGCTATGGAAAAGACCTTTCCAATACCTCGAGAATAAACCAAGTATCCTTGCGGTGGATATTGGATGCCTATAACAACACAAAGGACAAGAGTTTATTTTTTCTCACTGCTGGATTCACCAAACACGCCGGAACTGCCGAACTTCAAAAACAGATTGAAGCCGGACTTTCCGAGGAAGAAATAAAGAAATCTTGGCAAGAAGATTTAGAAAAATTCAAAAAAATTCGAGGTAAATATTTAATGTATGATTAGTTCAATTCAGTCTTTATCCAAAATGGTTGTAGGTCGCCTATAGGTATGAAAAGGCTGTTTTAAAAGACCCTGGATACTTGAATTCTCTTTTTCATCGGGAAAGGTGTCCACTCCGTAGACAATAGCATCCCTGTCCAAATATCTGTAAGTCCCCAATAATCGGTCCCAAATGGAAAAAATATTTCCATAGTTACTATCCGTATAGGGTAATACATAATGATGATGTACTTTGTGCATATCCGGGGAGACCACGACCCAACTCAAAAATTTATCGATTTTTCGTGGGAGCTTAATGTTGGCATGATTGAATTGTGACAATACCACCGAAAGACTCTGATAAAGCATTATTATCCCGATTGGGGCACCCACTACAAAAACTCCGACCAATGTAAAAACATATCTTATCAAAGATTCTAAGGGGTGGTGTCTATTAGCAGTGGTCGTATCCACATGGTGATCGGAATGATGCACCAAATGAACCATCCATAATGGTTTTACCTTGTGCTCTACCCAATGGGCTAAATAAGCACCAATAAAATCCAACAACATTAATCCCAATACTACATACAACCACAAGGGCATGTTCGGTAACCAATTGATAATACCGAAATCATTGGCTATGGTCCAGTCCGATGTTTTTAAAAGAAGAAAAGCCAAGGGAAAATTGACGATAATTGTGGTAAGGGTAAAAAAGAAATTAGGAAGGGCATGTCGCCATTTTCCATACCTAACCGTGAACAAGGGAACGATTCCCTCCAAAACCCAAAAAAAGGTAATTCCCCCTACAAGTATCAGGGATCGATGTAAGGAAGGAATGTTTTCAAAATATTGGATCAACTGCTCCATAAACTAAATATACAAAATTGGAATGTTTAATTGCATTTAGCGGAGAGTTCAAAAAATAGGAATACGACGTTTCATTTCCTCTACGATATTATAAGCTGCCGGGCAAATGGCTACATTTTTAATGGTCAAATGACTAATTTGCTGAAACTTTTTCCTATCCGTATGCGGAAACTCCTTGCATGCCTTGGGACGTACATCATAGATAGAACAATAATTATCCTGACCTAAAAAAGCACAGGGAACTTCTTGTAAAATATAATCGTTCTCTTCATCTATTCGTAAATAGGTATCTATAAATTCCTGGGGCTTTTGCTTAAAATGTTTCGCAATTCTCTCAATATCGGAATTGGTAAATAATGGTCCTGTGGTTTTGCAGCAATTGGCACAGGTAAGACAGTCCGTTCGTTCAAATTCCTGATCGTGCAATTCCTGCATTATAGAGTCCAATTTCTTTGGTGGCCTCCTTTTCAACTTGGCAAAGAATTTCTTGTTTTCCGGTTTTTTATCCGATGCCCGTTGTGGGAGTTTTTGCAGCACTTTTTCCATCTTCGAATTTTTCTCCTCAAAACTAGGCAAGTCGTTTTAAAAAGGAGATTTTTGTAAAATAAAAATTAAAAAGATCAATGGACATTTTGGGCAAGGCCTTGATGGATTACCATAATCGTTCATATACGGAGGAGATTATTACTCATTCTTCTTTAGACGAAGAAGATGTACTTCCCCTACCCTACATGTTTCGGGAATACAAACAAATGCCTGTGCTGGAACAGGTAGCGCTAAACCATTGTAAAGGAGAAATTTTGGATGTGGGTTGTGGTGCTGGAAGCCATAGTCTTTACTTACAGAAAAATGGATTCAACGTTACAGGATTAGACAAATCACCAGGCGCTATATCCGTCTGCAAACAAAGGGGGATATTGAAAACAATTAACAAAGATTTTCTTGGTATAGAAAAAATGCAGTTCGACACCTTATTATTCTTAATGAATGGAATAGGAATTGCAGGCAAACTAAAAAATCTGGACCGATTTTTGAACCAAATAAAATTAGTATTACGTCCAGAGGGTCAAGTTTTGCTAGATTCCAGTGATATTTTATATATGTTTAAGGCCGATGATGACGGAGGGTATTGGATACCTGATGATTTGAGTTATTATGGGGAAGTAACCTTTAAAATGACCTATAAGAATGAAGAAAGTGAACCTTTTGAGTGGTTGTACGTAGATTTTAACACCTTAAGTAGGGCAGCCAATTTTAATGGAATGGCGTGTGAACTTATAAAGGAAGGGGAACATAGCGACTATTTAGCACGTTTAACCTTTAAATAATACTAGTACCTTATCTTTATCGTTTTACTTAGGAAAAAATAGATTATGAAAGAACTTAGGATTTTGTATATGCTGGTGTTTGGGTTTTTAGCATTTTCATGCTCTAAAGATTCCGAACCAGAAGTGGTTATAGATAAGTCGGCCAATTTATTATCGGCAGGAGATTCAGCAAATGATATCCTATCCAACGAGACTTATGACAAAATCCAAATAGAAATTGCCTATGTTACTGGATTTAGACCTACTGTTACGGCAATTTCTGATTTTACGGATTTCTTAAACCAACATACCTTTAAACAAAATATTGAAATAATATACAATGAACTAGAATCCCCTAACGAAGAAAATTTAACCTTGCAGAAGGTTGCAGAATTAGAAAAAGAAAATAGAACGGCCTACAGCAGTGGGGATACCTTAGCAATATATATCTATTTTGCAGATTCCCCTTCCGAGGACGATGATGAGGATGAGGGTTTAGTTACTTTAGGGGCAGTTTATAGAAATACATCCATGATTATTCATGAAATTACCATTCGTAAGTTGGCCAGCCAAAGCCTTGCTATTTCCAATGCGGATGTAGAGGCTGCGACCCTAAATCATGAATCTGGACACTTATTTGGGCTTGTAAATTTAGGCACTACCGCATTATCTGACCATGAGGATACAGAGGCGGAGAACCATTGCAACGTTGATGGTTGCCTTATGCGTGCAGAACTACAATTTACACTTTCCGGAAAATCCAAATATGACCCTTTAACTGGTGTCTATGCGAAAAATCAGAATCCGGCCTGCATACTTTCAGGAGCCACTATCATGAGTTTATTAAGTCCTACAAAAACAGGTAAAACTGTTGAAGTACCTGGACTGGACGCTGCTTGCATAGCGGATATTCAAGGAAACGGCGGACGATAAAACGCCATTTTCTATCCTAAAGATCAAGGTATATTTAAGTATTTATGCGTCTGTAAGGAAACCTTCCATTTTGGATTTTTCATTACATAATCCACAATCATTGGGGTAACCTTATCCCGAACACTCCATTCAGGCTGTAAATACAGAATACAGTCCTTATTCGTCAAGGCAGCCTGCTCTTCGGCGAAAATTAAATCATGTTTATTATAAACGATGACTTTAAGTTCATGCGCTTCATTATAAATTCGACCAACCGGAAGTTTGTTTTTTTTTGGTGAAAGACAAATCCAATCCCAGTCTCCCGTTAGCGGATACGCTCCAGATGTCTCAATATGCGTTTTAAGGTTTCTGCCCTTTAACCTATCGGTTAACGGTCCCATATCCCAAGTAAGAGGTTCTCCCCCTGTAACCACAATGGTATCCGAGTATTTGGCGGCATTTTCAACAATGAGTTCGATATCGGTTGGCGGATGCGTTTCGGCATTCCAACTTTCCTTTACATCACACCAATGACAACCTACGTCGCACCCTCCTACTCGAATGAAATAAGCTGCAGTACCTTTGTGAAATCCTTCGCCTTGAATCGTATAGAATTCCTCCATCAACGGGAGTAGCAGTCCCTTATCCACCAACGCCATGGTATCCTTTTTTTCCATTCGGCAAAGATAAGAAAAGACATGGGCATAGTTTCAGCGGAGCGAACCAATTTTAGGATGAAGCGGCTTCTCCTTCAATGCAATCCACCACCTTGTAGACCTTGCCGTCATATTTGGTGAAAAGATAGAGCTCGCCCACGCCGTCCATGCCCCATCTAAGGTCTACCCGGGCACCGCCCAACAAGGCATCAAAGGTAGTGGCCTCTCCGCCTAGGAGAAATTCCATTTTTTGGATGGATGCTTGATGGCCACTCTGTACACTATCGACATCTGCGATAAAAAGGGTGCCACGTGGAATATCCCCAAAGAGATATTTGCCTTGTAATTGTCCTAACTTTCCATAATACACATAGCCCCCAGAAACAGCATTGCCCTCGTCATGGTCATATTGTATGATGGGATAGGCGAAGCCCTTGTCATCTTTGGGAAGTGGATAGACAACCTCAGTATTGGCACCGGAATCAAATACAAAGGTACCCTCCCTATTCGGCCAACCGTAATTACGCCCTTTTTCCACAAGGTTCACTTCCTCAACACTATGTCTGCCTATGTTGGAAACATACATGCGTTGCGCATCCAAAGCATCCCAAGAAATCCGATGGGGATTCCTGAATCCGTAAGCCCATATTTCTGGGATGCCCTCCTTATTCCCTACAAATGGATTATTGGACGGAATTCCATATTGACCATTGGTGCTGTTTCTTCCCAAGGGGTCTATACGAATCACCGACCCCCATATTTGGTCCTTTTGGCCAACCAATTGAGGCTGATTAGCATATATGGCCCCTCCATCACCAACGCAAAGGTATAGGCGTCCGTAATCGGAATCCCCCCTTTTTGCAAAAGGATTGAAGGAAACCTCTTGAAATCCGTGCACGGTACCTATCATATCTATTCGTAGTAGTTCCCTTTTTGATCCCTTGAACCGTAAAGCTCCGGGATTTTCGGTCTTCCATTCGGTAAGGACCCATTGCAACCCTACCTTTAAACTATCTGGCAGTGCGAAATCAGCTTCTTGTGTATGGGCCGGATCCGTATGGGTGGAATATAGCAGACCGTTTTCCTCAAAATTTGGGTGAAAATCAAAACTGCCCAAACCGGTTCCAAAACCCGGGATATTGATGAATTTGGGTAACTGCTGGGCCATGTCCAGATACGGTTTGACTTGGGAACCCTTGACCTCATATAAAATCCCATTAAGATCCGAAATGAAAAGTCGTTCACCAATAGAGGAAGGCAAGGCCGCCAATTTATTGATACGGGCCTTAGGGTGATGGTCCGCACTGGCGGGTACTTGAAATACCTCTTCTAAAACCAACAAGAGATTAGACTGGGTTATTTTTTCTGTAATGGGGTCCGTTATGGCCCCTGGTCTTTTCTTCTTGCTCTTTATTTCTGCCTCTGAAAACTTATGAATAAATCCCAATAATGCTTCCAATTCATCCACCGAAAAATGTTCAAAAGCAGGCATATAGCTCCTGTAGTTTTCGTAAAGCCGAACGCTTCTTTCATCACCAGCCTCTATTTTTTTCTTGGGGTTTTTTATAAAATCGATAAGCCAAGCCTTGTTCACTTTACCTGTAACACCAGCCAAATTTGGACCTATGATATCAGCATTAAAATCATGGCAACTGGCACAATGCATATTGAACAATTGCATACCCTCCTGCACGGATAGTTCATCTTGCTGGTAGTTGTCTACTAGGTCCTCTTTATCTTGACTCGTCTTTTCGCCATTGCTTTTACAGGAAAAAAGGACGAGACTGAGGCCGAAAAGCATGGAAATCTGCCTCTTTGGTATAAAAAATAACATATTCCTAATTTAAATGATATGTCGCTAAAGCAAGGTTAAACCCTTTTCAGCGCACTAAACATAATGATTTCACTTGATTTTTGAGGGCTTGCAACCCACACTGTACGAACCCTAAGATACATATAGCAACATAAATACGATATATAGGACTGGTGCTTAATGGTATCTTTTTTCAATCATGGCATACATTCTCTTTTTCTATTGCTCAAAAATCTTCTATTTTTAACAAAAAATAAAACGAATGGCTTCCAAGGAAGATTTTTTTGAACATATTGAAAAAGGGTATAGCACCAAAGGAGACTTTATTACCATGGGTGCGGCCATGTTGAACGGTGAAGCCATTAACAGTGCCTTGGTAAAGGTACCCCTCAAAACATTGAACCGGCATGGTCTAATTGCGGGAGCTACCGGAACCGGAAAGACAAAAACCTTGCAGGTACTGGCTGAAAATTTATCGGATAAAGGTATTCCGGTACTTTTAATGGATTTAAAAGGGGATTTGAGTGGACTTGCGCAACCCAGTCCAGGCCATCCAAAGATTGATGAACGCCATGCAAAAATTGGAATTCCTTTTGAGCCAAAACGTTTTCCGGTTGAAATTTTATCCTTATCGGAACAAGATGGCGTAAAACTAAGAGCGACAGTTTCGGAATTTGGGCCTGTGCTACTTTCTAGAATCCTAGATCTTTCCGAAACTCAGGAAGGAATTACGGCCGTTATTTTTAAGTATTGCGACGACAACAAACTACCGCTTTTAGATTTAAAGGATTTTAAGAAAGTGTTACAATATGCTACCGGTGAGGGAAAAGAAGAATTCACAAAAGAATACGGACGCATTTCTACAAGTTCTACTGGTACCATACTACGGAAAATAATTGAGCTTGAACAGCAGGGTGCCGATTTGTTTTTTGGAGAAAAGTCGTTCGATGTAAATGACCTTACACGTATAGACGAAGAAGGTAGAGGCTACATTAACATTTTAAGATTAACGGACATCCAGGATAGACCTAAGCTATTTTCGACATTTATGCTAAGTCTTCTTGCCGAGATCTACGATACCTTCCCGGAACTTGGGGATAGTGAACGTCCCGAATTGATATTATTTATTGATGAGGCCCATCTTATATTTAACGAAGCCTCTAAAGCGCTGTTAGATCAAATTGAGAGTATTGTAAAATTGATTCGATCAAAAGGCATAGGTCTTTATTTTGTAACCCAGAACCCAACCGATGTCCCTAATGAAGTACTGGCTCAATTGGGCTTAAAGGTACAACACGCTTTAAGGGCGTTTACCGCGAGAGACAGAAAGGCCATAAAGCTAACTGCAGAGAACTATCCTTTATCTGAGTTCTATGATACCAAAGAGGTGTTAACATCTTTAGGGATTGGCGAAGCCTTAATTTCAGCTTTGGATGAAAAGGGACGGCCAACACCCTTGGCGGCTACTTTGCTGAGAGCACCAATGAGCCGTATGGATATCCTCACTGAGAATGAATTGAAGGATGTTATTGATTCCTCCAAATTGGTTAAAAAATATGGAGAAGTCATAGACAGAGAGAGTGCCTATGAAATTTTAAACGAGAAAATAGAGAAGGCCGAAGAATTGGCAAAAGAGGAAAAAGAAGAGGCTCAAACGAAAAGAAGAACATCTAATACCCGAAGAAGTACCAGACAAAATCCAGTTATTAAAGTTCTCACCAGTGCTACCTTTATAAGAGGAGTCCTCGGTGTATTAAAAAAAGTGATGCGTTAAAATTTATGAAATCAATCAAAACAATCATTATCCTGTTTTCTTTTATAATGCTTACCCAATGTAAAAAAGAGGAGGATGCAACTTTTAAGATTACCACAAATAATGTAGGCAAACTGGATAAGGCCAGCCTTGCAAGAGACATTGACCTAATTTATGCGAAAGATTCCATTGTTAAAGATACTATAGAATCGAACTTTGGCCATGGCTCCAGTAAGATCAAAATTTTTGAAAAGGGAGGACCATTACTTCTAACACTTACTCCAAACTCCGATAGCATCCCTACAATACAAAACGTATTGATAAACGATAAGCGCTTTAAGACGGATAAGGGTATCAATATTGAGAGTACTTTCAAGGATATTCAGGAGAATTATGAAATCAAAAAAATAATTACATCCATTAATAATGTAGTTATCCTACTAAAGGATAGTGATATTTATTTTACGATTGACAAGGATCAATTGCCCGAAAGTCTTCGCTACAATGCCAATACAAACATCGAAGCGGTACAAATACCCGATGCGGCTAAAATAAAATATATGATGGTAGGTTGGGATTAATAGAAGTAATGAACTACCCTATTTTACTTGAAACTTTTTCTTATTCTTCAAAACCTTAGGGCTATTGATCTGCATCCACTCGGTAAGCTCTATCAATTTGTCTACATAATTTTTACCAAAATTTGTCAATCGATATTCTACACGTATGGGAACTTCGGCATACATCCTTCTGGTTAGATAACCATCGCTTTCCAAAGCTTTTAAACGCTCGCTCAACACCTTATTGGATATTCCATACACATATTTTTTTAGCTTATTGAACCGCAACACCGGAAAAAAACCCAGGTAAAGAATAATTAAGATGCTCCATTTGTCCGAAGCCAGGGAGAGCACATCTCGAACAGGGCACATTTCCGGAGGATTCTTATAATCGATATGCCCGAACATCTTTTTTAATTTTTTTGCCGTCTCAATCTGCTGATTATCAGCACTGGTTACCATTTCCATACTATGTTATTTAAAACTCCCCTGACCTATTTTAAAAAAGGTTTTATTACTTTTGATTACAATTACCTACTAAGTTACAAAAAGTAACCTAATGAAAAAATTACTAAATAGGGTTATTCCTAAATGCTATGGGGCCTTCTTAAACGTATATGTATTTTTTAATCCAAAAAAAGCTGCTGCCAAAGCATTTAAAATATTTTCTAAAGTAAGGAAGGGAAGTGTTTTACCCCATCAAAAAACCTATTTGGACCCTGTGAAGCATAAACGCCTTAATGTTTCCGATCACACGATACAAACCTACCAATGGAAGGGTTCCAGAGAAACCGTTCTATTAGTACATGGTTGGGAAAGCAATACTTGGCGTTGGCATAAATTATTAGAGAAACTCACGGAGGCCGACTTTAATATTATTGCTTTTGATGCTCCCGCACACGGTTATTCCTCTGGTAAATATTTATACGTACCTCTTTACGCAGAAATAGTGGAGCATATGATTCATTCCTTTCAACCCAAGCATTTAATAGGTCACTCTGTTGGTGGAATGACCATCCTTTACAACGAGTATAAAAACCCTAAAACAAACATTAAAAAAATAGTAACAATAGGCTCCCCTTCGGAATTTCATGAAATCATGGCTCATTTTCAAAATCTTTTAGGGTTATCAAACCGTATGTTACAAGCTCTGGAAAAATATATTAAAAAGAGGTTTGGATTTACCATTAGAGAATTTTCTTCCTCTATTTTCGTAAAAGCAAACAACAAAAAAGGACTACTTCTACATGACCGCCTAGATAAAATAACGCCCTACCATGCTTCTGAAAAGGTCCATGCGGTATGGGCCGAAAGTAAATTGATCAGTACAGAAGGTTTGGGGCATTCCATGCACCAAGAAGAGGTAAACGATCAAATTATTGCTTTTTTACAAGAATAATGTACCCTATCCATTTTCATACCCCTTTCACCTTTCATTTTTGGCTATTTTTAAAGAAAAATGCCTAAAGACAAGAAAAGATCCAGAGTTAAGAACGAGGATCAATACGAAGCCTTAGTTGAAAAAGGGTATAGCAAAGAAAAAGCAGCACGTATCGCCAATTCACCCAATTCGGGCAAAAAGGGAGGTAAAGCCTCTAATTACGAGGAGCGTTCCAAAAAAGAGCTCTATGAAAAAGCCAAGGAAATTGATATAGAAGGGCGTTCCAAAATGAACAAAAAAGAGTTAATTTCGGCTTTAAGAAATAACTGAAATATGAGCCACGTGTCACCCTTTCATATTGCCATACCCGTTCACAACTTGGCAGAATGCAGAAAATTCTATGGAGAAATACTAAATTGTAAAGAAGGAAGAAGTAGCGACCAATGGGTCGATTTTAACCTTTTTGGTCATCAATTGGTCATCCACTACAAACCAAAATCCGAAACGGAGGAACTTCACCATAATCCTGTGGATGGGCACGATGTGCCCGTTCCACATTATGGTGTTGTGCTACCTTGGGAAACCTTTGAGAGTTTCTCCGAGGAGCTTAAGAAAAAAAATGTCAAATTCGTGATTGAACCTTATATCCGATTCAAAGGATTGGCTGGGGAACAAGCCACGATGTTCTTTTTGGACCCTGCCGGAAATGCTCTAGAATTTAAGGCGTTTAAGGATATGGGGCAATTATTTGCCAAATAGCCTATTGCGACCAAGAAGTTGGCACCCTGTCCCAGCGATGCTTTTTAAGTTCCGCATAAAGTTCTTTAGGTAGGGACTTACCATCACTTGTTGCGGTATTGGCCAATACATTACGCTGTTTCCTCATTCCCGGAATTGTCGTACCTACATTCTTATTCTCCAAGATAAATCGAAGAGCCATCTCTGCCATGGTCATACCGTCCGGAATTAATGGCCTCAACGCATCAGCATGTTCTACGGATGAATTTAGATTCTCAGGAACAAAATAAGTGCCCCTCCAGTCCCCCTCTGGAAAAGTGGTCTCCTTTGTAATATTGCCGGTTAAAGTACCCTCATCGAAAGGAACACGTGCAATGACTCCAATATCCAGTTTTTCACAAAGTGGGAAAAGTTCGTCCTTAGGAGCTTGGTCAAAAATATTATAAATGACCTGCACAGCATCCAACAATCCTGTTTTAAGCGCTAAAATTCCATTTTCTGGCTCCCAACGGTTCATACTTATACCCATAGCAGCAATCTTACCGGATTTCTTTAAATCCTCAACGGCCCTTTGCCACTCTTCCCTGGAACTCCAGGTATCGTCCCAAGTATGAAATTGCATCAAGTCTATTTGTTCCAGTCCCAAATTTTTGAGGGTTTTATGGGTATATTCCATAATATGCTCCACGGGATATGAGTCTTCAAAGGCGTATTCCGGTTTGGCCGGCCATTGAAAGTTTTTTGGTGGAATCTTACTTGCCGTATATAGTTTTTGCGAAGGATGTCTTTTTACTAGGTCACCCAATAGTTCCTCACTATGACCTTCACCATAACCCCAAGCAGTATCAAAAAAATTGACTCCGTTTTCCACAGCCAAATCCAATGATTTTGCGGATTGTTCGTCATCCGAGGCTTTCCAACCTGCCATTCCCCACATACCATACCCTATTTCACTTACTTTCCAATCTGTTTTTCCAAATCTTCTATAATTCATTACTGGTAATCTTTTTAAATATTCATATTAAATTCTATTACACTTTTGCCTCTAGCTTTTCCGTGTTACATCAGATAAAATAATATAAATGCTATTTCATCAAAAGTCCCGGAATAAGGTCTCGCATCTCGACTGCGCTCGACATGAAGGCTCGACCTGACGCCTCAATCCGTTTTATTATGGACAAGGACTACACTTTTTTATTCACTATTTGATTATCCTTCTCTCAACTCCCTCAAAAGTGATTTTCACTGGTTTAATCGTTCCGTCTTCATTGAATTCCATTTTATCCAGGCAAGTTACTCTATGGTCCCTATCCTCATTGGGAATAGGTCTGCGATGGTACACCATGATCCACTCATCCTTGCCAGGCACATTAATTACCGAATGATGACCTGCTCCAGTAGCAACTTTCTCATCAGAATCCAATACGGTTCCGATACGTTTATAGGGCCCTGTTACGGCATCTGCCATGGCGTACACCACTCTATAACTTCCGTCCGTCCAATTTCCTTCGGACCACATAAAATAATAGATTCCTTTTCTTAAAAACATAAATGGACCTTCAACATAGCCCTCCGGAGTGATCTCCCTGAATAAATTTCCATCCTCCCAAGGAATAAAACCTGTAAAATCCTCATTCAGTTTTCCCAAGTTACAATGACTCCAGCCCCCATAGAAGAAGTAATGGGTTCCATCCACATCTTTAAATACAAACTGATCTATAGGTTGTGCGTCATTATAAAAATCCGAAATCAGTGGTTCACCTAAATAATCTTCAAATGGTCCTCGTGGATTTTCGGCAACTGCTACCCCAATGCCCCCGTAATGGTTAATATCGTTATTAGGGTCGTATGATGACCTTCCTGGTCTTTGAATATCGTTTGCTCCAAAAAATAAATAATACTTATCATTCCTTTCTACAATAGATGGAGCCCATAGCGCCTGCCTTAACCACTTTATTTTTGTAGTATCCAATATATTCTCATGTTTTTCCCATTGAATTAAGTCCTTTGAGGAAAAAGCATCAAAATGTAATTGTTTATCATAATCATCAGAATACGTAGGGTATATCCAATATTCATTACCAAAAACAACACCCTCCGGATCAGCATACCAACCTTCAAATATAGGGTTACCGGACATTGTTATAGATTCTGTCCTTTCTATAGTTGCAGACTTACATCCCAACATCAAAGAAACTGCAGAACACAGTACAAATAGTTTTTTTATCATTTTATGATATTCGAAAATAGATTCAATTATTATAATTCTTTTGGAAGATATTTAATTGATAGCGAATACACCGGTTTAACAAAGTAAAATTCAAGAATTTTCACCCTATTATAAGCCCTTTGCGCCTAACCCAAAAATAAGCAAAAACAAGATTAGGAACCCAAGCCAACCAGGCAACAATTCTATATGCAGGAATAAATGACCCAATAATAAGCGTTAACAAGGGCAACCAAATACGAAGCGTCACTGCACCAAAACATGCGGCGTAACTATAAATCATAAATACCCTATGTTTCTCGATATCACCATTTCTAATGGCCAAATACGCAGAAAGCGTAAAAAACAGCCAAACAACGGCCAAAGAGAAAAAGCCCAACTTCGCTATAAAACCACCCGTAGCATAAAATGCTATAAAACCACCACAAAGTCCGCTAATCAATGCTGTAATCACATAAAGTTTACCTATTGCCCTATGCCTTTCTAAATTTGAATTGCGAAAGCGTTTACTGAATTGAACCCAGCCCACCATAAGTGCAACGCCACCGAATAAAATATGCCCATAAAATCCAATGTTCCAAATAGTATTGGACAGCAGTTCCTTGCTTTTGGATAATAGCAATCCCATTTCTCCTTCTGCAAAAACATAGCTTAACGGATAAAGGCCTACACCAATGGCCAAAAAACCAAAAACAAACCAGGCTATTTTGTTTGTCTTATTCATATCTCCAACTCGTTAAATCGGCATTATTTGGGGCACTTTCAGCAATTCGCTCCATAATCTTTGGCACATACATAGAATTATATCGCAATCTACTTATGGCATTGGGCAATTCGGGGTCACCATTCCAACAATGCTCGGCTCGGTCCCCGTATAGGACCTCCCCATCATAATAGGGCTCCGTTGTACTTTCGAGAAAGTCCTCCATTAAATAGACTGCATTATTGAGGTAGTAGTTATCCATATCTCCACAATATATATGGATTTTTCCCTTAAGATCTTCTCCCAATTTATCCCAGTCGCGCTCCATGATATAGCGCAAATCATAATTTTCTTTCCAATACTCCGCTACATCATGGTCGATAACACCTGTCATTTTATCCCAAATCCTAACGGGATATCCATCTTCACCTTGGGGAGAATAGGTTGCCTCCCAAATATCCCATTGTTGACCGGACCTGGATTTATCACCCAGCACGAGTTCTAAATGATTTCCTTGTTTCAAAGTAGATTGAATGTTACCCAAATAATCCCTATGGGAAGGTACTTCCAATTTCTTGTGAGGGGCATCATAGTAATAAGCGTTTTCATCCTCATAGATATTGGTAAGACAATAGGCCCTAAAATCGATAGGGTCTGGACAAGCGGCAAAACAACCATTATACTCCTCTGGGTATTTAACTTGAACGGCCAATGCCTCCCAGCCTCCGGTAGAACCTCCATATAAAAAGCGTGACCAACCCTCACCCATACCCCGAAATTCCTTTTCAATGTAAGGAATAAGTTCATACGTGATGGCATCACCATAGGGTCCTTGACTGGCAGAATTAACGGCATAGGAATCATCATAATAAGGCGTTGGATGCTGAATTTCAATAATCAACATTCTTGGAAAGTCAGGTTCATTCCATCTTTTGTAAAAATCATAGGCTTCCTGCTGTTGAATAATATTGTAACCCTCCAGGTCAAAACGTTCCGAATATTCTGGCTCCAAGTCAGGATCCGGGGGAGTTGTTCTAAAACCTCCAAAATCACCCGGAAAATGTCCATGAAAAACCATCAAAGGATATTTTGCTTCGGGATGTTCTTCAAAACCTTTAGGTAATAAAACATGAGCTCCCAGGTACATATCCCGACCATAAAATTCTGACAGTTTCTCCGATTTTATTTTTATATGCTTTATCCATTCCGTATCCTCTGGTTCCGGTATCGGTGGAATGACTTGGTCCATTACCACTGAAACATTTTCAATACCAGTGCTGCCCACTCTAATCTTAAATGGCTTGCTATAGAGGTTGCCTGGTGAACTTCGCCACTGCTGACCTTCGCCATTGTCCATAGGTAATTTTACGGTGTGGCCTGTTGCCAAATTGAAGGTTTCATACACATGTAACAGCGCCTGAACATTGTATTCTCCAGGTGGAATCTCTGCCATACTAGAATAGGGATATCCAAATACAGTTTCATCAAAGGTTATCGCCTCACCTGGTGACAAACTATCCACGTTAACGCCGAAAATTAACTGCGTATTCAATCCATCATTTATCTGAAAACGAGGTTCTTTGCTATCGTCCGTAGAGAGCATCAACAGCAATCTTCCATCCATATTATCAGAGCTTGCCGACTCCGTAAAACTTACATCAATATTATAGGTTGATTCCTTTATTTTCTTGCAGGAAGAAAATATAAGAACACAAATGCAACTAAATAAGAAATATCGGGTCATAAGGTCGGTTTTTGGATTAAAAAGGTAGTCCATTTTACCAACAATCCAAAGTAGTCCCGATTTTTAGTTTGATAATATCTGAATGAAGAACTATTAAAAAGGAAAGCTTAAGGCTCGATTATACCAATACACGAATTTTTACGTTTTATGTTTGGCTGAGATTGAAACATTTCATGCTAAAACTTGAAGGACCCCAATTCTTAAGACTATGAAAAAACTAATGGCAATATTAATTATTTTACTCGCTATTTTTGCCGTAAGTAGCTGCGATTACGATGACAGTGATGATATTGATATTCTTACACCCAATGATTCTACGGAGACCGGGATAGAGGCTTCTAAACATTAAAATTAAAAACCTAATAAAGCAACTGTAGGGTAAAATACTTTCCCAAAAGCTATTTCTAATTTTTACTTGTATGCCTTTCTCTCGCTAACAACGTATTTTTAAGTAGCATAGCAATGGTCATGGGACCTACCCCACCTGGTACTGGTGTGATATATGAGGCTTTTTCCTTCACCTTTTCATAATCCACATCACCGGTAATATAATATCCCTTTTCACGGGTTTCGTCCGGAACACGGGTTATGCCCACATCAATTACGGTAACACCTTCTTTTACCATATCGGCTTTTAAAAATTTAGGAACCCCCAAAGCTGAGATTATAATATCCGCCTGAAGGGTCAACTCCTTTAAATTTTTGGTTCTACTATGTGCAAGGGTTACGGTAGCATTTCCTGGATTTCCTTTTTGGCTCATTAATATACTAATGGGCCTACCTACAATATGGGACCTACCTATAACTACGGTATGCTTACCCTCAGTATCCACGTTATAGCGCTTAAACAATTCCATGATACCAAAGGGAGTAGCAGAAATGAAGGTTTCCATATCCAAGGCCATTTTTCCAAAATTTGTAGGGTGAAATCCATCTACGTCCTTGTCCGGGTCAACGGCCATAAGGACTTTTTCCTCATCGATATGTTTTGGCAATGGAAGTTGAACAATATAACCATCAATCTCCGGGTCATTGTTCAATTGTCGTACCCTATTCAATAATTCGTCTTCAGTAGTCTCTTCGGGGAGATGTATCAAAGTAGACTCGAATCCTATCTTTTTACAAGATCGTACCTTACTGCCCACATAGGTTAAGCTTGCACCGTCATTACCCACCAAAACAGCAGCCAAATGAGGTACCTTCTCCCCTCGCTTTTTCATTTGTGCAACCTCAACGGTTATTTCTTCTTTTATCTGGTTCGATACTTTTTTTCCGTCAAGTATTTCCATGTTGGCCTTTTACTAAATTATTTTTGGTAACTATTATTCTTAACGGCCCAGACCGCTCATCATTTGCATCATTTTTTTACCGCCACCACCTTGCATCATCTTCATCATTTTGCTCATCTGGTTAAACTGTTTTAGAAGTTGATTTACTTCCTGTACCTCTCTACCACTACCTTTGGCAATGCGTTTTTTTCTACTTGCATTTAATTTTGATGGATTAGATCTTTCATCAGGGGTCATTGAATATATAATCGCTTCAATATGTTTAAAGGCATCATCATCGATATCCATGCCCTTGAGCGCTTTTCCGGCACCAGGAATCATCCCCATGAGGTCTTTCATGTTACCCATTTTCTTTATTTGCTGAATCTGTCCTAAGAAATCATCAAAACCAAATTTGTTCTTGGCTATTTTCTTCTGAATCTTTCTTGCTTCCTCTTCGTCAAATTGTTCCTGAGCCCTTTCCACCAGAGAAACTACATCTCCCATTCCCAGAATACGATCCGCCATACGCGATGGGTAGAAAACATCTATGGCCTCCATCTTCTCACCGGTACCAATAAACTTAATCGGTTTGTTTACCACCGATTTAATGGAAATGGCAGCACCGCCTCTGGTATCACCATCCAATTTGGTAAGGATAACACCATCAAAATTTAAAAGATCATTAAAGGCTTTTGCCGTATTTACGGCATCTTGTCCTGTCATTGAATCTACTACGAACAAGGTTTCCTGTGGTTTTATCGCCTTGTGGATATCGGAAATTTCGTTCATCATCTTTTCGTCTACGGCCAAACGACCAGCAGTATCAATAATGACAACATTGTTTCCTTCGGCCTTTGCCTTTGCTATACCCGCTTTTGCTATGGCTACGGGGTCTTTATTTTCCCTATCCGAAAATACGGGTACGTTAATTTGTTCACCGACCACATGCAATTGGTCTATCGCTGCAGGACGATACACGTCACAAGCCACCAATAATGGGTTCTTGGATTTTTTAGTCTTTAAAAAGTTGGCAAGCTTACCGGAAAAGGTCGTTTTACCAGACCCTTGCAAACCGGACATTAAAATGACCGAAGGATTGCCGGAAAGGTCGATGCCTTCAGACTCACCCCCCATTAACTGTGTCAGCTCATCCTTGACAATTTTGACCATCAATTGGCTTGGTTGCAGGGTATTTAGAACATTTTGCCCCAAAGCCTTTTCCTTCACTCTGTTGGTGAATTCTTTGGCTATTTTAAAATTGACATCTGCATCTAGAAGTGCTCTACGAACCTCTTTGGTAGTCTCTGCTACATTAATTTCCGTTATCTGCCCGTGACCTTTAAGTACGTGAAGGGCCTTATCTAACTTATCGCTTAAATTATCAAACATCCTATTATAATTTATGGGGAATGCAAATTTAAGAATATCATCGCCAAATGGGCATAAACACTACGAAAATCTATAAAACAAAAAGAGCATCCAAATATTTGGATGCTCTTCGTTCTGGGATGTGGGGCAAAAAAGGTATTAAATGTTAATCATTTCAATAATACTCCCAGTTAAAACCTCCATCAACACCACCAACGAGGCCCAACTCTTTACTGTCGGCGGTGTGTTTTTGGATGTTTTTTTATCTAAAAATCTTAAATTTTCTCAAAAACCAATCGATCAACGCTTCCATCACCTCCGCTCTCGTCCACAAGCTCTATTCTAGAGCTACTATAAGAAACGATTTCCCAATCCTCAGAAATCTCAGCGAAGTTTACCGGTGAAGAGAAAAATATATTAAAGTCAATATCATCATCCGAGCTACTATCATCATCACTACTATTGGAGTCTGAAGTAATGCTCCAAGCACCTGAAAGAGATGTTTCACCGTTATCCGCACTTAGTTCTCCCGTAGCGGCAAAGACAAAGGTGTAATCTGTAAAATAAGAAGTTTGATTAACCCCATCTTCTTCAAAAAGGGTTATTACCCAGTTACCGGAAGTTACGGTAGACTTGATATCTTCCACATTGGCAATGGAATTCATATCGTTCGAATCATCAGTTGATTCACATGATGTAAAAAACAAACTAGCATAAACGATAACAGCTAAACTTAAAAATTTTAATCTTCTCATTCTATTTTTAGTTTTAAGTGGTATAAAATGAGTCCATCGGGTTTATTCCCGATGGACTCTTCAGAAATTTATTTTTCTAGAACCAAAACACTCACGGTACCATCACCGCTAATGTCCTTTAGCTCCAATCTACCTTCTTCTACGGAGACAAAATCCCAATCATCGGTCAATTCATCAAAAGGCATGTTATCTCCAAAGTTTAGATAGACCTTAAGTTTTTGATCTGCATTTCTAATTACTCTCCAAAGTCCGGCTCCAAAAGTTTCGCCACCTTCTTTGATTGCTATTTGGTATTCCGTCATAAAATTGACACTATAACCGCCATAGCTATCTGTTTGGTCATTATCACCCTCAACATAAGAAGCAACACTCCAGTCACCACCCATCATAAAGTTTCTAATTTCCATAACATCCCCATCTCCGGCATTGTCATCACAAACACGTTGTAAAATAAGTTCATAATCAATTTCATCCACTTCGAATTTTAATCTACTGTTGGTCAACTCACGGATTGGCCACTCAAAACTAACTCCTGGCTCATCTCCCATAGTAATTGCCATTACCAACTTAGCTTCCGTATTTAGGGCAACCTCCCATGTACCTTCGGATGTATTTATCCCGTTGCTCAAGGTAATTACACCATCGGTCATGAATTTGAACTCATATCCCAATAAACGGTCAATCTCTTCTCCTTGATTTTTCACTTTTTTTATCACCCATTCACATTCTTTAAGTATTTCCCTTAAAGAATCTGGATCGTTTTCATTAGGATTATCACCACAAATCTGTTTCATGATAATTCGATTACCCTCACCATTGTAAAGTTTAATCCTTCCTTCTTCAATCTCATAAATTCTCCATTCCAAGGTAAAATCCACCAAAGCTTCGAATTCCATGGTCAATATTGCACCATTATCGTCCATCGAGGTACTCCATGTACCATACAAAAACTGTTCTGAACCTGTAATTGCTGTGACTTCTCCGTTTTCCTTGAAATTTAAAGCATAGTCAAAATACTGATCGGTTTGATCAACATCGTTTCTGTCAAATTCTTTTATGAACCAAGGGCACTCCATTAAATAAGCATCAAGACGTTCCTCGTCAAAATCATCATCGTTATAATCATTGTCATCATCTTCATCACATGCATCCTTGGCATTTCTAATGTTCATTGCCAACTCTTCATTACTGTTTACCTCCACTTTAGAACCATCGTACAATTCTAGCGTAATGGGAAAATCAAAGCTTACAAGATCGTTGTCCCCTAAACCTTTAAAGAAAAGTCTCAGATCCATATCACTTTCAACAAACACCTCTCCCGTTTGTTCTAGATTGATGTCGAATGTATAAAGGGTCATAGGGTATACAAAATCTATGCATTCAATATCATCGTCTTCTCCACCTTCCTTACATTGCTCAGCCAACGCTCTTAAATCTTCTAACCCATTTATGGTAATTTCAGTAAAATCACCAGAGGTAATGGTAACAGGAAATAATATTTCCAAGAAATCTTCGTCATCATCTAAAGAATCAAAAATTTCCTCGATCAATTTCAAATCTGCTCGTGCATTTATGGTCAATTCCAATCCATTTGCCTCTACGGTGTATGGAAACTTAATATCATAACAACTAGTGCCATCTACAATATTATCAAAAGACCCATCTTTTGTCGCTGTGTTCTGTATGAGAACTGCGGTTGAAGAACTTGCGGTAATTGCCGCCTGGTCTTCACCAGTATTAATCTCTTCGAATTCATCTTGACATGAAGTAAAACTCAATGCCATAATAACTAAGCTTAGGTAAGCTGCATAACTCAAAAACTTTTTCATAACGATTTGGTATTGTTTGTTTATTCAGCATTAAAACAATTGACTTTAAAAAAACCCTACCTACATTTTTATTTTTTTTAAAATATCTTTGGTAAAAACCAGTCAATCTGAATATGGACGACCACCAAAATGTCTGTAAGGAAAGTACGTATAGCGAATTGTTTCATGCTCATTCAAAAACGATTTTCAATTACATATATTATAAGTTCGGTAACAAGGAAAAAGCACATGATGCCGTGCAGGAAGCTTTTGTAAAACTTTGGGAGAACTGTGCAAAGGTTACCCCGGGAAAAGCCAAATCCTACTTATACACAGTTGCAAACAATCTGTATTTAAATGTAATTAAAGCTGACAAGGTTAGGCTTAAATATGCCGATAAGACCCTTAAAACAATACATGAGACGCCAGAATTTATAATGGAGGAGAATGAGTTCAAGGCAAAGTTGGATAAAGCTCTTAACGATTTGCCCGAAAATCAACGGTCCACGTTTTTATTAAATAGAATTGATGGTAAAAAGTATGCAGAGATTGCCGAATTGGAAGGTGTAAGTATTAAGGCCATTGAAAAACGGATGCATTTGGCATTAAAAACACTAAGGGAAAAAATTGATGGAATTTAACTATGATAGTCGATATCATGAATAATTAATTTTCTGTAAAATCGATTTGATAAAGAAAAATTATAAATGGCGACGATTGAATACTGTATACTGAAATAAAAAGTAGGGTTTTTCAATCGATAGTTGTTAATAAGGTATAACGCTAGAAATCATGCAAGAAAATTACTTGGCAAAATGGCTTAACGGTGAGCTTTCGGAAAAAGAGGTTTCCGAATTTAAAAAGTCCAAAGAATACGCTTCTTATCTTAAGATTGCGAATGCTTCCCAGGATTTACGGGCACCGAATTTCGACGTGAATCAATCTTGGGAACTCCTACAGGCACAAAATGCCCAAAAGCATCCAAAAGTGATTACTATATCTCCGTTTAAATCCTTCTTAAGGGTGGCTGCAGTAATTGCCGTATTACTTACTGGTGCCTATTTTTATATCAATACCCTTGACGATAACATCAAGACGCAACTAGCTGAAAACAAGGAGATAATTTTACCAGATAATTCTGAAATTCTTCTAAATGCAGAATCGGAACTATCCTACAGCGAAAAAAATTGGGATAGTAAAAGAGCTATTAAATTAGAGGGCGAGGCATTTTTTAAAGTGGCCAAAGGTAAAAAATTTACCGTTACTACCGACCAAGGAACAATCGCTGTATTGGGTACGCAATTTAATGTTGAGAACAGGGACGGTTTTTTTGAAGTAACTTGTTTCGAAGGCTTGGTCAGTGTTACTATTGATGGGGAAGAGCAAAAGCTTCCGGCCGGTAATTCCATCATTTCACTCAACGGTAATATAACAAAGTCACAAGTTGAAATCAATGGACAACCCTCTTGGTTAAATCAAGAGAGTTCCTTTAAAAGTATTCCTTTGAAATACGTACTTGCGGAATTTCAGCGACAACATAATATAGAAGTCGAATTAAAGGATATAGACGAAAATCTGCTATTCACAGGAACCTTTAGTAACATCGATAGAGATTTAGCGTTAAAAAGCATAAGTACCCCTCTCCAAATAAAGTTTAAATTAGAGGGAAACAAAGTGCTATTCTATGAAGAAAGCGCCCCTTAAAAAGCTTACGGTCCACCTCACACTACTCTTCCTGGTGTTCCTTGGGAACATAAGTAGTGCACAGGAAAAAACCATCAAAGAGATTACGATTATAGATTATCTCCATGAACTGGAAAATTCATTTAGCGTTAAATTTTCCTTTATCGATGCAGATTTAGTCGGATTGCAAATTCCAAAATCCAATACGGATGACTTGGAATCTTCATTGAAGCACATCTTACGGAATACCCCACTGGAAATACAAAAATTAAGTGAGCGTTATTATTCAATAATACTTAAAAACAAACTTTCAATTTGCGGGACAGTCCTCGACAATTTTGAAGATAATGCCATTTCTGGAGCTACTATACGAGTATTGGATGGTAAAAAATCGACCATTTCAGATAACACAGGGACATTTTACTTGGAGGATGTACCTAGAAACTCGGTTATACAAATCAGCCACTTGGGTTTCAAACCCTTTTTAACCAAAGCTGAATACCTCATCAGTTCCACTCCCTGTGCTACGATTACTTTAGCCCTTAGTTATCAAGAGTTGGAAGAAGTGGTTGTTTACAAATTTCTTACAGATGGTCTAGCTAAATTTTCTGACGGAAGTATACAAATGAATACGAGCGAATTTGGTATACTACCCGGACTCATTGAACCGGATATATTACAAACAGCCCAATCCCTTCCCGGTATTAAAAGTGTTGATGAAACCGTTTCGGACATCAATATTAGAGGAGGTACCAATGACCAAAACCTGATTCTTTGGGATGGAATTAAAATGTACCAGTCCGGTCATTTTTTTGGTCTTATATCGGCTTTTAATCCTTACTTAACGGATAAGATTACGATTATAAAAAATGGCACTAGCTCAATTTATGGGGATGGTGTCAGCGGTGTCATGGATATGCGCACCAAAAATTCCATTGAAACCAGTTTTTTTGGAGGTGCAGGAATTAATCTAATCAGTGGTGATATTTTTGGTCAAGTCCCTCTTGCCGAAAATTTAGCTATACAATTCTCCGGTAGACGTTCCCTTACAGATTTTTTGCAAACACCTACATATAATACCTTTTCGGAAAAAGCCTTTCAAGATAGTGAAGTAAATACCGATAATGACTTTTTCTTTTACGACTTTACGGGCAAGTTGTTGTACGATATCAGCCCCGATCACAAAATTAGGTTGAGTCTTATACATATCAACAACGACCTTGACAATATAACAACGAATACCAATGATAACGAGGCCACAGAAAGTTCCTTGGACCAAATCAACATTTCCTTCGGCGGAAGCCTTGAAAGCGAATGGACAGATAACTTTTACACCCAGGCGAACCTCTATTATACCCAATACAGGCTCACGGCCTTTAGTATTACGGAAAATGCGTCCCGGCAATTATATCAAAATAACCTCGTAAAGGAATCCAGTGCAAAATTCAATACCATTTACAAAATAGCACCCACTTTACAATGGACGAACGGATATCAATTCACGGAAACCGGTATTGAAAACATTACCAGAATAAACCAACCCTTCTTTGAAAGCAGTATAAAGGGCGTCATAAGGTCGCAAAGCCTATATTCAGAATTTCGCCTTGAGACGGAAGACAAAAATTTCTTTGCCCAATTTGGGGGAAGGCTTAATTATATTGCAAACATCAATACTTTTGAACAAGTATTGGTAGAACCCAGATTAAGTATCTCCTATGAGTTCGCCCCCTATTTTAAATTGGAGGCCTTGGGCGAATTCAAGAGCCAATACACCAACCAGATTATTGACCTCGAACAAAACTTTTTAGGCCTGGAAAAAAGAAGATGGACCCTTGCAGATGGCAATGTCCTACCTATTGTCCAAAGCAAACAAGGTTCTTTTGGCATCAACTATGATGAAAACCGCCTCTACATAGGTGTTGAAGGCTTTTATAAAAAGGTTACGGGTATCAACGTATATACACAAGGGTTTCAGAACCAAAACCAGTTCAATGGTGAAATTGGACAGTATCTAATTAAGGGCGTCGAATTTCTAATAAACAAAAAAACCAATGACTACAGCGCTTGGTTCAGTTATGCATACAATGACAACAATTACACTTTTGAAACTATAACACCCCCTAACTTCCCAAATAATCTAGAACTTAAACATTCCTTTACCCTGGCAGGAAATTATAACTATAACAATTTTAAGCTGGGTATTGGATTTAATTATCGATCAGGAAGACCATTTACAGAACCCAGTACAAATAACCCGGTCAATACGAGTGTAGTTCCAAATGAAATCAATTATAATACTCCAAATAGTAGTAGCTTACCGGAATATTTTAGAGCAGATGCCTCCGCTACCTATGATTTTAATATAAGTAGTTCCATAAAGGGATCAGTGGGAGCTTCCATACTGAATTTCACCAACAGAAAAAATATACTGAACACCTATTACAGACTCAATGAAACGAATGAGATAGAAACTGTACAACGTGTGTCTTTGGGCGTTACTCCCAATGCCAGTTTTCGAGTTAATTTTTAAAATCCTACATTCTTTCAGGAACCTCTATACCTAGCAATTTGAATGACGCTTGTATTGTATCCCCAACTTTTTCGGACAATTGCACCCTCAATATCTTCTTCTCCTCGTCTACTTCACCTAAAATGGAAACCTGTTGGTAAAAAGAATTAAACTCCTTTACTAGGTCGTAGGTATAATTAGCGATCAAGGCGGGACTATAGTTTTCCGCAGCTAGTTGAATAGTATCGGGGAATAACTGAATTTGTTTTATCAGCTCTTTCTCCTTAGGGTGTAGTTCAGTGATCTTTGCGGTGGATTTTTTCTCTACGTTCATCTCCTCCGCCTTTCTTAAGATTGATTGAATCCTTGCATACGTATATTGAATAAAAGGACCGGTGTTACCCTGAAAATCCACCGATTCTTCGGGGTCAAATAAAATTCTTTTCTTTGGATCAACTTTAAGTATATAATATTTCAAGGCACCTAAGCCTATCATCTTATACAATCGTTGACGTTCTTCTTCGGAATACCCTTCCAGCTTGCCCAACTCCTCCGAAATATCCCTAGCAGTTTTGGTCATATCGGCCATTAAATCATCTGCATCCACAACAGTTCCTTCCCTGCTCTTCATTTTACCGCTTGGAAGATCTACCATTCCATAGCTTAAATGATACAACTTCTCTGCCCATGAAAAGCCAAGTTTTTTTAAGATTAAGAACAAAACCTTAAAATGATAATCCTGTTCATTTCCTACGGTATACACCATACCATTAATATCAGGATGATCCTTGACACGTTGAATGGCCGTGCCAATATCCTGTGTCATATAAACAGCAGTTCCATCGGAGCGAAGTACAATTTTCTCGTCAAGCCCTTCATCGGTCAAATCTATCCACACACTACCGTCTTCCTTTTTGTAAAAGACACCTTTCTTTAGTCCATCAGCAACAACATCCTTACCCAGTAAATAGGTATCACTTTCGTAATAATAGGTATCAAAGTCTACTCCGAGATTTTTATAGGTTTCTTCAAAACCAGCATAGACCCAACCATTCATTTTCTTCCATAAAGCTACAACTTCCTCATCTCCAGCTTCCCATTTCTGAAGCATTTGTTGGGCCTCCAATAAAATCGGCGCTTCTTTTTCTGCTACTTTTTTATCTATTCCTTCAGCTATGAGTTCGGTAATTTCTTCCTTATAGGCTTTATCAAAAGCGACATAGTAGTTACCAACCAACTTATCCCCTTTTATACCGGTTTTTTCTGGAGTTTCCCCATTCCCAAATCGCTGCCATGCCAACATACTCTTGCATATATGGATGCCACGATCATTAATGATCTGAGTCTTGTAAACTTTCTTCCCCGAAGCTTTTAAAATCTCGGAAACAGAATAGCCCAACAAATTATTACGAATATGCCCTAAATGAAGCGGTTTGTTCGTATTTGGCGAAGAATATTCTACCATTACGGCATCGGTCGATGTTGGTACTAAACCGAAGTTGGTGTCGTTCTTTATTTTGTTGAAAAATTCAAGATAAGACCTATCCGATATAATTATGTTCAGAAAGCCTTTTACCACATTAAAGCCAGCAACCTCCTCCATCTCCCTTTCCAAAAAGACACCTATCTTTTCTCCTATTTGTAAGGGGTTGCCTTTAATTTGTCTTAGCATCGGGAAAACTACTACGGTTATGTCCCCCTCAAAATCCTTTCTCGTCGGCTGAAATTCTATAGAAGATAATTCTACATCATAAGCGGCCATGACCACTTCTTTCACTTTCGCTTCAATGACACTCTCTATATTCATCAGCTTGGAATTAAGGCTGCAAAACTAAGCATTTTTTGTCCTTTTATAGGCAATGCCTGTTCATTCCTCCTTCTTTTCGTTAACTTTAATTAAAAATGACAAATAGTTATGAAAGAAGAAAGTTATGATATTAAATGTCTCCTATAACAATAAGTCCATTACCCGTAAAATTGAAAATGAAGTTGGCAAGCCCTTTACCCTTAAAGAGCGGTGGGCAATAGGAGGTATTGGGTCTCCAAGACTTATCATTACAGAAACTAGTTTAGAAATAAATAATCTGCTTATTTTAGATAATAATAGGGACACCTGTAATATAGAGCTTAGACCAAAAGGCATTATTGTTAGGTTCAGATCTCTATTGGAAACCTTTGCCCTAATTATTCCGTTCTACAAACTAACCTTATATAAAGGAGAATCCTCGGTTTACTCTATTTACAGAGACAATTATTTCATTAAGGTAGCTTCTGACACCAAAGCCGTTCAGAAATTTTTCAAAAAGCTATTGGCGTATAAAGCAGATAATGCACCCACCTCATTGGAAGATTTGTAATATTTCCTAGAAGGAATTTCAATATTACACCAAAACATATAAATGAATAAAGTCTCTAAATCATGAAAATCTTACTCACTGGTGCCAATGGTTATATTGGAATGCGCTTACTACCGCAATTGATTGCCGCAGGCCATAACATGGTATGTACTGTCCGGGATATTGGTAGATTTTCTATTGATGAGGAGACGAAGGGTAAAATAGAAATTATCGAAATAGATTTTCTTAAGGAGGTCATCCAAGATAAACTTCCCAAAGATTTGGATGCAGCTTATTTCCTTATTCACTCCATGAGCTCTTCCACAAAAGATTTTGATGAAAAGGAAGCCGAAATGGCAAGAAATTTTAACGCCTATATCAACCAAACCAACATAAAACAGGTTATTTATTTAAGTGGTATCGTTAACGATAAAAAACTATCGAAGCATTTGAGCTCTAGGAAAAATGTAGAAGATATTCTAAATAAAGGTAATTTTTCATTGACCGTATTACGCGCTGGTATTATTGTAGGTTCAGGAAGTTCTTCCTTTGAAATTATTCGGGATCTCTGTGAAAAACTACCCATAATGATAACCCCAAAGTGGGTGCTGACTAAAACCCATCCAATAGCCATTAGGGATGTTATTGCCTTTTTGACGGGTGTTTTAGGTAATCAAAAGACGTATGACTCCTCCTTTGATATAGCTGGACCAAATGTACTTACCTACAAGGAAATGTTGCATCAATATGCTGACGTTCGCGGATTCAAAAACTGGATTTTTACGGTTCCGGTTATGACTCCCAAACTTTCCTCCTACTGGTTATATTTTGTCACCTCAACCTCTTATAAGTTAGCACTGAACCTAGTTGATAGCATGAAAATTGAGGTTATAGCCCAAGACAACGAACTTGCAGATTGGTTACAGATAAAACCCCATAGCTACAAAGAAGCTATAGCACTTGCCTTTAAAAAAATAGAGCAGAATTTGGTGATTAGCAGTTGGAAAGACAGTATGGTGAGCGGACGTTTTAACAAAAGCTTGGAAAAATATATACAGGTACCCAAATACGGTGTTCTAAAGGATGAGCAGACAATTAAAGTTGACGACCCTAAAAAAGTAATGGATAATATTTGGAAAATTGGAGGGGAACATGGTTGGTATTACGGTAATATGCTATGGAAAATCAGGGGGTTTTTGGACAAATTAATAGGGGGTGTAGGACTAAGAAGGGGTAGAACGCATCCGGATAAAATATATTCAGGTGATTCATTGGATTTTTGGCGTGTGTTATTAGCGGAAAAAAAGAAAAAAAGACTTTTGCTTTTTGCTGAAATGAGACTACCCGGAGAAGCTTGGTTGGAGTTTAAAATTGATGAGGATAACGTATTGCATCAAACCGCTACGTTTCGTCCAAGAGGGCTCAAAGGAAGATTGTACTGGTATTGCCTAATTCCTTTCCATTATTTTATTTTTGGAGGAATGATAAAAAACATTGCAAAAACGAGTTAATAGATGATTACATCATTGGTGAAAAAGCAAAAGGACTTTTTTAGTTCCGGATCTACAAAAGATTTAAAATTCAGGAAGACTTACCTAAAAAAACTGCAAAAAGCCCTGACCTATTACGAGGATCAAATTTGTGATACCTTATATGAAGATTTTAAAAAGCCTAAGTTCGAATCACTAGCCTCGGAAACGCAGTTTGTACTTTTTGAACTAAAGGAAGCTCTTAAGAACATTGATTCTTGGAGCAGACCCAAGCGTGTATCCGGTACCTGGATAAATTTTCCTTCTTCCGATTGGATCTATTCGGAACCTTATGGAAATGTACTGATCATGGCCCCATGGAACTATCCGTTCCTTCTTAGCTTATCACCCCTTATTGGAGCCTTAGCGGCCGGGAATACCGCTATCCTAAAACCTTCGGAATTCACACCCGCCACCTCTGGTATTATAACGAAGATCATTGCGGAAATTTTCCCCGAGGAATATGTAACAGTGATTGAGGGGGGAATTAAGGAATCCCAAGAGCTTCTTTCACAGAAATTTGATTATATTTTTTTTACAGGAAGTACCAAAGTTGGTAAAATAGTGTATCAAAAAGCTGCCGAAAACCTTACCCCCGTAACCCTGGAACTAGGAGGAAAATCTCCTTGCATTATTGATAATACGGTATCCATTCCAGTTACTGCAAAACGAATCGCCTGGGGAAAGTTTTTAAATTGTGGACAAACCTGTATAGCGCCCGATTACCTTTTGGTTCATAAAGATGTAAAAACTAAATTGGTTGAGGCCCTTATAAAAAGTATCAAGGAATTGTATGGTAATTCTCCCCAGGAATCTCCAGATTTAGCCCGCATTGCCCATAATTCACATTACAACACTCTAAAAGAAATGTTGATAGGTGAACAACTTTTATTTGGTGGTGATTTTAATGATAAAACGCTATTTATTTCTCCAGCTTTAGTGGATGAACCCGATTTAAAAAGTAAAATTATGGAGGATGAAATCTTTGGGCCTTTACTTCCCATCATTTCGTACGATTCTGAAGAGGATATTAAAAAACATCTCTCCCACTATGGAAAGCCCCTCGCCCTATACATTTTTAGCAAAAATAAAAAGTTCAGAGAAAGACTATTAAACGGATATAGTTTTGGGGGAGGCGTAATTAACGATACCCTTTTACATATAACCAACAGCAAACTTCCTTTTGGTGGTGTAGGAGCTTCTGGAGTAGGACACTACCAAGGTAAATATTCCTTTGAATCCTTTTCACACCAAAAGTCGATTATCAAAAAAAGATTTTGGCCAGAAATCCCTTTTCGATATGCACCCTATAAGGTTACGGAAAAAATAGCAAAAAAACTTAAGTATCTATTTAATTAAAAGGAACTGTAAAAGGAACTGTAAAAGGAACTGTAAAAGGAACTGTAAAAGGAACTGTAAAGGGAAAAAACTATTATTCCTTAGGTAAAAAAACCTCGGCCATCATACAACGAGCGCTTCCACCACCACATGCTTCAATAGTATCCAAAGGACTATGAACAATTTTACAATGTTCTTCAATTTTTGCAATCTGACCTTTATCCAAGCTACTATAGGCCGCTGAACTCATCACCAAAAGTCTTTGGTCCCCACTGCCCAACACTTCGAGCATATTACCAGCAAAGCTATGCATCTGTTGCTCACTTATAGCGATAATTTCCTTTTGGTCATTTTTAAGACTGTCAACGACTAATTTTCGCTCTTTTTTGTTATCGATACTATCCAAACATATAACAACTAAATTTTCGCCCAAGGCCATCATTACATTGGTATGATAAATAGGCAGTCTTTTTCCATCCACGGATTGATTGGCCGTAAAAATAACCGGCATAAAATCAAAATCCTCACAAAATTCGATGAACAGGTCCTCGTCCGCGCGTTCGGAAAGTGCACAATATGCTTTTTTATGTATTCGATCCATAATAATACTTCCTGTACCTTCTAAAAAAAGCCCTTCCTCTTCGGCCGAGGTATAGTCCATAACATTATTAATCTGAAACCCATTTTTCTCAAGTACCTCTAAGATATCCTCTCTGCGCTCATTTCTTCTGTTCTCAGCAAACATGGGATATACACCTACGGTTCCATCTGCATGAAAAGAAATCCAATTATTCGGGAAAATACTGTCTGGCGTATCTGGTTCTTCCGTATCATCAATAACAATTACATGGACTCCTGCGGACCTAAGCACCGCTACAAAGACATCAAACTCTTGTTGAGCCTTAGAATTAATCGAATTGTTTTTTTCGTCCAAATCTTCCATAAAATAATTATTTACGGCAGTTTGTTCGTTCATTCTAAAACGTACTGGACGAATCATCAATATAGAATTGGTAATCTGCATCATCATCTATTCTCTTATTAAGGGTAATGTACTACACCGCAATAGGCCTTCCTGTTTTGATATTTCGGCATAGGGAACCTCCTCTACGGTAAAACCTTGCACTCTTAGCCAATTATTTAATCTTGTAAAATTTTTTTCGGAAACGACCACTTTCGGAGAAATTGAAAATACATTGCTAAACATTTGATACATTTCCTCAGAAGTAATTTCAAATATGTTTTCCTTACCAAAGAAATCTACCAACCATTGATATTCCTCTTCTACTAAAAAACCATTTTTATGGAGGATAGCCTTGCCCATGCCCAAGGGTTGGAAACAGCAATCTAGATGAAGTGCGTTCTCCTTGGCATTTTTTGACTTTCTCAGTTCAAAGGACTTTACAGTTTTATCTGGAAACTGATTCCTTAAGTAGTCTACGGCCTGTTCGTTTGTTCTTGCCGTAATATGATTAGCGTAATCCGTTCCCGTGTATGTGCCAACAAAAATATAATTGTTCCATGGCATTACATCACCTCCCTCTACGTGGACCTCCTCGGGAGGGTGCAAAATGTTCTCCTCGGCAATCCTATCAAGAACATGTAGAATGGCATCGACCTCCTTTTCCCTTTCAGGCAAAATATTGGAAATAATTAATTTATCCTCTATTACAAAGGCAATATCCCGAGAAAAAATCTGATTACAATTTTCCAAGACTTCAGGCCTAAAAACAGCAACTCCGTATTTTTTTAAAATGTTTGAAAAAGCCTCCATCTCCTCAATCATATCCTCCTCTGTAGGATAGGTGCCTGCAAGAATATGCTCCAATGATTTTGGATCATAGGCTTCTTCGGGCCTCGGAGTTGGACCACTACTTTCTGCTGTTCCAAGTACGACCGCCTTTAACCGTGATACTTCATCCTTAATACGTAGCCTAAGCATAATTATAAATTTAGGCGCTAAGTTAGCATTAAAAAACGCCCTCTTAAAACTTAAGAGGGCGTATGATACTATTAATCCTATTATCCTAAATTATCTAGATTTTAAATCTACAAAAGGACGTAAATTTTCTCCTATATACACCTGGCGTGGTCTTCCTATCGGTTCTCCCCTTAAACGCATTTCTCTCCACTGTGCAATCCAACCGGGCAATCTACCCAAGGCAAACATTACAGTAAACATCTCCGTTGGAATTCCTAGGGCACGATAAATTATTCCGGAGTAAAAATCAACATTCGGATATAATTTTCTATCCACGAAATATTTATCCTCTAGGGCCTCTTTTTCCAAACCTTTGGCAATATCCAGAATAGGGTCGTCTATTCCCAGATCACCTAACACCTCATCCGCCGCCTTTTTAATAATTTTCGCCCTTGGGTCAAAGTTTTTATAAACTCTATGACCAAAGCCCATCAGCCTAAAAGGGTCATTTTTATCCTTTGCTTTTGCCATATACTTTTTAGTATCACCACCGTCAGCTTCAATGGCCTCTAACATCTCTAACACAGCTTGATTTGCACCACCGTGAAGTGGTCCCCAAAGTGCAGATATGCCAGCGGAAAGGGATGCAAATAATCCCGCATGTGAAGAACCTACGATCCTTACGGTAGAAGTAGAACAGTTTTGTTCATGATCTGCATGGAGAATCAAAAGTTTGTCCAATGCTTCAATGACAACCTTGTTCTTATTGTATTCTTTATTTGGACGCTTAAACATCATCTTATGAATGTTTTCAACATAACCTAACGTATCATCGCCGTAGTCCAAAGGCAAGCCTTTTTTCTTGCGTAAAGTCCATGCTACCAGTACAGGGAATTTTGCCAGAATTCGGACGATTGATCGATACATATCCTTCTCTGAGCTTACATCGACGGTAGTAGGATTAAATGCTATCAAAGCACTAGTAAGAGAGGATAGGACACCCATAGGATGGGCAGATTTTGGAAATCCGTCCAAAATCTTTTTCATTTCTTCGTCCACATGCGATTCGTCCTTAATATCCTTATGGAATTTCGCCAATTCTTCTTTATTTGGTAATTCCCCAAAAATCAACAGATAAGCCACTTCCAAAAAGTCAGCTTTTTCGGCAAGTTCTTCTATGGAATATCCACGATATCTTAAAATACCCTTTTCACCATCCAAAAAAGTAATGGCACTTTCACAGGAACCCGTGTTTTTGTAACCTGGGTCAATAGTAATGATACCTCCTGTAGAGGCTCTCAAGGTTTTAATATCAATGGCAAGTTCATTTTCCGTTCCTTCAATAACCGGAAACTCAAACTTTTTACCATTATATTCTAAAGTAGCTTTATCTGACATTTTAAAATTTTACGTGTTATTCTATTAACGGTAAATTTACTAAAACAGGAGTATTTTAACAATATACCAAACCTGTTTGGGCTAAAATTAACAATAAGTCCGTTATGGGGAAAAACCTATAACAAATAGAGGTCTTTGTAGTATTCATCCACAGATACTTCCCAAGTAAATCGCATCTTTTTGGCATTGGCCTTAATACGGTTCCATTTAGGCCTATCATTCTCCCATATGTTCAAAGCCTCATCGAAAACCTTAACCATATTTTTTATTTGGAGCTCATATGTTTTACCTTCAAAAGCAAATCCGGTCTTCAGATGACTTACGGTATCTTTCAACCCTCCAGTGTGATGAACAAGACAAGGGTTACCATTTCTCATAGCCAACATTTGGCTAATCCCACAAGGTTCGAACAGACTGGGCATAAAGTACAAGTCCGTTTCCAAATACATGGAGTCGATTAAATCCTCGGACTGACCATTGGTAAAAACAAAATTCTTGTGCTTGTAGCTCATTTTACGAAACAAATCCTCATAATCCGGATTTCCAGTCCCCAGTAACATAAAAATACCCCCCACTTTATCCAGACGCTTAAGAATCTTTTCAAAAGCTTCGGGAGATCGCATTAAAAAGTAAAACTTCTGCTCTGTCAATCTCGCTACACTGGAAACAATAAACCTAGGCCTATTACCAACGTACTGCATAATTTTTTCACCGGTATGCGCCAAAAAATCAGCCTTGTACTTTTTTGATTCATCCTGAAGCCATCTAAACAAAGCCTTAACCGTATTACGATAAAGATTTCCTTTTTCTACCGTTCGAATGTTATTGTAATTCGATGCATTTAAAATTCCGAACAACCTGCCTTCATTATTTGCCCTCTGCAAGTCCTTTTCCAATCCTTCTCCTCCAATAAATTCCGGTGGTCTACTTGGAAGCATAACATCTTCCTTGTAAGATGGTGAAACTGTATGAACGGCATCGGCAAGCCGTATACCTACGGCCATTAAGTTTATACAATCAGGATACCTTGGGTCCATTAAAGCCTTATGATCTAATTGAATCTCAGGGAACCAATTATTTACAGATGCATAATTATTGTAAAAAGGCCTAATACCTTGAATCGCTAAATTATGTATACTATATACATATCGCATCTTTTTTAAATCGCGATATTCCGGATGATACGACTTTAGAAATAAGAGCGCACTGGAATGCCAATCATGCATATGTACAATATCCAATTCTCCAAAGGCACCTATCTTTATTGCCTCCGCAACAGCTGTCGAGAATATCATGAACTTTACGAAGTCATTAAAAAAAGGTTCGGTAGGATCATCATGATAAATGTGTGCAATACCACCTTCCTGAATTTCAGGATGGTGTATCACATAATGTGTGATGTTTTTGAGGGTTTTTTTGGGTAGTACCTCATATAATTCGGCTTTATAGACCGTTCCCCTTAAATTGAATTCCAATGTTGCCTTAAAAATTCCATTTTGGTGTAATCTTCCATAAGAAGGAACTACAACATTTGCATTGTCCCCGCGCCTAGCAATTTCCCTAGGGACATCCCTGACTACGTCTCCCATTCCACCAGCTTTACAATCTGGAATTGCATCGTTCTCCGCAGAAACAAAAAGAAAATTATTCATACACAAAAAATAGGGGGTTGATAACCAAGAAAAGGTAACTAAAGTTTTAGACTGTTCCAAAAAAAAAGGCTTTCTAAAAAGAAAGCCTTTTAAATTATAAGTAGTTATTTGACCTTAAAGGCCTTTTCTTGAGGATAGTAGGCCATACTTCCCAATTCTTCTTCGATTCTTAACAGCTGATTGTATTTTGCCATACGATCTGATCTCGAAGCAGAACCTGTCTTTATCTGACCTGTATTCAATGCTACCGCCAAATCCGCGATAGTATTATCTTCAGTTTCTCCGGATCGGTGAGACATTACAGAGGTATAACCAGCGTTCTTGGCCATGTTTACCGCCGCGATAGTTTCAGTGAGCGTTCCTATTTGGTTAACTTTTATCAAAATAGAATTAGCAATGCCTTTTTCAATTCCAGTAGACAATCTCTCCACGTTGGTTACAAATAAATCATCACCTACCAATTGAACCTTGTCCCCAACTTTTTCCGTCAGGGCTTTCCACCCATCCCAGTCATTTTCATCCATTCCATCCTCAATAGAAATAATTGGGTATTTCTCGGACAAATCAGCAAGGTATTGAGCTTGCTCTTCAGAAGTTCTTACCACTCCCTTACTACCTTCAAATTTAGTATAGTCATAAGCACCGTCTACATAAAATTCAGCAGATGCACAATCCAAGGCAATCATTACATCGTCCCCCAGCTTGTAACCAGCTTTCTCCACAGCTTTTGCTATTGTATCCAGTGCATCTTCTGTACCACCAGCAAGATTAGGCGCAAATCCACCTTCATCTCCCACTGCCGTACTTAAACCTCTATCATGTAATACTTTTTTTAGGTTATGAAATATTTCAGTACCCATCTGCATCGCATGGGAAAAACTTTTAGCCTTAACTGGCATTACCATAAACTCCTGAAAAGCTATTGGTGCATCAGAATGAGAGCCTCCGTTAATGATGTTCATCATGGGAACCGGTAAAGTATTGGCGCTAACCCCACCAATATAGCGATAAAGAGAAAGACCCAATTCGTTAGCTGCAGCTTTTGCTGCGGCCAAAGAAACACCTAAAATAGCATTCGCTCCAAGTTTTGATTTATTTGGAGTACCGTCCAAATCAATCATGGTCTGGTCTAAAAGATTTTGTTCAAACACGGACATGCCAAGGATTTCTTCCGCAATAATCGTATTTACATTCTCAACAGCCTTCATCACTCCCTTACCCATGTAGGTATTACCCCCATCTCGAAGCTCTACAGCCTCGTGCTCCCCGGTAGAAGCTCCAGAAGGAACGGCAGCACGTCCCATTACACCATTTTCGGTAATTACATCTACTTCTACAGTAGGGTTACCCCTTGAATCTAAAATTTGTCTTGCGTGAACGCTTAGTATGATACTCATTTGAATTGTTTCTTTAATAAATTGATTAGCAAAGATACAAACGTTAGCCGCACATTGCTAAATTCCCTCTTCCAATTCTAAATAATATAACGATTTTTTAAACTTCCGTGGATTGCATTGAATTTTTCTCGATCAATTTGAAAAATTCATCAAAAAGATAATCGGCATCGTGTGGGCCAGGACTAGCTTCCGGGTGATATTGAACGGAAAACACATCTTTATTTTTCATCCTAATACCCGCGACCGTTTTGTCGTTAAGATGCACATGGGTAATTTCCAAATTCTTATTTGCCTCGGTTTCCTCCCTATTGATGGCAAAACCGTGGTTTTGTGAAGTGATTTCTCCCTTCCCGGTAACCAAATTTAATATAGGATGGTTTATTCCTCGATGTCCGTTATGCATTTTGTACGTGGACACACCATTGGCCAATGCAATAATTTGATGCCCTAAACATATTCCGAATAAAGGTTTATTCGTTTTTATTATCTCCTTGGCTAGGTCAATTGCCTCTGTTAAAGGTTCTGGGTCCCCTGGGCCATTGGATATAAAATAGGCATCGGGATTCCAAGCAGACATTTCCGAAAAAGTTGCGTTATATGGGAACACTTTAATATAAGCACCTCGCTTTTCAAGATTTCTCAGTATATTCTTTTTTATACCAATATCCAAAGCTGCTATTCTAAAATTTGAGGACTCATTACCAACGAAATAGGGCTCCTTTGTCGCCACCTTGGATGCCAACTCCAAACCTTCCATACCAGGAACTTTTTCCAGTTGCCTCTTTAACCCAGGAATGTTATCTACATCTGTGGATATTACAGCGTTCATAGCTCCATTATCCCTTATATAACTAACCAAAGCGCGAGTATCTACATCTGATATTGCAAAAAGTTTATTCTTATCCAAGAATTCCTCCAAGCTAGCATCGGCTAATGGTCGTGAATACTCATAACTAAAGTTTCTACAGATTAAACCGGAAATCTTTACACTATCGGATTCTACTTCTTCTGAATTTGTTCCATAGTTCCCAATATGCGCATTGGTGGTAACCATTAATTGCCCAAAATACGATGGGTCCGTAAAAATCTCTTGATACCCTGTCATACCCGTATTGAAACAAACTTCCCCAAAGGAAGTCCCCTCCTTGCCCCCCACAGATTTACCATAAAAAATTGTTCCATCCGCAAGTAATATTAACGCTTTCTTTTTGGCTTGATACTTCATGCTATTTCTCTACTTTTTATCTATTCACAAAAAAACATAAAAAAAGGATAAGCTTTAAGGCTTATCCTTTTATAATTATCAATATTTATTGACATTTTTATTCTTTAGAATCATCTTCCTTTTTAACCTCGTTTTCAGGTTGGGTTTCAGCTTCCTGTTTGGACGCTACTTCTGGAGCTTCTTCTGCCACAGGCTCCTTAACCTCTACTTCTTCAACCTTAGATGCTTCCTCATTAGAACTCTTACCTCCTCTTCTACTTCTTCTAGTAGATTTCTTCTTAGGTTTACCTGCATTATAAAGCTCATTAAAGTCTACCAACTCTATCATGGCCATATCTGCATTATCACCAAGACGGTTTCCTAATTTGATGATTCTTGTGTAACCACCTGGCCTATCAGCAACCTTTTCAGATACTACGCTAAACAATTCGTTAACAGCATATTTATCCCTGAGGTTTTTAAAAACAATACGCCTGTTATGGGTTCCTTTTTCGGCGGACTGATTATTTTCGGCTTTTGACTTTGTTATCAATGGCTCAACAAATTGTTTCAAAGCCTTGGCTTTAGCAACTGTAGTGTTGATTCTCTTATGTTCGATTAAAGAACATGCCATATTCGCCAACATAGCCTTTCTATGCGCAGCCTTTCTACCTAAGTGGTTAACTTTTTTACCGTGTCTCATTTTATAGTATTATCATCTTGCTACCAAACTCGAAAGAACGAGGAGCAAAATATGATTAATTAATCCTTATCTAATTTGTATTTTGATAAATCCATTCCAAAGCTAAGACCTTTGTTGATGACCAACTCCTCTAGCTCAGTTAAAGACTTTTTACCGAAGTTTCTAAACTTCATCAAATCATTTTTGTTGAAAGAAACCAAATCACCTAAGGTGTCCACTTCTGCCGCCTTTAAACAATTTAAGGCACGTACAGAAAGATCCATATCGACCAATTTAGTTTTCAACAACTGTCTCATGTGTAATGACTCCTCATCATACGTCTCTGTCTGAGCAATCTCATCAGCTTCTAGCGTAATACGCTCATCGGAGAACAACATGAAATGGTGAATTAAAACCTTGGCAGCTTCTGTTAAGGCATCCTTTGGATGTATAGAGCCATCAGAAACAATTTCGAAAACTAATTTTTCGTAGTCCGTTTTTTGTTCAACACGAAAGTTCTCGATACTATACTTAACATTCTTTATTGGAGTAAAGATAGAGTCAACTGCAATAGTCCCAATTGGTGCACCAGATTTTTTGTTCTCCTCTGCAGGAACATAGCCTCTTCCCTTATCAATAGTAATCTCCATATTGATACTCACCTTTGGATCCATGTTACAGATAACCAGGTCAGGGTTCAACACTTGATAGCCAGAAATAAATTTTTGGAAATCCCCAGCAGTTAATTGTTCCTTTCCACTTACCGAGATAGAAACCACCTCTGCCTCCGAGTCCTCGATTTGTTTTTTAAAGCGAACTTGCTTCAAGTTCAATATAATTTCGGTTACATCTTCTACAACACCGGAAATTACAGAGAACTCATGTTCTACCTTGTCTATCCTTACGGATGTAATGGCATGGCCTTCCAAGGAAGAAAGCAACACCCTTCTTAATGCATTCCCAACAGTTAATCCATAACCAGGTTCCAAAGGACGAAATTCGAACTTTCCTTCGAAATCTGAGGAATCGATCATTATTACTTTATCGGGTTTCTGAAAATTAAATAATGCCATAATTGGATCAGTGTTGTTTTTATTTAGAGTATAACTCGACTATTAATTGTTCTTTGATGTTTTCTGGAATCTGAAGTCTTTCAGGAACAGTAACAAACGTTCCTTCCTTTTTCTCAGTATTCCAAGTAATCCACTCGTAAACACTACTGCTAGCAGCTAGTGAATCTTGAATACTCTGTAAGGATTTAGACTTTTCCCTAACACCAACTACGTCTCCAGCTTTTAGGGAGTAAGATGGAATATTAACTATCTCTCCATTAACTGTTATGTGTCTATGCGAAACTAATTGTCTTGCACCACTTCTTGTAGGGGAAATACCCATTCTAAAAACCACATTGTCCAGACGGCTTTCACATAATTGCAATAGGATTTCACCAGTTACTCCTTCTTTTCTTTTTGCGGTGGAGAAAAGATTTCTAAACTGTTTTTCTAAAATACCGTATGTATATTTAGCTTTTTGTTTCTCCATTAACTGTACGGAATACTCAGACTTTTTTCCTCTACGTCTGTTATTCCCATGCTGTCCTGGAGGGTAATTTTTCTTTTCAAAAGACTTATCGTCTCCGAATATCGCCTCACCAAACTTACGGGCGATTTTTGATTTTGGTCCTGTATATCTTGCCATTTTCTAAAATTGTGAAGATGAGATTATGAATTAAGGCTTATCCTTCGATAATCGTAACTACACCTTCGGTGAAATTTATATTAATACTTGATTAAACTCTTCTTCTTTTTGGAGGCCTACATCCATTATGTGGCATTGGAGTAACATCAATAATTTCTGTTACCTCAATTCCTGAATTATGAATCGAACGGATTGCAGATTCCCTGCCGTTTCCTGGTCCTTTAACATAAACCTTTACTTTGCGTAAGCCCGCCTCATGGGCAACCTTCGCACAATCTTCCGCTGCTACCTGAGCCGCATAAGGAGTATTCTTTTTGGAACCTCTAAAACCTAACTTACCAGCCGATGACCAAGAAATAACATCTCCCTTCTTATTTGTCAATGATATGATGATATTGTTAAATGAAGCCGTTACGTGGGCCTCACCTACTGAATCAACTATAACTTTACGCTTTTTGGTTACCTTAGTATTTGCCTTTGCCATAACTATCTATTATTTAGTAGCTTTCTTCTTGTTAGCAACTGTTTTTCTCTTTCCTTTTCTAGTCCTAGAGTTGTTCTTTGTACGTTGACCTCTTAATGGCAAGCCGGATCTATGACGTATACCTCTGTAACATCCAATATCCATTAATCGCTTAATGTTCAATTGAGTTTCAGAACGTAACTCACCTTCAATAGTGTAGGAAGAAACTGCATCCCTAATACGACCTATTTCATCATCGTTCCAATCAGAAACCTTAGTATCCTCACTAACTTGGGCTTTTTCCAAAATTTCCTTGGCCCTACTTTTTCCAATCCCGAAAATATAGGTCAAGGCTATTACGCCCCTCTTTTGTTTTGGTATATCAATACCCGCGATTCTTGCCATAATTACCCTTGTCTTTGTTTAAATCTAGGATTCTTTTTGTTGATTACGTACAATCTGCCTTTTCTGCGAACTATTTTGCAGTCGGCACTTCTCTTTTTTATTGATGCTCTTACTTTCATCTTACTTGCTTTCTTAGTATCTATAAGTAATTCTTGCTTTCGTAAGGTCATATGGACTCATCTCCAATTTAACCTTGTCTCCAGGTAACAACTTTATATAATGCATGCGCATCTTACCTGAAATATGCGCTGTAACTACATGTCCATTTTCCAATTCTACTCGAAACATTGCATTTGACAATGCTTCTATAATGGATCCATCTTGTTCTATCGCTGCTTGTTTAGCCATAAATTATGCTACTTTTCTATTTTTTCCGGTTTTCATTAATCCGTCATAATGTCTATTCAAAAGGTAAGAATTTACCTGTTGCACAGTATCTATTGCCACTCCCACCATAATTAACAGGGAAGTACCTCCATAAAATAAGGCCCATCCTGCTTGTACATCTAACAATTTTACCACTATTGCGGGCAAAACGGCCAGCAAAGCTAAAAATATAGATCCAGGTAACGTAATTAATGACATTATTTTATCCAAGAAATCTCCAGTTTCCTTTCCTGGCCTAATACCTGGGATAAATCCGCCACTACGTTTTAGATCATCGGCCATTTTATTTGTTGGTACGGTAATAGCCGTGTAGAAATACGTGAAAATAATGATTAGAAAGGCGAACAATAAATTATAGGCCCAACCAAAAATATCACTGAACTGTACTTGCATCCATTGTCCAAATGATGTATCATCAAAAGCTCCTCCAATCATTCCAGGCACAAACATGATTGCTTGGGCAAATATGATTGGCATAACCCCGGAGGCATTTAATTTTAGAGGAATGTATTGCCTTGAGCCCATGACATTCTTTTCATATCCACCAGATGCCGTTCTCCTAGCATACTGTACGGGTATTTGACGAGTTGCCATAACTAAAAGCACACTAGCCAAAATAACCAGGAACCATACAATTACCTCTATAAGTATAAACATTAAACCACCATTATTATTGGTAGTTCTTGAAACAAATTCTTGAACAAAAGATTGGGGCATTGTTGCTATAATACCAATCATAATCAATAAAGAAATACCATTTCCAATACCTTTATCCGTAATTTTCTCGCCCAACCACATGGCAAATACACATCCAGATACCAATATAATTACGGCCGGAATCATAAAATCCAAACCTTTTCCAAGTATAAAGGCAGTATCAGGAACACCAAAAGCTCCCAATCCATACAAATATGCCGGTGCCTGAACGATACAAATACCAATTGTTAACCAACGGGTAATTTGATTAATCGTTTTTCTTCCGCTTTCACCTTCCTTCTGTAATTTTTGAAGGTAAGGAATCGCAATACCCATTAACTGAACCACAATCGAAGCGGAGATATAAGGCATAATACCCAATGCAAAAATGGAAGCATTGGCAAAAGCCCCACCGGTAAAAGCATTTAATAGACCAAAAATACCCTGATCTGTACCGTCGGCCAATCCCCCTAACTGGGTTGAGTCTATACCTGGAAGAACAATTTGGCAACCAAATCTATAAACCAATAGAAGGCCTAGAGTTATGATAATTCTATTCCTTAGCTCTTCTATCTTCCAAATATTGGATATTGTATCGATAAATTTCTTCATGTTCCCGCTTATACTTATAAACTTATTGCTTCACCACCTGCAGCTTCAATAGCAGCTTTTGCCGAAGCAGAAAATTTATGTACAGATACTTTAAGGGCAGCCTTCAATTCTCCTCCCCCTAAAATTTTAACCAAATCATTTTTACCCACTAAACCATTCTCAACCAAAGTATCGAAAGAGACAGCGTCTTTTATTACCTTATCATCTACTAGTTCCTGTAGCTTATTAAGGTTTATACCTTTGTAGTCCTTACGATTAATATTCGTAAAACCAAACTTGGGAACACGTCTTTGCAAAGGCATTTGACCACCTTCAAACCCGATTTTCTTTGAGTAACCAGATCTAGATTTAGCACCTTTATGGCCTCTTGCAGCAGTACCACCCTTTCCAGAGCCCTGACCTCTACCTAATCGTTTACCATCTCTATTTACGGAACCTTCTGCAGGTTTTAGATTACTTAAATTCATTAGATCTATATTTAAGCTTCTTCTGTAGAAACTAAATGTTTAACTTTATTTATCATGCCCAGAATATTGGGTGTTGCATCGTGCTCAACTACCTGTCCAATTCTTTTCAGTCCAAGAGCTTCCAAAGTCCTTTTTTGATTTTGAGGCTTTTTAATACCGCTCTTAAGTTGTGTTACTTTAATCTTTGCCATTTTATATAGTAATTAGTTTAGTATTTAATAAAAAGTACTGGATTTCTGTTCAGATAACTTTAAGTACTTCTTTCTATATACTTTTTACTATTAATATTTATCCTTTAAAAACCTTATCCATAGAAATTCCACGTTGTTGTGAAATTGTTCTGGCATCCCTTAATTGCAACAATGCATCAAAAGTGGCTTTTACTACATTGTGAGGGTTGGAAGACCCTTGTGACTTGGACAATACATCATGAACACCAACAGCTTCCAATACGGCCCTTACTGCACCTCCGGCAATCACACCTGTACCATGTGAAGCTGGCTGAATATATACACGCGCACCTCCATATTTTCCTTTTTGCTCATGAGGGAGGGTGCCTTTATTCAAAGGAATTCGAATCAAATTCTTTTTACCATCTTCAATTGCCTTGGCAATTGCAGTAGCAACCTCTTTTGACTTTCCAAGACCGTGCCCTACAACACCATTCTCATCACCAACAACAACGATAGCAGAAAAACCGAAAGCCCTACCACCTTTAGTTACCTTGGTTACACGTTGTACCCCAACTAACCTATCTTTTAAATCTAAACCTCCCGGTTTAACAGTTTCTACGTTTTTGTATTTTTGGAACATACCTTTAATTTAGAATTTTAATCCTGCTTCCCTTGCGCCTTCCGCTAAAGACTTAACTCGTCCGTGATAAAGGTTACCACCTCTATCAAATGCAACCTTTTCTATTCCAGCCGCTTTAGATTTCTCAGCGATAGCCTTGCCTACAAGTGCAGCAATTTCTGTTTTGTTACCCTTAGAGGTAGCAATATCCTTATCTCTGGATGAAGCTGCAGCCAAGGTTACACCTTTTACATCATCTATCAATTGTGCATAGATTTCGCTGTTACTTCTAAAGACTGATAGTCTTGGCCTTTCGGCAGTTCCATTGGATACCTTACGGATTCTCCTTCGAATTCTATACTTTCTTTGTGTTTTTGATAATCCCATAATACTTTTATTAAGCCGATTTACCAGCTTTTCTTCTTAATTGTTCACCAACAAATTTGACTCCTTTTCCTTTGTAAGGCTCAGGCTTACGAAATGATCTGATTTTTGCCGCTATATGTCCCACTAACTGCTTATCGTGAGAAGTTAATTTAACTATAGGGTTCTTTCCTTTTTCAGAAATAGTTTCAACTTTAACCTCTGGTGCCAAGTCAAAAACGATATTGTGAGAAAAACCTAATGCCAAATCAAGCTTTTGACCCTGATTACTGGCACGGTAACCAACACCTACCAACTCTAGTTCTTTAGTCCACCCTTTGGATACACCTTCAACCATGTTAAGTATCAAAGATCGATACAAACCGTGTTTTGCTTTATGCTCTTTAGAGTCTGACGGTCTTGTTACCCAAGCCTGTCCATCTTCTACTTTTACATCAACACCTGAAAAATCTTGAGTCAACTCACCTAATTTACCTTTTACGGTAATTACCTTGTCTTTGACTTCAATTGTAACTCCATCAGGAATTGCTATCGGATTATTTCCTATTCTAGACATCTTCTAACTCTTTAATTCTATTAATAAACGTAGCATAAAACCTCTCCACCAACATTCTCCGCCTTGGCCTGCTTACTCGTCATAACACCATGTGATGTCGACACAATAGCAATACCGAGACCGTTAAGGACTCTAGGCAAATTATCATTGGATGAATACTTTCTCAAACCTGGCTTACTTATACGTTGTATTCTCTTGATTACAGGTTCTTTCGTCATCTTATCATATTTCAGGGCAATCTTAATTGTTCCCTGAACTTTATCATCTTCGAACTTGTAACTTAAAATATATCCTTGGTCGAATAATATTTTAGTTATTTCCTTTTTTAGGTTGGAAGCCGGGATTTCCACAACTCTGTGTCCTGCCCTACTCGCGTTTCTAACTCTTGTTAGATAATCTGCTATAGTATCTGTTACCATTTATATATAATTCGGTGACGGTTTTTAGCGTTAGACTAAACCTGAAACCAGTTATTAATTCTATTTCTACCAGCTGGCCTTTTTAACCCCAGGTATCAAACCTTGGTTAGCCATTTCCCTGAACATAACCCTAGAGATTCCAAAAGTCCTCATATAACCTTTAGGTCTACCAGTAAGCTTACATCTGTTGTGCATACGTACTGGTGAGGCATTTTTTGGCAATTTCTGTAGTGCTTCGTAATCGCCAGCCTCCTTAAGAGCCTTACGCTTTTCAGCATATTTAGCTACAGTCTTTGCCCTTTTTCTCTCACGGGCTTTCATTGATTCTTTAGCCATTCTAGTTCTTTTTAAAAGGTAATCCTAATTCCGTTAATAATGACTTTGCTTCCTTGTCCGTTTCGGCCGAGGTAACAAAAGTTACGTCCATCCCATTAATTCTATTGATTTTATCAATATTAATCTCTGGGAAGATAATCTGTTCGGTAATTCCTAGATTATAGTTTCCACGTCCATCAAAGCCTGTAGCCTTAATTCCTTGAAAATCCCTAACCCTAGGCAATGCGGAGGTAACCAATCTATCTAAAAATTCATACATCCGATCGCCACGTAATGTTACTTTTGCCCCAATTGGCATTCCCTTTCTTAACTTGAAAGCAGCAACATCCTTTTTAGAAAGAGTAGCAACAGCTTTCTGACCAGTAATCATGGTCATTTCATCCACTGCATGGTCAATAAGCTTCTTATCCGCTACCGCTGCACCAACTCCTCTACTAACAACAATTTTTTTCAACTTAGGAACTTGCATTACGTTATTGTAACCAAATTCTTCGGTCAAGGCCGCAACTATACGGTCCTTGTATTCTTTCTTTAATCTTGCAACGTAAGCCATAACTAAATTACTTCATTTGATTTCTTGGAAAACCTAACCTTTTTTCCATCTCTCATTTCATACCCAACTCGTGTAGTTTCACCCGATTTGGAATCAATTAACGATAGATTGGAAACATGAATAAAAGCTTCCTTTTTTACGATACCACCTTGAGGGTTCTTTGCACTTGGCTTCTCATGTTTAGAAACCATATTTACTCCCTCTACAATCGCTTTATTCTTTTCAAGATTTACGGTCATTACCTTACCTTCAGAACCTTTATGGTCCCCAGCAACGACTCTTACCGTATCTCCTGTTTTTATTTTTAACTTTTTCATCTTGATAATCAAATTATAGTACCTCCGGGGCCAATGAAACAATTTTCATAAACTGCTTGTCCCTAAGCTCTCTTGCCACAGGACCAAATACACGAGTTCCGCGCATTTCACCAGTAGGGTTTAACAAAACACATGCGTTATCATCAAAACGGATATAAGAACCATCCGGTCTTCTAACCTCCTTTTTTGTTCTAACCACTACAGCAGTAGAAACAGCACCTTTTTTTATACCTCCGTTTGGAGTAGCTTCCTTAACGGTAACAACAATTTTATCACCAATAGAAGCATATCTTCTTTTTGTACCCCCAAGAACACGGATAGTTAAAACTTCCTTTGCTCCGGTATTATCCGCTACCTTTAATCTAGATTCTTGCTGTAACATAACTTATTTGGCTCTTTCTAAGATTTCTACTAACCTCCAACACTTGGTCTTGCTCATAGGACGTGTCTCCATAATCTTTACGGTATCACCGATATTACAATCGTTCTTTTCGTCATGAGCAACATATTTCTTTGTTTTCAAAACGAACTTACCGTACATGGGGTGTTTTACTCTTTTAACCTCGGCGACAACGATGGATTTTTCCATTTTATCACTTGTTACTACCCCGACTCTCTCTTTTCTTAAGTTTCTTTTTTCCATAAAGCAGAACCAATTATTGGTTTTCCCTTTTAGTTAATTCAGTAGCTAATCTTGCAACCGTTCTTCTTACTTTTCTAATTTGAAGAGGGTTTTCCAATGGAGTCACAAAATGAGCCATTTTTAAATCCGCATGCTGCTTTTTATACTCTGCAAGTTTTTCCGTAAGTCCTTCAACAGACAATTCCTTAATTTCTTGTTTTTTCATGATTTCCTACGATTAATTGTCAACTGTATAATCTCTTGCAACAATAAATTTTGTTCTAACAGGAAGTTTCTGTGCGGCCAGTCTAAGCGCCTCCTTAGCTATATCGATAGAAACACCTGCAATTTCAAACATTACCCTTCCAGGTTTCACAACGGCTACAAAATATTCCGGCGCACCCTTACCTTTACCCATACGTACTTCTAGAGGTTTTTTGGTAATCGGCTTATCTGGAAATATTTTAATCCATAATTGACCTTCCCTTTTCATATATCTCGTAGCTGCAATACGAGCGGCTTCGATTTGACGGGATGTCAAAAAAGAAGAGTCCATAGATTTTATTCCGAACATACCATTTGAAAGTTGATGCCCTCTACCGGCATTGCCTTTCATACGGCCTTTCTGCATTTTTCGGAACTTCGTTCTTTTTGGTTGTAACATTTTTCTCTACTTCTTTAATTATTACTTTCTACGACGAGGTTTTCTTCCACCGTCTTTCTTTCCACCTTTAGATGATTGTCCTTTTTGCATTCCAACCAATGGAGAAAGCTCTCTTTTTCCGTAAACCTCACCCTTCATAATCCAAACCTTGATACCTAGTTTTCCATAAGTAGTCTGGGCTTCGTGCAAGGCATAATCTATATCCGCCCTAAAAGTAGACAGCGGAATCCTTCCATCTTTATAAGATTCGGAACGCGCCATCTCAGCTCCGTTAAGACGACCTGAAATTTGAATTTTAATACCTTCGGCATTCATTCTCATAGCAGCTGCAATCGCCATTTTTATAGCCCTTCTAAATGAAATTCTACTTTCTATTTGGCGTGCAATACTCGCAGCCACAAGGTTGGCATCCAACTCCGGTCTCTTAATCTCGTAAATATTAATCTGAACCTCCTTGTTGGTAATTTTCTTAAGCTCTTCCTTTAGCTTATCTACTTCTTGCCCACCTTTACCGATAATAATACCCGGTCTAGCAGTGGTTACAGTAACCGTTATCAATTTTAGCGTTCTTTCTATAATAACTCTAGAAACACTTGCCTTTGACAACCTAGCATGGATATACTTTCTGATTTTGTCGTCCTCTGCCAGTTTATCACCGTAATCATTTCCTCCGTACCAGTTAGATTCCCATCCCCTGATGATTCCTAGACGATTTCCTATTGGATTAGTTTTCTGTCCCATTCTAGCTTTCTGTATTATTATTAGAACCCAAAATTAAGGTTACATGGTTCGAACGTTTTCTTATCCTGTGTGCTCTTCCTTGTGGAGCCGGACGTAATCTTTTCAACATAGCGCCACTATCCACACGAATTTCGGCAACAACCAAATCTGCATCCTCCAAGCTGGCATCTTCATTTTTTGCTTGCCAATTAGCTAAAGCTGAAAGCAATAATTTTTCCAACTTTCTTGAAGCTTCCTTAGGGTTAAACCTTAAGATAGCAAGGGCCTTTTCAACCTTCTCACCACGAACCAAATCAGCTACTAGCCTCATTTTTCTTGGCGAAGTAGGGCAATTGTTCAATTTTGCAAAAGCCACTTTTTGCTTTTCTGCCTTTATTCTTTCGGCCATTTGTTTTTTACGAACTCCCATAGCTTACTTCTTACCTTTATTCTTTGCACCTGCATGACCTCTAAAGGAACGCGTTGGTGAAAATTCTCCTAATTTATGTCCTACCATATTCTCAGTAATGAAAACAGGTACAAATTGTCTTCCATTATGAACAGCTATTGTAAGCCCTACAAAATCCGGAGTAATCATTGATGCTCTAGACCATGTTTTTATTACGGACTTTTTACCGGAAGAAACACTTTGCTGTATCTTCTTCTCTAAACTGTAATGAACGTAAGGTCCTTTTTTTAGTGAACGTGCCATTTCTTTCTACTTTTTATTTCTTTCTACGTTCTATTATATATTTATTGGTACTTTTTGTTCTAGAACGAGTTCTATACCCTTTAGCAGGCACACCGTTTCTAGATCTTGGATGACCACCAGACGCTCTACCTTCTCCACCTCCCATTGGGTGATCGACAGGGTTCATAGCAACCGGTCTAGTACGTGGTCTTCTACCCAACCATCTACTTCTACCAGCTTTACCGGAAACCAACAATTGATGATCCGAGTTTGAAACTGCACCAACAGTTGCCATACATCCAGACAAAATCAATCTGGTTTCACCTGAAGGCATTTTAACGGTGACAAACTTACCGTCCTTGGCCATTAACTGTGCAAATGTACCGGCACTTCTCGCCATTACAGCACCTTGACCCGGACGTAATTCTATACAGGAAACAATAGTCCCTAATGGAATTTCACTTAAAGGCAGTGCATTCCCTATCTCAGGGGCAGATCCTGACCCAGCAGAAACCTGTTGATCAACCTTTAAACCGTTTTGTGCAACCACATATCGCTTTTCACCATCAGCATACTCCAACAAAGCAATAAATGCAGTTCTATTAGGATCGTATTGAATTGATTTTACGGTAGCCGCAACATCTTGCTTATCCCTTTTAAAATCAATAACACGATATCTTCTCTTATGACCGCCGCCTTTCTGACGTATAGTCATTTTTCCTTGACTGTTTCTACCTCCCGACTTTTTTAACGGAGCAAGCAAGCTTTTCTCCGGCTTATCAGTAGTTATGGCGTCAAACCCATTAACTACTCTAAAACGCTGTCCAGGAGTGATTGGTTTTAATTTTCTAACTGACATTTCTCGTCTTTATAGATTACTGTAAAAATCAATTATATCACCCTCTACAACATCAACAATTGCCTTTTTCGTAACATTTGTTTTTCCATGTTGTACACCAGTTTTCGTATATCTGGATTTTCTTGTAGGCCCATAATTCATGGTTCTAACTTTTTTGACCGAAACACCATAAGTAGCCTCAACAGCATCCTTAATCTGAATCTTGTTGGCCTTCGGATCAACCAGGAAACCATAACGGTTGTTCAACTCGCTGTCCGCAGTCATTTTTTCCGTTATAATTGGTTTTATCAACACACTCATGATTCTACTTATTATTTAAATTCGATTCAATTCCTTCTAGAGAGCCCTCCAACAACACAACACTTGATGCATTTAGTATTTTGTAAGTGCTTAATTCTGAATTAGTTATAACATCAGAACCCCCAAAATTACGAGAAGACAAATATACGCCTTTATTTGAATCACCCAACACAATTAAAGACTTTTTGTTTTCCAATCCCAAAGACTTTAAAACATTTACAAAATCCTTTGTTTTCGGGGTGTCAAAATCAAAGTCCTCAACTACCATTATAGCCTTGTCTTTAGACTTAATGCTAAGAGCGGATTTTCTGGCCAAACGCTTCAAATTTTTATTCAATTTTTGCGTATAATCCTTTGGTCTTGGCCCAAAAATTCTTCCTCCTCCTCTAAAGATCGGAGATTTAATACTACCGGCTCTTGCCGTACCCGTACCTTTTTGCTTCTTTATCTTTCTTGTACTCCCGGCAATCTCACCACGCTCCTTAGCTTTGTGAGTACCTTGTCGCTGATGAGCCAAATATTGCTTAACATCTAAATAAACCGCATGTTCGTTTGGCTCTATTCCAAAAACGGTATCAGAAAGTTCCGCCTTTCTGCCTGTATCTTTTCCTGTAATATCTAAAACTGCTACTTTCATTACATCCACCTTTGTATGGTTACATAAGCATTCTTATGGCCCGGAACACAACCTTTTACAACCAAAAGATTTTTTTCTGGAACTACTTTTAAAACTCTTAGATTTTGTACCGTAACACGATCAGAACCCATTCTACCAGCCATTTTCATTCCTTTGAAAACTCTAGCCGGATAAGACGCGGCACCAATAGAACCAGGAGCTCTAAGTCTGTTGTGCTGGCCGTGGGTAGATTGTCCAACACCACCGAAGCCATGCCTTTTAACAACCCCCTGAAAACCTTTACCTTTAGATGTTCCTATCACATCTACAAATTCACCTTCTACAAAAACGTCCACACCTACAGTGTCTCCCAATTTGTAACCCTCTCCAAAACCATGAAATTCAACGACTTTTTTCTTGGGAGAAGCACCTGCTTTTTTAAAGTGACCGGATTCGGCCTTATTAGCACGTTTTTCTGCCTTGTCATCGAAACCAAGCTGAAGGGCTTTATACCCGTCAACCTCTTCGGTTCTGACTTGGGTAACTACACATGGTCCAGCTTCTATAACGGTACATGGAATGTTTTTTCCATTCTCGTCGAAAATGCTAGTCATGCCTACTTTTTTTCCTATTAACCCAGACATACTTAAATTATTAATTACTTGTTATTAAAAATTATTCAAAAAAATAGGGTCAAAAATAATTCAACCCTGAAATTATTTTATCTCCGTTTTTCCCTCGCCCGCAGCTCAGGACATGTAGTTGGAAGTTATTTACTTCCAACTTTAAACTTATACCTTTATCTCTACCTCAACACCACTGGGAAGCTCCAACTTCATTAGGGCGTCAATTGTTTTGGAAGAGGAGCTATAAATATCCAAAAGTCTTTTATATGAACTTAACTGGAACTGCTCTCTCGATTTCTTATTCACGTGCGGTGAACGCAATACTGTGAATATTTTCTTATGTGTTGGCAAAGGAATTGGTCCCGTCACAACAGCACCGGTAGTCTTTACCGTTTTTACGATTTTCTCAGCAGACTTATCTACCAAATTGTGATCGTAAGATTTAAGTTTTATTCTAATTTTCTGACTCATTACCTTAGATTATGCTGTTATACCTTTTGCTGCCTTTATCACTTCTTCAGATATATTTGAAGGTGTTTCCGCATAGTGCGAGAACTCCATGGTAGAAGTTGCTCTACCAGATGAGAGGGTTCTTAAAGAAGTTACGTACCCGAACATTTCTGATAATGGAACGGTACCTTTAACTACTTTAGCACCTGCCCTATCACTCATATTACTTATCGTACCCCTTCTTCTATTCAAATCACCTACTATATCACCCATGTTTTCTTCAGGTGTGATAACCTCTATTTTCATTACCGGCTCCATGATTACCGCACCAGCTGCTTTACCAGCGGCCTTATAACCCATTTTTGCCGCCAATTCGAAAGAAAGGGCATCTGAATCCACAGGGTGGAAAGATCCATCCTTCAACACAACTTTCATCGTATCCATTTCATATCCGGCTAAAGGCCCGTTTTGCATAGCAGCGGTAAATCCTTTCTCCACAGCAGGAATGAATTCTTTTGGTATACGACCTCCTTTAATTTCATCTACGAACTGCAATCCTTCCCCTTCAAAATCTTCATCAGCAGGTCCCATTTCAAAGACAATGTCACCAAATTTACCACGACCACCAGATTGCTTTTTATAAGTTTCCCTGTGTGCAGCTGTTTTCGTTAAAGCTTCCTTATATTCAACTTGTGGCTCACCTTGTGTAACCTCAACCTTGAATTCTCTTCTTAATCTATCAACAATAATATCCAAGTGAAGCTCACCCATTCCTGAGATGATGGTTTGCCCTGATGACTCATCAGTTTTTACCTGGAAAGTTGGATCCTCTTCAGCTAATTTGGCCAAAGCCATACCTAGCTTGTCTACATCAACTTTAGTTTTAGGCTCAACAGCGATACCAATAACCGGATCAGGGAAGTTCATACTCTCCAAAACAATAGGATGTTTTTCAGAAGACATGGTATCTCCTGTTTTAATATCCTTAAAACCTACGGCAGCACCAATATCACCCGCTTCAATGAAGTCAATAGCATTCTGTTTATTTGAATGCATCTGATAAATACGTGAGATACGTTCCTTTTTACCTGACCTATTATTTAAGATATAAGAACCTGCATCCAAACGACCGGAGTAGGTTCTAAAGAATGCCAGCCTACCAACAAACGGGTCGGTTGCAATCTTAAAGGCCAATGCAGAGAAAGGTTCCTTTACATTTGGCTTGCGGCTTTCTACCTCACCTGTTTCAGGATTAGTTCCTTCAATAGCCTCTTTGTCTATTGGTGAAGGCAAATACCTACATACTGCGTCCAACAAAAATTGAACACCTTTGTTCTTAAAGGAAGAACCACAAATCATAGGTATAATAGCCCTATCCATTACAGCCGCTCTTAAGGCCGCATGTACTTCTTCTTCTGTTATGGAATCTTCATCTTCAAAGAATTTTTCCATCAACTCTTCATCATATTCAGCAACAGCTTCTATTAGGGCAGCTCTAAACTCCTTAACTTCAGCCTTCATTTCTTCAGGAATATCAATAACATCGAAAGTAGAACCAAAGTTATCTTCATGCCAAACGATAGCCCTGTTCTTTGCCAAATCGACGATTCCTTTAAAATCGGCTTCCTCACCAATAGGAAGAACAATAGGAACAGCATTTGAACCTAACATCTCCTTAACTTGCTTACATACCATAAGGAAGTTAGAACCTTGACGGTCCATTTTATTGACGAAACCTATTCTTGGCACCTTATAGTTATCGGCCAATCTCCAGTTAGTCTCCGATTGAGGCTCAACACCATCAACAGCACTAAACAAAAAGACCAATCCATCCAAGACACGCAAAGATCTGTTTACCTCAACGGTAAAATCAACGTGGCCTGGGGTATCTATAATATTAAAATGGTAATCCTTTGCATCCGGTGTAGGCTGTGCATTTTCCATAGGAAAAGTCCATGAGCACGTAGTTGCAGCGGACGTTATGGTAATACCTCTTTCCTGCTCCTGCTCCATCCAGTCCATCGTGGCAGCACCATCATGAACCTCACCAATTTTATGGCTTACACCTGTATAAAAAAGTATACGCTCCGTTGTTGTTGTTTTACCAGCATCAATATGAGCCGCAATACCTATATTTCTTGTATATTTTAAATCTCTTGCCATTTCTGATTAAAATCTAAAGTGAGAAAATGCTTTATTCGCTTCTGCCATCTTGTGGGTATCAACCCTTTTCTTAACGGCAGCACCTTCTTCCTTAGCTGCAGCTAAAATTTCAGCTGCCAACTTTTGGGACATTCCTTTTTCATTACGCTTTCTTGAATAGCTTATCAGCCATTTCATTGCCGTAGAAATCTTTCTATCCGGCCTAATCTGCATTGGTATCTGAAAGGTTGCACCTCCAACTCTTCTACTTCTAACTTCAACGTGAGGCATTACATTACTCAATGCATCTTTCCAAAGCTCTAAAGCAGTTTTTTCTTCATCGGTTTTTTTTGCATCCACGATATCGATCGCATCATAGAAAACACTGAACGCTACCGATTTCTTACCATCCCACATCATCATGTTGACGAATCTGGTTACCAACTGATCGTTAAATCTCGGATCTGGTAAAAGTGGTCTTTTCTTTGCCTGTCTTTTTCTCATTACTTCTCTTTAAAAAGTGTTAATTACTTCTTAGGACGTTTAGCTCCGTACTTAGACCTACGTTGGGTTCTACCGGCCACACCTGCTGTGTCCAATGCCCCACGAACGATATGATATCTAACTCCTGGCAAATCCTTAACTCTTCCGCCTCTTACCAATACTATCGAGTGCTCTTGCAAATTGTGACCCTCACCTGGGATGTAGGCGTTAACCTCTTTCCCATTAGTCAACCTCACCCTAGCAACCTTTCGCATTGCAGAGTTTGGTTTCTTAGGGGTAGTCGTATATACACGTGTACATACTCCCCTCCTTTGAGGACACGAATCCAAAGCAGCCGATTTACTCTTCTTGGTAACTGTGGCCCTTCCTGTTCGTACTAATTGTGAAATTGTTGGCATACTATATAAATATGTATAAAAATTACCCTTTGTTTAAGGGTCGGCAAATGTAGTGATATTTCACTATAAATCAAACCCTGTTGTAAAAATTTTCAAAGTTTTTTTAAGACCCCGTTAGAACCTGATTTGATTATTCGAAAAAGCAATTCTAAACCACTTGACAACGAAGAATACTCAACATCTTCTAAAAGGAACTACGGGCAAGTCATATTTTTGTTCGGGAATTTGAAAAACATTATGATATTCTCAATAATTCACGTGTTATATTACATAATGTAAAATCCCAATAGTGTTTAATCTATAACTTCTGATAATACTTCGGATTCTTAAAGTTTTATTAAAATTCACTTGGATTATTAACTCCATTTTGTGATTTTTGCCTCTAGCTAATTCAAATAATTAAAAAATGAGAACAAAACTAAATGGATTGTTGACGCTCTTGTTGGCGTTGATTGTGCATATTACCTATGCACAGGAAAAAACGGTTTCTGGTACAGTTACCGACCAAAGTGGACTCCCGTTGCCCGGCGTAAATATAGTTGTGCAGGGCACAACTACAGGTACACAGTCGGATTTTGATGGGAACTATTCCATAACTGCTTCTGTAGGGCAAAATTTATTGTTCACTTACATTGGCCAAAGACCAGTAACACAAACTGTAGGTGCCAGTAGTACAATTAATGTACAAATGGAAGAGGACGCCCAAGCTTTGGAAGAGGTTGTAGTGGTAGCACAAAACATAAAAAGGGAGGCAGGTTCTCTTGGATATGCCGTAAGTGATGTTGGAAGTGAGCAAATCGAGGACCGAGCGCAAGGCGATATCGGTAGGATTTTACAAGGTAAAGCCGCTGGTGTAAATATTACCGCCACCAATGGTGTTTCCGGTTCGGGTACTAATTTTATTATTCGTGGTTACACCTCAATATCGGGAAGTAACCAACCCCTATTCATTGTAGATGGGGTACCTTTTGATGGTGGCGCAAATGAACAATCCGATTTCTTTGATAGTGCGGGTGAATCTAGCCGTTTCTTGGATTTAGATCCAAATTCAATAGAAAACGTTAAAGTTTTGAAAGGTTTGAGTGCTACGGTACTTTATGGTGAAAGAGGTAGAAACGGTGTTGTTTTGATTACTACCAAAGGAGGTAGTTCTAAGGCTACAGCAGAAAAACTGGAAGTTTCGGTTAACTCATCTTACTTTATAAGTAATGCGATCTTGCCAAAATTCCAAAAACAATATGGAGGAGGTTTCCACCAAGCATTTGGATTCTTTTTCAGTAACTGGGGACCCGATTTTGCCGACCAGAGACAGTTTCCTTATGGATCAAATTTCCGAGGAATTGCTGATGATGGTACAGTATTGGTTCGCCATCCATTTTCTGCGATAAACGATAACACCTTAACTGCCGAATTTCAAGATTTAGCAGCGTCGGACTATAGGTATCAAAATTATAATAGTGTCCAGGAATTCTTTAGAACGGGTGGTGTTTCAACGAACTCGGTAAACCTTCGTGGTTCTTCTGACAACGCAACCTATAATGTTAATTTAGGACATTTGGAAGATAAAGGATTTACCCCTGGCAATAAAGTTATTCGTAACAATATTAGTCTTGGAGGTTCTGCTAACCTATCCAATAAAATAACGGTAAGCGGTACATTAAATTACGCAAATACAGACTACAGGACACCACCAATATCGGCTTCTGCTGGTAGTGGTACCGTCGGAGATGGTTCCTCCGTATTCGGAGATGTAATGTATACTCCAAGAGGAGTCGATTTATTTGGACTTCCATTTCAAACTTCAACCGGTAGGAGTATTTATTATCGTTCTGGTAATGATATCCAAAACCCTCGTTGGACGTTGGCGAATGCCAAAACCAGTCAAAATACGGAACGTATATATGGTAATTTAAGTTTTAACTATCAGATTTCCGATGTGCTTGGACTATCTTATCAATTAGGCCTTGATACCTATACGGAATTGGGAACTTATGGACAAAATAAAGGTGGTGTTGATGGTGACCCAAATGGTATATTTAGAACTACTACCGTAAAAAATAAAATTTGGAACCATACAATAAATCTTACATACGATAAGGATTTATCTGAAGACTTTAGTTTGCAGACCGTCCTAGGGGCGCAATCACGTAATGACACGTTTGACAGGGATGGTGTTGAAAGTACCCAACAATTGGCTTTCGGGGTTTTAAGACATTTCAATTTTGTAAACCACGCTACGGTAAATAGCTTTACCGGTAACGAAATTGCGTTTCTATCCGAAGAAAACCAAATGGGTATATATGGAGATGTAACTCTAGGTTACAAAGAAGGATTGTTCCTGAACTTGGCAGCCAGAAATGACTGGAGCTCAACCTTGGAGCGGGACAACTATAGTATTTTCTATCCAGCGGCCAGTGTATCCTTTATTCCTACCAAATTTATAGAAGGAATGGTTAGCGATAATTTCTTGAGTAGTTTAAAAATGAGGGTAGGCTACGGTACATCCGCAGGTTTCCCAGATGTATATGGAACAAGAAATCAACTATCATTGTCTTCACGGGCATTTGTTAATCAAGGAGGTACTGTTTTATCCAGTAATTCAGTTGCCAATCGATTAGGTAATCCTAATTTAAAGGCGGAAACCGTATCCGAAATAGAAGCTGGGATAGATGCCCAATTCTTTAGAAATCGCCTTTCCTTGAATGTGAGTGTTTACAAAAAAACTTCTGAGGACTTGATTACCGATCAAAATCTAGATCCTTCAACCGGTTTTGAAGTAACACGAATTAACGCAGGTTCATTGGAAACCAAGGGTATCGAGGTAGATTTTGATTTCACGCCGATCAGTACACAAGACTTTAGATGGAACCTTTCCGGTAACTTTTTTGCCGATGAAAGTTTGGTGACTGCCTTACCAGAAGGAACCGATCAAATTGTATTGACTTCCTCTATTGGCGGTCGACCTGCTAATTACGCTGTAGAAGGCCAACCATTTGGTGTTTTACAAGGTAGGGCTACACTTAGAGACGATGCAGGAAACAGGATTGTTGGTGGTGATGGTCTTTATTTAGTGGGCAACGATATAGAAATTATCGGAGACCCTAACCCTGACTGGAATGCAGGTTTAACAACATCTTTTACCTACAAAGGATTATCATTATCGGCAAATATCTTATATCGTCATGGTGGGGATATTTTCTCTCAAACCGCCTCAACCCTTTTAGGTAGAGGAACCGTAGCAGTTGCCGGTGTTGATCGTGAGGCTACTTACATTCTACCAGGTGTATTGGAAAATGGTGACCCGAACAATATACAGGTAACCGCTACAAACGTCGGTTTTGACATTATCGGTTTTAGTGACGGGAACGACCTTCAAATTTACGATGGAACTACGCTAAGACTTAACGAAGTAAGCATAGGTTACGCCATGCCACAAAAATGGTTGGATAAAACTCCCTTCGGCAAACTAAGCTTTACGTTAAGCGGTAACAATATTTGGTACAAGGCATTTAACTTCCCGGATGATGTAAGATTCGACACCAATACCCTAAGTACTGGAGTTGGTAACGGACAGGGAATTGATTACATCACAGGACCAAGTTCTCGAAGATATGGTCTTAGTATAAATGCAACATTTTAATGATAAACGCTATAAATTTTAAAAAAATGTTAAAAAAATATCAACAAACAATAAACAAAGGACTGGGTGTTTTAGCCCTTGCCTTTGGATTGAATGCTTGTGAAAGCACGGAGTTGCAAATACTGGACAGTCCAAATGCATTAACTCCTGCACAAGCTGATGCAGATTTATTCTTGAACTCTATCGAAGTAGGGCTTGGTATCTTCTTTGATGGCGACGCAAGAGGGTTGACTACAATAGGCGTATCGGAGGAAGGGGCCGAGGTAACTAGAATGTTACACATGTTCGGACCAACGTATACAAACGCATATCCACCAAGTGACTTTGACACGGCATGGGAACAGGCGTATTCGGAAGTTCTTGCGGACGTAAGGGCAATTGAACCAATTGCAGAGGAAGCGCAATTGTATACTCACATTGGTATAAGTAAAACTATTGAAGCTTATATCGTAATGACTTTAGTAGACTATTTTGGTGAAATACCTTATTCTGAAGCTTTGTTAGGCGCAGAAAACACAAATCCAACTTTGGATGATGATGCGGCTATTTATGCAGCGGTAGAAACTCTTTTAGACGAAGCGATTACTCAGTTTAACAGAGATGAACTTAATGGTGCTCCATCTGATATATTTTATGGCGGGGATGAATCCAAATGGATTAATTTAGCCAATACACTTAAGCTAAAACTGTATTTACAGACACGATTAGTAGATTCAAGTGTAGGAGGTAAAATTAATGCCCTTTTAAGCGAGGGAAATCTAATTTTATCCGAAGCTGATGATTTTGCATATCAATATTCTGCTACCAACGCCAACCCGGATAGTAGACATCCTTTGTTTACAAGAAATTTTAATGTACCAGCGGATGTGGCAGACTATATGTCCAATTCCTATATGGTAAGGGTTAAGGATGAGTATTTAGGTAGGGACCCAAGAACTCGTTACTATTTCTACAGACAATCATTGGACTTTACCGAAGACCCCAATGAAGCAGAATGTATAACACAACCAAGACCAACTAGCTACTCTCCAAGTGATGTGTTCTGTGATCCGGGAGGTGGTTATTGGGGCCGTGATCATGGCGATAACGACGGAATTCCACCAGATGGAGGATTACGTTCAACTTGGGGAGTATACCCAGTTGGGGGTCTATTTGACGACAGTAGAGGTGAAGCAGTATCAGGAAGGTTTATTGGATTGCAAGGTGCAGGAATTTCTCCAATCATGCTATCTTCCTTTACTAATTTCATGTTGGCCGAAGGAGCTTTGACCGCTGGTGTAAACGGAGATGCCAGGGCCTATTTAGAAGCAGGTATAAGGGCATCCATCACAAAGGTAATTGGATTTGGAGAAAGATTGGACTATTTGGATGATGTAGTAATCGCCGATGATCCAGATACGGCAGAGGACGAATCACTAACGGTTCGCGATCTTTATGTTCCTACTACGGAGGATGTTGATAGCTACGTAGACACTGTATTATCCGCTTACGATAGTGCTAGTGGGGATGACAGATTGGAAATAGTTGTTAACGAGTATATGAAAGCTCTTTGGGGCAACGGTGTTGAAGCCTATAACACCTATAGACGTACAGGCTTCCCATCAGATATGCAGCCTACTTATTTATCCAATCCTGGAGATTACATAAACTCTTTCCTTTATCCAAACGAATTAGTGAACCAAAATTCCAATGCTGAACAAAAAGCTAGTCAAGCTGAGAGAGTTTTCTGGGCAGAAGGTGGTCCAACTTTAGAATAGTATTAATCTTAAGAAACTAGAATCATGAAAAAAATAAATAAATTATTACTTTTTCTTCCTGCCCTTCTTGTTGTTGTGGCATGTACGGACGAAGAAAAAAATCCTTTCCCTCTGGATGCATTGGACCAGGCTGCAGTTCTAAGAACTATAGATGTAGTCAGTCCTAGGAATATCAACAAAAGTGCCCCGGAAGGATCTAATTTCTTCGTAGAAGTGGAAGCCGATGACTTCCAAGGCGGTACTCGTTTTGCATCTATGGAAGTTTATCTTTCCCTATTGGACAACTTTGTTGATGTTGAGGGAGAAACCGAAACCGAATTGGATGATGAAGATATCAGTATTCCCGATGTTTTGTTCACAACAGTTCCTGCTTCGGAATTTACCATAAGCACGGAGAGTGGCAAACCAAGATATGTATTGAACATCAATGGAGCGGATGCCATATCAACACTGAACATAGGTGATGACCTTCCAAGAGTAGATGGTGGAGACATTATCAGAGTTCGTTTAGCGATGATTTTGGAAGATGGATCTGTGTATACGAGTACCAACGTAAACGGAAATGTTACAGGTCAATTTTTTGCATCCGGATTTCAATATGACAATACGATCGTATGTATTTTGGATTCACCTCCTGCCGGGGATTATACCGTTGTAATGCAAGATTCTTATGGAGATGGTTGGCAAACTTCCAATACCTCCGGTGGCCCTGGGATAACAATTACCTTATCGAATGGTGATGAAATCCAAGTTGGTCTTTGTTCTCCATATGAAACACCAGGTTACCCGTGTATAGATGACCCAAGTCAAGGAACGGCTACTGTTACTATTCCATCGGGTTTAACGTCAGCTGATTGGTTCTTTCCCGGAGATGCCTACGGAGAAATATCCTTTCAAATATACGCTCCCAGCGGAAATTTAATTGCTTCTTATGAAGCCGGGTCCGCTGCCGGGCCCATACCATTGAATCTATGTAACGAATAGTGGTTTAAACATACATTTCAGTTGTAAAAAAAGTCAATCTAGAAATAGGTTGGCTTTTTTTATTTAATAAGCTATTTGAATACACTGATCGAACAAAAAGAGACTAGCATTTTTCGGATAAGCTTAATTAAAGTCCCGTTCTTTTAGTAATTTAGTTCATACAACCTTTTATTAGTTATTAATAATAATGAAAAGATTTTTTTTGTACCCGTTTCTTTTGTTTTGCACTTTGGGTTGCCTTATCATTTCTTGTGAAAATCAATCGGATTCACCCATAATCGAAGAAATATCAGAAGAAAATATTTTATCCGAAGATGAAATAGAAGAAGAAATAGATAGTGAAATAGAAGAAGGTATTACCTACTCCCTTCCCTCTGAGGTTTATGATGGTTTGGTACTTATAAATGATGCCGCCGCCAATAGAGTTTACTTGATCAACAAGAATGGTAAAACCATTTATGAATGGCCTCTAGGGGAAGAACGTCTTGGTAATGATGTATACCTAATGGATAATGGAAAATTACTCGCAATGCTAGAAGTTCCAGATCCAAAAATTAAGCTTGGAGGTTTTGGGGGTAAAGTTTCAATCCTTAACAAAGATGCATCTGTAGAATGGTCTTATACCTATGCTACAGATAATTATATTCTTCACCATGATGCGCTTATGCTACCTAATGGAAATGTTCTAACTATGGTTTGGGAACGTAAAACAAGTACTGAATCTATTGAAGCGGGATACATCTTAAATACAGAAACATTTCCAGACGGACTCATTGAAATTAACCCTGACACAAATACAATTGTTTGGGAGTGGTATGTTTGGGATCATTTAATACAAGATTTTGATGAGACCAAGGCAAACTACGGTAATGTATCTGCAAACCCACAACGAATAGACATAAATTATACAGTTGACGAAAGCGGTGACCTTACCCATGGGAATGGTATAGCATATGACGCCAGCAAGGACGTGATATACCTTAGTGCAAATTTCTATAGTGAAATTTGGGTTATAGATCACAGTACAACCAAGGAAGAGGCAAAGGGTAGTAATGGAGGGAACTACAGCAAAGGAGGAGACTTAATATATAGATTCGGAAACCCATCAGCTTATAAAAATAATGCAGGAAAGAGACTTTTTACTAATAATCATTTTCCAAATCTTCTTGAGGGGATTGATACTGGAAAAATTATGATATTTTCAAACGGAGGAGAACTAGAAAGATCCACCGTTTATGAAATTCAACTTCCAAACGAATTTGATTTGCACACTGGCATAGATAATGAACCGAATGTAACTTGGACTTACACCAACCAAAACCTTTATGCTCCCAAGGTATCCGGAGCAGTTAAATTACCTAACGGAAATGTATTAATCGCCGAAGGTGATTTTGGATTATGGGAAGTTACCAAGGAAAAACAAATTGCCTGGAAGTTTAAGAGAAATGGTTTCTACTGGAGAGCTTATCACTATAACGAAAATGACGATTCCATTATAAATCTTGGTTTAGAAGAATAAAATATAAATTGTGCTATTTGGTACAATTTTTGATATTATTCTAAGGAACATCTAAAAACAATAAATATGAAAACATTTCAACTACTCTCAGTATTTTTTTCGCTACTATTTACAAGTTTAACCGCATTTTCACAATATGGAAATGTAAATGGACGTCAATCAAATGCGAATTTTGAAGCCAATCTTGCCGCTAATAATATGATGCGTAGTAGAGATATATTTCAAGAGGTGCTAAAAAAAGGTATGAACAATGAACTTAAGGTTGAAGAAATTGAGGGTGAACCTTATTTTGATGAAATGTTCGTGAATGGAGAATTATCTTTTAAAGATAGTTTGGACTTAGGGCAATTCTTAATGAGGTATAATGCTTATGCAGACGAAATGGAGGTCAGTAACCCAAAAGGTAACAACTTTATAAATAAAGTAGATGGTATTGCAGTCATATTAAAAAACGAAAAGTATGTAGTCCTTAATTACAAAAGTGATGACCAAACTATCAAGAAGGGTTTTTTTATAGAAAAAAGTGATGGTAACAAAGTAAATTTGTACTTACGAAAATACGTTACACTAAAACCAGCAAAGGAAGCTAAAACTAGTTTTCACACAGCTACTCCAGCTAGCTTTAATAAGCATGAAGCTTATTTTCTAAAGTTTGGAAATGACGCACCTATTGAGATTAAATTGAAAAAGTCTAAAATACTAAATTCCTTTCCAGACAAGTATGATACTTTAAAAAAGTACGTTTCTACTGAAAAATTAAATTTAGAAAAGGAAGAAGATTTAATTAAACTAGTCCAATATTACGATAGTTTGAACTAACTGTATATTTTACTATTTAATCTTTTTTTAATTTTATTAAAGAATAGGTTCTTTTAAAAGGGTAAATTTGTACTACAAATTTAATTATATGTCTATTGATTTTATAATAGCGATGTAGTTTTTTATTTACTCCATGCAAAAAACCACTCAAGTTTATGGTATTAGGGCCATTATAGAAGCCGTTAATTCCAAGGAGGAAATAGATAAGGTATTTCTACAAAAGGGGCTTAAAGGCGATTTAATGAAGGAATTGGAAGGCCTACTACGCCAGAACAATATCAATCTGGTGTATGTACCTGTAGAAAAATTAAATCGTCTTACAAAAAACAACCATCAGGGTGCAGTTGCCAATATATCCCCAATAACGTTTCATAATCTTGAAGAATTGGTTGAGAGGGCCAATAAAAAGTCTACCCCTCCCCTATTTTTACTATTGGATCAGTTATCCGATGTTCGAAATTTTGGAGCTATCATAAGGACGGCGGAATGTACCGGAGTAGATGGTATCATCATTCAGAAAAAAGGTGCAGCACCAGTAACTTCGGACACCATTAAAACATCCGCTGGGGCCGCCTTTAAAGTTCCCATTGCAAAGGTGGACCATATTAAAGATGCCCTATTTTTTCTACAGGCTTCAGGAATAAAAATTGTCTCCGCAACGGAAAAAACCAATGATTCCATTTATGACATTTCATTTAAAGAACCGATCGCAATTATTATGGGTGCGGAAGATCAAGGTATTTCACCTTCTATTTTAAAAGCCTCCGATTATTGTGCCAAACTCCCTCTGTTAGGAGAAATTAAATCGCTTAACGTTTCTGTTGCTTGTGCTGTTTTCCTCTATGAAGCAGTTAGGCAAAGAATGTCCAATTAATCCGTATCGTCTTTTTTATAATGGTACTTTATTGAGATTGTCTCCTCCGCTTCGTTTTCATCATCGGATTCTATAAAATTACCATCGTCATCAAAATGTTTCAGAAATGGGTCTTCATCCTCATTATAATCCTCATGTTCCCATTCAAACTTTTTGGGCTTCGGGACTTTGGCATTTATGATAAAGGCAAAAATTAACCCAGTAAGAAAGCCTCCCAAGTGTCCTTCCCATGAAATACCCTCCTTAACCGGAAAAATATACCATAAAAGACTGCCATAAATAAAAACCACGATTAGGGATAAGGAGACCAATCGAAAGTGTTTGGCAAAAATACCTTTAAAAAAAATAAAACTTGCCAGCACGTATATGAGTCCGCTGGCACCAATATGATAAGAGGGTCTACCTATTCCCCAAGTTATCAACCCAGATAGCAAAATACCGAAAAACAATACTTTTAGGGCTACATTTCTATAAAAATAAAAGAGAGCGGCAAGTAATATGGCCAATGGAATCGTATTGTTATACAAATGCTCTAATGAACCATGAATAAAAGGGCTGAAAATAATCCCTTTTATCCCTGACAAGGTTCTCGGGTAAATACCAAAGTCGTTGAAATTGGTTTCATTCAACAATTCCATCCAAAAGGTAAACCAAATCGCTAAAACACCAAATAGGGGTGCCAAAAGGACTGAATTAGAAAATGTAAAATGTTCGTTATCGGACATAAATAATTAAATATCAATTAACCCGCCAAAAATTAAAATCGGTTAAAATGTCATTTCTCTAGAATCAACTCTTAAACCCAATTTTATATTGTAATGATACTCAATGAATTTCTACAACTTTATTCTATTTTTATACCATGAACGAGCCATTAGCAGAAAGAGTACGCCCAAAAAATCTTGAGGAATATATTAGTCAGCACCATTTGGTAGGAGAAAATGGCTCCCTTACCAATCAAATAAAAAAAGGTATCATTCCTTCACTAATCCTATGGGGACCACCGGGTACCGGTAAAACTACCTTGGCCCATATCGTTGCCAAGGAAAGTGAAAGACCTTTCTACGTACTCAGTGCTATTAATAGCGGTGTAAAGGATATCAGGGAAGTCATAGACAAGGCAAAACAGGCGGGTGGGCTATTTACTTCCAAGAACCCAATTCTATTTATCGATGAGATTCATCGGTTTAGTAAATCACAACAGGATTCCTTGCTTGCTGCCGTTGAAAAGGGATGGGTAACCTTAATAGGTGCAACCACGGAAAACCCCAGCTTTGAAGTAATACCGGCATTGTTATCCAGATGTCAGGTATATATTTTAAATGCTTTTGGAAAAGAGGATTTGGAGCTTCTTTTGGAGCGTGCCATGCATAATGACCCAATTTTAAAATCCAAAAGAATAAAACTTCAGGAAACCGAAGCCCTCTTGCGTTTATCGGGAGGTGATGGTAGAAAACTATTGAATATTTTTGAACTGGTTGTCAATTCCGAACCTAATGATGAAATCATCATAACAGACGACCTTGTTCTTTCAAAAGCCCAGAAAAATACGGTCCTATACGATAAAACAGGGGAACAACATTATGATATCATATCAGCCTTTATTAAATCGATTCGGGGTAGCGACCCCAATGGGGCAGTTTATTGGCTCGCTAGAATGATAGAAGGAGGTGAGGATGTAAAATTTATTGCAAGAAGAATGTTGATTTCAGCCTCAGAAGATATTGGGCTTGCTAATCCGACCGCATTGGTTATGGCCACTACCACCTTCCAAGCCGTTACTACCATTGGCTATCCTGAAGCAAGAATCATTCTAAGCCAGTGTGCAATTTACCTAGCCACCTCGGCAAAAAGTAACGCTAGTTATATGGCTATTGGAAAAGCCCAACAATCTGTTCGGCAAACCGGAAATCTTTCGGTGCCGCTTCACTTGAGAAATGCACCAACAAAACTTATGAAGGACTTGGGCTATGGTGAGGATTATAAATACGCCCACGATTTTAAAAATAACTTTGTAAACGAAGAGTTTTTACCTGATGAATTGACAGGAACATCATACTATCAACCTGGAAAAAACCAAAGAGAAAATGCTTTGAGTGATTTTCTTAAAAAGCGTTGGAAGGATAAATATGATTTTTAAAACTTAAGGTTCAATTGTTCCTGAACAAGTTTATCCCCCTCGTAATATTCAAAAATCCATTGCCCATCTTTTTGATACACCATTCCACTTTTTCCTTCGGACTGTGCCATAAACATGTTTTCATTTGAACTCTTGAACAATTTCATCCTTACTTTAGGGCTGCTATCTACTAATTGATAACCATTCGGTATTACTTGTGCGTACCATATTTCTTCTACAGCAGTATCATTGTTTACTCGACTGGCCCCGATATTTGAGGATACGGGCTCCATGCTTTTATAAGATTGGTTTTCAGTAGTGGCTTCCTGTACCACCATAGGTTTTTTATTCTTCGGTTCCTTATATTGTACCTTATCCGTATTGGTTCCTTTTGGTTCCAATTTTTCAGCTATCTTTTTGTTTTTTAGACTTTTAACATCATTCTTAAAGCTAACGACCAAAGGCTTTTTTTCCTTTTCTTGCTTACCGGAATAGACGTAATTTAAGCCATTGAAACTTATCATAGCTTCTTTGATAGCCTCATTATATGCCCCCCTGTATTCTTTTATTTTACTTTTCCCTTCCATGGTTAGAAAGATTTCTACACCATTGCAATCTTTTAGGCTCAAAGAAGTTTTAGTCGTGAACATGGTGGAATCATCTTTTAAACCGACTAGCAAGCCTAAACATCTATTGATGTTCAAATCCTGTGGGAGTGCATCATCATAAACCACGTTAAACCCTCTTTCAGAAAAAAGAAATTTCACCAAAGTACTGGTTTGGTATTGGTTCACTTCCTTAAATGCCTCAAAACGCTTGGGAACGACAATATATTTGTAATCGTTCAAGTTTATTTGTGCCGATATCAAATTACTTAGTAACATCGTTAGGACTAATAACAGGCTTCTCAACATCTATGGTGTTTTATTTTATAACTATACTATGAAAAAAGTGTGCCACAATTTGAAAAATGTGCCCTTACTTCCTGCCCCAAGATATAATATTTAATCCTAACTGAAAAGATGCATAATTGCTCGCTGCTATGTTTCTATATGAAAGTAGATTGTCCGCCATGGCATATAGATTTATTGGTCCTGCTTGAAGACTAAAACCAAAACCCATATTGGTATAACTAAACTTGTCCGCTGTATAGGTAGCCTTGAGCGCCAAAATATTACCTAACCTCCTCATATAGAAAGCCGTTATGGCACTTTGAGGTCCACGCGGTCTGTTGACCAAAAATACGTGACCACCAATCGAATTCCTATAGGCCACTCGAGACAAACTTCTGCTACCGGAGTTTATGGTACAATCACAATTTTCCAATGAGTTACCTATGGGCTTACCGAAATCATAGCGCAATGAAACATTCAGTTTTGTGGGTCTAAATGTGATGTAGCCTGACTCACTACTTTCAAAAGGAACCAATTCCTCTATTTCATCGACCAGATCCTGCCAGAAATCACGATTCAAATTTGAAAAATCACGTAGTACATTTATTTCGATACCTTCAGAGCTTGCATTTCCCGTTAAACTATAACTTTTGGTATCTCCGCTGTGATAGATAAACCCAACATCCAGCAGACTTCCTGTAAGTACGGTTTGCTTATTGAAACGATAAGAAAAACCAAGATCTAACCCCAACCCTAAGTCTCCACCAAAAAGAGCACGTTTTACCAGTGTATTTGAAAGTGTTCCGTCATCTGATGCACTATCCAAAGCTCCAAAACCGGAGGTTCTTAGCTCTAAATCCGAACTTAAAGTGGTCGTAAATGTATTATTCTGTCCTTCGGTATTCACCAAATACCCGTCATTTCTAGTAGAATTATAATCAACGATTCCTGAATATATTTTACCTCGGGCACCAATAGTCAATTTATCATCTATCTTTTTATTCATCCCGATATGATAGACACTTACCAAGGACCCTCTTGTTTTTAAATCCCCTAAATCGAATCTACGGTTCAATTGATCCGCATTACCATCAAAAATTAAATAGGCGTAATCCTGTGGCCAATAGGTAATTTCATCCAACTCCAGATAGGCACCCATGGAATAAAAAATATCTGGGTCTGCACCTCTGAAACCAAAGTTTATTAATTCTAATTGAATATTACCGCTGAACTCATCTCTTGGCGTCATACGATAGACCATGCGCTGCCGGACTTTATCATTAATATCCAGCCCATCCTCGGCAAAAATATCATTTACGGATATTCCATTGGTACCACCATATCCTGAAACACCCGAGATTAAGGGTATTCCAGAGTACCATTTAAAATCGGTTTCTACTCCAGGGTTTATGAGTAACGATTGTGGTATTTCATTAAAATCATAAAGTATTTGCTTGTTCTGGGCCATCAGAAAATTGCAAAACAACAACAGAAAAAAAGAAAGACTTTTCAATAAATTCATTTTATCCTGACCATGAATTTTGCACTGGACCTTAAAATGATGGCCGGATCTGGTAGGTTAGACGTACTCGAATTATCACCAAGGTTTTCGGCACTTAACCTAATTTCTGAGGTGTTCCTAAGTATATCAAGATTCTTACCTGCTCCACCGTAAGCAACTTCCCGCGTTAAAAGTGCACTTGGAGTCGCATTCATCTGAAAAAGTTCGCTATCAAGAACATTACCACTCTCATCCAAAAATTGGATACTGATCTCTATATCCTTACTCGTGGTATTTTCCAATTGGTAGGTGATTGATCCTTCCAGAACCCTTTCGGCAAACAAGTCATCCTCAAAGGCATCAAAATTAAAGTCTTGGGAGAAAAAATTAATGCCTGTAACCCTATTGATTATAGACTCCTGTGTCTTAACATAAAAGATGCTTGTTTCATAGGTAGGTGTTATAGTAAGGTCATCATACTGCCCAAAATCCTGTTTCTCCGAACAGGACATCAGTATGAAAATCATAGAAACGATGATAAGTAGATTTCGATACACACCCATCTATACAATACTTTTTTAAGACTAGAACAACGTCCCTGTATATAGGGTATAACTCTATAAAAAGGTTTTTATTTCCCTTAAAGTGGTAATAATTGGAGCGTGGTCATGCTCAGGATCTCCATGTGCATTAAAGTGTAATGTATGTAGCCCGACAGATTTCGCTCCCAAGATATCTGCCTCTAAACTATCGCCTATCATTAAGGATTTTTGTGGGTGGACATTAGCCTTGTCCAAAGCCAATTTAAAGATTATAGGGTTAGGTTTTTTGACCCCGGCCATTTCGGAATCCACGATGTGCTCAAAATAGTGGTGAATACCCGAGTTTTTTAACTTTTTCTCCTGGATCTCCTGAAATCCATTGGTTATAATATGAAGTCGGTACCTCGGTCGAAGATAATCCAGTATGGTTACCGTATCTGGAAATAGATGGTTATAAGTGGACAAATGATTTATATACTCATTGGACAAACTATGAATAACCTCATCAGAAACTATAAGGCCTAATTGATCGAACACTGTTTTAAGACGTTGATACCTTAACTCTGACTTTGTAATTTTTTCCTCCCGGTACAATTTCCAAAAAGCCAAATTTGTAGGAACATACACGTCCAAAAAATGCTGTAATGAAATCTCAATATGATGGTCTACCAGTATTTTTTTAAAGGTTAGTGAAGAATTCTTTTCAAAGTCCCATAGCGTATGGTCCAAATCAAAAAATATATCCGTGACCAGATTTTTAAACATTATACTTGGTTATTAATTGATAATAAACCTCTTTCCAATCGAATTTATGTTGAGACCCTAATAGTTCGTTGGAAAAAACAGAGATGAATGTTCCCTTTACTAATTTAATTTCGTTGTAAATAGCATCCATCCTTCTTTCCAGTTCCAATTTTTTATCAATTTCCAACAAGGAATAATCGTGCAATACAAAAGGAAAAATCTTTATAGGTTGTTGGACTTCCAAAGGAATGTCATAAAATTGAAAAGGCGTACAGGTTCCGGCCCTAAAACCAATTTGGTGGCTATATCCCATGGTAAAATCGTCTGTAAATTCCGCTGTAATCAAATTTCGGTACGTTTCCGGAACATCTACACGATTGTATCGCATCCTTGAATAATTTACCGGTCTGTTGACCACATTTTCAAGATTATGCTTTTCATTTTTTAAAAGTTCCACATTGTCAAACGAACTATAGGATGCCGCCAAAGCTACCTTAGAGTAATCCCCTATGTATTTTATTAGTGACCTAAAATTGTTACTATTCGTGGATACATTTTTATCGTATTTGGAATAATTGGCAAATTGAAAGAAGAATATGCTATTAACATTTAGTTTTTTATGCCATTCAATTAGGGTCGCAAAATTATCGTAGGGGTCTCCTTTTATTTTTAGTCCCACGGCAATCCTTTCTACCAATCTTTTTAATTTGAATGTACCCAAATCTAACAAGAAACCAGCAGCACCCCTAATCACTCCTCTGTTTGCATAGCAATGTGATGTAGTTACGTCTATCAAGGACATGAACTTATACTTTCTTGGACCCTGTACAAGACTAGGAAACCTTTCTTTTAAAACTACAAATAACTTCATGGCCCAGATATCCACAACGGGACGTTCCAAAAATTTGTGTTCATAGGCCAGACTTCCTCTAAAGGGAAAACGTCCATGGGCATCCTTTACATGGGGCAGGTACTCTTCATATCTACTTATTAAGTAAAAAGAGGCGGCGAAGATATCATAGGGAAGATTACTTCTTTCCCCCGCAAAAAAGAAGCAAGGAACATTATCCCAGCTCATTACGTTTATTTCAACATCATTTACGCCCTGCTCAAACAAAAGTTCATGACTTCGTATGAAAAACTCATTCTGTAAGGGTTGTTTAGTGTAGGTTATCTTTTCTTCCTTATGCTTAATAAAATCTTCTACTTTCGTGGTAAACCCAATCTCTATTCCCAAAATTTTGGTGAATACCTGCTTCATGGTATAGGTTAAGCGCGGTGTTATTTTATGGGTATAGATTAAAAGCATTTATATAATTTGATTATCCACAAAACTAAAATATTCCCTTTGAGTAATTATAAGATGGTCCAAAACGCGAATATCCAAAGCTTCCGAGGCATTCTTTATTTTTTGGGTTATCTCTTTGTCCGCGTTACTAGGTTTTAAAGTACCCGAGGGATGGTTATGCGCTAATATCAGGGCAACGGCTCCCAGCTCCAAGCATTGTTTCATTACCAAGCGGACATCCACCAAAGTCCCTGTTATACTTCCCTTACTCAATTGAGCCTTATGCAAAATCTTATTGGAGTTATTTAAATATAGAATCCAAAATTCCTCATGCTCTAAATCTCCTATTATAGGGTGCAATACGTCAAAGACATCATGGCTACTCCCTATTTTTTCAATCTTCAGGGAGTCCTCCCCTCTCCTCCTTCGACCTATTTCCAGTGCTGCGGCAATGCTAATGGCCTTCGCTTCCCCAATACCCTTGAATTTCATCAATTGCTGAATTGACAGTTTTCCCAATTCGTTAAGGTTATTGTCTACAGAGGCCAAAATTCTTTTCGAGAGTTCTACCGCACTTTCATCCCTACTCCCGGATCCAATAAGAATAGCGATTAATTCAGCATTGGATAGTGCCGAACGACCTTTATTGACCAGCTTTTCCCTGGGCTTATCATCATCTGACCAGTTTTTAATCGAAAAGGAAATCGGCTTTTCTTCCATTCCTCAAATATACAGAACTAATTATTTCAACATTAGGTTATTGGCAATAGGGTAAAATCCATTTACCCATCTAATCCTCTTCCTCCGTTTGGTCCTGGCGTTTCTCTATTTTAAATCGGGCGTCATGGATAGTCCTATCCTCTTGATTAATAACATTGGATATGCCCAACATAAATGCGACCAAAAATGTATAAAGCAATTTGGCCAATATGACACTATACATTCTGAACACTCTTAGCCAAGTTGATTTCTTCCGCATAAAAAAAGAAAATCAATAGCTATGCCCAATAAGCCGACACTGCCAAAAGGTCATTAACCAATTGCTTGTCAATGCCCTACAACCTGTTTCACTTCGTTCAAATCCAAACCGCCATAATTCCCGGAACTCATTAGCAAAAGGGTGGTGTTAGCATATTCCTTGTTTTTAATAAAGGAATGAAAAGGCCCTGCCTCGGTAAATATTTTCAAATCGATTTTGTCAAAAGCCTGGAAAACTTGCTCCTTGGTTACTTCTTTTAATTTTTTTATCGCCACGGATTCCGGTAAAAAGAAAACGACGGCTTCATCGGCAGCGTCTAAAGATCCTTTATATTCCTTTAGGAATTCTGGATTGAAGCTACTGTACGTATGAAGTTCCAAACAGGCCACCAGTTTTCTATCCGGATACTGTTCCTTGACCGCATTGGTTGTGGCCTTAACTTTGCTCGGACTATGGGCAAAATCCTTAAAGGCGACACTATTGGGACCCTCTGCAATTTTCTCCAGGCGTTTTGAAGCTCCTTTAAAAGAAGCTATTGCCTCATAAAAATCATCTTCATCAACCCCCATATTCTGGCAAATCCACTTTGCCCCGGCAAGATTACTCAGGTTATGTTTACCGAAAACCGCTATGGGCATTGGCCCCTCAGGTGTGGCAAGAAGTGTTTCTCCATTCATAACTTCATAGTTGGGAGTACTATAGGGTAACTTTCGAATAGCATTTTCAGAAGATTCCACCACTTCCCTAACCTCAGCATCCTCCTCGTTATAGGTAATGCTTCCGCCCTTCACTATACTGTCCACAAATATTTTAAACTGTTCCACGTAATTCTCAAAGGTTGGAAATACATTGATATGGTCCCAGGCGATTCCACTGAGCAAAGCGATGTTGGGTTTATACAAATGAAATTTGGGTCTCCTGTCTATTGGGGAGGATAGATATTCATCGCCTTCCAAAACAATAAAATCGTTTTCCTCGGTTAAATGCACCATTCTGTCAAATCCCTCCAACTGTGCACCCACCATAAAATCTACCTTAATTTCATGATAATTGAGAACATGTAAAATCATCGAAGTGATGGTCGTTTTACCATGGCTACCTCCGATAACCACTCTAGTCTTGTCCTTGGATTGCTCATATAAAAATTCAGGGTAGGAATAAATGGTCAAACCAAGTCCCTGTGCCCTTAAAAGCTCGGGATTATCCGCCTTGGCATGCATTCCCAAAACAATGGCATCCAAATCGTCTTGAATCTTTTCAGGAAACCAACCAAATTCCGAAGGCAATAATCCCTTTTCCTTCAACCTGGATTTTGAAGGTTCAAAAATAACATCGTCGCTTCCGGTAATTTGGTATCCCTTATGGGCCAACGCCAACGCCAGATTGTGCATGGCACTCCCTCCAATGGCGATAAAGTGTATCTTCATTATCCTAAATTATGCGGTAAAGATACATATTGACCTTTGCAGCACAAACGATTTTAGCCAGTGTGATATTCTTTTTACCTTAGAAGCATAATCGTAGAAACAATGCACTTGAATCTTAAAAATATCAACTCAAAGGAAATAATGCCCGGATACCATGGCAAATTGGTCCATGCAGAAACCATGAGCATCGCCTATTGGAACGTAGAAAAGAATGCCCAAGTACCGGAACATTCCCACATGCATGAACAGGTCATGTATGTTTTGGAAGGTGAATTTAAATTTACATTGGAGGGCGAAACCAAGACCTATTATCCAGGAGATATTGTAATTATTGCTCCTCACAAAAAACATAGTGGCAAAGCATTGACCCCATGTAAATTGATGGATGTTTTTAGTCCCGTCAGGGAAGAATATAAATAATATAAAAATGAACATATCCTTAAAAGGTAAAAAAGCACTGATTGGTGGAAGTAGCGCAGGTATCGGTAAGGCCATAGCCATACAAATGGCGGAAAGCGGGGCCAGTGTTACCCTAATGTCACATAGCGAGGACAAATTGGCCACCATAGTTTCCAACCTACCGGTAGACCAAGGTCAAAAACATCAATATTTAAAAGTAGATTTTAACGATTTTAAAAGTTACCAAAAAATAATTGAAGGGTATTTCCAACAAAACCAGGTCGATATTCTGGTGAACAATACCCAAGGACCCAGCGCCGGGAGCGCTCTGGAAAAAAAGGTCACCGACTATCAAGAAGCTTTCGACTTATTATTCAAAACAGTTGTTTTTACCACGGAATTAGCTCTGGAATCTATGATGAAAAATAATTGGGGGCGTATCATCAATGTCGCCTCCATATCGGTGAAGGAACCACTCTCCTATTTGGCGCTTTCCAATTCTATTCGCGCCGCGGTTGTAACCTGGGCCAAATCCTTGGCCAGGGATGTTGGTAAACATAAAATCACCGTAAACAATGTCCTCACTGGATATTTTGATACCGACCGTATCACCCAACTGAATGCTAAAAAAGCAGAACAAATGGGAGTCCCCCAAGATGAGGTACGAAAGGAAATGGAAATGCGAGTACCTTTAAAACGTATTGGCGACCCGAAGGAATATGGTTATTTGGCAACCTTCTTGGCCTCGGAAAATGCCTCTTTCATCACAGGGACCAATATTCCCATAGACGGCGGATTGCTTAAAAGTCTATAACGCCCTTTCCCTTATTCAAAAGACCATTTCACTAAGTTGTACTTTAGGTTGGTACGTCTTTTGTTGACATTTGTTATGTAAATTTATAACGATGAAAACATTGATAGCTACTTTGACTCTCGTCCTTTTTTCGCAATTGCTTCCTTCCCAAGAATTTAGCGATTCCTATTCGGAACTTTGGGCAAAAGTCCATAAACTGGAAAAGGAAGCCTTGACAAAGTCGGCATTGGAAATGGTCCAAAATATTTCGGCAAAGGCCAAAAGGGAACAGAATTCCAGCCAGATTATAAAGTCGCTCCTTTTTACTTCCAAATATGCATTGATATTGGAAGAAAATGCTCAACTAAAAGTCGTCAACGACTTAAAAAATGAAATTTCCAATGCAAACTTTCCAGTCTCCAACATTCTGGAAAGTTATCTTGCCAACTTGTATTGGCAGTATTTTCAACAGAATCGCTATCAATTTTACGATAGGACTACTACCGAAGTAAAGGTAGATACCGTTGATTTTAGAACTTGGGACTTGACGACGCTTTTTAAGGAAATAAGTATCCATTTTGAAAAATCGCTCCAAAATCCCGAAGACCTTCAAAAAGAAAAGCTAAAGGATTTTAAGGAGGTAATCGATTCACAGGAGGATTCGGAGATTTATCGGCCAACATTGTTCGATTTATTGGCACATACCGCTTTACAGTTTTATAAGACCGATGAAAATAGCATCACCAGACCTGCAGATAAATTTGAAATCGATTCCCCAGATTACCTATGCGATGCCTACTCTTTTACCCAACTGAAGATTCCTGAAGTAGATGCTACCTCATTACAATCAAAAGCCTTAAAAATATATCAGGAACTGATTTCCTTTCATTTTTCGAATCCAAACTTGGAACCTTTGGTAACGGTGGATATAGAACGGTTAAACTATACCTATTCAAAAGCTGTTTTCCCAGATAAGGATACCATTCTTTTAAGTATACTTACAGCATCCGCGGAAAATCTGAAACATCATGAGTCATCCGCACTCTACCGCTATGAAATAGCATCGCTATTAAAGACCCAAGGAGATGTCTATGTAGCAGAAAAAAATGAAGAAAGTAGATGGAAACTAAAGGAGGCCATTAGTATTTGTGATGCCGTTTACGCAAATTTCCCAAACAGTCTAGGTGCTGAAAAATGTGCCGTTTTAAAATCCCGAATACTAGCGCCCAACCTCGGTATCAGGGCAGAGCGGAATGTTCCAATCAAACAAGCTTCAAGGTTATTGATTACCTACAAGAATCATGATGCATTAAAACTCGCAGCATATAGGATAAATCAAGAGCAATTGGAGGATTTACAAGACTTGTATCCCATACAAAAGCAACTGGAGTATATTGAAGAATTGAAACTTGAGACGAGCTGGACCGCCAAGCTTAAAAATGAAGGTGATTATCAGCAACACAGCATGGAAATACCTATGCCCCAACTTCCCAATGGCCAATACATAGTTTTAGCTATGCCGGCATTGGAAGAAAATGAGGACGCTGCAGATAAAAGTTTTGCCTTTAGCCCAATACAAGTAACAAACATGGCACTTTTGGAAACTAGAGCCCCTGACCAGCATATTTTTCAAGTGGTAGATAGAAATATGGGCAAACCCATATCCGGGGCTAAAATCACCCTGTACTACCAACGCAATTATCGTGGCACTGAGCTCACCAATAATTTTGTGACGGATAAAATGGGTTTTGCACAGCTAGATTTAGACAGAAATTCAATTTCTGTTAACAAAATTAAGATTGATGCAGCTGATGAAACTGCATTTTTTGGCAATACCTATATCAATCAAAAACAGCAGAAGGATAAGCGGCCAAGGATTTCCTATAAAACCTTTCTTTTTAAGGACAGAAGTATCTACCGACCGGGCCAACCGCTTTATTTTAAGGGAATTCTTATTGAGAACGATGGTGGACTTTCAAAAGTGGTATCTGGCGAATCGGTAACGGTAGGCTTTTATGATGTAAACGGACAGAAAATTTCTGAAATGGAAGCTGAAACCAATGAATTTGGCTCCTTCACGGGAGAATTTATCTTACCAAGCTCGGGACTTACCGGCCAACATTATCTTGAAGTTTACGGTGTATCCGGTTTGGTGGACGAAGATTTTTATTTCTCGGTGGAAGAATACAAAAGGCCAAAGTTTGAAACTTCTTTTAAGCCCATAACAGCAACCTTCAAAGTAAACGATACTATTACCGTAAAAGGCACGGCCATGGCTTTAGCAGGAAGTACTATTTCTGGGGCCAAGGTATCGTACAGGGTACAGCGTAATATAAACTACCCGCCTTGGTTCTATTGGAAAAGATCTTATTTTTATGGTGAACCACAGGAAATTGCGCATGGAGAAGTCATTACAAATGATAATGGGGAGTACGAGATAGTTTTTAAAGCCATTCCTGACCTATCCGCTAACAAGGAAAATCTTCCAATTTTTAGCTACACGGTAACCGCAGACGTTACCGATATTAACGGAGAAACCCGAAGCGCATCTACAAATGTAAACGTAGGCTACCATGCTATGACTGCCAGTATTGTTGTCGATTCGCAACTGGATAAGTCCGAGAAAGACCAAACTGTCAGCATAAGCACGCAAAACCTCAACGGGCAGCCGGTTTTTTCGAAAGGCGTTCTAAAAGTTTACAAGTTAAAATCGCCAGAATACGTGCTGCGTGATAGACCTTGGCCCGCGCCCAACTATCAATATTGGTCAAAGCAAGATTTCAAGGCACTTTATCCACATGATTCATATAATACGGAACATGACCCCAATACCTGGGAAAAGGGAGAATTGGTTATGGAAACTGATTTTGATACCGAAAAAAGTACGGAAATACCATTGAAAAATATTAAAAAGTGGGAATCCGGCCAATATCTTTTTGAACTGGAGACTAAAGATAGCTTCGGACAAAAGGTTCAGGCAAAATCCAGAACCAATGTCTATAGTGAAAACGAAAAGAAATTAGCAGACAACCAACTGTTTGATGTAAAAACCGATAAATCTGCTTACGCCATAGGCGATGAAGCGGAGTTAACCTTTTATACTAATGCCAAAGAAGTATTTGTAACGGTCAAGGTTGAAAAAAATAAGGAAATAATCCGGACGGAAATATTGAAACTGAACGAAGGTTGCAAATCCATCAGTATTCCGGTATCTAAGGATGATGAGGGTGGATTTGTGGTGCATTACAGCTATTCCATTTACAATTCTTTTCAGTCAGGCAATGTGACTATTTCCGTTCCATATCCAACTACCGATTTGGAAATCGAAACCTTAACCTTCAGGGATAAACTCCAACCAGGAACAGAAGAAACCTGGAGTTTTAAAATTAAAGGACCAAAAGGAGAAAAGGTTACTGCGGAATTACTGGCGAACATGTATGACGCCTCCTTAGATCAATTTGCAAGTAATTCCTGGTATTTTAATCCGATTCAACAGCCCTATTATTATTCCTACATGTATACGGAAGCCAATCATAGTTTTGGCAATGTTTATTTTAAGAATTACAGCGGTTACTCAATTAAAGGTGAAATAGCTCAAAGCTTTTCCCGTTTGAAGTGGTTTGGTCTAAATTTTGGGTCCTACTTAAGAACAAGAGGCTACACGGTTGGTTCCCAAGTTTCAAGAATGACGAAAAAATCCGGTACTGAAACAGAAATAGTTGCGGAAGAGATGGAAATGGATGCGGCTTTTGGGAATCAACTTCAAGGACAGGTGGCAGGCGTAAGCATTACTTCTGCGCCGAAAGAAGAAGCCGAAGTCATAGATGAGAACGTTGATTTTAGTGCGGTACAAATCCGAAAGAACCTTCAGGAAACAGCCTTCTTTCTTCCTAAATTATTGACCGATTCCGAAGGAAACATTTCTTTTACTTTTACCACACCGGAGGCGCTCACACGTTGGAACGTACAGTTATTGGCACATACCAAAGATTTAAAAAAAGTAACCAATAGCTTATCCACGGTTACCCAAAAAGAATTGATGGTGTTGCCAAACCCTCCAAGATTCTTGCGAGAAGGTGATGTTGTCACCATTAGCTCTAAAATTTCCAATTTGTCGGATAAAAGTCTGGAAGGTTTTGGACAATTGGAACTGACCAACGCGCTTACAGGAAAAGCTATTGACTCCCTTCTGGAAAATATCATGAAGACTCAGCAATTCTCGGTTACAGCAAAGGGAAACATACAGTTATCTTGGAACATCCGCATACCTAAAGGCTTACAGGCCGTACAGTATAAAATTGTGGCGAAAGCAGGAGATTTCAGTGATGGCGAACAAAATGTTTTACCGGTGCTTACCAATCGGATGTTGATAACGGAAACCCTTCCAATGTGGGTACGGAGCAATCAAAAAAAGACATTTACATTGGAAAAACTGAGGGATAATACCTCTACGACCTTTAGCAATCACAAACTTACTTTGGAAATCACCTCCAACCCTGCATGGTACGCGGTACAAGCCCTGCCGTATTTGATGGAGTATCCATATGAGTGCAATGAGCAGACCTTTTCGCGATTTTATGCCAATTCCTTGGCCAGTCATATTGCCAATTCCAATCCAAGAATCCGAGAAGTATTTAATCTATGGGCAAATTCTGATGCACTACTTAGCAATTTGGAGAAAAATGAGGAACTGAAATCACTTTTAATACAAGAAACTCCATGGCTCAGGGATGCACAATCTGAATCCGAACAGAAAAAACGAATTGCCCTATTGTTCAATATGAACAAAATGCAAAACGAAAAGGAAATCGCTCTGCGAAAATTGAAAAGCAATCAAATGGCTTCGGGTGCGTGGCCTTGGTTTAAAGGTGGCAGGGAAAACCGATATATCACACAGCATATAATATCCGGCTTGGCCCATTTACAAAAGCTCACTTCAAGTACGCTAGGCGACCCAAAATCCGATACGAACCGAGATGAAAATATAGAACTGGAGCAAATTATCAAAAGAGGGATAAGTTATTTGGATGACGAATTTATAGCGGAATATGAGCGCATGAAAAAGTACTCGGACGATTTGTCCAAAGATCACCTAACTCCTATTCAGATCCAATTTTTATATATGCGTAGCTTTTTCAAGGATATAAAAACGTCGAAAAAAGTTGATGATATCACGGATTATTATTTAGGCCAAGCAGTGAAGTATTGGACGAAGAAAAATCTGTATTCCAAAGGCATGCTGGCCTTGATAGCGCATCGTTCTGGCGACGAGGTAACAGCAAAAAAAATACTTCGTGCCTTAAAAGAGAACAGTGTTAATTCAGAAGAGCTAGGCATGTACTGGAAAGAAAACAAAAGTTCTTGGTATTGGTATCAGGCTCCTATTGAAACCCATTCCTTACTGATCGAATCTTTTTCGGAAATTGAAAAGGATACTACCACCGTTGACAACCTAAAAATCTGGTTGCTTAAAAATAAGCAGACCAACCAATGGAAAACCACTAAGGCAACAACTGAGGCCGTCTATGCCCTTTTACTCCAAGGTAGTGATTGGTTATCCGTAACGGATGCCGTTGATGTTCTGATTGGAGGGGAAAAAATAGATCCATCGAATTTGGAGCATGTAAAAGTTGAGGCCGGTACAGGTTACTATAAAACCACTTGGGACGGGAATGAGATTAGCCCTAAAATGTCAGAGATTGAACTCACTAAAAAAGGTAACGGTATTGCTTGGGGAGCTTTGTATTGGCAGTACTTTGAGGATTTGGATAAAATAACCTTTGCAGAGACTCCACTTCAATTAAAAAAGAAGCTCTTTTTGAAGAAGAATACGGATACCGGAGAGAGAATCAGTGAAATAACCGCCCAAACGGATTTAAAAGTTGGGGACTTGGTACGGGTTCGTATCGAACTAAAATCCGATAGGGATATGGAATACATACATATGAAAGACATGCGCGCCGCAGGTTTTGAACCCGTCAATGTCCTTTCCCAATACAAATGGCAAGATGATTTGGGTTATTATGAAAGCACAAAGGACGCAAGTACCAATTTCTTTTTCGATTACTTGCCCAAAGGTGTTTACGTTTTCGAATATGATGTTAGGGTGAACAATGCAGGGGATTTTAGCAATGGCATTACTACGATTCAAAGTATGTACGCCCCTGAATTTAGCAGTCACAGTGAAGGTATACGGGTGCAAGTAGATTAAGTAAAACAAAGTATTGGAAAGTTCCCTCATTCAAGTAGCCCTTTCACTAAAACTGAATTTTTAAAGCAATCAAACTAACATAGTTTAGAGGTAATCATTAAAACCACTTAATTATGAAAAAAGCATTTAGAATTTCCGTAAACCAGCCTTGTTCAGAAAATTTCATTAATTTTAAAAAGACCGAATTAGGTGGTCATTGTAACCGTTGTCAAAAAGAAGTCATTGATTTTACCCAATTTTCAGATTTGGACATAGCAAGGCACTTTACAAATGATAATGGAAAAACATGTGGACGTTTTAGGACTTCACAACTTAAGAATTATGAATTTGATTCCGTAAATAACATGAACACAAATCTATTCTCCAGAACTTTAGGCATTGCCAGCTTTTCACTTTTGGCCTTATGTGTAACAGCTCCTATTGTTGCACAAGATGTTGCCCAAGCAAATCCTGTGATGGAAATGACCATATCCAAAGAATTAAAAAGTGATTCCGTTGCCAAAGTGGATAGCTATACAGTTACCGGCACAGTATTGGACGAAAGCAATTTACCGATACCGGGGGTCAACGTCATCCTAAAGGGAACCTCTGAAGGTACTTCGACCGATTATGATGGAAAATTTGAGTTTCCAAGACAATTGGAAGCTAACGATGTATTGGTGTTCAGTTATATTGGTTACGACACCAAAGAATACACGGTAAAAGAAAGTACAAGCGAAACCATAGATATCACCATTGTTTTTGATGCTACCGATATTGAACTCATGGGCGATATCGTTGTGGGCGGTGCCTACAAATCCAAAAGAAATATTTTTCAAAAATTTATCGCTCTATTCAAATAATGCGATATAGCTTCTTAGTTTTCTTGCTCCTTTGCACCTCTGCTATTGGGCAGTACAATCCTACAAAAACTATCAATTATAAAAAGGCGGATAGTATTGCTTTAGCGCATAGCGGGCAAAGTTTAAGAAACTTGCCGTTACTGACCCACGAATTAACGGTCAATTTAAAAACTGATATTGAAAAGTTTAGGGCAATATATACATGGGTCTGTACCAATATTGAAAATGACTACCATTCCTATTTAAAAACCCGTAAGAAACGGAGAAAAATGGAAAAGGACAGGGAGGCATTTTTAGCATGGAACAGCAGTTTTACACCCAAAGTCTTTGAGCGACTGGTAGAAGAAAAAAAAACAGCCTGCACGGGTTATGCGTATTTAATCAATGAAATGGCAAATCTTGCCGGTTTTAAATCCAAGATCATCAATGGATATGGAAGAACCCCTACCCTATTATTGGATGCCGAAAATCCACCGAACCACTCTTGGAATGCCATACAACTAGAGGATAAATGGTATTTGTGCGATGCCACGTGGTCCGCAGGAAGAATTTTGCTCGATGACGATGGCCCACGATTTGAACAAAAATATGATGATGTCTATTTTCTTGCTGACCCTGTTTTATTTATAAAGAACCATTTTCCATTGGAAAAAGAGTTATCGCTTTTGGATGAAACACCCACATTGGAAGAGTTTATTGAAGGACCGGTGATGTACAAGGAGGCCTTTTCGAATGAGGTAATTCCACACCTACCAAAAAAAATGCATGTGGAAGTCGCCAAAAATGAAATAATCACATTTGATTTTATCGTTCCTGAAAACTTTGACACCAAATCACTCCACATAGACCTGAACAATAGAGGCAGGGATATCATGGTTGAACCGAGCATTAAATTCTTACAAGGCAATATAGTGCGCTTGGAGTATAAATTTGAAAGAACCGGGTTATATGACACACATATCAAAATAGGTGAAGATTTGGTAGCTACTTATGTGGTTAGAGTACATAGGAAGTAAACAATCAGCATGGAAGGTACATTATATTTTAATCTGAATGATCGTATACACTAGAGGCTCATTTTGTCCTTGAATAGATAGGACTGTCTTCTTGAAACTTCCACTTCTTCTCCATTCATCATGGTCAACTTAAGTTTGCCATTGAACCATGGGACCACGGTATCAATAAAATTAGTATTTATTATTTGCTGGCGATTAGCCCTGAAAAAATACTTTTCGGGCAACTTCTCCTCTACTTGATTTAAAGACTTGTACAACATGGGTTTTTCATCCTGGAAAAATACTCTAGTGTAGTTTCCCACAATCTCAAAATGGGAAATATCTCCAACTTTAATAAGCCAACATTTTTCACCATCCTTTATAAATATTTGACTGTTACCTGTTAATCTTTGGTCGTTCTCATCACTCCTTTCCTTGGTATCCTCCAGCTTTTCCTCGACTTTTTCTATGGCTTTGGCAAAGCGCTTTTCATTTATGGGCTTCAATAGATAGTCTAAAGCATTATAATCGAAGGACTTTATGGCGTATTCGTCAAAGGCAGTTGTAAATATGGTGATAGGTACCTCATCTAACATCTCCAATAACTCAAAACCATCTTTTTCCGGCATGTTGATGTCCAAAAAAAGTAAGTCGGGAGAATTTTCATTGATTAACTTAAAACCATCGTCCACATTCTCCGCTTCCCCAATTATTACTATTTGGGAATAACCCTTAATAAATTCCTTTAACTCATTACGCGCTAATCGAGAATCCTCAACTATGACAGCTTTTATCTGGCTCATGACAATGGGATAATTATGGTTGCGACTACCTCATCATCAACCTCTTTAAGAAAAAAGGAGGCTTCGTTTCCATAGAGTAGTCTTAATCGTTGTTTAATATTTTGAAGGCCCAGTTGTGTGGAGTCCTTAGCAATTTGCAAACTTCCCGTATTTATGACCTTAATAATCAAACCTTGGATGTCCTTTTCTGTAATTAATTTTATTGTTCCGCCTGTTTTAAGGTTAGAAATACCATGTTTTGCCGCATTTTCTACCAAGAGTTGAATAATCATCGGTGGAATTTTTATTTCCAATGTATCATCCTGAACCTTCTTTACAAACTGCAATCTTTCCTCAAATTGAATCTTGGAAAGCGCTATATAATTCTCTACCATTTCCAGCTCTTCTTCCAAATTAATGGCATTGACATTGTTTTTTGCCAAAGAGTAACGGAGCATTTCCGAAAGTTTGGTCAGCATATCCCGAGATTTATCAACATCTTCTAGCATCAATCCTCTTATATTATTTAAACTATTAAACATAAAATGTGGATTTATCTGTCCTTTCAAGGTATTCAATTGAGCTTGCCTTAGTGTAGCGTTTAGTTCGGCGCGTTCCAACCTATCAGCATTTAATTTGGCAACTATCTTTACGGAAAGGTAAAATATGGTCCAGCCAAAAATAGTTATGAAAGAGTTGATCACCATTAAACCCACACCAAAGTCCTTATACATTTCAGGAACTTTAATATCTTCCTCGGCAAATTTACCCATACAATAACCTGTACCATAGGACAAGCCAAAATAAACTAGGGCAGCCACAGCAATACCTAATAGTATTTTTAGGATTTGAGAGGACTCAAAAACATCAAAATTTATTATTCTCTTTAAGTAGTAACGTAGAAGACTTGTTGAAATAAGACCCACAAAAAATGTAGATAAAAGCCCATACTTAAAAGTATCCGTTCCTTTATACCCATCAGCATCCGGAGTAAAGGCATAGGCAATAAAGACCAATCCGCCCCAAGACATGAATTGGACAAACCAAAATGAAATTGCCCAACGATGTTTTTTAATGAAGGAAGCCATTTTTTAAATTATAAGGTAAATATAGGGGAACCAAAAAAATTAGTTTCAGCCTCTATGGCTGAAACTAAAATAATACCTGAATAACTAGTACCATAATAAATTTTACAATTGCGATCATGCTCTTTGTTTTATTGTTTTATGGATTGGATTAATTAAGCTTTGCTGGCAATTTCCTCTTTGCTAGTCTCCCTATTTAAAAGAGATACTCCTACCAGTGTTAAACCAGCATATAATGGAAAAAAGTAATTCATTAGACTTAATTCTTTGTAAGCTCCTATTAGTGATACAAGTACGGTTAAAGTACCGATAGCTAATACAGTTAATTTTGTTTTGTCGATTGTTTTCATGACGTTGTTTTTAATTGATTAATAATACGATGTAAAACTAATGGACAAGTATGAAGAATTTAAATGATTTATGATGAACGGTAGAAAGATATGACCGAACGGGAATTTTATCTTACCAAAATGTAAATATTTGATTACTAAGTAATTATACCGTTTTAATATGACAAAAGAAGGCTCAGAACCTCCATAAATAGGAGGTTCCCAAAGAAAGTAGGGGTATTTCACCAACTACAGTATAAAGACTATTTCCGGGTTTTTGGAGGGTACTTCTCGAATATTCTAACAACCAATTCTTGCATGTTTTTTTCTCGAGCTGAAGGTGTTTCACCTTCCCTGTAAGGAGCTTTGCTTATGGCCTGCCAAATTAGGACATCCTTTTTGGCATCTATGAAATTCACCTCAATTTCCCTGGTAAGTTTGGGCGATCCCACGGGGATACCCATAGAAACACCACCACCAAGCGCCCCCCTTCCACCACCTACGCCAATACCTACACTATTACCGGACTGGGATTCGTATACCACACTTTTTACGTCAATAATCAAATCGGGCTCTTCTGAAAATTTTAGTCCCTTGGACTGCAATGTAATATCCATTGCCCTGAAGAATCGTTTCTCATCCAACTCGGCGATACCAGTCTGCATATGCTCCAAATAATTGTAAGTTGTGTAACTGGAAAAGTCCGTTCCTCTTTCATAATCATAGTTCACATTTATAGAACTACATGAGCAGCACAGTATCAGTACCATTAAAATATTTAAATATTTCATTATCAATATTTTAATTCAAGATAAGAAAAAATCAATCCTCATCTTTCTTATCCACACTTTTTGTAAGGGCAGATGAAATGATTCCTGTTGGGATGGCCACAATACCCAAACCTATCATTAAAATAAAAAAGGTAAATATTCTTCCGCCAATTGTTATTGGATAAACATCTCCATAGCCCACTGTGGTCAACGTTATTATGGCCCACCAAAGACTGTCGAAAACCGAGGAAAAATGTTCTGGTTGTGCTTGGTTCTCAAAATAATAAATCCCGACAGCTGAAAAATATATCAGAATAAGCGTGACAAATAAAAAAAGAAGAATCTCCTCCTTGGCCATAATGATGGCTCTTGTAAAGTGTTTAATCGCCCTGTTATAGCGCATTAGTTTAAGCATCCTAAACAACCGTAAAAATCTAAGTGCCCTCAATGACCTTAGGTCAACACCCATAGACAGGTAAAATGGAAGAATCGCCAGAAAATCTATGATACCAAAAAAGCTGAAAATAAACTTGCCTTTTTGGTCAGATACATAAATACGTAACGCATACTCTAGCGTAAACACAATGACACAAAATACTTCTATCCCGCGTAATAAATTTCTGGTTTCAGGTTTAAGATCGGGAACAGTTTCAAAAGAGAAGGAAACAATTGAAACTAAAATCAAAATCTGAATAAAATAGGCAAAGAATTTGCTTTTGGGATTTTCATTTAACTCCACAATATTTTTTAGATACTGTTTCATTCGGTAATCGATTTAATCATTCAACATCTTCCAGAGTTTATCCTTAAGTTCGGTGATTCCCATTTGTGCTACGGAAGATATGAACATATAGGGAACCCCTTTAAAATCTATATCCAGTTCCTTTTTCATTTCATCCATCAATTCATCGTCCAACATATCACTTTTAGAAATGGCGACCAATCGTTCCTTATGTAATAATTCTGGATTATATCTTTTTAGTTCATCCAACAAAATAGCATACTCCTGACTTATATCCTTACTATCTGCAGGAATTAAAAACAGCAAAGTAGCATTACGTTCTATGTGTCTTAGAAAATAATGACCTAAACCCTTTCCTTCGGCCGCCCCTTCAATAATACCGGGAATATCCGCCATGACAAAACTTTGAAAATCCCTATATTCAACAATTCCCAAATTAGGTTTAAGCGTGGTAAACTCATAATCTGCAATTTTTGGTTTTGCCGAAGTGATAACCGATAATAAAGTAGATTTCCCCGCGTTGGGGAAGCCCACTAGACCAACATCCGCCAAGACTTTTAGTTCCAGTAAAAAATAGGCTTCTTGACCTTCTATTCCTGGCTGTGCATATCTCGGCGTTTGGTTCGTTGAAGTCTTAAAATGCCAATTTCCGCGACCTCCCATACCACCTTCCAAAGCAATTTTTTCTTCACCATGCTCCGTAATTTCAAACAACACCTCATTGGTATCCGGATTCTTTACCACCGTCCCCAATGGCACATCCAAATAAACATCTGCACCATCAGCACCCGTACTTCTACTTTTGCTGCCATGTTCCCCATGTTCGGCCTTAAAATGCTTTTTGAACTTAAAATTCACTAAAGTCCAAAGATTCTGATTACCGCGAATAATCACATGACCTCCGCGACCACCGTCACCACCATCCGGTCCACCCTTGGTAATGTACTTTTCGCGATGAAGGTGCACGGAACCCTTACCGCCATTTCCGGAGGCTAGAAATACTTTTACATAATCAACAAAATTACCTTCTGTCATCCTGGGTGCAATTAATATAAATTGGGTACAAAGCTAAACAATATAGAAGAAGCACGGGGGCATCTTCAGGTTAACGAGTCATTAAAATAATATAGGTAAATTAAATAGGCCACAGCAATGAGAATGACCGTTAATATTGAACCGCAACCCATAAAAAAGCAGCTTTTTAAAGCGTCTTTTGGCCTAATTACTTCTTCCGCCATAGGCTTTACTACTTTTTAAGACTACTATATCTTGGTTATCTCTAAAGAGTATCTTAATCAAGATGTTATTTATGACAACTTAAATTACAAATTCTCAATGACCTTGGTTAATCGCAGGGTAATTTCATCAATAGTACCTATACCATTAACACTATGAAATTTGTTTTGTTCCTCATAGTATTCTTTAAGTGGAGCGGTCTTTAAGTTGTATTCGTCAAAACGGTTCCTAATCTTCTCCACATCTTGGTCATCCGATCTTCCACTGACCTTTCCTCTTTCTAAAAGACGTTCAATAAGGACTTCATCATTAGCCTCCAAAGCAATAGTTGCATCCACCTTCATATCCTTTGATTCCAAAAAGTTATCTAGTGCCTCCGCCTGTGCGACAGTTCTTGGAAAACCGTCAAAAATGAATCCGTCAGCTTCCGGGTTCTTGTCCACTTCCTCCTCCAACATTTTTATCGTTACCTCGTCTGGCACTAAATCTCCCTTATCAATGTAGGATTTTGCCAAAGTTCCCAATGCTGTACCGTTTTTAATATTATAACGAAATACATCACCTGTTGAGATATGTTTTAAATTGTATTTTTCTTTCAAAAATTGAGCTTGTGTGCCCTTACCCGCCCCTGGCTTACCAAAGAGTACAAGATTGATCATATGTTTTTGGTTTAATTGGTATACTTCTCTGAGATTTCTTCCTAATTCCTTATAGTCTAATCCATATCCCACAATAAATTTATTCGGTATTTCAAGACCTACATAATCTATAGGGTATTCTCCATTATAGACCTCTGCTTTGTAAAAAAGACTTGCAATTTTGAATTCCTTGACCTTGGTATTACCGAACAAATGCACCAATTTTTGCAAAGTTCGGCCTGTATCTATTATATCCTCGAGTATAATTATGCTCCGACCTTCTATATTATCGGGAACATCTAAAAGTGTTTCCACTATTCCAGTAGAAGTAAGGCCTTGATATGAACTCAATTTTACAAATGAAACTTCGCAAGCATGTGGGTAAGCCTTTAAAAAATCGGACACGAACATAAAAGCGCCATTAAGAACACCAACGAAAATAGGTGTTTGGTCCTCGTATTCCACGGCAATTTCCTTGGCCATTCTTTCAATAGCATCCAATATTTCCTTTTCGCTAAGAAAAGGTTTGAATAATTTGTCGTGTAATTGTATCAATTATAAAAAAATTAGTAAGGTTGGCAAATATAGGGTTTTGCCCTGTGTTTTTGAATAATGGGGAATCAGATTCTAAGATTTAAGCGTATTTTTGTATCACTTATGAACTATTTCTCTTCTGAATTTAAACTAGGAATCCTTGGTGGGGGTCAACTGGGCAAAATGATGCTCTACGAAACCCGAAAATGGGATGTTTGGACCAAGGTACTGGACGCTTCACCAGAAGCTCCCTGTAAAATTTCATGCAACCAATTTGTTAAAGGTAGCCTGCTCGATTACGACACAGTTTATGAATTTGGCCAAGGGTTGGACGTACTTACCATAGAAATCGAAAACGTAAATCTTGATGCTTTAGACCAACTAGAGAAAGATGGACTAAAAGTGTTTCCCCAACCAAGAGCATTACGTATCATTCAAAATAAGGCGAAACAAAAGCTTTTTTATGTGGACCATGGAATCCCAACAGCGGATTTTCAACGTTTTGCTTACTTAAGCGAAATTGAGGACAGCATTCAAAACGGAGGCCTAAAATTTCCTTTTGTATGGAAGGCGGCACAATTTGGTTACGATGGCCAAGGAGTTAAGGTGGTTAGAGCTTTAAGTGACTTGGAGGGTTTACCGGCCGGTGAATGTATAGCCGAAACAATGATTCCATTTAAAAACGAACTTGCTGTCATTGTTGCAAGAAATGACGACGGAGAAATAAGAACCTACCCTGTCGTTGAAATGGAATTTCATCCGGAAGCCAATCAGGTAGAATATGTTATCTGTCCGGCTCGAATTGACGATAAAGTAGCGAGCAAGGCTAGGGAACTTGCCCTAAAGGTTGCCCAAAAAATTAAACTGACCGGATTATTGGCCGTTGAAATGTTCCAGACCGAGGATGATAAAATTTTGGTCAACGAAGTAGCACCAAGGCCACATAATAGTGGGCATTATAGTATTGAAGCCAGTTACACCAATCAATTTGAACAACATATCCGATGTATTTTAAATTTACCCCTTGGCGCCACAGAAAGTAAGGTGGCTGGGATTATGGTAAACTTGGTTGGAGATGAAGGTCATACAGGTGATGTGGTCTACGAAAATATAAATCGGATATTGGAGATGGACGGGGTTACCCCACATATTTACGGAAAAAAACAGACGAGACCATTCCGAAAAATGGGACATGTAACCATTGTGGACCAGAACATTGACCAAGCTAGAAAAACTGCACAAAAAGTAAAGGAAACGATTAAAGTAATCAGTAAATAAATTATGAGTAAAGTAGCCGTAGTAATGGGAAGCACAAGTGACCTGCCGGTAATGCAGGATGCTATTGATATCTTAAGGGGCTTTGATATTGAAGTTGATGTTGATATAGTATCGGCCCATAGAACTCCCGAAAAACTATTCGACTTTAGTAAAAATGCCCACAAAAATGGATATTCCGTTATCATAGCCGGTGCGGGCGGAGCAGCACATTTACCAGGTATGGTAGCTTCCATGTCACCACTACCGGTTATTGGCGTACCCGTAAAAAGTAGTAACTCTATAGATGGCTGGGATTCCGTACTATCCATTCTTCAAATGCCCGGCGGAGTTCCTGTCGCCACAGTTGCCCTTAATGGAGCTAAAAATGCAGGCATCCTTGCCGCTCAAATTATAGGTAGTTCGGATAAGTGTGTTCTGGACAAAATAATACTATACAAAGAAGGCCTTAAACAAAAGGTAATCGATGGAGCAAAGTCAGTAAGTAAAAAATAGTTAGTTGTAAATTAATTTTGATTGCGAAAAATAATCCGCAGACAAATAGAAAACATAGCACCATAAAATGAATCCCCTTTTAGAATCTTTTGATACCGCACCTTTTTCAATAATAAAAACCGAGCATTTTAAGCCCGCCTTCATACAGGCCATGAAAGACGCAAAAGCTGAAATTGATGCAATTACGGCTAATACCGAAAAACCTACTTTTGAGAATACTATCGAAGCTTTAGAATTTGCAGGTCAACAGTTGGAAAGAATATCAAGTACATTTTTCAACCTTAATTCTGCCGAAACCAATGAAGAAATCCAGAAGATTGCCCAAGAGGTTTCTCCGATGCTTTCGGAGTTCGGGAACGACATCACGTTAAATGAAGCCTTGTTTAAAAGAATCAAAGCGGTCTACGAACGAATGGACTCCTTGAATCTGGACGTGGAACAAAAGACCTTACTAGAAAAAAAGTATAAGAACTTTAGTAGAAATGGTGCAAATCTGCCAGAAGACAAGAAGCGAAAATTACGCGAAATAGATACCGAACTTTCCAAACTGAAACTACAGTTTGGAGAAAACGTATTAGCGGAAACCAACAAATATCAATTACATCTTGCGGATGAGAACGACCTTGACGGTTTACCCGATGGTGAAAAAGAAGCTGCTGCCCACTTAGCTTCCTTAAAGGGAAAGGAAGGTGGATGGATGATAACACTCGATTACCCGAGTTATATTCCATTTATGAAATACGCCAAAAATAGGGAGCTAAGAAAAACCCTTTCAATTGCTTTTGGCAGTAAAGGTTTTCACAAAGATGAATTGGACAATCAAGAAAATGTTTTAAGAATTGCCAAACTAAGATATGACCGGGCAAATTTACTTGGGTACGAAACCCATGCCCATTTTGTGTTGGAAGAGAGAATGGCGGAAAGCCCTGGTAAAGTCCATGATTTTCTAAAGGAAATTCTTGAAAAGGCCAAACCAGCAGCCGAACGGGAATTTAAACAATTACGGGATTTTGCCAACAAAACGGACGGTATTGAAAACTTGGAAAAATGGGATGGTAGCTACTATTCGGAGAAATTAAAGCAAAAACTCTTTGATCTGGATGATGAAAAACTAAAACCATATTTTAAACTCGAGAATGTCATTGAGGGAGTTTTCAAAGTTGCCGAAAAACTGTTCGATTTAAAATTTGAAGAGGTTTTTGATATTGATAAGTACCATGAAGATGTAAAAACCTACAGGGTTGTTGATGGCGAAGGACAATTTATATCCTTGTTTTATGCGGATTTTCATCCAAGACCAGGAAAACGTGGAGGTGCTTGGATGACCTCTTACAAATCTCAATGGAAACGCAATGGTGAAAATGTTCGCCCACATATTAGTAATGTTTGCAACTTTACCCCATCAACAAAAAGCAAACCGTCTTTGCTTACTTTTAATGAGGTGACTACACTATTCCACGAGTTTGGACATGGTTTGCACGGAATGTTGGCCAATACAAAATATCCCAGCCTATCGGGTACTTCGGTGTATTGGGACTTTGTTGAGCTTCCCAGTCAGGTAATGGAAAATTGGTGTTATGAGCCGGAAGCTTTGGAACTATTTGCAAAACACTATGAAACTGGTGAGGTCATTCCTGTAGAACTCATCACCAAAATTAAGGAGTCGGCCACCTTTCAAGAAGGAATGCAAACCTTGAGACAATTGAGCTTTGGCCTATTGGATATGTCATGGCATGGAATTAACCCTTCTGAGGTAACCGATGTTAAAAAACATGAGGATGAGGCATTTGAAGGAACAAAACTTTATCCAGATACTCCAGAGACCTGTATGAGTACTTCGTTTGCCCATATTTTTCAAGGAGGTTATTCCTCAGGATACTACAGCTATAAATGGGCAGAAGTCCTAGATGCAGATGCCTTTGCCTACTTTAAAAAGGAAGGCATCTTCAACAAAGAGGTTGCCAACAAATTCAAAGAGAATATACTTGCTAAGGGGGGTACCGAAAATCCTATGACCCTTTATAAACGTTTTAGAGGTGCGGAACCGAAAGTGGAAGCACTATTGAAGAGAGCTGGACTTCTGGACGAATAGTGTTTTAATAAAATTCGAAATTTTAGTATTAGAATACAATCTTTAGAAAGATTAAGTATAACTTTTTCTACGGTTATTTGGCACACTTTGTTTTGGCAACCTTAAACATGAAGCGTTAACCCTTACCAAGAAAATTTGAACTAGGAATTAAGGTTATTTTCATTGCTTCTTGCAATATATATTCTGTAAGTACAATGGAAGAGATTAAAATGAGTTACCAGGTAATTAATTTAAAATCGTTTTCCGATAACTATACCCCCGTCAAATGTTATATCAATTTTGTTTATAGGCATCATAACCACCCTCGAGATTTATGACATTTTTGTAGCCCAAGGAAAAAAGTCTTTGTTGGGCTTTGGCACTCCTTCCCCCAACCTTACAGTAGACATAAATGGTCTCGTCCTTATCAATTTTTTCAACCTGTTTGTCAAAATCTTCATCGAACCAGTTAACGTTAACAGCGTTTTCTATATGGCCCTGACTATATTCCTCTGGAGTTCTGACATCCAAAAGTGTTATTTCGGAAAGCTCTTCCTGAGTGACACTTGTAATAGGTTTGGAAGAGGGCGTTTGAGCGCAGGATACAGTTAAAAGAATAGAAAAAAATAAAAACAATTTAAATTTCATGACAGCAATGTTATGTTTAAAATACTTAGAAGATTGATGAGATAGTAAAAAAGTACCATTCTTTTGTTAATACCCTAATTATTAAATTACTACCACTTGGTAAATATAAATATTATGAAGCTAGTAAAATTGATTCCTTAAAAGGAAAATTCTATTACTTTTGGAACAATTTAATAAAATGACCGAACATCAATTATATCCTGATACTTGGGTAGATAACTATGCCGACTACCTTTTTAACTATGCTGTTGGAAGAGTTAGCGACAGTGAGGTTGCCAAAGACTTAGTATCGGAAACTTTTTTGGCGGGTCTTAAATCGGCTAAAAACTACAAGGGTGAGGCAGCCGAAAGAACCTGGCTAATCGCTATTCTAAAAAGAAAAGTCATAGATTATTACCGCAAATCCAATTCAAAAAAAGGTAAGGCAGAGGTTCGTATGAGTTCTAGTTCATATGGCGACAGTGAAGGGGATTGGCTCGAGGAAAAAGTCGCTGACCCAAACGGTAATATGGCCGACGGTTTCATGGAAAATGAAGAATTGGGCCTTGCAATACAAGCATGCATTGCCAAATTACCACAAAAACAGGCTCTAGTTTTTAAAATGAAAACGATTCAAGGTATTAGTACCGAAGAAATATGTAATGAACTAGGAATAAACCCGTCTAATCTATGGGTTTTGGTTCATAGAGCTAGAACAGCGTTAATGGAATGTCTAAATCAAAAATGGTTTAAATAATGATTTCTTGTGAAAAAGCAGCGGATATTTGTACCAGGGCTCAATATAATGAAGCCTCTTTTACGGAAAGGATGAAATTAAAATTTCATCTCCTTTTTTGTAAAATTTGTGCAGAGTATAGCAAGTACAATAGAACCCTCACTACATTATGTAGCCAGGCACGGCTTAAAACACTATCTGAACAGGAAAAATTGGAATTAAAAGAACGTATGAAGAGCGGACTTTAAATTAACTCTACTATTAAAATTAGAAAATACCAAGCAATAGGAATTGCTTCTACCCAGAAGGAGGCAAAATATTTACCTTGATTCCTACCAAAGGAGAACATCAAGATTTCCAGACCCAAAAAAAGTATTGATTTTACCCATATTTCACTTTCGGATATTTCATCCTTTAAAAAAGTGACTAAGAAAAATAGTAAGACAATTATACTGCCGATAAATTTTGTTGCTTGTACTCCAATTCTTTGAGGAAGGGTTTTTAGCTCCGGACTGTCATACTTTAAATCCCTTACTTCAAACGGGATTAATAAGACCAAAACAAATAAGATTCTTTGTAAGGATTCTATCCAAACATCCCAAGAAATAGGCTCATTTGCCCCAAGGCAAGGGAGGATAACGGTAGCTCCAGACCAAACTAAAGCAACGATAAATATTTTAAGCCCCCCTAAGTTCCTTAGATTTTGCATTTTCGGTAGTACCGGAATCGCATATAATCCAGTCAATGCCACCAAAAATAATAGGGCTATCCATATATCTAGATTAAGAAAATAAGCATGATACAAACAGATAAAAATTGCGATAAAACTTACGAGTTGGATACTCTTGTGATAAGGATTGGCTACAATTATATACTTCTCGGCCTCTACCCCATATTTTATAAAGTTATAGCAGGCAATTGTGCCAAATAAAAGGAACCAAGCTAAATGTTCATCCCTTTGAAAATCGAATGTTTCAATGGTTATATGGGTAAGTGCATAAACTCCAAAGGCAACATGGATACTTGCATTGATATAAAATTTAAAAAAACGATGCAAGCTCTTCATAAAACAAAAATACCCAAACTGTTTATAAACACATTTTTTGGTTAAAAACTTTCCCTCAGGAAGCTAGCCCATAGGTCTTTTTTCATACAATTATTGCCTAATTTTGCACGACTAATTTATTCAAATCATGAAGACTGACGTGTTCGCATCCCGCCATATTGGAATAACCGAAGAAGATTTTGATCACATGCTAAAAACGGTATCCGTAGATAGCCTGGACCAATTAATCCATGAGACCATTCCAGATGACATTAAGCTCAAAAAAGTATTGGATTTAGATGCTCCTATGAGCGAACATAAATTTTTAGCACACTTGGAAACGCTATCCAAGAAAAACAAGGTCTTCCGTTCGTATATTGGTTTAGGCTATCATGAAAGTCTTACCCCATCGGTAATTAAAAGAAATATTCTCGAAAACCCCGGATGGTATACGGCATATACTCCATACCAGGCAGAAATTGCGCAAGGTAGACTGGAAGCCTTATTGAACTTTCAAACCGTGGTTTCGGACCTTACGGGGATGGAACTTGCCAATGCATCGTTATTGGATGAAAGTACCGCCGCAGCCGAAGCAATGACTATGTTGTTTGATGTGAGGTCGCGGGAACAAAAGAAAAATGGTATTACTAAGTTTTTTGTTTCAGAGGAAGTACTGCCCCAAACCTTAGCTCTACTTGAGACACGTGCCAACCCTTTGGGTATCGAATTGGTCCTAGGAAAACATGATGACTTTGACTTCGCCGATGGATTCTATGGTGCATTGCTTCAATACCCTGGTAAATACGGTCAAGTTTTTGACTACAGAAGTTTTGTTGAAAAGGCCAAGGAAAAAGATATCAAAGTTGCCGTAGCCACAGACATTCTAAGTTTAGTGCTTTTAACACCACCGGGAGAGATCGGTGTAGATGTGGTAGTTGGTACTACTCAAAGATTTGGAATCCCCTTAGGTTATGGTGGTCCCCATGCTGCTTTTTTTGCTACAAAGGAAGAATATAAAAGGAATATTCCAGGTAGAATTATTGGTGTTACCAAAGATAGGGACGACAAACCAGCTTTGAGAATGGCATTGCAGACACGTGAACAGCATATTAAAAGAGACAAGGCTACTTCCAATATATGCACTGCTCAAGTTCTATTGGCCGTTATGGCGGGTATGTATGCTGTTTATCATGGCCCCAAAGGCTTAGGATATATCGCCAACAAAGTTCATTCAACGGCCACAACTCTAGCGGATGCCATAGAAAAGTTGGGATACTACCAAACGAACAGTGCCTTTTTCGATACTATTTTGGTCAAGGCAAATCCCGAAGTTATTCGTCCCATTGCCGAAAGCGAAGAGGTAAACTTTTTATACCCAGAATCTGACTCCGTAGTTATTTCGGTAAACGAAGCCACTTCCATAAAGGACCTAAATCAAATCATCAATATTTTTGCCAAAGCAAAGGAAAAAGAAGAGGTAGAAGTTCAAAAATTAATTAGCACGTCTAGCATCCCTCGGGAATTACAGAGGACTACTAAATTTTTAGAGAACAAAGTATTTAATAGTTACCATTCTGAAACAGGGTTAATGCGTTACATTAAAAAATTGGAGCGCAAGGATCTATCCTTAAATCATAGTATGATTTCTCTGGGAAGTTGTACCATGAAATTGAACGCAGCATCAGAAATGCTGCCCTTGAGTAGTGCCAGTTGGAGTAATATTCATCCGTTTGTTCCCATTGAACAAGCAGAAGGTTATCAAATCATGCTGAAAGAGCTTGCAAAAGATTTAACTACAATTACGGGATTTGCTGATACCTCGTTGCAGCCGAACTCCGGTGCGCAGGGAGAATATGCGGGCCTTATGGTAATACGTGCCTACCACGAATCCAACGGAGAAGGGCATCGAAATATTTGCTTGATACCCGCCTCCGCTCATGGGACCAACCCTGCTTCTGCTGTAATGGCTGGCATGAAGGTTGTAGTGACCAAGACCGACGAAAAGGGAAATATCGATGTTGAAGATTTAGAAGAAAAAGTAAAAGCCCATGCTGAAAATCTTGCTGCCCTTATGGTCACCTACCCCTCTACACATGGGGTTTTCGAATCTTCCATCAGACAGATAACAAAATTAATTCACGATCATGGTGGCCAAGTTTATATGGACGGAGCCAATATGAACGCTCAAGTAGGATTAACGAATCCTGCCACAATAGGTGCAGATGTATGTCACCTCAACTTGCACAAAACTTTTGCCATTCCCCACGGAGGAGGTGGACCAGGAGTTGGCCCTATCTGTGTTGCTCCACAACTAGTGCCATTTTTGCCAAGTAATCCAGTAATTAAGACCGGAGGAAAAGAAGCTATTTCGGCCATATCGGCTGCGCCCTGGGGAAGTTCATTGGTATGCCTTATTTCATATGGATACATTAAGATGTTGGGCTTGGAAGGTTTAGCCAATTCCACAAAAATTGCAATTCTAAATGCCAATTACATCAAACATCGTCTAAGTGGAAAATATGATGTCCTTTATACAGGAGAGAAAGGAAGGGCCGCACATGAAATGATTATTGATTGCAGGTCCTTTAAACAACGGGGTATTGAGGTTACAGATATTGCCAAAAGGTTGATGGATTATGGATTTCATGCACCAACGGTATCCTTCCCTGTTGCAGGTACTCTTATGATCGAGCCTACTGAAAGCGAAAACTTAGCGGAACTAGATCGTTTTTGTGATGCTATGATTTCTATACGGGAAGAAATTGATAAGGCAGAACCGGACGAACCAAATAATGTTTTAAAGAATGCTCCACATACCTTGGAGATGGTCACAAGCGATATATGGGATTTTTCATATTCTAGACAACAGGCAGCTTTTCCATTGCCTTATGTATCGGAAAATAAATTCTGGCCATCCGTTCGCAGAGTGGATGATGCGTATGGAGACCGTAATTTAATTTGTACTTGTGCGCCAATTGAAGCATATGCAGAAGCATAAATTAAACACAAAGCCCCTAAAATAGGAACCTGAAGTCCTTACTCAACATTTTGATTTTATCACCTTAGGTTAGGTGTTAAAATTGAACATCGTAAAGCTTATTATGCATGCATAATAAGCTTTACGATTTATAGTACCTTTTGTGCTCTTAAAAATGGGTATATGAATGTTAGTATTACAGGAACGGGCAGTTTTATACCTGAAAATCGTGTTAGGAACGAATCCTTTTTAAATCAAAAATTCCTAAATAGTGATGGCAGTAAATTTCAACAAACAAATGAAATCATAATTGAAAAATTCAAAGGTATTACGGGTATCAAGGAAAGACGTTATGTTAAGGAAGACTTAAACACCTCTGACATTGCCTTTATAGCCTCTGAACGGGCAATTCTCGATGCCGGTATTGATAAGGAAAATATTGATTATATCATTTTTGCTCATAATTTTGGTGACGTTCCTGCAGGTAAGTCACAGGGAGACACCTTGCCAAGTCTTGCGGCCCGTGTAAAACATCTACTAAAAATCAAAAACCCTAAATGCGTTGCCTATGACATGCTTTTTGGTTGTCCTGGCTGGATAGAGGGTGTAATCCAAGCCAATGCATTTATAAAAAGTGGAATCGCAAAAACGTGTTTAATCATTGGTGCAGAAACCTTGTCCAGAATAGTAGATCCATATGATAGAGATTCTATGATATATGCCGATGGAGCCGGAGCAGTAATCTTGGAAGAATCCAACAACACTCATGGTATAATTTCACACAATAGTGCATCATTTACCTATAAGGAAGCCTACTATCTTTTTTATGGTAAGAGTTACAATAAGTCCGAGCAAGAAATTAAATATATTAAGATGCTTGGACGAAAAATATATGAATTTGCGGTAACTCATGTTCCTAGCGCAATGGCCGAATGCTTGAAAGAGAGTTGTTTTGATATCAGAGAAGTGAAAAAAATCCTGATTCATCAAGCCAATGAAAAAATGGACGAAGCCATTGTCTCCAGGTTCTACGCTCTTTTTAATAGGGAGGTCCCAAAAGACATTATGCCCATGACCATTGATAAACTAGGAAACAGTTCAGTAGCCACAATACCCACGCTATTGGACCAAATACTAAAAGGAAAAGTAGAAAATCATCACTTACACACTGGTGATGTTATTATCTTTGCAAGTGTTGGCGCTGGAATGAACGTCAATGCCATTGTTTACAAGATCTAAAATGTACGAAAACACCTTTCCAAACAAAAGATTTAAATATACCCTAGAGTTCTTAAAAAAACATGTAAAACCAAATGAAAACATTTTGGATTTAGGTGTAGCCAATCCATTTTCTAAAATAATGCTCAAGGAAGGTTATAAAGTTGAAAACACAAAAGGTGAGGATTTAGATCTTGATTTTTCTTCAGTATTAAATTCGGAAGCGGAAGTAGTCACTGCCTTTGAAATATTTGAACACCTGTTGGCACCTTTAAATGTATTGTCTAAAATAAAAGCAGATAAGTTAGTGGCAAGCGTACCCCTCAAATTATGGTTTTCACCTGCATATAGAAGCAAAACCGACCCTTGGGACAGGCATTATCATGAATTTGAAGATTGGCAATTTAATTGGTTGTTAGAGAAATCCGGGTGGGAAATTAAAGCGACAAAAAAATGGTCCCATCCAGTAAATAAAATAGGTATTAGACCAATTTTAAGGATGTTTACCCATAGATACTATATGGTATACGCTACCCGAAAACCTAATAATTAAGAAGCTTGGTTTGGAATATTATGTTATCATACCCGCTCATAACGAAGAGGCCTATCTTAAGTTGGCACTTGAGTCCATAACACTACAAACATTACCACCAAAAAAAGTGGTCGTAGTCAATGATAATTCTACAGACAATACAGAGAAAATTATTGATGAATACACATCGAGCATACCTTATATTCAAAAACTAAATACCACTTCGTCAAATATTCATTTACCTGGAAGCAAAGTTGTTAACGCATTCCAAAGCGGCTTGAAATTATTAGATGAGAAATATGATTTTCTGGTGAAGCTCGATGCAGACATTATTTTACCCGCAGACTATTTTGAGAAAACAGCCCAAATATTTTCAAAAAGAAAAAAGGTTGGGATTGCAGGTGGCTTTGCCTATGAACAAAACGAAAAAAAAGAATGGAAGCTCAATCATCCTATGGATACAAATCATGTTCGTGGAGCTTTCAAAGCATATTCAAAAAAATGTTTTAATACCATCGGCGGACTAAAACGTGCAATGGGTTGGGATACAGTAGACGAACTATTAGCCCAATTTCATGGGTTTGAAGTTTACACGGATGATACATTAAAGGTGAAACATCTAAGGCCAACTGGAAAGGGTTACAACGCTAAAGCCAAGTTGCTGCAGGGAAAAGCGATGTATTCCATGAGATATGGATTCTGGATTACACTAGTAGCATCCATCAAAATGGCCTATTTGTCCAAGAACGCAAAGGTTTTTATTGACAACCTGACCGGTTATTTAGATGCGCAAAGAAAAAAAGAAAAATTTTTGGTCACCAAGAAGGAGGGTAAGTTTATCCGTAGTTTTCGATGGAAAAAAATAAAATCCAAGTTGATGACATAAAAAAACCATTCCTATTGGAATGGTTCCTTTTTTTTGAAAAGAGAGTCTTTATATACCCAATTCCTTTTTTACATCAGCTAAGAGATCTTTACCATTCGCAACAAGCAGTCCACTGCCTGCCTGTGCATCAATCACATAATCAAACCCTTGAGCTGTCGCTACCTTTTCTATAGCGGCCTTGGCCTTTTCTGAAATGGGAGCGAACAATTCTGCTTGCTTTTTTTGAATTTCCTGTTGTGCATTTTGTTGGAACTCACCAACAGTTTTCTCCATACCTTGAAGCTCTACCGCCCTTTTTTCATTCTCTTCCTTTGATTTCGATGTGGCCTCATTCTGATATTGTGTATATTTATTACGCAACTCAGTCATGGAAGCTTGAATATCCGCACCATAAGTTTCTTGAAGTTTCTTAAGCTCCGCTTCGGCAGCTTTCATTTCTGGCATAGATGATAGTAATTGTGTTACATCTATATGTGCCACTTTACTCTGCGCATTTACAAAACTGGTCGCCGCCACGAACAACATTAAGGCTACCGCTATTTTCTTTACTTGTTTCATGAGTTAAAATTTAATTCTTATTTGAGTATTAATTAATGGTTAATATTTTCTAATTATTATCTGAATTTACTTCCTGATTATCTTTATTTCTTTCCGCTTCCTTTTCCTTTCTTTTTGCTTCTCGCTCTTCTAATAATTTTTTCCTTCTTTCTTCGTATGCCTTCTTACGCTCCTCACGTAATTTAAGTTGTTCAGCTCTTTTCTCAGCAGCGGTTTTCTCTCTCGCCTCCTCTGCTTCTTTCGCTCTATCTATACGTTCTTGAAGGGCTTCGCTAACTACTTCTTCCTCTTCCTCAATATCTTCACCTTCAAAGGCCTCCAACCTACTTCTGGAATCATTATTACCCTTAGGTTTACTTATCTTCCTTGTTCTAGCGATACCCCTTAAAACTAAGTCACTGATATCGTGTCTTTTTTCGGAGTACAACATTACAACATCCGCAGATTTATCAAAAATAAAATCATATTTTTTATTCGCCCCTAACTTTTGAACCTCATTAAAGACTTGATCTTGTATTGGCTGAATCAATCTACGTTTTTGCAATACCAAATCCCCCTGTGGGCCAAATCTATCTTGCTGATACTCTATCATTTCTTTTTCCAGAATTTGAATTTCCTCTTCCCTTTCCGAAATAAGTTCAGGCGTCAAAAGTACTTTTTCTGCCATTAAATCCTTCTTCATCTGCTCTACGACACTTTGCTTTTGTTCTATCTCCACCTTCCACTTCTGAACTTTAGTGTCTAGCTGTTCACTAGCATCCCTATATTCTTCCACATTTTCCAATATGTACTCCATGTCGACATAGGCAATCCTGACCCCTCTTTGGGCAACGGCTATGAATCCCGTTAAGGCGGTTACAAGAAATATAAGAACTTTTGTTTTTGACTTCATCATTGATATCGTTTAACCTAATAGAAAATATCGTGCCAAAATTACTAAAACTTTTAAAATGAAAGGATTAGCATGAAGGTCGATAGTGAAATTTCAAATTAATATTAAAACTGTTGACCAATAATGAAGTGCGTTTGCCATCCGCTTGGACCGCTACCAATAGATTGTGGTCTCAAATCCTCATCGAACCCGTAACCGAAATCAATTCCAAGCAAACCAAACGCTGGCATAAAGATGCGAAGCCCCACACCGGCCGATCGTTTTAATTGAAACGGATTAAACTGCTGAAAATTGTTGAAAGCGTTACCACCTTCTAAAAAGGCAAGCCCGTAAATGGACGCTGAAGGTTTAAGTGTCAATGGATATCTAAGCTCCATGGAGAATTTATTGTAAATCAAACCACCCTCTTGTTGACCGGTTATGGGGTCTATAGGGGTAAGCGATTGGTTTTCATAACCTCTTAACTGTACAACATCCCTACCATCTAATGTAAAGTTACCAAGACCGTCACCTCCCACAAAAAAACGTTCAAAAGGAACATCACCAGTATCACTATTGTAATTACCCAAGAAACCAAACTCGGCATTAGTTCTAAGAACCAATTTGTCTACCAAAGTAGTATACCAGTCTCCTTTAAATTTTATTTTATAATATTCCAGTAATCTAAAACGTTCTTGGTCAATATCCTGTAATTCATCTGATTCTGCTGCGGTTAAACCACCACCACTATATTGCTTATCCGTAAGTTCGTTACTACGATCTTTTAAACCAGCGAAATCCTTGTCACTAAACAAAGAGTATGGCGGTGTGAATTTTGCCGTTACTTCAAAGTTGGAACCACCTCTGGGAAAGATACGACCCCCCAAAGTTGCGTTCCTTGATATCCCCAAAGTATACGCCAAAGAATTAGCCTTACCGTTACCAAAATTGAACAAACCAATATTATAATTCCTAAAGTCATATAATTGATAGCCTAGGGAGTGGGAAATGGTAAAGTAATCATCTGGCCACTGTACTCTTTTAGCCAATCCAAGACTAACTCCAGTAATTGAAAATTGTCTATCCTTATTCACCTCTATACCACGACCACCATAAGAAGCAGCAAATTGTTGAGTTCTGGAAAGACTTAAGTTAAATCTTACCGGCTTTTTACCTCCTAACCAAGGTTCTGAAAAATTTAAACTATACACCCTAAAAGTTCTGCTAGCCTGCAAACGTAAGGCGAAGGTTTGACCATCTCCCATGGGTACTGGTTTATAAGCCTCTCCTTTAAATAAGTTTTGAATGGAAAAGTTACTAAATGAAAGCCCCAAAGTACCAATGAAACCACCTCCCCCATAACCACCTTGCAATTCAATCTGGCTAGAGCCCGACTCAACCAAATTCCAAGCTAAATCCACTGTACCTTCATTAGGGTTGGCATTAAGAACGTCTGGCGTTATTTGCTCGGCATCAAAAAATCCAAGCTGTCCCAACTCTCGAATACTTCTAATAATATCGGATTTATTATATTTCTGACCCGGACGTGTTCTTAATTCCCTAAAAATTACATGATCGTTTGTTTTTTCATTGCCGGATACCGTTACATGATCCAAAAATGTTTCTTTTCCTTCAATAATTCGAATCTCGAAATTTATAGTGTCATTGGCAGCGGAGACCTCAACGGGATTAATAGTTGAGAATAGGTAACCATTATTTTGATACATACTGGTCACATCATTTGGATCCGGTTTTGAATTATCCGCAATTCTTTCCCTTAAAAGAACCCCATTATACGTTTCACCCTTTTTAATTCCTAAAACCTGATTTAATTGACGATCGGTATAAACCGTATTCCCTACGAAATCAATATCCCCAAAATAATACTTATTACCCTCCTCAACTTTGATGTTTAACAAAATATTATTTTCATCAACCTTTATTATGGAGTCGGAAATAACCCTTGCATCACGATATCCATTTTCGGCATATTTGTCTATTAACAAACCTAAATCCTCTTCATAATCGTCCTGTATGAACTTTGATTTTTTCCAAAAGCGACCAAATCTTTTACGTTTTGTACTTTTTAGTGACTTTCTTAGTTTTTTATCGGAGAGCTCTTCATTACCTTCAAAAACAATATTTTTTATTTTAACCTTATCACCCTTGTTAACGTTGACCACCATTCTTCTTGCATTGGTCTCAGAGGTATCAACTGCAGTGATTATATTGACTTTGGTATTTAAGTAGCCCTGTTTTTTATATTTATTGGTGAGGTAATTTTTGGTATTTGATATGAGACTTTCCGTAATCTTTTTACCCTTTTTAAGATCTGTATCATTTCTAAGTTCATCTACCTTTCTGGGCTTAATACCATTAAAGGTAACATCTGTTAATGTAGGTCGCTCGATAATGTTCAATTCAAGAAAAATAGTATTACCCTCAATATTGGCAATATAAAAATCGATGGAACTAAAAAGCTCCAACCCCCATAATTTATTGATAACCTCACTGATTTCCTCTCCCGGAATTGTTATAGGCTGACCAACCCTAAGCCCCGTATAGGTCTTTACGGTCTGCTCATTATAACTTTCAAGTCCAGTTACTTCTAATCCTCCCAAAATATAGGACTTACCATTTTCATAGGACATTTCCTGTGAAACGACGTTGGTAAGGACAAAAAGTAATAGGATGGTTAGTAGATGGTTCGTAGATATGAACCTGGTCATATCGCTAAATGAGTTGTTCGCTAGTTTTTCCAAATCTTCGTTCTCTGTTCTGGTAATTTTTTATGGCCTCTACCAAATGATGCTCATTAAAATCGGGCCAAAATACATCAATAAAATATAATTCGGCATATGCAATCTGCCATAATAAAAAATTGCTGATCCGATGTTCTCCACTGGTTCGGATTAGCAAGTCTACGTCTGGCAAATTTCGCGTGTAAAGATGGTTATTAATAATGGTTTCGTCAATATTTTCTGGCGAAATTATATTATTTTTAACTTTGGAGGCTATCGATTTTATAGCCGATTGCAGCTCCTCTCGAGAACCATAACTTAATGCCAAGGTAAGGGTCATGCCCGTGTTATCCTTGGTTTTTTTCATCACCTCCAAAAGCTCACCATGAGCTTTGTCCGGCAATGCCGAAATGTTGCCGATAGTATTTAATTTGATATTATTTTTGTTAAAAGTTGCCAACTCCTTCTTTAAGGAGGAAACTAAAAGACGCATTAAGGTCTCCACCTCCAACTTTGGTCGATTCCAGTTTTCCGTTGAAAAGGTGTACAATGTGAGATATTCTATTCCTATTTTAGCGCAATTTTTTACAGTAGACCTCACGGTTTTCACTCCATTCTCATGGCCAAAAACCCTTAGCTTGCCTCTTTCCTTAGCCCATCTACCATTGCCATCCATAATAATCGCCATGTGCCTTGGCAGGTTATGCGCATCAATGTCATCTATCTTACTCTCCATTGTAATTTATTGAAAGCAATCTCGGCAAGGTTTTCTTCCAAAGGTATATGTTAAAGTCACCCCTGAGAAAACATACCAATCATCACTAAAGATATTTCCAAAACTGAACTCTTCAAAATTGGAACCCATAGGGTTGCTGGCATCCAAATTATCAGTAAAGGTATACCTTGCCCCTATTTCTGCCCCAAAAATAAGAAACTGGTTGATACGATACTTAAAACCTGCTGTCATTGGTATGGCGAATGATCCATCCGATTGGGAAATATCTTGAAAAACACCCCCATTAAAATAGTTGAAATCATACCTAAAATAGGTAACTCCCGTATATAAGTAGGGAGTAAAGGCAGGACCCAATTTATGTAAGTTATATTCCACAAAATTAAATTCCAGGCCTACGGAACCCTCTAATACGGAATTGTCTACCACATATCCCCGCTGCTGCCTTGAGGACATGCTCGATTTGTTGTCATCTGCAGTGAATTTACCATAGGTTATACTACCTCTCCAAGCATATCTTTTACTCTTGTTCCATTTGAACAGTCCACCAAAGGCCATTCCGGATGGTAATATATAATTTGTTCGCCCTACGTCCCCTATCACATTCGCACCACCCGCGAAAAGACCCACTTCATAGGTCTGTGCTCTTATACAGAAAGAAGTCATAAAAAATATTAGTAGAGCTAAACTACGCATCATAATCAATATCGTTTACATTCCTATACAGCCAATTATCTATAGATAATAACCCCAAAAATTTGTTCTCAAAAGGTAAACAGTTTTTAATGGCAAATATTGTTTAAAGGAAAGCTCAATTTCTTCTGTCCTCTCCCCATAATAATTTATTTCGGAGTGTCTTCAAGAAACTTTCAGAAGTATATTCTATCATTTTGATAGTAAAAGGCGCTTTGGTTATGGTTATCTCATGTCCATTCTCCAGGGATGCTATTCTTGAATCCAATGAAACTAAATGGTTATCCTCGCGGCCTGAAACCCTTAACCTAATTTCCGTATCATCGGAAATAACCAAAGGCCTGGCATTCAAATTATGAGGAGCAATAGGCGTTAATACCAAGGATTTTGCAGTGGGTATAATTACCGGACCACCACAGCTTAATGAGTATCCCGTTGAGCCCGTTGGGGTCGAAATAATTAAACCGTCAGCCCAATACGAAGTGAGGTATTCATTATTTAAAAAAGTTTCAACAGTTATCATGGAAGTGGTATCCTTTCTGCTCACCGTGATTTCATTCAAAGCAAAATTTAAGCTACCAAACTCGACATCCAAAGCTTCCGCATGTATCTGGACCAAGCTTCTTTCAATTATACTATAATCACCTTTTTCAAATTCCTGAATTACCTTCCTAACATCCTCTTTTTTAAATGTAGAAAGAAAACCTAATCTACCTGTATTTACACCAACTATGGGTATACCCAAATCCTTAACAAATGTAGTTGCCCTAAGAATTGTGCCGTCACCCCCAAAACTTACGAACATATCAAAGGTATGATCTAATCCACGCTCTGATGTAAATGTTGGATAGGAAACCGAGTCTTTCTTTTCCTTAAATAATTGATGGAAATCCCTCTCGATAAAGACTTCGGATTTTACCTTATCAAGTTCATCCAAAAGCTCCTCTACGTAATCAAAGGCATTATCCTGATAAGTTTGACCGTAAATGGCGACTTTCATACTAGACATTTAGATACTTATCCAGATAGTCCGACCTATTTTTTAAATCTTCCAAAAACTGGTCATCACTATTTCCAAAGATTATATGGTAATTATACCTTCTAAAGGTTTGTACAACCTTGTCAAAATTCGAAGTACTTATTTTAATGGTAACTTGTACCACATCATTCTGCATGTCAGTAATAAAGCCACCAATCAATTTTGCATTATTACTTTCCACGATTTGCGCTATTTCGCTAAATGAATAATCCTTTACCCCAGTGGCTACGACCAAAATATTGCCAGGATCCGTAAAGAAAGGTGTATTTATAAAAACAGAAACGATATCCGTTAAGTCATAGTAACCTATTACCTTTTCGGCTTTATCCAAAATAGGAAGTAGATTTGCTTCATTTCTTGCAAATACTTCCAGAACGTCCAACCAACTCGTTTCCCTCCGAACAAAAAATGTTTCTAAGTCATACCTATATTCATCGATCCTTGAATCAATGGGAACTACGTCCATATCATTTTCGGAAAAAACCCCTAAAAACCTATCCTTCTCAAGGATAGCAACATGGGAATAGGTGTTTTCCTTGAAAAACTCCATAACCTCACTACATGACACTTGAACGTCAAAAGTTGGGATGTTAGAAATAATATGTTGTTGAATATTCATATCCGAGATTATAACGCAAAATTACAATTAATAATATCAAAAGGTGTGCCTTATTCGTATTTTTGGGGTCCTTTTACTAAGTAATCGATAATATGACGAAACTAAGTGTTAATGTGAATAAAATAGCCACCTTAAGAAATGCCAGAGGTGGAAATGTACCTAATTTATTAAAGGTTGCCTCGGACATTGAAAGATTTGGTGCCCAAGGAATAACGGTTCATCCAAGACCGGACGAACGCCATATTAGATATCGTGACACCAGAGATTTAAAAAAAATTGTTGCCACTGAATTTAATGTTGAAGGAAACCCCAATCCTAAATTTATTGAATTGGTCTTAGGAGTAAAACCCGACCAAGTAACTTTGGTGCCAGACGCGGTGGATGCCATTACCTCCAATTCTGGCTGGGATACAATTAAGCATCAAGAATTCCTAAGGGAAGTCATATCCAAATTTAAGGACGCCGGAATAAGAACCTCCATATTTGTAGATCCAGATGAGCAAATGGTTAAAGGAGCAAAGTCCACAGGAACCGATAGAATTGAGCTATATACCGAAAGTTATGCAACTGGATATTCCTCAAATAAAGAAATGGCCATAAAGCCTTTTATTGAAGCTGCTAAAATGGCAAACTCACTTAATATTGGCATTAATGCAGGTCATGATTTGAGTTTAGAAAATATTCAATTTTTCAGTGAGAATATTCCCGGTCTTTTAGAAGTTTCCATTGGACATGCCTTAATATGCGAATCTTTGTACCTCGGGTTAGACAATGTTGTAAACATGTATTTAAACAAATTGAAATGAACCCAATTTTATACTCTAACATTATAGGCACAGGAGAACCACTTTGTATTTTACATGGCTTTTTGGGAATGTCCGACAATTGGAAAACCTTGGGCACCCAGTATGCAGAAAATGGTTTTGAAGTACATCTATTAGATCAAAGAAATCATGGGAGAAGTTTCCAATCAGCAGATTTTAATTATGACCTATTGGCAAAAGACCTATTGGATTATCTCAACGATAAAAAAATCGATAAGGCCACAATAATCGGTCATTCTATGGGTGGTAAAACAGCTATGCAATTCGCCTGTTCCTATCCGGAAAAAACCAAAAAGTTATTGGTGGCTGATATTGCCCCTAGGTATTATCCTCCACATCATCAAGACATATTAAATGCCTTGAATAGTCTTGACCTGAACAGTATAAAAAGTAGAAGTGATGCAGACCAACAATTGGGAAGGTATTTGGAGAACTTCGGTGTGCGTCAATTTTTGTTAAAAAACCTATACAGAACCAAGGACAAGAAATTTGGTCTTAGGATGAATTTGCGAGTATTGAGCGACAAAATGGAAGAGATTGGGGAAAATATCTCTAGCTCGGAAAGCTTCAACGGGCCTACACTTTTTTTAAAGGGTAGCAAATCGGAATATGTTTCTGAGGCTGACACCGCACAAATAAAAAGACATTTCCCAAATGCAAGGATAGAAGTTATTGAAAATGCAGGGCATTGGCTACATGCTGAAAATCCAACACAGTTCTTTGAAAAATCATTACGTTTTTTTCAACAATAACAAAGAACGATCGCAAGGTCCGCTTAGCTCTAAACCATTTAATTTTCTATCTTTAAAAGAATCTAAATTTTTGTACCATGAACATGATCATCCGAATACTTTTGAGCGCCTTAGCGGTTGTTCTTTTGGCTAATTTTCTTCCACATGTATCCGTCGACTCATATGTTACGGCCATTATAGTCGCAATTGTACTAAGTCTTTTAAACTTTATAGTAAAGCCCATTTTGGTCATCCTTACCTTACCGGTAACCATTGTCACCTTTGGTCTTTTTCTGCTGATTATCAACGCTCTAATCATATTATTAGCCGATAATTTAATAGGTGGTTTTAATGTTGACGGCCTTTGGTGGGCCCTGCTTTTTAGTCTTTTACTGTCTTTTTTGCAATCAATTCTATTTTCGCTACTTAAGGAGGATAAATAACCAGTTATTATTTGAAATTCAGCCCTTTAAAAACTTGTTCAACATAAGAAAATAAAGTAATTTTGCCTCCCGTTTTATTAAAGTAATCAAGAAGATACGAAGGAATGAATATTACAAAAGAACAGATAGACGATTTAAATGCCGTTGTTAAAGTTGCTATCACAAAGGAAGACTATCAAGATAAGGTGGACACTATCCTTAAAGACTACAAAAAACAGGCCAACATACCCGGTTTTAGAAAAGGGCAAGTACCTATGGGGCTAATTAAAAAGCAATATGGAAAAGCTGTCTTGGTAGACGAAGTAAACAAATTACTTCAAGACAACCTGAACAAATATTTGACCGAGGAAAAATTAGACGTACTTGGAAATCCTCTACCCAAACAAAAAGATGATTTTGATTGGGACCAGGACGAATTGGATTTTGAATTTGAATTAGGACTGGCACCTGAGTTCGAAGTTCCTTTAAAAACTAAAAAAGCCATTACCCATTACAAAATTGTTGCTGACAAAAAAATGATTTCCGAGCAGGTGGAGCGAATCCAAAAGCAATATGGAAAATTAGTAAACAAAGAGGAAGTTGGGAAAAAAGATGAAGTTTCAGGTACTTTTACCAATGAAGAGGAGGAGATAGACAACCAGGCCCTTCTTGAAATGGATAAGCTTAAAAGTAAAAAAGCCATTGAAAGCCTTTTAGGTAAAAAAGTGGGTGACGTAGTTACTTTAAAGACCAAAGGCCTATTGAAAGAAGACCATTTGCTTGCCAGTGTTTTGGGAATTGCCAGAGATAAGGCTGAAAACTTGAACACCGAAGTTACTTTCACGATTAAGGAAATAAATGAAAGAGAGCCTGCTGATTTAAACCAGGAGCTTTTTGATAAACTTTTTGGAAAGGATACCGTAAAATCCGAAAAAGAATTAAGGGAACGTATTGCTGAAGATTCGGAAAAGCAATTTGAACAACAGGCCGATCAAAAATTATTGAATGACGTAACGGAGTATTATATTGAAAATACAAAGTTTGAACTTCCTACTGGATTTTTGACCAAGTGGATTCAAATGACAGGTGATAAGCAGTTATCTCCTGAAGAAGCCAGCGAAGAGTATGAAAAGTCGGAAAAAGGATTACGCTACCAACTTATTGAAGGTAAGATAATCAAGGATAACGATCTTCAGGTTCAATTTGATGAATTGAAAGAGTTTGCAAAGGGATTTATAAAATCTCAAATGGCGCAATTTGGACAATTAGACCCTAAAGAAGAAGAATTGGATAATATTGCTGCAAGGGTTTTAGGAAACCAAGACGAAGTAAAACGTTTATCCGAACAACTTATGAGCCAGAAGTTATTGGAACTTTATAAGGAAAAAGGAAACCTAAAGACAAAAGAAGTTACCTATGATAACTTTGTGAAAGAAGTTTACGGATAACATTCAAACAATAAATTAAGTATCTTTACGGTGCCGGAAATCCATTTTTCGGCACCTTTTTTTACTACTAAAAAATCGATTAAGAGTTTATGGATTACGGAAAAGAATTCAAAAAATACGCCATAAAAGATCAAGGTATCAACAGTATGTACTACGATAAGATAATGAGTAGCATGTATCCTGTGGATATGACTCCAAACATTATCGAGGAAAGACAGCTTAATGCCATTGCAATGGATGTGTTTTCGAGATTAATGATGGATCGGATTATCTTTTTGGGAACTGGAATCAATGATCAGGTGGCCAATATAGTGCAGGCACAACTATTATTTTTGGAAAGTGCAGATGCTTCCAAGGACATCCAAATTTATATTAATTCCCCGGGAGGTAGTGTTTATGCCGGCTTAGGTATATATGACACCATGCAATTTATCAAACCTGATGTTGCCACTATTTGTACTGGTATGGCGGCTTCCATGGGAGCTGTGCTTCTTTGTGCAGGCGAAAAAGGAAAACGAAGTGGATTAACCCATTCTAGGGTAATGATACACCAACCTTTAGGCGGAGCTCAAGGTCAGGCAAGTGACATAGAGATTACAGCACGGGAAATCCTAAAATTAAAGGAAGAACTTTATCAAATCATTTCGAAACATTCAGGACAGTCCATTGAAAAAATTCATGAAGATAGTGATCGCGATTATTGGATGAAAGCTGATGCTGCGCTTGAATATGGGATGATTGACGAGATTTTAGTAAGGGATAAAGAATAATTTCGACCAATTACTAGAAATTTAATTGTTTTATTGAACCAAAAAGAATTATAATACGTTAGTTTTTTGGTTAGATTAATCATTATATGGCAAAGGAAAATTTAGAATGTTCGTTTTGTGGAAGGAAAAAGCCAGAAACCAATCTTTTAATCGCTGGTTTGGATGCTCACATATGTGATAGATGCATTGAGCAGGCCCACGGTATCGTGGCAGAGGAATCGAGACAAACCAAAACAAACGACCTTAGTTCGGAACTTACCCTTAAGAAACCTCAGGAAATCAAGGAGTTTCTTGACACTTTCATCATTGGTCAGGAACGAACAAAAAAGGTAATGTCCGTAGCCGTATATAATCATTACAAAAGATTATTACAACCTTCTTCCAAGGAGGACGATATTGAAATACAGAAGAGCAATATTATAATGGTAGGTCAGACCGGAACCGGAAAGACCCTTATGGCCAAGACCATAGCCAAAATGCTCAATGTACCCTTAGCCATTGTAGATGCTACCGTACTTACAGAGGCTGGTTATGTTGGTGAAGATGTAGAGAGTATCTTAACAAGGTTACTCCAAGCGGCCGATTATAATCTTGAAAAAGCAGAGCGTGGTATTGTTTTCATCGATGAGATAGACAAGATTGCCCGCAAAAGCGACAATCCTTCGATTACCCGTGACGTATCCGGTGAAGGCGTTCAACAAGGTTTACTAAAACTATTAGAAGGTACTACTGTAAATGTACCGCCTAAGGGTGGAAGAAAACATCCTGACCAAAAATTTATTGAAGTAAATACAGAGAATATATTGTTTATTGCTGGTGGTGCCTTCGATGGAATCGAAAGAGCCATAACAAAACGACTTAACCTGCAAGCCGTTGGTTACAGTGCTTCAAAGGCAGATGAAAATCTGGATGAAACCAATATACTTCAATATATTATACCAAAAGACTTAAAGGAATTTGGCCTTATACCAGAAATTATTGGAAGGCTTCCTGTTTTAACCCATATGAATCCTCTAGATGAAAAAACTTTGAGGGCCATACTTACCGAACCTAAAAATGCCATTATCAAACAGTACGAAAAACTGTTTGCAATGGATGACATTACCTTTACCATTACGGATCAGGCATTGGATTATATTGTTAAAAAAGCCATTGAATACAAACTTGGCGCTAGGGGATTAAGATCTCTTTGTGAGGCTATATTTACAGATGCCATGTTTGAAATGCCAAGTACGGATGAGTCTGAGTTTAAGGTTACCAAACCATATGCAGAGCAAAAACTTTCGTACGAGACGGTGAAAAAATTAAAGGCAGTTTCTTAAACTGCCTTTTTTTCTACTGGTTCTGGTATAGAAATCGTAGTAACTTGTTTTAATAAAGAAAGACATACATCTTTAATTATTTTTTCATCCGTGTATAGCGTGTGTCCGTAGTTGGGAATTAAATCCAATTCAACATCTACCTTATTGGCCCAAGTATCACTTGGTTTATTAATATCCTTTTCCCCATATATTAAATGGAATGGAACATTTGGTTTTTCTTCTTGAAGCCTAATTCTGGTAGCAGAAACAGAAAATAGTGATTTAACCTTCAATCCTTTTAGGGCAGCTTTCCAAACAATAGTACCGCCTGTACTAAAAGCTAAATAATAACAAGGAGTTTTTTCCTTTTTCAATAAGTGGGCAACCGCTGTATCAATACCCCCATTTATAAAAGCTTCATGGACGTTTTTTCCAGTTTGCACCGGTAAATCTAAATTCGCCAATTGTTGGCTATCATAAAAAGTAATATCGAAATACTGTTGTAGATAACCTAAATATGAAGTAATCCAAAGGCCCTTTTTTGTGCCCCACATATCCGAGACAATTACTAGTTTTTCAGCCATAATTATAGTTTTGTAAATTAATAGTTTGGGAACATTACCTTCAAATTGCTTAATTAACGTGACAAACCATCATTTATTTGTTTAGTAGCTACAAATCTTCGACGTAGTCCATTAAAGCATTTTTTAAGCAACCATTTAAATCAACGAACAAACAAGCACGAAGAATAATTATTAATTATACCAATCTCCTCCAATTGCCAAGCCGGATCCATTGATTGCCAGCCATAATGCTCCGAATACTCCGACCGTTGCCGTTGTAGATAATACTATGGTCTTCCCAAGGGAAAACTTTCCTTTTTTAATTTCTTGGATTCCGTCCCTTCTAAGTTCGATAATTTTTCCATTTGAAGTTATATAGGTTATAATACTGTCTTTAACACTAAGCACCCTACCTTTTTTAAACTTACCATATTCCACATGTTTCAACTTATATCTATCCCCAGTTATGAGTTCTTCTTGATTCAGTTCCAGTTTTTTATAAGTAAAACAACTTTGCAATAACAATACGACAACTAATAACATCAATTTAGTTTTCATAACGATCAACCATAAATTATAGGTACAAAACTAGAAAGCAGACAAAACTAATTGTCCAGAATTATCTAAATCAAAGAAATTCGGACAGTGTTTTAAAGCATTACCGTTGTTGACTTTTATATTGTACAGGGGTAATGCCGGTATTTTTCTTAAACGCGGAATAAAATGTGGATTTGGAATTAAACCCACATTCCAAACCAATCGCCGCAATGGTATATTCCGAAAAATCGTCGGAGGCTAAAAGCTCCTTTACTTGGGCCACTCGAAACGCGTTTACAAAATCTGAAAAATTTGTATTCGAATTTGTGTTTATTATTTTGGATAAACCGCTAACGCTCATATCAAGTTCTTCTGCCAATTTTTCCAAGCTAAAATAGGGGTCTAAATAACGTTGCTCTTTTAGGATATGGCTTTTTACCTTGCTAAAGGTTTCGGCTCCCCTGCTTGTGCGGGAATTAGCAAACATTTTGTAGCCTTGATCAAAAGTAGATTTTGATTTTTTCCTGATTTCCTTTCGTAGTACTATCCTATTTTTTAACATCGTATATCTAAAGAAACCTTGATAGCCCACCCAATAAATTAATAAAGACGAACTTAATCGGAGCGGATAAAAGCTATAGGGTTTTTGAACAATTCCCGTAATATTCCAAAATATGGACAACAACCAAAGGGCAAAAACAACACCACCCAAGAACATAAATTTTTTCACCCACCTTAAATCATCATAAGCAAGAATATCCGGGTAAAGTCCTTGATATTTGTAAATAAGTCGTATTGCTTTTACAAACAAAAATAAAGAATAGGAAAAAGTAACCGTGTCCTCTAAGGAATCATATAAAGAGGCAAATTCCTGGGCAATCGCTCCATTGCCCAATAAATAGTAAACAACTGACCTTGTTATTAATTCCACTACAAAGAGGGTCAACGACAATCTTAAATAGGGCCATCTTTTACTTTCCAACTCAAGATAGTAAATCAAAAAAGCATAGAACATAGGAACTATCAAGACATACCAAGGAATTGTAAAATGCCCCCAGTAATCCTCATTAAACAAAAACCCTTTATCCCTTAACCATGACTGAAGGTTGTTCAATGAAAGAAAAAAAATAAATAGGTTGAGAAATAAAATGGGGTTTTCAATTTTCCTGCGAGAAGAAAATGTAGCTATATTGAAAACAAAGCCTTGAATTACACCTGCAATCATTAAAAAATTGAAAATAGCCGTCACTAATAACCATATTTCCAATCAAGATATGCATTTTAACCATTCATGCGAAGGAGTTCTTCTATGTATTCCCGTTTATTGGATAGTCTTGGAATTTTATGTTGTCCACCAAGCTTATCATTTATTCTTAACCAATCGTAAAAAAGATTTTCTCGTGCCATATGAATCTTAGGCATTTCCAATGTAATATTGTTATAACGCTTTGCCTCATAATCCGAATTCAAGGATTTAAGGGCATTATCAAATAATTCCGTGAAATAGTTTAAATCCTTAGGTGATTTCCTAAATTCTACAATCCATTCGTGAGATCCCTTCTCCTTACCATCCATAAAAACTGGCCCAGCAGTATAATCCTTAATTTCGGTATTGGTCTTTAAACAAACCATCTTAAGGGCCTCCTCTGCATTTTCAATAATCAACTCCTCCCCAAAGACATTGATATGATGTTTAGTTCTTCCTGTAACCCTAACTCTATAGGGGCTTTTGGAAGTAAAGCGTACCGTATCACCAATTTTATACCGCCATAATCCCGAGTTCGTAGTTATGATAATTGCGTAATTTTTACCCAATTCCACATCCCAAAGAGGAATACAGTCTTGTTGTTCGCTACCATAAACGTCCATTGGAATAAATTCATAGAAAATGCCATAGTCTAACATTAATAAAAGATCATCTGCGTTATTTCTATCCTGAATCGCAAAAAACCCTTCCGAAGCATTGTAAATCTCGTAGTACCTGAATTTTTTTCTAGGCAACAACTTTTTATATTGTTCCTTATATGGACTAAAACTTACCCCACCATGAAAATAAACCTCGAGATTTTCCCAAACCTGAAAAAGATGATCCTTTCCGGTTTCCTGAAGTACATTGTTCAACAAAACCAGCATCCAAGAAGGTACTCCCGCTAAACTCGTTACATTTTCTTTTATACTCTCCTTAATTATAGCATCCAATTTTGTTTCCCATTCACTCATCAGGGAAATCCTGTTACTGGGTGTACTACTAAACTCCGCCCACAAGGGCATATTATCTATTAATATGGCGGATAGATCTCCAAAGAATGAACCATTATCCTCGTATAGTTCCTTGCTACCTCCCAACCGCAAACTCTTGCCCGTAAAAAGCTGCGAATTCTCGTTATTATTCAAATACAAACAAAGTAAATCCTTCCCGGATTTATAATGACAATCTTCCAATGCCTCTGAACTCACAGGAATGAACTTACTCTTGGCATTCGTAGTTCCACTGCTTTTAGCGAAGAGCTTTACGGTTGTGGGCCAGAACAAGTTCTGCTCCCCTTTTCTAGTCCGCTCTATTATTGGTTCAAACTCCTCATAGGAGACTACGGGTAAACGTTCCTTGAACGTGGAATAGTTATTAATCGTTTCAAAATCATATTGACGTCCAATTTCGGTATCCTCTGCAAACTCCAAAAGGTTTAATAAGACCTCTTCTTGCACTTCCTCTGGATACTTTAAAAAAAGTTCTATCTGATGATAGCGCTTTTTAAGCAGCCAAGAGGCAATAGAGTTAAACAGTGGAATGGACATTTTTGGGTATCTTTAACGCCTAAAAATAGGTCATATCCCTATCATTTTCAAATTGAAATATTAATAGCGTTCAACTATGCAGTACGAGGGTGTTCTACGAAAAATGCAAACTGAAATTGGAAGTCCCATTCAATATTATTTGGTATTTGAATCTGATTATCTGAATATGAACCAAGTCCTGAACAACCAATTAAAGATTGAGCTGATAAAGCATCAATGCTTAAATTGTGGGAATGATAGGCCTATATACCGCCAAGGGTTTTGTAAGTCCTGCTTTTTTGACATACCATCTGCAGGAGACTGGATAATGCGACCAGAGTTGAGCACAGCACATTTAGGTAAGGAGGACCGCGATTTGGAGTATGAAAAGAAAGTTCAGTTGCAACCCCATATAGTTTATTTGGCGAATTCTAGCAATATAAAGGTTGGAGTTACCAGAAAAACACAAATACCCACACGTTGGATCGACCAAGGAGCACATGAGGCCATAGAAATTGTAGAGGTTCCCAATCGCTATCTTGCAGGAATTACGGAGGTGGCCTTAAAAGACCATGTTTCGGATAAAACCAACTGGCGTAAAATGTTGACCAATACTATAGAAGATCAAGATTTGGTATCATGGCGGAATAAATTAAAGTCCTATATTCCCAAAGAGGCACTCCCCTATTTCATTGAAAATAATACGGAAACCAATTTAGAATTTCCTGTACTACAATTTCCAGAAAAAGTAAAGAGTCTAAATCTGGATAAAAATCCCGAGTACTTGGGCACACTTAAGGGAATTAAGGGACAGTACCTCATCTTTGAGGACAATACGGTATTCAATATTCGGGGAAGCGAAGGCTACTACGTTGGCCTTACAATTAATTAACTGTATCCTTTTTGGTTTCAGCTTCCGTTTTTTTCTTTCCAAATAATCCTTTTAGAACATCCTTAGCGGCTTCTTTTACTGCTTCCTCTTTCTTTGGAGTTGTCGTAACCGTATCTGTTTTGACCCTTGTTGAATCGGTATTTTTACTGCCCTTGAGTATTCCTCCCAACACCTCTTTTGCCCCAGGCTTGTTATTATCACCGCCGGTAGAATCCTTCTTAGTTGAATTAGATAAAATACCTCCAATCAAATCTTTGGCCTTCTCTTTCCCTTTGTTTACCAATTTCTGTTTCTCAATTTCAACCAGTTGGTTCGTCAGGTTTTTTATACCAGAAGTTAAATCTGTAGAAACATTTGGGCTGTTGTAAACACCTCCAATATTGGCCGTAACAGGAATAGTAAGACTATCCAAAGCACTATCGTTTATCCTTGCGATTAAATTATTAATATCCTTTCCAAGGTATTTTGCAGGCACCTGCATCGTGGCCTTATAATCCATTTTTTGGTCGAAGGTATGGTTACCGTCTATATTAATTTTAATATCCTGATAACTAATGGTAAAAGGTTTTACGGACACTAATCCATCTTTGAAAGATAACTTGGTCTTTAGTTCTCTGAGGTTTAGTTTTTCCAAATTGATAAAATCCAGTTTAGAATCCAAGGCCGATAATACCGGTGCCTTTTCCGCACTAATTTCTCTAGTAACGATATCCGCTAAAATATCACCAGTCAATGAAAGTAGGTTCGGAGTAAAATCATCCGTTAGGTTACCTGACAAAGAAATGTCGGAACTCAATTTACCTTTGAGAATTCGAGCCACTGGAGCCAAGACTTGAAATAATTCGAGGGCTTCAAAACTTTCTTTCAGTTCCAATTGATCTAATGCCAATTTCATAGCAAAAGTTGGAGTATCCTGTTTGGTAGAAACTTCACCATTAAAGGCAACCTTACCATCAAATAAAGAGGATGTCATATTACTTAAGGTCGCTTTTTCATCCTTGATCTTTAAATTTCCCTTTACATTTTTAAGGGTGATATTATCATAAATCACGGTATTGGCGGAAGCAGCAAAATTGGCATCCAAGAAAGATGGTATTTTTATCTTTTCGGTCGATTCCTGTGAGCCACTAGAAGTATTTTCCAAAGATGTGTCGCTCTCATCGACCATAAAATCATTCAAAGCGAAAGTGTTGGAGACCAAGTTGAAATTACCTTCAATATTTTCATCATTAAAAAGGTATCCCAAAAAATTATCTATAGTACCCGTTACTTGAAAATCGGTATTACCAGTAGCCCCTTTCATTTCTTTCAACGTAACCGTTTTAGGGTTAAAAGAAACAGAGGTCGAATTCAAGACTACCGGATTAGGTATCTCCTCCGAGTTATATTCGAATCCAGTTAGGGTCATTTGCCCCGCTGTCTTGGTATTCTCATATTGTTTTTGCTCAATGGTGGCCATATCAAAGGCCGTTGTTATATCCGCGTTCAACAATCCTTTTAGACTAAGGCCGGCAGGTACAGGATAAGCTTTTTCCAAGTTGGCCAAGTTCATTTTTCCGTCCACATGGGCATTAACACGGGTATTACCCATTAACTCGGTAATTTTAGATGTCAAGTTAAACCGATCATCATCAATCATAAACGAGGCGTTATTAATATCCAAATAAGTATCTTCAGCGATTCCCGTCGTATTATTCACCACCACATCAATAAAAATATTCTTGACGGCTTTGGGAAGGTCCGGATACTTAAAAGATGCATTATTTGAATTTATCTTGATATTAAATTTTGGAATATGCGTATCGTCCACCACACCATTAAAATTCCCTTGCACCATAAAATCCCCAGTTGTAGTGACATTAGAAATATTTTTGGAATATGTTTCGGGGATTACGGCCAAGAAATTTTTAAAATCAGAAGAAGGTGTCTTAAAACTTATATCCATTTCCTGGCTGTCCTCGTTCACTTTTACGAACCCTTCAAAAACCAAGGGTAGTTGATTTACAAGAGCTTTGTTCTTTAAAAACGAATATTTATTTTGGTTCAAATCAACCCCAATCAAAGCATCCAATTGGACCTTATTTTTATTTAGATAATTAGTGCTATCCATTTCAAAGGAAACCAAGGCATCTGTATGGGTATCCAATTCTGAATTTTCCAAGGATAAATCTCCGGTTCCCGAATGGCTCATTTCCAAAACTTCCAAGTGTATACCAGTAGCAAAGTCATCATATAATATTTTGGAATTGTTTATTTCATAGGATTCCATATTGAACGTAAATCCATCCGCTGCAGAAGGTTCCGTAGCAGTTACAGATTCTGCGGCTTTGGCTATATCATAATTGGCATTTTCATCTTCATCAACTTTAATATGTAGTAAGGCATTTTCTACCTTCAATTTTGTAATGGAAATAGGATCGCCGCTGGATTTGAATAATTGCATAATTCCCATGGATAAAGAAACTTCCTGGGATGCGAAAAGGGTGTCCCCCTCAAATGGCGCTTTGTTTATAAGGCTTACATCCTTTAAACTTACCTCAGCATTGGGAAAACTACTGATCAGACTTAAATCAGCATCGGAAAAATCCAATGTGGCATTGACGGAATTATTAACATTATTTCTGATTATATCTCCTATTTTGGCTTCCAGAAAAAACGGGATTGCCACAAGTAGTCCTAAAACCAGTAACAGTACTATTCCAACTATCTTTAAAACCTTCTTTTTCATGTACTCCTATTTGTTATTTTTTCAATGTCGATTTGTATTATCGAGCCCAATGTTCATGGGTGAATGCCAATAGTTTTTTACCTTTTTACAATTGGGTATTTCATACAAGAACATTGATACTCTTAAAACAGGAAATTGGTCTTAATATTATGCGTCCAAATCAATTTCTTGATTTAAGCTTAACTTAAAACGTTTCCTCATTATATATACGAAGAAATAGAGGAAAGGAGTGTCTAGAAGTGCTATAATTATCTTAAAAATAAATCCGCTGATTACCAGACCCGTGAAACGATCCCATGGGATTTCGCCGAAAGAACACAGTAGTAACACCACGGTAAAGGTATCGATTAGCTGAGACGAAAAAGTTGAAAAGTTGTTACGTAACCATAAATATTTACCCTTAGTAAGGTTTTTCCAGAAATGATAAATCTGTATATCTACAAATTGCGCTAATAAATAGGCCATCATAGAGGCAAAAACAGCAATAATGGTATTTCCAAATACCGATGTAAAGAGTTCATTATTTACAGGAGACCAGACCGTTGCGGGTACACCGTTGGCCGTATAGACAATAAGTAAAGAAAAAAATGATGCAAAAATTCCGGCTACAACAATTTGATTCGCTTTTTTCTTTCCAAAAATTTCCGAAATTAAATCCGTAATCAAAAAGGTAACGGGATAGGGTAGAATCCCAACGGATATCTCGAACAATGGGGCTCCAAAAATACGTACATCCCCGAACGGTTGCCAATAGAAAAATTTTTGAAATATAAGATTGGAAACCACCAAGGAGGTAATAAACAGCGCCCCTAAATACAGGTAAATTCTTCGGGCAATTAATTTGTCCTTGTGAAGCATGTTAATCTATGTTCAGGATGAAGGGCATTCTTGCCTGAACCCCTTTTTGGTTCATAAAGGATTTCACTTCCTTTAAAACCTTGTAGGCCTCTTCGCCAATTTCTTGTTTTATTAGGTTATCCTTAGCTTTTGCCCCCGCACCGGATATATCTTCCATAAATCTTTCGAATCCGGATTTGTACTTAGGATATTTTCTAATTCCATAACTTTCGATCTCCGCCAAAATAGCTGCCTCTTCGATTGCATCCTCTAAGGTTCCCAATTCATCTACCAATCCTAATCGTTTTGCATCAACACCACTCCAAACTCTACCTTGGGCAATACTGTCCGCTTGAGCCATAGACATATTTCTTCCATCAGAAACTCGAGCCAAAAAAGTTTGGTAGGTATCCTCTATACTTTCCTGAACCTGATTTCTGAATGTTTCACTCATCGGTTCAAAAAATGAGTATTCTATGGAATTTTTGTTGGTTCCCACCTGCTCTGCATTTATGCCTATTTCTTCAGATAACCCGTGAAGATTCGGAATAGTACCGAATACACCAATGGAACCCGTAATAGTAGTTGGCTCCGCAAATATCTTAGTAGCCCCTGCTGCAATATAATACCCTCCAGAGGCCGCTACATTCCCCATAGAGACTACCACAGGTTTCACCGCTTTTGCGAGTTCGACTTCCCGCCAAATAATATCCGACGTAAGTGCACTTCCTCCAGGCGAGTTAACCCGTAATACTATGGCTTTCACTTTTTCATCTTCTCTAGCCTTTATAAGGGCTTTATTGATTATTCCCTGACCTATGACATCCGGTCCGCCTTCGCCATAAAATATCTCCCCTTGTGCAAAAATTACTGCGATTTTGTCCTTTCCGGACTTTACCTCTTTCTTGCTGGAATATTTTGTGTATTCGTCGAGCGTAATATAATTAATATCCTCATTTTCACTTTCGGACAAAGCATACGCTATTTTACGCTCATATTCATCGTAAAAAAGAATGTCATCTATTAATTGGTTTTGTTTGGCATATCTTGGCAACCTTCCACCCAAGGTATCGGCGATTATATTGAGATTATCGACCGTTAGCCCCCTATCCTCGGAAATATCGGAAATCATTGAATTCCATAGCGATTGTATCAGCTCCTTGATTTGCGTTCTGTTCGCTTCGCTCATTTCATTTTCTAAATAAGGTTCCACGGCACTTTTATATTTTCCATGACGAATAACCTCCATCTTTACTCCTGTTTTTTCCTGTAAATCCTTGTAGTACAAAACTTCGGAAGAAAGCCCCCTAAAATCCAATACCCCAACTGGGTTCAGAAATACGGAATCCGCTACACTGGCCAAATAATAATCTTTCTGGGAATAAAAATCCCCGTAGGTATATATAAACTTATCTTTCTGCTTAAATTCCTTTAAAACTTTACGCAATGTTTGGGTCTGCGCGAGCCCTGCCAGTAAAAAATTGTTGTTGATACTTATTCCTTTAATTCTCTCATCATCCTTAGCAACCGTAATGGCATGTAAAATTTCATCAAGACCTTGCGATTCCTCAAATAAGCCAGATAAGGGGTTTATATCACTACTACCTGTATAATCGGCAATAGGGCGTTGCAATTGAATCTCCAAAACAGAATTGTTCTTAACATTTACTGCATCCTCACCACTCCCTATAAGGGATATAAATATGAAGAACATGACAAAGACAATTCCGAAGGCAACCAAACTACCAAGAATAGCAGCCAAAAAGTTTCTTAAAAAATTCATGCAAGAGCAATTTTTATTAGCCTGCAAAGATAACTAATGTGAATTTGTTTTAGTTATTTTGCCCTCATATTATGTCTGAAACTCAAACCCTATATTTATCTATTGGCAGTAATCTGAACCAAAGACAAAGTAACTTACAAAATGCTATTTTCCACATTGGAGAGCGTATAGGAGAAGTTACTACCGTTTCTCCAGTTTACAAAACTCCTTCTTGGGGCTTCGAATCGGCCGATTTTTTTAATGCATGTCTCATGGTGGAGTCCTCCTTGTCCGCACCTTCTATTTTGCAAGAATTACTGAAGATTGAAAAACAAATGGGTAGGGTAAGGTCTATTGAAGAGGGGTATCAAAGTAGAGTTATTGACCTTGACATCATATATCTTGGAAATGAGGTAATTGATAATGACGTTTTAACCATTCCCCATCCCAGAATGGCGGAACGAAAGTTTGTACTTAAGCCACTGGCCGATATTGCCCCCCAATTTTATCACCCCATTGTTAATAAGGATACTAGGAATTTATTACAAGAAACCCGGGATAAAAGCGAAGTGACCAAACTACCGATTAAACTCTTTAAAAATAAGGTTGAGCTATTCTCCGATACTCAATTCATCGCCATTGAAGGTAATATTGGAGCGGGTAAAACCAGCTTAGCAACTAAAATTTCAGAGGATTTTAATGCTAAATTGATTTTGGAACGTTTTGCGGAAAACCCCTTTCTACCCAATTTCTATAAAGATCAATCACGTTATGCATTTCCCCTCGAGATGTCCTTCTTAGCGGACCGCTATCAGCAGTATACCGATGACACCAACCAATTTGATCTATTCAAGAATTTTATGGTCAGTGATTATGACATCTTCAAGTCACTTATTTTCGCCAAAGTAACCTTACAAAAAGAGGAATTTGCGTTGTATCGTAAGATTTTCAACTTCATGTACAAGGAGGTCAAAAAACCGAAAATTTACGTTTATCTGTACCAAACAACGGAGCGCCTCTTGGAACAAATTAAAAAAAGAGGTAGGGATTATGAACAGCGTATCGATGCAGTATATCTAGAGAATATAAATCGTGGCTATCTGGACTTTCTAAAAACCTATCCAAAACAGAATCAATTGGTTATAGACGTATCCAACCTTGATTTTGTCAACAATAAGATAGACTATCAAACTCTATTAAAGCACATCACCGACTTTGCTCTCCTACAAAGGAATTAACACAATTTTGGCTAATTACTTGCACAATAGAAATGATTTTACTTTCTTGGTAGCCTCTAATGAGAAACTAACTAACTCAAACTATACACAAAGCCCGGCAATGCCGGGCTTTTTTATTTTTGCAGTTTGGACCAAAAATCCCAAATCACGACCCCTACGCTTACTGCAATATTTAAGGAGTGTTTGGTCCCAAATTGAGGTATCTCTAGAACAGTGTCACAAACATCGACCACCTTCTGCTGTACTCCCTTTACTTCATTTCCAAAAATCAATGCATACCTTTCTGTTAAATTTGGTTTAAATTCATTGAGCATTCTTGCACCTTCCGTCTGTTCAATCGCCATGTTTCGATATCCCTGTAATTTAAGCTCTTGCGTGAGTTCCATAATATCCTCAACATATTCCCACGCTACACTTTCGGTTGCCCCAAGCGCTGTTTTATGTATATCCTTATGTGGAGGTTTTGCGGTTATACCGCAGAGGTATATTTTTTCGACAAGAAAAGCGTCGGAGGTTCTAAATACTGACCCTATATTGTTTAAACTACGTATATTGTCCAACACAATACACACGGGAACTTTATCGGAGTTTTTGAATTCCTTCACATCCAATCTGCCCAATTCTTCATTCTTTAATTTTCTCATCTAGATACTTTTCAACTATCAACCTTAAATATCAACAAAAATTCAAATAGCATTTGGAATGCTATATATTCGTAACTGGTCAACAAAAATAGGTAGATAAAACAAGTGGCGACAAAAGGAAAGACAAAAAAGGTAACTCCGTTGATGAAACAATACAACACAATCAAGACTAAGTATCCTGATGCCTTGTTATTGTTCCGTGTTGGTGATTTTTACGAAACTTTTGGAGAAGATGCCGTCAAAGCTTCTAAAATTCTTGGTATAATTCTTACCCACAGAAACAATGGAGGAGACAGAACCGAACTTGCGGGTTTTCCACACCATTCACTGAATACCTATTTGCCCAAATTGGTTAAGGCGGGTCAACGAGTTGCTATTTGTGACCAGTTGGAAGACCCCAAACAAACAAAGACCATTGTTAAAAGAGGGGTGACCGAATTGGTTACTCCCGGGGTTGCCTTAAATGATGATATCCTAAATGCAAAAAGTAATAACTTTTTATGTGCCGTTCATTTTGGCAGAAAGAAGCTTGGAGTCGCCTTTGTTGATATTTCCACTGGGGAATTTTTAACCTCGGAAGGCAATGAAGAACAGATAGATAAACTACTTCAAAACTTTTCCCCAAATGAAGTGCTAATTTCCAAAGCCCACAAAAGGGAATTTTCGGAAATATTTGGAAACCAATTCCATACTTTTTTTATGGAAGATTGGGTGTTTCAGGAGGATTATGCCTTAGAAAATCTTACCACCCATTTCAAGACCAAGTCGCTAAAAGGGTTTGGAATTGATTATTTAAAACATGGAATTATTGCATCTGGCGTTGTCCTGCATTATCTATCCGAAACCCAACATAGGCAACTACAACATATAAACACCTTACAGCGGATAGCTGAGGATGAATACATATGGATGGATCGTTTCACGATAAAAAATCTTGAACTATACCATTCCTACAATGAAAATGCAGTAACCTTATTGGATGTAATCGACAAAACGATTTCCCCAATGGGCGGTAGGATGATTAAGCGTTGGTTGGCCCTTCCGCTAAAAAATGTCCAAAAAATTAAAAGTAGGCATCAAGTTGTTACCCATTTATCCGATAACGAGGGTATTTTGGACAAATTACAAGGAAGTATAAAGCACATGGGAGATTTGGAACGGTTGATTTCCAAAATCTCAACAGGCAAGGTTAACCCGAAAGAGGTTGTACAGCTCAAAAATTCCTTAGAGGCTATTCTTCCTATAAAACAAATCGCATCGAATTCCAAGAACGATGCATTGGCATTAATTGGTGATAAATTGCAATCCTGTGATTTACTGCGCAATAAAATTAAGGAAATGCTCAACGAAGAAGCGCCCGTTAATCTTTTGAAGGGTAGCGTGATTGCGAAAGGGTTTTCCAAGGAACTGGATGAATTACGAGGACTGGCCACAAGTGGTAAGGATTATTTGGACCAGATGTTGGAGCGAGAAACTAAAGCCACAGGAATTTCTTCCTTAAAAATAGCATCAAACAATGTATTTGGATATTATATAGAGGTTAGGAACACCCATAAAGATAAAGTTCCCGAAACTTGGATTCGAAAACAGACCTTAGTGAGTGCCGAAAGATACATTACCGAGGAACTCAAGGAATACGAAGCAAAAATTCTTGGTGCGGAAGAACGTATCACTTCCTTGGAACAACAGTTGTTCTCGCAGCTTATCGTTTGGATGCAAGAGTACATTGAACCCGTACAGAATAATGCACAACTTATTGCCCAATTGGACTGTTTATGTGGTTTTACCCAATTGGCCAAGGAGAATAACTATGTAGCTCCGGAATTAAATGATTCCACGGACATTACCATAAAGAATGGAAGGCATCCTGTGATAGAGAAACAACTACCCTTGGGAGAGGCCTATATTGCCAATGATGTTACGCTGGACCGTAGCAACCAACAAATTATCATGATAACCGGTCCAAACATGAGTGGTAAATCCGCTATTCTTAGACAAACCGCATTGATTGTCCTATTAGCCCAAATGGGGAGTTTTGTACCGGCAGACTCTGCTCAAATTGGCTACGTAGACAAAATTTTTACACGGGTCGGTGCCAGTGACAATATCTCTATGGGGGAATCCACTTTTATGGTGGAGATGAACGAGACTGCATCTATCCTAAACAACCTTTCTGATAGAAGTTTGGTCCTTTTAGATGAAATAGGACGAGGTACTAGTACTTATGACGGTATTTCCATTGCATGGGCCATTTCGGAATACTTGCATGAACATCCTGCCAGGGCAAAAACTTTGTTTGCCACCCACTATCATGAATTAAATGAAATGGCGGCTACTTTTGGGCGCATAAAGAATTACAATGTTTCCGTTAAGGAGCTCAAGGATAATGTTCTTTTTCTAAGAAAATTGACTTCGGGTGGAAGTGAGCACAGTTTTGGCATCCATGTGGCAAAAATGGCCGGTATGCCCCAGCAAGTAATTTCAAGGGCGAATAAGATTCTAAAAAAACTGGAGAAGTCGCACTCCAGTGAAGAACTTACTGAGAAAATGGTTTCCGCACCCGATGAAATGCAATTAAGCTTTTTTAATCTGGATGATCCTTTACTAGAGGAAATCAAAGAGGAAATACTCCATTTGGACATTGATACCCTGACACCCGTGGAGGCATTAATGAAACTCAATGAGATAAAACGCTTACTCTCAAAAAAGAAGAAAGCGACCTCCTAATTAAAATTATTCTTTTGCTTTTTTTACTTTGACATTTATAGAATTGTATTAAATTTGCATCCGCATCTTTTAATAGATGTACGTTCTTTAAACTTGCGAAAATAGCTCAGTTGGTAGAGCGCCACCTTGCCAAGGTGGAGGTCGCGGGTTCGAATCCCGTTTTTCGCTCAGAGACGCTGGTTTCAGCGTTTTTTTATACCAATACCTGTCGATAGGTATTAGGCTCGAGTGGTGGAATTGGTAGACACGCCGGACTTAAAATCCTGTGACCATCTGGTCGTGCGGGTTCAAGTCCCGCCTCGAGTACTTACAATTAGAAAAGTCGTGACAGTTGTCACGACTTTTTTTTGTTTTTAAGGCTTGGGCACATCACATTCTTAATGCTATTCATAAAATATTCCCTACCTAATTCTATTCCGTTTATAATTTCTTTAAAATTCAGCAATCTATTTTTGGGGTTTGGTTGCGATAGCCATAAGAAAATCAAACTGGTCCAATCTTTCAAATCCTCACTCCGAATGGGCTTTACCCAATAAATGTTACGTTTAAATAATTTTACGGTGCAACTTTCTTCATTCCCGACTTTGTTATGATTAATGTCCAGTTCCGTGTTAAGTTTTCCTATTTAAATTTCTCACAGGATTTATACAGTTTAAAAAATATGAGCTATGACATATGTCAGGTTTTAGTTAAAGAATAAAGGTCACATTTGTGTTTTGTTTAATTTAAAAAATGGTTTTGCCTGAATCAATACACACCTTTCATATTCCAGTAATGGGATTAGCGTATACCATAGACAGTCCAATACGTGTGGCCCACCATGGAATTTCTTCTGTAATATCTATTATTGACGATGAGCTCATAGAACAAATGAATTCGTTCTATAGTAAAAAGTTCAATCTTCCATATCAAGAAATTTCAAAAAAAGCACAGGATTATCGTGCCAAGCGTATAACTTCCTATTTAAACTTAGTGGATACCATTGTTAAGGAAAAATTCTCAAAATTTAAAAAAGAATTAGCTGAAAGTAAATTGGCATTGGAACGTTTCATTACTACCTTGCCCAATACATCCAGTATAAGGGAAGGACTTTCCAATTTAATGAATGAAGGTTCAGCGCCTAAGGACGACATAGAAAACTTTTTAGAAGCGCATTTAAAAGCGGGAGATATTGATGTGAATATCATGACAAAAGTTGATAAGGACAACTTTGTCAATAATGAGCAATTGCCTATTGAATTTAACGACGCCCATGCCTCACTCCGGGGTTTTGCCAATAGTAGACTAAACTCTTCAGTAGTACTTTCGGCAGGAATGAACCCTAGATTGTATAGTTACTTTGAAAATTTCAAAGATTTCTTTCCTGATAGAAACCACCGATTAAAAAAGAAGATTATTCTTAAGGTCAGTGATTATCGTTCAGCAACCATTCAAGGTAAATTTTTGGCAAAAAAAGGACTTTGGGTTTCAGAATATAGGATTGAATCCGGTTTAAATTGTGGCGGACATGCTTTTGCAACAGAAGGCTTTTTGTTGGGTCCTATTTTAGAAGAGTTCAAAAATAAAAAAGCAGAATTAATTGAAGACACACACAAGGTTCTTACAAAAGGGCTGCTTCAGAAGGGGATGGAAGTTCCTGTACAGCCTTTAGATTTGAAGATTACCGTACAGGGAGGTGTCGGCACGGCAGATGAACACGACTTTTTACTTGAAAATTACCAAGTTGATTCTGTAGGTTGGGGAAGCCCATTTTTATTGGTTCCGGAAGCCACCTCAGTAGATAATAAAACTAGAACATTATTAGCTGATGCCAAAGAAAAAGATTTGTATTTAAGCAATATTTCACCTTTGGGAATTCCTTTTAACACCATTAAAGGGAGTACAAATGAGTACCATAGACAAAAACGTATTGACAACAATAAAGCTGGGAGTTCCTGTCCAAAAAAATATTTGGCGTTGAGCAAAGAGTTGGATTTAAAGGGTGTTTGTACAGCTTCAAAAAAGTATCAGGACGTGAAACTTCAGGAATTAGAAGCTAACCGATTTGAAATCCCCCGAAATACCTATGAAAACGCCAAAGTTAAAATAACTGAAAAGGCCTGCCTTTGTGTAGGTTTGGCCAATGCATCTTTTTTGGAAAACGATATTGAAATAAAAGGACAGAAACAAGGTGTGGTTATTTGTCCAGGACCTAATATGGCGTATTTCGACAAGGAAGTGTCACTTTCAAAAATGATGCAACATATTTATGGAAACGGGTCTGTGCTCCACACCCTGCATCGCCCAAACATGTTTGTCAAAGAATTGAAAATATATGTGGATTATTTAAAAAATGAAATAGAAACTATTTCAGAAGAAGTTACAACCAAACAAATCAAGAAATGGGAGGCTTTTAAAAGTAATTTGTTTAATGGAATTGCTTATTATCAGGATTTGTTTCAAACGGATATATTTCCTGAAAACATCAACCTACAAAAGGATTTACTATTTTTCAAGGAAGAACTCAGCGTCGTTACTATACCAATAATAAAAGAGATGTAATTTAAGGGCAATAAAAGACACTATCTCAAATAAGTGTATAATTTCAAATATACGGTTGGACCTTTTTAGAGACTGACCCTTTTTAGTTGAAGTTTATGTTATTTTCTCTCGCTTTGTTTGCCCCACTTTCTTCTAATGTATTAAATAAATAAGATAATCAGGGTCAAGACAATACCCGCTAAGGAGAAGTAGATTCCTTTTTTAAAAACCGAGGTTTTTGGCAAAAACATCCAAAAGGCGGATACTACGAAGAACAATAGGGATAAACCAAAGAATATATTCAACCAATACACGGGACTATCCGTAGTGGCTTTATGCAAATGTTCCATTTTCTGTAGAATAATTGGCAATTCTTTCCTTTTAACAACCGCAAGACCTGTTTCTGTGTTATAGGTACTTTCTCCAAAATAAATTATGTCTCCCTCAGTCTTATCCACATTTACTCTCATTTTTAATTGCGGTCCTAATTGCTCTACACTTAAATTAGGCCCTAATTGCCTTTCAACGATTACTTCTTTTTTTAAAAAATCAGTATTTCTAAAAATCATGATAATCCCGCTAATGGCGTACATACCCATGATACCGGCCAAGAAGAAGCCTAAATACCGATGAATAATTCTCATATAAAGTCCTGTGGTCATTTTCATTTTGAACCTATTATTGGTTTTTATTTGTTTAGTTGTTCTTTAGACGAAGAAAAAAGTAAAGGGTTTAATGGAATATGGAATTTTTTAAAAATGGAAAGCCCTCAATTCTAAGTATTGAGGGCCATTAAATAAACTTCCTATTTATATGTAGACACTCTTTCGTCTGAAATAGGTCCATTCCAATTTAGTCCAAAGGCAAAATCATAAACATTCCCTTCAGAATCCGTATACGGGATCATATCCCTTGGCACATCTTCAAACTGGGTTTCGACGGTAGTCATATCGGCAGGCATCTAAAATGGCAGAGCACAAGGGTTGTAATGGTCTGTACACTCAAAAGTTCATACTCCCTGAATTTTGGTATTATTTTTTCTAATTTCCACTTACAATTTCAAACAATTCCTTGTCCATTTGAGGTTTTACCTCACAGGTTACGTTAAAATGCATCGTAGCCGTATTCGTTTCATTGTATACAGGCCATTCCGGCAAACTAGCTGCATTGGGATTCCCCGTCTTGGCAAAATTGATCCAAGCGCTACTCATTTTATCGGCCAGTTGATGGGCCTCTTCGCCTCCTCCGGTCATTTGATTTGCCAAATCCACCGTATCAAATACAAATGGTAATTCCATACAATGCAAGGCCTTGTATTTTCCATTGAAAACTGGGGACTGCCAGGTAAACAAATACATATAAACATCCGCTCCGCCCTTTAAAGCAGATTTTTCGTTCGCCTGCACCACGGCTCCAGGTCTGAACATCGTATCCACGTCCAAAAGATCTTTGGGGTCTGTATCGTTGGGGTATGCTTTTTTCACGGCCTTTATATAGGCATCGGCATTTTCTTTATAGCGTTCCTTAATCTGTTTCATAATATCTTCTTCAGAAGCATTTACCAATTGCATCGTAGTAAAAGGGGCAAATTCGTTTTTTACCGTTCCAATCAATAGTGGTATTTCCTTGGACATTTCCATGGCCTTGTTGGAATTTACCTGATGGGGTAAATCCGTTCCATCCAGGCTAGGTCCCCAACTAAGACCAAAACCTATAGCCGGTTTGCCAGCAGCCCTCATTTTTTCGGCCGTAATTCTTAAAGCCTTGCTACTTGCTTCGGACAATACTTCAAAAGGAATATTCTGAATGCTATCCACAGAGGCCTCATCCAACCCTAAAATGGATAAGGTTTCGGACGCTATGGACTGGGTATCCTCTTTTTCCAAAATAGAACTTCTAAAAGATCCGCTCTGATTAATAGCCTTATGGAACAAACCCTCGGCCTTGGGCATGGCCATTAAAGTATTTACCTTGGCACCACCACCAGATTGGCCAAAAATGGTTACATTATTTGGATCGCCCCCAAAATTGGCAACATTGTCCTTGACCCATTCCAAGGCCAAAACGATATCTAACATGCCGTTGTTGGCGGAATGACTGTATTTATCCCCATAGGCCGAAAGATCCAAGAACCCTAAAACATTCAAACGATGATTAATGGACACAACGACTACATCTCCTTTTTTACTCAGATTTTCACCATCATAAGACGGTAGTTCATGACTTGACCCCGAAGTGAATCCACCCCCGTGAATCCAAAATAGTACCGGTCTTTTTTTAGTGTCCGATATACTTGGGGTCCAAACGTTCAAACTTAAACAGTCCTCATTGGTATATCCCCAATCATGGTCAAAAACAAATTCCGCCTCATCATTGACCGTTGTTGTTGGTGTTAACAAAGGGGCCACTGGTCCATACATCGTAGAACTACGAATACCCTCCCATGGTTCTGGTTTTACAGCGGCCTCAAACCTTTCGGCCTTACCAAAAGGAATTCCCTTATATGTAAAAATATCGTTTTGTATATACCCGCGGACCTTTCCATTATTGGTGTTCGTAACCGCCACATCCATTCCGGTCTTCACTTCTTGGGCCACCATGGAAATGGAAACCGATAATAGAAGCATGCAAATTTTAAGAGTTAGTTTTTTCATTGTTTCAATATTTTTTAGGCTTGATATAAATTCTTGTTCAAATAATCATTTTTGAATTTTCCATCGGAATCGTGCTGTTTCGCCAGAGCTAGAAAATCCGAAAACTTACTATATCTTAAGGCCAACACCTCGGGGTCAACGTTAAAGATTTTCCCCCAATGTGGCCTGAACTGAAAAGGCTCCAGTTCATTTTCTATCATGGTTACCAGCTCCCCAACTTCCTTGGGGTTTTGTTTCCATGTGAAATGAATGGCAACACAATCCTGTTGATAACATGGGCTCATCCAATAATCATCTGCCGCTATGGTACGTATTTCAGTAATCATCAATTGCGGGGAAATTAGGTCTCTCTTTTTTTCCAGGGCCAATATGGCATCAAGTGCTTGATCTTCAGGTACAAAAAACTCCGATTGTAATTCTTCACCGCTACTGGGCGTGAAACCCATTTTAAAATGCGGAAGTCGGTCGTACCAAGGTCCAGAAACACCCATTTGATCCGTGCAATTCACAGCAGACAATTCCGTAATTGGATGCAGGTTTCTTGTAGCCGCTTTGGCTCCAAAATAATCGTTACCTAAATCCTTAACTTCTTCATCGGTCCGTCTTTTCACCCACACCTGACTTATTTTTTGATCCTGCCAGTCCGTAAAAAGACTTACGCTGTAACCACCCGATAAAATAGCATGAAAATTTTCCTTCAGGGATTCCAAGGGAAGTTCTTGAAAGACATCCTGTCGAACATCAAATGTCTTTTGGATATCCAAGGTCATTTTGGTGATAATACCCAAGGCTCCGAGATTTACTACAGCACCGTTAAAGGCTTCGTCTCCCCTTTTTAGCATTATAATTTCTCCATTGCCATTGACCAATTCAATGGCAGCCACTCCAGTTGCTAAATTTCCGTTTTTAACGCCAGAACCATGTGTTGCCGTCGCACATGCTCCCGCAACCGAAATATGTGGCAGAGAGGCCAAGTTATGCAAAGCATATCCCCTTTCATGTAATTCAGGGGCAAAATCACCGTATTTAGCACCTGCACCAACGGTAACGGTCATTTTTTCCTCATCCAAATCGATGACACCATTTAAATGTTTGGTGGAGATTTGGTTCATAGGACTATCGGCAATGTTGTTGAAACAGTGTTTAGATCCTAAGGCTTTTTGAGCATCCAGTTCCTTGATCAAGGTTTGAACCTCTGAAGTGGTCTTCGGCTCATGTAAATCTTTTGCCTTGTACACATAGTTACCGGCCCAATTCTTTCGAACAGGTTCAAGTGGCAAATCTTCGGACATTTTCTTTTTATCCAGTTTACAGGAGGCCAAGGGATTTATGGTCGTAGCAGCTGCGAATGCGGCCGTAGTTTTAATAAAAGTTTTCCGTTTCATCTTGAAGGATTACTCAAATCCGATTTCCTTCAACCCTTCATGGCTAATCTTTATGGCTTCCAAAGGTTTTAGTCCATCAAATGTCATATCCTGTTCCACCATATAATATTCCATACCGGAAAGCTCTTTCTTCTCTAAAATTCTACCAAAATCAATGGTTCCTGTACCAACAGGAGCAAATCTCCCCTGATCATCCATATCCTTTACATGCCAAAGTTTAAAACGACCCGGATACTTTTCAAAATAAGCAACTGGGTCGGCGCCTGCTTTGGTCACCCAATACAAGTCCATTTGAAAGTTAACGTTATCAGGATTACAATTTTCCAGTAAATAATCTATCATTACCACATCGTCGTCCCCTTTTTTAAATTCGAAATCGTGATTGTGATATAAGAGTTTAAGGCCAGCATTGCTTGCTTTTTCCCCAAGAGTATCCAAAATATCGGCTAGTTCCTGAGCGGTACCTTTCATTCCCATAGTTCTTTCCTCCATATTGAAGGTGAACATTCCCATAGGAGGAACTGGTACTACGAAATATTCAAATCCCGCAGCCTTAACCTCTGCCATCATTTCATCCGCATTATCCAATGTAACGCTAGACTGATGTGTACTTATAGGGTTAAGGCCTATTTCAGATAAGTAGGCTTTAAAATCAACAGGAGTCATGTTGTAGAATTTACCATCAGCATAACCTGCGGCCTCAATATTTTCATAGCCTGCATCCGCGACGGCCTTTAAGGTTGACTTGGCATCCGTTCCCATATCATCTCTTACGGTGTATAATGCAAGACCTCCAAAGTCCTTAACTTCTTCCACTGGAGTTTCAGGCGTATCTGCCATTTCATTTGTTTTCTCCGTTTTTTCCTTACAAGAAAAAACAAGGCCAAATGCAACCAGTATAAACGCATTAAAAATTATTTTCTTCATGTTCATTATTGTTTTAATTAATTATTGATTCAATTTTTATTTAAAGCTATATAGATAAGGAGCTTTATGAGCTTTACCCTGAAACAATTTTTCATGCCTTACCAAAATGTCAAGGGAAAGCATTTTTCTTTGAAAAGTTGTTCGTCGCAGTCCCACTCCTAATACCGCTTCATATACCTGTTGCAATTGCTTCATTGTGAATTTATGAGGCAATAGGTTCGTCCCTACCAATTTCCGATCCAAATTATGGCGGAGTACCCTAAGCGCCCTTTCCACCATTTCCTCATGGTCCATCATCAACTTTGGAAGTTCATCAATCGGGTACCAGTTGATACTATCCGAAAGTTCATCGGGTTTAGGAGTCACATCTTCATAATTGATCAGTGCATAGTAACCAATGGAAATAAATCGCCCCATCATCCAGCTGTACTGTTCCTTATCCAAATTATTTTGGGTTAAAATCTTATCCATTGCTGCTGGATCGGACCGCTTTAAACCACCAAAGGTGTAGAATTGTTCCAAGTAAATATCCTGAATACCGGTTCGCTGCCTAACTCCATTTTTTACCGCGTCCTCCAAGTTTTCATCCATCTGTACAAATCCTCCAGGAAGCGCGAACAATCCTGTATTGTGATACTCCAAAATAAGGATTTTCAACTGAGTTCCATTAAAGCCAAATATTACAGAATCATATGACAAATTTTGAATAAAATCCTGCTTTTCCTCCATAGTCTTCAATTTACACGCGCAAATAATCCTAAAGTGTCAAATAACGAACAAAACAAGTAGAAAACAAAGTATTATTGTAACAAAATGAGACAATAATTAAACTATTACCTTTAGGAAGCGCTTTTTTTGTATACATTTGTTTGCGTTCACAACTACCTACCTCATCCTTAGCAGGAATAAATATTAAAAATCTAAGACTTAAAATAATTTCGATCTAAACTTTTTAAAATGACAAAAACAAAAATAATGATTGCCCTTGTCATGCTTTTGGCAGGTCTAAAATCAAACGGACAAGAAGCCTTATTTGGCGGACAGGAAATTGTATCACCAGAAATAAATAAAGATAAAAGCGTAACATTTCGATTATTGGCGCCAGCGGCCGATTCCGTATTCATTACAGGGGATTTTCTGCCCACCACAAAAATGAAGACTCCCATGGGTGAAATGGATGCCCCCGGAAAAAAGTTGTTATCCAAAAATGGTGACGGCCTTTGGACGTATACCACCGAAACCTTACCCTCTGAATTGTACAACTATAGTTTCATTGTAGATGGTATGACTATAAGGGATCCAAACAACCCCTTTGTCATAAGGGATGTGTCTTCCCTGACCAATATTTTTATTATTGGGAAAGGAAAGGCAGACAGTTACAAAGTAAATGATGTGCCCCATGGAACCGTTGCCAAACGATGGTATGATTCACCCGGACTTGGCATGGACCGCAGAATAACCATCTACACCCCACCAGGATATGAGGATTCCAAAGAAGAATATCCTGTACTCTACCTTCTTCATGGTGCCGGAGGTGATGAAGAGGCTTGGATGGACTTGGGACGTACCTCACAAATTATTGACAATCTTATTGCAGAAGGAAAGGCACAGCCAATGATCATAGCAATGCCCAATGGCAATGTTACCCAAGATGCAGCACCTGGAAAGGGCAGTGATGGATTTTACAAGCCAGTTTTTATGGCCCCGAAAACAATGGACGGTACGTACGAAGCATATTTTATGGACATTATCAAATTTGTTGAAAGCAACTATCGAGTGAAAGCGAATAAAGAAAATAGGGCTATTGCTGGTTTATCCATGGGCGGATTTCACTCCTTTCATATTTCAAGATACTACCCCAATATGTTTGATTATGTAGGGCTATTTTCCGCAGCCATCATGCCCAGAGAAGATGCCACAGGAGAAGTGTATAATAACATAAACGAAACGCTTGAACAACAGCACAAAAATGGTCTGGAATTATACTATATCGCCATTGGAAAAACAGATTTTCTATATAAAGCCAATCAAGATCTTAAGAAGCAATTGGACGAAATAGGAATGCCCTATGAATATGTAGAAACCGACGGTGGACATATTTGGCGTAACTGGCGAATTTACCTGACCGATTTTGCTCCCAAATTATTCAAGTAGAAACTCATAAATATTATAAAAAAGGCCCAATCCTCAAAGTATTGGGCCTTTTTTATTTCTACTAAGAAAAAACTTTAAAAGTTTTTTTCTTATAAATTCATAAATCTCTTATAGGTGTGAACACAGAATTCAATTGCTTTAATTATTTATCCTAAAACTATAGTTACCCGAATCTAGTTCTAAAATAACTTTATTTCCATCATCCTCTAGGAGTTGAACCCCCCCCGCTTTTTTGATTTTTTTACCATCGACTGTAATCTTCTTTTTTGAATCAGAAGGTAAATGCAATGTGGCCGTAGTGTTAGCCGGTACAGTAGTGTTGTAATCCCAACCACCTTCTATCCACCTCCATTCACTTTCAATACGACCGTACATACTATCATAATATCCTTTGGCGAAGGTCATATTCTTATCAGGATCTGGCGTGGGCATTAAAACAAAATGCTTAAAGCCAGGATTTTCCTCATCTCTTTGTATCCCCAAGGAATAATTGTACATCCAAGCTGCGACAGCACCAAAGGAATAATGATTGAATGAATTCATACTATTGTTTCCACTAAATCCATCTTCAACGGTATACGAATTTAAACGCTCCCAGATTGTGGTTGCTCCATTTTTTACGGAATACAACCAAGAAGGATAGGAGGTTTGCTGCAACAAGCGATAGGCAACCTCACTTTTTCCATTCTCGGACAAGGCATGGTTCAGTGATGCCGTACCGATAAAGCCCGTCATCAAGGAATACTCCGGGCGTACCACCCCAAGTTCATCTTCGTTGGTGCGCTCAATGGCGGATACCAAATTGGAAATAGTCCTGATTTTGTTCGTTTCGTTTAAAACACCCATATTCAACGGAATAGCATATGATGCTTGTGTGTCTACAAAGTCTCCTGCTTTTTTTCGTTTATCCTCGGGCAGTGGTGGTCCAAAGCGCATACTTTGGTTCCCTAAATGCAAGGATTTACCTGTTTTACTATCCACATACGTTTCATTGAAGAATTCTTTACGTTTCTCGTATTCCTTTTGGAAAGTTTTGGCATCCGCATCCTTCCCTAATAAGGTGGCCGTTTTGGCTAAAATTTCCAAATCACGTAAGTGATAGGCCGTCCAAAAAGCCGTATCTTCATTTTTGAATCCTTCGGGGCTCAACCAATCACCCAAGGGCCCTTCATTGATTACGCCAGTCTCCGGTTCTATTTTTGAACTAAGAAAATTAATATAACTTTTCATGGCGTCGTAATGCTCCTCCAGCAATGCCTTGTCACCATATTGTTGATAGACCTCCCATGCGACGATAACGCCGGCGCTTCCCCATAAGGTTCCACCAAAACCACCACCTACAGGTGCAACATCCGTGAACCTACCGTCTTCTCTTTGAATGTCCCTCATAGCCAACATGTGCCTGCTTAAAAATGGGTCTACATCTGCCAAGTAAGTGGATGCCTCCGAAAAGACATTGATATCCCCACTCCAACCCATACGTTCATTTCGCGCAGGCGTGTCCGTAGGGATGGACAAAAAGTTACTCCGTAGCGACCAAGTAATATTTTCCCATAGTTTATTCACTAACTCATTGGACGTTTCATAGTTTGAAGCCAAACTTTTGATTGAACTAACGACCAAGCCTTTCACATCACCTAATGGTAATGGGTCGTTGATTCCGGTTATCTCTAAAAAACGAAAACCATGGAACGTGAAACGTGGTCGTATGGTTTCTTCACCACCTTTCCTGATATATATATCCTGGGTCAATGCTGCCCTTATATTTTCCAGCATCACCATACCCACATTAGGATTGTACTCCCTTAAATCCGGATACTTCACTTCGGCATATCTCAAGGTTATGGTATCACCAGCCTGACCAGGAGGAAGTTTTATTTCAGGAAATCCAACCATGTTTTGATTTAGGTCGTACACGAAAACATCCGGTCTTACCTCCTCGACACTTATGGGTGTCAGTTCTTTTACGATAGCTGGACTTTGGCCTATTTGCCCGATGAGCTCCAAATTTTCATAGCTCAAATCCTCGCCTTGATAGGTAGTCCCATTTAGTGGTACTTCCACAACGGACTTCCAATCCGTATCGTCAAAATCCGTGGTTGCCCAGCCCTCAATTGCCGACTCCCTATTCGCATCATAGACCTCACCCTGGAAAAAACTACCATATTGTACAGGTCCGTCCGTAAATAATTTCCAATCCGTATCATTGGTAGTAATTACCTTCTCGGTTCCATCTTCATACGTGATAATCAGTTGGGCCAGTAAAGATTGACGGTCTCCAAAAAAATTCCAATTTTCACCACTATAGGTAATATTTCCACTCCACCAACCTTCGCTCAACCATGCTCCCAAAGCATTTTCCTTGTCTATAAGATTGGTAACATCATAGGTCTTGTACATTTGGGTTTTATTATACTGCGTAAGCCCGGGGGTAAAATAATCCTCACCCACTCTTTGGCCATTTAGATACATTTCATAAATGCCCCTGGCCGTGACATACAGTCTTGCTTTAGCCACTTTTGCACGGGAAGCACTGAATTCCGTTCTTAACATGGGTTCGGAATTTTTACTGGGGTCTGCCAGCACCAAAGTGCCTTCTGTCCCTCCAGCTATATGTAGTGAACCGTCTTTTAGGTTTAAATTCGAATTCCCATTGATGTGTTCTTCAAATACGCCATTATAATCGGCTTCTTTTTCAAAACCATCTGAAAACAAAGCATTGGAAGGAGCCCTAAAGTTCCTAATGTTAATATTGGAGAATTCGGCTTGTTGATCGGCGCCTACATAAAAACCGATATCGGCAACCATTGGAAAACTGATATAATTGTTTCCAGAACCTACAGGATTGAGATTGATGCCCTTTGGTGCTCTCGGATTATCATCTGCATTGGGGTTTTTGGTCAATTCATTATTTTCTTTCATCCCGTTGAGATAGACCCTGAAAATTCCAAAATTACATTCAGTATAAAAAGCATGCTTTTCATTTTTGTTCCTCTCGTTTATCAAATCCAAGGGAATTTCATAGCTCTTAAAAGGTTCATCACTACTATCCTTTGGGGTATATCCCACTCTGAAAATATTAAATTTGGCCAGACCATCTTCGGAGCCATCCACAGCCGCAACATCCAATTCGAAACGTATATAGCTTTCATCTTTTCCAACCTTCACCCCTTGAATGTTCATATCCTTATCCATCAGACGGGCATCATTCCCACCAAACAAAAAAGATGCTTTGGTGCTTTTGGACTTCGTATCTAGCTGAAGTCCATATTCCAATTTAAAGACGGACAAATAATGGGAATACAGTACGAGGTCCTCTGCACCACCTCCAATCCATTGGGCATTATTCCAATAATCAGAATTGGGGTCAGAATCCATTAATCCGGTTTCAAACCAAGATGAATTCCCCATTTTTTTATTTTTTTCATCCCAAACCGTCAACTCCCAATTATATCTTGTCCTTGATTGCAATTTTTCGCCTTGGTAAGGTATTGCCAGAGAAATATCGCTGTTCACTTTTCCGCTGTCCCAAACCATATCACCGTTTTCCGAGCTTACCTTAATTTGATACGCCATTTGCTTTTGTCCATGGGCATTTGCGTTGGTTTTCATCTGCCAACTAAAGCGAGGCGTTTCCACATCAATACCCAAAGGAGTTTCTAAATATTCTGTTGTAAGCTCCTGTGTAGAAGTTTGAGCAACGCAATAGTTAATCGTAAATATTAATGTGACAGCAAGTGTCAATGTTCTCTTTAGCATATTTTCTATTATTTTAAATCAATAAACATTGAGGATACCACCCCGAAAATTTATTTGGCCGAATATATTTTTTTATTGATGAATAACTGTTACGTACAGTTATGTTGTTAAGATTTAATACAAGAAAATACGACTTTTTTAATTTACTATCTTCGAAAAAACGTTTTTACCATTTATGCTGCATCTTATTCAAATAATAGAAGATTCAAAGGTTCCCAAGTATAAGCAGATTATAAATTCACTCTTTGCAGCCATTGAAAATGGGGATATTAAAAAAAATGATAAATTACCCTCGGTCAATGAACTCTTGATTGAATTCGACATTTCCAGGGATACTATTGTTAGAGCTTATGATTATTTAAAAAAACTGGAATATGTAGAATCTGTCCCCGGAAAGGGCTACTACATAAAAAAGGATGATTTGGTTTTAAAAGCAAAAGTCTTTTTACTTTTCAATAAACTAAGTGCACATAAAAAAATCATCTATGATGCCTTTGTTAGAGCGCTAGGCGACAATGCTACAGTAGACTTTTTTATTTATGACAATAATTACAGGCAATTCAAAAACCTAATAGAGGCAAGTAGAGCGAGAGACTACACCCATTACACAATTATTTGCCATTTTGAAGAAGGTGGTGAAGACCTTATCAATTTTATTAAAAAGGAAATCCCATTGGATAAACTGATAATTCTCGATAAACGTGTAGAACTTTTGGGGTCAAAAGTTGGATGTATTTATCAAGATTTTGAAAAGAATATTTATGAGGCACTTGCAGAACTAAATCCACAATTAAAAAAATACAAACAGATAAAATTATTACTACGAAAGAGAACCTATCATCCCATTGAAATAAAAAAAGGTTTTATAAGGTTCTGCGGACAATATGCCTACGATTTTAAAATTGTGGAGGAAATAGAAAATGAAATTATTGAAAAGGACACAGCCTACATCAATTTGATGGAAAATGATCTGGTAATCTTAATTAAAAAAATTAAGGAGACCGATTTAGTTATAGGAAAAGACGTTGGTATTATATCCTACAATGATACCCCGTTAAAGGAAATCTTACTTGATGGCATTACTGTAATTTCGACCGATTTTGAAAAGTTGGGAAAGGAGGCTGCCAAACTTGTTATCAACAAACAAAAACAACAAAAAGAGAATCCTTTCTATGTGATTCAGCGGAAATCCCTTTGAATTGTTTGCAGAACAGACTTTAGAAGTAAGAACAGAACTGTACAGAATACTTTTGAATAAATGAATCCATAGTTTTGAATCATATTTTTAGAATAAAAAAATGGAAACAAAAAAGTTCAATCACGTAGACTACCTCTGGGACAATGAAAAGGCAGCCGCTTTAGGCGATGACCAAGTTGCATTATTTCTTTATAGATCCAACATTTTAGGAGCCGATTTAAGAATTACCAATTACGGTGGTGGTAATACCAGTTGTAAGACCATAGAAAAAGATCCCTTGACCAATGAGGAAGTTGAAGTAATGTGGATCAAAGGTTCCGGTGGGGATATTGGTACATTGAACAGAGCGGGAATTGCAGGTCTTTATACAGAACGATTACGGAACCTTAAAAATGTGTATGGCGGTTTAGAGGATGAAGACCGTATGGTAGGCCTATTCAATCATTGCATTTATGATTTGGATAGCAGGGCACCTTCTATTGACACCCCTTTACACGGGCTACTACCCTTTAAACACATAGATCACTTGCACCCAGATGCCCTCATTGCCGTGGCGGCCGCAAAGGATAGCGAAAAAGTTACGAAAGAAATTTGGGGAGATACCATGGGATGGGTACCATGGCAACGACCTGGTTTTGACCTGGGACTTCAGTTGGAAAAATGTTTGAACGATAACCCAGGAATTCGTGGTATTGTATTGGGTAGCCACGGATTGTTCACTTGGGGCGATACTTCCTACGATTGTTACATGAATAGCTTGGAAGTAATAGAAATGGCCTCTGAATTTATAGAAAAGAAAATCAAGGAGAATGGAAGTGTTTTCGGCGGACAAAAAGTGACCTCATTACCCGAAAAAAAACGAAAAGAAAAAGCAGCGCAATTAATGCCTTTATTAAGAGGTCTTTGTTCTTCTGAAGCTAGAATGATCGGTCATTTTAATGATAGCGATGTTGTTCTTGAATACATCAACAGTAATGATTTGGAACGATTGGCACCCATGGGCACCTCCTGCCCCGATCATTTTTTGAGAACAAAAATCCAGCCTTTGGTTTTGGACTTGGATGTAAATGAGGATACGAATGACTCCGACGCCCTATTGAAAAGATTGGAACCTGCATTTGAAAAATATCGTGAGGAATACAAGGAGTACTACGAAAATTGCAAACGGCCCAATAGTCCGGCCATGCGGGACCCTAATCCGGTCATAATCATTTACCCGGGAGTGGGCATGTTCAGTTTTGCCAAAAACAAGCAGACTACTCGGGTCGCCAATGAATTTTATGTAAACGCTATCAACGTTATGCGAGGTGCAGAGGCAATAACGGAATATACATCACTACCAAGACAAGAAGCATTTGACATAGAGTATTGGTTGTTGGAAGAGGCCAAATTACAGCGTATGCCCAAGGAAAAGCCACTTTCAAGAAAAGTAGCTCTAGTTACCGGTGCCGGCGGAGGAATAGGCAAGGCAATCGCCGATAAATTGGCCCAGGAAGGCGCCAATGTAATTCTTAGTGATATTGCCGAAAATCGTTTACAGGAAGCTGTGGAAACGTATCCAAGGGATGTCGCTAGATATGCGGTGTGCGATGTAACCAAAACGGAATCCATTGAAGATGCCTATAAAAAAGCCTGTTTGGAGTTTGGAGGAATTGACATTGTAATTCATAGCGCTGGCTTGGCAATTTCAAAACCCTTGACCGAAACGACCGAAAAAGATTGGGACCTCCTTCAAAATGTATTGGTGAAAGGTCAATTTGAATTGGCCAAACAAGGGGTAGCTATCATGAGACAGCAAGGACTAGGTGGGGATATCATCAATATAGCAAGTAAAAATGGATTGGTTTCAGGCCCCAACAATGTTGGATATGGAACCGCCAAAGCGGCACAACAACACATGTCTAGATTACTGGCGGCAGAATTGGCCTCCGATAAGATTAGGGTAAATGTCGTGAATCCGGATGGTGTCATTGTTGGTAGTAAGATATGGGAAGGAGAATGGGCCGAAGGACGCGCTAAGGCCTATGGTATTACAGTAGACGAACTTCCCGCACATTATGCCAAAAGAAACCTACTCAATGAAATCATCTACCCAGAGGACATTGCCAATGGGGTTTTTGCCCTAGTTGGCATATTGGACAAATCCACTGGAAACATTATCAATGTTGATGGGGGTATGGCCAATGCATTTGTAAGATAATCGTGTTAATTTTAAGTTGAGGGAAATCTCCACAAGCGTAATGCTTGTGGAATTTCTCTATTTAATGAAAAGGTATGATAGTAAACAAATCAGATATAGCATCGGATAATCAAAAATCACTTCAAGACCATCAAAATAAATTTGATTTTTTGTCCAATTCTTTGGCAAAATCAGAAATTATTGTAGATGATCTTGTAAATAAACTGGCTGACTTCCAAGTGGCCATTCCCAGCTGGGCCTTGGGTGCAGGAGGAACGCGCTTTGGCCGTTTTTCCTATGGCGGAGAGCCAGGCACTTTGGAACAAAAGATGGACGATGTAGGAGTCATCCACTCGTTGACCCAAACCGCTGGGGCTATCTCCCTACATATACCGTGGGACATACCAAAAGACTATGAAGCCATAAAACAAAAAGCAGCCCAACACCACTTACTATTTGATGCCGTAAATTCCAACACTTTCCAAGATCAGAAAAATGCCAAAGAAAGCTATAAGCATGGTTCTTTAAGCAATATCAGTACAGCCTCTCGTGAACAGGCCATACAACATAATATCGATGTAATAAAAATAGGTGAAAAGTTAGGTTCCAAGAGCCTGACCGTTTGGCTATCTGATGGGGCCAATTTTCCGGGACAGGGCAACTTTCAATCGGCACTTCAACATACGGAGGATAGCTTAAAAAAGATTTACAATTCCATGCCCAAAGATTGGAGTCTTTTTATTGAATACAAACCTTATGAGCCCAACTTCTACAGCACAGTAATTCAAGACTGGGGTACTTCATTTATGTTGGCCAATGCTTGTGGCGATAGGGCGTATACCTTGGTGGATTTGGGGCATCACCTGCCCAATACCAATATTGAACAGATCGTTGCGACGCTCATGCTCAAGGGAAAATTGGGAGGTTTTCACTTTAACGATAGTAAATATGGGGATGATGATCTTACCGTAGGCTCCATTAAGCCTTATGCCCTTTTCCTTATCTTCAATGAACTGGTACAAGGAATGCAACACAATCCCCAAAATCCCTATCCGGCTTGGATGATCGACGCAAGCCATAATATCAAAGATCCGCTGGAGGACTTAATACAATCATTGGAAGCCATTCAGGAAGCATATGCAAAAGCAATGCTTATCAATCAGAATCAATTAAGGGAAGCCCAAGCAGCGCATGATGTGGCACTTTGCCAAGAAATTATACAATCTGCCTACCGGACCGATGTAAGACCCTTATTAGAAAAAGCCCGATTGGCACGAGGCGGAGCCCTCTCACCTATTCAGACCTATCGAAACCTAAAAGTAAGGGAAACATTGATAAAAGAAAGAGGTCTTCATTCGGTAGCATCGGGACTTTAAGTTATGCAGAACGTAACGGCCATATTTGACATTGGTAAGACCAATAAAAAGTTTTTCCTTTTCGACACCAATTTTCAGGAGGTGTACCGGGAATATACGTCATTCGATACCATTGAAGATGAGGACGGTCACCCAACGGAAGACCTATTGGCACTTCAAAGATGGCTAAAAGGTGTTTTTGACAGCATACTTAACGAAGGGAAGTTCAATGTAACCGCCATAAATTTCTCAACCTATGGTGCCAGTTTGGTGCATTTGGACGAAAATGGGGAAGTACTTACCCCTTTGTATAATTACACTAAACCCTTGGATACCGAGATTATTGAATCGTTTTTTGAAAAATACGGTCCAGAAGATAAATTTGCAGCCGTTACTGGATCCACAAATTCAGGAATGCTGAACTCCGGGATGCAACTGTATTGGCTGAAAACCAAAAAACCGGAACTATTTAAGAAAATTAGATTCTCTCTACATCTTCCTCAGTATATCAGTTACGTTTTTACCGGAATTCCTCTAAGCGAATATACCAGTATTGGTTGCCATACAGCTTTATGGGATTATTCTAAAAAAGACTATCACTCTTGGGTTTATGCAGAAGGTCTTCATAAAATATTCCCTTCTATCGTTTCCACGGAGACCAGTATCAATATGAACTATAATGGAAAACGAATTAAAATTGGTGTTGGCATCCATGATAGTTCCGCAGCTTTGCTTCCTTATGTTCGTAGTATAGAGAAGAAGTTTGTATTGGTTTCTACAGGCACATGGAGCATTACCTTAAACCCCTTTGAAAATGGGGTATTATCTAAAACTGAAGTAAAGCAGGATTGCATCAATTATATGCGGATCAATGGAAAGCCAGTGAAATCCACCCGATTGTTTTTAGGAAACGAGTATAGTCATCAGATTAAAATTCTATCGGAGCATTACCAAGTTTCCGAAGATTATCACACCTCGGTTGCATTTGATATGGAATTATATCTGAAGTTAAAAAAGGATTTTCAGAACAGGTTTTCATGGAAGGTTTTAAACAGTCCTGAAATGCCTACTAAAACCATTATTAACTATGATACTTTTGAAGAGGCCTACCACCAATTGATGATGGAATTGGTGGAACTGCAAGTGAAAAGTATAAAAATGGCCCAAGGGGCTATGAGTATCAAAAGACTATATATTGATGGTGGATTCAGCGATAATGATATTTATATTCAGTTATTATCCGATGCCTTAAAAGATATGAAACTCAGAACGACGGATTCCTCCTTAGGATCAGCTTTGGGAGCAGCCATCGCAATTTCTGATGTGAAATTAAATTCCAAGTTTTTAAAGAATAATTACTCGTTAAAAAAACACGTACCTTTTATTACCAAATAAAAAGCAATGGCCAAAAATTTTGACTCAAATTATCCCTCGGTAGACGATTTAAGAAACAAAGCTAAATCTAGGGTTCCCAGATTTGCTTTTGAATATTTGGACGGAGGCTGTAACGAGGATGTAAGTTTGGCAAGAAATACCAACGATATCCGGGAGCTACAGTTAGAACCCAGATATTTACAAAATTATGGTACCAGCTCCACCAAGACCAAGGTGTTGGGAATGGAATTCGACGCACCTTTTGGGATTGCTCCAGTGGGATTACAGGGTTTGATGTGGCCCAACTCACCGGCCATTTTGGCAAAAGCAGCTTTCAAACACAACATTCCCTTCATTTTAAGTACGGTAACTACGATGAACATTGAAAAAGCGAGTGAGTTGACCGAAGGTAATGCCTGGTTTCAGTTATACAACCCCGTAGATGATGCCATTAGGGACGATATCATTAATAGGGCACAAGCGGCAGGTTGCCCAGTTTTGGTATTACTCTGTGATGTTCCCACATTTGGGTTCAGGCCCCGTGATTTTAAGAACGGACTGGCCCTACCTCCAAAAATGTCCATCGCCAACATCCTACAAATTTTGGGAAAACCTACTTGGGCATTCAATACCTTAAAATACGGACAACCCACCTTCGAAAACCTAAAACCATATACGCCAGAAGGGCTTAATTTAAAACAATTAGGGGCTTTTATGGACAAGACCTTTTCCGGTCGACTTAATGCAGAAAAAATAAAACCCATACGGGACAAATGGAAGGGCAAATTGGTATTGAAAGGTGTGGCCTCGGAGCAGGATACCCAAGATGCTATTAAAATGGGCTTTGATGGAATCATCCTTTCCAATCATGGCGGAAGGCAATTAGATGCCGCACAATCCACCATTGGCACCCTACAGGACGTTGCCGACAAATATGGTAACCAAATAGAAATTATGCTGGATAGCGGCCTACGTTCAGGACCCGATATTGCGAGGGTTATGGCCAGTGGTGCTAAATTCACCTTTATGGGACGTTCCTTTATGTACGGCGTAGGTGCACTGGGTCCAAAAGGTGGAGATCATACCATAGGCATGCTCAAAACCCAATTTCAACAGGTGATGGATCAGTTATGCTGCAAAAAGGTTGAGGATTTGCCAAACCATCTCATTAAACAATAACCAACTTAAACAATACTTTATGAGTCAGTTCAATATTGAGGAAGAAATTGAGGAAATCGCTGGCGGTGAATTTGAAAGGGAACCCGTACCTCAATCCAAATTAAAAAGCTGGAAAAGCTTCTTGGGTATGTATGCGGGTGAGCACGCCGCAGGAACCGAATTTGTAATTGGCCCCCTATTTCTCACTACTGGAGTTAGTGCCTTTGATCTAATCATTGGTTTGTTATTGGGTAACCTAATGGCCGTGTTGAGTTGGCGATTCCTAACATCTGAAATAGCCGTTAAAAGACGACTGACCTTATACTACCAACTGGAAAAAATCTGTGGCAAGAAACTGGTAATTGCCTATAATTTGGCCAATGGAATCCTATTCTGTTTTTTGGCAGGATCTATGATTACAGTCTCCGCCACGGCAGTGGGTATTCCGTTTGATATGGAAATGCCCAAACTCACGGATACCATGCCCAATGGAGTTACGTGGATTGTAATTGTTTTGGTCATTGGGGCAGTGATTTCGCTCATCGCCTCAAAAGGTTATGAAATGGTATCCAGAGCAGCCAATTGGATGTCACCAGTCATTGTATTGGCATTTGTTGTTTGTGGCATTGTTGCGTTACAGCAGTTGGGAGTTGAAAGTTTTTCAGATTTTTGGAATATCTGGGGAGATGGAGGGGAACCTTTTCCCGGACAAATAAAATATACTTTCTGGCATGTTTTCTTTTGGTCATGGTTTGCCAATGCCGCTATGCATATTGGTATGTCCGACCTATCCGTGTTTCGATACGCAAAAAAGGCCAGTTCCGGATGGACATCGGCAGCGGGAATGTATGTTGGCCATTATATGGCATGGATAGCTGCGGCATTATTATATGCTGTTTACATTAGAACACCGGAAGCACAGAATTTACTAGGAATTGGCGAGGCCCCTACGGTAGCCCCGGGACCCTTGGCATATAATGCGATAGGCGTTTTTGGAATCATCGCGGTTGTACTTGCGGGTTGGACAACGGCCAATCCTACTATCTATAGGGCAGGTTTGGCATTCCAAGCCATTATGCCCAAAACTACGACATTTTGGGTAACTATATTAGCGGGAACTGTTGCTACCATCGCTGGTCTATTCCCTGCATTCGCAATGAAACTGTTGGATTTTGTTGCTTTTTATGGATTTGTACTTGCCCCTGTGGGAGCAATAATCGTTTTTGAACATTTCTTCCATGATAAAGTAGGAATAGTGCAGGATTATGCCGAAAAGGCCAATTTAAAGTTTAATAAGTCCGTTTTATTAGCTTGGGCCCTTAGTTTTGGGATCTTCTATTATGTGTCCGTTCAGTTCAATATATTTTTGTCCTTCGTGACCTTACCGGCATGGTTATCATGTGGTGTTTTATATTTGGTTTTCAGTCATTTTACGCAAAAGAAATAATCCGTATGGATTTCGATATTAAGCCTTTTAAATCTCACTTTATAGAAGTGATATACCCATTTCTAGAAACGTATGTGACTAAAATTACTAAACATGTATAGAAGATTGCCCACCTGTTGGATACCACAATGAAAGATTGCCTATTTTTGGATACTTAAGAAGAACATTGATGATGTTCTCAAAAATTTGATGGATGTTGCGCAAGAAAGCTTTGAGATTATTGGTTGCCTTAATATTCATGACCTTAATAGCGCTAGTTGCCAGTAATACCATCATCAATTCCTTTGCTATCGGTAAAACTTTTGATTCCTTATCCCAAGTTCCAAAAAACAAGGTAGGTATGATACTGGGAACGGCAAAAAAAGTAAAAGGGGGAGGTTCAAATCCATACTACGCCAATAGAATAGCCGCTATTGTTTCCTTATACAAGGCCCATAAAATTGATTTCATCTTAGTAAGTGGGGATAATGGCAGTGTATATTACAATGAACCGACCACAATAAAAAATGACCTTATTAAAGAAGGAATACCTTCCGAAAAAATATTTTTGGACTTTGCAGGCTTCAGAACATTGGACTCCATGGTAAGGGCCAAAGAGGTTTTTGGCTTGGATGAAGTTACCGTGGTTTCACAAAAATTCCATAACGAGCGTGCCATCTATCTAGCCCATAAGTTTGATTTAATGGCCATAGGATATAATGCCGAAGATATTGCCCTTGAGTCCGGCTTAAAAGTTCAATTGCGGGAATATTTTGCAAGAGTAAAAGTGTTTATCGATCTGGCATTAAAAACACGTCCTAAATTTTCTGGGGACGAAATTAAAATTGAATGATTAATTTAGGCCTAATGAAGCTTGCTGGTCGATTTCATTATGGACAAACTTAAAATTCTAATTAAAAACTTGGGGCCCGGATTACTTTTTGCCAGTATGGCCATTGGTACTTCCCATTTAGTTTTGTCGACTAAGGCCGGTGCACAATATGGTTGGGTCATGGTTATTCCAATCGTATTGGCCAATGTTTTTAAATACCCATTTTTTGAGTTTGGAGTTCGTTATACCAGCGTCACCAACAAAACCCTTATAGAAGGGTATCTAAATAGAGGAAAAGGCTATTTATGGTTTTATGCCTTTATCACTCTTTTTTCGACCTTTACAATTTTAGCGGCACTTTATACTGTAACGGCCGGCCTGTTTATAAATCTATTTAAAACCACAGGTGTATCCATAAGTATGGTTGCTTTAGGGCTATTTGTATTTATTAGCACCTTACTCATAGTTGGCAAATACAAATTTTTGGAAATCAGCCTAAAATTTGTTGTCAGTATTTTGTTTATTGCTCTGATAATAACAACCGGTCTGGTCCTACTTAACGGTCAGAAGAGTCCAATAGAGGCTTTTGAACCTACACCCATCTTTAATGAAGTCGGTATATTATTCCTAATTGGTCTAATGGGTTGGATGCCCACCACGGTCGAAGCTTCCAGTTGGGTTAGCCTTTGGAGTATTGAAAAATGGAAGACCCAAGAAAAACCTACTTTAAAGGAATCGCTCCAAGAATTCAATATCGGATACTTCTTAACGGGGTTGCTCGCCATATTTTTTATGTTGATTGGCTGGTTTACCTTATATGGCACCAATACAGTCCTAAGCAACAATGCAGTTAGCTTTGCAGATCAAGTTGTGCAGCTATTCACGACCCATATAGGACCATGGGCCTATATTTTCATAGCAATATCTGCCTTTGCTACCATGTTCAGTACATGTATGACCGCTCATGATGCAGTAAGCCGAGTTAGTTTGGATATATTGGATTTGTTATTTCCTAAAAAGGGCACCCTCCAAACAAAACTAAATTTTGCCATTACAGTGGTCCTACTTGCCATAGTAAATTATATCGTTATAGCAGCTTTTGCAGCCAATATGGGGAATTTAGTGGCATTGGCTACCTTTGTATCTTTCGTGGTGGCCCCACTCATTGGTTACATGAATTTAAAAAATGTAATGAGCAGTGATGTAAACCCAAAATTTAGACCCAATAAATCCCTGCAAATACTAACCTATTTGGGTATAATTTTCCTTACACTCTTTTCCGTGTACTATTTCTGGATCATCATTTTTTGACCCTACCTAAAACCTTTATGGACGGGGCCTAACGAGTAAATTTGGGATTGGATATTGATTTTTAGACCTTTGTAATGAAAATAAATAAAAAATCATGAAACTTATTTCCATCAAAAGGAGAACAAAAAAGGAAAAAAGGTATACTCAAAAAATGGGAGTTTTATATACTGATGTAACTTACATTAAAAAATTTGCATTTGGTATTCCCTATAGAACAATGCACAAGTATCGTGGCACCTATTATGGAAAAATCAAGGAGTGTGGCGAGTGTGTATTAGCCAATTGAAATAAGTTACTCACTTACAACTTCTATTAATGTACGTTCGTTTTGTTTATGGAGAAAATTCAAACAATATACGCCATCGGTACAGTTGTTCGTGATTTTTTCTTCTCCATACCCTACTGATTCGATTATATTTTCCTCTGGAACATTTTTACTTAATAGATAGTTCTTGATAGCATCGGATCTTTGTTGAGACAATTTCTTGTTTGTACTGGCATAACCCCTGCTATCGGTATGAGTCTCTATTCTTATTTTTAAATCTGGGAAACTTTTTACAGCTTCAACTACTTTATCCAATTCAGTGGATACTTCTGGGTTAATATCACTTTTGTTCTTGGCAAAAAAGAATTTTTTCAGCTTTATAACATTTTTTCCTTCTGCCTCTGTAAGCAAGTCCACTAATTTTAAAAGTTCGATATTATAGGATTGCTTTTGAATTTCCTCTAATTCTTTTCCGGTATAATTTTTAGAATATTCCGAGAATTCGCCTTTACCCGATTGGATTGTAATTTGATTAACCCATGGTACCTCAACCGTAAAATTTCCATCATCATTTGTATATAATTCTTTTAGCAAATCTCCATTATCACTAAGTAGTTTTATTTGAGCCTTCGCAATTCCGAGATTCGAGGACACATCCACTACCCTGCCCCTTAAAGCGAAAGTCTTTAATCCAGGAGGATTGTTCATCTGAAAACTGTAAATATCATCTTTACCCTTTCCTCCTTTTCTATTGGACGCGAAAAAACCCGTGTACTCTTCGTTTTCTTGTTTGATTATCAATCCGAAATCATCTTCCTTTGAATTTATACCGTTACCTAAGTTTACAGGGATACCGTAAACATCACGGTCCTGAATTCTTGACTTATAAATATCCATTCCTCCTAAACCATAAAAAACATCAGAAGAAAAATACAAACTACCATTAAACAAGTATGGAGCTATTTCGTTTCCCGGTGAATTGATTCTTGGACCTAAATTCACAGGTGCTGACATTATTTGGCCGCTATTTGTAGACACATAATACAAATCGGTACCTCCATAACTATCATCAAAATTCGCCGCGAAATATAGCCTATCTGTTTCGTCGTCATAGAAGGGATAATAGAACGAAGTACTTAAATTTTTAAGTAAAAATCTAAATTGACCGGAGTTAGAGACAGTTCCAAGAGCTAAAGCATTTTTTCCCTCCTCATCAAAAGCCATTTCATTACCCTGAGTATTGGATAGGATATAAAAAAAACTTTCACTTTTTTTTGAATAAAAAGGGGTGGATTTATGAAATTTTGAACTTGGTATTTTATTGAATACACTAGGGTTTCCAGCTGCTCCGGTTTCATTGATGGTAACTTCATAAATATCCAAATATGACTCACCAGAAGGTGCATAAACCGCTTTGGAATCCAGAGGCCTACTGCTACTAAACAAAATTTTGTTCTTGTAAAAGGCCGGTGAAAAATCCGTTTGAGGAGAATTGATTGTAAGGTTTTCAATATTTAAATCGTTTGCCTCCATAACCCCATCCTCCAAAATCTCGAAGTTGAACTCGGCATTGTCCATTAATTCATTAGCCAACAAAGGAGACTTGGAATGTAAAAAGGTTTTCACCCGATCCTTACTAGAACTTTTAGATAAACTTTGTAATAATTGGTTAAACTGATGAACGTTCATGATGGTGTCGTTCTTATTTATTTCTTGGTATAGCTCTGCGGCATTACCATAACTTCCCACCTTAAAATACGAGTCGGCCAAATTTAGCACCTGTCTATTGGTCAACGGACCTTTTCGCTCCTCCTTTTTATATTCCTCAATAGCCTTTTCATATTGATATCCATAAAAGTAATTATCTCCCTTTGAGCTTTTACCTTGGGACAACAGAATCCCGGGAAGCACAACTATTAGAAGAAAAATAAGTTCTTTAACCTTCATACCTTTCAATTTAGAAAAATCTGGGAGAATCAATTTGTTTTGGTTTATTCTTAAGTTCCTTATCCTTGGCTTTACGTGTTTTATTTTCACCGCTAAGACCAAGAGAAAACTTTAAAATTATTTCATGGGATCCATTATTAAAATCTCCCAATAAGTTTGTGTTATAATCGTACGAATAGCCTACGAACATACCCTGAGAAATTTGGAACCCTGCAAGACCACTGAATGCATTGTTAATTCTGTAAGATGCACCAGCTGTAAAGGAGTTCGAAATTAAAAAATTTGCAGAAACATTCATGTTCAAAGGATTTCCTTGAAGTGAATTAATCAAAAATGCTGGTTTAAATTTTAAATTATCCGATAGATTGAAAACATAACCCCCTATAAAATTAAATTGAAGGCGGTCCTCAATAATGGTGGCAACATCATCATTATATATTCCTTCGGTCAAAAAGTTAGGTACAGAAGTACCTAAATACCAGTTATCACTATATAAAAACAAACCCGCACCAACGGTAGGATAAAATTCATTAAGCGTTTGCCTATTCAAAATAGGCTCACCAGGATTCTCAAAGGTACCTTTGGAAAAATCAACATTCAGTGCGGAACCACCTGCATCGATACCAAATGACAGATAAGTAGTACTTGAAATGTTTATTTGGAATGAATAGGCCAAATCAAAATAGGTCTGCGATACAGGTCCCAACTGATCATTTACAATATTAAGACCTAGGCCATGCTTTTCATTGGCCATTGGAACATTCGCACCAACGCGAATAGTTCTTGGAGCACCAGGAATGTCAATCCATTGGGCACGATACATTGCGGTAATCTCTGGACTTAGCACGGAGCCTACATAGGCAGGATTAAAACTCCCAATATTGTACATGTATTGCGTGTATTGAGGCTCCTTTTGAGCATTTGCTATGCTCATGCTGAGAACTACTGAGAATAGGAGTACCTTATAAATTTTATTAAAAATTCTCTTTTTCATAAATATTACCTGATGAGTTGAATCCAACCTTTGTCTAAAGTTGGCCCATTACCCACATTATAATTTAATATGTAAAAATATGTGCCCTTTGGAGCTTCTTTCCCTTCCCATGTACCGTCCCATATTTCAGGATCTGTCCTTTCCTCTGGAGTTTCAAAAACTAAATTTCCATACCTATCAAAAATTTGAATTTTATATACAATAGGTTCTACAGATCCTGTAATGGGATTTCTTAAGTTGATTCTTAGTATGTCGTTTGTACCATCTCCATTAGGCGAAAATTGATTGAATAAAAATCCAGGGTCGGCAGGAGTGGGAGCATTGACATTTACTTCGGCAACACTACTATTATTTTCGGCATTGCTATCTGCGGGAGATGAACTTACGTAAGCGGCTGTATTTGCAAAAATAACTTCAAAAAGAACCCTGACCACAATTTGTAATGTAGCCTCTTGTTCATTTATTAATGAAGGTATTTGCCAAAGTCCTGTTTCTAGATTATAGGTTCCTATACTTGGATCCAAAATAGAAACTATTTCATAATCGGCATCTTCTCCTTGATCCAATACATCCTGAACAGCAATGTTATTTATAGTTTCTCCATTTTCCGATTCATTTGTTACGGTGATAGTAAAAGTAATTGTTTCACCAATCAACGGATTTGGTACGTCCACTGTTTTAACTATAGACAGATCTATTCCTTCTGGTAAATCTACATTTAATTGCACTGATGCAGTATTGTTGACCATGTTTTCATCAACAGGTAAGGAGGACAATAGTTCTGCCGTATTTGAATAATTTCCATTTTCCGTAACAGTAGCCGTGATTTGTAGCGTTTCGGTGCCCAATTCCGTTATTAGAGGAATTAACCATTCACCGGTAACTTCCGAATATGTTCCAGCGGAAGCATTACTCGAAACATAGTTAAAACTAGTCCCAAGAAAATCGTCAACAACAATTTCACTGGCATTTCGGGTGGTATCCAAATTATTTACCGATATGGTAAATGTAACGGTATCCCCTACGGTAGCCTCTATATTATCCACTGCCTTTAAAACTTCTAAATCAATGGGTAGGCAATTTGGGTGCTCTGCATTTGGATCGCAAGGGTTATCAGGATCCGTACCATTGGTTATTTCATCGCTATCCGTTATATCATCTCCATCAAAATCACATATACCATTTTCGCGATTTGGAATACAAGGGTTGTCATTATCAGGATCCTGTTGATCATTAACTCCATCACTATCGGTATCGGCTGTATTTGACTCTAGGGCATCGATTATTCCATCACCATCTTCATCCAGCGGATTTTCTGTATCAGGACCTACTTCCACACCATCTTCAATACCATCTCCATCGGTATCCGGATTATTAGGATCAGTTCCCAAAGTAGCCTCTTCCCCACCTAAAAGTCCATCATTGTCATCATCCGTTTCACAAGAACTTACCGTTATAATGACGTTTATGGAATTTTCGGTACAGGGCGCTGTTGAACCTGTGGTTGTAAAGGTAAATACGTACTCACCTGCCAACAAATCTCTAAAGTCAACGATATTGGAACCATCGATAGATACCATTCCGGAGGGGTCGGTATCTACACTCCATACCCCAGAACCTTCTCCGGTTAACCTATCATCAAGGTCTATAATAGTTGGGCCGTTTTCGGGTACACTACAAATAGATGCATTGGTAGCCGTACCTGTTGATACTTGAATGCCAATTGTCACTACAACTTCTATACGTTCAGAAAAACAACCGTTTTCTTCAGCCTCAACCCAATACGACCGGGATGTATTTAGATTAGGCGTAGTAAAACTGTTACCACTTGCCAAAGGCGTATCCGAATCCAAAGCATCATACCAATTAATGGAAGCGGATGGACTGGCACTTGTAGCCGTTAGCAAGACCGTACCTGGTCCACAGCGCTCTTGATTTTCAGCGGTTGGTGCAGCAGGTATTGGATTCAGTACTAAAGTAACTTCTATGGTCCCACTGGCACAATCGTCATCAAAATTAGTTGGTGTTCCATTATCGTCTAGAAAGAAGCCATAGTACGTGAATTCTTCGGTAATTGAATTTATTTCACTAGGTGACAAATACGAATTCTCCTCCAAAGGGTTTGAATCCCTACTCCATCTCAAAGAAATATTAGGATCATTGTTTACACTTTGGGTATAGTCATTTAGACTATTAACATCGGGGTTACTAGCAAAAATGATATCTCCATCCGTGCCACAAAACGTTGTTGGAACATCCATATTCAATGTGGGTGCAGCCACACAATTGTCATCGTCATTAATCGTTCCGGTAGCACCCCCACTTCCAGCTAACGTAACCCCATTACTAGGATTACCCAACTCCACGGTAAATGTTTCCGTCAGTTCAAGTAATTGATCATTGATAATGGCTACCGTAATAGGCTGGACTTCTTCTGCAGTACCATCAAAACTTAGTGGACTATTCGTTGTTAAGGTAAAATCAACTCCCCCTCCTGTTGCAGAACCGTTGGAAATTGAAAAAGGCACTGTTGTACCACCAGCTACGGCTGCGCTAAGGGTTACATTAAACACTAAATTTCCAGAGGCAATATCTTCATTTACGGCAATATCTGAAATAGTTAATGTGGCAGAATCATCATCAGAATTCGTTGCATTGATTGTCTGATCAGGAAGACTATCAAAAGAATCGTCGCTGGCGGCATCGTTCACGCTTACTGTTATATCATATAACTGTGCACCATCCAACACATTATCATTAACTCCAGTTACAGTTACTATCTGCGGACTAGCAAAATTAGCAGAGGTAAATGTTAAGTTTGCAGGGGAGACCGTGCCTTCTCCTGTATTTGACGAAGCTATGTTCAGGACCACATTGCTAGCTGGGGCACTTGTCAGAACCACAGAAAAAGTATCGGTAACATTTGGCTCAGACGTCGTCGTTCCAGCACCGGTCTCAGTAACTACAAAACCAGCGACGTCATCATCGGTATTTGTCGCATTGATTATTTGGTCTGGAAGAGTATCGAAAGCATCGTCGCTACTCGCATCATTTACACTCACAGTGATATCGTATAGTTGTGGGCCGTCCACCAAGTTGTCATTTACCCCAGTAACCGTTACTGTTCTGGGAATATCAAAATTGGCCGCGGTAAAGGTCAGACTTGCAGGAGCTGTCGTTCCCTCTCCCGTATCTGATGAAACGATATTAAGTACAACATTGCTTGCAGGGGCACTGGTCAAAACCACCGTAAAACTATCCGTGTCGTTCGGCTCAGACGTTGTAGTTCCCGACCCACTCTCATTAATTGTAAATCCAGGGTTATCATCATCGATAATAGTAACGGTAGCGGAACTTGGACTTCCAGCAGTATATGCGCTGCCACTTACCCCTGTAATTGTCAAAATCACTGGTTCGTTGCCTTCAACAACATTATCGTCTATTGGTGTTACATTAATACGAACCTGATCATCATCATCCCCGAAAGTAACCTCCCCAAAAGTACCGTTTACATTATAATCCTGTCCAGCACCTGTTGATGTTGCAGTACCCTCAAGGATATAGGTTACAGTAATATCATTTCCAGTCGTGTTGGGTTGACTTAGATTGATTTCAAATCTACCATTATTACCTCCCCCGCCGCCATCTTCGTAAGTTGTTAAGCGTCCTGGATCGGTTACTACTGTGACACTACCTACATCATCGTTAAGAATAGTTCCAGTTGCGGTATCTGAATCAATTATGGCATTGTTACTAGACGTCAAGTTCACAGTAAAGGTCTCCGCCCCTTCGACTAAATTATCATCAAAAGTATCAACTGTAAATTGCTGTGTTTCTCCTAATGTTCCCGTAAAACTAAGATCTGCTGGAGGAACATCATTATAGTCGTCACCACCATTTGCCGTTCCATCCATATAACCTATAGCGACGGTAAAAGGTGCAGAAACGGCGTTGTCCAAGGTAACAGTGAAATTTATACTACCTCCTTCCTGAGCCGATTCCTCATCTATGGTTAAAGCAGCGGTATCATCATCCGCTATGATAACAGTTGCTTGACCTGAGCCACCTATATTATAATTTGCACTTGGAGTAAGGACGACAGTAACCGTTTCATTTCCTTCAAGGACAAAATCGTCCAAAACATTCACGTCAACAATTTCTTGTCCACCTGTAAGAAAATCATAATTAACAGTAACCGGCGCTAAAGATATCGTATAATCCACTCCTGAAGTGGCCGTACTGGATCCCAAAACTGTAAAATTCACCTCCACCGAGCCATTGCCTGTAAAGGCGTCCACAGTTATAGCAAAACTTCCTGTGGTAGTTGGGATACCCTCAGATGCATTTTCATCATTTGAAATCCTAACCGTTTGACCATAAACATTGGTAAACGAAATAAGGATTAAAAGCAGTGTGCAAAAATGAAGTAATCTTTTAAAGATGGTCTTTTTATAAGTATTTCGTAGAAAAAAAATAGCTTTCAATTTCATAGCACTAATCTAAATTGCTAATTACAATTTTTGAATCGGTTCTCACTGTTCAGCAAAAGTTGGGGGTCAATATTACTAAAAAAAACTGCTAAGCCCTTAATAAACAGATTAAATCGTTTTTTCTTTGATGAAATACAGTAGAATGTCAGTTTTGCGTATTATTCCAATTCTGGAGATTGGGTCGCTACGCTAGCATCAATTTTCTTTACCAAACCTTGAAGCACTTTTCCAGGACCAATTTCTGTAAATAACGTAGCGCCATCGGTAATCATGTTTTGTACACTTTGCGCCCACTTAACAGGTGCGGTTAACTGCGAAATCAAATTTTTCTTGATTTCCTTTTCTTCCTTCACTGCCGTAGTGGTCACATTTTGATATATGGGACAACTTGGCTTTGCAAAACTTGTGTTTTCTATAGCCAAAGCCAATTCTTCCCTTGCCGGTTCCATCAACGGGGAATGAAATGCTCCCCCAACTGGTAAAACAAGTGCTCTTCGCGCACCGGCTTCTTTCATTTTGTCACAAGCTAAATTTATCGCTTCTACTTCTCCGGAAATCACCAATTGACCTGGGCAGTTATAATTCGCGGCTACCACAATACCCGGGGTATCTGCACAAACTTTCTCAACGGTTTCATCATCTAGCCCCAAAACCGCAGCCATAGTACTCTTTTGTAGTTCGCAAGCTTTTTGCATGGCCAATGCTCTTTTTGACACCAATTGTAGTCCATCCTCAAAATTTAATGTGCCATTAGCTACCAAGGCAGAAAATTCTCCTAGGGAATGTCCGGCGACCATGTTTGGTTTAAAACTTTCACCCATTATTTTACTCAACACAACGGAGTGTAAAAAAATGGCGGGTTGGGTTACTTTTGTTTCCTTTAATCCTTCTGCTGTGCCATTGAACATCGTTTCCGTAATTGGAAAACCTAAAATTTCATTGGCTTGATCAAACATTTCCTTTGCTATGGAATATTTTTCATAGAGATCTAGTCCCATACCTACAAACTGAGCCCCTTGTCCGGGAAAAATATATGCGTTCATTTTTTTTAGTTTTAGTGCTGCAAAAATAAGCAATATACTTCTAAGGACCATTTGGACCTACTGAATGGGTTAATCATTTTCCTTGAACCAACCAGAATACATAATGTAGGCCTCCGCTATCCTATTGATTTCGCCTGTACTTAGTTCCGGACTGATATCCTTTATCTTCTTAGCGGGCATCCCAGCATAAACACTTCCAGAAGGTACATGCGTTCCTTTCGTTACAACCGCTCCTGCAGCAATTATGCTGTTACTTTCCACCACACAATCGTCCATGATAATACTCCCCATACCTACCAATACGTTATCCTTTAAGGTACAGCCATGTACGATGGCATTATGTCCAATAGATACGTTGTTACCAATGGTGGTTGGCGATTTTTTGTAGGTACAATGAATTACCGCACCGTCCTGAATATTAACCTTATCCCCAATCTTTATGTAATGAACATCGCCTCGTATAACCGCGTTGAACCAAACACTACATTGGTTTCCCATGCTAACTTCCCCAACTATTGTGGCGTTTTCAGCAATAAAACAATCCTCGCCAATTTTTGGAATTTTACCCTGGACTTCTTTAATCATAATTAAATCTTTTTTCCTTAATCAAAAAACGACAATAAATCTTTCTTTTTAGAAGCGGAAACAAGCAATTCCTTCCCGTTGGAAACCACAACACTTCCTCCTTTACCCTTCCTATACTTTACCACTTCATTCACGTTGACCAAATAGGACTTGTGAATTCGGGCAAAATGGAAATCTGTCAAAGCATCCTCAAAATATTTAAGCGTTTTACTCACCAAAATTTTCTTGTTTTCCAGAAATATCTCCGTGTAGTTATCATCAGCTTTGCAATATAAAATATCTCGAATATTGAGCACCTGAAATCCATCTTGCTGAGGCAAAGTCAATTTTCCTTGGATACTTTTTGTATTGGTGTTCAAAACCTTTTCCTGCAGATTATTCTCCTTTACCTTTATTTCTGCAACATAATCCACGGCCTTTAGCAACTCATCAATGTTTATTGGTTTAGTGAGATAATACGCTGCATGGTGGTTTAAAGCATCCTTGGCATAGTGATCATAGGCCGTAACAAAAACCGTTTCAAAAGTTCGGTCCGGAATCTGGTCCAACAAATCAAAGGCATTGCCAAATGGCATCTCAACATCTAAGAAAACAAGATCTAACTCATTATTTGCAATAAGTTGTAAACCTTCCTTAATCGACGAAGCCTCCCCCAATACTTGTACATTGGGACAGTATTTATGAATGTAGTTGCTCAATATCTCCCTACTATTCGATTCGTCTTCAACTAATATAGCCTTTAGATTCATTTATCTTTTTTTTAAGGTAAACATGACTTTAGTTCCCGCTCCATTGGTCTTCAAATCTGAAATTTCAACGGAAACCTTATCCCCGTACATATCGTTCAAAATAGCAACTCTTTGTCTTATATTACCCATACCCTTGGATTTTTGTTTCTTTTGATTCACGGTTTTTAATTCCGCAGATTTTTTTCTGCCGATACCATCATCCAATATCAAAATTTGTAATTCGTCGTTACTTTTGGTACTTACTCTCACTTCCAAAACTCCTTTTTCTTCCTTGTACCTAAGGCCATGCCAAATGGCATTTTCAATATAGGGTTGCAACAACATAGGCGGAATCTGAAAGTCCGAAACATCCAAATTTTCATCAACATTCAATTTATAGTCAAACTTCTCCGGAAACCTGGAATGCTCTAGTTTTATGTAAAGTTCCAGCAACTCCAATTCCTTGGAGAGGGGAATAAAATCCTCTTCTGAATTCTCCAAGACGGAACGCATCAATTTTGAAAAATCGCTTAGGTATCTATTTGCACTCCTTTCATCGCTCTTTGAAATATAATTATTTACGGAATTCAAGGCATTAAAAATAAAATGGGGGTTCATCTGTGACCTCAAGGATTTTAAGGCCAATAGATTATTGGCCAACTTTTGTTGCTGATTACTCCGATAAAAAAAGAATGCGGCCAGTGCGGTAAGCAATAAGCCAAAAATCAAGGAGTAGATCACCCAGCGCTGCCTTTTATAACTTTCTTCCGCCAATTCCTGCTCCGTTAAGGCCAGATCATATTTACTTTGTGAAAGCTCCCGCTCTTGTTCCAAACCTGTAATTCTACTTTGGGTAGAGGCTAATTCCCTATTGAATCGTGCAGCTCGGGATATTTCCTGCTCCTTCCTAACATATAGGGTGTCTACCAAGGATACATATTCCTGATACGTTGCTAATGCGCGGTTATAGTCGCCTCGATATTCATATACTTCCGATAGCTTTCTTGTTGCATCTTTTTGTACCACCAAATCATTATTAGAATCTGCTTCAACAATACTCCGCTGTAAGTAGGGAATGGCTTCGTCATATTTATCCTGAGCGATGTAGGCATTGGCAATTTTATAATTGATGCGCTGTGTAGTAATGGTATCCCCTAAATCTGTTGCTTTGTTTTCTTTGGGCAAATTTATTTTATCCAGTTCCTCCAAACTATTTTTCCGAATAGCTATCTCCTCTGAATATTCGCTTTTTTTGTTATAAAAATCGGCTACTTTCTCGCGTTCCTGCAGTGCTCTTTTTGGGGCTAACTGAGTAGCCAATTCTACCGAATTACCATAATAGACCTCTGCCTCCCTTAGCTGGTTATCCTGCGCATAAGCATCGGCAATTTTAGAGTTTAAATCGGTCATCTTGGGAGTAATCTGATTTTTCGTGGCTACCATCAACCCCTCATTGTAATAACCTACGGCAGTCCTAATATCGCTTTGCTCCCTTTTTACATCTCCAAGAATTTCATAGAGCTCCACACGTTGATAGGGCACCATACTTCTTATTTTTTGCAGAGGTTTCAGTATCTCTTCCGCTTTCTGAGGCCGATCGATAATTACATAGGTCCTTGCCAACAAAAGCGACGTTGAAATTGTTTTATTGGCATCCAGGGCATCTTCAAAATTAGCGATGGCCAAATCGTATTGTTTATGGTGTAAATAGATTTCCCCAAGCATCGATAAGGATTTAGCCAACTGGTCCCTATTTCCAGTCGGTCCCAAGATTTCCATACTTTGGGCTACAAAATCTATACTCTTGGCAATGTCCGTTTTCTTGTAAACCTGCGCAGAATCCAGTAGAGATACGTAATTTCCAATATCACTTTGAGAAATGGAAGACCTACTCTTTTGGATGTTTTTTGTAGCCTCCTCCTCCACCTGAAGCGTAATGTCGTCCCTACTTGAAATACGATGACGGACAGTTTCAAAAGTAGAATGTTCAAGAATTAAGTCTTCACCCACGGAAGCCGAAATTTTAAACTCCCCCAATCCATTTGTCATGGTATTCTGGCCAGAACTTGTGGAAATCGACACACCTGAAATTGGCGAGTGGGTCTCTTTATATTCCACCGACCCTTCCAAAATAAAATTGGAAGCTTGATTGGTCTGGCCAATAACTTTTACGCCCGTTAGGAGGAGCACTAGAATCAGATGTAAAAAAGATTTTTTCATTCCTATTAATTACCGTAAACATAGCTGATTTACATCACACTAAAAAATGACATTTTCAAGTATAACAAGGCATTTGAGCTCCTTTAACCCCTTTAACTAATAGAGATGTTCCGTTAACTCACTAAAAGGGTACGTTCCCTAAAACTAACTATTTATTGAAAAAGTTTGGATTTATGTTTACACCGTAATCAAAACGAAAATCGATGAGAAATCTTAAAAAAATTATAGCGCTAAGTTCAATAGCCTTGACCCTAACCGCTAGCTATGGTTGTGAACCAAAGGTCAAGGAGAAAAAACAAATATTATTGGCAGAAAGTGTTGATCCCAATAAAGAAACTAGAAACAACACGGTTAAAATTGCATTACTCCTAGATACGAGCAATAGTATGGATGGGCTCATCAATCAGGCAAAATCCCAATTGTGGGATATCGTAAACGAATTTACACATGCCAAATGCGGAAACGAATCACGGCCGGAACTGCAAATCGCCCTTTATCAATATGGCAACGATGACCTGTCCTATAGGGAAGGTTATATTCAACAAGTTCTTAATTTCAGTAGTGACTTGGATGAAATTTCAGAAAAACTCTTTTCATTGACCACAAATGGTGGCGAAGAGTATTGTGGAGAGGTCATACAGACTTCATTAAAGCAATTGGAATGGGGTAAAAATCCTGATAATCTAAAGATGATCTTTATTGCGGGAAACGAGCCCTTTACACAGGGCAAACTAAACTATAAAGCTGCCGTAGGCAATGCAAAGGAAAAGGATGTTGTCGTTAATACCATTTTTTGTGGTAATTATGAGCAGGGTATTGAAACCGAGTGGAAAAAGGGTGCACAGCTAACCGGCGGGGAGTACATGGCCATTGATCATAACCGCGAAGTTGTCCATATTAATACTCCTTATGATGACATTATCATCAAACTAAATTCCAAGCTGAACAAAACCTATGTGGGTTATGGAAGCAGAGGAGCATCCAAAATGGAAATGCAAGTAACTCAAGACGATAATGCCCTAGCCCTAGAGGAAGTGGTAGCCGTAAAACGAGCTGTTAGCAAAAGTTCCCGTCTCTACAACAATAAATCTTGGGATTTGGTAGATGCTTCGGCAGAGGCCGATTTTGAACTAGAAAAATTGGATGAAGAAAGTCTACCAAAGGATTTAAAAGGAAAGTCAAAAAAAGAAATAGAGAAGTATATTGAAACCAAACGTATAGAAAGGGAGGAAATTCAAAATGAAATTGCCGAATTGAATCGTAAGAGGCAAGAATACATTTCAAAAAATCAGAAAGAAAATGCAGAAGGCGAACTGGAAAGCGCCATGTTAAAAGCTATTAAGAAACAAGCCGGATTAAAAAACTATAGTTGGGATTAAAACCTAGCATGAAACAAAGGTCTTTCAATAAACTGGAAGGCCTTTTTAATTGGCCGCAGGACAATAACAATCATACTTACGCTCTTGCTGTCCAAAATCGTAACCTAAAGTTATTTGATGGAATCCACCGTTTGAAAAACGAATATCCCCCATTTGATAAGAGTAGTTATAAGAAACTAGGAAGTTCTTGATATTTGCTCCAATAATCGGTGTGATCAGTTGCAATCGCTGTTCTCCAAAACTAGTAGCTGTTTGATACTGTGCACCATCAAAACTTCTTCTGTAGGATAATCCACCCCAAATACGACCAAAATTAACGTCCTTGTACACCTTTGCGTTCACATCCATCGTTTTCTCTCTAGTAAACTCCGTTAATTGAAAAAGGACTGAAGGTTCAAATTGCCATTCGTTACGGCCGAAAATATAACCGGCAGAAATAAGGTATCTTCTTATATTATCTATAACCAATTGGTCTGGATTATCCTGCCTATCTCTATAATACACATTCCTTCTACTCCCTGTTAAAGCGTTTGTTACCGCAAAGTGGGTATAAAACTCTTGGTAATTATAGGAAAGCCCTAAATCTACGTTGAAATAAGTAGAACTTAACTTTATACCTGAAATAGCAGGATCTACGACGGTAGATCTGAAGTCAGTTTCATCTAAATTACTCTGGAGTACCGTGGCACTTAGACCAAATGAAAGTTGGTTCAGTACCCTAATATCCTGGCTACCCATTCTTAAGTGATGAGCATAGGTTCCCTTAAAACCAGTTTGGGAATGATAACCATTGGCATCGTTAAAAATGATGGCGCCGATTCCACTAGGGGAATCACCCAGCCTAAAATGAGCATTGAGCGTTTGCAAATTAGGCGCATCTTCTACATCAAACCATTGTTTTCTAGCAGTTGCCCTAATTTTCCCCCCTTGGCTTACCCCTGCCATGGATGGAAAAACCAAATAATAGTTATCTGACAAATAATCAAAATAAACGGGGATACCCTCTTGAGCCTTGGAATTTATCCCAAATAACAGGAAGGAAAACAAAATAATAAGTTTTAATCTCATTTCGGAAATTTGGGGTAAATATTCAAATAGTGCCAAATATAAAGTATAACGGTACAACCATAACATTATTATGTTGAGTGGAAACTTAGAATTCCTTCGTATTTTTGTAATAAATTGATAGAAATGAAGGAGTACAACATTACGGTGGTAAAAACCAAAAACCCAACAATACTAAAATTTGAATGCAATCACATGTTGGTCAAGCGAAAAAACTATGAATTTAAAAACATAGATGAAGCAAAAAAATCACCTTTAGCACAGCAACTTTTCCACCTTCCATTCATTAAAACTGTATACATCTCGGGCAATTTCGTAGGAATGGAGCGCTACGATATCGTGGAGTGGGAAGATGTGAAAGACGAAGTGGCACAACAACTTGTGGAGTATCTTAATGCCGGGGAGCCTGTTGTAATAGAAGAGGATACCGATAAACCGATTGCCGTTACCGTTTATGCAGAGGTTACACCAAATCCGGCAACTATGAAGTTTGTTGCGAGTAAAAAAATTGTTGGATCCATGTTTGAATTTAAAAACATAGATGAGGCAAAGGATTCCCCACTTGCGACGCAATTGTTTCAATTTCCTTTTGTTAAACAGGTTTTTATTGACGACAATTATGTGTCCGTTACCAAATTTGACGTGGCGGAATGGGAAGATATTACTATAGAGCTCAGGGAACACATCCGAAATTTTATTGCTGAAGGAAGAGATATAGTTACCTCTAATGCAGAACCCATAAAAACAACTGAAAGCAAGGATAGCAAGCAAACCGAACCTCAAGAAGATTTGGATGATACTTCTTTGGAGATTATAGATATTTTAGAGGAATACGTAAAACCAGCTGTGGCCAGTGATGGTGGAAATATTCTTTTTAAATCCTACGAACCCGATAGTCGTACAGTGAATGTAATTCTTCAAGGGGCATGTAGTGGTTGCCCATCCTCAACATTTACCCTAAAGAACGGTATAGAAACCATGTTAAAAAACATGATGGGAGACCGAGTACACGAAGTAGTTGCTTTAAACGGTTAAAAAATCTAGCATATGAGTGTAATTTCTTCTTTTAAATACTTAAATTGAAGTGAACCTAAAAAAACACTAATTATGGCAGTTTTAAAAGTTATAGAAGTATTGGCTAATTCCGAGAAAAGTTGGGAAGAAGCCGCAAAAAATGCAGTGGCACAGGCCTCTAAATCGGTTAAAAACATTCGTTCTGTATATATTAATGAACAAAGTGCTACGGTTGAAGATGGAAAAATGGTAAACTATCGTGTGAACGTAAAAATCACGTTTGAGGTAAACTAAAATCTTCAATCATAATAGAATAACGAGCGCCCCAACAAGGCGCTTTTTTTATGGCAACAATACCATTAACTTTGAATATATACACAATCATAAACCCTTAGAAAAAAGGCATTATGACACCGAAATACACGAACAGTCTAATAAAAGAAACGAGCCCCTATCTTTTGCAACACGCCCACAACCCCGTCAACTGGGAAGCTTGGAGTTCTAAATCGTTGGACAAGGCGGAGAAAGAGGATAAACTTCTTTTAATAAGTATTGGATATGCGGCTTGCCACTGGTGCCATGTCATGGAGCACGAATGTTTTGAAGACGTAGAGGTGGCTGAGGTAATGAACACAAATTTTGTGAATATCAAGATAGATAGGGAAGAACGACCCGATATTGACCAAATTTATATGGATGCCCTTCAAATGATGACGGGAAGCGGCGGTTGGCCCCTTAATATTGTGGCACTTCCAGATGGAAGACCTTTCTGGGGTGCTACCTACGTAAGAAAACAGGATTGGATTAAGGTTTTGGGAGATTTATACAAATTGTACAAAACTTCTCCTAATCGTGTTTTGGAATACGCCGATAATATGGCACAGGGTATCAAGGAAATAAACCTCATCAATAATAGTACAGACGTTACCCCTTATACTTTGGAGCAACTTAAAGATGACGTTTCCCAATGGTCCGGTTATTTTGACACTTTTCTTGGAGGGTATAAAAGAGCTCCAAAGTTTCCCATGCCCGTCAATTTGAATTTCTTGCTACATTATGGGACTTCATTAAAAGACAATTCCATATTGGAATATGTACACACCACCTTAAAAAGAATGGCTTATGGTGGAATTTTCGACCATGTTGGAGGAGGATTTTCCAGGTATTCGGTAGACACTAAATGGCATATACCACATTTTGAAAAAATGCTTTATGATAATGGTCAGCTCATTAGTTTATATTCAAAAGCGTATGCCACTACAGGTACAATATTGTATAAGGAAACCGTAGAAAAAACAATAGACTTTGTAAAGACTGAACTAATGACTATGAATTTCGGTTTCTACTCCTCCCTAGATGCCGACAGTATCGATGTAAATGGAAATATGGAGGAGGGTTCATATTATGTATGGGAGAAAAAACACCTTAAAACACTTTTAGGCAAGGACTATCCTGTTTTTGAGGACTATTTTAATATTAATTCCTACGGATTTTGGGAGCACGATAAGTACGTTCTTATTCGGGATGCGAAAGATGAGGATATAGCTAAAAAATACAATATCACAACCAAGCAACTTAAAAACAAAATAAATAAAAGCATTAAAGTTTTAAGCCAAGAGAGAAATAAGAGGCCTAAACCTAGACTGGATGATAAGGTATTAACCTCTTGGAACGGTTTAATGCTAAAAGGATTGGTTGACGCCTATAGATATTTACAAAATCAAGAATATTTAGAGCTTGCCCTTAAAAATGGAACATTTATTCTTGAAAGTTTGATGAAAGATGATGGTGGATTGTTCCACAACCATAAAAATGGCAAAAGCACTATTAACGGTTATTTAGAAGATTATGCCACAATAATTGAAGCGTTCATTGGACTATATGAAATAACTCATGATGAAAATTGGCTGAATCATGGACATAATTTTTTACAATATTGCCTTGATTATTTTATGGACGACGAAAGTGGTCTTTTTTTCTTTACCTCAAAAGAAGACGACGTTGTGATTAGAAGAACGCTTGAAGTAGAGGATAATGTTATACCCGCATCCAACTCGATAATGGTCCATAACTTATTCAAACTATCAAAATATTATCCAGAGAAAAACTATGACCAAATTTATCTGAAAATGTTGAGAAATGTTCAGGATAATTATTCAAAAAATACGCAGAGCCAAGCAAATTGGCTAAAATTAATTCTATACAAAGAATTACCTTTTTTTGAAATTGCCATTGTAGGAGAACACTTCATGGAAAGGACTCAAGAGTTAATGAAAAATTACCTACCCAATTCACTTTTTGCCGCAACACGTAAAAAGGGGGATATTTCGTTGCTCCAAAACCGATATTCTAAAAACCAAACCCTGATTTATATTTGTGAACAAGGTGCTTGTAAATTACCATTAACACAAACGGAAAAAGTTTTAACCCAACTGCTATAAGTCCGAATAGGTTAACATAAGTTTAAAAGGTTTCACTTGGTTTAGGCCGTCTAATTATATATGTTGGGCAGATAAAAAACTATAAGAACAATTATGGAACAAATAACTAACTATCAAGAACACGTAGATAACGCCATTCAATGGTTTTGGGATGCACTCCCAAATCTATTAATAGCCATTCTCTTATTAGTTGTAGGGATTTACGTGATACGTGTTATAAATAAATTAATTCGGAAATTTTTCGCTAAAAAGGATTACGATGAATCACTCGAGTCTTTTTTGCAAAGCCTGATTTCAATTGCCTTAAAAATTCTTCTTTTTGTACTCGTCATTACGCAGTTAGGGGTACAGTCATCTTCACTTGTTGCCATTATAGGTGCGGCAGGTCTGGCCATTGGTTTAGCTTTACAAGGATCCTTGGCAAATTTTGCAGGTGGTGTTCTAATTTTACTCTTTAAGCCATTTAAGGTCGGAGATTGGATATCTGCGCAAGGCGTGGACGGCTCAGTAAAGGAAATCTCCATTTTTACCACAAAATTGAAAACCTTTGGAAATCAAATTGCTATTATACCCAATGGACAATTGTCCAACAACAATATTATTAATTATAATGCCGAGGATACAAGAAGGGATAAGATTGATGTTGGTATAGGGTATGGATCCAATATTAAAAAAGCTAAGGATATTCTTTTGGCCATATGCAATGACCGTGAGACCATATTAAAAGATCCAAAACCAGAAGTTTACGTTGGTGAATTGGCTGACAGCTCCGTAAACCTCACCTTGCGATTCTGGGCAAACAATCCAGATTTTTGGGCCGCTCATTTTTATGTGATGGAAGAAATTAAGAACAGGTTCGATGCAGAAGGAATTGAAATACCATTCCCACAAAGAGTTATACATCAAGGTCAAGATTAAGAATCAACTTACATTTCCCAAGATCAATAAGCCCGTTGACAATTTTCCGTCAATGGGCTTAAATATTTGTAATTCAGAATATTATTTCATAAATTAAAGAATAAAATAAGAATTATGCGAGCTATATATATTGTGGTTTATTTCCTTTTTATTAGCGGGGCTTTGGCCCAAGTGGCAGGCTTTGGTAAGAGTTCAGGTGTAACAACGGATGCTCAATTAGGTATTTCTTATAACGAGGTCGACGTTCAGGGTTCTCCTTATGTTAATGAGCTTTACAAAAAGGGTACCACCGTGGTATATGGAAAAAAGGCAAGGGAAGCTTTAATGCGATATAACGCCTATACTGATGCCATTGAAATAATCGATGAAAATGGAAAGGCAAGATCTATTCTACGACAAAGAAATATTGTGGCAACGTTTGGTGGTAAATCGTATGTAGTGATGGGCTATTTGGACGAAGGGAAGTCCAAATTGGGATATTTTAACCCTTTGAACGAAGGACATGTGGAATTACTTTGGAAACCTAAAAAAATATTCGTGCAGGCAGAAAATCCAGATCACGGATATGACACCTTTTCGCCACCCACTTTTAAGGATGTTTCAAGGTATTACATAAGGAAAGAAGGAAAACCTGCTGAAACTTTTCGGTTATCAAAAAGAAGTTTACTAAAGTACTTGGATGAAGAATCAAAAAACCTCAAGGAATATATTCGAATCAATAACCTTAATCTAAAGGAGGAAAAAGATGTTATTATACTTATTGAATATTATAATTCCCTACTTTCAAACCAAAAATCAAATGAAATTGAGAGTTAACCCTTTTTCTTTGTAATCATAAAATCCTTAAGGTAATAGGGCTCAAAATAGGCAACATCTTCGAATTCACCACTTTTGTATTTGTCGTGCGACAACTTCGCCATTTCTCTAGATGAAGGGACACACTCAAAAATAAATTCGGCGTTGTCATTTTTTAAAATATCCTTAATTTTCGCTGCACCACTACCCAGAAAATAGACCTTCCCTTCTAATAAGTACTCCTTAAAAGAACCTTCATCGATTATTTCGGCCAATGTTTCCCTGATAGGGTTTAAATGATTATCAAAAACTGCTGAATACACCTCCATGCGCCTTGCATCCAAAACGGGAATTATATAATCGCTTTTAGTTGTACTTGCTTGACTTGCCATGCTTTTTAAGGTAGCAATAGATATTAAGGGAATATCCAGTGCAAAACACAAGCCTTTGGCCGCTGACACACCAATTCGAAGCCCCGTATAGGAACCTGGACCTTTGCTAACAGCAATGGCATCTAAATCCTTGGGCGAATAATTAGTTTCCGAAAGACACTCATCTATAAATACATGTAATTGTTCCGCATGTGAATAGTTAGGAGTATTGTTTTCCCTTATGGCAATTACCTCCCCATCTTTGGCAAGACATACTGAACAATTGGTCGTTGCCGTTTCCAGATTTAAAATTAGTCCCATACCTCAAAGGTATTGAATAGGCATAAAAAAACCTGCAACTATCAATTACAGGTTTTTAAATTTATTAAAAATGAATCAGTCCAAAGATATAGGTATACCAAAGTAGAATTCTAAAATTTTTAGGCGGAAAATATAATCATATTTTGTACGTACCACCTCGGCTTCCGCATTATCTACACGTGCCTGTGCCTGACTAAAAAGGAATGAATTCATAAGACCTACATCGAACCTTTCTTTTGCGTATTGGTAAGCCAAACGTCTTGCAGCTAAGGTTTTCTCTGCAGCTTCATATGCCTTGGCAAAGGTTTTGGCATCAACATATACTTGGGTCACATCGTTTTCCAAAGCAAGTTTATCTTGTTCAAATTGTAGTTTGGCCCTTTCTACATCGATTTTAGAACGTTCTATATTATTCCTAGTACTAAAACCATTGAAAATTGGCACATTAAGTTGTACACCATAAGAAACACCGTCAAAAATCCAAAGCTGGTCCGTAAAATTTGGCGTAAAAAATTCTGGTGGAGATCCAGCCGGAAGTCCAGCAACTGGTATCCGCGCTACATCGGAATACCTTGTTCCATAATTGGCAAATGCACCCAATGTTGGCAATAAAGCACCCTTACTAATTTGAAGATCTTTTTCCGCCACTTCAACACTAGCCTTGGAAAATTTTATATCATTCCTAAATTCCAATGCCTTGGCAAAGATTGTATTTGGAGAATTCGATAGAATGTCAGAAGGAGGAATCTCATAAGATTCGTCAGCCGTATCGAAATTCTCATAATCAGTAATCTGCATCAACTGAGCCAGTGCAATCTTTGAAATCAACACCTGCCCTTCGGCATTAACAATTTGTTGTTCTTGGCTCGCAGCCGTAGCCTCTATATCAAGTAAATCTCCTTGTGGTACAACTCCGGATGCTACCAATTCTTTCGTTCGTTTTAAATCCTGCTCTGTAACGGCGTATTGAGCTTGTGCCACCTTTAGACGTTCCTTATTTGAGATTACTTGTAAATAGTTATTGGCAACATTTAGACGAATATCGTCCTTCAAATCCTCTAACCTATATTGATTTGCAATGGTATTCAATTTAGCCCTGTTCATTTGATGAACATCCCGCATACCATTGAAAAGGTTTACACTTGTTGTAATACCTGCATTAACGTTATTTTGAGTACTGTTCGTTGGCAAGTTTGTCGTGGGATTAATAGAAAAACCCGTGTTGCTTGAATAAGATGTATTCGCACTTAGATTCGGTAAAAAATTTCCTAATGCATCCTTTTCATTTATTTCAGCATTTTTAAGATCAAGCTCAAACTGCTCAACACTTAAATTGTTTTCCACAGCATACTCCACACATTCTTGCAAGGTCCATTTCTTGTTCTGAGCCAAGGCTGTACCCACTGCAAAGAGCAGTAGTATTATGGTTATTTTATACTTCATTTTTATGATTTTTGATTTTGATTGATGATGTTTATTCTGTCTCCGTTTCTTCATCGCCCTTTTTTATAGGCTCCGTTTTGTTCCAATGTTTAACTTTATCTTCTTTGGTCAGTCCAGATATAACTTCCACATTTACCCCGTCGGAAATACCGGTCTCAATATCTTTTCTTTCAAATTTCTGTTCCTCAACAGAACCGACAGCTACCTCAACATAAGGCTTATCCGTCTCTTTATCAAATTGCAATAAAGCTTCTGGGATAACTAATATGCTATCTTTTTTCTCCAGTACTATGGATGCATTTGCACTATAACCTGCACGTATAAAGATGTCATCTTTTTCCTCTACATCACCTTCTATCTTGAATTGAACTGCACCTGTTTCTTCGATACCCTTTGGTGCAATAAACTTCAATTTGGCATCTAGCTCCACATCTTCAACAGCCCCTAAGCTGATTTTTAAGGGTGTTCCCACTTTCAATTTTCCAACTTCACCTTCATCAACTTTACCTTCAAATATCATCTTACCTAAATCCGCTATTGAAGCGATGGTAGTACCATCATTAAAGTTGTTACTTTGGATAACTTGATCTCCCACCTCAACGGGAATTTCCAAAATAGTACCATCTACAGTAGCTCTAATGTTGGTATTGGCACTAGAAGATCCACCAGCAGAACCCCTACGGATAATTTGATAATCCGCCCTTGCATTCTGCAATTCCTGTTGTGCCTGGTTATAGGTCAATTGAAGATTGTTAAAATCCTGACTGGATATCACTCCCTTATCAAATAGTGCCTTATTTCTATCATACTCAATTTTGGCATTATTCAATGCCAATTCGGCATTTCTAACCCTTCCACTAGCTTGGTTTAAAGATTGTTCGTTAGGCACAACTTTAATCACCGCAATTAAGTCACCGGCCTTGACCTTTGCCCCTTCTTCCAAATAAATTTCTTCGATGATACCTGAAATTTGGGGTTTAATCTCAATTTCATCTTCTGGAACCACCTTACCGGTAGCCACCGTTTTCTTTTCAATGCTTGAAGTAAATGGCTGACTGGTGTCATAAGTAATAGCGGATTTGCTGTTTGATTTTATAAAGAAAACAGCGGCCCAAAGTGCACCAAGCACTAATACTCCTATTAAAATATATTTTACGATTTTGTTCATTTTAAGTGTTTATTTATATGGTTGTTATTCTTCTCTTAATGCATCTATTGGTTTAATACTAACTGCTCGTTGCGCCGGTATAAGTCCGATCAAGGTTCCAAGGACCACCATTATCAAAAGTGCTCCCAAAACATAGGGTATGGGTACGGTTGGATTGGTATATGGAAAGTCCAGGTCTTTTGTGAGATTATTTATAATAGATAAAACTCCCGCACCCAAAATAATTCCCATTACACCTGCAATCATAGTCAAGAAAACAGATTCCAGTACAATCTGGTTTCTCACTTCGGCCGGTGTAGCACCCAAGGCCCTTCTAACACCTAATTCCTTGGTACGCTCCTTTACGGATATTAGCAAGATGTTCCCAATGCCAATGACGCCCGCCAATATAGTGGCAATACCTACCACAAGACTTAAGAAAGTCATTCCCTTGGCAAAACCGGATACCCTAGTAAACATTTCGCCCAAATTAAAAGAACCAAAGGCCCTTTCATCCTCAGGGTTTACACGATGTATATTTCTTAAAAGAGCTTTTACATCTTTCTCAACCTGTACTACATCTACATTGTCATACGCCGCAATACAAAAATAGTCTACATTATCGCCCGTATTATATAATTTTTGGAATGTAGTAAAAGGTATAAAAATAGCATTGTCATTATCAAAGCTAACCCCTTGCGAAAGTTTATGTACCCCCACTACCTGAAAATACACATCCCCTATTCTTATGAATTGACCGATAGGGTCTTCATCCTTTTCAAATAGTTCCTGTAAGTTTCGCTCTCCTATAACACAGACTTTTCTTGCCTGTAAAATATCTTCGTCATTAATAAATCTACCCCCATCAAAAATTTGTTTCGTAGCTATTTTTGTGTAGACGGGATAGTCACCATTTACCGGATATGATCCGGACTTCTGGCCCCTTACGGTAAAAACCGGATCTGAACCAAAATTTCCAAGTGTAATCCTTGGAGCTATATTATTGATTTCAGGAATCCTATTTTGCATTTTAGCAACATCGCCTAACTTTAACTGCATAGGACGGCCAGTTTTGAATCCTTCGTAAGGCATACTCGTACTCTGTCCCCAAACGAACATACTGTTCATGGATACACTTTCAAATACTTTCTCAAAACCGTTATCCATTCCCTTGGCCGCACCGGACAAGGCAATATAAATAAAGATTCCCCACAATACACCCACGATAGTGATTATAGTTCTGGTTTTATTTTTACTAATAGAACCGAATATTTCTTGCCAAGTATTTCTATCGAAAATAAATTTCATATCATTCGTCCCTTAATGCTACAATTGGTTTAATTCTGGCCGCTCTTCTAGCAGGAATATACCCCGCAAGTCCTCCAAAAAATATCAAAACGATGGTCGCGAAAATGGCGGTGCCCATGTTTATGAAGGGATTGGTTATAAAATAATCCTTTAAAGTATCCCCTAAAGAACTTAGCATGGCCACCCCTAAAATCATTCCTACAATTCCGGAAATGGTGGTTATGAAAACGGATTCTAATAGAATAGTACTAATAACGGACTTTGGAGTAGCCCCCAATGCCTTTCTTATTCCTATTTCCTTTGTTCGCTCCTTGACGACAAAGACCATGATATTACTGATACCTATAATCCCCGCTATGATGGTACCAAAGGCCACAAATCCCACGATTATTTGTAATACCCCAGCGAACTGCTGATTTTGCTTTAGCTGATCGGCGACATTACGTATAAAGAAACCTCGCTGGTCATTGGGGTCAATAAATTTCTTTTCTCTAATAAAATCCCCCAGTTTCCTCTCAAACGTCATAGCCCCGGTATACCCTATTTCAGGTTTAAAACCAATGACAATTTGATTAATTTTATCCGTATTTTTTTCTATTAACTGTCTAGTGGTATAGGGAATGTAAATTCTTCTTTCCTCATCGTCCCCTGCATCATCCTGAAAAACCCCGATTACCTTAAAAGCGCTTCCCGTTATATCAATGTACTTCCCAAGGGCATTCTCATTTTTGAACAAATCTTTTTCAACCAATCTCCCAATGACGGCATATTTGGTTTTATCCTTAATATCTTCTTGATTAAGATACCTACCTTTCATTATCATCGTTTTCTCGGCAAATTGATAGGCCTCACTTACACCTCTGGTTGTATAATTATTAGATTCATTTTTATACTTGACCAAACCACTACGGTCAACTCTAGGTGAAATATATTCCACGAACAATGGAAAGGATTCTTCAATATCTGCTATATCCGAATTATCGAATTCTATTTGCCTATTGGATTTATATCCTTTATAAGGCATTGAAGTTCTGCCTGGAAATATATAAAAGGTATTCGTGGCGTCATCTTCAAAAAATTCGTTGAAGGTATTAATGAGGCCATTACCAAAACCATATAGAACAACAAATATTAGGATACCTAAAGCCACAGTAAAACCAGAAAGGAAGGTCCTTAACTTGTTTTTCTGAATGGTTTCAAATATCTCTTTCCAGTTGTCTCTACTAAACATATTGTGCGGCTCTAACCTGTTCTACTTTTTTATCCTCTACGATAACACCATCCTTTAAATGGACTATACGCTTACACATATGTGCTATATCCTCTTCGTGCGTTACCACAAGAATTGTATTCCCCTGATCATTGATCTTCTGTATTAAATCCATTACCTCGTACGAGGTTGTACTATCCAAAGCACCTGTAGGTTCATCGGCAAGCAAAACTTTGGGTTCTGCAGCCATAGCTCTAGCTATAGCAACCCTTTGTTTTTGTCCCCCAGATAATTCACTGGGTAAGTGGGTGGCCCATTGCTTTAGACCTACCTGTTCTAAATATTTTAGTGCCTTTTCTTGACGCTCCTTTCTACTAACCCTCTGATAATATAACGGAAGCGCTACATTTTCCGCAGCACTCTTGTAATTGATCAAGTTAAATGACTGGAAGATGAATCCTAAGAATTTATTACGATAATTGGCCGCCTTAGTTTCGTTTAGATTTTTTATAGGTACACCATCTAATGTATACGTTCCCTCGTCCAACTCATCCAACATCCCAAGAATATTCAACAAAGTGGATTTTCCAGATCCTGAAGATCCCATTATGGCAACCAGTTCTCCTTCTTCAACCGAGAAATCAATTCCTTTCAGTACGTGTAAAGAGTTTTTGCCCATTTTATAGGACTTATGAAGATTTTTTATTTCAATCATGTTGGCTATTGTTTTAGACCGTTAAATAATTAACGTCTACTGGTTAGACTTACCTTCTTGGATTTTGTTACAAGAAAAAACAAAAAATTCCTTACTATTTTAATTCTGTGCGAATTCATCTGCTTTAATCGCGTTCCAAACCTTAATTTTATCGCTTTTGGAAATACCGGATTTGACTTCTACGTTAATACCGTCACTTATCCCAAGTTCAATATCCCTGCGTTCAAATTGTTGATTCCCTGTCTCTACTTCTACAAATGGTTTTTTAGTTTTACCATCGAACTGAACCAGTGCTTCCTTAACAGCAAGAACACTATCTGCACGAGCCAAAATAATCGAGGCATTGGCACTTAGGCCAGCACGTATAAAAACGGAATCCTGTTTTTGCAATGTTCCCTTTATCTCGAATTGAATCGCCCCATTTTCTGCTTTCCCCTTTGGAGCAATATAATCCAATACAGCTTTAAAAACAGCATTTTCAATGGCCCCAACGGTGATTTCCAATGGCAAATCTTCCTTGATTTTCCCTACTTCAGATTCATCTACCTTACCTTCAAAAATCATTTTGTCCACATCGGCTATGGCAGCTATGGTAGTTCCTTCATTAAAGGTATTGCTCTCGATAACCTGATTCCCAACCTCTACAGGAACTTCAAGTACCATACCACTTACCGTAGCCCTTATTTGGGTATTTGCTGCGTTTCCATAGCCCTGGGTGGTACCCGTTTTTACAATATCAAACCTCTTATTGGCAGCACCATAAGTTTGCTTGGCCTGGTCATAGGCAACTTGTGCCCTTTCTAAATCTACTTTGGAAATAACACCTTTTGAAAACAGATTTTTTTGACGATCCAAATTACGAAGTTGATCATCCAAGCCTATTTTTGCCTCGTCGATGGCGTTTCTAGCATCGTTCAAAGCATTTAAATTTGGTACTACTTTAATAAGACATATCAAGTCCCCGGATTTTACATAATCCCCACCTTCAACATAAATTTCCTCGATAACTCCTGAAATATTTGGTTTGATTAACACTTCCTCCAGAGGTAATATACTACCGGTGGCCACCGTCTTTTTCACAATGGTCTCCGTTGTGGGTGTTTCGGTTTCATAGACTACGGGATCCTCCGCGTTTTTTTGGTACAAATAGTACATTGCCCCACCGAAGGCGACTACGATGAACAGTAAAATAAAAATGGTTACTTTTTTCTTCATTTTTTAGTTGGATTGATTGATGAATATTTTTTTATTCGGTTCTTAGAGCCTCTATTGGCCTTATTTTGATAGCACTATTAGCTGGAATAAACCCGGCAAATAACCCAGATACAATTAATATTATTAAAGCAACAGTTACCACCCCAAGGTTCACGCTTGGATTAACGAACATCATTACAGGCCCACTCATATCCAATACATAATTGATACCATAAATTACCAAGGCTCCAAAGGCGATCCCGCTCATACCAGAGATAATGGTCAAAAATATGGACTCCATTAATATTTGCTGTTTAATGGACCATGGACTTTCCCCTAACGCCCGTCTAATTCCTATTTCCTTTGTTCTTTCCTTTACTACGATCAGCATAATGTTACTAACCCCAATGATACCCGAAAGAAGCACACATATCCCAACGAAATAGGCAATCAATCTTAAGGCTCCAAAAAGACTGACCACTCTTTGAAATTGTTCATTCAAATCAAAAAAACCAATTGCTCGTGTATCTTCTGGGTGTATCCTATGATTCGTTTTAACGATATTGAATATTTGCTCTTTTATGTTCGTTATTGGAACATCATCCACAGCGGTTATAATCATTCTATTTACATTATCGCCTCTATTGAATGCTTGTGAAAAGGCAGTGAACGGAATATAAATTTCCTTTTGGGCATTTTCATTATCACCATCCGCGTTGGTTTTCTTGTAGGTCCCCACGACCATAAAGTTGACATCATTGATTTTAATATAATCGCCAAGGCATTCTTCTTCCAAATCAAATAAGCTTGACTTGACATTGACACCAATAACAGCAACCTTACGTTTTTCATTAATGTCCCCGTAATTTATAAAGCGACCAGAAGTAATGTTCATGGGTTCTTGCTTAATTATCTCCGGATAATTACCGTATACTGTGAAAGCACCTGTTTTCAACCCTCTTACTACATTATTGGTTCCTCGAAAACTCCCAAGCTGATTTTGTGGTGAAACGTATTGAATACCTTTCACGTTTTCTTTTATATCAGCTACATCATCAATTTTATAACTGAATTCCCTATCCTTTGGCAATCCTTTATATGCTTTTGAGGCTGTTCTGGTCCACATAAACAGAGTATTTGTGGCTAGACCACCAAAATCTGCTCTTATACCATTTTCAAGTCCTTTACCGGCAGCCAATAATATAATCAGTATAAATATTCCCCAAAAGACCCCAAAAGCGGTAAGTAGTGTTCTGAACCAATTGGTGGTGAGCACTTGCAATATTTCGTCCCAACGGTCTTTGCTAAACATTCTATTCTAAGCTAATTTGTTAGTATTATTAGATTTCATTCCTCTTTTAAAGCCACAATCGGTTTTATTTTTGCGGCACGCCACGCCGGGAAAAAACCTGCTAAAGTGCCAGCAAAAATTAAAAGTAAAACCGTTGTTATTGCAATATTAAAATCTATGGAGGGGTTGACCACATAATCCACTTCAACATTTGGACCGATTAATTCCAACAGGCCCATACTAAATATGAGTCCCGCAAACCCTGAAACTGCGGTAACAAAGATGGCCTCATGCAAAATCATACCTACAATGGACCATGGTTTAGCACCTAAGGCTTTTCGAATACCTATTTCCCTCGTTCTTTCCTTAACGATGATCAACATTATATTGCTCACCCCAACAATTCCTGCGATAATCGTACATACGCCCACGAACCAAAAGAAAAACTTGATACCACCAATAAGGTTCATGAACCGTTGTACATTTTCCAACGTGTTAAAGGTATTTATAGCGCTCATATCATCAGGAGCCACGGTATGCGATTGTTTTAAATACGTCTTTATTTCGTCTGTGAATTTTATGGACTCCGCAAGGGTTTTTTCAAATGTGGCTGCGGGCTTTAATGTGAAAAACATCATGTTTAAGCTATCGCCACCATTAAAAACACGCTGACCGGTGCTTAAGGGAATATAAATACGGTCTTCTTCCCGCTCACCTCCCTTGTCGCCATAAACTCCAATAATCTTGAAACTTAAATCCGCTATTTTCAATTCACGCCCAATAGGATCTTCCTCATTAAGCAATAGTTCTCTATGTATTTTATTGCTGATAACCGCAACCTTGGAAACGGACTGATGATCCTTGTAATTTAAGAACCGTCCTTTGGTAATGAACTCGTTTTCTATTTGCTGGTATTCTGGAGAAATACCCTGAACGGAATATGCACCAGATTCTTTTTTATAATTAATACTTGCATTAAATACCCTAAAATTTGGTGATTTATATTCAAGTTCATCCGCATATTTATCTTCTATGTAGTCATAATTTTCGTTTCTCAAACGTATTGGTCGACCTGGATTTAAACCTTTGAACTCTTTGGTTGTCACTTGTGTCCATACTCCAATCCGATTACTGGCATCCTCTTCAAATTCCTGGGCAATACCATTTTGCATACCTTGACCAAAACCCAATAAAATTACGAGGATAAAAATTCCAGAAGCTACCGAGATACCTGTTAGCACTGTCCGTAATTTATTTTTACGGATAGTATCAAAAATCTCTTGCCATCTTTCGATGTCGAACATGTTGATTGGTTTTGATTGATGAACGTAATACTAGTAGTACTGAACATAAGACTAGTGATTGACCACAATGTTACACATTCAACAGAAAAAAAATGTTAAAACCTTAAAATTGAGTTAAGAGCGCATTTTTCTATAAATAAAATAGAAAAGTCCAGCAACCAAGACATACGGTACAGCCATAAGGTACACTATACCATTATTGATACCCTCTGCAGTATTACCGGATGCTTCGCTTTCAAGAACCGCCCTACACATAGCGCATTGTGCTTCTGAAAAGGAAGGAATAAGCAAAAAAGCTCCGATTAAAAAATAAAAAATTTGCTTCTTCTGAAGTTTTATCAGAAAAAGAGAACCCAATCCATATTTGTAAATAAACTTAATAGGCATAATATGGTGAAATCATTATATAAACCACTACACCCGTAATGGCGACATACAGCCAAATAGGAAAGGTATATCTGGCCAAAGCCCTATGGTCCTCGAAGCGATTTAAGTAGGCTTTGGAATATGTTCTCAATACCAAAGGAATCAGGGCTATGGATAAAACTATATGAGTTATTAAAATAAAATAGTAGACATAGGCGATAAAACCTTCACCACCAAAGGGCGTGGATTCTGAGGTCATATGATAGAGAATATACATGACCAAAAACATTAATGAAAGTGCGATGTTGGTTGTCATCAACTTTTGGTGTAAGTCCTGTTTGCCATTCTTTATCGCCCAAACCGCAACGATCAACAATACAGCTGTTAATCCATTAATCGTTGCATAAATTGGAGGTAAAAAGGACAATGGTTCTACATTGGGAATTTTTACCCCAAAGAGTAAGGCTACAACTATAGGTATTATAACGGAGACCACTGCAATAACCTTATTAAACCTTTTCTCCTTAATTACTGTATTTTCCATACTATTCCTCCAATAATCTTTTAATATCCTCTTTTAAAATACTGATTTGTTCTTCTTCTCCTTGACTATTCTCTTCCATTTGCTCCGTTATAGCACCCCTATAATAAACAATAGGATTCCCAAATTTGTCCTTTCTAGAACGTATATACCCTTCTTTATCCACCAAGGCAAATAAACCTGAATGCTCAAAACCACCTGGCGCATCCGCCATCTCAGCGGCAAAAATATTGAACCCGCTATTAGCCAAATCGTAAATTTTATCACTATCCCCTGTCATTAAATGCCAGTCCATATCCGTAATGCCATATTTTTCGGCATACTCCTTTAATACCTTTGGTGTATCGAAATCCGGGGTTATACTAAAAGAGGCTATACCAAAATTGTCATTCTCCTTAAATTCATTCTGAAGCGTTATCAAATTTTTGGTCATAATAGGACAAATGCTAGGACATCTAGTAAAAAAGAACTCTACTACGAACACCTTTCCTAGATAATCCTTATCGGATATTATTAAGCTGTCTTGGTTTGTAAATTCAAAAGCAGGGACTTTACGTTTCTTACCATTCAGGAGCACATAGCTTAAGTTCCCCGTTTCTTGCGCCGTATTCATACGATCAGTTTCAACTACGTGACCCGATTTTAACCTATCAACTATTTTTGGAATAAAAATTATACCAAAAACCAATATTACCAAGGACACCCAAACATATGTATATTTTCTATTCATCAATTCTTTCTGGTAATATCATTTTCTTTCCGGGCCATCCTATACTCAGCTAGTATGATCTTTACATCATCCACCATCTTATTATTTAAATCGGCAACAGAATTTGTATTATACCCGTACTTAAGACCTTCGTCTTCATCTTCCAATCTACCTCGGAGCTTTCTATCCTTGTCCACTATAAAAACATAGGGTGAACCTAAGTCCTTTCCTAACTCAAAGTTTGTATTCAGACTTTTGAAAAGTCTTTGAATGGTATCATTATCCAAAAAGACAAAATTCCATTTATCCGTATCGGCTAGGTTAGACAGTTCTTTTTTTAAATCCACCACAGTATCCTCTGTACCTATGGGCAAAACCATTATAAATTGAAAATCATTGAATTCATGGAATCGCTTGTATATCTTTTGGTTTAAATTAAAAGCATTCCCTTTTCTTGTTTCAACATTATTCCCGAGAAACCCAAGAATGGTTATTTTATCATTAAAAACCGCGCCATCCTCTATGGTCGGAATTTCCAAAACCTCCTCGGTCAAAATAGATAACCTACCAAAGTTAGTGACTCCTGAAGCAAAGAAAAGATAGGCCACTATAGGAAGGACAAAAAGAACAACCAGTACAAATGTTTTTTTCATGTAATATTTTTTCCCCTTTAAACTTTACTTGTTAGGAAGTATTTATTCAATTTTAAAAACTTTACAAAAATAAAAAAGACGGTTCGTAAACCGCCTTTCAATTTTGTTAATTATATCTTTTAGTTTCGTCTTAAAAATCCCATTTCATAAAACCATCCTTATAGACGTCAAAAATATAGTTTCCTTCCACCAACAATATAAAGGCCAAATACAAGACAAGGAATACCGGAGTCCAAACAATAGCCCTTCTTAAGGCACTTTTCTCATCCCGTAAATGCATAAAATCCCATGCAATATAATATGCCTTAACCAAGGTTAGGATGATAAATATCCAGTTTAAAAGCTTCATTCCCAAAACAAGGGTATTCGTCAGTATCGCTGGTTTGAAAATACCCAAAATAACTTCAATTGCCGTTACTATAGTAAGAAACACCAAAACACCCCAAATCTTTTGGGTGTTGGATTTAAACTTCAACAGTCCTCTAAAAATCTCTAATTTATGTCCGTGTGCCATATTTTTTATCTAATCTTTTTCTAGAAATATAATTTTAAACCAAATAGAAGAATGTGAATACAAAAACCCATACCAAATCCACAAAGTGCCAATACAACCCTACCTTTTCAACCATTTCGTAATGACCTCGTCTTTCGTAAGTGCCGAGAACGACATTAAAGAATATAATCAGGTTAATAACTACCCCAGAAAATACGTGGAAACCGTGAAAACCAGTAATAAAGAAAAAGAAGTCCGCAAACAAACGACTACCATATTCATTATGGATTAGGTTCGCTCCTTCGACAACTTGGGAAGCATTTGCCAATTTATTTAAAGATTCTTGTCTGCTTAAAACCGTTTTTTCACCTTCTTCATTAATGGTTTCAGTTTGTATCACCACATTTGGATTGGCTTTAAATCCTTCCATCACCTCGTTCACCGTATACGTTGGCAAGGTCGACTCACCATAATACCAAATACCATTACTTTCCTCGTGTGCAACCCTTTCATCAGCAATAGTTTTGGCAAATTCGTCCAAGGCAACCCTGTCACCAGTCTCGGCATCTACAAACTGTAATATTCTTCCTCCTTTTGTCTCGATTGCTCCATAATCACCACTAATAAAAGTAGCCCATTCCCAGGCCTGAGAACCAACGAATATCGCACCACCAATTATGGTTGCAAACATGTACCAGATGACCGCATTTTTCTTCATTCTATGACCGGCATCCACTGCCAATACCATAGTAACGGAAGACATTATCAATATAAAGGTCATAAAGGCCACATATATCATAGGATAGTTACCGTGGAAAAAGGGAACGTGTGTAAAAACTTCATCGGCAATTGGCCAAGTCTCCATAAACTTGAATCGTGAAAAACCGTACGCCGCCAAAAAACCGGAAAAAGTAATTGCATCTGAAACCAGGAAAAACCACATCATTAATTTACCGTAGCTAGCGCCCAAAGGCCTATTGCCACCTCCCCAAACGCTTCCTTTAATTTCCGTTGTAACCGTAGTATCCATAGAGTAATTTATCGTTTTAATAAAACTTTAGCAAATTTACATTTTTTTCAATTATATAAAAGCTGAATTTTAGTCAAAACTATTTTTGTTTCAAATTATTACTTTACAAAGGTCATAAATAACAAAAGGTAAATCCATAAAATGTCTAAAAAATGCCAAAAAGTTGCACCCAAGGTTACCCCTAAGTATTCTTCTTTAGAATATCTTCCGTTGTATTGTTTATAAAGGACGACCAAAAGGGAAATCAACCCTGCAAGAACATGTACGATATGCACCATGGCAATCAAAAAGACATAGGATAATTTCACATTACTAGTAGGTCCAGTAAAATAATATCCTTGTGCTACCATTTGGGAGAACCCATTGAACTGAAAGAGTATAAAAGCTAACCCCAAAATCAGGGTGACTACCAACCATGTTGTGCCCATTTTTTGATTACCTTCCTTAACCGATTTTTTTGCATGAATATAAGCGAAACTGCTGGCTATTATAATTGCCGTGCTTATGTAAAAAGAATTGGGTAGTTCTAGACTACTTATCCAATCTTCACGAGAGCTACTTACAATATATGCACTAGTCCATCCTGCAAAACCCATAAGTAAGCTCACAATCCCAAACCAAAGCATCATTTTCTTTGAGCGATCGTTCTTCTCCTTCTCCGTACCTCTTGTTAAATCCATATTCGATTAAATATATTTATCTACTACGTATATTATTTGCATAAGCGTAATATAACTTACACTGGCAAGCATTAATTTTCTCGCTGAAATCGTATCCCTTTGGGCGTATAGCCTAAATGCAAAAAATAACATTACACCTCCCATTAATAGAATTATGATTGCAGCAGGTATGGAAAGTGTCAATCTTCCAGTAATGCCAAATGCCGGTAAGATTGAAATTACCATCATCCATATCGTGTACATTATAATTTGCAACGCGGTACCGGAATCTTTTTTTCCTGTTGGAAGCATTTTAAATCCTCCACTTTTGTAATCATCGTGCAACATCCAACCCAAGGCCCAAAAATGCGGAAACTGCCAAAAAAACTGAATCATGAAAAGTGTTCCGGGCTCAATACCAAATTCGTTGGTCGCGGCTACCCAGCCCAACATGAACGGAATAGCCCCGGGAAATGCCCCTACAAATACAGATAACGGTGTTTTGGTTTTTAAAGGCGTGTAAACGCTAGTGTATAAGAAAATGGAAATAGCCCCAAACATGGCTGTCTTAGGGTTTAAAAAATACAAGGTTACTACTCCAAGAACCGTAAGAGAAATAGCTATGAACATAGCCGTTGAAACAGACATTCTCCCAGAAGGAATCGGTCTATTTCTCGTCCTTTTCATCAGGGCATCCAAATCCTTCTCGATAATTTGATTGAAGGCATTACTTGCCCCGACCATACAATAACCTCCAAAGCCCAATAACAAAATTGAGGTAAGACTGATTTCGTAAGCCCCCAAGAAGTATCCTGCGATTGAAGAAAAAACTACACTAACCGCCAGTCTTACTTTAGTAATCTCTTTAAAATCAGCAAAAATCAATGCAAATGTCTTGTCTTTTGCCATACCGATAGCGGTCTTCATCCTTACTCAAAAAATTGGACTGCAAAGATAATCCGATGTAGATTGTTCTGCAACCTATTATATAGATTTTAAGTATAACTTAAATGAGAAATAAATCAGGGATAATCAAATTGACTACAAATAAAAAGGTCCGAACATTAAGTTCGGACCTTTTTCTATAAATAATTAAATATAATTACTGCAATTTAAAGTTGATTGGAATACTAAAAGGCACTCTTACCGCCCTACCCCTTTGCTTACCAGGAGTCATTTTTGGTAATTTCTCAATAATCCTCGCAGCTTCTTTTTCTAGGTTTTTGTCAGGCCCACGCATTCTAACATTACCAATACTTCCATCTTTTTGTATAACGAACATGACACTAACCCTACCTTGAACTCCCATTTCCTGAGCAATTTCTGGATACCGGAAGTTTTTACTAATATGTTTTTGTATCATGGAATTGAAACACGCCCTTTTATCACTTTCGTTTTCACATCCAGGAAAAATAGGTACATCCTCAATAACAGCAAATGGAACATCCACGTCTTCGACTTCTTCTTCGACTACAACATCTTCAACTTCAATAATTTCCTCTTCCTGACTGGTTTCAGTAGACTCGATTACAGTTTCCTCAACTTCTTCCTCGTCCTCCACAACTTCAATTATTTCAGGTGCAGCTGGTGGTGGTGGAGGTGGTGGAGTCTTTATCTGCTCCGTCATAGGAACTTCCTCATCTAATAAATCATCCACGTTCATGGAGACATCATAGTTATTTACTTCATCGTACGTTTTCCATTCAAATGCCACATAGGTAAGTAACATAACGGCGAAGAGACCTATAACAAAATATAAGCTGCTATTTTTCTTCAAATCCGCCTTTGGATTCTTTTTAGGTTCCATATATCATCATTTTAGTGATTGCTAATTTAATTAATTAATCCTTAAACATGCAATTAAAATTTTCATTTTAACGGCCAAACCCGATAAAATAATAGCCTAGTTAGTAAAAGACCTACAATTGCACCTAAAGAATTTGCCAAGACATCGAAAACATCGCCCTGTCTATTTTCAGTAATACTATACTGTAACACCTCAATAATTATGCCATATAATATTGAAAATACGAGTACACCAAGACATACATTTTTAATCTTAATCTTAGTACCTGAATATTCCATTACGGCATACGTGCCTGTTATTACCATCACAAAATAGAATACAAAATGAACCACTTTATCCGTGTTTGGAAAATCGAAAAATCCCCCGGTATCAATTCCTTTAAAAGAAAATAAGCTGGAAAAAGTGACAAACACCATCCAGCTTATAAATACTATTCTGAAGAAAAAAGATTTAAGCACCTACTAATTCTTTGTAGTCCGCATCACTAAGTAAATCTTCTACCTCATCCTGATTACTAATTTTCACCTTAACCATCCAACCTTCCCCATAAGGGTCAGTATTGACTTTTTCAGGTTCGTCTTCCAAGGATTCGTTAAACTCAACAATTTCACCGGACAAGGGCAAAAACAAATCAGAAACAGTTTTTACGGCTTCTACCGTTCCAAAAACCTCTTCCCTATTTAGAGTCTCGTCCAACGTATCCACCTCAACATATACGATATCCCCCAATTCTCCCTGGGCAAAATCGGTAATACCGATAATGGCCGTATCTCCTTCTATTCTAATCCATTCGTGATCTTTTGTATACTTTAATTCAGATGGTATATTCATAGTCTTATTTTTGATAAGGCACAAATGTAAATTATTCCCCAAAGGAATTCAAAAAATACTTTTACTTCTTTAGTATGTTTATTTAAGATTAGTTCCCAAAATTATACCGCAAGGTGAAACCTGCATTTACAGTGGTTTGTGGAAAAGCTGTAGAGACCGCAAACTGGGAGAAATTGTGGTCGTAAAAGAACAAAACATTTAATTGTTTGCTTAGCGCATAATCGGCACCAAACTTTATTGATAATAAGTTTTGCCCGGATGTAATTTGGTTATTGTCAATGTCCAAATTACGGATGATTGTAATATTATCTCTAAGACTTACATCTGCCTTTAAATTTAAATCCCCTTTCAACCTTGTTTTGTTACCGCCAATATTCGTTACGAACTGTACATCCTTTATTCTGTAACCTAGGCCTACGGTAAATTCTTTGCCATTGATTTCTGTCATTAAATTATTATCAAAACTTAAGGACAAAGCCCTATCTGTTCTTACTTCGGCCAAAACACTTACGGAGTTCTGCATTTCAAAATCGACCCTTACTAAAGGATTGAACTGATCTGTAAGCACTACGTTATTAAGGATTAGGTCCGGTAACAAATCCCCATTTTCCGAATTTACAAGAGGTAGATTATCGTTTCGTAATTGTTCTTTCTCCAAATTGGTTTGAAATGAGTTGATACTGTAGGCAGATCTGTAGCCATGGCTCAATGAAAAACGTTTGAATTTTTTCTTGAACCACTTGTTTTTCATTAAACCGGTGTATTTAATATTCCAATTGGGAATTGGAATTTGCCTGAAGACGTCTAAATTTACCCTATTGGCATCCTGACCGGTATAAGCTGCGAAAAATGCTGGCAACAGGACTTCCTGCTGGGTCTTTCCATAACGCTGTGGAAAACCATCTTCGTCCAATGTCCCAGCTGATTGCCCTCTATCGGCAAGCAAACGATTTGCAATGGTTATCCTATTTTCCTTGAATTGTTGAAAGGTTTCTGAATCAAATTCATCACTTTTACCAAAAGCGGTACCAATCATCATGGTGGATATACTGAAACTACCAAACTCATTCTGAAGACCCGTACTGCCGTTCAACAAGGCTTCCAAGTCATAATTTTCCTGAATACTGCTGGAATACTGTCTATCGGCCACCAGATCAATAGTGATATCCTTTGTAGGTTGAGCAGTGGCTGTTATATTCAATTGTTTATTCGTTCTTCTAATAAACTGCTCGTTAAAATCAGGGAAAGCGGTCAACCAACCATTTCTGGCAGCTTCGAACCTTACATCTGCCTGACTACCAAAAACAAAACCAAGTGTTGGTCGAGTTGTCCCGATAAAACCAATGGACTGCGTATATCCTGGAAGAACAGTTCCACTATTTTCGTTATAATTAATGTTTAACCGCTTGACCATGGTGATAATATCCACCGCCGTATTAAATAGACCACTAGTTTTTGGCTTCACTTTATCTTGACCCTCCGCCGGAACACCGGCCTTATCCCTCCTGATCGGACCTGTAGTTGCCGCCGTAGGGCTTTCTCTTTTCTTTAAACCGATAAGGTCGTAAAACTTTTGCATCGTCAACGAAGCAGTTAGGGCATGGGTGTTGGCGTTCTGCACCGTATTAATCTGTGCAGTGGGGTCACCTAAGGCATCCTGGGCCACCTCTGCCAAGGCATCTCCACCACGTTGCCAATCAAAATTACTGGTATAACTATATTGTGCATTGATAAAATCCAAAGCCGGAATTTTAGCAAAAGGGATTTCATAATTCAATTGCATTTGCTGTGAATGTCTATTAGGCTCACCTAAATCAAAGAAACCGTCCCAAAGGCCTAATGACTTATCAATATCCGAATCTGTGTTCCCATCTTCCTCAAAATAGTTACGGACAATATTATTGTTTGAAGTGGTCAAATTTAGTCGTAACGATTTGGTCAAATTATAGTTGATGGCATATTGCCAATTAAAAAGATAGTTTCTTTGTTGCAATTCCGGAAGTTCGAGTCTATCTACCCCTTCTTCACGTACATCCCTAAAGCGTTGCGCATTAAATTGCCTATTGATGTTTGAATTCACAGAAACACTGGCCGGTAGCAGGTTAAGATTTAATTCCTTCAACCATTGCCAATATTTTCCGGTAAATAAAGAATCCTTTTTTGCGAAAGGAGCCACCTCCACAGGATCAAAACTGTGGTTATAGACAAAGCCAGTGGTAACTGCTTGATCTCTGAGCTCTGCAATTTCAAAATCACGATGTTCCGTTTCGTTATAGGAATAATTAAAGGTGAAGTTTTCAACATCATAGAAATTAGCATCCGCTTCTTCGCCTCTATCCTTTCTAACCCCAATAAAGTTGATACTTGTTCTTTTAGTATAGTCTTCCGCCTGTTCCCTTATTTCCTCTGCTGCCTCTTGATCGGGAGCGGTATTAATTAAATCGTCCAGTTTCAAATCATCGTAGACAGGGTCGAATTCGGGGGTAATCAACTGCTCTGAAATTCCATAGTTAAACGGCAATTGAATACCCCATTTTTTTGGTAATAGCTGACCTACGTTAACATTGGTGACCACATCATATGAAGTGGCATCTTCCCTAGCTCTTTCGTTGGGCATTTGATCTATAGACCCAAATCCGGAAGTACTGGTACTACCTGTAGCGGTTACATTTGCAAAATCGGCAACATTGGCATCAACGGCAGCGATAGCCGCCCAGCCCCCATTATTATCCAACCCAGCCAAACGAAGTTCATTAAACCACACTTCACCTCTTGCCGGGAGAATATCTTGGTTTTTAATACCCACCATCATACTTCTTATACTACCTAATGAAGGATTTCCCTTGATACCTATTCGTAACCTACCAGGGGTTCTATCGTCAAATTCATTTACCGGAAATACTTCGCCATTTTCTACTTCGAAGAAACGTACTTCGCTTAAGTCTCCCCCTTGTATCCAAGAAGATTTTACCTTATTCAAATCACTTAAAGCAATTTCCATCTCGTTTGCTTCCGGCCAAATTTCACTTTCGGAAACCGCATTAAAAGAAGTAAATTGAAGCGGTAATTCTATTTGGTAATAGTTTTGGGTAAAATCTGTTCCAATCCTTAAGAAGCCTACCAGAGGTGTGGAACTATCCGCATAATCACTATCTACAATTTTCTCGGCATGCATAAACATCTTCAGTTTTTTGTACTGACGAATGTCCACATTCAAGTTTTTAAAAACCCCCCTTGAATCTCTAGCCTCCAAACCTTCAACTAGCAATGATAATGACTGCTCGTTTTGCCTGATAATGGTATTATTATTATTCAATTGTTCTCTAGCAACTCCTGGTGGCAATACATATGGGATGGGAATTCTTCCGCTATTTTCTTCGATATTAACCGTATTAACATCAAGGGTAGTTCCATCATCAGCTGGGTTGTCATCAATATCTGGATCCTGTAGTGTCTTAGTATAGGTTCTCCAATCTCCACGTACCAAATCCAGTGTTGCAAACCTCAATACTGTTGGATTGGAAAATCCGGTCATATACATACGCATAAAGCTTATTGACCTAAAGTCCGTTATACCCCCGACCGCATCGGTAAAGTCACTTAACGGTATTTTGTACTGTATCCACCTTCTGTTCAATTGAGCCCCGTTTGGTAATTCTGGCGTAACACCTTCTTTGATATCCGTGACATATTTATCATTGATGGTGGTGTTCGGTTTAATTTGAATACGGTATTCATAGTAGCTATTCACCGTATTCATCGTTAAATCGCGATCTATATCTTCAACATCGGGCAGTGTTGTGGAACCACGATTTGTGTTGGTTACCTGTACGGGAGAGTTTCCATCTGGGTTGTTGAAATCTAAATAGCGCTCCAAAATTCCACCATCACGATTTAGGTAATATTGATAGTTATCCAAAGCTGGGTCGGATCCAGGGTTTGCATCATAAATAGCGGCCTCAGCCTCATCGTTTAAACCATCATACCCTATGTCCTGCAAGGACCTATTGGCCTCACTAGCATCAAATGCATAAACCAAAGATTGCGTGGCAGGCACTTCACCCCAGCTCGTGGGCGCGACAAAATCGTTACTATCCACACCTGGCAATCCATTTTCATATTGCTTTTTACCATCACGCAATACATCTTCGGAAATATTACCTAGGTTTAAAACAAGTTCACCCGAACTTGTTGCTTCTCCGTCTACGTAAGGATCCAATACCCAAAATTGGACAAACTCCACATTGGCCTGTTCAAAATTAGTACTGCTCAATGATCGCATAATTCCTCCCCATTTCTGATTTGGCTGCGTAACATCAAAATCCGGATTGTTGTTATAAGGGCCCTTTAAATCGGGGTAATAGGCAATATCCAAAGTTCCTTGTACCGTAGTCTGCCCTTGAGCGATATCCACCTGTGGGAAAACCTCGTCAATAAAAACACGACGAGTAGGGTTCGTAGAAATATCATTGTCACTAATTGCGGAAGGTCTTTGGTTGGTATAAAAAATTGGGTCAATGGTATACCAAGCCATTTTTGCACGCCCGTATCCATTTTCAAGGTTCGCTGGATCTTCGGGCGAACTACCTGATAATTGACCGCCCGGAGCAAACTCCAATGGTGTACTCGCTAAGGCCCACCCTAATGAACCCCTAATATCTATTAAAGCCTGTGCTCCCTCAAAATCATCGAGATAGGTTGTGGTTTCTCCTTGAAAGTCGGCATTTTTAGGCGAGTTAGGTTTTAACCAAGCCACCTCGGCACGAACTGAGACATTGGAGGGAACATCGGTATCTATGTTGGGAAGTTTGTTCACCATCCTTGTTAACCATGGAACTTCCGTTGAGAAGTTTCCATTTAATCCAAAAATAGTATTGTTAACTGGCTCTACTCCAAAATTGGATTTTTGGGTCAAGGGTCGCTCGTTAAGGTTTAGCAAAGTACCACCGAGCACAAAATTCTTATTGAACTGATGTTCCAAATTTACACCTGTAAACCTTCTAGTTTGCTGACCAAAAACAGCATTGTTTTCAACCGAAATATTGATAGGTGTATTAGAAGCCTCCAAACTAGGGTCCAAAATTTGCACTGTTCCCGCCTGATAATTGACCGTGTAATCTATACCCTCTTGTAACTGTCTACCCCCTGCCGTTACCGTCACCGAACCTCTTGGCACATTAAAGGCCCCAATGGGAATCCCATTATTTCCTTCAGACTTGTACCTACCCTTTAAAAGAAACTTATTCTTTTCAGGGTCCTGTAATGCTGCTGCCTTGGTAGACTCGTACATATCCTTAAATACATACTTTTGCTGATTTTCGTTATAGCTAGCGGTGTTATCATATGTTCCACCATCTCCTAGGGTTTCGTAGAGGTATTCCCCAAAAGGCTCCACCTTGGTAAAAATGATACGTCCTCCTTGGATATCTACCGTTATCCCTGGATAAAAGTCGAAAAACCCGTCACCTCCAGGTTGCAGATCATTATAGACATTCAAGCGGTCTAGGTTAAAAACATCCAACAGGATACGTTCTTCCAAACCTTCTGGCCACCCACTACCCGGTCCTTCTATTACTGGGGTTATATAATTTCTAGGCGTAGGATCAGAATATAGAATATTCATTTTAAAGTCGTCCTCACTCAGCCTAAATGCCCCTGTAGCATATATATTTTTCATCATCAAATCCCAAATAGGATCACTGACATTCGTAATATTACTTTTTAAAAGCTTTAATACTAGAGTGTTGTTCTCAATTATTGGAGCGGCACCCCCAGAAACTGTTGTGGCATCCAAACCGCCATTGGCAAATTCACCGACCTGATAAACTTCTCCGGCAAAGGTATATTGATAGGCAACCGCCAAGACCTCATCATTGCTCAAGCGCTGATTTAAGGATATGTATCCTAGCTGGGTATTAAAATCATAGTCCCTTCCCTGCTCTAACTTACGGGCATTTTCTAAAATAGCATAATCAAACCCCTGATCTGGAGTGTAATTATTTGCGAAGCTGGTTGAATTAAATCCTCCTTCAACTGTGGCGATTTCCCGTATGTTATCATTTAAAGCTCCTGTACCATTACCAATTAAAGCAGGATTATAATCATTGGCATTATTACGGGGTCTTGCATCTCCAGGGTTATTAAAGAATCCTCCGGCAAAACCACTATTATTACCAATCCTGGTCTTATCAGGATTAGGTTCACCCAAATCCTGTAAGGCCACAACATTTCTCACATTGAGGGTTTGCTGACTTCTATTGGTTACCCAAACTTCCAGTCGTGTAACTTGTACCTGACTTTGGATATATGGATATTTCTCTAATGCACTGTCATAGTTGTCCCTAAAATACTGGGCCAAAAAGAAGTGTTTGTCTTCATCATAATCTAAGGCTGTCAAATTGAACTCATTAATCGTACCACCACCCTGTGCTACTACGGTGTTGTTCTGGGAACGCTGCTCTGAAAAAACTGCCGTAACCGTAGTCTTTCCAAATTGTAATTGTGTTTTTACACCAAATAGACTTTGAGCACCTTGAATTAGCGAACTATTTAAAGGCATATTCACATTACCTACCTCAATTTTTCTGAGTATATCATCTTCCGTTGGAGTATAATCCAGTTTTACTATATTTTGAAAATCAAAGGTTGCCTCGGTATCATAGTTAGCTGTAACCTGTAATCTTTCGCCAATTTTACCCAACATACTTAAACTAATACGCTGATCAAAATCAAATGACAGGTTTGTTCTATTACGAGGAGATAAGGAAGGGTTATCATTTTTTTGCCAAATAACTCCCAAATCCATAGCTACAGAGCCTTGGGGTATTACTTCTATAGTATTTCCTCCAAAAACAGATTGAAAAAAGTTGTTGTTTACATAGAAATTGGGTAATAAATTTTTTCTGGCCTCTTCGCTACCTGCCTTTTTACCAGAGTAGGCATCGGATTTCTCTTTAAAATAATCCTTGATTCCTTCTTTTCTGATGAGCTCGTAGTATTGCTCAGGTGTTAAGATTATAGGATAGCCAATATTGAAATCACCAATGCTTTCATTATAAATGTAACGATCCATTTCAGGATCATAGATGTATTTAGAGACAATACTTTCCGGATTTTCAAGTGCGATCCGCCCAAGATCATACCCAGTCTTTACGGAATCAATTTCTTGTTCATCTGTTTCTTGGGCCATGGAATACTCCATAAAACCGAAAAAAACAATGAATAGGAAATTATACTTAAAAGATTTTTTAAGAATTTTAAATGCCCCTTGTTTCAAACTTGCTACAAATTTTTCAGCGCTAGTTTTATAATGTTCTCTACGCTTAAAGAGGGGTCTTGGGAAATTACCTTATCTACTACCTTCTCAGCATGTCTTCTGGCAAACCCTAGAACCTCTAAAGCAGATAACGCTTCATCTTTATTTGTATTGTTTGTAGTCAACGAAACTTCGTCTATATCGTACACTTTTAAAATCTTATCACGTAGGTCCAAAATTACACGCTGTGCAGTTTTTGCGCCGATACCCTTAATTGCCTGTATGGAAGGTACGTCGCCATTGGCAATGGCATCCCTAATTTGGACTGGTGACATTGAGGATAACATGGTTCTCGCCGTGCTGGAGCCTATTCCAGAAACGGACAACAGCAGTCTAAAAATTTCCCGTTCTGATTTTTCAGCAAATCCAAAAAGTGTATGCGAATCTTCCTTAACTTGTAGATGGGTGTAAATGTTCACCAGTTCATTATCGGGAATATTCGAAAAGGTATTCAGGGATATGTTTACAAAATACCCTACACCACCGCATTCTACAATAATGTGAGTGGGATTTTTTTCTATCAATTTTCCTTTTAAGTGATGAATCATCTAGCAATTCTTTTTTTGTAATAATGAAGATTTAAAAAACAATTATTCACTTTTTTTTGCCTTTCTTCTTTTTTCCCTTTCCTGTGCATCAATGACCGCTACTGCAGTCATGTTTACGATTTCATCTACACTAGCGCCCAATTGCATAATATGAACAGATTTTCGGAGTCCGACCATTATTGGACCAATGGAATCGGCTTTATTAAGCTCTTTCAAAAGTTTATAGGTGATATTTGCCGATTCCAGGTTGGGAAAAACAAGCGTATTTACTTTTCTACCGGCCAATTTGGAGAAAGGGAACTTACTTTCATGCAATTCTTTGTTTAAAGCAAAATCCATTTGTATTTCCCCATCCACTACCAACTCGGGACTATTCTCATGTAATAGTTTTACCGCTTCCCGAACCTTTATAGCATTATGATGCGCAGAAGAACCAAAATTCGCATAACTCAAAAGTGCAATTACAGGGTCGAACCCAAAGGTAGTAGCAACATTTGCTGTCATTTGCGTGATATCCGCTATTTCCTCTGCATTAGGATCAATATTGATCGAGGTATCCGCCAAAAACAATGGGCCTCTTTCGGTAATCATAATATTTACCGTGGCCACTTTCTTTACTCCCGAAGCTCTGCCTATAACTTCCAAAATTGGTTTTACTACGGTTGGATAGGCTCGGGAATATCCGGATATCATGCCATCGGCATCGCCTTCGAGTACCATCATGGCACCAAAGTAATTGCGTTCCCTCATTTTAATCTTAGCACTGTATAGGGTGGTTCCTTTCCGCTTTCTACTTTCCCAATATTTGGTAGCGTATCGTATATGGCGTTCGTCAAATTCATCGGACAATGGGTCTACGATAGGAATATCCGCATCGAATTCCAGTTCTTTCTTTAGCTCTATTATGACGTCTTTTCTGCCCAAAAGAATCGGTTCTGCAATCCCTTCTTCATAAACAATCTGAGCGGCCTTAAGTACATCCAAATGATCTGCTTCGGCAAAAACAATTCTTTTTGGGTTGCTTCGTGACCTTCCATGTAATAGCCTTACAACTTTATTATCATTTCCGGAACGAAGCATCAACTCCTCCTTGTACTTTTCCCAATCCTCGATAGGCGCCCTTGCCACACCACTTTCCATTGCCGCCCTTGCGACAGCCGGGGGAATTTCATGAATCAATCGCTGATCAAATGGTTTTGGGATAATATAGTCCTTACCAAAAGTAAGTCGGGTTTCCCCATATGCTATGTTCACCTGCTCGGGTACAGGCTGTTTAGTTAGATCGGCCAAAGCTTTTACCGCAGCCATTTTCATTTCCTCGTTAATGGCCGTTGCCCTTACGTCCAAGGCCCCCCTAAAAATAAAAGGAAAACCAAGTACATTATTCACCTGATTAGGGTGGTCTGATCTACCCGTGGCCATAATAATATCTTTTCTGGTTTTTATAGCCAGGTCATAATTAACCTCAGGATTAGGATTTGCCATGGCAAAAACAATGGGATTATCCGCCATGGAGTTCAACATTTTCGGAGTAACGATATCGGCAATCGAAAGACCTATAAAAACGTCTGCATTTACCATGGCTTCCTCTAGGGTATCAATTTTTCTAACCGTAGCAAACTCCCGTTTTGATTCAGATAGGTTATCAGCATCCTTTCGGATGACTCCCTTACTATCCAACATCACAATATTTTCAGCTTTTGCCCCAAAAGCTTTATAAAGTTTAGTGCAGGATACTGCGGCGGCTCCGGCTCCACTAATTACAATGGATACCTCTTCAATCTTTTTCTTGGTAAGTTCCAAGGCGTTCAATAAGGCTGCTGCCGAGATAATGGCAGTTCCATGTTGATCATCGTGCATTACAGGAATATCCAATTCCTCTTTTAACCTTCTCTCGATTTCGAAGGCTTCGGGAGCCTTAATATCTTCCAGATTGATTCCCCCAAAAGTCGGAGCAATCATTTTAACGGTTTCTACGAATTTATCTACATCCTCGGTATCTACCTCAATATCGATTCCATCGATGTCGGCAAAAATCTTGAACAACAGACCTTTTCCCTCCATCACGGGTTTAGAAGCTTCTGGACCTATGTTACCCAAGCCCAAAACCGCCGTTCCATTAGAAATTATGGCAACCAGGTTACCCTTGGAAGTATATTTGTAAACATTCTCCTTGTTCTTGGCAATTTCCAGACAAGGTTCCGCAACACCGGGAGAATATGCTAGCGCAAGGTCACGTTGGGTACTATAAGGTTTTGTAGGAACAATTTTGATTTTTCCAGGTTGTGGTTTCGCATGATAAACCAATGCTTCCCTTCGTTGTTTTTCCTTGCTCATATTCTCGGATTTTGAATCACAAATTTAACAGTATTCCCGCAAACAAAATGAAAAGAAACCTGTTTTATCTAAAGAAATGCAGTGGTGGAAATAAAAAGGAACAAATCTGACAAACTTGTTACAAAACAGTATCTGTTTTTTCTTTGGACACATTGAGCCTCAGTGCAAGAACCGCGGCGATAAAGAAAAAGACACCCGCAAACAAAATGGCATTTATAGCATTTCCTCCCAAAAAATATTTATAAATTGGACCAAAGGTCAGGGTTTCTATCCCCATAGGGATTACAATCATCATATTTAATATTCCCATATAAACCCCCCTTCTTTCTTGAGGAACCACTTTGGACACCATGGTGTAGGGAATTCCCATCATGGCCGCCCAACCCACTCCGAACAATACCATTGGAGCCAGCACTAACAAAGGATCTTTAATAAAAGGAATTGTAAATAATGCAATAGCAGTTCCTACCAAACTAATTGAATAGACTTTTTTACCTCCAAATCTAAGGGTCAACGGTACAAGTCCCAATGCCACTACCATAGTGACAATGTTATACGTTAAACTCATCTGAGCCGATTGTGAAGCCGCTTCAGATGTTGAATACCCCAAGGTGTTCATAAACAAAGGAGTTATATATTGCCAATAAACGAACAATGCATACCATTGAAAAAGGTAAACCGCACCTAGTTTCCATAAAAAGGGAGGCATTTTTTTTATTGCTTCCTTTATTTCTCCGAAGGGCTGAGCAATTCTTACAGCTAAAGGTTTATTTCTTGATGCCTTTATTTCATTAAACTCCGATTCGGTTGGGGGAATTTCGGGAGTTTTCAAGACAGACCACAAAATAGTTGTTATGGATAAAATTCCTCCTATGTAGAATGAATAATATAACCAAGTAGGAATAGAACCAGCAACCTCTACGGATTGATCTCCGAACAGATATTGAAATAAAACGATGGATCCATTGGCTAATAGTATGCCAGCTCCAACAAATAAGCTCTGCATTTGATATCCAAGGCTAAACTGCTTCTCCGGTAATTTATCACCTACAAAAGCCCTATAGGGTTCCATAGCCATATTATTACCCACATCCAAAATCCATAGTAGTCCAACTGCGAACCAAAGAACGGGACTCGAGGGAAACATGAAGAGACAAATACTGCCTATAAGTGCACCGATCAAGAAATAAGGCTTTCGTCTACCCCATCTTGGAGACCATGTTTTATCAGACATTGCACCAATTATGGGTTGAACGACCAATCCAGTAACAGGTCCAGCTATATTTAAAATAGGTAGCATATCTTCCGGCGCACCCAAATAAAGAAATATGGGATTGATAGCCGTTTGTTGAAGTCCAAAACTGTACTGAATACCCAAGAATCCGACATTCATATTAAATATCTGCCAGAAGCTAAGGCTTGGTTTTCCTATTTTCATTCGATGGATAATTATATTTTAGAGACCCAATAATTAAGATATAGCTAAAAAAATCAGTTTAATTTTTTCAAATAAGCAAAAAAAGCTATCAAGCAATATAGTATAATTAAAGAAAATGATAATCTAAAAATGCCATAATTAAAAATGTGAAACCGACTATAACGTTGTAGTTGTCATGAATTCCTTTCTAAGAATTCGATATTTCTTTTCAATCCTGAGTATTTGGTTCTTTTCACGGCCGATTTTTTAAATATCTTTTTAAAAACATCCTCCGTGATTTCCTCCCAATCTTTTTTTGACATCGATAATAACTCTGGATTTGGGTCGAACAAAGGTTCGCTATGAGGTTTAGAAAATTTGTTCCAGGGACAAACGTCCTGACAGACATCACAACCGAACATCCATTCATCCATTTTTCCTTGGAATTCTTGGGGTATTTCGCTTTTAAGTTCAATGGTCAGGTATGAAATACACTTACTGCCATCTACTACATAAGGGGTAGCTATCGCCTCTGTTGGGCAGGCATCTATACAGGCGGTGCACGTACCGCAATGGTCGGTCACGGGTGTATCATACTCTAGTTCCAGATCAATGATTAGTTCGGCAATAAAGTAAAAAGACCCAACCTCCTTGGTAAGGAGATTACTATTTTTCCCAATCCAACCTAAGCCGGATTTTGCAGCCCAGGCTTTATCCAAAACAGGGGCAGAATCCACAAAAGCCCGTCCATTTACCTCACAAATGGTTTCATTAATGAATTCTTGTAGGTTTCTAAGTTTGCCCTTTATGACATGATGATAATCCTGACCGTAGGCATATTTGGATATCTTATAGGCATCATCCTTTTGCTCCTGTGAAGGATAATAGTTTAATAGTAAGGAAATTACTGATTTTGCTCCTGTGACAAGTAACCGTGGGTCCAGTCGTTTATCAAAATGATTGGCCATATATCCCATTTCCCCATGCATATTCTTATTCAGCCAACTTTCCAACCTTGGCGCTTCTTCCTCCAGAAAGTCCGCCTTTGATATGCCACAAGATAAAAAACCGAGCCGCTTGGCCTCGGTTTTAATCATATCTGCCCGTTTTTTAATTATATCTAAACTCAAAACAACCCGGGTTGTATGCCTCCATTGGTTCTTCCCAAATGTTTATAGGCCAATTCCGTTACTTCCCGACCTCTAGGTGTACGCATTATAAAACCTTGTTGAATTAAAAAAGGTTCATAAACCTCTTCAATAGTCTCGGCACTTTCGGAAACTGCTGTTGCCAACGTCGTAATCCCCACAGGCCCTCCCTTGAATTTATCGATGATGGTCGTCAATATCTTATTGTCCATTTCATCTAGGCCATGTGCATCCACATTCAGCGCTTTTAGTCCGAATTTGGAAATCTCTATATCTATACTACCGTTGCCCTTTATCTGGGCAAAATCTCGAACCCTTCGCAATAGGGCATTACAAATTCTAGGGGTCCCCCTACTTCGACCTGCAATCTCTATCGATGCATCATTGGTAATGGGTACTTTCAGAATTTCTGAACTTCGCTGTACAATGGTCGATAATAGTTCGGTATCATAATACTGTAACCTACTTTGAATACCGAAACGTGCTCTCATCGGAGCGGTCAATAGGCCAGATCTAGTAGTTGCACCAATTAATGTAAACGGATTTAAATTAATCTGGACAGAACGGGCATTGGGACCCGTTTCAATCATGATATCAATTTTATAGTCCTCCATAGCGGAATATAGATATTCTTCTACTATTGGACTCAAACGATGAATCTCATCAATAAATAACACATCCCTTTCATCAAGGTTTGTGAGCAACCCCGCCAAATCGCCGGGTTTATCCAAAACAGGACCGGAGGTAATTTTTATACCTACACCCAATTCATTGGCCAATATATGTGCCAAGGTGGTCTTCCCCAATCCCGGAGGACCATGGAATAAAGTGTGGTCCAAAGCTTCACCTCTTCTATTGGCCGCCTCCACAAAAATCTTCAGGTTTTCCAAAACCTGTTCCTGACCCGTAAAATCATCAAAACTTATGGGTCTTAATGCCCTTTCAATGTCAAGTTCAGCATCGGAAAAACCTTCTGTAGATGGATCTAAATATTCGTTCATGCACTAACAAAGATAGGTAAACACATGTAATTAGTTTTCAAACTACTTCGTGTTTATTCTTTAGAATTTCAGGGATAAATTCGTATTTTCAAATAATGGAAAAGAAAATTTATACCCCGGGTATACTTCAATATATACCGTTTTTTTATGTTATTTGGTCAGATGACCTTGTTTCGGCCTCAGAGGTTAATGTAGTCGAAAAAGCAATTGAAAAGGACCCCACCTTGAATAAGGCCGAAAAAGTAATCTTGCATTCTTGGTTACAGGTTGACAATCCACCCAAGAACGAAGAATTTAAAAATTGGAAACAAACTATCTCCAATTCAGGAACCAAATTAATAGAGGGAGTCACCTATCCCTTGACAACTTTTAGTCAAAAGGTGGTTTGTCACTATCATGATACCTGTCCCTTTAACGACCAATTAAAAGATATAGAAATCAATTTAGGTATACAGCCCAATCACTATAATCATTTATTTGAGGTGGAGGTTGAACATAATCTAAGTTCCAATTCCTATAAGGCCCAGGAAGTATCTCTTATTCTCAAAGGAAAACATGCACCCGTTATCGATAAGTTTCAAGAGTTACTAAAAAGGCCAATATTTGATTGGGATATTCATCGCAATAAAGAGGATTTTAGACAAATTGTCTTGAACCAAGTAAAATATCTTGCCGAAAATGGATATGGTGCAATGGCCTATCCTAAAGCATATGGAGGCACAGGAGATATGGAAGGTTATGCAACCATTTTCGAAAATCTAATGTATATCGATGGTAGTCTTACAATAAAATTCGGGGTTCAATTTGGACTTTTTGGTGGTAGTATTCAAAAACTTGGTACCAAAATTCATCATGACAAATATTTAAGTGATGCCGGTAAAGCTGAACTATTAGGTTGTTTTGCTATGACGGAGACTGGACATGGTTCCAATGTAAGGGGAATAAAAACCACCGCTACCTATCATAAAGAGAGTGACAGTATAATTATCCATACTCCTGGAAAGAACGATAATAAGGAATATATCGGCAATGCACTTCACTCTAAAATAGCCTCAGTTTTTGCACAGCTCATCGTTAACGGCAAGAACGAAGGGGTGCACGCCATCTTAGTTCCTTTAAGAAACAAAAAGCACGAGCTGCTATCAGGTGTGAAAGTGGAGGACAATGGTTATAAATTGGGGCTTAACGGGGTGGATAATGGTAAAATCTGGTTCAACCAAGTGAAGGTGCCCCGGCAAAACTTATTGAACAAATATGGAAGTATTAAAGAAGACGGCACTTACTTTTCTGAAATAAAAAATCCCAACAAAAGATTTTTTACCATGTTGGGCACTTTGGTCGGCGGACGAATTTGTGTGGCCAGGGCAGGATTGGGTGGAGCAAAAATGGCACTTACCATAGCTATTAAACATGCACTAAAAAGAAGGCAGTTTAATGACAATATAAAAATACAGGAAGACCTGTTAATGGATTATCCATCACATCAGTTACGCTTGACACCATTGGTTGCCAGTGCCTTTGTTTACCATGCCACATTGGACAAAATGATGGAGATCTATTGCAATGACAATCAACCGGATAAACGAAAAGTGGAAACCCAAGTTGCCGGATTAAAGTCCATCATAACCTGGTATGCGAACGACACCATTCAGGAATGTCGTGAAGCCTGTGGAGGCAAGGGCTATCTACTAGAAAACCGAATAGCTGACCTCAAAGGAGATGTCGACATTTTTACCACCTTTGAAGGCGATAATAACGTTCTCCTGCAATTGGCGGCTAAAGGAGTGCTCTCCGATTTTAAATCGGAATTCAATAGTGCTGGGTTTTCCTCAGTCCTTAAGCTATTAAGCCAGCAATTATCGGATAAATTAGCTACGGTAAACCCACTATATTCGAATAAAGTAGACAAGGAACATTTATACAATCCTAAATTTCATAAACACGCATTTGATTATAGAACCCGTAGGTTGACCTACACGCTAGCCATGCGAATTAGAGACTATATTAAGAAAGGGGTACCTACCTATCAGGCATTCTTAAAGGTACAGACCCATTTATTGGCTTTAGGGAAAGCCTATAGCATAGAACTGGCCTACAACACTTATTTTGAATTTACGGAGACTATAAAAGACGAAAGAAATAAAGAGCTATTTCAGAAACTAGGTACGCTATATGGACTCTATGAAATTAGAAAGGATGCTTCTTGGTATTTGGAACAAGGTTATATTGGAAGCACAAAATCTAAAGCGATAAGACAACGCGTCGAACGGTTGTGTACGGAGCTCAGACCTCATATAAATGTTTTGGTCGAAGGGTTCGGAATACCGGAAGATTGTATTACCGCCCCAATAGCTAACTAGTTATTTTCCTTATCCAATTGGGAGTTATCCAAAAAGTCTAAAATGGTTATTTTAGGATTTCCATATAGGCTAGTTTTGGATGATCCCCTTGAAGACAATTGAAAATCTTCCAATACATTTACCCTGGCATCTGGTGAATCCTCAAGTATAAGCATCGTCTTTTTTGCTTCGAGCATCTCCCCCTTTAGGGAACTTTTACCATATAGCTTTGCCGTAAAGGAATCTGCAATTCCCTCTAATTTTGCCGATGCATTCTCATACATAAATAAGTTGTTTGTAGCACCAGTGGAATAGACCTTGACATCGATACGGTCCTTGAATGTCATGATAAGGGAATCACTGGCAACATTAAAATCACCAGAGCTTATCTCCTCCATGTTAATATTTATGATATCCGCAGTTGCGTTCAATTCCAAACGGGATGTTCCCTTAGTCAACACATCCAATCGTTCACCAGAAATTACATCCTTCATGCTTATCTCACCATTGTTCATTGTAATACTGGTCAACTCATTGTAGAATACTGTAATTTCCAATTTGCGCTTCGATGTAATATTATAAAATGAAGAAATAACCAAGGTATTATCTTCTACCTTAAACTTAAGTACATCTATTAAGTTGTCATCTATCTCCAGGGCGTATCCTTCATTGGAAGCTTTTTGAAGAACAATTTCCAAGTCGTCTTCCAATTGTATCGCGTTGAAGACTGGCAAATTTTCACGAACTTCTACCACATTTTTATTACCCTTAATTTTAGGCTTTCTCTGGGCGTAGGTTTGCAACCCAAAAATCAAAGTAAGACCAATAAGCAATAATTTTTTCATGTATGAATATTGTAGTTTGATACCTTTAACTCTAAACCAAAGATATCATAATTTAGTAATAAGTAAATCCTAAAATATTAAGCAAAAAAAATGCCTAACTCAATAGTTAGGCATTTTTTTTATTACTTAGTTCTAGTGTTGTAGTTCTTCCTCACCATCAAACAAAGGTACATGTTGCTGCACATAGTCCTGATTTGGAATAATATATTCATCGTTCTCATCAACCTTACTGTAATCATAAGCCCACCTGTGCACCTCTGGTATAGCACCTGGCCAGTTTCCATGAATATGTTCAGTAGGTGTTGTCCATTCCAAAGTTGTTGCAGACCATGGATTCCGTGGTCCTCGCTTACCGTAAAAAATACTTCTTATAAAGTTGAAAGCAAAAAATAATTGTGCAGATGCAGTAATAATTGCAAAGACAGTCATTAGTGCTTGTACGTCCGTTAATTCATCGAACATTGGAAAAGCCGTATTCTCATAATATCTTCTAGGAACACCTGCCATTCCAACAAAATGCATTGGGAAGAAGATACCATAGGATCCAATTGCCGTTATCCAAAAATGGGCGTACCCTAAGTTTTTGTTCATCATTCTACCTTGGAACATTTTTGGGAACCAATGGTATACACCGGCAAACAAACCATAGAGTGCAGAAATACCCATTACTAAGTGGAAGTGAGCAACTACGAAGTACGTATCGTGAACATTAATATCCAATGTACTATCCCCAAGGATAATCCCCGTTAGACCTCCGGTAATGAAAGTAGAAACCATTCCAATCGAAAATAGCATTCCTGGATTCAATTGTAGGTTACCCTTCCATAACGTAGTTATCCAGTTGAATGCCTTAACAGCTGATGGTATAGCAATCAAAAGAGTTGTAAAGGTAAACACAGATCCCAAAAATGGGTTCATACCAGAAATAAACATATGGTGTCCCCATACAATAGTTGAAAGAAATGCAATTGCCAAGATAGAAGCAATCATTGCCCTATAGCCAAAAATCGGTTTTCTTGCATTTACCGCCATAACCTCGGAAACGATTCCCATGGCAGGCAAAATAACAATATACACTTCGGGGTGACCAAGGAACCAAAACAAATGTTCGAAAAGTACTGGAGAACCTCCCTGATAATGAAGGACTTCTCCCTGAATAAATATATCCGATAAAAAGAACGATGTTCCAAAACTTCGATCCATAATTAATAAAAGTGCCGCTGAAAGAAGTACCGGAAACGAAATTACACCAATTATTGCCGTTACAAAGAACGCCCAAATGGTTAGGGGCAACCTTGTCATAGTCATGCCCTTAGTTCGTAAGTTCAAAACGGTTACGATGTAGTTCAAGGAACCTAAAAGGGAAGAAGCAATAAATATGGCCATGGATACCAACCATAGCGTCATCCCCATACCAGAACCAGGCTGAGCCATCGGCAATGCACTTAAAGGAGGATAAATCGTCCAACCTGCGGCTGCAGGGCCTGCTTCAACAAACAATGAAAGTACCATGATCACCGTTGAAACAAAAAACATCCAAAAAGACAGCATATTTAAAAAACCAGAGGCCATATCCCGAGCACCAATTTGCAAGGGAATCAATAGGTTACTAAATGTACCACTAAGGCCAGCGGTCAATACAAAAAATACCATAATAGTACCGTGCATGGTAACCAAAGCGAGATATACATCGGCATCCATAACTCCTTCTGGTGCCCATTTCCCCAATAAAGCTTCAAAAATTACATTGGACTCTCCGGGCCAAGCCAGTTGCATCCTAAACATAATGGACATAGCAATACCTATGAAACCCATAAGAAGTACTCCTGTAATAAAATACTGCTTTGCGATCATTTTATGATCTTGGCTAAATATGTATTTTGTTATAAAAGTTTCCTTATGATGATGATGTCCATGATCGTCATGTGCGTGATCATCTACTAGTGCATGTTCTGTTGCTGACATAATCGCAATCTTTAATTTTATTAATTTTCTTTTTTAGCCCTTTCCTGATATGCCCGTAATTTATTCAGACATAGATACTCCATCCACAGCATTGAATGCGGCATTAGTATCATCCTTCATGACTGTTTCTGCAAAGGTAGATTGACCTTTCATCCACTCCATATATTCCTCCTCGGTTTCTACAATTATCTTCATCTGCATATTGTAGTGGGATTTACCACAAATTTTATTACACAATAAAATATAATCAAATTCCCAAGGGTCAATAACCTCCCCTGTTTCAGCGGACTTTTCTGCTCTTATCTTGTTCGTTCTTTTTACCTTTTCCACGATATCCGGATTCTGACGCATTTCCTCCGTGGTATAAACAGGTGTAAACGAGAACTCTGTAATCATTCCCGGAACACAGTTCATTTGAGCCCTAAAGTGAGGCATATACGCGGAGTGCAAAACATCTTGTGACCTCATTTTAAAGTTCACTTTTCTACCTACTGGCAAGTGTAACTCTTTTACAATAACATCATCGGATGCATAAGAATCCGATTCATCCAGGCCAAGAACATTGGCTTTGTCGATATCGATCATACGAACATTGGCGGTACCTAAGGTGTTGTCCTCCCCACCATATCTCGCAGTCCAATTAAATTGTTGAGCGTAAAGCTCCACTATTAATGGGTCATCGTCATCGTTCACATCAGTAATATTAGTCCAAGTATAAAGGCCGTAAAGAATTAACCCGGCCAATACCACAACAGGTATAATAGTCCATATAAACTCCAATCGGTTATTATCCGCATAGAACAATGCTCTTTTACCTTTTTCACCTCTATACTTAAAAGCAAAATAGTGAAGTAGGGCCTGAGTTATTATCTGTGTAATAAAGATAATGACCATGGATATCAACATTAAGTTGTCATAATCAGATCCATGCTCAGATGCAGCCTCCGGTAAAAGCACCTTACCATATTTCCAAAAACTAAAAATGGTTATACCATATATAAAGATAAGAAAAGCGAACATGAGGTATCCGTTATTCTTATTATCCTTATCATTGGCAACCTCGGAATTATCTGTTTTAAGCTGTGACAATTCAAATATCTTGGTCATTTGCCAAATAGCAATTGCCACGAGAACCAAAACAGCTAAAGTCAATAATGTTGTCATTGTATGTATTGATATTATTCTTTAAAACTCACTAGTAATGAAAGTGTCTACTTTCTTCAATAAACGGATTCCTTTTTGGTTGTAATGGTGCAGTAGTTAGAGCCCTAAACACCCAGAATATAAAGAAACCTGCAAAAAATAATATTGCACCAATCTCAGGAATGCCAATAAACCATTGATTACCAACAGTAGAAGGCATTATAGCATTGAAAATATCCATGTAGTGACCTGCTAAAATTACAATCCCCGTCAAAACTACGAACCAATTAATTCTTTTATAGTCACTATTCATTAAAAGAAGCACAGGGAACAGAAAATTCATTGCGACCATTCCAAAAAACGGCAAATTATAATCCTCTATTCTTGTAACATAATAGGTAACTTCTTCTGGAATGTTGGAATACCAAATTAGCATGAATTGCGAAAACCAAAGGTAAGTCCAAAAAATACTTATACCGAACATAAACTTTGCCAAATCATGTATATGACTGTCGTTAACGTCTGGCAATAATCCTTTTGATTTTAGGTAAATGGTAACCATTGCAATTACGGTAATACCGGAAACAAACATACTAGCAAATATATACCATCCGAACAAGGTGCTAAACCAGTGAGGTTCTACGCTCATTATCCAGTCCCATGACATAATAGATTCAGAAATTAGATAAAATACTAGAAATGCAGCAGATATTCTAAAATTCAATTTGAAACTTGAATTATCGTTTGATTCATCTTGCTTCAAAGACAATCTTCTAGAATATTCCCTGTAAGCTATCCATCCACCCAAAAAGATGACCGCCCTAATTAAAAAGAAAGTAGGGTTCAAGTATCCAGATTTTCCTTGTAGCAATTCATCATGAGCAACAACTTCAGGGTCCATCCAAATAAACAAATGATTCATGTGAAGTACGGAAAGCACCAGGATTACAAAAACGATAATTCCACCTGGAACCAGATAGGCCGTAATTCCTTCCATCACCCTAAATAATAAAGGCGACCAACCGGCCTGTGCCGCTCTTTGTATTGCATAAAAAGCAAGAACGCCCAAAGCAATCATCATAAAGAAAAATGCTGCCACATAAAGTGCCGCCCAAGGTCTATTCTTTAACTGACTTAATAAATGTTCATCATGAGAAGCATCATGTTCGGCTGCAGCGCCGTGTTCCATTCCAGAATCATGGGAAGCAGCCGCGTCATGACCGCCACCATGCCCATCATCATGACTGGCAACTATCGCCTTTGCCTCCTCGACTGTTCCGGGAGCCATAACAAAGCCTCCGATAATACCTAACAAGCCTATTGCCATTAATATTATGGAACCTATTTTAAGTCTATTTGAAAACGTATACATAGTATTGTTTACCTATTATTTGGTTAAATCTTGTTTCAGCTTCATTACGTATTCCGCAACTTGCCACATTTCAGTGGAATTCATCTGGGATGCATAGGACCCCATAGAATTAAGACCATAAATCTGCGTGTGATAAGCTGTTCCTACTGTAATATTTCTAGCTGGGTCATCATAACTTGGCACCCCAAGAATCTTCTCCCTTTTTACTAAGGTTCCCTGTCCTTTTCCTTTATCCCCATGACAAATAGCACAGTAAATAGTATATAATTCGGCACCTGTTGCCAAATTTTCTTCCCGGGACATGGAGTCCAATGGACTCGTATTCAGCCTAGCAAGCTCTTTTCCCTCTGGTGTATTTTCAAATTCATAAGGTAACCAACCCCTATTGATGGTATTGGCGGGAGGCACCATGGCCTCCTGATTGGAAGGAAGGAAATCAACTTCATCATAAGTTTCATATCCGACAGGCTCATACATATTGGGCATGTACTGATAGTTTGGTTCGCGCTTATCTTGACAAGCCACCACAACCATCAATAAACATACTATGACCGTTAATTTTAGAAAACTGTTCATATTTAATGACTGTTTTTTTCTGATATATTAATTTCTACCGCACCAGTACCCGTAAGCAAATCCGTTAATTCCCGTTCGTTATTATGAATCTCGATTTCCATAACAAAATGGTCATCCGTTGTTCTAACATCAGGGTTTTCTGCTTTCTTAAAAGGCCATAACCTACTACGTAAATAAAATGTAATTACCATTAAGTGCGCTGCGAAGAACACAGTTAACTCGAACATAATAGGTACAAATGCAGGCATATTCTCTATATAGCTAAAGCTTGGTTTACCACCAATATCTTGGGGCCAATCCTTAATCATAATAAAATTCATCATTACAATGGCCACTGTAAGACCTACACATCCATATAAAAAAGAAGTAATGGCGATTCTAGTTGGAGCCAATCCCATAGCCTTGTCAAGTCCGTGAACCGGAAATGGACAATAGACCTCTTCTATATGATGTTTGGCCGCTTTAACCTTTTTGACAGCATGCATTAACACATCATCATCATTGTAAAATGCTTGTATTACTTTAGATGCCATAGCCTACTTTTTGTTATTTAATAGTTTCGCTTGTCCAGCCCAATCGTCTCTCTGCGCTCTTCCCGGAAAAGAACCAGTGATTGAATCCAACAAGTCATATTCCTTTTCCGTCATCCTAGCTACCTGTGCAAATGTGAAGATTCCAATTTCGTTTAAAGTGGCTTCCATTTGAGGGCCGATACCTTTAACCTTCTTCAAATCATCCGGAGATTGCTTTGTAGCATCAAAGGTCCCTATAGCGCTTAAAAGTTCATTGACACCAACTTTATCTCCCGTGGTAGGCTCTGTTTCCCCCATCAATACATCGTCAGTAATAATTGGCTCTTCTTTTACCACAGCCTTTTCATTGGAAATTTGATAAAGTGGTTTGCCGGCATCCCTTAGTTTTTTATAGCGTTCTCCGGATGATTTCAATATGGACTTAACCTCCGCTTGCGCGATTACAGGGAATGTTCTGGCATATAATAAGAAGAGTACAAAGAAAAATCCAATAGTACCAATAAATATACCTATATCCACAAAGGTTGGTGAGAACATCGTCCATGAAGATGGTAAATAATCACGGTGTAATGATGTTACTATAATCACAAAACGCTCAAACCACATTCCAATGTTTACCACAATAGAGATAAAGAACGAAAACATAATACTCGTTCTCAATTTCTTAAACCACATAAATTGTGGAGAGAATACATTACAAGTCATCATTGACCAATATGCCCACCAATAAGGACCGGTAGCCCTGTTCAGGAATGCGTATTGCTCATATTCCACACCGGAATACCATGCCATGAATAGCTCTGTAATGTAAGCACAACCTACAATGGACCCTGTAAGCATAATTACAATATTCATCAACTCTATGTGCTGTACCGTAATATAATTTTCTAAACTACAAACCTTTCTCATGATGATCAACAAGGTGTTTACCATTGCAAATCCAGAGAATATCGCCCCTGCAACAAAGTATGGAGGGAATATGGTCGTATGCCATCCTGGAATTACGGATGTAGCAAAGTCAAACGATACAATAGTGTGTACGGACAATACCAAGGGCGTAGCTAAACCTGCCAACACCAAGGAAACCTCTTCGAAACGTTGCCAGTCCTTTGCACGACCACTCCAACCAAAGCTCAGAAGACCGTATATTTTCTTTTGGAATGGTAAAACCGCCCTGTCACGAATCATTGCAAAATCCGGTAAAAGACCTGTCCACCAAAAGACCAAGGAAACGGATAGATACGTTGAAATCGCAAATACATCCCAAAGCAACGGGGAGTTAAAGTTAACCCACAAAGACCCAAATTGATTCGGTATAGGTAATACCCAGTACGCCAACCACGGTCTACCCATGTGAATAATTGGAAACAAACCAGCTTGGATAACAGAGAAAATAGTCATGGCCTCAGCAGATCGGTTAATTGCCATTCTCCATTTTTGACGGAACAAAAGTAACACTGCCGAAATTAGGGTTCCGGCATGTCCGATACCTACCCACCAAACAAAGTTGGTTATATCCCAAGCCCAGTTAACGGTCTTGTTCAGTCCCCAGGTTCCAATACCCGTTGAAATAGTATAAATAATACAACCTACTCCCCAAAGAAATGCCACTAAGGCAATGGAAAAAACAATCCACCAATGCTTATTGGCCCTTCCTTCTACCGGAGCGGCAATATCCACAGTAACATCGTGGTAGCCTTTGTCTCCAATCACTAGGGGTTTTCGTATAGGTGCTTCGTAATGCGACGCCATAGACTTCTGTTATAATTACTTTCTAGTATTGTTATGCTTCGTTGGTATTTCTAACTTTTACGTGATAGAATACGTTTGGTTTAGTACCTACATGCTCCAATAAATGATACATACGGTTACTTTCTTTTAATTCCGACACTTTGCTGCTATCATCATTTATATCTCCAAAGACCATGGCACCGTTTTCACAAGCCGCTGAACATGCTGTTTGGAACTCTCCATCCGCTACAAGTCTTCCTTCTCTTTTAGCATCCAAAATGGTTTTCTGTGTTTTTTGAATACACATAGAACATTTTTCTATCACACCTCTAGAACGAACATTTACATCTGGATTTAATACCATTTTACCCAAATCATTGTTCATATGGAAATCGAACTCTTCGTTGTTGTTATATAGGAACCAGTTAAATCTTCTAACCTTGTAAGGACAGTTATTTGCACAATATCTAGTTCCCACACATCTGTTATAGGCCATTTGATTTTGACCCTGTCTACCATGGGAGGTAGCCGCTACCGGACAAACCGTTTCACATGGAGCATGATTACAGTGCTGGCACATTACGGGCTGAAAAGCAACCTGTGGGTTCTCCGCAGGATTTTCCAACTCTCCGAAACCTCCTAAAGAACCATTATCACCACTAAGACCATCGAACTCGTCCTTTTTTGTATTATCCGCTTCAAAAGAATCTTCTGAAGAGTAATATCTATCGATACGCAACCAGTGCATATCCCTTGATACCCTCACCTCTTTTTTCCCTACTACGGGAACATTATTTTCTGCATGACAGGCAATAACACATGCACCACAACCCGTACACGCATTTAAATCTATAGACAAGTTAAAGTGATGCCCAATAGAGCGATCAAAACTCTCCCATAAATCAACGGAAGTTGCCGGCACCTCTTGGTGATTTAAGGAAACCTGAGGAACATGATTCCATTCCGCATGGTCCTTAGTATTAAATACCTCCAAGCTAGTTTCCTTGATAATGTCACCTCTTCCCATTAAGGTTTTATGAAGCTGAACACAGGCAAACTCATGGTTACCTCCTGCTTTTTCTATACTTACGTTCTGATTTGCATTAAAACCTTCGTACAATCTAAATGCATTCACTCCAGTTCGCATCTCTTCCTTCATACCAACGGATTTACCGTAACCAAATGAAAGACCGACCGAACCCTTTGCCTGTCCAGGCTGAACTACAACAGGGACATTTTCAACAGTAACACCGTTCACCGTTAAGTTTACGTAACTACCGTCCATACCACCATTGGCGACATTTTCATTCTCTACACCCAATGCCTCTGCATCTGACTTAGAAATTGTAACATAGTTATCCCAAGAAACCCTTGTTATAGGATCCGGGAATTCTTGCAGCCATGGGTTGCTAGCCTGCTGACCATCACCCATACCTACTTTAGAATAAAGGGTCAACTCCATTCCATTACTTGTTGCATTCGCCAAACTTCTTACAGCGGAAGCTATTCGAACATTTGGAGTTTCAACTTCTACGCCTTCAATAGCATCCACCACCGCTCCTTCATCAACAGCAACTGCCATAGTTTCCGAAGCAAAAACACCATCTTGCAATGCTTGATTCCAACTTGCACCATTCAGAATACCTTGGTCCCAAGTCTCCTTTATGTATTCATAGTAGGAACTTTCACTCCCCATCCAATTCAGCAATGCACTTTGAAATTGACGTGTATCGAATAATTCTTTTATTGTAGGCTGCATTAAACTATAATGCCCTTTCTTCATTTCAAGATCTCCCCAGGATTCCAAATAATGATTGGATGCGGCAGTATATTGAACGACCTCCGCCGTTTCGTTCCAGTTCGCAGTAAATAATACGGAAAGATCGGTCTTTTCAAGGCCTTCCTTAAAATCAATCGAATTAGGAAGGGAGTACATAGGGTTTACACCATCCATGATCAAGGCTCCTATCCTTCCGGCCTTCATATCGGAAATCAAGGTTTCCAACATCTTAATATTTCCTTGTCTTACATATCGAGGAGAATCCGCATCAAAAGCTCTACTCCCCAACATTTTATTAATGGCCAGGGCAACTGTCTGAGCGTTGACATCATCCAGACCCGTAACTACTACGGCACCAGCACCTGCCTTTTTAATTTCCCCAGTTAATTGTTCGACAATAGCATCGTACTCCGAAGTATTTCCTCCTACCGATGTACCATTAAGTTTTCCATATAATTTTGCAAGTACTACTTTTTGCGCAGAAGGGGTCAATGGAAACCTTTTGTCCGCATTCGCACCGGTCAAGGACATATTTGCCTCCAATTGTACGTGCCTGGACATTTTTCCATTCTTTGGAATACGTCCCTTGGCATAACCACTACTGTACCCGCCGCCTTGCCAGTCGGCCAAGAAATCCGCACCCAACGAAACAATTAATTCCGCCTTTTCAAAATCATAATCTGCCAATGCTCGTTCTCCATAGGAATTCTCGTAGGCCGTTAAAGCAGCATCCTCGGAAATAGCATCGTATGTTACATGCTCTATATTTTCATTTGCAGCCTTGAACTCTGATATTAATCTATCCGTAGATGGGCTAGCATAAGTTTGGGTAAGCAATACAGCCTTTTTGGAAGAAACGTTAAGACTGCCCATTTTTGCCTTTACGGCAGCATTAAGCGCATCCCATTCTACCGGTTCGCCATTTGCCATGGGCCCTTGTAACCTAGTACTATCGTACAAGGACAACACAGAAGCCTGAACCCTAGCATTTGCACCACCGCCTACCTTGGCCATGGTATTGTTTTCAACCTTAATAGGGCGACCTTCACGAGTCTTGATAAGCACGCTTGCAAAATCAAACCCATTCGCTATGGTAGTGGCATAATAATTAGCCACTCCCGGAACAATATTTTCCGGCTGAACCACATAAGGTATTGATTTGATTACAGGTCCCTCACAGGCAGCCAAAGAAGCCGCAGCAGTACTAAAACCAACATACTTAAGAAAATCCCTTCTATTGGTGCTCGTTGAGGACAAGTTTTGCTTATCCCCCAAAAAGTCATCAACTGGGATTTGCTCTACAAATTCATTTTGTTTTAGCGCCTCAACAATGGAATCGTTAGGATTTAACTCCGCTTCGCTTTTCCAATATTTTTTGTTTGATGCCATACGTATTATCTGTAATTAGCTTCTTTGATTTATATTAATAGTGACACTTTCCACATTCCAACCCGCCCATTTGAGCAGCTGTCAAATTTTCCACACCATATTTCTTGGAAAGCTCAGCGTGAATTTTTTCGTAATATTCGTTACCCTCAACCTTAACATTGGTTTCACGGTGACAATTAATACACCAACCCATTGTCAATGGGGAATATTGATACATAACTTCCATTTCCTGTACCGGACCATGACAGGTCTGACACTCAACACCGGCAACAGAAACGTGTTGTGAGTGATTGAAGTATGCAAAATCTGGAAGGTTATGAATCCTAACCCATTCTATCGGCTGAGTTTCACCAGTATATTTCTGGTTCTCTTCATCCCAACCCACAGCTTTATACAACTTCTTGATTTCCTTGGTATAGAACTCATTCGTATAACCATTCGCCAAATCTTCTTGAGAAGGACCTTCAGGATTCCCTTTATACTCATAAATGGACTTATGACAGTTCATACAAACATTCATAGCAGGAATTCCAGAATGCTTCGAAACCCTAGCGGAAGAATGACAATACTTACACTCGATTTTATTATCACCTGCATGTATTTTATGGGAGTAATGTATCGGTTGAATTGGAGCATACCCTTGATCAACACCGATTTGCATCATCCAACCATAAGCGAAATAAGCACTACCCAATAAGAGAAAAATTACAGTCACCAAAACCAAAAATTGGTTTTGGGCAAAAGCTTTCCAAATAGGCAGTCTTTTTTCCGCCCTTTCTTTTTCAACGGAAATACCATTAGCCTCCGCAATTCTGCGAAGTGTGTTGTTCACCAAGAACAACATGACCACCAACAATGCAAAGACCAATGCCAAGGCCCCAAGAATCACCTCATTTGAGATTCCCCCAGAAGCGGCACCACTAGCAACTGTGGCGGCCTCTCCAGCAGCGGGAGCAGCGGGAGCAGGTGGCGGAGCAGCGGTATACGCTAAAATATTATCTATATCAGCATTACTTAATGTAGGAAATGCGGTCATCGCCGCTTGATTGAACTCATTATAAATTTTATTCGCGTAAGCATCTCCGGACCTAATCATTCCAGGGCTATTTTTAATCCACGAATACAACCACTCCCTATCCAATCCCTCTTCTTCTGCCAAACGACTTTCGACGTTAGCCAAGGCCGGACCTGTCATTTTACGGTTCAATGCATGACAAGCAGCACAATTCTGATTAAACAGCGCTTTACCCGCAGCAGCATCCCCATCGGAAGCTCCTGCATCTTCAGTAGCAACGGCATCACCAGACTCCGTAACAGTGTCCTGTGCCACCAACGAAACTGAAAAAAGTAGCGTAACTACTAAACTGAAAACAAAGACTTTAGAAAACTGATTGCGGTATAGTACCTTTTTCATAAATAGAATATTTCAATCGGAATCGTGGCACGGTTTTAGCCCGTTCTATAACGGAAAACATATAAAAAATGCCTCAATCGATGGCAAAAATACGACATAGACTTTATTTGAAAAAACGTTAATGTATTTATAATTTCTAATTTATAGTTATTCTAAATAGTTGAAATCGCTAACCAATTCTACCTTAAAAAATTACATTTGTACATTAATAAAATTCACCTATTTATTTCTTGATGAAAAAACTTTTTTACATAATAATCGTGATTTTAATCACAAATTCCGTCAAAGCACAAGAAGGAAAAGTTTCCATTGACCAAGACCCTCAAATAAGCCAATTATTAGAGCTGTACAAAAAGTCCTTGGATAAAAATGACTATTATAAAATACAAGTGGGATTTGTCAGTAACAACGAAAAGGCACAAGAAATAAAAAGCAATGTAGAAATTGATTTTCCCGAATTACCATCCCAAATAGATTTTGATTCCCCCACTTACCGCATCAGGGTAGGACGCTTTAAATCGAAATTAGAAGCGGAACGTAAGTTCAATGAGGTACGGAAGAAATATCCCAATGCTATGCTATTAAAACCAAAAAAATCGACCTTATAGGCCGATTTTTTCTTTTTCATCTTTCCAAGGAAATCCTAATTACTTTAATTTCTTTTTGACGGCAACTTCTTGGAACGCCTCTACAATATCATTTTCATTAATATCATTGTAGTTCTTAATCTGAAGTCCACAATCGTAACCTTTGGAAACTTCTTTAACATCGTCCTTGAAACGCTTCAAAGATGACAATTCTCCAGTATAGATAACCACACCATCACGAATTAATCGAATATTGGAGTTTCTGAAAATCTTACCACTAGTCACCATACAACCAGCAATGGTACCAATTTTAGAGATTTTAAAGGTTTCCCTAATTTCTGCCGTACCGGTAATTTCCTCTTTCATTTCTGGAGACAGCATACCCTCCATCGCGTCCTTAAGGTCATTAATAGCATCATAGATAATAGAGTACATACGTATATCTATCTCCTCATTCTCTGCCATTGCCTTGGCATTACCCATAGGCCTAACATTAAATCCTATAATTACGGCATCTGAAGCAGAAGCTAATAATACGTCTGATTCGGTAATAGGACCTACTGCTTTATAAATAATATTGACCTGAATTTCATCAGTTGATAGTTTCTGGAAAGAGTCCGTAAGCGCTTCAACAGAACCATCCACATCACCCTTAAGTATAATATTGAGTTCCTTGAATTCACCTAAAGCAATACGTCTGCCTATTTCGTCCAAGGTAATATGACGCTGGGTTCTAACCGATTGCTCCCGCTGTAATTGAGATCTTCTTGCAGCAATTTGTTTCGCCTCCCGTTCATCTTCCAGAACATGGAATTTATCACCGGCTTGTGGAGCTCCATCCAAACCTAAAATAGATATGGGTTGTGAAGGTCCTACCTTATTCACATTTTTACCTCTCTCATCTTGCATCGCCTTGACCTTACCACTCGTTGTTCCTGCAAGCACATAATCTCCAATTGTCAAAGTACCAGCCTGTACCAGTATTGTGGAGACGTAGCCCTTACCTTTATCCAAATAGGCCTCTACCACTGTTCCGGAAGCAAGTCTATCCGGATTGGCCTTTAACTCCAATAATTCAGCTTCCAGCAACACTTTTTCCAAAAGTTCTTGAACACCTTCACCTGTTTTCGCGGAAATATCATGAGACTGAATTTTACCGCCCCAATCTTCCACCAACAGGTTCATTTGGGCCAGACCCTCCTTAATTTTATCAGGATTGGCCGTTGGCCTATCTATCTTATTTATAGCAAACACGATTGGAACACCTGCCGCCTGAGCATGGCTTATAGCCTCCTTGGTTTGTGGCATTATATCATCATCGGCAGCAATCACAATGATTGCAATATCAGTAACCTGAGCACCTCTGGCACGCATCGCGGTAAAGGCCTCGTGACCAGGAGTATCCAAGAAAGAAATTTTTTGACCATTTTCTAAGGATACCGCATAGGCTCCAATATGCTGTGTAATTCCACCACTCTCACCTGCAATTACGTTCTCTTCCCTAATGTAATCCAACAAGGATGTTTTACCGTGGTCCACATGTCCCATAACGGTTACAATTGGTGCTCTTGGCTCCAAATCCTCTGGCGCATCTTCCTCTTCAACTATACTTTCTTCAATGTCCGCTGTTACAAACTCGACCTCATAACCAAATTCATCGGCTACAATCGATAAAGTCTCGGCATCTAATCTTTGGTTCATGGTTACCATGATTCCCAAAGACATACATGCTGAAATAATCTCTGTGGTTGAGACATCCATCATGGTTGCAACCTCACTAGCAGTTACAAATTCAGTAACCTTGAGGATTTTACTTTCCAGCTCTTGCTGTTCAAGATCCTTCTCTGTCTGTTGACGGTGTTGATCTCTTTTGTCCCTTCTATATTTGGCCCCTTTACCTTTTTTGGATTTACCCTGTAGTTTTTCAAGGGTTTCCCTTACTTGTTTTTGAACATCCTCTTCCGTAGGCTCAACCTTAGGTGCTGAAAAACGTCTATTTCCTTTACGATCATTGGAGGCACCGCCTCTAGAACCCTGAGAAGTGTTTTTGCTAACTATTCGCTTCCTACGCTTCTTTCTATCCGAATTATCAGAGGGTTTTTTCTCTTCTTTTTTCTTTTTAGGCTTTTGAAATTTGGAAAGGTCAATCTTATCGCCAGTAATTTTAGGCCCTGACAACTTTTTGTATTTCGTTTCCAAGGTTTCCGAAACTTCTTCCTTAACCTCTGGAGTTTCCTCGGATTTTTTTTCAACGGCAGGAACTTCCTTCTTCACCTTATCCTCCGTTTTCTTTTCTTCGGTAGCCGCTTTTTCTTCCTTGATCGGTTCTTTTTCCTTTTCCTTAGGAGCCTCCTCTTTTTTCTTCGGGTTTAAATCAATTTTACCGACAGTCTTTGGCCCAGTCAACTCTACTTTTCCGACTAATTTTTTGTCTTCCTGCTCAGCGTTCCTTTTTTCACGCGCCAAACGTCGTTCTTCCTGTTCCTGTTCCAGTTGAATTCTTATGGCCTCTTTCTCCTTTCTCTTTTCCTCTCCGACCTCTTTTGAAGCTACTTTCTTGCTCTTATCGGTTTGGAACTCATCCAATAGCACCTGATATACTTCATCGGAGATTTTTGTGGTCGGTCTAGCGTCCACATCATGTCCTTTACTATTCAGGTAATCTACTGCCCTATCCAAGGAAATGTTAAGCTCACGAAGAACTTTATTAAGTCTTATTTTTGCATTATCTGCCATAAATACTGATTCCCGTTCTTTTATTTAATTGCTAATATATAGCTAATCTTCTAATTCTTCTTTTAGGATACGCACAACTTCGTCAATTGTCTCTTCTTCCAAATCCGTACGTTTAACAAGATCATCTACATCTTGCTCCAATACGCTTCTGGCCGTATCCAAACCTATTTTCTTAAACTCTTCAATAATCCATCCATCGATTTCATCTGAAAACTCGGTCAATTCCACATCTTCCTCAACGCCTTCTCTAAATACATCTATCTCATAACCAGTTAATTGACCCGCTAAACGAATATTGTGGCCTCCACGACCTATTGCCTTGGAAACCTCTTCGGGCTTAAGATAAACCTGAGCGGTCATTTTCTCATCGTTCAGTTTTACCGACGAAACCCTCGCCGGGCTCAATGCCCTTGTAACCAATAATTGTGGGTTTGAAGTCCAATTGATCACGTCAATATTTTCGTTGCCCAATTCCCTTACGATGCCGTGAATACGAGAACCCTTCATCCCAACGCAGGCTCCAACAGGATCAATACGATCATCATAGGAATCAACCGCAACTTTCGCCTTCTCACCAGGAATACGAACCGCCTTTTTAATCGTAATCAAACCATCAAAGACCTCTGGTATCTCTTGGAAGAACAATTGTTCCAAAAATAACGGTGAGCTACGAGACATGATTATCGTCGGCTTAGCACCTTTAAGTTCAACACTTTCAATAATTCCTCTTACATTATCACCTTTTCTAAAGAAGTCCGATGGTATTTGCCTGTCCTTTGGAAGTATTATTTCATTTCCTTCATCATCCAACAAAATAACCGCCTTATGACGAATATGATGCACCTCAGCGGTATAAATTTCACCTTCAAGGTCTTTAAACTGCTTGTATATGGTCGTATTATCGTGTTCATGAATCTTGGAAATCAAGTTTTGACGCAAGGCCAATATTGCCCTTCTTCCCAAGTCTATCAATTTGACTTCTTCAGACACATCTTCACCTACCTCGAAATCTGGCTCTATCTTTCTAGCTTCAGAAAGTGAAATCTCCTCATTGGGCTCCTCTACTTCACCATCCTCTACAACCACACGATTACGCCAAATCTCCAAATCCCCCTTATCCGGATTGATAATAATATCAAAATTGTCATCCGATCCGAACTTCTTTTTCAAGGCATTTCTGAAAACATCTTCCAAAATTGCCATAAGCGTTACCCGGTCTATGAACTTATCATCCTTAAACTCCGAGAAAGATTCAATTAACGCAATATTTTCCATTGGTAATTACAATTAAAATTTTAATACAACTTTTGCTTTCTTAATATCAGAAAAGTTTATTTCTTTTCTTTTCTGAACCGTAACTTTTCCCTTACCAACAGGTTTGGGTTCTCTTGCCTTCCATTCCAATACTATACATTCCACATTGGTTTGGGTAAGCTTTCCTTCATATGATTCATCGGAAGTTTGCACCTCCAATTTCCTTCCAATATTCTTTTTATACTGTCTGGGCATAATCAATGGTGCTGTCGCACCGGCCGAGGCCACTTCCAGGGCAAAATCTTGTTCCTCCCTATCCAAATTATGCTCAATGGCCCTACTGATCTTAATACAGTCATTAACAGTTACTCCATTGTCACCATCAATAATAACTTTGATTTTATTATCCGGAGTAACCGTAAAATCAATTAAAAAAAGTGAAGAATCTTCTTCCAATCCCTTTTCCAATAATTCCTGTACTTTTTCCTTCAACATAAAAACCAAGTAATAAAAGAGGGGACAAATTGTCCCCTCACGAATACTTTTTATTCTTTCAGTACTGCAAATATACAACAATCTTTGTTCTGTGCAATAACTACTTAAATTACAATTGAATAATTCCTAGAAAATAGAAATGGTTAGGTCTAAGCAAGTTAATTTGGAAATTAAGTCTATTTTTAACCAAAACCAACCTTGATATACAATGGACTTATTTTCTTCTTACAATGTCATCATTGGTGCCGCTATCATTGTAGTTCTATCCTTTTGGTTTAATGGTATTGCAAAAAAAACGAATGTCCCGGCCGTATTAATGTTGATTGTTTTGGGGATATTAATAAAAATAGGCCTTGAACTATTTATTCCTAAAGCCCCAAACTTTGACGCATCTTTGGAAATATTAGGAACTGTAGGACTTATCATGATTGTTCTTGAAGCTGCACTAGAGCTGGAATTAAAGAAGGACAAATTAGTCCCAATCCTAAAATCTATGGCCATAGCGCTTTTGGGTTTGGTAGCATCCGCCTATGTAGCCGCCTATATTCTGCACCTATCAATCCCCGATATGAGTATGCAGTCGGCACTTATTTATGCCACACCATTATCCATTTTATCCAGTGCCATTATTATTCCAAGTGTTGGTGGTCTTTCTGCCCCAAAGAAAGAATTTCACATTTACGAAAGTACCTTCTCCGATATTATGGGCATCATGATGTTCTATTTCCTCATAGGTGGCATTAATCCCACTGAAGATTCTGGAGTATTGGGTTTTAGCATTAATCTCGTGCTGACAATAGTCATTGCCATTGTTTCCAGTTATGCCATAATCCTAATTTTTCAACGGATTAAAAGTCAGGCTAAATTATTTTTACTTATTGCCGTACTGCTATTGCTTTATGCCATTGGAAAGAAACTTCACTTGTCCTCATTAATTATCATTTTAATTTTCGGATTGATGGTAAAAAACATTAACCTTTTTTTTCCAGGTAAAACCAAGGTTTTTTTGGAGGCCGAAAGAATGAAACAAATCTACCATGAACTACATATTATTACGCTAGAAACTGCCTTTGTTGTCAGAACTTTTTTCTTTGTAATATTTGGAATCACCATTGTTCTAGAATCTTTGTTGAATTTTACGGTAGTGCTTGTAAGCCTTGGAATTATTGCATCAATATATCTAATCAGGTTCGTAATACTTCGGGTCTTTATAGGTAAAGATCTAAAGCCACAACTGTTCATTGCGCCAAGAGGCCTTATAACCGTACTTTTATTTTATGCAATTCCTCCAGAAGCGCAAGTCCCAGCCTTTGAATCTGGGATTTTATTATTTGTAATAATCGCGACGAGTTTAATTATGACCTGGGCTATGATAAAGGACAAACTGAAAATGGGCACACCTCTCGACGAAATCGATGATGAATATGATGAAAGAAATATGGCGGAAGATATGCTAAGGATGCATACAAATGAGGAAATATCAAGTATGGTCAAAGAGGTTAATCCACAAAATCTGGATACAAAAAGAATTAATGAAACAGACGACTAAACACCCTATAGGTTTTGATTTCCAGTTATTACCGAAAAACACCAGCGGTCTGCGGCTTTTCCTCGGTTGTAGTTATGGAATTTATACTATCAACTTCTTTTCTGAACCTCAATATCATTAAAGTATCTAATTGGTTTTGAATACTATCTTTCATGAGTTTCCAATTACTGGAATTCATTTTTTGATTGTATTCCGTAATTTTATCAAATCGAGAAAGATTGTATCTATTCGCCTTCCAGGCGTGTTGTGTACTTTTTTGATGTTGTAAATCCTGAAGGTAAATCCCTACTCCAAAACCAACCAACACGACTACCAAAATTATCTTTAAACTTTTCACGGTCAACTTCATAACATTAGTTTATAAGAGTGGGGTAAAACTAAAAAAGTGAATCAAAAATTAATATCTATTTTCAATTATTTCTTAACGCAATCAATGGGCAATGTACAAAATATCCATTTTATGATTCCAAATATCCGTTGAAGTCAAATTTCTATCGACAATAAGCACAAGTCTAAATTGTTTGTATCGAATTGGTAGACCTAATAAAAAATCCTAACACCTTGTCGATGTTAGGATTCTATAATCTTATTAGTTGGCCCACTAGGACTCGAACCTAGAATGACGGTACCAAAAACCGGAGTGTTACCATTACACCATGGGCCAATACCTATAAGAGCGTGCAAATTTAAAACAAAGTTTGATTTGGACAAACATTTTTTGAATCAAAAAATAAAAAACACACATTTCCCTGCCTGTTAAAGGTTTATAAAAATAATGGGAAGGTATCTATTTAAATTACTAAATTCGCCGCATAGCTTTAACCAAGGTTCCATGTTTTCAAAGAACTTCAAAAAATGGGACACCTTAACAGGGTGGGCCGTCTTTTTTATTGCATTTATAACTTACTTCATTACCGTTGAACCTACAAATAGTTTTTGGGATGCCGGTGAATATATAGCTACCTCGGCAAAACTTCAGGTAGGACACCCTCCAGGCGCTCCTTTACTACAGATGATCGGGGCGTTTTTTGCCATGTTTGCCTTGGAGCCTAATCAAGTAGCTATGATGGTGAATTTAGTTTCTGGGGTATCCAGTGCCTTTACCATTTTGTTCATGTTCTGGACAATTACCAATATCACCCAAAAATTATTGGATAAGGACGAGCAAATGACCAACAGCAAGGCTATTGCCATTTTGGGTAGTGGGTTAATCGGAGCTTTGGCTTTCACATTTTCCGATAGCTTTTGGTTTAATGCAGTTGAGACCGAAGTATATGCCATGGCCAGCTTAATTATGGCATTATTACTATGGCTAGGATTAAAATGGACCGATAACTTGAATGACCCAAGAGGTAACCGCTGGATTATTTTAATATCATTTGTTATTGGGTTGACGTTCGGAATTCAGTTTATGGGATTTCTGGCGATTCCCTCAATTGGGTTGCTCTATTACTTTAAGACCTATAAAAAGACCACCGTTAAAAACTTTCTATTGGCAAACATCATTGTCATTGCCATTTTGATGTTGGTATACAAATTCTCTCTTACCTACGTCCTCATGTTCTTTGGATGGGGAGAGGTCTTCTTTATTAACTCCATTGGCTTACCATTTAATTCTGGGTCCATTATCATAGGTCTTATTTTCATTGCAGCCTTTTACTTTGGACTCAATTACACCCGAAAAAACAATTATAAGATAGCCAATACACTTGTCCTTTGCCTCATGTTTTTATTTTTAGGCTTCTCATCGTGGTTAATGCTCCCCATTCGTGCCAACGCCCACGTAGTGATAAACGAAAACAATCCAGAGGATGCACGGGCATTGTTAGCCTATTACAACAGGGAACAATATCCCGGAGTGGATAGCCCCGTTTACGGTACTTATTATTCTGACATGTTTGCCCCTGCAGGCGAGGATAGGGACGGAGCCCCTAAATATGAAAAGGACTACACCTTAGGGAAATATGTAATTGTCAATAAATATAAAAATTCCGAGCAAGGTCCCAATCCCAAACACCAAGGCATTTTACCTAGAATGTGGAGTTCTCAACATGCATCAAACTACATGAAGTACTTTGGACCCCTCGATTTTAAAATGACCGAGTACAATGCAGACCTTGCAGAGGCTATAAACCAAATGAAAGCCGGTTTTGCCAATGGTGAAATTGACGCGGATCAATATATTAGTTTTATTAGAAGATTCAGCGACTATATTGAGGTGGAGCCGCCATCCGTTTGGGATAATATTAAATACATGTTCGAATTTCAATTCAATTACATGTATATGCGCTACTTTATGTGGAATTTTGTCGGTAAGCAGAACGATGTTCAAGGGAGGTATAATGAAAATGGTAATTGGTTAAGCGGTATAAACTTTTTGGATAGTGCGAGATTAGGTAGCCAGGACAATCTGCCTAGCGACATTAAGAATAACCCTGGACGTAACACCTATTTCTTTTTACCATTGCTTTTGGGTATAATCGGCCTAGTTTTTCAAGTGTCCAAAGACCCGAAACAATTCTGGGTGTTAATGATATTTTTCCTCTTTACGGGACTGGCCATTCAGTTCTACACCAACCCTTATATTTTTCAGCCTAGGGAAAGGGATTACTCTTTGGTAGGGTCGTTCTATATTTTTGCGTTATGGATTGGATTGGGCGTTTACGGCCTTTATGATGGATTTAAAGATTGGGTAACCCCAAAAGTCTTGGCACCTGCCGTAGTGGTTGTTTGTCTCTTAGCTGTACCGACAGTAATGGCCGTACAGAATTGGGATGATCATGATCGGTCCAATAAATTTACGGCCAATTCTTCGGCCACATCTTACTTAGATTCCTGTCAGGAAGATGTTGGGGCAATTTTATTTACCATTGGGGATAACGATACCTTCCCACTGTGGTACGCTCAAGAAATAGAAGGCTATCGTACCGATGTTCGCATAGTCTGTACAAGCCTATTTGAAACGGATTGGTATATTGACCAAATGAAGCGAAAGGCTTATGAAAGCGACCCTATTCCTTCCCAATTAGAGCATGATAAATACCGATGGGGAACTAGGGATGTACTTTACCACCAAGGAATAACAGAGAACAGATGGCCCATCAAGGACTTCATCGATTGGATCGACAGTGACAAACCTAGGACCAAACTGAAGTATATCTTAGAGCAACAAGGTGCTGATATGAGCTATTACCCGGAAAACACTCAAAACATGGTGTATTATCCCACCAAGAAAATCAGAGTACCCGTAAATAAGAAAAATGCCTTAGAAAGTGGCTTGGTTAAACCAAAAGACTCTGCCTTAATGGTAGATTATATCGATATTGATTTGCCAAGTGTCATCACCAAAAAAAGTATGATGATGCTGGACATCCTTGCCAACAATGATTGGAAACGTCCACTTTATTTTTCCGGCGGAAGTTTTGATGATGCGGAATACCTATGGATGAAAGACTATTTACAATTGGATGGTTTAGCCTATAAATTGGTTCCTATAAGAACGGAAAGACCTAATTCATTTGAAATGGGCCGTATTGATACAGACCTTATGTATAATATAGTTAAGAAATGGAATTGGGGTAATGCCGGAGATGAGGATATCTATCATGATACACAAACAAGAATCCAAAGTGTGAGCTATCGAGGTAACTTGGCCCGTTTAATGGAGGCCCTGATCAAAGAAAACAAAATGGATAAAGCCAAGGAAATTATCGAAATGTCCTTGGAAAATATGCCTGTTGAAGCATTTGGATATTACTCTTTGGTCGAACCTTTTGTAGACGGCTATTATAAAGTAGGCGAAACGACCAAAGCCAGGGAGCTATTTAATGTATTGAAGAGAAAATACCAGGAGCGTTTGGAATATTACTCCCAAACTAGTTTGGATGAGCAATACGGCAATATAGATGATATCATCGCGGATATGGAAGCCTACAGACGAAATATTGATACGGTTATTGGTAATGATGACAAGGATTTTGCCGAAAAGGAAACCCTAATATTTAATGAATACATTGATAAATTCCAGCACTTTTATAAGGACGAGGATAGTCTAGAAATGCCGGAAGGTGATTTCCAAAATGATCCGGATATGATCATAGACACCTTACCCATGACCGACACAATTAGAACGGATAGAACGGAAACAGATTTATTGCAAGATACGATTGGAACTCCAATCGAATAGTTTTAATTGGGTTTAAGAAAGGAAGGAACTAGACGTATTCGTTGAGTATGCCTATAAGGGTTTTGGCATCTTGTTCTCCACTTTGACGCCATACCATCTCCCCTTTTTTGTAAATCATAAGGGTAGGAAGGCCTTTTACACGCAATGCTTGGGAAAGCTCTTTGTTCTTGTCCACGTCAATTTTGATCACTTTACCTCTATCTCCTAGAGCAGCGGCCACATCTCGCATTACCGGATGCATTGAAGTGGATTGTTCGTTCCACTCGGCATAAAAATCCAATAGAACGGGAACATTCAAGTCTATAAGTTCACCAAATTTAGACATAGGGTCGGCTTTACGTTATTCGCCAAATGTAGTAAAAAATGTTAAAATACAACGTGAGCCCCATATATTGTAAGCATGGAGCTAAGTTAAAATCATGTTAAGGCTTTCTTTTTTAGGGTAATCACAGTAATCTCTGGCCAAATACCTACCCTTCCTGGATAACCTAAAAAACCAAACCCTCTGTTTACATTGATAAACTGGCCCAGTTCTTTATAAACTCCAGCCCAATACTTGTAACGCCATTTTACGGGGCTCCATTTTACCCAACCTGGAATTTCAATACCAAATTGCATACCATGGGTGTGTCCGCTTAAGGTTAGGTGATAATGCTTTTTATCATAAATCACTTCCTCGGACCAATGAGACGGGTCGTGACTCATTAAAATAGTAAAATCCTCTGCAGCTATTTTAGAGGTCGCCTTTTTTAGGTCTCCTGCTTTTTTAAAGCCACCTTTACCCCAATTTTCTACACCCACAAGGGCAATCCTGTCGTCACCTTTTTGTAAATACCTATGTTCATTTAATAACAGATCGAATCCCATATCTCGCTGTAATCGTTTTAGGTCCTCTAGGTTTTCACGTTTTAGTTCCTCGGTTTCCCAATCAATATAATCCCCATAATCATGGTTTCCCAAAACGGAAAATTTACCGTCCCTGGCGTTTAGGGTGCTAAAAAGATCAGCCCATGGCAACATTTCCTCTGTCTTATTGTTTACCATGTCACCGGTAAATAATAAAAGGTCGCTTTTCTGCTTGTTAATTAGGCTTACGCCATATTCAATCTTTTTACGATTATCAAAACTTCCGCTATGTATATCAGATATTTGTGTTATTTGATATCCGTCAAAACTCTCTGGTAGATCATCATATTCCAAGGTGTACTTTAAAACCTTAAAATTATACTTCCCCTTGTACATACCATAAAGTAAGGCACCAAAAGGCAAAGCGGCGATACCCAAAGCAATCATTCCTAAGAAACGCCTTCGTTGAGGCAGACTAAATTCCTTGGATTCTCCAAATAACTTTTGATAGGTTCCTGAAAGGATTCTGAAAATATCCTCGGAAAAAAGGAAAAGAATAATGACCAATTTAAAGGAAAGCATGGTTAACAAAAAACCAAAAGCATAACTTTTTGGTCTACTTAACACTCGACCGGCCTCCTCCCCTGCCGTAAATTGATAAATAAAGTTCACCAATACTGCCAAAGAAAGCAGAACATAAATAATATAGACCCAAGGCTGTCTAAACAATGTTCTTAGCGCCTGAACAATATAAAAACTTAAACCTAGGTATATCAATACAAAAATGATCCAGCGAAGCATGTTTCCCTTTTTTACAAAGATATTTTATGAGAATTTAGAAAGCGGTCCATTTGGTTTTTATTTAACCTTATTTACCACAGCTTGAATGGTCTCCAAGTGTGAAGTCCCAATTTTATCGTCGTTTAAAAAAGAAACGGAGTTCATTGAAATTGGGGGTGCAATTCTTAAACTTTTATGGAATTTAGTTCCCGACAAATGTACTGCTCTAAAACCTTGTTCCTTAAACAGTTTTACATTGCCATCGTTGATGCCGGAACCGGGCATGACCATTATATTCTGAGCACTTTCTTTTAACTCTTTTAAAAAATCGAACCCCTCTATAGCTGTTTTCTTTTGACCGGAAGTCAAAACGCAATGAGCTCCCAATAATTCCAATCTTGATAGTGTTTCCAGGGGTGTCTTAACCCAATCAAAGGCTCTATGAAAGGTAAACTTCATATCGTTGGAAGCGTCAATCAAGGACTTGGTCCTTTCTTCGTCTAGGGTATAATCCTTCTTTAGTATTCCAGAAACAATACCTTGAAAACCCAATTCCTTGCATAGTTTAATATTCTCCTTCATAATATCAAACTCCAAATCGGAATAGGTGAAATCTCCACTCCTTGGTCGGATTAATACGTGAACTGGTATGGAAACATGCTTCTTTACCATCTTTAAAAGGCCATAAGAAGGCGTAATTCCCCCGACGGCCAACTCCGAGCAGAGTTCAATTCTATCTGCACCTCCTCGCTCCGCATTTAGGGCAGATTCCAAGGAATTAGCACAAACTTCTACAAGCATATTCTTATATTTAGATTTCCTAAAAGTAAAGAACCACAACCATGAAAAGAAGAAAGTTCATTAAAAATTCCGGCGCCCTTACGGCAGGCATTTTAACTACACCCGTCATAGCTTCAAGTACTCCGAAAGTCAATAACGAACAAGGGCCAATAAATGCAGCAAAAGGAACTATACCCATAGCCATATGTACTTGGGATTTCGGAAATGCCACGGCAAAGGCCTGGGAAGTTCTTAATGCGGGCGGAAGTTCTTTGGATGCCGTTCACCAAGGTGTCATGGTTGAGGAAGATAATTTAGAAAACCAAACCGTAGGGACTGGAGGCCGACCGGACCGCGACGGAAATGTTACACTAGACGCATGTATCATGGACAAGGATGCAAACTGTGGTGCCGTGTTGGCACTTCAAAATATAGCCAATCCTATTTCCGTAGCCCGCAAGGTTATGGAAGAAACACCCCACGTCATGCTCGTTGGAAAAGGCGCGGAACAATTCGCGTACGAACAAGGTTTTGAAAAGAAAAACCTATTGACCGAAAAATCCAAAAAAGAATGGGAAGAATGGAAAAAAACATCCAATTACAAACCCATAATCAATATAGAAAACCATGACACCATCGGAATGTTGGCGATAGATAAAAATGGAGATATCTCAGGAGCCTGCACAACCAGCGGTATGGCCTACAAAATGGCGGGGCGCGTGGGAGATTCCCCGATTATAGGGGCAGGTCTGTATGTGGATAATGAAATTGGAGGGGCCACCGCTACAGGTGTTGGTGAAGAAGTGGTACGTACAGTGGGGAGTTTCCTAATTGTAGAATTGATGAGACAAGGGAAGTCGCCCCAAGAAGCCTGTGAGGAAGGCGTAAAACGGATAATTGCCAAAAATAAGGATAAACAGGATTTTCAAATTGGATTTATAGCTATCAATAAAAATGGGGATACCGGGGCCTATTGCATTCACCCAGGATTTACCTATAGAACCTATACTGATGAGGGTCATATAAATAATCCTTCTGCCAGTTATTTAAAATCATAATGAAAATATTGAACCAATCAACATCCTAAATAGAAAGCTCACCATTCTTTCAAAACAAACTTTGTACTTTTAACCTCAACCTATAATTTTCTAAAATGCCAGAACAAAAGAGACTATTTTTATTGGATGCATATGCATTGATTTTTCGTGGATACTATGCATTGATAAAGAACCCAAGAATCAATTCAAAAGGAATGGATACCTCAGCAATTATGGGGTTTATGAATTCCCTTTTTGATGTCATAAAGCGAGAAAAACCAGATCACTTGGCCGTTTGTTTTGATAAGGGAGGCAGTGTAGAAAGAACTGAAATGTTTCCAGAATATAAGGCAAATCGCGACGAAACACCGGATGCCATCCGGATTGCCATACCCTACATACAGGATATTTTGAAAGCCATGCACATTCCATCCGTAGTATTGGAAGGATGGGAAGCCGATGATATCATTGGAACACTTTCCAAACAGGCCGAAAAGGAAGGCTATAAGGTTTTTATGGTAACCCCGGATAAAGATTTTGGTCAATTGGTTTCCGAAAATATCTTTATGTACCGACCGGCAAGAATGGGCAATGGCATTGAAATCTGGGGTATACCCGAAGTCCAAAAACGATTTGGAGTAAAACGCCCCGAACAGGTCATTGATTATTTGGGAATGATGGGGGATGCAAGTGATAACATTCCCGGGCTACCAGGAGTAGGAGACAAAACTGCCAAGAAATTTATTGAACAGTTCGATTCGTTGGAAGGCCTATTGGAAAATACGGACCAGCTTAAGGGAAAAATGAAAGAAAAGGTTATCGAAAATGCAGAACTAGGTCGTCTCTCCAAAAAACTGGCAACTATTTGTATTGATTGCGATGTAACCTTCAATGCAGAAGATTACGAACTATCTGTACCAGACAATGAAGCCGTACAGAAGATATTTGAGGAACTGGAGTTTAGAAGGCTGAAAGATCAGTTCATTAAAATATTCTCCGGTGAGGAAGAAGTGATACAAACACCTGTAACCAATACCGAGACCGGCAAAAAAATGGCTTCTTCTGCAGGAAGTGGTCAATTCTCCTTGTTCGGTGGGGATGGTGCTTCCCCTGCGACTATTAAGGACAGTTCCAGCAGAAACACCATAAATGATATTCCGCATTCCTATCAGAGTGTTGCCCCTGGAATGGCCATGAAGCTATTCCTCCAAAACCTAATGAAACAAAAATCGGTCTGTTTTGATACCGAGACAACGGGGCTAAACCCATTGACGGCCGAGTTGGTGGGAATTGCTTTTTCTTGGGAAGCCACCAAGGGGTTTTATGTTCCAATATCAGAAAACAAGGAAGAAGCGCAAGAAATCCTCGAACAATTAAGGCCGTTTTTTGAGTCCGAAGAAATAGAGAAAATTGGGCAGAATCTCAAGTACGATATTAAGGTGTTGGACAAATACGACATCACAGTCAAAGGGAAATATTTTGATACTATGTTGGCCCATTATCTCATTAATCCAGATATGCGCCATAATATGGACGTCCTATCGGAGACCTATTTAAATTATACTCCTGTCTCTATCACTGAGCTTATTGGAAAAAAAGGTAAAAACCAACTTTCCATGCGTGAAGTTCCATTGGAAAAACAGACAGAATATGCGGTCGAGGACGCAGATATTACCTTTCAACTTGCTCAACACTTTAGACCCGAATTGGCTGAAGCGAAAACCGATGGGCTATTTAATGACATTGAAATTCCATTATTAAAGGTTTTGGCGGATATGGAGCTTGAAGGAATTAAGTTGGATATTGACTTTCTTAAGTCACTCTCCGAAGCATTGGAAAGTGACATTGCCAGTCTAGAACAACAAATTTATGAGGATGCCGGGGAAGAATTTAATATTGGCTCTCCAAAGCAACTTGGGGAAATTCTGTTCAACAAAATGAAGTTGGTGGACAAACCAAAGAAAACGAAAACCGGGCAATATTCCACTGCAGAAGATGTGCTGTCCTATTTGGCAAAAGACCATAAAATTATCCAAAATGTATTGGATTATAGAGGACTGACCAAACTACGGAGTACTTATGTAGATGCACTTCCGGAGCAAGTTGAGCCTTCCACAGGAAGAGTACACACAGATTACATGCAAACGGTAGCTGCAACTGGGCGATTGAGCAGTAACAACCCCAATCTGCAGAATATCCCCATAAGAACGGAACGAGGAAGGCAAGTCCGTAAGGCCTTTATCCCTAGAAATGAAGATTACACCTTATTAGCGGCGGATTATTCCCAAATAGAACTAAGGATAATCGCGGCCCTAAGTGAAGAAGACACCATGATTGAAGCCTTTAAAAATGGTGAAGATATCCATGCTTCGACTGCTTCTAAAGTATTCAATGTTCCCATTGAAGAAGTTACAAGAGAACAGAGAAGTAATGCAAAAACCGTGAACTTCGGAATTATTTACGGCGTCTCGGCCTTTGGTCTAAGTAATCAAACCGATTTAAGCAGGGCAGCATCTAAAGAACTAATCGATACCTATTACAAAACCTATCCCAAGCTTAGAAACTACATGAGTGAACTGGTAGATTTTGCCAGAGAAAATGGATATGTTCAGACCGTGCTCGGAAGAAGACGATATTTAAAGGATATTAATGGTAGTAATGCCGTGGTTAGGGGTGCTGCCGAAAGAAACGCTGTCAATGCACCTATTCAGGGTAGCGCAGCTGACATTATTAAAATTGCGATGATCAATATCCACAATAAGTTAAAAGAAGGCAGCTACAAATCCAAGATGTTATTGCAGGTACATGATGAATTGGTCTTTGATATTTATAAACCCGAATTGGAAGCGTTGAAAAAATTGATTAAATCTGAGATGGAAAATGCCTATACCTTGGCCGTACCCCTAGATGTGGAATTAGGAATGGGAGAAAATTGGTTGGTGGCCCACTAAGCTTATTCCGTTCTCAATACTTGAGGTTAAGGCACCTTTCGGCGCCTTTTAAGGTCATAGGTCAGTTACTTTACCATTTGACCATTTGGTTTAGGTCCATAAACGTTAAACATTCTTAAGAAGGCACTAAATTAAATCATACATGCGTTCGATGTATAACTGGGAAATTCCAACGGATGAAAAAAATAGCTATCATATCGCTCTTTATGCTCGCTACGAGTATGTTTTCCCAACAGCCTAAAAGTTATGACAGTCCAACAGCATCAAAGGAAGTTAAGGTGTTTCCCAATCCCGCAACCAATGTTATCAATATTCTCGGGCTACATAATTCGACAAAGGCTGCGATAGTAATATCCGATGGTTATGGGAACGTTATTTTAAACTACACATGGAAAATTAAAAACAATGCCTTAAATATTCCCATCGCCAACTTGAAATCGGGTATCTACCTTATATCCATACGTTCTAAAGAACAACGTATTCAAAAGAAATTTTTTAAGCAATAGTTCTTAGTCAAAGACAAAGTTATAGGTTACCGCAAAAAGAGGACTATTGAGCACGGAAAGTTCATAGGACCCTAAGGGACTTCCCAAGAAGATATCGGCATCCTCTAATCCCTGTCTCTGGGTATAATATACGTTGAATGGATTCCGTCTACTATACACATTATAAATGGTAAATATCCAATCTCCCTTCCATTTTCTATTGGGATTCTTGCCATAGGAAATCTTCCAAGAAAAGTCCAATCTATGATAGGGCCTTAGCCTTGCATTGTTTCGCTCCAAGAATATGGGAACATCTAAATCCTCCAACTTAAAAACACTGTTTGCAACGGTATAGGGCCTACCGGTTTGGGCGGTGAAGTTAAAACTCCAAGTGTTATATGGGTCACCCTCAAAATTAACCGTACCATTAAAAACATGTGGTCGATCAAAATCGGATGGATACCATTGATTATTATTAACTCGATCCACCAATTTTTCATTTTGTGATCTCAACAAACTCCGTGACCAGGTATAATTGAACCATCCATTAAATTTACCCCTTGGTTTTCTAAAGCTAAGTTCTACACCATAAGCTTTTCCTTCTGCTTGCACAATGTCACGCTCCAAAAATTCTTGTAAAAAGAAATTCGCACCGGGCTTATAGGTTAAATTATTGTCAGACGTCCTGTAATACCCTTCAACTCCAAGTTCAATGGTATTATCTGCCACACCGGTATAAACTCCAAGCCCAAAGGCGTCACTGGATTGGGGAGCAATATTTGGGTCTGATGTCTTCCATCGAGATGTTGGTAAGGGGGTCGTTGAATTATAAACATTCTGTAGATACTGATTCAATCTGGCATAACTAGCCTTAACAGAAGTTACTTCCCCTAGTTTATAATTAAGCCCCATTCTTGGTTCCAAATTGTTATACGTTTTTACCCCTGCCCCTTTTTCAAAAAAAGTAGACCCTGTAAGTTCCCCTGTAATATCATCGAAAGTACCCTGTGTATAAGGCCCCACAAAAACAAAGTGATTAAGGCGTAAACCGGCGGAAAGTTTCAATTTTTCTCCCAGCAACCAATTTACATTTCCATACCCAGAAAAGACATAACTATTTTCCCGCTCAAGGTCCACAGCTGATATACTATTACCATTTCCCGGGTCAAGGTTACCCGGTTGAATCGTATACTTGTTAATTTGGACCCCCCCATAATAATCGACCTTATCATTCACAATATTGGATAATTCCGATACCAAGCTTAAATAATTAATGCTTGAAGTGAACTCAATTTCATTATCACTCTCCTGTTCTGGAAAGATTGTTTTTGGTTTATAATCACTGGCTATAAAAAGTGTCCTAAGATTAACATCATTTTTAAAACTATGGGTCCAGTTTAGCGTACCGTTTAACGTCCTAAAATCGTATTGGTTACTCTCGGCATTTATGTTCTGAATCTTTGTAATTAGGTCCAATTGATAGAAATCCTTGGTATAAAATCCCGTAAAGGATAATTGATCGTTCTCGGTTGGCAAATACAACAATTTCATTGTGGCATCCTGGAAATTGGCCTTGGTATTTTTAAGTCTTTCCGAAAATAATGGCAGCAAGAAATCTGTGAAGCCTGCTCTACCTCCCACGCTTATCATTAACTTATCCTGTATAATGGGAGTTTCCAGTGATAATCTACTTGAAATAATTCCCACACCACCACTTAATTTAAACTTGTTGGTATAAGGATTTTTCACCTTTACATCTAACACCGAGGTAGTTCTTCCACCATATCGCGCCGGTATATTTGCCCTATATAAATCTACTGTGGATACCGCCTCTGGGGTAAAGACAGAAAACAGACCAAAAAGATGAGTCGGATTGAAAACCGGAGCGTAATCATAGAGCAATAGGTTTTGGTCTAAAGATCCGCCCCTTACCGAAAGCCCATTACTGAGCTCTCCAGCATTATTGACTCCGGCCAATAATGTCATACCTCTTAAAACATCAAATTCGCCTATGGCCGCTGGAATTTTTTTTAATTCTTGCGCATTCAGTTCAAGGGCCCCCATTTGCGGAGTTTCCAAATTATCCAAAATCCGTTTTGCCCTGACCACAACTTCTGACAACTGCTCCTCTTGGGGACTTAATTCAGTAGTTAAAATTTTATTTTCATTCAATTGTACATTAAGCACTTTAATGGCAAAACCGATATAATTGATGGTCACACTGTAATTTCCATCGGGCAATTTAATGGAGAAACGGCCTGCTTCGTTGGTTATACCGCCACATGAACAAGGATTAATTGCTATTTGAGTATTATCCAAGGGAAGACCTGTATTTTCGTCTAAAACAAGCAGGGAAAGGGTATAATCTTGTGCATTAGAAAAGAATCCAATTAATAAAAATGTTAATACTAAAAGACCTTTGGTTGGTATATATTGCTTCATTGGTTGTTTTTGGTTTATTGCCATCCAACAGGTTCTATGGCGGTTCTATATCTAGATTCTTCACATGGGGCCAATTGTGTTGGTGGGGGTGGATACGGCGAAGCTAAAGTAGGTTCTGTTGAAATAGTAGATGGTTGCAATGATTCCAAAGGTGCTTCCTCAATGTTCGCCCTTTCTACAAAAACATTGGCCAAAGAAGAGGCTGCAGCGGTAAACCTACCAAGCACGAATTCATCTGGGTCGTTCACATTAAACAGGTTCCCAATCAAGGCCGCAGGAGGTGGTGCGTTAAAACCGGATGCGTTATCCGTTATATCCTTTAGTATTTTGTAGTACTGATAAGCAGCAGGGGTTAATGCGAATTGCTGAATTTCTACGACCATATTTTCCTTGGAATACAAGGGCAATGTTCCCACTTCCAACTTTGAAACCACCTTGCCGTTAGAAAACGTATCATCAAAAATATTCACCTCTTCAGGATATCGTATTTTCCAACAATCGGTCTCACAGATATAGTCAAAATAACGCAACTCTCTATTGCTTAAATCATAAGGAGTACACGCTCCATTCCTGAAAATTGCATTTTGGCATCTTATACAATAATCAAGATTCTCAAAGGTACGGTAGCTCCAATAGTAATTATTTTCCGCCCCTGCGGGATCATCAAAACTTACCGCAATCTTATGACCCGATATAAACTTATCCAAAGACTCCCTGTATTCGAGTTCCTTAATATAGTTTATTTCTACTTCCTTAATTGGAACAGGATTCAGTACAACTTCAGGTTCAGATTCGTAGGTTCTACCATCAGGAAGTGTTACGGAAAGTTTCCAACGATCACCAGGGGCAACCATGAAATCCGAGGGGGAAAGATAGGTATCCTCAGATTCCTCAAAATCTACCATCGCACCAGTATCCATATTCACGACACTTACCGTGGCGCCAGTAATAAAACTCAGGCCCCTAATACCAAATTCCGTTACTGATTCATTAATAGAAATAAATGAAGCACCCGGAATTGTATTGGCAAAACCCTCGATAAATACTAAACCATCTTCATAATCGTATTCCGGGGTTACCGGTTCGATACAGCCGTTTATTAATGAGGTCATTGCCATTATTATAAGTACAGCCTTAAGCCATAAAATATCCGACCGTCCAAATTTATTTAAACTCATACTTTTTTTATTGAGACCATTGTATTGGCCGATTAGAAGTATTATATTTTTCATTTACCCAAGAAAGGACCAAGAATTGAGAAAGATAAATACAATTTTTATAGTGACGCCCGATAAAACTAAAAAGAAATACATCGATGGTTTTTAATTTAGGACTTGAGCGATTGAAATTAAGGAAGTAAAAAAATTGAAGCACAAAAAAATAGGACAAATGAGACCTGGTAACTTGGAGAAAAAATAACACCCCATTGGTTAATATCATTTTTAAAAATAGGAGTAAAAAACCACTAAACTGGTAAGTTAAATGTTAAAAATAAAGAGAATTGAGAATATCGGTTAAAAAACAAAAACCTTCAATGTAACATTGAAGGTTTGCTTTGAATATTATTTAAGATTGTAATTATCTTCTCTGGAAAATAAGCTGCCCACTTTCATTAAATTCAGGGATTTGTAAATCGGCGGCATTTACGGTCATTACATCTCCATTAATTGTAACGTCTACGGCTACGGTATCCCCATTGGCATCCACAAAGCTTACCACATTACCTTCGTAGGAATATGTACTGGTCTCCGTATCCGATTGTGTCGGACATGGAATGTCCAACCCCGTTTGAGTGGCATTTATTTCAATGAAATTCGCAGAATTAATTGCTGAAGCGGTCATATCCGCATTAAATTGCAAGGTTATAATATAGCAATCCTTATCCGTAAGATGGGCCAGAATTTCTCTGGCAAATAAAGCATCATCATTGGCTGTGGATTCGTCTATTTGTAGCTCCGTAGCGTCCCAGGTGCCCACTATATTTACCGAAGAATCAATATTGGGCTCATCACCTTTATCCGAGCTACATGAAATCAACAATGAAAACATTATAAGGAAGCTAAAAACACTTTTTTTCATAATTACTATAGATTTGGTTACCAAAACTATAGAACGAAAGAAACCTAATAATATTTCCTTTTCTCTTCTTTGGTCTGTAATTATTAAAGTATAAAGCGATATGTGGCCTTTAATAAAAAGGTATTATCCTTTTTCTGACCTAGAATCTGGTTATCCAAGTTTCTTCCCAAGGTTTCGGTGGGGTCTCCAAATCCGACAACACCTTGAGACCAAACCAAGAATATTTCCGAGCCGGGTATATATTCCCATCGCATTACCAAATTTGAGCGGAACTGTACAAATGAAAAGTCGGGGTCAGCAATTTCATAATCCGTATTTCCGTTCAAATTTTCGTCTATCAGATAGGAACCGGTTTCCTGCGATTTGGATATTTGGGAATCCGAATATAATGTAATCCTTTCGTCTAATTTTTCTGCTATTGAATTATTCACATAATTGAAATCCGTATAAGTCCCTCGAGATATAAACGGTTCTCCGTAATACTGGATAGAAAGATTAGGGTTTAAACTATAGTTAAAACGAATTGCGGTATTGAATGTACGCTGGTCTATATTGGCAGTTATATATCTTGCGGTGCCATTAAAGGAACTCTCCGATACATATTGCGTTTTGTTCGGATTCTCCTCGTATTCCGAGGAAATCGAGAGACTAAAAGCATCAAACGGTTGATAATTGCATCTGAACACATAGCGCTTTAAGGAAAAATTATCTTCCGCAGCCTGGCTGTTTACATAACCCAAGGTAAAATTGAATTTTTTTCTTCGATCAGAACCAAAAAACAAGAACCAAAAATTTTCTTCGGACCACTGCCATCTGGGGCCTCCCCTTAAAACCGTGTTTGAGAATATTCTTGGTTTGTGCGCGGCTCCCGCTTCCGTCCACCAGTTATTTTTGTAATTAATAAAACCTTGGAACTCATATTGTACCCTATTGTAGTTTCCTTGAAAGTCATAGGTAGTGAATTGCTCCAAACCTACCTGCGCCGTCCTGTAAAAACCTGTAGGTTTTAAAAACAATCTCCGAATACTTGCGTATTGCTTTATTTCATCGGCTTGTCTTAAGAACCCTACATCATTTAATTCTAACTCCGGGGAACGCCAAATAACCCCGCCATTATATCGCCAGCTTCCACCTCCTGCTTTACCCAATTCTAACTTACCGCCTGTTCCTGTAAGCGAGGTTCTTGTGGTGTCCACGTTGACATGATCAGCATCTACCCGTTGAAATAAATGTGTTATGCTCCTTTGTGTATCCGTTATTGCCACTTTACTGCCCATAATGTGGCTTCCCACAAAATTACCTTCTAAATAATACTGCCTTTCTTTCCAGTTATGTCTAAAATCCAAACCGCCGGAATATGCAGATTTTCTCAAAAAAGAAAGATTATCGGGAAGGTTTCTGTTGGTGGCGGTGAATATGCCTCCAACATAAGAGTTTCTTTCATTAAAATCCTTTTGTACCCTACCGACTAAATAATTGGTCAAAGGTTCCACCAGTTCCTCTCTTCCGTTTCCAAGAGTATCCAACACTTCGGCAAACATGTTTCCCGTTACACTTTCTAAAAGACCTAAGGACCAACCATTCTTTGTTTTTCCAGAAAATTTAGCAGCGCCCAAAATCGTTGAGTTTTTTGGATGATCGATAAATTCCGCATCTTCATCCACCACAAAACCTTGAGGACTTCTACCGATTCGTCTACTATAGAAAAGGTTATCATTACCATCGGCAAATTCATAATCAAAAATATTCTTGTTCTCAATAAAGAAAGGTCTTCTTTCTTCAAAAAATATTTGAAAACCGTCCAGGGCTATTGCCCCGGGATCGGCGTCTACCTGTCCAAAATCTGGGTTAACGGTAAGGTCCAAGGTCAAATCGTTAGTTATTCCGATCTTAGCATCCAGTCCGCCGTTAAACCTAAAATCACTTCCATCCCTAAAGGGGTTCCTTGCTTCGGAAGGATAGGTATCCAATTGGTTTACCACAAAAGGCTGAATTTCCAATTGTTTCTGTGGTTGTATATTAAATAACCCCCTTAAAATCCCAAACTCACTTACCCAACCGGGAGCACCACGCAGCATTGGTTGCCATAAAGATCGTTCCTCGGCCCTAAAAAACCTTCGGTTTAACTGTAAACCCCATATTTGCTCCTCCTTTTTTCCAAATTTCAATTGACTAAATGGAATTTTCATTTCGGCTGTCCAACCCAATTCATCAATGTTGGTCGCTGTATACCAAATAGGGTTCCAACTTGCATCCCAATTATTGCCATTTTGCGAAATGAACTCATCACCCTTTACCCCAGCAGCGGATACATTGAAAGAGAACCCCGTTCGTTTATCATTATAACTATCAATATTTAACTCTATCCAATCTCCAGCAAAGTTATCGCGTCTGGCCAACCTCCTTTCTATGTTAGCCGGAACACTGTCAAAACATCTTACACCAACATACAGAAACTTGGCATCGTAGGTTATTTTAAATTTTGTTGGTTGACTGGGTACTTCTCCGTTGTTGGGGTCGAAAACGGTAAAATCCCCTTCCCAAGGTACAACCTCCCAAGCCTTCTCATTTAAAAGGCCGTCAATTTCCAAAAGTTCACCAGAAGGCAACACTTTAGTTTTATATGTTCTTTTAGGAATGGCAGTGGAGTCACTTTGGGAATACACACTAACTGATATCAATAAAGAAATTGATACCAATCGTAATTGGTTTAACATGTTTGATCGTTGATTTGATTGAATGACCTAAAAATAATGTAGGTGTTACATAGTGATGGGTATTTTAGTCTTTTTTTAACACCATTAAGGCAAATAATTATGGCTTCATCTTGGTCAAATAATGGAAATGAAAAAAACTAAAAATAATTAGAAACAAGTATTTGCAATTCAAGTTTATAGTTGTACATTTGCAGCCCATTTCACGGGATTGAATAGAATAATAGTTAAAAAACAGTAGCAGTGGATACACTAAGTTATAAAACCATATCCGCCAATAAATCAACCGTAAACAAAGAGTGGTTGTTGGTAGATGCCGAAGGAGAAACGCTAGGGCGTTTATCCTCTAAAGTGGCTAATTTATTGAGAGGCAAACACAAACCAAGTTTTACCCCACATGTTGATTGCGGTGACAATGTAGTTGTTATCAATGCTGAAAAAATTACCTTGAGCGGCAATAAATGGTTAGATAAAACGTATGAGCGCTATACTGGTTATCCAGGTGGACAGCGTTTTACTTCCGCAATGGAATTGTTGGAAAAAAACCCTGCTTCAATTGTAGAAAAAGCCATCAAGGGAATGCTTCCAAAAAATAGACTAGGTGCGGACCTTTTCAGAAACCTTAAGGTTTATGCTGGTTCAGAACATGGTCAAGAAGCTCAAAAACCTACTGCGGTAAATTTAAAAGATCTTAAATAATGGAAATAATTCATAAAATAGGTAGAAGAAAAACTGCTGTTGCCAGAATATATCTTTCTCAAGGAGATGGTGCAATCACTATTAACAATAAGGATTTAAACGATTATTTCCCAACTGCCACTTTACAGTATAAAGTTAAGCAGCCATTTACACTTACTGATACTACGGACAACTACAATGTAAAGGTCAATGTATTTGGTGGTGGTATAACTGGACAGGCCGAAGCAATTAGATTGGCCATTTCCAGAGCCATGTGCGAAGTGGATATTGAAAACAGAGCAACCCTAAAACCAGAAGGTTTATTAACTAGGGATCCTAGAATGGTAGAACGTAAGAAATTCGGTCAGAAGAAAGCCCGTAAAAAATTCCAGTTCTCCAAGCGTTAATCAAAGAATTTTCAAAGCATCCGTCTCATGGCGGATGCTTATTTATATTTATTTTTTCCGGTGCAATTCCGGTATATTTTCTAACAAGTTCATTGAAAGTCCAATTATAATGGACACTTAAAAATCCTTTTCTATTGTATAGTGAAAGGTAAATTAGTTTAGCATCTAAATGATGGAGGCTTTTCGTTTTTCGAAATACCACTTTGTCATTGCTAATTCAAAAGAACGTAAACTAAATTTAAAATGGCGAAAGTCGAAGTAAAACAATTATTAGAAGCAGGTGTGCATTTTGGCCACCTAACCAGAAAGTGGAATCCAAACATGGCTCCTTATATCTACATGGAGCGTAATGGTATTCACGTAATCAATCTTTACAAAACAGTTGCAAAAATGGACGAGGCGAACGAAGCCTTGAGCAAAATTGCTGCATCTGGAAGAAAAATTCTTTTTGTTGCCACTAAAAAACAGGCAAAGGATATCGTTGCCGAAAAGGCATCGAACGTAAACATGCCATACATTACAGAAAGATGGCCTGGAGGAATGTTGACCAACTTCGTAACTATCCGTAAAGCCGTTAAGAAAATGGCTTCCATTGATAGGATGAAGAAGGATGGAACATTCAATACCTTATCCAAAAAAGAACGTCTACAAGTAGATCGTTTAAGAGCGAAGTTGGAAAAGAACTTAGGTTCTATTTCTGAAATGACTCGTTTGCCAGGTGCTTTATTCATCGTTGATACCATGAGAGAGCACATCGCTGTAAAAGAAGCTCAAAAATTGAACATTCCAATTTTTGCCATGGTCGACACCAACTCTGACCCAAGAGATGTTGATTACTTAATACCATCCAATGACGATGCCTCTAAATCCATTGATATAATTATGACCCAAGTAACGGATGCCGTTGCAGAAGGTCTTGCAGAGCGTAAATCTGAAAAATCCGAGGCAACAGAAGGTAAAAAAGAAAAAGCTCCTAAAAAGAAAGAAACTTTAGATAAGCCAGAACCAACTCCTGCAAAAGTTGATACAAAGCCAACACCTGTAGTAGACAAAGTTCCAAACGTAACCGTTGACGTTGAGGCTACTAAGGAAGCTGTTAAAGAAGATAAGAAAGCTGATTCTGCCGATTCAGATGATTTAACCAAGATAGAAGGCGTTGGTCCAAAGGCCGCTGAAGCACTTTCTAACGGCGGTTTAAATACTTTTGCTAAAGTTGCAAAAGCTGATGCCGACAAAATGAAGGAAATCTTGACGGAGGCCAGTTCTAGAATGGCTCATTTAGATCCTACTTCTTGGCCAAAACAAGCTAAAATGGCCGCTGACGGTAAATGGGACGAGCTTAAGGAATGGCAAGACAGTGTTAAAGGAGGTGTTGAATAATACATCACTTCAAGAATAATTAAATTAAACCTCCCTGCTACAGGGAACAAAAAATATAGAAAATGGCAAAGATTACAGCCGCAGAAGTAAATAAATTAAGAAAGACTACCGGTGCTGGAATGATGGATTGCAAAAAAGCCTTGGTTGAGGCTGATGGTGATTTTGAAAAAGCAATCGAAATTCTACGTAAAAAAGGTCAGAAAGTTGCCGCAAAAAGAGCGGACAGAGATTCCTCCGAAGGTGCTGCAATCGCAAAAGTAAATGACGACAACACTAGTGGCGTTATCATTTCCCTTAATTGTGAAACAGACTTCGTTGCCAAGAATGATACGTTTGTCACTTTGGCCAATGAATTGGCGGACTTAGCCCTAGGGTATGACAGTAAGGATTCCTTTTTAGCTGCCGACTTTAACGGAATGTCCGTTCAGGATAAACTAACCGAGCAAACCGGTGTTATTGGTGAGAAAATTGAAATAGGTGGTTTTGAGAAGTTGAACGCGCCATTCGTTGGATCTTACATCCATGCCGGTAACAAAATTGCTGTTTTAACTGGTTTATCCGCTGCAGTAGATGGTGCTGAGACAGCTGCAAAGGATGTTGCTATGCAGGCAGCTGCAATGAATCCTGTGGCCTTAAATGAAGACGGAGTAGATCAATCTGTTATCGATAAAGAAATTGAGATTGCCAAAGATCAACTACGCCAAGAAGGAAAACCTGAAGCCATGCTAGATAATATCGCTAAAGGTAAATTGAAAAGATTCTTTAAGGACAATACATTGGTAAATCAAGATTTTATCAAGGACAGCAAACAAAGTGTTGCGCAATATGTTAAGTCCGTAGATTCAGAATTGGAAGTAACAGGATTTAAAAGAGTTGCTTTAGGATAATTCTAACTCAATTTTATACTATAAAAAATGCCAAGTAAGTATTACTTGGCATTTTTATTTTTTTACAAGACGACAAAGGCTAATTTTTTAACCAATCATCCCTCAGGTTAGTAACTGCTTCGGACACGTTTTCAAGTGGAGTTATCTTATTAACCTCAATTGTAGGTCTTCCCACCGGGCCTTCAATTTCCATAACTATACCATCGCGTATAATCTCCATTTTAATTAAGGTATCGGGGCTCCATGCAAAACTCTGTCCTATAATGGGTCTCATCGTTTCCAAATTTATATCCACTCCATTTATACTTTTGATTACATCACCGCCTTGTAACTTCAAACTCGTAAAAAAGCTATTTAAGTCAATTCCTTCTCGAACAAATATGGCATTTTCATTATCTTGGTCAACATCGATAAAAGGTATCTCGCCCTGTAAAAAATAACCTGTTTGCTCCTCTACTTTTTTCATGGTCAAACCTACCTTCTCCAAAAAGGCCTCATAATCAATTGGTGTATCTCCAATTACATGCTGATCAAAAAAGCTCCTGACCTCAGGGTACGTCAAGTCCACTATTTCATCTATTAACTCTTCATCGTTAAAGGGCGAATCCACCCCATATTTTTTGGACAACTCTTTCATTAACCAAAGAACCCCCTTTTCACCCTTGCTTTTTTCCCTAATCAAGATATCCAGAGCCATATTGATCAACGCCCCTTTTTCATAAACATTGGCATAATTGCTTTCATAGGGCTGCTCCAATATGTTCTCGCTCATAATAGTAAAGGACATAGCATCGTCATAACCTTTAGCGTTACCTATTTTCTTCCTCATACGTTCAAAAAACTCTTCTTCGTTAATCAAACCTTCGTGGACTTGAAACAGATTTGCAAAATACTCTGTAGTCCCTTCATACATCCACAAATGCTGTGACATTTTTGGGGCATTAAAATCAAAATAATGAATCTCCTTGGAATGAACGGATAAGGGAGTGACTATATGAAAAAACTCATGGGAAACCACATCAACCATTGCTTGCTCCAACCTTTCCTTTGGTAACGCCTCTGGCAATACCACAACCGTAGAGGTATGGTGTTCCAAAGCCCCAAAACCAGTAGCATCCGTATCTTCCAAAGTTGAGAGGTAAAGCAAAATATTATATTCGGTAGTCGAATCTATATCTCCTAAAAAAGCTTTCTGCGCACTCATCATGCTCAGCATTCGCTCTCTTAAATCAGAGGCCTTATATATTCCATTAGGAGAATACACACTCAAGGTAACCTCAATACTACCTACTTCAAAAGACTCTTGGTTTGGCTTTGTGTAAAAAATTGGATTGTCTATGACCTCAAAGTATCTATTTGCCATAAATACATCTTCATTATTCACGGTCTCCAAAGCTGCTTTTGACAATGAAGTAGCCGCTTTAAGGTCTTCTGGCCTTAGTATAGTCAGCTGATAAGGGATTTCCTTAAACCCATCAAAATAACCGACAAATCCATGTAGATTAAGCATATAATTTGAGCCTTTCAATATATTGGTCCCTGCTGGAGAAAAAACAGCTTCTCCAACCTCATTTTCAGTATCATAAGTATCGTTCACTCGATAACTTATCTTGTCCAAATCCTTTGCCTTCGAAATACTCCATGTATTTATATCCGGTTTTTCAACTTCCATGATGTTTCCAGAATAATCATAGGCTACAAATTCCTCAACATATTTTCCGTAGTCATCACTACTATACGTACCTGGAACTGTTTTAGGTATCCTAAAAGAAACCATATCTGCTCTAAACGCCCCGGGATCAATTAGTACATTCACTTTGTCATCCGCTATATTGACCAAATTTAAATTTACGAGCACTGGGGTTTTATCTATAGCAATCAACTGCTTTGTAGAGCCACAGCTGTAAAAAAGTAAGGCCGTAGTTATGTATAAAAAAATCTTTTTCATTTATCTCTTAGTTATGTATTGAACTTAAACAATAAACTCCGCAAGGATATCAAAAATAAAAATGAATGACCTAAGAATTAGTAAATAATTAAGTTTTGGGAGCACATATTTGTCTTTGTCCTCCATAGAATTTTTTCATTATTTTTGCTTTGAAATAAATAAAACGATGCAATACAAACGGATTCTTTTAAAACTTAGCGGTGAGGCCTTAATGGGGGATAAACAATATGGAATAGACCCCAAAAGATTGGATGAATATGCCGATGAGATTAAAAAAGTTGTTGATAAAGGAATCCAAGTGGCTATCGTAATCGGAGGAGGTAATATTTTTCGAGGTCTAGCAGGTGCCGCTACCGGCATGGATCGGGTGCAAGGCGACCATATGGGCATGCTTGCTACTGTAATAAATGGATTAGCACTGCAAAGTGCATTAGAAATGAAGAACGTACAAACACGTTTACAATCGGCCATTAAAATCAATGAGGTTGCCGAACCTTTCATTCGTAGAAGGGCGATGAGACATTTGGAGAAAGGAAGAGTTGTGATATTTGGGGGAGGCACTGGAAACCCATACTTTACAACGGATTCTGCCGCGGTTTTACGTGCCATTGAAATCGAGGCCGATGTTATCCTTAAAGGAACCCGAGTAGATGGAATCTATACCTCCGATCCGGAAAAGGATAAAAATGCCACAAAATTTGACACCATTTCTTTTCAAGATGTGCTTCAAAGAGGGCTTAAAGTTATGGATACGACGGCGTTTACCCTTAGCCAAGAAAACGAACTCCCCATTGTTGTTTTTGATATGAACAAAAAAGGAAACCTATTGAAAATAGTGGACGGAGAGGCCATAGGAACCACCGTAAACATGTGATTTTGGTATAATTTATGCTCTTGAATACAAAATATTGATATGAACGAAGAAATACAATTTATTTTAGACTCCACTAAAGAAGCTATGGACGCTGCCATAACACACTTGGAGAAAGCATTTGTTAAAATTAGGGCTGGGAAAGCCAGTCCTGCTATGCTTTCATCCGTAATGGTGGAATACTATGGCTCCCAAACACCTCTTTCCCAGGTAGCAAACATAAATACACCGGATGGTAGAACTATATCCGTACAACCTTGGGAAAAGGGAATGCTTCCTGAAATTGAAAAAGCCATTATGAATTCCAATTTAGGATTCAATCCTATGAACAATGGTGATTTAGTTATTATCAACGTTCCACCCTTAACAGAGGAGCGTAGGATCCAATTGACAAAACAAGCAAAGGCCGAAGCCGAACACGCCAAAGTCGGGGTTAGAAGCGCTAGGCAAGATGCAAACAAGGAAATAAAGGATTTGGAAGTTTCCGAGGACCTAGAAAATAATGCAACTGCTGACGTACAAGAACTTACCGATAAATATGTAAAGAAAATAGATGACTTCCTAAGCGCTAAAGAAGCTGAAATCATGAAGGTTTAATTACTTTTACATAATATTTAAAAGAGCGGCCTTATAGGGCTGCTTTTTTGTGCACTATTTTCTTTAATTACAATTTAGGTACAATTATACACATTGGTTACCTTTGCACTCTGCTAAAATAGAGTATGGTTGCTAAAATTACCAAAGGATTTTGGGCCAGAACGGCCAGAATAATACTAAGGAACAGAATTCTTATTTTATTACTGGTAGCTGGAATGACAGTCTTTCTTGCATTGCAATGGGAAAACATGCGCTTCTCAAGCTCTCAAGCAAACCTTTTACCAGATTACCACCCTGTTAACATTGAATACCAGAAGTTCTTAGGTCAATTTGGAGAAGAAGGGAATGCCGTGGTTTTTGCCATTAGGGACTCAGCTTTGTTCACAGTTTCCAATTTTAACCGTTGGAACAAATTAAGCAAACAATTGGGAGCTTTCCCAGAGGTAGATTTCGTGCTTTCAACCGATAACCTACAGGAGCTTACAAAAGATAACGAGTTACAGAAATTTGTAATGCGTCCACTAATAAAAACTACGCCCGAGTCATCGGCTCAGGTGGATAGTATTACCCAACATTTGTTTAACGACCTACCTTTTTACGAAAATTTAATTTACAATAAGGAATCCAAAACCGTTAGAACGGTTATGTATTTGGATAAGGATATTGTAAACACAAGCGTTAGAAAAGATTTCATATTAAAGGACCTAAGCCATTTAATTGAAAGGTTTGAAGAGGAAACAAACTTAGATGTTCATATTTCAGGAATGCCCTATGTACGGACTATGAACTCCCAGAATATTATAGACGAAATTGGAAAGTTTATATTGGCCGCCTTAGGTGTAACTTCAATAATTTTTTTCTTTTTCTTTAGAAGTTTTAGGGCAACTTTTATCTCCATGTGTGTGGTCATTATTGGAGTTATGTGGGCCTTCGGTATTCTTGGGCTACTCCAATACGAGATAACTGTTCTAACCGCTTTAATTCCTCCTCTTATTATTGTAATCGGTATTCCAAATTGTATTTTTTTAATTAATAAATACCAACAAGAAGTTAAAAAACACGGAAACCAAGCGCTCTCTCTACAACGTGTCATCTCCAAAATTGGTAATGCCACTTTAATGACTAACATTACAACGGCATCGGGTTTTGCTACTTTTATTATTACAGACAGTAAGCTCTTAAAAGAATTTGGTATCGTGGCTTCAATCAATATCATTGGGATTTTTATATTATCCCTTTTGATTATTCCTATTGTTTATAGCTTTCTCTCACTTCCTAAAACCAGACACTTAAAACATCTAAACAAAAAATGGATAGACGCTTTTGTGAATTGGATGGAGAATATAGTCCGAAACAAAAGAATAGCCGTTTACATAGTTTCTATCTGTTTATTGGTGGTTAGTATAATCGGGATCTATCAAATAGACATCTCAGGAAGTCCAATAGAGGATATGCCCAAGAAAGCAGAATTTTTTGAGGATATCCGATTTTTCGAAAATGAATTTGATGGAATAATGCCCGTGGAAATAGTTGTGGACACTAAAAATCCAAGGGGCGTGATGAAAACAGCCACTTTAAAAAGAATGGATCGTTTGGGTGAGGTTATTGAAGAAATTCCAGAATTGTCCCCTCCCCTTTCCGTTGTTAATCTGGTTAAATATTCCAAACAAGCATTTTATAGTGGTATCCCTAAATATTATCAGCTACCCACTAGCCAAGAAAATACGTTTATTATGGACGTGGCCAGAAAGTCCTCAAATGATAGTAACCTACTGAAAAACTTTGTCGACAGTACTGGACAGGTGGCCAGAATGACAACCTATATGCGGGATGTAAAAACAAGCCGCATGGAACAAATTGAGGAAAGACTACTTGAAAACATCAACAAAATTTTCCCAGAAGAACGATATACTGTTTATATGACAGGTAGCGCCCTTTTATTCCTAAAAGGGACCAAATACTTGGTTAAAAACCTCATAATGTCCCTTGCGCTTGCTATTGGTCTTATTGCGCTGTTTATGGCATATCTCTTCCGATCATTTAGAATGATTATCATATCTCTAATCCCTAATCTACTTCCATTGATTGTAACTGCAGGGATTATGGGGTTTATAGGAGTTCCTATAAAACCTTCTACCATTTTGGTCTTTAGTATAGCCTTCGGTATTTCTGTTGACGATACGATTCACTTTTTGGCAAAATATAGACAGGAGCTGGATTCCAAAAAATGGCAGATTAAAAAATCGGTTTACGCCGCCTTAAGGGAAACTGGTGTTAGCATGTTCTATACCTCTATTGTTTTATTCTTTGGATTCTCCGTGTTCGTTATTTCAAATTTTGGCGGAACTGTTGCCTTAGGCGCATTGGTTTCCGCAACACTATTATTTGCCATGTTGGCCAATCTAATTTTGCTTCCATCTTTGTTGTTATCTCTTGAGAAAAGTATAGCCAACAAAAAAACATTAAAAGAGCCTCAAATAGATATCTTGCCCCAGGACGAGGAAAACGATTAGTCGAAAAATTTTGGAAATATCCAAGGGATTTTTTTTCAGCCAAGGTAGGCCCAATAAAATTTAAATCTACCGCATTGGGTAAAACTTGAGCTTTTAAAATTAGGTTTCATTCATTCTTTTGGGCCAAAAACCTATCTTTGGCTTTTAATTTTCAATTGATTTATAATGCGATCAGTAAGCATCAAAGAACTACTTACAGGAAAGGAAGTATTACAGGAGATAATCATTAATGGATGGGTAAAAACCTTTAGAAGCAATCGATTTATCGCCCTCAATGATGGCTCCACTCTTAATAACATCCAGTGTGTTGTAGATTTTGAAAAAATCGATGATACTATTTTAAAACAAATAAATACAGGTGCTGCTTTAAGAATTTCAGGCACCTTGGTAGAAAGTCTGGGTAAAGGACAAAGTTATGAGATCCAGGTAAAAGACATATTCGTTCATGGTGGGGCAGATCCTGAGGTTTATCCTATCCAGCCCAAGAAACATTCCTTGGAATTCTTAAGGGAAAAGGCTCACTTACGTGTTAGGACCAATACCTTTTCGGCTGTAATGCGTGTGAGGTCAGCATTGTCTTTTGCAATTCATCAATATTTTAGAAATAATGGATTCTATTATTTCCATGCACCAATTATTACCGGTTCTGATGCCGAGGGAGCCGGGGAGATGTTTCGTGTTACTACGCTTGACGAAAAGAAACCTCCCTTAGACGAACAAGGGGAGGTCAACTTTAAGGAAGATTTTTTTGGCAAGGAAACCAATCTTACGGTTTCCGGGCAATTGGAAGCTGAGGCATACGCTATGGCTTTGGGCAAAGTTTATACTTTTGGACCTACTTTTAGAGCGGAAAACTCGAATACTTCGCGCCATTTGGCAGAATTCTGGATGATTGAGCCCGAAATGGCCTTCTTCGATTTGGACGCCAATATGGATTTGGCAGAAGATTTCATCAAGGAGGTTCTTAAATATGTACTTGAAAATTGTGAGGATGACCTTTTGTTTTTGGAGAAACGATTATTGGACGAAGAAAAAACAAAACCTCAAGCTGAAAGAAGTGAGATGCCGCTTATTGAAAAATTGAAATTTATAACCGATAATAACTTTAAACGGGTCACCTATACCGAGGCCATTGAAATTTTAAGAAACAGCAAACCGAACAAAAAGAAAAAATTTCAATATCCCATAAATGAATGGGGTGCAGATCTCCAAAGCGAACACGAAAGATACTTGGTGGAAAAGCATTTTAAATGTCCTGTAATCCTTTTCGATTATCCGGCAAAAATCAAGGCTTTTTATATGCGATTGAACGAAGATGGAAAAACGGTACGTGCTATGGATATACTTTTTCCAGGGATAGGTGAAATTGTTGGTGGTTCTCAGCGTGAAGAACGGTTGGACGTCCTTACCAAAAAAATGGACGCATTGAATATTCCCGAGGAAGAACTTTGGTGGTATTTAGATCTTAGAAAATTCGGTACTGCCGTGCACAGTGGTTTTGGATTGGGCTTTGAACGACTTGTACTTTTCGCTACGGGAATGGGGAATATTAGGGATGTTATTCCTTTCCCAAGAACACCCCAAAATGCTGAATTTTAAGGGTATTTCGTTATTTTTATAAATAGCAGCAGAATAAAATGTTAAAACAGCACTTACAATTTAAACTTTCTCAGAAGTTATCTCCTCAACAGATTCAGTTGATGAAGTTGATTCAACTTCCTACACAGGCATTTGAACAACGTCTTAAACAGGAATTAGAGGAGAATCCTGCATTGGAAAGTGGTAAGGAGGAATTGGAAGATACTTCTGATGAGTATGATGACGTTTATGATAATGAATCGGATAGTGAAACCATTTCCGCTGAGGATATTAATATAGATGATTATTTGAGCGATGATGAGGTACCGGATTACAGAACCCAATCCAACAATTATAGTGCTGACGATGACGAGAAAAGTGTTCCCTATGCTTCTGGAACTACATTCAATCAGTATCTTATAAATCAATTAAATACAGTATATCTAAGTGATGAAGAATGGGCGATAGCAGAATTCTTGGTAGGTAGCGTAGATGAAAGCGGATATATTCGTAGACCCATTTCCGATATTTTAGATGATTTGGCTTTTACTCAAAATGTCTTTACAGACGAGGAAACCATAAAAAAAGTACTCTCCATTGTGCAAGAATTGGATCCACCAGGTGTCGCTGCCAGATCCTTGGAAGAATGTTTAATTATTCAATTAGAAAGAAAAGAATTAAATCCTAGTATTGAATTGGCTATTTCCATTCTTAAAAAGTCATTTGAGCAGTTTACGAAAAAACATTACAAGAAACTTACTCAAAAACACAACGTAACGGAAGAGGAGCTTAAGGAGGCTATTTCAGAAATTGAGAAATTGAATCCAAAGCCAGGGGGTTCCTATTCCGGCAATAATAGGATAATAGAGCATGTAGTTCCAGATTTTTCCATACGAATAGTCGAAGGTGAGCTGGAACTGAGTTTAAACGGTCGAAATGCACCGGAACTTCATGTATCCAGAGAATATAGTAATATGCTCAAAGGGTATAAGGAATCCAAGGATAAAACCAAGTCCCAAAAGGATACGGTCATGTTCATAAAACAAAAATTGGATGCAGCTAAATGGTTTATTGACGCTATAAGACAACGTCAACAGACCCTGTTCATTACCATGAACACTATTATGCACTACCAAGAGGAATATTTCTTAACAGGAGACGAACGCAATCTACGCCCAATGATCTTGAAAGATATTGCCGATGAAATTGATATGGACGTTAGTACCGTTTCTAGGGTTGCCAATAGTAAGTATGTGGACACACCTTACGGGACTAAATTGATTAAGGAATATTTTTCCGAGTCCATGAAAAACGAACAAGGTGAGGATGTATCGACAAGGGAGATAAAAAAAATATTGGAAACGGTTATCAAAAACGAAGAAAAAAGAAAACCTTTGACCGACGACAAGCTTGCCGCTATTTTAAAAGAAAAGGGATATCCTATTGCTCGGCGTACCGTTGCCAAATATCGAGAGCAATTGGCAATACCCGTTGCACGATTGAGAAAAGAGATTTAATGAAGTTTTTGTTTCAGGTAATATCCTATATTTTTCATCCTATTTTTGCTCCGATCGCTGGGACCGTTGCCTATTTTTTAACAACACCGAAGTATAGCCCTTTGGATTTACAGAGTGGCAATATTCTCCCTATTTTTATCCTCACGGTCATCATTCCTATTATTGCTTATTTAATTCTGAGAAATCTGGGAGCTGCAGATACAATTTTCCTAAATTCCGTATCAGAGAGAAAATACCCCTTAATAATTCATATCATATTATTGGTTTTAATACTCATTAAAGTAATCCCTAATAATTATATCACTGAACTGTATTTTTACTTCGTAGGTCTACTAGGCGCGGCTATTTCATGCTTATTTCTCCTATACTTCAACTTTAAAACGAGCTTACACGTTGTTGGAGTGGCAGGTATACTCATGTATCTCATTAACTTAAGCATTCATTTCGAAATAAACATTATCATAGCTATTGGTTTAATGACGCTTATTATTGGACTTGTAGCATCCTCGAGGTTATACTTAAGGGCACATTCCAAGCTTGAAATTTTAGCAGGTATATGTATAGGCCTTTTATCCCAGTTACTTACCGTTAAGTTTTGGTTATAGGATATAAAAAATTAATCCCACCCTTAGGGGTCTAAAACCAAGTTGTTCCCCACTGATTTGAGCCTGATCATCAAATAAATCGCTCAATGCATAATATATATGCACATTAAAGGTATTGTACCCAAAATTAAAAGTTGGACCATACTGGAAATTACTGATATCCGTATTAAAAAATCCATCCTTGAAATCACTGGTAACCAGTTTAGATCTAGCACCTATAATATATCCAAACTTGAATCCCGTATAAACGCGCCAAAATTTATATTCTGTTGGTGTAGAATTTCTCCATCTAAACTCTATGGGAAACTCAATTAAATGAGTTTCTAACTTACTTCGTTTTAAATTGGATATACCGCTAATATCATAAGAAAAACCATCTGAGATTTCCCTAACTATCAAATTTGAGTAATAGGTATTCAAGGCAAGTCCAAATCCTACCCCCAAAGCCCTAGTACCAGAATTGTTCAAAGGGATATCCTTGATTAAACCTGCTTGTAATCCATAGGACAAGTTCCTTTGCTTTAAATCGTCCGGTTTATTCCCAATAAAATTATAGGTAATTCCTATATAAAATTGATCTTCAAAATACCGTTGGTTAAATAGACTATCAGTAGAGGACTTAACCTGGGAATACGTAGAATAGCTCCCCAAAGAAATTAAGATAAAAAAGATGTATCTCATGGAGATAAAGTTAAACAAATAAAAAACGCTTCAAATAAATTTGAAGCGTTTTAAAAGTTTGAAAAATTATTGTTTATTGAAGGTTTCTAAAAGCATCACCTTCATACGTTGTATAATTTACTTTCAATGCATTTACCTTGCGTAACTCCTGCTTAATATCGGAAATAAGTCCCATATTGGCATTCTTATCCACCTTTAAAGCTGTGGTTAATACATTCTGTAGCTCTTGGGGCTTTTTAGCCCTCTCCATCAAAATGTAATCACCTACTTCTGAAGGTCTGGCAAATTTATCGTTTAATTGTATTTGTGGCTCTTTACCGTATACTCTTTCATATTCCTTAGTTGGTTTCCCAACATAGATATAAATTACCCTATCCTTTTTCTCAAGTTTTTTAACCTCGTTCGCATTAGGTAAAACATTTTCCACTTTTAAGGAACTATCCTTCATAACGGTAACCGTCATAAAGAAGAACAAAAGCATAAATACAATGTCCGGGAGCGATGCCGTCGATACAGCAGGTGTTTCCCCATCTTTTTTCTTTGCAAATTTTGACATAGTGTTTTATTTAATGTTCTTAATTAGAAGTCGTCTCAGCCTCGGACAATTTTTGAGGAAACAAATCTTGGATTCTTTTCACTTTCTCCTTAAGCTCCTCCTTTACCTCATCAGAAGTCTCTGGATTAAGATATTCAGCTTCCATATCCACAAAATCCTTTCCATAAAGTCTTTGAGCTTCTCTATCTCTCAAGTCATTGTAGGCACCTACCAGCTCATTCTGAACGGTAATGTAAGTCGAGTACTTGGTCTCCCTATCATTTTTAAGGGAAATAATAGCCTTGGATGGACTATCAGATGACGAAGCATCTCTGGTCCCTTGACAATAGCTACAATAGTCCGGACTTCCTTGTGGAGCTCCTCCATTATCCAGGAAAGCCATTGCTTTGTCTCTCAGCTGTGTAATCTCAATCAATTCATCGTCCGCCAATAACTGACCATTTTTATTAATGTTAACCTGAAAGATATTTTTCTGCTTAATTACAACATCTTCCTCTGGCGGTTCAATTGGTGGCAACATACGATCTAATCCTGCATCCGTTTCAATGGTTGTTGTTACCAAGAAAAAGATGAGCAGTAGAAACGCTATGTCCGCCATGGAACCTGCATTTACTTCTGGTGCTCCTGCTCTTCTAGCCATAATATTTTTTTATTTACCAAATAGTTTCTTAATCCCGGGAATGACCATCAAAACAACAGCTACCGCCGTCAATATGAAGAAAACATTCAGGCCCATTCCAATTTTTTTCACTGTAGACTCACTAGACATGGACATATATTCAGGAGCAACATCAGTACTACTGGATAACACGTAGGAAATACCTACGACTATGGCCAAACCTACCAAAACAAACAATGTTTTTTTAAGGCCTTGGGGATTAGAAAACATATTCTTTAATGTGAACAATAGTGCGGCTACCACAGCAATTCCCAAAAGAATATATGTGATGATGAACATAAAGTTCATTGCACCGTTTTGGGCCGCCTCCCCTGCTGGCATTTCGCTATCCGGCAACATGTACCAAAGCACAGCGCTCAGCAAGCCGACGACAATCAATGCTATTTTTATTATTTTTTGCATAATAATCTTGGGTATTTAAAGTGGAACTTATTTTTTGTGGTCTACCAACATGTCGATTAAGATAATCGAAGAGTCCTCCATATCATTTACGATACTATCGATTTTCGCGATAATATAGTTGTAAAAAATTTGAAGTATGATAGCCGTAATAAGACCAAATACCGTAGTTAATAAGGCTACCTGGATATCCCCTGCAATAAGAGAGGCACTCAAGTTACCAACAGCCGCAATCTTTTGGAAGGCCTGAATCATACCGATTACCGTTCCCATGAAACCAAGCATTGGAGCAATAGCGATAAATAAAGACAACCAAGAAACATTTTTCTCTAATTGTCCCATTTGCACACCACCATAGGCAACAACTGCTTTTTCGGCAGACTCGACACTTTCTGTAGCTCTATCCAAACCTTGATAATATATAGAAGCAACAGGTCCTTTAGTATTTCTACAAACTTCTTTTGCAGCTTCTATACCGCCTGAAGCCAAAGCATCTTCTACTTGCTGCTTCAATTTGGCAGTATTGGTACTGGCCATATTCAAATAAATAATTCTTTCGATTGCAACAGCTAAACCAAGAATCAAACATAAAAGTACAATCCCCATGAAGCTTGCACCCCCTTGGATAAACTGCTCTTTCAATACTTGGGTAAATCCTTTATCCGCCTCAGGAGCTGCATCTTGAACTAGCAAAGCTACTGCCGCTACATTTGCACTTACCATATTTGTACCTGCTACAAACGCCCCAGCTACAGCTAGGCTTGGAAATAATTTTTTCATTTTTTCAAACTTAAATTAGTTAGTTAATAGGGTTAAAGATAAAAAAAAAACAATATAAAAAAAGTAAAACTTACTTGCAGAGAGGAAGGGATTCGAACCCTCGATACACTTTTGGTGTATACACACTTTCCAGGCGTGCGCCTTCGACCACTCGGCCACCTCTCTAGTTTAGCCTTTTTAAAGGTTGGGCAAATAACAAAAAAAATATTAGACAATAAAATTATAGCAGTTAATTTTAGCGCATTTCTCCGCGCAAAGAAGTCTCGAAAACAGTTTTAAAGTGTTTGCTGGACACTCCGCTGCCGAGCATGTACATCGCCTTTGAAATGGCCGCCTCCGTGGTAATATCCTTACCATTAACAACTTGCATTTTTTTTAAATGTGAACTTGTTTCATATTTTCCCATGATTACACTACCCCCAGAACATTGGGTCACATTAATAACATGCAAACCTCGTTCAATGGATTTTTTTAAACAATCCAAAAACCATTCCGCGGTTGGCCCGTTTCCAGAACCATAGGTTTCCAATATCAACGCCTTTAAACCTTTTGTTTGTAATACACTTTCTAAAACTGACCGATTAATTCCAGGAAAAAGTTTTAGCAAAGCCACGTTTTCATCCATTTTTTTATGGACTTTTAGGTTTTTGTTCCTTTTCACGGGTAGTAAATATTCAAAAAAAACATTTAAATGAACCCCAGATTCGGCCAAATGTGGATAATTAAGGGACGCAAAAGCCCTAAAATTCTCTGCATTTATTTTGGTGGTCCTGTTTCCCCGATAGAGTTTGTACTCAAAATACAGACCTACCTCCCTTATCACGGGCAAGCCTTTTGCACTTAGTGCCGCAATTTGAATGGAGGTAATAAGATTTTCCTTGGCATCTGTTCGTAAATCCCCTATGGGCAATTGTGAACCCGTAAGAATTACTGGTTTATCTAAATTTTCCAACAAAAAACTAAGCGCAGATGCCGTGTAGCTCATAGTATCACTTCCGTGTAAAACTACAAAACCGTCATAATCAAGATAGTTTTCTTCAATAATTGTGGCAATTTTTATCCATTCCCTAGGGTTCATATTGGAAGAATCTATGGGATTCTCAAAGGAGATAGACTCTATGGAACAATCTAATTGATTCAGCTCCGGCACATGTTTTAATAGCTTATTGAAATTAAAAGATCTTAAGGCCCCGGTATCATAGTCTTTAACCATACCTATGGTTCCCCCTGTATACAACAACAAAATATTTCTTTGTTCGGCACTCATATTTTTACGTAATCTTTATACCCCGAAAACTTCTTTTGAATTTTCAGTAGTAATTTGGGCAACTTCGTTTACATTCATATCGTATAGAGAGGCTACTTTGTTCAATACGTTGACCACATAGGAACTTTCATTCCGCTTTCCTCTATATGGAGCAGGAGCTAAATAGGGTGAGTCTGTCTCCAATACGATATTACCTAAATCTATTTGATTTAAAAAAGTATCTATCTTACCATTTTTAAAGGTAACCACTCCGCCTATACCAAGCTTCAAATTATAGGAAATTGCTCTTTTAGCTTGCTCCAGGTTTCCAGTAAAACAATGAAATATACCTCGAAGCCCATCGCCTTTCTGTTCCTCCAAAATTGCGAACACCTCATCAAAAGCATCTCTACAGTGTATTACGATGGGAAGGTCGAGACTTTTTGCCAATTTAATTTGACTACGAAAAGCATCTTGTTGTTGGGTAAAAAAGCTTTTATCCCAATATAAGTCGATACCTATTTCGCCGATTGCATAATATTGATGTTCTTTGACCAATTGCTGAATATGACCCAACTCCTCTTTATAATTCTCCTTTACATGAGTAGGATGCAATCCTGTCATTAAAAATATATTTTCTGGATAACTCTTTTTCAAATCCAACATACTATCCGTATACGTTGAGTCTATAGCTGGAATAAAAAATCGGGTTACCCCTTCGTCAAGTGCTCTTTTTATGACCTGTCTTCTATCCTCATTAAACGCTTCACTATATAAATGTGTATGGGTATCTGTAATAATCATGGCACAAAAATAGGTTTATCTTTGGCTTTTATTGCCATTCATGAACTTACAATTTAGAATTATAGTCTTAACCTAGGATGTATGAGCTCACTTAAGAAGTTATTAAAGAAAAAAGGATACCACAGAATTCCGTTAACCCTAACCAATACCAATCACCTGGAAATCACTGCGACCATAAACAATAAAAAAGGAAGATTTATTTTGGATACGGGGGCATCCAATACCTGTATCGGATTCGATAGAATTGACTATTTCAATCTTAAGTCAAAGGCTTCGAAAATTAAAGCGGCGGGTGCGGGCGCCACGGATATGGAAACTTTAACTTCCAGTAAGAATACTATAGAAATAGCGAAATGGACCCACAAAAAATTGAAGATTGTACTATTTGACTTAATCCATGTCAACACAGCATTGATTGCGCATGATGCCGAACCTGTCGATGGAATTATCGGGGCGGATGTACTAAATAAGGCCAAAGCCGTTATAGATTATAAAAACAAGGTGCTATATTTAAAATTAAAGAAAAAGAAAAAGCACCGGTAAACCGGTGCTTTTATACTTTGACTAAAACTCAAATTACATTTCCAGGGCTTTCTTAACATCATTGTCCATTAACAACTCTTCGGGACTTTCCAAGGCTTCCTTGATAGCCACCAAGAAACCAACCGATTCCTTACCATCTATAATTCTATGATCGTAAGATAAAGCAACATACATAACCGGGGCAATCGCGATTGCACCATCCCTAGCAACAGGTCGTTCCACAATATTGTGCATTCCCAAAATAGCACTTTGAGGAGGATTGATAATGGGAGTTGACAACATAGAACCAAAAACCCCACCATTGGTAATGGTAAAAGTTCCTCCTGTCATTTCATCAACGGTAATCTCCCCTTCCCTAGCTCGGATTGCCAGTCTTTTGACTTCCGACTCAACTCCTCTAAAAGATAGATTTTCTGCATTTCTAATCACTGGTACCATAAGCCCCTTAGGTCCGGATACAGCAATACTGATATCACAAAAATCGTAAGAAATCATTTCCTTACCATCTATCATTGAATTTACAGATGGATACAATTCCAATGCTCTAACCACAGCCTTGGTAAAAAAAGACATAAAGCCTAAGCTCACACCGTGTCTCTCCTTAAAGTCTTCTTTATACTGCTTTCTCAATTCAAAAATAGCTGACATATCCACCTCGTTAAAGGTTGTCAACATCGCTGTTTCGTTCTTAGCGGAAACCAAACGCTCCGCTACTTTTCTTCTCAACATTGAAAGTTTGGAACGACTTTCCCCTCGGTTTCCTCCAGTAACTGGGGAGCCCATTGATGGCTTGGCCTCCATGGCGTCAGATTTGGTAATTCTACCATCACGTCCCGTACCAGAAACACTAGATGCATCAACCCCTTTTTCACTAAGAATTTTCTTTGCGGCTGGAGAAGCTACACCCGAAGCATAGGTTTCTTTTGCTTGTTTAGGCTGAGGGGCCTTCTCGCTATCCTCTTTTTTTTCTTTTTGAGCTTTTTGCTCATCTAAATCCTTTTCCGCATTACTGGAAGAACCTTCATCTCCTCCTGAGGAAGAACTGGCCGCTTCGCTTGCTCCGCCCGGCTTTTCAGCACTGGTGTCAATTAGACAGACAATTGCACCTACGTCTACGGCATCCCCTACTTCGGCCTTTAAAGTAATTGTTCCACTTGCCTCTGCTGGCAGCTCCAAAGTTGCCTTGTCTGAATCAACTTCTGCAATCGCCTGGTCTTTCTCAACATAGTCACCATCCTCGACCAACCATTCGGCTATTTCAACTTCGGTTATAGATTCCCCCGGTGAGGGAACTTTCATTTCTAGAATCATTCTTTCTATAATTTGATATTCTTAATTCTTACTCTTTGGTTTTGACATGTTGTCCTTGGTCTTATCAAAAACGTAGTCAATTACCTGCTGGTGTCTAGCCTTTGACCTAACCGCACTACCTGCTGCGGGAGCCGCATAAAATCTTCTTGAAGCTACCCTAAATTTGTTTACATCGCTAAAATGCATTAGTAAATGACTCCAAGCCCCCATATTTCTTGGTTCTTCCTGTGCCCAAACTAGGTCATCCGCATTTTTGTATTTTGATATAATATCCTTCATTTGCTTGTCTGGCAATGGAAATAACTGTTCTATACGAACCAGGGCCACATCCTCCCTATTCAGCTCTTCTTTAACCGCAAGTAAATCATAATAGAACTTACCAGTACAAAAAACCAAAGTTTTCACTTTCTTGACATCTGCTTGGGCATCATCTATAACCTCCTGAAAACTTCCTGCGGCCAACTCTTCAACCGAAGAGACTGCCTTCGGATGCCTAAGCAAGCTCTTAGGTGTAAAGATAATAAGTGGTTTTCTAAAATTCGCCTTCATCTGTCGCCTAAGGATGTGAAACATTTGTGCAGGCGTGGTTACATCCGCAATGTACATATTGTCCCGAGCGCAAAGCTGCAAGTACCTTTCCATTCTAGCAGAGGAATGTTCCGCACCCTGACCCTCATAGCCATGTGGTAAAAGCATAACCAATCCATTCTGTAATTTCCATTTATCCTCGGCAGCTGAAATATACTGGTCTATCATTATCTGCGCCCCATTACTAAAGTCGCCAAACTGGGCCTCCCAGATGGTCAACGTATTGGGACTTGCCATCGCATAGCCATAGTCGAAACCAACGACTCCATATTCCGAAAGTAAGGAGTTATAGATTTGGAACCTTCCCTGTTCTTTAGAGATATTATTCAATAAAAGGATTTCCTCTTCACTCTCCTCCACTTTCATGACGGCATGACGGTGAGAAAATGTTCCTCTTTCGACATCTTGACCGGACATACGCACACCAAATCCTTCATCAAGTAAGGTACCGTAAGCCAATAATTCGCCCATGGCCCAATCCAAAGTGTCCGTTTCAAAGAACATCTTCTTACGATCTTTTACCAATTTCTCAACCTTACGCAAAAACTTTTTTCCTTTTGGAAGCTCGGTAATTACCTTGGCTATTTTGGTCAACTTATCTTTGTCGTATTTGGTGTCCACAGGGTCCATCATCTCCCACTCGCGAACATTTTCAAAACCTTTCCACTCGTCCGACATGAATGGAGTAACCACGGTTTTATCCTCTTTCCTGGAATCCTCCAATTTTATTTCTAGGGAATCCTTATACTGCTTTTCAAGTTCCGCTACGTACCCTTCATCGATTACCCCTTCTTGAATCAAGCGTTCCGCATAAATATCTCTGGGGTTCTTATGTTTGGAAATTGCTTTATACAATTTAGGCTGTGTAAATCTTGGCTCATCTCCTTCATTATGCCCATACTTTCTATAACCCAATAAATCGATAAACACATCTCTATCAAACTGCATTCTATACTCCAGCGCAAATAATGCGGCATGAACAACAGCCTCTGCATCATCAGCATTCACATGCAGCACAGGGCTTAAGGTAACCTTACCAACGTCAGTACAATACGTGGAGCTTCTGGCGTCTAAATAATTGGTAGTAAAGCCAATTTGGTTGTTTACCACGATATGTATGGTACCCCCTGTTTTATATCCGTCTAAATTGGCCATTTGAACAACCTCGTAAACTAATCCTTGTCCCGCAATCGCAGCATCTCCATGGACCACAATGGGTAAAACTTTAGAAAAATCATCCTGATAGTGAGCATCTTGTTTTGCCCTGGCAATACCTTCCACAACGGCTCCCACTGTTTCCAAGTGAGATGGATTGGGGGCAATGTTCATACGTATCTTGTTCCCATTGTCCGACATTCTATCCGAAGTCCAACCCAAATGATATTTTACATCGCCATCAAAAATTTCCTGCTCATAATCCTTACCATCGAATTCACTAAAAATATCCTTTGCGGATTTTCCGAAAATATTGGTAAGGACGTTTAATCTCCCCCTATGGGCCATACCCATAATAAATTGCTTCACGCCCAATTCAGCGGCACGCTCTACAATTACGTCTAAAGCAGGAATCAAAGATTCATTTCCTTCTAGCGAAAATCGTTTTTGGCCTACATATTTGGTATGTAAAAACCCTTCAAAGGAAACGGCCTGATTGAGTTTTTTAAGTATGTGTTTTTTTCTTTCCGGATCGAACTTTGGATGGTTGTCATTAACGTTAATCCAGTTTTGAATCCATTTTATGCGTTCCGGCTTACGAATGTACATATACTCCACTCCGATGGCGTCACAATATATACTGGTGAGATGTGTAATGATTTCCCGCAAGGGGCTTGGACCAATTCCAATAATATCTCCCGCATTGAAAACCGTATCCAAATCAGAATCGTTCAATCCAAAGTTTTCAATTGAAAGCGTAGGCTCGTACTGTCTTCTTTCACGTACGGGATTCGTTTTTGTAAATAAGTGTCCTCTGCTCCTATAACCATCTATGAGCCGAATAACCTGAAATTCCTTTTGAAGGGATTCTGGCATTTCCACCTGATTCCCGTTAATCATAACGGTCGTGCGATTTTCCGGGTCAATATCCAGTTCGTCCAACGAACTTTCTATACCAAAATCAAATCCCTGAAAAAAGGCCCGCCAACTTGGCTCAATACTATCTGGATTGGTTAAATACTTATCATATAACTCGGAGAAATAAGAGGTATGAACAGCATTCAAAAAGGAATATTTATCCATGAATTACTTTCTGTATCTTTAGAAGAAATTTGAACAAAAATACAACATTTACTACATCTAACGGAATGTTGGAGTGTAATATTGAAAAAAAGTAATGTTTAAAACAAAAATTCCCAAATGATACTGAAAAAATTGATTTTTGGTTGCTTTTTGGTGCTCCTTCCCTCCATGGTCCTTTCCCAAAATATTTCAGGTCAAAACGATTTTTGGAAGCGTGTAAGATACGGTGGAAGTTTAGGACTGGGATTTTTCAACGGAGGGTTTAACGCTTCTGTTTCACCAAGTGCCATTTATCCTTTTAGCGACGAATTTTCCGCCGGTGCGAGCCTAAATTTCAATTATGCCAAGTTCAATGATAACAAATTATTGGCCTATGGCGGAAGTATATTGTCCCTCTACAATCCTATTCCACAGATACAACTTTCAGCAGAACTGGAACAACTAAGAATTAATAGAACATTTGAGGCTACACCTGTAAACATTGAAGACAATTATTGGTCTCCTGCCTTATTTATTGGAGCTGGATACAGTAATTATAATGTAACCTTAGGTCTTAGGTATAATCTGCTTTATAGGGAGAATGAAAGTATTTATACCAATGCTTTACTTCCTTTCATTAGGGTATATTTTTAAATTACTAATTTTCTTTACCAATTCATAACCAAACCTACCAACATGAACAAATTGAAAAACAGATACCTTTCTCTTGATGTCTTTAGGGGATTGGATGTGGCTTTAATGATCATTGTAAATTCTCCCGGCAATGGAGACACTAGTTTTGCCCCTTTAAAGCATGCGGAGTGGCATGGTTTCACCCTTACGGACCTTGTTTTTCCCACCTTTTTGTTTGTGGTTGGTAATGCCATGAGCTTCAGTATGAAAAAGTATGAGACCCAAGGAGATGTCGCCTTTTTCAAAAAGGTATTGAAGCGATTTGCCATTATATTTCTATTGGGGTTCCTAATGTATTGGTTCCCTTTTTTTGAAAACGGAACGCTAAAACCTCTTGCCGAAACCCGAATATTCGGCGTTCTTCAGCGCATTGCCCTGTGCTATCTTTTTGCTTCCATATTACTCTATTACTTCAAAACACGCACGGTAATTATTTTTAGCGCATGCGCCTTGATATTTTATCATATCCTTTTACTGACTTTTGGCGACCTTACGTTACTCGGTAATGCTGTTTTAAAGCTGGATAAATTTTTAATTGGTGCCAATCATATGTACCACGGCAATGGCAGGGTCGCTTTTGACCCTGAAGGGCTATTAAGCACACTACCTTCCGTCGTGAATGTCCTAGCTGGGTACCTTACAGGTAAATTCATTCAAAAAAATGGACAGAGCTACGAAACAGTAGCTAAAGTTTTAATGGTAGGTTGTGTTTTGGTTCTTGCAGGATTGGCCTGGGACCTAATTTTACCCATTAACAAAAAATTATGGACCAGTTCTTTTGTACTTTTAACATGCGGAATTGACCTCTTCGTTATTGCTATTTTGGTCTACTTGTTAGATATGACCAAGACCTTTAAAAGAACATACTTCTTTGAGGTTTTTGGAAGGAATACCCTATTTATTTACCTCTTATCCGAAATCTTCATTATCAGCCTGTTTGAAATTAAAATGAAAGGAACAAGTGCTTACCATTGGATAGCGGATAATATATTCATTGCAACAACAGGTGATTACATGGGATCATTATTGTTTGCCCTTTGGGTTATGCTGACTTGTTGGCTGGTTGGTTATATTATGGACAAGAAAGGTATTTACATAAAGGTTTAACTTTTTTGAATCATAACAAGCTACAAAGCCTATTTATTTGTATTTGTTTCTGAGCAAAACTTTTTGAAATTCCCGCTTTAGGATTAGAAACGCCATTTGACTTGAAACCTCAACAGTATCGGTAACCTCTATATGTTGAAATTCTTTTTCCGGTATATCAATGACATAAAGTACGTTTAGATATTCAGAAAACCGTTCCATCATCAGGAAATAAATTTTCTCTACGAGCACTTTAATCAGTTCTTCACTTTTGATATCCCTAGTTATATTTAAGGGAACATTGGCAAGTAAGAAATCCTTTTCAAGTTGCTGAATTAAACCATCATACAAATCCTCCTTTTTTGTTTTGAACAGCAATTCTATGACCCCATTTTTCTCCATGCCAATTATTGATGCTTTCAGAGCTATTCCTCCGATTTATAGATTTCACCTTCTTTCATTACAAAAACAACCTCTTCAAGCGTATCCACATTTTGCAGTGGATTCTCGTTCACCGCAACGATATCGGCAATATAGCCCTTCTTTATTTGACCTAAATTCTCCATTCCCAACAAACTGGCATTCGTTATTGTTGCAGAGCGCAAAGTTTCAATGATTGGCATTCCCGCCCGGTGCATGTAGCCAAATTCCTTACCGTTATCGCCATGGGGAGAAACTCCAGAATCTGTTCCAAAGGCAATAGGAACACCCTTTTTGTAAGCCTTTGCAAAAGTTCCCTCTAGCTGCGGTCCAATTTCCAAAGCTTTCTTTGCCACTACCGGAGGCAAGTAACCAGGTATCTTCGCCAACCGAGCGGCCTCTTGTCCCGCAGATATGGTAGGGACCATGTAAGCATTATATGCTATCATTAAATCCATGGTCTCTTCGGACATTAAGGTGCCATGTTCAATGGTCTTAATTCCACCCCTTACAGCACGCTGCATACCTTCATCCCCATGAGCATGTGCCGCAGTGAGCATTCCATAATCTTTGGCTGTTTCCGTGATGGCCTTTATTTCCTCTAAGGTAAATTGCGGATTTTGTCCATTCTTTGCAACACTCAAGACTCCCCCCGTTGCAGTAATCTTAATTACATCGGCTCCATTTTTGTAACGCTGGCGAACGGCCTTTCTGCCATCCTCTGGTGAATTAACCACTCCCTCTTTTGGACCCGGGTCTCCCATAAGGTCGCTTCTTGTCCCATTCGTGGGGTCTGCGTGACCCCCAGTGGTCGCCAAGGATTTTCCTGCTGTATAAATCCTAGGCCCTACAATGGTTCCTTTGTTGATTGCGTTTCTAAGCGAGATGTTGACTCCCGATCCACCCAAATCCCGCACGGTGGTGAAACCGGCCATCAAAGTTCTTTTTGCATATATGGTAGATTGAAAAGCTACATCTGCTTCATTCTTTGTAAAGCGCTCCAGATATCTTGACGGACTAGATTCACTCTCAATATGTACGTGCATATCTATAAACCCCGGTAAAACAGTTTTTGACTTTAAGTCAACCAAAATATCAGAATTGGAACCAGTTACATATCCGTTCTGTACACTTTTTATTTTTCCTTCGGATACGACAATAGTTTTTTCATTTAAGATTTTTCCAGACTCTACATCCAAAACCTTTCCACAATGAAGATATGTATCCTGTGCGCTAAGCAGACCAACAACCAAAAAAATTAAAAATAAAAACGGGGTTTTCATATCTACGATTTATTCTATAATTAAATAAGGGGAAATATAGTTATATTTCCCCTTATTTAATATGCCTAACTCCTAAAATCAACTCCTGATTTTCTGTTCCCAATCCCAAGCCGACTTCATGGCCTCATCCAAAGAGTATTGAGATTTCCAACCCAGAACTTCATTTGCCCTAGTGGTATCCGCATAGGCGGAAGTAATGTCACCAGGTCGTCTATCAACTATCTTATATTTCAATTTTTTACCTGATACTTTCTCAAAACTATTTATTACTTCCAATACAGAACTTCCTTTACCGGTGCCAACATTAAAAACTTCGTAATTTTCTGAATTCTTCCCAGCCAATAATCGCTCCAAAGCCACTACATGGGCTTTCGCCAAATCTACCACATAAATATAGTCGCGAATACAGGTACCATCCTTAGTTGGATAGTCATCACCAAAAACGGATAATTCTTCTCTAAGGCCTACCCCAGTTTGTGTAATAAATGGCACTAAATTCTGAGGCACACCTATAGGTAATTCACCGATCTCAGTACTGGGATGAGCCCCCATGGGGTTAAAATACCTAAGCGCAATTGCATTTAGACTTGGGGAAACCTTGCAGGTATCCCTTATGATCTCCTCCCCCATTTGCTTTGTGTTACCATAGGGAGATTCTGCTTCCTTGACAGGAGCATTCTCGGTAATTGGCATCTTATCGGCCTGACCATAGACCGTACAGGAGGAACTAAAAATAAAACTAGCCTTGTTTTTTTTGTTTAGCTCTTTTAGGATATAGACTAAAGACCCAATGTTGTTCTCATAATAAAGTAGGGGCTTCTCCACGCTTTCACCAACCGCCTTCGAGGCCGCAAAGTGAATTACTCCTTCTACATCAGGGTTGTTTTGAAAAAAACACTCGACCTTTTCTTTATCCTTAAGATCCATTTTTTCAAAAATGGGTTTTTCACCAGTGATTCTCTCAATACCACCTAGAACATTTTCATCAGCATTGGAGCAATCATCAATAATAACGACTTCAAAACCTTTGTTTTGAAGTTCAACTACGGTATGAGATCCGATAAAACCCAAACCTCCGGTAACTAAAATTTTCATGCAATAAGAATTTACCCGATTCTAAAAATACTACTTTGACTGTCTAAGCATTCATAAACTCGATAACCTTACCGGTAATAAAGGCAATTTGCTCATCATCCAATTCAGTATGCATCGGCAATGAAATCACCTCTTCCACGAGTTGATTGGTTACAGGGAAGTCGACTTCCTTATATCTATCGTCCAAATATGCTTTTTGCTTATGAAGTGGAATAGGATAATAAATACCACAAGGAATATCGTTCTCATTTAGAAATTTCACTAAGCCATTACGTTTTCCGCTGGTGATTCTTAAAGTGTATTGATGAAAAACATGGCAGTCGCAAGTATCACAAATACCCTCACATTGATTTACCGTTTTTGGAAGGATGATACTCTCCTCATTCCTTAATGCCTCGTTATATTTACGTGCTGCGGTTCTGCGGGCATCGCAATAATCATTCAATTTTGGGAGCTTGGCCCTAAGAACAGCTGCCTGTATCGAATCCAACCTAGAATTAACACCAACAACATCGTGATGATATCTTTCATACATCCCATGATTAACAATACCCCTAATAGTATGCGCCAAAGCATCATCATTCGTAAAAATTGCCCCTCCATCCCCGTAACATCCTAAATTCTTGGATGGAAAGAACGAAGTAGCTCCAACATGCCCTATGGTTCCTGCCATTTTTTTATCCCCCTTACCCGATAAGTATTTTGCTCCAATTGCTTGGGCATTGTCCTCAATAACATAAAGGTCATTTTTTTCTGCCAGTTCCATTATGGCATCCATATTCGCGCATTGACCAAATAAATGCACAGGTACAATTGCTTTTGTTTTTGATGTGATTGCCCTTTCAACGGCACTTATATCAATATTGAAGGTATCTGGTTCAACATCTACCAAAACAGGAGTTAATTGCAATAATGCAATCACTTCTACCGTAGCGGCAAACGTAAAATCCGCAGTTATCACCTCATCTCCCGGTTTTAGACCAAGGCCCATCATCGCAATTTGGAGTGCATCGGTACCATTGGCACAGGGAATTACGTGTTTAACTTCTAAATATTCCTCTAAATCCTTTTGAAAAGCATGTACTTCCGGACCATTTATATAGGAAGAAGTTTCCAATATTTGGGAAATTGATGCATTTACTTGTTCCTTTATTTCCTGGTATTGACCCCCTAGGTCTACCATCTGTATTTTTTTCATATCAGTGGATTAGATGAAGTTGGGCAAAAATACGAAACGAGTTAGAATGATTTTCTTGAAAGAAATGTAATTTAGTCACAAATAAATCATTTTGCGGTTCATCTATTCCTTAATTGTTTCCTTGGTTTGGCAATTATTAAAACTTATCGCCTTGGCAAATCCAAAGATTGCCAAATTCGTAAGTGGTAGAAAACAGGTAATTAAGACCTTAAAAAAACACCTTTCGAAAACCGATAAAGTGGTGTGGATTCATGCTGCATCCTTAGGAGAGTATGAACAAGGACTTCCTATTTTGGAAAAGTTAAAAAAAGACTATCCAGAACATAAGGTCTTGTTAACCTTCTTTTCACCTTCTGGATATGAAGTTAAAAAGGACACTTCCCCTGCCGACATCGTTACATATCTTCCATTGGACACTCCACAAAAAGTCAAGAGTTTTCTAAACGTCTCAAATCCTAAAATGGCTATTTTTATTAAATATGAAATATGGCCTAATTATTTGTCAGAACTAAAAAAGAGAAATACACCCACTATTCTAATTTCCGCAAGATTTAAATCGGATAAAATATTCTTTAAAAGTTATGGTAGGTTTATGCGAAATGCTCTCAAAAAATTTACCTATTTGTATGTTCAAGACCTAAAATCCCTAGACCTTTTAAAATCCATAGGGATGGAAAATGTAACGGTAACCGGGGACACCAGACTAGATCGGGTATCAGAAATCTTAAAACGCAATAATTCACTTCCTTTTATGGACCAATTTTGTAAACAAACAAAATGTCTTGTTGCGGGAAGTACTTGGCCAGATGATGAAGTTTTCCTTATTGATTATATCAATAATAGTAAAAACGACGAAAAATATATCATAGCCCCCCACAACATTAAGGAAGAGCATATCCAAAGTCTTAAAAACTCAATCCAACGAAAAACGCTATGCTATAGCAGCCTACCTGAAAAAATTCCAAAGGAAACAGCCGTAATAATCATTGACACCATTGGACTATTGACTAAAATTTACAGTTATGCCACTGTGGCTTATGTGGGAGGAGGATTTGCCACTGGTTTACATAACACGCTTGAACCAGCGGTATTTGGAATACCGGTCATTATAGGACCAAAATACAAAGGGTTTCTTGAAGCAGAAGATTTGGTTAAACTGGGAGGAGTGATTCCCATTTCCAACAGAAATGAATTTTTTAATAGCGCTAATAGTCTTCTCAACGATGAGCAAAAATGTACCAAGGTTGGTGAAATAAACTCACAATATATCTTAATTAACAAAGGGGCAAGCATCCAAATTATGAAAGGTATTCGTACATTAATATAGTACTAGAAGGTAATACGCATGAAGGGCACCAAATCCATTACGATTATATTATTATATATTACACTCTGTTCTTGTTGGGATTCCTATGTAAATACGAAGCAAACTCCCGAGAAGAAAGCCCCAAGAGAAGTGGTCCCTTCTAAAAAAGATTCTAATTTATTAAGGAGACCCGAGCCTAATCAGCATAAATTAAGGAAAAACAAAGCATTGGACACACTGAAACCCATTGTTGCCTCTGCGTTTTTTAGACCTTAACAATTGTATTCCAAAAAATAAGAGCTTTATAATTGTTCTTTATTTTAAAGATTTTTTGCATCCCTTAATCGAATTAACCTCCTGTTTTCCAACAACTTTGTTTTAAAAAAGGTATATTGTAGTAAACAACACTATATGATTATGGAACAAGAACTTTCGTTTGGGGTAAAACTCCTTAATGGTTTTTTAAAATTTATGATTGCTTGCCTTGTAGGAATTTTAGTGGCTATCCCGATAGCACTAGTTTTGGATTGGTTAGATTTGATTTAATACCTAAATAGTATTTAACCTATATAAAAAAACTACAGGATGCATTTTTAAAGTGCATCCTTTTCAATTTACAAAGACCTTCATATTGGATTTTTTACGATAAAATGTACGAAAACTTCGATGAGCAACAACAAATTGTCGGTCATTGGCAACGGTAAAACCCTGTTACACAACAATTAATACAATTAAACTCTTACTATTCCGTACTTTATTAGTAATAACTTTAAAGTAGGTAATGTTATGAACAATTTATCATTTAAAACGGGGGTTGATACTTATCTATCAATACTCATCATTGCAATGAATGCCTTTTTGGCGGTTGTTGCAGTTGGATCCTTATTAGCCTTATTTGGCTTAATTTAATTAATCAAAATTTTCGATTATAGATTTAAATCTACAATTAGAAAAAGCCCTCTTAATGAGGGCTTTTTTAGTTAATTAAGCTCAATACCCTTATCGCTAGCCTTGACTTTTAACCGTACTCAAAAACATCAATTTTCTGAAATTTAGAAAGTTGTGAAAGCCTATATCATATTTCAATTTCAAACCTTAGCGAGTAATAGTATTAACCAAGTTAATTTTATATTTTAGATGCTTACTTAAGGTTGATAATGACGGTTTGAACAAGAGCTCCAAAATATTCGTTACTGTTTTTATTATTTTTCACTCATTGGTTTTTTCCCAAAATGAAAATGATAGTATTGGCGGTTACTTCAATCGCATAGAAAATTTAATTTCCGAAATAAAAATCAAGAATAAGTATAAGGAAATCAACACGCTTACTGCATTGGCAGCCAATGTAAATGGGAAAGAAAAAGCGGACATCTTACTTCAACTCTGCCATCTTTATACTTATAGAAACATTGAAATAGCCAAAAATTACAATCAAGAGGCTCTTGAGATTTCTCAGGATTTGAATTATCAAAATGGTGTCAACAAGGCCAAGTTTAATATAGCCTATCTTCAGTTTATACAAGGAGACTTTAATCGTTCCATGGAGGTTATAAAAAGCCTCGAGGAAAAGGTAAGCTACATTAGATTTCCAGAAACCTATGCAGATTTTGAAACTTTAAAATCTGATATACATACGGAAAAAGGAGAGTATGATATGGCGCTCGAAACTGGGCTTAGCTTACTGGACGTTGCTGAAAACACAAAAAACGAGTATATCTTATCAAAGGCTCATGCCGCATTGTCCCATTACTATCTTCGATTAGAGAATTATGAAAAAGCCTTGGAACACTGTCTTAAAGGCTTGGATTATATTATAAAACAAAAAGACACACACTATATCTTTCAAAAGGTTGATGAAATAGCCAGAATGTCTGCGAAATTAGGAGACAAGGAAGCGGCCTTATTAGCTTATGATTTCTACCTAAAGATGGAAAAGGAACTCTATTCCCCTGGCAGCTATATCCAAAGTGTAGTTTACATGAATATGGCTGACATTTATATGTCTAATGAAGAATTTAAAAAATCACAGAAATATTTGGACCAATCCTTAGATATGATTAAATCCAATAATTATCGTTTTAGATTACCTAGAGCACTTATGATACGGGCAGAACTCTTTTTAAAAACCAAAGATACCTCGAATGCAATTTTAGCTTACGAAAAGAGTATAGATGCAGCAGAAAACATTAATGCCTTTGACGTCATAAAATCAAACAGTCTAATTCTTATGGACTTATATGATGTGACTGATAAACCCGAAAAAGTAAAGGAATACAGAACCCTACATGACGCCATAAGAGATTCTTTGTTTAATAACGAAAAAGAACAACGCATCATAATATTGGAGACAAGAAGAAAAATCAAGGAAGCCAACCAAAAACAGCAGGAACTAGAAATGGTTAATTTATCTCAGAAGTCAAAGTTGACCGCTATTATTACTGCCCTGGTTTCCTTTCTAATAGTGGGGTTATTTGTGGTAATCTCCTATGTAAAAATTAAAGAAAAAAATAAGGTTATTTACAGAAGAACCATTGAAAATCTTGAAGCACAGTTAAAAACTGGCAATAATGAGGTATCCGTTAAAAAGTCCATTTCCAAATCTGAGGACAGGACGAATCCGGCTTTGGACGACCATGTAAAATACATAATACTGAATAGGCTGAAAAAATTGGAAGCAGAAAATTTCTTTATTGATTCGCACTGCAATCTTCATCAGCTTTCAGAAAAACTCAAGACCAACCCAAAATACCTTTCGCAGGTCATTAATATTGAAAAAGGCTCCAATTTCAATAATTATATCAACGAACTAAGAATCAATTATTTATTAACTAAATTATTACAGGATGAGGAATTTCGCAATAGTAAATTAAGCTATATTGCTTCCTCTATTGGATACAACAATCTCAATACTTTTAACGCAGCCTTTAAAAAGAGACAAGGGATTCTTCCCTCCTACTTTATTAAACAATTGAACGAAGAGAATTAATAATTAGCAACTCTGCTATTTAAAACAAAAAAAGGTAGCACGGGGGAATACCAACGCTACCTCTTAGGAAATTAAATAAACTAACTCAACTTAGTATGTAGCCCTTACTACACTTACTCAAGTTACAATAAAAAGTAATCAATATATGTAACTAAAAATATTTTACCCTTAAAATTCATGAATTTTACAAACTGTAACCATGGTTATTTCAAAGGATACAGAACTTGTCAATCCATAAGATAAACGCCTCATTAATAATTAATTATTCTATTATCCAAAATTTTTAAAATTAATAGTTCCACTTTTAAGCTACGTTGTCTCTCTTTGAAGTATATTAAATAAACAACTATTAAATCGCTCCATAAAAGAACCATCATAACGAGACAAATCCATTCTCAAGATTTCCTTTAAGTTTTTATTGCACTTTTCCAAATCTTCATTCAAATAAAAAGGCTTGGGGTTTTTAAAAACCCCAAGCCTTATATAATTCATCTAAATACTAATTAATTAGTAAGCAGGATCTTGAGTTAAGGTTGCCGTACCTTCAAGGAAAGATCGGTCAATTGCCTGCGAAGGTATCGGGAAATATTCATTTCTACCTTCTGTGAAAGATCTACCATTCAAATACGTTCTGAATTGAGATTCACTAGCAATGTAGGCATTTAACGTTTCCGCCGCTATACCCCATCTTACCAAGTCCCAATATCGGTGACCTTCCATGGCAAATTCCAATCTCGTTTCAAAACGAACCGCTTTACGCGCCACTGCAGCATCAGTCCAAGGGGTATCGTAAGTAGCGATATCATAATTTGCAGCCGGCACCCCTTCCTCTACGGTAAAGTCATTTCTATTTTCACCCTGTATGGCATTGGGCACAAAACCATCTGGATTTGCCGCTCTAGTCCTGATCTGATTTACCAGTGCTCTAGCTTCCTCCAAATTTCCAAGTTCAACTTCAACTTCGGCTAACCATAAAATTATCATACCTAATCTCATGTAGCGGTAATTATTAGCCGTTAGGTTACCCCATCCTCCAATTCCGAAACCTTCAGGTTCCGCAACATGCTTCTTAGAGAAGTAAGGACCTGCGTAGGACAAATCCCGAACAAAATCGGTCTGATAAATTTTAAAACCTTTATAAAGAATACCAGGTCTACCTAAGGTATGGTCAATTCTTGGATCCAATCGAGCCGTTACTACAGAAGAACCATCGGCATTGGTATCAGGGGACACATTAGTGTCGTTAAAGTTATCCAGTAACGGAAGTCCGTTCTCTGTTTGATACGCATTTACCAAATTCTGTGAAACTTGATAAAAGCCACAGCATCCCCATGGATCGGTATATGGATGTGCTAGCCCCATTCCTCTAGAGGAGGCTTGGTCGGCCGCACTACTAATAGCATATTGAATTTCAAATATAGATTCTGAGTTGTTACGCGTAGACACTAAGAAATTATCTTCAAAGCTAGGGGCTAAACTAAAAGGTCCATTATCTATAATGTCTTCCAATATTGGTTTTGCCTCCTGTAATTTGGAAACATTTGCAGAACCATCGTCGTTCCAACCTTGGTACACCTTTGCTTTCGCCAGGAATGCCTTAGCGGCCCAACTTGTCGGTCTACCTATATCCGATTGGGATGCAGGTAAAACAGCAGCTGCAGCCTCTAAATCGGCTTCAATTAAAGGCCAAATCTCACGATCATTTGGAACAAGCGTACTGTTAACGTCATTAATATCAAAATTCTCATCACCGACATATTTTGGCATTCTCCACATCTTGCGGGCTTCCATATGAAAAACACCCCTTAAAAATGTAGCCTCGGCAATAATCTGCTCCCTTCTTGCATCATCCAAGCCTTCTACAGTCCTGGCAGAAACAATAGCATCATTTGTTCTAGCTATCCCTTTATATAGAGACCTCCATCTATTGGTGATGTGACCATTAAATGCCTGAAAATCGTAGGCTTCTATAAATGATTGCTCGGGTTGGTCTCCTGCATCCGTGCCTTTTAAGGCATCGTCTGAAGCAATATTAAACGCCCAATTCTCTACTGTTACATTCCAATCATTTGATCCGTCAACACCGGAACCGTCGATCATGGCATAGGCTCCCAAAAGGATACCTTCAACACCATCCGGTGTTAAAAGACTAGGTTGTCCAAATTGCCCTTCCGGTTCCCTGGTTAGAAATTCATCGCTACAGCCCGTAACTAGGACGAGAAGACCTGTTAGTGCTGTGAAAATTAATTTTATCTTTTTCATTTTTTATAATTTATGTGTTTTGAAAGTTTTCACAATCCTATTTTTTAATTAATCAAAACTTACTCTTAACCCTAAAGTATAGGTTTTGGATACGGGCATAAACCCACCATCGAATCCTAAAGTCGCATCACTTCTTGGAGAATTGATTTCAGGGTTTAGTCCTGAATATTTTGTCCAAGTTGCTAAGTTCTGCCCTTGTATATAAATTTGAGCTCTAGAAATACCAACGCCATCCATTAAATCTTGTGGGAAGTTATAGGTCAATTGAACATTCTTTAACCTAAAATAACTACCATCTTCAATGAAATATGAAGAAGGACGGCTACTTACCTGATCATTAGCATCCATAATAGGAACTGTTGCATTAGGATTTGCCGCAACCCACTCACTACGGGGAGCTGTTGGGTTCGATGGTTGCCAAGCATCATATAAAGCTCTTGTAGACCTGTTACCTTGGAAGGTGTTAAAGTCGGCAAAATAGCGAACGTAATTATAAACATCGTTACCTTGGAATCCATTACCAAAGATATTCAAGGCCAAGTTTTTATAGTTAAAATCTAAATTGATACCATAGGTAAAGTCCGGATGAGGACTTCCTATAATAGTTCTATCATCGTCATTAATTTCTCCATCTCCGTTGATATCTACCACCTTTAACTTACCAGGAGCATTGTAGTCACCATATTCTGGCCACGCATCCGCCTCTGCCTGAGATTGAAATATTCCGTCGGTTACAAATCCATAGAATGAAGAAATAGGACTCCCTGCCTGAGTTACGGTTAAGGATGGTACACGAGAAGCATCTCCAAACAATCGGGTATCATCACTTTCACTTAACCTATTGACCTCGTTGGTATATTGAGAGAAATTGATTCCAATTCCATAGCCCCAGTCTCCTTTATTTTCATTCCAGTTAATAGCCAAATCCACCCCTTTGTTTGTCATTTGACCAACATTGAAAAACGGAGCGTTTGCATCACCCGCACTATAGGCAATTGGTGATCTAAACAACATATCAGATGTTACCCTATCCCAAATATCCAGGTTTACATTTAATCGACTGGCAAACATGGTTAAGTCAACACCAAAGTTGTTGGAGGTTGTGGTTTCCCATTTTGCATTCGGGTTTCCGAAGCCTGCAGCATCGAAACCAATAGCCGGTGCGCTTGTTGAGCCATCAATTGGATATCCAGCATTGAATATGTTCGAACGATACGTTGTATAGGCGTTATAGTCCCCAATTTCTTGGTTTCCTGTTTTACCCCAACCATAGCGTAACTTTAACTCATCTATCCATTCCACATTATCCATAAAGCTCTCATCTGAAACCCTCCAACCCAAACTAAATGCTGGGAAAAAGGCACTTCTCGATGCCGATTGGAATCTTGAAGAGGAGTCGTTCCTTAAAATCAACTGTGCTAAATATTTGCCATTATAATCATAATTAAATTTACCAAACTGAGAAAATAACGTATAGTCGATATAAGCTGCTCCATCATTAAAAGATGTGGTAGCATCACCCAACCTAAGATATCTTAAAATATCGGTAGTCTCAAAAGCGAATTGATTTCGACCTGCATTGAAAAACTCCCCAAAAGCTTGTATTCCTTCAACACCTACGAAAGCATCTACATTGTGAACTTCATTAAATGTTTTACTAAAAGTAAGTACGGTATTCCATTGCCAGTTATATTCATACCTATTACTAGAGGTAGACCCATTTATAAAGTTACCCTCTACATATTCCGGTTGTGGTCTACGAAGATCAATACCCCTTTCATTTTCGGCATCAACACCAAAACTTGTTTTTAATTCCAATTCCGGTAAGATATCGTAAGAGGCATATACATTACCCAGTAATCTAGTCCTATACCTTCTATCATCCTGATCTCTTGTCAAGATTGCAACGGGGTTAAAGTTATTACCCAAGTTTGCACCTCTACTACCCGCAAAGTTTCCTGCAATATCATAAATAGGCAATAATGGATGATGCTTATAGGCACCAGAAACCGTATTTTGTTCATCATCATTGGAGAACCCTCCTTTTCTGTTATCCAAACTAACCGTAAGATTTTCGCCTATGGTCAATTTATTGTTTAATGCCCTGAACTCTGTATTGGCCCTAATAGAAGTTCTGTTATAACCAACAAACTTTGTAATGGCATCTTGTTCAAAATAACTTAATGTAAATGCATACCGGGCACTTTCCGTAGCACCTGATGCACTAATTTGATGATTCAAAATAGGAGCTGACCGTATCGACTCCTCCCACCAATTGGTATCTGCAGAACGTGTAATTGCATAAATATTTCCTGGCTCCAAGGCATAGAGACTTGGATCTGTACCCGCATCCCCTTCATTTGCAGCACTTGGAAAGACATAATCTGGAATGGTAACCTCCCCGTTTGGACCAAATGTGTATTGCCCATGACTAGGTGTTTTGCCCGCATACAAATCCGCTAAATATAAATATTCTCCCAGTTCCTCGGCGTTTAATGCTTCCACATCTTCTGCAGCTGATTGTATACCGTAATACGTCTCATAACTAATTACCGGTTTTCCTAGCTTTCCTTTTTTAGTAGTAATGATAATTACACCATTTGCTGCACGAGATCCATATATGGAAGCAGCAGATGCATCCTTCAAAACTTGCAATGATTCTATATCACCAGGGTTTAGGTTAGCCTGGGATCTAGAGGGAACTCCATCTATAATATAAAGTGGATCATTGTTACCAATAGTACCGTAACCACGAATACGCACCTTGGCCTCACCACCAGGTGTTGCATCACTTACAATTCCAATACCTGCGGCCCTACCTTGTAATTGCTGGGCAAACGTCGTTGCTGGCACTGCTGTTAATTGTTCTACATCCACCGTGGATACTGAACCTGTAACATCCCTTTTGGACTGAGAACCATAACCTGTAACTACTACTTCATCCAAAGCGGCAGCGTCTTCCTCCATGGTCACATTAATAGTAGACCGACCCTCAACTGGGATTTCTACCGTTTTAAATCCGATGTAACTGAACACCAAGACAGCATTACCGTCTACATTATCCAGTGTATAATTTCCATCAAAATCCGTTTGGGTACCATTGGTTGTGCCCTTTATCAGAACACTGGCACCTGGCAAGGGACCCGCTTGGTCTGAAACGATCCCCGTTACTGTTTGTGCTTCCACCAGACCGAAACATAAAAATGCCCCGAATAGCAAAAGCCCCTTTAACATTGTACTCTTCATAAAAAATTTAGGTTTAAGTTAATATTGATTGTTGTTAGTTAAAATGAATTACTTTAAGTACCTGACCTTCTAGATTTGAGTTTATCCGAGGCCAATAAAAAATTATGTTAATATTTTAAATTTTTCTTAAAACTACCTTAACGAAATTAAACCATCATATTGTTCATAAGACAAAAACTCTCAAATTCATGAATTTTAAGGTTTTTAAGGTTTAAAATCCTCTTCATCTTCATACTCTCCCATAATTATTAAGTGTGTAATTAAAACCAACTTTCATTGAATATTTCTTCAAATTTAGTAATTTTTTAACAATTATTCGCAATAATTGAAAAAACATTAACTATACAAATAAAACTACTTGCAGATCAGTAATAGAGATTATTGAATTAAAATGAGAATTGTTAGCTCAAGTGTTATTGAGAAATATGGCATACAATGAAGAATAAATAATTTACAATGAGCCCACATCGTAAAAATTAAAATTTTAAGAAATACTTCTAAAGGTAACTTTATGCACTTGTTAGGATATACAAACAATCAGGCACTACGTACTTCCTTAATATATAATTAGAATTCACGCTTCAAGTACAGTGAATAATGAAGTTAATTATTTTAAAATTCAATCTTAATTTATAGTATCTATTATGCTTCCACATGTCATCATCTGTTCTCCATAATAGGGGTTTCTAATCTCTTTTTCTGAACTGATCCAAAATGCGCCTTTATTGTTATTGGCCATTGGGCATTTTTGAATATAGACCGGGTTTTCCATTCCTCCTATATTCATGACTATCGGAACCATATTCTCATTTAGTTCAATAAAAATATCCCTTTGATATTTCAAATCTTCACTACTCGCTACCTTGCCTAACAGTTCCTCAAGTCTTGAAAAATGTAATTTCCCCATGTTATTGAGGTCGGATTCATTAATAGAAACAAGGCTTTCCAATAGGTTTTTAGAATATTCAGACACCTCGGTTGCATTTCCAAGCACTAGAGCATTCTTAATATTGAAATAAGATGGTAAGACCGATTTAAATCCCATTTTAAAAGAATCTGGAAATACCAATTTCATATTGCCAATCCCACTAGATGTAACTTCCTTTTCTTGATTTTGAGTCATCATGGATTTTTTACCTTGTAGCTGTGCTGCCGCATCCACGGTAAAAGTTCCCTTGGTCACAACTTCATCCCCTGTTTGAAGACCTGAATTCACCACAAACATATCCCCGTTCCTATCTCCCAACTCAACTTCCCTCATCCTATAAATGGGCTTATCCTTGTTCACTTTTAGATAAACAACAGAACGTTCACCGGTCCACATTACCGCCGTAGCCGGAACCATAAGTGAATTAGAAAAATCATCCCCCGTTTCCTTTGAACTTTCTATATGTCCTTTAACGAACATTCCCGGTTTAAAAACCCCATCCCTATTATTTAAAGTGGCACGTACTGCCACTGTACGGGTTCTTTCATTTAAAATTGGATCGATAAAAATAATTGTAGCCTCAAACGACGTATTTGAATACGCATTTGTGGTCAATGTTATTTTGTCACCTTTTTCCAATGAAGCAATTTGATTCTCATATACATCAAACTCCACCCAAACCGAATTAAGGTCCATCAATTTTAAGAGCGGCTCACCTTGTTTGACATAATCCCCTTCAGAAATCATTTTTTCAGAAACAGTTCCAGAAACTGTTGCGTATATGGGAAAGTACTCCTTAACCTTCCCTGTTTTCTCAATGGTATTGATTTGGTTTTCGGAAAGTTTCCATAGCTTCAATTTGTTTCTGACTGCTTTATATAAAGCTGGTTGAGATTCCTTAAGCGACAATGAACTTATCAACTCTTGCTGCGCAGCAACCAAGTCTGGAGCGTAAATAGTTGCCAAGAGCTGCCCCTTCTCTACTTGTTCTCCTTCGAATGATACATTCAAACGTTCCAAACGACCATCAAAATAACTTGACTGTACGGCCTCAGACTCCTCATTGATTGTAATACGCCCGGATAATGTTATTCTACCATTTGTAATCGTCGATTCGTCACCAATTATCGTAGTAGCTATATTGGCTAAAGCTATCGCATTTTTGGTCATCCTAATTTCATTTATTGCCAATCCCTCACTTTCTGTATCAACAAATATCAAATCCATCCCACAAATAGGACAATCTCCCGGTTCAGACTGTATAATTTGTGGATGCATAGAGCAGGTCCACATTTGATCGGTTTCTGTAACCGCATCGTGATTATGGTCTGTTCCTTCATTTGATGAGCCACCAAAAACCCACCAACCCAACAACACACCTACTGCGAGTATTCCTATGTATATAAAAATTTTATTATTTTTCATACTCTAATCGTTTTATCATTGCTTTCATTTCTTCAATTTCTTTACGTTGTGCTTTAATGATATCTTCTGCTAATTTTTTTACTTCTGGGTCTTGAATATCTGCTCTTTCACTTGTTAAAATAGCTATAGAATGATGCGGTATCATGGCTTTCATCCAAAGAACATCACCAATTATTGGTGCTTGTGTTCTTACCAATCCTAATGCCCCCACAAACAGGATAAAGCTACCTGCAAGTATGGCACTATTCTTCTTTTTGTCGTTATACATTTTGCGCATAAAAAACCACATGATGACTGCCATTGATGAAACCCCTAAGCACGTCATATAAAATCGTGTTAAGCTAAACCATACGTGGTCCATGGAATAAGTGTTCAGATACATAGTTATATACATTGCTACAAATGAGCAAGCCAACATTATAAAGAAGGTTTTGTAATTTCCTTTGCTTGAGTGTTCCTTTGAATTTTCCATAATTTTGATTTTTTAGCTACACTTTAATTGCTCTTAACCGTAATGCATTACCTATTACCGAAACAGAACTAAAACTCATGGCCAAAGCGGCAATCATGGGCGAGAGTAATATTCCGAAGAATGGGAACAATACACCTGCTGCAATAGGCACACCTAGAGTGTTGTAGATAAGTGCAAAAAATAAATTTTGCTTGATGTTTTTCATAACTGACTCACTTAAATTGCGAGCTTTTACAATGCCGTGTAAATCACCTTTTACAAGCGTAATCATCGCGCTTTCAATAGCAACATCAGTTCCTGTTCCCATAGCTATACCAACATCGCTTTTAGCCAATGCTGGTGCATCATTGACACCATCACCTGCCATAGCAACTACTTTACCATTTTCTTGTAATTTTTCTACTTCCTTTAGTTTGTTCTCTGGTAACATACTGGCTTTAAAATCTGCCAGTTTTAATTCTGATGCTACCGCTTGCGCTGTATCGTGATTATCACCTGTAAGCATAATAACATCAATGCCTTTATCCTGGAGCTCTTTAATAGCTTTGGCACTTGTTTCTTTTATCTTATCACCAATAACAACATAACCAACTACATTTTCATCTATTACTAAAAATGAAACTGTTTTACCTTGCTTTTGGTAAGTTTTAGCTTTTTCTTTCATTTCAGATGTAATGTCTGCTTTCGCATATTCCATCATTTTAGGATTACCCAATGCTACATTTTTATCCCCTATTTTGGCTTGAACACCTTTGCCTGTGATTGCACAAAAATCTTCAGATTTTAATAGTTCCGTATTCTGTTCTTTCCCATATTTTACAGTAGCTTCTGCTAAAGGATGTTCGCTATTGGTGTTCAATGAAACGATGTATTGAAGCACCTCTTTTTCATTTAAGGTATCTCCAAAAACACCTATCGTTTCTAAGGTTGGTTTCCCTTCTGTAATGGTTCCCGTTTTATCTATTATTAAGGTATTTACCTTATTCATTCTTTCAAGTGCTTCCGCATTTTTAATCAGCACGCCATTTTGAGCACCTTTACCCACACCAACCATTACGGACATTGGTGTTGCCAAACCTAATGCACACGGACACGCAATGATTAATACCGCAATTGCATTGACCAACGCATACACATAAACGGGTTCTGGGCCCCAAATGACCCAAACTGTAAAGGTTATTAAAGAGATAATGACTACAACAGGTACAAAATAACCTGATATTTTATCTGCTAGATTTTGAATTGGGGCACGACTTCTACTTGCATCATTAACCATGCTAATAATTTGTGAGAGTAGAGTATCCGAACCCACTTTATCTGCCCTCATTAAAAACGATTGGTTACCGTTTATAGTACCACTGCTCACTTTATCGCTCACTGATTTTTGTACAGGAAGTGGCTCCCCTGTTATCATGGATTCGTCCACAGAGGTCCCTCCTTCGGTTATCGTACCATCCACCGGAATCTTCTCCCCAGGTTTCACCTTAAGGATATCATTGATTTCAATGGTGTCGATGGCTACCTGCTTTTCCTGTCCATCTACTATTTTTATAGCTTTATTAGGTGCTAACTTCAATAATTCTTTTACGGCTGAATTGGTTTTGCTATGGGCGCGAGCTTCCAAAACCTGCCCCATGAGGACTAGTGTCAAAATGACCGTTGCCGATTCAAAATAAACGTGTACTGCACCTGATTCGGTTTTAAATTGTTCAGGAAACATATCTGGAAATAGCATCCCAATCACGCTAAAAACCCACGCTACACCAGCACCAATACCAATGAGTGTAAACATATTAAGATTCCACGTTTTGATACTTTTGTAAGCACGTTCAAAGAACATCCAAGTGGCATAAAAAACTACTGGAATGGATAAAGCAAACTGAATCCAGTTCCAATATTTCTGTTCCATTATCTCGTATAACGGATTGTTGTTGAGCATTTCGCTCATTGCAATTAAGAAAATTGGCAAGGTGAGTACTATGGCAATCCAAAACTTCTTTAATAGTTTCTTATAGGTCTTTTCTTCTGCTGAAAGGTCAGGTTGCATTGGTACTAAATCCATCCCACAAATTGGGCACGAACCTGATTCGTCTTTCACAATTTCTGGATGCATCGGACACGTCCATTTTTCTGCTGTTGACGTGGATAGATTTTGTTCTTCCACCAAATCCATTCCGCAGACAGGACAATCGCCTGGTGCGTCATAGGTTTTATCGCCTTCGCAATGCATAGGACAATAAAATGTGCCTGTGCCTTTTCCTTTTGGTTTCTTTTTCTTTTTATCTTCTGAATGCTGATGACGTTCACCTTGTTTATGAATGCTATAGCTGCCACCATCCTTTCTTAAGGCTTCTTGAAATGTTTCAAGGGGAATATGTGAAACCATTTCTATGGTAGCTTCAGAATTTTCCAAATGAACTGTTGCTTTTGAAACACCTTCTACTTTAGAGAGCGTTTCCTCAACGTGACTGCGACATCCATTGCAGGTCATTCCGTGTATGTTATAGGTGTGTTTCATAGTTAGAGTATTAAAAATTTTACAACCAATCCACCTGCTAACCAAGCATAGCAAAAAAAAGCTAAATACTTTAAGACTTTTTCAAGTAATGGACTTTTTGGTGCCATTTCGCTCATAGAATGCTCCACATCTTTTTTCTTGAAAAATCCCAAATAAATGAGATAGCCAGAAATAGCCAAGAAGGCAAGATTTAAAAAGAATGTATAATCGATTTTAAAATATTCGCTATCCTGAATTTTTACTTGAGAAGGATTAGGTAAAATACTAAATAGGTCAAACGTATAATGCAATGCCAGTGAAGTACCTATTAACGCCGTAAACAATAAGAAAAGAATAAAGAGTGACATTTTCCAGCCATAATATTTTGCATTAATACGTAGCACAGGAAATACTACTAAATCGCTAAAAATAAAGGCCATTACCCCGGCAAAACTTACCCCCTTTCCAAACAATAAAGCTGCCAATGGAATATTTCCCATAGAACCGATAAACGTTAAAAATGCCGCAACTGGTCCAACGATTATGTGTTCTAAAATTTCAAAAAAAGTAAAATCCGTATTGCCTTGACCACTATTGATAAACAAGGTCTGAAAAAAAGCATCAGGAACAAATGCGGCCACAATGCCCGCTATGGTAAAGCCGACCGTCACATCCTTCCAAACCATCTGCCATTCCATTTTATATTTTTTACCGACCCTCGCCCAACTATCTTCCTTCTTAATCTGTTTTTTCCAATCCTTGGAATCGTCCATGGAACCACCATCATCCTGACTATCCAAGTTTTTTCGTGCAGCCTCAATAAGTTTTTTTGGATTGATTACCCTAATAAGAATCCAACAAATACCTATCAACAATAGCCCACCAACATATTCGCCAACCACGAACTGCCATCCCAAGAAAATAGAAATAATAATTCCCAGCTCAATGACCAAGTTCGTAGATGCCAATAAAAAAGCAATGGAAGACACAAAACTTGCCCCTTTTTTAAACAATGACTTAGCACTTGCCAAAGCCGCAAAGCTACACGAACTACTAATCAAACCAAAGAATGTTCCCAAGAGTACACTTTTGGACTCCTCTTTCCCCATCGTTTTCTGCATTCGCTTTTCAGTCACAAAAATCTGTATCATACTACTTATGACATAGCCCAAAATAAAGGCCCAAAGCGCCATCCAGAAAAATCCGGTAGTCGTGTAAGCCGCTTCACCCCATTGTTTTAAAAAGCTGCTCATTTTAATCTATTTTATGGTTTCGGTAACCTTTCCACAGGTCAACATTTTATTTCCAAAATAAGGGTTCCTTATTTCTGATGCGTCCGATATCCAATACCCTCCTTTTCCTTCGAAGGCCATTGGACAAAATTGCTTATACATTTCCCCGCTTTCTATGGTTCCTTTAAATAAGGGTTCTACTTTTTGAGATATTTCGGAAAACAATTCGCGTTGTTTTTCGACATCTTCGGCTTGTGAAAGTTCTTCAGTCAAAAAGCTAATTTCTTTCTGATTTTCACCTAAGTTCATTTTCATTTCTTCAGCTGCGATTTTTGCCTTTTCTTTTGCAGTCGCTACCAAGGCTTTCCTTAATTTTTGATAGTCCTTAAATAAGGCGCTTGATGATTCATCCTTGAAAGTTACCCCAGCCATTTGTTGGGTTTGATTTTCTACTTTAGCCTCAGCACTTGAAGATTCAGTAGTGGCTTTCTTCCCGTCCTTACATGCAAGTGAGCATATTGCTATAATGGCCAAAAATGGCGTTTTTACTCTTTTCATAGTTATTGAATTAAATAATTAATTATTGCACTTTGTTTATAATAAGACTTCACAGCTTCTATCTGATTTACCTGAAATTTTAGCTGTAATTCCTGGATGTCCAAAACATCATTAAAATCTATAGTTCCCGTTTCATAGTTTTTAATCAGTATTTCCTCTGCGTCCTGAGCCCGCAATAGGTTCCTTTCTAAGGTCTCATAGGCAATACGGGCCTGGTTTCTTTGAGAAACAGCTCTTGCCAAAGTAGTTTCCAAAACGTTTAACCGTTGCTGTTTTTGAGTTTGAAGTTCTTTTTGGCGTAGTTCATTTTGCTTGGACACCGATTTAAAGGATGTATTGAACAAGGGAATGGATAGGGAAACCATGGGCATAACGATATCCTTGCCATTATCGCTGAAATCCATATTGGGTCGCTCGGAAACTGCAATATAATCCAACCCCACCCCAAAACTCGGGGCACTCTGTTTTTGATTCAACAGTTCCGATTTTGAAACCGACTCGTACAACCGATCATATTTCAAGAGTTCAGGGTTTAACTCGAGTGGCTCGCCCGAAAAAATACTATCCCCTTCGGGCAATTCCAATTGCGAAACCACACTTACGGAGCGGTTTTGTTTTTGATTTCTTAGGTTATTAAAATTAGCTCTTTCCCCTAAAAATTCTTGCTCTAGAACATCAATTTGTTGTTGCAATTCGTTTTGTCGAATCTGTAGCTTCAAAATATCGACTGCTGATGCCTTTCCCACTTCAACTGAGGTTAGGGCCAACTTTTCATAGGTATCCAACAATTGAATGTTTTCTTCCAAAACGCGTGTCTTGGCTTTAACCGCGAATAATTCATAATAAGATTGTGCTACGGACAGGCTCAACTTTCTTTTGGCAATGACCAAATCCAAATAATCAGTTTCCGCAATAGAGCTTGCATAGCTTTCCCTAGCCATAATCGTTCCAAACCAAGGAAGCATCTGTGCCACGGAAAGACGGGTACGCTGGGCCCCAGTGCGGGTTTCCGGTTCACTTACGAAATAACCGGCACTAATAGAAGTATTGGGCAAACTCTGAGCTTCCCCCACTTTTTCCTTGGAAATATGATAACGTAGCTCATAGGCCTGTATCTTTGGATTGTTTGCTACTGCCTCTTCCAAATAGGATTCCAGACTTTGCGCATTCAGGTTATATCCGAACAGTATTAGAAATATAATAACAGGTATTGTTCTCATTTGTTAGCTCGTTTTAATTGATATTCTTTTTGCCAACTGTACAGCACAGGCACTAAAAAATAAGAGGTTATATCTATAACCATTCCCCCAAAAATGGGTATAGCCATGGGAATCATAATATCGCTTCCCTTGCCAGTAGAGGTCATGACGGGCAACAAAGCCAAAATAGTGGTGACCGTGGTCATTAAACAAGGCCGAATTCGTTTATTGGCCGCTTCTAAGGCTGCTGAGCGAATCTCCTTTACATTGCCGGGATTTTCCCTATCAAAAGTCTGAGTCAAGTAGGTAGCCATGACCACCCCATCATCTGTTGCAATTCCGAACAGGGCAATGAAACCGACCCAAACGGCAACGCTCAAATTGATGGTCTTCATGTTAAATAAATCCCGAAGGTTTTCACCGAACAGGCTGAAATTCAAGAACCAATCCTGTCCGTAGAGCCAAATCATGATGAATCCACCTGCAAAGGCTACGCCAATACCGGTATACACCATTAAAGATGTAGTGACCGATCTAAATTGAAAGTACAGTATTAGAAAAATGACCAACAAGGCTAGAGGAACTACAAATGACAAGGTCTTTTCCGCCCTTAATTGGTTTTCGTAAGTACCCGTAAACCTATAGCTTATACCACTAGGTACCGTTAACTCATCATTATCAATTTTTTCCTGTATCAAAGCCTGGGCGTTTTCAACGACATCCACTTCCGCAAAACCTTCCAGCTTATCAAACAGCACATATCCTACCAAAAAGGTATCCTCACTTTTTATGACCTGAGGTCCTTTTTCATATCGGATGTCTACTAATTCACCAAGCGGTACCGGACTTCCATTTTCTACGGGAACATAAATGTTTTTTAGGTCTGTAGGGTTGTCCCTAAGCTCTCTAGGATACCTGACCCTAACTGCATATCTTTCTCTACCCTCTACCGTTTTCGTCAAGGGCATACCGCCTATTGCGACTTCAAGTATATTCTGAACATCCATAATAGAAATACCATAGCGTGCCAACTGTTCCCTTTTAATATCGATAAGCAAGTAGGGCTTGCCAATAATGCGGTCTGCAAATACAGCCTGTTCCTTTACTCCCTCTGCCTGTTTTAGAATATTTTCCAGTTGTAAACCAAACGCTTCTATCTGCTCAAGATCTTGACCCTTCACCTTGATGCCCATGGGTGCGCGCATACCGGTCTGTAACATGACCAACCTAGTTTCTATGGGCTGAAGTTTAGGTGCCGAGGTTACACCGGGCAATCTCGTTGCGGAGACGATTTCATTCCAAATATCCTCCGGACTTTTTACTTCTGGTCGCCAATTTCTAAAGTATTCTCCGTTTCCATCAGGAATTAATTCATCATGTGTAATCGTTTCCTGTAGCTCCACCTCACCGTAATTGGAATTAATCTCATCGAGGTGGTTTGGATTGATGTGAAACTTACCATTGTTCAACATGAAGAGACCATCTTCATTTACTTTGTATCGTTGCCGCTCACCCTTCGAATTTCGCATGAATTCAGACTTATACTGAATTATATTTTCGTACATGGAAAGTGGAGCTGGGTCAAGCGCAGATTCGGTCCTTCCCGCTTTTCCTACAACTGTTTCAATTTCTGGAATATTGGCTACCGCCATATCCAATTGTTGTAAAACTCGTTTATTTTCTGCTACTCCCGCATGCGGTAGCGAAGTGGGCATCAATAAAAAGGAACCTTCATTTAGGGTCGGCATAAACTCCTTTCCTGTATTTCTCATTACCCATATACCCAAAACCAGTACGGTTGTCGGTATCAAAATAAACAGCCCTTTGTTTTCCAAGGCCCATTGCAAGATTTTGGCGTAGTAACTCTTAAATAATGAGAAAACTCCTAAAAGACCAAAGCAAATAATTGCGACGAAAATGAAATTTATGACCAATCCCCTATCAAAGCCCAAGGGCCTCCAATATTCCGCAAGAAGAATAACAATAGCCAAAACGGAAATACCAATGTTAGCTAATTTTTTAGAAACAGAAACTTGATATCCATTTATGGAAAATTTGAAAGTTTCTGTAGCCTTAAAACCAAACCACAATCCCAAGAATCCGAAGGCGACCAAGGCCAAGCCCAACCAAAAACCAAAAATGATGGCCAAAACCCCTAAAACTATAAGTACATAGTCCCAAACTTTGCGGAATGGCAATTGTCTTTTTGATCTTTTAAAAAGGAATGCAGCAAAGGGAGGAATCAAAAACAAGGCTATAATCAGAGAAGCGGATAAAGCCATGGTTTTGGTAAAGGCCAAGGGCCGAAACAATTTACCTTCCGCACCTATCATGGTAAAAACAGGGATAAAACTTATAATGGTCGTCAACACCGCGGTAAGGATAGCTCCCGAAACTTCCGAAGTTGCATTGTAGACGATTTCATTCGTTGTGAGGTGACTCCCATCTTCCCGAATTCTTAGCTTTTCATCCTCCAAGTGCCGTATCATATTTTCTGCTAATATGACCCCAACATCGACCATGGTTCCTATAGCAATGGCAATACCGGACAATGCTACTATATTGGCATCCACATGAAATAATTTCATGGTAATAAAAACCATAAGAATGGCCACGGGTAGCAGTGCGGATATAAGCAGCGATGCCCTTAAGTTAAAAACCATAACGATAATCACCAAAATGGTAATGAGCACTTCTAAGGTCAATGCTTCGTTTAAAGTTCCCAAGGTTTCCTGAATCAATTCCGTACGATCATAGAAAGGAACAATGGTCAATTGAGAGGTACGCCCGTCAGCTAGAAGTTTAGACGGTAGTCCGCCACTCAATTCCTTGATTTTTTCCTTCACATTGGTTATCACCTCCAAAGGGTTTGCGCCATATCTGGCCACAACAACTCCGCCTACGACCTCTGCGCCCTCCTTGTCCAATATTCCCCTTCGGCTTGCGGGTCCTAAATGTACCCTCGCAATGTCCTTGATACGAATGGATGTAAAGTCTTCGGATGCAACTACAGCATTTTCAATATCCTCTAGGGATTTTATATATCCCAGTCCCCGAATTAGATATTCGACCTGGTTCATTTCCAAAGTTTGAGCTCCTAAATCTTGATTGCTTTGCTTTACGGCCTTCACAACATCTGTAAGTCCAATTCCATACTGTCGCATCAACTCCGGGTCAACATCTACTTGGTATTCCTGGACAAATCCACCTATAGAGGCCACTTCGGAAACCCCGCCTGCAGCCGACAATCCATATTTTACATAGTAATCCTGTATGCTTCGTAGTTCCTGTAAATCCCATCCGCCGGTAACGTTGCCTTCTTTGTCCCTGCCTTCCAATGTATACCAGAATATCTGTCCAAGTCCGGTAGCATCTGGACCTAATGTTGGAGTTACCCCTTCCGGCAACAATCCGTTTGGTAGCGAATTGAGCTTTTCTAGAATTCTACTGCGGGACCAATAGAATTCTACATCCTCCTCAAAAATGATATAGATACTGGAAAAACCGAACATAGACGAACTGCGTACAGTTCTCACACCCGGAATTCCCAATAAGCTACTGGTAAGGGGATAAGTAATCTGGTCCTCTATATCCTGTGGAGAGCGACCTTCCCATTTAGTAAAAACAATCTGTTGGTTTTCACCAATATTCGGAATGGCATCTACCGCAACCGGATCAGTTGGCAAAATGCCCGTATTCCAATTAAACGGTGCGTTCACTATACCCCATCCTACTAATAGGAGAAGAATAAGTACCGCAATCAGTTTATTTTCTATTAGATATTTTATGCCTTTATTCAGCATATAAATTGAAGATTAGACCGTTAAACAATTTTCCGTTTTGAAATAGCATAAAAAAACGCATAACAAAACGTGCCCAGAAACCATTGGCTACCAGGTAGAGTATTAATGTCTAAAAATCAAAGTAAAAAGGTCTGATCCAGAATTTGAATATCCCGAATCAAGGGGGGTGGTGAGTAATCCTTGAAGCCTAAATTTACTTTATGCCTGCTCTCAAATAAATCAGCATAAGTATATACAAAAGAGACGACAAAAAACTGTTGATCAAAAGATAACCGGTCGAAGGAAGCTTGTAAATCGTCCTGACCCATAACAGATAGTTCTACATCGGAACAGCAATCCATTTTCATTTCCGTCACTGAGCAATTACTGGAGGATTGCGTCATTTCCGACTGCATCATACAGCTTTCGACATTGCCCGACAAACTAAAATCCATAAGATGATCACCACAATAATGCATGCCCACCGAGAACGATGTCGTGGTGAACAGCACCAAAAATGCCATGGAAATGGATATTATTTTTCGAGACAATTGCTTCATTTAAATACAAAAGTATGAAAATATTGACTTGATTTTGTTTTTGATTGCCAAATCATATCTAAATTACTTAACGTTCATTATCTCAAGATATTTGATTTTCAGCTCCTTGACATTAGTGAATATTTTGGTATAATCTAAAAGTAGGGTAACAGAAAATCCATATTCCCATATGGTAATACAAAAGAAAAAAGGGGGAAATAAAGAATAGAAAGTCGAATACCTACAGCTTCAACAACCGTAGGTATGTTAAGTAGATAATTGCAATGGACACTACCATTATATTCTTTAGCAATGAATTATCGCGCCATTCTAATTAATTCGGCCATATACACGTATTTCATATCTCTAGCTGCAATACCCTCTTGCATCAATTTGGTATTGGCGGGCGTTGCCCCCTCTTCATAGTTAATATTTTGGTTAAGGGCTTGCTTATAATCCTTGAACATGCTCACTGTCATATGGGAAGCATAAGTATCACTTCCTATTGGATTGATAAACCTAATTAGTCCCCAGCTATTCTTATCACCCGCATCTACGGATTTTTGATGTAGGGGTTGAAACACTTCTGCCTCAGCCTTTTCATAAGTGCCATAACTCATTAAGTCCACTTTCATCATATCAATTTCCGCTATTGTCCCTAAAACCATTTCTGCAGCTGAAGTCCCTGTAGTGGTTAGAATTTCCTCTGCATAAATTCTTACCGCCAAATCCCTGGTTTTGGCAGAACTATTTAACTTATTCATCAAATCGGACCCTGACATATTAGGATAGGCTGCTTTTGCGCGGTCCATTAAATTGGACCAACTACTACCATCCATCATCTTTACGGGATCACTATATAGTGAAACCGTAACATACTGAAAATCTTGCATTTCCCCTCCTGGACTAAGTGCCCATAAATCCCATCCAAGAATATCTCCTCCTTTTACACGCTGCTCTTGGATTTTTTGCCAGAATTCCTCTACTTCTGAATATGCGGTTTCCTGCTCATTATCTACTTTCATGAATTCAAAAACTAGATACAATTTTTCTTGTGCATTGGCCATTCCGCAGAATAACATCAATACCACAATTAGCATTACTTTTTTCATGTTCTTTAATTTATTGGTTGAATTGGATCTAGTTCTTCCAGACCTCAGCTAAGAGTAACCTATTTTGTAAAATAAAGATTTTAAAACAGGACGAACGAGTGCTATTTGTGTCCGAGGTAACGCTTTAAATTATCAAATACCGGATCAAATTGTATGTATACGGGACATTAAAAATTCCTTATGGGATTTACTCAGTGGAATTACCTTGCGGCCAATTTCTAAATGATGGTCCGTCACTACATCCACCTTTGAAATATTGATTACATAAGATCTATGGACTCGGATAAAGCTTGACAAAGGAAGTTCTTCTTCCATTGTTTTTAAGGTACTGGCAAGAACGTGTTTGCACTTTTCAGTAACCAATGTACAATAGTTACGGTCCGCCTCTATATAGAGGATATCGTTCAAAAGCAATTTACTCATCTTGCCATTACACCGAATAAAAATACGGTCCTCCATAAACTGGATTTCATTCAAAGGTTTTTGATACCCCTCCCTTTCCTCAAGTTGCTCCACTGCCAGAGCAATAGTTCTTTGTAAATCCAATCTATTAAAGGGTTTCGAAACAAAAGCAAATGGGTGGGTTTTCCGGGCTCTGGTAAAAGTAACCTCATCGCTATTGGCCGTTAAATAAATGATGGGAATATTATGATTTTCCTGTATTAAAGCAACGGTCTCTATACCATTAAGTTTTCCTTTCAGGTTAATGTCCATTAAAATGATGTCCGGAGAGTTTGCATTGGTATGCATTATTGCCTCCTCGCCCCTAGATTCAATTCCTGTTACTTCATAGCCCAAGGTGGATAATTGTAAGGATAAATTGGCTCCTATAATCATATCATCCTCAACTATCAATATTCGAGTTTTCTTTTCCATCTAGGCCGCTTTTTTCAGTTGGAATTCAAAAGAGACCGCAGTTCCATTTTGTACCTTCAAATTCATTTTTCCATCTAACTGCTTCGTCAATAATTCTATGAGTTGGGTTCCAAAACCTAGGTCTTCATTTCCAACATCAGTTAACCTACCTATACCATTATCCGCCACTTTAAGATGTAGCGAAGAATCAACTTTTCTTAAGGTTATTATTATTTCTCCGATTCCGTCCTTGGGAAAAGCGTACTTCATCGAATTCGTTAATAATTCATTGACTATTAACCCTATTGGAATCGCAAAATCTATATCCAATTCAAGTTCATCCATAAGACAAACCACAGAAATTCTTTCTTTGGCTCCGAATGAGTCGATAATATAATTGCCTAAATTGATAAAATAATCTTTCATTTCTACTGCCTCCAAACTCTTTCCTTGATAGAGTTTTTGATGAATCATGCTCATGCTCTGTACCCTTTGCTGACTTTTTTGCATAGCTTCTGCAATATTAGGATCGTACATTTGTGCAGCTTGAAGCGATAAAAGACTAGAGACAATTTCAAGATTGTTCTTGACGCGATGATGAATCTCTTTCAATAAAAATTCTTTCTCATTGTTTTGCTTTTGTAACAACCTATTTTTCTTAGCATTGCTACTAACAGCTTTATACAAAAGTATAAGGTAGAGTACCAAAAGGAAAAATAGAATATACGTCAGTGTCTGAATGGTTTTTTGTTTTTTTAATTGGCTCTGCTGTTCCACGATCATACTTTCCTTTTCGGCAACCTTGAATTCTGTTTCTAGTAATGAGATATGCTGATCGGCCTGTTCAGTGAACACTGCACTTTTATAACTATCATATTCCGAAAAAGCCTGATAAGCCTCTTGGTACTGATGATTCCCGGCAAATGCCTTACCTAGCTCACCATAGGCTTGGCTGAGATGGAAGGTGTCGCCAAAATCGATAGTGGCCACCGCAATGCACTTTTTTAGGCTTTCCACGGCTAAATCATACTTCCCTTCCATGTTCTGAAGTTTTCCCATGGAAAGCCAACTGCGCATGACCATATAATTATTGCTCAATAATTCAGCATATTTTAGGGCGTTCTCCCCAGCCTCTGTGGCCTTTTCAAAATCATTTTGGTAGGCATAGAGCTCTAGTTGCAACATATAGATGTCGCTCAAATTATTATAAAAGCCATAACGTTCTCCAATAACAATGGCATGCTGAAAATAGTCCATGGCCTTATCATATTCCTTCAATCCCAAATAATTATTGCCAACTACAAACAAGGTAAAATCATAATCGAGGTCATTGATACCTCTTTCCTCAAAGGTCTCCAGGGACCTAAGGCCATATTCTAGACCAGCCTTGAATTTTGATTGTTTCCAAAACAGATTACTCAAGTCACTATAGGCCATAGCAATGGCCCAATTATCATTAAGTTTTCTACCCAATTCAAGGGTTTCCATGGCAAAATCAGCTGCTATATCCAATTGACCACGTCTTTCATAAACATAACCCAACTGCGTATTAAGTAGGGGTAGGTCTTTCTTTAGTACTTTAGACCTTGCGCTTTCAAGGACAAATTCGGCACTATCCAGTTTTTCCATTCGCAATAGAATGGCTCCTTTTGTAATTTGAAACCGGCCTTCCCATAGTGCATTTTTACTTTCAGTTGTAAGTTGTAGTCCCATATCGGCAAAATCTTTTGCCTTGACCAAATTGCGCGTATGCCAGTAATAGGCCAAATCATTAAGCATGGAGAATTTTAAAGCGTCTTGATTTGCCTTGGTATAGGATTCCTCTAGAACATCCAAATAGGAAGCGCCAAAATTGTCTGTTTCCACAAAGACCTTTTTGTAAGGTTTTTCGCGGTCAAAGTCAACAATCTGGGCAAGGGCAATACCGCAATCCAAAAAGGAAAGGAAACAAATACAGATGGCCTTAAAATAACTGCGCATACTGTGTATTGGTTTTAAAGAAAGGGGCGGTTGCCCTTGGAAGGTACAAATTTTATCTACAATAGCTACTCGATAAGTAATAATGATGCTTCGGACAAGAAAAACATGTGTTCGTCCTCATTGATTTCAACAACGAGTTAAAATTGACTTTTTTAACGTGTTCCTATATGACAACCATGTTCTCATTGAAACAATAAAGAAACTAGTATAAATATGATTTTCATGAAAACCACCGTCCTTGGCCCAATTCTTTTGCTTCTTTTGATGGTCTACTGTGGTACGGATACAAAGCAACAGGTTAAAAATGCGAATGAAACTAAATTGAGATATACCGCATCGTTTGACAGCTACGTTCATTCGGTCTGGAACAACCAAAATATGGATAGCCTAAAAATAATTGCTGTAGAAAAATTTACCCGGAAAATGAACGGTTCTGTTGTGGCAACCAATCAACAAGAAGTTGCGGCCCAAATGAACATTTATTTCACAGGTTTCCCCAATACAAGAATAGTTGTAGAAGACCAAATTTTCCAGGACAATAGATTGTCCGTCAACTGGACTTTTACAGGTACCCATACAGGAACATTTAAAGAAGTAACTGCCACTGGGAAAAAGGTACATGTTAGTGGCCATTCCACATTCAAATTCAACGAGAATGGTAAAATATTGGAAGAAGATGCTTACTTCAACGAGCTGGAGCTCCTACAACAACTCGGATACACTTTAAACGAACCTATAATGAATTAAAAAATAAAACAGGCAGGTGGAGTATTCGAGGAAATTTTGAAAATGCATCAAGAATAACGGTTGGTATCTTGGGTTATTGTCATATGTGTTTTCAATCTTAAACTGCCTGTTTTTAATATAAACAAACCTAATTAAGAATCATCTAAAAACTAAATCATGAAAAAAACATTCGTTTTGGCAATCACAATCTTATCGCTTGTTGCTTGCAAGCAAGAACAGCGCTACACCCAGAATTCACCTGAGATTGACACCTTCAAATCAGTCATTAAAAGCTATAATGACCAAGATTGGGATGCCATGCTAGTCCATTATGCCGATACGGCAAAGACCTACAATAACAGCTCGGACATTGGTCTTACGCTTTCTGAAATGGTAGACTACCATAAAGAAAGCCTAAACAACCTATCGGCACGCGGTTTTTTGGAAAAAGAACAGGAATATGAAATGGTCGTGACCGATAAAGGCGATACATGGGTCAACTTTTGGGGGGACTGGGAAGGAACGCTTAAAGCCAACAACAAGAAAATAAAGATTCCCATTCATTTAACCGCACAGTTCAAGGATGGGAAAATAGTTCGTACCAGCGGAAACTGGGACAATGCCCCTATGGTTTTGGCATTACAGGAAATTGAAGCTATGAACAACCTTTTACCAGAAGAAAACAGGGCGATTGTCAACAATATGTATCAATCTTTTTCACAAGGAGATGTTCCGGCAGTACTCGCTTCCTTAGATCCCAATGTGGTATGGATGGAAGCCGAAGGAAATGCCTATGCGGATAGAAACCCTTATAAAGGTCCCGATGCTGTATTAGAAGGAGTATTCTCGAGGATTGGGGAAGACTATGAATCCTTCACACTCGAAAATATCAAATTGCATGAAATGGCCGACGACAAAGTATTAGCCACCCTCCGATACAACGGCAAGCTAAAAGGAAATGGAGCCACAATTGATGCCCAGGCGGCCCATTTATGGACGTTGAGTGATGGTAAGGTCATTGCTTTTCAGCAGTATGTAGACACAAAACAGCTCGATGAAGCTTTAAATAAATAGAATTAACAAAGAAGATAAATTTCTTTTGGTAGTAGTCTCTACCAATTATGAATTACAGGTAATGAAATGGTTCCCTGAGAACAGGATCTAAAGTAGGACTACATATTTATTACCTACAGAAAATTATAGAACAATAACCAATTAAATATAAAAACAATGAAAAAATTAATGTGTACCCTATTGCTATTACCCTTATTGGCCGTAGCGCAAACAAATGAATCTTTGATTATTGAAAATGTGATGCTTACCGTGAATTCTGAAAACATCAAGGAATTCGAAGCCGGTATTGCCGCCCATAATAAAAAATTCCATGCAGATGGACCCTACGGCGCCAGGGTCTATAACATTCTTAATGGTAAAAATGCCGGTAAATATATGTTGGTTATGGGGCCATTACCTTGGAGTGCAATGGATGCAAGACCATCGAGCCAAGAACATACAGATGACAATGATAAAAACATAACTAAATACATGACCCCGGACGTTGAGGTAAATTATATGAAAATGCATCCTGAACTCTCCAACTTCTCTAAAGACTTTGAAATCAATAAAGTATCGGTCTTTATGATAGATGTAAAGCGATTTAAAGAACAGGAATTTATGGAAAAAGTGCTAAAAAAGGTGGTTAAAATGTATTTGGAAAAAAGGCCTGATCAGATTTATGGAATCTACTCCAATGAAATGAATAATATGGACGGTATGGATTTCGCTTGGGTAGACTTCTTTAATAATTCTTCTTGGTTGGGCGAAGAAGATACTTTTGCACAGGATTTCGAATCCGTTCATGGGACTGGAAGTCTTCAACAATTCATGGCAGATGTAGAGGCTACTACCGATGGTGACCGAACTGAAATATGGACACTAAGAAAAGATCTCAGTGGGCCAAGTGCCAAGGTAATGTCAGCGACCCGGCAATAATACGATTTTGAATTAGCTTATTATCTTAATTAACCGGTGCTAATAAAACCCAGGGTGACCTGGGTTTTTATTTAATGAATTGCTTTAGATTTCATGACTCCAATTACTTAAAGCTGAAATAGCTCATCCATACAGCAATCATTGCTCTGAGAAGCATATCACAATATAAAAGTGGTACAAGTGCCAGGATAATCAGCCTTAACAACAATATACTACTCAAATAAATAAGGATACAATTTCATTAAAAGCCATTGGCAATACAGAAAATACGGTGTTCAACAAAAAAACTACTATGGAAACAAGTAAAAACAAATGGTCCAAAAAAGAACTGCAAATTTATATTCTATTGCTATGTGCAAATGCAGATTCCAATGTAACCGATGAAGAACTGGATTTAATAAAATCGAAAACGGACAAGGAAACCTTTAAAAAGATGCAAAAGGAGTTCGGAAACGATTCTGAGGACGAAAGTCTTGAAAAAATCCAACAAAATGTGCACTTGCACTATTTCTCCCATATGGAACTTATAGCCTTTCGAAAAGAGGTTCATGCGGTTTTCTTTACGGATAATAAATTTGATAGGATGGAGCGTAACCTGTATAGAATATTGGATAATATAATCTATTAAGACCAACCCACATGGGCTTTTACAAAACTATCATGATTAAACAATAATAACTTAAACTATGGAAAAAGCATATAAAAAATTAGGCTACTTCTTTTTGCTCATGATCCCATTGATATTCTTGGGGTTTTATAAATCGTATTTTGTTCAATTTCCAAATTTTGAAGAGAACATAACCACGTTCATTCACCTCCATGCACTAATCTCCTCTATTTGGATACTCCTGCTCATAGTTCAACCTCTTCTCATTGCGAACAAAAAACACCAATTACATAGAAAACTTGGAAAACTATCCTATGTAGTCTTTCCGCTTCTGATTTTGTCTTTTGTTCCCCAAATAATTCGAATCATAAATTCAGATGCACCCCTGTTTTTGTTCTTTCCATTAGCCGATAGCGTGCTGTTGATTCTATTTTATGCATTGGCTATGTTTAATAAGAGGAATACCGCAAAACATATGCGGTACATTATAGGAACCGCGACTGTTTTTTTGGGGCCAACACTTGGTCGCATTGGTCCAAATATTTTAGAACTATCACCAGGTGTATCCCAAAACATACAATACGGATTAATCTACGTCATATTAATAAGTTTAATTTTTTTAGATAAAAAGAATAAAAAAAATTATCGCCCCTATATTTTCATTCTAACAATTTGGACACTACACCAAATCATCTTTAATCTGATATTTTAAAAAAGACAACACCTTGAACGAAATATATAGCAACAATTAAAAACCCTTTGTAGTTCTATACAAGACTCTAAAGTAGAAAACAAATTAAGGTTAAAAGTATAATTATTGCGAATTATACGGACGTACAGGTCTCCTTGGCGATATATTTTTGACTTTTTCATTTTAAAACACCTAATATCAAACTCTTACGCATAACCTTGGTACAACAGAAAACCGTACATTTAAGAACCATAGGTGGTTTTAGGACAGACTTCCGATGTACTGCAATACGAAAAACCGCTAATCAATGATAAAATTCTTTAGACGAATCCGTCAAAAGCTGCTCACTGAAAATAAGTTCAGTAAATACCTGCTCTATGCTATTGGGGAGATTATTTTAGTCGTTATCGGAATCCTAATTGCGCTTTCTATTAACAATTGGAATGAAGGCAATAAAATAAAAGCAAAGGAAAGAGAGATTTTACTTCATATGAAACGAAATTTGGAATCCAATCTACAACAGTATTATCCAAAACAAGTAATTGAAAATGCTTTAAAAGCCAATAATGTTATCTTGGAACATTTAGAACAGGCCAAACCCTATACTGATAGTTTGGATTACTATTTTGGATGGATACCGGCTTATACGCGCTACATGCCCAATACCACTGCTTATGAAAATTTGAAGAGCATAGGTTTTGATATTATCTCCAACGATACTTTACGCGAAAACTATCAAAATTTATTTGCTTTCAATTATAGTCTTATAGAATTTCAGAGAAATGAATTGGCGTACAATAACGCCATAGTATTTAAAGAATTTTACAAAAAACATTTCCGCAATTTTATCTGGCAAAAGAATGCTACACCAATTGATTATCAAGCCCTAACCAAAAACAATGAATTTCATGAAATGCTATTGACGACGAGAAGGGAAAACACTGAGCAAATGAGATTACGGGATTTAACCAATGTAGAAATAGAAAAATTAATACAAATGATCAATAGAGAACTTCATGAGCCATGATTAAATTCTTCCGCCATATCCGTCAAAAACTACTTTCTGAAAACAAGTTCAGTAAATATCTGCTCTATGCTATTGGGGAGATTGCGCTAGTGATGATTGGTATTTTACTAGCACTTCAAGTAAATAATTGGAATGAAGAAAGTAAAGAAAGAGAAGTTGAGTTGGGTATCTTAAGACAAATAAAAAAAACGCTTACAGAAGATTTAGTATATGAAAATGAAAATTATGCAATTAAAAACGCCATAAATTCTAGTGATATAATAATTGAACACCTTGTGAATAAATTACCCTATAGCGATTCCTTGGATATACATTTCGGCAATCTATCTTCTTATAGATTACATATGCCCAATACATCAGCTTATGACAATTTGAAAAGTATAGGGTTTGGCATTATTAGGAATGATTCTTTGAGAGAAAAGTACCAGAAATTATACGTCATAAACTACAGATTCTCAGCATTTACTCGCAATAATATTGATGTGAAAAAGGCAGAAAAATTCAATGAATTTTTTTTTGACAATTTCATAGATATAGAATGGGAGAAAAACGCTACTCCTATAGATTATTATGCTTTATGTGAAAATCAAAAATTTATTGAATTTGTCAAATGGAATAAAAAACAAAATTTAGAGAGGAAGGAAGTTTCCAATTGGACCATACAGGAAATTAAAAATGTAATCCAATTAATTGACGATGAACTTAAAATACGATAATAAAATATTCCATATCAATTAAAAATTATATCTAGAATATAGACGGTGTTTTAAATGTAATCCAATGATAAAATTCTTTAGAAAAATCAGAAAACGTCTACTCACTGAAAATAAGTTCAGCAAATACCTGCTCTATGCTGTTGGTGAGATTGTGCTTGTGGTGATTGGAATTCTAATTGCTCTTTCCATAAATAATTGGAATGAAGGAAAGAAATCAAAATTAAAATCGAAAGAATATTCGGAAAACCTTATTTCTGATATTACCGCCGATGTGAAAAACCTAGATAAGTTAATTAAAAATTGCCAGGCGATGCAAAAAAATATAGATGCCTATTTTGACAATTTTGATAGGGTCGAATATTCACTTTCGGAGCACATCGACAACTCAAAAATTGTACAATGGGATTTCTTTAGATACTTACCCGTCAATTACACTTTCGCGGATATGCAGTCTTCAGGAAATACTACCTTATTAAATGAAGAACAAAAAGGGTCACTAAGTGAATTATTTAATTCCCAAAAATTTTTACAGATCATTATTGAAAAAACAATAGATGATATAAAGCATGAAATCAACGAAAGAAATAAGTACATCGATTATGATCGTTCAAAAGGGGAATTTTTTAAAATAGTTGGTGTATCACACGATAAAAATATCAAAGCACAAGGTTTACTGCACCAACACAATGTTTTAACCAATGTTCATGATCTCTGCTATAACCTAATAAAGTTTGGAGAGCTAATAAAAAAACAGTCGGAAAATTCTTCACAATTATTAGCTGAATAATCCAAGAAAAGGAAGGTGAAAAAAACATTTATAAATCTCCTAAAAACCAATGATTAAATTCTTTCGGAAAATCCGTCAACGCCTACTCTCTGAAACCAAATTCAGTAAATACCTCTTATATGGCATTGGCGAAATTGTATTGGTAGTTATAGGTATTTTGTTGGCATTGCAAATCAATGAATGGAACGAGGAAAGACAAAACCAAAAAGAAGCGCATAAAATTTTATTGAGATTGAAAACGGAATTCGAAAATCATAATAAGCGCATTGACCCAATCATTCTCTTTCACACTAAAAGGCTAAATGCTGCCAAGGCTTTAAAAACACAATTTAAAACAAGTAGTGAATTAAGCACAGATTCTTTAAAAATCTTATTCGGTGAATTACAGGCAGACTGGAAATATGACCCAATAAAAAATATTATTGAATCAGTTATTTCATCGGGAAAAATTGAGTTAATCCAAAATGATTCTGTAAAAGATATCGTCAGATATTGGGATTCAACAATAAAAAAATATGATGAACTTTACAGTTCGCAAGACGAAATATTCAATACTCATATCCTACCCATCTTAATTGAAAATTATCCATTGTTGGAGTATGATGGAATTTACAACAGCGATTTTGCTGCAAATACCGATAAGATATTCGGCAATTTAAAAAATGAAAACTTATTTTTTATTTTAGAAATTGATGTTAAGGCGTTAGTAAATTGGACAATACATATTAAAGAAATGCAATATGACGCCTTAAAAAAAATTGATTTGGAACTTAAACAAATGACGGTTAATTAAAGAGATTCATACCAACCAAGCTGTAGATAAGTAAATCTTGAATCCGATAGGTTCAATACAGCATAAAGGCCACCATAATAATGCCTATTGCGGCTACTGGCACAATGATACTCATATATAAAAATGAGATGATATTGGCCTTAAAGAAAGCCCCCAACCAAGAACTTCTATAAAAATTCCGTAAGGCAATTATTAAGTAAAGAATAAATGAGAAACAAATTAACACTTCTATCCAAATTGGAATCTCCCACACTTTATTTACTAAAAGCATAACACAGAATGAGGTGAATATAAACGTGAAGAAATAAAAGCTAAACACCAAATGGTGTGCAAAAGTGGCCGGTTTCCAGTAGAATATTTTTAGGAATACGGCAAAAAGCGGTAAAAGGAGAAACATTGCAATGGGAATGGTATCATATAATACCTGAACAATACCTCCGCCCTGTTTTTCATAAAACTTCAACATCTGGGCATAAAACCTTCGTCCAAAGGCATTAGTATCCTTGTCCATTCCCATGGCCTCCAATTTTTGATCTAAAGGTGCTCCCACGGCAATTAGGGAGTCCAATAACTTACGTTTAAAACCCAGTGATATATTTGGCACCCCAGAATCTGAGCTCATAACAGAATCCAATTCCATTAATTTTTCATCGGACATACCAACAATTTTTTGATTCTTTTTAAGAGCAACTTTGGCTTCTGCCATGTCCAGCGAATCTACATTAACGGCAATAGAATCTATATTTATTTCCTGCTCTAAGCCCTTTTTTATGGCCTCGGAAACCTCATTATCCGCTTGACGTACGCTAAAGGAAAAAACAAAGAAAAACACCACCGATATAAAGAGATAAAACTGCGCAGGGTGCAGGTATTTAAGTCGTTTCCCATCTACAAACCGCCGAGCGAGTACACCCGGTTTTACCATAAGGGTAACAAAGCTCCTAAAGAATCTGGCATCTATGGAAAAGTAATTTTCTATGGTATTACTAAAAAGGACACCAACGGTAAGGTTGTCCGTAGCTTCCATACCGCAATACGGGCAATATTCATAGTCTGTATCGAACGTTCGTTCGCAGTTTTTACATTGTTCGGTGGTTGGCATCTACCCTACTTTTTCTAAAATTACAAAATAGATGGTCACCTTCGTAGGCCCATATGGAAAATCCTAATTTCAACTATGGAACAATTGTTAATAGGCTATCTAATAAACATCAAAACTTTCGCTATTCAATGGCTTAAAAAGCAGCAACTAAATATTTACCTATCTTGTTGAAACAACTACCGACCCTTCTTTACAATGATCAAGTTCTTTAAACATATCAGCCAAAGACTCCTCACAGAAAATAAGTTCAGTAAATATCTATTTTATGCCATTGGAGAAATAGTACTTGTATTTATTAGGATTCTAATTGAACTGAAAATCGATATTTGGAATGCTAAACATAAAAATTAGCAGATTAAAGCTAAAAAAGAAAGCAAGGCCGAATTAACTCAAACAACTATTATCCTCTATCCTTTAGCATATCGGGTCCTTTTACCATTTTCTCGTTATGGTCCTTTACCACTTTCATCATTTTTGCCATAATTTCTGGATTGGCCTCGGAAATATCATACTTTTCAGAAGGGTCAATACTAAGATTGTACAATAACGGAGTTTTATGTTCCTCCACTTCCGGACCACTATAAGGTTCTTGGGTTAGAAAGTGAGCCTTATAATCCCCGACCCTTACAGCGTATAATTTATCACCTCGATAATAGAACATATCCTTTCTCGTACTGGTCTTATTATTAAAAAGAACTGGCGCGAGGTCTACACCATCCACAATCCTGTCATTCGGGATATCGACACCAGCAATTTTGCTAAACGTGGTAAACAAATCCAAAGTACTGCCCAAATCGGTAACTATTCCTGGTTCAATGCGACCTGGAGCCCAAAAAATACACGGCTCTCGCATTCCACCTTCCCAAGTAGAGCCCTTTCCACTTCGCAATAGGCCTGCGCTGCCTCCTTCTTCGTTCATAATGAGCCAAGGACCATTATCAGAAGTAAATACCACGATTGTATTTTTATCGAGCCCCGTCTTTTTCAGTTCGTCAAGGATTTGCCCAACACTATGGTCAATTTCCTCGACCACATCGCCATAAATGCCCCTTGGACTTGTTCCTTCAAAATCCTTTGAAGCAAACAAAGGAACATGGGGGAGGTTATGGGCAAAGTATAGAAAGAACGGTTCTTCCTTCTTTTCATTGATGAACTTTATAGCTTCTTCGGTATACCGTTTGGTAATGGTATGTTGTTCGGCAGGTCGCTCAATAATTTCCGTATCTCTCATTAAGGGAACATTAAACGTATTAATGTCCTTTCTTTCCTCAGATTTCCAAAAGCTAAAATATCCTCCAGCGGATCGGAACGGTGTTATGTTGTCCATATCATTGCTATAGGGTATTCCGTAATAGGAATCAAAACCATGACTTGTTGGCAAGTATTCGGCTTTGTGCCCTAAATGCCACTTGCCAATCGCTGCCGTGGCATACCCCCCTTTTTTCATCTGTTCTGCCAAAGTCAACTCTGACTGTGGCAGACCATTATGGGAATCCGGAAAAAGAACTCGGTTCATGGAACTCGCCATACCGCTCCTTATTGGAAGCCTACCGGTCAACAAGGCCGCCCTACTTGGGGTACAAACACTGGCTCCCACATAAAAATTAGTCCATTTTTGACCTTCTGCAGCCATTTGGTCAAGATTAGTTGTCCTAATGGTAGGATGACCATAAGAACTCAAGTCTCCGTATCCCAGATCATCGGCGAAAATGATAATTACATTAGGTTTTTCCAAGCTTGGCTTCCGTTCTTGACAATGTCCTTGAAAAAACAACAGCATTAGAGCACTCAAAGAATATCTAGCTGCTATTTTTAAAATGCTATACGTTCTGGCAGTGGTTTTTAATTGAAACTCCTTCATATCTTATTAATTTTTGTACATCTAGTTGACTTCGGAAAGCAAAAGTTATTGTTTCAATAACAGTGAAAATACACAACACACCACAGTAAAAACCAAGCATATTGACTATCTTACAACCCAGAGAAGTTACATAATTAAACAATGATAATGAAAATCTATCAACCCAATATTTCAATGAAAAGGCTAGTAGTATCTATAAACTTTGTTTTACTACTTACCCTTTTAATAAGTTGTAAATCTGAGAGCAAGTCCGAAGACAAAGAGGAAGCCCAGCGGCCCAATATTGTGTTTATCATGTCGGACGACCATGCCTACCAAGCTATTTCCGCCTATGATAATAGCTTGATAGAAACACCCAACATAGATAGAATTGCTAAAATGGGTATGTTGTTTACCAATGCCAGTGTCACCAATTCTATATGTGCGCCTTCTAGGGCCACTATTCTAACCGGAAAGCACTCCCATAAAAATGGCAAGGTAGATAATGTATCCCCTTTCGACACCACCAATGTCACCTTTCCACAATTGTTGCAAAAAGCAGGATACCAAACCGCGATGTTCGGTAAACTACATTTTGGCAACAACCCGAAAGGTTTTGACCAGTTTAAAATATTACCGGGACAAGGGTCTTATTACAATCCGGACTTTATCACCAAAAATGAAGGTGAGATTAATGTTAAGGGATATGTGACGGATATTGTTACCGATATGACTTTGGACTGGCTCGATAATGAACGCAAAATGGATGCTCCGTTCATGCTTATGTACCTGCACAAAGCGCCGCACCGTTCGTGGCTCATGGCAGAAAGACATATGCAAGAGTTTACCCAGAAAACGTTTGAAGAACCAGCTACCTTATTCGATGACCATGAAGGGATGCCCGCAGCCAAGGTCGCTAAAATGAATATCCATGGCGATATGGGCTGGGCAGCAGACAGTAAACTGTATCCAGAGGTGATGGATGAAATGGGTTTGGAAGAACAAATCGGTTTCGACAAGCTTCGATATGAGATGACGGTTGGAAGACTGGACTCCACTCAAAAGGCAAATTTTGACAAATTCTATACCGTAATTGCCGATGAATTTATAGAGCGATATCCGAATATGACGGATAAAGATCTTGCCAAATGGCGCTACCAGAGGTATATGCAAGATTACCTGGGCACTATTAAATCCGTTGATGAAAATGTGGGTCGGGTTTTGGGTTATTTGGAAGCCAATAATATGATGGAGAATACTATTATTGTCTATACTTCAGATCAAGGATTCTATTTAGGTGAACACGGTTGGTTCGACAAGCGATTTGTATACGATGAAAGTTTAAAAACACCCTTGTTGGTTTCGTGGCCTAATAGAGTTAAGGCTGGCGCAGTTTCTGATGAACTTGTTCAAAATTTGGATTTTGCACAAACATTTTTGGATGTGGCCGGTGTAGCGCAACCTGCTGACATGCAGGGAAAGAGTTTAATTCCAGTGCTAACGGGTGATTTGGATAATTGGGACCGAGAAGCCGTCTATTATCACTATTATGAGCATCCATCGGAACATAACGTAAACAGGCACTATGCAGCAATCACCAAGGATTACAAATTGATACACTATTATTTTGACCTGGATTATTGGGAATTGATCGATAGGAAAAAAGACCCTTTGGAACAACATAATTATTATGACGATCCTGCCTATGCAGAAATACAAAAGGACTTGCACCAAAAACTGGATGAACTTCGAGAGCAATATGGTGACTCGGAAGCTCTAAGCCAACAATATGTTGATGAGTTTATGCCACTTGCCAAAGAAGGAAAAGTATATGGAGTTGAAGATGATATTTTGAAGCCTATGGTAGAGAAATGGGAAAACTCCAAGAAAGATGATTGATAATGCTTTTATAGGACTAACTATCTTTTTTTAGTTTTAAAATTCAAAAGCCGACTTTTTAAAGTCGGCTTTTGAATTGATGCAATAGTTTTTGTTCGGACTCGGACATGTAGCCTTTACTATTTAGTATTAGGTGGAATCAAAAACAAATTAGTTATTTACAAAATACATTTAATAGGGTGTCAATCCAATTTAAAAATCCGTTCTGTGGCCACCCACTTTTCACCTTTTGTAGCAGATGGTAGTGCTTGCTGAAACTTCCACATCAACTGTTCCCATTCTTTAACTTTGGGGTTTTCATCATCCATTTTTTTCTTTCGTTCCGGACTAAAGGTCTCGTCGACCTCTACAATCATGAACAATCGATTTTCCACCAAAAAGATTTCCATATCCACAATACCCGCCGCTTTTATACTTTCCGTAATTTCTGGCCAAACTTTGCCCACTGAGTGATACTCCTTGTATTGTGCGATTAAATTTGAATCCTTTACCAAATCGCAGGCATAACAAAAACGTCTCGCAGTTTTCATTGATTAAAGGTTATATTTTGCATATACGTTACGTGCATATAGCGCCACTAAAACAAAACAGCCCAATGGCAATACAAAGGAAAAGTTAACTTCAGGAACACCTAATATATTGACATCGGTATAACCGGTTCCGCCCAAATCCAAAATAAGACCTTGCAATGTGGGCATTAACGCACCTCCCACTATTGCCATGACCAAAAATGCAGCCCCGAACTTGGAATCATCACCCTGCCCTTCCAATGCAATTCCATAAATGGTTGGAAACATTATTGACATGAAAAAAGAGATTCCTACAAGGGCATAAAGTCCGACTATTCCTGGAACAAATATGGTGACCAAAGTACATAGCGACGCACCCAGAGCAAAGAAGAACAATAATTTACCGGGGCTTATGGAACGAAGCAATGCCGTACCTACCCACCTACCGGATAAAAAGATCACCAAAGCGGCAATACCGTAATTGACGGCAGTGGCATTATCTATACCAAAAGATTCCGCATATTGATAAAGATACGTCCAGCACATAATTTGGGCGCCCACATAAAAGGCCTGTGCCACCACTCCTCCAACAAATTTTTTGGATTTGAACAGTCTTTTGATGGAGTCCCCAATGACTACTTTTCCTTCTTGCCTTTCATTATGTGGCATTTTCATGACAGCTATGATCACAAAAAATGCGATGACCACCAAACCCAAAATAACATATGGATTCCTAATTACCGATAAATCAGAGGTTCTTACCAATTCTTTGGCACTTTCGGTCAATGTGCCATAAACGGGTTCGCCATTGGGCAACAAATCGTCGGATTGTAGTGCGGCCAAAATGAATTTTTGTGCTACTACTAGTCCCAATAAGGCACCGACTGGATTAAAAGCTTGGGCCAAATTCAATCTTCTTGTTGCAGTCTCCTCAGACCCCATGGATAAAATGTAAGGGTTGGCAGTGGTTTCTAGAAACGCTAACCCAAAAGTCAAGATATACAAAGCGGCAAGAAAAAAACCGAATTCCTCATAGGCGGCAGCGGGATAAAAAAGTAGGGCACCAATGGCATACAATGCCAAACCCATTAGAATTCCTTTTTTATAGGAGTACCGGTTCACAAAAATAGCCGCGGGAAGTGCCATGGTAAAATACCCGCCATAGAAAGCCAGTTGCACTAGGGAGGCTTGAAAATTATCCAGTTCCAGCACCTTTTTGAAAGCGGAAACCATTGGATTTGTAATATCATTGGCAAAGCCCCAAAGAGCAAAAAGTGAGGTAATTAAAATAAAGGGAACTAAAATGGCCTTTTTTACTAATGGAGCAGTATTATTCTTGGTCATGGTTATTGAGTTGGTTATTTCATTTTGAAGGAAGCAGCGCCCTGTCCAAATGGACATATCCCCCATCCACAAAGACAAATTGACCCGTGGTATGTGAGGATTTGTTCGAAATCACGAAAAGGGCTGTATTCGCGATTTCTTCTGGCGTAGTCATTCTTGACTCCAATGGAATCGTATTTTTTATGGAATTCAATTTCGCAGCTCCATTTTCCAGTGATTCTATCCATGTTTCATAAGCCGGAGTATAACATTCTGCTATAATCAGTGCATTGCTTCTTATACCATATCCGATTAGATCAACGGCCCATTCCCTCGTTAGACCCAACACACCACCTTTGGCCGCCGCATATCCCGAAGTTCCTCCTTGCCCCGTCAATGCCACTTTGGAACCAATATTCAAAATAGCACCTTTACTCTTTTTTAAAAGTGGAAGTGCAAACTTTACAACCGCGAAAAAACTGACCAAATTTAGCCGAAGGGAATCCATAAAATCATCGATGGAACTTTCCAATGAAGCACCGTCATTGACCCCTACGTTATTGATTATAGCATCAATCCTACCATACTTTTCCGAAATCCTGATTATGGCATCCTCAATTTGTGAAGCATCGGTTAAATCGGTCTGATAAAAAGAGGACTCCGAATGAATTTTCTGAAGTTGTTTTGCATATTCGAACCCTCGTTTATTTCTATCTATCAAAACCGGAATAGCTCCCTCAGTGGCCAACGCAAAAATAATGGCATGGCCTATACTTCCTTCCATTCCCGCAGAACCTGTTACTACAACAACTTTATTTTTAAGATTTAAATCCATACGACATCAATTTATTAAATTATAAACTCGTTGGGCATTGTGATAAAAAAAATCCCGTTGCTCATTTGCCGACAGTTTATCGGCGAAATTTTTGGCCAATGCCAGGACCTCCTTATATTCTCCAGCTATCAAACAAACGGGCCAATCCGAACCATAAAGAATTCGCTTTGGACCAAAAGCTTCCAATACCAATCCCAGGTAAGGTAATATTTCTTGCTCGGTCCAAGTTTGGTAATCGGCTTCCGTAATTAAACCTGACACCTTACAGTTTACATTTTCGATTCGCCCTATTTCTCTCATCAATAAGGCCCAAGCTTCAAAAAAACCTTCCTTAATGTATGGTTTAGCCATGTGGTCAAGGACAAATGTAATATCAGGGAAGTGTTTTACAAATTCCAAAACGGAGGGCAGTTGGTGCGGAAACACCAAAATTTCATAGACCAAATCTCTTTTTTGAAGTTCCGAAATACCTCTTAAAAATTCATTTCTAAGTAGAAACAATGGGTCTGATTCGGCCTGAACGACGTGGCGATATCCTTTAATTATTGGATACTGAGCATAATTATCCAAATCATTCTCCAATTCATTACTACGTAAATCTATCCACCCTATAATTCCTTTAATAAAATCGTGCTTTCTTGCCTGCTCCAACAAAAAGTCATTCTCTTTCAGGGTCTGATCCGCTTGTACCGCAATACAACCAGTAACACCATTTTTCTCATATAATGGTTTTAAGTCCGACGGTAGAAAGTTCCTTCGTATACTGGACATTTCATCATCTATCCATGCATGTTTTTCAGCTTCATACATCCAGAAGTGTTGATGTGCATCTATAATCATGTCATACCCTTATTTCAGTCAAAAGTGACCATCGCCTTTACAACACCCGTTTCCGGAAGTAACCAAGAATCAAAATTTGCTATCATTTCCGAAAAATGTACTTCATGTGTTACAAAAGTATCGGTCGGAAATTCCTTTATATGTTCTATTACAAACTTAAAATCCTCCAACGTTGCATTTCTACTGCACAAAAGTGAAGTTTCCTTAGCATGGATTTGCGGGTGACTATAGGTCAACTCCCCTTTGGAAAGTCCTACTAAAACGTATCTGCCCCCGTGCGACATATAATCGATACCCGTCTCTAAGGCCTTGCGGTTTCCAGTTGCATCAAAAACGGAAGTTGCCATATCCCCGTTAGTGATTTCCGCTATTTTTCCTTGTGGATTCTCTTGAACATGCAAAGTATGGGCTACCCCTATTTCATTCTTTGCATAGTTTAATCGGTCTCTATTGACATCCAAGGCAATTACGTTTGCGCCAATTATTTGTGCAAGTTTCATTAAACCAATACCGATGGGACCACAACCGATTACAACAACAGATTCTCCTTTTTGTACCCCTGCCCTTCTAAGGGCATGAGCCCCAATGGCCAAAGGTTCAATGATAGCCATTTGATTAAAGGAGAGATTTCCTGCCGGAATTAACAAATCGGTTCGAACGCTAATCATTTCTTGCATTCCACCATCTACATGGACGCCTAGCACGTTAATGTTTGTACAGCAGTTCGTTTTACCATTTTTGCAGGCTACACAAGTACCGCAACTAACATAGGGCATAATGATTACATGGTCTCCAACTTTCAGGCCTTGTTTATTTTCTCCTATTTCCAATACTTCCGCGGCAAGTTCATGCCCCAGTATCCGTGGATATTTAAAAAATGCCTGGTTACCCTTATACGCATGTAGATCAGTGCCGCATATTCCTACACGGTGAACTTTTAGTAAGGCTTCCCCTTTTTTTCTTATCGGGACATCCTTTTCGTTCAATACAAAATGGTTGGGCTCCTCGCAGACTATATATTTCATCAATTGTATTTTTCTTTAGTATATAGCAAACCATCCACATACCAAAAACTTCAATCCAATATACCATTATATTTTGTCGGATTTCATATGGAAGTTCATATTTCAGCCAACAAGAAAGCATAGGGTTTAAAGCAAATTAATGCCACAAACCCTAATGATTATATTTTTACAGCACAGTTTTGATTTGCCGACTTGTAAATTGCCTCCACGACCCTAATATCACGCAAGCCTTCCTCTCCGGGAACTAATAAAGATTGTTGGTTCATTATGGCCCATGCATCTTCATCCATTTGTTTTGCCTGTTGGTTTTCTATGGGAAAATTAATTATGGTACCGTCGGACATACTGCCGCTGTTGCCATTATAGGAAGAATGGGGCTCCATTTTGAGCCATCCTTTTTCATAATTGACCTGTAGATGGTTCATGTTTATCCCAAAACTGGTTTGACAGGAAGCCCTGGCACCACTCGGAAATTCTAATTGAAACATCATGGTCTCTTCCACTTCGTGATAAATTTCAGGTCGTGTAGTGGAAGCTTGTGCCAGAACGGAAATGGGTTCTTCTCCAGTGGCCAGCCTGGCTCCTTGTAAGGCGTAAACACCCATATCCCCCATTGCACCGCCTCCCAAAGCCTTGTTCTGTTTCCAATGGTTTGTTCTACCATCAAAATACCCAGCAGCGGAAGTGACCATTTTCACCTTTCCAAAAGGGTGTTCCTTGGCAACGTTCATGTAAGCCTGTATGTTTGTGTCGTGCTGACATCGATACCCTATAGTCAGTTTTACCTTATTGTCGTTACATGCTTTGATCATGGCTTCACATTCAGCTACAGAAGGTGCCATAGGTTTTTCGCACCATACATGTTTTCCTGTGTTGGCAGCACGTATGGTATACTCCGCATGCATGGCAGGAGGCAACACGACATAGATAACATCAATGTCCGGGTTATTGGAAATGGAGTCAAAATTACCATAGTTATAGACGTTCTTATCCTCGATGCCATACTTTTCCTGCCATATTGGAATTTTCTCCGGGCTTCCCGTAACAATCCCCTTTAATTCACAATTTTTGGTCAATTGCAATGCTGGGGCCAAAAGGTCAGTGCTATAATAACCCAATCCAACTAGGGCCACCCCTAATTTCTCTTTTTTAGAATCCGTAGCCGATAATAATACGTTTGGTGAAAACGCCGTTGCAGCACCTATTATCCCGGCTTTTTTGATGAAAATTCTTCTTTGGTTTTCCATAGTTACATGTTCTTCAAATCAATTACATTGTACATCAATTTTCCTACTTCCCATATCAATTGGACAAAAAAAATATGAATCCTATCTGATTTTCATGAAAGTAAGGAATAGATTTTTAAAATAGTTTTATCTTAAAAATACCCTCTTGATGTCTATATTAACTTACCACGTGCGTTTTTTTAAGATTTCTTGAATCTGTTCCCTAGATACGGGGAGATCATCAATATGCTCGTTCAGCCATTTGCTAAAATCCTTTTCAATTTCATCGGCCCAACGCGTATCAATCTGCCCTGCGGTATAGACACCTTCCTTGATGCGTAGGTGTCCGAACATGTCCCGTAAACGAACGACTTCGGAAACGGTGGCTACTTTCTCCGCTAAATGTGGAGGTATAAAGGTTACCACTCCCATTTTACCTAGTACTACATCGCCGGGCATTACGGTTACCGTCCTAATCCTAGTAGGTTGATTGATTCCGATGAGCATCGTATTCAAATCCCCTGGTGGATTATGGTGTGAAGCATCATAACTAGTATAATAAGAGGTAAAACCACCTATTTCCATGAGTCCCTCTACATCCCTTAGTGCACCATCATAAACAATCCCGTTTCCAGATTTGGCATATATGGCATTGCCCACGTTATCACCTATAGTAGGACCATCCTTGTCCGCGCCAAATTGATCGGCCACATACACATCGCCCTTCACCAAAATATCTACGGGCCACGTATTCTGTCCTCGCTTTCCCTGGGCCTTTCCTCGATCATCGATGGCTTTCCATACATCGGGCCGACCTGGCATAAAGGTTGCCGTAACCGCACGCCCTACAAGTACGCTATCCGGATTGATCATTTTCCAACCTTCGGCAATTTGATATCTGTACCCTTCATTCTTCATAACAGCCCAAGCTTCCTCAACGCTAACAGATTTCATTCTTTCCAAAAGTGCATCAGACACTTTGGGCCTACCATCATCAAAACGTTCTCCCGTCCATTGGGGAGTTAAAAATATCAGTTCTTCCTTACTAATCTGTTGCCCCATCATCTGGGTTGCCAGACCGACAAGAACCACTATGAGCATATACTTTTTTCGTAACATAATCGTCTCTATTTAATGTGTTATTAATTATTCAAAAAACGGTATTCCTTCCGGAGCATATTTTCGCATGGCATCTTCATTGATGTCTACTCCAATACCTGGTTTTTCTGAAACGGTAACAAAACTATCCTTAACCCAGTCCCCCTCGTCATACGTAACGATTTCCTTAAACATCGGGTCGGTATGGAAATAGGATTGCCATTCCATTAAATGGAAATTGGGCACAGTGACACAAACATGTGCGCAAGCCATGGCACCCAAGAAAGAAGCAACCATATGCGGTGAGAAGGGAACATAGTACAGATTAGCTAAGTTCGCTATACGTTGACCTTCACCAAGACCTCCACATTTTTGAAGGTCTGGCATAATAATATCTACGCCATTGTCCAACAACTGTTTAAATCCATGACCTAGATACACATTTTCTCCTGCAGAAATTGGAGTACTGGTTTCTTCGGTAAGGGTTTTAAAGGCATCAAAATTTTCAGCAGGAATTGGTTCCTCCAACCAAGTCAGGTTTAAATCTTCCACCTTTTTTGCAATGGTCTGGGCCGTAACATGATCATATCGCCCATGCATATCAACACAAAGGTCTATTTTTGGGCCAACGGCTTCCCTTACTGCAGCAAGTTGGTCATACATTCTTATGATTTCCCCAGGACTAGCGGTCCAATTATAACGGTCATATTTATCCGGGTCACTGGCATAGTCCAAATCAAACTTCAGTGCGTTAAAGCCCCAGTTGCTTATGGCATCCTTGGCCGCAGTGGCAAAATCGTCCGGTGACGGGAAACGAACACGATACAAGGCAGTGTCACAATATACCCTTACCTTATCCCTAAATTTTCCACCTAATAATTTATAAACAGGCAAGTCCAAAGCTTTGCCCGCCAAATCCCATAAAGCAGTTTCTATAGCAGAAAGAACAGCTACGTAAGTACCTGACTGCGCACCTCCGAAATGACCTGCACGGCGAATATCTTCAAATATTTTATGAACATTGAACGGACTTTTGTCCCTTAGAAAAAAGCCCATTCTTTTGACCAGGTGGTAGGTACCGGGTACTGCATCCACCCCCTCTCCACAACCATAAATTCCCTGATTGGTATGTATTTTCACAAACAGACCACTACCACGGCGAATAAAACCACATTTTACATCCGTAATCTTTAAATCCGAGGGTGCAGAAAGCTTAGGGTTTTTGTCAATAGCCGTTACATACTCGTTACCATAGGTACTTGAAACCATACCCAAACCGGCACCGGCCATTAGTGATTTTGATATAAAAGATCTTCTTGAATTTTTCATTGGTTCTTTCGATTATTGTTAATATGATTTAATTATTTCCTTTAATTAGTTTCCAAAACTTTAGATTCTATCTCCGTGGGCTTTCCGTGCCAATACGAGGCAAGTATAGAACCCGTTATGTTCATCAACGGTCCGAAAACTGCAGGAGCCAATCCCATAGTAGCAATTTTGCCAAGACTGTTGGCAATACCAGAGGCCAGACCCGCGTTCTGCATACCTACTTCAATGGCAATTGTTCTTGAATCCTCTTCCGTCATACGGAACAGTCTGGCATACCAGTATCCCAGTAAATAGCCGAAAAAGTTATGCACAAGCACAAGAACCATTAAAATTCCTCCAATTTCCAACAGGCTGTCCCTACCCGCTGCCGTAATTATTGTAATTATTAGACCAATGGCCAGCATGGAAATTAAAGGCATAGCCTTACCTAACCATTTGACGCTTTTACCGAATATCCTATTGAAAAGTAGTCCGGCACCAATGGGTATAATTATCATTTTAACGATACTCCACATCATTGCCAGAACATCAATCTCAATGAATTCGCCAGCAAATAACTTCATCATTAAAGGTGTTAAAAAAGGTGCGAGTAATGTGGCTAATGAAGTAATAGTAATAGAAAGGGCAACATTAGCATTGGCCAAAAATGCCATTACATTGGATGCTACACCACTGGGCGAACACCCGATAAGTACAATACCGGCCGCAATTTCAGGTGGAAAATTACTTATTTGGGCCAAACAATAGCCCACTATAGGCATTACGATCAATTGTGCCGAAACCCCAATAAGAACTCCCTTGGGCGATTGAAATACCGCGGCAAAATCTTTAATACTCATTGTAGTTCCCATACCGAACATGATTACCTGTATTAAAGGTATAATCAAAACCGTGTACTTAAAATCACCAAAATTGGTAAAATAGGAAGGGTAGTATAAAGCTGCGGCAACACCCGCGAAAATCATAGTGGTAAATATTAACCCCTTCATTTTTTCATAGCCATTGAAACCAAGTGCCAATAGTGCAAAGAAACCAAGAACAAAGAGTCCGGCTTTGTCTATGTTTCCCGTCAAAATCATACCGATAATTACTAGAAACAAAAGGCCAGCCAAGCCTAAAGAAATTGAATAGATATTTAGTTTTCCCAAGAGTATACGGTTTAAAGTTTATATGCTTGTCTTGCCAATAATTTCCATCGACCTTCTTTTTTAAAAATCAAAAGACAGCCAATCCGAACATCTGCCGGCTTACCATTGTTTGTTCCTTTAGCAACGAAAATATGCCTAACAACACCCACTTTATCAACGATAGAAATGGTTTGATCCATAGGCGTAATTTCCGTAAACTGGAATGCCCCGTTCAGTACGCCATCTACATATTCAGCCTTATTTTCTATAGTACCACTAGAATGGCCATAGGTTAATTTATCCATTGTCAGGTCCTGCAATATGGTTTTATCCTTATCTACCATTGCCTTATATAGTTCTGTGACCGAATTCTCTATTTTGGCAACATTTTTATCATTGCTTTGTGCTGATAAAGACAAAAAACAGGAGATGCTGACCAAGGTAATCAGTACTACTATTCTTATTGGCTTTGGTAACTTAATGGATTTCTTATTGTTCATTTTTTAATCGTATTGATTATTAATTATTTTTAGATGCCATATAATCGTTTAGTTCCTTTCTGGTCATGGGCAGTTTGCTATCTGGATAGGATTTTAACCATTTTTCAAAATCAGCATTGATCTCATCGGTCCATCGAGTATCGATTTGGCCTGCTGTATATTTTTTTTCACGTAATCTTTGGAATCCAAAAAGGTCCCTTAAACCAACGATTTCCGAAGAAAGCACCAATTCGGAGGCCAAGTATGACGGTATAAAGACTGTACCATGTCTGTTTGCCAAGACCACATCTCCCGGCAATACCGTAGCCCTACCGATTCTAATGGGTACATTGATGTCCGTTAGCATTTGCTCTTGCAGATAAGATGGGTCGGCCCCTTTGTGCCATCCATTGAAACCTTCAATATCCAAAAGCCCGGCTACATCCCTAACTCCGCCATCAAATATGACCCCGTTCTTGGAATTGGTATAAATGGCATTTCCCAAATTGGATCCTATTAATGTACCATCAACAATTCTTCCGTAGCCATCTGCAACGTATACATCCCCTGGAACCAATTGTTGGATCGGCCATGAATTACTTCCGCCTATGGTATCCCTATTTTCTTTGGCTCCCTTTAATTTTATTAATTTTTGATAGTCGGGTCTTAATGGCATGTATTGTGCTGTTACTACTCGCCCAGTCATAACACTATCTGGGTGTATAATTTCCCATTCCCCTTCATACTGATTATTGTACCCTTTTCTTCGTAGGTATCCCCATGCTTCTTCTATCTGAATATTTTTCATTCTTTTCAAAAGGGCATCCGAGACTTTGGGCCTCCCATCCTTGAAGCGCTCTCCTTTCCATTCTGAGGTGAGTTCCTTAATATATTCGGCTGAGCCCGTTACCCCCTGGGAGATACCCTCATACCCGAGAACTAAGCAGATTAGGGCAATTCCTATCCTTAAATTTTTCATTTTTGGTTCTATTAAAGCTTTTGTTGTTTAAATTTTTTAAAAATTTAGCCAATAATATTAAGTAAGGCAAGGAACTCCCTCATTATTAAGGGAGTTCACATGCCTAACTCAAACTAACTCAAACTAACATAAAATCTTGCTTCCAAAAACACGTTCAAATATTCATATTTTAAACACTTAAATGTGTCTGGAAAATCTTATTAACTATACGTTCTATCATGTGATCTTAATTCGTTCCATTCTTCGGTAGATTTAAAGAAAGTCTTATCCGAAGGATGCAAATGGGCTTTGACCACTTCTTCATCCAACTCGATTCCTAAACCTGGAGCGATTAGTGGTACGGTGGCAAAACCTTTATCAATCATTTTGTAACCTCCGACCGTTTTCACTAAACTTTCCCACCAAGGCACATCGACAGAGTGATGCTCCAAGGCCAAAAAGTTTTGGGTAGCCGCAGCACAATGTACATTGGCCATAAAAGAAACCGGAGTACCCGCCTGGTGCATCGCCATGGCGATACCGTACTCTTCCGCATAGTCACCAATCCGCTTCGTTTCCAAAAGCCCTCCGGAGGAGGCTAAATCGGGATGAACGATATCCACAGCACGCTGCTCAATCAAAGGTTTGAAATCTTTTAGTAGATAAATATCTTCCCCTGTGGTCGTTGGTGTCTCTATAGAATTCGTAATCGTCTTCCATTGCTCAGTATATTGCCAAGGAACCATATCCTCAAACCAGGCCAAGCGATATTTTTCCAAAGCCTCGGCGAGGCGGATATTGTTGTTCAAATCAAAATGGCCATAATGATCTGTGGAGATGGGGATTTCATAACCGACCATATTGCGAACATCCTCCACCACTTGCTGTAATTCTTCCAGACCTTTATCCGTAATTTGAATTTGGGTAAAAGGATGCATGGTATTCCCATAACTCATAAAATTTCGCCGGTCCCCCCATTGGTTCAAATTTCCCTTTTCATCTTCCCAAAATTTACCATTTACTACCGTGCCCGGCTTACCTTTTAGTTCGCCTATGGAAACATCCATTTTTAGCCAAGTGTAACCTTGCTCATTTACCCTGAAGTCAATTAATCTTTTTTGTTCTTCTGGAGACGATGCTTCTGGAGTATCCGCGTATAACCTAACCTTATCCCTATATCTACCTCCCAGCAATTGCCAAGCCGGAACATTATAAGCCTTCCCACATATATCCCATAGCGCCATTTCAACAGCACAAACACCGCCTGCTTGTCGAGCAGGTCCGCCAAATTGTTTAATGCTTTTGAATATCTTTTCTACATTACAAGGATTTTTGCCTAAAATGCGGCTCTTGAGAAACAGGGCATACCGAACATCCGCTGCGTCCCTTACCTCTCCAAGACCATAAATACCTTGATTGGTCTCGATTTTAATAATGGCCGTACCCCCCATAACATTGGTCAAGGCATAGCGCATATCGGTAATCTTCAACTCTGAAGGGGCGGACATTCTACTTACCTTGGAAGTTGTTTGGGCTATGGTATCCTCTATACCAAGACCCATCATTCCGGTCATGGCAATACCTCCCAAGGCCGTCTTCTTTAAGAAGTTTCTTCTTTCGTCCGTGGTTTTAGGGTTTTCCACTTCTTTACGTCTAAGCGCCAAGAAAGTTTCTTCCTCCTTTTTAAATTTCGATATTAGTTTTTGCAGTGTGTTTTCCATTATAATTTAATTAGGGATTTCAAGTATTTAGCTCATAAATTATCCCATTAAATTAATTCTTTTATTCCACATCCCAGAATACCCTGGAAACCAGATTGTCTCCCCCTATAGCAGAGACTGCTGCAGTGTAACTATCTGAGTTGGCAGAACCCTCACGATCGGGGTACGTCATTCTGTGCACATAACCATCTCCACCGTTTGCAAGTAAATTATCATTAAAGTCATTACGAGCTAAATCAGGGAATCCACTTCTTCTAACATTGGCAAAGGCTTCGGTTCCATTACGAAAGTTAGTCAACCAATATTGAGTATTTATAAGTTCCAAAGCATTGGAAGCATCATAGGTAACTTCAGGTTCGGCTAAATAAGCATCTACTTCAGACGTTGGTATGGGCTCCGTATTGGGGTATAACGAATAAATATCCATATTGGCCCTGATACCTTCCTCATAATACGCTTGGGCACCCCCAGAGATCCAACCTCTAAAGGCAGCTTCTGCCAGTAACAAGGATGTCTGCCCAAAGGTTACATAAAATGCCGGTGCCGCAGGGGATGCAGCTGCGAATACATTAATCTGACTATAGTCAAGACCAGTTCCTTTGGGCCCTCTGTACCCAAGGGATGTGTCCGATAATTGCAAATCTGAAACACCAATTGGAACACCAAATTGATTGTCCAAATTGGTATTTGGATTCGTTTCGTTGGCCACTGCCCCCGGATCTTCAAATGTGGCAATCATATATTTGCCTCTTGGATCATTAGTTGACTTCAATTGGTCAACTAAAGGCTCCGCAGCATAATTGAAAAACGAAAAATTACGGAGCTGATTATTGTCTCCCCAGGTATAAACGTTACCATCATATTTGACATATGCATTATCGGCATTTGATGTCATAACTCCTCCGGAGAACGCTTCGGATACAATGGATTCTGCCCTGGATGGATTAACTTTTGAATATCGCATACCCAGTCTCAACAATAAAGAATTTCCAAGTTTTCTCCATTTTTCAACTTGTGCCGAAGCAGAGTTTGTAGGTTGACTACCATTGCTTCCATAAAAAAGATCATCCGAAACGAAATCACCACTGGCATTAAGAGATGCAACCGCACTTGTTATCTCATTGTACAAATCATCATAAATGTCCTCATCATCATCATAAGATGGAAAGTAAATGATATCACTGACCGCCTTTCCAGCCTCTGAATAAGGCACGTCGCCATAAGTATCCACGACCCCCATGAAAACTTGGGCCTTCCAAATTCGAATCATACTTAATAAGTTGACACGGTCAGTATCCTCACCGAGCAAATTTGTAGCCTGTACCAAGTTTCGTATTACAGAAGGGTATGAATCATTCCATTTGGGATTGTTCACCCCATCAATGTCCTCATTAAAGTTAAAACCCAGAGTAGCTCCCTGATTGTAAGGAATTACAAAATGTTGTACAATGGTATGTTCCGCTGCCCAAGTTCCTAAATGACTTCTTTGTGCTCCCGCAAACAACAGTGCCGGATCTACCTCATTAACTGCATAAGGATTAGTATTCACTTCCACAAAATCTTCGTCGCACCCTTGAAAAATGAGGCAGACTAAAACTATGGATAATATATGTTGTATCGTTTTCATGGTTCTAGAATTTAACATTAAGACTAAAATTAAAATTACGGGTGGTAGGCAGCGCTGAATTTTCATAACCGGCCCTAAAATCACCCGAGGACTGAATAGCTTCAGGATCAAGCCCTGGAATATCCTTATAAAGAATAGCTACATTTCTACAAGAAGCAGATAAAGTCAATCCCTTTACAAACTTCAAATCCGCCATATTGCTAACAATATCCGTAAGGTCATAGGATAATGAAATACTTCTCAACTTGATAAAATCAGATTTAAAGGTAAATGGATCTCCAATTTGAAGGTTACGGTAATCCGCATAAAAAGATTGCAAATTGCTTACCGCGGTGGTATTGGTCTGTCCATTACTTTCATATACACTATTAGGTACAATTACACCATTTTCTCCCTCTCTACGACCTTCAAGGGAAAACTGGGAATGTCCTTGCCTTGTCATGTTCAAATGCGTGGATGATAACATGGTACCACCAAACCTATAATCAATCAAAAAGCTGAAATTAAGGTTTTTATAGGAAAAGTTGTTATTCCAACCCCCTACATGTTTTGGTATGGAAGAACCAACGGGCAAAAATCCATTTGTGTTTTCAGCTCCGGGCGTATCACCGTTTGTAGCCAATAATCTACCATCATCGTTCACTAGAATCTGACCACTGTCATTTCTTCTATACGTTCTGGTATATAGTTGGTTCATTGGCAATCCTTCCGTATATCTTAGCTCTCCAAGAAACTCGTTTCCGGTTCCGTTAAAGAAAATCAATAAAAGTGTACCACTATCATTTCCAACATCCAATACTTCCGTAGAAAGATATGCGTTGTTCCATGTACTTGACCACCTGAAATCATCGGTCTGTATGGGCACCACTTCTACCAAAGTTTCCAATCCACGATTCCTCAGGGATCCCAAGTTTTGCTTTGAATTATCATAACCTGATGCGTTTGATAATGTTACATCCAGTACTTGATCGGTGGTCACCTTATCAAAAGCCGCTATATCAAAGCGGAGGCGACTGTTAAACATCCGCATTTCCAAACCAATTTCTTTCTCCGTAACCGTAAAAGGTCGTAAAAGTGGATTTGGGGCAAAATTACCTGCTACCCCTGCAGTGGTCTGGCCATTAAATGGTGGGTTAATATTGTAATTCAATATGCCCTCATAGGTCCCCACACCATTGGCACTACCTACTTCTGCCCAAGAACCTCTTAATTTACCATAAGTCAACCAACTTTGTTCTTTCATCAATTCAGAAAAGATAAGACTACCGGAAACAGAAGGATAGAATACACTGTTGTCCTCTGGATTTAGCACCGAGAACCAATCTTGTCTACCCGTAAAGTTTAGATATAAAAGATTGTCATATCCAAATTCAGCCAATCCGTAAAGAGAATTGATTCTGAACGTGCTAAACTGGTAGGGTTGAAAAGCGGCTTCGTCAGTTTCGAAACTTGTTCCGTTTTTTATTGAATATAAATCAGGTACTACAAATAATCTTGAATATTGGGCATTTCTTTGAAATTGAGAACGCCAAGTATTCCCTCCAAAACTTGCATCAACTGAAAACTTTCCAAATTCCTTGTTTGCACCTATTAAGAAATCAGCGTTTACATCACGCGTTTGGGTCTGTTGAATGTCATAACGACCTCTATAAAACCCAGTATCACCTTCTAGTGTTGTTGTAGCCCCAGCACCGTTAAGCTCATTCCACTCCGTAAAATTGGTAGCATAATCGTAGTTATACCGTCCTTGAAGGTAAAGCCAGTCCGTAAATTGATATCTTAGAGTAGCCGTACCCAACAAACGGTTCCTATTATCATTGAAAAATTGATTTTTTTGTAATTGGTAATAGGGATTGTTGATAGTTCCTAAAAATCCGTTGGTACGCAATTCTGCACCTGTAACAGGGTCAATAGCATTTTCTCGGTATGCCTCTATAGGAGTAGAGATAGCCAGTCTATTGAAAAAACCTACGGCACCGGGACCTTGTGTACCAATCTGTGGTGGATTGATATTCTCCTCGTTAGTATAGTTAACGTTTAAAAGCATGTTCAGCTTTTCTGTAACATTATAATTTATACCTACATTAAATATACGTTTCTCATATTCATTAGCCGGTTGAATCCCCTTAGCGGAAGTATTCGCAAACGAAGCACGGAAACTTCCTTTCTCATTACCTCCAGAAAACCCAACGGTATTGGTTAGGTTTGTTCCAGTTCTTAAGAAATCGTAGAGTTGATATGGGTTTGGCGAGTAAGGTCTAGACACACCATCAAAATTGACAGTGGGTGCTCCATCAAATCTTTCGCCAAAACTAAACTGTCCCGTACCTTGGGCCTCTCCCTGTGTCTGTGGCCGAATTCCACCAGTTCCCTGACCATATTCCGTTTGTCTTATTTCATCTAAGAAATTCAACGCATGCGAAGTAGTAATGCTTGATGTGAAATCTACACCAATACCTTGGTTTAAGGTACCTGTTTTTGTTGTTATGATTACCGCACCATTAGCTGCCCTTGCACCATAAATAGCGGCGGCAGTAGCCCCCTTAAGTACGGTCATACTTTCAATATCATCTGGATTAAGATTCTGAAGGTTATCCCCTAGATCTCGTTGATTATCACGACCATTGGCCCCTCTAGCACCTTGATCTATAGGAAGACCGTTGATTACAAATAATGGTGAATTGCTTGCTCCTGCAAACGCAGATTGACCACGCAAACGAATTTGAACACTGGCACCAGCTCCTGCTGATGGAGGGCTAATATTTAAGCCCGCAACCTTACCTTGCAAGGACTCCATAGCATTTACCGTTCTGGTTTTAGTAAGCTCCTCTGTATCTACCGAGGTGACCGCATATCCCAGTTTTTTGGCATCTCTTTTAATACCTAGACCAGTTACGACCACTTCGTCCAAGCCCTCGAAATTTTCATCCAAGACGACATTTATTTCATTGGATTGGCCCACGGTTATTTCTTTGGTAGAAAATCCAATCGAACTAAATACCAGAATGGCATTAGGCTGTGTTAGGGTTATCGTATAATTTCCATCAAAATCGGTAGGAACACCGTTTGAGGTTCCCTTTTCAACTACCGAAACTCCAGGAATTGGTTGCCCATTACTATCTGTTACAGTTCCAGAAACGCTTTCTTGAACAGAAGTTATTTCCTTTTCGGACTTATTTTCGTTAGCATTGGGCTTACTAATTTGTACTGCCTTCGGTTTTAGCACTATTTGATTGCCACTAAATATAAAGTCTATATTAGTGTTGTTGAAAAGCACTTTAAGTACATTCTCGAGCGCTAAATCCTTAACTTTTATGGAAACCTTTCTCGATGTGTCCACTTTATTGACATCAAAGAGAAACTTATATTCCGTAGTTGCCTCAATTTCTTCCATTACCCTATAAGTGGGTACATTTTCCAAGTTAATGGTCATTTTGGTTTTTTGGGATAATGTACTCGCCTGAACGGATATAAATATGGCGATAAAAAAGAGGGTACATAATTTGGTCCTTAAACCAATCTTCATGGTACTAGATCGTAATGATCCAAATAGTTCTTTAGTTTTCATATCATATTGTTGATTATTAATTGATTTAGTCTGTCTATCCTACAGAATTGAGTATGTTCCGTAGGTTAATTTTTGTTCTTTAAACTTTACCCATAGGCTTGTCGGTTTTTGATTGTCTTTTTATAAGAATATGATCTCCTTTGATTACATAATCAAAAGGTGTTTCCAGCTTAAAGGTTTCCAAGACTTCCTTAATGGATTCCTTTTCGAAAGTGGCGGTAAAAACTCTATTATTCAATTCTTGATACTCACTGATTATGGTTACGTTATAATGGCGTTGAAGCCTTTTTACAATATTTGAAAAGACCATTTCCTTCATCATCAGTTTACCATTTATCCAACCCGTATATAGTTCTGTAGGCACCTTTTCCAATTGTATCTTTTTTGCTTCTGGATTCCATTCCGCTTTATATCCTGGAGAAAGTAAGGTGGAATTCTCCGTATCATAAAGAGAACCTGTTTCATATATGCGAACTGAACCTTCCACCAAAACAGTATTTTGGTGTTTGTCTTCCGGATAAGAGGTAACGTTGAATTTCGTACCCAAGACCCTTACATCCACACCTCCTGAGGTAACTATAAATGGGCTGGATTTGTTTTTGGTGACTTCAAAAAAGCCCTCACCTATTAGAAGGACCTCTCTATTTTTGTCTTTTTGAAATTGCACGGGGTACTTTAAGGAAGATCCTGCATTCAAGTGTACCAGTGTACCATCCGAAAGCACTACTTTGAATGTCTTGCCATGAGGTATACGCAGTGTATTATATTCTAACGGCGTATCATTTTTATTTTCCGATTTGGATTGTGAATAGTCCACGAGACCGTCCACTTTCTCACCCAAAACCTTTCCTGCACCGTTTACAATCTTTAAAGTACCTTCCTTGGTAAGTACTTGCGTGTTTCCATTCCCTAATTCCAACGTAATCGAATTTGGATCGATTGGCTCAACTATAACAGCCTCGCTTGTAAAAGATCTGTAAGCCAAAAAGCAACCAAATATTCCTATGAAAATGGCGGCGTATCTTAAAAGTGTTCGACGCGAAATTCTAAACCCACTCTTTTGTTGCTTTCTTTTTGCATCCATAAGCAACTGCCATGCTTTTTGAGCATCCAATTGGTCAATATCCGGTAGAGGTACGTTAAGTTTATGTAATTTCTGAAGTCTTTTAAAGGTCAGAAGATTTTCATTCTTCTCAGACAGCCATTTCTCGAAAAGAACTTCTTCTTCCTGGTTTAAACGACCTTTAATTTTTCGAACTATAATATCTGTTATCAATCTTATTATTTTAATAGACAAAACAACATTGTCTATTAATAAGACCTATCAAAATCAGAATCGGGTAGTGGATTTATCAAAAAAAGTGTATTTTTTTTGATAATTAGTCATTTTAAAGGAACCATAAATACACATCCTTTAAATTTAACCTTAATAATTTAAAAGATTTCTTTAGGTGGTATTTTACTGTATTTACGGTAATTCCCATGATTTCTGCAGCACTTTCATACTTGATTCCTTCAAGAACGCAGAGCTTAAATACTTTTTTGCTATGGTCCGGTAAAGCATCAATATGTCTGAAAAGTGTATCGGATATTTCAGAACGTATTAGTTCGTTTTCGTAAGAAGAAACCTCTGTTGTATAATTTTTAAGAGAAAATGTTTTTTGCCTTTTTTCAATCCTTTTTAAACTTTCATTTCTTACACAAGTATTGATGTACTTTTTTAAGTCGATAATAGGCGCATCAAATTCTTTCTGCAAAAGTTTAATAAAAATATTCTGCACAACATCCTTGGAATCATCTATATTTCCAACATAACTAAATGACAATAAACACCATTCCTGATAATGTTTCAGAAACATTTCTTCAAGAACTAAAGCGTTTATCATTCCCATGTGTCCTATTTAAGTATAGAATACGAACTGTTAAGAAATATTAAATGTATTAAAATAATTGTATATTTCACACTTAATAGATGGCTAATATATTAATTTGATATTTTTTTCACAATAAAATGTTTATTTAACAGAATTAATGTTAGCGCTATCAATACAAATAAGCATCTTAATATATTTGAACTTGTAGGCTTTTTGATACGTTCATAGCCTCATAAATTAGCTTAGTTAAAAGAAATGAAAAGCTTGGGAAGAACTAAAGTAAAATGCCATTTTAGTACAGAGGTCAATATGCTATTTAGCTATAACATCAATTTTCCAAGCCACAACATACATTGGAAAAGCAATATTAAAGAATCAATTATGGAAGGTTAATGGGTTGCCAGAATATACCTCAAGAACAATTGTTACTTGCTTGAGAAATGGAATACCTATAAAAATGATGTTTAACAACTTAATTTAAATATGGAAATAAATGAAATAATTCCCAAGATGGGACTAAAAGGCACATGGATAGGAAGGTGCTATATCCCTAAAAAATTGGCCTACCGAAATGTGGAAGGCCCTCATGTAATCTGGGTACATCAAAAGAAGGTTTTTGATTTATCCCATTATTTTAAGTCCACCAGTGAATTAATCAATACCCCCAATTACAAGTCATATCTAAAAGAGGACGACGCCAACATTACAGAGGTATGTTCATTACAGGAGCTTTTGGAAAACTCAATACATTATCAAAAAGACGCTGCCAAACCCTTTTTATTGGCCCCTAATGACACACAAGCTGTTAAGGCTTGTGGGGTAACCTTTATTCAAAGCCTTTTGGAACGGGTCATTGAAGAAAAAGCCAAAGGAGAACCACAACTGGCACTTCAAATACGGGATGAAATCACTTCAACCATCGGGGAGGGACTTAGTAATGTCAAGCCTGGATCACCCCATGCCATGAAGTTGAAGGAAGAATTGAAGAAAAGGGGAATTTGGTCACAATATTTAGAAGTAGGTATTGGTCCGGATGCTGAAGTTTTTACAAAAGGTCAACCTTTTTCATCGGTTGGTTTCGGCTCTGAAGTTGGGGTACACAGTGATTCAGGATGGAACAATCCAGAACCCGAGGTAGTACTTGTGGTTTCAAATTCGGGCAAGATTTTAGGGGCAACCTTGGGTAACGATGTTAACTTAAGGGATTTTGAAGGACGAAGTGCATTGCTATTGGGTGAGGCCAAAGATCAAAATGGATCTTGCGCCATAGGTCCGCTATTTCGAATGTTCGATGATAGCTTTACCTTAAACGACGTTAAAACCTCGAGAGTAGCCTTGACCATAGAGGGCTCGGACGGCTTTCGATTGGAAGATTCCTCCGACATGGGAGAAATTAGCAGGTCTCCCGAAGAATTAGTCGCACAGGTCTTAAGCGAGCACCATCAATATCCGGATGGATTTGTTCTGTTCTGTGGTACCATGTTCGCGCCGACTTTAGATCGTGATAAAAAAGGGATGGGCTTTACCCATAAACCCAATGACAAGGTTACTATTGCGGCACCTAAATTGGGTAAATTGATTAATTGGGTGAACTATGCGGATAAAATTCCGCAATGGACCTTCGGAATCAATGCTTTTGTCAACTATACGTTAGAAAGGTCCAAAAATTGAAATTAAATCGATTGCCTTCAAAGTATGAATCTTAAAATAAGATAGGTTAATTGAAACCATTTGACGTAGTGAATAACATATACCAAAATTTTTGAAAAACCATTTTATTTAATACCCTTTAAAAACGAATTGCTCATGCCATTTAAACATTATCGACCTGCAACCGTACCACTTTTTGTAGTTTTCCTGAATCTACTTCTTTTAGGTTGTAACACTTCTGACAGACCGGAATGGGAAAAGCGCAATTCCGAATTGATACAAAAGTTTGGTCTCCCCATTAGAAACATTCCCAACCTACCCTCCACAGGTGTAGCGTCTAATTTAAAAGTGGGTACCCTTAAACACCTTGGGGATATGGATAGTATCCTACTATATCCCGGTGTAACCGCCAAATTTTTCTGGGGAAACGGAAATTTAGTCAGTGTATTGGAACTACAAGCCAATGCTTCCCTACCAGAGGAAGCTTTGCCCGCGGACCGGTTTCTTATACTTTCCCAAGGATCCCTTGCCTTAGCAAGTGATGGACAGAAGCATCAAATGATAGCAAAGGAGCGCGAAGAGCCGGATGGCACCCACAGTGGAACTCCGAGAATGGATTTTATTTTTCAAGAAAAAGGAAGAAAAAGTGAAATCATAGCAGGAAATACCGGTGCTAAGGTTATGGAAGTCTATAGCCCTATTCGGTTGGATTATCTTGAAAAATTAGATATTTCCGACCTTCCCTCCGAAATTCCACAAAGTAGTTCCAACGTGCAAGCGACGATTAAACCCAACACAGTGTACGACTTTTATGATATACAGTTAACACAACTTACAAAAGGTGTCTATACCAGACTTGTTTCTGCGGGCGACATACAACTCAGCTTGGTTTCTGCAGACCAAAATACAGAGTCGCAGGCACATATACACCCAGAGGAACAAATAACATATTTGCTCAGGGGAGGCCTTAAAGAAACCGTTCTAGATCAGGAGATGGATATGGAACCAAGTGACATAGCCCTTGTCCCAGGGAACGTGGTACATTCAGGGATTGCAGGTGAATTAGGCTATGATGCATTGGATATCTTCTGGCCAGTACGTGAATACTATTTGTCCAAGCAAAGGACAGCACTTGAAAAATATCACCAAATTATTCCAAAGGATGCCAAGCCCGAGTTGGTCATTGACGGTTCAAAGACAAAACCGACATTAACGTTTAGTGAAGGTCCCAAATGGATGGATGGCAAACTCTATTTTTCCAATATGTATTTTGACCAGAATTGGAACGCAGACCCAGAAAGAAGTTCTATTGTAGAACTAAAGCCCGATGGTTCCTACAGAAATATCATGGAGAGCAAAATGCAGGCCAACGGCCTATATCCCTATACAAACGGAAACTTGCTGGTCTGTGATATGATCGGACATCGCGTGGTAGAAATGACCACCTCTGGTGAAGTCGTACAGGTCATCGCGGACTCATACAACGGAAAACCCATAGACGGCCCGAACGATATTATCACCGATAGCAAAGGAGGAATCTATTTTACCGATCCCCAATTTACCATGGAGGCGGAGAAGTTTCAACCCGGAAGAGCCGTGTATTATGTCTCACACGATAGAGAAATCACGAGGTTGGTGGAACCCAATGAATTTGCCATGCCCAATGGAATATTATTGTCCCCGGGCGGCAAAACGTTATACATTAACAATTGCTACGACGATGAATCTTGGTACCCCGTAAACAGCTCTAAGGAAAATTATGTCTGGGCTTATGACGTGAACGAAGATGGTACCATTTCAAATGGCCGAAAGTTTGCAGAACTACGATTGACGGGCAATGTGTTGAACCGTAAAGGTAAATCCTCCAGTGCGGATGGAATGGCTATTGATACCATGGGAAATATTTATGTAGCCACTTATTTGGGTGTACAGATTTTCGATTCAAAGGGAGCATTTATAGGAATAATCAACTTGCCTTCGTTTCCTGTCAGTGTAGGCTTTGGAGGTGAAGATATGCAAACACTATTCATAGTTAGTTATGACAAAGTATACAAAATACCCACCCATATGGAAGGCTATGTTAACTACCTCTAATTTGATCGGAATTGTTAATCCTGGACGTCGTCGCCCATAACGTCATACCCACGCCATTTAAATTCCTTAGCAAGTCCGGAAGCAGCGGGCCATGCAATCTGATGTTGGTCACTTGCCACCCATTTTCTTCGGTTTTCCTCGGTATCGAAGGATATCTGAATTTGATAGTTATATGTCGTTGGCTCCGCTTGTATTTCCTTGGCCAAATCATCCGAAAATAGACGAAGTAATTTTGAGCTAAGATATCCGTCTTGCACTACCATAGCGGGCACATAGATCGAATAATACATTTTTTCAAAAGCGGCCGCGTTTTCCTTGTTCACCACAAAATCCATTTGCAAAACCATGGCCTTTGGTTTTTCCAACGGCCTAGCAATGGCCAGTCCGTCATCCTTTGATGCCGCAATACCGATGACCAATATTTCGAGGTCATCAGCACCTGTACTCGACCAAGAAATTTCCTCTCCCAAACCGGCGTAAAAGGAATCGTCTTTTCCAATGTTGACCGTCTTGGAACCTACGGTTACCGATCCACTTCCGTTCATTACATAATATACTTCTTCTACGCCTTCTAATCGACGCTTTTCAGTTTTACTGCCAGAAGGAACAACCAAATGGTCCACATGGTGCCAATCCGTTCGGAATACTTCCGGTCCTAACACCCGTCTATAAAGCACGCCTTCACCCTTGTAAATTTTGTTCACTTCTCTCCTAAAACCGTTGTCATCTGGCTTAAGTTCATCCTTTACCAAACGAGAAGCGACGAACGTTGGGATTTCATCTGTCTTGGACCCGACAAGATCATCGGCCAAGTCAAAAGCGTCACCCTGTGCCTTAACCTCGCTTACCGCAAAATTGAGCCATTTTAAAGGCTTTCCGGAGGTGTTATAAATTCCATGCGAATCCCCTAGCTTACAAGGAACCAGCGCTGGACCTTTAATTTTAGAAGTTTTTCCATTAATAGTGAATTCGGCTTCACCATCCAGAATAACATACATTTCTTCAATGGTATGGTGAAAATGATGTCCAATGCCCGATTTAGGCTGAATGACACCCGAATGTAAATACAAAAAGTTTGTTGCCAGGTCATTCCGACCGATCAACTGTGTAAATCCCATTTTGCCGGCACCGGCATGTACTGCGCTCAATTCACGATAGGTAGACGGATCATTGCGAACCACCCTTTCATTTAAGTTTTGGGCCATGCAAAAACTGCCCATGATGCAGAACACTAAACTAAGTACTGTTTTCATAATCAATGATTTATATATTACTCAACATGCCAACGCATGTTTTTTTATCCAGGTTTCTATTTCTTATCCGGTATCCCGTATACCACATATCCCTTGGCAATTGCTCCCGGCTTTTTTGAATGGTCATAACTATCCCTTCTAAAATTAGAGGTGGCATTAATTACCAAATATTCCTTTCCATCCAAAGTAAACATGCTAGGCTGGGCATTGGTCTCATTACTCAAGGTCGTTTCCCAAAGTACACTTCCATCCTCGTTGTCAAAAGCATACACTTTGCCTCCTTTTGCCGTTGCAAATACGATTCCCGTAGAGGTAATGACCATACCCTTTCGTTGGGTACCGTTCGGCGCTCCTTTGCTCTCATCACCTTGCACGTAAAGCGAATCTACTCCTATTGGGCGACGCCATTTAATAGTTCCATTATTAAGGTCATAGGCTAAAATTGAAGACCAAGGTGGGTCGATTAGACCAGGCCAATCTAAACCATAATCAGTAGTGTATCTATTTTCTGGATGGTCAACATCCTCAGGGTAATCTTGCATGGGCGCACCGCGTTGAGCATCTGGAGGTATTGCTACCCCTCCCGAAGCTACAACAGGGCCATCCACAGGTTCTGCCTGTTGATTGCCTCTTCTAAAACTTCTTCGCTCAGGATCACCCCCTAGGAATTGGAACAGGGCTTTTAAAGAGGCTTCGTCCACATGCACCAAACCGGGCATTACTCCTTTTCCATTTATCACCGTATTTCTAAATTCCTGGTAGAACATATGGTGACCAATATTTTTAAGAGAAGGGCCTGCCCCACCCTCCATATTTGGACCGTGGCAGGCAATACATGAAGAACCATAGAGCGATTTTACCTTATCCACATCGTTGTCTGTGAGTTCATTTTTTGGTGATTCAACCTTGTTCAATCGATATGTAGATGCGTATTCTTGGGTTTGAATGTACATAATACCATTGCGAGGGTCTGCCGCGGTGTTGCCATAATTGGCACCACCTAATGCGCCAGGCATCATAATGGTCTCATATTTATCCGAAGGTGGTACGTACAATCCAGATTTGGCAGAATCCAAGCGTTGTAACCAATCTTGACGTAGGCTATCCGAGAAATAAGGATTCAAATTTTCTTTGGTCACTTCATGTCTGGTAAAACTTGGAAGTGAGGTAATGGGTTGGGTGGGCCAAGACTCCTCCCCGGGCATTTCGCTCTTTGGGAAGGGTTTTTCCTCAATAGGAAATAAGGGCTCCCCGGTCTCTCGGTCGAATACGAAAACAAAACCGTGTTTGGTGGCTATGGCCACGGCGTCCACTTTTTTACCGTCTTTATCTACAGTCAATAATTGAGGCGCAGGTGAAAGATCATAATCCCAGAGGTCATGATGTACCGTTTGGTAGTGCCAAATTCTTTCCCCTGTTCTGGCATCTACGGCGACCAAGGAGTTGGCAAAAAGATTACTGCCTAAGCGATCTGCACCATAATAATCATAGGTGGGTGAACCGATGGGCAAATAGGCAATCCCGCGTTCGGAATCTACCGAAATCTCACTCCATACATTGGCCCCGCCCACATATTTATAAGCATCCTTAGGCCATGTTTCGTAACCGTATTCCCCGGGATGCGGAATGGTATGAAAAGTCCATTCCAATTTGCCTGTAACCACGTTATAGGCCCTGATATGACCTGGTGGGGAAAAATAGCCTTCCCCCGGTGCGGATCCCAAAATCAAGAGATTATCATAGATTACCCCCGGCATCATGGGTTGTATTCGGGTGATCGATGTTGGTTCACGGTCTAGGCCTTCTCGAAGATCTACATAGCCATTATCGCCAAAATCCAAAATGGATTTTCCTGTTTCGGCATCTATGGCCTGTATGGAATTGTTCAAGGTAAACAATAATCTTTTATCCTTTTTATCCTTGCTTTCATAGTAATTGATACCCCTACGGGTAATACCGGAAAGGTCTGTGTGTATCCAGAGTTCTTCACCCGTTTTGGCATGTATAGCGATTAGGGAGCTGTTTTTTCCCAGCACATACATGGTACTGTCCACAATAATGGGACTAAAAAAATAAAATCGGTCATCCCCAGAAGGATAGCTCCACAGCAGTTCCATTTCACCTACATTGGCCTTTGTAATACCCGGCGACTCAAAGAATTTGGATTGGTCGGGGCTTCCTCCATAATGGGACCATGTTGTATGATGCGAAATATTTGTTTCTTTTTGTTGGCAACCTACAGTTATAATAAAGATTATAATCAAAATTAGCTTACTTGGGGAAATGAGAAAAAATTTAGGCTTGAACATAAGTTTTATAAAGGGAAGATCCTTGCTATATTTAGATTTAATATTTAATTGACCCATATTCAAAATACACTCTACTTTGAAAAGTAACAGGTTACCTTGTAAGTGCAAATCTGAGATTGAATAATTATCGGGTTTGTTTAAATTCACTGTTGAAAATACTTTACTTTTCTTCTTTAATTGAACACCGCATAATTTTAAGAAAATTTCCGATTTATTTTTGTTATCCTTCATTTTGAAATTGCAAATTACAGCTACCTAACTCTAATCCAAAAAATCAATCCCACTGTGGCCTAATACCTGGTGCAAAAGGAAACTTCAAGGATTTAAAATAGTCAAGGCTCTGTGTTGGTTTTTCAACTCCGTCCGGTAAATCTCTATTGGAAAAGGTCTGAAAATAAAGTAAACACGCATCCCGCCACCAATTCGCTTCCTTTAATTGAATATTGAGCAGCATCTGGACCTCGCTGTGTCGCTCTTTGGATACATAGGGTTTCATTTTTTCCCAGGTGGAAATCATTTTCCCCACTTGGTCCACACCTTCTTGGTATTTCAGGGCGATACCATCCCAAAGTGTATCTCCATTCTCTAAGACATAATCCCATGGTAGATGGTGGAACCACAACAAATATTTTTCAGGGGTTGTTTTTGGTTTGTTCCATCGCGATTGTAGTGGTTCGGCATATTGTGCTACAGCGTTGCTGCCTTCGATGGTACGGTCAAAACCAATTCCATTTTCATCGGCATTGTGATAATAGGTGGGGTTCCATTCAGGTCGTCCTAATTCACTGACCCATGGCCCAGGGCCATAATGATGGTTTGTATCAAAAATATGGTGCAGGCCAAGGGGATTCATATAGTTGACAACAGCTTCCCGAGAATCGATCAGAAGTTGTTTCATCGGATTGACGAAGGCGTCCTCGTTGGAATAAGTCAGACGCAACCATTCATCTGCAATGGTTTCAGCATCTAAATAGGGGTTCCAGGCCAAACGTCCAAATCCGTACCAATTGGCTTGTGCAAAGGGGTGTCCGGTCCAGTTCAGGTCCGACCCGATATTGGCTACACCCACCATACCGGTCATTTTCTTGTCATACAGAGAACCATCCATGGCCTTCGCAACCGTAGAACCTTCGCCCTTTCTATACGTATCGGAATCCAGTACTTCCTCAAAAAGTTTTGGTAAAAACACTAAATGGGTACTGAACCCCAAATATTCTTGGGTAATCTGGAATTCGATGATTTGTGATGTTTTGGGCATGGCCCCGAACATGGGATGGAAAGGCTCCCTTGGCTGAAAATCAATGGCTCCGTTCTTGGTTTGCACCAAAACATTGTCCATGAATTGCCCGTCATACGGAATAAATTCGGAATAGGCCTGCTTGGCACGGTCATCGGCATCATGTTCAGAATACACAAAGGCCCGCCAAATTACATTGCCGTCATACGGCTTCAAAGCTTTTGCCATCATATTGGCACCGTCTACATGGTTTCGGTCGTAGTTCTGTGGCCCTGGTTGTCCTTCAGAATTGGCCTTAACCAGAAATCCTCCAAAATCGGGAATGAGCGCATAAATTTCAGTCGCTTTTTTATTCCACCATTGTTGTACATTTTGATTTAACGGGTCTGCAGTATCCAAACCACCAATTTCTATAGGTGCTGAAAAACGAGCAGTAAGATACACTTTGATGCCATATGGTCTGAAGACTTCAGCAAGAGCCTGTACTTTTTCCAAATACATGGTCGTTAAAATTAGGGCATTGGCATTGACATTCGTTAATGACACTGCATTTATACCTATCGAGGCATTTGCCCGGGCATAATCAATGTAGCGTTGGTCTATATATTCTGGGAGTTTTTGCCAGTTCCAAATAGAAGCCCCTGCATAACCGCGTTCTACGGTACGGTCCAAATTATCCCAATGATTGAGCATTCTTAAATCTATTTGGGGAGCATCGACCAGACTTATTTTGTCAAGTTCTTGGTGTTGTCCCATTAATGCAAGCAACCTGAAAACCCCGTACAAAATCCCCATATCCGTATTTGCCGAAATCACTAAAACGTTCTTGCCCTTTTGTTCCATGGTCCTTATAACAAAGCCTTCCCTTCCTACTTGTTCCAAATCTTGGATCAACCTATCTTTTATTGTTGCATGGAGCTGGTCCTTGGTACCGACAATAAGGGTAGCCCTATTGGGGTCCGCATCCATTTGAAATGATGCTTCGCCCAACATATTCCGCAACCCCAGGTGGAGTTCCTCTTGGGCTACGGTCAAGGTTTCAGAATTACCCAAAAAGGCAATGGAGCGAGTATGTGCCCGATATTCGTCCGATAACTTTTGGTCCGTTATTTCCGAATAAGAAAGCCACAAATCATAATCGGCTACGGATTGAGAAAATGCCGTACCCAAAGTAAACAAAAAGCAAAGCAGGGTAGTTTTTTTTAGGGTACTCTTCATAGTGTTTTTGTATTCTTTTTATCGTTCATTATGTTTTATGAAAGGATTAAATCGATTGACTAGGAATAGCCGATCCATAGAATCCCAAACTTTTTAATATGATATTGCTCAAATTTCGGTCAAATGCATTAGGTTAAATAGGAGTCATGTTGCTTGTCATATCAATTTTGAAGCATGAATGTAAATTTCGATGATGTTAATCCCACCTTCATTTATTTTTCATAATCATTTTAGGAATATAATTAGTTTTTGGAAAATATGCTATCACATCTTCTTTATTTCAATATAGAAATTGATGATATGATATTTTAACCCAAGTAAACCATGTAAAAAAATTATATTAGTACTTTATTATATGAACATGATGGGTATTGGAGACATATTTGGTCGGTATAACAGGGGCATACTATATGCTTTATGCCTGGTTCAGCCATTATCCGCACAGGAAAGCACCTATACTTTTGAAGATTTAGAAGAACCCATAACCCAGCGCGCCGTTTCTACCATAGTCCAAGATGAAAAAGGCCTTGTTTGGATGGGTACCTATGGCGTTGGACTTAACAAATACAACGGTATTGATCTAGTCCCCTACAAACAGGAGTTCGACAACCCTAATTCCTTGAACAGTTCCTTGGTGCATACGGCATACATTGATAGTGCAAATCAATTATGGGTAGGTACAGAGGTAGGTTTAAATATCTACCAAAGTAAATTTGATAACTTCAAACAAGTTTCTTTTTACAAAGAGGGAATACTACTAAATACCGTAGTGGTCAACGCTATAATTGAAGTTGCCGATGATAAACTATTAATAGGTTCCATTGCCAATGGGCTATTTGAAGTAGATGTAAATACTTTAAGAGGAAATCCGGTACCAATGGGGAATCACGTTTCCGTGCCAATAATGATCAATTGTATGGTCCGTTACGGTTCGGGAAAAATTTTTATTGGATCCAACAAGGGCCTTTTAGAATACGATAATGGGGAAGTTAGAAAAATCCTATTCGAGGACAAAGCTTTTAATTCGAGTTCAGAAGTTAATGTGGAATCATTGTTAATAGATATTGATGGCTCACTTTGGATGGGTACCCATTCAAAGGGGTTGATGAAAGTGGCAATAACACCAACGAATACTTACTTGCCCCATGTCTATGATATTACCACAGAGCGCATATTGACAATCGTACAAGCACCTGATGGCAATATACTCTGTGGAACTGAAAATGACGGTTTATTTGTGGTATCGAAAGAAGGTAAACTGGTCAAGAACTATCGCCATGATAAATTTGATTTGAACAGTATTAAATCAAATTCGGTCTGGTCACTCTTTGTAGATCGTCAAGAACGTATTTGGATTGGGTATTACAACAAAGGTGTCGGGGTTTACGATCGATATTATGATAAATTCAAGGATATACAGAGCCTTCCGAATGTTCAAAACTCCTTACAATCCTCCTCCGTAACAGGAATTATCAAGGATGCGAAAAATAGGCTCTGGATAGGCATGGACGGTGGTGGTATTGATGTTTATGATTTGGCTACCAAAAAAATTGTGCACTTATTGGAACCCGATAATGCCATCGCTAATGGATTAGGGGCAGATGATGTACAAACCCTGTTTTTGGATAGCCAGGATAACTTATGGGTAGGCACATGGAATTCGGGCATCTTCTTTTTACCAAAAAATAAAAAGGTTTTCCAGCATTTTCACATGAAGAACACCAATGGTGGCCTGAAATCAAACAGAGTCATGAGTTTTTCTGAAGATGTAACCGGGAAAATTTGGATCGGTACATTTTCCAACGGGCTTCATTTTTACGACCACAAAGAACGATCCTTTGGTTTTGTGGACGATACGTTATTTACCGATTTGAAGACCAACCGGGCAGAAATAAGAAAGATACTGGTGGATCACAAAAACGTGATTTGGGTCGCCACTACTAGTGGACTTTTCAAAAGACCTGCAAATTCTAACTCAGCTTTTAGCAAAGTTGCGCTAAAAACCACTTCGGATGAGCAAAACCCCGTTAAAACCAACATAGATGTAATCGTCTCACTTTACGAGGATAAAAACCAAAACGTATGGATCGGTACCGATGGGGCCGGTATTTGGCGTTATACAATTAAGGACGATTCCATTAAATGGTTCAACAAAGAACATGGTCTTGAACAGGAAACCATAGCAACCATAATAGAATCAAATGATGGCAGATTATGGATGGCCGGAAACAAGGGCTTATCATGTTTTGACAAAGAAAGAGACCATATTACCAACTATGATAATTATGATGGTCTACTCACGAATGATTTCAATTTCAATGCAGCCTACAAGGATGCCAATGGTACTTTATATTTTGGTAATTACAAAGGCGTAAATATTGTTGAACCAACCGCCATTCCAATAAACAAGAAAAAACCGGAAGTTTACTTCACCGATTTTAAAATTTACAACAAATCAGTGGATATTCACAAGAAGGATGCGCCACTTCAAAAAGTAATTTCTGAAACGTGTAAATTAACTTTAAACCATCGCCAGGCTGTTTTTACCATTGAATTTATGGGCATAAACTTCACTAGGCCTGAGAAAAACCAATATGCCTATTATTTGGAAGGCTTGGAAGACACATGGAATTATGTAGGCAATACCAGAAGCGCAACCTATACCAATCTTTCTCCCGGGGAATATGTTTTCAAGGTGAAAGCGGCCAATAATGATGGTATATGGAATGATCAGGTGAAAACCTTACAACTAAGCATTTTGGCTCCTTGGTGGAAAACCAATATGGCCATTGCCAGTTATTTGATTATGCTTATTATGTTTTCATCTTGGCTGTATCGACTACTAAGGGAACGTATTCGTGAGAAGCGCCTCGTGCAGCTTGAACGCGCCAAACGGATTCAAGAAGAGGAACTCAATGACCGAAAAATACAGTTCTTCACGAACATTTCGCATGAGTTCCGAACTCCTCTGACACTCATTTTGAATCCGTTGAACGATATAATGACAAATTCATCTTATGAACTTCCCAAGATAGTCCATGAAAAACACAACATTGTTTATAAAAATGCCACTCGGCTAAAAAGACTTATTGATGAGTTGATGGACTTTAGAAAACTTCAATTGAGAAAATTTTCTATCAAAGTTTCTGAAATAGATGCCCATACGTTTGTAAGGGAAATCACGAACCATTTTAAAGAGGAGGCCAAACTAAAGAATATCGCCATGCTTGTAGAATGGGATAAAATGCCCATAAGTCTTTGGAGTGATCCGGGGATGTTGGAAAAAGTGATTTTTAATATACTTTCCAATGCCTTCAAGGTAACACCTGAAAATGGTACTATTACTATAGGCATAACTCAATGCATCAACGACGTTGTTTTTACTTTGATCGATAAAAACCATTCATTACCCGCTGTTGAAATTTATATTGAAGATACGGGTAGTGGAATTGATCAAGAAGAGGTAAAAAAGATATTTGACCGATTTTATCAAGTAAAAAATATGAACAGCCAGTATTATGGCGGTACAGGTATTGGACTTGAGGTGGTAAAGAATTTTGTTGATTTACTAAAAGGTGAAATAACAGTGGAAAGTGAAGAGTCGGTGGGCACAAAATTCAGGATTTTTCTTCCATTGGGGAATGACCACTTCAACACTGATGAAATGTTTGTAAAACCAGATAATGAAAGTTTTTTGCCTGAACAAAATTCAATCCAAGTTGAAGTTTTACCGGAACTTGAAGAGGATTTAAAAAAGACCTTACTCATTGTTGAGGACAATACTGAATTACGCTCCTATTTAAAGTACGAGCTCTCGTTGGAATACAACATATTAGAAGCTTCCAATGGCCTACAAGGATTGGAAATAGCCAGTAAAAAATCACCTGATCTAATCATTACCGATGTGGTCATGCCTGAAATGGACGGAGTCGATTTTAGTCGGGCCCTAAAAAGTAATCTTGGCACAAGCCATATTCCCATTATCATGCTTACCGCTAAGACCATGGGAGACGATAAGATAAGGGGTGTAAATGCCGGTGCAGATGTTTATTTGACGAAACCCTTTGATATGGGACTCTTAAACTCTTATCTAAAAAGGTTAATTGAAAACCGTCAAATTTATATCAATAAAAATTTGAACGACCCCAATAAGTTAAGCCTTTTGGAAAAAACTACGGATATGGACAAATCTTTCATGCAGAAAGTATTGGACCATCTTAACAAAAACATTGAAAAGAGTGATTTGAACGTAGAGCACTTGGCAGACGACATGCACCTGAGTCGAAGCCAATTGTATAGAAAAATAAAGGCCATGACCGGTTTGACCCCTAATGAGTTGATACGCAAGGTGCGATTGGAAAAAGCCAAAAAAATGATTGAAAATGGTAGTGAGTCAATTGCCGAGGTTGGCTTCAAGGTCGGGTTTTCCTCCCCGTCTTATTTTAGTCGTTGTTTTAAATCCGAATTTGGCATTTTACCCACAGAACTCAAAACAAAGTAGTACCTAGAAATGATACTTCAGGAACATACTGGAAGAAAAATTATTTACCATACATACAACATCTGTAAGAGATAAGGCTACAAATGTAATATAGCATCATTTCAATTTCCATTAGTTTTATCCAAAAACAATAACAATGAAAGTCACAACAAAATATGGACTCCTTTTTATTTGGCCAGTAAAGTTTAATAGACTTCGTTTTAAAATTAATCCAATCACTGTCTCATTACTTATTATTTGCAACTTCATAATTTTTGGTTGCTCGGAAACTCCAAAAAAAAGCACTCCAGAGGTCAGATCATTGCAGGACGCTTTTAGCAAAGATTTTTACGTAGGTGTTGCAATAAATGGTCGTATAATAGACCAGACGGATAGCCTTTCGCTTAACGTTGTCAAAAAGGAATTCAATAGTATTACGGCCGAAAATATCATGAAATCTATGAACATTCACCCAAAACGTGACAGCTTTAACTTTGAGATGGCCGATAAATTCGTGTCATTAGGGGAAGAGTATGATATGTTCATCCATGGACATACATTAATTTGGCACAGCCAATTATCCCCATGGTTTAGCACTATCGAGGATAGCTTGGAGTTTGCTACTGCCACGAAAAAACATGTCAAGGATTTAGCCCAACATTTTAGGGGAAAGGTAGACTCCTGGGATGTCGTAAACGAGGCCCTGAATGAAGATGGTACGCTGAGGAATTCCATTTTCCTGAAAAAAATGGGAGAGGAATATTTACCTTCAGCCTTTAAATGGACTGCAGAAGTGGATCCAAACGCAGATCTCTATTATAATGATTACAATATGACCAACCCGGACAAAAGACAGGGTGCCATTAGCATGGTCAAAAAAATTAAAGAGCAAGGTGGAAAAGTGGATGGCATAGGTATGCAGGGCCACTGGCACTTGAACTCCCCTTCCTTGGAAGAAATTGAGCAAAGCATTTTGGATTATTCGGCGCTCGGAGTCAAGGTTGCCATTACGGAATTAGACGTAAGTGTTTTACCTAACCCTTGGGATTTGGAAGGCGCAGAAATCAGCCAAAACTTTGAAAACAACGAGCGTATGAATCCCTACACGAAAGGCCTTCCTGATTCAGTTCAAGTACAGTTGGCAAACAGATATAAGGATATTTTCAACATTTTTTTAAAGCATAGAGACAAAATAAGCAGGGTAACCTTTTGGGGCCTCGGGGATGGTCAATCTTGGTTGAATGGCTTTCCAATCAGGGGCAGGACCAACTACCCTTTGCTTTTTGACAGGGATTTGAGGCCAAAAGCAGCCTATGACAGTATAATGGCCTTAAAAGAAAGATTTGATCAACAACCATTAGCCAACCAATCAAAATAGAATGACCAAAGAATCACATCAATTATCCATAAGGGAAAAAATTGGATATAGCCTTGGGGACCTTTCCGCCAATCTGGTTTTCCAAACCTTAGTAACCTATCTGGCCTATTTCTATACCGACATTTATGGATTGGAAACGGAAGATGCATCGGTCATTATATTTGTGGTAGGTATCGTATCGGCCTTCGCCTTCAATCCGATTGTAGGGGCACTTGCTGATAGAACTAGAAGCAAATGGGGTAAATTCAGACCTTGGATCTTGTTCACATCCGTTCCATTGGGTATAGTCGCTCTTTTAGCATTCAGCACACCAAATTTTGATTATTCCGGAAAGGTAGTATACGCGGCCATTACCTATACCCTGTTGTTATTGTTGTACGCCGCCAATAATCTGCCTTATGCTGCATTGAGTGGTGTAATTACCGGCAGTATGAAAGAACGTAACAGTATTTCCTCATATAGGTTCGTTGCTGTTATGTTCGCACAATTTTTCGTCCAAGTTTTTATGCTTCCCATTATTATGTATGCAGGGGACGGAGACAAGGCGGAAGGCATTGAGACCGTAATGACCTATTTAGCTATAATAGGAACCGTTATGCTTTTGATCACCTTCTTTACTACCAAAGAAAGGGTTGTACCCACACCAGAACAAAAATCAAGTTTGAAGGAGGATTTAGGCGATTTGATTAAGAATAGGCCTTGGATTATCATGCTTGTTTTAACTACACTCGTTTTTATTACCCTTGCCATGAAGGGTGGTTCTTATGTATATTATTTTGAAAACTATGTAGATGCCGCAAGCCTGGCTCAATTTATTCGTCCGCTTTTGGATGGTCTGACTAGTATAGGTGTTGATTTTTTTGGCGATGACCCAACCTCGGCCGGTTTTGGTTTGTTTAACGCCGGAGGGATTATTTTTATGATTGTTGGGATATCACTTTCCAAGGGCCTGGCAGATAGATTTGGAAAGCGGGATGTATTCGGTTCAGCACTTTTTGTATCCACTCTATTTATAGCCATTTTCTATTTCTTCGCCCCTACATCGGTAGAATTAATGTTTCTTTCACAAATCTTACATGGATTCTTTTACGGAATTACCATACCCCTTTTATGGGCTATGATCGCGGATGTAGCCGATTATTCCGAATGGCGAAACAATAGAAGGGCTACCGCCATCATTTTTTCTGCTATGATGATTGGATTGAAATTAGGACTTACCATAGGTAGTTCGCTCGTCACATGGATATTGGGCCTTTATAATTACATACCCAAAAAATTTGCCGCGACCGATGTCGTCGTGCAACCAGACAGTGCAATCGAAGGTACAAGGATGCTCGTTAGTATATATCCCTCCATTGCATTTTTTACAGCCATAGCACTGTTGTTTCTTTACGAAATAAACAAAAAAATGGAAACACAAATTGAAAACGATTTAATTACAAGAAGAGAAAATAAATAGCATGCCAGAAGAAAGTATTGATCATATCGATTTTGATGAATTAAATAAAAAAGCGATTTCACAACCCTTGGTGAACCATATTTATACAGCCGATCCATCTGCACATTACTTTAACGGAAAAATATACATTTATCCTTCCCATGATGTGGATGCTGGCGAGGCGTTCGATGATCTGGGAAGCCATTTTGCAATGGAAGATTACCATGTAATCAGCATGGATACGGTAGATAGTGAAGCGATAGATCATGGAGTGGCCCTTCATGTAAAGGATGTTCCTTGGGCCGAGAAACAAATGTGGGCCCCTGATGCCGCGCATAAGAATGGAAAATATTATCTCTACTTTCCGGCCAAAGCATACGACGGTATATTTCGAATTGGGGTTGCCGTGAGCGATAACCCAACCGGACCTTTTGTTCCGGAAAAAGAAGCTATCAAAGAAAGTTTCTCCATAGATCCGGCAGTTTTTGAGGATGAAGACGGAAGCCATTACATGTACTTTGGAGGTTTATGGGGCGGACAATTGCAACGGTGGCACACTGGTTCGTTCAATGGTGATCAGCCCGAAAATCCCACCGCCCACATTCCTGCAGACCATGAACCGGCACTATTGCCTTGGGTTGCAAAAATGACCGATGACATGTTGCAGTTTGCCGAAAGACCCAAAGAAATTTCAATTGTTGATGAGCATGGCAATTTACTATTGGCAGGAGATAACGAACGTCGTTTCTTTGAAGCAGCATGGTTGCACAAATACAAAGAAACCTACTATTTTTCCTATTCAACCGGTGATACCCACTTTATCTGCTATGCTACAGGAGATTCACCGTATGGGCCTTTTACCTATCGCGGACATATTTTGGAACCTGTTGTGGGTTGGACCTCACACCATTCCGTTTGTGAAATAGAAGGAAAATGGTACTTATTCTACCACGATTCTTCTTTATCAAAAGGAGTGACACATTTAAGGTCGGTTAAAATGACTGAAATTGAACATCAAAGCGATGGAAGTATTAAGACCATAAAACCATATCAAGATTAGCTTCAACAAAATATAAATACAGAATGGATTGTTCAATATCTTGATATTTTATCCGGGATTGAACAGTATTTATTTTGAATGAAAACCTTCTATTCCAAAATATTTCAATATTGTGAAATTCAAACTACATCATTTCCTACTCCTTGGTTACTTTCTATTAGGCGTTAATTGTCATGCCCAGGTTTCCCTTCCTCAAATATTGAGCGACAGTATGGTGCTACAGCGCAACGCACCCATAAAAATCTGGGGTTGGGCAACAGAAGGAGAAAAGATAAAGGTATCCCTCAATGGAAAAAATCGGAATACAACCGCAGTTTCTGATGGGACTTGGGCGGTTGAATTCCCCAAAATGAAAGCCGGTGGCCCCTACGCTATTAAAATTAATGGGATAAACAAAATCGAGTTAAAGAACATTCTAATTGGAGATGTATGGTTATGCGCGGGACAATCGAATATGGTACATCAACTAAATATTCATGATGTCACCTATGCAGATGAAATAGCCAACGCCAACTATCCAAAAATTCGGCATTTTAAGATTCCTACCCAGACAAGTCTTACCGGTCCTACACAAGATTTTAAAGGAGGGGAATGGCAAGTTGCCGTATCGGATGAAATCAGACCCTTCTCTGCCGTGGCCTATTTTTTTGCCAAAAAAATCTATGAACGTTATGGCATACCTATCGGGTTGATAAACGCCAGCGTTGGTGGTACACCCATCGAGGCTTGGACCAGTGCTGAGGGGTTCAAGGATTTTCCAGAAATATTGGAGGTCATCCATAAAAATAAGGATACAGCCTATTTAAATAGCCGAAATATCAGAAATAATATTGCTAGAAAAGCAGATTCAGAACCTTCTGATAAGGGCTTGCAAGGTCCCGTTGAATGGTACAACCCTAATTTTGAGCCCAAAGATTGGCGAAAAATTAATATTCCAGGTTATTGGGAAGATCAGGGCATCCGAAATTTAAATGGAGTAGTATGGTATCGCAGGGAATTTGAGCTTCCTGAATCGATGGCCGGAAAAGTAGCTCGTGTTTTCTTAGGCAGAATCGTGGATGCCGACGAACTGTTTATCAATGGTCAAAAAATTGGTCATACCACCTATCAATATCCCCAACGGAGGTATCCGGTTCCCGAAAATGTTTTAAAAACGGGCAAAAATGTATTCGTTATAAAAGTGACCAATTTTAGCGGAAAGGGCGGGTTTGTTCCTGATAAGCCCTATTATCTTTTTAACGAAACGGACACCGTCGATTTAAAAGGCTATTGGGAGTATAAAGTAGGTGAAGTCTTTCCCTTGCAGGAATCTTCGGCTGTCGCAACCAGACCTATAAATGCCCAGAATGAACCTGCTGCACTTTTTAACGCCATGGTGGCACCTTATACCCAGCTTTCATTAAAAGGAATGCTTTGGTACCAAGGTGAGAGTAATTCCCGTAATCCCGAACAATACAATGACTTACTGCGCACTTTAATTTCAGATTGGCGTAACAAATTCAATGAACCCAATCTACCGTTTATCTATGCACAGCTGCCTAATTTCATGGAAGTAAACTATTTGCCCGAAGAAAGTAATTGGGCCGAACTAAGACAATCACAGTTGGCCGCATTGACTGTTCCCAATACGGCGATAACCGTAAATATAGATTTGGGGGAATGGAACGATATCCACCCAGATAATAAAAAAGATGTGGGCGAACGCATGGCCCTAGCCGCCTTGAAATTAGCCTATGATGAAAAAATCGTTCATTCGGGACCTATATATAAAGGCCATGAGATTTCCAACGGTGAAATTACCGTATCCTTTTCTCATGTTGGAGGTGGTTTGATTGCTAAAGACGGTGAACCACTTAGTGAATTTGCCATTGCGGGTGCCGATAAAAAGTTCGTTTGGGCCCAAGCAAGGATAATGGATGATAAAATCGTTGTATGGAACGACGAAATTAAAGACCCTAAGTACGTCCGATATGCGTGGGCGGATAATCCGGACAATCCAAATCTATATAACAAAGAAGGTTTGCCTGCCTCGCCCTTTCAAGCCAGTCATTAGGGTAATAGAGGTTTTTTAGCAAGTGACTCTCTTTTTGTGAAGACCCGAAGACTGTCATTTTGAAGGCCGATAACAAAAACTTCACTACCCGCTTTCGTCTTCAATCTTAAGATAGACCGTGCTTCTCCAGGAACTGCAAAACCGCTTTGACCGGTAGTTAGGCCATTAAAACTACCCTCACCCGTATTTAGTAGAACGTTGCCATTACCGGCATCATAGTGTCCGGTGAGAACTTCGGTATCGCTAAAATTACCGACCGCCAATACATCGGGTCTATTGTCTCCATTGAGTTCGGTTATCATAAAATCAAAAACGGGTGACCATTGCACCTCTTGTGGCAGAGGTTTGATTTTGAAACTTCCATTCCTCAGATTTTCTATATACACCGAAGCCAGTTCATACGCTTTGAATATACCTTTTTCGTCAATGTCTTTCTTGTCAAAGAGTTCGGAGAAAGTCTTTTTTCCATAATCCTCATAATTTTTGGTCATTTTTCGGATGACAGGAAGTTGCTTCATTAATGTACCCCTAGGCGGTACAATGTACTCTTTATTCTGAACGAAGTAAGTCATTATAGGCTCTATAGAGCCATTATTGTCAAAATCCTTGGCGTATAGCGCCATTGGTTCCTTAACACTAGCATGAAAGGGGTTGTTCAATCCCCAGTTTCCCGCTACAAAATCGGTATCCCCATCGCCGTCAAAATCGGCCGCTTTTATGCAATTCCACCAACCATTGGTATAGGTAAGACCATTGTTGCTAACGTCTAGCTCAAAATATCCTTTTTTATTGAGAAACAGTTGAATAGGGCTCCATTCCCCAACAACCACAAGATCCATCCACCCATCCTTATCGATATCATTTGCAACAGCATCCGTTATCATACCTGGAAAGCGTAGTTCGGGTGAAATTTTATCGGTGGCATCGTTAAAGGTTCCGTTGTTGTTCTCTAGAACATAAGATTTTGGTGAAAAAGGAAAGTTATTGGGATCTAGGCGTCCTCCCACAAACAGGTCCATATCACCATCATTATCAAAATCTAATGGAACCACGGTGTTGGTAGGATATGCTATTCTTGGTAGAGCATCCATACTTCTTTTAAAATTACCAAGACCATCGTTTATATAAAGTTGGTCTTGGTATAACTTTGGACGCGCATAATTTTCAGAACTCCCGTTAGCAATATACAAATCAAGGTCGCCATCGTTGTCCGCATCAAAAAGGCTTGCACCTGAATTCTCCGGAGCTATCTCTTCACTTGAATTTTGAAATTGGCGCGCAGTAAAACCATTAATGGGGTTTTGTACGTAAAGGATTGCTTCCTTATTCCCTGTGCCGCCCACAAAAAAATCTTCCAAACCGTCTCCATTTACATCTCCGGATGTGAGAATTGGCCCGGGTTTACTATAGCCCCGAAAATTCAAGGGCCATTTTTTAAAATCATCAAAAAGATTTTCCTGATGAAAATAGGTAATACCATTTAAGGTGCTTGGTCCTTTAAGAGGAGTATTCTTTGTATTTTTTGGAACATTTTTGGCTCCATTAGGTTGTTTTTCTGGTTGTATCATTTGGTTGATCTCCACATTTATATAATGAGATTCCATTTGGTCTGGCCATAGTATCCTTAGGGAATCTACCCTGGTGTCTCGACCCAAACCAAAATGGAGAGCTGCCTCAAATGAGGACAAATAACCCTTTTGAGGATAAAATTCCCCATATTTCAGCCCAGAACTAGAATACACCCATACTTTCGCACCCAAGTGTTCGGCATTTGGGGCCATGGCAATTCTTAAATAATTCCTTGTTTGTTCTCCTCGGTTGTTGAGTTGGTTTTCAATCAAAAAAGCCTTGTCGTTGATATTGTTGACCACTAGGTCCAGGTCCCCATCCTGATCAAAATCTGCGTAGGCGGCACCATTGGAATACGAAGGCCTTGAAAGCCCAAAATTCTCGGTTTCATCGGTAAATTCATTTGCACCGTTATTCCTAAAGAAAAAGTTGGATTTTTTCACCCCTTTCATGGTATTCAATTGCTCTTTGAGTCTGGCCTCACGGTCGGCAATGGAGCCAAAAGTGTTCATGGAATTGTAGAAATCCACAAAATCCATATCGGTAATATCTTTACGGTATCCGTTTGTTATATAAATATCGCGTAAGCCATCATTGTCAAAATCTGCAATCAGGGGGGACCAGCTCCAATCGGTTTCGGCCACCCCGGCAAAATAACCTATGTCGCTGAATCCTGTTGCACCCGTATTTATCTGAAGTACGTTTCTAACATATTGCGGTTGGTATCCGACATTTAAAGAGGTATTGAAGCGATCAGATGGAATGTCCGAAAACATTGTTTTTTTTCGCAGATTATCATCAGGAAGCATATCAAGGACCAAAACATCCTGTTCGCCGTCGTTATTGATATCGGCTACATCCATTCCCATACTGTTATGACTTTGATGCTTAAAAAAGGAATTGATTTTATTGGTAAATGTACCATCACCATTATTTACATAAAGGATATCGTTGGATAAGAAGTCGTTCGCCACATATATATCTGGAAGACCATCTTGATCAATATCGGTGACCGTGACCCCCAAAGACCATCCTTCTATGGTAATACCAGCTTCTTGGGAGATATCTTCAAAAATGGGAATACCATTTTCATCTGGACCGTTATTTCGAAACAAGCGATCCGTACTTTTTCCACGGCCATCCTTTTTTTGCCCAAAGGGATTGTTCTTTGGGTACTCTTCCTTGGAGTTATTGGCCAAGAACATATCAAGATCACCATCTTGATCATAGTCCAGCCAAACGGCCTGAACGGAATAGGATGTATCGGCCAAATTCATCTCTTTTGCCAGATTCCTAAATTTTACCTTCTCTTGGGTCTCGGTTTCATTAATGAAGAAATAATTTTCGGTATTGCCTAATGAAAGATCATGAGCGGTCGTAATATGAATGTCAGCCTTTCCATCATTATTAATATCCACTATGGAAACACCAGTACACCAGGCATTGGTTTTAATTCCGGAAGATTCCGTTACATCCTCGAATTGAAGGTCACCCAGATTAAGATAAATTCGACTAGTTACCATATTGCCCGTAAAAAAAATATCAGGAAGACCATCTGAATTGAAATCACCTATACCCACACCGCCCCCATTGTACAGATACTCGTAGTCGAGAATATTCAATGTTTCGTTTTCGGTAATCGTATTGCTGAAAGTAAGTCCGGAATGTTCACTGGAAACCATGTCAAACATGGTTGGAGCGGTTTCCTTGGTATCGCAGGCCACTAAGAATAAAAATGATATTATACCGATAATCTTTCGCATGCAGTAAAATACTAAATTATATGTTCAATGATAAAAAGAGAGGTGCCAAAACCCTTATAGGGCATTGGCACCAATACAAACTAACTCAATCTAACTCAAATCTTTATAACTTCTAATAACCAGGATTTTGATCGGCCTCTGATAAATTGGCATTATTATCAATCTCACCTTGTGGTATTGGAAGTAGTTCCAATTTTGGAGTAAAATGGGAAATGGGATCGGTAGCCAATTTACCTTCTTTTCTCCATCTTAATATATCCCTGTTCCTAATTTGTTCAGAACTTAATTCAACCCTTTTTTCATGGATTATGGCTTCCATAACCTCTGTAGGATTACTTACTGGAAAATTAGCTGTAGGGTAAGGAGGCATATCAACACTGGGCCTACTTCTCACCTGGTTCAATAGTGCTATGGCTCTTGAGGAGTTGCCTAATTCCAATTCACATTCCGCCAAATTGATAAGTACTTCCGCATAGCGAATCACTCTCATATTAATTCCGCCAGTAAGGAATCCTCCAGGATCTGTTTTGTACATAAGTGAATATTTTCTCCAGCTTATTTTAGTAGTAACACCCTCAAAAGTAGTTTCTTCGCCTTGAACATCGGTCAGAACGCTTTCACCATTATTAAAAGTGTCTCCTAAGGTATAAAAACTCTTTGCGAAACGAGGATCGTCTTTGGCATCGCCCTTGGTTGTGCGTTCAAACTCATTTAATAGTCCTTCTGAAGGTATTAAGTTTCTCCATCCTACAGCAGAATATTCTTGTGTTCTTACACTTTGCTCATTTCCTACACCGTCACCGGTACCATCCCAGTTAAATCCTCCAACATTGGCGTAACCAATTTCTGCAATGGACTCGCTATTATATTCGTTTTCTTCTTGAAAATTATCGTCGTACTCATCAACTAAAGCGTATTCTCCCGAATCCACAATGGCGTCAAAAGCATTTTTAGCACCTGCGTAATCCCCTGTAAACATTAAGGCACGTCCCAACATAGCTTGGGCCGAACCTTTTGAAAAACGTCCTTGTTGCTCTGTGTTGGATGCTAAGGGCAAACCGGCCGCCGCATCCCTAAGATCCTGAATAGCCTGCGCCAATACGTCTTCTTGGGAGGATTTTGGAGCGCTATCTTCAAAAGTAGATGCGTAAGTAGTATAAATAGGAGCTCCTCCCCACAAACTACCTAATTCGAAATAAGCCCATCCTCTTGTGAATTTTGCCTCTGCTATCAATGCAGTTCGCAAACTCTCACTGATGTCCTCTACCTCTGGTCCTTGCTCTATAACAATATTAGACCTTAAAATAACGGCATATAGTCCAGTCCATACATCTCTGGCAACTGAATTACCAGGATCATTTGTACCAATCAACAATTGGTTTCTAGGGGTTTCCAGCTGACCTCCTCCCGCTTTGTTATCATCTCCCCTTAAATCATGGAGAAAGAAATATTCTCTGGCATACAATTGAAGGCTCTGCAAAGATGCATAGATAGAATAGACGCCATTTCTTAATTCATTTCCGTTTTTGTAAAAGGTAGCAACTACCACTTCGTTCGGGTTAGTTACGTCCAAATCTTCCCTCCCGCATGACAGGGTAAAGAGAAATGCCGCAACCACAGCAATAATGAGTTTAAAATTTTTCATGTTTTTCATTTTACTTTCTTTTTTAACAATTTTTAGAATCCTAGTTCCAATCCTATCAGGATTGTTCGAGGTCTTGGATATTGACCATAATCTACACCCTGTATGTTGAGGTTGTTATTTCTGGCACCGATTTCAGGATCGTACCCTTGATATTTTGTGAAGGTAAGCAAGTTGTTTCCTGAAAGATAAATATTAAAATTACTGAGTCCTGCCAAACCTTTGTCCAACCAATCCTGTGGAAACCTATAACCAATTTTTAAGTTCTGCAATCTTAAGAAGGAAGCATCTTCAACGAAGCGATCAGAAGTTCGAGTATTCTGATTTGGATCTCCATTTACCATTCTTGGAATGTTGGTATTCGTGTTTGATGGAGTCCAGGCGTCAAGAACTTGTGTTCCGTGATTGAACAACCTCAAACCACCTTCTGTATAAACCCGAGTAGCATTATAGACATCGTTACCTTGGTTACCATACCAATACATGTTAAGATAAAAGTTTTTATACGAGGAATCAAAATTTAAACCATAGCTAAAATCAGGAATAAAGGTTCCAAGTACATCACGGTCTTCAGCAGTAATATCACCACTGTCATCCAAATCCTCAAAAATAAGATCTCCTGGGGCTGCATTGCTTTGGTAAGGCGTTGATGCGTCACCATCCAATGCATTGTACTGATCAATTTCAGCCTGGCTTTGAAAAATACCCTCAACTTTCCATCCGTAGAAAGATTGAATAGGATCCCCAACAGCCGTACGGGTTATGTCAAATCCTCCAGCATCTGCATTCTGACCTCCAAAAATACTACCAGAATCGGTAGCTAGAGCCACTACTTCGTTCCTGAATAGTCCAACATTTGCTGAAACGTTCCATTGAAAATCCGTTCCTGGTTTTGAGTAGTAAGAGGTGCTAAAGTCTAATCCCCAGTTTTCCATTCCCCCGACATTTGCAATGGTATTTCCAGCAAATCCAAGGGAAGCCGGAATAGGTACATTCAAAATCAGGTTGTCCGTTGTCCTTTTATACCACTCTGCAGATAATTGCACTCTGTTTTGATATAGTCCCAAATCCAGACCAATATTGGTCATGGTGGTAACCTCCCATTCCAATTCTGGGTTCGCCAAACGGTTAAAGAAGGCTCCTTGCACTTCTTCATTGTTTATTATCGCGTTGGTGTTGGTTGATATACCAGCCTGACTTTCATAATCGCCTATGCCTTCAAAACCAACTTGTCCCCAACTACCCCTAATTTTTAATTCGGATAAGTTTTCAACGCCTTCCATAAACGGCTCTTGTGCTATATTCCAACCAGCAGAAATACCAGGGAAAGTTTTCCACTTAAAACCATCAGAAAACTTAGACGAACCGTCCCTTCTTAAGGAGGCACTTAAAAGATAGCGTCCTCCAAAATCATAATTCAATCTTCCCAAAAAGGAATAAATCACGTTTGATCCTTCCGTTCCGGAAACTGTCTGGGCCTGGGTTCCTTGGAGAACACTCAAATCGTTGCTTAGACGGCGTCCATTTCCAGTTATAGTGTAGATATCAAAATCTTGACGTTCAGCTACCGCAATTGCATCTATGTTATGATTACCCCAGGTCTTTGCAAAGTTCAACTGATTGGAAAAGTAATTTCCCGTGGAGGTATTCTGTTGGTCGATAGTAATATTTTCCGTTCTACCTGCAAAACCATCAAAATAAATAGGTTGTAATTGCAAGTTTCTAAAATTGTTCCAGTCGATACCTGCTGTGAAACGATAATCCAAACCATCAAAAAGTTTAATATTCGCATAAGCCGTACCAAATATCCTGACATTGGAATTCGTGTTCCTATCTATAACTGCTGGCCTCAAAGGATTTTCAGGATCGGTACCATCGGCACCATCAGGAGCCCTAAGTCCTCCTTGCAATGTAGGATCCCTTAGTGGAATATAAGGTATACCCCTGATTATGTTCTGGATTTGAGTACGACCTCCCAACTCAGCTTCATTAAGTCTTTCTCCATTGGAAATGGTCAATGACTCCCCAACGGTCAACCACTTATTGACATCGTGATCTGAGTTCACCCTGAAATTGTATCTGGAAAATCCGGTTCCTAACATGATTCCGTCCTGCTTGAAGTAACCAAAAGAAGCATACACCCTAGACGTTTCCGAACCTCCACGCACACTTAGGTGATGCTGTGTGGTAATCCCTGTCGTAAAAACAGCATCCTGATAATCCGAATCCGTTTCTGCATAGGTTTGGGTTGCACCAGGATAAATAGGTGTGTTCAGCTCGCTCCAACGGGAAGGGTAAGTAGCACCGGCATTGTCCAATAATTCCCTACCAAACTCAAGATATTGCTCCCTATTCAATAAATCCAATTTATTGGAAGCCGTTGCAAATCCACTGAATGTTCTGTAATTAAGTTCTACCCCATTTGTTGGCCGCCCCTTTTTTGTAGAAACCAATATAACCCCATTGGCAGCTCTAGAACCGTAAATAGCAGAAGAACTGGCATCCTTTAAAACAGAAATTGAAGCTATATCATTATTGTCAAAATCACCTAAACCCCCTACAGGATAACCGTCCACAACATATAGGGGACTTGACGCAAAACTAATGGAACCAATTCCTCGAATACGTACAATCGGATCTACTCCGGGACCACCGGAATTGTTAATTTGTATTCCAGGTACACGTCCTTGTAGTGCCTCAGCAAAACTAACTACTGGCAAGGCTACAATATCTTTTGAAGAAACCGTGGAAACCGCTCCGGTTACCGACTCTTTTTTCTGCGTACCATATCCAATTAGGACCACTTCATCCAAGGCTTCTGCGTCTTCGACAAGAACCAAATTGATAGTGGACCTACCATCCACTTGAATATTTTGTGATTGAAACCCAATGTAACTAAAAGCCAAAGTTCCATTAAAAGGAACATTAGAAATAGCATAGTTACCATCAAAATCGGTTTGAGTTCCATTACTTGTACCTGCTACCAATATGGATGCACCGGGTAAAGGTGTTCCTGTATCGTCGGTTACTGTACCCGTAACGGTTAAAGTTTGGGCAAATGCAAATTGCACACCTAATAAGAGCGTTGCTATAAATGCCGTTTTAAGTTTGTTCATAATCATTATTAGTTTAAGTTAGCTTTAATCCCGTGCTAAAATTTGTTGTTGGAAATTGACTAAAAAATCCTTTTGTCAAATGTATTGGAATAGCCAAATAAACTATAAAACATATGATGCACTTACTAAAAATAATGTTGCAACCCCAATAGAAATAATGTTAAATTATTGGTTATATGATATATATGACTTAAAATAACAGCGAGTATTCGAATATTAATAATTAAATATTTTCATATTCTCAATCGTGTCAAAAAAATAATTTCTAGTAACAAGGATTCTGATTATAAAAAATTACAAAGGTTTCCAGGAAAAAGAATAACATTAATTTCCCATACACGTTTTAATATTCTTTCTTAAATATTCAAAGAATAACAGTATAAATATTATGCTTCCCTGTTTTAATTATTCTTAATAATGGTTTCCAAGAAAGGCAACAAGGTTTACATCTATTTTAAATGGACTCCAATCTTCTGTTTGCTAGGAATGGGCAAATGTACTTCCCCTATATTTTTAGGATAGGCAGATAAATGATTTTGTTTAGAAAAAAATTTGATTTGAAAATAAAAAATATGTGTATATTCAACACTTAAATTGAATCGTACTTCTTTATCTCCCACTTGACCATTATGAAAAGACTCTTTTATTTCGTCATCTTCTTCATTCCCTTCATGCTTTTAGGGCAAGAACCATCTAACTTGAAACTATGGTATGATGAACCATCCGGGGAAACATGGGAAAATGCCATACCTATTGGAAATGGCCGTATAGGCACCATGGTTTATGGCAATGTACCAAAAGAGATATTTCAGCTGAACGAACATACGGTGTGGAGTGGGAGCCCAAATAGAAACGATAACCCAAATGCCTTGGAAGCACTGCCAGAGGTTCGAAAATTCATTTTCGACGGAGAATATAAAGCCGCCGAGCAATTGGCGAACGAAAAAATAATGTCTAAAAAGTCCCAAGGACAAATGTTTCAGCCTGTTGGGAATCTAGAACTCCATTTTCCTGGTCATGAAAAATTCGAGAACTACTATAGAGATTTGGACATCAGTACTGCAACGAGTAAAACCACTTATAAAGTACATGGTATAAACTATACTCGAGAAGCCTTTGTCTCTTTGGCCGACAGGGTCTTGGTCATCAAACTTTCAGCAGACCAACCAGGCAAGATTTCTTTTACCTCGAACTTTACTTCACCTCATCTTGAACCACAAATAGAGCCCCAAGGAGACGATCAACTTTCACTTTGGGGTAAAACGAGCGACCATGAGGGCGTGGAAGGAAAAGTAGAATTTAATGCCTTGATGCGCTTAAAAACCGATAACGGATCAATTACTAAAAGCGATTCCTCCATCACTGTTAATAAGGCCGATTCGGCTATTCTGATGGTTTCCATTGCCACTAATTTTAATTTGTATAATGATTTGAGCGGTGATGAAAAGGAACGGGCAATAGTTTATTTGGACTATGCTTTTCAGAAAGATTATGAGCAATTAAAGTCGGACCATATTAAAAAATACCAAACTCTGTTCAATCGGGTCGTTTTGGATTTAGGTACTACGGACGCTTCAAAATTACCTACGGATGAGCGGTTGGCTAATTTCAGGAATACGAACGACCCTTCTTTTGTTGCCCTATACTTTCAATACGGTCGGTATCTTTTAATTTCCTCCTCACAACCGGGCGGACAGCCAGCCAACCTTCAGGGCATATGGAACCGAAGTATGAAACCGGCTTGGGACAGTAAGTATACCATCAACATTAATGCGGAAATGAACTATTGGCCTACGGAACGTACCAATCTCTCCGAACTGCATGAACCGTTTCTTAAAATGGTGCAAGAACTATCGGAAACGGGAAAAGAAACCGCCAAAGTTATGTACGGTGCTAAGGGATGGATGGCACACCACAATACGGACATTTGGCGAGCGACAGGACCCATTGATGGTGCTTTTTGGGGCATTTGGAACGGTGGTGGGGCATGGACGAGCCAGCACCTTTGGGAGCACTATCTATATACCGGGGATACCTCATTTTTAAAATCGATTTATCCCGCCTTAAAGGGTGCAGCAGAGTTTTACGCCGATTTTTTAGTACAACATCCCAACTATCCCTATTTGGTCATCGCTCCAGGGAATTCTCCCGAAAACGCCCCGGAAGCTCATCAAGGGTCATCGATTACGGCGGGCTCCACCATGGACAACCAATTGGTTTTCGATGTTTTTAGTACCGCGATTCAAGCTTCAAAAATCTTAGGTGTAGACTCTGATTTTTCAGATTCCCTTGTCAACATAAGAACTAAATTGCCTCCCATGCAAATTGGCAAATACAATCAATTGCAGGAATGGTTGGATGATGTGGATTCTCCGGAGGATAAACACAGACATATTTCCCATCTATATGGACTTTTTCCCTCCAATCAGATTTCACCGTACAGGACCCCCAAATTATTCGCTGCCTCCAGAAATACATTACTGCAACGTGGAGATGTATCTACGGGTTGGAGCATGGGCTGGAAAGTGAACTGGTGGGCCAAAATGCAGGATGGCAATCACGCCTATAAATTGATTAAAGACCAGTTGACCCCAGTTGGCATTAATCAAGGTGGCGGTGGTACGTATAACAACCTTTTTGATGCGCACCCTCCGTTTCAAATAGATGGAAATTTTGGCTGTACCTCCGGTATCTCGGAAATGTTGTTGCAAAGTTCGGACGGCACCGTTCATTTGCTTCCTGCGGTCCCGGATGCCCTTGCTTACGGTTATGTTGGCGGATTAAAAGCTAGGGGCGATTTTGAATTGGTCAGTTTAGAATGGAAAGATAAAAATTTGGTGGTCGCTTCGATTAAATCGAATTTAGGAGGAAACCTTCGACTTAGAGTACCAAATGCCATAGAATTGATTGGAACAGGAACATTAAAAAAAGCGGAAGGCGAAAATCCGAACCCTTTCTTTTATGTAGCCGAAACGGCAACACCAATCATTTCCAAGGAGGCCACCTTGGAAAACCTAAAATTGGAAAATACGTTGCTGTACGATTTGGAAACTGAAAAAGGAAGGACATACACCTTTATAATGAAGAAGTAAGCATGAACCGATTTTACTCCTATACTATTTTGCTCGTTTTACTGATGCTTCAGTGTTCTATTTATGCCCAAGATCAAAAAGCACAGAACCCCATTTTATTCGCGGATGTACCGGATGCATCCATGGTGCGTGTAGGAAACACGTACTATATGAGCAGTACCACCATGCATTTGAGTCCGGGGGTTCCTATCATGAAATCCAGAGACTTGGTCAATTGGGAATTGGTGAACTATGCCTATGACCGACTCGGTGAAGTGGACGACCTCAATTTAGAAAACGGGAAAAATGCCTATGGCAGGGGTTCGTGGGCCAGTTGTATACGATACCATAATGGAATATTTTACGTATTCACGTTTGCTGCTACTACTGGAAAAACCTATGTTTTTTCTACTGAGGATATAGAAAATGGTCCTTGGAAAGAAACGGCCTTTGAACCTTCGTATCATGACCTGACGGTCCATTTTGATGATGATGGCAAGGTGTATATGATTTGGGGCGCCGGAAAATTGATGATTGCCGAACTTGAAAACGATTTGTCCGGGGTAAAAAAAGGAACGGAAAGGGTATTAATTGAAAATGCCAGTGCCCCGGCAGGTGACAATATCATGTTGGGTGCGGAGGGTTCACAACTATTTAAAATCAACGGAAAGTACTATCTCTTCAACATTACTTGGCCAAGAGGCGGCATGCGCACCGTATTAATTCATCGGGCTGACGATATCAACGGTCCTTGGGAAGGTAGACTTGCGCTACAGGACAAAGGAGTTGCCCAAGGTGGACTGATAGACACTCCGGAGGGCAAATGGTTTTCTTACCTGTTTCGGGATTATGGCTCCATGGGGCGGATACCCTATTTAGTTCCCGTCAAATGGGAAGATGGCTGGCCTATATTGGGCTTAGATGGAAAAGTACCTGAAAAATTAGACTTACCTCCAAGCGAAGGATTGATTCCGAATATTGTGGCATCGGATGAATTCAAACGTAAAAAAAATGACCCTAAACTTCCATTGGTTTGGCAGTGGAACCATAATCCTGTGGACAGTTTGTGGTCACTTTCGGACCGTAAAGGTTTTTTACGATTGACCACAGGGCGAACGGACGAAACCTTGGTGGATACCAGAAATACGCTTACGCAACGAACGATTGGCCCAGTTTGTCAGGGCGTTACTTCCATAGACGTTTCCAGCATGAAGGATGGTGACAACGCCGGATTGGCGCTTCTTCAAAAAAACTACGGCTGGGTCGGTGTGACCCGTGAGATGGGCAAAAAGAAGATTGTCATGGTCTTGGGAAACGATAAAGGTGAAAAAATAGTAGAGGAACTTCCTCTCGACCAGAAAAAGCTGTATTTAAAAGCAAGCTGCGATTTTACGGACAAAAAGGACGTGGCTTGGTTTTACTATAGTTTGGATAACAAAAATTGGAAAAGAATAGGGTCGGAATTAAAAATGTCATATACCCTTCCCCACTTTATGGGATACCGTTTTGGACTCTTCAATTACGCTACCAATGAAGCTGAAGGGTTTGTAGACTTCGATTATTTTAGGATAAAAAACGAGTTAGATTGAAAATTCAATGCAAAACCAATTCAATAAGAAAATGAAAAATAAAATACGAATTTTAACATTGATTACCATAGTAGTAGGCACTCTGGCAATCGCCCAGGACAACAAAACTTTAGTTGAGGATTTCAAACCTTCTACAAAAAACCAACCGGGAAAGGAATATCCACAGGTAAACTCCCAAGGTTATGCCCGTTTTAAAATAGAGGCACCTGCTGCGGATAGCGTAAGGGTCAGTTTAGGCCTAGGTGGCAGAGGGGGCACCAAATTGAAAAAAGGCGAAGACAGTTTTTGGGTGGGCACTACCGAAGGACCTATGGATGAAGGTTTTCATTACTACCATGTGAACGTGGATGGTGGAACGTTCAACGACCCGGGAGCCAAGAACTATTACGGTTCTGTACGCTGGGAAAGCGGTATAGAAATTCCTGCCCATGACCAAGAGTTCTATGCGTTAAAAGATGTTCCTCATGGTAAGGTGGAACAAATCTTATTTCCATCACCCAGTACGAACACATCAAGAAGAGCATTTGTCTATACACCTCCCGGATATGCCGAAAATTCAAACAAAAAATATCCGGTATTATACCTGCAACATGGTTGGGGCGAGGATGAAACCGCATGGAGCAACCAAGGTCATGCCAATTTGATTATGGACAATCTTATTGCCGAGGGTAAAATCGAACCTTTTATCATTGTAATGACCTACGGAATGACGAACGAAATCAAGTTCGGGGGACTTCGGAATTTTGACATCACCCCGTTTCAAACCGTAATGGTGGATGAACTGATTCCTTATGTGGATAAAAATTTCCGTACCGTAGCCGATGCATCGCATAGGGCAATGGCGGGACTTTCCATGGGTGGTATGGAAACGAAGATGATTACCTTGAACAAGCCTGATGTATTCGAATATTACGGCTTATTAAGTGGTGGTACTTACGCTCCCGAGGATGTCGACAAAGAAGATGTGAAACTTATATTTTTAAGCTGTGGCAGTAAGGAACGTCCAGAGCGCATAAAGGAAGCTTCAGAAAAATTAAAAGAGGCCGGTTATCCAGTGGCATCCTATATTTCTGAAGGCACGGCCCACGAATTCCAGACATGGCGTCGCAGTTTGAAAGAAATGGCCCCTTTGTTGTTTACCAAGTAAAATGCTTAATTCCGAGAACACATGAAAAAATGCATTTTTACACTGGCGCTCATCACATTATTTGGATTTGGATACAGTTTTGCCCAATCCAAAATCAGTGATGGGTATCAACCATCGGTGACCAACCAACCCGGAAAAGAGTTTCCGCAGGTCAATTCCGAAGGAAAAGTGCGCACCCAGCTTTTGGCTCCCAATGCCACCGATGTCCGTTTGGATATCGGAGGGGTTAAGTATGAGATGGTCAAAAATGAAGACGGTCTATGGACCGGGGAATCCGAACCGCAAGATGAAGGCTTTCATTATTATCAACTGAATGTGGATGGGGCATCCGTTCCTGATCCCGGCACCAAATATTATTACGGCGCAGGCAGATGGGGAAGCGGTATTGAAATACCTGCAAGCGATAAAGAAATTTATGGCCTTAAAGACGTACCTCACGGCCTGGTTTCGGAAAAAATCTATTTCTCGGAAATTACTCAGTCATGGAGACGTTGTTTTGTTTATACTCCACCAGGGTATCTAACTGAAACTGACAAACACTATCCTGTGCTCTACTTACAACATGGTAGTTTTGAGGACGAAACGGGATGGGCCTCCCAAGGGCATACCAATCTGATTTTGGATAATCTGTTAGCCGAAAATAAAGCGGAACCGATGATTATCGTCATGGATAACGGCTATGCTTACGGACCGGAGGAATTGGAAAAAAGTCAGTCCGGTGGCAGACCCTCCTCCGCTTTTGAGGAAGTAATGATGACCGAAATCATTCCCATGATCGATGCTGAATTCAGGACCAAAACGGACCGTACACAAAGGGCTATTGCCGGACTTTCCATGGGAGCTAACCAAACTATGCGCATTTGCATGAACAACTTGGATACTTTCGCTTCTTACGGAGGTTTCAGCGGTACTTCCAACTACCCCAGTAGTGATGCCATTGATACTTCTACTTTCTTGAATGGGGTATTTGATGATGGTGCGTCGCTTGATGAAAAAATGCATGTTTTCTTTTTGAGCATGGGTACTAAAGAACCAAACCCTTTTCCCGGGTCTATTGGCGCCTTCAAGAACATGTTGGACAAACAAGGTATTGACTACACCTTTTACGAATCGCCCAAGACAGCCCACGAATGGTTGACTTGGCGTAGAAGCCTTTATGAATTTGCCCAGCTAATTTTTAAAAATTGAAGCAGGCGATGAAACTTTAATACACTACTATGAATTTTAAGAATTTTTATTTACAAATTTTCACCTCGGCTCTGCTGTTAACTGCAGCCCTTGGCTTTGGTCAGCAAGCGAATGTCAACTTGGACTATAACCCCCAGAAAGATAAGGAAGGGTTGATTCCTTTTAGCGCAGCGGTAAATTCTCCTGAAGTTCATGATGACCGCACCGTTACTTTTCGGGTAAAAGCTCCCGATGCCCAAAATGTGGTATTGAACCCAGGTGCCATCAACACTGCTTTGGGCAAGGGAAGAGAGCCTATCCCTTTTACCAAAGGTGATGATGGGGTATGGTCTTTGACCATTGGCCCACTTCCGGTAGATATGTATTCGTATCATTTTAGGATTGATGGTGCGCAAATAGCCGACCCCAACAATACCCAGGCAGCTTTTACGGCCATGCCACCATACAGTACTTTGGTTGTTCATGGTGACGAACCTTCGTATTATGACGCCAAGAACGTACCTCATGGAAATGTTACCCGTCATGTCTACCATTCCGATGTGACCAAAGGCGAACGCGAACTATATGTCTATACCCCTCCAGGCTATGATTCCAGTAAAGAATATCCAGTACTCTATCTTGTAGGAGGAAGTGGCGAACTACCATCCAATTGGATTTATGATGGAAGGGCAAATTTTATTATGGACAATCTTTTGGCAGAAGGTAAGGCAAAACCAATGATTATTGCCATACCCAACAATCAGGTCATTCATCGGAATCATCCTGAGCATGCTGAACTGACTTTTGATATTTTTGAAAAGGAGTTACGAAACCATGTGATTCCAATAGTAGATAAAAATTACAGTACGGTAGAATCTCCTCAAGGAAGGGCCATTTCCGGATTGTCCATGGGAGGTCGTCACAGCATGTTCATCGGTTTTAGGTCGCTCGATCTTTTTGCAAACTTTGGAATTCTTAGCGCTGGCGATACCGATGCAGAAAATTCGTTGGCAGCTTTTTTAAATGATCCAAAAGTCAATGACAAGGTCGATTATCTTTTTGTAGGTCAAGGAACCAAGGAAGCGGAAGGCTTTTTCAACGCAAGGGTGAAAGGACTCGTAGATGCACTAAACAACCACAACATAGAACACGAATACTATGATGGAGGAAATGGTGGACATGACTGGTCTACTTGGCGTCATCTCTTATATTATAGATTTCTACCTAATCTTTGGGAAGACCTAAACGACTAAATCGAATCGTCAGTTATGAAAAATAGTAGCCTATCACTCTTTCTAATATTACTAATTGCTTTTGCTTCCTGCAAAAAAGAACAAGAGACAATACCGGGTCAAGTCAAAATTGCAGATGGTATTGTTCAGGGAGTCGTAGAAGATAGCCTAACCATTTTCAAAGGAATTCCTTTTGCCGCACCTCCAGTAGGCGATTTACGATGGATAGCCCCACAACCTGTAAAACCTTGGGAAGGCGTTAAGCAAACAACCGAATTTGGCCCTGCTCCCATTCAAGGGAACGACCAAAATGGAAAAAGTGAGGACTGCCTGTATTTGAATATTTGGACCCCAGCAACTTCACCCGACGAAAAAATTCCGGTCTTGGTATGGATTTATGGCGGTGGTTTTAGCTTTGGCGCTACCTCAGAACCTGTATATGATGGGGCGGCCCTTGCCAAAAAAGGAGTGGTCTTGGTCAGTATTGCCTATCGCGTGGGGCAAATGGGCTTTTTGGCACATCCTGAACTCAGTGCTGAAAATCCAGATAAGGTTTCCGGCAATTATGGTATTCTAGATCAAATAGCAGGTTTACAGTGGGTCAAGGAAAACATCGCCGCCTTTGGAGGCGACCCCAATAAAGTGACCATTTTCGGGGAATCTGCTGGAGGTATTTCGGTGAGTATGTTGTGTGCCTCCCCTTTGGCAAAAGGATTGTTTCAAGGTGCCATTTCCCAGAGCGGTGGTTCTTTTGGTCCATCCAGACCTATAACATTCGCTGGGGAAAACATGAAAACTTTAGCCACTGCGGAACAAGAAGGTTTGGCTTATGCCGAAAAAGTAGGGGCAAATTCGATACAAGACCTGAGAAACACTCCAGTAGACAAACTCCCCATGGGCATGGGCATGGGAGGCGCTTGGCCCATTATTGACGGACATGTGATTCCCGATGATCAATTTAAACTTTACGAACAAGGAAAATTTAACGATGTGCCGGTACTAATCGGGTACAATTCCGATGAAGGTGCCAGCTTCTCCCGTGAAAAAACGCCCGAGGAATTTATAACAAACGTTGAAAACAGATATGGGCAGTTTTCCAAAGATTTGTTAGAGGCTTATCCCGTTGGTGAAAATTCGGTTCCCAAAACCGCCAGGGATTTGGCACGTGATGCCGCATTTGGCTGGCATACTTGGAGCTGGGCAAGGCTTCAATCAAAGAACGGAAATTCCAAAGTGTACTATTACTATTTTGACCAGCATCCGGAGTATCCTGGAGATTCACCAAAATTCGGGTATGGCTCCCCGCACGGTCAAGAAGTCGCCTATGTTTTTCAGAACTTAGACGAAAATAATCCAGATTTGTCCACATCTGACAAGGATATTTCCGAAGCTATGGGCTCCTATTGGACCAACTTTACAAAATACGGTAATCCAAACGGGGATAATCTTCCAAACTGGCCCGTATTTAGCGAGCATAACCCTAAGGTGATGTACTTTGAACAAGAACCACATGTAGGTCCTGTTCCTAGTGAGGCTTCCTTAAATGTGCTCGACAATTATTTTAGATGGCGAAGGAGTGACGAAGGAGAAAATTGGGTAAATCAGTAAACATGAAAAAACTACTATACTTCTTTATTTTTTTAAGCACTATCCTAGTAGGTGCCCAGAATAGTGATATGTCAAGGGATAGTATCGGCAAATATACCCAACAAGACTTTTCAAATATGAAGGAGCAATTGGGTATTACGATTCCAAATCGTCCAGGACCGTCGGGAAATCCCGCTGACCCCAATGCAGCCAATAGTGACGAAAATAAAGTTGTTGCATATGATCTTCCTGACCCTTTAACTACTTCAAAAGGAACTCAAGTATCAACAGAAGAGGCTTGGTGGAAGATTAGAAAACCAGAAATAGTAGCACAGTTTGAAACAGAGATGTACGGTCATGTCCCCGAAAACATTCCCGATATAAGCTGGACCGTCGTGTCGGAAAAAGACACTACCGCCGGTCCGTATCCGGTAACGGAAACGCTACTTATCGGCAAGGTTGACAATTCCAATCATCCCGATATCGAAGTCAATATAGAGTTGTTGATAGGCCTTCCCAAAGACACAGAAAACGCAGTACCTCTAGTCACCCGTTTTGGTTTTATCAGCTGGCCTTTTGGCCCACCTCCCAAAGAATCTAGCAGTTATTTGCTATCCTCGTACGAACCGTTATGGAAACAACAACTCATCTCACAGCACTGGGGCTATGCCATTTTGGTACCCACAAGTGTACAGGCTGATCATGGGGCCGGACTCACCTCGGGCATCATCGGCTTGACAAACAAAGGAAAACATAGAAGTCCGCAAGATTGGGGCGTGCTCCGTGCTTGGGCCTGGGGCGCAGAAAGAGCCATGGACTACTATGAAACTAATCCTAAAATCGATTCCTCAAAAATCGGTATTGAAGGAACATCGCGCTATGGTAAGGCGGCCTTGGTGACCATAGCCTTTGATCCACGGTTTTCTTTGGGCTTTATTGGTAGCTCTGGAGCTGGAGGAGCTTCCCTATTACGAAGGAATTTTGGTGAGATGGTAGAAAATTTAGCTTCTAGCGGCGAGTACCACTGGTTCGCAGGTAATTTTATTAAATATGGGAGCACGCTCACGGTAAATGACTTACCTGTTGACGCCCATGAACTCATCGCCCTATGTGCACCTAGGCCTGTTTTTATAAGTGTGGGTTCGCCCTTTATCGAAGGAAATTGGGTAGATGGAAAAGGCATGTTCCTGGCAGGACTTCATGCTTCCCCCGTATATACTTTGCTCAGCAAAAAAGGTATGGAAAGTGAAGAATATCCGGTAATTGGTCAAGCTTTAACTTCTGGCGAAGTTGCTTTTAGACAACATGCGGGCGGGCATAGCACGGGACCTAACTGGAGTACATGGATTGCTTGGGCACATAAATACTGGACCGATAAATAAGAATTAATACAACTTTTTGAATACTTTAAAAATGAGAAAAAGAAATACACTTTTAGCAATGGCCGTTTTATCGCTGTTTGCAATGGTAAGCTTTACCATTTCGGAATACAGTACGTATCCACCTAAAAAAAACGTCCCCATATTTACTAAAGTCATCTATGAGGGTAACGATCAGGTCTACAAAGATTATCCATTGGAAGAAGGGGAATTTTATAATCCCATTTTACAGGGTTGTTACCCAGATCCTGCCATTACTAGAAAGGGAGACGACTATTATATGGTTTGCTCCTCTTTTGCCATGTTTCCCGGCGTGCCCATTTTCCACTCAAAAGATTTAGTTAATTGGACTGATTTAGGAGGTGTTTTAGATGATATTACCGAGTTCAACCCCCATGATACCGGTATTAGTCAAGGTGTTTATGCCCCTGGTATAACATACAACCCTCATAATGATACATTTTATATGATTGTTACGGCTTTTTCTGGGGGACTAGGAAATATCATCGTAAAAACAAAAGATCCTATGAAAGGATGGGGCAGCCCAAAAAAGCTAGATTTTGGCGGAATTGACCCCTCCATTTTCTTTGATGATGACGGTAAGGCTTATGTTGTACATAATGATGCCCCAGATGAAGGAAAAGAGTTATACAATGGGCACAGGGTCATCAAAATATGGGAATATGATATTGAGAACGATCAAGTAATAGCCGGTACAGACGAAATCATTGTAGATGGTGGCGTAGATATTACCGAAAAACCCATTTGGATCGAGGCACCACATATCTATAAAAAAGACGGAAGTTATTACTTAATGTGCGCCGAAGGTGGTACGGGCGACTGGCATAGTGAAGTGATATTTAAAAGTGACGGTCCAAAAGGACCCTATATTCCCGCTCCAAGTAACCCAATTTTGACCCAACGTTACTTTCCAAAAGACAGAGAAAATATGGTGGACTGGGCCGGTCATGCCGATTTGGTTAAAGGTCCGGATGACCGATATTACGGCGTATTCCTTGCCATTAGGCCCAATGAAGAAAATCGCGTTAATACGGGTCGGGAGACCTTCATTCTACCCGTAGATTGGTCCGGTGAATATCCTGTCTTCGAAAATGGCTTAGTCCCTATGGAGCCAAAGCTTAAAATGCCGCAAGGGATAACCAATAAAACCGGTCAAGATGGTTTTATACCCAATGGAAACTTCACCTTTGAAGAAGATTTTTCTTCAGATAAGCTGGATTATAGATGGATTGGTTTAAGGGGTACACGGGAAGCGTTCATCAAACAAACAAAGAAAGGCTTGGAAATCACCCCGTTTAGTACCAACATCAAGGAACGGAAACCTACCTCAACGTTATTTCATCGGCAACAGCATAAGACCTTTTCCTTTACAACTACTTTGGAATATGAGCCGAAATCGGAAAAAGACATGGCCGGAGTTACGGCCTATCAGAATGAAAATTCCAATTATGTATTCGGTATCACAAAAAAAGGAAAGGAAAACTATTTAGTTCTTCAGAAAAACAGTAAACCAAATTGGCGTGGCGAAACAGTTTCTGAAATCATCGCAACGGAACCGATTGATTTGGATGGCCCAATTGACTTGAAAATATCAGCCGAAGGGGATGAATATCAATTCAGTTATGCGGTAAACGGTTCGGATTTCAAAACGGTTGGCGGAACAGTTTCTGGAGATATTCTCTCTACTGATATTGCCGGAGGTTTTACCGGTGCCCTGTTAGGATTGTATGCAACATCGGGTAACGACATAGTACTGGATTAGCACAATTAAATTTTTGAAAAGTACTTACCAAGTAACTTAAAATTGAACCATGAAAAAAATAGTTGGGCTACTGGTTTTAACCCTTTGCTTTTTTGCTTACAAAAAAGCATTTTCTCAAGACACGAATTTTCACATTTATCTCTGCTTTGGTCAATCGAACATGCAGGGAGCGACCCGGGCAGAAGCTAGGGATACTATTCCGGTTCCCGGGTTTCAGATGATGAGCCCGATGGACTGTCCCGATTTAAATCGGACCATGGGAGAATGGTATCCGGCCGTGCCCCCATTGGCGAGCTGCAATGCCGGACTCTCCCCTTCTGATTACTTTGGCCGTAAAATGGCAGAAAATGTACCTGTGGATGTAAAAATAGGCGTCATCAATGTAGCCGTTGGGGGTTGTAAGATTGAACTGTACGACAAGGATAATTATGAGAGTTACGTTGAAACCGCTCCAGATTGGATGCTCAACTGGATCAACGAATATGGAGGTAATCCTTATGGGCGATTAGTAGAACTGGCAAAAAAAGCCCAGAAAGATGGGGTAATAAAAGGAATTCTTTTGCATCAAGGGGAATCGAACACGGGAGATACCCTATGGCCTAAAAAAGTTAAAGGAGTATACGAGGATTTGTTGAAGGACCTCAACCTGGAAGGTGATAAAGTTCCGCTCTTGGCAGGTGAACTTCTAAGCGAGGACCAAAACGGAGCCTGCGCCAGCATGAATGAAATCATCAATACCTTGCCTGAGGTTATCCCCAATTCGTATGTAATTCCATCTGATGGTTGTGAAGGTATTCCAGATAGGTTACATTTTTCCGCCTCGGGATATCGTAAACTAGGGAAGCGTTATGCCGATCAGATGCTGAAGATTTTGGGCAACGGTCCAAAGAATCTTGAATTGAAGGCTACTAGTCCGGATGCTAAAATACAGTTGACGGTCAAAACAGAGAACGGAAGACCCAACTATAGTCTTACTTACGATAATAAAGCTTTTCTTGTGAATGCACCATTAGGGCTTGATACTAATCTAGGGAATTTTACAAGGAACCTCATTTTAAAGGATAGTTTGGTACAAACAACCATAAGTGATTCGTATTCCTTGGACAACATAAAGAAAAGTTCAGTTACCTATCAGGCCAACCAGGCGGTCTTTACATTTATGAAAGATGGTGTAAATGCCTTTGATTTAATCTTCAACATCAGTAATAACGATGTGGCTTTTCGGTATAAAATATATCCCCAGGAAGCCCATATTAGTGGTATCGTAAAAGCTGAGGCTACCGGTTTCAGATTTCCGGAAAACACAACAAGTTTCTTATCGAACATGATGACTCCTATGACGGGTTTTGCCCGCACGGCACCCAGTTACGAAAGTGGTTATGGAGCGGATATCCCTGTTGAGAAAACAAGATCCAGGGAAGGATTTGTATTCCCAGGACTTTTCCATACGGAAAGTGACTTGTGGGTATTGGTCAGCGAAACGGGGGTCCATAGTCAATATCCAGCATCCCACTTGAGTAATTTTAAAGAAGGGGTTTTTACGGTAGATTTTCCCAGCGAAAGACAAAATAACGGATTTGGAAGTTCCGGAGCGCAAATGGGCCTGCCCGGCTTTACCCCCTGGAGAACGATTACGGTGGGAGAAATCTTAAAGCCGATTGTAGAAACCACAATTCCCTTTGATGTGATAAAACCTTTGTACAAACCTAGCAAGGATTATCAATACGGGCGGGGAACTTGGAGCTGGATTATCTGGCAAGATGCCAGCATGAACTATGAAGATCAGGTTAAATATATTGACTTGGCTTCCGAAATAGGCTATGAGTACATCTTAATCGATGCATGGTGGGACAAAAACATAGGTTATGATAAAATGAAAACATTGATTTCTTATGCTAAAAGTAAAGGCGTAGACGTATTTCTATGGTACAATTCTAACGGTACCGTAAACGATGCGTTTCAAACCCCCAAAAACAAAATGAACACATCCATAGCCCGTAAAAAGGAGATGAAATGGTTGAAAGAAGTTGGGGTCAAAGGTATTAAGGCCGATTTTTTCGGAGGCGATAAACAAGAAACCATGCGTTTATATGTGGATATCTTATCCGATGCCAATGACTACGGACTGATGGTAGTTTTTCACGGGGCTACTTTACCTCGCGGATGGGAACGGATGTTCCCCAACTTTGCAGGAAGTGAAGCAGTTTTGGCTTCGGAAATGTTAGTATTTTCAGAAGATGTTCGCCAAAAGGAAGCGTTTTATGCGACGCTTCATCCTTTTATGAGAAACAGCGTGGGTAGTATGGAATTTGGCGGAACGGTACTCAACAAATTTTTTAACAAAGGAAATGAAAAAGGTCAAAAACGATTGACAAGTGATGTATTCCAATTGGCAACCGCTGTGCTCTATCAAAATCCAGTTCAGTTCTTCGCGTTGACTCCTAACAACTTGACGGATACCCCAAATTGGGCCTTGGATTTCATGAAAAGTGTTCCCACCACATGGGATGAAACTCTTTATTTGGATGGCTATCCTGGAAAATATGTGATACTGGCTAGAAGACACGGGCAGAAATGGTATATCGTGGGCTTAAATGCTCAAGAAGATACGGTGCAACTAAATCTCACCCTGCCCATGTTTGAAAAAGGTGATGAGCTCACCGTATTCCAAGATGATGCACAATTGAATGGTAGGATGGAAAGCATCAAACTAAAAAGGAACAAACAAGTCGATATCGAAATTCCAAGTAAGGGCGGAATCATATTTAAAAACCAATAAGACGCCGAACTTAAAACCATAATTTGAAACATATAGAACCATGATAAAAAAACTCATACTATTAATTATAACGGTCCTCTCCTACTCCTTTATGAACGGACAGGATATTGAAAAGCATGCCCCAAAAGGATTTGATGAAGCCAATAGTTCCATTGAAAAAGGAAAGATTGATAGTATTACGTATTCTTCCAAAACGGTGGGTACAGACCGTAAAGCATTAATTTATACGCCCCCAGGATTTTCTAAATCAAAACGCTACCCGGTGTTGTACTTGTTGCACGGTATTGGAGGTGACGAAAAGGAGTGGTTTAAAAATGGAGCTCCGGCAGTAATTTTGGACAATCTCTATGCAGAAGGAAAACTGGAACCGATGGTAGTGGTCATGCCAAACGGTCGGGCCATGAAAGACGACCGTGCCGTTGGTAATATTTTTTCGGAGGACAAAGTGGCCGCTTTTGCCACTTTTGAAAAAGACCTGTTGAGCGATTTGATTCCGTATGTCGAGAAAAAATTCAAGGTCTACAAAGATAAGGAGCACCGTGCCATTGCAGGTCTCTCCATGGGCGGTGGGCAAACTTTAAATTTTGGACTGGGTAATTTGGATACTTTTTCTTGGATAGGTGGCTTTTCTTCGGCTCCAAATACCAGAATACCTGAAGAATTACTGCCAAATCCAGAAAAGGCCAAGGATTTGGAGGTCTTGTGGATAAGTTGTGGCGATGCCGATGGTCTCATGCCCTTTAGCAAAAGAACAAGTGATTACTTGAACAAGTACGACGTGCCCCATATCTTTTATGTGGAGCCGGGCGGGCATGATTTTGAGGTTTGGAAAAATGACCTATACATGTTCTCACAACTGTTGTTCAAGCGGGTTGATGAATCCCTTTTCAACAAGTATAGCGTACTGGGATTGCCAGCAAGCACCAATATTAGAAATTCACCCTATCCGCAAATATTACCGGATAAGCGTGTTATTTTCAAGACCAAGGCACCCGATGCAATACAGTTACAAATTGACCTTGGTAAAAAATATGACATGGTGAAGGACGACGAAGGGTTTTGGACCGTTACCACGGACTCCATCACAGAAGGGTTTCATTACTATTCCCTTTTAATCAATGGTGTTGCGGTTGCAGACCCTGCTAGCGAATCGTTTTACGGAATGGGCCGTATGGCAAGTGGTATTGAGATTCCCTTTAAAGGAGATGATTACTACAACTTAAAGGATGTTCCGCATGGGGATATCCGCATTAACAAGTATTATTCCCAAGCTTCCCATTCTTGGCGAGAAATGTATGTCTATACACCTCCGGGGTACGATGGGTCAACCGACAAATATCCGGTGCTCTACCTTTTACATGGTGGTGGGGAAGACCAACGAGGTTGGGCCAATCAGGGCAAGACGAATTTAATTTTAGACAATTTGATTGCCGAAAATCAAGCCAAACCGATGATTATTGCCATGTTAGACGGGAATGTTTCCTCAGGCGGTCTTGCCGGGTTCAATGAAAATTCGTTGAAGGCCTTTGAAAATGAACTCAAACTAGGTGCAATACCTTTTGTTGAAAATAAATACCGCGTAAAGACAGATGCCGATAGTAGAGCCTTGGCCGGACTCTCCATGGGCGGATTACAAACGCTTTATGCAGGTATTCAGAATACGGACATGTTCTCTTATTTAGGGGTTTTCAGTTCAGGATGGTTCGCCAATAACGATGAACTTTCCGGTCCACAATATGCTTTTATGAGAGAGCATACCGAAAAAATAAATAGCAATTTGGACCGCTTCTTTATTTCCATGGGAGGTGAAGAGGATATCGCCTATCAAAACTGTCAGGTAATGATGAAAAAATTTGACGAAATGGGCATTGAATACGAATACAGCGAATATCCGGGAGGACATACATGGCCCGTATGGCGACATGACCTTTATAAATTTGCGCAACTTTTATTTAAAGAATAGTGACCACTATTTATGGTGTTAATAAATTCAATAGGAACAACCTTTAAGAAAATCAAATAGCAGAATTAAACTAATTTTAAAATCATTAAAACGACACACTATGTTACACAAATTTAGATCCGCATTTTTCGGCATGTTATCGCTCATTGCCATATCGGCCTACACACAAGACGGAACCATCTACCCACTTGAGGCCCCTTCGGAGCCCAATGCCATTCCACTCAAAACCGGCGGGGTGGATGACCAACCCGCATCAGAATCCTGGTTTAAACAGTGGGGCGACCCTATGGCAAGAAATATCACAAAAGCGACTTTGACCCCTTTTCTTCCAGAGCCTGGAAAAGCTAACGGAGCAGCGGTCATTGTGGCTCCCGGTGGTGGCTTCAGATGGCTTTCCCTTGGCAACGAGGGGTGGGAAGTCGCAGATGCACTTGCAAAACAAGGATATGCTGCGTTTGTTCTTAAATACCGCCTGCATCCTACGGCAGACTCACTTGATGATTTTACGGCTTGGATGAACCGTCCCCGTCCTCCTGCGCCTGCACCTGCAGAAACTTCTGATAATGAAAAGGAAGAAACACCTGCACCCCCAAGAGAATGGGACTTGTCAAACCAACTCGAGGATGCGGAGGCTGCATACGCCATGATTGTTAAACGTGCCAAGGAGTGGGGCGTTGATACCGATAGAATTGGAATGATCGGCTTTTCAGCAGGGGCCGGACTTACTATGCATTCAACGCTACATTCAAAAATAATGAAATTAGCCTTTATAGGCCCAATTTATGGTGGCATGGGACCTGTTGAAGTACCCGAGAATGCCCCACCAATGTTCAATGTAATTGCCAGCGATGACTTTCTTTTTAGAGGTCAGTTTGGGGTTATAGATTCATGGTACAAAGCGGGTATTCCCGTAGAATTCCATCTCTATCAAAACGGTGGACATGGTTTTGGTCTAGGAAATCCGAACCGTACGAGCAATCGTTGGTTTGATGCCTTTATGCATTGGTTGGACGTCAATGGTTTTCAATCGAAAATGACAGCAGAAAAATAGGGTGATTAGATATTTAATAACCATATAACTAGATGGACTATCGTTCTAATCAAAATAAAAAAGCCGACTCCTAAAAGTCGGCTTTCCCTTTGTACAGGCGGAGAGACTCCCCTCGGCTTCGCTCGGGATAAACTTCTCGCCTCTCCTTAATTATGTAACCAAACCAATAGTATGAAGTAAAAAAACCTCCCGATTTCTCAAGAGGTTTCCCTTTGTACAGGCTGAGAGACTCCCCTCGGCTTCGCTCGGGATAAACTTCTCGCCTCTCCTTAATTATGTAACCAAACCAATAGTATGAAGTAAAAAACCTCCCGATTTCTCAAGAGGTTTCCCTTTGTACAGGCGGAGAGACTCGAACTCTCACACCTTGCGGCACTAGATCCTAAGTCTAGCGTGTCTACCAATTCCACCACGCCTGCATTTCCGTTAAAAACGGGATGCAAATATAAAGCAAAAATTCAATTCTCTAAATTTTCATGTGTTTATATTTATTGTTTTTCATAGGTCACATATAACATCTATATCTACTCTTCCGCTGTGCACTTAAAAATTTACAATGAATGTTTCAATCATTAAATTCGAGCTTTTTGTATTTTTAAGTAGTTTATCCAAAAATTTTAAATGAAAAACGTAAAAGAATACATCGCCAATCACAAAGACCGCTTTCTTACAGAACTCATTGAACTCCTAAAAATACCCTCCATTAGTGCCGATTCGGCATTCTCCCAAGATGTACTGGACACCGCAGATGCCGTAAAACTGGCCCTGGAAAATGCTGGATGTGACATAGTGGAAATACACGAGACCGATGGTTACCCTATCGTATATGGTGAAAAGATTATTGATAAAAATCTCCCTACCGTTCTGGTTTATGGGCATTATGACGTTCAACCCCCAGACCCCATGGATTTATGGAACTCTCCACCATTTGAACCGGTGATTAGGAAAACGGAGCTGCATCCTGAAGGTGCAATTTTTGCTAGAGGAGCCTGTGATGATAAGGGTCAAATGTATATGCATGTAAAGGCGTTGGAGTTCATGGTCAAAACCGACCAATTACCCTGCAATATCAAATTTATGATTGAAGGCGAAGAAGAGGTTGGCAGTAATAATTTGGCCACATATGTTTCGGAAAACAAGGAAAAACTGAAAAATGACGTCATATTAATTTCCGATACGGGAATGATTGCCAATGATGTACCCTCCATCACCACGGGACTTCGAGGTTTAAGTTATGTGGAAGTCGAGGTAACCGGACCCAATCGGGACCTTCATTCCGGATTGTACGGCGGTGCCGTGGCCAACCCTATAAATATTCTGGCCAAGATGATTGCCAGCCTGCATGATGAAAACAACCATATCACCATTCCGGGATTTTATGACAAGGTAGAACAGCTTTCAGATGCGGAACGTGCCGAAATGGCAAAAGCACCTTTTTCCTTGGAAGCATATCAAAAATCAATGGACATTGAATCCGTAAACGGTGAAAAAGGCTATACGACCAATGAAAGAAACTCCATAAGACCCACTTTGGATGTCAACGGTATTTGGGGAGGTTATATTGGTGAAGGTGCAAAAACAGTTATTGCCAGCAAGGCCTATGCAAAAATTTCCATGCGTCTGGTACCCCATCAGGATTGGAGGGAAATTACGGAACTGTTCAAAAATCATTTTGAATCCATAGCCCCAAAAGGTGTCAGGGTGAAAGTAAAACCGCACCACGGTGGCCAAGGCTACGTTACGCCAATAGATACCGATGGCTATCAAGCAGCTTCCAAGGCCTATGAATCCACCTTTGGAAAAAAACCAATTCCACAACGCAGTGGTGGCAGCATCCCTATAGTGTCCCTATTTGAAAAGGAATTGGATAGCAAAACAATTCTTATGGGATTTGGGTTGGATAGTGATGCCATTCATTCACCAAACGAACATTTCGGTGTTTGGAATTATTTAAAAGGAATTGAAACCATACCCTATTTCTTCGAATACTTTGCACAAAGTAAAGGGTAGTAAAATTTTTAAATACTGGATTATGAAAACTTCATTGAACAGTTCAAAATCATTACCCATCCTATCCGTCCTATTTTTTATATTCAGTACTCATGTAGGGTTAGGCCAGGAAATGTCATACACACTACTTGAGGATTCAAAACCTCAGCCTAACGTTCCTAAAGGAACCGTTACCAAACATGTTTTTAAAAGTGACCTGTTCGAAGGAACCATCAGGGAATATTATGTTTACGTGCCGCAGCAGTATAGGAAAGACCAACCGGCGGCCTTAATGATATTTCAGGATGGACATGCCTATGTAAAAGAAGATGGCGACTTTAAGACACCTACAGTTTTCGACAACCTCATCCATAAAAAAGAAATGCCCGTTACCATCGGTATTTTTATCAATCCGGGACATCAATCCTCGGAACTACCTGAAAATCCTTTTAAAGCTAGTAACCGAAGTTGGGAATATGATGAATTAAGTGATCTTTACTCCCGATTTTTAATCGAGGAAATTATTCCTGAGGTAGCAAAGAACTATAATTTGACCTCCGACCCTAAAATGCGTGCTATTTGCGGACTTTCCTCGGGTGGTATCTGTGCATTTACGGCAGCTTGGGAGCGCCCCGATTATTTTTATAGGGTGCTGAGCCATATTGGAAGTTTTACGAATATTCGGGGTGGTCATAACTATCCGTCGATGATCAGAAGGCATACAAAGAGAAATATTAAAGTGTATTTGCAGGATGGTTCCGGGGATTTGAACAATCAATATGGCAATTGGTGGTTGGCCAATCAACAATTGGCTTCTTCTCTGGAATTCAGGGATTATGACTACATTTTTGTAGAAGGAACGGGTGGCCACAACGGAAAACATGGAGGAGCTATATTCTCAGAGGCCTTAAAATGGTTGTGGAAGGACTGAAAAATTAAACCTAAACCTTCTTCACATATTTTGTGATGATAACGATTTGCTGACCATCTACCTTGCCCTCGATATATTCCGCATTTTCATGGTCCAAGGAAATCCTGCGCACCGCTGTCCCTTGTTTGGCAACCATACTAGAACCTTTGACCTTTAAATCTTTGATTAACACCACGGAATCGCCATTCTCCAAAATAGCGCCATTAGCATCCCTGTGTATTATTTTGTCAGCTTCAGCTACACCTTCTCCGGTTGCTTTGGCCCATTCCAAAGTTTCACCCTCCAAATACATCATATCCAAAAGGTCTTGTGGCCACCCTTCAGACTTTAAGCGGGAGAGCATTCTCCACGCCAACACCTTTACAGCATCGTGCTCGCTCCACATACTATCGTTTAAGCAACGCCAATGATTTGAATCCGTGGCATCAGGGTTTTCAATCTGTTCCATACAAGTATTACAGGCCAATACGCTTCCATCAAAACCTCCAGTCGAGACTGGTGGTACTTCATACACGTAAAGATTGTCAGTAGCACCACATAACTCGCAGACATTACCACTCCTATTTTGTAAATCTTCTAATAACCCCATTCGTATTAAATTTTAAATCAGGCAAACATACCGCTTTAGGATAATTATTTCTTGAATTGAAACAAAAATTAAACTCTACATTTGTAGAAATAAAATATTTACTCTATGTTTGTAGAACAAATTCTAAATGTGTAGAAATGCAGTTGTCAAAATCCGAAGAGGAGCTTATGAATATTGTCTGGAAATTAAAAAAAGCCTTTATGAAAGATTTATTGGATGCTTACCCAGAACCAAAACCTGCCACAACCACGGTTGCCACACTTTTAAAACGCATGACCGATAAGGGTTTCGTAGCGTACAACAGTTTTGGACGAAGCAGAGAGTATTATCCGTTAGTGAAGAAAAAAGACTATTTCTCCAAACATGTAAACGGGCTCATTAAAAATTTCTTTAATGATAGCGCCAGTCAATTTGCCTCTTTTTTTACCCAAGAAACCAACTTGAGCAAAACAGAATTGGAAGAATTGAAAAAATTAATAGATAACGAAATCAAAAAGAAGTAATTATGTTCATCTTCCTTGTAAAATTTACCGCCTGCTTGGCTATATTGCTTTTGTTTTACAAAGTGATATTGGAAAGGGAAAGTATGCACCACTTTAAAAGATTCTACCTTTTGGGGGCTTTGGTTGCCTCATTTATTATCCCAAATATCGTGTTCACGGAATATGTGGAAATAGCCCAGAATACCGTTACCCAACAAACTCAAATTGGTCATTTTGTTACGGAACCAGAAATTGAGCAACCTGTAGTACAAAAAAGTCCCATTAATTGGGAAGCAATACTATGGTTCGTTTACGGTATAGGGGTATTGGGATTTGGTTTTCGGTTTATAAAACACCTTGTACAAATCTGGTTACGTATTCGTAAAAACCCCAAATTCAAAAATAATTTTATAACCAGGGTATTATTGGCACAACAACTGCCTCCACATACATTTTTCTGCTATATCTTTTTAAATAAAAAGGAATTTGAGACCCGAAATATTCCTAGTGAAGTAATGTTGCATGAAGAAACCCACGCCAAACAGCGTCATAGCCTTGACATTTTACTAATTGAATTGGCACAGGTTATACTGTGGTTCAATCCCTTGATATACTTGCTTAAATCCTCCATAAAATTGAACCATGAATTTTTGGCGGATAGTGAGGTTGTCAATACAAGCAATAATCATACGCAATATCAAAATACGCTCCTATCGTATTTATCAAACGATAGTTTTAACAAACATCAGTCGATTGGCATTGCAAATGCCATTAATTATTCATCAATCAAAAAACGATTTACAGTCATGAAAACAAAAACATCAAAAAAATCAATTGTATTAAGAAGCTTTTTGCTCCTGCCTTTAATCGCCCTATTGTTATTTGGGTTCACAGAGACACGCCAAATTGAAAAAGAAAATCATTTTGACCAATTAATAAATATGGAGCTACTTGAAAATGGCAATGTCCTATTGAATAGTAAAGCCTATAATTTTAATGAAATTCCTGAACTTTTGAACAATGAGTATCTTAAGGAAATTGAAGCCGAAAGGACAAAAGTTAATATTGGTGTCAAGGAACAAATTTATTACAATGTCATTGAAAATTTAATTGATCAAATTAAAAAAACAAAAATCCATTGGATTGATGTTACTGCAAAAGAAGTAATAATGGAGAACAATCAATATGAAGAAAATGTCCCAATTATTACGGAAGCTATTTTTTTGAAGGCTGAGAGAATAACTTTAGTCGATAGTAATTTTATGGAAAGTGTTTCCCAGTCAGATATAGCAACCTATAACCAATTAGCAAAAAAATATAATGCCGTCTCTATTGAAAAGCGAGTAATCCCCTTGAAAGATTTAAAGGTTTTGGAGACTATTTATCGGAACATGAGCGATAACCAAAAAGAAAATTCACTACCATTTCCCGATTGTCTGCCCCAAAATCAAAAAACGGTCGAGCTAATAGAAATCAATATCAACAACAAAGGTCAATTACTGGTTCAGGATCAGTTAGTTAAATTGGAGAATTTAGAATCATACTTATCCAAAATCAATAGGCACCTTTCTTTTGGCGAAAGGAAAAAGACCATACGTTCGGTAATCAAGGTGGATACCAAAACTCCAAAAGACGTGGTTCAAAAAGTAGATAAAATTTTGACCGATTACGGTACTGCTACAATTAACATCGTTGGACCGAAAGATTCCTCAATTAGCAAACAGCAAAGTGCTACGCGTGCCGAAATGAAAGAATACAATGGCTTGGCCAAGAAGTACAATGAAATGGACCGTAGTGAGATGTACATTAAGAAAAGTGAAGTATCCAGATTAAAAGTACTTTACAGTAAAATGTCCAAAAAACAAAGAGCAGATGCGGAACCCTTTCCAGATTTTCCACCACTACCCCCAGCCCCAGATGCGCCAAAACCACCTAAAAATGTTTCAGATACCGATTATGCTTCCAACCAAATAGGAACGATAATTGACGAGCAAGATCCCTATGATGAGGTTGGTGGAGCTCTTAGCGTTTCTTCTCTAAAACAACCAAAACCACCTTTACCACCAACATCTATAAAAAAAGTAAATCCAAACCAGCCCCCTACTCCACCAAAGCCCAAATCCCCAATAGAGCATATCAATGAAATGGCCAAAAAAGGTGCAACTTTTTCACACAATGGTAAGGAAATATCTGCCGAAAAGGCAATAGAAATCATAAAAAACAACAATAAAATAAACATAGACTCCAGAGGTACGGACGGGAATGGACCCATCGTGAAACTATCAACAGCACCCATTCAAATAGAAAAATAGGAATAAACCAAAATAGAATAATGTTAAAAGCCCCTTAATCGGGGCTTTTTATGTAACAATCTTTTACAAATAGCGTTCTAACAGGTAAGCCTATTTTAATTTACGGCTTACCCTGAGCAAAGTCGAAGGGTCAATCAAAAAACAAATCAACATGCTACAAGACTTTTTTATCCTGTGTTCGGGAGCAGATTCAGAAATATTAAAGACTTGCTCCAAGGGCGAGCAAAATAAATATGCCGGTATCGGCGCTACCGTTTTCTTTACTGCAGTCATGGCCTTTATAGCTAGTAGTTATGCCTTATACACTGTTTTTGACAGTGTCTATGCAGCTGTATTTTTTGGCCTTATTTGGGGATTACTCATTTTTAACCTGGACCGCTTTATCGTCTCCACCATTAAAAAAAGAAATAAATTTAGTCAGGAGTTTTTGCAGGCAACACCACGAATTCTTTTGGCCATTATTATTGCCGTAGTTATATCCAAACCCTTGGAAATGAAAATTTTCGAAAAGGAAATTAATCAGGTTTTATTGGAGCAAAAGAATGAACTCACTTTGGCCAACAAAGAACAACTGGCATTACAGTACACGCCTAAAGTAGAAAAACTGAATCAGGATATTGCATTGTTAAAATCTGAAATTACTACACAGGAAGCTGAGACGAACGCCCTTTATGACACCTATATTAACGAGGCCGAAGGTACTGCTGGGACGGGACTCCTGGGTAAAGGACCTGTGTATAAGGAGAAACGTGAAAAGCACGATGCCGCACTTGCCGAATTACAGGAATTAAAAGGGAATAATGGTGAAAAGATTGCCGACATAGAAAGGCAAATTACTGCATTGGACACGGAGTATGCGGAAGTTGTAAAAGACACACAGCCCATTATTGATGGTTTTGATGGACTCATGGCTCGGATTACGGCTTTGGGTGAGCTACCGTGGTTTCCGTCCTTCTTTATCTTTCTTTTATTTTTAGCTATAGAAACATCACCAATCATTGCTAAATTATTGACTCCCAAAGGTGAATATGACGTAAAATTGGAAGAAGAGGAAAGTATCCTAAGTTCATGGGTAGCTCAAAAAGTAGCACAAAGACAATTAATCGTTGCAACGGACGGAGATATCAATCAAAAAATCTATGAAGATTTAAAAGGGGAAGAGGAACTTTATGGTTATAAAAAGCAGAGGGCCGAAGAACTCTTGCGCTTACAAGCAGATAAATTCCATGAGGTCCAAGTGAAAAATCTTTAATTCGGTAATTTAAACTCAGGATTATAAATTAATCCAAGAATGTTACCCCAGGGATCCTTAACGGAGGCAACCACAATCTCACCACCAACATTGGACGGCACCTCGTGCGTAGTTGCACCAAATTCAATCAGCCTATCGAATTCATCCTGTATTTTTTCGACTCCCCATAACGCCATAACACTTTCTTTTTTATCTGTTGTTGGTTGTACTTCAGGCTGAAGGCCCAACTCGTACCCTTTTATATTGAAACCAACATATTATGGTTCATCGAAATAAGGCTCAGTTTCAAAAGCCTTTGTATACCATTCTTTGGCGCTTGAAATATCTCCTACCTTATAAATAGCCGTTCTAAGTCCTAACATTTTATCCCATTTAAATTTCTCATAAAGCTAGTATAATATACTTATCTAAAATGTATTAGAAGGAAATCTTGTTGAAATGACGGAGAACTACCTTAACCCAATTTGAGCTCTTTATTGAGTAAAAGAGATACTCTTTATATCATATCAGCATTATACTATACTTGACCTACACTATCTTTAACGCGATTATGGGTACATTGAAAGAAAGAAAACAACGAAGGAGAAGAGCATATAATTTGGTTATTGTAGTTTCGTTAATCATCGTAATCATTGCTGCGATATGGGTTAATTACAATTAAGGATTCTCCTAGCCTTCCAAAACCTTATTCAATGCCGTTCTCCAATATTTTATGAAAGACTACAAATGGAACCGAAAAAGAATACTGAGACTGGTAGGGAAAATTATTCTTACCCTTCTTTTGCTGTTTGCTGTTTTGGTTTTAGTCATTAGAACTCCTTGGGCCCAGAATTTAATTGTCTCCAAAATAACGGAATATGTCTCAAATACTACAAATACAAAATTTGAGGTTGAAAAAGTATTTATTACGTTCTCCGGAAACATAGAAACAAGGGGTGTTTATATGGAGGATAAACAAGGAGACACTCTTTTATATGCGAAGGAATTACAATTAGACCTACCTATTTATCCTTTTCTGGTTAAAAATGAACTATCTATCGATGATGTGAATGCCAAAGGTTTCGTAGCAAATATTAAGAGAGCCGAAGACCCTGACCAATTTAATTTCAGCTTTTTATTGGATGCATTTGCAACATCTCCCAGTGATACAACTACAACAGAGCCGATGCGTATATCTCTTGGTGATTTTTATTTGGAGGACTGGAAATTTCGGTATACCGATGCATACTTGGGAACGGATATCAAATTAAACCTCGGGAGACTGAATACCGATTTTTTAGAATTCAACTTGGAGAAAATGATTTTTGAAGTTGATGAATTCAAGCTTGAAAATACCCAAATTAAATATGGCCAAAATCACGTTTCACCCACTTCCAATGATACCACAACAACTACACTACCGTTGATAAAAGTTTCAGATTTCAAACTGAACAAAGTCCATGTTTCTTATGATTCGAAGCCAGACGCCCTACAAACTTCTTTTAAGCTTGGAAACATAGCCCTATCGGATATCGATGTAGATGTTTCCAAGAGTAGTTATAATACTCACGATTTGTTAATTGCCGAATCCAATATTGATGTTTCACTCCATAAAGTAACTGATACTACAAAAATTAAAGATAATTCGTTTGAGTGGCCCAAAATTGTTCTTGCTTCCCAAAATATAGATTTGGAATCCAATTCAATAACATTTTCCCAAAACAATGAAAAAAGAACGGATTCCGTTTTTAACCCAAGTGCCTTTGCGTTAAATCAATTAAACTTTCATGCAGAAAATTTTAGGTATCGGCCTAAAAATTTTCATCTGTTACTCAAGGATGCCTCATTTCAAGAAACCAGCGGAATCCAATTGAAACAATTCGCTTTTGAAGCTGGCTTAACGGATAATGACGCCTTTATCAAAGATTTTATCGTCGGGCTGAACAATAGTAAGGCCAATGCCAATATGGAAATTGCCTTTACCTCTATCCAAGAAGCGCTCAACAGTACCCAAAATAGCTCCATAGATTTAGGGCTTACCGATTTAAATATTGAACCCTCGGATATTCAACAATTGGTTCCTCAATTAAGTAACAACATCTATTTAGACTCCTTGTCCCTTCATCCCATTACGGGAACGTTAAAGGCAAATGGCACCTTGAAAAAAGTGGATGAGTTGGATACCAAATTGAATTGGGGGGACAATACCATGGTGTCAATTAACGGAACTCTTTCAAATCTAACGCAAACCGATGCTTTCGCTTATGATTTGAATAATATTGATATAAAATCCACAAATAGTGATATTACCAAGTTTATATCGGTCAAAGATTTGAGCATTCAAGTTCCTAAAACAATAGCATTGAACGGTTCTTTGAAAGGAACTTTGGAAACTTTTGAAACTAAATCAGAATTACAGATTCCAGAAGGAAGGATAAACCTGAATGCATCAGCGAGTATAGGGGATACAAAACAATTTAGGGGATTGGTAAAAACGGACAGCTTACCCATAGGCAAATTTTTAAAAAATCCTCAATTGGGAACTATTTCCTTTGAAATAAACGGGTTTGTATCTGGAACTGAACTATTCAATCTCGATGCCAAAATAGACGGAAAGGTTCCGGAATTTGAACTTAACAATTACGTCTATAAAAATATTAACCTTTCCGGAACCGTTGAAAATGGACAAGGCACCTTAAACTTAATTGTTGAAGACGAAAACCTGAATTTTAAAACGGACACCAGTATCGATTTAACTTCCGAAACAAATTCAATAAAATTCAACGCTAACCTCATTGGTGCGGATTTACGAGAATTGGGCTTTACGCAAAATGATATCAAAATTGCAGGCGAACTACAAGGAGACTATAACGGTAAAACCAATAATTACACTATTGAGACCCATATAAAAAATGCCATTGCCGTAACGGACAACAGGCAATATCAAATAACGCCTGTTAACATTAATGCGCATATTGAAGATTCCATAACAGATGTCACAATAAAAAGTGGTTTTATAAACGGAGGACTATATTCCAACGCTTCACCCAACAGAATCAATAAGGCGCTGAAGCAGCAACTGGAAAATTACTTTAGTTCGGACAGTACAGTTGCTCAAAACGTGGACGATGTTAAGGCTAAGCTAGATCTAGCCATTGTACCCACGCCCATTATTTCCAAAGTTTTTTTTGATGGTATCCAGGACTTGGATTCCCTAAATATCGACGCCAACTTTGATGCCCGATCTAAAAATTTGTCGGGTAAGATTTTCATCCCAAGATTTTCCTATAATAAAAGTGTGGTAGACAGCCTCAATGTTAATCTACAGGGAGACTCCGTAAACCTTCAATTCTCTGCAGGAGTAGCAGAATTTCAATATCAGCCTATACACTTAAAGAAAACCTTTCTGGAAGGAGAACTTAAAAACAAGGAGTTGATTCTCGATTTTAGTTCCATCAACGATACTACGGAAATCATGCATATTTCATCCGAACTGGTCTTTAAAAAAGATACATTGACCCTACACGTATCGCCCGATAATCTTGTCCTGAACAAAAAGCAATGGGAAGTTCCCGAGGACAATAAAATTACGCTTGCGGAATCCTATTCCAATTTCAAGAATCTTATCTTTTCCAGAAACAAACAAAAACTTCAGGTGTCTACCGAAGTGCCCGCCATGAAGGCGGACCATATTGGTATTCTCTTCGAGAACTTTCAATTACAGACATTTTTAAGTCTTTTTAATCCAGATGAGGCATTGGCCAAAGGCGTGGTTCAAGGTAACTTCGTAATTCTAAACCCCTATGATGCTTCAGGACTGGTATCCAAAATGGATATTAATGATTTCTATTTGATGCAGAATCCGTTGGGCACCCTCAATCTCAACGCTTCTTCCAAATCTTTTTCCGATTATGATTTTGATTTAGTACTTAAAGACGGGGGAGCCGATTTAAGATTAATGGGAGATTACACGGCAAGACAGGACGATGCAGATTTAAACTTCGAATTGGATATCCAAAAATTGGAAACAAGAATTCTAGAAGGGTTTCTTAAGGATGTGCTTTCAGACCCTTCCGGAAATATTTCGGGGAGTTTACTGGTCAACGGAACTCTGAGTGAACCGGCATATTCGGGAAGATTGAATTTCAACAATGTTGGCCTTACACTATCAGACTATAAAACAAGCCTAAATATTAATGAACAATCACTCGATTTAAACGAAGAAGAAATTACATTGAATTCGTTCAAAGTAAAAGATTCAAGTAGCGGAACATTTACATTGGATGGTAAAGTGATAACGGACAATCTATTTAATCCCAAGTTCGACCTTTCTGTAAAAGCTGAGAAATTCATAATACTGGATTCCAAAAAAGGGGACAACGAACTGGTTTATGGTAAAGCAGTTGTAGATACCGATTTTGAGGTTTCCGGGAATTTGGAACTTCCGGTAATCAATGGTACCCTTAGTATTGGAGATGCCACCAACCTTACTTATCTCGTTCCCCAGACTCAATATGAAATACAAGAGCGGGAAGGGGTCGTTATTTTTGTGAATCGGGAAAACCCAGACGCTATTTTGACCAAGAATACCGGTGAAACCGCTAATTCGGTTTTTGCCGGAATGGATATAAACACAACATTGAAAATTTCGGACCAGGCAATTTTTACCATTGTCCTTGATGAAAAAACACAGGACAAATTACAGGCATCTGGAAATGCGACCTTAAACCTCAACATTAACCCAAATCAGGACATACAACTGTCGGGAAGGCTTGAGCTAAATTCAGGATTCTATAGAACAAGCCTTTACAATCTAGTTAGCCGAGAGTTTAAGATTAATGAAGGAAGTAGTGTGGTTTGGTCTGGTGATCCGTATAATGCGAAATTGGATGTTACTGCAATTTATGAATTGGAGACATCTGCAGCGCCTTTAATGTCATCCATAAGCTTTGGACAGGACACAGGTGTTTCTGGACAATATCAAAGGTCTTCTACCTTTCTGGTGTATTTAAACGTTGGTGGAGAGATTACCAGTCCAGAACTATCCTTTGCCCTGGATATGCCGGAAAATGCACAGGGCAACTATGGAGGTGCCGTATATGGACGAATCCAGCAACTGAACGAACAGGAATCGGAATTGAACAAACAGGTATTCTCACTTTTGGCTTTAAATCGATTTTATCCAACTACGGGTAGCGATGGTAGTAATGGAGGTGCCATTGCCTTGGCAAGAAACAATGTAAACAAAGTTCTATCCAGCGAACTCAATTCCATTTCCAATAAAATATTGGGGAATAGTGGTTTTGAATTGGATTTTGACCTCGATAGCTTTCAGGACTATCAGGGAAATGACTATCAAAACCGAACCCAATTGAATATCAATGCCAAGAAAAAACTCTTTGATGACCGTTTGATCGTAACCGCAGGTAGTGCTGTAGATGTGGAAGGAAGTGCGTCCAATGCGGATACGGCAACTCCGGTCATAGGAAATGTATCTTTAGAGTACCTTTTAACCGAAGAGGGTATGTATCGCCTAAAAGGATTTAGAAGACAGGAGTATCAAAATATTATTGATGGTCAATTAATTGTAACCGGTTTGGCTTTTATTTTCAATAGGGAGTTCAATAAATTTAGTCAGCTTTTCAAGCCGGTTAAGGTAGAAACTGAAGAAGAAAAGAACACAGAAGAAATCAAAAAGCAATAGTTGAAAATAACTCACATAAAATATCCGTTCGTTTTATTCCTTATAATAGGTATATTGCAAGCCTGTAGTATAAAAAAGTATATTCCAGAAGGTGAAAAACTATATACTGGAGCAGAACTAAAACTAGATACCACAGGCAAGGTAAATGGGTTGAAGGAAATTGAAAAGGAACTTACCGCGTTAATTCAACCGAACCCAAATACGACGTTCTTGGGCATGAAGCCTGCCCTGTTTTACCATTATAAAGCTCAAAGAGAGCGTCCAGGTTTTATTTATAAGTTTCTCAATAAGTCGTTTGGTGAAGAACCTGTTTATTTCTCAAAAATAAATCCCGAACAGGTCGAGGAACTGCTGTTGAACCGATTGGACAACAACGGTTTTTTCTATAGTAAATCGAATTCTGAAGCTGTATTGGAAGGCAAGTATGCCTCTATCAATTATTCGGTTACGGTTCAAAGCCCTTATACCCTCGAAAATTATCAATTGGACAATGACTCCTTACCTATCTACCAGGAGTTGCAAAAAATTATGAAGGAAACGCCACTCTCCAAGAATGACCGTTTTGACTTAAATTTATTAAAGGCGGAGCGAGAACGTTTGGATCATGGTTTAAAACAAAGAGGGTATTATAATAGCCAAGCCAACCTTTTTATTTTTGAGGCGGATACGAATCAATACAAAAACAGAAAATTTGATTTATTTCTTAGACTAAAAAAAGAAGTTCCAAAAAAAGCTTCTATCCCCTATACCATCGATTCCATTACAGTGTATCCAAATTATTCAATCGAAGGCGACACCATACCAATATCTGAGCAAAATAGAACTGCGGTAAATGGCACTGATTTTATCCAGAACGAATATTATTTTAGACCAAAACTCTTAGAGACCTACCTTCTATTTAACGAAGGCGATTTGTATGATGCAAACACCTCTAAAATAACTGGTGACCGACTTTCATCGTTGGGAAGCTATAAATATGTAAATATTCAATATACGGAACTTGATACTACCATGACCAATGGCGATGGGGGCTCACTGGCAGCTGATATTTATCTCGCACCATTGACAAAACGTTCACTAAGAGCGGAGGTTCAGGCAGTGACAAAATCCAATGGTTTTACTGGGCCTGGTATTCAGTTGACCTATAGTAATAGAAATCTGTTCAAGGGAGGCGAAACATTTAGTTTGTCCACTAATTTCTCGTATGAATCACAACTCACCTCAGGAAACAATTCCAATTTAAGCAGTATTGCTTGGGGATTAAAAGGAGATCTAATAATTCCTCGATCCATTCCCTTCTCCCCTAAAAACTTCAGGTACTCGGTTCCAAAAACAAAAATTTCGGCAGGAGTGGATTTCTTAAGGCGTAGCCAGTTATTTACCTTAAGCTCCATTAATGGATCTTTTGGCTACACTTGGAAGGAAAATAGGTATGTATATCATCAGTTAGATCCAATCAGTATAAATTATGCTAGGTTGACCAATGTCACAGAAGAATTTCAAACTATTTTAGATGATAACCCATTTTTAAGACGCAGTTTTGAACAACGCTTTATAGCAGGCCTTTTGTATGGGTTTACTTATGATGAAGTATCGGACTTGGACAAGGATTATCCTATTTTCTTTTCCACCAACATGGATATAGCCGGTAATCTATTCAGTTTGATCGATGGAGGTTCAGGTACTATCATAGGTTCGGAATACGCCCAATATGCAAAGGTCGATGCAGATTTTAGATTCTACCTGAGATGGGGAAAGGAACAAACGCTGGTCTCAAGGGTTTATGCGGGATGGGGTGTACCTTATGGCAATAGTGAAACCCTACCCTTTGTTAAGCAATTCTTTTCTGGTGGTCCTTACAGTGTTAGAGCCTTCGACATCCGTTCATTGGGGCCTGGCAATTTCAACGCAGAGCTGGAAGATTCCACGACCGATTATTTTGACCGATCCGGTAATCTAAAATTGGAAGCCAATTTAGAATACCGCTTTCCTATTTATTCTTATTTAAAAGGTGCCTTTTTCATAGATGCAGGTAACGTTTGGCTTACGGGAAATTATGATGATTTAGAGACGGACCAACAAGACAGTAATTTCTCCAACAACTTATTTACAGATGGAAAGTTTGAATCCGATTGGCTTAAAGAAGTTGCTGCCGGATTTGGATTCGGTGCCAGAGTTGATATTCAAAATTTTGTTATTCGGTTAGACTTAGCTTCACCTTTTCGAGTTCCCTATCAACCGGAGAATGACCGTTGGAATATTCCCTTCTTTGGTAATAATGGAAATAAAATGACTTTAAACTTTGCCATTGGATATCCTTTTTAGGGAGAATAATTTTGAAAAAATCGGAAGATTCATTCGCGTTCCTTTTTGAAAACATTAGAAACTTCAACGAGACTTGATGTCCAATGTGGGATGTCCAAACCCAAAACCTTTTTAATTTTACTTTTGTCCATTACACTATACGCAGGGCGTTCCGCAGGTAATGGATACTCTTTAGACCGAATAGGTCGCAGGTTTACAGAAATATCGTTTATTTCAAAAATAGCAGATGCGAAATCATACCAACTAGCAACACCCTCATTGCTATAATGATATATGCCATAGTCCTTCACCCCTTTGGATATCATCTTTATAAGAACCGCGGCCAAATCATGTGCTGAAGTAGGAGTTCCCACCTGATCAAACACCACCGATAATTGATTTCTTTCAGCTCCATATTTCAGCATGGATTTGAAAAAATTATGCCCGTAGGCAGAATACAACCAAGAAGTACGGATTATAAAGTAGCGCTCCATATTCCTAACGATCTGTTGTTCCCCCTTAAATTTGGAATGACCATAAATACTCACTGGATTGGCCCTATCGGTCTCCAGATAGGGTACATTCTGTTGTCCATCAAAAACAAAATCCGTGGAAATATGAAGCAGTACAGTTTCTGTCTTATGGCAAGCTTGGGCTAAATTTTTTACTCCCTCCTCATTGATAAGAAGCGCCAAGTCCGAATCATCCCCGGCTTTGTCCACGTGTGTATATGCAGCACAATTGATACAATAATCAAAATTTTTTTGATTCAAAAAATCCCAAACCGATTCGTAATTTGTTATATCCAAATCATCTGAATCTGTAAATTTGAATTGAATGGAATCATTAACTGTATGAACAATACTTTTGATAGCAGTTCCCAATTGACCAGATCCACCCGTAATTAAAACCTTTTTAATTGCTTGCATTAAATTATGTTATTGGATTATGAAATCCTTGGATTTGCTTAAAAATACTTTTTTGGAAATAATATGTTCTTCTTCTGGCAGTATCAATCTATTCTTAAATTCAAAATGTTGAACGTTTTTTCATGCGACCACGCCATATCAAAAAACCAAGATACTTATTTTAGTTCTTCTTATATTCGCAATACAACCTGTTATTTGATTTCACAATACACTTTACCGATAGTAAAATAAAATCTAATAGGTAAGGGAAGCCTTGCTACTCTGCTACAATTCCCATTTTCCTCAATAGAAAGGAGGCATTCATGTTTTGGCAAATTCCTTTCTTAAAGGTATAATCAAAATGAAGTTCATCATTTATTATCTCAGCATCAAAATAGTAGTTGTTTACCTGTGGTAATACTTTGGAAACTTCACAGAGGCTCAAGTCATGTGTGGCTATGATACCTGTCGATTTTGAACTTACCAAACGTTCCACGAATTGCCTTGATCCTTTTGCCTTATCGGTACTGTTGGTGCCTTTTAGAATTTCGTCCAATACAATGAAATAACTATCTCTTTGTATTTCATCTACAACAAACTTCAATCGCTGCAATTCAGAAAAGAAATAGGATTCATCATCGGTTAATGAATCCGTAGTACGCATACTGGTTATTAGCTTTATGGGAGTGTACTCCATGGACTTGGCACAAACGGGCAAACCCATATTGGCCATTACAATCTGTAGGGAGACTGTCCTTAAAAACGTACTTTTCCCGGCCATGTTCGCCCCTGTGATAATAAAGAAGTCTTCTCTATTTATTTCATAATCGTTGAGAACACTTTTTTCGGGATTCAATAATGGATGACCTGCTTCTTCTGCCCGGATAACCACTTTATTTTTCGTTAGCGTAGGAAAGGCATATTCCGGATGGTTAAACACAAAGTTTCCCAAGCTATTTTGAGCATCAAAAAAAGTGATTACATCAAACCAGTTCTTAACGGATTTGCCATGAGCAGCCATCCACTTTTCAACCTTGTAACAGGTATATAGTCCCCGAAGAAACAGTCCGTTTCCAAATATGAGAAATAATATATTATTGTTTTGGTCCAAGTCCCCCAATAGTTTAGAGAATTCCTTTAGGACCAAGGAAGTTTTTTTCCCTTCACTAAGTATTTCCGATTTTTTATCCTTGAATACCTTTGAAGTAAATTCCTGCGATTCTATTAAACCGAGCAATTGATTGTATTGTTCAAAAATAGATTGCAATTTACCTGTTCCCGCTACCAAGGCTGTTGCTTTCTTGGTAAAAAAACCAGTAATGACAAGTCCGAACAACAACCAATACAGCAATACGGAAGCTCTAATAAAATCCGCATAAAACAGCCCTAAAAATAATAGACTCAAACCTGAGAACACCCAGGGAATTATACCCATAACCTTAGGGACAAAAGGTTTGTAATTGTTTATCCAATTAATTACAGCGGATGTGGTGGTTTCCGTATGCGCCAAAGATGCCGTTGCCGAGAAATCCTGTCGCCAATGCGGCATATTTCCCAACTCTTTTAGACTTTCTTGTTTATCAGGTATGTCAACAATGGAATTCTCCTTTACTATTTTGGCCAGCAATGAACTGCCTTCTTTTAAGCTTGTTCTATTGAGATATTGATAAAAAGAACCTACCCCAAATAGATCTATATCCTGACTATAAAAATGGTTGCCGTCCTTAAATTCATCTCCTGTTGGCAGGTCTTTAAACTTTCGATGTAGCACTTGAATCTCTACCTCATTTAGAGCTATCAATTTCCTTAACTTATCGCGTTTATATTGTAAATCTGTGTGTCTGGAGACTAGAAAAAGAAAGATTACAATGACCACAACCACCAGACCAACTACTATTCTGGTATTTTCAAAAAAAAGGTACACACCCAAAGCGGCGAGTAAAAAAATAACCAACCGGATCATACTGGAGGTTAGCAATTGTGCTTTTACCTTATTTAATCCTTCTTTATAGGTATTTATTTCTTTTTGGTAAAAAGATAAAAGTTCATTCATGCTTTCGCTAACTCCAGATTTTAAACAAAGTTAGGGTTTCAATCCTTATTCATTGAAACTAGCATGGAAATTTGGCCTAGATGATAAATATAGATTTCAGAGATATGGTTAAGGTATTCAAATTCAGTTGGTATTTATAGCAAAAGACATTTCGCAAAATAGATGCCTTCATTGTAAAACAAAGTCTTAGCTGTTTAAGGATTCTTAGAGATTAAACTGAAAACTTAATCCACCCGCTTTTGATTATCGAAGACATTACCCTCAAAAGTGGTATAGTTTATTTTCAATAAGTTGACCAATCTCAGTTCTTTTTTCAAATCCTCAATGATTCCCATTTTTACCGCAACATCGGCTTTAATGGATACTGTGGCAACTTTTCTAAGATGTTCTGGCATTTGGTACAAAGCCTGCAAGGCATAATCACCTACTTCCTCAATAGCCACAAAACGATTATTCATTTGAATTCTAGTTCCACTCCCCATCATGGATAGATGTGTATTTGTAGAATTTCCTACAAAAATTTCGATAATACGGTCTCTCTTGTCCAGTTTTTCTGTTTCCGTTGCCTTTGGAAGTGTATTTTCCACCATTAAATTTTGTTCCTTAATGGTCGTTACCGTCATAAAAAAGAAAAGCAAGATGAATACTATATCAGGTAATGATGCAGTGGATATAGCGGGCAAATTTCTATTGACCGACCTGAAGCTGTTGAATTTTATCATAATCTAATTGTTTATGGTTTCCGGTTCCAATATTTTTTGGGGATACATTTCCCTAATTACCTCAATACGTTCCTTTAAGAGTTGTTTTCTTTCCTCGTTGGTTTCCTCTAGGTAATATTCAACCTCCATGTCCTTAAATGGAACTTTGAACAACCGTAAACTTTCTCTATCCCTTAATTGGTTATAGGCACCAAGTACTTCATTCTGAACCGTTACGTAGATTGGATAACTTGTATTTCTCTGTGTTTTTATGGAGACTATGGCCTTGCCAGGGTGTTCAGAAAGTTCATTCGTACCAATGCCCCGACAATAATCACAGTTGGATTCTCCATTATCAATAAATTCCATCACTTTTTGTCTAAGGCTTTCAACGGATATGACCTCTCCGTTTGCCATAATATCATCAGTATTATTTAAACTGATTTCAAAAAGGTTTCTTTGCTTTATGTCGGCAATATGATCATCGTTTTTCTGTGGCAACATACGATCTAGACCTACATCTGTCTCTATCGATGCTGTGACCAAGAAAAAAATCAATAATAAAAATGCAATGTCCGCCATGGAACCGGCATTTACCTCTTGGGTTGTTCTGTGCTTTGCCATAAATAGAGAGTTTGTATTTTAACTACCCTATCAATTACCGTAAATAACCTCTGGAATGAAACTTAGAATGAGTGAAAGGTACCTTTGTGTGAGTGAATGCGCTATAATTCTTAAAATTACAGGTCAGGAAATCAACTTTTAGATAGCATCATACTCCGCCCTTAATTTCTTGGTGAACTTAGACACGATTAAATCATAAGAATGGTCTATCAATTCCAAGACGAGTTTTGGCGGCAAGCTTTCTATAAAAATAGTGTTCCAGTGTGCCTTGCTCATATGATAACCGGGAATAATCAATCCGTCATATTCCTCGCGTAAGGCAACCGAACGTTCTTCATCACATTTTAAGTTAACCTGAGAAGGTGTTCGTTCAAGACCTGATAAGGCGAACATTTTCCCCATCACCTTGAAGACTAGTGTTTTTTCATCAAAAGGAAAATCCTCGGTCACTCCTTTTTTAGACAGGCAATAATCCCGAAAGACCTCGATGTTCATCACACTATTTTAAACACCTTGGGAGTCGTAGACAATTACCTTTTCCCAAAGATGTTCAGATTCCTCTATAAAAAGCTTATGAGGAGCCTCATCTTGGTAGGCCTGCTGTGCCTCAGCGGACTCAAAAGAAACCATAAGGGAGAACGTGAAAGATCCGTCCACAACATCGCGACTTGCTTTTGGTGGTTTGCCAATGAATTTCGTCTTCGCATACCCTGAGTTGTCCAAAAATTTGGTAAGAGATTTTACAAAGGCTGTACGGTCAGCTTGGCTATCCGGATTTTTAAGCCAAAAAAATACGGTATGGTTAAATGTAGGATCAAATTCTTTCATTGTTTCTTCTGTTTGGCCAAAAGCCATTACTGTAAGCATCAAAAATAGTAAAGTTGTACCTGTTTTCATTTCATTATTCTATTTATCCAATAATTCCTTTTGTTTTTCAGTAATCTTAAGTGCGGAGTAATCGAGTTTCCAACCAATGGTCTCTACTAATTTTTCTATTAGCAAAACGGACTGGAGCGCTTCCTTTTTAGCAGTATCCATAAGACCACTTTCCGGTATCTTTTCACGGATATGTTTCTTCGCTTCCAAATTAAGACTTGTGAGGTCATCTGGCGTAAAAAGGTTGAACAATCCGTTTTTGATATCATAAAATTCCAGTTCTGGCTCAACAGAAAGTATTTCGGGCTGTGGGAAATTGGAAAGTATTATTTTCTTTTTGCCCTCATCTGCATGCATTAGAATTTTACTGAGGTCATAACCAATCTGTGCCTTGGCCTTTATAACAATGAGCGCCCTTTTTTTACTAATTAGCAAGTTCATGAAGCGCTCCCTCGTATTTTCATATTTATAAACCTCCGCGAAATCCCCCTCAACGGATATCAATTTGCAAACACTTCGTATCTTCTCCATCAATACCGTAGATTGATGGGTAGTAATCTCCTTACTTTGCCTTTTCCTAAATAGGGAAAATAGCCAATACATGCTAATACCACCTAAGATTAGGCCCAAAAAAACATCGAGAATATTATCCATTATTATTACCTATTTCTCCTAAATGTGTGTATTTGAAACCCTTGTCAAATTTAAGCCCATAACCAAAAACCCTGTCCATGGAAGAATGGGTAAACAAAATAACACCAATCATTTCAATAACCGGAAAAGATAAATACATCCCAAAAAAATACAATAAAATAGCGATACCCTTATGATGGAGAATATTGTATCCAATGGCTCCAAGACGAGGATTGAACAAGTAACCCAACATTCCGATATCCGGTGTCAAGATCAATACCAAAAAAAGCCACCAAGGGTAGCCCAAGAGACCATACATAAATATACCTAAGGCAAACATGGCCAATTCTTCTAACTTTAAAATATTCTTCATGTTTGATTTATTTTATACAAAACAGGCCTACTGGGGCTTGCATCATTAACAAATGGAGCCATTTGTATGTTTAGAAAATAGGCTCCGTCCTCAACCTCATTGGGAACAAAAACGAACTCGGTAATCGTGGCATTTTTCCTAATTTCTCCATTAAAGTTCCAAAAAGCATTATGGGCCAATAGTGCCCCACCATCTTTTTCTTTATCTACAGAAGGCAAATCTACCAGCAAGTGATCAATACCCAATTCAATCAAGTATTTCACAGCCTCTTCTTTTAAATATGGAGGATTGGTATTGGAATACTGTTTCGACAATTTCTCCTTGGTATTGGGCAAAGTTCTTATTACAAGTGCCCTTGAATCCCGGGATTTTATTGCATTTGATAATTGATGTTTGGAGATGACAAAATCCTCCCCAAGCTTACCCGGAGCAATTGTGATTACCTCGGCTAAAAAAAAGTACTTTTTGAGACTTTCGTTGACCGAATGAAATTCTCTGGTGATATGCCCTACACATTCCGTATGGGTCCCATGTGCATGAGGGTTGAACCAAATATCATTAAAATTGGTTGAAGCTCCAGCTTTAACACTTCCGGTAAATCCATGCTCCGTATGCGGTTCAATTCTTGGATGATCTATATACCACGCGTTTACACTGGAAACATCCCCTGTCATTGGAACGGAAATATCAAAGGGTTTTTCCAGGTCTATTTCATATTCTCTTTTATTATGGGTTATTGTGGTCTTCAAAATAAATGTATTATGCTCCAAATTAATTATGACAAGTTAACCATAAACAAATCAGCTGCAATTCCATCCGCTAAAAATTTACCTTTTGTTGTGGTGGAAAGAATATCACTATCTAGATTCAACAGTCCTTGATTTCTAAATTTTTCTGATTGCAAAATCAGGTATTCTTTATATTTTCCTCCAAATTCGTTTTGAATCCGATTTAAGGATACTCCCCAAACGGTTCTTAATCCCGTCATTATATATTCATTGTATTTGTCCCTAGTGGTCAAAACTTCGGTTTCCATGGGTAGTTCCCTATTTTCGATTGCCTTTACATATTTAGGGTTGTTATTAATATTCCACCCACGTCTTTGCCCATCGAATGAATGTGCCGAAGGACCTATGCCCATATATTTCTTTTGCTGCCAATAGGCAGAATTATTTTTGGAGAAATACCCAGGTTTTCCAAAATTGGAGATTTCATAACAATCAAATCCTGCCTCTAACAGTATTTTGTACAAGGCGATAAAATGTTCTTGTGTTTCTTCATCCGTTGCCGGCGTGATTAATTCCTGTTCTACAAACTTCGCCAATGCGGTTTTGGGCTCTACGGTCAAGGCATAGCTGGAGATGTGCGGAACATTAAAACGCAGTGCTTTTTCAATATTTTTTTTCCAACGTGCTACGCTCATATTGGGCATACCATAAATAAGGTCGATAGAAATATTATCAAAATATTTTGAAGCTATTTGCAAGCAGTTTTCTGCTTCTTCCACATTGTGTGCGCGGTTCATCAATTTCAGATCTTCTTCAAAAAAGGACTGGATTCCTATGCTTAATCTATTAATTGGACTTTCGGCCAATTCCACAATCTTGTCTTTGGACAAATCATCAGGATTGGCTTCCAAAGTAATCTCAGGATTATTGATTACGTCATAATACAGATATACTGCCCTGAGTATTCGATTGATTTCAGCAAGCTCCAATACGGTAGGTGTTCCACCTCCAAAATAAATGGTTTCCACCTTTTCGCCCCTAAATTCATCTTTTCTAAGCTTTAATTCTTGGACCAATGCATTTACCATGGCTTCCTTTTTCCCCATTGTTGTAGAAAAATGAAAATCACAATAGTGGCAAGCTTGTTTACAGAAAGGAATGTGAATATAGATTCCGGACATTTTTTAATTTTGAGTAATCACTTTTTAACCCGTTTCTCATTCTGTTTAACAAAGGCATCCCATCCGCTATAACTCTTGCCTACCTCTACCCTTCCTTCATTATAAAAATGACAAACAGCCGCGGCCAGACCATCTGTACTATCCAAATTCTTTGGCAATGATTTTAGGGACAGGACACTCTGAAGCATTTTCGCCACTTGTTCTTTACTGGCATTTCCATTGCCGGTAATGGCCATTTTTATTTTTTTTGGAAGATATTCCGTAATAGGTATCTGTCTTGAAAGTCCAGCTGCCATGGCCACTCCTTGGGCCCTTCCCAGTTTTAACATGGATTGCACATTTTTACCAAAAAAAGGTGCCTCAATGGCTATTTCATCGGGATGGTACGTATCAATGAGTTCAATCGTACGTTCAAAAATAAGTTTCAATTTGGTATACGGGTCTTTATACTTCTGCAATAGCAATTCGTTCATTTGGATGAATTCCATCTTTTTCCCTACCACCTTGATAAGGCCAAACCCCATAATGGTGGTTCCCGGATCAATTCCCAATATTATTTTCTCTACTGCCAATTATTTGGTATTTAGTTGAACCGGTATCTTAAATTTGGTCCGTACCGGTATGCCCCTTTTTAAAGCCGGGGCGATAGGAGGTATACTTTTTAGGCTCTGGGTAATAATGCCGTCAAACTCTGGCATTTGTTTAAGAATAGAGGCATCCTTAATAATATCCACAACACTGATTTTACCTTCCGCATCAATGACAAAGATAACATCTACCACAGCGTTTCGCTCGGAATCCACGGTAAATTCGAATTCGTTTAAGGTAGCTTCAAAATGATGGGTGATTTTCCGCTCAAAACATTGTCGTTGTATAGGTTTGGTCGCCGTTTCATCACAATCCAGAAATAGTGGGTAAGAATCTATAGAATTCCAATCCATCTCCCTAAGTTCCGCATTAATGAGTTCTTGGGTTCTGTTCTCTTTGGATTCAAAGAAATTACAAGAGCCTAGAGCCAATAAAAACAAAAAGACCAAAAAGCGTTGCACTGTACCCATTCTATGGGAAAATTACAATTTTTTATGCAGTTTGGTCCTTCGAAAAAAGTATTTATTACTAAGCTAATCGAATACTACTGAAGCTTAAAATTTACTGGTATAGAATAAGCAACGGATACCACCTCCCCATTGTTTTTGCCTGGGGTCATAGTTGGCAAACGTTTTAGGATTCGCTCCACTTCATCTTCCAAGAGTTTATCCGGCCCCCTTAATTCGATATTTTCTATACTTCCATTTTTAGAAATTGTAAATAAAGTACTTACATGTCCTTCTATGCCCTTTTGTTGGGCTTCTTCTGGATATCTGAAATACTTACTGATGTGCCTCATAATTTTCTCATTGAAACAGGCTCGCTTATCCTCAGCATCCTCACAACCTGAAAAAACCGGAATTTCATCGACTTCAGCAAAGGACACAATATCCGATTGTCCCTCATCCTTTGATTTAATTCCCTTTGCCGATGTACCGTCCAGCTTAAAAACTACGGGAATCGAATAAGGCACATTCACAGCCTTCCCTTCAAATTTTCCAGGTTCCATTTGGGGAAGTCGCGAAATGATTCGTTCCACCTCAGCTTCCAAAAGAGGATGTGGACCACGTTTTTTGATATCGACAATGTTGCCATCAGAAGCTATTGTAAATATGACGCTGACCCTTCCTTCAAGGCCTTGCTTCAAGGCTTCCTTTGGATAATTAAAGTTTTTACTAATGTGTAATTGGATTTTTTCGTTAAAACATGCTCGCTTATCCTCGGCATTCTCACAGCCAGGAAAAATGGGTACTTGTTCTATTGTACTATAGGGTACTGTCTTACCTTTCAATGAAGTGGAATTCAAATTTTCTTTGGAATCAGGTTCGCTTTCACAAGAAGTATAAAACAACATTCCTAAAACAAGCGGTACCAACACCAAATACTTCAATTGCCGAACTCTTTTTGATTTTGATTTTTGTAACATGACTATTCGTTTTTTGATTAATGATGATTTAAAAAATGGATTGACGAAGGAGATATGCTGTACCTCAAACATTTGGGACAACAACATCTCATAATGAGTACTTCTTTCACTTTTGGAAACATGGGCATCTGCAATAAACTCGTGGAGTTCCGTAATTCTTTGCTGGTAGACATAGACCAAGGGGTTAAACCAGGAAACAATGCGCATGACCTCAAAAAACAACAGGTCCAGGGTATGCCATTGCCTAATATGTACCAACTCATGGGAAACTACACTATCATATTCCCGTCCCACTATTTTTTCACCCAAAAAAATGGATTTAAAAAAGGAAAAGGCGATATGGCTCTTGGGTACTAAAATTTGTGTAAAGTCTTTAAAATAACTGACCCTACCTACAGAACGCAATTTGTATAAGCGCCATAATTTAAAACCAAACCATATAGCGGCCAAAAGTACTCCAGCCCAAAAAATACCCTCTTGCCAAGAAATGGTAAAATGACCATCGGCCTCAGGGTTTATGGTAACTTCAGATTGACCCATGTTCCAAAGAAACTCCGAGTATCCGGAAAAAGCCTGGGTTTCTGTTTTAAAGGCCTCTATTTTTATCCAAGGAAGAATGAGCGACAACACATGAGTACCCAATAAATAAACCCGGTTCCACTGAAAGAAGGTCTCACGTTTTAGAAAAAAATCGTAAATGAAGAGGAACACCAATTGAAAGGCGATACACTCCAAAATATATTGTATCATTTTTTATCCTTTTTAATTTCATTTAGGATGGACTCCAATTCGGAAAGACTCATATCGTTTTTCTTCATAAAGAAGGAGACCATACTTTTAAAAGAGCCCTGAAAATATCCTTCCACCAGTTTATTGATACTCTGGTTGCTGTAGTCCGATTTTCTTACAATCGGAAAATATAGGTAGCCCTTTCCTTCTTTCTCATGGTCCACAAACCCTTTACTTTCCAAAATTCTAACTATGGTAGAAACCGTATTGTAAGCGGGTTTAGGCTCGGGTAACTCATCTATAACCCCGGCCACATTGGACTTCTCCAGGTGCCACAAAACATGCATTACTTCTTCTTCTGCCTTAGTGAGCTGTTTCATTTTCAACTATCTTTTTAGTTTAACACTAAACAAATATAACTAAATATTTAGTTTAAACTAATTTCTTAGTTATAAATTGAATAAAAAATCCGTCAGGTTGTTTGCTGACGGATTTTATGCTAGAAGTTTACGGTAACTTTTCCCCTTAAATAAAAAGGTGTCCCCGGTGTAAAATGTATTTCCTCAACTGAAGCAGCCTCATTTAATAAACGACTTTCGGTGGCGAATTGCGTTTCGTTCCATGCTGTATCAAAAAGATTTTCCACGATTAACCCAAAGGTCCAGTTGTTTAAGCTATAATTTAACGTAGCATCGGTCACAAAATAACCTTCCGCCACAATCGAATTATCTTCATTTGCCGGTCTATCATCGATATATCTGTAATTAATGCTTCCGGATAGTCCTTGGCCCTCTCCTACAGTGATACCACCGGCCATAGTAAAATCTGGCGCAAGTGGAATATAATCTTCACCCCCAATTGCTTCGGTACTTCGGGCATGCGTATAATTCGCATCCGAATAGATATAAAGCCAATCCAAAGGCTGATACCGTGCACCTACTTCAATTCCCATTCTTTCGGTTTTACCACTGGGTTCCACAACACCGGCATCACCCACATAAACAAATTCCTGTTCCAGAAACAAGGTCCATAAAGTGGCGTTTAGCACCAACTTCTCCATTGGTTTTAAAATGGTTCCCAAATCAACGCCATAGGCAGCTGGCAGAATCTCCTCTCCTCCATTGGCGACCACGACCCGAGTATCATTGGAATGAAACCCTATTCCGGTTTTCAGAAAAAATTGTGTGCTTTCCGTTGGGCTGTAAATCGTATTGAACTTAGGGCTAAAAGCTACCTTTTCCTCACTACGGCTATTGTACTTTGTACTCAATTTATCTATGTAATCAAATCGAAAGTAATCCAAACGAACTGCTGGTTCAAAGGTAAATTCGCCCGATTTGAAAGATGCACCGGCAAACGCATAACTATTTAGCTCATCCACATCTCCAAAGGCAAATCGTTCCAACAGAACTTGCCGATTAAGTGTATGGGACAATTGATTGTCGTCCACATTATCATACCTAAAACCTATTCCCGCATTATAGCTAAAATCAAGCCCTCCCAAGGAAGCAAGATTGTTTTGAAATACACTTTTAGCCCCAGCCATAAAACGATCTTCAAATTGCCCGATTTGGTCTCCGTTTATTGCATCATCCAAAAAAAAGGTGAAATTGGAAAAAAGCTCAAAATCATAATGCGAAGCATACGCCATTGTATTCAAAGATTTTCCTGTTCCTATATTCTTGCTATGGTTTATGACAAAGTTTGTACGGCTGGTCTGACCTCCTTCCGTATCGTCAATAGCACCAAAACGACCGATTAAACCTTGATCTACGGCCCTTTGCGGAATTTGTCCCGAGGCATCCCATTTACTGGAAAAGTGGGACGCCGTAAAAATCAATTCCTGTTCACCTGGTATTGCATAGCGATATCTTCCCAAAAGATTGATCCTGTTAAAATTTTGAGGAGAGTCGAATGGACCATCGGTTAAGTACAACTCCGATGCCAAAAAGGCATTTTTATGCCGAGTATCCAGCACATTGAACATTCCCATGAATCTACGGGTCCCAAATTGCCCTGCCTCAGTAGAAACGAAACTCTTGTCCAAACTTTTTCTCAACTTTAGGTTGACATATCCCGAGGTATTAAAATTACCTTGATCGGCGTAAAAGGGTCCTTTACCAAAGTTGATATTTTCTATAGTTTCTGGTATTACAAAATGTAAATCGGCATAACCTTGTCCATGGGCGTGTGAAACCATGTTCACGGGCATACCATCTACATTAATTGCAACGTCTGTTCCATGATCCACATCAAATCCACGTAAAAAAATCTGTTCCGCCTTTCCTCCCCCGGCGTGTTGACCTATGATCAAACCCGGAACTTTCCTAAGAATTTCTTGTGAAGATTTTACAGGATTTGTCTTTACATCTACATCCACCAGTTTGCTCAAAGCGTCCACTTTGGAGACAAGAACCACTTGATCTAAGGATATGGAAGATTCTTCTAGGGTAATGGTTATCGGGTTTTGTAAATCTGATTGACTTATCACTCTAATCTTGGTGGCATATCCCAAAATAGAGAAATAAATGGTATCCTTTACAGCGGTTCCGTCGAGTACAAAATGCCCCGTAGCATCGGTATGACTATGTTGACCACTGGATTTGTTAAATATACCGGCATCCTCCAATGAAGAACCGGTTTCATTAACCAATTTTCCTTTTAAATTTTGTGCAGCAATAGTCCCCATGAAAAGCATGGCTATCGCTACTATAATATTTTTCATATTAAAGTATTTGATTATTGTTCAGCGTATTATTTTTAAAAAGAAAGTATAGCAGGGCACGTCCAGAATGGAAATCTGAAATCATTTTTTATTGGCCCATGTATACGCTAAACGCACTTGGGAGGGGGAGTATTTATATTAGGGTACCAAAAAAAGCTCATAAGATGGTAGTTCCATCTTGTTTTTTCATCAATTGGAAAACTATACATGTTTTTCACTACAAGCTCTTCTGAAATATGTTTATCTATTTTGAAATCTGGAGTACTTTTAGGTTCCTCTTTGTCTTTTTTATTGGCTTCTAACAATTCCTTTAATTCCTTTAGAGCATTATGCGAATGACCTGCCATTCCTTTTAAAGAACCATAATTCACGATTTCATGCCCAAATGCATAACTATGACTATGGGTTTTGGGCGCTAATATATGGGATACCTCATGAAAAGTTTCTAGCACCAATCCATTGAAAATACCTAGTAAATAAAACATACACATGAAGACCCCTCCTGTTCTAATGACGCTTTTATTGGTATATGTTCTATTTATTTTCAAAGGAAGGATGTTTGTTTTCAAAATACCTACGAAACATAAGACCCAAAGGTTTTATTTTAAATTTTGTTTGTAACAATTGTCGGGTAAATTTGTCTTACTATAAAATACCAGCCGTGGATATAGTATTGTTGATCATTGGATTTGTTTTCATGCTGATAGGTATCTTGGGTAGCTTTCTACCGGTACTACCTGGACCCCCATTGAGCTGGATAGGCCTTTTATTGCTATACCTTACAAAGGCGATTCCAAATAATTGGTGGGTTTTGGGTGTTACACTAGCCATTGCTTTAATCGTTTTTGCATTAGATTATGTGATACCGGCCATGGGCACCAAAAAATTTGGTGGAACAAGAGCTGGAGTTATTGGGACTACGATCGGACTGTTGATTGCTTTGGTGTTTCCAGTTCTCGGGCCATTAGGAATTATAATTTGGCCTTTTATTGGCGCTTTGGCCGGAGAATTATTAAACAAGGCCGATAAAAAGACGGCTACTCGAGCAGCTTTTGGTTCTTTTCTAGGTTTTTTAACAGGTACTTTTCTGAAGTTTGTGGTCGCTATCGTATACTTAGGATTATTCATCGCCACAGCCTGGGAATACAAATCGGCGCTGTTTCCCTATTTCGACTAATCCAACCAAGTCGTTTTTTCTGAAATTGGGGTTCTCGTTGTTACCGGCAATTCCCCATCAAAATAACCCATGTAGAAAAAACCTAGGCACCTTTCACCTTCGTTCAAGTCCAAAAACTCGCCCATATATTTAATGAGACCCGGGGAACTCCAGTATGCGCCAATACCCATTTCGGTGCAGCACAGCCACATATTTTGTGCCGCCATTGCAACTGCGGCAGTCTCTTCCCATTCAGGAAGACTTTCTTTCGGGTCCCTTTGCATACATATGGCAATTACCACTGCAGCTTTCTTAGGGTTTTCTTGCAGCTTCTTTATTTTCATTTGCTTGGGCCTAGGGTCCGATTCTTCATATTTTTTAGACAAGAATTCACCTAATCTAGTCTTCGCTTCACCTTGAATCACCTTAAATCGCCAAGGTTCGGTGTGTTTATGATTGGGAGCCCAGTTAGCAGCCTCCAAAATCCTTTCAATATCCTGTTTTAATATGGGTTGATCGTTATATTGAGGTGGAAAAACCGAACGCCTTTTTCGTATTAGGTCAAAAATCATATTATCATTTTAGAAGTGTAAAATTAAAAGGTTTCTTTCATGAATCAAATAATAGGTCCATACAGTTTTGAAGCACCGGATTCCTATTTTCTTTCTTCCATATTACCGATAACAAAGCCCTTTGTTTAATGTCCTTAAGCTCAATAAACTTCACACGCATTTGAAAACCATACTGTAAAGCTGTTGGTATGATGGCAATACCTAAATTATTCTCCACTAATTTAAAAATAGTCTGTGCATGGACGGATTTGTGGGATACTTTAGGCACAAACCCAGCATCGGAACATATACTCATAATGGTTTCATAGTAATATGGACTATAATCCTGACTGAACAAAATGAAATTATCCTCCACAAATCGCTCCATTCCTTCATATTCCCTGGTGAGCATGGGATAACTTTCCGGAAGAACCAAAGAAAAAGTGTCCTTGAAAACGGTCTTTTTATTCAATGCTGCCGGTACCTTCGCCAAACGAACAAACCCCATGTCCAATTCGTCCTTTAGCACTGCATCCACTTGGCTCAAATTGGAAAGCTCCTCCAAGGAAGTCTTAATTCTGGGGAGTTTCTCCTTTAATTTCAATAACAAAGAAGGAATAACATCCTGCATGGCCGAACCAAGGAATCCAATTCTTACTTCACCAGTGTCTCCTCCTCCTATTAATTGCAACTGTCGTTTGGTCTCCTTCAAGTGTTTAAAAATATCCTCAGCTTGGTGTTTCAAGTAATGCCCGGCCGGTGTCAACGAAACTTTCTTTTTATCTCGTATAAAAAGTTCCGCCTGCAAAATGGCCTCCATTTGTTTTATTTGCCTTGATAAACCGGGTTGTGATATAAAAAGCTTCTCCGCGGCCCTTCTAAAATGAAGTTCTTCTGCTACGGCCAAAAAATAGGTAAGATGTCGTAATTCTATATGAGAACTCATGGTTATCGATTATTCACAAAAATAGTATTGGTAATTATCAAACATAACAAATATCTTTATAAGAGGAAAATCCAAAATAGTAGTTTGTGGAATCGAATTCATTTAAATTAGGAGAGGGTTGGCTAACAGCCGGAATTGCATTGAACATCTGCAAGGGAAAAACTGGTATAGTATTGGACCAAGCAAGTCGGGACAAGGTTGAAAATAGTTGGCGTATTGTACAAAAAATAGTGGATAAGGGAAATCCTGTATATGGTATAAACACTGGTTTTGGGCCCCTTTGTACTACCAAAATTTCCAAAGCGGAGACCAAAATATTACAAACCAATATCCTAAAAAGTCATAGCGTAGGTGTAGGCAAACCTATTTCCATGGAATTGGTAAAAATCATGTTGATTTTAAAAGCCCATTCCTTGGCCAAGGGTTATTCGGGAATTGCTATCGCTACTTTGGAGCGTATTATCTGGCACATTGAACATGACGCTTTACCTATTGTTCCTTGTCAAGGTTCCGTTGGAGCGTCAGGAGACTTAGCCCCATTATCCCATTTATTTTTGCCCCTTATTGGATTGGGGAAAGTTGTATATAAAAATAGAGTCATAGAAACAAAGGAATTGTTTCAAGTCACCGGTCTTTCTAAATTGGATTTAGGTCCAAAAGAAGGTTTGGCCTTGATAAACGGAACACAGTTTATAGCCGCGCACTCCGTAAAGGTGATAGAAAAACTTCACTCCATACTTGCACAAGCGGATATCATTGGCGCCATGATGATAGAGGGTCTTCAAGGTTCCGTAAAACCATTTTATAAGGAACTTCATGGATTAAGGCCTTTTAAAGGTAATATTCATGTTGCCCGAAGGATAAAAAGACTATTAAAGGGTTCGGAGATCATGGAGGATCATATCGATTGTGATCGTGTACAAGATCCCTATTCACTACGTTGTATGCCACAGGTGCATGGTGCATCCCGTAACACATGGCTACATTTGAAAGAATTGGTGGAAACGGAGTTAAATTCCGTTACCGATAATCCTGTAATCATTGATGAGGAACTAACTATTAGCGGTGGTAATTTTCATGGCCAACCTCTGGCTATGGCATTGGATTATGCCTGTTTGGCCGCTTCAGAAATAGGGAATATTTCGGATAGGCGCATCTATTTAGCTTTGGAAGGCAATAGCCCGGGAGTCCCCAAACTGCTAATGAAAGATACGGGTATCAATTCCGGTTATATGATTCTACAATATACCAGTGCCGCCTTGGCCAGTGAGAATAAAGGCCTGTGTTTTCCATCCAGCGCGGATAGTATTCCAACCTCCTTAGGACAAGAAGACCATGTAAGTATGGGGTCTATAGGGGGAAGAAAGGCTTTACGGGTCATTAAGAACGTTGAAAAGATATTGGCCATTGAATTATTGACAGCAGCCCAGGCTTTTGAATTTCGTAAGCCCATGAAATCAGGTATATTTCTAGATGAAATTCATAAAACAGTTAGAAAAAAGGTATCGTTTGCAGATAAGGATCGGGTATTTTCGGATGACATAGAAAAAGGGATTGAAATAATTAGAAATAAAACGATTATTTCAGTAATAGATACTATTGAAAAGAAAAAGAACATATCACTCAAAACCAAATATTCAGAACAATTTGAACACTATTAGAGTATGAACGAACTAAAACTAATTGGACCGCTCAGACAACTTCTCACTATGGAGGCGCTACCTTTGAAAGGCTCACTTTCGGATAGCCAGCTTCAAATTGTAGAGCAGGCAGGTATATTGATTTCTGAGGGAAAGATTTTAGCCACGGGACCTTTTGAACGCTTAAAAAATGATTATTCCAAAGCTGAATTATACGAACTAAAAGGAGACCATGTATGTCTTCCTGGTTTTATAGACGCCCATACCCATATTTGTTTTGGGGGAAACCGGGCAAACGATTATGCTTTACGGAATTCGGGAAAAACGTATTTGGAAATTGCCAAGTCGGGAGGCGGTATTTGGGATACGGTGACGCAAACAAGAAAGGCAGGTAAAGCGGAATTAATCAAGAAAACAACAAAACTGGCCAATCGCCATCTCAAAACCGGAGTAACCACTTTGGAAGTAAAAAGTGGATATGGTCTTTCGGTGGACGAGGAAATCAAAATGCTGGAGGTAATTAAGGAGGCGAACAATACAATTCCATCGGATTTAATAGCTACCTGTCTAGCCGCTCATATGTTTCCAAAAGATTATGTAGGAACCAAACAGGAGTATTTGGAGGAACTATCGACTTGCCTTTTACCAAAGATAAAAGAAGAAAGCCTAGCGAATAGAATTGATGCCTTTATTGAGGAAAGTGCCTTTACAGCAGAAGATATTGCTCCCTATTTTAGTAGTGCAAAAAAACTCGGTTTTGATATTACCGTACATGCAGACCAATTTACAACGGGTGGCAGTAAGGTTGCCGTTGACTTTGGAGCAATTAGTGCCGATCATTTGGAAGCAAGTACGAATGAAGAGATTAAATTGCTGGCCCAAAGCAACACCATTGCAACGGCCTTACCCGGGGCATCGCTTGGACTTGGTTGTGGTTTTACTCCAGCCAGAAAATTATTGGATGCCGGAGCTACTCTGGCTATCGCCAGTGATCATAACCCCGGCTCTGCCCCTATGGGTGACTTGTTGACCCAAGCTGCCATTTTAGGAGCTTTTGAAAAACTATCCAATGCAGAAGTTTTGGCCGGAATTACGATAAGAGCAGCTGCGGCACTCAATCTAAAGGACAGGGGCAAACTAGCCAAAGGTATGTTGGCGGATTTTAGCCTTTTTCATACGAACAACTACCAAGAAATTCTCTACAACCAAGGAAATTTAAAACCCTGTATGGTTTGGAAGGAAGGAAATTTAGTTTTTAATAAACACAAGACTTGATGGATTTTAAGACAGAAATTTTAACCGGTATACCAAACAAATTACCTAGTAAGAAAAAACGTTCGAACACACGTAGCCATGCACCAAAAAGAAAGGATATGCTATCCTTGGAAGAAAAGAAATTGGCCATACGAAATGCCCTTCGTTATTTCCCTAAGGAATGGCACCTAGAATTAGCCAAGGAATTTGCTAAGGAACTCGAAGAATTTGGTCGTATATATATGTATCGTTTTATACCGAACTATACCATGTATGCCCGACCAATTTCCGAATATCCAGCAAAAAGTGCACAAGCAGCAGCGATAATGCTGATGATTCAGAACAATTTGAATCCAGATGTGGCGCAACACCCGGAAGAATTAATCACATATGGTGGAAACGGTGCCGTTTTCCAAAACTGGGCGCAATACTTGCTGACTATGCAGTTTTTAGCTACTATGACAGATGAGCAAACACTTCATATCTATTCGGGTCATCCCATGGGACTGTTCCCCTCCTCAAAAAATGCACCAAGAGTTGTCGTAACTAATGGAATGATGATTCCAAATCATTCCAAACCGGACGACTGGGAAATATACAATGCGCTGGGGGTAACCCAATATGGTCAAATGACGGCTGGTTCTTACATGTATATTGGCCCGCAAGGCATTGTACATGGTACTACAATTACAGTAATGAATGCGTTTAGAAAAGTATTAAAGGAAGGTGAGTCTTCTAAAGGTAAAATATTCCTGACCGCTGGTCTAGGTGGTATGAGTGGTGCTCAACCTAAAGCAGGGAATATTGCCGAATGTATTACCATTTGTGCAGAAGTAAACTCCAGTGCCGCCCAAAAGAGATTTGAACAAGGCTGGGTAGACGAGCTACTGGAGGATATCGATCAATTGGTGGAACGAATTAAATTGGCAGTCAAAAACCAAGAAGTTGTTTCCATTGCTTATATCGGCAATGTGGTTCATGTTTGGGAGCGACTATACGAAGAGAATATTTTTGTCCATTTGGGATCTGACCAAACCTCATTACACAATCCTTGGGCCGGAGGCTATTATCCTGTGGACCTTGGTTTTGAAGAATCCAACGAACTTATGAGTTCCAACCCGAAACTTTTTAAGGAAAAAGTCCAAAATTCCCTGAGAAGACACGCCGAAGCCATCAACAAACATACGGCAATGGGTTGTTACTTTTTTGATTATGGCAATGCCTTTCTATTGGAAGCATCAAGAGCTGGTGCGGACGTGATGGCGGAAAACAGAATTGATTTCAAATATCCTTCCTATGTACAGGATATTTTAGGGCCTATGTGTTTTGATTATGGGTTTGGCCCTTTCCGATGGGTTTGTACTTCGGGCAAACCGGAAGATTTACGCAAAACGGACCAAATTGCCTTGAAGGTGATGCGAGAAATAAAAACAGGCGCACCCAGAGAAATTCAACAACAGATGCAGGACAATATTAAATGGATAGAGGAGGCTGAAAAAAATAAATTAGTGGTGGGTTCGCAAGCCAGAATACTCTATGCCGATGCCGAGGGAAGGGCTTCCATAGCGGAAGAGTTTAATTGGTCCGTAAAATCTGGTGAAATTTCGGCTCCTATCGTTTTGGGTCGAGATCACCATGATGTAAGTGGAACGGATAGTCCTTATCGGGAAACCAGTAATATTTACGATGGCAGCAAATTTACGGCAGACATGTCCATTCACAATGTAATTGGTGACAGTTTTAGAGGAGCAACTTGGGTATCTATTCACAATGGCGGTGGCGTAGGATGGGGGGAAGTCATCAATGGAGGTTTTGGTATGGTTTTGGACGGCTCCGAAACTACCTCAAGAAAACTAAAGAGTATGCTTTTCTTTGATGTAAACAACGGTATCGCGAGAAGAAGTTGGGCCAGGAATAAAGAAGCTATTTTTGCCCTTAAAAGGGAGATGAAAAGGACTCCAGAATTAAAAATAAATTTACCTAACTTCGTAGAGAATTCCTTAATCAACAGTCTTTTTGGTAAGTAAACCTTTAATTTTAAAAGGTTTAGTAAAATATTATTCACCCTTGAAGAATTAACGTAAAGAAAAATCAATGGTTAATGAATTATCAATTCTGTGAATAATTCTTCAGCCTAGAATCATTTTTTTTATAGTTGAGCAATAAGAAATTATGAGTGATTATTCAGAAACATTAAATAGTTTGTATTCGGGAAGAAAGTCCGAAAAAGAATTGTACCTGCATGAAAAAATTTCTTGTACAACCCCAACAAGTTTGGATATTGAAACAATATCCAGAGCGTTTGCTATTTTAGGGTATTCCTGTGAAGAAGGAGTTAAAAGAAACCAAGGTCGCATTGGAACTGCAAAAGGCCCAGATGCTATACGACAACAATTGGGGCGCCTTCCGAACCACTTAAAAAATGATTGCAAAATATATGATGTAGGAAGTGTTTACTGTACCGGTGGGGATTTGGAGAAAACACAAGAACACCTAACGGAAACTCTAACCGAAATCATGGACAAAAATCATTTCCCTATAGTTCTTGGTGGTGGTCATGATATGGCTTATGGCACATATACAGGTCTTAAAAAACATCTCAATAAAACAAAATCTATAGGTATCATAAATTTTGATGCACATTTCGACTTAAGAAATAACGAAGTTGAAGACAATCAAGTTCCCAGTAATTCTGGCACCCCATTTTTCCAAATAGCCCAAGACTGTACAATAGATGATTCCCCATTTAAATATTTATGTTTAGGCATTAGAAAGGATGCTAACGACCGAACCTTGTTTGAGACAGCGAAGAATTTGGGTGTACAATATATTATGAGGGACACCTTTAGAATTCAATTTCATAATGAAATAAATGCTTGGATAAACGCATTTACAAATAGTGTTGATCACGTCTACGTAACCATAGACCTCGATGGTTTTTCATCTGCTTATGCTCCTGGGGTAAGTGCCCCTTCGCCTATGGGTTTTACTCCAGATGTTGTCTTGGAGTCCTTAAAAACCATAATGGGTTCCGGCAAACTCAAGGCCTTGGATATTGCAGAATTAAATCCAGATTTCGATGTTGACAATCAGACTGCTAAACTTGCCGCTTCCCTTGTACATTACGTTATCCACAATCTTCCTTAAGAGACCTCACAGAAAACAAAAAAAGCCTCCCAAATGGAAAGCCTTTCATTGGTTATCATTAGTTTAAAAACTAATCAATACCATGGTCCCAAAATTTCTTTTGAGACACAACACAACAGGACAAAGATAAGAAAGGTAATTCAATATTTCACTTTGCCCTTGAAATAATCAATGACAAAGTGTTTCATTTCTTCTAGCACTGGTAATTTGCCTACTTCTTATTTAATCGTTTAATTACTTTTTTATTAGATATATATCGGATACGAGGATAGTTATCGAAAATAATCACGGCTAAACGAGACTTCGTAGCTACGTAGACTTCTACTTGTAAATTGTTCGTCCAAATCCACCTAAACCTACCTGATGAATTTCAAGTTCAGTCTTCTAACCATTGTCTTTATTTCTATTATCTCCTGTCAAAAAGATGGCGTTACTACGATTCATGAAGACCTTCAGGTTGTGCTAGATGAAGCGATGGAAAACAACCCAACCGGATTACACGAAAAAGTTTCATCTCCCAATCTAGACCTAACCAACTGGATTCAAAATAGACAGCAGTCGACCGGACTTTTGGAAAGTTCTGAAAATTCTGACTTCACTTCCCTGTACGATAATGCCTTGGCAGCTATTTTTTTTATAAACGAGGGGCAAAAAGAAAACGCCGAAAAAATATTCGACTATTACCTATCGATAAGTGAAACAGAACTTCAACAAAATGGAGGTTTTTACCAGTTCAGGAAATCCGATGGAACACATCCGGAAAGGATTTGGATGGGAGACAATGCCTGGATATTAATTGCATTGAACCATTATTCGGATAAATATCAATCATCTCAATATGATAACCTAGCACAACAATTAGAAAATTGGTTGCGTTCCCTACAGGTTGAAGGAGGGGGCTTACTGGGCGGTATTAATTCGGATGGCTCTGAAATACCCTTAGTTACCGAAGGGGTTATAACTGCTTTCCATGCCGTAAGGGGATATGATGAATTTCATAAAAATATTTTATTCTTCTTAGGTCAGAATAGATGGGACGCGGACTTGGGTTTATTAATGGCATGGCCAGAAAATCCTGAGTACACTTATGCCCTTGACGTACTTTCTTTGAGTAAAGGTATTTTTAAGGATTTATCGGATGATGTACTTTTTCAAGCCAACCGATTTCTAAACGAACAAACAGCAACAATTACCGGAGAAACTATATCCGGATATTGTTTCGATGAAGATAAGGATGTTGTTTGGTTAGAGGGTACAGCTCAAATGGCCGTTGCTTTTAATGGAATACAAAGGTTCGACCTTTCAAAAAAAATCATTGACAATTTAGAAAAAACAATCATAAATAGTACTATAACACAGAATTCGAAAGGTCTTCCATACACAGCAAATTACGGAACCTCCTATGGAGAAAGTATGTTATGGGATCATACCGACATTACCCCTGCCCTTTCCGCTACCATTTGGTATAGTTTTGCCAAAACTGGCTTTAACCCTTTTCAACTGGACCAAAAAAGCATGATTCCCGAAGAGGATAAATTTTGGTTACAAAATCAAACGGCCAAGTTTTAAAATACCTTTAACGCTATCATTACAAGCTTTAAGCTATCTTAAGCATAAAAAATGAAAGATTCTATTTACGTTTGGGTATTGATTACAACCTTGGCACTAGTAACGGTAACTATTATGTCGGTCATGAACTTCCCCTTTAATTGGGTATTTTATGGTACCATTTTAGGACAAACACTTATAATTTTTATGGTGTATAAGGTATTGACCGAAAACTATAGCACAAACAAGACCTTCGAAGATTTTTATGAAGACGCACCTATTGGCGATAGGCTTAATTAGACATTAGAACATTATCTCGATTATTCGTTTCGGTAAAATTAGAGGCCATACCCAATTCTGGAATTACCAACAAAGGTATTTGCGTATGAAAGGCAACCCTTTTTACAACAGGCTCCCTGATTAATTGTTCCATATAACTGTGTTGATAGTTCAACATGGCCAAAAGATGAATATCCATTTCTTTGGAGAATAGTTCCAATGTTTTTGAAATGGAGTTCAATTCCGAAACGGTATGGACATAGTGCTCTACATCGCCCAAATACTTGCGTAACATATCCAAATTAAATTGCTGAAGTTCCGTTAAGGTTTTTATTTGGTATTGAACATGAACAATCCGTACCGTAGCATCAAATAGTTTTGCCAACTCGATCAGTGGTCTCAGTTCCGACTTAGTATAAAATCGTGTAAAGTCAGTAGCAAAGGCAATCTCCGTCGGTTTTTTAAAATCAAAATTTTGGGGTATGGCCAATACAGGACAATCCTTTACGGATTTTATGACCCGTACTGCATTACTTCCCATAAACACCTCTTCCATTCCGGTTGCGCCCGTTGTTCCCATGATAACTAAATCAATGTTGTGGGTGGATATACTTTCTAAAACCTCATCTACCAACAGACTAAATGATGATATAGTTTTAAAATGATGCTTTTCATTGTTGAATTCCTTTTTAACTCGAATTAAAAGGTCATCCAATCCTTTTTTAGAATACTTTGCAGCGCTATTGGCCATCATATTTTCCTCAAAAGAGGCAGCCATGAATCGACTTCCGGCAATAGCAGGGGTATAGGTATTCAATAAATGAAAATTACATTCCTGACCCCAAAACATGGATATCGCATACCGCAAGGCATTACATGAATTCTCTGAAAAGTCTGTGGGTATTAAAATATTTTTCATCCAATTTCATCTTTTTAACGATGATAAAATTAGATGGCTTAGCCAAAGCAAACTATGACATATGTCAGCTTTTAAAATTAGTGCAGTTAAAAACCTTCAACCAAGTTATTCAAGGCTTTTTCATCGATGATACCAATTCTTTTTCCAGAAGTCTTTAGATATCCTTTTTTCTTGAATTCGGATATAATTCGGATACAGGATTCAATCGCTGTGCCTACAACATTGGAAATATCCTCCCTAGAGAGTACCAATTTCAAATAACCCTCTTCGTCCTCCCCAAAATTAGTCTTCAAGTAGATAAAGGCCTCGGCAATACGTTGTTTTACGTTTTTTTGGCTCATGTTCACGATAACATCATCCGCTTCTTTTAAATCGTGGGCCATATGCCTTAAAACCTCTAATGTAAAATTGGGATTGGTATGTAATGTAGAAACAATCCCATCTTTTGGGATAAAACATACTTCCATATCACTTACGGCGACCGCGCTTAAGTTTACACTTTCTTCCGCTACTACGGAGCGTTGACCAATTACTTCACCTTTACTGGCCAATTTCACAATTTGATCCTTCCCGTTGGCACTTAATTTGGATAGTTTGGAAATACCATCACGAACACAAAATACACCGTCCAGTTTTTCACCTTCCCTAAAAATAGATTCGCCTTTTTTAATGGTTTTTGTAGTTTTTGAATCGGATACCCGCTTTAGTTCTTCCTTGGACATAGCCCGCAAGGAGTTGAACTGACGGACAATACAATTTTCACATCTGCTTTCCATTTCATTCTGATTTACCTGACTTCGCAAATTTAACACCTTAAAAGTAGGTAAAAACTGATAATTATCATATTTTAAAAGCGATTGAAACTAAACCTTTGCCCTAGGTATTAGCAAATGGATTATGGAAAAGCAAAACTGTTATCACTGTGGTGACGATTGCGGTTCCGATTGTATTGAATATGACCAAAAATGCTTCTGTTGTAACGGCTGCAAAACGGTATATGAGATTTTTTCGGAAAACAATCTTTCCTATTATTATGATCTTCAATCTTCCGCAGGGTCTACTCCTGCAAAAATTGAGGGGAAATATGACTTTCTAGAAACGGAGAGTATTGTTGAACGGTTGACGGAGTTCAATGATGGCAATATTCAAATTGTAAACCTCTATATACCCTTAATTCATTGCAGTTCCTGTATTTGGATCCTTGAAAACATGAACAAACTGAACCTGTTCATTAGTTCTTCCCAAGTAAATTTTTCTGAAAAAACAGTCCGTATCACTTACAACTGTCGAAAAACAACTTTAAAGGAGGTCGTACTTTTACTTGCCAAAATTGGATATGAACCCTATATATCGTTAGAGGATTTTGATGGTAAGAAGAAACAGATAGACCGCAGCCTAATCTACAAACTTGGAGTGGCGGGCTTTGCATTTGGCAACGTAATGTTCTTATCCTTTCCAGAATATTTTGATTTGAATTCAAGTGAAGCTGCAGGCGGTGAGTTTTGGCTCAACCAATACCAAAGCGTATTTAGATGGTTAATGTTTGCCTTTTCCTTACCGGTCGTTTTCTATGCAGGATCAGACTATTTCATATCCGCCTATAAAGGATTACGCTCTAAAATTTTAAATATTGATGTCCCCATAGCCTTAGGTGTTCTTGTACTTTTTTTAAGGAGTACCTTGGAAATAATTTTTGATTGGGGAAGTGGTTTTTTCGACTCGCTTACCGGGCTGGTCTTTTTCTTATTGCTGGGCAAGTTCTTCCAACAAAAAACCTACTCCTTCCTTTCTTTTGAAAGGGATTATAAGTCTTATTTCCCCATAGCCGTAACTCGAATCAACAAAGACGGAAAAGAAGAGAGCACCCAAGTTCATGAAATTAAACAAGGAGATAGACTACTCATTAGAAATGAGGAACTTATTCCTGTTGATGGTGTTCTTTTTAAAGGAAGGGCACAAATCGACTATAGTTTCGTTACCGGAGAATCTGTACCGGTCGAAATTGAATTTGGAGACAAAGTCTTTGCCGGTGGCCGACAAATGAACGGTTCAATAGAGGTGGAAGCCTTAAAATCTGTTTCGCAAAGTTACCTCACCCAACTCTGGAGCAACTCGGTCTTTAAAACGGATAAATCAACCCGATTCCAAACGATTACGGACAGTATTGGCAAAAGATTTACTGTAGGAGTTCTTACAGTAGCGTTTCTTGCAACGTTTTTTTGGCTATTCCAAGACCCTAGCCGAGCAATGAATGTCTTTACGGCCGTACTCATTATTGCATGCCCTTGTGCCATTGCGTTGGCCTCACCCTTCACTTTGGGAAACATGCTACGTATTTTTGGACAGAAGAAATTTTACCTTAGGGATACTAATGCCTTAGAGCAATTAGCAAGGGTAGATACCGCAATTTTTGACAAAACAGGTACCATTACCACGGCAAAAAGAAGTACGGCCACGTATGAAGGTATGCCATTGACCCAAGAAGAAGAATCACTTCTTAAAAATACACTTCGCGCTTCGAATCACCCTTTAAGCAGAACATTATATGATATACTGTCAGATTACAATATAATTACATTGGACGATTATGAAGAACATTTAGGTAAAGGTCTGGAAGGAAGTAAAGGGGACAAATATATCAAAATAGGTTCTTCAGAATTTGTGGGTAACATGGAGGTATCCGATAGTCTGAATACAGCGGTTCACGTTGCCAGTAATAACAGCTACAAAGGCAAGTATGTTTTTCACAATGAATATAGGGAAGGGGTTTCAAAAGTATTCGAAGAAATGTCAGATGCTCTACAGCTCGCTATTTTATCAGGAGACAACGAAGGAGAAAAAGCAAACCTGGAAAAATTGTTGCCAAAACTTACTCCTTTGTATTTCAATCAAAAACCGGAAGACAAACTAGCTTTTATCACTTCACTTCAAGACCAAGGCAAAAAAGTATTGATGGTCGGGGACGGATTAAATGACGCAGGGGCATTGGCTCAAGCAGAAGTAGGTATTGCCATCTCGGAAAACATCAACGTTTTTTCACCAGCCTGCGATGGTATCATGGATGCATCAAAATTCAAACAGCTATACCAATATATTGTGGCTTCCAAAAAAGCTATGAAAATTATAAAACTTAGTTTTTTATTGTCACTACTCTATAACGTGGTGGGCCTTTATTTTGCTGTCACGGGTCAATTAGAACCTGTAATCGCCGCCATTTTAATGCCCTTAAGTTCTATAAGTGTTGTTGTATTTACCACGGTAATGACCAATCTTTTAGGAAGAAAATTGGATTGACCATAAAAAGGATAGCATAAAATTTTTAAAACTGATAAATGTCATATTTAAAAGGAATCATCAACGGTAATTTTACCCCGAAATTCAGGTAGGTATGAGTGTAATTTATGTGTTATTGGCCATTAGTATAACGGTCGCAATTGTGTTTTTTATCGCATTTATCCTTTCGGTAAAAAACGGTCAATATGATGACTCTTATACGCCATCTGTAAGAATGCTTTTTGAAGATGAGCTTGTTAAACAGAAAAAGGATTTACAGCAATCTAATTTGGATACATCAATAGAATCAAATAACTAATCAACTATGGAAGTACAGCAGTTTTATTACGATAACAAAATCGTAAAAAAGTTTATTTACGCCACAATGCTCTGGGGCATTGTTGGTATGTCCGTTGGCCTTTTATTGGCTTTTATGTTCCTGTTCCCGAATGTTACGGACGGAATTTCATGGCTAAGTTTTGGTCGTTTAAGACCATTGCACACGAACGCGGTCATCTTCGCCTTTGTAGGTAATGCAATTTTTGCCGGTGTTTATTACTCAACACAGCGGCTTTTGAAAGCAAGAATGTTCAGTGACATTCTTAGTAACATAAACTTTTGGGGCTGGCAATTGATTATCGTTGCCGCGGCAATTACACTTCCTTTAGGCTTTTCTACCTCAAAGGAATATGCCGAACTGGAATGGCCCATAGATATTGCCATTGCCATTATATGGGTTGCTTTCGGTGTTAACCTTATTGGTACAATGATCAAAAGAAGACAGCGCCATTTATATGTTGCCATTTGGTTCTATTTGGCCACATTTGTAACGGTAGCTGTTCTTCACATTTTCAATAGTTTGGAATTACCCGTGAGTGCATTAAAAAGTTATTCGGTGTATGCTGGTGTACAGGATGCTTTGGTACAGTGGTGGTACGGACACAATGCCGTGGCCTTTTTCTTAACCACTCCATTTTTGGGGCTTATGTATTATTTTGTGCCTAAAGCAGCGAACAGACCCGTTTATTCCTATAAACTGTCTATTGTTCACTTTTGGTCCTTGATATTTATTTATATCTGGGCAGGACCTCATCACTTGTTATATTCTGCCTTACCAGATTGGGCACAAAACCTTGGAGTCGCTTTTTCAGTGATGCTCATTGCGCCATCCTGGGGTGGTATGATCAACGGTCTATTGACCTTAAGAGGTGCTTGGGACAAGGTTCGTACGGATCCTACTTTAAAGTTTATGGTAGTAGCTATTACAGGCTACGGTATGGCAACTTTTGAGGGCCCTATGCTATCCTTGAAAAATGTAAATGCCATTGCGCATTTCAGCGACTGGATTATAGCACACGTACATGTTGGAGCTTTGGCTTGGAACGGATTCCTAACCTTTGGTATGATTTATTGGTTGGTACCTAAAATGTTTAAGACCCGATTGGCATCTACGGGATTGGCCAACTTCCATTTCTGGATTGGAACTTTAGGAATTATATTATACGCTCTTCCAATGTATGTTGCCGGGTTTACACAAGCTTTGATGTGGAAGGACTTTAATCCAGATGGAACGTTAGTGTACGGTAACTTCTTGGAAACGGTAAACGAAATAATGCCTATGTATTGGATGAGGGCCATTGGCGGTAGTCTTTACATTGTTGGTGCTCTTGTCATGGTCTATAATGTTGTAGTTACCATAAAATCAGGTCAAAAAGTTGAGGATGAATTGGCAGAAGCAGCAGCACTTACAAGGGTTTCTAAAAGTAGAACTGCTGGTGAAACATTCCACACCTGGTTGGAACGTAAACCGATACAATTAACAATTTTGGCTACGGTAGCCATCCTTATTGGAGGTATCATCCAAATTGTACCCACGATTCTGGTAAAATCAAATATACCAACCATCACCAGTGTAAAACCATACACGCCATTGGAACTTGAAGGTAGAGACCTTTATATTCGAGAGGGTTGTGTGGGCTGTCACTCTCAAATGGTCAGACCTTTTAGAAGTGAGGTTGAGCGATATGGGGAATACGCCAAAGCTGGGGAGTTCGTTTATGACCATCCATTCTTATGGGGAAGTAAAAGAACAGGTCCGGACTTATTAAGGGTCGGTGGCAAATACACGGACAACTGGCACTTAAACCATATGTACGATCCACAGACCACTTCCTCTGGTTCTATTATGCCATCCTATTCTTGGTTAATAAGAAACAAGCACGATCGCAGCGGGATTAGGGAAAAGATGGAGGCCATGGTCACCTTGGGAGTTCCTTACACCGAGGAAGACATTGCCAATGCTGAGGCCAACATGAACGAGCAAGCTACACAAATAGAGAAAAACCTATATAGCGATCCGGATTTTGCTTCCACATATGAGGCGGATAAAAAATATGCCGCTGAAAATGGAGAAGAATTCGTAGAGATGCGAGATAGAGAAATTGTATCCTTGATTGCCTACCTACAGCGATTGGGAACAGATATTAAGATAAAAGAAACAAACGAACTAATCTCAGAAAACAAATAACCATGCTCAAATTTGTAAAAGGATATATGGAAAACATTGAGGGGGTAGCCACCTACCCAATGTTATCATTATTGATTTTCTTCGTCTTTTTTGTATTACTGTTTTGGTGGGTCTTCACCGCATCCAAGGATTACATTAAAGAAGTAAGTGAGATTCCATTAGAGAATAACAACCAACAAAATATTGAATTATGAAGAATCTAGGACCTTGGTGGATTAGACTTCCACTACTCTTTTTTGCGACTTTTGGATTGATGGAGTTTTTCATTGACTCGGGAGACAAACCGGCATTTATTGAATATCCAATCGCGTCTTTATTCTTGGGGTTTATTTTACTACTCCTTATTGGAATAGAGTTAATCTTGGCCTCCATTGAAAATGTAATGTACCAAACGCTATCAGATGAGGCAAAAGAACGCTACTTGGCCTCAAAGGAAAAAGGAACGGAATGGACTTGGGGAAAAAAGACCTACAAAAATTTATTGGGGTCTAAGCCTATTGAAGCTGAAGGGGAAATCATCTTGGACCATAATTATGACGGTATTCGAGAACTGGACAATAAATTACCACCGTGGTGGGTCTATATGTTCTATGCGACCATCATTTTTGGTTTGGTTTATTTAGTCAGATTCCACGTTTTCAACGATTATGATCAAGATACCGAATACTTAACGGAAGTCACCCTTGCGGAAGCCGAAATAGCGGAGTACAAAAAGAATGCTAAAGATTTGGTGGATGTGAACACTGTTGAACTATTAACCGATGCCTCTGATATTGCCGCTGGCAAGGCTGTTTTTGAATCTAACTGTGTTGCCTGTCATATGGCAGATGGTGGAGGAGGAATTGGTCCAAATCTTACGGACCAGAACTGGATATTGGGCGGTGATATTAAAACGGTCTTCAATACCATTTCAGAAGGAGGACGAGACGGTAAAGGGATGATTGCTTGGAAACAAAGCCTTAAACCCGTAGAAATGGCTCAGGTAGCAAGTTATGTCTTGAATTTTCAAGGAACCACCCCTGCAAATCCAAAAGCACCGGAAGGGGATATTATCATAAGTCCACATATGAATGTTGAAGGTGCCCCAGCCGTAGACTCTGTAAAAATAGAGGTTGAAGTGGACAGTTTGGAGTTTATTAAATCCATTGACGAGGAAGGTACTGTAATAAAGTAACGGTATCAAAATTGAAAAACCACATGTCAATAATAGAATTGGCATGTGGCGTTCAATTGAAATAATTCATAAAATAATAACAAGTAAGCAATTTAACAACCCCGACCAAAAACAACTATCCCTAATAATGAATAAGGCAAACTAATTTGTAATGGCACAGGATCAAGAAAACTTTAGGGATTCCATAGGAACTATAAACGAGGAAGGAAAAAGGGCTTGGGTCTTTCCCAAGAAACCAAGTGGGAAATTTTATGAATATCGGAAATATGTTAGTTACTTTCTATTGGCATTTCTATTCGCCGCACCATTTGTAAAGATTAATGGCAACCAATTTTTAATGTTCAATGTGTTGGAACGTCGTTTCAATATATTTGGATTTCCTTTTTGGCCTCAAGATTTTCATCTGTTCGTTATCTCCATGATAATTGGGGTGATATTCATTGCACTATTCACAGTTGCCTTTGGCCGTATTTTCTGTGGTTGGATGTGTCCGCAGACTATTTTCATGGAGATGGTCTTTAGAAGAATCGAATATTGGATAGATGGGGACCGTGGTGCCCAGATGAAATTGGACAGGCAGCCATGGAACGCAGAAAAAATAAGAAAACGAGTACTTAAGTGGATTATATTCTTCATCATATCGTTCCTTATAGCTAATGTTTTCCTGGCTTATCTCATTGGAAGTGACCGATTGATAAGATATGTCACGGAAGGACCTTTTCAACATTTAAGCACGATTGTCTCCCTTCTTATATTCACCGGGGTTTTCTACTTTGTTTTTGCTTGGTTCAGGGAGCAGGTATGTATCATAGCATGTCCCTATGGTAGAATGCAAGGGGTTTTGCTAGACAATAAGTCCATCATCGTGGCCTACGACCATAAACGAGGTGAAGCAGAGAACGGAAGAAAGAAATGGAGAAAAAATGAGGACAGAAAGGAACTTGGTTATGGTGACTGCATCGATTGCTCACAGTGTGTAAACGTTTGCCCTACCGGAATCGACATTAGAAACGGAACACAATTAGAATGCGTTAATTGTACTGCCTGTATTGATGAATGTGATACCATTATGGAAAAGGTTAACCTTCCCAAAGGTTTGATCAGGTATGCCAGTGAGAATGAAATAACAAAGAAGGAAAAGTTCAGATTCACCCCAAGGTTAAAAGGCTATTCCGCAGTGCTCGTAATTTTAATTGGCGTATTGGTGGGTATGATGTTCTTAAGAAATAATTTGGAAGCTAACATCTTAAGATTGCCAGGACAACTTTATGAGCATAAGGAAGGTAATATCATTAGTAATGTATACACTTACAAATTGATAAACAAAACCACCAAGGATGTAGAAGACGTAAGTTTCAAACTTATGTCGCACAAAGGTACTGTGAAATTGGTCCGAAATGAAAACTTTGAAGTGCCTGCCCAAGACTTGGCAGAAGGAACACTTTTTATCGAAATCAACAATGCGGCCATAAAAAGTGACAAAGAAAAATTGAAAATTGGAGTATATAGTGGAGATAAGCTCATAGAGACCACCATGTGCTCTTTTATGGCGCCTAGAAGCTATAATTGACTAGTAAAATTAAAACAAAGGATATGAAAATTAATTGGGGAACCGGAATTGTATTAGCATTTATTGGCTTCATAAGCTTCATCATGTTCTTTGTCATAAAAATGAATTCCGATAGAAGGGCCAACCACGATTTGGTTACAGAGGATTATTACAGACAGGAGCTTGCCTATCAAAAAGAGATAGATGCCCAAAACAATGCAACAAACGACATTGTTAATCTAGAATTGAAGAAGCAGGCAAATGGCCTTCAAATTGTTTTTCCAAAAAATTTGGACCCAAATAAAATTCAAGGAACAGTGTCCCTATACAGACCATCTAATAAGCAATTGGATTTTGACTTACCCATAAGTTTGTCCAATAACCATTTGCTCATACCTGACAAGCGCTTGTTGGATGGTCGCTGGGACATTAAAGTTAATTGGGTATATAATGGCAAGGAATATTTACACAAGGAAAATATTACATATTAAATCATGTTACTCTCCGCACTAATATTAGGATTTATGGGAAGTCTGCATTGCGTTGGCATGTGTGGACCCATTGCCTTTATGTTACCCGTGGATCATTCTAATAATCTCAAAAAGGCAGCGCAAGTAAGCCTTTATCATTTGGGTAGATTATTGGCTTATGGCATAATAGGTCTCGTATTTGGCATTTTGGGAAAAGGACTTTATGTCTTTGGAATGCAGCAAAAACTATCTGTCGCTATTGGTATTTTTATGATTATCCTGGTTCTTATTCCAGCTAAAGTTCTGAATAGATTCCATATCAGTCGCCCTGTGTATAAAGTTTTTTCCAAAATTAAGAGTAGGTTGGGTAAGGAGTTTAAAAAGAAAACATCGGACACATTCCTTACCATTGGCTTTCTAAACGGCTTCCTTCCATGTGGATTGGTATATATGGCCCTATTTGGTGCAATAGCTATGGGCAATATTGTACAAGGAAGTGCCTATATGGTTTTGTTCGGCTTGGGTACCGTTCCGTTAATGACAAGTGCAGTTTACTTTAGTGGTTTGTTAAAAGGAGGAATTAAAAAGCGTGTTCAAAAATTGATACCTGTATTTATAGTAATTATGGGAGCACTTTTTATCCTCCGAGGACTTGGTTTGGGGATTCCTTACGTTTCACCGAAACCAGTTACAGAAATAGCCTCTTCCCAAATGGAATGTCACCCTTGAACAATACATGAAAAAACTTCCCAATGATATCGTCCTAAGGCCTAGATTTCAACTGGAAACACTAGGAAATAGAGCGTTATTATTGAGAAAATTTGTAGAGGCTAAAAAGGACCCATTTCTTATTAAATGTCTAGACAACCACATATTCATAAAATACAATAAACAGGCCACCCATTTTGGATCTCCGCAACTTCATTTGGAGATAGATGCCATCGACGACAAGAACTCAAAAATCTATGGTTTCTTTGGGCCAAACCCAACATTATGGACATTTTTTATGTTTCTCCATTTCATTGTGGCTACCTTGTTTATAATTCTTGGAATTTGGGCCTATGTCAGTGCTTCATTGAATAAAACATACGGATTACAAATAGGATTGATGGCTTTTTTAATTTTCATATGGATCGCCTTATATATTTTTGGTCAAATGGGCAAAAGGAAAGGAAAGCCTCAAATACAGGAACTTTATGCCTTCATGATGGAAACTTTGGCATAGATGGAGAACTTAAAATCATCTAAAATGGATAGCAAACCAACCTTGGATAACAGAAAAGATGTTTCGTTCCTCGTTAGATCCTTTTACCGCAAAATCCGTAAGGATGATACTTTGGGTCCAATCTTTAACGGAATTATCAAGGATTGGGATGCGCATTTAGAACTATTGACCGACTTTTGGGAATCCCAATTGTTCTTGAAAAGAAAATATTCAGGTGACCCGATTAAGGCCCATCAGAGAACCGATGATTTCATGGGAAATACCATGACCATGGAACACTTTGGCATATGGTTAAACCTTTGGTTCGCCACCATAGATGAGCTTTTTTCAGGAGAAAATGCTTGGATAGCAAAAAATAGGGCAAGAAAGATGAACACCATGTTGTTCATGAAAATATTTGAACATCGCAATCCTAGGTAAACTATTTTGGAAGGGGCGATAAGATTTTAAATGAAAACTTTTAGACATTTCGGTGCAAGCTGCAGATCATTTAAATCTCGATTATCACCTAAAATTCCTTATTTTTAAAATCATTGAGATTTAAAAACCAATTTAATACAGACCATGAGCAACAATAACTCCCGGAGGTCCTTTATAAAAAAGGCTACCTTAACTTCAGCTGCCGTAACCTCAAGCCCATACATATTCGCTTCCTCGTTCGAGGAAAAACTAATGCTTACAAGAAGTTATACCTCACAAAATTTTAGCGCCAATGACAAAATTAACCTAGCCTTGATTGGTACGGGAATCCAAGGCATTTATGATACCCAAACCGCACTACGGGTCGATGGAATAGAATTAGTAGCCGCATGTGATCTGTATACAGGTCGTCTGGCCCGAGCTAAAGAACTTTGGGGAGATTCTATTTTTACTACTCGGGACTATAGGGATATTTTAAACAGAAGGGATGTAGATGCCGTTATAATAGCAACACCGGACCATTGGCATCAAAAGATTACAGTTGATGCGTTGAAGGCCGGGAAGCATGTTTATTGTGAAAAACCTATGGTGCAGAATCCTGAGGAGGGTGAGGCCATTATCAAAACTCAAAAAGAAACGGGTAAAATCTGTCAAATTGGAAGTCAAGGAATGTCTTCCTTGGGGAACGAAAAGGCGAAACAGTTATATGAAGAAGGGGCCATTGGTGATATCGTGATGTTGGATATGTATAATGATAGATATTCCGCAGAAGGTGCCTGGCAGTACCCTATTCCACCGGATGCAAATCCAGAAACGGTGGACTTTGACACCTTTCTTGGCAACGCACCGAAGCGACCATTTGAGCCCAAGCGTTTTTTTCGTTGGAGGAACTATCAGGATTACGGTACCGGTGTTGCCGGTGACTTGTTCGTACATGCATTTTCTACGTTAAATCATGTTATAAGTTCAAAAGGTCCCAACAGAGCTTTGGCAACAGGTGGGTTAAGATATTGGAAAGACGGACGTGATGTTCCAGATGTATCCATAACCCTATATGACTACCCCAAAACTGATACCCATGCTGCCTTCAATGCAGCCTTTAGAATCAACTTCATTGCGGGTAGTGGAGGTGGCGGTGGATTTAAGCTAATTGGTACGGAGGGTGAAATGGAGGTCGGCCAGAATTCAGTTTCGGTAAAGCGCTCTAAACTGAATATGATTCCCCAAGGTTATTCCATGGTTTCCTTTACCGAAGAGATGCAAGAAAAAATCCGCAAAGGGTATATCAAGGAAAACCTAGAACCAAGGTCTTCGGCGCTTAGTACTGGAACCACTACCTGGGAAGCCGAAAGGGATTATAAAGGCGGACATTACGACCATTTTAATAACTTTTTTACGGCAATACGAGACAAGGGCTCTGTAATAGAAAATCCCACTTTTGGATTAAGAGCGGCGGGGGCAGCGCTTTTGGCCAATGAAAGCTACTATAAAAAGCAACCCGTAAATTGGGACCCGGTAAAAATGCTTTTAACATAAGAAAGGGTGTTTTCACACCCTTTATCAACTAACTAAAAACTGTGATTATATTAACCTCAACTAAATCTTAAAGGTTATCACAGGTAAGTTTGCATGGTTAGCAATATCTTCGCCTATACTTCCCATGAAAAAGTGGGACAGGCCTTTTCTTCCGTGGGTGGGAACACCTATCATATCGGCGTTGCTCTCCATCCCAAAATTCAATACTCCTCTTTCAACATTGTAGTCATTGTAAATGGCGATAAGAAGTTCGAAACCAACCAAATCACAAAAGGATTTTATTCGTTTTTGAATTTCCGCCGTACTTAAAAAATCATCTCCAGGAGTATTAATATACACAAGTTTAAGTTCTGCAGAAAAACCATCCGCTATGGCCTTGGCCCTTTGAAGGGCATGTATATTTTCATTCCTTAAATCACAGGCAAAAACCATTTGTTTGGGATTAAAATCTTTCATTTTGGACTTAATCACCAGTACGGGAATATCTGAATTTCTAACTACCTTTTCCGTATTGGAGCCTACGAACATTTCTTTGAGACCATCTGCACCTTGACTTCCCATTACAATTAAATCTGCATCGTTTTCTTCGGCTACGCTACTTATTTCACCAAAAACCTTATAGTGTTTGATGATAGGCTCAACCTTAACGCCTTCTAAATAGGGTTTGTCCAAGAACTCATTCAATCTTTTCTCTGCCAGTTTTATCAAGAAAACAGTTTGTTCCGGATGAAAACCTTCGGTGGAGGTCAACATGGCCTGATTTAACTCCAGCATGTGTAGCACATAAAGAGTGGCATCATTTTTTTTGGCTATAGCAGCAGCAACTTCAAAGGCATATTCGGATATTTCTGAAAAATCTATCGGAACTATAATACTTTTCATAACAGGTATGTATTAGGTTAAACAATTAGATTGTCATTGAAAACAATCTGGTTTCGGGAGTCTTTTCATGTAATTTTAGGTCAAAAGCCATACAAATATTCCTAACGAATGGTCTTCCCTTTTCGGTAATTTTTAATTCATAGGCGGTCATTTCCAAAAGACCGTCCTCCCTCATTTCCTTCAATCTATCCATAACATTCGGAAGTGTTTTGAATTGTGCGGATTCACTGAACCAAATAGTTTCCAATTGACACATTAAGTTAAGAATATGTTTTCTGATGACCATATCCTCATCACTTAAAATATGCCCTCTAAAAATGGGGATAATATTGTTTTCTACTAAATGTTGATACTCCTCCAAACCCTTAACATTTTGAGCGAAACCATACCAGCTATCACTTATGCTGGAAGCACCCAAACCGACCATTAATTGAGTTTTTGAAGCTGTATAACCCATAAAATTCCTATGTAGGTTTTGATCACGCATGGAATGATAAAGACTATCTGTTTTTAATGCAAAATGATCCATTCCTATTTCTACATATCCTGCTTTGGCCAGCTCCAGTTTTCCTGCTTCGTACTGCTCTCGTTTTTCTTCTGCCGATGGCAAGTCTGAATCTTTATAACCTCGCTGTCCATTACCCTTGAGCCAGGGAACATGAGCGTAGCTATAGAATGCCAACCGGTCCGGCATTAAGGCTTTTGTTTTTTCTATAGTTTCCAGGACATGATTCAAAGTTTGATGTGGTAACCCAAATATAATATCATGACCAATGGATGTATATCCTATCTCTCGGGCCCAATCCGTTACATTTTTAACATTCTCGAAGGACTGTACTCTATTTATGGCCTTTTGTACGGTTTCATTATAATCCTGAACGCCAAAACTCACTCTTCTAAAACCAACATTGTACAAAGCCTGTAAATGTTCCCTAGTGGTATTATTGGGATGACCTTCAAAACTAAATTCATATGCTTCAGCCTTATCCGCCTTTCTAAAAAGGCCGTTGATAAGCATTGTCAAATTCTCCGGACTAAAAAATGTTGGTGTACCACCGCCCAGATGTAACTCTTTAATAATGGGCCTTTCATCAAAAAGTTCAAGATATAGAGACCATTCTTTTAATAGTGTTTTAATGTATGGAACCTCAACGTCATGCCTTTTGGTTATTCGCTTGTGGCATCCACAAAACGTACACATATTTTCACAAAATGGTAAATGAATATATAGACTAATACCTTCCTTAGAATTGGATTCAGAGAAACTCTGTCGTACCGTAGCTTCCCATTTTTTTCCAGAAAAAGAATTTATATCCCAAAATGGTACCGTGGGATAACTGGTATATCTAGGACCCGGTATATTGTATTTTTGAATAAGACTGCACATAATTGGTTCTATGAATACACAAAATTAATTCTAGCTTGTCTTTTAAAACATGATAATTATCAGTTTGCCATATTGCAGACTTGCTGCCTTTTAGGAAACATGACCAAATCGTTAAGTTTATAGACAATAGTTGTTCATTCACCCAAACGATAGGCTATGTTATAACTACAATCCTTATTTTTGGGTCCTAAAATTTTAAACAATGACTTTACTTTTAATGGCCGCCGGAAGCGGTAGTAGGTACGGAAAGCTTAAACAATTTGATGATTTAGGTCCAGAAGGAGAGTTTTTAATGGAATTTGCTATCTACGATGCCATTCAGAATAACTTTGAACAAATAGTGGTTATCACAAAAAAAGAGAATGTTTCCTTTTTGGAAGAACACCTTAGACAAAGATTGCCTGACCACATTAAATTAGATGTTCTTGCCCAAGAAATAAGCGATTTACCGAAAGGAGTGGATTATAAGGGTGACCGTAAAAAACCATGGGGTACAGCCCATGCCGTTTGGACGGCTAGAAACGTAGTTAACGGACCATTTGTCGTTTTAAACGCCGATGATTACTATGGGCAATCTGTTTATAAAAAAGCAGCGGATTTTATAAAATCCAACAACGAAGCCTATGCGCTTTTAGGGTATACCCTAAAAAATACACTTTCTGAACACGGTTCCGTTTCTAGAGGAGTGTGTAAAGTTGATGGCGATAATCTAGTATCTGTCAATGAAAGATTAAAGCTTGTACAGCATGGCAATAAAATAGTTGACGAAGATACGGGATTGGAATTTACAGGTGAAGAACAAGCCAGTATGAATTTTTGGGTTTGCAGGCCTTCCATATTCGATAAAATAGAATCTGAACTTAAAATCTTCCTGCAAGACGAAGATAAAATAGCGACCAGTGAATTGTATTTACCCTTTATGATTCAAGAAATGCTGCAGGCAAATGAGGTAGAAGTGAAATGTATACCTTCAGGAGGTGAATGGTTTGGTGTTACTTATGCCAGTGATAAGGAAAAAGCTGTGGCCAACCTAAAGGAAAAAACGGAGGAGGGGCTATATAAAACTCCTTTATGGTAATTTAAATGAATAAGAATAAAAGCCGGTTGTGAATTCACAACCGGCTTTTTTATGCTCCTTATTATTCCCATAATCCTTAAACTAAAAAGAGTCTGGCTTTTTGTAACCAGACTCTTTTACGAGAACACTATATGAAAATGAAAAATTATTTACTTTTTAAATACAGGGTAAATATAAAGGTGAAACATCGATGTATGAACAATTTGTTGTAAGATGGAGGATTTATGTGGTGAATCGGGAAGAAATTGTTGTTAAGTATTGAAAGAAGGCCTAGCATAATTAAATTAGGCCACCATTTCCTAATTTTTTATTGTTTTGTAGGCAGACATCTTAACAATCTGCTAACCGAAACATAAGTTCCCCATAACCCTGAACTAGACTAAAACTCCCAAATTTGTATTCAGAGATTTTCCGTACATGAAAATTCAACTGAATGGCTTTTCCGCATTACTTCCTGGTTTCTTAGGACACCTATCTAATACCACTCTCTTTTCAATAACGAACCATAATCATTTCCACATTATATGAAAAAAAGACCTGTTGATATTTTGGTGTTATCAGATGTGCATCTTGGCACCTATGGATGCCATTCAAACGAGCTTTTAAGGTATCTAAAAAGCATTGCCCCCAAGGAAGTAATCCTCAATGGAGACATCATTGATATTTGGCAATTTAGCAAACGTTATTGGCCAAAATCGCACATGAAAATTATAAAATACGTTATGGGATGGATCACCAAAGGTGTCAAAGTACATTATGTAACGGGCAACCATGATGAAATGCTAAGAAAGTTTACCGGTTTCCAGATGGGTTCTTTGAGCATAACCAATAAAGTAGTGTTACCACTACATGGAAAGAAAGCATGGTTCTTTCATGGTGATGTTTTTGACGTTACTATGCAACATTCCAAATGGGTTGCCAAACTGGGAGCTAAAGGATACGACTTCTTGATTCTCTTGAACAGGGGGATTAATTTTTTAAGTAAAAAATTAGGGAGAGGCCCCATATCCATGTCGAAAAAAATAAAAAACGGGGTTAAAACCGCAGTAAAATTTATAAATAATTTTGAAGTTACAGCGGCCGAAATAGCTATTGAAAATGGATATGAGTACGTCGTCTGTGGACATATTCATCAACCTGAAATACGTGAGATTGCAACTGAAAAAGGAAAAGTGACCTACCTTAATTCTGGAGATTGGATCGAGAACTTGACCGCTTTGGAATATAACAGAGGTAAATGGAGACTTTATTCCTATTATGATGATATAGGAATTATTAATCAAGTTCAAGATCAGGTAGAAGAACACCCCATTATGGAAAAAGCCGAGCTTTTTCAGAGCTTAATGGATGAATTCAGTTCAGGAAGTCTTGTTAAAGTGAAATAATATAGGAACACTTATGCGAGTATTGTATGCGATCCAAGGCACTGGGAATGGTCATTTGAGTAGGGCCAGGGATGTGATTCCAGCCCTGTTAAGAGAAGGCGTGGATTTGGATTTACTTGTAAGTGGAACGCAGGCAGACATCCAAATTCCGTATCAAGTAAAGTATCAATGCAAAGGCCTAAGTTTCATCTTTGGGAAAAAGGGAGGGGTAAATATGTGGAAAACCTATTTGAAATCTAATTCCATAAGACTCCAAAAGGAAATTAAAAGTATTCCGATTGACAAGTATGATTTAATTATAAACGACTTTGAACCGGTATCCGCTTGGGCCTGTAAGATTTCAGAAAAAGCATGTTTTAGTTTTAGCCATCAATCTGCAGTACTATCGAGTAAAGCTCCCAAACCAAAAAAAAGTGATGCCATTGGTAGAATGATTTTAAAAAATTATGCCCCTAGCAGTCATCAGTTCGGCCTTCATTTTAAAGCATATGAGCAGGGTATTTTTACACCAATTATCAGAGATGATATCCGCAAGTCAGTTACTAAAAAAGGTGATCATTACACGGTATACCTTCCATCATATAGTGATGGGAAAATTATTCACTTCCTCTCTCAAATACCCAATGTAAAGTGGGATGTTTTCTCTAAACATAATACCAGTGAAATCGTAACGAAAAATCTAAATATCCGACCCATTACCAATGAAGCTTTTGTGGACAGTATGGCCAAAAGTAGAGGTGTACTTTGTGGTGCTGGATTTGAAACTCCCGCCGAGGCATTGTTTATGCAAAAAAAATTATTGGTGGTTCCCATGAAAGGTCAATATGAACAACAGTGTAATGCTGCTGCACTACAGGCTATGAATGTACCCGTTATAAAATCACTAAAAGAAAAACATTTACCCAAAGTAATGAACTGGGTAGAAACTAAAAATAAAGTAGAGGTGGATTACCCCGATATTACCATGGAGATTGTACAAAGCTTATTAAAGGCCCCTTTTGAAGTATAAACCATGTAACCTTTAGTTATGCCCAAAAAAATAAAAGCCTCTGATTTTGGGAAAGAATTCATTTGGGGTATTTCAACAGCTGCATTTCAAATAGAGGGCGCTTACAAAAAACATGGAAAAGGACTCTCTATATGGGATACCTTTACAATGCAAAAAGGAAATATCCATAAAAATCAAACAGCTAAAGTCTCCTGTGATTTTTATCATCGCTATAAAGAGGATATCCTTTTAATGAAGTCCTTGAACATTAAAAATTTTAGGTTTTCGATATCATGGAGTCGAATTTTACCGGATGGGACCGGAAAAGTCAACCAACAAGGTATCAAATTTTATAATAATGTTATTGACTTCTGTTTGGAGTGCAAAATAAAACCTTGGGTTACCTTATATCATTGGGACCTTCCACATGAACTACAAAAGCAAGGCGGATGGACCAATAGAAAAATTCTGGACTGGTTTGAGGAATATGTCAAGATTTGTGCCTCTAATTTTGGAAACCGTGTAAAACATTGGATGATACTGAATGAACCCATGGTCTTTACCGGTGGCGGTTATTTTTTAGGAATTCATGCCCCTGGTAAAAAAAGAATGAAAAATTTTCTTCCAGCTGTACATCACGCGCAACTAGCACAGGCATTGGGTGGTCGTATACTAAAGGAGAATATTCCTGACGTAATCATTGGAACAACCTATTCATGTTCTTACATTGTTCCTAAAAACAATTCCAAAAGGAACAAAAGAGCAGCAAAAAAAGTGGATGCATTATTAAATCGACTTTTTATTGAACCTGTACTTGGTTTGGGGTATCCTACAAAGGATTTACCGATCTTGAAGAAATTGAATCCTTATATACTTCCCGGTGATATTGAAAACAGTCAATTCAAGTTTGACTTTATAGGGATACAAAATTATACCAGAGAAGTGGTTCAGCACAGTTATTTTATACCCTATATAGGTGCAAAAATCATAAAGGCACCGAAGAGGGGTGTTGGTACGACTTTAATGGATTGGGAAGTGTATCCCCCTAGCATTTATGAAATGATTCGCAAATACAATTCCTATAAACATATTCCAAATTTGATTATAACCGAAAATGGAGCAGCTTTTAAGGACAAGTTTAAAAAAGGTAAAATCCAGGATAAAAAACGGACAAAATATTTAGCCACTTATATTGAACAAGTTTTGAAGGCTAAAAAAGAGGGGCTCAATATCGGAGGGTATTTTGTTTGGACCTTAACTGATAATTTTGAATGGGCAGAAGGGTATAACCCGGGCTTTGGTCTGGTCCATGTAGATTTTGATACGCAAAAGCGAACCATAAAGAGTTCCGGAAAGTGGTATAAGACGTTTCTTAAAAATTAATACCCAGTAACTTTCCAGAGTTTAAGCCACAAAAAAAGCCGATGCTCCCATCGGCTTTAGCTAACTAACTCAAAAAACTACATGAATCTTAAATTACACGCACGGCAAAAATAGCGCCCTATTTTTGAGGATATGTTAAGCTAACCTAAGGATTTTGTTATCTTATTTAAATGCTTGATGTCCGGTAATATCCGCTCCGGTAATCAAGAGGTGTATATCATGCGTTCCCTCATAGGTAATTACACTCTCCAAGTTCATCATATGCCGCATAATACTATACTCTCCAGTGATACCCATTCCTCCTAGTACCTGTCTTGCCTCCCTTGCAATTTTTATGGCCATTTCTACATTATTCCTTTTTGCCATGGATATCTGGGCCGTTGTAGCCCTACCTTCATTTTTTAGCTGGCCAAGCCTAAAGGCCAATAATTGGGCTTTGGTAATCTCGGTTATCATTTCGGCCAACTTCTTTTGCTGTAGTTGCGTAGCTGCAATAGGTTTTCCAAATTGTTCGCGTTCCTTAGCGTATCTAAGGGCAGTATCATAACAATCCATGGCAGCTCCGATAGCTCCCCAAGAAATTCCATATCTAGCGGAATCCAAACAACCCAATGGAGCTCCTAACCCACTTTTATTAGGTAGTATGTTTTCCTTAGGGACCTTAACATTGTCAAAAATAAGCTCCCCGGTCGCTGAGGCCCTTAAAGACCATTTATTGTGTGTCTCCGGAGTAGAAAATCCTTCCATACCTCGCTCTACAATCAAACCATGAATTCTACCTTCCTCATTTTTTGCCCAAACCACGGCGATATCCGCAAAGGGAGAATTGGAAATCCACAGTTTTGCTCCATTGAGCAAATAGTGGCCTCCCATATCCTTGTATTTGGTTTCCATTCCTCCGGGATTGGAGCCATGATTGGGTTCGGTGAGACCGAAACAGCCCATCATTTCACCGCTGGCCAATTTGGGTAAATACTTTTTTCTTTGCTCCTCTGTTCCATAGGTATAGATGGGATACATGACTAAAGAGGACTGAACGGAGGCCGTTGAGCGCACTCCGCTATCTCCTCGTTCTATTTCCTGCATTATAAGTCCATAACTAATCTGATCCAAGCCTGCACCACCATATTCCTCCGGAATATAGGGTCCGAAAGCTCCAATTTCGGCCAATCCACTGATAATTTGATTGGGGAATTCTGCTTTTTGGGCATATTCCTCTATGATAGGTGAAATGTCTCTCTTTACCCATTGTCTTGCGGCATCACGCACCAATTTATGTTCCTCGGATAATAAATCGTCCAAATTATAATAGTCTGGGGCTTCAAATAAGTCGGTTCTCATATACACTATTTAATAGTTACGTAAAAATATAACATTAGCTAAATAAAAAGTTACATTTTTAAGTAAAAGTCCTTTGTTAATTTGATATAGTCCTCGGTATACACATGTCTTTCTTCCTCTATAATTAATTCAGTCATAATAACCTGTTCCTTACGTCTTGAAAACTCCAACAGACTTCTTTTAAACGGTGCTGCTTTATTCCCTTTTACTTGGGTAATCCTTTTTGGAAATAATTTAAAGGAACTGGCTAAATCAATGAATCGTCGCTCTTCTTTAAATGGAATGATTACTGAAAAAACACCTTCCTTGGATAATAACTTGGAAACCCCCTCCAATAATTCTGAAAAAGGCAATGAATCATTTTGACGCGCCAAATCCCTAGAAACATCTCCACTAGAAACTGCTTCACTATAAAAAGGAGGGTTACTAATTATTAGTTCGTAATTATCATCGATTTCATCCACAAACTCATCCAAACCCGCATGATAGCAATATAAACGATCTCCCCATGGCGAACCTTCAAAATTATCCACACATTGTTCATAGGCATTTTCATCGATTTCCAGCGCATCAATGGTTAAAGCATCGCTTCTTTGGGCAAGCATTAAAGAGATAATACCTGTTCCTGCACCAATATCCAAAATAGATTCTGGTTCTATTTCCAAGTTAGTCCATGCTCCGAGTAAGACTCCGTCGGTTCCAATTTTCATGGCACAACGTTCTTGGTCAATTTTAAATTCTTTAAAGCAAAAAGTATCCTTCAAGGAATTGTTTATTAAAGTATGTTGGAATTGCCAGGGGCCACATAGTTTAAAGATGCTCATTAAAACTAACCCTTGAAATTTCCTTCTGAAAGTAAAATATAAATAAAAATTATTATGAAGATTAGAAAAACTATCAAATTAATTTTGCCCATCATCATGGGCGCAATGCTCATTACATCTTGTAGTAATGACGATGACGACATTATACCTCCAATCGTTGATGGGGGTGATTCAACAACATATCAACTTAGTTCAGTTTCCAATCCTGATATTTCGGGTACGGCAAAGGTTATAGATAATGAAGATAACTCAATAACCGTTGAATTAAGCTTGGAAAACACGCCAAATGGCGGAATGCATCCCGCACATATTCATTTTAATACCGCCGCCGAAAGTGGTGATATCGCCATAACCTTAGGAACTGTAGATGGTTCCACGGGTATGAGTACGGTAACTTTTTCAACTTTGGACGAAGGAACTTCAATTTCCTACGAGGAATTACTAGACTTTGATGGATACATCAATGTGCACGCAAGTGCCGATGACCTAGCCACCTTGGTCGCACAGGGCGATATTGGCCAAAACGAACTTAATGGAAATACCAAAGTATATGAATTGGGTAGTGTTGCTGTTGACGATATCAGCGGAACGGCAACTTTTTCCGAACGTGTCAATGGAGAAGCGCTCGCAACAATTGTATTGAACAATACTCCTGCTGACGGAATGCACCCTGGACATATCCATATGAATACGGCCGTTGAAAGTGGTGATATTGCCTTTACCTTTAATCCTGTGGATGGAGCTTCTGGAATTAGCAAAACGAATGTTTCCGAATTGGACGATGGAAGTGCTTTTACCTATAATGATGTCCTAACATATGATGGATATATAAACATTCATTTAAGTGCGGATGACCTTGGAACTTTAGTAGCACAAGGCGATATAGGACAAAATGAACTTTCAGGTGAATCTAAGACTTACGAATTAGGATCGAAAGACGTAGATGGTATTGACGGTACGGCCACATTTGAAGAACGAGTTAACGGCGAGGCATTGGCAACAATTATGCTAAACAATACACCAGCAAATGGTACGCACCCTGGACACATTCACATGAATACCGCTGCGGAAAGTGGTGATATTATCTTCACTTTCAATCCTGTTGATGGTGCTACGGGTATATGCATGACCAATGTAGCCGCTTTGGATGATGATACCGCCTTTGGTTATGATCAAGTATTGGAAGTTGACGGATACATCAACATTCATTTGAGCGCAGACAATCTTGGAACCATTGTTGCCCAAGGTGATATAGGACAAAATGAATTGACCGGAGAATCCAAAACCTATGAATTAGGTTCCGTGGCCGTTCCAACCATTTCGGGTACGGCAACTTTCGATGAACGTGTAAACGGTGAAGCTTTGGCCACTATAATGCTGGAGGGTACGCCCGATGGAGGTATGCACCCTGCCCATATTCATGCCAACACTGCTGCCGAGTCCGGAGACATTCTATTTACTTTTAATCCGGTAGATGGTACTTCTGGAATGAGCATGACCAATGTTGCCATGCTAGATGATGATTCCGCTTTTTTATATGATGACGTTTTGATTATGGACGGTTATATAAATGTGCATTTGAGTGCAGATGATTTAGGAACCATTGTAGCACAAGGAGATATTGGTGAAAACGAGTTAACAGGAACTTCTAAAACGTATGCACTTGCTACGGTAGATGTTCCAGGAATCAGTGGAGACGCTACCTTTTTTGAACGCGTTAGCGGTGATGCGCTTGCAGTAATTGAATTGACTGGAACTCCGGCAGGCGGAATTCACCCAGCCCATATTCACGCTAATAGTGCAGCTGAAACTGGACCTATTATTTTCTCGTTCAATCCCGTAGATGGAACGACTGGAATAAGCAAAACTCATGTAGATGTTTTGGATGACGAAACTCCCTTTAGCTATCAAGGCGTACTGGATGTAGATGGGTACATAAATGTACATTTAAGTCCGGACGACTTGGCAACTATAGTATCCCAAGGCGATATTGGAATTAATGAGTAATACTACTAATTGATTATAAAAAAACGGTCATCTAAAATTGATGGCCGTTTTCTTTTTATGGTGGTAAGTAATTCTTATTACGGTTTTACCATACCTGGTTCCCTACGTTCAGACCCTTCCATATCCATAAGCCTATCACCTAATTCTGACCGCATTTGGTCGGCTAATTCTTTCATTTTATTTACCACATCAGGATGTTGGTCAGCCACATTATTCGTCTCGCTCTCATCATTCTCCAAATCATAAAGTTCAATCTCATCCAGTTGGACCATCCTATACGTTCCAGGGACTCCGTCCCTACCAGGTTCCTGACCCTCCATAGTACGATAGGTGTGTGGAAAATACAATTTCCATTTCCCATATCTTACACCAAATAATTCATTGACCCTATAATAATAGAAATATGCTTCTTGTGGGCTTTCATTCGTTTCCCCGGTGAAAAGACCCCAAGCACTTTTACCATCTATTTTGTTTTGGGGTAAAGTTGACCCTGTGACTTCTGCTATCGTAGGCAAAATATCTATGGCCATTACCGGAGTATTTACTACCCTATTCGAAGGAATCTTGTTAGGATATTTTATTAAAAAGGGTTCTCTTTGACCCCCCTCCCAAGCAGTTCCTTTCCCTTCTCGTAAGGGATATGCACTACCCGAATGATTGCCATAGGCGAGCCAGGGGCCATTGTCCGAAGTAAAAATGACCAAAGTATTGTCCGTAAGATTATTATTCTCCAAAGCCTTTAAAATTTCTCCAACGGACCAATCCAATTCCATAATAACATCACCATATAATCCCCTATCCGATTTTCCCTTGAACTTATCAGAAACAAATAGGGGTACATGGGGTTGGGGATGTGGAACATATAAAAAGAATGGGTTTTCTTTGTTCCTCTTAATGAAATCAATACTTCTTTCCGTAATCATGGTCGTAAGATTTGACTGATTTGTAAGGGTATCGATTACTTTCTCATTGTCATATAGTTTCAATGGCCCAAAATTAAAAATCGGTCCTTGCTGAGGGTGTAAGGGCCACATATCGTTGGAGTACGGAATCCCAAAATATTCATCAAAACCGTGATTATTGGGCATAAACTCCGGGGTATCGCCCAAATGCCATTTGCCAAAAATACCGGTAGCGTAACCATTATCCTTCAACATTTCGGCCAGAGTGGTTTCCTTTGGATTAAGCCCAACTTTGCTATTTGGCATTAATGCGTTGTGTATTCCAATACGGTTGGGGTAGCACCCGGTAAGTATACCGGCCCTGGAGGCAGAGCAAACCGCTTGTGCAGCATAGAAATTGGTTAATTTCATTCCATCCTTTGCCATTTGATTTAGATTTGGAGTTTCGATATCATTAGCTCCAAAAACTCCTACATCGTTGTAGCCTTGGTCGTCCGTAAAGATTAAAACGACATTGGGAGGTTGAGTTTTTTCTGATTTAGTTTCCACCTTGGTTTCTTTGCAGGACAGCATTAAAAGCAGGGTTGAAAAGACGATTCCATTAAAATTTAAATGTTTCATTGACACTTTTTAAAAACACAGCGTTAAAATCCTTGTAAGATGCCATGAATATAGTTAATTTCCGAACGAATATTTAGAAGAATCAATACCATAATGAAATTTTACAATCAAGAAACCAACAAGCAAAACCCTTTCCGTTTTGTCTTTTTTTTACCCATCCTTATCCTTTGTTCTTTAATAAGCTGTGAACCGGAAAAGAAAGAAAAGGTACAGGATAATGTGGCGGAAGTTATTTCCTCCATGTCCGATTCACTTCCAGCTGTTTCTCTACCGGAAGGTGCAGACCCTGAGCATGAAGATTGGAAAGGAGCGGATTTGGAACCCAAGGCCCCAGTGCTCCCTTTATACCCGGATGAAGAGGCCAAAAAGTTTTTATTGCCGAAAGGCTACCATATTGAACCCATTCTCACCGAACCACAAATACAGCAACCAGGAGCGATTTCATTCGACGGAAACGGTCGCATGTTCGTACTGGAACTGCGCACCTATATGCTTACCGCAGATTCTGACGGGACCTTGGAACCTACTAGTAGAATTTCGAGATGGGAGGACAAAGATAATGATGGAATTTATGAAACGGGAACGGTCTTCGTTGATAGTCTTATTTTTCCACGTTTTGTACTTCCTTACGGCAAGGATGCTGTTTTAACCATGAATTCGGATGAGGACAATGTATATAAATTCACGGACACCAACGGGGACGGCGAGGCGGACAAAAAGGAGCTTTTTACAACTAACTATGGACGATCTGGTAATGTGGAACACCAACAGGCGTTTATGTATTATAATATGGACAATTGGCTCTACAGCACCTATAACGCCTTTAGGGTACGGGAGACACCAACAGGGGTCATCCGGGAAAATACGGGGTATAACCGCGCACAATGGGGCGTAACCCATGATGATGATGGAAAAGTTTGGTTTTTGGGAGGCGCAAGTGGCCTTCCCTCCCAATTTCAACAACCTGTACATTACGGTAATTTCGATTATAAGGACAATGACAACTATGCCGAAGGTTTTGAAGAACCTTGGGGCGCCCCGGTTTTGATAGGTGACCTGCAAGAAGGCATGGACCGCGTACGAGAAAATAACGGAGGCCCCAAACGGGTTACCGGTGCAGCTGGAAACGATATTTATCGTGGGGATCGGTTACCAAAAAACCTATACGGACAGTTATTCTATGGGGAACCTGTTGCCCGGATCGTACGTCAGGTAAATCCTGTGGTCAATGAAGGTATAACGACCTTACATAATGCATTTCAAGATCAACAGTCGGAGTTTTTGAGATCGACGGACCCCTTGTTCCGCCCGGTAGATATGACGACCGCACCCGATGGCACCATGTATATTACCGATATGTACCACGGTATCATACAAGAAGGCCAGTGGGCTCAAAAAGGCACGTATCTACGTACCAAAATTGAGCAGTACCAATTAGATAAGGTAATAGGTCTCGGCCGAATCTGGCGCATTACCCATGATAGCAAGGAACGGGACAAGACCAAGCCGAACATGCTTAATGAAACACCGGCTCAACTTGTAAAGCATTTGGAACACCCAAATGGTTGGTGGCGAGACAAGGCACAACAGTTGATCGTATTGTCACAGGATAGAAGTATCGTTCCGGAACTTGAAGCCATGGTTAATAACAGCGATAATACATTAGCCCGATTCCATGCCTTGTGGTGCCTAGAGGGTCTGGGTTCGTTGAAAGAGAATATGGTTAAAAAATTAATGGACGACTCCAACCCCAGAATGCGTATTCAGGCTATGCGTGCAGGAGAAACATTATATAAGTCGGGTAAAAAATCACTTGGAGAGGACTATTTAAAATTACTTGAGGATAAAAATGTAGATGTGGCCTTACAGGCCGTTTTGTCAGCACAGATCCTAGAAATACCTTCCTTCGACGTCGCCTTAAAAAAATTACTCAAGTCGAATTCCGCTAAAGGAATACAGACCATTGGCAAACAAATTTTAGAGCCAAAAGAAGTAAAAAATTGGTGGGAAGTTGGCAATAATCAACTTACCGATGCCCAAAAGAGCAACTTGGAAAAAGGAAAGGTTATCTTCAACGAACTCTGTGTACAATGTCACGGAAACGATGGCACAGGAACACCGGTTGGAGATGGTTTGGTCATGGCACCGGCCTTAAGCGGTTCTGCCCGAGTACAATCACACCCGGAATATGTCATTAAAACCGTGATGCATGGACTCGAAGGTCCATTGGATGGGAAAACTTATCCAGCAGGTATTATGGTAGGTAACAAAGAACAATCCGATGATTGGATTGCGTCCATTGTATCCTATATCCGCACCAATTTATCCAATGAAGCCACTTTGGTATCCGCCGAGGACGTCAAAAACGTCAGGACAAAAACAGCGGAGCGTAACGCACCTTATGTTTATGATGAATTGATGACATCGGTTCCACAACTCCTAACACCAAGGGAAGATTGGAATATAACTGCAAGTCATTCCGTGCCTACACGAATTGGTGGCAGGGCCTCCCCTACCAGTGCATTTAATTTTGAGGGATGGAGTACTGGAGGTAATCAGGAAGAGGGCATGTGGTTTCAAATAGAGCTTCCAGATGCAATGAGCATCTCCGAAATTCATTTCAATGCAACCCCGATATCCAGGGGATGGCGTCCTGGCTCACCACCTCCGTTACATACTTTTCCACGTGGCTACATACTCGAAAGCTCTATGGATGGAAGTTCATGGAAGGAAATTGAAAAAGGCAATGGAGAACAGGCAGATGTTTCCCTCATCTTCAATCCTGTTAAGGCTAAATTTATACGAATGAGATTAACGGAAAACTTTGGCCCTCATGAAGACCATGAAATACCTTGGTCGATGCGACAAATGAAAATATATGGATCATCAAACAAACCTGTATTATAAAAAACCTGTATTATGAATAACAAAAAAAACACAGTTTCAAGAAGAAACTTCATATCAAGCTCAGCTGCTTTGGCTATTGGGACAACACTCGTAGGTCCAAATATTTTTGGTAGAAATAGGTTGTTGAATTCACCCGTCCCGAATTCTAAAATAAAAGGGGTGCAAATCGGAGTAATTACGTATTCCTTTAGAAGTATGCCCGATCAAAGTGCAGAAGCTACGCTGCAATATGTACTGGATTCTGGAATTAATGCTGTTGAGCTAATGGGAGATCCTGCAGAAACTTTTGCAGGTAAACCAGAGAGTCCAGTAAACTGGCGTACTTTTTATGGACTGATGGGAAAAAAGAGAAACAACGAACTAAATCCAGAAGAAGAAAAAAGCTTTTTGGAAATGCAAAATACCATGGATGCCTATAATAAGGAAGTTGCCACTTGGCGTTCTACTGTATCTATGGATAAGTTCAAGGAACTAAGAAAAATGTATAATGATGCAGGTGTAACCATTTACGCTTTTAAACCCAATGCCTTTGGCAAAGACAATACCGATGAAGAAATCAACTACGGTTTTAAAGCTGCCAAGGCATTAGGAGCCTCCCATGTGACCTTAGAACACCCAAGTGATGACGAACATACGGAAAAATTAGGGGAAATGGCCTCGAAACATGGCATCTATGTTGCCTATCACGGACACACCCAACAAACACCAACTTTTTGGGACACGGCTCTGGAACAATCCAAATACAACGCACTTAACCTTGATTTAGGTCATTTTGTAGCCGCGGGTAATGAAGCTCCGCTTGAAATTATTAAGAAAAAACACAATCATATTAAAAGTATGCACGTAAAGGATAGACAAACGCCGGAACATGGTCAAAGCAATGTCGTTTGGGGCGAGGGAGACACTCCCCTAATAGAGGCACTTCAATTAATGCGCGATAAAGGGTATTCCTTCCCGGCCACTATTGAATTGGAATATGATATCCCTGAAGGTTCTAATGCCATTACGGAGGTAAAAAAATGCTTGGCATTCGCCAAAAACGCATTGGAAAGTTAAGAAAGATAAAGGGCTACCAAGCCTTCCGGAGTAGAAACCGATATGGACTTCGCCTGCCGGTCTACTTTTTTAATAATTTCATCATTAATGGGGATCAACAATTGTTTGTCCCCTTTTTTTATTTCAAATAGTGCTTGGGAAGTAGAATCGTTTACACTTTCAATTACCCCTATATTCCCATGGACCTCATCCATAACTTTAAAACCAATGACTTCGTGATAATAAAATTGGTTTCCGGTAAGTTTGGGCAGCAGGGTCAATGGTAAATAAAGGTCCAACCTCATAATTCGATCGGCATCGGACTCGCTCTTCACTTCCTCAAAATCTATCCTAAGTAGGTTGGATTTATGGAGCCTACAACGTTTAATAAAAAATGGAATCAGGTTGTTTCCCAAAGAAACAAAGACTGATTCCATTTTTTCGTAAATCTCCGGGTCGTCCGTATCCAATTTCACAAGGACTTCACCCTTAAAGCTATATTTTGAAACGATTTTGCCTAGGTAGAAACAATCTTCCTTTCGCATCGTTATAACGACTACTCGCCGTCTTTTGGAGCTTCTTCTTCCTTCATTTCAGGAGCGGCAGGAGCCTCTTCTGGAACTTCGGGAGCTTCTTCTACAGCTTCAACCTCTTCTTCTGCATCCTCTCCTTCTGGAGTTTCAGGAAGTTCGGCCGCTGCAGCTTCGGCAGCTCGTTTTTCATTAACTTCTTTTTCAGCAGCCAAAGCTTTTGCCCGGGCTTCTTCCTTCTCTTTATCCAATCCACCAATTTTTGCATCAATGGCAGCCTCTTTTTCAGAAATCCAAGCATTGAATTTTTCCTCTACCTGCTCCTCTGTCAATGCTCCTTTTGCAACACCACCTAACAAATGGTGCTTTAAAAGCACACCCTTATAAGAAAGTATGGCTTTCGCCGTATCGGTAGGTTGTGCACCATTTTGCAACCATTTTACGGAAGAATCTACATCTAGCTCAATAGTGGCAGGGTTGGTATTTGGATTGTAAATACCTAATTTTTCCAAGAATTTACCATCTCTCTTCGCTCTAACATCCGCAGCAACTACCCAATAGAATGGTTTTCCTTTTTTACCGTGTCTTTGTAATCTAATTTTAACTGGCATATCACATTAATTTGTAGGGTGCCCGACCCTTGGTTATTAATTCTACTTTTTTATCCTTGAAAAAGGGCTGCAAATGTAGTTTAATTTGTTCGATTTAACAATCATCACAACAACAAAATACAAATGCTTCGTGTTAAAAGCATTAAGATACATGCCCCATCGACGTTAAACCTTTGCAAAACCCCCATAAACACTTGTGTTTCCGCTATATTCTCTTATCTTTTATGTAGTTGTTATTGAAAGACAATAACCATTACAAATTTAAATGATAAGAAAGATTATGAAGTATTCAGAAAAAATTTCAAATAGATTAAACGATTTACTGACAAGAACATATGATGCCGAGAAAGGCTATAAATTGGCACAGGATAAAGTTGACAACCCAGCCGTAAAAAAATTCTTGGCGGACAAAGTACAGCAACGCTATAATTTTGGCCATGAACTGAAAAATGAAATTCAAGCATTTGGGGAGTTGCCAGAAAAAGGTGGGAGTATCAAGGGAGACCTTCACAGAACTTGGATGAATTTCACCACTACTTTCACTAGCGATGATACTGAAAGAATATTGGAAGAAGTTGAACGAGGAGAAAAAGCAAGTCTGGAAGAGTACAATGAAATTTTAAAAGATGAAGAAATGGTACTCGCACCATCCACTGAGGAGATGCTAACAAAGCATAGAAATCAAATCAAGGATGCTCTGGAAAATGCCAAAATTTATGAAGAGGCTGTCTCCTAAAACAAATCTTGAACCAATCAATAAATGTTTAAAAGCGGATGATAAAACGTCCGCTTTTTTTATTGGTTAATAACTCTTAGCAACTCCCTTTTTCCCTAACACCTCTTTTCTGTAATTTTATCGATACTTTTTTAAGCTGTCCATGCCCTTCGCCTCCGCTCAGGCCGACAGCCCAAACAGACAGGAAATAGCACATGTATTTAATATTCGACACCGAAACAACAGGATTGCCCAAACGCTGGGATGCCCCCATAACCGATACTAAGAATTGGCCAAGATGTATACAGATTGCCTGGCAGTTGCACGATGGAATGGGTAACCTCTTGGACCAGCAGGATTATTTGGTAAAACCCGAAGGTTTCAATATCCCTTACGATGCTGAAAAAATACATGGAATTTCTACCGCCTTGGCGGAAAGGGACGGTGTCCCTTTGAAAGAGGTGTTAAGCAAGTTCAACGAGGCCATGGCCAAAACCAAGTTTATTGTGGGGCAAAACGTTGGTTTCGATGTTAATATTATGGGTGCCGAGTTTCATCGAATGACCGTTGAAAATCCCTTAAAGGAACTTCCTGTTTTGGATACCTGTACGGAACACACCGCTGAACTATGCCAAATACCTGGAGGACGAGGGGGTAAATTCAAACTTCCCACCCTTACAGAATTGCATGAATTTTTATTTAATGAACCGTTTGCCGAAGCCCATAATGCAACAGCTGACGTTGAGGCCACGACTCGCTGTTTTTTGGAACTCGTCCGAAAAAGGCAATACACCGCTGAACAGTTAGATGTACAGCCCGATTATTTTGAGAATTTTTCCGAGGCTAATCCCAAAGTAATACAGCTTATAGGTATAGAGCACATCAATCTCGCCAAAGCCTCAAAAAAAATTGCGGACGCCCTTTGGGAGAAAGACACCGGTGGCGTTTCCCAAGAGGAAATAAAGGAAAATCTGGCCACTTTGGAGACCGCACCTTTTGCGCATCTTCACAATCACACCCAATTTTCCATTTTACAATCGACCATTAGCGTTCCCGACCTAATCAAGACAGCCGCAAATGAAAAAATGCCAGCTGTGGCCATGACCGACCATGCCAACATGATGGGTGCCTTTCATTTCGTAAATGGTATCATAAATCATAATAGTGGGGTCAAGGCCAGAAATGAGGAAAACCAAAAACGGTATGAGGCAACGCTCAACGGTACATTGGAAGACGGTCAAGAACCCTTGGAAAACCTTCCTGAGTCCGAACTGGAAATTACACCGATAGTAGGCTGTGAATTTCAGGTTTGCGAGGACCATACCAACAAATCACAAAAGGACAACGGGTACCAAATAGTGATGTTGGCCAAAAGCAAGAATGGGTATCTCAATTTGGCGAAAATGTCATCTATCGCATTCGTGGACGGTAAATACTATGTTCCTAGAATCGATAAAAAAGTTGTTGAACAATATAAAGAGGACATCATTGTTTTAACAGGAAACTTGTACGGTGAGGTCCCCAGTAAGGTTTTAAATGTCGGCGAGAAACAGGCAGAGGAAGCGTTAATTTGGTGGAAAGATACTTTTGGTGAGGACCTGTATATCGAAATTATGCGTCACGGTCAGGAAGATGAAGACCGCGTAAATCAGGTTTTGATCCAGTTTGCGGAAAAACACGATGTAAAGTTGGTGGCCACTAATAACACCTACTACGCCAAAAAGGAAAACGCACATGCCCACGATATTTTGTTGTGTGTAAAGGATGGTGAAAAACAATCTACACCTATAGGTAGAGGTCGTGGATATCGTTATGGATTGCCAAATCAAGAATACTACTTCAAATCATCGGATGAAATGAAGGAACTGTTCAAAGATATTCCGGAGGCCATCATCAACATTCAAGAGGTAATCGATAAAGTCGAAACTTTCACACTGGCAAGAGATGTGTTATTACCTGCTTTTGACATCCCAGAGAAATTTCAGGTCGAAGAGGACAAACTCGATGGAGGAAAACGGGGGGAGAACAAGTATTTACGACATATTACCTACGAAGGTGCCAAAAAAAGATATGGGGAAATTACCCCAGAAATTGACGAACGGCTGGATTTTGAGTTGCAGGTCATCGAAAAAACAGGATATCCTGGGTACTTTCTAATAGTAGAGGATTTTATTAGGGCCGCTCGGGAAATGGACGTTTCGGTGGGTCCGGGACGTGGTTCTGCGGCAGGTTCAGCAGTAGCCTATTGTTTATGGATTACCAATCTAGACCCTATTCAATATGATTTACTTTTTGAGCGTTTCCTTAATCCGGATCGGATATCCATGCCAGATATTGATATCGATTTTGACGACGAGGGCAGGAGCCGTGTTATGGACTACGTGATTAAAAAGTATGGTTCCAACCAAGTTGCCCAAATTATTACCTATGGTACCATGGCCGCTAAATCTTCGATAAGGGATACGGCAAGGGCTTTAGATTTACCTTTGGGCGATGCGGACCGTATGGCCAAATTGATTCCCAACATGTCGAAGTTGAAAAAAATCATGGGAGTCGATGAGAAAGTGCTTAAAAGCAAATTCAACAGTGATGACCTCGTTAAAATAAACGAACTACTGGCCATATCCAAAGGCGAAGGTCTGGAATCCGAAACCCTCAATCAGGCCTATGTTCTGGAAGGCTCGGTTAGGAACACTGGTATACATGCTTGTGGAGTTATTATTACACCGGATGACATTACAAAATTTGTACCTGTGGCCCTCGCCAAGGATTCCGATATGTATTGTACACAGTTCGACAACTCAGTAGTGGAAAGTGCTGGTTTGTTGAAGATGGATTTCCTAGGCCTTAAAACGTTGACCCTGATCAAGGATACAGTAAAAATCGTTAAGGCAAAACATGGCGTTGACCTGGATCCTGAAAACTTCCCTCTGGACGACGAAAAGACCTATGAACTTTTCCAACGTGGGGAGACGATTGGGGTGTTCCAATACGAATCGCCCGGCATGCAAAAGCACATGCGCGCACTAAAACCTACGGTTTTTGCTGACCTTATCGCTATGAACGCCCTGTACCGGCCAGGTCCAATGGAATACATTCCAAGCTTTATAGCGAGAAAACATGGAACGGAGGAAATTGTATACGACCTGGATGCGTGTGAAGAATACCTCGCGGAAACGTATGGTATTACCGTGTACCAAGAGCAGGTGATGCTCCTTTCCCAAAAATTGGCGGATTTCACCAAGGGTGAGGCCGATGTGCTTCGTAAAGCGATGGGGAAAAAGCAAAAGCATGTATTGGACAAAATGAAACCCAAGTTTATACAGCAGGCTTCCGCAAAAGGTCATCCCGAAGATAAGCTGGAAAAAATTTGGAAGGACTGGGAAGCATTTGCTGCCTATGCCTTTAACAAAAGTCACTCTACTTGTTATGCCTGGATAGCCTACCAAACAGCCTATTGTAAAGCCCACTACCCTGCCGAATACATGGCAGCCGTTCTTAGCAACAACATGAACGACATTAAACAGGTAACCTTTTTCATGGAGGAATGTAAACGCATGGGATTGGATGTATTAGGTCCTGATGTCAATGAATCCTACTATAAATTTGCGGTAAACAAAGAAGGCGCTGTACGTTTTGGTATGGGAGCCATAAAAGGTGTAGGGCGTGGTGCCGTGGAAACCATTGTGGAAGAAAGAAAGGAAAATGGACCCTACAAATCCGTTTTTGACATGGCCAAACGAATAGACCTGAGAGCAGCCAATAAAAAGGCTTTTGAAAATCTGGCACTCGCGGGTGGTTTTGACTCCATGGGAGATTCTCACAGAGCTCAGTATTTCCATAATGAAGGAGACGGGATTACTTTCTTGGAAAAGGTAATTAAATACGGCGCAAAGTTTCAAGAAAATGAAAATTCCGCTCAAGTAAGCCTTTTCGGTGACGCTAGTGAAGTTACGATTCCGGAGCCCATTGTACCTCCTTGTGAGGAATGGGGTACCATGGAAAAGCTACGAAGGGAAAAAGAGGTAGTGGGAATCTATATTTCCGGTCACCCCTTGGATGATTTTAAAACAGAAATTAAGGCCTTTTGTAATGCTAGTCTTTCCCATTGCAGCGACTTGCCCAATTATGTAAATAGAGAGCTGACCTTCGCAGGTGTTATTACGGACGTACAACACAGAATTTCCAAAAATGGAAAAGGTTGGGCCTCTTTTGTAATGGAGGATTATACAGATTCCTTCGAATTCAGGATTTTTGGAGAGGAATACCTTAAGTTCAGGCACTTTCTTATGCTCAATTCCTTTGCGTATATTAAACTTTATGTTCGGGAAGGCTGGGTGAATCGGGACACAGGAGTAAAGGGCGACCCTAGAATGCAGTTCAACAGTTTCATGCTACTACAGGACGTCATGGAATCCTATGCGAAAAAATTGACCATAAAATTGAATATTGATGAGTTGGAAGAAGAAAATGTTCATCAGTTAAAGGACACCTTGATTTCTCATAAGGGAGACCACGCCTTGAATTTTATTGTGTACGAAATGCAGGAACAGATTAAGGTCCGACTATCCAGCCGAAAACAAAAAGTTCAGATATCAAGTGAACTTTTGCAGCGACTGGAAGAACAACAAGTGCATTTTAAACTTAATTAAAATTTAGATTTATTACCGTTGAAGAAGAAACTCTATTTGATTATTGGCGCATTGCTTATAGGGTTTTTAGGCCTTAAACTCTATCAACACTTTTCCGGTCCCAAGGAAATTTCTGACCTGGAGGTAATTGCATACCATTATAACGGTAAGGGTTACGTTGGTTCATCGACTTGTATGGAATGTCATAGGGGTATTTATGAGACACACCTCAATACAGCGCATTACAACACTTCCATATTCGCGACACTGGAGAACATTAAAGGCAGTTTTAAGGAGGGTGAAAATTTAGTTTCCTTATTGGATGCAGAAATACGAATGGTAAGTAAGAAAGGAGAACCTGTTCAACATGCCCAAATAAAATATGGAAATAGAAGGACTTTTGACTGGACCATGGATATTACAATAGGCTCTGGATTAAAAGGCCAATCCTATCTTAGCAATCAACCCGATGGTTTATTTCAGTTACAAGCATCCTATTTTGTCCCAGCTGATACTTGGATAAATAGTCCCAATTACACCAATAGACTAAATCCATTACGTCCGGTAAACGACCAATGCTTAAAATGCCATGTGACCTTTGCAAAAAATCCAGATGATGCTATAAACTCCAATCAATATGATATTTCAAAAATTGTTTTGGGCGTGGATTGTGAAAAATGTCATGGTCCTGCGGAAAAACATGTAAGGTTTCAAAAAAATTGGAATGGAGTTTCCAAAGATTCCAGTTTAGTAAAATTGTCTTCTTTAACTAGGCAACAAAGTTTGGACCTCTGTGCTTCTTGTCATTCAGGACTCAGAAACAATCAGACCCAAAATCCATTTAAATTTTTACCTGGGGATACCCTGGTCAACTTTTCAAAAAATTACAATTCGCTAAGACCTAGTACTAACTTGGACGTCCATGGAAACCAATATGGTTTATTGACGAGTAGCAAATGCTTTGCCGAATCTACTCAGATGGATTGCATAACCTGTCACGACCCTCATAAGAATCAAAGAAATGACCACCTCTATTTCAACAATAAATGTGTGGGATGCCATAATACAAATAAAAAACACTGTACCATCCCTGCATCTAAAATGAAAGAGAACGGAAGCAACTGTATTCAATGTCATATGCCCGTGATACCATCCAAGAACATGCAGGTGCAACTTTCTAAACTAGAAAATTCAACTCCAGTAGGCGTAAGAACACATAATATTGCTATATATCCCGAAAGTGCTGCCCAAGAATAGATTACATCAATTTTGATATAATCAAAAGGAATACTATATGAGTAAGGAAACCTTTTATTATTTGACTAAATTTGCATAATCATTAAAAGAAATAATCATGGCATTAGAAATAACAGACGCTACTTTTGACGAAGTAGTTTTAAAAAGTGATAAACCTGTAGTTGTAGATTTTTGGGCTGCTTGGTGTGGACCTTGTAGAATGGTAGGTCCTATCATTGACGAAGTAAGCAATGAGTATGAAGGTAAAGCGGTTGTAGGAAAGGTGGACGTTGATGCCAACCAAGAATTCGCAGCAAAATACGGTGTACGGAATATACCTACGGTTTTGGTATTTAAGGATGGAGAAATTGCCAGTAGACAAGTTGGTGTCTCCCCTAAAAAAGTGTATACCGATGCTATAGACGCCCTTTTATAATAACATAATTAAAACAATTTCAGAAAAGGTCCAGTTTAAACTGGACCTTTTTTTATGTTATCTTTATTCTGTGGACATACGACAAGAATTAAACAATACTTCATTATTTCCCAATCTTGAACTTTTGGCCAAGCAGGTAGTAGAGGGGTTCATTAGCGGTATTCACAAGAGTCCTTTCCATGGATTTTCCGCGGAATTTGCCGAACATAAAATTTACAACAATGGTGAAAGTACCAAACATATTGATTGGAAACTTTTTGCCAAAACGGACAAACTCTATACTAAACGTTATGAGGAGGAAACCAATTTGCGGTGCCATATGATTTTGGACAACTCTGCCTCCATGTACTACCCAGAAGTAAAGAATATATCCTTAGGAAATCTCAACAAAATAGGTTTTGGTATTTTGGCCATTGCGGCATTGATGAATGTCCTTAAGAAACAAAGGGACGCTGTGGGGCTAAGTGTATTTTCTGATGACTATAATTACTATGCACCGGAAAAGGGCAGTGAACGTCACTTTCAGATGTTATTGGCCAAACTTAACGAAATTGGTGCCGAAAAACAACCAGCAAAGAATTCGAGAACATACACATACCTGCATCAGATAGCGGAAAAAATAAAAAGAAGAAGCCTAATCTTTTTATTTACGGATATGTTTCAGACAGAAAAAGAAGACAGTGAACTTTTTGAAGCCCTACGTCATTTAAAATACAATAAGCACGAGGTTGTACTCTTTCATTTAATGGATAAGGAGCATGAATTTCACTTTAATTTTGAGAATACCCCCAAACGCTTTTTGGATGTTGAAACAGGTGAGTATTTAGACTTGTATGCCGATAATATTAAAGAAGCTTATGAAAAAAGCATTAGAGACTATTATACGGCCATTAAGCTTAAATGCGCGCAATATCGTATTAAGTATGTAGAAGTCGACATCAACAATAATTTTTCTACCATCCTGAATACATTTTTGGTAGAACGCAGTAAATTTCTTTAAAGGAAAATTTTTTAAAAGAAAATGTTTGTGCAATTGAATAAGCAATGTATATTTGCACACGCTAAACGCCACGGTCTGGTAGTTCAGTTGGTTAGAATACCTGCCTGTCACGCAGGGGGTCGCGGGTTCGAGTCCCGTCCAGACCGCCAACAAATTCCCTAATAGTCTATTAATTAGATTGTTAGGGTTTTTTGTATTTCAAAGGGTGTATGCAAGGGTGTTTTTAAATAATAGTTGTTGCATTCCAAACCTATTTTGCTGAAGGTTTTAAGAAAAGAGGTGGGGGTGGTTTTAGATTCCGTTTTCCTTAGAATGGGGTATCCCCTAGACTATAGTTGTACCCTATCTTCTGTATTTATCTGATGCTTTTGACAGATATCAAATATAAATTCATCTAATTGTTAGGAATCGCCACTTGTTTTATTTGATTATTGTATTGAATACATTGTTATTAAGATTTTATTATCTCAACATTATATCATAATCCTTTAAAATAGCACGCATCAGCACTTCTCCATTTTTGCCAAGACCTTTATTATTTAATCCTAAATCTTTGCGCATTTCAGCCATTATTTTTGTCATATGCAATAAGTTAGTTTTAATATCTATACCAGATTCTGTATCCTGATGGTAAATTAATTGGAAATAATTAGAAAAAGCTTTTATCACAGCAGGTGAAGCATACAGCACATATTTTTTATAAAATTCAAACAAGTCTTTAATAAGTCTATCTTGATTAAGATTTTTATTCGTTTTTGAATTAGCAAATATTCCAATTATTAAATTCACATATTGCTGATAAATATCTCGCCTCTCTTTCGCTATTTCACTTATGAGTTCCTTTTTCTTTTCAATGTTGTGTTTGATAAAGTAGCCAAGAATCAAACCAAAGATTGGCAATACAATTGATAAAAGTGTGATGATTGTTTGTGTATTCATTTTTTCAGCTTGTTACCCACTATGGGATATAATTATTGATGATATTTCACTTAAAAGAGTCATAAGTAAAATCAACTTACAACTTCATCCCATACATCTTATCATCCAATTCCTTCCAATTTGGAATGTGCTTTGAAAGTTCTGCCCAAAACTCCTTTGAGTGGCTCTTTATCTTGGTGTGTACCAGTTCGTGAACCAGTAGATAATCAATTAAGCTGTAAGGAAGTTTTATAGCGTCTATATTAATTATGATATCGTTAGAGGGTGTGCAACTTCCCCAGCGTTTTTCTAGTTTTCTAATCTTGAAATTATTATACGCTAGTCCTGTAACTTTCACTAATTTCTTTATTCTTGGCGTTAACTTCTCTTCAGCTTTGGCTCTTAAAAAGGTTTCAAATGCTGCCATTAATTCCTCTTGATTATTTAGTGATGTAGGCAATGAAACCTTAAATTTGGATTCTGTAAAATCAATGATTACTTCATCAATTTCGTTGTTCTCAAATACCTCAACATAGTACTTTCTACCCAAGTATTGTATCCTTGAACCTGTTACAATATCATCGTCACCAATGGAACTTACCAAGTCCAATTTATCAAGTATCCATTTAGCCTTTTTCAGGATTAGTTTTTGCGCTTTTTCGTCAGAAATGGATTTACCTTTCAGTACAACACCATCACCCTTGTCCACAGTTATGTAATGCGATTTAAGTTTCTCCTTTTCTTTAAAGGAATATGTTATGGTTTTATGTCCGTATTGTACGCTAGGCATCCTTATTCTTTATTAGCACTTCCACCATTTCCTTTGCCTTCAATTTAGCATCTTCACGTTCTATTTTGGCTGTGGTCAAGTAGCGTCTAATTTTGTTTTCAATATCTTTTTTCACTTGTCCCTTACGTTGCCATCCAACAATACCCAATTCCCCTTTTATAAGGTCAAATATGGTCTTTGTAGCGTCTTCTGCGTCTTCACCGAATAAGACCTTCATAGAGTCATAAACGGCTCTCTCACGCTCTGTAACAAAGCCTTTTTGCTCTCCTTCTTTTTGTTGGTCAATGATTTCGTCCTGTATGTCGGTGTAGGCTTTTAGCAATTCTAATTGAGTGATGCGCTGTTCTGCTTTTAACTTCAACAGTTCATCCAATCGCTGTGCCAAAGGTTTATAGAAGTCAGGGTTCTTGTCAATACCAACCTTTATGGTGTGCTTTAAGTTATTTCGCATCTTCAACTCTTTGGTGGCTGGTGATGAGTTCATGATTTCCTCCTTAAACTTATCCTTGTCTATAATGGATATAGGTTCTGCCAGTAAACTTTCAACCCCTTCTGCTTTTAGATGCTCATCTATCATGGATTGAAGCATCTTGCTCTCGTCTTTGGTGATTTTCAATTCCTCATCCTCTGGGTATGCGTTTCTGGCTCTTAACTTAATCTCATTGAAGAGTTTAAAATCCCCTTGATACTTTAATGCTTTGGTGTTGGGCAGCACGATATTAATCGACTTATTGAAATCCTTTAACATCACCTTGAAATCATCACGCTTGTTGATTGGCTCAATAAACCGCACAGCAGCATCGATATAGTCCTCACGGTTATAGTTTCTGTCAATCTTCATTGATTTAAAGAACTCCACCAGTTTGGTGTGATTCATGACCAATTTGGGAAACTCTTCATTGATGTTCTTTAAGATATCATCTGGTCTTATATCGCCTGAAAAGATTTCCAATGCCTGAATCAAATACGCTGTGATACCGTTGTAATCAACAATATAACCAGCGTTCTTTCCTTTTCTGGAACGGTTGACCCTTGCAATGGCTTGTAACAGGTTATGTTCCTTTAATGGCTTATCCAAGTACAGACAAGAGGCTATAGGGGCATCCCATCCTGTCAACAGCATATCCGATACAATCATAAAAGCGGTATTGTCAAACTTCTTTTTACCAGACTTCTCCCTTTCTGCTGCGTTTCCAAAGGGCAGTTTGAAGTCATTGGTAGCATCCTTGATATCTTCTGGTGGCACGACCAAGACTGGTCTTTTATCATTAGGATTTTCTTTATTCCATTCTAAAGTCTCATAGTACGTTTTAGCAATTCTATCCGACTTTGGAGAGGCTATACTAATCACCACCTTAGATTCAAAATTGTGATAACCTTCTCCTTTAAGGGTCTCTAGGACTTCTTGATATTTAATTGCTGCCTCTCTTCCACTACAGACAATCATAGCTTTATGACCATCTGGGAAAATTTTATCCCTGTAGTGGTCAATCATGTGTCTTCCTATGGCATCCATGCGCTCTGCCGACAATTGGTATTTCCGCAAGGCTTCCCTTTTTAGCTTGTCTTTTTTGTCTTCCGAAAGATGACCAAATTGTTCTTCAAACTTTTGGTCTAACTCCTCTTTTTTAACATCCAACTTGGCGATTCCCTCATCATACAGTAACTCTACCGTTGCGCCATCAGCCACAGATTCCATAATGGTATACACATCTATATATTTACCACCATAAAACTCCGCTAAAGTTGATTTGTCTTCTTTGGAAATGGGTGTGCCCGTAAAGGCAACAAACTTTGCATTTGGCAATACGGTACGCATAAAGGACGCTAGAAAACCATAATGACTACGATGTGCTTCATCAACAAGGATGTAAAGGTTCTCCTTTCTGGATAGTTCTTCCAGTTCTATTTCTACTCGTTCTATTTCGACCCATTTACCTTTTTGGAGTACTTTGGTAATCTTAGTGAGGGTTTTCTCATTCAGATGTTTTTCAATTTTAAGATTTCCATGTTCTTCCAACTCTGTTTGGTCGGTTGAGGTGGTTGCATCTTTGTCGGTTTCTTGAAATTTCTGTAAGGTAGTTGTGATGATTCCCCCGTAATCGTTACGCAATAATTTATCCAGATGAACTACCGAAGAGGCTTGATTCACATTCTTAAAACCGACATTTTGAAAGGTAGTGGTAATCTGCCTGTCCAAGTCTTTACGGTCTGTCATTATCAGTACCGTTGGGTTGTTAAAACCATATTCGGGTGCTTGCAGCTTTCGGGTCACATATGCCATCGTTAGGGACTTGCCAGAACCCTGTGTATGCCAAACCACACCACCTTCACCCCCTTGTAAGCGTGCAATGGTTTTGTTGGTGGCTCTTAGTTGTTGGTATCTAGGTAACTTTTTAATGGTGCTCCCTTCCTCCACTTCGAACAGTACAAAGTGCCGAATGATATCCAACACCCTTTCTTTCTTAAAAAGTGCTATAATGAGTTTATCTTGGTCTTTCTTAGCTTGGTTGATGATGTCCGTATCTTCCTTACTGGTCTTAAATACAGAATAGAACTGTTGAGGTGAATTTATCGCTCCATACCTACCTCCAACCTCCCAAATACCAGCACAGATTTGATTGTAATGGAATAGCTTTGGTGAGTTTTCTTGGTAATATTTTAAATCGCTGTAGGCTTTGTCCCATGCGTTTTGTGCTGTGGGTGACTTGCATTCAATTACACCAATAGGTAAGCCGTTAATGTATACCACCAAATCAGGTACGGAATGTTGATACCTACCATGATACTTCATCTGGTTCACCACCAAGAAGTCATTGTTATCTGGATGCAGGTAGTCTATAAAGTGAACCACCTTAAATTCTTCAACCCCATCTATGGTCTGCTTCACAGAAAATGTACCCCCTCTAATGAGTTCCCAGACCTTTTCATTGATTTCCATTAATGATGCGCCATTAACGGTGGTTATCTCGTTATATGCTTTGTTGAGGTTGTTATCATTAATCCAAGTGTTGAGCCTTTTGATAGCAGCTAAAAGCCTGTCTTTTAGAATAACTTCTGTGATGTCCGCTCTTTCATCTTGCTGACTGGCATCAAAATAATGATACCCCATCTGCTGGAACAACTTTATGGCTGGTAATTCGCTGTGGATGTATTCTGGTGATTGGTTCATTAAAATTTAATTGGTATTAAATCACCATTTAAATACAAGGGATGAGCAGGTGAGTTTTCTTTGTCTTTATTTATTTTTAGATAATGTAAGTTTCTGAATTTGGAAAAAATGCGTTTTGGTCTACCTTCTTCATTGCCCCATGCACAGACAATCTTATCACACTTTATACTAAGTTCCATAAGATTCATTTCATTTTCTTCACCTATGGGATTTAATACTGATTTTAATACACTTCTATCTTTCGACCTAAAGGCGTATAAGTTGCCAACATAAAACCCCCCATAACCCCATTTAGTAGCATAACGGAAGCACTTTCTAATGGTAGCATCGTCTTCATCAGCATCTGCTGTACTTGGATTAAGCATGATAAACAGAATAGTTGGTTTGTTTTTATCCCAGATACGCCAAAGTTGGTAGCGATAAGTTTCACAATCTGATAGTACAGCGCCTTTAATTATTTCTTTAGTTGATTGGCTCATGAAGTAACAGAAGAATTTAGTTGTACTCGAACCTTACCAGTTAATAACTGCTGCATTAAGCCTTGTTTTAATTCTACGTAGTTTGTTTTCTTTTCTGATAATACTTCTAATTTCTTATCGGTTGTATTTAGAATTTCTGATATTTCCTTTTGTTCTTGAAATGTTGGAAGCACAGAAAGAAAACTTCTTTGCATCGTTATTGGAACTTGATTCCGTGTTGATTGTCCCATTACTTTTTCATATTGATTTTTAAAAGTTGGTGAACTAAGAAAAAATAACCAATATTTAGCATCAATAGTTTTATTGTCTAGTCTAAAATAAGTCGCAGTAGTGCTAAGTATAACAAAATCCAAATCAGTTTCTAAGAAAGCAACAGGACCGACTGTTGCATTGTGAGCAAAAAGCACATCACCATTTTTTGCAACACCTTTTCTAAATTGCAGAGAACGTTCCATTGATAAATGTTTGCATTTCGAAAAATCAACTTTACTATTAATAAAACAATTTGCGCTAATGTACGGTACACCATCATCTATAAATTCATCTGCTTTAGGATACAATCCACCATGATTACCGTCTAAATGACTAATTATTCTACCCTCATTTAATAGGTCTTGAATCTTTACCACTTTCCAACTTTTAGGAATCTCACCCAAAGATGAATCTTTAAACTCGGTATGCCCAATGCCTTTGGTCATTAGGCGTTGCATTAAGCCTTTTTTGAGTTCTTGGGTTTCGCTTATCTGTTGGTCTATGACATCAATTTTAGCATCTACTGTGCTTAGTATTTCTGCTATTTTTTGTTGTTCTGCGAGAGGGGGTAACAGAATAGGAGTAGACTCTACCTGTGATTTATTGACGAACTTAGTGGCATTTCCACTTGTTAGCCTATCCAAATATTTGTTCGAATACAAAAATCGCAATGCCTCTCTTACAAACGGAGGGAAAGCCAACGATTGAATAGGACGAATTAGAAAAATATTCCATGCAATCAATAAATCTATTTCCTTTTCTATAAGAACTGTTCTGCCAATCGTTCCTATGTTGGATAATAAAATCTCCCCGTATTTTGGTTGATACTTGTTTTTATACTTACACCAATCATCATCATCCACATACTTTGTATCATTCAACTGTATTTTTTCGCTAGTAATATGTTTTGCTTGAAGTATAGGATAACCATCATTAACATATTTTACTTTTTCAGCAACGGTATTGATTCCTTGATGATTACTAGCCGAGATATCCCCTAATGATTTTAAAGTCCAATCATCTGGTATATCATCATAGCCAAAGGGTTTAAGTTTTTCCATCATACCCCCAACTCCTTTAAAAATCCAGCTAGTTTTTTATCAATGTCAGTTTCACGTTGTTCCAACACAGCCAACTTTTGATGAACGGCTTTAATATCCACTTCGGGTTCTGGTTCGCTGGTATCAATAAAACGGGAAATATTGAGGTTGAAATCGTTTTCTGCTATTTCAGCAACATCAACAATGCGCATATATTTATCTACATCCACAGCACCATCGTAAGCGGTTACAATTTTACTAATATGTTCTTCCAGCAATTCATTTTGGTTTTTACCATCTTTGAAATCACTACTGGCATCAATGATGGTTACTTTACCTTTTTGTGTTTCTGTTTTGTCCTTGTTGATAATCCAAATAGAAGCTGGTATGCCAGTATTGTAAAACAATGCACTTGGTAAACCTACAATACCTTCCACCAAATCGGCTTCCAATAAGGCTTTTCTAATCTTACCCTCTGTACCACTTCTAAACAATGTGCCGTGTGGCAAAACCACACCAGCCTTTCCATCCTGTTTCAAAACAGCTATCATATGCTGTAAGAAAGCCAAATCCGCATACCCTCTGGGTGGTATCCCATATTGAAAACGTCCATAAGGGTCGCTCACTACTTTATTATAGTTGGGTGACACTTTTTTTTCCTTACCGTTCTTGTCCAACTTCACCTCAATAGAGTTTTCGGCAGGTGTCCACCAACCACTTTGAGAAAAAGGTGGGTTGGCGATTACTCGGTCAAAAAGGGTTAGTTCGTTATTATCATTCTTGTGTTGTGGGGTGGTCAGGGTATCTCCTTTTCTGATGTCGGCATCCATATAGTTATGTAGCAGCATATTCAGTTTACCTATTGCCCAAGTACCCAAGTTCTTTTCTTGTCCGAATAGTGAAACATTTACATTGTTCCCAACTTTACCGTTGGGTTGCTGTGCTATGTATCTGGCAGACTCAATCAACATACCCCCAGAGCCACAGGTAGGGTCATACACCTTTTGTTTGGGTTCAGGTTTAATCAGCTGTACAATCAACTGTACCACGCCTCTAGGGGTATAAAATTCACCACCTTTCTTGCCAGCGTCATCGGCAAACATCTTAATCAGATACTCATAGGCATCGCCTAAGAGGTCATTAGATTCTAGGTGGTCATTGCGCAATGAATGTTGGTTAAAGTGCCTTAACAAACGCTGTAATAACTCATCGGACAGCTTCTCCTTATCTCCAAACTTGGTAGCAGTCATAACCCCCTCTAATGAGGTGTTTTCACGCTCTATGGCTGCAAAGGCTTTGTCCAATGCAATACCAATGTTCTCGGTATGTTTCTTTATGTTCTCCCAACGAGATTCTTCTGGTAATTGAAAATAGGTTTCGTCTTCGGCATCTGCTCTGGAAACGCCATCACGTTGCATAATGTTTTCAACCTCTTCTTCAAACACGTCATTTGAGCGTTTTAAGAATAGTAATCCGAAGATGTAGTTTTTGAAATCCGAAGAATCGATGCTTCCTCTTAATATGTTTGCTGAATCCCACAGCCATGATTCTAGGGTGGAAAGGTTTAGTTTGTTTTGTGTCATTGTTCGATTAGTAATTCAACATTTTTACTGACTTAATTAAATTTAAAATTGGTCAGTTTTATATTACAGTTTAAAAATATGTAAATAAAAGTGAAATACTATTTTAACAAAAGAAAAGACAGCTGTTTAGGCTGTCTTTATTCTATATATATTGTAAATTATTTACTGTCTATTGTATACAGAATAGGTATAGATATTGCCCTTTGTGCTTATTTCCACACAAGGGTCGTCAATGCCGAAATTCATAGTGTTATTACCTATAAATTCTACTTCTAAACTATAAGAATCGGGTTCACCTTCTACTGTATAGTTCAAACGATAGAAACCATCGCCAATATTTTCCCATGTACCCATTTGGTCTTCAAAATCTACCAATTCACCATCCCTATATCTTAAATAAGTCATATCGCTATTGAATACCAAAGTTTGGTCATACTCATTATCGGAAGCAGGTCTGTCAGTTACTACTTCATCTGTCCCACAGCGATAATCATTTTGCGAAGCAAATAGCCATTCGCCAATAATTAATTCAGTTGCTTCTTCCATACTGTCATCATCTGAATCGTTAGAACAGGAACTTAAGCTAAACGTAAGGACTGTAACAAATAAATAGATTAAAGATTTTGAGATTTTCATTAGATAAGATTTGGATTATTTATTTATAATATTGGATTCCCGAGAAATGCGCTGTTTAACAGAATGCCTAGTGAGACATTTGCAACCAATGATTTTGAGTTACCATTTATTGCTTGATAAATGCACCCCCATCGAGTACGTTATCAGTAGCTGTATCTCTTATTTGTCCGCCAAAAACAATAGTTTCATATTGATAATGTGGTAATGCCAGATAGGCATCACCAAAACTGATAATACCATCAACTACCAACTCATTTGTATTTGCATTTTCAAGTTCAAAATATGCCTCAACTGTTTGCCCATTAGATGTTATATCAAAAGTATACCTACCTCCATTCACACTATTAGGTGCATATCTTATATTAGAAACATCCAGAGAATATAATCCACTTTCGTGTAAATAAAAGCCCGAGAAGTCATACAATTCCGCTCCTGTAGCATCAATACCATCTGTTCCGTCTGCTCCATCAGCACCATCCACGCCATCCTGTCCATCTGTACCGTTCTGACCATCTACACCATCAACACCATCTTGTCCATCTACCCCATCCTGTCCATCCGCACCAGCCACGCCATCCTCTCCATTTGTACCGTCTTGCCCATCTATACCATTACAGGTAACAATTTCATTGAATTGAATACCATCTGCAAACAATGTAACAATACTACCGCCATTCGGGCATTCTTCACTACCTACTTCTAAGTCAATAACTGTAGCTGTAATGCTTGCGCCATCTTGACCATCAATTCCATCCCTACCATCAGCACCAGCCACGCCCTCAATAATGGTTTCCTTTGTACACGACAAGGAGAGACATATAATAAAGAATACTAAAAACACCTTCTTCATAAGGCATATGGAGCTCTGAAAACTGGATAAAGGATTAAATATCATTAATGTAAGATTTTTATTAATAAAATATAGTGGAGATTGTGAGTTGTGATAACGGTATGATTTATTATTTATTATAACTGTGAGTCTAATTTAAAAGAGAGAAATTTGGATATACAAACATCTATAGGGAGCTAATTAAAATATAACCAAGAGTAACTCAAACCACGAAATAGACTAGTCAAGTTTGTTATATCAAAATGAATTGAATATACATTTAAGAAAAAAGACAGCTGATTAGCTGCCTTTAGTTTTAGCCTTAAAAAGTTTAACCCATTTTTCTCCATTCAATGTAATTGGATATGAACTTTAAAGCACATTCACATTCTGAATGATAAAACTGTCCATATTCATTTTGTATACAATACCAATCGAAGAATCCACCGTCTAACCTTTTTGGCATTAATTGAAAGAACTTCCCATTTTCAATACTTTGGTCTTCGTTCATCCTTGAATTGGTAACTGCAAAAACATTTTGATATCCAGTAAGTTTATGAAGCGTTTCTATTATAAAGTTTTTATCTATATCAATCATCATCTATTATATTTTAATTGTTATTATTAGAATTATAAGTTTTTCATTTTATTGGATTTAACCGTTAAGAATTTAATTTATTCAATGGAAAAAGTCCAAAATATTATTTGTTAGAGCAGACATTTTACTTTTACTAAAACATGGGAATGACATATTCAATATCCCTTCTAAGACCCTACTAGAATTGCAGTAAGCTACTTTTGCAAGGAGTGAATAAAGGGTAGTTTGTTAAGGGAGGTCTATTCTATTACACATCTAACCTAAACTCTCCAAGCAACTAACTATTTTTCTTCATTTACTAGCTTTTTAAAAAGAAAGAGGGGATAGGTAACGTTTATAACTTTTCCTTATATACTTATTTAATTAAATATATATTTTAAAAGTCTTTGGAAACTACTACCCCCTCCCCTATATTAAGCTGATAACTTTAAAACGGCTTGCTCATCATTGTCAAGATTAGATTTAATATCAATTGCATAAACATACCTACCACCTCTTTTTCGTTTCTTGTAACCACGTTGAGAAAGAAGTATACCTAACTTAACATTGTTTCGGTCATCTATTTGTACTTTGAACTCATCACTAAGATGATTTAGAAACTCCCCTGCATTCATATATAAATCAGCATCATTAATTTTATCCGCAGGTTTATAATTATCAATTAAATCTTCGAGAAGACTTTTTTGCCTGAATTTCTCATTTCTTGCAGTCAGCTTTTTGTTATCATCTTGGTCAAAATAGTACTTGAAACCAGATTTCAATAACTTATAGGCTTGTGAAAACACACCTTGATGATTTACTGGACTTGTATAGTCTATTTTATCAACTCTAAAACATAAATATCTCCTATTACCCGTAGTGTCCGTTAAGAACTGGTCTTCATTGACAGAACCAATAAATGAAGCGCTTCTAGGTAAATCTTCACTCATCTTTCCATATGGTCTTCTCACTTTAACCTTGCCTTTGGTAATCATTTCTTTCATTTCGTTATTGCTCTTTCTAGTAAGATTTGAAAGTTCATCTAAATCGATAATAAAGCATTCAGCTAAATAAATAAGTGAATCTTTACTTTTGGGTTCAATCATCCCAGAATACTGATAATGCCTTAACTGCTTTGGTAAGAGATTCCTAATAAAGGTAGACTTGCCAATACCTTGTCCTCCCGAAAATATCAACGCACTTTGGTTGACGATATCAGGATATATAGCACAAGCCACCATTGCCACAAACCATCTTTTGAAAGCATCAACAAAGAACTCATTGTCATCGGTACTGACTCTTTTAGCCAAGTCGGCTATATAATCCGTTTCTCCATCCCAAACAGGCAGTTCAGTTAGATACTCCACCATTGGGTGAAATTCAGGCGAAAAGTCAGATTCTAGAAGGTCTACTAGTTTATTCTTGTGAATCTTCAAACCTTCGATTTTCAATTCTCTTACAAAAGAGTTAACCGTTCTGTCGGTCAGACCACTATAACAAGTTTCACCCTTCTCCTTGTATTCAACTGAACCCTTGACAAGATTAAATCTAAAATCATATTTTCTGGATAAATAAGTCTCTATGGGGTCTGCTTCTTTAAACGAATCTTTTAAGGGCGGCAAAACCCTAGAATATGCACTATTTATGGTGCTTAAGACCTCATCCCTATCATAGGCATATTTACCCATTATAAATTTAGTTGCTGCTTTTATGGGTATTCCTAGCCTATTACAGTTACAAGCAAGTGAATAAACGAAATTGTTTCTCTGCCCCTCAATGAATTGATTAGACTTACTAGTAAGAACAAGTGCTTTTGAAAATTGTTCTTCAATTAAATCAACAATTTGGAAAGCCTTTGAATTTGGATTATAGAATAGTTCAGGGTCATAAGAAATGAAACACAAACGACTAACATCTTTACCGCTTTTATCTACTTCTAAATTCAAGAGAGATTCATAATATTCGGCAACCTGTTTAAAAGCTACAGCATGTAAATCTTTATCTGAATCGACCTGTACTAGGATTTTAAGTCCTGCGCCAGAGGGAGAGACAAACACAGCTAACGTATGTGGGTCATGAATTGCTTGTTGCTTAATCTTTGGTAGCTTTCTAATTCCTAAGTTGTCCAAATCTAGTACAATAAGACCTGAATATTCTTTTAGATTTCCTTCTTTTCGAGATACTTTGAATGTTCCACAGGGAGTAAAACCTGTCAAACCCCTCTTCAACTGGCTATAGTCTTCATCTCTCTTTTTTCGGTCTCTAATCTCTAGTAATATTTCTTTTTGAAAATCACCTTTCTTTATCCCTGATAAGATATCCGATAAATCCATTTCACATTTTGGCTTACTAAATCCTTCGAAATAACTTATTGTTCTTTTAGCTTGCATAACGTAAGTTTTTAGGGTTAGACAATTCTATTTGTGCAAGAACATCCTCTAAGAGATAAAGTGGTTTTCTTCCGATTTTATGGGATGGTTTTAAAATCCCCTTTTTGTTGTGATTGTGAAGTGTTACGAGTGAAATACCTAACATTTCCGCTACTTCTTTTCTACATAAGAACTTTTTCATATTTATAAATTTTAATTAACAGCACACCTTTTTGGCGAACTTGAGTACAAAATTACAATACGAAATAGGTGATTTTCCTAAAATGGGTATTCACAGGTCTTATTGTAGATAATTATTAATTTATTATATATAAAAATGGGTATTTAAAGGTATTAGAACAATTTGATAATATCATCAATTTGCTGTGAAGTAGATGGATTTTTTTTACTATTGGAAATATTAGTTATAGTTTCTAAGTTCGGATTTACGAAAACTCTTTGAGCAATTTGATGTACGTGTTTGTCGGTTATTTTACCCTCTGATTTCAGCTTTCTGAAAAAATAATTCAGTTCGTTCTTGTCGGCTATCCATATCATGGGTTTTATTAAGAACTTTTTATTAAGACCGAACAGCTGTTCAAGGTTCTCATGACTTGTTGTTCTACTGTTTAGAAATTTAGGAACTAACAACTTGTAAATTGACCTTAGTTTGTTTTCGAACCTATCAGGGTTAACCAAATGATACCCAGTAATAGGCAAATAAAGTCCGCTATACATTTGCTCTTCCTCATCATCATATTCTTCATCGTCCCATTCCTTTAGCAAATCCTTTAAATTAAATCCTAATTCCGATATCCTATATTCTAATTCTATATTTAATTCGTTAATATTTCGTAGAAGTAAATCTCTAAGACTGCTTTTTCTAACCCCCTTTCCCTCTAATATGTAGTTCCTTCTTTCCACTTGTTCATGAGGTTCAACGCTACGCAAATACTTTAAAATCTCTGCATAGGTAGAGGCTATCGAGGAAGGTTTCTCATACTTAAATTTAAGATGGTATTTGTAAAAATGAATCACCAAATCATCTATTTGATTTTGTAGAACATTATCTAAAGAACCATTATTAATGAAGCTAATTTCTGAATCGGTAAGGCGATAGCATTTTGATTTCAAAGTCCCTTGTTTAGATGCTTCTGGGTATAATTCAGTATTATGCTTACTTACGAAGAAATCAATAATCCACCAATTCATTGTTGCAATAAATGGGATTTGTTCAACCTTTCTCAAAAGCTTATAGTGTTCATCCAAATAATCATCTGATATCTTTGGGTACGGTAGGTTTATGGTTTTATTGTTCAGCATCTATTATATATTGAAAAATCCACTTTCGGCTATCCGAACCGCTCTTTCTTCTTTATCAATTCGAATATAGTTGTAAAATACTTTTTCTGAACTATGCCCTGAAACCTCCATTATTTGGTATGGTTTCATTCCTTTTTTGAACATATTAGTACAGAATGACCTTCTGGCTGTATGTGTTGCTATTAGTAAATATTTTGGTCTTTTTTCAACTATATTTTTATCTCCCTTAGAGTAGCTAACTTCTATAAGTTGGTTTATATCTGCTTTTCTTCCTACTTCCTTGATGTATCTATTAATATCTTGTTCATTCATTTTTAAGGATAGATTACCTTTATTTCTAGGGGCATTTATAATTTCCTTTATCTCATTTGAAATAGGACAAAAGACCTCTTTACCTGTTTTCTTTTGTTTAATTTTAAAGAACTCGTACCCCCTATTCTTAATGATATCTTCTCGAGTTAATCCATTATAGTCACTAACTCGTTGACCAGTATAACAACCAATTAAGAATATATCTCTTGCTTTTTCTAGTCTAGGGAAATCACTAAGATTCAATTCATGAATCCGCTTAATTTCATCTTCATCCAAATAGATAGCAACTGTTTGCTCCTTAATAACTTTAAACTCCCTCTGTCTATATAAGAAGTTTGTATTAATCCCTTCATTTGTAGCGGAGTTCATCACTACTTTTAGGTTCTTAATATGTTTACCAACAGTATTGGGGGCAAAATCCTTTGAATAAAGGAAATCAATGAATGCATCATAAAAGTCATGGTCAATTTGCACAAAATCTAACTTGTTGTCATATTCTTGCAGTAACCTATGGGTCTGTTTGTGCGAACCTAGTGTGGTTAGTTTGACTTTATCCTTCTTTCTCTGTATTAAGCGAGAATAGTATTCTATTAGGTTAGGCTTCTCGTAGGAATCTGCTTCTTGGTTTTTCCCAGTTATTTGGTCTAATTTCCTTGTTAAATACTCTTTAGTTATTGGTTTTCCTTGAGCATTCATTTTACTTATTTCCCTATACAACTCACTTTCTATTTTATTTAAATAGTCATTGACATAATCCCTATCGATAATATGAGCCTTATTCCTTATTCTTTGCTTTTGAGAGTCCCAATCCGAATAACAAGAATAAAACCCTGTTGAATATTTAAATCGTTCTTTTCCGTTACTGAAGTACATCATTATAAGAGATTCTCTTTTAGGTTCTTTTTCAAGTTTAACCTTTGAATCCTTAAATGTGAATCGAATAGTTCCTTTTGAGCGTTTTACTGTTGGCATTTTCTTATTTATTTAACACGGGGTGTAACATAGGGTGCTTTTAATACTTAACGAAAAGATACTAACATTTATTCTAATTAATTATAAAAACTCTGTAAATACTGTTAATATAAATGTTTAGGATTAAATACAAAAAAGTAGAGTTAATTTAAATAAACTAAATTCGAGTCCCGTCCAGACCGCGAAAAGCCTTCAAGAAATTGAAGGCTTTTTTTGTTTTTTAGTTTTACCAACAAATTACCTAATGGGGATTAATTTGCTCTTTACCTTTTCCACCCCGTCATGATCCAAGTCCTCAAGAATACGAATACTCCCTACTGGTTCGTTCTCTGCAGAGCCTTGCATACCGTTCATGTGCCCCGGCATCTGAATTACCCAATTCTGCCCTAATTAACAAAATACATAGCAACGGTTGCCTTTAGGAGCGGTTCAGATGCTATGACCTCCAAATAAAAACCCGCTTCCAACTTGTACACATACAAAGGAACTACAGTCTCCTTATAAGAGGTATCACAAGAATCTAAAAAAATACAGGTGAGAATTAGAGGAAGGAGCGCGAACTTCATAAAAATTTAGGCTTTAGATGTCCCCTTGTAATATTTTTTTCCTTTAATCAATCAAACCAAATAATTTAGGCAACCACAATGATATCTCTGGAAAATAAGTAATCAAAAACAAAACAAAAACCATGGCCATTAAAAGTGGCAATAATGGTTTGATAACCTTTCCTACTGATACTTGGGCCACGCCACTGCCCACAAACAGCAAGGTACCCACAGGGGGTGTACAAACTCCGATACATAAATTTAGGACGATTACCATACCGAACTGTACGGAATGCATTCCAAGCGCCATGGCAACGGGAAGAAAGATGGGTGTAAAAATAAGGACTGCAGGCGTCATGTCCATAAAGGTCCCTACAATAAGCAATATTAGGTTAATGAGTAAGAAAACCAAAATTGGATTACTTACCGAATCTACCATAAGCCCGGTGAGCATTTGAGGGATTCCCTCAAAAGAAAAGACCCAGGACATGGCCATTGAAGTGGCAATGAGAAACATCACGATAGCTGTGGTCTTGGCGCTTTTTAATAATATGCCCCTTAAATCAGCCAAGTGGAGCTCTTTATTCAAGAAACCCAGAAAGGTGGCATATATTACAGCTATGGCCGCAGCTTCGGTGGCAGTAAAAATTCCGGCTACAATTCCACCCACAACAATAATCAATAGAGTAAGGCTGAGGAACGCATCCTTAAAATGTATCAAAAGTTGCCTAAAACCTACCCTATCAGCTCTAGGCAATTTCTTTCGTTTTGCATAGATGTACACCATGAGCATGAGCACAAGACCGACCAAAATACCGGGCAGATAACCCGCGACAAAAAGTGCTGCAACCGAAGCTGTACCTCCACTGGCAAGGGCAAAAATAATGAGGACGTTACTCGGAGGTATCAATAAACCCGTAGTAGATGAACTTATGTTTACAGCAGCGCTGAATTGCCTAGGATACCCTTCCTTTTCCATCTTGTCCGTCAAGGTACTTCCAATGGCCGAAGCTGCCGCAATGGCCGACCCTGAAATAGCACCGAACAGCATGGCTGAAATGATGTTCACATAGGCCAACCCCCCAGGAAGACTACCAATGAGCGACTTCGCGAAAGCAATAAGCCTATTGGCCACACCCCCACGGTTCATCAACTCCCCAGCCAATATAAAAAACGGAATGGCCAATAGCGCAAAATTATCTATTCCTGTGGTCATTCGCTGCCCCACGGTGGTTACGGAGGGCATAAAAGCCATATTGATAACGAGCACGAGGGTAGTAGAAATCCCTATAGAATAGGCTACCGGAACACCGTACAGTAATAAGACAGCAAAACTTATGAAAAGGACCAATACACTTATAAGTTCTATACTCATTTGTTAAGTTTTTTAATGTTATACCAAGAAAAGAAGATAATAATAAGACCGCTCAGGGGCACAATGGCATATACATAGCCCAGTGGTAAGTGCAGGGCAGATGATGTTTGTCCTAAGCGAAGTGTGGTATAGACCAAATTGCCTCCACCTATTACCATGACCACCAACGCAAAGAGGGCCATGCTTATTTGAATCACCTTTTGTCTTCCTTTTCTTTTGGCTTCCGGTAACTTGGAAAGTAAAAAATCCATGGCCAAATGACCTTCTTGCTGCCCATTGATGTAGGCCGCGCCCAAGACTGTGAGCCAAATGAGTGAAAAGCGTGCGAATTCTTCCGTGAACGAACTGGATTGGCCCACGATATACCTTGAGATTACCTGCCAGACCACATCAATCACGAGCAGCCCAAAGATGGCCACCAAGAGGCCCTCAATTATTTTATTAATTAGGGTGTACATTTTTTGCATTACTCTGACCGTATTTTTTCAATGACCGTTTTCATTTTTTCATCCCGCATCATTCTCTCCAAAAGTGGAGTGGTCATTTTTGAAAATTCGCTTTTATCCGGATACAAAAATTGGACTTGGGCCTGCTTTAATACCTTCATGTTTTCTGCTACTGTTTCTTCCCAATACTGCTTTTGTTTTACCACACTTTCATCGGCTGCTTCCTGTAGCCAAATTTTTTCATTTTCGTTTAAGGTGTCCCAAAATCTTGTACCAATGACCACCACATCGGGCACCATGGTATGTTCATCAAACGTATAATACTTACAGACCTCATAGTGGTTGGAAGTGACAAAAGAGGGAATATTGTTTTCAGCTCCGTCCACTACATTTTGCTGAAGGGCGGTGTAGAGTTCCCCATAGGCCATGGGGGTTGCAGATCCACCAAGAGTATTGACCATGTCTACGGACATTTGGTCGTTCATGGTCCTGATTTTCATCCCATTTAAATCCTCCGGGCTACCTATCTGATTCTTCTTTGCATAAAAACTACGTGCTCCAGCATCATAAAAACAAAGCCCCCGTAGTAAATATTCCGTACTGCTCAATAATAATTCCTTCCCAATCTCACCTTCCAATACCTTAAAAAGGTGTTCCCTGTCCCTGAATAAATAAGGAATACTCGTTACCTGGTAATCAGGTGCAAAGTTGGAAAGTGAGGCGGCGCTTACTTTTGTCATGGAAATACTCCCTATTTGTAAAAGTTCCAAGACCTCGCGCTCCGTCCCCAGTTGCCCGTCCGGAAATACCTTTATTTGCAGTTGTCCATCAGATTTTTGGACCAAGGATTCCTTCATGTCCAGAATGGCCCTATGCACAGGATGGGTAATGGGAAGGGAATGTGCAAAATACATAACCTTGGTATTGCTTTCTAATGCACAGGCGTTCAACAAAAGGAACGTACACGCCCCGATGGTCAAATTTCTTATTCTTTTAAAAACGATAGTGTACATTTTCTGAATCAATTTAATACTACTTTAAAAACCAAAGCTTTCCCGTACGCCCATCTCTAACCCGGAGAGCTGGGCCAGACCCATGGCCCTTCCAATAAGGGAGTACCCAGAGTAGAACTCATGTTGTCGATTCTTATCCTCCAACAAAACATGCCCATGATCTGGCCGCATAGGAATGTCTACAATTCCTTTTTGAGTTGTATGTCGTATTTTTTGTTGCTCTACAATGGCCTTCATGACTTTGTCCATAGGCACAGAACCACTTAGATGGTCTGCCTCGTAAAAACTACCATCTTGGTCGCGCGCTACATTTCTAAGATGGATAAAATGAATCTTATCCCCAAAATCGGCTATGATTTTTACCAAATCATTGGTTTCCGATGCTCCCAACGAACCCGAACAAAAGGTCAACCCATTGTTGGGAGAAGGGCAACATTCCAATAAAAACTTAATATCTGCATAATTGGAAACGATACGGGGCACTCCAAAAACCGAAAATGGCGGATCATCTGGATGAATGGCCATACGAACGCCCAACTTTTCAGCTTCCGGAATAACGGCGTTGAGAAAATAGGACAAATTCTCCTGTAGTTGTTCTTTGCTTATGTTTAAAACAGTGGTGTGGTTCTTCTTGAAATCATTTAAATCTATGGTCTTTTTAGATCCGGGCATGCCCGCCAATATAGCCGATTTTAAAGCTCCTCTTTGTACATCTGATAAAGCTTCAAAATAGGATTTAGCCTGTTGATATTCTTCTTCTGTATATGACTCTTGAGCTCCTTTCCTTTCCAAAATAAAAAGATCGAAGGCCGCTGCGGAAATTGGACTATACCGTAGGGCCGAGGCCCCTGTTGGCAATATATAATCGAGATCTGTACGTGTCCAATCTATTAACTGCATAAAATTATAACAGACATTATAAATGTCGTTTTTTGCCAAGTTGCGCAAGGTCTGGATGTAATTAGCGATGTAAAGATCTCTTTCCGGTAAGCCATACTTAATGGCCGTATGAATATTAACGCTCTCCACTACAGACCATTCCATGTGGTGTGCCTCAATGGTAGATTTAAGTGATTTAATGACCTCTTCCGGCCAGACCTCACCTAGTGACACCTCTTGGCAAGCGGCTACTATGCCCTTAACACCCAATTGCCGTATCTCCGACAGTGATACGCCAAAATCTGGTCCAAACCACCGAAACGTTTTCTTCAAATTTTCCATTTACCAGTTAAGCTTTAATATTTTTTGTTGAAAATACACTTTCTACCTTTAAACCCATCAACAATATCCTCCATTTAAAAATATAGAAGAATTTGAAATGTACAGAAATACTGTTAGAGAAACTAATGGTTCCTACACACTCGAATACCAATTGAAACGCGCATCCATATCAAAAATACGACGTATAAAAAATTTTAGATGCATTAGTCAGATTTATAGAGGATATTGAAAATTGGGTAGAGAATTCTTGTCGTAGACTTTGGAAACAGTTGTTTATCCTCAATTAAAACCGACTGTTTTGTTTATTGAAAGCACTTGTAGCTTTTAAGGACCTCATCTCATGATTTCCAGTAACCTCCCGCTTATTTTAAAGAATAGGAATATAAACTGTTCAATAGTCATGGTTCCCTGTAAATTTAGTCCGACACATTTTCATTTCGGCATTTTATCCATTTCCATAAATAGCAAACTCCACCTATGACCATCCAAATCAGTGAAACCCATGGCATACATCCAGCCATCCACTTCAGAAGGATTCGCAAATATCTTACCGCCGGCTTCTTTTATGCGTTTGGCCATTTCGTCTACTTCCTCCTTGGACTGGGCATCTATATTTATCAAAATTTCAGAACCCTTACTCGTATCCGAGATCTCAGCTTGAGAAAAGTGCTGAAATGCATATTCCGGAAAAAGCATCAAAACAAAATTATGCTCACCAATTAAAAAACTACCAAGATTATCCGCGTTGGCATGCATAGGGTTTTCTTTAAAACCTATTTCTTTAAAAAAGGACTTGGATTTTTGGACATTCTTGACTGGTAAGTTTAACCAAATAGATTTCATATGGTCTGTGATTTAATTGGTTAGGTCCATCTTAAAATACAACCCTATGGTTGAATCGCCAATAAAAGTTGGAAATACAACATTTATTAATTAATGCGTAAAAATTATTCTTGCCTTAAATTTAGCTTAGGTTTTATCCATTACTTAGTGATAGTAATTACTGATTCTGTAAAATAGTATCCTATAAACTATAAAAACCGTTTTTATATCTAAATTTAGATTTTTTTAACAATCACTTTTTGTATGCCCTGTTTTCTTAACATAATTTCGCTCCCGAAATGAAACAAAGGCTTTTAAAATATATTGTACCTGTAGTGCTCACTCTGCTTTGCGGGCTTACCTTTGTCCATTCAAATCTGGAAATTGACGAAAGTTCTGTATCCAATTCCAACGCTGTTCTTTCTAGTCTTGACAATCAAGAACATCATGCCCAACTAGACAGTTTTTCAATTTCTAGCAATAGAAAAGTTGCACTGGAAATTGCGGAAACTGAAGAACAGGAAGAAGAGATAAGACATTCTTTCCTGGATCAAAGCAAACAATTTGGAAATAGCCTGGGAAGGTATTTACACGATCAATTTTTAGAATATTTTCTTAATCCAACAAAAGTATCTCACGCCAATCTTAAAAATCTGGCAACGGTTCTTCCATATAGTAGATACATTTGCTACCAGGTATTTAGGCTATAGCATTCTTTTTGGCCGCCCTATTCTGGGTTTCGTCAAGTCACTTTACAGTTTATCTATATCAACAGTTACCAAGAAACAGGTAGCGACCTATAGATAATTCCCAATAAAACTAAGTACAATCCATTTTAATAAAATTTGATTATGAGGAGAATTCCCATGATTGTAGGCCTTTTTGTTCTACTAGGCCTTACTAGTTGTAACTCGAAAAAAGAATCACATAAAGAAGAGACCCAATTTTTGGTCACTAGTCCCATTAAAAAAGATACTTCTATTACCAAAGACTATGTAGCGCAAATACATTCCATTCGCCATATAGAATTGAGAGCCTTGGAAAAAGGCTATCTCAATGAAATTCATGTAGATGAAGGTCAATACGTGAAAAAAGGGCAGAAGATGTTCAATATTATGCCCAATGTATATCAAGCCGACTTACAGAAAGCTGAGGCTGAAGCTAAAATTGCCGAGATAGAATTAAAGAACACCCAATTATTGGCGGATGGAAATGTAGTTTCCGAGAATGAACTCTCGTTGGCTAAAGCCACATTGGAAAAAGCGAAGGCGGAGGTATCCTTGGCCCAGACCCATTTGGGCTTTACGGATGTAAGAGCACCATTTGACGGTATCATGGATCACCTCCATGTAAGAGAAGGTAGTCTTTTGGATGAAGGCGAACTTTTGACCACATTATCGGACAACTCCGAGATGTGGGTTTATTTTAATGTCCCCGAAGCTGAATACTTGGATTATATAATGAGTACGGATAAAGATGAAAAAAAATCCGTAGGCCTTTTACTTGCCAACAACAAAACCTTTAATCAAATAGGTATTGTTCAGACCATTGAAGGTGAATTTAATAACGAAACGGGAAACATCGCCTTTAGGGCTACATTCCCAAATCCGGACAAAATATTGAGACATGGTGAGACTGGGAGTATTCTCATGACCATACCCTTTAATGATGCCCTTATTATCCCACAAAAAGCAACATTTGAAGTATTGGACAAAAAATTTGTCTTTGTCGTTGACAAGGGAGGAAAGGTCTTTCAAAAAGAGGTCACCATAGGTGGTGAGCTTCCTGACCTGTTTATTCTGGAAAAAGGCTTATCAGAGAATGACAGAATAATTCTTGATGGTATACGAATGGTAAAAGATGGTGATGTAATCCAAACAGAATTTATTGAACCAAAATCCGTAATCGGCAATTTGTCCTTATATGCCGAATAGGTTAAAAACTTAATTCTCCAAAAGATGTTTAAAAAATTTATTAAAAGACCGGTACTGGCTATCGTCATATCGGTTATGATAGTTTTCACTGGCCTATTGGCCATCAAACAATTACCGATATCGCAATTTCCTGAAATTGCTCCGACCACCGTAAATATATTCATTGCCTATCCGGGTGCCAGTGCCGATGTTTTGGTAAACTCCACCCTAATTCCATTGGAAACAGCTATCAACGGAGTCCAAGGCATGCGTTATCTCGCTTCGGATGCGACCAGTGCGGGGGAAGGCACACTTCGCGTCATCTTTGAGCCGGGCACGGACCCCAACAGGGCCGTGGTAATGGTAAAGACAAGGGTAGACCAGGTGATGCCCAACTTACCCGAGTTGGTTCAGAAAGAAGGCGTGGTAATTACTCCGGTGCAGCCCAGTATGCTGATGTACGTAAACTTGTTTGCCGAAGATGGTCACAATGATGAAAAGTTCCTTTATAACTATGCATACACTAAAATTATACCGGAAATTCAGCGGATCAACGGTATTGCAAGCGCCCAAATACTAGGGAGCCGAAAATACGCCATGCGTGTTTGGCTAAAACCGGACCGTATGCGTGCCTATAATGTTTCCGCAGAGGAAATCATGGAAGCCATGCAGGAACAAAGTATTATTGCCCGTCCGGGTAGAATAGGTCAGAGTTCCGGTATGAAATCACAATCCTTGGAATATGTACTTACGTATACAGGTAGGTACAATCAGCCGGACCAGTATAAGGAAATTATTGTCCGTGCCAATGCTGAAGGAGAAACGATCACTCTTGGGGATTTGGCAGACGTGGAACTCGGAAGTGAATTCTTTGATATTTATTCCAATCTGGATGGACATCCATCGGCTTCCATTATTTTGAAACAAACCCTTGGAAGTAATGGTAAAGATGTCATTGACCAGGTAAAGGCCAAATTGACGGAACTAAAAGAGGAGCTCCCTCCTGGGTTGGATTACAGCATCAACTACGACGTGGCAAATTTCTTAGATGCCTCCATAGAACAAGTGCTCCATACGCTAAGGGATGCCTTTATTTTGGTAGCCATAGTAGTGTTCCTTTTTCTAGGGGATTGGAGATCTACACTGATTCCTATTATTGCCGTACCCGTGTCCTTGATCGGAGCTTTCTTTGTAATGCAGCTATTTGGTCTTTCTATCAACCTCATCACCCTATTTGCATTGGTATTGGCCATTGGTATTGTGGTGGATAACGCCATTGTGGTGGTAGAGGCGGTACACGTAAAAATGGAGGAGGAAAAATTGAATGCATTTAAGGCGTCTAAAGAAGTATTGGGTGAAATAGGCGGTGCTATCATTGCCATTACCTTGGTGATGGTTTCCGTGTTCATTCCAATTTCCTTTATGACCGGACCCGTTGGTGTATTCTATAGACAGTTTTCCATTACCATGGCAGGATCTATTGTAATATCTGCCGTTGTAGCCTTGACCCTTACCCCTGTTCTTTGTGCTATCCTTCTAAAGAATAACCATGGAAAACAAAAAAGAAAATCGCCCATAGACAAATTTATTGACTGGTTCAATAAGGGTTTTGAAAGGCTTACGGGTGGTTATGTTGGACTGTTAAACAAAATAGTGGCCCGTAGGGTGGTTACTTTTGGGATTCTTATTGCCTTTTGCGCAGGTATTTTCTTTACCAACGAATCGCTTCCTGCAGGATTTATACCCAATGAGGATCAAGGAATGATTTATGCTATTATACAGACACCTCCTGGATCTACATTGGAAAGGACCAATGACGTGGCTCGTAAGCTTCAAAAAATATGTGAGGAGACCGAGGGTGTAGAATCCGTTTCATCATTAGCGGGATACGAAATCATGACAGAAGGTCGTGGATCCAATGCAGGTACTTGTTTGATCAACTTGAAGCCATGGTCAGAGAGACATCATTCCGTACATGAAATTATGGAGGAACTGGAGGAAGAAACAAAAAATCTTGGTGCAAGAATCGAGTATTTTGAACCTCCTGCCGTTCCAGGTTTTGGTTCTTCAGGTGGTTTCTCCATGCGTTTGTTGGACAAAACCAACTCCACGGATTACCATGAGTTTGGTAAAATCAACGACGACTTTATGGAAGCTTTGGGCAAGCGTAAAGAATTGACCGGTTTATTCTCATTCTTCTCCGCAAACTATCCTCAATATGAGCTTAAAATAAACAATAAAATTGCCATGCAAAAAGGAGTTTCCATCGGAAAGGCTATGGAAAACCTCAATATTCTCATTGGTAGTACCTATGAGCAGGGCTTTATCCTTTATGGACGATTCTTTAAGGTTTACACCCAATCAGCTCCAGAGTATCGGGCGCTACCATCGGATCTCGAGAAACTCTTTGTAAAAAACGAAGAGGGTGAAATGGTACCTTATTCGGCCTTTATGAGCTTGGAAAAACGATTGGGACCTAACGAAATTACGCGTTACAACCTGTACAATTCAGCGACCATCAATGGTCTTCCGGCATCTGGTTATACCACTGGGGATGCCATCAAAGCCATTAGGGAAGTTGCGGCGGAATCCTTACCAAGAGGATATGATATTGCTTGGGAGGGTCTATCGTTCGACGAGGCCAATCGCGGAAACGAGTCCCTTTACATTTTTATAGTCGTACTAATTTTCGTGTATTTCGTTTTGGCGGCTCAATATGAAAGTTTCCTATTGCCCTTTGCCGTAATTTTATCGCTACCGGTAGGTGTATTCGGGTCATTTGCACTGTTAAAGCTAATGGGCTTGGCCAATGACGTTTATGCACAGATCGGTGTAATCATGCTGGTGGGCCTTTTGGGAAAAAATGCAGTATTGATCGTGGAATTTGCTGTTCAAAAACATAGGCAAGGTGCCTCGGTTTTAGAAGCGGCCATCGAAGGATCAAGAGCAAGGTTTAGACCTATCCTCATGACATCTTTTGCATTTATTGCCGGTCTAATCCCATTGGTAGTAGCCACAGGCGCTGGCGCCATAGGAAACCGAACCATCGGCGGATCTGCATTGGGAGGAATGCTTATAGGTACAATAGGTGGTGTGTTGGTCATACCTGGACTCTACTACATTTTTGCAAAAATGGCCGAAGGAAAAAGTCTTATTAAGGATGAATCTTTTGAGCCAATTTCAGAAGAATTTATGCGTACCAGCGAGGGTGAGAGCAAAACAGCTGCAGCACTCCGAGAAATGAAAAAACTCTTGAAAAAATTAACCAAAAGAAAAGACGATGAATAATATTAAAAATCTAAATAATAAAAAATCGCTTTTCGTCTGTGCGATCCTATTAGGGGTGTTGTATTCCTGTGTTCCAACAAAAACGTTGAAAGAGGAAAACAAAAATGTTCCGGAAAGCTATCAAACGTTATCTACCGATTCTTTAAATACGGCTAATGTTCAATGGCGGGAGTTTTTCTCAGACCCTAATCTCATTTCACTGATAGATACCGCTTTGGTAAACAATCAGGAACTGAACATAATGCTTCGTAAAATTGATATTGCACAGAACGAGGTCAAGGCAAGAACGGGAGAGTATTTGCCATTTATAGACCTAAAAGCCGGCGCAGAGGTGGAAAAAGTTGGCGAGTATACCCGGAACGGAGCCGTGGAAAAAAACCTGAAAATTAGGGAAGAAGAAGAATTTCCCGAGCCTTTGACGGATTACTCAGCAGGTGTTTTTGCCTCTTGGGAACTAGACGTTTGGAAAAAGCTTAGAAATTCTAAAAAGGCGGCAGTAATGGAATATCTGGCCACCGTAGAAGGTAAAAACTTTATGGTGACCAGTCTTATTGCTGAAATTGCCAACTCCTATTATGAATTGGTTGCTTTGGACAATCAAATGGCCATTATTGAGCAGAACCTTGAAATACAAGGTAACGCCTTAAAAATGGTTCGTTTACAAAAGCAAGCTGCTAGGGCGACCGAGTTGGCCGTACGAAGATTCGAAGCAGAGGTTCTAAAAAACCAAAGTCACAAATTCGAGGTGCGACAACAAATCGTAGAAACAGAAAATAGACTTAACTTCTTGATAGGACGGTCTCCTAAACCGATTGAACGCAATTCTGAACGTTTTATAGAAAGTGAGATTGATACCGTATACGCGGGAATACCAGCTCAACTACTTCAAAACCGACCTGACATTCGACAGGCCGAATATGAGTTGGAAGCGGCGAAATTGGACATTAAAGTGGCTAGGGCCAACTTTTATCCCTCCATAGGAATTAAGGCAGGTGTTGGACTGGAGGCTTTTAAGCCCAAATATCTTACTTCAACTCCTCAATCCCTTTTGTATTCGGCAGTAGGCGACTTAGTAGCTCCTTTAATCAATAGAAATGCGATAAAAGCAGAATATAATACAGCTAATGCAAGACAGGTTCAAGCTGTTTATGAATATGAGAAGTCCATTTTGCAAGGTTATATAGAGGTTGCCAATCAGCTTTCTAATCTAGACAATCTTAGAAAGACCTATGACCTAAAAGCAGAGCAAGTAAAGGCCTTAACCGAATCGATAGACCTTTCTACCCGACTTTTTCAATCTGCCAGAATTGAATACATAGAAGTCCTACTGACGCAGCGTGAAGCATTGGAGTCCAAAATGGAGTTAGTGGAAACCAAAAGAGATCAACTGGTAGCACGTGTAGATATTTATAAGGCCCTAGGTGGTGGATGGAATTAGCTTTTCCCCTAAACCATTTTAAAAAAGCCTCCAAAAATCGGAGGCTTTTTTTATTTATGAAAATCGATTCCTATTTCTTTAAATCCAGCACCGCATTGATCTTTGAAAATATTCCTGAGTTTTCGTAAACTCCTCTAAAGTTTTGTGCCTGTGGGCCATAAGCGAACAATGGTACCATAATAGCCGTATGGTCTATGGTCAGAAAATCGCCTTGCACTTCTCCTTTTTGGATATCTCCTCCTACTATTCCAAAACCGGAAGTTTCATGGTCCGCAGTAATCAATACCAAGGTATTTTCGGTTTTATCCGCAAATGTTAAAGCTTCCGCGACAGCCGCATCAAAATCCAGCATTTCATCTACGATAGTAGACACTTTGTTAGAATGTCCTCCATTATCAATCTGAGCACCCTCAACCACAATGAAAAATGGCTTTTTACCGCTTGAAAGAACGTTCAAGGATTTTTCCAAGGATTTTGGTAACATATCCTTTCTACCATTTTGCATCGTAGGCATCTTATTGTCCCCAAGATAAATTGCTGTCCTACTATCCAAAGTATTGAATTCCCTTAGCGTTGTAGGTTTAAAAATATCGCTTAATTCAGTTTCGAAACTTCCCCCCCCAGAAATAAAAAAATCGAGGTTACTTTTTTTTAAGTCCTGTAAAATCCCTTGGGTATTGTCTCGGTCCTTTACGTGCGCATAAAAAGAAGAAGGGGTCGCCCCATAAATTGCATCCGTTGTAATAATACCGGTTCTATACCCTTTGCTGGACGCAATTTTAACCAAGCTGTTTAAAACCTCATCTTTTGGCCCCAAACCTATGGCCCTGTTGTTTGCTTTTTGACCTGTCGCCATTGCAGTTGCGCCTGCAGCTGAGTCCGTTACCAAATCATCATAGGAAGACGTTTTAATAAGTCCGATATCCTTGATATTCGTGAGACTCAGATCTCCTTTATTCGCTATCATAGCGGCCGTAATTTGAGCCAATCCATTACCATCCCCAATCATAAGAATAATATTCCATGGTTTGGTGTTGGGGTCAAAGTTGTATTTGGGATCGTACGTTGATTTAATTCGCCCTGTATAAATCTTAGTGTCCAAAGATTCCAAATAGTTATGTGCCAACGCCGGATTATCTGTATTGATAAAATCCACACCTAATTTTGCCAAACGGGCCCACGCGGTCTTGGTATCTGGCGTCGCCCAAAATCTAAAAGGTTTTTCATGGGCATGTACTTTATCCAGAATGCCCTTTACGGTCTGTAACTCTTCAGATACCATTCGTCCATACCCGTTCCAAATAGAAAATCTTTGAAAACTTAAGCTTATCATCGCTACCTTTTCCAGAGGAATACTGTCCAAATCATCGATACTTTGGTGATCAAACAATATATATTCCGGATAATTCGCATAATCAGCGGGTTTGGGTCGGTTTCCCGATATCACAAATTTCACTTTACCCTCGGTTATAAGGCTTGGATATTTTTTTAATACGTTCTGAATTTCAACTAAAGTCGATTCTGCTTCTGATTTAATATCAATCAGTAACTGTACATCGCGTAGCTTACCCTTTTCCTGCATCTGTTTTAAGGGGTCTAGATATAGTTTGGAGAAAGTATTTCCTTCTATTATTTCCGATTCCTCATGGGTAGCATAAAGAGTCTTGTTCTTGAGGAACAAGTCTACCTCTATAGATGCCGCATTATTGATATAGGCCTCAAAAAAAGGGAATTCCTGTTCATAATCGTTATGTGAATGTACTTTGTAGGGTTCCTGCCCAAAAGTAAAATGAAAGTTTAGAACAATCCATAATACCGAGCAAACAATTCCTTTTGAATAATTCTTCTTCATTATTTTATGATTGATACTTCTCGCACCCTTATTGTTGGTTCAACATAGGACAATTTAAACTTAATACGCTTTTACCGCAAAGCAATTGTTCAAAACATTAGAATTTCAACTGCAAAAAAGAAAACGGTAGGGCTATCCTTACCGTTTTCTTTTATCCCCTGCAATTAATACCCTGGATTTTGCTCCAAAAATCCCTCGATACCCGATGCTGCATCCACAGCACTTTGAGGAATGGGAAACAGTCTTTTGTTTGGGTCAGAATCTGTTTTTTCCGTCCAAGAATCCTCATATTTACCAAAACGAATCTGGTCTCCCCTTCTGAATCCTTCCCAATAAAGTTCAAACCCGCGCTCGTTGAACATAACATCTAAATCTATTGATGCCAGCGGTGGTGGTGTTTGATCTGGCCTTGCCGTTCTTGAGGCTCGCAGTGTGTTTAAATCAGCTAAAGCCCCAGCATTATCCCCATTCCTTAATTTAGCTTCGGCGCGCATTAGATAAACTTCGGCCAAACGTAAAAGTACCAAATCTACACTGCTGAAGTTATTACCATTGGGGGATGTGCGGCTAAACTGATATTTGGCACAGCGATAACCTGTGTTATGATAAGAACCCTCCAAAGAAAAATCAACTTCAAGAGTATGGTTTACATAAGCAACATCACGGTCAGTTGCATTGCCCTTGCGCTGTTGTACCGGATAAATTCGCACACCGCCGTCGCAAGTAATGAACTGGCCATCCTCTCCTTTTCTTGGTCCCCATTGGGTTCCCCTTATGATACCCCTATCCATTTCAAAGGTCAAAGGATCGGCACAGTAATAGCTGTCCTCCGTTTCTGTTACCAACAACTTGTCACGTCCTTCAAAATCCAGTAATTGAGCCTCTGGCACAATGGTGTTCCTTTTGTAGAACCTAGCATCGACGTTGGCAGGATCTTCATCGTAGGCGTTTAGCCAACTTTGTATAAAGTCTGGGTTAAACGCAGGTCCATCGGTTCCATCAGCACTAGGAAATTCTGGTCTTGGAAACATGGATCCTGCAATGGACCAGTAGGCCCAACGACTGTGCTCCCTGTTAAGTACACCACGTTGGTCTAAAGCCCAAATGAGTTCAGGATTGCTATTGTTTTCATCATTGAAGAGCTCAAAATATTCGGCCGATAGGGAGAAATTTCCCGAATTGATTATGTTGTCGGTATACCGTATTACGGCATTCATATCCTCCGAAGTGAAATTAGGCGAACCATAAGGGTCCCTATATACCGCCGCATTGAGGTGCAGTCTTGCCAGAAAGCCCCAAACTGCCGACTGGGTAATACGCCCTGGTGCTCTATTCGTATTGATGACGTCGACCACAGACAACAACTCACTTTCTATGTAATCAATGGCCTCTTGGGCTCTAAGCACTTCGGAAAGCTCGTTGGAATCATCTTTTTTGAGAACCAAGCCCCAACTATCCAACATGAGCATATTTAAATAGGCACGAAGCGCTATCATCTCGTGGAGGGCTGCGGTTGCCTCGCTATTTCCTTGCTCAGAAAGTGGTCGTAAAACCTCTATAGCAGATAATGTTCTGGAAAGGTTGGTGGTCACCTCATTCCATCCATCACCTATCAAGTCATTGGTTGGTGTAAAGCTATGTTGATGCGCAGCAAGAAACTTCCCACCATCAAACCAGTCTGTTCCACCTCTGTAAGGCAAGATGGCCTCATCGGAAGGTATAAGCTGAAGACCATAGTAGTTGGTATGTCTCCATACCCATGATACATATCCATAAGCCGGCGCAATTGCTCCGCTTACCAGTTCTGCCTGGCCACCAAATTCGGCCTCGTCAAGCCTCTCCTCTTCGAGATCTGTACAGTTCCAAAAGAGTAGGGATACAAAAATTGTAGCCGTAGTTATAATTCTATTTCTCATAATTCTAATTTTTTTGATTTAAAACGATACATTCAATCCAATCAATAGTGTTCTAGGGGTGGGATACGTAAAGCGATCTATACCAAAGGTCTGTATCCCATCAATGGTATCCCCGGTATTTACCTCAGGATCAAACCCAGAATAATCGGTTATAACAAAGAGGTTCTGACCGGTTATGGTAAGCCTAAGGTTATTGACCAAATCTTCCATTCCTATGGACGAAGGCGAAAAGGTATATCCTAAGGTTGCATTATTGAGCCTAAGGAAACTACCATCTTCTAGATACCTTGTAGAGACCTCATTGGAATTACTCAATGTTTCGGCAGGAAACTGAACGGCAAAAGGAGTCGTATTAAGATTTCTACTCAGTTGCCCTTTGGAGAATAAGCTCATGGCCGTATGGTTATAGATTTTATTTCCGGAAACACCATTGAAGTTAAAGCCCAAATCAAAGTTATTGTAGTTGAACTTCATGTAGAAAGCATATAGAATATCTGGTAAAGCGCTTCCGGCCACTATTCTGTCATTATCTAATGAAACACCATCTGGAACGACATCCCTAAATTGGTTTTCACCTTCATTGTTTATGCCCTCGAAATCTTTCATGAAAAAGGCACCAATAGCCTCATTGTTAATGTATCCATTTATGGTGGCCCCAGTCTGCCCAGCGCCTTGGGCTGCTCCTGTGGTAATGACCTCAAATTGTGAATTTTCTACCCGATTGTCCGTATAAGATATGTTACCCCCAACATTAAAAGTAAAGTCATTCGTGAAACTACCTCTATAATCCAAGGCCAGTTCAACCCCTGTATTCTTGATTTCCAAATCAGGAATATTGGTCCAGATTTTCTCTGTAGGTTGTACGGGATCTACCCTATTGGCGAAAAGCACCACGTCACTGGTTACCTTATTAAAATAATCTAAGGTACCGGTTAATTTATTCTGCCATAGGGCGAAATCAAGACCAATGTTCGTTTGGGTGGTCACCTCCCATTTCAGGTCTGGGAAGGCTGTACGTACCGGTACAGTACCAAACGGGTAATCTGCTAAGCTTACCTCATTCCCACTGATAGGATAGGTATCGTTTTCATTCTTAGAATCTATATAACTTGCTAAACTAACTTTACTGGGTATACCATCCTGGTTTCCTGTCTGCCCCCAGCTAGCCCTTAATTTCAAATTATTAAAAATGGAATTTTCTGACATAAACACTTCATTACTAATATTCCAACCCAAGGCTATGGAGGGGAAATATCCATATTTATTATTTTTTCCAAACCTAGATGAGCCGTCTGCACGCATGGTGGCCGTTACCAAATATTTATCGGCATATCCATAATTGACCCTACCAAAAAAAGACTGTAATTCATTAATAAATGCCTGTGAGTTAAGTGTGGTTGGAAAACGCTCGGAACTGATTTGGTCCTGATACCTTGGTTCAATACCATTATCGGCAAAATCATCCAATTCAAACATTTTTTGTTCCAACGAGGTCTCTTGATAGGAATGACCTCCCAATATGGTAGCATTGTGCTCTCCTTTATTGTAGGTGTAGGTAAGCGTATTCTCTACAAGCGTATTGCTGTTTACCGTGGCAGAGGTATTTAAAAACCCAAATTCAAAGCCCTCAATCAAAGAAAAGGGAATCCTTTGCACATCCCTTGTAGTAGAGGAGTAATCAACACCTAAATTTAACTTGTAGGTAAGTCCCTTGATAATCTCAACCGAGGGCATGATATTGGCCAAAATTCGATTGCTTACAGCGTCATCGGAATATATCCTGTTCCGCACCAAAGGGTTTAATCGTTCATCATAGAAAGAAGGTTCTCCATTGGTAAATGGCGAAAAGGTAGGGTTTAGCTGCAACATATCAACTACGGTAGCCCCTGCATCAGGTCTTTCATTCAATGTCCTTGAAGCTGTTAGATTCAAGTCTACATTCAATCGGCCATCCCAGGCCTTTTGATTTAAGTTAACACGGCCCGAATACCTTTTTAGGGAACTGTTTTCAAAAGTACCTTGCTGATTATCTACACCGGTGGACACAAAATAATTGAAACTATCGGACTTTCCACCGCTCATGGAGAAGTTTATATTTTTTGAAATACCAGTACGTGTAAGTTCGTCCTGCCAATCTGTATTGGCTCCTGCATCCAATAGGTTTCCCCCAACGGCATTGACTTGGTTCCTAAATTCACTAGCGGAAAATACATCTATGGGGTTGGCAATGGTGGCAAAGGCTGTTGAAACATTAAGATTCATTTCTGTTTTTCCAGCCTGACCTTTCTTTGTGGTAATAACGATAACTCCATTGGCAGCCCTAGCCCCATATATAGCAGTTGCAGACGCATCCTTTAATACGTCCATAGTAGCAATATCCTGTGGATTGATAAAGTTCAATGGATTAGATGCCACGCCTATACTTGAATTGTCTATTACAAATCCATCCACAACGAAGAGAGGGGTAGTACCAGAACGTAAACTCCCAACACCCCTAATGATGATATTTTGTGAAGCCCCAGGTTCACCGCTAACATTGGTAACATTTACACCCGCCAATTTACCTTGAAGCAGTTGGCCAGGATTGGCTACTACACCTTTGTTAAAGTTCTCACTTTTTACGGATGCAATCGACCCGGTAACATCAGATTTCCTTTGCGTACCATAGCCCACAACCACAACATCGTCCAATTGGGTAGCGTCCGGCTCCAATTGTACATTGATCGCGGAATTAGTTCCAACTACTATCTCCTTGGGACTATAGCCCAAATAGGATATTTGTAAAGTTGCTCCAAAATCTACATTGATGGTGAAATTTCCATCAAAGTCCGTAATGGTACCATTATTGGTCCCTTTTTCCATAACGGATGCTCCAGGAAGCGGTGCTCCCGTTTCATCCATAACCTGACCTGTTACAGCGTTCTGGTCAGAAAAAAGAACAGAATCAAGGGAATCCTCTATGGATACCCGTTCCTTTTCTATACTTTTACAGGTAGTTTTTGAGTTCCCAAATAGGAAACTGTTTCCTGAAATCGCCAAAAGTAAGGCAATGCCGATTTTAGTTCGTCGGTTTTTAAAATACATAGATTTAAAGTGTTGAAGTTTTAGTGATTTTCGATACTTTTTTAGAGAGCCTGTTGCCGCAGGCTCTTTTTCATGGTTTTTATTTTAGCCCAAAAATAGATCTTAGTCAGCCACAGCTATGTTAGCTGTATATTATGCTTTGTTTAATTAAAAACGTCTCATAATATTTAACTTTAATAATGATATTGGAGGAATTGAAAACCATATTGCCCTTTTATCGATAATTACCTTCAGGTGTTCGAAGAGTTTGTTTGATTTGGGATAGTTATATCTAAATTCATATTGGAATAACCAATTACCAAAAAAACAGATTATGAAAAAGTGTTTAATACTTCTTGCTATTTATACTTTGTTACTCCTTTTTTATTAAAAGTATACTAGGAAAATTTTATTCTAATGTAAGAATGGAAGATTTCTGAGACACCCCATTTTCATTGAAGGCTTCTATAGAAAAATAGTACGTCAGATTTATATTCAAGGATTTTATATCCAAGGAAGACTTATCATAAACCATCCAAGAACTATAGAGCTTATCCGGAGCAATGCCCCAAAGAATATTATAGCCTTGGGCATTTTTGATAGGGTTCCAAGATAATTTGGCCCCTCTTCGTTTATCCGTTCGGGTTATCTTGAGTTTATTTACGGTTCTTGGTGCTTTTCCAAAACCGTTTCCAAAGATTCTTATATCGGATATGGACAAATAGGTAGTGGGTACGTGCAAATTCCTGTATCTAATAAACCTTACTCTTTGAGGTTCGTTCAATGCAACATAATCATTAGGTACGTCCGTTTTATTCTTACTTTTATCAATGATTACCTCCCAATTAGTACCGTCCACGGAAGCCTCAATACTATATTGATGATATAGGGCGGGAATCTTCCCATATAGATTCGACTTGTAATCATTATAATTAACTTGAACCGCTCTTACCAAAGCTGGTTTTTCCAAATCTATTTCTATCCACTGTGAGTTGTTATTTTCATCTGCCAACCAAAATGTTTTTACATTTTCGTCAATCAGATTTTCTGCGGGATATTCATTGACAGATGTGGACACCTTCACCGGCTTTTTGTAAGATAGTAGCATCCATCCGGTAAATTCACCCATTTTATCGGTTTCAGAGGGTGCATAATGGGGGTAATCCCCAAATCTTGTATTGGAATATAGTAATCCGTCATCATCGATAAATGTGGGGAACATACCAATTCGTCGTTCCCAACCCACATTAATGCCAACGGACATGGACGAAAAATGCCAATATTGGTTATCTGGACCAAGTACGGTACTTCCATGTCCCGCACCATTTATAAAACCTCCTGGTTTATAGGAAAATGGATTGTTCGGAGCATAGGTAAAGGGTCCTAGCGGGGAATCGGACATATAAGTGCCGTCTCCGTATACATTGAATTCCGTTCCCGGAGCTGCATATTGCAAATAATACTTTCCCTTTATCTTGTTCATCCAAGGACCTTCGACGTATCCTCTATTAATGGTATCCGAGTGATTCTCCCCAAATCTCTCCCAGCCATGTTTTTCTGGCTCCAGATTAAAAAATTCGTGAATTTCATCTGATGGCCGAAACCTTTTGTCCTTGTTCAACATTCTAGCTCTTACAGGAAATTTATTGGAGGAACCCCAATACATATATGCTTTACCATCATCATCTATAAAAAGTGCGGGATCTTGAAGGTTATGAAGAATGGAAGGGGTAGCTTGCCATTCTCCCCTTTCCGGGGTTTCACTGAACAATACGCTCATTGATCCCGAAGGATTTCCCGCCACACATAAGACCGAATCCTTGTAATTAAAGGCAGCTGGTGCATTGGAGCCTTGAAAATACCATTGTTTTGGTTTAATAAACTCCCAACTGTCCATATCCTTTGAATACCAATACCCCATGGAACGGGTGACAAACATATAATACCCGCCCTTAAAATGAACCACTGCTGGGTCTGCACCGGATCTATAGGATATATCCTTATGGGCGTCATAAATCATGTAGGTATAATCTATATTGATGGGATTGCAATAGGTTGATGGTTGGGCATTCGACAGAAAAGGAGATAAGAACCAAACAAAAAGAAAATAAAAATGATTTTTCAAAATTTGCATAGTCCTATTGGAATAGAAATCAAATAAATTTAAGAAATTTATGTTTAGCCTTCCTTAAAATCCTTTTGCCATTCTTTGCCATTTACAGAATTCATAAAGGACTTTTACTACCAGAAAAGACCTTTTTACTCGTTCTCATATCCGCATATCTCGGATCCGGGATATAATCTTCCTTTTTCATTTTCACCACCTCTATGCTTAAAAAGTCGAATTCGCTCACCACCTTCCCATAAAATCGATAAACACCCCTACCCCTAAAAGAATACTTAGCAGCTACGGGCGGAAACAGCACCGTATCGAAAACAGTTCCCTGCTGATCTACGAGGGTAGCAAAGTGCATACGCTTACCTGTGTAGGTACTCGTATTCTTGACCGTAACCAAATACCCATAAATATCTATATATCCATTTATATATTGTTTTAAATCCTTGCTCCCGTTTTTGTTTTTTGGAGCCTCCTCCAATAATTCGAACGGACTGCACAAACAAAACCCCAATAGCTCCAATTGGGTAAAGGCATTTTCCAGCTCACTGGTATGCAATTGGGGAATTTTGAAATTTTGATGTACGGCTGGAAAAAGCTTGGGATGCTCAAATTTTGTTCCCTTATTCAAAAATAAATGGGCTTTCCATAGTAATTGATGTTTGTTTACACCCGTAAACCGAAATGCGTCAATACGTATTAGAATACCCACTTGTTCTATAGATATAAGTACGCGGTCCAAGAAATCCTCTAAGGAAACGAATTTTCCCGCTTTCATTCTTTCTTTTAGGATACGTTCCGCTACACGGCTTTCCAATTCCCGCAGATAGCCCAGCCCCAGATAAATAGACTTGCCATAAATAGCATTGTTGTTGTTGCTTTTATTAACACACGGAGGATGAATGGTTGCCCCCAGCATACGGGCTTCATGAACGTAAAATTCCGTACGGTAAAAGCCACCGCCATTGTTGAGAACGGCCACCATATATTCCAACGGATAATACGCCCTTAAGAATAGGGTTTGGTAGCTCTCTACCGCATATGAAGCGGAATGCCCCTTTGCAAAGGCATAGCCTGCAAAGCTGGCGATTTGCTCCCACACTTCAAAGATGATACTATCGGGTTCTCCTTTTTTACGGCAATTTTCAATAAACTTTAAACGTACTTTTTCAAATTCTTCCCGGGAACGGAATTTTCCGCTCATTCCCCGTCGTAAAACATCGGCTTCGCCCAAATCCAAGTCGGCAAAATAATGGGCCACTTTAATTACATCCTCTTGATATACCATGACCCCATAAGTATCCGGCATAATATTTAACATTACCGGGTGGGCTTTTTTTTCGGTTCTGCCCTTTTCCCGATGTCGTAATATATATTCCCGCATCATGCCGCTTTTGGCAACGCCTGGACGGATGATGGAACTCGCAGCGACAAGTCCTAAATAATTATCTACTTCCAGCTTCTTCAAAAGCATACGCATAGCAGGGGATTCCACATAAAAACACCCCATACACTGAGCCGTTTTTATTAGATTATTGATTCTTGGGTCCTTTTTGAATTTTTTGACATCGTGGATGTCAAAACTGGAACTATCTGGCCTATTATATCCAATAATTTCCAGGGACTCCTTGATTTTTGCCAACCCCCTTTGGCCAAGGATATCAAATTTATAAAGTCCCACGTCTTCCGCAATGACCATATCAAAATGGGTAGTAGGAAAACCCTTGGGGGGCAAGTGGGTAGCCGAAAACCAATGTAACGGCTTTTCAGTAATGAGAATACCCCCTGCATGAATGCTCAAATAGTTGGGCATTCCCATAATCAATCGACCATATTTTAACACCAGCCGGGTAACCTCATCAAGGTTCGACGGATCATATTTCCCCTCGGAAAGTAAATCTATTTCGTTCTTAGGGAGCCCGAACACCTTGCCCAATTCTCGAACAACCCCTCTTTCCTTAAAAGTAACATAGGTACCCAAAAGGGCTACATTCTTAAACCGCTTAAAAATGTATTGTGTCATCGCTGGACGATCCCAATGGGAAAAATCAATATCAAAATCGGGGGGATTGGTACGGTATAGATTTATGAACCGTTCAAAATAAAGATCTAGTTCCATGGGGTCCACGTCCGTAATCCGTAATAAATAAGCGACAATACTATTTGCCCCGCTTCCCCTACCCACATAAAAGAAACCCTGCTTTCGTGCATAGGAGACAATATCGCAATTGATTAAAAAATAGGAAACAAAGCCTTTTTTCTTAATCAGCCCCAATTCCTTGTCCAAGCGCTCTAGGACACCCTCCCCTCCATCCGGATAGCGATAGGGCAAACCTTCTTGACATAATCTTTCGATCATTAAATTATCTTCCTCCTTGGTACCTGTATAGGTTCGAAGATTTTGGGATTCCTTTTTCTCGGAAAAATCAAAATAAATGGAACAGGTATTTAAAAGTCGTTCTGTATTCTCTAAAATAAAAGGATACTCGGAGAAGGCGGCCGCTAAATTTTGAATAGGGTACATTTTTTCATCCTCATTACCTTCCTCCGTTTTGTCCAACTTGCTTAACAGCACATTTTTATCGATGGCCCTTAATAATCGGTGTGCATTAAAATCGTTCTTATGCCTAAAGGTTACGGGTTGCTGGACTACCAACTTATTTTTAAGTCCTTTTATTCTTGAAAATGGTAGTTTCCGTAAGTCGGCAATCGATATTCCTATAAATTCATTTTCTTTGAAATGTAACATTTCATTGAGCAAAACCTTTTCAAAAGGATAAACCACATAGGCATTTTGAAATTCCGGAGCATTGGACGGTAACTTTTTTTCTTCATGAAGGTATTCCGATAAAAAGTCGTTAAGCTCCAAATAACCTTCATTGTTTTTGGCAATACCTATAAAACATTGGTCCACACCGTTCCTAAAATCAACACCTAGGATGGGGGTCACATTAAACTCTGGAGCCTTACGCACAAAGTTAAGTGCAGCCGAAGTGTTGTTAATGTCCGTCAATACTAGCCGGGACACCTTATTTTCCTGGGCAAGGGACAAGAGTTCCTTTTCGGAAAAAGTACCGAATCTAAGGCTATAATATGTATGACAGTTTAAGTACATTGGAGTGAAATCACAAATTTCATTGTTTCCGATGTGCCAGTACGATTGGTGGTCGGCCATCGAACGGATTATGCATACGCCCAATGGTATTCTTTCCCATAGCAGAGGCGCGGACTACACTTTTATCGCCATAACGATTCCGAATATGGTCCATGGCATGGTAAAGATTCAATATCTCCTCGGTATCCTCGAATAGATTGATTTGATAATTACCTGACACCAGATGACTGAACCGAATCCCTATCAACCTTACCAATAACCTTCTATTGTACAGTGCCTTGAACAGTTCCAAAATTTTGGGAATAAGGATATGATCGGCACTCGTATAGGGAATCCGTACTTGTTTGGAATAGGTGTTAAAATCGGAATAACGGAGTTTCACCGTAATGCAGGCCGTTAATTTCTCTCCCCTGCGAAGTTGGTAGGCTAAGTTTTCGGTCATGGCGATAAGGATACCCTTTAACTTTACTACATCTATAGTGTCCCGATCAAACGTACGCTCCGTTGAAATAGATTTGCGCTCGCAAAAAGGAACTACGGGGGAATGGTCTATGCCATTGGCCCTTTTCCAAATTACCCTTCCATTCTTCCCCAATACCCTTTGCATAACATCCATGGGCATTTCTTGTATGGTCCGTACTTTTCGTAGCCCCAGGTTACGCAATGTTTGATAGGTCTTATCCCCGACCATAGGAATTTTCTTTATGGAGAGTGGGGCCAAAAAAGGCTTTTCCAATCCATAATCTATCTTCAATTGGTTATTGGGCTTGGCTTCGTTGGTGGCTACTTTGGAAACTACTTTGTTTACCGAAAGACCAAATGAAATGGGCAGCCCAGTCTCCTTTATAATCCTATGCCGTAATTCGGAAGCATATTTATAGGCGCCAAAAAAACGGTCCATTCCCGTAAGATCTGCATAGAACTCATCGATACTGGATTTTTCAAAAAGAGGAACACTTTCCTTGACGATATCGGTCACCACATCCGAAAATTGGCTATAGGTCCCTGCATTCCCCTTGATCTGTATGGCTTCGGGACAAAGTTCCTTCGCCATTTTCATAGGCATCCCGGAATGCACCCCATATCCACGGGTCTCATAACTACACGCAGCTACTACCCCACGGTCACTAAGTCCACCCACAAGAATTGGTTTTTTTAGCAACTTACTGTCGAGCTTTCGCTCTACGGACACAAAAAAAGTATCGAGATCTAAATGTAAAATAGTTTTGTCCATCATCAATCAAAAAAGGAAGACTAAATTATGGAATAAATCCATATTATTGGAAATATTCCATAATATATTTTAAAATATAGTATTTGGAATATTGCTACTTTTAAAATTCAATTCAATTTGAACATAAAACGATGATAAAATCTATACCTAACCTTTTAAAAGTTTATTTGTTGATAGGATTTGTTTGCCTAGTGAGCTGCAAAGAAAAAAAGGAGGATGAAGATAAAACCACCAAAGAGTCCGCTAAAGAAGAATGGGTCTCCATTTTCAACGGTAAGGACCTCAACGGATGGACCATGAAAATCAACGGATATCCCTTAGACGAAAACTTTGGCAATACTTTTAGAGTAGAAGACAGCATTCTGAAAATACGGTATGATGCCTACGGACCTGAATTTGGCGAGCGCTTTGGTGCGCTTTTCTATGATAAGGAATTGTCCGATTACCGATTAAAAGTAGAATATCGATTTGTGGGCGAAACCGCTGCCGGTGCTCCCGAATGGGGCTATAGGGACAGCGGGGTACAGATACATACCCAACCCCCCAATACCGTTCAACTGAACCAAGGCTTCCCCATTTGTCTGGAATACAACTTACACGGCGGTAATGGAACCGAGGATCGACCACTAGGTGCTATTTGCGGTATTGGAATGAAAGTAGAAATAGACGGAAAGCGAAGTGACCTGTTCTGTAATCCTGCAAAAGTGGCCAAAACCTTCCATGGAGATCAATGGGTAACCATTGAAATTGATGTACAAGACGGAAAAGTGAAGCATTTTGTAAACGGCGAGGAAATCATGAGCTACGCCAACCCCGTGTACGATCCAGAAAATGAATTTGCAAGGGCTTTTATCAAAGAAGGTGATTCCACGGTAAACAGCGGATATATTTCCCTACAATCCAATAGCCACCCTATCGATTTTAGAAAAATAGAATTATTACCCTATAACTAGCCCAAAAACTAAAACCATGAACGTATTGGTTTCCTTAAACTTTCCTTCCTTGGGGATAGAAATGTTAAAAAAAGAAGGGTTTGAGGTCACCGTGTGGACCCAAGACCTCCCCATGACCAGGGAACAACTACTCCAGACCACCCAAGAGCACGATGTGCTGTTATCATCAAGTATTTATACATTGGATGCCGATTTTCTGGAACAGAACAAACATTTAAAGTTGATTTCACAGTTCGCTGTAGGATACAATAATATCGACTTAAAAAAGGCAGCAGAACTGGGAATACCCGTTACCAATACACCAAACGCCATGACCGATGCTACCGCCGATATCGCTTTTGGGCTTTTGTTGGCCGTCTCCAGGAAAATGTTCTACATGCATAAAAAAATCATATCCGGGGATTGGGGACATTTTAGGCCAAAGGCCAATTTAGGCATGGAACTAAAGGGAAAAACAGTAGGGATATTCGGGATGGGACGAATTGGAAGTGCGTTCGCCAAGCGTTGTCACGGGGCCTATGACATGAAAGTCATCTACCATAACAGAACACCAAACCCCTCAGTTGAAAAAGAGCTAAATGCCAACTACGTATCCTTTAATGAATTATTGGAGCAAAGCGATGTCCTATCTATACACGCAAACCTTTCAGAAGAAACAAAAGGATTATTTAATGCCGCCGCCTTTTCCAAAATGAAACCTTCTGCCATTTTTATAAATACCGCCAGAGGAGGGCTTCATGATGAAGAAAATCTAATTAAAGCATTGCAAAACAAAACCATTTGGGGTGCGGGTCTGGATGTTACCAATCCCGAGCCAATGAAAAAGGACAACCCCTTGCTAACTATGGAAAATGTTGCTGTGACCCCCCACATAGGTTCTGCGACCATAGAGGCCCGCAACGAAATGTCACGATTGGCGGCTTTAAACATCATTCAATTTTCAAGGGGGGAGCCATTAACCAACTTGGTTAGCCCGGAAATATAAAATCTGCTCTGCCCCAATATTTTCTAGGGCCGGAAAATACGTTTTAAACTTCAATCTCAACCTTATCCCCTGTTTTCGCCGCCTTAAAAATCGCATCAATGATTTTCATATCCTTCACCCCTTCTTCTCCATCAACGGGTACAATAGGTTGTTTATCATTGAATATTAATTCGGACATACCATCCATTTGCAGGGTTTGATGCGTTACATGGGGCTGATCAAGCTCTCCCTTATGTGTACGCCCTTCTATTGGGCCGTACCCTGTGGAGGGTTTCATCTCCATCCAACCTTTGGAACCCGTCATGAAAAAACGATCCAAATTATTCATATTATAGGTAGATAGGCAATTGGCAACAGCGCCACTAGGAAAACCCATTTGAAACTGTATGGTCTCATCCACTCCTTCCTTAAATTTAACCGGGTCGGTTTTTGTTTCCTGGGCGGTCACCCAAATAGGGTCTTCACCCAAAACATATCTAGCACCATTAATGGAATAAATTCCTATATCCATCATGGCACCACCACCAGCAAGTTCCTTGTTTAATCGCCATTGTGTAGGGTCACCGATGACAAAACCTGATTGCCCCTGAAAAAACTTTGGCTGACCGAATTCCCCGTCCTTGCGCATTTGGATGACATGAACCGTTTTAGGTTCAAAATGCATCCTGTAACCTATTAGTAATTTTACATTTGCAGCTTTACAGGCATCCACCATTTTCTGGCCTTCCTCGGCATTCACCCCCATAGGCTTTTCGCAGATTACATGTTTACCTGCCTTCGCCACTCGAATAGTCTGTTCGCAATGAAGTCCATTTGGCGTAATTACATATACTGCATCTATATCACTATTATCCTTTATGGCATCAAAATTTTCATAATTGTAACAATTCTTTTCCGGGATATTATACTTACGTTGCCAATTTTTAATTTTTGAGGGAGTGCCGCTTATTACGCCCACCAATTTGGCTTTTTTGCAATCCAACATAGCTTCCGCGACCCTAGTTCCATAGCTGCCCAACCCCATAATAGCGACTCTTAAAATGGGACCCTCATAATAATCATCAGGTGAGGCGAATAGTTTTGTAGGGTTACTCAATAACGAAACCCCAATCGATGAAACTGCAATATTTTCTATAAATTTTCTTCTTGAACTCATTGTTAAATAGATTTTATATGCTTCCTATAAAAATAGTGTTTTCAACACACAATTGGGTAGTATACCTTAATCATTCAATTTTTAGACATAGAAAAATATCAGTTTTCATCATACCCACGGCTATAAACCCAACATTTTAATGTAAATAGCGTTATAATTGTAATCCCATGCTTTATTGGCTTTATTAAAATGAAAAGAAATTCATTTATTTTGCATTTTAACCCTCCTATGAAATCCCCCGTAATACCTATTATTCTTTGTTTGATGCTCAAACTTGGTTTTTCGCAAGAAAAATCAAACATTCAGATTACAGACCCGGCTCAGGGTACCATTTGGAACATTCCACAAAAGGTTACTTTGGAGTGGAATACCAAAAATATTGACACAGAAAAATCGATCCGTTTTTTCCTGGTAAGAAATGAAATGGTAGTACAGGAGCTAGGATCCTTTAAGAATTCGGGTACAGCGAATGGAATTGAACTAGCCAAGAACATTGGTTCTGGAGACCAATATCAAGTAGTGGGTATAGAGTTATTTCCTGATGATAAATTCAATATTGCAAAATTCGTTACACCCTTCTTTTCCATTACCAACAAGGCATCCGATGAACGGAAAAAAAAGCATCAGATGGCAGAAAAAGCTAAAAGAGGCCTTACAAAAAAAGAAAAGAAAAGAAATAGGAAAGCAAAGAAGGAACCGGTTCAGGCTCTAAGCACTGGACCCACCAAGGAAAGCCTCAAGCCCGAACCTTCCATAAGGGAACAGTTCGATGGTCGAAAAATTTCCTATACCGAAGAACTATCGTTCAGCAATGAAAACATAACAATTAAAATTTGGGACCACGGAAGACAGGATGGGGACATTGTATCCATATACCTAAACGGTTCCCCGGTAGTCTCCAAACACTATCTGACCTATTACAAGCGCGAATTTAAGGTGAAGCTGAATCCGAATAAATCCAATGATTTGTTCCTCTATGCGCACAACTTGGGCGATGCCCCTCCAAACACGGTTTCCGTGGAAATTTCGGATGGATCAAAATCCGAAAACTTAATTTTGAACTCGGACCTTCAGAGTTGTGAAGCCGTTATGATCAGTGTAAACAAGTAACTACCTTGATAGAAGGTATACTTTATTAAATCTATATTACGTTAGGCATTCTAATTTAGGTTCCTGCAAACTTTTTCTCCTTCCGTTCCAAAACAGCAAGTTCAATAATTTCAGACTATCCCATTTACAAATAGTTGTATGCAATTTTGGGAATCAAAAAATGTATATTTAAGGCATATTCTTTCTAAAAAAGCAATCATGAAGCACACTATTTGTCGTGAGAAGTATTTCACTGAAATTAAAGGAACACTGAGGTTTCTAATTTTACTGTTCGGAGCATTGACAACTACTGCGATGTATTCACAACAAAACAAGGACTCACTTGATATCATTGAACTTCTTGAAAAAGAGGGACTCACGTGGCGTTTAGGTGACAAGGAAAGACATTCCGAATGTTGGAAAGCTACCCCAAATGGTATCATGGTCATGTCCACAGCGGATGGCAATGTAATAAACATCCCCGTTGAGATGGTAATAGACCCTTCTCCCAATATGATCGGGAATGGTGGATTCGCATTTCACTTCAACCATAAAATGAATATAGGAGAAAATAAGGCGTGGGTAGGTCATGATGAAGTTTCCGTTGATACCTTGGGAAAGGAAACACTTTCTTATGAAGTGCGGTTCTTGAATAAATCAAATGATCGATGGAAGCTTGTTGGCCAATCCATGCATTTTTATAAGCATCCACCCGAAAACAAAATAGACACCACCAGTTACATACAAACGGTGGACATAGAAACCGGACGAATAGAAACCGTGTTACGTATTAACGAACATTTTGAGGCACCCAACTGGCATCCGGACGGTTATTTAATCGTAAACAGTAAGGGCAAACTATACACCTTAGATCTTAAAACAAAAAAATTAAACTTACTTGATACCGGTTTTGCAAACCAGTGCAACAATGATCATGGTATTTCGCCAGATAACAAGTGGTTGGCCATAAGCCACAATGATAAAGACAATCCTTCCTCCAAATCTTATAAATCGGCCATCTTCATCATGCCGATAAATGGCGGGGAACCAAAGCGTATAACGGCTAACGTACCCTCATATTGGCATGGTTGGTCCCCTAACGGGAAAACTTTGGCTTATTGTGCTGAACGTAACGGTAATTATGATGTATATACCATTGGGATCAATGGCGGAAAGGAAAAAAGACTCACCACTGCGGAGGGGTTGGACGACGGTCCTGAATATTCCCCGGATGGAAAATATATCTACTTTAATTCCTACAGATCGGGACACATGCAAATTTGGAGGATGACGGCAAATGGAAAAAAACCTGAACAGCTAACTTTTGACGAGAATTCCAATTGGTTCCCGCACCCTTCCCCGGATGGTAAATGGATTGCCTACATAGCCTATACCTCCGACCAAAAACAAAGTCACCTCTTCGGAAAACAGGTCAAAATCAGACTTATGGACGTGGAAACCAAGGTGATTCGTGATATCACTCCCGTTTTCTTTGGGGGCCAAGGAACCATCAACGTACCCTCTTGGAGTCCGGATAGTAAAAAGTTGGCTTTTGTGAGCTATTCCGTGAATTAATGGCATTACTTTAAATTAAAAAACCTCAACATGTTGTGGTTTTTAGATATACTCGAGGTGGGAATCGATTTGGTATTCTATTAACGAAGTTTCCCAATTAATTATGCATTAGGACGATGTTTTTAAAATAGAGTTTTAAACTTTTAACGCGGACATCGATAAAAAATTCACCATGAAGGAAGCGCAACAGATTTAATAAACCCTATTTGAACCGGAGATACACAGATAGTAACTTTGCAGCATCAAATCGCTTAATAATAAGTAATATAAATTGTTAAAACTTAAGTAGGAAAGTATTCACCTTTGGTTTAAACATTTTTCCTTTTGGATACTATTCGGAGTTTTTCCCAGTAGAGCAACATGTTCTTTATATATTCGGAAAAGTTCTCAATATCGTAGGGCTTGGTAACAAACGCATTAGCGTGATTTTGATACGCATAGTTGATATCCTTCAAATCACTGGATGTTGTTAAAATTACAACAGGTACATCAGCGTAGCTTGAATCAGCCTTTAAAAATTTCAATATCTGTCTACCATCAGGGCTCGGTATATTAAGGTCCAACAAAATTAGGTCGAATAAACCAATACTATCCCTTTGCGAAATATCCTTAATCTTTTTAAGGGCCATTTCACCATTGGTTGCCGTTTCTAAATGATACGCAAGATCTAATTCGTCGATAGCTTCCTGTATAATAAAGAGATCAGCTAGATTGTCCTCTACCAAAAGTATATTCATAGTTTATTACATAATGTAATAAAAATACTACAAAATAATCGAAGTCAGTAATCTAAATCTGTCAGTTTATTGAGTTTTTCTTTGTTAAAAATAGAACATTCCTTACCTTCTATTTGAGTATACGGTATTTCCCAAAATATTTAATCCAAATTATGGAACAATTACAGTTGACCAATATCTTTCTAGAACAAAGTAAAGTTCCATTTTGGATTATTGACCTTGAGTTTCAATTGCTTTATTCCAATAAAGCATACCAAGGCCTCACGAAAGTAGTGCCTGGGTTGACAAATAAACTGAACGAGTCGATATTTATCGAAGACGTTGGCAAAGAAGATGTTGAGAAGTGGGCAGCCTATTATAAAAGGGCTTTTAAAGGAGCATCTTTTGAAGCAGAAAATCACTATTATAATTCTGAGTTAAAAGAAACACAATATGGCCAAACAACTTTTGAACCTTTAAAAAACGAAGAGAACAAGATTTATGCGGTTGCTTGTCAATGGAAAAATGTATCGCACATTGTAAACCATAAAAGTGAAGCCAAACAATTAATGGATTCTTCTTTGGATGTATTCTGCACTTTTAATGAGCAGGGTGAGTTTCTTTATGTCAGTGAAGCAGCAAAAGAGCACTGGGGCTATTCCCCTGCGGAATTACTGGGTACACCTTACAGGTCGTTGGTAATTGAGGAGGATTTATCCGCTACAGATTCAATAGATACGACTATAAGGAACGGACAAGAAATTAAATCATTCTCAAATAGGTATCGAAAAAAAGATGGTGGAATTGCTTATAATATCTGGTCATCCAAATGGGACGAGCGTACAAAACGCTTTTACTCCGTGGCAAGGGACGGCAAAGAAAAACTTGAACAAGAAGAAAAGTTACTCAAAAGTGAAAAACGTTTTAAAGCGCTAGTTACAGGGGCATTCGACTTGGTGGCAGTGATAGATATTAAAGGACATTATTTGTACATGAGCCCTTCAATAACTGCCATTGCCGGCATTCCTCCTGAAGTATTTATTGGTAAAAATGCATTTGACTTTGTTCACCCAGATGATAAAAAACAGACAGCAGCCGAACTGGAAAAATCAATAAAAGAGGATAGGGTAATAATGAAACCCTATCGTGCTAAAAACCATAAAAATGAATGGAGATGGGTTGAATCTATACTAACAAATATGTTAGACAACTCAGCGATTAATGGCATTGTTATTAATTCAAGGGATATCACAGAAAAAATTGAACAAGAAGAGAAATTACTTCAAAGTGAAAGACGTTTTAAAGCACTAATTCAGGAGGGTTCCGATTTAATTGGAATTCTGGATACAGATGGCACCTATAGCTATGTGAGTCCAACAAGTAACGCTGTTCTTGGAATATCACCTGAAGAATTTATCGGCAGAAATGCCTTTGAATTTATTCATCCTAATGATGAGCCGAGAGTCTTAGCTGGTCTCCAAAAAGTACCTACAGAAAACAAAGTCACGCTGAAACCTTATCGTTTTTTAAACCACAAAAAAGAATGGCGTTGGGTAGAAACCGTGCTGACGAATATGTTAGACAACCCATCTGTGAAGGGTATCGTTGCAAATTCGAGGGATGTTACAGATAGAATTGAGCAAGAAGAACGAATTGTTCAAACTGAGAAAAGATTCGAGACACTGATTCAAAATAGTATGGACTGTATTGTTATTCTTTCACCAGAGGGTGAAACTAACTTTGTATCTGAGGCTATTAAAAATATTCTAGGTTACACCCCATCTGAAATAATGAAAATGGATATCTGGGAGTTGATTCATCCCGAAGATATTAAAGGCTCCCAGGCCGCATTGGCAAAATCCTTTAAGCAACCAGGAGTTTCTATAGAGGGTTTTACAGCAAGATTAAAGCACAAAGATGGTTCCTGGAGGTGGGTTGAACCTGTTGTGACTAATTTGGTTCATGATCCTTCGATAAGAGGCATTGTAGATGTTTTTAGAGACGTAACAAAGCGAAAAACAGAAGAACTTGAAAAAGACCTCATCAACCGAATTAGCGATATTTTCAACCAAAACACCCACAATGAGTTAACCACATGCCTATCATCTGTTTGCGAACAAGTAGTTCATTTTGATAATTTTAGTTTTGCTGAAATATGGTTGCCAACTTTTGACAGTAAAAAGCTTAACCGCGCAGCAAGTTACACCGGTAGTAAGGCAGGCAAGCAGTTTTTTAAGGAATCCAAAAAATTAAACGCTGTAGGCATAAAAGAAGGCTTGTCAGATCAAGTTTTGAAAAATAGAGAAACAGTTATTTGGGAATCCGTTGATGAAGAATGGCATTTATTCAAGAGAAAAGCTGCAGCAGAAAAGGCAGGGATTAAATCGCTTATTGCTATACCATTAATGCACAATGACAATCTATTAGGTGGCCTTTTGATAGGGACAGAAAAAGCCAAATCTGCCCTTTCTATGAATTTAGATTTGTTTCTAAAATTAGAGTCAACCATTGGGTCTGAGCTAAGCAGAAAGAAAACAGAAGTTGAGCTATCTCAAATTTTCAATTTCACACCTGATATGATTTGTGTGGCAGGTTTTGATGGTTATATTAAGCAAATCAATCCGGCGGGGTTAGCGTTATTGGGGTATTCATTGGAGGAGATCCGCTCTCGTCCAATAAAGTCATTTGTACATGAGGAAGATAAATCGCTCACAGAAGAAAATCAAAACAAACTATACAATGGCAAAGACCTAGACAGTTTTGAAAATCGATATATTACCAAAGCGGGCAAAGTCATTTGGTTGAGCTGGACTGCAACTTCTTTACCAGAGCAAGGTATTATTTATGCGGTTGCCAAAGACATCACTGAAGAAAAAAACCTTAGAGAATTGAACCGGCATGTTGGGCTGCTGGCCAAAATTGGAAGCTGGGAGGTAGATCTGGTTAAACAAACTGTATTTTGGTCAGATGAGGTCCATAAAATTTACGAAACAGACCCAAATTCATTCGTTCCCACTGTGGACAATGCAATTGATTTTTACAGAGAAGATTTTCGCCAATTTGCGCTGTCAAGTTTTGAAAAATGCATAGAAACTGGAGAGTCCTATGAAATTGAAGCGGTTATTGTCACTTGTAGTAATAAGGAGCGATGGGTGCGCACTACAGCAAAAGCCGAATTTATTGATGGTGCGTGTGTAAGAGTCTATGGTAGTTTTCAAGATATAAACGAGCGCAAGCAAGCAGAAAATAGGCTACAATCTCTGGCTGACAATATACCTGGAATAATTTACAATTATGCTATTTATCCAGATGGAACAGATGCATTATTGCATGTATCTGGAGATGTTGAAAAAATTTGGGGTTTTACGGCTGATCAAGTTATAGAAAACTCAAAACTAATATGGGACCAAATCAAATTGGGAGGCGATTTTGAAGAAGTTCAAGCAAGTGTTCAAAAGTCTATCCAAACAAAATCAAAGTGGATAAGTCGTTCAAAATATGTATCTCCAACAGGTGAAGTTCGTAACCTTTTAGGTTTTGGCAGTCCTAGTTTTTTAGCAGATGGCACCATTCTATTTAACTCTATTATTCTTGACAATACGCAACAGGCTAAAAACGAAGAGTTATTAACATCAACAGGAAAACTAGCCAAAATTGGAGGTTGGGAGGTTGATCTTATTAATAATTCTGTATACTGGACAAAAGAGACCCACTTAATTCATAAGACAGACCCTAACTTTTTTATACCAACCTTTGAGGGCGCAATTAACTTTTATAGAGAAGACTTTCATGATCTGGTAAGGTCTAATGTTGAAGAATGTATAAGAACTGGAGATCCCTATAAAATAGAAGCTGTTTTAATTACTGCAAATAAAAAGGAATTGTGGGTTAGAAGTAATGCTAGTGCAGAATTCATTAACGGTGTATGTACGCGTATTTATGGTAGTATTCAAGATATTCATGAGCAAAAGACTGCAGCTCTAGAATTAGAAAGAAGTATAAAAGCTTTGGGAGATTATAAATATTCACTGGACCAATCTGCCATTATCGCTTTCACAGACCAGAAAGGGGTGATAACTTCTGTCAACGATAATTTTTGTGAAATATCGGGCTACAGCAAAAAAGAGCTTCTTGGAAAAACTCATCGTATTATTAACGCTAGCTACCATCCTGCAAGCTTTTTTAAAGAGTTATGGAAAACAATAGCCTCAGGAAAAGTATGGCGTGGAGAAGTTAAAAATAAAGCAAAGAATGGCTCCTATTACTGGGTGGATACGACCATAACACCTTTTTTAAATGATAAAAACAAACCCGTACAATATTTGGCCATTCGTTTTGATATCACAGAACGAAAAAAAGCAGAAGATGAAAAAGCTAGATTTCAAGAAACGCTAGAAAACAGCTTGAACGAAATTTACATGTTCGACTCCAAAACCTTTAAATTCGGTTATGTCAACAAAGGAGCGATGCTCAACCTTGGTTATACAAAGCAAGAATTACATGATCTAACTCCATTAGATATAAAACCTGAGTACACAGAAGAGTCCTTTAACCAATTAGTTTCTCCTTTATTAAGTCATGAAAAAGAGAAGGTAATATTTTTTACCGAACATAAGCGTAAAGATGGTAGCCTTTATCCTGTAGAGGTCCACTTGAAATTAGTTGAGGAAGCCGACTATAGTAACTTCATTGCTATAATTTTAGATATTACCGAAAGAAAAAAAGCCGAAGAAGATTTAATTGCTTCCTCAGAAAGATTACGTCTTGCAACCAAAACTGGAAATATTGGCATATGGGATTGGGATGTGGTAAATGACCACCTTATTTGGGACGATACCATGTACGATATTTTTGATGTTGAAGAAAACGAATTTCAAGGTGCATTTGAAGCTTGGGAAGCCAAAATTCATCCTGATGATGTTGATGAAGCTAATGAGGAATTACAAAATGCATTAAAAGGCCTTTCCAAATTTAACGCAGAATTTCGAGTGGTTAGGCATGATAAGTCAATTAGATATGTTGCAGGAGAAGCTATCGTAATAAGAGATGAGGTTTCAGGAAACCCTATTAGAATGATAGGTACTAACATAGATATTACCGAAAGAAAAAAAGCTGAAAAAGAAAATAGGTTCAAAGCTAATTTATTAAGCATGGTTAGGCAGGGGGCAATAGCAACCAACCTAGAGGGGGAAGTTAACTACTGGAACAAAGGCGCCGAGATTATGTATGGTTGGAAAGCTGAAGAAGCTTTGGGGAAGAATATCATGCAACTTACCACTCTGGAAAATAATGAAGAAGAGGCCCGGAAAATAATGGAAATGCTGAAGAAGGGGGAGTCCTGGTCGGGCAATTTTGAAGTACAGAAAAAGGATGGCACAAATTTTACAGTCAAGATTACCAATTCTCCAATCTATGATGGGAAGAAAAATTTGAGGGGTATTATTGGTATTTCAACAGACATTACACAAGAAATTAAAAACAGGGAGTTACTAAAGCAGTATACTAAAGAACTTGAGCGCTCTAATGAAGAGTTGGAACAATTTGCATTTGTCACCTCCCACGATTTACAGGAACCATTGCGAATGATTTCTGGCTTTATGGATCAATTAAAAAGAAAGTACGAAGACCAACTGGACGATAAAGCGCTTCAATATATTTACTTCGCCACCGATGGTGCTAAACGCATGAAAAACATCATTTTAGATTTACTTGACTATTCTAGGGCCAGTAAACCCTCTGATGATCTTGAAGAAGTAAACTTAAATGAAGTCATAACCAGCTACGAACAATTAAGAAGAAAAGTTATAGCAGAAAGTTCAACGATCATAAAATCGGAAGAATTACCATCTATAGTAACGTACAATGCCGTAGTGACTCAAATCTTTCATGGATTGCTGGATAATTCCATTAAATATGCCAGAGAAGGAATTGCACCTGTTATAGAAATTAAATCTCAGGAAAAGGAAAATGAATGGAAGTTTTCAGTAACCGATAATGGAATAGGGATAGATGCTCAATTTTATGATAAAATCTTTGTTATTTTCCAAAGATTACATAATCGAGAAAGTTATGCCGGAACAGGAATTGGTCTTGCTATCGTTAAAAGGTGTGTTGAATTTTTAGATGGAAAAATATGGCTGACATCAACAGTTGGTGAGGGCACAACGTTTTTCTTTACCATAGCAAAAAATAGAAAACATAAAATACAGAAAAATGAAATTAGCTAATATTCTTTTGGTGGAGGATAATGAAGGAGATATTCTCCTTACCCTGGAAGCTTTTGAAGAAAGCCAAGTAAAAACAGAAATCAATGTTGCAAGAAATGGACAAGAAGCTCTTGATTATCTATACAAAAAAGGGGATTACACAGAAGTAAAAAAACCTGATTTGATTCTATTGGATATAAACATCCCAGTATTTAATGGGCATGAAGTATTAAAAAAAATAAAAGGCGACCCAATACTCAAAAAAATTCCCGTAATAATGTTGACCACCTCCTCAAATGAAAAGGATATTGAAAAAGCTTATGAAAACCACACCAACAGTTATGTAAGAAAGCCACTTAATATGGAGGATTTTTTAAAGGCAATTCTAAAAATTGAAGAATTTTGGTTGCAGATAACTACCCTAACCAAATAGGAAAATGCATAACGTTTTTAAACACAATGAACCAATCACCGTGTTAGTGGTTGAAGATAATGATGGTGACTTTATACTTGTTGAAGATTATTTGCATGAAAAATTCAAGAATATAGCGCTTAAACGCAGCAAGGATTTTAAGGAAACAGTTTTAGCTATTAAACAAAATAAATCAACCCTTTCTGCTATTCTTTTAGATACACATTTACATGATGGGAACGGTCTAGATCTTATAAAAAAAGTTCTTGACGCTGCAAACGATATTCCCATACTAATCTTAACAGGTTATTCAGATGTGTCTATTGCTCAATTAAGCCTTCAATTGGGTGTGTATGATTTTTTGGTGAAAGATGAGTTAAATCCAAATTTGCTACATAAAAGCATAGATTTTGCGATAAACAGGAGACAATTCATTTCGCAAATTGAAAGTGAACGTTCAAACTTTGAAAATCTTTTCAATTTCAGTCCCCAACCTATGTGGCTTTTAAATGCAGATGATTATACAATTTTAAACGCAAATTTATCGGCAATTGAAAAGTATGGATATACTTTAAAGGAGTATAAGAAAAAGTCCTATTTCGAATTACATCCAAAAGAGGAGTCCGAAAACATATCGAAACGCCTCTCAAATCATCATTTAGAAGTAGTAAACAATAATTTTACCCATTGTTTAAAGAGTGGTGAACAAATAAAAGTTGATTTTTATTGCAAAAAAGTTAAAGGAGAAACAGACGGTATGGAGAGAATCATCGTTCAATCCAATGATGTAACTGAAAAATTGAATCATATAAAGACCATAGAAATCCAAAATGAAAAACTAATGAATATAGCTTGGACACAATCTCATGAAGTACGGGCACCACTAGCAAGAATTTTAGGTATTATCGAGGTGATTGAGAATATAGATTTAGAAATGGAAGAATTACCATTTTGGCTGAAAAAACTAAAAATATCTTCAAAAGAATTGGATGAAATAATACATACCATTGTAGAGCAAACCCAAACATTAAATTTTAAGGATTAAAAGTACCGCTTACATATCTTTTAAAGATTAGGTATGATTGCCATGGAAATATTTGGTAGAATTATTATTTTTCTATTTTAGATTTGGGTAAACTCATCTTGTTTCTTCTTAAATGGAATAAACGTTCAAAGAGCTCTTTTAATAGGGTTTTGCAGCAGTTCCTCTATTTTTTCTATTTTTAATGGTTTAGTTACAAAATCCATAATATATTGTGGAAAGGTTTTGGCTATTGCCTTATCCTTTTTGTTTATAGAAGAAGTTACAATAACAACATCTATATTGGTGGTAAATTTTTCCAAAACCATACATTCTAGGAACTGGAAACCATTAATTTCTGGCATATTAATGTCCAAAAGAACTAGAATTGGGTTCTCACCTTTTTCATGTATTCGTAAATGATTCAAAGCTTTTACTGGATTAGTAAATGAGACGACCATATCCTCCAATCCCAACTTTTTAAGCATCATAAGATGCATTAGATTTACCAATTCCACGTCATCAATCAAGTAGATTTTAGAATACATAATTCCTATCTTTAACTTCCCTTTTATTTAAAGTTAATACTATTGAATTGCATTGCCAGTTTTTGTTGTGAATCTTTCATTTAAGTATATGAAATGCCTAGAATCCGATGTCATAATTTAATCATAGCCATGTTCTAAATATTGATGCTGCCCTTACTCAATCATGAAAGTGTTTAGCGGAATTCTTTCCAATTAAGTTTGTCAAAAAAATTGAAAAGCTTAAATTTCTTTTCTACGTAATGAAGGGTTTTATGTGCCAAAAGCCTCCAAATTATGAATATTAATGAGCGTGATCTACGAACAAAAGTTAAATGTGCACATGTTGTACCTGAGCAACAAAAAAGGCCTCAACATTTCTGTTGAGGCCTTAAGTACTCGAGGTGGGAATCGAACCCACACTCCAAAGGAACTGGATTTTGAATCCAGCGCGTCTACCAGTTCCGCCACTCGAGCTTATAAAATAGGACTGCAAAACTAAAAAATATTTTCTTTACCACATCAAAAATTTAAACAATAATACTTTAGCAAGACAAATTAATTTCTAAATTTGCACCTCCTTAGAAAACAGGGACTTCCAAGTTTTTCTTTTCGGGGATAATGATACAACAAGACAAGTCATGCCATATAGAGTTCCAGAACCTAAATTTTTTGCCTGTACCCAAAGTACGATTTTAGGTAAGAAAATTGCAAAAGCATACGGTGTGGATTTGGGCAATGTCATATTTTCCCGTTACAGTGATGGGGAATTTCAACCTTCTTTTGAAGAGTCTATAAGAGGTGCAAGAATATTTATTATTGGTTCTACGCACCCCGGTCCGGAAAACCTGATGGAAATGTTGTTGATGATTGATGGTGCCAAAAGAGCCTCTGCCCGTCATATTACTGCGGTTATGCCTTATTTTGGTTGGGCAAGACAAGACAGAAAAGACAAACCTAGGGTTCCCATTGCCGCCAAATTGGTTGCTAAAATGTTGGAAACCGCAGGTGCAACGAGAATCATCACCATGGATTTACATGCGGACCAGATTCAAGGCTTTTTTGAAAAACCTGTCGACCACTTGTTTGCCTCAACCCTGTTTCTTCCCTATTTAAGAAATCTTGGATTGGACAATTTAACCATTGCCTCACCGGATATGGGAGGGTCAAAACGAGCATATGCCTATTCGAAAGCACTGGATAGTGATGTGGTAGTCTGCTATAAACAGCGAGCTAAAGCCAATATTATTTCCCACATGGAGCTCATTGGTGATGTTCAAGGAAAAAATGTAGTGTTGGTAGATGATATGGTAGATACCGCCGGTACCTTGACAAAGGCTGCGGACCTAATGATGGAAAGAGGGGCAATCAGTGTAAGGGCCATAGCGACCCATGGATTGTTATCGGGGGATGCTTATGAAAAAATAGAAGATTCTCAATTAACGGAATTAATCATTACAGATTCCATTCCTATAGAGATAAAAAGCGATAAAGTACGAGTACTTAGCTGTGCAGATCTGTTTGCGGATGTAATGCATAAAGTACACAATAACAACTCCATATCCTCCAAATTTTTAATGTAGGTAAAGCATTGACACAAAGGAGAAATGGCAATTTTGAATTATTAATTTTTAATATATACAATGAAGTCAATTACAATTAAAGGATCAGAAAGAGAAAGCGTGGGCAAAAAGTCAACAAAGGCCCTACGTAATGCTGGAAAGGTACCTTGCGTAGTATACGGAGGGGATAAGCCATTGCACTTTTCAGCAGATGAACTAGCGTTCAGAGACTTGGTTTACACTCCAAATGCACATACAGTTGCAATTGAATTGGACAATGGAACTAAGGTAAGAGCCGTTATGCAGGATATTCAGTTTCACCCTGTAACGGATAACATTTTGCACATCGATTTCTATCAATTATTTGAGGACAAACCGGTAACCATGAACATTCCTGTTCGGTTGCAAGGGAACTCTCCCGGAGTTAGAAACGGTGGACGTCTATTGTTCAGAAAAAGAAAATTGGCTATCAAAGCATTACCGGATAAATTACCGGATTTCTTTGACGTGGATATTTCTAAACTTAAAATTGGACAGAATATCGCAGTTGAAAGTTTATTGAATGATGATTTTACTATTTTGCATCCCGACTCTACAGCAGTAGTACAAGTTAAAACAGCTCGTGCCGCAATTGTTACGGATGAGGAAGATGAAGAAGGTCTGGAAGGAGAAGAAGGGGCAGAAGCTAGTTCAGAAGGAGCGGAGGCACCGGCTGAAGAAGCGGCTCAAGAATAGTTCTGGGAAATTAAAGGAAAAAGCACTCCGGTTTAATTATCGGGGTGCTTTTGTATTTTTAAGGAATCGTTGCTGTTTGTAGTATGTTTAAATTTCTGAAAAATTTACTGGGTTTTGAAGAACCCATTTTAGAAGAGGTTGACCCTATGAAGAAATATTTAATAGTCGGTTTGGGTAATATCGGAGATGAATATGCCGAGACGCGACACAATATCGGTTTTAAAATTCTGGATGCCTTAGCAGATCAAAGAGCACTGGATTTTAAAACCCAAAAACTGGGCGAGGTAGCAATCCACAAACTAAAAGGACGCAGTATTGTCTGCCTTAAACCATCAACCTATATGAATTTGAGCGGAAAGGCTGTTCGCTATTGGCTGGAAAAAGAAAAAATCCCTGTTCAAAATCTACTAGTTATTACCGATGATATTAATCTTCCTTATGGAACTTTAAGGGTAAAGACCAAAGGAAGCCATGGAGGCCACAATGGGCTAAAGGACATCCAACACGTATTGCAAACTACCCAATATAACAGGTTCAGGTTTGGTGTTGGTGCTGATTTTGGTAAGGGAAGACAAGTAGAATATGTATTGGGAACGTGGAATGAGGAGGAAAATTCCAAATTAAAGGGGCGCCTTGAAAAATCTGTTGAAATTATAGAATCATTTGTACTATCTGGAGTGGCCCGTACCATGAACCAATTTAATGGTACTTAAACAAATTATAGCACACTAAAGGTATAAACGCCGGAATTTGTTGCATTACCTTCTGCATCCTTGGTAATTACGTTCCAGTAATACGTTGTACCGGATACGACCGAAACTTTTAAGGAGGAAGAACTATTGGATAGGGTAGCCTCCAAATCCGTGGGTGGATTTTGTTCCGAAAAATAGACTTCGATACTTTCAATATCATTATCCAAATCCGAAGCAGACCAAGATAAGGTAACCTCGTTATTGATGTCCTTAAAGACTTTTTCGGACATATTCGGAGTAAGGATTTCAGCTGGAAATGGGGCAAAAGTCGTTCTTGATCCAGAATTATAAAAACTCCATGTTTCACTTGAAATAGTATTGTCTACCTGATTGTTTCTAGATCGGACCAACCAAGAATAGGGCTGGCCTTTTAATAGTGGTAAACTAGAGGTCGTATTTGGCGTTGAAATGGTCTGTACGGTATTCGTATTTATATTGGTAACCCTTAATTCATAACTATCCGTATTATCGGACCTCTGCCATCTAAAGGTTACTCTACTGGTAGTGGCATCTTGATCCACACCCGTTGTACATTCAGAATTCTTATCCGGAAACAACAATTGTGCTTGTTCGGGAGGTTTTGGGTCGTCCTTTTTTTTACAACCAAATACTGCAAAAAAGCAAATAAAAAGTACTACGGTGCGCATCATCTTTTTATAATCTTAGTTGTTTTCCTTACTCCTTTGTTAGTAAACTGAAGATAATACATTCCAGTTGACAACATACTTAAATTATATTCCTTGGAAATTAAATCATCTTCTATTTTATCTGTTTTAAGTAATCTACCATCGGAACTAAATAGACTAACGGATGCCTTTTGTGTTGGAGTATCAAAATAAAGTTGTATGATATCCACAAAGGGGTTTGGAAAGACTACCGGACCGTTTGAAAGGATAATTTCCTCTTCATAAATTCCTTGACAGGGAATATCTGTATACACTTTTAAGAAGTTAATACCCGAAGATAAATCCAATATTATTTTATGATCTCCCGTGTAAATGGTATTACCATTGAGTTCCACATAATATCCTTTGGCGCCTTCCATGTCAACTTGAACCTGGGAGGACTGCAAAGAGACCTTTGAAGTTACATTAAGGGGCTCAGGCTCCGATATAACCACCTCCAAACAAAAGGGTTCGTAGGTGATAGTCCCGTCTGTTCCATTAATACAAATAGAATATATACCCGCGCTTAAACCCGTTAAATTGAAACTATTTGTGAAATTGTCAGTAACATTTGTGCCATTTCCATTTACGGTAATCTCATAATCCAAGAATACTTTTGGCACAATTCTAATGGAACCATCGTCCTTGTCCCTACAGGTTTCACTCTCTAGACTTACATTGAAATTCTCCTGTGAAAATCTATAAATGGCACAACCAAATTCATCAACTTCCTGTCCCAAAGGCGTATTAAGGCATAAATCCTCCCCATCATCAAAAACACCGTCCTGATCATCATCCGGCCTAAAATCGCCCTCTACACAAACTTCTAAAGAAAAATTATTTAACCTTCCACCATCAGAGGCGGCATTATCCTGTATTTCCAAAGTCCACTCCCCTAAAATTGACTCCCCATAAAATGAACTTAAAGTCCCTATAGGTCTTACCGTGCCGGTAATTGCCGGTGTTCCTGAACATGTAAACGTTTCGGCCGCTTCATCATCGAATATTGCATTAATATCGGAGTTATCCCCACAGGCGCTTGAAACCAGCACCACCGTTGTTCCGGCTGGCGATGTTAGGCTGATAACTAAATCCGACAAGTAGGTATGTTCAACATCTAAATTCACATTAATATCCGCCAAGTTCAAATCCTGATAAAAGAAAATCTTCGAAGTGATGGTGGGTGTACCCACAGGTGAAATTGAAACGGGCAGGTTGCTACTTGCCTTGTTGGTACAATTAAACTGGATTGTTGTAAAACTAAAAGGTACCCCAAATGTGCCCTCTCCACAACTATTTAAGGGTTTTACTCTCCAAAAATATTGTGTCTCATTCGATAAGTTGGCCGGTGAATACGAATTGCTGTCTACAGTATTGGACTCAACGATATCCATGAAATTGGTATCAGTGGCAATTTCAACGTCATATGAGGTACTTACCAAATCGCCCTCCCATTCCAATAGGACATCCTTGGACACATCCAAACTTCCATCCGTAGGGTTTGTAAGAACAACTTCAGAAAAATTGGTATCAAAGACGTTGAGCTGTAAAGTAACACTCTTAGTTGAGGATATCGAAGTAGCAACCACATCTATAGAATAGCTGCCAATAGCTAAATTTTCCGTACCTGAAAAAGTAATAGCTATAGGTGTGTTGGAAACGGAAACCGTATCCTGCGAAAAAACAGCCGTTAAGCCTAATGGAAGCCCAGCAGCGCTAAGTGTACTCTGTTCCGTAAAATCCAAATACGTCTCATAGTTGAAGTTAACAACCAGATCGTTCGGTTTACATATCTCATAGTTTAAATCGTCAAAATTCAACACCACTTCTGATTCCTCAATGGAAAAATCCGTAGTATTTACAGCAAAGAAAACATTATCCGATGCCTTTATCATGAATCTTCCAGAATCCGTACTAAATCCCCCTGGGATAACAACGGCATGACTTCCATCATTAACAACATTTTGGGCAATCAAATTAGGGAAAGTTATTCCACCATCAACAGAAAGAAAAATATCCACCGTTTCGGATGCTATGGGAAGCAAGTTGGTGTTTGCTACATCCCAAGTAATAGTCTCCGCTTCACCTGCAGTAAAAGTAGCCTCAGTATCTTGAGAGGTTACCGCAAAAGGTCCAGCCTCATTTGTAACCGTTACCGTGACCTCATCCGAAGCTGATTGCCCACCATTTAAAACGTTATCACGTACCGTTAACGAAAAATTTAAATCTCGTTGTACATTGGAAACCGTTTCCCATACGCCACCTTCAACAGGTGTGGATTGTGTGAGATTCCCAGAAATGACTCGACTTAACCTTGGAAAATAACGTTCAGGTGAAATGGAAGGCGGTAACGAACGGAACATAGCTCCAGTAGGGTTATTTGGGCCAAAAGTCGCCTGTGTCACAATTCCATTGTCTATCTGTTCCCAATCGTAAGTCAACACATCTGTAGTATCCGGATCGGTTGCATCCCCTTGTAGAACAAAAGCCGTTCCCACAGGTATGGTATAGTTATTAACCGGGTTTAATATTGGAGCATTATTGGTTAAAACTATAGTTTCGCCACAACTTATCGTCTGCAAATAGTCACGAATTTGCACAATACTCACGTAATGAAAATAATCATCGGAATTAGGGGCAACATCATTAGCCCCAGTAATTCCTGCGTATCCCATTATCGTAGTTCCACTTCCTGGTTCTACTTGGACCAAGGTGCCTTCCGATAAATGAGAGAAAGTATGGTTAGCACCAAATTGATGTCCCATTTCATGAGCTACTAGGTCAATATCGAATTGATCTCCTTGAGGAGATGATAAAGTTGTGTAAGCACTTCCCTTTTTATTATCCTGACAAACAGAACCAATAAAACCAGAGTTCCCATCCAAAGTATTATCTTCTTGATTAAACAAGTGACCGATATCATAATTCTCTTCTCCTATAACATTGGTCAATGTGTTTTGAGTTTGTGAACTCAGCCCCCCGGAGAATGGATCTGTATCCGGAGAAGTGTAAATAACTTGATCTGTGGTCGCAATTAACTCCAAGGTTACCCCGAGGTCCCTTTCAAAAACACCGTTTACCCTGGTTAGCGTGGCATTTATTGCAGCAAGTGCATCAGCGATGGTTCCCCCATGAAATAGAGTGTATTCTCCAGAAGCAGCAATAGCTACTCTAAATTTTCTTAGGCTTTGGTCGTCCACTAATTTTGCAGTTGAAGGGATAGTTTGTGGTGCTGAGGCCTGTGGATTGGTTTTACAAATGAAATCTAATTTTTTAGTATTATGATCCTTACCATTATATACCAAATAATCTCCGCTCACTCCTTTTTCCATAAAAACCGTGCCTTGCTTGGTAGGGTCCAGCACCATCGTCTGTACACCTTTGGGTGAAACACTAAAAAATATTGTTTTCTGATGTGGACCTAAACTTCTACCTCGATACGATTTTATATTCGGATATTTTTTTGAAAGCTCTGGCGCAAATAATTTGGACTCCTCAACACGGTATGCAATCTGAGCACCATCCTCATCCGGAAAATAGACAATTTTCGAAGTCTTGTTACTAATGGAAACCCGTGAAAGGGCTGCTTTTAAAGCATTTTCGTCTAAGCTAAAGGCCCGGGCATCTTGCAAATCCAATTGTCTTAAGGTGGTTTGGCGATCCAGGGTACTAAGCCCAACACTTTGCCAGTATTTGGTCTGCGCAAACCCATAAAAGGAAAGAAATGCTATGGTAATTGAAAAAACAAGACGTAATTTAGCAATCATTGAGAGGCTTTTATCTCCAAATCAAATATAGTTCTTTTTATTTTCTAGCACAGTTGATTACAGTCCAAAGCATTTCCAAATACGACGAACAACATCCCGTTGCCATTACCATTGGTACCTTTGATGGAGTGCATATTGGACACCGGAAAATATTGGAAAAAGTCATAAATCACGCCAAGAATTCAAATCTCAAATCCGCTGTCCTTACTTTTTTTCCTCATCCACGTATGGTACTCCAAAAGGATACCGACATAAAACTCCTTAACACCATAGAGGAAAAGAAAGCCATATTGGAGCAAATGGGTTTAGATTTATTGGTTGTACATCCATTTACCAAGGAATTCTCCAGACTTTCTGCAACCGAGTTTGTTCGGGACCTTTTGGTCAATACATTAAAATCAAAGAAAATTATCATAGGATACGACCACAGATTTGGTAGAAACAGAAACGCAAACATTTCTGACTTAATTGCCTTTGGAAATACCTTGGATTTTTCAGTTGAAGAAATTCCAGCACAGGAAATCGACGATGTTTCCGTAAGTTCTACTAAAATCAGAAAAGCCCTGGAAGAAGGGGATGTTGAAACTGCCAATTCCTATCTGGGATACAATTATATGTTAACCGGGACCATAAAAAAAGGTAAAGGATTGGGTAGGCAGATACAGTTTCCTACAGCGAACATCGCCATTGAAGAGTCCTATAAGCTCATTCCAAAAAATGGATCTTATATTGTAAGTAGTATTATTAATGAAAATGTAGTTTATGGTATGATGAATATAGGCTACAACCCCACTGTAGATGGAACGAAAAAAACTATAGAGGTTCATTTCTTTGATTTTGATGAAAATCTTTATGGGAAAAAGCTTCAAATTGATCTATTGTCAAGGCTTAGGGACGAGCAGAAATTCGAATCGTTGGAAGACTTAAAAAATCAATTGGCAATGGACAGAGAAAAATCCCTTAATTTCATATCAAAAATGTAATGGTCAACACGTTGTTATTTCGGAGAATTGACAACAGCCCGCTCATCATTTTTCGTATTTTCTTCGGGATACTTGTTGCTTTGGAATGTTTTGGAGCCATTGCCACAGGGTGGTTAAAAAGAAACCTTATAGAACCCACCTATACATTCCCATTTATTGACTTTGCTTGGTTAGAATCCCTTACAGGGCCTGGAATGTATGTTTATTTTTCAATTATGGGTCTTTTGGGCATCACTATTGCCCTGGGCTATAAATATCGATTTTCGATTATAACCTTTACATTGCTTTGGACAGGAAGTTATTTAATGCAAAAGACAGCATACAATAATCACTATTACCTACTCATCCTTATTTCCTTTTTTATGTGCTTTTTTCCGGCAAATACCGCCTATGCTTTGGATAATCGCTTGGGGAAAACGCAAAAGGCAAATTTTATGTATAGCTATATTAAGTGGGTGATTGTACTCCAATTGCTTATTGTGTATACGTATGCTTCTATAGCAAAACTATACGGCGATTGGTTGGATTTTGGTATGATCAAGTTGTTAATGCAACCCAAATCCGATTATTTTCTGGTGGGGGAGCTATTACAACAACCATGGGTCCATAAAATAATTGGATCGGCTGGGATTATTTTCGATTTGCTCATTGTGCCGGCCTTACTCTGGAAACCGACTAGAAAATTTGCTTTTGTCGCTTCCATTTTTTTTCACCTCTTCAATTCATTTATATTTCAAATAGGAATTTTTCCGTATCTCTCTCTTGCATTCAGTGTTTTCTTTTTTGAGCCAGAAACAATTCGAAAACTATTCTTTAAGAAAAAAACACCCTATCAAATACTCAAAATAGCGATTCCAAAATATAAAACTGCGTTTCTTATCGGGTTTGGAATATTTTTCCTGATTCAACTTATACTCCCGGTAAGACATCACTTTTTGAAGGATGATGTACTTTGGACAGAAGAAGGTCATAGAATGAGCTGGCGCATGATGCTTAGGTCGAGAAGTGGTTCAGGTCAATTTAAAGTAGTGCGGGAGAATGGCAAAGAACTATATATCGATATAGAAAAATACCTAAATAAGGGACAACAAAGAAAAGTACTCTCCTATCCTGATTTTGCCTGGCAGTTTGCACAATACCTTAAACGTGATTTATCTCAGGAGAGCAAAAGCCTTTCCGTCTATCTTATTAATTCCAAAGTACGTATTAATGGACACCCCCCGGCTCCGTTTATTGACCCAAAGGTAGATTTAGCCAATATTCCTTGGAAACCTTTTAAACATAGCGCTTGGATTTTTCACTCGAGACTAGAAGATTAAAACTTTGTAGTCCTTTGACACAATTGCAATGGCATACCCCATGGGTCTCTTAACATTACTAAATGACTACCGTCGTCTTTGTAAATTTCTTCAACAAAAGTAGCGTCATTGGCAACCAATCTAATTTTGTCCTTTTCGGCATCACCAGATTCAAAAGCAAGGTGAAAAGTCAATGGATGTTCATCCCTAAAATCCTTGCTTTTGGCATCCTCCCTACTATATAGTTCCAAAAACACCCTTCCTTTACTATCGGCTAAAAAGGTCATAAACGGCGCTTCCTTTTGCTTACTTACCACCTTCAAGTTTAAATGCTTACAATACCAATGAACCACCTTATCAATTTCCTTAACGTTCAACGCAAAATGTTCAAAAACCATAGGCCTTTATATTTTGGGGTTAAAAATATGCCTTTTAAGTGATAAGTTTAGCTTAAATTTGCAGCCAAATTATATGGATTAATGCTACAATTACAGGTAATTAGAGAAGAGAAAGCGAAGGTTATTGACGCACTAAAAAAGCGTAATATTGATGCTGAATCCATGTTGAACGGTGTACTTCTTTTAGATGAAAAAAGAAGAGCTGTACAAACTCGATTGGATAATGTATTGGCAGAGTCCAACAAACTTTCCAAGGAAATAGGTATGCTTTACAAGTCAGGTAAAGCACAGGAGGCGAACGCCCTAAAGGAAAAAACAGCTACTCTTAAGGACGAATCCAAGCAATTAGGAGACGATCTAACCAATACCGCAGAAGAACTACAATCCCTTTTATATCAAATACCCAATATCCCTAATAATTTGGTTCCGGCAGGTAGTTCCGAAGAGGACAATGAAGAGGTTTTTAAGGAAGGGGATATTCCTGAATTGGTGGAGAATGCACTTCCTCATTGGGAACTTGCCAAGAAATATGATATTATCGATTTTGAGCTTGGAGTTAAAATTGCGGGTGCCGGGTTTCCCGTTTACAAGGGAAAGGGAGCTCGTTTGCAGCGAGCTTTAATTTCCTATTTTTTGGATAAAAACACGGCTGCCGGTTACACCGAAATGCAAGTACCCCATTTGGTCAATGAGGCATCTGGCTTTGGAACGGGACAATTACCGGATAAAGAAGGTCAAATGTACCACGTCACCGCTGATGATCTTTATTTAATTCCTACGGCGGAAGTTCCTGTAACCAATATTCTAAGGGACACCATACTGCAGGAAAGTGATTTCCCAGTTAAATATACGGGGTACACTCCATGTTTTAGAAGGGAAGCTGGTAGTTATGGCGCACATGTACGTGGGCTTAACCGACTTCACCAATTTGATAAGGTCGAAATTGTACGTGTTGAACATCCTTCTAAATCCTATGAGGCACTAGATGGTATGGTAGAACATGTAAAAAATATTCTACGAGAGCTAGAATTGCCCTACCGCATCTTACGGTTATGTGGGGGTGATTTAGGTTTTACGGCTGCACTTACCTATGATTTTGAAGTGTTCTCTACCGCACAGGACCGATGGTTGGAAATAAGCTCCGTTTCCAATTTTGAAACCTACCAAGCCAATCGGTTAAAACTTAGGTACAAGGACGAAAACGGAAAAAGTCAGTTGGCACATACACTGAACGGTAGTTCATTGGCCTTACCGCGAGTATTGGCAGGAATTCTGGAGAATAATCAAACCAACAACGGAATCAAAATCCCAAAAGTTCTTATACCTTATTGCGGATTTGATACTATCGATTAATAGTTACAGGTTGTTATTTTTCATTGTATAGGATTCCCATTGATATCCCATTTGGACCCTGCGTAAAGCACATATGAATTCACCATCTGTGCTAACCTTTATAATCTCAGGAAGTACTTTTTTAAAGCGCTGACGTGCCTAAGCATTGGCCAGTGGGTTTGAATAACTGTGTGTTTTGCTGCACAATTGTCAAATACAATTTAGACCATTGACCTAATTATGCTTCACTTAACAGATTCTTTTAGTCAGCTTCCGTAAATTTGATAAATTTCAATTATGAAGTTTCTTGGACTTTTTACATTTCTACTATTCTCATTAACAATAAGTGCCCAAGAAGATTTTTTGGCCAAACAGTATTTTGCCGATGGCGATTTTGAAAAAGCAGTGGTTTTTTACGAAAAACTAGCAAAAAAAAGTCCAAGAAGGACAGATTTTCTACAGGGATTAATCGCCTGCTATCAACAATTAGAACGTTACGAGGATGCAGAAAATTATTTAAGGAATCAGCTAAATCAACGTAACCCGCATCCAACCTTGTTGATTGAAATGGGCTATAACTATTCATTACAAGATTTACCGGAAAAAGCCAGTGAATATTATGACGAAGCTTTGGAGTATATAGCGCAGAACCCTAATTATGGATATGCGTTAGGCTATCAATTTCAAAAATATAGTCTGTTGGATAGAGCAATATTGGCGTATCAAAAATCAATGGAGCTCAATCCTGCTTTGGATTATAATTACCAACTGGCAAGAATCTATGGCGAACAAGGGGATATTGAACGTATGTACAATGCTTACTTGGAACTTTTGGCAAATAACAAAACATCAAAATCCAATATTTTAAGAAGTATTGATGACTTCGTTACTAACGACCCGGAAGATGTAAATAATCAAACGCTTAGAATGACCCTACTCCAAAGGGCACAAAAAAATCCGGATATTCTTTGGAACGAATTATTGAGCTGGCTGTTCGTTAAGCAAAAGCAATTTAGCAGTGCTTTAAGGCAAGAAAAGGCCATTTACAAACGTATGGAAGGAAGTACAACCGGAAGATTGGAAAATCTCGGTGCCATGGCCCTCGAGGAAAATGAAAATTCGATTGCCAAAGATATCTTTGAATATATAAAAAAGGAATCCAGTGACCCAATAACCCAGTTGAACGCCGAACTTCATCTAATCGATATAGCTTTGGAGGAGACCGGCAAAAATCAATTGGATAACATACAAAAACAGTATGAAGGACTAATTGACAAGTATGGTTATCAATCCCAGACCCTTCAACTACAGGTTGCCTATGCCAATTTTCTCACGTTTAAGAGAAATGACCCTAGTCCTGCTATAGACATCTTGAAAAACAGTCTGGAACTTCCTTTGAACGAAAGAAGTAAAGCTTACATAAAGTTGGCGCTCGGCGATATTTTGGTCTATGACAAACGCTTCAATGAAGCCCTTATTTATTTTTCACAGGTACAGGATAAATTAAAAAACGATGTTATGGGTCAAAATGCCCGTTACAAAGTAGCGGAAACCAGTTTTTACAAAGGTGATTTTGACTGGGCGCTAACCCAGCTTAAAGTGCTTAGGGGATCAACATCTCAATTAATTGCCAACGATGCTATGCAGTTAAGTCTTTTAATATCGGATAATTCATTGGAAGACTCCACTCAAACGGCTTTAAAGAAGTATGCACGGGCAGACTTTTTGGCTTATCAGAACAAAACGGATGAGGCCATTGAAGGTTTGAACGATATCCTAGAAAACCATAAAGGCGAAAAAATTGAGGATGAGGCGTTACTAAAACAAGCGCAGTTATTAGAATCTCAAAAAAAATACGAAGCCGCGGAACTTAACTATCAAAAGATTATAGAATTCTATGGTAATGGCATATTGGCCGATGATGCTTACTTTGCTCTTGGAGAATTATATAGGAATATTTTAGACCAACCCGAAAAAGCGAAGGCCCATTATGAACGTATTATCTACGATTATCAGGACAGCTACTATTTTCCGCAGGCCAGAAAGAATTTTAGAATATTAAGAGGAGACGCAATCAATTAATGCTTCTTGATCAAATTAAAAATTAAACTTCCATAAAGATTTTTAGGACTTCAATTTATCATGTACATATATAACGTAACCAGCAATATAGAGGATAAGGCACATACTAAATGGGTATACTGGATGAAAACCGTTCATATCCCACAAGTACTAGCTACGGGCAAATTTTTAGGTGCAAAGATGACCAAAGTAGTTTCAGAAGAAGGTACCGGGCAAACCTATTCCGTGCAGTACACGGTAGCAAATAAAAAAATACTTGAAAGGTATTATAAAGAGGACGCACCGCAACTAAGGAAGGAAGGATTACGACTGTTCGCTGATCAATTAATTTCTTTTAGGACAGAGTTGGAAGTAATCGATGAATTTTATGTACATCAAAATTCTGCGACCCATCATTTGTTTACCTATGGTACGCTTCAAGAAAAAGAGATACAATTAGGTGTTTTTTCAAGATTACTGGGAGGCTTTGATGATACTTTGCATGGTCATAGAATTTCTGACCATAAAGTAGCGGGGCGCTACCCCACTTTGGAACTTACGGAAAACACACAAGATCAAATTTCCGGAAAAGTATATATTCTTACAGACGAAGAGCTGAAAAAGGCAGATTTTTATGAAGGTGAAGCTTATAATAGAATAGAGGTCATTTTAAGTTCTGGCAGAAAGGCATGGACATATCTGGCAAAGTAATCGCTTAAAATGGTGATATGGGAAGAAAGAGAAAAAAGAAAAAAACTGAGCGTTATGGGAACGGATACGAATCCAAGGGAAACAGTCCTGTAAAAGCGAAAAAATACCTTGGGCAACACTTTCTTAAGGACGAAGAAATAGCAAAAAAAATAGCGGGGACACTTTCCCTTAAAGGCTACAGGAATGTTATAGAAATAGGTCCCGGTACCGGGGTACTCACTAAATATCTATTAAAGGAGGGTATCGATTTGGTTGCAATGGATTTGGATGCCGATTCCATTATCTATTTAAACCATAGTTTTGCCCTAGAGCACCCAAAGGTATTACAAGGAAAAGGTTCCTTTAAAGTGATAGAGGCAGATTTTCTCAATTACGACCTCCATACGCTTTTCGGAGATGATCAATTTGCGATTACAGGTAACTTTCCATATAATATTTCAACACAGATTGTTTTCAAAATGTTGGAAATGCGAAATCAGGTGCCCGAGTTTTCAGGAATGTTCCAAAAAGAAGTGGCACAGCGGATTTGTGCAAAAGAAGGCAACAAGACCTATGGAATTTTATCTGTTCTGACCCAAGCTTTCTACGAAGCGGAATATCTTTTTACCGTACACCCACAGGTGTTTGACCCACCTCCAAAAGTGCAATCCGGAGTACTGAATCTTACTAGAAAAAATGACTACCACTTGGACTGCAACGAAAAATTATTGTTCACTGTGGTAAAAACAGCTTTCAATCAACGTAGAAAAACGATTCGTAACAGTTTAAAAACACTGGGACTTTCCGATAATCTTAAAGAAGATGCTATATTTGACTAGCGTCCGGAACAGCTTTCCGTTTCCGAGTTCATTGCGTTGACGAAGAAGATAGCAGATGACACCGTTTAAATTAACAGAAGAACTTATAGCTCAGATAGAAGAGCTTATCGAAAACCAAAGGGATACCAATCTAAAAACCCTTTTGGACGATGTTCACTATGCCGATGTCGCGGAAATAATAAATGAGCTTAACGAAGAGGAAGCCACCTACCTAATTAAGCTACTGGATAGCAAGAAAACATCCGATGTCCTAACTGAATTGGATGAAAATGTCAGGGAGTCCATTCTGGGTAATCTATCGTCAAAAGAGATTGCGGGAGAGCTTGGTGAATTGGATACGGATGATGCTGCGGATATTGTTGGCGAACTTCCTCAAGAAATCGTCCAAGAAGTAATTTCTGAGATTGAAGATCGGGAGCACGCCAAAGACATTGTAGACCTGTTACGCTACGATGAAAACTCTGCAGGTGGATTAATGGCCAAAGAATTGGTCAAGGTAAGGGAGAACTGGAACGTGTTAACTTGCGTTAAGGAAATGCGGGCCCAGGCTGAAAATGTAACCCGCGTGCATTCCATTTATGTCGTAGATGAAGAGGATAAACTTATTGGTAGATTATCCCTGAAGGATTTATTGACCACCTCCACAAAAACTCATATAAAGGACGTTTTCATTGCCAAGGTCGATTCCGTAAACGTCAATGAAAAACCGGAGGAAGTCGCTAAAATTATGTCCAAATATGATTTGGAGGCTATTCCTGTTGTGGATGAAATTGGCAGATTGGTAGGACGTATTACAATTGACGATATTGTAGACGTAATACGAGAGGAAGCGGACAAAGATTACCAAATGGCGGCTGGTATATCGCAGGATGTTGAAGCGGATGATGGTGTATGGGAGTTAACCAGGGCGCGTTTACCCTGGTTGATACTTGGTCTTTTTGGAGGATTGGGCGCTGCAGCCATTATGGGTGGGTTCGAAGAAATGATTGCCAAACACGCAGTGCTTTTCTTTTTTACACCTTTGATTGCGGCCATGGCCGGTAATGTTGGAGTACAATCCAGCGCTATTATTGTTCAGGGTTTGGCCAATGACGATTTAAAGGGAAGCATTGGCAATAGACTTGTTAAAGAAATGCTTTTGGCCCTGCTCAATGGCGTAATTTTAGCAACCATCTTATTATTATTCACTTGGGTATGGCAAGGAGCCTTCCTTTCTTCACTTGCTATTTCCATATCCTTGATTGCAGTTATTGTAGTCGCCGGTTTTATCGGTACGTTTATTCCGTTGTTCCTGCACAAAAGAGGTATAGACCCTGCAATTGCCACGGGCCCGTTTATAACCACAAGTAATGATATTTTTGGAATATTGATTTACTTTATGATTGCCAGAGTGGTTCTTGGGATTTAATTCTTTGTTAATGTCACTCCATTTTTCACTTGGAAAACCAATAAAAACACCCTATGAAAGCTATCAACCTAAAGGAAAAGCATTCCCTCTTTGATAAAAATTGGCATCCCCACCAAATTGCCGTTGTAGATGACATGCAAGTACTCTTGGCAAAAATAAAGGATGAGTTTGTATGGCATGCCCATGAAAATGAAGATGAGCTTTTCCAAGTGCTCAAAGGGACCCTCTATATGAAATTTAGAGATAGGACAGAAGTTGTAAAAGAAGGTGAAATTATAGTTGTACCGAAAGGGGTAGAACATTGTCCGTCGACCAAAAATGGTGAGGAAGTTCATGTATTACTTTTTGAAAAGCTTAGTACGGCACATACAGGGGCCGTACAACACGAACTCACACAAACGGAATATCCTAAGATATGAGTCGGTCAGCCCTAATATTCATAGTTATTTTTTGCCTTCTGTTTCAAGTAAGCATTGCTCAAAAACTAAGTCCGTCTGAAAAATCATTTATAAAAATAAAGCAAAAGCCGGGTATCCAAAGTACAACACTGTCGAACGATTTTAAAAATAAATATCCGGTAATGATAAGTTTTCCGAATGTTTCCAATAAAAAATACCGATTGATTATTGCCCTTCATTGGGCCGGTGGAGGCGACACCTATAAAACATTTTTTGAATGTCTTGCCTTACCCGGGTTGGATGATGAGGAAACCATAATTGTTTCACCTGAAGGACAAAATCAACTTTGGAATACGGGGAATAATATAAATAAAGTTAAGAATTTGGTCGGTAATGCCATTAAATACTGGAACGTTGACGCAAACAAAATCGCGGTAACGGGTTATAGTAATGGCGGTAATGGCAGTTGGTATTTTGCCGAACATTATCCCGAACTTTTTTCAGCCGCGATTCCTATGGCAAGTTCATATCCGATCAACAAAAAATTGAACACGCCACTTTATGTCATACATGGGGGTAAAGATGAGCTTTTTAGCGTTACAAAAACATCGGAATGGGTGGAAAAAACTAAGGAAGCGGGGAGTAATATTAGGTATATTATCATTGAAGAACGCTCCCACTTTCAAGGTTGTTCCTATGTGCCGGAACTAAAAAAAGCACAAAAATGGTTACAAAATTTATGGAAAGAAGAATGAAAGTTTTACACGTAGACACCAATCACCCACTAATTATAGAACAGTTTAACGAGCTGGGTTTTCAAAATGATGAAGACTATAACTCGTCTAAAGAAGCAATAGAGGAAAAAATTGAAGAATATGACGGACTTATTATACGAAGTAGGTTTTCCATAGATGCCTCTTTTTTGGACAAAGCCAAAAACTTAAAATTTATAGGACGTTTAGGGGCAGGGCTTGAAAATATTGACACCAAATATGCCAAATCGCTGGGTATTTTTCTCGCTGCAGCTCCCGAAGGCAACAGAAATGCCGTGGGGGAACACGCCATGGGAATGTTATTATCTCTTTTCAATAAACTCAACAAAGCCCATGGCGAAGTAAAAAATGGTACATGGGACAGAGAAGGAAACAGGGGTATTGAACTTGAAGGTAAAGTTGTGGGTATCATTGGATATGGGAACATGGGTAAAGCATTTGCAAAAAAATTGAAAGGCTTTGATGTCGATGAAGTCATCTGCTATGATATTGAAGGCGGCGTTGAAGATGAAAATGCTAGGCAGGTGGGTATTATGGAGTTGCATCAAAAAACGGATGTTTTAAGTTTACATGTACCACAAACCGAATCTACAATAGGTATGATCGATTCGGAATTTCTAAACAAGTTTCACAAGAATATCTGGATCATAAATACGGCCCGTGGAAAATGTATAAAAACAGAAGACTTAGTATCCGCTCTAAAAACCAATAAAGTGCTCGGAGCAGGCTTGGATGTGTTGGAGTATGAAAAGTCGTCCTTTGAAAATATGTTTACAGGGAACGGACTTCCCGAAGCCTTTGAATATTTGACTCGGTCCGATAATGTGTTGCTTACGCCACATGTTGCAGGATGGACCGTTGAAAGCAAAATCAAATTGGCACAAACAATAGTGGATAAGATAAAATCCAAATTTTGCTAACTTTATGACATGCGGAAGACGGTAATACTATTTGGCACTTTGGGCTTGGCCTTAGTGTTATTTTTTAAAATAAGCACCTACATTTTAATACAAGGAAACACGAACATTGAATTAATTTTGGTTCTTGTAGCTCTTATTTTCTTTTTTACTGGAATCTACCTCAATAAAAAAAGTCTACAAAAAAAAGACGATGCCACTTCCAATGTTGATTTAAATAAAGTCCAAAAATTAGAAATTAGCGAAAGGGAGTACCAAGTATTGAAAGAGGTTGCCTTGGGCCTATCCAATAAGGAAATAGCGGACAAACTTTACTTAACGGAAAGTACTATAAAAACACATGTCTCCAATTTGCTCTTTAAGTTAAATGCCAAAAGGAGAACTCAAGCTGTACAAATTGCCAAAGAACTTCAAATTCTTTGAATATGGCTTTTTTAGCCCAAAAAATTAATTTGGTACTTTAGTATGAATACTTAATTTGTAGGTAGTTATAGATTTATTTTTAGAATCTTAATCTATAAATAATATGAAAAACACCGTATTAAAATTTGGCCTTTATGGATTTCTTTTAGGACTTGGCCTTTTTCTATTGGGCCTGGTCATTTTGGAAGATTCAGATTTGTCCATTGCCGAAATTTTCGGATATGCTACCATGATTGCTTCTCTTTCGGTTGTCTTTTTTGGAATTAAACACTATAGAGATAATGTAAATAATGGTACCATTTCGGTAGGGAAGGCTTTGGGCGTCGGTATCTTGATTTCCGGTTTCCCAGCCTTGGGAGTTTCAATTGCGGACTATATCTATACTGCATTTATTAATCCCAACTTTTATAAGGAATATGTTGAAACGATGAAGGCCCAAGGCCATATGGAGCCCATACCCGAATGGAGCAGTAGCACAATGGCTCTCCTTATGTTCATAACAGTGGTTTTATTAGGTTTTATAATTTCATTGATATCCGCTTTTATCCTGCAAAAACAAAAACTAAAAATATGAAACTAGGTACTTTTTCCATCAGCCTAAGTGTCAAGGACATTAAGGCCTCCAAGGAATTTTATGAAGCCTTGGGCTTTTCAGTTTTCCATGGTGCTATTGAACAAAATTGGCTGATTCTTAAAAACGAAACTTCTACCATAGGGCTATTTCAAGGAATGTTCGAGAAAAACATTCTTACCTATAACCCGGGATGGGATTCGAACGCGAATACGTTAGAGGATTTTACGGACGTTAGGGAGATTCAAAAAGAATTGAAGGCTAAGGGATTAAATCTCGTCCGTGAGGTTGAGCAAGGTGCCGGCCCTGGCAGTATTACCTTGCTCGACCCGGATGGAAATCCAATTTTAATAGACCAACATATCTAAAATGCAATACAAGGCCGACACACCCGAAGATTATATTTCACAATTACCTGCCGAAAGAAAAGAGGTAATTTCAAAAATTAGGGAACGTATCCTAAAAAATCTTCCCGAGGGTTTTGAGGAACAGATCAGCTATGGGATGCTCGGCTATGTTGTTCCACATAATTTATACCCAGATGGTTACCATGTTAAACCGGAACTTCCATTACCGTTTGTTAATCTTGCCTCCCAAAAGAACTACATAGCGCTATATCATTCCGGGATTTATGCCGATAAAAATATTTTGGATTGGTTCATTAAGGAATTTCCAAAGCACTGCAAGCGAAAATTGGATATGGGTAAAAGCTGCATTCGTTTCAAAAGCATGGATGACATCCCTTATGATTTAATTGGTGAATTATGTAGTAAAATAACAGTGCAGGACTGGATCAATCTTTACGAGAAAAAAACTAAAAAACGATGAAAAATAGAGTTACAGGATTGGGCGGAATCTTTTTTAAGACAGCTGACCCCGATAAAACTAAGACATGGTACAAGAACCATTTAGGACTAAATACAGACCAATATGGCTGTACATTCTGGTGGAAAGATAAGGAAGGGAACGATTGCTCGACCCAATGGAGCCCAATGAATGAGGACACCAAATATTTTGAACCTAGTAAATCACCATTTATGATGAATTTTAGGGTGGAAAATTTGGTCGGACTTTTAAAAGCACTAAAAGAGGAAGGAGTAACGGTTGTAGGAGAAATTGAGGAATATTCCTATGGTAAATTCGGATGGATTTTAGATCCTGACGGAAATAAGTTAGAACTTTGGGAACCCATTGATAAAGTATTTTTGTGATTTACTTTTATTCTTTACATTTAAAGAACAGTTAACCACCAAAAAAAAAACAATACCATGTCAGAAGAAAACAAAGATTTCGGAGATAAGGCAGAGGATGCTGCCAAGGACTTCAAAGAAGACGTAAAAAAAACATTTGACCCCCAAAATCCGGACAATGGCAAAACAGTTGCCATCATTGCACACATTACCGTCATAGGATGGATAGTTGCCTTAATAATGAATAGTCAGAATAAGTCTGAGTTTGGTAGTTATTATATCAGGCAAACCTTAGGGATTTGGATTTTAGGGTTTATTCTAGGTATAATACCAGTGGTTGGATGTTTTGCTTTTATTATTTGTGTAGTTCTTATTATAATTAGTCTGGTAAATGCCGCTAATGATAAAATGGTGCCGATTGTTGGACTTGGCGAATACTTCCAAGATTGGTTCAAAAGCCTTTAAGTCATGTTTAAAGACTGAATTTATTCTTCAGTCTTTTTTATTTAAATTTATTATCGTAATATTGCGATATATAAATATAAGAGATGGGAATTACTAAAACACAGATATTCAACAAAAAGCAAAATGATTTGGCCGTTGTTTTTAAAGTATTGGCCAATCCTGCACGGATTGCCATACTAGAATATATTAGCAAACAAGAAGCCTGTATCTGTAATGATATTGTGGATGAAATTGGACTGGCACAACCGACCATATCACAACACTTGAAAGAGTTAAAGAGTATCGATTTAATTTCTGGCGAGATAGCCGGAAAAAAGGTATGCTATTGTATCAATCTTAAAAAATGGTCTGCGATTCAAGAAACCCTAAACTCATTTTTTAATACGACCAAAACAAATTGCTGTTAACTAAATTTTTTCTGACATGAAGACTAAAGAACTTTTAAACATCCTAAATGAGAACCCAAATAAAAATTTACTTTTTGAATATACCCCAGGTTCCTTTGTGGGTGCAAATTATCACATTACCGAAGTAAAAAATATAACTATCGATTCTATTGACTGTGGCGCACGACCAGACTATTGGAAGGAAACCATTATTCAACTATGGGAAAGTCCAAAAGAGAAAGATAAAAGGGACTACATGTCCGCATACAAGGCGCTATCCATTTTAAATAAAGTGGATAAAGTCAAACCTATGGAAAGAGAAGTTGAAGTAAAATTTGAATATAGCAACCCCAACTTTCACACGGCACAGTTGTACGTAAACGCCCATCAAGTAAATGGTGACAATCTTATTTTTCATCTAGGCGTGGAACAAACGGATTGTAAGGCTAAGGAAACCTGTGGGGTACCCGAAACGATAGAAGAGTCGGTCTCTGAATGTGCTCCTGGTAGCGGTTGCTGTTAACATTAGTTTCCGTGAATTTAATTAGAACTATGCTTGCCTCCGACTGGGGGCAAGTATCCAAAATCTATAAAGAGGGCATAGATACGGGTTTTGCAACCTTTGAAACCAAAATCCCTACTTATGATAATTGGGATAAGGTCCATTTAAAAAATTGTCGCTTTGTAGGTATCCAAAAAGACCAAATTACTGGATGGGCTGCCTTGTCTCCGGTTTCCAGCCGTAATGTTTATAGGGGCGTGGCCGAAGTAAGTGTGTATATAGCAAAAGATTTCAGGGGGCTAGGTATTGGAAAAGCACTTATGAAACACCTTATTTTAGAGAGTGAAAAGGAGGGTATTTGGACGCTACAATCTGGAATTTTTCCTTCCAACTCAAAAAGTATTAAACTTCATGAATCCCTGGGGTTTAGACATATTGGAAAAAGGGAACGCGTGGGTAAGCTACATGGGGTTTGGATAGATAACGTTTTGTATGAAAGAAGAAGCAAGGTCGTAGGACTGGACTAGCTATCCGCATTTTGTTGTGCTTCGGCCATTTTACGCTCCAATTCGGCCTGAAACTCCTCCATTACTGGCTTTACCGTACTTTCTGGCAGATCGGCAATTTTAATGTACATTAATCCATCCACCGAATTGTTGAACAACGGATCCACATTAAAAGCGACGACTTTCGCGTTTTGTTTGATGTACTTTTTTATGAGTACCGGCAATCGCAAGCTACCCGGTTCCACCTCATCGATCATCCTATCGAACTTATTTAAATCGGCTTGGGTTTCATCAAAAACGAATTCCTTGTCCGCGTCCTTTAACTTTACCTTGAATTCCTTTTTTGGTCGGATATACTGTGCAACGTATGGGTCCCAATAATTAGATTTCATAAACTCGATCATCAAGGACTTGGAAAAATTAGAGAATTGATTACTTATACTCACGCCGCCTATTAGATATTTATGTTCTGGATGTCTTAAGGTAGTATGGACTATACCTTTCCAAAGTAAAAATAATGGCATAGGCTTTTGTTGATACTCCTTGGTGATGTAGGCCCGGCCCATTTCAATGGAATTCTTCATCATCCCATATAATTCCGGTTCAACACGAAACAAGTCTTGTAGATAGAATCCATCTATACCGTACTCCGGGAAAATTTCAGACCCCATACCCATCCTATAAGCTCCTACAATGCACTGCTCAGCGTCGTCCCAAAGGAAAAGATGGTAGTAATAGGTATCAAATTTATCTAAATCAATGGAATTATTGGTTCCCTCGCCTATAGCTCTAAAGGTAACTTCTCGTTGCCTGCCAATTTCCTTTAGAATAAAAGGCATGTCTTTTTCCTTTGCTAAAAAGACCTCATAATTTTTGCTTTGTAGCAGACGACAATCCTTTTCCCGTAATTTTTCAATTTCGCCCTGCATCACTTCTTTGCGAATAGCTGAAGCAATTTTTTTAGGAGGCTTTGGTAGCTTAAGAGAAGCCGGCAACTGATCAATCAATCGTTCTTTTTCATAAGCGTTGGAAAGGATATAGGTTTTTCTTCGTAATAAATCTGAAAACTCCTCCAGACTTGCATGTTCCTTCTGTGTCTGTACCGAAATAGGTTGTCCTATCCTTATTTTAATGGGTCGGCTATGTTGTGTGAACACTTGTGATGGAATCATGGCCGTCCTAAAAATATCCCTGAACTTGGAAAGTCTATAAAAAAGTTTGCTATTTCTTGCATGAAAGTAAATCGGAACAACGGGGACCTCTGCCTTTCTGATTAGTTTTAAGGCAGCAACTTCCCAAGGTTTATCAACTATAAGCTTACCATCCCTGTAAGTCGATACTTCTCCTGCGGGAAATATTCCCAAGGAATTACCGTCCCTTAAATGTTGTAAGGTTTTTTTAAAGCCACTTACACTACTAATAACACCTTTATGTCCTTCAAACGGATTTACAGGAAGTATATAGGGCTCCAAGGGTACCATGCGTTGTAAGAGAAAGTTGGCCATTATTTTATAATCAGCCCTTCTTGGTATTAAAAGGTGCATTAACAAAACCCCATCGATTGCCCCCAAAGGATGGTTACTTACCGTTATAAAAGGACCCTCTTTGGGTAGTCTTTTAAACTCTTCTTCCGGAATTTGAAAATCAATTTCAAAATGATCTAAGATAGCTTGGGTAAACTCGGTTCCTTCTAAATGGGAAATACTGTCGTAGAACGTATTGATACCGGAAATACGGGTTACCTTCATCAATATCCATCCCATAAAGGTTCCTAAAAAGCCGTACTTGGATAAGTTAATAGCTTTGGCTACTTCCTTTGCGGTTACTAAACCCATATTCCTCTCCTGTTCTAAAGCATAAATATAGGAAAATAGAATCTGGAGGTCACTATTTTAGTGAAATGAAAGAAGTATTCTAGCTATTTGACTACCAATTGAACAGTCTCCTTGCCTCGTTGTTCCAACATAATTTCATGTCCATTCTGTAAGGATTCAAGAGCTTGAGCGTTAAAATGTCGTATGGTATACAAAGATACGTCCTCATGATGTACCACCTTGAACTTACTCTTCAATTGCTGCAACAGATCTTCCAAACCACCGAACTTATTATCCACACAAACGGAAAAACTAATGGCCGAGTTTTGAATAAGATCTACTTTCATTTTATAATCATGGAAAAGTTTGAAAATCTCACTGATGTTGTTCTCTACCATAAATGAAAAATCCAAAGAAGAAAGTTTCATCAAAACCTGATTTTTCTTTACGATAAAACAGGGAACCCTTGGTTCAATACCCATGCCCTTTCCTACCGTAGTTCCAGGGTCTTTTGGGTTTAAAAAAGATTTGACGTGTAATGGTATTTCTTTACGCTGAAGTGGTTGCAGTGTTTTGGGATGGATAACGGAGGCTCCATAAAAGGCTAATTCTATCGCTTCGCGATAAGAAATAGTGTTCAACAACTGTGTTTCCTTAAAATACCTAGGGTCTGCATTCAAAACACCCGGTACATCTTTCCAAATAGTAACTGAATCGGCATTTAAACAATAGGCAAATATAGCGGCCGTATAATCGGACCCTTCCCTCCCCAAGGTGGTGGTAAAGTTATTATCATCGCTTCCCAAAAATCCCTGAGTAATATTCAAGACCTTCTTATCTATATTCGCAACATTGTTTTGGGTCCTTTCCCAATTAACGGTAGTATCCCTATAAATGCTGTCTGTTTTAATGAAGTTTCGAACATCCAACCAATTGTTGGAAATACCTACTTCTTGAAGATATGCACTAATAATCACACTAGAAATCAACTCACCATAACCCACGATTTGGTCATACACAAAGTTATAATTCGGAGACTTGTTCCAAATTAAAAAACCGTTGATTTCATCAATTAAAACCTTAAAATCCTTATATATTTTGTGCTGCTTATTTTCAAAAAGGTTCGAAAGAATTTTGTTATGATAATCAACGATATCCGCTATTTTTGAAGGTATTTCTTTTTTATCCTTAAAATAGGCGTTAACTATTTCTTCCATCGCATTGGTCGTTTTACCCATGGCAGAAACTACCAAAAGGGTATTTTCATAGCCAACTTGCTGCAAAACATTCACGACATTTCTAACCGCATCGGCATCTTTTACGGATGCACCTCCAAACTTAAATACTCTCATAAATTTAATATTCTTCTACTATTTTTAAATATTGGCCAAATAATTGGCTATACCCTCTTCATCTAAATGTACCACGTCCCAATCCCTTTTCACATCGGCGCCTTTGCTTTCATAAAAGTTAATCGCAGGTTCATTCCAATCCAAAACTTCCCAGCTAATCCTCTTTACGCCCTGCTCATTACCGTACTTTACGACTTCATTCAATAAAGCAGTACCTAAACCGCTTCCTCTCATCTCCTCGGTTACTATTAAATCCTCTAAATGAATTATTGGCCCCTTCCATGTCGAATACCTTGGATATACTAAAGCCATACCCACAATGGCATTCCCTTTTTCGGCAACAAAACATTGGAAGCGTTTTTCTTCCCCGAAACCACTTTTCTCCAAATCGGCTACAGAAACCTCTACGGCGTTGCTTTCTTTTTCGAATACTGCGAGCTCATTGATCAATTGTAAAATAGAAGCCATGTCCTCTTTGCGTGAGGGTCTAATTGAAAAATCCATAGTTGTTACAAATAAAACACAAAGTTATATATTTAAATAAAGATTATAAAACTAAAAAACCGAGTTTCACAAAATAGGCGATATTTGTAAAGACAACAACCTATTTGATATGACGACCAACAGAAAACAGACCTTAGGGGAGTTCATAATAGAAAACCAGAATTCATTCCAATATTCATCGGGAGAGCTTTCTAAGTTAATAAACGCCATTCGACTGGCGGCCAAAGTGGTCAACCACGAGGTAAACAAAGCAGGGCTTGTAGATATTATTGGATCTGTTGGAGATACCAATATCCAAGGGGAGAATCAGCAAAAATTGGATGTTTTTGCCAACGAAAAATTTATTCAAACCCTTACAAATAGGGAAATTGTTTGTGGTATAGCCTCTGAAGAAGAGGACAGCTTTATTTCCATAAATAGCAGTGATGAAAATCATCAAAACAAATATGTGGTCTTGATAGATCCGCTAGATGGATCCTCTAATATAGACGTCAACGTATCCGTAGGAACAATTTTTTCGATTTATAGAAGAGTCACCCCAGTAGGCACACCAGTGACCATTAAGGATTTTTTACAGCCAGGAAATCAACAGGTTGCTGCGGGATATGTTGTTTATGGCACCTCTACCATGATAGTTTATACGACAGGGGATGGTGTCAATGGATTTACCTTAAATCCTGCCTTGGGGACATTTTACCTTTCTCACCCAAAAATGAAGTTTCCAGAAACCGGAAAGATTTATTCGGTTAACGAAGGTAATTACATCCACTTCCACCAAGGTGTAAAAGACTATATAAAATATTGTCAAATGGAGGAAGGGGACAGACCATACACTTCCAGATACATAGGATCTTTAGTTTCCGATTTTCATAGAAATATGATTAAAGGTGGTATTTACATGTATCCTAAAAGTAGTGTTACGGGAAGTGGAAAATTAAGGTTGCTCTATGAGTGTAACCCAATGGCGTTTATTGCTGAACAGGCCAATGGTATTGCTTTTGGGGGGAAGACAAGAATCATGGATATACAACCTACCGAATTGCACCAAAGAGTACCCTTTTTCTGTGGAAGCAAAAAGATGGTAGAAAAGCTTCAGGAGTTTTTGGAACGGTACCAATAGAAAAGGGAGCATAATTGCTCCCCCCCCTTTTTTATTTCAATCTAGTTTCTACTTCTTTACCAAATAAAGATAATCCTCGAAATCAAGTTTGCCTCCAAATATCTCAACGGATCGCTCTATGACAGCGTCCGCCTTATCGCCACTAAAACCAAGTCCGATTGCGTACTTCTTAACCAATAATTTTTCCTCATGGTCCATTTTATGGTCCGAATAAACAATACGGAATAGGTCATATAAACGCTCCAGCCTTTGTTCGGAACTGTTGGTTGCTTGTATAGGATAAACATTCTCCTTTTTAAGTACCTCATCATATTCTGCCTGGGTAATATCTAATTTCGTGGCAAAACGATCCAACAATTTTTTTTCTTCTGTACTTACTTCTCCATCAACCGAGGCAAGTGTTGCCAAGGCAGCAAAATGAGCTAGATTTCTTCTATGCTCTCCACTGGTATATAAATCTGCAATAGACATAGTTGTATTTTAAATTATTGAGCAAATATAATTTTTTTAGAGGTCATAGTTTATATCACGTGCAACTTTGTTTCATTGCAAATTTGTAACTTCACATAGCTATGAAAACACCTCTCCTGCAATTTACGGATAAAGGAATCTATTGTGAAAAAGCAGGTGTTTATCTAGACCCATGGAAACCCGTGGAAAAGGCTATTATTACACATGGTCATGCGGACCATAGCCGATGGGGACACAAGCAATATATTACCCATCATAGAAATATACCCATCATTTCCCACAGACTTGGGGATATCCACTCGACCGGAGTAGCATGGGGAGAAAGTTTTACTGTAAACAATGTAAAATTTAGCTTGCATCCTGCAGGACATATTATTGGATCTTCACAGGTAAGAGTGGAACATAAAGGTGAAGTATGGATCTTTACAGGAGACTATAAAACTGAGGACGATGGTATTTCCACTCCTTACGAGTCAATAAAGTGCGATACATTCATAACCGAATGTACCTTTGGACTACCCGCTTTTAAATGGATTCCTCAAAATGAGGTATTACGGGATATTAACGCATGGTGGAAAGAAAACCAAAATGAAGGAAAAACTTCCATACTTTTTGGGTACAGCCTAGGTAAAGCACAGCGATTACTGAAATATTTGGATACTGACATCGGTACCATTTATACCCATGGGGCCATAGAAAACATGACAGAGGTGCTAAGACCCTTAGTATCATTTCCAAAAACAACATTGATTACCAAAGAAACCTCCAAAAAAGAATTGTTGGGCAATATTGTCTTGGCACCGCCCAGCGCCCATGGAAGCACTTGGATACGGAAAATGGTTCCCTATGTAACCGCTTCCGCGAGTGGTTGGATGACCTTTAGGGGGGCACGTAGAAGAAGAGCTATTGATAAGGGGTTTGTACTGAGTGACCATTGCGACTGGCAAGGTTTGTTATCCAGTATTGAGGCGACTGGAGCGGAAAAGATCATTTGCACACATGGATATAGCGATATATTTTCAAAATATCTACGGGAACTAGGATATGATGCCAGAACAGAGGCAACTCAATATGAAGGGGAACAGGGCGAGATGGAGTCGTCAAAATCCAATACAGACTCATGAGAAAATTTGCCCAACTTATCAAGGCCTTGGACAGTACCAATAAGACCAAGGTAAAGGTTAATGCGCTTGCCGCGTATTTTCAACAGGCCGATGATAAGGACAAGGTTTGGACCATTGCAATACTTTCACATAGGAGACCTCCAAGACCGGTTAACACGACCTTGCTGCGGGAATGGGCCTCAGAACTGGCTAATATTCCACTTTGGCTATTCGAAGAAAGTTACCACATCGTAGGCGACTTGGCCGAAACTATCGCCTTGGTAGTCCCAAATTCGAACAAAACATCTTCTAAAAGCCTTACGTCATTTTTAAAGGAGATAAAATCTTTAAAATCCAAACCTGAGGATTTTAAGAAAGCCTATTTACACCAAAATTGGAAATCGCTCAACTATTATGAACGCTTTGTGTTCACTAAATTGATTACAGGTGGATTTAGGATTGGGGTTAGTCAAAAATTGATGACTCGAGCGCTTTCTAAAGCTACGGACATTGATGAAGACATTCTGGCCTATAAGTTGATGGGGAATTGGGACCCAGATAAAATTTCATTCCAGCAACTAGTTTTGGAAAAGAACGAGAGTGACTATTTATCAAAACCTTACCCATTTTATTTGGCTTATGCCCTTGAAGGTGAAGTGGAGGAATTGGGCGATGTATCGCAATGGTACTCAGAGCATAAATGGGACGGTATACGGTCCCAAGTTATCTTAAGAAATGACGAAATCTTTGTTTGGAGCCGGGGTGAGGAACTGGTTACGGACAAGTATCCGGAATTTGAACAATTTATCGGCGTTATTCCCAATGGAACGGTCATCGATGGTGAAATCCTACCCTATCCTAAAGGACAAATAGGCACCTTCAACGACCTTCAAAAAAGAATAGGCAGAAAGACCATTACCAAAAATTTGCTAACTAAATTCCCTGTAATCTTAAAAGCATATGACCTTTTGGAATGGAGAGGAGCGGATATAAGAAATAAAGCTTTTAAGGAACGTATGCAGTTATTGGAAGACTTGTTTGATCAAGTGACTTCGGTTCAGCTCAGCCATCAGAATTCCAAGGTCACTGAGCGGAGCCGAAGTGACCTGCCCCTTCAACTCTCAGGGACCCTAAGCTTTGGTTCTTGGAAGGAGGTCGCCAAGGAAAGAGACTTATCCCGAGAAAAACACAGTGAAGGACTGATGCTTAAAAGAAAGGATTCTCCTTATCTCGTAGGACGAAAAAAGGGGGATTGGTGGAAATGGAAAGTGGACCCGTTGACCATAGATGCCGTTCTAACCTATGCCATGCGAGGTCATGGAAGAAGAAGTAACCTATTTACGGACTACACCTTCGCGCTTTGGAACGAGAACGAGGAAGGAGAAAGGGAATTGGTCACTTTTGCAAAAGCGTATTCCGGATTGACGGATGCCGAATTCAGAAAATTGGATGCTTGGATAAAGATAAATACTTTAGAGCGGTTTGGACCTGTACGTAGCGTAACCCCTCATCATGTTTTTGAAATCGCTTTTGAAGGGATTGCACTTTCCAAAAAGCATAAGAGTGGAGTGGCTACTCGCTTCCCCCGTATGTTACGATGGAGGCAGGATAAAAATATTCATGAAGCGAATTCACTGAACGACCTTAAAGAAATGATTCCATAGAATGAATCGGGAAGAGCTTTTTATGATTGCCAAAAACTGGTTCCAACAGCAAGATTGGAAACCCTTTCCTTTTCAAAAAGAGACTTGGAAAGCCTTTCTGCAAGGAAAGCACGGACTGCTAAATGCCCCTACCGGAAGTGGGAAAACCTATGCTCTGTGGTTTCCTATTGTCCTCAATTATATCAAACAAAATCCCGATTATAAGAACAAGCATAAAAAAGGATTAAAAGCGGTTTGGATTACGCCCTTACGAGCCCTATCTCAAGAAATAAGACAATCTGCAGAGCGGGTTGTAACCGATTTGGGGACTCAGATGACCGTAGGTATTCGTTCTGGAGATACCTCGACGAAAGCACGTGCACAACAAAAAAAACAGATGCCCGATTTGTTGATTACGACCCCCGAAAGTCTTCAACTACTATTAGCCTCCAAAGGATATGATAAAATATTCAAGGACTGCACCTCCATAGTTGTGGATGAATGGCACGAAATCTTAGGTACTAAACGGGGCGTTCAGATGGAACTTGCGCTCTCTAGACTCAAAACCGTTTCAAAACATTTACGTATTTGGGGAATTTCAGCCACTATAGGAAACATGGAGCAAGCACGGGAAGTCCTCTTAGGCCCCCAATCCAAAGCCTTGGAAAATTCAGTGATGATAAAGGCCAACATCAACAAAAAAATTACGGTTAAAAGTATCATTCCAAAGAAAATGGAAACCTTTCCTTGGAGGGGGCATTTGGGGCTTCATTTATTGGAATATGTTATTCCGATTATCAATAAAAGTAAAACCACCTTGCTATTCACCAATACTAGAAGTCAGTGCGAAATATGGTTTCAGAAAATACTGGAAAAGCATCCCGAGTTTGCCGGTGAAATCGCCATACACCATGGGAGCATCAATAAAGAAACAAGGGTTTGGGTGGAAAATGCTATTAGAAACGAAACCCTAAAGGCCGTGGTATGTACTTCCAGTCTGGATTTGGGTGTTGATTTTGCTCCTGTAGAGACCGTGGTACAGATTGGCGGCCCAAAGGGAGTTGCCCGATTTTTACAGCGAGCGGGAAGAAGTGGCCACCGACCGGGGAAAGAAAGTGTTATTTATTTCCTTCCTACACATGCCATTGAACTTATTGAAGCGTCGGCACTTCAAAAAGCGGTGAAACAAAATACTGTGGAAGACCGTATTCCATACCTTAACAGCTATGATGTTTTGCTCCAATACTTGACCACATTGGCCATTTCAGATGGGTTTTATCCTAATGAAATCTTTAGGGAAGTAGCGGATACTTTTTGCTATCAGGCACTCAGTGAAGAAAACTGGCAATGGCTATTGAATTTTTTGGTCATGGGTAGCCAAAGTCTGCAATCCTATGATGAATACAAAAAAGTTGAGGTGGAGGAGGATGGAAAATTCAAGGTGAACAATCGAGGTGTGGCCATGCGTCACCGATTTCAAATCGGGACCATTGTGGGGGATGTGAACCTCACTGTAAAATATCAAAAAGGCGGGTATATCGGTACTATAGAAGAATACTTTGTCTCAAAACTCAATAAGGGCGATGTATTTACTTTTGCCGGCAGAAACCTGGAGTTTATTAGAATTAAGGATATGCAGGTCCATGTACGTAATTCCAAGAAGAAAACCAGTAAAGTTTCCAGTTGGATGGGTAGTCGCCTCACCCTATCCGCACAGATGTCCGAGCTTTTACGAAAGGAATTATATAGTTCTGACGAGGCCATAGAAAAACAATCCATTGAAATACAATCCTTGGCTCACATTTTTGAAAGACAAAGACGGGAAAGTATCGTACCCCAACCCTCGGAATTTCTAATTGAAACCTTCAAAAGTCGCGATGGCTATCATGCCGTTTTTTATCCGTTTGAAGGAAGGTTTGTTCACGAGGCAATGGGTAGTCTATTGGGATATCGCATCAGTCTCCTCTCCCCTATTACATTTTCACTCGCATTCAATGACTATGGCTTTGAACTTCTGTCCGATAAACCCATAGACATGCAACAGGTATTGGACAACGATCTTTTTACTACCGATTACTTGTTGGATGACCTACAAAAAAGTCTCAATGCTACTGAAATGGCTCGAAGAAAGTTTAGGGACATTGCTATTATCAGCGGTATGGTATTTACGGGGTATCCGAATAAGGGAATAAAAATGAAGCACCTACAAAGCAATTCCCAGTTATTATTCGAAGTGTTTCGAGATTACGAGCCGAACAATCTACTCTTTCAACAGGCATTTACGGAAACCTTTGAGCACCAGCTAGAGGAAGGACGATTACGACTTTCATTGGAACGTATCGCCACACAGAACATCATGTGGAAACAATGCGAAAAGGCCACTCCCTTTGCTTTTCCTTTAATTACAGACCGTTTGAGCCGGGAAAAATTATCCAGTGAAAAATTGGAGGACAGAATTAAACGTATGGCAGCCATTTTGATGAAGAAATAGGTAATTTTACCTCATGATGCATGGTATTATGATTCGTGACAACTCTTTCCAAATGCACTATTCCGGTGCCCTTTTCTGGAAGGAAAAATCGATTTTGCTCATTAGTGATGTCCATTTGGGAAAGGTTTCCCATTTTAGAAAATTTGGTGCAGCGGTACCCCAACAAGCGATACAAAAAAATTTTACGGCCATGGATGAGGCTTTGGAAACCTATCTTCCCAAAACCGTCATCTTTTTGGGCGACCTCTTCCATTCGCACCTCAACAATGAGTGGAAACTGTTCGAAGCTTGGGTAACATCAAAAACAATGGATTTTATTTTGGTTTCGGGGAATCACGATATTATATCCCCCTTAAAATACGAGGCTTTAAAAATTCAGATTCTTTCGGAGTTACTATTAGATGGTTTTTTACTCACACATCATCTGGAGGAACGGGAAGGTGCATTCAACTTTGCAGGACATATTCATCCTGCAATCCGATTAAACGGACTGGGAAGACAATCGGTTCGTCTGCCCTGTTTTTATAAGACCAACAACCAAATGATTTTACCCGCTTTTGGGGAGTTTACGGGATCTTATACCATGGAGCCCTGTGAAGATTGTGAGGTTTTCGCCCTATTGGGTGATGCCGTATTACCCGTTCCCATTAAGGAAGTGAAGAAAAAAAGGAAATATCGGAAATAGCTCTTTTCTTCTTGTTTTAAACTAATGAATATCCCTGGATACATGTACTTTTGACTATGACAAAAAAAGGATTTTCCCTTCTTAACCTAATATCTGTAATTGGGGTTATTGCAGTAAACTATAGTGCCCAAATCTTTTCATTCAATAACACGACTATTGGGGAAGTAAGCCAGCGATATGACAATCTCTTTACACCGGCCAGTTACGCCTTCGCTATTTGGGGCCTTATTTTTTTAGGGTTATTGGCATTTTCAATTTTTCAAGTAAGAAGGGCCTTTTATTCCGATAAGGAAAGTCCGTTCATAGAACAAACTGGATTTTGGTTTGCCTTGGCCAACATTTTAAATGGTTGTTGGGTATTTGCCTTTTTGTACGACTCTGTTGGGTTTTCCGTATTGATAATGTTCGGAATCCTACTCTCGCTAATCAAAGTCATCTTGAATACCAACATGGAACGATGGGATGCCCCTATTGCAACCATTGCTTTTATATGGTGGCCAATTTGTCTTTATAGTGGTTGGATTACGGTGGCCACAGTAGCCAACGTATCCGCCTATTTGAGTAAAGTAAATTGGGAAGGTGGTCCATTTTCAGAAATTACCTGGACATTGATAATGATAGCAATAGCCGTTTTAATCAATCTTCTAATGATTTGGAAGCGTAATATGAGAGAGTTCAGTGCAGTGGGTATTTGGGCTTTGGTGGCTATTTTTGTTAGACATCAAGATACATATTCGACCATTGCCTATACTGCGATGGCAGGTGCACTAATTCTTACCATTGTTTCTATGATTCATGGGTATAAGAATAGACATACTAATCCGGTCTATAAACTAAAACAACGTCTTCAAAAAACTTAACTTAAACCATACTCTTTATATCGTTTGCCCAGGATGGGTAGGTAAATATGGTACTTTGTAAATTGTCCCCGGTCATTTTTTGATTAATTGCCATCGTGAAAATATTTATGGTTTCACCGGCTTTGGGCCCTAAAAGATGGGCTCCAACGAGTTCTCCGGTACGTTCGTTCATGATAATTTTATAAGCATATAACGGTGCATTTATCCTTCTCGCATTAAACCAATTAGGGACTACCTTATAGTTGACAATTACATTCTTATATCTACGCTTGGCCTCTTCTTCAGAATATCCAACAGATGCCAAATTGGGCAAGGTAAATACCACAGAAGGAATAATGGGGACGTCCAAGGACTTGGTGTTCCCGTTTAGTATGTTTTCCGATGCCACATAGCCCTGTCTTCCGGAAAGTGGTGTTAGTGGTAGATTCTTGTCGGATACATCCCCACAGGCATACACTCTGGAATTTGAAGTACTTTGAAGATAGGAATTGGTGGTAATTCCTTGTTCATCAAAAGCCACATTTCCCTTTTCCAAATATAAGTTGGACAAGGCCGGAACGCGGCCGGTAGTATTGAAAACTAATTTTGTCTTAATCGATTTTTTGGAATTCTTCACTTCATAGGTAAGTTTATATTTTTTTGATTTTTTCTTAAGCGAGGTAGGTTTAGCGTTAAAAATAAATCGAATGCCCAATTTTTCGGAATAGTCTTTCAGTTCTTTGGTCAAATCTTTATCGAAGGGGTGTAAAATTGAATCTCCTCTATCCAGAACAACAACCTTGGAACCAGCCCTTGCAGCCATGTGTGCAAATTCCATCCCCACATATCCGGCACCGAGAAATGTAATGTGTTTAGGCAATTTTTTCAGCGTTAAAAAATCATCACTTACTTGCAAATATCCATTCCCATTGAAGGATAGTTTTCTTGGTTCATGACCTGTGGCAATGATTATGGTTTTAGCCGTGACCCTTTTTTTTCCAACGGATAGTGTTTTCTCGTCAATGAATTTTGGGGACTGATGAAATAGGGTTATTCCCAAATCACTGAGCATTTTCTCTGTATTTTCGGGAACGGGCTCCGTAAACTCGGTTTTAAATTTTTGTAGTTTCTTCCAATTTATGGTTAACGGCTTTACAATTCCTTTCTTCTTGAGATTGTTTGCCTGTTCAACAGCTTCGGTTGCTCCCAATAGCACTTTTTTTGGATCGCAACCTCGATTGGCGCAAGTACCCCCAAACGCTCTTTTTTCCGCAATTGCCACTTTTTTTCCCGCCTCCGCACAAGCTTTGGCGACCGTCTGCCCCGCAATTCCACTTCCAATGACAAATACATCAAACTTTTTTGAGTCCATTTAAATACATTTTAAAAACACCGTCTCCTTATATAATTACCGAACAAATGCTCAGGAATAATTCAACAATAGGGTGTTCGGCTTTTAAGCTTTTACAATTTCCGATTTTTTTGAGGCACTAACTGACCCATATTCGATAAAAATGAATGGTATCCATTGCCTGTGTATCCTTATATTTGCAAAAATTTTTTTTGTTGAAGGCATCCCAAATCCAACAAGTTTTTGGACAGTCTCCCCAACTAGGGAAACTGCAGGATACTATTTCCCAATTTCAAAATTCAGATAATAAAGACACTTCTAAAATTGGCCTAAAAGGATTAACGGGTTCCTCCCTCTCTTTTGTGCTTTCCGAGATTTACGGAAAACAGGAACGTCCTTTTTTGGTGATATTGAACGATAAGGAGGAAGCTGCGTATTTTCTAAACGATCTAGAACGAATCATTGGTGAAGACCATGTTCTTTTCTATCCGGGTAGCTATAGACGACCCTATCAAATCGAAGAGACGGACAATGCCAACGTGCTGCTACGTGCGGAAGTGCTAAACCGAATCAATTCCAGAAAAAAACCGGCACTAATAGTTAGCTATCCCGATGCGCTTTTCGAAAAAGTTCTGACAAGAAAGGAACTGGACAAAAACACCTTGAAAATGAAACTGGGAGATACCCTTTCCCTTGATTTTTTAAATGAGGTCCTGTTCGAATATAAATTCAAGAGAGTGGATTTTGTTACCGAGCCAGGGGAATTTTCGGTACGTGGCGGTATCGTAGATGTGTATTCCTTTTCGAACGATGAACCCTACCGAGTGGAGTTTTTTGGAGACGAAATTGATAGTATCAGAACCTTCGATGTAGAAACCCAACTTTCTAACGATAAGGTAAAAAGCATTTCCATTGTACCCAATATGGCCAACAAGTTCCTTGTAGAACAGCGCCAAAGTTTCCTGACCTATGTTGCCTCCGATACATTGGTATATACCAAGAATACCGACTTGCTTTTAGGCAGACTGGATGACTTTTTCGAAAAGGCTAATGAAGCTTTTTCAAAACTGTCCGAAGATATAAAACATGCCAGCCCAGAGGAGCTGTTTATGAGCGGAGGTGCATTTAAGGAGCATCTGCAAAATTTCACTGTATTGTCCGGGGACATTTCAAAAGACGACCAAAACGTATTTGAATTCAACACAAAACCACAGCCTTCATTCAACAAGAAGTTCGACCTACTTATCGATAACCTCAATAGTTACAGGGAGAAAGGATATACGAATTATATTCTTTGTGCGAGCGAACAACAGTCTAAACGATTTCAGGACATATTTGAAGAGGTAAACGAAAAAGTCCATTACCAGACCATTGTCTTTCCCTTGTACCAAGGTTTTGTGGATGATGACCTTAAACTAGTCTGCTATACCGACCATCAGATTTTTGAACGTTATCATAAATTTCAAATAAAAAATGGCTACTCCAAGAAACAGTCCATCACCTTAAAGGAACTCAACAAACTGGAAATTGAGGATTATGTGACCCACATAGATCATGGAATCGGGAAATTTGGGGGACTCCAAAAAATTGAGGTGGAGGGCAAAAAACAGGAGGCCATTAAACTAATGTATGGTGAGCGCGATATTCTTTACGTGAGCATTCATTCGCTCCACAAAATATCCAAATTTAACGGGAAAGATGGTGCCGTTCCCAAAATCTATAAACTAGGTTCGGGCGCCTGGAAAAAAATTAAGGATAAGACCAAAAATAGGGTCAAGAAAATTGCCTTTGACCTAATCAAGGTATACGCCAAACGAAGACTTGAAAAAGGATTCCAATATGCGCCGGACAGTTATCTACAAAATGAGTTGGAAGCCTCCTTTATCTACGAGGATACTCCTGACCAAAGTAGTTCTACTGAAGATGTAAAAAAAGACATGGAAAGTGAACGCCCCATGGACCGACTTATCTGTGGAGATGTTGGTTTTGGCAAAACGGAAGTTGCCATAAGAGCGGCTTTTAAGGCCGTGGACAATGGGAAACAAGTAGCTGTTTTGGTACCTACTACCATTCTTGCTTTTCAACATCACCGCACCTTTACCGAAAGATTAAAGGAAATGCCCGTTACCGTAGATTATCTAAACCGTTTTAGGACTGCCAAGGAAAAAAGGGAAACCCTGGAGAATTTGGGCAATGGTAAAGTGGATATTATCATTGGCACCCATCAACTTGTAAATAAAAATGTAAGGTTTAAAGACCTAGGATTGCTTATTGTAGATGAGGAGCAAAAATTTGGAGTTTCTGTAAAGGATAAACTCAAATCCATTAAGGAAAATGTTGATGTACTCACCTTGACCGCAACCCCAATTCCACGAACCCTACAATTTAGTTTAATGGCAGCCAGGGACCTTTCCGTTATCAATACCGCCCCCCCGAACAGATATCCCATAGAGAGTCAGGTGATCAGATTCAACGAGGACACCATAAGAGATGCCGTGAGTTATGAAATTGAGCGGGGGGGACAGATTTTCTTCATCCATAACAGAATAGAAAATATCAAGGAGGTTGCCGGCATGATTCAGCGGTTGGTTCCCGATGCCAAAGTAGGCATTGGTCACGGCCAAATGGACGGTAAAAAACTGGAAACTTTAATGTTAGGTTTTATGAATGGTGAGTTCGATGTGTTGGTGTCCACCACCATCGTTGAAAGTGGTTTGGATGTAACCAATGCCAACACCATTTTCATTAACAATGCGAATAACTTTGGTTTAAGTGACCTTCATCAAATGAGAGGTCGTGTAGGGCGCGGTAACAAAAAGGCTTTCTGTTATTTTATCACTCCACCCTATGAGGTAATGACTACGGATGCCAGAAAGCGTATTGAGGCCTTGGAACAATTTACGGAGCTCGGCAGCGGGTTCAATATTGCCATGAAGGATTTGGAAATACGAGGTGCGGGAGATTTATTGGGCGGTGAACAAAGTGGGTTTATCAACGATATAGGTTTTGAAACCTATCAAAAAATATTGGCTGAGGCCATTGAGGAACTTAAGGAAAATGAATTTAAGGAACTCTATGATGAGGTAGAAGGGCCACACGAAAAAATTTATGTAAAGGAAACGCAAATCGATTCCGATTTTGAACTGATGTTCCCGGATGATTACATCAACAATATCACGGAACGTTTAACACTTTATACCAACCTGAATAAAATAGAAGACGAAGAAGGGCTGCAAAATTTTGATAAACAACTTATCGACAGGTTCGGGGAATTACCTTCCCAAGCCGAGGATCTATTGAATTCTGTACGTATCAAGTGGATAGCCAACGGTATAGGGTTGGAGAAAATTGTCATGAAACAAGGAAAGATGATCGGTTATTTTATCAGTGACCAGCAATCGGATTTTTATCAAACCAAGAATTTTACCAAGGTATTGCAATATGTTCAGGCACATCATCAAAAATGTAAAATCAAGGAGAAAAAGACCCGAAATGGATTACGCTTGCTACTCACTTTTGACAATATTACGAGTGTTGACCAAGCTTTACAAGCGCTGCTTCCTTTTAAAGGCAACAAACCAAGTGAGAATGCAACGCAACTTCAGCAGTAAAATGAATTTAGTCTAATAATTGTTACTTTCATCAGATTAAAGGAAGTTTGACCCAACAATTGAAATATCTTAGCAAATCCCCCTGAAAAACCAAAAAAATAGCCATTAGAAACTTTTTAGAATGAAATTTGAAATATCGGAAAAACTGGCCATCGTAAGGGTTATCGATTCATTGATCTATGCCGATGGTATTGTCCATGAGGGGGAAATCAACGCGTTTTCAAAACTGATGGAACTGTTAGATTTTGATGCCAATTTTTTAATTCAGGCCAGGAACTTGGACACCGTACAAAGCATGGCAATCGTTAAAAACTTTTCCTCTAAGAAAAAAGGCCTTCTTGAAAATCTTATGGACGAAGTTGCCAAAGCCGATGGCTTTGTACATCAAAAGGAGATTGAAATGATGGAAAACGTGTTATCGGTCATTAGACTTGATTCAAAATCAAGTAAAATCAAGAATACCTATACAAATATATTACCTTAACTTGTAGCTCATTTTATTCGGTCAACAAATCCATATTAGGGGATGAGTGATAAAATAGGACTTAAAGAAGCTATGTCGATTGGTATCGGCGGAATGGTCGGTGGTGGCATTTTTGCCGTTCTTGGACTTGCCGTTTCCTTAGCAAAAGGTGGAACACCTATAGCCTTTCTCATTGCCGGAAGTCTAGCACTGTTAACTTCGTACAGTTATACCAAATTATCCTTGGTCTATCCGGATAGAGGGGGCACGGTAAAATTCATTAATCAAGGATTAGGGAAAAATATTTTCAGCGGAGGTCTAAACAATCTTCTTTGGATAAGTTACATTATCATGTTGGGCCTATATGCCTCGGCATTTGGCTCCTATGCCCCGAATCTTTTTTCCTTAACGGAGGACACCAATCTGGACACCCATATTTATTCCAGCGCCATTGTAATTCTGGCAACGGCCATCAACTACTACAGCATTAAAGTGGTTAGCAAAATAGAATCATATGCGGTCATTATAAAGCTGATAATTCTCATTGGTTTTATCGGGGTGGGTATTTATGGATTAATCGGTAACCCTAATTTAGATCAGTTGAACTTGAAAAGTTGGGAAGGACCTATAAACCTATTAACAGGGGGAATGGTCATTTTTGTAGCCTATGAAGGGTTTGAGTTGATCGCCAATTCCGCTTCGGACATCATTGAACCCAAAAAAAATATTCCTCGGGCCTACTACTGGTCGGTCCTTTTTGTAATACTACTTTATATCATTATTGCAGGAGTTACCATTGGATCCTTACCTTTTAAGGAAATTACAAGAGCGGAAGATTATGTATTGGCAGAAGCAGCAAGACCAACATTAGGGCAAATCGGTTTTACGATTATGACCATTGCCGCATTGATTTCAACATTTTCCGCTATTAATGCATCACTTTATGGAGGAAGCAGGGTTAGCTATGAAATTGCAGAAGATGATGAACTTCCACACGAACTTACCAGTCAATTTTGGAATCAACCCATAGGTTTAATTATCACGGCCGTTTTAACGCTGATTTTGGTAAACAGCCTTGAATTAGAGAGTATTTCCACTTCTGGCAGCGTTGGTTTTCTATTGATATTTTCCGTGGTAAATTATAGTGCCTATAGACTATCATCAAATATAAAAGCCAATAAATTGATTACCCTTTCAGGGTTTACCCTCTGCTTAATTGCTACCATAGTCCTAATCATCCAACAATATTCAGACAATAGACTTGGGGTAATCGTTTCAATTTCAATTATCTTTAGCTGTTTCCTTATGGAATTCATTTACAAAAAATATAAAAAACAATCATGAAGACTTCTACTAGTTGGCTCCTGAAAGATTCGTTTTTAGTCGTAAGCCTGGCATTTTTAATATTCGTATCCTGCAAAACGGAAAAGAAAAATGAAGATAACAGTACCGCTAAAATTTCGGTGGTTACCGAATCCACAAAAAAAAGAATCGATTCCACCCTACAGGCATTTGTAATTTCTGGCAACATTGCCGGTGTTTCGGCCCTAATTTACGAACAAGGCCAAGAAGTATATTTTAACGCTTTTGGGTACGCGGATAAAGAGGCTCAAGAGCACATGGACAGAAATACGATTGTTCAAATTTATTCCATGACCAAACCTATTACGGGAACCGCGCTCATGACCCTTTATGAAGAAGGAAAATTTGAGTTGGACGACCCTATTACGAAATATGCTACTGAATATTCCAATATGGAAGTTTATACCGGAGTCGATGAAAATGGAAATGTTGTCACCGAACCCTTGGACAGACCTGTGACCATTAGGGATGTCACTAGACACACGGCAGGGTTTCCAAACAGACCGAACATTCCAGGGCTTAGTGAACTATTAGCCGATGCCGATGCCATGAACCGGGAGAACACCTTGACCCAAATGGCCGAAAAAATGGGTGGCGTACCCTTATGGTTTCAGCCAGGTACCCAATGGGAATATGGTCCAAGTGTAGATGTACAAGCCTTGTTGGTAGAAAGGATTTCCGGTGTGCCCTATGGAGAATATGTCCGCAATCATGTTTTAGATCCCTTGGAAATGACTAAGACCCGTTACTATATTCCCGAAGAAGACCGAGAGGATTTTGCAAGGCTTTATATTAGAACGGGCGAAGGCGAACTTGTAAAGGACTCCGTAACGTACAGCAATTACACGGAACATTGGCCACTAACCAGAGGAGGGTCTGGGTTAACCTCTACTCTGGACGATTATATGAAGTTTGCCCAAATGCTTGTGCACGATGGAAGCCTGGATTCAGTAGAAATTTTAAAACCAGAAACGGTTAAACTGATGGCAACCAACCAATTGGCCGATAGTATAACCGAAAGGTCCTGGTTACCTTCAAAAGGTCAAGTAGGATTTGGAATAGATTTTGCCGTACGTGTAGCTCCGCCTGCAAACGCAGAAGAAAACCATGGTGTAGTTGGTGAATTTTATTGGGATGGAGCAGCCAGCACACTCTTTTGGGTGGACCCTGTGAATAAATTGACCGCCGTAATGTTCGTTCAATTATTTCCATATGATCAAATAGGATTACATAAAAAATTTAGGGATGCCGTTTATGGCCCTTACAAAGGTGAAAATGCCAAATAACGATTAAAATACATTATGAAATTATTTCAGATTATCATTGCATTATTGTTTACAGTTGGAGTACAATCCCAGCATACAGTCTCCGGTAATTTCTCCCCGGCCAGCTCTTTTAGATATCTAATGGTATACCAACTAGAACCAAATGGCATGCAATATGTTACGGACACTGGCATAAAGGATGGGCAATTTGCGTTTACCCTGCCAAACTCTGTTTCTCCTGGAATATATAGGCTGGTTTACGGTGTACCTCAAGATGATTATTTTATAGATCTTATCTACAATTGCGAGGAGGATATTGTATTTAATTTTGATTTGGAATCCGGTATCAAAATAGTTAGCTCCGAAGAAAACAGTCTTTACCACAATTATTTTTCGGATATCGATCAAGCCAAGAATAAACTGATGGATTTCTATAGTAACAATAGGTCCAATGAAAATGAATATATGAATTTGGTCGGTAATTTGGAGCGGGTCCAAGAGCATTACGAATCAAAATCCAAAGAAACTATATCCAATACATTTGTTGAAGCGAACCAATATTATTTACCTAAGAAATATATAGCGCTTAATGAGTATCTGGTAAAAAAGAAAAGCCACTATTTTGACCATATAGACTTTAAAAATACTACCCTACAAGCCTCCGAATTCTTTGCGGACAAGATATTGAATTACATGTTCTGGGCAATTCCCCCTGGAACAACCGAAAGAAAGGACCTCGTGAACGAAATCAAGAAAAACATCGATTTTCTTTATACAAAGTTGGATGTGGTACCGAAAGCACTGCAGGTAAACCTGTGGAATAAGGCTTGGCAAAAGGCAAATGAAAGTAAGGTATATGAAGTATCTGACTACATTTTTGACTCCTATCTGAAAAAACTTGCCATAGATACCGGTAATGAAAATCTAATTACCAATCTTGAAACCCAAACGAGACTTCGTATTGGTGCCGTTTCACCAGAAATAACATGGAAAGAGAACGGAGAGGAAAAATCATTATCACATTTGACCGGTGCCTCAAAGTATCTCCTTATTTTTTGGAGCAGTACCTGTTCCCATTGTTTAAATGAATTACCCATTCTGTATGAAGAACTAAAAAACATTAAAGATGTAGAAGTACTTGCCGTGGGCTTAGAGGACAATAAAAAAATCTGGGAAAGCACTATTCCAAAGTTAGCTGATTTTCATCATGCCCTTGCCCTAGGAAAATGGGATAGCCCATATGTAAAGACTTTTGCCATTCAGCAGACTCCAACCTATTTTATAATGGATAAGAACAAACGCTTCCTGGATAGACCTGAGGACGTTAATGCAGTTATTAAATCCTTAAAGAGTGATTAGGTTAAAGTGTTTTTAAGTCCTTGATGGTTTTAAAAGCAATATCTACCTGTTCGTCATTTACGAGTATGGTAAATTCATTCGTAGTAGAAATCACTTCGTAAAGAACAATTCCCTCCCAAGCCAATCGTTGAAAAATAAAGTAATAAATCCCTGGAACGGAAACATTTTCCGCTGGTAGTTTTACTGTAATGGATGAAAGGTTTTCTGCTTTCTGGGTACACTTTTCGTCCTTAAACAATTTTTGGACCGTAGCATCCATAACGTTGCTGATAACAATATTTATTTCATTTACCCCTCTACTGGAGGTATAGAACACATCCTGATTATCATTGATTTCCTCCAATAACTTGGCTTGATGTACAAGAATTTTATCGGATGCGAGAAAAGTATAATCCGTTAAAGAAGAACGGACGGTAATTTCTCCTATATTTTTCAAGACCTTCAAAATCTTATGTGTGGCCCTGAATTCAAGATCATCGGACAATCTTTTGAGTGCCATTACAATAGCACCATTTCTAATATCCTTCCCGAGTTCAGATTCTATCTCAGGTTTTACAATTCTGGAAAGTGAGGTAAGGTTGATGATTCCTTGTGCCAAAGCGCTTTGTAAAAAAGGCTTCTTTTTAATGTAATGTTCTACTACGGATGATATGGTTTTCATAAATCTTGATTGATTTACGCAAATATAACAACTTGTTATAAATAAAACAAAATGTTTTTAAATATTATCCCATAAAATTAATAGGATACTTAAAAATGATAGAAGGCCGATTCCAAATGCTCCACCTCCAAAGTCCCTTTTTGTTTTAAAATAGTAATGATATCAAATCGGATTTCAACATCGAGATCTTGTGAGGTAACATAATGATCAGCGGCCATGACCAAAAGTTTAATTTTCTTGGGAGTAACCGTTTCTGCTATGTTTTCCAAGAATTTAGAACTTCTGGATCGCACCTCCACGATGGCCAAAATACCATTCTTTTGGGCTATAATATCTACCTCGGCTTTAAGGTATCTGTAGTTTTGATAACAGATATTATAGCCCTTTTCTATAAGATAATTTTTGGCTATCCGCTCACCTTCCTTACCAAATTCATTATGCTTTCCCATAATATTCTTTAAATGAGTGTATTTCGTCGAAAAAATACGGTTTTTGACGTTTTTAAAAATTGAACACCCTAATTTCGGCTGTCGGTCAACGAAAATATACAGGTAAATATACTATCTAATATTTCGTTTCGTTAAATAGAAGCCCCAACTCTATAGAACGTAACTTTTTATAACGCCCTTTTTAAGACTATGGAATATTTCATTAATTGTAATACTTCTACTCTTGCGCCTCATAATGTTCCATTAGACCAGCTTAGAGCTTCGCATTTGTATAGAAGATTAGGATTTAGTGCATCCGTTGACACCATTAATCAGGCAGTTGGTCAGAATGCAGGTACACTTGTGGATTCTTTGGTAGACCAAGCAATCAACATGCCTCCATTAGCAGCTCCCACTTGGGCAGACTGGACCAATGCCAACTACCCGGAAGACGACGATGCCAGAAGACAAGTACGCAACCAACAACAATCAGAGTTCCGGTTAGATTATGCCAATGGCATGCTCAACAATAACCTCAGAGATCGGTTAAGCTTCTTTTGGAGCAACCACTTTGTTACGGAACTGGATGTTTATGACTGTAACTCTTTCTTGTATTACTATATTAATTGTCTACAACGAAACGCCATTGGTAATTTTAGGGATTTTACCAGCGAAATTGGTTTAACCAGCGCAATGCTTTACTATTTGGATGGTGTTTTCAATAATGGTAACAATCCAAATGAAAATTACGCTAGAGAGCTTTATGAGCTTTTTACGCTCGGTGAAGGAAATGGTTATACGGAAGAGGATGTAATTGAAACCGCACGAGCGCTCACAGGGTATGTGGAACGTGGCGAAGTGGGTTGTACGCAAGTAACGTTTAGGGCAGACCGGCATGATGCCGGAACGAAAACCATTTTTGGTCAAACCGGAAATTGGGGTTATGATGATGTCATTACCATTTTGTTCCAACAGCGACCCAATGAAATCGCAGAATTTATCTGTAGGAAATTATATGAGTTTTTCGTTCATCCAGACTCTAGGGACGAAGCCAACAATGCGCAGGTAATTATAGACGGCATGGCGGCTACTTTTTTAGCCAATGACTTTGAAATAGCCCCTGTTTTAAGGCAATTGTTCAAGAGTCAACACTTTTTTGACGACGAAGCCATTGGTGTCATCATTAAAAGCCCCATAGACTTTTATTTCAACACATTAAAGGAAACCAGCTTTGCCTACACGGATACTACCGTTAGCGAAATGCTAAACTATAGTAGACTGTTGAGCCAAGAATTGTTTGATCCTGTTGACGTTGCCGGTTGGCAAAGGGATAGATCCTGGATCAATACGAACTTCATTATTGGTCGATGGTTAACTATTGAAAGCATGTTGGAAGCATTTTATCAGGCAGACGATGAACAGTTCAGGTCCTTGGGATTGTCTATATCGGGAAATACCGGATTAACCAGTAACAATCCTGATGAAGTTTCTAGACTAATTATTGATTTTATCCTACCCAAAGGTCTTCTGAACGATGGGGAATATCAAAAAGCCTACGATATCTTTAGAAGTGATGTCGAGGATGTATATTACGAAGGAGGAAATCAAGTATCATGGACCTTGGCCACATGGCCAGCGGCTCCCTTCCAAGTCTATCTATTACTTCAATATTTGGCGAGACAACCTGAATTTCAACTAAAATAACACCTACGACTATGTGCGATATAAACCACAATTCTCCTCATAAAGGCCTACAACACGATGGCCATGATCAAGAACATCAGATCTGGAGCCGACGTTCCTTTTTGCAAGCATTAGGAATCGCCGGTTCCGGTTCCATGATGCTAGGCGCCAATATGCTTACGGCTTCAGGGCCATCCCCGTTATCTGCAGGTATTGCAGCAGCCGAAACCGATAATATTCTAATATTGATACGCTTATCCGGAGGCAACGATGGATTAAGTACCGTCATCCCTATAGAGCAATACGATAGTTATGCCAATGCACGTCCCAATATTTACATTCCGGAAAGTAAAGTATTAAAACTTACGGATGAATTTGGAGTTCCTTCCTATATGAGTGCCTTAGAACCCATGTGGGGCGAAGGCCAATTCAAGGCTGTCCACGGGGTTGGTTATGAAGGTCAGAGTCTATCTCATTTTACTGGGTCCGACATTTTTGCGAATACCGATTTGGCTACCACCGGATTTAGCGGTCTAAATACAGGTTGGATGGGTAGACATTTTGAAAACATTTATCCAGATTACCTAGTAAATCCACCAGCAGCCCCTGCGGCCATACAAATTGGACAATTTGGTAGTTTGGTGTTTCAGGGCGAGGAAACCAATTATGCATTTGTCACCTCAAACATCAATCAATTGGAAGAGATTGCAGAATCCGGAGTTGTATACGGTTTGGACGATTCTCTTTTTAATGATTGTATGTATGGCGACCAATTGAAATTCTTGAGAGGAGTTGCCAATACCACCTACGAATACTCTGGTTTAATCCATGAAGCTTACGAACGCGGTGATGCACTGGGATGTGGTGTAGAGTATCAAGATAACGGCTTTGCAAGACAATTATCAGTTATTTCCAAATTGATTAAAGGGAACTTAGGAACCAAGGTATATATGATATCCATGGGTGGTTTTGACACGCATGGCAACCAACCTTTGGCCCATGAAAGATTAATGTCCAATCTTTCCATAGCTATCAACAGTTTTTATGAAGATTTAGCCTGTACAGAACAGGACAATAAGGTTCTAAGTATGACTTTTTCCGAGTTCGGCAGAAGAATCTTTGAAAACGGTTCTAATGGTACTGATCATGGCAAGGCCGCTCCTACCCTATTTTTTGGTTCTGGCTTAAATGGCAGTGCGTTTGTAGGTGACCACCCAACCTTGGACAATCCAGATGGAAGAGGAAATCTGGAATACACTATGGATTTTAGGGATTTATATGCCACAGTATTGGCAGAATGGTTATGTGTAGACATTCCGTTAGTGGAACAACATTTATTGGACCATCCTTATGCGCCGGTAAATTTAGGTTTCAATTGCAGTGGTACGGATTTTCCGGATATCGTTTACAGTGATGGTGAAGTAACACCTCCGACACCACCAGGAGAAGAAGGTACAGATCCCGCGAATCCAGATTTGCTTAATACCATTGTACATAAACCATTCTATCCAACGGATAGTACCCCGCATATTTACCTGGAAATGCCATTCACGGCGCAGGTTGATATACAACTTTATAACATTCTTGGACAACATGTAGGCACAGTCTTCAACGAAATGATGCTGGAGGGGTCCACAGAAATCAATATACGAGAGCGCGTGCCCAAGCAACTATCTACCGGCAAGTACATTTATAGAATTAGTGTACAAAATCAAAAGATGAGTAAGTCAGTAATGGTCGCTTAAACGGTTTCCCCACATGTTACTTAACCTTCGGTACTACTAAATTGGTATACCGAGGGTTTTTCTTTTTTAAAAAACAGGTCTTTTACGGGCTTAAAAATCTTTATTTTTGTGGCTTAAATTATTTTGATGTCCACAACAAAAACACCCAAAAGATATACAATTACTGCAGCCCTTCCTTATACCAATGGCCCTATACATATTGGACATTTAGCTGGGGTTTACGTACCTGCGGATATCTATGCAAGATACTTAAGGCTCATAGGAAAAGATGTTGCCTTTGTCTGTGGAAGTGATGAGCACGGAGTGGCCATTTCAATGAAAGCTAAAAAAGAAGGTATTACTCCCAAGGATGTCATCGACAAGTACCATGGAATAATAAAACAGTCTTTTGAGGACTTTGGAATCACCTTTGACAATTACTCCAGAACATCGGCACCTATTCACCATAAAACCGCATCGGATTTCTTTAAAAAATTATATGAGCAGAATGATTTCATTGAGGAAACAACCGCTCAATTATATGATGAGGAGGCCAAACAATTTTTGGCGGACCGATTCGTAATCGGTACTTGCCCAAAATGCGGAAATGAGGAAGCCTATGGAGACCAATGTGAAAACTGCGGTTCTTCCTTGAACGCCACCGATTTAATCAATCCAAAATCTACCATCTCCGGATCAATTCCAACAACCAAAGAGACGACACATTGGTTTTTACCGTTGGACCGATATGAAGATTTTCTTAGGGACTGGATTTTAAAAGGCCATAAAGACGACTGGAAACCCAATGTTTATGGGCAATGTAAATCCTGGATAGATGGTGGTTTGGAGCCACGGGCGGTAACCCGGGATTTGGACTGGGGCATACCCGTTCCAGTAAAAGGTGGCGAAGGCAAAGTACTATACGTATGGTTCGATGCCCCTATCGGTTATATATCATCTACCAAAGAATGGGCAGAGAAAGAGAACTTGGATTGGGAGCCCTATTGGAAGGACAAAGACACCAAACTGGTCCATTTTATCGGAAAGGATAATATCGTGTTCCACTGCATCATTTTCCCGTCCATTTTAAAAGCCCATGGCGATTATATTTTACCGGAGAATGTTCCCGCTAACGAATTCCTCAACTTGGAAGGCAACAAACTATCTACCTCAAAAAATTGGGCCGTTTGGTTACATGAATACCTTTTGGATTTTCCAGAGATGCAGGATGTGCTCAGATATACCCTAACGGCAAACGCTCCGGAAACCAAGGATAACGACTTTACTTGGAAAGATTTTCAAGCAAGGAATAATAACGAACTGGTCGCAATTCTAGGTAATTTCATAAACCGGGTCGTTGTTTTGACCCATAAATATTATGGAGGACAAGTGCCCACTCCAGAAGCTTTTTCAGAGGTGGACAAGGAAACCTTGGCCGAGCTTAAAAAGTATCCTGAAATTATCTCCAGTTCCCTTGAACGATATCGATTTAGGGAAGCCGGGCAGGAACTGATGAACCTTGCGAGATTAGGGAATAAATATTTGGCAGATGAGGAACCATGGAAAGTAATTAAGGAGGATGAGCAACGCGTTAAAACAATAATGTTCTTAGCCCTTCAAATTGCTACTGGATTAGCCGTTTTGAGTGAACCCTTTTTACCTTTTACATCGGATAAGCTTAAAAATATCCTAGCTGTCCGGTCGAGCGCAGTCGAGACCTCGTGGAACGATGTATCCTCCAAAGAAACCCTGCTACCTTCAGGACATCAAATAAACAAGGCCGAATTACTCTTTAGAAAAATAGAGGATACTGAAATACAGGCACAGCTGGACAAACTGGAGGCAACTAAAAAAGCAAATCAACAAGAAAACAAAACACTTATGCCACAAAAAGATACGATTACATTTGATGACTTCTCCAAATTGGACATGAGAGTGGGAACAATTGTTGAAGCGGAAAAAATGGCAAAAACCAAAAAATTATTGGTCTTAAAAGTTGATACAGGATTGGATGTACGCACCATAGTTTCAGGTATTGCAGAAAGTTTTACTCCAGAAGAAGTTGTGGGCAAAAAGGTTTCCGTTCTGATCAATTTAGCGCCTAGGGCATTACGTGGTGTAGAAAGTGAGGGCATGATTTTGATGACGGAAAACAAGAAAGGTAAATTAGTCTTTGTGAATCCTGACGAAGATGGGATTGGAAATGGAATTGGGATTAATTAAAGTATCCATTAGAAATTTCAATTTATGAATAACACCAAAGATTCCGATTTGGTACAATATATTATACTTCATACGCAGCTTCCTGAAAAAGGAATACATAATACCATCAAACTTTTAAATCAAGATAGTACCGTACCCTTTATCTCCCGATATAGAAAAGAAGCTACAGGTGGATTGGACGAAGTCCAAATTGGAAGTATTGTCCAATTCAAGGAACAGTACGAAGCACTGGAAAAAAGAAAAAAAGCTATTATTAAAGCGGTTGAAGAACAAGGCCTTTTAACTCTAGAGCTTAAAGCAAAATTTGAAGCGGCTACAGATTTGACCCTTCTTGAAGATTTATACCTTCCGTTTAAAAAGAGTAAAAAGACCAAGGCTGAAGTTGCAAGAAAACAAGGCTTGGAACCTTTGGCCAAAATTATCATGGCGCAGCGTTCGGACAATCTTATGTTTACGGCCTCCAAATACCTAAGCTCAGAAATTAAAAATGAGGACGAGGCCTTGGAAGGGGCACGCCATATTATAGCGGAGTGGATTAATGAACGAACGGATATTAGAAATCAAATCCGTAACCAATTGGAGCGATATGCCCTTATCACAACAAAGGTTGTTTCCTCAATGAAAAAAGAGGAAAAAGCTCAAAAATATCGGGATTACTTTGACTGGAGCGAACCGCTAGATCGTTGTCCGTCGCATCGCTTATTGGCCATTTTACGTGCCGAATCAGAAAAATTTATTCGTGTAAAAATAGACTTAGATGATGAACGTCTTTTGGAACGTATTAAAAACCGAATCATAAAGTCCAAAAATAATTGTGCTGAGCAAATCGAATTGGCAATTACGGACGCTTATAAAAGATTGCTGTTTCCTTCTCTTTCAAACGAACTACTAAAAAAGGCCAAGGAAAAAGCCGACGATGAAGCGATTGCCGTTTTTTCTAAAAATCTACGGCAATTACTATTAGGCGCGCCTTTGGGCGAAAAACGAATTTTGGCAATCGACCCAGGTTTTAGAACAGGTTGTAAAGTGGTGTGTTTAGATGAACAGGGTAACTTGTTGCATAATGAAACCATTTACCCACATGCGCCACAAAATGACACTTCAGGGGCCATAAAGAAATTAAGTTCACTCGCCAATGCCTACAGGATTGAGGCCATTGCTATTGGAAACGGAACGGCCTCCAGGGAAACAGAGCGTCTCGTAAAAAAAGTAGCATTTAAAAACCCTATAGAAGTTTTCGTTGTAAGTGAGGCCGGAGCTTCTATTTACTCAGCTTCCAAGATTGCACGAGAGGAATTTCCAAATTATGATGTAACGGTCAGAGGTGCGGTTTCGATTGGTAGAAGGTTGGCAGACCCCTTGGCGGAATTGGTGAAAATTGACCCGAAATCAATTGGTGTGGGACAATACCAACATGATGTAGACCAATCAAAATTGAAGAAGTCCTTGGATATGGTGGTAGAGAGTTGTGTTAACTCCATTGGCGTAAACATCAATACGGCTAGTGTCTCCCTTTTAAGCTATGTATCCGGAATCGGGCAGAAATTAGCAGAGAATATTGTATCCCATAAAAAGGAACATGGCGCCTTTAACAGTAGACAAGAAATTTTGAATGTACCGCGTTTGGGAGGCAAGGCCTTTGAACAAGGAGCTGGATTTCTACGCATCAAGGATGCCAAAAACCCATTGGACGACTCTGCCGTGCATCCAGAAAGTTATTCCGTAGTTGAAGAAATGGCATCCGATAAGAAGAAAGGCGTTACGGAACTCATTGGCAACAAAACCCTGTTACAAGAAATTGATTTAAAAAATTATTGTTCAGAAACTATAGGGCTTCCAACCTTAAAAGATATCCTTTCAGAGCTCGAAAAACCAGGCTTGGACCGAAGGGATAAAGCCAAGATTTTTACTTTTGACCAAAACATAAAATCCATTTCCGATGTAAGGGAAGGGCAGTTATTGCCCGGTATCGTAAACAACATTACCAATTTTGGGTGTTTTGTGGATATCGGTATTAAAGAAAGTGGACTTATTCATGTATCAAACCTAGCCGATACTTTTGTAAAAGATGTCAATGCCCATGTTAACCTACATCAACAGGTTATTGTGAAGGTATTATCGGTAGATATCCCAAGAAAACGAATTCAATTGAAATTACATAAGTAAGACTTTTGTAACTTTTCGGGATGCTTAAGATTGCCAATCACCCTATTTACAAACATCCGTTACCAGAGGGGCATCGGTTCCCCATGATAAAGTACGAGTTACTCCCCAAGCAATTGCTATATGAAGGAACTTGTACGGAAGAAAATTTCTATGAGCCTGATATCCCTAACGACAAGTATATTGTTTCTGTCCATGAACCCGAATACTTTTATGACCTGCTGAATTTAAAAATACCCCATAAAGAAGCGAGAAAGATAGGATTTCCGTTAAATGAAACCTTGATCCAACGGGAAAGAACAATTGCGGACGGTACCATGAAAGCTTGTGAATTTGCGTTGGAACATGGTATTGCCATGAATATCGCCGGAGGCACACACCATGCTTATAGCAATCGAGGAGAGGCTTTCTGTATGTTGAACGACCAGGCAATCGGCGCTAGATATTTACAGGCCAAAAATTTAGCCCATAAAATATTGATAGTGGATCTCGATGTTCATCAAGGTAATGGTACGGCGGAAATATTTCAGGACGACACATCCGTATTTACGTTCTCCATGCACGGAACAGGGAATTACCCCTTTAAAAAGGAACGGTCAGACTTGGACATTCCCTTAGAAAAAGGAACTCAAGATAAAGAATATCTCTCCATTTTAAGGAATACTTTGCCAAGGCTTATAGAGGAACAGCAACCAGATTTTATTTTTTACCTCTCCGGTGTGGACGTATTGGAAACCGATAAATTGGGAACATTGAGCATGTCCTTGGAAGGTTGTAAACAAAGGGATAGTTTCGTCCTGAAGACCTGTAAAGAAACAGAAATCCCGGTTCAATGTAGCATGGGCGGAGGATACTCTAAGGACATAAAGACAATTATTGAAGCGCATGCAAACACATTTAGGTTGGCAACGGATATCTTTTCATAGAAGTATTCTTTTATCAGATTTTCTTACCATTCCTACTTTTAAAAAGGAAATGAGTTAAGCTTTTAAGCTATTCAACCTTTGAAAGGTTTGGTTTTTTAATACTTTAGAAGCCTTAAAACAAAAAATTGAGATACTTAGTACTTACCTTTTTATTTTTTCTGTCTATTCAGTCTTACGGACAATCAAAAAAACTAGACACTATCGATACCCGATGGAAAATGTTAACCTATGATATTGGAAATGTGTTTACTGGGGTAGGATACTCCTATACAAGGCCTTTTCATTGGAAAGGCAAACAATGGGCTGACTTTGGTACCGTGGTTGGTGGTACAGGTCTCGTTTATCTTTTCGATGATAATACGTCTCGCTTTATAAGAAACAACAGAGAAGGAGTTCCTAGATGGTTACGTGATTATGGAGAACTTTATGGAAGTCCTGAAAATAATTATATAGCCACCACAGGTGTCTATTTAACAGGTCTTTTTCTAAAGGATGAAAAACTAAGAAGAACTGGAGTTCTATTGATTGCATCTGCTACTTCGGCCGGACTTTTACAACAAGTCCTAAAGTCAGTTGTAGGTAGAGCCAGACCCTTGGCAGAACTTGGAAAGGATACTTTTGATCCTTTTAATTCCAGTAGGAATTTCCATTCCTTTCCTTCGGGTCATGCCATATTAGCTTTCACTAACGCCTATGCCATCGCGAAGCAATTTAAAAACCCATGGATCAAAGCTGGGATTTACACCGTTGGTGCAATTCCGGGCATTTCCAGAGTTTGGGACGGGCAACACTGGTTTAGCGATATGGTCTTTGCTTTTGCCATTAGTATTGCGACCGTAGAATCCATTGATAGATATTTGGATTCCAAGTACGACCAAAAATATAATAATCAAAGTAAAAAAGTTAGCTGGAACCTTACTTTTGGGCCTGGTCAATTAGGACTCAATCTGAGGTTTTGAAGTTTACTTAGCGAAATAAATATATATTCCCACTACGATTACCACAACCATAAGGCCCGCCTGTTTTACATACTTATAAGGCAATATATCTACCTGTTCCGTATATTTTAATTCGAAAGCCTCCTTCCTAGGATAGAACTTACCTATGACCAACATGATTATGCAGTTCATCAAGAACAAGATGGCCATTACATGCAAATAATGCGGGTAGGCATCGGCCTCTACCAAGGATAACTGGGCAGGGTCAGTAACCCCAGCGTTCTTGGCCTCCTCCAAAGCATTCCCGATAAAATGGGGCTTCATAATAAATTGACTAACGATATAAAGGGCAGAGCCTAGGAATATTCCAATTTTGGCGGCAATGGCGGGAACCCGCTTTGTTAAATATCCCACCACGATGATGGTAAAAATAGGAATACTATAAATTCCGTTAATTTCCTGAAGATAGTTAAAAAGGCTCCCTGCGTTTGCAATCAAGGGAGCGATGAACATAGCCGCTAGAGCCAAGCAAATTCCAAAAATCTTACCGTATTTCACCACGGTTGCTTCGGACGCATCTCTGTTAATGTGTTGCTTATAAATATCGATCCCGAACAAGGTAACCGAACTATTAAGCACGCTATTGAAGGAACTTAATATAGCCCCGAAGAGAACCGCAGCAAAAAATCCAACTAAGGCTTTTGGTAAAACCGCGCGAACCAATTCAGGGTAGGCCAAATCACTTGATGCCAATCCTCCCTCAAAATAATAAAAGGCAATCATTCCTGGCAGTACAAGTATGATTGGACCTAAAATCTTTAAAAATGCCGCTAGGAGAAGACCTTTCTGACCTTCGGCCAAGTTCTTGGCCCCTAAAGCCCTTTGAATTATTTGTTGATTGGTTCCCCAATAAAACAACTGCACCAACATCATGCCGGTAAAAATCGTAGCAAAAGGAACTTCCTGGCCCTTTTCCCCCGTAGAATCGAATCGTTCCGGATTGGAGCTAATCAAAACATCCAGACCTTGGGTAACACTACCATCGCCAATGGCCATCAATCCAAAAACAGGAATCATAATACCACCAATGATAAGACCTATCGCATTGATACTATCCGAAACGGCAACTGCCTTCAATCCGCCAAACACGGCATATATTGACCCTATAATCCCTATGCCCCAAATACAGTAAACCAAGGCTGCTGATTCTGAAATATTAAACATTCCGGGAACATCGAACATACCACTGATCGCAACAGAGCCGGAATAAAGAATTACGGGAAGTAACACCACTACATAACCTGTCAGAAACAAGGCTGAGGTAATCGTTTTTGTTGCAACATCGAATCGTTCGGCCAAGAACTGGGGAACCGTGGTCAGTCCGCCTTTCAAATACCTGGGCAATAAAAACACTGCTGTGACCACCATGGCCATTGCAGCAAGGGTTTCCCAAGCCATAACCGATAAGCCATCCTTATAGGCACTACCGTTAAGGCCAACAATCTGTTCAGTGGATAGATTGGTAAGTAATAGGGATCCTGCAATAACTCCAGCGGTTAAGCTTCTACCCCCTAAAAAGTAACCGTCAGAAGATTTCTCATTTGTGCTTCGTGTAGCATACCAGGCGATGATCGCCACAAGTAAGGTAAAGCCAAGAAAGGAAAATACAGCAAGAAAATCCATAAAGAGGGAAAATTAGTCGGTTAATTTAGTTTGTTTTTCATCCTAAATCCTGTTTTTCAATCCATTATTGATGATTACTTATGAATTGACAGGAGGGTAAATTATGAAATTCACACAAAAGGATGGCAACTAATATAATACATACAATTATAGTGGGCGCATTTTAGCGATTAAATAAGGAAAACTTTTGTTACATTTAAAAAATAACAACCAATTGTCATTCTATATGAAACGTCTTTTCCAATTGTCCCTTGTGCTTTTTTCTCTATGCCTAACTGCACAAACAAATTCAATAAAAAACAGTCCAGCTCTTATAGCCGCTAATCCATCCTCACAGGGAATGTCCCCGGAAAGATTGGATAGAATTGACCTGATGTTGAAAAACGAAATCTCAAAAGACAATTTGCCCGGGGCAGTAGCACTTATAGCTCGTAACGGTAAAGTAGTATTTCATGAAGCGTATGGGATGGCTAATTCTGAAAAAGGAAAGGAGATGGAAAAAGACGCCATTTTTAGAATCGCATCACAAACAAAGGCTATTACCGCTACGGCCGTAATGATTCTTTGGGAGGAAGGTAAGTTCAAATTGGACGACCCTATTTCAAAATATATACCCCAATTTGAAGCGGCTCAGATATTGGACACATTTAACGAAGCCGACTCTACCTACACAACCAAACCCGCAGAAAATCAAATTACAATAAGGGACCTCATCACACATACCTCGGGCATTGGCTATGGAATGATCGATGGCGACGAACGTTTTAGAAAAATATATGCCAAAGCAGGAATCATCGATGCCTTCACTTCTAAAAAGATACTAATCGGGGATAATATAAAAAAGCTGGCTACCCTACCCTTGCACCATGAACCAGGCGAAGCATGGACTTATAGCGAGGGTCTGGACGTACTTGGATATTTAATAGAAATTGTTTCAGGTATGCCCTTTGACGAATTTTTAAGTACGCGAATTTTTGAGCCCTTGCAGATGAACGACACTTATTTTTATCTGCCAAAAGAAAAAGCGGACAGATTGGTTTCGGTTCAATACAAAGATGGGAACAAATGGAAAAATTTTAGCACACCCGTTTTTGAAATAGACTACCCCAATAGCGGAGGAACTTTCTTCTCGGGCGGTGCTGGTTTATCCAGTACCGCTAAGGATTACGCCACTTTTCTTCAAATGTACTTAAATGGCGGAGAATTAAATGGGAAACGACTTTTGAGTAGAACTACCGTTTATAGCATTTTAAGCAATCAAATTGGTACTATTTGGGATGGAGGAAAGGATTACGGCCTTGCTTTTGAAATTGTAAATGAAAAAGGCGCCATGTCCGGTGGTGAAGGTAGCGAAGGCACGTTTAGTTGGGGAGGATACTTTAATACCCAATATTTCGCGGATCCCCAAGAAAATATAATAGGCATCATTATGAAACAGACTCAAGGCCCTGTAAATGATTATACGGGTTGGAAATTTAGACAAATGGTCTTTACGGCTATTGATGATTAAAATATAAAGTGCACTTACACGTTAACCAATAGATCATTTAATCATCCATAGATAAAAATCGCCATTAATTCTAAAAATTAATTTATGAAAAAACAATTCGTATCCATTGTACTAGTATTGGCTAGCCTAAGTGTATCGGCACAGCGTTTAAAAACCCAAGAAGGAGATTTTAAAAACCTTAAAGGAATAGACACCTATAGCCTAGTTTTTGATTATACTGATGTGCAAATACCCAAATTTGACAACGAAGAAGCTTTCCTAAAGGATAAAATGGACAAAAGGGAAGAAAAAAAGGCAGGCGACGGGGAACGTTTTAAAAACGATTGGTTCAACGACCGGCCAGATAAATATCACCCAAAATTCATTGAATCGTTTAATAAGAGATTTGATGATAATGAATTAAGCGTATCGGAAGATGCTGCGGAGTATACCATGAAAATCCACACTACTAAAATATACCCTGGGTACAATGTTGGAATTGTTAGGCACAATGCAGAAATCGATGCTACTGTCATAATCTATGAAACAGGAAATGAAAACAATATTCTATTTTCCGGAAGTTACAGGGATGTACAAGGAAGTGGGGCCATGGGTTACGATTATAATTCGGGCTATAGAATTTCCGAGTGTTATGCAAAACTCGCAAAAAACATGGCAAAAGAATTCAACAAAAGAGTCTTATAAATTTTTGTATGGCCTATAAGTAAACGCTGGTTATGATTGACCGGCGTTTTCTTTTTCCATATCCGTAATATGGGCCACAGTTCGCACTAATCGATGATGATTCTTTACGAAAGGATTTGATCTATCCCATACATACCCGGCCAATACCGAACAGATCTGCTTTTTAATAATCGGATTTTCTGAATCTGTAAAGAATATTTTCTGCAAATTCCCGGTATACCATTCCTTCACATAGGTAGAAAAAACATCGACACCCTCTAACATATATTGGGAATACTCGGTTTCCCAGTCCACTCTTTCTCCGTTTAGCTCTCTAGCAATGAGTTGTGCAGAAAGGTGGGCAGATTCTGTGGCAAAAGTTACGCCCGAAGAAAATACAGGATCTAAAAATTCCGCACTATTTCCTGTAAGCACATAACCTTTTCCATATAATTGTTTTACGGATTTTGCTATGTTCTTAATCATTTTAGGTTCAAATTCATATGGCAGGCCATCGAACCTATCGTTATAGTGGGTACTTAATTTCATCATTTGACGTAACCGTTCTTCGGTGGTTCCCTCAAAAGATTCTAAATAGTCGGTCGGTCCTACATAACCAATACTGGTATACCCATTTGAAAACGGAATAACCCACAGCCAGGTCTCTTGACTTACGATATCAAAAGTAATTCTATGACCCTCCCAACCTTCGGGTTTTCTTACATCCTTGACATGGGTAAAAATAGAAGAATGTTTAGGGATTACAGAAGGTTTTTCCAAATCTAACAAACGCGGTAACACCCTGCCGAATCCGCTGGAATCGATAATAAATTTGGCTTCAATTTCAGAAATTGTACCCTCCTTGTCCACGATGGTTGTCCGGGAATGATTTCCGTTGAAACTTACTCCGGTTACTTCTTTTTCAAATTCAACATCTACTCCTCGTTTGAGAAGCTCATCGGTCAACGTTTTATCAAACTCAGCCCTTGGAACTTGCCATGTCCAATCCCAACCTTTGGTATGTTTTTTACTGAAATCGAACTCACAGACTTTTTTACCTTGTAAAAATCTTGCCCCCGTTTTAACTTCAAAACCCTTCTCTTTTAGACAATCCATTAACCCTACAGCCTCGAAATGATCCATACATCTAGGTATAAGACTTTCCCCTATCACAAACCTTGGAAACTTATTTTTCTCCACTACCTTGACAGAAAAGCCTTTATTGAAGAGATAGGAAGCTGCAACGGAACCGGAAGGTCCCGCACCAATAACCAACACATCTATTTTTTCTTCTTTCATTGTAGGATTATTTCCTTAACAATCATTAACCTAATTCGCTAATTATTTTAAATTTGCTGCTAAAGATGCTTATTTATAATGACTAAGGTATTATTTATACCTTTTAGAATCAACCATACATGCCAGAAATTAAAGGAAGTCTAGGAATTGAAGATTTTTACAATGTAATTTTTGAAAAAAAAACCATTCAACTTTCAAAAGAACTACTAAATACTGTCGAGGAGAGCCATAATTTTTTGAAAGAATTTTCCAAAAATAAGATTATTTATGGTGTAAATACTGGATTCGGGCCTATGGCTCAATATAAAATCAAGGATTCCGAAACCCTACAATTACAGTACAATTTGATAAGGAGTCACGCCTCGGGTACGGCAAACCCAATTGAACCCAAATATGTTAAAGCGGCTATGCTAGCCCGTTTAAACACATTGAGTTTAGGAAATTCCGGAGTTCACGTATCTGTGATTACCGTTATGGCAGAATTGCTCAACAAGGACATAATTCCCCTAATCTATGAACACGGTGGGGTGGGGGCCAGTGGAGATTTGGTTCAATTGGCACATTTGGCATTGGTGCTCATTGGTGAAGGCGAGGTGTTTTATAAAGGAGAAAGAAGACCCACTGAAGAAGTTTTTAAAATCGAAGGAATTAGCCCTATAAAGGTGGAATTGAGGGAAGGCCTAGGTCTAATGAACGGAACCTCCGTGATGACAGGAATTGGAATTGTAAATACTATTTATACCCGTAGATTGTTGGAATGGGGCATCTCATGTTCCTCGGCCATCAATGAAATTATGCAGGCCTATGACGACCATCTTTCCAGTGAGCTTAACCAAACCAAGAAGCATAGAGGTCAAAGGGAAATAGCTAGGGCCATGCGTAGCCATTTAAGTGATAGCGCTTTGACCCGCAAGCGAGAGCATCATTTGTATAGTGATAATAATGAAGTATCGGTTTTTGAGGAAAAGGTACAGGAATACTACTCCATCCGCTGTGTACCTCAGATTCTGGGGCCAGTTCTGGACACCTTGAACGAAGTGGAACGCATCCTAATTGAGGAGGTAAATTCTGCAAATGACAATCCTATTGTAGATGTAGATAAAAAACACGTCTATCACGGCGGAAATTTTCATGGTGACTACGTTTCATTGGAAATGGATAAATTGAAAATCGTGGTCACTAAAATGAGTATGCTGGCAGAGCGACAATTAAACTATTTATTAAACTCTAAGTTGAACAATATCTTGCCTCCTTTTGTTAATTTAGGTACATTAGGATTAAATTTTGGAATGCAGGGAGTTCAATTTACTGCAACTTCGACCACGGCGGAAAACCAAATGTTGTCCAATCCCATGTATGTCCACAGTATTCCGAACAACAATGACAATCAGGATATTGTAAGCATGGGCACCAATGCGGCCCTCATTACAAAAAAAGTGATCGAGAACGCTTTTGAGGTAGTTGCCATTGAAATGATAACCATTGTCCAAGCCATTGAATATTTAGGAATGGCCGACAAGGTTTCCTCCAAAACCAAGATAATGTACGATGCCGTTCGTAAAATAGTTCCCCCGTTCAAGGAGGATATTGTAATGTATCCCTTTGTAAATCAAGTCAAGAACTATATTATTAACCATCAAAATAGATAATCATGAAACGAATTTTAACACTATTGTCAACTTTTACCTTTGTCTTTTCTTTTGCACAAGAATTGGCTCTGGTTCGTGAAAATGACCTGTTCGGCTATATAAACACTTCAGGGGAATATACGATTGAACCTCAATTTGAAACGGCCAAAAGTTTTTCTGAAGGATATGCCCCAATAGAAAAGGATAAAATGTGGGGGTTCATTAACACAAAAGGAGAATGGGCCATTGAACCAACATACGATAGGGTTAAATATTTCAACTCTGGCTATGCCTTAGTCTTGAAAGACGATCGTTGGAGGTATATTGACCCTAGCGGAAATGAACTGGAGGTACCTTCCACCGAAAAATTCTATGATTTTGAGGGTGGCGTTGCATTTATTCGTCAAGGAGATAAGATAGGATTAATTGGTACGGATGGGAAAATGGTATTAGAACCTACCTACGACGAGATAAAATCTTTTAGGGACGGTTATGCCAAAGTTAGAAAAGGCGAATTATGGGGTATGATAAATAACCAAGGGGAAGTCGTTATCCCCGTGGAGTATGAAGAAATTGGGAATACATGGAACAAGGCCGGTGTTTATGGAAAAAAAGGGGACACTTTTGGAATTATACATAACGGATCATTTAACGTTATCGATGGAGCAGATAAAGTTTGGAACTTTCATGGAAACTCTGGATTAACCTATGCCAGAAAGGATAAAATGACCGGTTTTGTTAATTCGAACGGAGAATGGGTAATTCAACCCATTTACAAAAAAGCCCGTGCCTTCTCCAATGGCTTGGCTCCAGTAGCGGAAAACAAGGAATGGGGATTTATTGATAAGCAAGGAAAAACCGTAATCGACTTTCAATATAGGGACGCCGAGGTATTCTCCGAAAATGGAATGGCACCAGTAAAAGATAAGGATTGGGGGTTTATAGATACTTCAGGAAACCTAATTATACCTATGGACTATGATATTACCGCCGGCTTCGCCTTTTTATCAGGGGATAACGACAAAGGGTTTTTAGGTGATTTCGCCCGTTTAAAATCAAAAGAAGGTTGGGGGTTCTTTAATACAAAAGGTGAACTTCTAGGAAACAAATGGTATCAAAATGCAGAGCCATTTGTAAAAAATTAATTGACTATTTTTTAATGGGAAAAGAAAAAATTAAATATGCACTGGTTACCGGTGGGTCCAGGGGAATTGGACGAGCAGTTTGCATCCAACTCGCAAAAGATTTGGATTATACCTTACTAATTAATTACAATAGTAATAAGGATGCTGCGGAAGAAACCCTTGCCATAGTAAAGGAGGTGGGAGGATCTGGAGAAATTATACAGTTTAATGTCACTAATTCGGAAGGGGTAAAAACCAAATTGGAACAATGGCATGAAGACCATAAAGATGCGGTCATTGAGGTACTGGTGAACAATGCCGGTATAAAAAAAGACGGTCTCTTTATGTGGATGCCCAAAGAGGACTGGTCCTCCGTAATCAATACAAGTTTGGACGGTTTTTACAATGTAACCAATGCGCTAATCCAAAAATTATTGACCAATAGATACGGCAGGATCATCAATATTGTATCTGTGTCCGGACTCAAGGGAACCCCTGGCCAAACCAACTATTCAGCGGCCAAAAGTGCAGTTATTGGCGCAACAAAAGCCCTGGCTCAAGAAGTGGCCAAAAGAAAAATAACCGTAAATGCCGTGGCTCCTGGATTTATTGAAACCGATATGACCGAGGATTTGGAAGAGTCCGAGCTAAAAAAGATGATTCCTGTCAATAGATTCGGCAAACCTGAAGAAGTGGCTCATGTAGTTTCATTTTTGGCTTCGGACAAAACATCTTATATTACCGGCGAAGTAATAAATATTAACGGAGGTATTTATTCTTGAGTAAAAGAAGCGGTTGATGAAGCGAGTCGTAATTACGGGTATGGGCATTTATTCTTGCATAGGCAAGAATCTAGAGGAAGTTAAAAACTCATTGTATCTGGGCAAATCCGGTATTGGCATTGATCCAGTCCGAGCGGAATTTGGATATAGATCACCATTAACAGGGATTGTAGAAGACCCGGACTTGAAGAAGCTGCTTTCCAGAAGACAGCGTGTAAGCATGGGCGAAGAAAGTCGTTATGCGTATGTAGCTACACTAGAAGCAATGCAAAATGCGCTGATTGATGAAGATTTTTTCGAAAAAAACGAAGTAGGCATTATTTATGGAAATGATAGTACGGCTTTATCCGTAGTTGAATCCATTGAGGTTATCAAGGCAAAAAAAGACACTACACTTGTGGGTTCCGGTGCTATTTTTAAAGCAATGAACTCAACGGTAACCATGAATCTTTCCACCATTTTTAAACTCAAGGGTATCAATCTAACCTTAAGTGCAGCCTGTGCAAGTGGTTCACATTCTATTGGATTGGCCTATCATTTGATAAAAAGCGGGTTACAAGACTGCATCATTGCCGGTGGCGCTCAGGAAACAAATCATATTTCTATGGCAAGTTTTGATGGTTTGGGTGTATTTGGAGTGCGTCCAGAAGAACCTACGAAGGCCTCAAGACCCTTTGACAAAGACAGAAACGGCCTTATCCCGAGTGGTGGAGGAGCAACCATTATTTTGGAAAGTTATGATAGTGCGCTTAAAAGAGGGGCACCAATCCTTGGCGAAGTCATTGGATACGGTTTTTCATCAAATGGGGACCATATCTCAACACCAAACGTCGATGGACCTGCAAGGGCAATGGGCAAAGCATTAAAGGATGCAAAAATAGACGCCAAAACAATTGATTATATAAATGCCCATGCAACCTCAACACCTGTCGGTGATGCAAATGAAGCCAAGGCTCTTTTCGAGGTATTTGGCAACAGTGCACCTCATATTAGTTCCACAAAATCAATGACCGGACACGAATGTTGGATGGCAGGTGCAAGTGAGGTGATTTATTCCATGCTGATGATGCAAAACAGCTTTATTGCACCAAACATTAATCTCGAAAACCCCGACGAAGACGCTGCAAAACTAAACCTTGCTAACAAAACGCTAGATAAAAAAATTGATGTATTTTTGTCCAATTCATTTGGATTTGGCGGAACCAACTCCGCTTTGATAGTTAAAAAAGTTGACTAAGAATGATGACCAGACAAACCATAATCGAGAAGATTAACGACTTCTTGATTGAAGATTTTGAAGTAGAAGAGGAAGAATTGGAACCTAGTGCTAACCTAAAGGATACTATAGGTTTGGACAGCCTTGACTTTGTAGATTTGGTCGTGGCCGTTGAAAGTAATTTCGGTGTTAAATTGGTAGGTGAAGACTTTGTCAACGTAATTACCTTACAAGACTTCTATAATCTAATTGAAAAAAAACTGGATTAGAATAATCCATAGAATTTAGGTGAATGGCGACTGAATGGGAAGGAAAATCTAAAGGTACCGTCCTAGGCTATAAGCTATATATCTTTTTTCTAACAACTTTTGGTATAGGAACCGCTTATTTTATTCTTCGGTTTGTAGTTTTCTACTATTTCTTATTCTCGATTAATAGCTCAAGAGCTATTTACTATTATTTTAAAAGAAGGCTCAAGTATTCAACTTCAAAAAGTATTGCTTCTATATATAAGAGCTACTATATGCTGGGAAGGGTACTAACGGATAGGGTAGCAATTTCTACCAATTTCAGGGATAAGTACAATTATACCCATGATGGTATTGAGCATATAGACCATTTGCTACAACAAAATAAAGGAGGAATCCTTATAAGTGGTCATATTGGGAATTTTGAGGTTTCTCATTATTTCTTAGAAAATAGGTATTCGATATCAAAAATTTTTATGGTTACTACGCATGCGGAGCATGAGAACATAAAAGAATATATGGATGGAATAGTAGCAAAGTCATCTATGGAATTCATAGTCGTACAGGAAGATATGTCCCATATTTTTGAAATTCACTCCGTCCTAGATCAAGGAGGTTTGGTGGTCTTTACCGGAGATCGTTACCTTCCAGGATCAAAAACCTTGAAACAGGAGTTCCTAGGAACAGAAGCTGATTTTCCGCTAGGTCCATTTCTTTTGGCCACCAGGTTAAAAGTTCCCGTACTTTTTGTTTATGTAATGAAAGGTCCTAATAAAGAATACCATCTATTCGCCAAAAAAGCAGTAGCCAAAGCAAGGGACCCACTAGCGCTGTTAAAGGAATTCACACAAAGTATGGAATGGATATTAAAAAAATACCCACTTCAATGGTTTAATTATTTTGATTTTTGGAAAGACAGTCTTAAGAAATGAAAGAAGTTTTAATTATATACTATTCGCAGACTGGTCAATTATTATCCATATTGGAAAATATGGTAACAAACATTCAAGGGGATAACATTAATATCACTTATTTTGAAATTGTTGCAAGACCGAACTATGAATTCCCTTGGGATAAGGAAAAGTTTTATGACAGTTTTCCAGAGTCTTTCCTGCAGATTCCCAGTAATTATGAATTGCCTGCAAAGCATATTTTGGACAAGAAATATGACTTGGTAGTATTGGGCTATCAAGTTTGGTTTTTAACCCCATCAATACCAATCAATACCTTCCTAAAGTCCGAAACCGCAAAAGTTCTTTTAAAAGATGTTCCAGTCGTTACTGTTGTAGCTTGCAGAAATATGTGGATTATGGCACAAGAGAAAATGAAAAAGCTATTACAAAATGTGGAGGCAAATTTGGTGGGTCATATCGCTTTAGTGGATAGAAACATAAATCATATCAGTGTAATTACCATTGCCCACTGGATGTTCTCTGGGAGAAAGGACCGTTATTTAGGAATTTTCCCTAAACCGGGTGTTTCAGAAAAGGATATACAAAATGCGGAAAGGTTTGGTATCCCCATAAAAAAAGCTCTTGTAGACAGCGAATTCGAGACGCTTCAAAGCCAAATTTTAGCTTTGGACGGAGTTAAGGTTAATCCGTTTTTAATTATGACGGATAAGCGTGGAAATGTACTTTTCTCCAAATGGGCAAACCACATTATTAAGAAAGGAGCGCTCGGAAATCCTAAACGCTTAAAATGGATTGGTTTCTTCAAGATTTATTTGTTATTTGCCATTTGGGTCATAGCCCCTATAGTTTTTATCGTATTTTTGCTGACTTATTTGCCGAGCTACAAACGAAGAAGAAAAGATAAAATCTATTATTCTTCAGTTGCGTTAAAAGAGAATGAATGAAGGACGTATTTATAACTAAAATCGCCAAATTTTTACCCAACAAACCTATTTCCAACGAGGAAATGGAGGAAAAACTGGGAGTTATCAACGGGAAAGCTTCTAAGGCAAGACGTGTAGTTTTAAGAAACAACCAAATAAAACAACGGTATTATGCCATTGATGAGCATGGCAACACCACACATAACAATGCCCAATTGACAAAGGAAGTCGTAGAAAAACTCTGCGACGAAAATTTTAGGTCTAAGGATATTCAACTTTTATCTTGCGGCACTTCCAGTCCAGATCAAATTCTGCCCTCCCATGCTGCGATGGTACATGGATACTTAAAAAACGGAAACATGGAAATCAACTCTCCTTCCGGGGCTTGTTGTTCAGGTATGAACGCACTCAAGTATGGTTTTCTTTCGGTGATGACGGAACAGGTGCAGAATGCTGTTTGTGCTGGCTCCGAACGCACTTCTTCTTGGATGAAAAGTGATGTTTTCGAAAATGAGGTCGAACATTTGAAAGACTTGGAAGACAATCCAATATTAGCTTTTAATAAAGAGTTCTTGCGATGGATGCTTTCCGATGGTGCAGGAGCCGTTCTTTTAGAAGGTGAACCAAACGGCCCAAACCCGTTAAAGATAGAATGGATGGATGGTTATTCCTATGCCTTTGAAATGGATGCCTGTATGTATGCCGGGGCAGAAAAAAAGGAGGATGGAAACTTAAAACCTTGGAGCGAATTCCCTGCGAATGAATGGGGGAAGAAGGCTTTGTTCGCCATGAAGCAGGATACCAGGTTATTAGGCGCCAACATTCTGGTAAAAGGTGTGGACAGTCTTAAGCAAGCCTATGCAAAACATGGAATTGGCCCGGAAGATGTGGACTACTACCTACCACACATTTCTTCCTATTATTTTAAGGAAAGCCTGTATCAAGAAATGGAAAAACAGGGTGTACCCATGCCTTGGGAAAAATGGTTTCTAAACCTTGAACATATCGGTAATATCGGTGCCGCCTCAATATATGTTATGCTGGAAGAATTAGTAGCTTCGGGCAAACTGAAAAAAGGAGATAAGATTCTATTACATGTACCGGAAAGCGCACGTTTTTCATACATGTACGCTTACCTAACCGTTTGTTAAATGAAATTGGTACAGCCACCTATAACCAATTTGGATTTTGTCATCAATCTGATTCCACAGAAAGAACCTTTTGTTATGGTGGACAAGTTATATCAGTTCTCTGAAGATATAATTGTTTCTGGCCTTACGATACAGGAAAATAACCTTTTTTGTTTTGAAAATATTTTTTTGGAGCCCGGACTTATAGAAAATATGGCCCAAACGGTGGCCATGCATAAGGGCTACACCTATTACTTAAAAAACGAACCTGCTCCAGTTGGTTATATTGGCGCTATAAAAAAAGCGGAAGTCTTTGACCTTCCAAAATTGGGGTCTGAGTTAGTTACTACGGTTACTATTTTGCACGACATCATGGGTGTTACCTTGGTAGAAGCTAAAGTAGAATGTGACCAAAAACTTATTGCCGTTAGCGAAATTAAAACAGCCTTAGCCTAAAAAACATGGAAGGAAACGGGCAAAAAATAGATATTAAAAAATTCTTGCCCCACAGACCACCTATGTTATTGGTCAGTAATATGCCCTTTATAGATAACACTTCGGTTATTACAGAATTCATTATAACTCCAAAGTGCATTTTTCTAGAAAATGATTTTTTTACCGAAGGTGGTCTCATCGAAAATGCCGCTCAAACCTGTTCGGCAATCGTAGGACAAAGTTTTTACGACGATGAAGATTTAGAAGGGAATAGTAATAATTTAATAGGTTATATAAGTGCAATAAAAAAGGTGGAAATCTTCGCACTGCCAAAAGTTAATGAGACTTTAGTGACAAAGGCCAAGCTACTTTCCAGATATGACCTTAATGGTGTTAGCATCTGCACCATGAGTTCCAATACTTTTAGAAATGATGATTTAATCGTAGATTGTACTTTAAACTGCTTGATTCAAGAAGTATAATTATGAAGAAAGAAGAAGTGCCTCAGGACGAGAGTAATCTTGCCTCTGCCAATTTTAGGGAGATGGTATACGCAGTTGATGACGATGGTAAGTATACTACTTCTTTAAGTACAGGCTGGGATCCAAAAAAAATTGCCTTGGATAATGCTATTAAAGAAATAGAGGAGCGCATCGCCAATGCAAAAACCAGGGTATTAAATAACGAAACAAGTCCCATAGAATACTACATGGAAGTACACAAAATGGACCTGCCTGTTTTGGCCAGTTATGTGGGTATGTGGCAATGGCGAGTGAAAAGGCATTTCAAACCTTCTATTTTTAAAAGACTCAACCAAAAAACCCTAAAAAAATATGCCGATGTTTTTGACATTAGCGTTGAACAATTAAAAAATATTGATGCCGGAGAATCTTAAAATAGACTTTGCACATAATCAGTCTGCGCATTGCGAAAACGGAGTCGTTTCAAACTTAATGAAGCATAACGGTTTTAATATCAGTGAACCCATGGTATTCGGTATTGGTTCTGGATTGTTGTTCAGTTATCTTCCTTTCTTGAAAGTCAATTACGCTCCTGTTTTTACCTATCGTTCCATGCCAGGGTTGATTTTTAAAAAATTTGCCAAGCGGACAGGTATAAAAATGAAACGGGAAAAGTTTAAGAATCCCAAATTGGCACGGCAACGTCTTGATCAAAATTTAGAAAGAAACAATCCCGTAGGATTGCAAGTTGGGGTATATAACTTAATTTATTTCCCTGACGAATACCGCTTTCATTTCAACGCTCATAATATGGTCGTCTATGGTAGGGAAGGCGACAGATATCTCATTAGCGATCCGGTCATGGAGGAAGTTACCAGCCTAACGGAGAAGGAATTGGAGAAGGTTCGCTTTGCCAAGGGTGCTTTTGCCCCGAAGGGACATATGTACTACCCTATTTCCTTTCCCGATGAATTGGAACTCAAATCTGCCATTGTGAAAGGTATTAAGCAAACCGCCAGAGATATGACCGCGCCTGTTCCTATTGTGGGTGTTAAGGCCATGAGATGGGTAGCAAAAAACATTAGAAAATGGCCCAAGAAATTAGGTCCCAAAAAGGCAAATCATTATTTGGGTCAGATTGTTCGTATGCAGGAGGAGATAGGCACCGGTGGCGGTGGTTTCAGATACATTTATGCTGCATTTTTACAAGAGGCCAGCGCAATTTTGGATAATCCTAAATTAATGGAACTTTCAAAGGATATGACCTCTATTGGAGATGCATGGCGCGATTTTGCCGTAGATGCCTCCCGAATCTACAAGAATAGAAATGCAGCGAGTAGTGGCTATGATGAAGTGGCCCTACAGCTAGAAGCATTGGCCCACAGGGAAGAACAGTTTTTTAAATCCCTGAAAAAAGCGGTATAAGACCGTCAATTGTCCTATGATTCAAATCGAACAACTTTCGAAAAAATACAAGAATGCTGATCATTTTTCCCTGTTAGACTTGGATCTGAAAATTAGTTCAGGAGAAATATTTGGATTACTGGGGCCAAATGGGGCTGGCAAAACGACACTTATCTCCATACTCTGTGGATTGATAAAGCCTACATCCGGCACTTTTACCATAGACGGATTGGATTTTGCCTCCGCTAAAAAAAAATTGAAACAGCTAATAGGAATCGTACCCCAAGAATATGCCCTTTACCCTAGTTTAACGGCCTACGAAAACCTATACTATTTTGGTAGTATGTACGGTTTAAAAGGTAAGATATTCAAAGAATCCATTGATAAGCATCTTGACATTCTGGGACTCCATAAATTCGGTGATAAAAAAGTAAAGTCATTTTCTGGTGGAATGAAACGCAGGGTAAACCTTATCGCTGGCATTCTCCATCAGCCCAAAGTGCTATTTCTGGATGAGCCTACCGTTGGAGTCGATGTACAATCCAAAACGGCGATCATAGATTACCTTAGAGAACTAAATGCAAAAGGAACAACCATTGTTTACACTTCCCACCATTTGAACGAAGCGGAGCTTTTTTGCACCAATGTCGGAATTATAGACCATGGCCAGCTCATTTGCTTAGGGACTCCCAAGGAACTGATCCAAAAAGAGGAAGGTGCCAAACATTTGGAAGAGGTATTTCTGTCGTTAACCGGAAAAGCCTTGAGAGACTATGCATAAGCTATTGGTTTCAGCGCAAAAGGAATTTTGGCTGCTCACAAGGGATTTGGGAGGATTGGCCGTTCTGTTTTTAATGCCGCTACTTTTGGTAATCACCATCACCCTGATACAGGATAATACCTTCAAGAGCATACAAGAAAACAAAATACCTATACTTTTGGTAGACCTAGACAAAGGAGAGGTGTCCAACCTTATCACTAATAATCTTAAAGAATCCAGTCTTTTTGAAATTGTTGATGAAAGCAATGAAACCAGTGCTCAAGATTTGGTTCAAAAAGGAGATTATCAATTGGCAATTATACTTCCTAAAAACCTAACCAAAGACCTCAATTTAAAGATTGACCAAAACGTTACGGGAATATTAGCGGAATTCGGCGTGGAAGAAAAATCAGAATTAAGCAACTTAAAAATTGAGAAAAAGGAAATTCGCCTCTATTTTGACCCAGCGACGCAACGGTCTTTCAAAAGCTCTGTCAAAAACAATATAGATAAAATGATTTCAAAAATTGAAAGCCAGTCCATATATAAGGCCTTTCAAGAGGAACTGGGAGAAGAGAGTTCAGAGCCCATATTTGACATGGAAAGCTTTATTTCCTTTAACGAAATTGTTCCTAATACAGATAAACAAGAGGGAATCCCCAATTCCACCCAACATAATATTCCTGCATGGTCTCTTTTTGCAATTTTCTTCATCATGCTCCCTTTGTCCATCAACATGGTAAATGAAAAAAATCAAGGTACTTTTATTAGACTACGGACTCAACCTATACCTTATGCTACCGTTTTGGGCGGAAAAACCTTGGTTTTTCTCGTAGTATCCCTAATTCAATTTATTTTAATGTTGGTCCTTGGAGTATACCTTTTTCCGGTATTAGGGCTTCCAAAATTGGATGTAACGGGAAGAATTCCGCTTTTGTTAATCGTAGCCTTCTTTGCCGGGTTGGCAGCCATCGGATTGGGTCTATTATTGGGTACTATTGCAAAATCACAGGAACAGTCCGCACCCTTCGGGGCAACCTTCGTAGTCATCTTGGCTGCAATTGGCGGAGTTTGGGTACCGGTGTTTGCCATGCCTGCGTTTATGCAGACACTTTCCAAGCTATCCCCAATGAATTGGGGCTTAAATGCCTTTTATGATGTATTTTTGAGAAATGTAGGTTTTTCGGAAATAATTCCAGAAATATCCTCCCTTTTACTTTTTTTCATAGTAACAACTGCTATTGCAATCATTTATAACCAAAGAAAGAATGCTGTCTAACAAAACAAAGGAAATTAGTTTTACAAGTAAGGTTCGTGTTAGGTTTACGGAAACCGACCCCTTGGGCATCGTATGGCATGGCAATTACATCCAATATTTTGAAGATGGAAGAGAAGCTTTTGGAAGGCATCACGGGATTTCCTACCTAGATCAGAAAAAACACAACTTCTCATCTCCTATAGTAAAATCGACCTGTGAACATAAACTGCCCTTACGTTATGGTGATGTTGCAGAGATTAAGACAACCTATGTCGATTCTGCCGCCGCCAAAATGATTTTCAAATACGAAATATTAAATCCGGAGGGGAAAGTGGTCTGTACCGGGGAAACGGTACAAGTTTTCGTGGAACTTCAAGGTGAGTTATCCTTGGTCATTCCTGAATTTTTTATGGATTGGAAGAAAAAAGTAGGTTTGTTGGATGGATAATGTCTACTTGTCACATAACAATATTGTTTCTTCATTAGGATTTAATAGTGATTCGGTAATTGATAATATCGAAAAGGGAAACTGTGGATTGTCCGTTTATGAGGATAAAAAGGTGCTGCATGTCCCCTTCTGCTCTTCCAGAATCAATCAAAACGAACTTCAAAAAAAATATAAAGACCTAAACCCAAAATCAGAGCATACCCGTTTGGAAAAAATGATGTTGGTTTCCCTATCGGATACCATTTCCAAATCAAATTTAGCCTTGGACGAAAGAACCGGTTTAATCATATCTACCACTAAGGGGAACATTGATGTATTGGAAGAAGACAGTAGTTTTCCCGAATCCAGGGCCTATCTCTCCGAATTAGGAGACCAAATACAGGTGTTTTTTGGTTTTAAGGATAAGGCCATCATTGTATCCAATGCCTGTGTATCTGGAATTTTGGCCGTTGCCGTTGCCAAAAGAATGATACGACAAGGTAAATACGACCGTATATTCATCGTAGCCGGGGATATGGTGACCCAATTTATACTTTCCGGGTTCAATGCCTTTCAAGCACTAAGTTTGGAGCCTTGTAGGCCCTATTGTAATTCCAGAACCGGAATCAACATTGGTGAAGTGGCGGCCAGTGTATTGGTTACCAAGGACCCTATCGAGTTGGCCCAAGAATCGGTTCAAATTATAGGAGAGGCCTCTTGTAACGACGCAAATCACATTTCTGGTCCATCACGTACAGGGGAAGGACTTTTTAGGTGCATTGAAAATGCTGTGCAACAATCGGGTATAGAAAAAAAAGACATAGATTATATTTCAGGGCATGGCACGGCCACTATGTTTAACGACGAAATGGAATCCATTGCTTTCGATAGGGCGGGGCTTTCCAAAACGCCGCTGAACAGTCTAAAAAGTTATTTTGGCCATACTTTGGGGGCTTCAGGATTATTGGAAAGTATCATCGGTATACATTCCCTTCATAAAAACACCTTGTTCGCCTCCCTTGGTTTTCAAGACTTGGGAGTATCAAGGCCCATGAATATCATTAAGAAAACCACAGAAAAAAACATAAATACATTTTTGAAAACCGCATCGGGCTTTGGGGGTTCCAATACCGCCGTATTATTTAAAAAGGTCCAATAATTGTTATTAATAAATGGGATATCTTAAATTCGCCATTTTTAAATTTGTGAATCAACGTAATGTCTAAAAAGTACATAAAGGCAATTGATGCCCTACAGGAAGCACAAAAGATAGCTTTTGCCCCATTTGTTTTTCAAACTACCGTTACCCTTAAAAATTTGGGCATTTTTGATTTTATATTCGGAAATGTGGCCAAGGGTGGTGTAACCCTCGAAGAAATATCCAAAGCTTTGTCTATAAGTGAATATGGGTTAAGTGTACTTTTGGAAATGGCAGAAAGTTCCAACATTGTCTCTTTGGATGAACAAGGAAAGTATGAACTTACCAAAATCGGGTATTTCCTAAACTACAATCCCATGACCCAAGTGAATATGAATTTCACACAGGATGTATGTTATCAAGGTTTGTTTCATTTAGAGGAAGCTATTAAAGAAGGGAAACCTGCCGGCCTTAAGGAATTGGGAAATTGGAAAACCATCTACGAGGGACTTTCGGAATTAAAACCGAATATTCAAAAATCGTGGTTTGATTTTGATCATTTTTATTCGGATGGTATTTTTGATGAAGCCCTTAAGATTGTTTTTAAACACCAGCCCAAATTATTGTTTGACATTGGTGGAAATACGGGAAAATTTGCCATTCAATGCTGCAACTACAACCCCGATGTAAATGTGCATATATTCGATTTGCCCGGGCAATTAAAAAAAGCGTTACAAAACACGGCTGACCAAGGTTTTGGTGCCAGGGTTCATGGAACGAAAATAGACTGGCTGTCCGAAAATCCGGTTATCCCAAATGGAGCGGATACCATATGGATGAGTCAGTTTTTGGATTGTTTTTCCAAAGAGGAAATCCTGAAAATTCTTAGGACTGCAGTAAAGGCAATGGATTCTGATACCGAATTGATTATCATTGAAACCTATACCGACAGACAAAAGTTTGATAATGCCAAATTTACGTTGGAGGCAACTTCACTCTACTTTACCGCTTTAGCCAACGGCAACAGTAAAATGTACAAGGCAACGGACCTTTTGGAGTTGGCCGACAAAGCCGGTTTAGAAATCAAGGAAGATGTGAGTTTGGGAGAATTCCATACCTTGTTCGTTTGTAAGAAGAAATAATTCATTTGAAGAACGACTATTACATAGAAAGTTATAGCCATGTAAAAAACGGTGAAATATCCGTCAATGGAAAAATAGTTTTCAAGACGTTGGAAACCGAGTTTAAACCTGTTATGAAAGCGGCCTACAAAAAGTTGGTCGTGGACTACCCCAAATTCTTTAAGATGGACAACTTAAGTAAGCTTGGGTTTTTGGCTGCCGAAGTCTTACTAAAAAATGAATCCGACAAAGATATGGCCATGGTGTTTTCCAACAGAGCATCTAGCTTGGATACAGACCGTGGATATCAAAGTTCTATAAAAGACTCCACTCAGTATTATCCTAGCCCGGCGGTATTCGTGTACACCTTAGCCAATATTTGTATGGGAGAAATTAGCATACGGCACCAAATTCATTCTGAAAATTGTTTTTTTGTCATGGATGAATTTTCATCAGAAACCCTGAGCTATTATACCAACCAATTATTGGATGAAAACAAGGCGAAAAAGGTATTATGTGCCTGGGTAGATGTGGATAATGGAAAATATAATGCATTTTTGTATGTTGTATCAAAGAAAGGTACTTTTGTGCATTCCAATGCTGAAATAAATCGATTATACAAGACGACCAATGAGTGAATTGAAACAAGAATTAAAGGAAAAAATTATAGAGCAGTTGAACCTGGAGGATGTTTCCGTAGAGGAAATCGCAGACAATGACCCATTGTTCGGAGATGGTTTAGGTCTAGATTCCATTGATGCTTTGGAACTCATCGTAATGCTGGACAAAGACTACGGCATAAAATTGGCAGACCCAAAAGAGGGAAGAAAAATTTTTGAGTCCATAAATACCATGGCCGCTTACATTAGCGCAAAAAAAGCATAAAAAGCTCACCATTACACAACTTCGTTTTACGTGTAATTTGCTATTTTGTTTAAATATTTTAAATGAACCGAGGAGTTGCGATTACTGGAATGGGAATGATTTCTGCCATTGGCAACAATGTCGCTGAAAATTTTGCTTCCCTCCTTTCAGGTAGGTCGGGAATTTCAAAAATTACCCAAATTAAAACGGTTCATGAAAGTGAAATCATGGTTGGCGAAATTCCTTTGACCGACGATGCCCTGGAAAACACCTTAGGTTATGCCCACGACACGTATTCCAGGACTCCACTATTGGGTATAATAGCGGCAAAAGAAGCCTTGGCCCAAGCCGGGATTAAAGATGTTTCCGACTATAAAACCGGACTAATTTCCGGAACTACCGTTGGCGGAATGGATAAAGCCGAGGAATATTTTTATGACTATTACCAAACCGATGCCCATTGGAACCATATCAATGGATTGCATGCGGGAGATTCTACCCAGAAAATAGCAGATGCTATAGGACTTACTGAAAGTTTTGTAACCACCATCAGTACCGCTTGCTCCTCTGCCGCCAATGCAATAATGCTTGGAGCAAGAATGATAAAAAGCGGGGAGTTAGACCGGGTCATCGTTGGTGGTTCCGATTGTCTTTCAAAATTTACCATTAACGGATTTAAAACCCTTATGATCCTCTCCGACACGTATAACACACCTTTCGATGAAAATAGAAAAGGGTTGAATTTGGGTGAAGCTGCCGCTTTTTTAGTTTTGGAATCGGATAAGGTTGTAAAAAACGAAAATAAGGAAGTGCTAGCCTATGTAAAGGGATATGGTAACTCCAACGATGCCTACCATCAAACCGCTTCTTCCGAACATGGGGACGGGGCTGTATTGGCCATGGAAAAAGCGTTAAAAGTAGCGGGGATAGAACCTAAGGACATTGATTACATCAATGCCCACGGAACGGCCACTCCCAATAATGATCTTTCTGAAGGTCGGGCCATTATTCGGGTGTTCGGGGATAATATCCCTGAATTTAGTTCTACCAAACCCTTCACAGGTCATACCTTAGCGGTAGCCGCGGGGGTAGAGGCAATTTATTCCGTTTTGGCCATTCAAAACAACATTATCTACCCCAATTTGAACTTTAAGACCCCAATGTCAGAGTTTAAGCTTCTTCCGCAAACAACACTAAAAAACAAAGAAATAAATACGGTCCTTTCTAATTCTTTTGGCTTTGGAGGTAATTGTTCTACCCTTATTTTTACAAAGGAAGCATGAAAAAGGAAGTCTACATAAATAGTATAGGTTCTGTCTCCGTACAAAAAACCTTTGACGATTCAGCTTTTCTAGAAGACATAGTAACCTATAACGATAATGCAATAAAAGTTGTAGACCCCAACTATAAAGAATTTATACCACCTGCCGCCGCCCGTAGGATGGCAAAAGGCATTAAAATGAGCGCGGTAAGCTCCCAAAATGCGATGAAAGAAGCTGGGCTGGAAAATGTGGATGCCATAATTGTAGGAACAGGTCTGGGGTGTTTGGGTGACTCGGAAAAATTTGTGCGCGATATTTTGGACAATGACGAGCAATATCTTACACCAACACGTTTTATTCAATCTTCACATAATACCGTAGCGGGTTCAATTGCCTTGGACATGGGCTGCAAAGGATACAACTTTACTTACGTCCATTCTAATCTCTCGTTTGAATCCAGCCTATGGGATGCCAAACTGCAACTGGCGACAAATGAAGCCGAAAACATTTTGGTAGGTGCAGTGGACGAGCTGGTGAACCATCATGTGGAGACCCATAAATTTATCGACCACATAAAAAAGGAAGCAGTTCCCATGGAAGACGTTCTTAATTCTGGGACCAAAGGAATTGTTTTTGGGGAAGGTTCTCATTTTTTTGTCTTATCCAACAAGAAACAGGGTTCTACTTATTCCAGATTAATAGATATGGGTATTTATAACACCCTGCCAGAAGAAAAGATATCGGAAACAATAACATCCTTTTTGGAAAATAATAAGATTTCGATTAGCGATTTGGACGGCGTCATTCTAGGGAACAATGGTGATGTGGAATTTGATAGCATTTATAAAAACCTAGGCACTTCCCTATTTGAAGAAAATCCGCAACTGGTATACAAACATCTATCGGGCGAATACGATACCGCCTCGGGATTCGCTTTTTGGTTAGCGAACAAAATTTTTAAAACGGGCAAAGTTCCAGAAATCCTTCGCTGGAACAATTTACCCATCAATAACCCCAAAAGACTCTTGATCTACAATCAATATAGAGGTAAAAACCACAGTCTAGTATTGCTGGAAAAATGCTGAAAAGAAAAACTGTAAATAGTATTTTCATCCTAGGTTTAATTGTACTTGTAGGCCTGTCTTTTTTTCTGTCTTTTCCCTGGTATATTTTTTTACTTGTTGGTTTTATATGGTTCTTATTGACCTTATTCGGCTCTTTTTTTGTACGATGGAACTACCACTTAGTTTCCCTACATTCAAATAAGAGTACTACCAAAAACGAAGTTGCCATTACTTTTGATGATGGACCAAACTCACAGTATACCCCTATGGCGCTGGAATTACTCAAAAAGTACGATGCGAGGGCCACTTTTTTTTGTATCGGAAAACACATTGAGAAACATCCTGAGCTTTTCAAACAAATAATAAGGGAAGGACATACAGTAGGGAACCACACTTTTTCACATGACAATACCTTCGGTTTTTACGGTACCTCCAAGGTTGCCCATGAACTTTCCAAGTCCATCGATCTTGTTGAAAAATTGGTCGGGTTAAAAATGAGGCTTTATCGCCCTGCCTTTGGAGTAACCAATCCCAGTATAGCCGAAGCGGTTAATAAATTGGGCCTAATCTCAATAGGTTGGAACGTAAGGTCTTTGGATACTACACCCAGAAACGAAAAGATGGTCTTAAAACGGATAACCACCAGAACAAACAGGGGGGATATTATTTTGCTGCATGATACGAGCGCTAAATCCATAGCTGTTTTGGAACGGTTATTGTTATTTTTGAAGGAGAAAAACCTAAAGTCGGTCACCGTGGACCAATTACTAGAACTAAAAGCCTATGTATAGAGTATTAGCCATAGCCTTATTCCTTGTCCAGGCACTCTATCCCCAGAGTAAAATGTCCATGGAAGAAGCCCAAGAACTACAGGCTCAGGTAAAACAAAAGTCCCAGTCTACCAAAACCATTACGAGCGATTTTGTTCAGTACAAACATCTGGATTTTTTGTCCAACGACATTGAATCCACTGGGGAAATGGCCTTTAAGGCCCCGGATAATGTAAGCTGGGAATATGAAACCCCATTTTCTTATAAAGTCCTGTTCAAGGATGAAAAACTATTTATAAATGATAATGGCAACAAAAGTAAGTTGGACCTAGGTTCCAACAAGCTTTTTAAACAATTGAACCAATTAATTACAGCCAGTATTAGTGGAGATATGTTCAATGATACAGAATTTGATATTGCATATTCTAAGGAGAATGGCAATCGTATGGTACACTTTTTACCTAAAGACCCTCAGTTCTCGGAGTTTATAAAAGCATTTCACATTTCGTTTTCCGATCAGGGCGCGGTGAATGAGTTGAAAATGATTGAACCAAGCGGTGATTATACCAGAATCATATTTTCTAATAGGGTGGAAAATAAAGCAATTCCAGATGCGGTTTTTACTCAGTAGCCTTATTGTGTTCTTCCTTGGGTGTACGCCATATCCAAAAAAATTAGGCTATTCTCCTGATCAGAGTAAATCCAAAACCTTTACCAATCCCTATTTCTCGGATTTGCAAAAAGACTATGTTTACAAAGCGAATATTTCTGCGTTTAAAAATGAGTTCAGCGGAATTTTAGTGATTAAAAAAACCGACGAAAACAAACATCGAGTAGCCTTTACTACGGAACTTGGCAATACTATTTTCGATTTTTCAATTGGTGATGATAGCTTTGAAGTGAATCATATCCTAAAAAAAATGGACCGTAAACTTCTTTTGAACGTATTGGAACAGGATTTTAGGACTTTGATAAAAGAAAATATAGCTTTTACCGAGACATACGCAAAGGAAAATACAAAACTCCTAAAGGCTAAAATCGGTACCAAAAACCATTATTATAATTTTAAAAAAGACACCTTGCAATCTATTGCAAAGGTTGGTAACCAAAAAGAAATAGTAGTTATCACTTTTTCTGAAAGAAGCGAAAACCTAGCAAGACATATTCAAATTTTACATAAAAACATTAAACTTGCCATATCTTTACAGGCCATTTAATGAACAAGTTAACTACATACTTTTTATTGCTTTCCTGCCTTTATATTTCGGTATCAAGTGCACAAGTAGCTCCTGGTATTAAATTAGGATATAACGAAAGTAGCATTAGTAAAACGCGTTTAGACTCAAAAGCAGGTTTTTATATAGGAGCTGTTATAGATATTCCAATTTCAACCAGATATACGCTTCAACCGGAAATTCTTTACTCCTCGCAAGGTGGTACCTCTAACAGTCCAGATTATGGTGATGTCGAAATTGATTACCTCTCCATTATGGCTGCCAATAAGTTCTACGTTGGACCAAATAAAGGTTTTCATTTCAATCTGGGTATCGGTTTGGACATCAATCTTAAGAATAACTTTGTTAATCTTTTCAATGGAGATGGAGACGGGGAAATATCCCCTTTTGATGTCGTTGTATTCGGAGGCTTAGGCTACGAATTTGATTTTGGATTGACCTTGGAGGCCCGATATAAACAAGGTACAGTAAGTGTTGATTTTTTTGGTGCAGACGATTTTTACGAAGAGGATGGGAGCAACTTAAACGGAGTATTTCAAGTCGGTGCCACCTATAAATTTAAACTAAAATAGATGCTGTTAGAAGGATTGTACGTGATTCAGGATTTTGAATACCAAGAACCCCATATCAAGGCCACCGTTAAACTGGATAAAGACCATAGGATTTTTGAAGGTCATTTTCCGGGTCACCCGGTTTTACCCGGTGTGTGTGTTATACAGATAATCAAAGAGTTAACGGAAAAAGCCTTGGATAAAAACTTGATGCTTTCGGTGGCGTCCAATGTCAAGTTTATGTCCGTTATCAACCCTGAAAAAAATGATATTATTGAATTCCGAATAGAACTTTCACAAACCGAAGAAGGTGTTAAAATAAAAAATACGGTACGTTTTGAGGAAACCGTGGCATTAAAATTGAGTGCTTTCTTTAAAACAAAAGCCTGATGAAAGCTTTATTGATTATTTTTTTTGTTTCGGTTTTGTTTCTTCCCATAGATGTGCAAGAAGCAAGAGAATTGTATCCTATGGCTATTGATGATGCCGAGGTTGCCGATTCATTATATAAAAAATTGACTGCTATCAACTTAGAAAATAACGCCACGCTATATGGTTATAAAGGGGCTGCATATACGCTTAAGGCAAAGCACGCCAAAGGTATTAAGGAGAAAAAAACCTATTTCAAGGAAGGTGTGGCCATGATAGAGTCTGCCATAGCCCTAGATCCTGAAAATGTTGAGCTTCGTTTTGTTAGGCTTAGCGTGCAAGAAAATGCTCCTAAAATTGTAAACTACAGAGAAGATCTTGAAAGCGACAAGAGCTTTATTCTCAAAAAATATCCACAAATCAAGGACCCGACCATAAAGGAATTGATCAAGAAATACAGCAAAGATTCCAAGGTCTTTTCCGAGGAGGAAAAGGCAACATTATAGACCTTTACGTTTATGTATCTTTGCCCACAGGAATAACAATAAGGTTTTACCAATCTTGCAAAACGTGCCCAAACCAGCTACCATACAGGAGAGAATGCAACAACTAGGCTGCTGTGTTCTAATACCTACCTACAACAATGAAAAGTCATTGGCTAGGGTTTTACAGGACGTTCTGGACTATACCACAAATATTATAGTCGTAAACGATGGGGCAACGGATAACACCAAAGAAATACTAAAAGGATTCCCCGAAGTAGAACAAATCCACTTTGAAAAAAATCAGGGTAAGGGAAAGGCATTAAAGTCAGGCTTTAAAAAGGCTCTGGAGAAAGGTTATCAATTTTCCATTACCATGGACTCGGATGGTCAACACTTTGCAGAGGATATCCCTATTTTTCTAGATGCATTGGAGGAGGAACCCAACAAAAATATCCTTTACATAGGTGCTCGAAATATGAACCAAGCGGACGTTCCCGGAAAAAGCAGTTTTGGAAATAAGTTTTCCAATTTTTGGTTTTGGTTTGAGACCGGTACTTGGCTTCAGGATACCCAATGTGGGTTTCGTCTTTATCCGCTAAGGGAAATTGATAAACTTCGCCTATACACGCCAAAATTCGAATTTGAAATAGAGGTTATCGTTAAAGCCGCTTGGCAAGGTACTTTGGTAAAAAATGTTCCCGTTAAAATATTATATGATGACGTGGACCGTGTATCCCATTTTAGAACGGTTCCGGATTTTACCCGTATAAGCATCCTAAATACATGGTTTGTCCTGGTGACTATTTTCTATATAAAACCCAGGGATTTCTTTCGAAAAATCAAAAAAAAGGGATTCAAGAAATTTCTTCTGAACGATGTATTAGGCAGTAACGATTCACCATTAAAAAAAGCATCTTCGATTACTTTGGGAGTATTTGTAGGGCTGAGCCCATTTTGGGGTTTGCATACCCTCTTGGTGCTTTTTTTATCCTTTATTCTTAAACTTAACAAGCCCATCGCCTTTGCATTTTCCAATGTCAGCCTCCCGCCTTTTATCCCATTTATTGTATTGGGAAGTTTGCAAACAGGAAGTTGGATATTGGGAGAATCCTATTCTTTTTCACTGGACTCCATCAATAAAAATTTCGATTTTTTAACCCATCTGAAGGCATACCTCATTGGGAGTTTTGTATTGGCGGTCGTAGGTGCCATAATTGTTGGAGGAATAGGCTATCTTACCCTTACATACTTTGGAAAGCGGAAAATAGCCGTTAATAATGGGTGATCTCTTTTTTAGGATATATCGGAATATAAAGAACAATAGGATAGCCAGCGTATCGGTACTATTGCTAATTCTTGGTGCACTTGTATTTTCCGCTACCAATGTGCAATTCAAGGATGACATTACCGCACTGATTCCTTCAAATCCAGAGACAAGGCGAATTCAAAAGGTATTAAAATCTATCGCTTTTACGGATAAAATTATCGTCAATATTGAAAGACCGCAAGAAACCTCCATAGATGAATTCACGCAATCTGCTTCAGATTTTCTGGATAGTCTCCAAAAAAAGTATCCAGAATACATAAAGAGTATCCAAGGCAAAGTAGATGACGCCCAAGTTCTGAACACTTTCGATTTGGTCTATAATCATCTTCCACTTTTTTTGGATGAAGAAGATTATGCGGCCATAGACCGAAAACTTAGAAGTGATAGTATCCAGTCTCAAATGGAGCAAAATTACCGCACCCTGGTATCCCCCTCTGGAATCATCGCTAAGAAAAGCATTTTAAAGGATCCCTTGGGCCTATCGTTCATTGCCCTTAAAAAACTACAAAAACTGGGGGTAGCAGAAGATTTCAAATTAAAGAACGGTTTTTTACTGAATAAGGAAGAAACCAATATTCTACTTTTTATCACCCCTGTAAACCCTTCAAGTGCAACCGTTGAAAACCAACCTCTTGCAGCAGGGTTATATAATTTAAAAGAACAGCTATACGCCAAGTACGGGAATAACATACATGTTTCATTTTTTGGGGCGGCCTTGGTTGCTGTAGCCAATGCACAACAAGTTAAAAACGATATCATTTTTACCGTGAGCATTGCCATGGCAATCCTGCTCATTTTGTTGATGTTGTTCTATAAGAGGGTTACCCTGCCTTTAATATTGTTCACTCCTACCCTATTTGGAGCGCTACTCGCTATATCCTTTTTAGCACTGACAAGGGAATACATTTCTGCCGTTTCTTTAGGTATTGGAGCCATTCTCTTGGGAGTAACGTTGGATTATGCCCTTCACATCCTAACCCATATTAGAAAAGGAGAGGAATTACAACTCTTGTACCGGGAGGTTGCCCCCTCTATCCTTATGAGTAGCCTAACAACGGCCTCGGCCTTCTTATGCCTTTTGTTTTTAGAGTCACAAGCCCTGCAGGATTTGGGCATATTCGCTTCAATAAGCGTTGTAGGTTCCGCTATCTTTTCTTTGTTATTTATACCGCAGGTGTATGTTTTTGAGGGACATAAAGAAAGAAAAACGACAGTTCTGGAAAAAGTTGCGGCCTTCGAATTTCAAAAAAGCAAATGGGCGATTGGCATACTAACCCTAGGGTTTATTCTAAGTATATTTTATTATAACCGGGTAACCTTCAATCAGGATATTAGCAAGCTGAACTATGAATCGGAAGTTTTAATCGAGGCACGTAAAAAACTGGAATCCCTAACCGATTTGGAATCCAAATCGGTCTATCTTTCTACGTATGGGGAGCAACAGGAAAATGTTTTACAGCGAAACGATGCTATTTTCGAAAACTTAAAAGCACTGAAACGGAACGGGACCCTAATTAATTTCACTTCGGTGTCCAGTTTGATAAAATCAGAGAGAACCCAGAACAAAAAGATTGAACGTTGGCAGCAATTTTGGACGAATCCCAAAATGGATTCCCTACAAATTGAAATCAATGAAAACGCAGAAAATTTAGGGTTTAAAACCAGTACTTTTCAATCGTTTTACGATTGGCTCCAGACGGATTTTGACCCCATGGAACTATCAGAATTCAAGGATATTCCTGCCCTTAGTGTTGATGACTACATCGTCAAGGATAGTACGGGAACAACCGTCACCTCATTGATCAAACTTAATGACGATAAATACGATCAGCTAAAACCCCATTTTTCCGAAGAGGAAAATACCCTGTTGATCAATAGAAAAGAGGTCAATGAATCCTTTCTGGGAACGCTAAAAAGAGATTTCAACAGGTTGCTCTGGCTATCCTTTGTCACCGTGGTATTGATTCTTGCCTTGTTCTATAGAAGCCTGTCCCTAACCTTGGTAACGGCCGTTCCAATTTTTCTAACGTGGTTTCTGACCGTCGGCGTAATGGGCGTGTTGGGCATTGAATTCAATATATTCAATATTATTATCTGCAGTTTCATTTTTGGCCTCGGGGTAGACTATAGCATTTTTGTTACCAATGGATTATTGCTGGAACATCAAACGGGAATCAAATCCCTACCGACCCATAAGACCTCCATTATCCTTTCGGTCATTACGACAATTGCTAGCGTAGGCGTCATGATTTTCGCCAAACACCCGGCACTCTACGCTATTTCCCGGGTATCCTTAATTGGTATTTTCTCTGCGGCCTTTGTTGCCTTTACCATACAACCCTCATTGTTCCGGCTTTTTATAGGCAATCGAAATAAGCGGCCGATTTCTTTACGATATTTTATCCATTCTGTACTGTCATTTTTGTATTTCGGCTTGGGCGGAATATTCTTTTCCATCTATGCGTGGATTGTCACCCTTTTCAATCCCAATCAAGCAAAAAAACAAAATCTTGGGTTCCACAAGGCAGTCTCCAAATTGATGAAATCGGTTTTATATACCAACCCTTTCGTTAAAAAGCAGGTATTGAATCCTTCAAAGGAAACTTTTGAAAAACCGGCCATGTTGATTGCCAACCATACTTCTTTTCTGGATATTTTATGCATCGGAATGCTACATCCCAAGATTATCTTTTTAGTGAACGATTGGGTATACAACTCTCCTATTTTTGGGAAAGCCGCCAAATTAGCGGGAGCCTACCCCGTTTCCGGAGGTGTGGAAAATGGCGAGGCTTATCTACAGCAAAAATTAGAACAAGGGTTTTCCATCATAGCTTTTCCAGAGGGTACGCGCTCCACAAGTAACAAGATCAAAAGGTTTCATAAGGGTGCTTTTTATTTGGCCGAAAAATTTCAGTTGGACCTCATCCCCATATTGATTCATGGTAATTCAGAGGTGTTGCCCAAAGGTAGTTTTGTAATACGGGATGGCAGTATTACAGTGAAAATCATGCCAAGAATACCCTTTGGGGATAAGCGATTTGGAGAAAATTATTCACAACAGGCAAAAAAGATCGGGGCACAATTTAGAGAAGATTTTAAGGAATTTAGAACGGAAATCGAAGTAGAAGGATATTGGACCAAAACCCTATTGGAAAACTTTAGATTTAAAAATGATCATATTTACAAAAAAGTAAAATCCGATTTAAAAGCCAATAGCAAGGCGTATCGGCAATTATTGGAACAGATTCCTCCAAAGGCAGGCATAATACACCTTACTAAAGATGAGGGGCAACTAGATTTACTTTTATGCTTCGATTCCATGGATAGAAAACTGCATACTTATTTGGAGGATAACGATTCCGCCATTGGCCTTGAACAAAATTTCCTACTTCAGAAGTATGCCAAGATCACATGTTATACTTCCATGTATGATGCACTTTCAAATACCGCGGATATACTACTTATTAATTTGGAAAGCTTTTCGTTTTCATCAATAGAAACAAAGAACTTTGAAACCATCATACTGATAAAATCCGGTAGATTCTTGGATTACAAGGAAGTTTTGTCCTCAGATTTTTTGGTTACTGGGCAAAATGATAAATTTATTGTTCTTAATAAAAAACCATCAAATTGAAAGCGCATTACGATGTCATCATAATCGGGAGTGGTATGGGAGGCTTGGTAGCCGCCAATATCATGGCTCGTGAAGGACGTAGTGTTTGTGTTTTGGAAAAAAACAACCAATTTGGAGGCAATCTACAGACCTTTGTTAGGGACAGGACCATTTTCGATACTGGAGTACACTATATAGGAGGACTTTCACCAGGTCAAAATCTATATCGCTATTTTGACTATCTAGGCATTTTGGACGGACTTCATTTGAAAAGAATGAATCGGGATGGTTTTGACATCATCACCTTTGATAATGATGATACCATTTATCCCCATGCCCAGGGCTACGATAATTTTACCGCCCAATTGGTTGAGAAATTTCCAGAGGAAAAAAAGGCCATAGAAAGCTATTGCGAAAAGCTTCAAGCCATTTGTAACAAGTTTCCTTTATATAATTTGGAAGAGGGCAAGCCCTATGGCAATGATCCTGAGATATTTCAACAAACCGCAAAGGCATACATTGAAAGTATTACCAGGAATGAAAAGTTGAGGGCGGTTTTAGCAGGCTCCAACCTATTATATGCAGGGGACCCTGACAAAACGCCGCTTTACGTCCATGCGCTATCCATTAATTCATACATTGAAAGTGCTTACCGCTGTGCGGACGGTGGAAGCCAAATCACCAAATTATTGGTACGAAGGCTAAAGGAAAATGGAGGGGAAGTCTACAAACATAGTGAGGTTGTAGATATGACCTGTAAGGACAAGAAGCTAGAATCCGTAACCATAAAAAATGGCAATACCGTCTCAGGGGACATCTTTATATCCAATATTGAACCCAAGCATACGTTACGGATGATCGGGGAAGAACATTTTAGGAAATCGTACACCAGGCGTATTCAAGATATGGAAAGTATTATATCCGCCTTTAGTATTCATATCGTACTTAAGCCCAAAACGTTCAAATATCTGAACAAAAACTATTATCATTTTAAGGATTACAGAAAAATTTGGGAGGCCCATAATTACACTGAGCAGACTTGGCCAGAAACCTATATGGTTTCCATGGGTGTGCGCAAGCATCAAGATGAATGGGGTGAGCAACTTACGGCCATCACGTATATGAGGTATGAAGAGGTAAAGGAATGGGAAGACACTTTTAATACGGTGGCCCAAAAAAATGACCGGGGAAAGACCTATGAGGCATTCAAAAAATACAAAGCGGAAATCTTCCTAAAAGAATTAGAAAAAAAGTTCCCCAATATTAGGGAGTGTATTCAATCTGTACATGCTTCCACTCCCCTGTCCTATCGGGATTATATTGGCAACCACAAAGGGTCTATGTATGGATACGTTAAAGATGTAAACGAACCCTTGAAGTCCTTTATATCACCCAGAACAAAAATAGAAAACTTGTTTTTAACGGGACAAAGCTTGAATATGCATGGTATTCTCGGCGTAACCATAAGTGGTGTAGTCACCTGCTCCGAAATATTGGGTGGAGCCTCTCTGATCGAGAAGATAACCGATGCACATTCTAAAAAGTCCAATGATAAAATCACAGTATAATGGGAACGTTCAAGACGACTCCAATTACCGTATTGGAAACCATTTCTAAGGAAGATTTCGTTGAAAATTATTACAAGCCCCAAAAGCCGGTTTTACTTAAGGGCCTGACCAAGGATTGGCCAGCGTATAAAAAATGGACCCTTGACTATATACAGAACAAAGCCGGGGACCAAATGGTACCCCTCTATAACAACGAACCTGCCAAGGACAAGCAAAGTGTTTATGCTCCTGTAGAGGAAATGAAACTGGCCGATTATATTGAAATTCTAAAGACCAAACCTACAGATCTAAGAATTTTCTTTTACGAAATATTGAAGAAAATGCCCGATTTAGTCAACGATTTCGAATATCCGGACATAGGCCTAAAATTCTTCAAAAAATTACCCGCGCTCTTTTTCGGTGGTGGTGAATCCAAGGTATTTATGCATTATGATATCGACTTGCCCGATAGCATGCATTTTCATTTTGACGGTCATAAACATGTGACTCTTTTCTCCCCTGAACAGACAAAATACCTCTATCGGGTTCCTTATTCCATCCATAATCTGGAATCCATTGATATGGACGATCCCGATTTTAAAAAGTATCCTGCCCTACAATATGCTGAAGGTGTCACCGCCAACATGGAACATGGAGACGCCCTTTTTATGCCTAGTGGTTATTGGCACTATATAAAATATCTGGACGGAGGTTTTTCCATGACCTTACGTGCGCTTCCCAGAAGTCCCCTAAAATTCGCCAATATGCTCTATAATGTGGTGATCATGAGAAATATTGACAATTTTACCAGGAAATATTGGGGTCAAAAATGGTTAGATTATAAGGATAGAAGGGCCATAGAGAAAACGCATAAGAACATCCTTAATCTTACTTAATTGGGAAAACCAAAAATACTATACCGTGCAATTACACTAATTCTAAGTATAGGTGTTCTTTCCTCTTGTGGGGTTAGGAAATCCCTACTGGAAAAACCGGATATCGCCGCCTACGAAACTCAAATTCCCGAGCGAAAAAAAATCAATGATTCCACCTATAACATAGCCGATAATTTTCTACGAAAGAATAAACAAGGGCTTTGGGAACTCCACGTGAGTGGAAATCCTTTGGAATTGGGTTTAAAAACGGGAAGCCTTACCCAAGAATTGTTTAACGAACAGGAGGATATTTTCGTTAAGAAGATAGATGATTTGGTGCCCTCCAAGGGCTATCAAAATTTACTGAGAAAGTTCTTGGCATGGTTCAACCGGAAAATGTACCTCAACATAGATGCCCAATATAAAACGGAGCTTTATGGAATATCCAAATATGCCTCTCCGGATTATGACTATATCGCCAAGCCCTATCAGCGCGTCATGTATTTCCATGGAGCACATGATATAGGCCATGCACTTCAGGATTTGGCTTTGGTGGGTTGTTCTTCCTTCGCTGCTTGGGGCGACAAGACCAAAGACGGAAAATTATTGATTGGAAGGAATTTCGATTTTTATGCAGGTGACGAATTCGCCAAGAACAAAATAATTGCTTTTATAGAACCACAGAATGGACACAAATTCATGTCGGTAACCTGGGGCGGTATGATCGGAGTGGTCTCCGGAATGAACGACCAAGGACTTACCGTAACCATCAACGCCGGAAAGTCCCAATTTCCATTGATTGCCAAGACTCCGGTTTCATTGGTCACACGGGAAATTTTGCAATATGCTTCTACCATCGACGAAGCTATTGCCATTGCCAAGAAGAGAGAGGTATTTGTCTCGGAATCGATATTCGTGGGTAGTGCCAAGGATAAAAAAGCAGCCATCATAGAGGTATCGCCACAAAATTTTGGTGTCTATGAAGTAGAAAACAACAATCAGTTAATTTGTTCAAACCACTTCCAAAGTGCTGCCTATGCCAATGACAAAAAAAATCAGAAACATATTTTGGAAAGTCATTCGCAGTATAGATACGAACGCATGGAAGAGCTGTTGGAAGAAACTTCCAAAGTAAATCCTACCGAAGTGGTTTCCATTTTAAGGGATAAACAGGGTTTGGACGAGGAGCAAATAGGGTACGGAAATGAAAAGGCCTTGAATCAATTGTTGGCGCATCATGGTATTGTTTTTCAACCGGAAGATTTATTGGTCTGGGTTTCCAGCAATCCCTATCAACTGGGTGAATTTGTAGCGTATGATTTAAAAGAAGTTTTTAACCTTCCCAAGGTAACGAATCGGCCTATCGCGCAGACCGACCTGAATATCCCTAAAGACCCTTTTTTACAAAGTGAGGCTTATAAAAATTATGAGCGGTACAGAATGTTGAGGGATGAAATAGAAGATGACATTTCCGAAAAAGACCATATAGACCAATCCCGATTAGAAAATCTGGTTGCACTCAACCCCAATTTTTGGGAAGGGTATTTTTTGGCCGGAGTATACAATTACAACATGGGATATGATTATGTCGCCTTACAATATTTTGAAAAAGCCCTAGAAAAGGAAATTACTACAGTTCCCGATATGGAAAACGTCGAAAAATATTTGAAAAAACTGCGCTAGCAAATTCTCCGCTTACCAGGCAATTACGTGGTATTCAATTTGTTAAAATCAATAATAATTAAAACATGTCAGGTCTAGCTGTCACATCGAGCGCAGAGGAGATGCGAGACCTTTCTTGGAATAATCTCGTTAAATGTATCCTCGACTGCGATAAGGGTGACATTTGCTGACGATACGGTGTTGTTTGATTTAAAAAAATATGCTTAAAATGAAACTAAAAATAACAAAAAAGCCCCGAAACCCATTAAGGGTATCGAGGCTTATCTAGTTCTGATTTATCTCATTTTCCCAACATCAATAATTCATTACAACGGACTTCCGTAATATATCTTCTTTCTCCCTCCTTGGTCTCATACGAGCGGTGAGTAAGCTTACCTTCTACGGCCACCTGCTTGCCTTTGAGCAAATAGTTCTCTACAATTTCTGCCGTCTTGCCCCAAGCCACAATATTGTGCCATTGGGTATCCTCTACCTTTTCCCCTTTGGCATTTTTATAGCTCTCGGTAGTGGCCAATGAAAACTTGGCCAATTTGGTGCCATTTTCTAGGGTTACGATTTCTGGGTCCTGTCCCAAGTTTCCAATCAACTGTACTTTGTTTTTAAGTGCGTTCATAATTTTAAATTTTTGCGTTAAACAGTTAATACTATCAAGCCTCCATGACTTGACAGGGCAAACATATTTACAGCTCAAAAGATTACTCGGTTCTAAAACACTTATTTTCGTTTGTAATCGTTTACATTCGTTTGTAAACTTTTATAAAATTGAATATCAATGTTTTATTTATAATATTGAATTGTAATTTATTTTCTAGGTATAGATGATTTCTGGGCATCTCTTAAAAAAGACCTACCACCACAAAAGGAAAAATAGGCAATGATCCAACCAACAAATTGCCAAAACCAATCTAGTTGCATCTCATGTCTAACTGATGCTTTAGGTTCGAGCAATAAATAAGGAGTCCTTTTTACCAATGAAATAAAATCCGGAAGAAGGAAAACCACAATTGCAGTACTTAGGCAGATAAAAAGTATCCCTAGTACTGTCTCTATTATTTTACGGGCCCTTGACACATCAATAAAAGTATTGATTTTTAGATAGTAGAAAAAATTCTAAATTTATAAGGTTATCGAATTATCCAAAACATTGGAAATAGATACAAGAAATTGATTCGAAATTGAACCCCATCAAAAGAACTATGAATGTACCCTTGAAATCACTCTATACTCTTATCAGTTCTCTTTTATTAGTGCTCACCACCCAGGGACTGTTGTCCCAGCGTTTACAAGTAAGTTCCAATGGTCGGTATTTGATTACCCAAGAGGGCGAACCCTTCTTTTGGTTGGCGGATACCGCATGGGAGCTCTTTCATAGATGTAATGAACAGCAGGCGGATCTATACCTCAAAAAAAGGGCGGAACAAGGATTCAATGTTATCCAAGCGGTGGCCTTGGCCGAATTGGATGGTTTGAACGACCCAAACCCCTATGGTGAAACCCCATTGTTGAACAACGATCCTTCCACCCCCAACGAGGCCTATTTTGATCATGTGGATTATATCATAAAAAAGGCGGATTCCCTTGGACTCTATATTGCCTTGTTACCCACTTGGGGCGACAAGGTCAATACCAAGGAATGGGGCGTGGGTCCTGAGATATTCAACGCGGCTAACGCCTATACTTTTGGCAAATGGATTGGAAATAGATATAGAGATTTTGACAATATTATTTGGGTCATTGGTGGAGATCGAAATCCCCGTAAGAATTCTGAAGATGTTAACATATGGAATCAAATGGCGGAAGGTGTCGCCCAAGGTGCCGGTGGGTATGAAAACACGCTCATGACTTTTCACCCACAACCTAAAGAGGGCGGAGGATCTTCTACATGGTTTCATAATCAAGATTGGTTAGATTTTAATATGCATCAGACAGGTCATTGTGCCAATAAAGGTACCTACAAGCATATTGAACAAGATTACAGCCTGCAACCTGTAAAACCAGTATTGGATGGTGAACCACTTTACGAAGACCACCCTAACTGTTTTAACGCGAAGGAACTCGGCTACAGCACTCCTGAAGACATTAGAAGAATCATGTATTGGAACGTTTTTGCCGGAGCTTTTGGACAATCCTATGGGTGCCATGCCGTATGGCAGATGTACACACTAGATAAAGAGCCTATAAATGGACCTTTACGACCGTGGACCGCTGCGTTGGACTTGCCCATGGCCGATCAAGTTAGGCATCTTAAAAATTTGATGTTATCAAGACCGTTCTTTTCTCGCATACCTGATCAAAATATGATTAATGGAGACCAGGAAGAAAATAATGACTATAAAATTGCCACAAGAAGCGCAGACAGTACTTATGGCATGGTATATCTACCCACAGGCGGAACCGTAAATCTTAATCTTTCATCCTTTTCAACCAATGAGCTAAACGCCTGGTGGTATGATCCAAGGACAGGAAACAGCTTTTCAGGAGGCAAGATATCCAAATCAAACGCTCTGAAAATAAAAGCTCCGACCTCCGGAAAAGGTCATGATTGGGTACTTGTCCTAGACGAACCGTCTAAAGGCTTTCCAATTCCCGGTAAAAGGCTCTAAATCGAACCCTTAAAATCAATAACCAACTCAGTATTTTTTCCTAACTTAAAAAACTTAAAATTGAATCATTGTGGATTTAAAGGTAACCGATAATCCTTCTAAAAAAAGGTATGAGGCCGTAGTGGATGATTCCCTCGTTTTCATAGAATACATCAAGACCAAGGAGAAAATTTATCTCACCCATACCGAAGTACCAAGTGCTTTAGAAGGAAAAGGAATAGGCTCTTCTTTGGTATTAGAGGTTTTAGAGGATGTGGAAAGGCAAGATTTGACCTTAATTCCGCTTTGCCCATTTGTAGCGCTCTATTTAAAAAAGCATCCGGAATGGAAAAAATTGGTCATGAAGGGAATTAATATCGAATAATCGAATATGGACAAAGAAATCATCAAAGAATACACCAACGGGGAACTTACCGTTGTATGGAAACCTAAAAAGTGTATCCACTCAGAAGTTTGTGTAAAGAAGCTCCCCGAGGTATACAAACCTCAGGAAAAACCGTGGATTACCCCCGAGGAAGCGAGTACCTCAGCTTTAAAGGCCCAAATAAATGAGTGTCCCTCCGGGGCCTTGACCTTTTATATGAACCATGGTGAAAAGCAAAAGGTAACCAAATCAGATCAAAAAGCAGAAGTCACGGTGCTAGCTAACGGTCCACTTAAAATCATAGGTGATTTGCATATACAATTAGCTTCTGGAGAAACGGTACAAAAAGAAGGAGCAACGGGATTCTGTCGCTGTGGGGCATCGGAAAACAAACCTTTTTGCGATGGTTCGCATCGAAAAATAAAATTCATTGGATAACTAGAAAAACTTAAATTACACCTATGGAATTAGCCATTCACAACTGGATGCGGGCAGAATCTTTGGAACATACGTTGACTCGTATCTCCAAACTAGGATACACCTTTCTTGAGATTCAGGGGGCACCTGAAAATTATGACGCCAAAAAAATAAAGCCGATAATGGATGCTCATGGAATCAAATGTTGGGGTTCCGTTACTCTGATGTTGGAGGAACGAAATCTATTGGCAAAAGACCCAGCTCAACGTAAAATGTCCATCCAATACGTTAAGGATTTGGCAAAAATGGTCGCTGACTTGGGGGGTTCGGTAATTTCTTTGGTTCCGGCCACGGTGGGTAAGATTATCCCGGACGCTACCCCAGAACAAGAATGGGAATGGGCCGTGGAGGGCGTACAGGAAATTTATAAGTATACTGAGGATCTAGGCCTACGTATAGGTATTGAGCCCATAAATCGTTTTGAAACGTATTTCATAAATCGGGGAGCACAGGCCTTGGCCTTGGCCGAAGCTGTAGGTCCCAATTGCGGGGTGTGCCTGGATACCTTTCACATGAATATAGAAGAAGAGGACATGTTCAGTACCATGAAACAAGTGGGCGACCGATTGGTTAACTTTCACGTTGCCGATAATAATAGAATGGCCCCAGGAATGGGACATTTAAATTGGAAAAAAATTATTGAAACCTTACAGCAGATCAATTACGATAAGGTACTATCCGTGGAGTTTTGCGCACCTTTGGATAGAACACCTGCCAACCCATTTCCAAACTCCATTGAAACCGATCCCAAGGAATTAACGGCCGAGCAAAAGAAGTTTTTGGAAGATCATGGTAGTTCTGCCATAACCGATGAATTTTATACGATGCTGACGAAAAAATCCATGGATACATTAACCGAAATACTTAAATAATCAGAAAAATTAAACCGTGAAAATAACCAATATAGAAGCGTTTTGGCTGCGATGTCCTATTCCAAAAGAAAAACAACATTTTAGCGATTATGGGCTATTGACGAATTTTGATATGACCCTGGTCGTGGTTACTACGGATACCGGACTCCAGGGTTTTGGTGAGGCAAAAGCCGCAGTAGGGTCCTCTGGCTCCTGTGCCAGTATCGTTAGTTGTGTGGAAAACGAATTAAAACCCCAACTCATAGGTCAGGATGCCCGAAACATTTCCCGTATTTGGGAAATGGTCTATAATGGCACCCGGGATCATTATTCCCTGTCCAGGGGACGTAAGTTTCCAATTTTGGGACGACGGGGCCTTACTATTTCTGCGCTCAGCGGCATAGACACAGCCCTTTGGGACATTAAAGGAAAATCCTTGGGAGTTCCAGTCGTGGAATTGTTGGGTGGAAGCTGTAGGGATAAAATGGAAGCCTATGCCAGTGGCGGATGGGCCAAAGTGGATGCTATTGGGGAACAATTGAAAGGCTATACCAGTAAAGGGTTTTCCGGAGTAAAAATGCGTGTAGGCATTATGGATGAAACCGTCAAAGCCAGTGTAGAACGGGTAAAGGCAGCCCGAGAAGCTTTAGGGGACAACATCAAATTGATGACCGATGCCCATGGAACCTTTAGTGTTCCGGAAGCCAAACAGTTTTGTCGCGGCGTGGCCGATTGTAACCTGTACTGGTTTGAGGAACCCATCAATCCGGATAATAAAATTGGAACCGCAGAAGTTCGGTCCAATACGGATATTCCTATCGCCGCGGGTGAAAGTGAATACACCGCTTTTGACATTAGGGATATGATTGCGGAAAGAGCACTGGATGTGCTGCAGCCCGATTGTGCCATTATTGGTGGTATTACGGAAGCCATACGGGTATCGCAATTGGCACACACCTATCAGTTGGAACTGGCTCCACATTGTTGGGGATCGGCATTTTCTTTTATGGCAGGAGTTTCCGTTGCCTTCGCTTCACCATCCGCAAACGTAATTGAATTCTCTTTGGGCGGAAATCCGATGATGTATGATTTGGTGGAGGAAAATATCCGTGTTGATGATAAAGGTATGATCAAGGCACCCGATAAACCCGGATTGGGGGTAACCCCTAATTGGGATTTTGTAAAAGATTTTAAACAATAATATCATGGCAAGAGCAGTAAAGATTAACCATGTGGCATTGGTAGTGAGTAATTTGGAAGAAGCTTGTAAATTTTATGAGCATGAATTGGGCCTAGAGCCCATTCCGGCATTTTTATTCGACTACCCTACCGCTTTTTTTAAGTTCAACGAAGAACAACAGTTACATTTAACGGAATGGGAAGATTCCTATTCCTTTAGGGGACATCTATGTGTTACCGTGGATGATATTAATGCCGTTTTCTTTAGAATGAAGGAACTGGGGGTTATCGATATTAAACCCTGGGGCAAGGTACGTCAGCTTCCGGATGGTGCCATTCAAATGTTTGTTCGCGACCCTTCAGGTAATTTAGTGGAATTATCCTCATTCCCCGAAGACAAGGATAAGATAGACCCTAAAATTTTTGAGGACGAGTTATACAAAGAGGGAATTTATGTTTCCGGAAGGAATGACTTTAGGGGATATAAAACGAAAGACGCTACTTTATATCACAACAAATAAATGCCAAAAAATATTCTTTTATTGGAAACCGTTGCCGAAGACGCCATGAAAGTATTGGAATCGGCCGGGGATATGAACATCCTGACGGGATTTGATGAAGCTTCACGAAATAGCCACATAGCCACAGGTCAAATTGACGCTATTATTACTAGGGGAAAAGGACAAGTAAGGTCGACTTTAATGGATGCCTTACCAAAATTGCAAGTGATTTCGAGGTGTGGCGTGGGCTTGGATAATATCGATGTGGTTGAAGCCACAAAAAGAAAGATTAAGGTAGTAAATGCGCCCAATTCCAATGCCAACACCATCGCAGAGCACACCATCTCACTCTTATTGGTCTTGCAAAGAAAACTTTTCAATGCCATTACCATGGTTAAGGAAGGTCGATGGCAGGATCGGGGCGGTTATAAGGGCGATGAACTACACGGAAAAACCTTGGGCATACTGGGTATGGGAAATATTGGAACAAAAGTGGCAAAACTTGCCGATGCCTTTGGCATGAAAGTCATCTATTGGAGCTCCAAAAAAGAAGACGTTCCCTTTTCCTTTACCGATTTGGATACCGTATTAAAAACATCGGACGCTATCAGCATACATCTACCCTTGACCCCAGAGACCGAAAACTTAATCGATGCTTCGGCATTGGAGAAAATGAAACCCAGTACTTTGCTAATCAATACAGCGAGGGGTAAGATTATTGATCAAAAAGCTTTGGCCGAATCACTCTATGCAAATAAATTGGGCGGATTTGCAGCGGACGTACTATCCGAAGAACCTCCTAAACCAAATGACCCCTTATTAAAATTGCCCAATACCTATATCACCGCCCATGTTGGAAGTCTAACCAAAACTACCTATGACTTTATGTGTATGTTCACAGTACAAAATACCCTGGCGATTCTTCGAGGGGAGCAACCTGCAGAGCGTTGTATTTTCAATAGAAAAGAATTAAAAACCGACTTAGACCAAACCAATGAACCCACAAAAAATTAAACAGTTCGTTTTTACAATAGCCTTAGCTTCTTTTATCTCTGGCTATTCCCAAGTAACTGTAAATCAAGATCGGTTGGAGCAGCGTATTTTTGATTTGGCAAAATTTGGACTTCAAGAGAACGGGGAAACGGAACGGGTCGCTTTTAGCGATGCCAATATTGAAGTAAATAAGTGGGTCATATCAGAATTGACAAAAATGGGATTGGAAACCCATACCGATTTTGCAGGGAACATTGTGGCGACCAGGTCAGGTACTAAGAAGAACATGAAACCCATAGTCTTTGGGTCGCACATAGATCGTGTCCCAAACGGAGGCAATATAGAAAAGAATTAAAAACCGACTTAGACCAAACCAATGAACCCACAAAAAATTAAACAGTTCGTTTTTACAATAGCCTTAGCTTCTTTTATCTCTGGCTATTCCCAAGTAACTGTAAATCAAGATCGGTTGGAGCAGCGTATTTTTGATTTGGCAAAATTTGGACTTCAAGAGAACGGGGAAACGGAACGGGTCGCTTTTAGCGATGCCAATATTGAAGTAAATAAGTGGGTCATATCAGAATTGACAAAAATGGGATTGGAAACCCATACCGATTTTGCAGGGAACATTGTGGCGACCAGGTCAGGTACTAAGAAGAACATGAAACCCATAGTCTTTGGGTCGCACATAGATCGTGTCCCAAACGGAGGCAATTACGATGGCTGTGTGGGTTCCATGGCCGCTTTGGAGGTCATCCAAACCTTAAATGAGAACAAAATCAAAACCCAACATCCTTTACAGGTCATTATCTTCTCCAATGAGGAAGGGGGTGTTATGGGCAGTCGGGCCATAGCCGGTCATTTAGGAAAAACTGCCTTTGGCGTTAAAAACTCCACGGGGTATTCCATGGGTGAAGGAATCATGCGTTTGGGGGGTGATACCACTCGCATTGCCGAAGTCGCAAGAAAAAAAGGGGATGTTGCCGCTTTCTTGGAACTTCATATTGAACAGGGAGGCACTTTGGAAAAGGAAAACATAGAAATCGGCGTAGTTGAAGGTATTGTTGGACTTAAATGGTGGGATGTTGAATTTACAGGTTTTGCGAATCACGCCGGTACAACGCCTATGGATGCAAGGCAAGATGCCCTCCTGGCAGCTGCTAAATATATTGTAGCCGTGAACGAGATTACCAATAGTTTTGAGGGGGCTCAAGTAGGTACTGTCGGTAGAATTAAGGCAAATCCGGGAGCACCAAATGTAATTCCTGGAAAAGTGGTCGCCAGTCTAGAAATCAGGGACCTTTCTTCGGATGTCATTGAAAAAGTCTTCCATGCCATTAAAACTAAAACGGAAGTCATTGCGGCCTCTTCCAATGTCCAAGTTGAATTCCATCCCTTAGATACTACTGCGGACCCAGCCATTATGAATTCAGAAATACAAAAAACCATAGCGGAAAGTGCCAAATCTTTGGGGTTAACCTTTAAATATATGCCCAGTGGTGCGGGGCACGATGCCCAGGATATGGCGCTTATTGCTCCGACCGGAATGATTTTTGTCCCCAGCAAAGGTGGCATTAGCCACTCACCAAAAGAGTTCACTTCTGCCAAGGATATGGCTAACGGTGCCAATGTATTGCTTAAGACCTTACTTTCAATGGACAAAATGGTGGATTAATATAGCTGGTAAGATTCATTTTCGAGGTATAATTGCTAACTTGGAACTTCATCCGTAAAGCATAAGAAAATGAAAAAACAACTACTCTTTACCTTATTATTTGTACTAGGTTTATCGCTCACAGCAAGGGCACAAACTACCGAAGAAATCGTTGCCGCCATCGAAAAAGAGGGAACGGAAAACTCCCAGCTGGAAGAATTGGCGTATCAGCTTATGGATTTTAACGGACCAAGATTAGTTGGAACACCTGAAATGAAATCCGCCCACGATTGGGCCGTTAAAACATACAAAAAATGGGGGATTGATGCAGAAAGCCAGCAGTGGGGTACATGGAAAGGATGGCAAAGAGGCATTACCCATGTAGATATGGTATCACCTAGGATAGCTTCCCTACATGCCACACAATTGGCATGGAATCCTAGTACCGGAAAAAAAGGAGTCACTGCAGAATTAATTACGCTACCCAAAGTCAACGATTCCGTGGCATTTGCAAATTGGTTACCCAATGCAAAAGATAAAATTGTCATGGTAAGTATGATGCAACCTACCGGTAGACCTGATGATAATTGGGAAGAATTTGCAACGGAAAAATCCTTTACTAAAATGAAGGAGGAAAGAGCAGAAATGGAAAAAGCTTGGCGCCAAAATATGGACAATACGGGATATTCCAGCAGAACCATTAACAAGGTTTTGGAAGAAGCTGGTGCTGTAGGTATTGCTCAGTCCCGTTGGTCTAGAGGTTTTGGAGCTAATAAAATATTCAGTGCTGGTACGGATAAAATTCCTGTAGTTGACATTTCTTTGGAAGATTATGGAATGTTGTATAGAATGGTGGAACATGGCGTGAAACCTGAAATAAAAATTGTAGCGGAATCAAAAGATTTGGGAGAGGTACCCACTTTTAATACCATCGCCACCATTCCTGGAACGGAACTACCCGATGAATATGTGATTCTTTCCGCCCATTTTGATTCTTGGGATGGAGCTACTGGAGCTACGGATAATGGTACCGGAACCATTACGATGTTAGAAGCTGCCAGAATTTTGAAAAAAGTATATCCCAACCCAAAAAGGACCATTCTAATAGGTCACTGGGGAAGCGAGGAGCAAGGCCTTAATGGGTCAAGGGCATTTGTGGAAGATAATCCAAAAATCGTGGAAGGCCTGCAAGCACTTTTCAATCAGGATAATGGTACGGGAAGGGTAGTACGTATTTCAGGACAAGGCTTTTTAAATTCCTATGCCTATATAGGAAAATGGTTAGAGGCTGTTCCCGATGCCTATAAAAACGAGATTGAAACCACTTTTCCCGGAACTCCAGGTGGAGGAGGTTCCGACTATGCATCCTTTGTGGCTGCCGGTGCCCCTGCATTTTCGTTAAGCTCTTTGAGCTGGGCCTATTGGAACTATACTTGGCATACTAATTTGGACACGTACGACAAAATTGTGTTTGACGATGTCCGAAACAACGCCATCTTAACAGCTATTTTAACCTATATGGCCTGTGAGGACCCTGAAAAAACATCTCGTGAAAAAGCGGTATTGGGTATCAATCCAAGAACGGGAGAGCAACGGGAATGGCCATCCCAACGAAGTCCCACTAGAAAGGGAGGATTGGATTAACTGTTATAACTGATTTTCCATTTCAAGATTGTCCACCGATTGGAGTGCCTTTTTTATCGCGCCACTCCAAAGGGCATATCCCCTTTTGTTCAAGTGTAGCCCATCGGACATATACAATTCGGGTATCGGTCTATTTTCCGTGGTAATCATCTGGCCGAAAACATTAATGTATTGCGCATTGAGTTCGGTAATCATATATTTGGACAATAATAGATTGGTTTCCATAATCAGGGGAATCAATGCTTGGCGTTCAACACTTGGCTTCAGGCTTATCAAGGCCAATTCTATACTGGGGTATCTGTTATATATCATATGGACCAATTCTTTACAATCGGCCAGAACCTCTTGGGGGGCCCTCCCTTCACTTAAATCGTTCTCACCGGCGTAAAGCACTATTTTAGATGGATGTACATCTTTGAACACTTCTTCAAAATAATGGATACACCATGCAAAGGAAGAACCTCCAAAACCTAGATTGAGCACATTCATAGGCTCTAAATCTCGCTGCATATTGACCCATAAACGTATGGAAGAACTCCCGTAAAAGGCAATAAGGTTTTCTTGGTCCGTTAATTTTCCGACCCTTCTTCTAAGCCTTTTTATTTCATTTCGCCATATTTCAGGTGGTTCTTGCAAATCCTCTGTATCCGTGGGTGACATAAACAAATGCTCCGCCCTGGATATTGCATCCTTAACATACTGCTTATACTTCTCTTGATACTCGTTTACAAAACGAACCAAGTCCTCTATCTTTCTTGAAGGCACTTTTTCACTCAATTTAAACGGTTTCTTTATACTGCAATAATACAGGGATTTTCCAATCCTATGATCAAAATTAACCATTACTACAGGTACTATGTAAGGTTCCGGGTCAGAATATAGGGCCAGTTTGAAAGTCCCCAATTTAAATGGTCCCGGGGAATCCTCCGTCCTATAAGAGGTGCCCTCGGGACTGATGATTAAATTGTACTTGTCCTGCAAATGTTTAGAAGCCTGACTATAGAAAATGCTCCTAGACGCTAGCTTCTCTTCCCGCGAAGTCTCATCGGATTCCTTGGTGTATACATTGATATAGCCTAGATTATCATAATAATTTTGATGCCCGTACTCCTGTCCCTTCCCCACTCTAACCGTCCTGATACCCGGCTCACCATACTTCTTGTACAGTACCATGGAACTTAAAAAATGGGAATCCAAAGTGATTTGAAAACTATTGTTAAGGGTATAATAGGAGTCATTGATCAAGTGATTATAAATAAAAACATGACCTGAATCTTCCGGGAGGTTTTCCCATCCCTCTATGAGGTGCGGTACATTATCAAAAACTTTCGTCGTTATTTCCGCACAGGCTCGTCGATTACTAATCGCGCCTTCGCTGTTCTTCTCGGCAACGGTTTCGTAAACATGCTGAAGCCCTTTAACAAAATTCAATTCCTTTTTGTCTTCTGCCAATAATTCTAAACTCAAGGAAGCCAAATGTCTTTCCAATGAGGAGCCTGTATTGAGAATTTCGGAAAGTACTCGATAAGCATAAGGCTTGGTATTTATATTTTTCAATAAGTGCGGCACTTGGTGTAAAGGAGAGGATAGGGCAATCCTGGATTTGTTATTGTTTATCAACTGATACACCGCTTGTAAATTGTGCTTTCCCAGGAGTCCAACATACCTTACAAAAGCGGCGTTTAACTGGTTGCCCATCAACCACAATAACTGTTTAAAAAATTGTTTTTCAAAAGACTTATCGGAATCAAAAAGCTGGGCGAATTCCGATTGCGGAATAAAATATGCCGATGTCTTTGTTATGGTAATCGCAGAACAAATATCTTTTTCACCTAATAGTGAGGACCATCCAAAAATAAAGCCGGAGTTCTTTATGGAGCGTTGTTGTATTTCAATATTATTTTCAATCCGTTTAATGGACACTTCTCCTTCTATGAGTATAAAAAGACCATTACTAGAACCTTCTTGTATATAAAGGATTTCATCCGGCTCATATTCCCTACGCTCCGCAATTTTCGCCATGTGCGTTAGATATTTTTCCTCAAAATAATCCAGAAAGGGAGAACGGCGCATCAAGGCAACAATCTCTGTTTGTTCGGTATCGGGTGATATATAAAACTCTCGATCCTCCACGAAGGGTTGAAACCGTACAGGGCTTAAAAGCTCTGTTTGCTTTAGTAAAGCAGTCCGTAACTGATGGTATAGTTTTACACCGATACCTTTAAGCAAGGTATTTTCGCCATCATGTTTAATATAATCCTTGAGTTCTATTAACGGAACCTCGAAAAAGACCGCCTTTGGGGATGAAACTATGGCCTTGTAGGTATATCTTTTTCTAGAATTAAAACCATTTAGTCCAATGGTAGTAAAAGGCTCTGAACAGTTGTTTACTAGAATATCATTTTCAGGGTTTTCTACGGAAATATAATAGTCTATACTACCTTCCAATAACCATCGGAACGTTTTTACCTTTCTGTGAATATCACAGATAACATAGTCCTTTGGATAACTTTGGGTACTGCCCGTGGGAAAATACCCCTTCAATGCCTCAAAACTAATTTTTTCTTCCAAAAAGTTATGTTTTACTCACCCAGAGGGCAGACTAACTTATTAAGATTAAACTTAAAAACGAAGTTTAAAACACATTAAAATCAATTTGTCAATATCGGTGATAGTTATTTGAGAATCGGCAATTATTATGGCTCCTTTTATGCAATACAAGAACTGGAATAGGTGAAAAATAAAGAAATTAAAGAGGTCTAGAATTAAACTTTTCAAAAAATCCAATACTCCATTTCCTTAGGACAGCACTTTAAACTTTATTAGTAGTACCTCTTAAAAAGCTTTAACCAATTTTCCTGATACACCGTTAGGGGTTATCGCATATGCCCTTAGGTTTATATCGGTGACATCTTCGGGCGAGTCCAAGGTAATGACCGCTTGGCCCTTTTCATCCGTTTCAAGGTCTGGGTTCCAGTATAGCAAATTCAATCCCCGCATTTCCCGCTTTGAAACATCCTCAAAATTTATAGTGGGTTCATAACCTTTAAAATCCAATTTCCCTTCTTTTCGGTTTATGAATTCATTTTCAGAACCATTTCGTGTAGATATGAGGAATGCTCCCCCAGTACCGCGCGAACCAAACATAGCGGCGTCCGGACCAAAAACAAATTCAATTTTATAAACATCTGCTGGCGAAACCAAACTCATCACTTGGGCTAAAGGAGTTTGTCCGTCGAGAGTGGCTATACCCTCTCCCGCTACAATAAATCCATCAACAACATATAGTGGGGCCAATCCTTTTAATGAACTAATAGATGGGTTAAAAGTTCCTATATTAGCTACGTTTACGCCAACGAATTCAGAAAGCATCTGTTCAAGAGGTTTTGGTTTTTCTTGATCTTGAAATTTAACCATACTTAATGAACTTGTCTCCGGGAGACTATAATTTGATGGACTATAATATTTATCAATCTTCTTGTCTGCAACCTCGACTTCGTCCAATTCAATTAAATCCTTATCATCAACATAACCTAGGTAATCTTTTGAAGGCGTCCTTTTACCTGGATGTGTTTCATGTTCAGGTAAATTCGAATTATCAAATGAAAGAGGTGCCATAGGAGAGTTTACTCGTCTCACCCTTACCAGCCGTTCCTTGGTATTGTCCCCCTTGGTCCTGAATACCAATTCCGCTTCCCCGGTAAGGTCAAGATTTTGAAGGGACAACAAACCTTGGTCATTCGTTTTGGTTTCAATAATGGTATTTTCCGTTTTCGATATGCCCATTACCTGAATCGCTGTATTGCGTAAAAGGCTGTTGTTTAAATCGTAGGCATATCCATTAAATTCGAGCCCGTTGGAAGTTTGGCTACCTATTGAACTATTTGCGGAATTTAAATTCGTATTCAGTAATTGAACGTTTAAATCATTTAGAAAAAGCTCTTTCCTTTGTTCCTTGATGTCACCAAAACTTTCATGGACTGCATCCCCGGATACATTGAAGATGTTCAATTGATCACAGGAATTGGTTGCTTCAATTGTTTCGGCCAATGGATTAATACTAACGGACAACTTGGTTTTAACCGGATTTTCATTTTCATCCGTCACCTGTAACCTTATTTTTCCCCGTCCGTCATCAGAATCGGACAACACATTCGCTTCAATGTTCAACATGCCGTGATTGAGCATAAAAGGTCTAGAGGTCAACACATTGCCTTCGTTATCCCGAATCTGAAAATTGAAAATCCCATTAGGCAAATTGTTTTTGTTTAACCTAAAATCAATTTCATGGCCATTTTTAAAGTCCAACTGAGTTTCTAAGTAAGTATCGCCGCCCAAAGTCGCGACCAATTTTACATTCTTATCTTCCAAAACCGGTGTAACTCGAGCCTTGACTTTTATTTTTTCCGAATCTACACTGTTAATCTGTAATTGGTAACCTTCCTCTACCTTGTAGGGTATTGGATGGTTCGATCCGTTCAACAGTGCTATCCTATAGTTAGCGAGTTTCCGGGGTTTCAAAATGGCAGTTGCCAAACAATCCCCGAATTTAAATACATCGGCCACTTTACTGCCTTGACTGTCTTCTACGGCACCAATTCGTCCATTTTCGAATTGATTATTATCGTTTAATTTGATTACCAACCTGTTTTCATATCCCTGTATCAATAAACCACCCTCTGGCACTACGCTAACAATGGAATTATTGGTTTTTATATCATCCCGCTCAATCTCACCAATTAAAACTTCTTGAATAGAATAGGCATCTGGATAGTTCTTCATTCGATTTGTATAGGCCCTCAAAATGTACTTTCCAGGCTCTAGCTTTTTATCAAGACTCAAGTTCCCATTTACTACGCCATCGACTATTTTATGGGATTGCGTTTTTATTATTTTGGATTGCGCATCCAACAATTCTACAACCAGTACATTGCTTCTTGTATCGCCCTTAAAATAAAAGTCAGAAAAAATATAGCTTTTAAAAAATATGGTCCCTTGCTCCAAATGCCCGTTCGCCACATGAAGTATCACTTGTTCCTTGGGTAATTCATAGGAATCCTTTGCATATATTATACTATCCGTAGTTTTGGAGAACCCATGGTCAAAGCAAGCAAAAAAGAAAATCAGAACTAAAAAGGTTTTGTACTTAATAGAGGAAAGCTGCATAATTCAAGGTTTTTATTCTCCATTAAGTTAATAATTAAATCATTATTCCGAACTTATATCTATTCGTTTTAATTGATTATTAACAGTTTACAATAACTATCAAAATTAAAAAACAGTTCCTCTTTTTTAGGATTTGAAAAGCTCGTTAAAACTCTTTAGAAACCCATAATCTATTTTCTTATCTTACCCTTCCAATTTTGAAAACCGACCGAATATGAAAACCATCCGACTATTGCTTCTTGTTGCCCTAATATTTCCTTTGGCAATGCATTCACAACGCAAAAAAAACAAAAACCAATCGGACTATGTACAAGTTCAGGACTCCATGTTCACCAGCCTTAAGTGGCGTAACATAGGACCGTCCAGAGGCGGAAGAAGTGTCGCCTCTACCGGGGTCATTGGGGAGCCCATGACCTATTACATGGGAACCGTAGGTGGTGGCATCTACAAAACGACCGATGACGGAATAACTTGGAAAAATATTTCGGACGGATTTTTAAAAACCGGTACTGTTGGAGCTATTTCCGTAGCCGAAAGCAATCCCAATATCGTGTTTGCCGGGATGGGTGAGCATGCAGCAAGAGGGGTGATGACCTCCATGGGTGATGGAATGTATAAATCTACCGATGCCGGAAAAACATGGACCCATGTGGGATTGGATGAGACAAGACATATTTCGGATGTTATTATTCATCCTACCAATCCAGACATTGTTTTTGTAGCAGCCCAGGGGGCGCAATACGGTCCCAGTGCGCAACGAGGTATCTATCGTTCAACCGATGGGGGTGCTACTTGGGAAAACGTACTCTTTGTGAATAACAATACCGGGGCCTCTTCCTTATCGATGGATATGAAAAACCCCTTGATATTATATGCGGCCATGTGGCAACACAGAAGATACCCTTGGGTCATGGAATCGGGAGGTGAAAATTCCGGGATTTATAAATCCACCGATGGGGGTACTACTTGGAATCAGCTAAAAGAAGGGTTGCCTGAGGAAATGGGGAAAATTGGAATATCCGTTTCGCGAGCCAATCCTGAAAAAGTATTTGCCGTGATTGAGGCAGAAGGTGAAAAAGGCGGTGTATATCGGTCCGATAATGCCGGTAAAAAATGGGCACAGGTCAACAAGGACCGTATCAATATCGCTAGATCTTGGTATTACATGGAAATTTTCGCGGACCCTCAAAATGAAAATATAGTGTATGTTTTGAACGCCCCAGTTACCAAGTCCATTGATGGAGGAAAAACGTTTACACCTGTACCTACTCCTCACGGAGACAACCACCATTTATGGATCAACCCTTATGACAACCAGAAGATGGTCAATTCCAACGATGGGGGTGCCAATGTTTCCAATAATGGAGGTAAAAGCTGGAGTACCCAAGAAAATCAAACCACGGCACAGTTTTATAGAGTCATTACCGATAATCTGTTTCCCTACAACGTTTATGGCGGACAACAGGATAATTCCACCGTCGCCATCGCTTCCAGAACCAATGATTCCGGTATCGATTGGAAGGATTGGCATGCCGTTGCCGGGGGAGAAAGTGCCTTCTTGGCCTTTGACCCGGACGACCCAAAATTAATTTATGGAGGAACCTACCAAGGAAATATTGATAAGTGGGATGCCGAAACCAAGGAATCAAAACCTATAAAGGAATATCCAGAACTTGGACTCAGTATTGCTCCAAAGGATTCTAGATACCGTTATAATTGGAATGCTCCTATAATTACGTCCCCACATAATAGAAAAACCATTTACCATGCCGGGAATGTTGTTTTTAAGTCCACGGATGAAGGAATCAGTTGGACGCCAATTAGTCCCGACCTCACAAAAAATGAGAAGGATAAACATGGCGCAGGTGGAACCCCGTTTACCAATGAAGCCGCAGGTGGGGAAAATTACAACACCATTACCTACTTGGTAGAATCTCCACACGAGGAGGGCGTTCTTTGGGCAGGAAATGACGACGGTCTATTGCATATGACCAAGGACGGAGGACAAAACTGGCAAAATGTAACCCCGGAGGGTATCCAGGACGGAATCGTAAATAGTATAGAGGTTTCCCCTCATGATCCAGCTACCGCATACGTAGTGGTCATGCGCTATAAGTCCATGGACTTGAATTCCCATATTTTTAAGACTACAGATTACGGTACCACTTGGACAAAAATCGTGAACGGTATTACTGGGGAACATAATTTTACAAGGGTCGTTCGTGAGGACAAAAAAGTAAAAGGCCTGCTCTATGCAGGTACCGAAACTGGCCTGTTTATTTCCTTAAACGATGGATTAAATTGGCAACCCTTACAATTAAACCTACCCGTAGTTCCCATCAATGACCTCATTATCCAGGACAACGATTTGGTGGCCGCCACAGCAGGTAGGGCCTTTTGGATATTGGATGACCTTTCGGCATTGCAAAACATAAAGACCCAGAAACAACAGGTTTCCATTTTTCAGCCTAAGGATACCTACCTGTTTTTTGGAGGATATAACGAAAAGCCTGTTCCCGGAGTGGGGTCCAACCCAAAAAGTGGGGTAACCTTTGATTATTATTTGGAATCAAAATTGGATTCTACGGAACTCCAACTAGAAGTGCTGCATAATGGTGAAGTCATTCGCACCATCACCAACAAGAAACCAAAGGATTTTAAATCTTGGCCGGGAGGTCCTTCAAAACCGGAAGTCCTACCTTCCAAAAAAGGGTACAATCGCTATACTTGGAACTTTAGGAAAGACCCACTTCCTGCCGTGGACAAAGTTTTTGTTTATGGAGGGGACCAAGGATCCACTATTGGCCCAGGCACGTACACATTGCGCTTATCAACGCCTGAAACCTCTTCGGAAACCAGCGTAAACGTATTGGCCAATCCCAATATTGATGCATCCCCTGCCGATTACCAAGAACAACAAGAGGTTTTAAACACTATCGATAGAACCGTTGTGGAAATTCATGAAGCGGTCAATGCCATGCGCTCTGCCAAATCCCAACTAAAAGCATACAAGAAGCTTTTGAAGGAAACCGAAAAAGCAACTGAACTCCTGACGCAGGGAGATTCCATTTTGGAACATATAACGGATTGGGAAGAAAAATTAATTCAGCCGAAACAAAAAACGTTTCAAGATGTCATCAATTTTAAAAATCAGCTCAATGCCCAATTGCTGAATCTTAAGAGTTATGTAGATGTGGCCGAACCTGAAGTTACGGCAGGTGCCAAGGAAAGATTAAGGGATTTATTGACTGCTTGGAGGAGTTTAAAACAAGAACAGCAGACTATCATTCAGCAAGAAATGGCCAGTTATAACCAATTGTACAGAACACTTGAACTTCCGGCCATTATTATGGAATAATATTAATTCATACAAGATGACCGATTTTATCTGCGACCGGACCTTTAAATCCGAGGACTTTACGCAAATACGATTAAAAAGGGCAGAATATGAAAACTGCACCTTCGAGGGCTGCAATTTTTCCGACGGTTTTTTGGATAATCAAAACTTTATGGAGTGCACTTTTAGGGACTGTAACCTAAGTAATGCCAATCTCACAAATACCATTTTCAAGGATGTGGACTTTAAGCACTGCAAAATGATGGGTATGAAATTCGAGAACTGCAACGATTTTTTAATGGACTTTTCATTTTTGGATTGTACCCTAGACTATACCTCGTTCTATGGTTTGGATTTAAAAAACATACAGATTATTGATTGTAAACTTGTGGCCACGGATTTTACGGATTGTAATTTATCCGGCTCAAAATTTAATAGCTGTGATCTTGATAAGGCCATATTCATCAATACGGACCTATCCAATGCCGATTTGGGTACTTCGTACCATATAACCTTGGACCCGGAGCAGAACAAATTGAAGCATGCACAATTTTCATTGGCTAGTCTGCCGGGCCTTTTGGGCAAACATGAAATACGCGTAAGCTCTTGATGATTTCAAAAGTCCATCATATCGCCATAATTTGTTCCGATTATGAAAAGTCCAAAAATTTCTACACCCATTTTCTAGGACTCACCATTATCAATGAAACCTATAGAAATGAAAGGGCATCTTATAAATTGGATTTGGCCTTAAACGGCGACTATATTATAGAATTGTTCTCATTTCCCAACCCTCCCGAGAGAACCTCAAGACCAGAAGCGTGCGGTTTAAGACATTTGGCTTTTCAGGTTCCCAGCATCGAGCGCATTGTTGAACATTGTAAAAACCATGATGTTCTCGTAGAGCCTATTAGGATGGATGAAATGACGGGGAAAAGGTTCACTTTCATTTCGGACCCCGATGATTTGCCCATTGAGTTTTACGAAAGCTGATTTTATAGGCGTTTGTAATCGGATAATTTGTAACTTGATTCAAACAATCCTAGTATGAAATTAGTTATCCCGTTATTCTTTTTGGTTTGCCTAAGTATTACGGCACAGAACACGCTATCCTTGGAAGAAGGTGCCACCTCCCCAAAAGCTACACTTTTAGATGTCGAATGGATGACGGGACATTGGAAGGGCGAAGCCTTTGGTGGTATTACGGAAGAAATATGGAGTCCGCCATTGGGAGGAAGTATGATGTTCTCTTTTAAACTTGTAGTGAATGGAATGGTCAACTTTTATGAATTGGGGCATATTAAGGAGGTCGACGGAACCTTGTTATTACAATTGAAACATTTTGACGGCGATTTAAAGGGTTGGGAAGAAAAGAACGATACGGTCGATTTTAAATTAGTTAAACTAGAGCCTAACAAGGTATTTTTTGATGACTTTACGCTGGAAAGGATATCAGACCAAGAAATTAATTTATTTGTTGTCGTTGGCGACAATGATGGGAATCAGGAAGAAGTACAATTCAATTACAAAAGACAATAAGGTGGAAAAAAGAAAATGTCTGGAGTGCGGTTCCGAAATCATGGGCCGAATAGACAAGAAATTTTGTAATGATTATTGCAGGAACGCTTACAATAACAAAGTCAATAAGGATAGTAAAAACTTGATGCGCAACATCAATAACCGACTGCGCAAAAACTACAGGATCCTAGATAGTTTTAAACTTACCGATGGGAAAACCAAAACCACCAAAACCCGCTTAATGGACAAGGGTTTCGATTTTGAATTCATCACTAACCTGTATACCACAAAAAAAGGGACTACCTATTATTTTGTTTACGATTTGGGATACCTACCCTTGGACAATGATTATTATATGATTGTAAAGAGGGAATAACAACCATCCTCTTCTAGATAATGCATAAAAAATGCTCCCTTTCAGGAGCACCCATGTTAACTAAATTGGTTTGAAAAATTATTTCCAGTTATGACCGCTTAATTTAAGTGCGGCGATAACGATATCCTTTCTACTTATTTGGCCCACCAAAATGCCATTTCGCATTACCGGAAGCCTTCTCCGGTTGTGTTTGTCAAAAATCCCGGCAGCATCGAATATAGAAATATCATCAGGTATGGTTTCTACTTCCTTCGTCATAAAACGTTCTACATTTTTATCCAGTATGGGTTGATTAAAGTAACGACTCTCTGAAATTTGCTTCATACAATCCGCTTCCGAGATAATACCCACTAAAAATCCATTGTCGTCCAAAACAGGACCACCGGAAATATGATGTTTGGCGAACTTCTCCATCACATCCAAAATAGATTGGTCCGGTCTAAAAGTGACCAATTTCGTGGTCATATAATCAGCCACTAAAATTGGGGCCTCAAACTCTTTTTTAATAATCTTCCGAATTCCTTGAAAGCTTTTGATTCCCATGACTTTATGTTTAAAGATTAATTAATAAATATATTAAAAAAAAGTTAATCTGCTAAAAAAAATAGATGAATGGTGTCATCTCTTTAATATTTAATAATTTTAGACAGAACCCATAACCAATGAAAAAGACCTCCTCCGTACTTACTTTACTCCTATTAACGCTAGCCGTTTATTGGAGTATAAAGTCATTAATGCCAAGCTACACTCCTGATGAAAATAAAAGCGAAACCGAATTTTCTACCGATAGGGCATTGGCCCATGTAAAAGAGATTGCCACAGAACCGCATGGGGTAGGTTTTCCCGGGCACTCCAAAGTACGTTCCTACTTAGTTTCCGAATTGGAAAAAATGGGTTTGAAAACCGAATTGCAGACGGGCTATACAGCCGGGGACTGGGCAAACCTTAGCAAGGCCACGAATATCCTGGCCAGGATTAAGGGTACTGGTTCAGGGAAGGCACTTTTACTTTTAAGTCACTATGACAGCAGTCCCCACTCTTCCCATGGGGCAAGTGATGCCGGCAGTGGTGTTGCCACAATTTTGGAGGGCATACGGGCATTTATAGCCAAAAACAAGCAACCCAAAAATGATATTATCATATTGATATCCGACGCTGAGGAACTTGGGTTAAACGGTGCCGACCTATTTGTAAAAGAGCATAGATGGGCAAAAGATGTAGGACTTGTTTTGAATTTTGAGGCGCGCGGCAGTGGTGGCCCTGGTATTATGTTGTTAGAAACCAATCGTGGAAATTATAATCTCATTAAAGAGTTTACTAAAGCCAACCCCAAATATCCTGTTGCCAATTCTTTGGCCTATAGTATCTATAAATTGTTACCTAATGATACGGATCTTACGGTATTCAGGGAAAAAGCGGATATTGATGGTTTCAATTTTGCCTTTATAGATGACCACTACGATTACCACACCGCGAATGACACCTATGAACGGTTGGACAAAAACACCCTTGCTCATCAAGGAACCTACCTCACTGCATTATTGGACCACTTTAGTGATTTGGAACTAAATACGGTAAGAAGCCTAAAGGATTCCGTTTACTTTAATATGCCCTATTTTAATATGGTCTCCTATCCTTTCGAATGGATTTGGCCCATGCTATATCTTGGAATAGCCCTATTTTTTGTGTTATTGATTTTGGGTATCAGAAAAAAGGTGTTGAACGGAAAGGACATACTCAAAGGTTTTGCCCCAATGCTTATGGCACTGGTCATCAACGGTCTAGTCGGATATTTTTCGTGGGCACTATTAAAGTCGCTTTATCCTTCCTATACAGATATGCTTCATGGATTTACATATAATGGGCACGCCTACATATTTGCCTTCGTCTTATTCTCCCTAAGTATTTGCTTTTATGCATACCACAAATTTCAAATGGTAAAGACCCCGAACTTGCTAATAGCGCCCTTGTTTATATGGCTAGTTCTTTGCACCTTCTTATGTGTTTATCTCGACGGAGCAGCGTTTTTTATCATTCCCGTCTATGGGGCTTTGGTTGCTTTATATATTCTCATCAACCAAAAGAATCCCAATGGTTTTTTGCTACTCTTTTTGGGCCTTCCCGCAATTTTTGTATTGGCCCCGTTTATCCAATTATTCCCTATTGCTTTGGGAATTAAAATGATGGTAGCCAGTACGGTGTTTACAACACTCACCTTTTTTCTTTTACTGCCTCTAATTATTCGATATAGAAATAAACGCGGCTTGGCGTTTTTAAGTTTTTTATTGTTTTTGGGCTTTTTGGTATCGGCCCATATGAACTCCAGTTTTAACGGGGAAAATCCAAAGCCTACCAGTCTACTTTATGTTCTTGACGTGGATAAAAATCAAGCCAATTGGGCCACTTATGAGAAGGTATTATCCGATTGGACACAGCAATACATTGGAAAAAACAAAGAAAACCCAAAGGATTTATCGAAGAATACCATTAGTAGTAAATACGGATCCGGCTTTAGCTATATTGCAGATGCTCCCATAAAGGAAATCGCCACACCATTGATTGAAGTGGTATCGGATACGATTATCGGGGCACGACGATTATTGGAACTGAACATCGTTCCGCAGCGAAAAGTAAATCGCTTGGAAGTATTTACCAACGAAACACCTATTACAAAAGCTGTTGTGAATACTATTCCACTTTCTGAATACTACTTGAATAATAGAAGAAATGGAAAATTGGTTACCCATTACATTAGTGATAATGCCTCCACCTCCCTGCAACTCGTATTCCCGGCTTCTGAAACCTTAGAGCTTACTTTCTATGAAGCGTCCAATGATTTATTGAACAATGCTATGTTTACCGTTCCAGAACGACCTGAAGATAATATTCCTATGCCATTTGTGCTAAATGATGCTATCTTAACCATTAAAAAACAACGATTTGAATAAAGTGATCGGCGTATTGGGTTGTGGATGGTTAGGATTACCCCTGGCTAAAAAGCTATTGGACCTGGGCTATAAAGTAAAGGGAACGACCACCTCAACCAATAAAATAGAAAATCTGAAGAAATCGGGGATTGACCCTTATTTGATTCAGGTAACGGATACCAAAATAGAAGGCTCCATTGCCCAGTTTTTAGAAAGTGTAGACATCATAATCATTAACATTCCTCCAAGATTAAGAGGAAAAGGACCTAAGGAAAACTATGTACGTAAGGTCGTGTTATTGATTAAGGAACTTGAAAAAGCCCAGGTGCCAAAAGTCATTTTCATCAGTAGTACTTCTGTTTATAGCGACGAACAAGGTGAAGTAAACGAGGATACCGTTCCGCTACCCGCTTCGGAATCTGGCAAGCAACTTTTGGAATCCGAAAAACAGGTAAGGGATAGCAGCGAATTTGAATCTGCCATTATCCGTTTTGGCGGACTTATAGGACCAAATAGACACCCGGTAACCATGCTTTCTGGCCGAACGAATCTCAGTGGAGGCAATGCCCCTACGAACCTGATACACTTAGATGATTGTATCGGCATCATAACCACTATTATTGAGAAAAATGGCTGGGGAGAACTCATCAATGGGGTGTACCCAGAACATCCTATAAAAAGCGAATACTATGCCCAGATGGCATTAAAAAAGAATATCCAACCTCCAGAATATCAAGAAAATGACAGTGATAATCATAAAAAAATAACAATTTGTAATACTTTTCTTACTAAATACTACCGATTTTTAACCTCGATTCTTCCTTAGTTCGCAACACTTTTTTGGCATTTCACAACAAATTTGGATATTTATTGTTAATAACACATTGATTTTTAATGAGTTATCGACCAAATGCATACCTTTATGTAAATTTTAAAACCATTGGTCATGAAAAAGTCTAAGCTTAATGAACGGATTATCATGGAATTGGAACGCCTAATTTCACAAAGTTGTGCAGAGCGGCGAAGAACAGGTAAGTTTACTCAGTTGCACGTAGCGCTATTAAAAAAGTACTATAATGCCGCTGATGTTTCTATAGACTATCACAGGCACCGAATTAAAATGGATGTCCTTTTGGACGATTCATCCTATAGTCCGGGGAAACCCAATATAAATTTACCCGTTTTACATATCAACTTATTGTTCGATAATCTAAAAGAATTTCTGCGGTCCTGTATTGATAGAGACCGAAAAAGTATTGGTTTTTATGCACAGCTATTAAAGGCATTTGGGAAAAAAGAAGAAATCTATTCCTTGGTATAAATACCATGAATAAATTCAAATTAAAAGGGCGCCAATGGGCGTCCTTTTTCATTTACCAGTAATTAAAGCTTTCCTTAACAAGTTCATTCGGAATATTTTAATAGTTTAGCGCACCAAAAAAAATCAAAACGTAATGAAAAAATTAGTTGTTGCGCTTGTGCTGACTTTAGGATTCTATGGAACGGCGCAAACCAAAAGTGAGCTCTTAAAGCACTATGAGGAGTTTTATGATCAAATGAGATTACAAGGAGATGTAGACGGTGTTATCAACGCTATTACCCATTTAAATGTGCTCTCTCCATCCAAGGAACGTATGGATACCCTTGCCTATATCTATGCTAATGACAATCAACACCTCCAGGCATTGAATACCATTGGTATCGAAAAAGTAGATTCAGATTCAGATTTGGCCGTGCAAGTAAAGGCAATCTCCCTGAAAGCCTTAAACCAACCGAAAAGGGCCTTGGAGCAATTTGAAATCCTATACCAAAGAAATCCGAACGCCTATTTGGCCTATGAATTGTCCGATTTAAAGATTCAACTTGGAGATAATGCTGGGGCCCTTACACATATAGAATATGGAATCGCCAATTCCAAAGAGGATATGCGCTATGCTTTCTATGAACGCCAACAACCCTATGAGGTTCCTTTAAAAGCAGCATTTCTGCACCTTAAAGGTTTGGTTCAGTTCAATACGGATAAAGAAAACATAGATGCAGCCATCGCAACTATTGACCAGGCCTTGGCCATTGACCCTAACTTTAATCTCGCCAGTCTAAGTAAACAAGCACTCACGGCAAGAAAACAGGCTCCAGCAGAAGAGCAAAAACAATAGGAAAAAATTAGTAGTACATAAGAAGCGGGCAATACCCGCTTCTTTAGTTTTTAGTCATTTGCTCCGGAAGCGTATTATCGGTAGCTTATTTAATGCGAATAAGTTCAGCAACATGGTCATTGGGTACGGTAATGGAAAGTATATAATGGGCAATTTTCCATGTACCATCGACATTTTCCAACACCCCGGAACCCCTGCAGATTTTCATTTGGGTATCCAGTAACTCATCAAACCAAAATAGGTATCAAGATTGGCATCTCCGGCGGCCTTGTGCCACGCCTCCAAGGCTTGGTTTATTACTTTTTTACTATCCTACCCCGTCACTATAGAAGTGATGCTGACCAAAAGGATAAAACTAAGTATCTTCATTTTCTATTAATTCAGTGGGCAGCGTGTTGTTCACCGTAACGTTAAATTGTTCCCGTAATGCATTATAGGCAGTAATCATTTCCTTAATGGAATTTTCCGGGTCCTGTCTATATTCCAAATCACCCTTGGTCTTAAGAATGTAGGTCTTTACCACTTTTTGTCTACCCTTTATTTGGGGAATGTCGAATTCCTCCGGATACACTGCTTTTTCTAGAAGTTTCTGCTTTTCCACCAAATCGTCGATGACCAAAACGAGGTCTTCCCTATAATCGATTGTGTATATCCGTTCAAAGCTTTTATCAAAAGAATAGAATTCCTTCCAGGTGTCTAAAATCACCCTTGCTTTCGTGTTTACGGGTACTACTTTGGGCAACTCGTTCGCCATGGCCTCAAAATTTGATACCTCGCCAGTCGCTGCCTCGGAAACTCTTTCCTTACAAGAACCCAAAATCATTAGAAGTACAAGAAAATACAGGAATTTTGGCATGGAACGAATGTACAAATTTTAAGAAAAGGTATCTTTACCGGAATCGCTATTTAACTTCTTTTTTGATGGAAAAATACATTTTGATTATTGGTGCATGCGGACAAATAGGAACGGAACTGACCCTGACCTTAAGAGAACGTTTTGGGAATGAACATGTTGTTGCCAGTGATATCCGCGAGGGAAGTGAAAGTTTAATGAATTCCGGACCGTTTGAAATCTTGGATGCTACCAATTACGATGCCTTGGAGGAAGTCTTAGCTTATTATGAAATCAGTGAGGTTTACCTGATGGCCGCGATGCTCAGTGCAACCGCCGAAAAATTTCCCATGCGTGCCTGGAACCTCAACATGAACTCGCTCTTTAATGTTTTGAACCTTGCAAAGGAGAAAAAAATCGATACGATTTTTTGGCCATCGAGTATTGCCGTTTTTGGTCCCAACACACCCAAGGAAAATACACCGCAAAATACCATCATGGAGCCCAGTACGGTATACGGTATCAGTAAACAATCCGGAGAACGCTGGTGTGAATACTATTATAATAAGTTTGGTGTGGATGTACGAAGCATTCGTTACCCGGGTCTCATTAGTTGGAAAACGATGCCCGGTGGCGGTACTACGGATTATGCCGTAGAGATTTACCACAAAGCTTTAAATCAAGGTTCTTATACTTGTTTTCTAAAAGAGGACACTTCATTGCCCATGATGTTCATGGATGATGCCATTAAGGCCACCCTTCAGCTTATGGAGGCCGAATCTGAAAGTATTAAAGTCCGTTCGGCGTATAACTTATCTTCCATGAGTTTTAATCCAAGTGAGATTGCAAAAAGCATACAAAACCATATTCCTGATTTTAAAATAGCCTATGACCCGGATTTTAGACAAGCCATTGCGGATTCCTGGCCGAGTAGTATCGATGATTCCGAAGCACAAAAAGATTGGAATTGGAAACCTGAATTTGACCTTGATCGAACCACGGAGACCATGTTGGAAAATTTAAAATCCTAGGAAGACCTTACAACATGGTACCCCCTGAGGCTTCAATACGCTGTCCATTGATCCAGCGGGCATCATCGGTACACAAAAATGCGACCAATCCTCCAATGTCCTCGGGTTCCCCTACCCTTCCCAGAGCCGTTACGCTGGATACCATTTTTCGTTTCTGTTCATTTGTTTTGTTCTCCCCGTTACCAAAATCCGTAGCTACCGCACCAGGTGCTACCACATTGGCACGAATCTTACGATCTCCCAACTCCTTGGCCAAATAGCGGGTAAAGACCTCTACCCCACCTTTCATGGACGCATAGGCCGAGGACTTGGGAAAGGTAAATCGTGCCAAACCAGAGGAAATATTAACAATACCCCCACCATCATTCAAGTATTTTAACGCCTTTTGGGTCAAAAAATACACCCCTTTTAAGTGTATGTTCATCATCTCGTCAAAATCCGCTTCTGTGGTATCCACAAAAGGTTTATAAATGCCTGTTCCAGCATTGTTTACCAGAAAGTCGAAGCGCTCGCTCCCCATGGTTTCTTTTAGCCCTTTTCCAAGGCTTTCATAAAAAGTATTAAAACTGGAAACTTGGCTAGTATCTAGCTGTATCGGGAAAGCGTTTACTCCAAGATTTTTAAGCTCCGAAACCACCTCCTCGGCAGCCTTTTTGTTAGAGTGATAGGTAATGACAACATCCAGACCTTTTTTTGCAATTTGTAAGGCCATATCGCGACCAAGACCCCTACTTCCTCCAGTGATTACTACTATTTTCTTTGTGCTCATAGGTTTTGTTTTATTATTTATACAAAGTTCGAAAAGATAGATTCAAAAAACGTATCCGTATTCAAGGATTATGGAGCCAAATCCAATTTTCGCTCTAAAACAGGATTAAACATTATCCCCATCACCTAAATCATCCGGCTCTATATGGATCAGTACATGCTCCAAATTGGGTATCTCCGCTTTGAGGTGATCTTGTAACCGATGTGCAATGTCATGCCCGTCCCGTACAGAAATATCGGCCTTCACCATGGCATGCAAATCGATATGGTACTTCATACCGGCCTTACGGATGTAACACTTTTCCGTTCCTTCTATGCCGGCTACCTTCATGGATTCCATCCTAATCGTATCCAAGATATCATCATAGCGATGTTCGTCCATAATTTCCCCCAAAGCCGGCCTAAATATAAGATAGCTGTTATAGAGAATAAAGCCCGATGCCAGTAAGGCCGCCCAATCATCTGCCGTTTCGTAGCCCTTGCCAAAAATTAGGGCGATGGAAATACCAATAAACGCCATGACCGAGGTAATGGCATCACTACGATGGTGCCAGGCATCTGCCCTAAGCGAGGAACTATGGGTCTGCTTGCTTTTCTTGAGTACAATTCTATAGGAAACCTCTTTCCACAGAATAATAACCCCCAGTACGATCAGGGTCCAAGGCTTGGGCACCTTATGGGGCGTACGGATGTTCCCAATACTTTCATAAGCGATTACCGTAGCGGAGGTGACCAAAAAAGCGACGACCAAAAAGGTGACCAAAGGTTCAATTTTCCCGTGACCATAAGGGTGGTTCTCGTCCGCCGGTCTTTTGGCATAGGTAAGTCCGAACAATACCAAAAAGGAGGAAAATATGTCCGTGGTGGACTCAATGGCATCGGCAATGAGGGCATAGGAGTTGCCAAAAAAACCTGCCAACCCTTTTACCATGGCCAAACAAGTGTTTCCTATGATACTGAAATAGGTGGTTCGTATGGCGCTTTGTTCGTTGGACATATTGCTTTGGATGCATCCTTGGACTTTAGCAAAAGTACCACCTTCCCCCCTTTTATGGGCCGCTTTATCTTAATAGTTTTATGAGTTTAGGATTACTTTAGGTACTTATCTTCAAAGTCACCCACTTTACGTTCCAGGTAATCGGGTGCCTTTAATCGAATGCCCAAAAAAAGGTGGTAAAAAACGCGTGTATCGTGATTTCGAACGGTCGTGTTTTCTTGCCTGTATTGGGTACCTGAAAGCGTCGCGTACAGCCCCGAATAAAACCGATCCCCATTATAGCCAATCCCAGCCTTCCCATCCCAACGGAACAATAAATTATCCTGATTGCTGATGACATCAGCTGTGTTTAGACGTGTGGTAAGTTTGGTATGTAAATAACCTATTTGGGCCTGTCCGCCCAATGAGACATAATACTTTTTATTTGCTACAAAAGTATAGGCATAGCCAGGACCTATACTCGTCTCCCAATTGTTAGATTTTTGGGTACCCGGCGTTTCCGAAGTATCGTCCACGATATAATAGCGCAAATTGAACACCGGAATAAAACTACCGGCACTCTTTAACTGTCGCTCTGTTTGTGAGGTAAGACTTTTAAATGAAAAACGGCTGTTATTGTAGTATCCCGAGGTCAGAGAAAAACCAGTGTAACGTAAATCCGGAAACTGAATATAGGGGTCTCCAGGCCCGCGGACCGCAAAATCATCGGTGTTATCCAGATAATACCCTTTTACCCTATTATAAGACACCTCAAAAAAACTATGTTTAAAGATAAGGGTTGTCCCCAGACCAAAACTTTTGGTCTCCCCTTTTAGGTCCTCGTCTCCATTGCCCGGTATAAAGTTAGGTGCCATGGAAAAACCCACAGAAAGAAATCTGTAATTGAGATTATACCTCAAGTTTGTGGCCGCATTGGGGTGAATGACGGTTCTTTGGTTGGGCGTTCGCACCTCAAAAACCTCGTAGGCATTGTTTAGTGAGAGGTCCATAGCAATCTTATCACTCATTTTTTCTATCCAACCGTCCTGTATTATCGAAGTCGAATCTTGGGTTTGGGCCATGGATGTGAAGAAAAAAAATAAAAAGGACAACTGTATAAAGTTGACTTTTGTGTTATTACAAAAGCAAATAGCACCTCTTTTCATAACTTCAAGATATGCTATTCCTAAGCTATTTCAAAACTCTTGTAACTAACCCCTAAAAATCCAATCAAAAAATAGCATGTCTAGACAATAAGAGTCATTTCAAAGACAATTATTATATTCCTCCACAACTTTTTTTATATCCTCCTTATTGTAGGATTTGCTTTCCAATTTGGCAACCAGTTTGGAACAGTCTGAAAAGTAATCCATAGCTCTTTTTTTAAATGAACGGGAAAGTCTGGCCGTAATCATGGGGCTCGCCAGTTCTTCTCCTTCCCTGATTACATAAAACTCATTAAAATTATTAAAAGAATAAACTTGGAAACCTCCTGCCGGTCCCGAAGCAGAAGTTACACTAACACTTCTGGCGTATAGCGTGGCTTTACCGCTGGTAATTACTTGAAAAAGTCCTTTTTTGTTGTCTGAAATTGGAATGTATTCAAAATAAGCAATTTCCGAGTCGGACCTTCTAAAGATGACACTCTTAACCTGAGTCTCATCAAACTTGTTTATTTTAGACTTCCTTTTCTTTCGGTATTTAACTTTTTCCTTACCGTTAAATGCAATTAGATTTTTGGAAATCATCGGTAGTTTAATTTGGCCAACAAGAATTTCACCATTTTTTAGGACTAATTGCCCATTGGTCCAGCTATACTGGCCATAGCTCAATGAAGCTGATAAAAACAAAAATAATAAGAACTTATACTTCATAATTTAAGGCTCACACGAATTCAAAGGCACTTTAATTGGTTAAATAATATTCAACATCCACCAGTTCCAAAACCTCAATACGCCCTAAATCAAGTGAACTTTCCAAATCCAACATGTATGTACAGCTACCATTGGCGTCTAATTGGTCACAAGGGGCGGTTACATATTGGTCGTAGGATGTTTTTTGGGTCAGACCATCAACGTTGATTGTCAACATTGGAAAACCCTTTACAGCAACATTATTATTGTTATTTAGCACAATCTCAAACTGAAAACGGGCCGTGTTGCTTTCCTCATCTTCCGTATAGTTCCATTCCACCACATCGTATATAAAATTCTCCAACAACGGAGGTTCAATTTCTTGAATAGGTTGTGCATCTGGAAAATCACATGGAACCTCTATTTTCTCATCATAGGTATATGATTGAGACCCGACGCTATACGAATAGGGGACACTTATTATTTTTGTACAATCTTCATCCTTAGAACAATTCGAAAGAAAAACGATTAAAAAAAGTAGTGGGAGAAGTCGATGCATGAAGTAGGTTTATAAAAATAGAACGCCTATTACATTGGTTTATTTCACCGCTTTTTCATAGCTTTCCAAACAAGCATCCAAAGGATTTCCCTGGGTATGGATGCATTCACAGAACTGATATCCCGCTTCTTGGTTGGGTGCATCCGCAAATTGTTTTTTACAATCCTTAAGCGAATTCCTGGGCATGACTTCATGGCCAAACTCAGCATAGGCAACGGTAGCCACTAGGGTCAAGAGTACAAAACCGGCGAACAGGTATGGAAACTTCCAACTGTATTTTTCCGGCTTGCGAACAATCCCCAAGTCCGAAAAGTGGTTTAGAGGCAACACATAACGCACTCGATCATAGTTCCATACCAATAAAAAAAGACAGGCCAACACCATGAGTGGGGAGGTCACATACGACCCCTCAAAGCGAACGGCATAGGAGAGCAACCAAATATTCACGATAATAGGGAAGTATAATAGGGCTCCTAAGGTCACCGTTCTGGGAATAAGCAATAGAATTGCGGCAAGGATTTGGGCAACTCCAATGAATGTATAATAATAGCCTGTTAGGTGCAGGGCTTCCAAATAGGCTCCCATAGGGTGCATTACAGCTAGGCCACTGGCAAAACGTTCCCCAATGATCTTTACCCAACCCGCCACCAAAAAGGCAAAGGCCAAACTGACCCTGCAAAAAAGGGAAAACAGCCAATACCAGCGGTTTTGTTTTATCGTGACATAAAAGGCTTCAAATTGTGCCAACATGGGTTACTTGGTTTTCGTCCCTAAGTTACTGAAACAAAAAATAGTTATGTGCGTAGTAATGAATACAACATAGCTGAACCTTTTTTAAGAAAATTGTTTAACGTGCTATGGCCAAATGGTCTTAAAAGTCTCACAAACCACGAGCATATCCTCAGAAAAAGTTTCTGGGCCATCCTCGAAGGTACTTTCAAAAAATACCTGATGCGCCTTTTTCCATTTTGGAAGAGGTTCCTCCTCCGTTCCCATGTCCATAGCAGCGTAAGCTTCTGAAATTTGTTTAAAGGGAACGGTGTCTACTTGCACAATCTCAATAATGGCCTGTGCCGTACCGTCAAAATTGGTGATGATGCTTTTGGTGCCTACACCAGGCAAATCCGCCCCTGCATCCTCATACCACTTGTAAAGCCCGGATGACGCCCTCTTTTTCCTGTTTATAACCAGTTGTGCCAACCGATCGGCGTCTTTTTGATTATCGTGAAAAAACCAGGATTCTGGCATCCCTTCGCTTTTTACTTCTGGATGGGCTTGGCCATAGTCCTCCCACATGGCGTATACCGTAGGGTCAATTTCGGTTTCCTTGGGGGCTTCCGCTTTGGGCTCGCTTTTGCAGCTTGCCAAAAGGAGTAGTAAGATAAAAGGGAGGTGTTTCATTTTTTAATAATTGACCATTTAACCAAGTGGTGTATTGAAATAAAAAGACTTGTTTTTTAACTCAGTTCTTTGTAAGTCAACTTATTTTAATTTTCGCCTTCATCACTTTCAGAATCACTTTCCTTTCTAGACAAAGAAATCATATTTTGATTTATAAAGACTTTTCGGTCTTGCGCAAGTTTATCTATAATCGTATTTATTTCATTATGTGAAAGCTTTTTCTGTGGATAAAGATTGTCCATAAAATGACATACAGTCTCGCGTGTTAAGACTTTAGTTTTAGTTATTAAAGAGATTATGATGGTTTCTGTTTGTTCCTCTTGAGTCTGTGATGAATCACCAGAACTTAAAGATGTTTTAAAAATGCTTGACTGCATAGCCTCATAGTTGCTTTTCATCAATCCAAATGTGTCAGAATAAAATCTGTCAAATAGCCCTTCTATTTTCCTTGTGTTGTTTTCAATTCCTTTTGAGAGCTCAAAAGTTTGCTTATTAGATTTGTCTGACCACCTATAAAATAGTATTGAAAAAACTAGAGATACTATTGCTAATATTATAGATGCAATAGCCACTGTAAAAGATATTGATTCAAAATTTATTTCCATAATATTTTTTATTCGTAAGCATTATTATGAAGCCAGTCAAATCCCCTTTTACTAAATCCCTTTCCAGCCCAAGATTCTCCAAATTTTACAATCAATAATTCATCATTTGAATCAATAAACTCTTTTAAGTGATTTCTAATTTCCTTTGCAGATTTAGGTGATTTTATAATCCAAGTAGAATCCAAATGGTGCCACCAATAACCATAAGATTTGATTTCCTCATATAATTCAGAGTAATCTTGACCTGGAGAATTCAAATCGTAACATACTAAATATAAATTACTAGACATATTTTGATCTTATCTTCATTATGATTTTAAAACGTTTCATCTAATTGTGTTATGGGTTTAAATGTGGCAATCTTTTATTAAAAATTTCACTTATAAATCGTTTAAACAGCATAGTGTTTTTTAAACATATTCCTTTTTCTTTAAGTATTCCATCAATTTTATAAGTTCTGCAAAAGCAATTTTTGTCAAACTGTTCATTTGTTCCGTTTCCTTTTTAATTTCTTCGCGTGAATAAATGTCAGGATTGTCTTTAAGAGGAATTAGCCAATCTCCTCTCCCATAAACACGTTTTGAACTGTAATCTGTAAATTCTTCAAGAGCCAGTATGAATTTACTAAGTAAATTATTTACTTCTTTATTTGAAGTTTTGTAACCGATTAGTTTTGCTTTTTCTTGAAATTAAAGAATTCTGTAAATATCTTCTCTTTGATAACCATTCCAAGCATCTTGTCTTACAATATCTTCATGAAATTTATCAATATTTAATGTGTTTAAAAGCTCCTTTATAATTTTTTTGTCTGATTTTTTAGGTTTTTCTTCTAGTTCTTTTACTCTCTTCGTTAAGGTTATAATTTCATAAACCAAAATCCCCAACAAGATTACAAGAGAAGTAATTATTGAATTTTTCCAATTCTGAAAGATGATTGGAAGTTCAAAGTAATTAGTCAGATAAGTTAAGATGATTGGTATAATAAAAACACTCAAATACCATTTATCTAAAATTTTTCTCATGATTTGATCTACATAATGGATAACAAAAATATATGCGTACTAGTACACCTATTGTCTATTTTAGGGGAAGTGACTTAAAAATCCTACAAATTATTGATTGGTGGAAATAAAGTTTTGGGTATACAGAGTTTTTAGGCCTCGCCTGCCCTTTGACTTCGCTCAGGACAAGCTGCTCAAAGCGACAGTGAGAACACGTTGGGCATACCAAAGTGCATCAACCAAAAAACCTTCCTAAATCCCTACCAATCTACTTCTACGGTCTGTCCTTGTTGTAAGGTGATTTCCTTTTGTTTGCCGTCGTAGATAATTGTAGGGTTTCCGGCTACCGTTGCGGTAATCACCGTTTTTTTTAATTGGGTATTTTCCCATTCCAGCGCCACCTCATACCCTCCCCTGGCCTTGATACCTGTTATGGAGCCGGATTCCCAGGTATCGGGCAACGCGGGCAAAAGGAAAATTGTATCGTCCCGGGATTGCATCAACATTTCAATGACCGCTGCAGAACCCCCAAAGTTGCCATCTATCTGAAATGGCGGGTGGGCATCCAACAGGTTGGGATAGGTGCCCCCGCCCCTACGCGAACCCTTCATGTCATCCGGATCTACATAGTTGAGCAACTCTCGATACATTTTATAAGCACGGTTGCCGTCCCATAAACGGGCCCAAAGATTGATACGCCATCCTTTGGACCATCCCGTAGTATCGTCTCCCTTTATTTCCAACGTGGTTCGGCTCGCCTGGGCCAATTCCGGGGTTTCCTCCATCGTGATATGGTGCCCGGGATACAGCCCAAAAAGATGCGACTGATGCCGATGTTTTGGGTCCTCATCTTCCCAATCGTAATACCATTCCTGAAGGTTCCCTTTTTTCCCGATTTGATACGGGTATAGTTGTTCATGGACGGTCTTTACCCTTTCCCTGAATTCGGTATCTCGATCCAAAATTTCGGAGGCCTTAATAAAGTCCTCAAAAAGTTCCCTGATCATGGCCAAATCTGAAGTAGCACCGTACAAGGTTGCCCCATGATAGCCATCCGGAGTAATAAAGATATTCTCGGGCGATGTGCTAGGTGAGGTAATATAATTGCCCTGTTGGTCCTTGACCAACCAATCCAGGCAAAAATCAACGGCACCTTTCATTAAAGGGTAGGCTTTTTGGGCCAAATAATTTTTATCCTGGGTAAAGGCATAATGCTCCCAAAGATGGGTAGACAGCCAAACCCCGCCCATGTTCCAATTGGCCCAAGTAGGACCTCCAGCGTTTTCGCCCACAGGATTGCTCATGGCCCAAATGTCCGAATTGTGACCCACGACCCAACCCTCTGTATCATAATAGGTTTTTGCCGTTTCCCTACCCGTTATCGCCACGTTGCCAATAAATCCTAATAAAGGTTGATGCAATTCGGAGAGATTGGCGGTTTCCGCCATCCAATAATTTTCCTCCACATTGATATTTACCGTGTAGTTACTGCTCCACGGCGGTCTCATGTATGGATTCCATATCCCTTGCAGGTTGGCTGGAACACCAGGAGTTCTGGACGAGGAAATCAACAGATACCGACCAAAATTAAAATACAGTTCCTCCAAACTTTTATCCTCTGCCCCATCGGTATATTGCAACAAACGTTGATCGGTGGGCAACGTTGCTTTCTCGGATGCTTCAAGGGTCAATTCCACCCGATCGAACAATTCGCCATAGTCGGTCAAATGGTTCTTTTGTAACGTGTCATAGGGTTTTTCCATGGCCTTTTCCAAGCGCTCTTTGGCAAGGGCTTCGTTATTCCGGCCTTCCGTTACTGGGTTTTTGTCAAAACCATTGAAACTGGTCGCAATCGAAATATAGATTACCGCTTCGGTGGCATTGGAGAGAGTCAGTTTTGAATCGGTCGTAGTTACTTCCCCGTCACTACTTTGTATTTGAAATAAGGAAGTGAACCGAGTTCCCCGATTTTCATCGAACTGTACCGGTTCCGGTTTGTCGTTGATATAGTTGGGTTCTACGTTGTAGGGCGCATATCCATTGACCATCAATTTATCCCCTTCGATTTCGGTCTTAAACTGGAGTAAACTTTGAAAACCAAGACTACAATTGATGGCCTTCTTTTGGTCCGATGTCAACCGAATGACCATAATCCGGTCCGGATGGGAAACAAAATACTCCCGCGTAAAATGAACACCATTATTTGTATAGGTCGTTTTGGCCATGGCCCTGCCAAGATCCAGTTCCCGATAATACTCCGTCGATTCCCCGGAATGCCCAAAATCAATTTCCAAAGTACCCAAAGGCATATAGGATTGGGAATAGGGGCCTTGGAGTGTGCTCTGCAGGGAATCGGCCAATTGATAATTTTCTTCAACCAGCGCCTTGCGTATTTCGGCAACGGCTTTGTATGCATCCGGATTCGGATTGGGTGCAACCGGTTCGCCCGACCATAAAGTGGCCTCGTTTAGGTATATTTTTTCTTTGGCAATCCCGCCGAATAGGGCCGCACCCATGGTCCCATTGCCCAATACCAAGGTTTCCTCAAAATATTGGGCAGGTTTGTCATACCACAAGATTTTATCCGCCTGGGCGGATAGTTTTGAAGGAATCCAACAACAGATGATACAAATGAACAGTATTTTTTTCATTGGTTGATATTAATGCCAAACTTTGGTGTACTGGATAAAGATAAAGTTAAAAAATAGCATCAAGCGACCTTAGGGATATCTGGAACTTCCATTATATGGAAAAGCCACCACCAAATTGGCAGCGGCTTTTATAAAATATTTGCGTTTTACATGCTTAGCTGAACTTCAGCTTGCGTTCAATGGCCCGGATCATTTCATTGGCGATGTCTTTACCGGTCGCATTTTCTATCCCTTCCAGACCCGGTGAAGAGTTTACCTCCAATAACAATGGCCCTTTATTGGAGCGGATGATATCTACTCCTGCTACGGCCAAATTCAAGGCTTTGGAAGCTTTTAAGGCCAGTTTCTTTTCCTCTTGGGTAATCTTTATCATCGATGCCTTTCCGCCTTGGTGAATATTGGCCCTGAATTCGCCTTTTTCGGCTTGGCGCTGCATACTGGCAACCACCTTGCCGTTTACTACAAAACAACGAATATCCTGCCCATTGGCCTCCTTAATGAACTCCTGGACCAAGATATTGGTATTTACACTCTTAAAGGCATTGATCACACTCTCCGCAGCTTTATTGGTCTCCGCCAATACCACACCTTTTCCTTGGGTACTTTCCAATAATTTAATGATCAAGGGTGCCCCGTTGACCATCTTGATCAAATCCTTGGTATCCATGGGCGACTTGGCAAAACCGGTAATGGGAATATGAATATCGTTTTTGGAAAACAGTTGTGACGCAAAAAGTTTATCGCGCGATTGGGTAATGGATTCCGCCGAATTTTGGCAATACACCCCCAAATTATTAAACTGCCTGATCACCGCGCAGCCATAAAAGGTTACCGCCGGTTTTATTCGGGGAATCACGGCATCAAAATCCTTTAATATATTTCCGCCACGGTACCGTATTTCAGGAGAATGGGCATCCAATTTCATATAGGCCTGTTCCACGTTCAAGAACACAATTTCATGCCCTCGGGCCTCCGCAGCTTCCATTAAACGCATGTTGCTGTATAGCTTTGGATTACTGGCCAGTAACCCAATTTTAAGTCCGGTCTTTTCCTTAAAGTAGGGTTTGTACCTAGCACTAATCTCGTCTTCTGTGAACTCCTGTATTTGATTGTTCACGGCAGGGTTCACGATATAACGGTCGGTCAAGGCTTCCCTACCCAAGAGCATTCGAAACTCCATAGTATCCCTATTGGCCAAGGTAAGTTCAATATCAAAAGTATCCTCGCCTAAGGTAACCGGGGTCTTGACCACCAAACGCTCCTCGGAAATACCGCTGGAACTTTTTACCATTCTACGATCTACCAAACGGGCCTCACAAGGAATGGTAATACTACGGTTTTCCTGTAGGGGCGTAACCTCAAATTTTACCCATTCCTGATTGTTTTTAGTAATTACTTTTAAGCTGGTCGCTTGAATGGATGAGGTTTTGGCCCCGGAATCTACCCTAGCCTTTATGGCCGGGACACCCAAGCTTTTAAATACACACCATTCTTCACTTCCTATAATCTTTAAATCTTCCAAATCTTATTTTTTTCTCAGTTCAAAAATATCCGTTCTACGGTCCTTTAAATTTCGTACCGCCCCAAACTGGTTGAGTTCCCTTAGCAGGCCTATATCCACGTTTGCAATAAGTATCATCTCCGTATTGGGTGTCGCCTCTGCCTTGATTCCGTTAGTAGGAAAGGAGAAATCACACGGAGTAAATACCATACTTTGGGCAAATTGGATGTCCATATTCTGTACATTGGGCAAGTTTCCTACGCTGCCCGCGATGGCCACATAGCATTCGTTTTCAATGGCACGGGCCTGGGCGCAATTGCGTACCCGTGAATATCCGTTCTGGGTATCTGTAAGAAAGGGCACAAAGAGAATATCCACCCCTTCTTCCGCCAATAAGCGGGGAAGTTCAGGGAATTCTACATCGTAACAAATTAATACCCCAATTTTCCCACAATCGGTATCAAATGCCTGTATCTTAGTACCTCCTTGTAAGCCCCAAACTTTGGCTTCGTCCGGGGTAACATGCAGCTTTTCATAACGCTCCAAGGTTCCGTCCCTTCGGCACAGATAACCCACATTGTACAATCGACCGTCAATTACTTCGGGCATACTCCCCGCAATAATATTGATATTGTAGGTGATAGAGAATTCCGAAAATTTCTGTACCAAGACTTCGGTATGTTTCGCCAATTCCCGAATGGCATCTGAGGTGCTCATGTGATTGTTACCTGCCATTAACGGGGCGTTGAAAAACTCTGGAAATAAGGCAAAATCCGACCGATACCCCGATACGGCATCGATAAAATACTCCGCTTGCTGCAAAAGCTCCTCGATATCCTTGTAGGGACGCATTTGCCATTGAATCAATCCCAAACGAATCACCGTTTTTGTAGTAGCGGCGGTATACGACGGTTTTTGATAATAAATATTATCCCACTCCATGAGAATGGCAAAATCGTTGGAATCCTGATCGCCTTCCAAATAACCCTTCATCACCTTGGACGGGTGAAAATCGTTACTGATCTGAAAATTAAGGACCGGATCTTCGATTTCCTTCCTTCGTACCTGTTCTATATATTGTTTGGGAGTGAGTTCTTCAGCGTATCTATGGTAATTGGGCATTCTTCCCCCGAACACGATACTCTTCAGGTTCAGTTTTTCGCATAATTCCTTTCGGTAATCGTACAACCTTCGTCCTAAACGCATTCCTCGATAACCGGGAACTATAAATACATCGATACCGTAGAGGACATCGCCTTCATCCGTATGGGTGTTAAACGTATAGTTACCCGTAACCTTTTTATAGGTGTGGTTGTTCTCAAACTTGGCATAGTCGACGATTATGGAAAGGGCGCAACCTGCCAACTTACCGTTGATTTTGATAACCACCTGCCCTTCCGGAAATTTATTGATCAGCCGACCGATTTCCTTCTCCGTCCAAAAAGCATCGTGCATATTCAGATAGGAAGAAACCATAGCGACTTTCAGCTCCTTATAATCGGTAAGACTAAGGTACTCCAGCTCTATATTTTCAATATCTTCTACTTTCATAGTATTCTTAACGATGCAGATTTTTTAAATGATATTTTGCATAAAAAAATAGGGGTTCGGGGCATACGCGCCCAAACCCGATACTCTGTATGTACTTGATTGATTTATTTTTTGAGACGGTTCTCCGTAGTTAATCCTCCTCTTCTTCCCCATCGACCATGTCCTTTGGATCAGGCTCCATGATTGCATCCGGGTCGTCGTCTTCAAAATCTTCGTAGTCATCCTCAACATAGTTTTCCATGGTGTACTCCAGCTTGGCACTGATCTTTACCAGATACTTGGTGTCCTCCGTAAGTACTTCCACAGCTTCAATACGTTCCCCTTGAGCATTTTTAAAGGTAATGATGTTACGATCATCATACCCATCTGGATATCGCTCCACTAAAAGTTTCAACACCTCGGGGGTCAACTTCTTAAAATCTACAATGACTCTTTTTAAATGTGCGTTCTTGTCCATAATAATTATAAGTCCAAAAGATAAGCAAAAATTAAAGGAGCAACAATGGTCGCATCACTTTCTATAATAAATTTAGGGGTATCGATATCCAATTTTCCCCAAGTGATCTTTTCGTTGGGAACGGCACCGGAGTAGGAACCGTAGCTTGTGGTACTATCACTGATTTGGCAGAAATAGCTCCAGAAAGGCGTATCCGTGCGCTCCATATCCTGATATAACATAGGTACTACACAGATAGGAAAATCCCCTGCGATACCACCACCAATTTGGAAAAATCCGATTCCATTTTCGGAATTATCAGTATACCAATCGGCCAAAAAAGTCATGTATTCGATACCTGACTTCATAGTACTTGCCTTTAACTCCCCTTTCATAACATAGGAAGCGAATATATTTCCCATGGTACTATCTTCCCAACCCGGACAGATGATGGGGAGGTTTTTCTCCGCCGCGGCATACATCCAAGAATCCTTTAAATCGATTTCATAATATTCTTCCAAGGCACCCGAAAGCAACATTTTATACATGAACTCGTGCGGTAGGTATCGTTCTCCCTGATTATCGGCATCTTTCCATATTTTGAAAATATGCTTTTGCAATCGGCGGAAGGCTTCTTCCTCTGGAATACAGGTATCGGTAACCCGGTTTAAGCCTTTTTCCAACAAATCCCACTCCTCTTTTGGTGTCAAATCCCGATAGTTAGGTACACGTTTGTAATGGGAGTGTGCCACCAAATTCATGATATCCTCTTCCAAGTTGGCTCCTGTACAGGAAATGATATGTACTTTATCCTGACGGATCATCTCCGCGAATATTTTACCCAATTCCGCGGTACTCATAGCTCCAGCCAAAGAAACCAACATCTTGGCACCTTTGTTCAGTTGCTCTTCATACCCCTTGGCGGCATCTACCAAGGCTGCGGCATTAAAGTGTAAATAGTATTTTTCAATAAAATTGGAGATTGCTCCCTTATTCTTCGTCATCATTAAATTTTAAACTAGTATTCGATTTATAATCTACATCAAAGGTGTTATCGTATTCTTCATCCACCTCTTGACCCATAAACTTATAGCTCAACATTTTATAATATAATTTGGCGGCCAAGAAATCCGACGACTTATCGGAAGGATTGGGGCATAGCTCAACGATATCAAAACCTACTACGTTCTTTTCCTCAAAAACCTGCTTTAGAAAGTCCAGCGTCTCGTACCATAGTAACCCACCTGGTTCCGGCGTGCCCGTAGAAGGCATAATGGAAGGATCCAAAACATCCAAATCAAAAGTGATGAAGACATTTTCGGTCATGGCTTCCAAAACCTTGTCAATCCAATACTCATCGGTTACCATTTCATGGGCGAAAAAGGTTTTTTCCTCATCCATGAACGTTTTTTCTATGGCGTCCATGGAACGAATACCCACCTGAACCAAATTGGTGGTTTGGCTGGCCTCATGTACGGCACAGGCATGATTGTATTTGGTGCCATCATACGTTTCCCGTAAATCCGCATGTGCATCGATGTGTAAAACGGTTAGGTCATCAAAACACTCGTTAAAGGCTCGGATCGTTCCTATGGAAACGGAATGTTCCCCTCCAAATAGCGTCACGAACTTGTTCCGCTTTATATAGTCCTTAGTAACACTATAGACATCCTTGACCATGGCATCGGGAGTGCTATGACCTTCAATAGCGTCCGCCAAGTATATCCCTTGCTCGTAGACCTCGGTTTCGGTCTCAATATCATAAAGCTCCATGTTTTCAGAAGCTTCCAAAAAGGCCTTGGGTCCCTTATCGGCACCTTTACCCCAAGTACTGGTACCGTCGAACGGCACCGGTATTAAAATAACCTTAGCGGTTTCCAATTGTGCGAATTTATCAGGGATACCTGCGTAATTCTTTGACGTACTCATTGTTATAAAATTTGAACAAATTAATTAGATAGTTGTTTTTCTTTTTTATGGGATTTTTCCTTTTTAGGATGGGGTTGTTCGTAACCTAAAATTCCCAAAAGGTCTTCTGCCTTTTGCTGTGGGCTAAATAATGTGGTCACTAAATTCCCCTTTTTATCCTTTTCTATTAGAATATGTTTGGGCTGGGGTATTAAACAATGTTGTAGACCACCATAACCACCTATAGTTTCTTGATAGGCCCCCGTATTAAAAAAGCCGATATATAAGGGTTTGTCCTTTTTATACTTGGGAAGATAAATCGCGTTCATGTTCTGTTCACTGTTATAGTAATCATCACTATCGCAAGTTAGACCTCCTAGGAGCACTCTTTCATATTCCTCGTTCCAACGATTGATGGGCAGCATGATAAACCGTTTGTTAATGGCCCATGTATCCGGTAAGGTGGTAATGAAAGAGGAATCGATCATGTTCCATTTTTCGCGATCATTTTGCTGTTTCTGGTACAAAATTTCATAGATGGCACCGCCGCTCTCCCCTACGGTAAAACTCCCGAATTCCGTAAAAATATTGGGAACAGGAACCTCCGCTTCCGCACAGGCAATATTAATTTGATTTAGAATTTCATCGACCATATACTGGTAATCATACTCAAAGGCCAACGAATTCTTTATAGGAAAACCGCCTCCGATGTTTAGGCTGTCCAACGAAGGGCACATTTTTTTAAGGCGCACATAAACTTTAAGACACTTTACCAATTCGTTCCAGTAATAAGCATTATCGCGAATACCGGTATTGATAAAAAAATGCAGCATCTTCAATTCAACCTTGTCGTTGTCCTTGATTTGATTTTCATAAAATGGGACTATGTTTTTGTAACCGATACCCAACCTTGAGGTATAGAATTCGAACTTGGGCTCTTCTTCCGAGGCAATACGAATTCCCACCTTAAAGGTGTCATTTATACTTTCCGACAACAAATCGATTTCCTCATAATTGTCTATAATAGGAATGCAATTGTTATGCCCCCCGTTGATAAGCCTAGCTATATTCTCAATATACTGTTCACGTTTGAATCCGTTACAGATTACAAAGGCCTCATTCTTTAATTTTCCATCCCTTTTTAATTGTTCCACGATATTAATATCGAACGCAGAAGAGGTTTCAATATGGATATCGTTCTTTAAGGCTTCATGCAATACATGCTGAAAATGGGAACTTTTGGTACAGTAGCAATAGTGATACTTTCCTTTATACGCGTTCTTTTCAATGGCATTGGCGAACCAGTTCTTTGCCCTAGCAATATTTTCCGATATTTTAGGTAAATACGTAAATTTTAAAGGGGTTCCATATTCCGCAACCAAATCGTTCAATGGAATATTATGGAATTTTAAATGGTCCCCATCGAGGGTAAACTCCTCTTGTGGAAAAAAATAGGTCTGATCAATTAGATCAATATATTTAGTATTCATTTAAGAATTTTGAGTTTAGATTATTAAAATACATTATATAATTGGATAAGATGTGCTCATATCATGTTAAGAAAACATGATGTATTTTCCTAATCAAATAATAATTTGTTCCTGAGTAGTAGGAATGAAGAAATAGATGTGCTGACTTTGCACGATCGAGGTATTAAAAGCAGAAGTTAGCTTTAAAATTCGGCTGCTTATCTTATAAGCTACTTTTGGGTTTGACTTCCTACTTCCCAAAAGTCCGAACATAGAAACAAATTGCATGCTGTTCAGCTAAAAGCCTTAGGCCTTAAAGGGGTTTAACACTCCTTTTAAAGGCACAAATGAAAACAAAAAAAATGAAAAAACTATCGTTTTCATTCAAAATACGGTTAACGACCAAAAAAAGATTAAAGGAATCCTTATTTTCATTTATAAAATCGCACAAACTATTTATATTCAGTATATTAATCTCACTATTTTAAATAAAAAAAATCCATGAAACCGTATAGAATCTTAAAAACGTTCCATTTTTTAGCCTTTGTATTCTTTTTGCCCATTGTAAATGCCCAAATTCCTTCAGGAGTATACTTTTCCGAGGATGAAAATACGCGTCATGAGCTCAAAATTGACCAAGGTTACCTAACGCATACCGTTTATAAAACTGACCCTGCCGAATTTATAAAAGCCGTAGGAGGTTTCTTTTCTGTGGATGATAATAAGCTAAGGGTATCTTTGGAATTCAATTCGGCCTATGAACAAGACAGGATAAAAAATTTGGAAATCCCCTATACCTTGGCCGGTGAACGTTTAAACCTGAAACTGGATCAGGAGATGGTTTTTGACAAAAGGGAAGCGCAGAATCAGGCCTTGGACGGTCAGTGGTTATTTGCCACTCGCGGCCCAGATACGGGCCAAGATCGCCGAGGGGAGGAAAATCCGAGAAAAACTTTAAAGTTTTTGTTGGACGGTCGCTTTCAATGGATAGCCTATCAAACAGAAACGATGCGTTTTTCCGGAACAGGCGGTGGTAGCTTTACCGCTGAGGATCGTGTTTACACCGAGAACATTGAGTTTTTCTCGCGAGATAATGACAGGGTCGGAGCCAGTTTAAAATTCAATTATGAAATTAAGGGGGACGATTGGCACCATACGGGCAAGAACAGTAAAGGCGAACCAATGTATGAAATTTGGGCCAAAAGAAATTGATTGAATCACTTTTACGGAAAATTGACAAAAAACCTTATTTTTGCCAGTCTATTTGGCCTCGTAGTTCAATGGATAGCCCCGATAGCTATCGGGGGAAGTTTACCGGTCAATAGTAGAAATGTTCTTGTAAATTTTGAATCGATTTTATAAGCAATACCAAGGAAAAGATGCATTATGTGTATATCATACAATCTTTTATGGATAAGTCATTTTACATTGGCAAGACTTCTAATTTGGAAACTCGTTTGATATTTCACAATAACGTAGAATTGAATACAGGTGTAACAAGAAGAAAAATACCTTGGCAATATTTTTTTACTTTGCCTGTCGATAATGCGTTGATTGCCGGTAAAATTGAAAACCATATTAAGAAAATGAAAAGCAGGCAATATATTAAAAACCTTGTAAAACACCCTGAAATGGGTAAAACGCTTATCAAAAGGTTTTCTTGATTTGAAAATACCAAAAAATGGCCTCGTAGTTCAATGGATAGAATAGAAGTTTCCTAAACTTTAGATGCAAGTTCGATTCTTGCCGAGGCTACAAATAAATACATACAGATACGCCGAAGGCGTTATTAATCGACTATAAAAAAAAGGACGGCCTGCCAGTCCTTTTTTTATGTGATTTCTAAGGGGATAGCATCTTTATGTATTTTCAGCTTGAGACACAAAAGAACAATGAAGTTATCTCTTGCCGAGGATTATTAAGATATCAAAAAATAACAACAAAAGCCAAATATTGCCTATAAATAAAGACCTCTCGACTGCGCTCGAGGTGACAAAAAGGTAGGATTTACACATTTTCAAATACCCAGAATATCCTAGTCAAAAATCATTAACCCTTTCCCCCACTATTTTGTAATTGGCTATCCATACTTTCCGCTGCAAATTTCCCTTGAACGCTCCATCCCCCATCTACATAGAACAACTGACCAGTAACGTAACTAGATTCATCGGAAGCCAGAAAAATTGCAGGTCCTATCATTTCCTCTGGTTCCCCAGTACGCTTCATAGGTATAACGCTTCCCCAATTTTGTTTATAATCCGGATCCTCCGATAGATTACGCTCCGTATTTATGGGTCCCGGTCCAAAGGTATTTACCCGAATATTATAAGGGGCAAGTTCAACGGCCATTTGTTTGGACATGGCCTCGATACCGCCTTTACTCGTAGAATAACAGATTAAATTCTTCACACTCAATACGGAACAAATGGAAGAGATATTTATAATACTACCGCCCTTTCCATTTTCTTTCATCATCCTTGCCGCCTCAATGGCACAAAATAAAGTCCCCTTGATATTTAAACCTATTACTTTATCAAAAAGTACTTCGTCGGTATTAAAGAAATCACTCCAACCCGTGATTCCAGCATTGTTTACCAATACATCCAATTGACCATATTCCTGTTGAATATAGGCGAACATTTTGCGAATGTTCTCTACATTAGAAACATCCGTTGCATATAACTCCGCTTTTCCACCTTTTTCTTTTATTGCATCCACAACCTCCTGTGCATAGGACGTTCCGGGCAAATCATTTATGATAACAATCGCACCTTCCACAGCAAACCCTTCTGCGATTTCCTTGCCAATACCTTTTCCCGCTCCTGTTACCAAGGCAATTTTCTTGTCCAACCTCATTCTTATGTATTTAATTTTATAAAACCACCATCAATGGGATAATCCGTACCTGTTATAAAGCGCGCTTCATCACTACATAAATACAGCGCCAGGGTCGCAATTTCTTCTGGTCTGGCCATTCTTCCGATGGGTTGGGTCTTGGACAATTTTTCGAACATTTCCTCCTGATTATCCGGAAAATTTTTGGCAAGGTAACCATCCACAAAAGGCGTGTGGACACGCGCGGGAGAGATGGAATTACAGGTAATTTTATCTTTGATAAAGTCTTTGGCAACTGTTAATGTCATATTCAATACGGCGGCTTTGGACATAGAATAGGCAAATCGATCTTGTAAGCCTAACGATGCTGCAACACTTGCCATATTCAAAATGGTACCGCCCCCATTTTTTTTCATCAACGGAATTACCGCGTGCAAACAATTATAAACCCCTTTGACATTGATTTGATAAATTTTATCAAAATCGGCCTCGGTAGTATTCTCTGCAGTACCTATATGGGCTATACCTGCATTATTTATTAAAATATCAATCTTCTCGATAGCATTGAATGTGGTTACAACCGAACTTTGATTACTTACGTCACAAGAATGAACATGGGCTTCTCCACCATACTCCTGTATAATTGCCAAGGTGCTTTGTGCAGCTTCTTTATTTAGTTCCAAAATATGAATTACAGCACCTTGTTTGCCCAATGCTATAGCTATGGCTTGACCTATACCGCTCCCTGACCCAGTAACGACAGCTACTTTATTTTTTAAATCGAACATCATATTCATTTAATTAAACCAATATATAATCAGGCATTGACACAGATTTGTTCTTGACGCCCCAACTGCTCAATTTCCAAGACCACATGATCACCGGATTTTAAATACTGCGGCGGTTTCATCCCCAATCCGACTCCTGGTGGTGTACCTGTGGATATTACATCCCCGGCCTCCAAAGTCATAAACTGTGATAGATAGTGAACAACGAAGTAGCAATCGAATATCATGGTATTCGTATTGCCATTTTGAACCTCGACTCCGTTGACCCAAAGCTTCATCTTTAAATTATGGATATTCCTAATTTCGTCCGAAGTAGCTAAAAATGGTCCGAGAGGGTTAAAATTATCGCAGGACTTTCCCTTGGTCCACTGCCCCCCCTTTTCCAATTGAAAGGCTCTTTCGGATACATCATGCGAAATACAATACCCCGCAATGTAATCCTTGGCTTCTTCCGTGGAATTAAGATATCTAGCGTCTTTTCCGATAACGATACCCAACTCCACTTCCCAATCCGTTTTTTCACTATTTCTGGGAATAAGAATATGGTCGTTTGGACCAACTACGGTATTGGCCCCTTTTTGAAAAATTATGGGTTCTTCCGGTATGGCCATCCCCGATTCTGCGGCGTGATCTGAGTAATTAAGTCCAATGCAAATTACTTTACCCGGACGGGGAACACAAGAACCTAAACGCTCGTTGGCATCAACTTCCGGAAATTGTGAGAAATCCAATTGCCTAAGCTTATCCAGTCCTTCATTTTGAAAAAAGGAATGATTCCAATCTTCGAAATCGCTGGATAAATCCTTTCTTTTCCCATTATCATCTAGTATGCCTGGCTTTTCTTCACCAACCTTGCCAAATCGTATAAGTTTCATCTGTTTCGTTTATTGATTTTATAAGTTAAAGTTCTATTTTGGTAAATACCAAAGATGCTTATTGCATTCCAATTTAATTCATAATCATTTAATGAATTCATTTGCAGAAATTCCCTGGTAGCCACAATTTTTAATTACGAACAAAGAACCTGCCAGAGGCTGCTTCTTTTTTTGCTCATCTGTCAAATCTACTTTGGCCGATGTTATATACAAATCCTTTAAGTCTTTACCACCAAACGTACAAGAAGTAATCTTGGCAACTGGCAATTTTATACGTTTTAATAATTCACCTGTATTTGGATTCCAACGGGTCACCTGCCATCCACCCCAATGGGCAATCCAAAGCATCCCTTCTGAATCAATGGTCATTCCATCGGGATAACCCTCTTTTTCTTCCGTTTCCAATATTACCCTCTTATTGCCTATAGCACCAGTAACTATTTCAAAGTCATATCCTACAACAGTCTGGGTCGGTGTGTCTATAAAATAAAAGGTTTTGTGGTCGGCACTCCAGGCCATTCCGTTAGAAATGGTAGTTTTTTCAATCTTTAAGGTACTTTGATTGTTCTCAAATAGATAAACCGATCCTGTATTCGAAGCTTCGGACAAAGACATGCTACCTACCCATAATCTACCGGCAGGATCACATTTACCATCGTTAAACCTATTTTCAGGTAAATGACTTTCTGGATTATCCACATATTCTATTTTTCCGTTTTCCCTATCCAAAAACCCGATACCCGATGTAGAAGCCAAAATGAAATTATTGTCATCGCACAAAGCGATACAGCCGACCATTTTTTTGACTGGATACATCTTGTGCTTCTTTTTTCTCGGGGAATACTCGTGGATTTCCCCATTTAAAATATCCACCCAACAAATTGCGTTATTTTTTGAATCCCATACCGGTCCTTCCCCCAATTCACATTGATGACCATGTACAACTTCTACTTCCATAATTTACATGTCTTTCACAAGTTCTGGAATAACCAGAAGCATGAGCACAGCTATTCCTGTGATTTTTCTTTAACAAAATTCAACAACAAAGGTATAGCTGGATATACCATATTATGACCATAACCATCCAATTCCATCAATTCGACATCGAGGTGGCCAACTACTTTCATCATTCTATAGAAATATGCCGTTTCTTCATATCTTCCTAACATTTCCATTTCCCTATTTCCCGTAATCAACAACATAGGAGGAGCATCCTTTCTAACATGGTATAAGGGAGCGTACTTATCAATAACGGCCTGTGTACCTGGAATACCTCTTTCCTTCCTTATGGTAAAATGGGTAATGGTATGGCCACTAAAGGGGATAAGTCCAGCAATTTGATTGGCATCAATATTGTATTTGGAAAGGTAATTCTTATCCATCCCAACCATGCTTGCCAAATAACCCCCGGCGGAATGCCCCGTTACGAAAATCTTATTTTTATCGCCATTATATTTGTCAATATTTTTAAAAGTCCATGCCACTGCCGCCGCCGCATCCTCTATATAAACAGGATGTTTCACCTTTGGATGCAAGCGATAATTAACCGTTACTACCAATACTCCTTTTTCTTTCAATCCCTCCGGAATGTGTTTTTCACCACCTTCCAAACCACCACCGTGAAACCAAACGACTACAGGGACTTTAGTCATATCTTTAGGGTAATACACATCCAATTTACATCTTTCTTTTTGATAGTTCTCTTGGGACTCAACTAGAGTATCATAGTAGTTAATGTTTTCTACTAGTTCATATTGTTCGCCCTGTGCCTTAACAAAAACCATTGGAACTAAAAGCAAGAACAATAGGTAAAACCTTCTCATATATTTTATGCTTATAAAATTAATTCTCCCAAACTTCCACGACCATTTCAACTTCCACCGCCATATTTCCAGGAAGGGAACCCATGCCCACTGCAGCTCTGGAATGTTTTCCATGGTCACCAAAAACTTCGACCATAAGGTCGGAATAGCCATTAATGACTTTTGAATGATCGGTAAATTCTGGAATAGCATTGACCATGCCCTTTACTTTCACAATTCTTTTCATCTTACTTAAATCTCCTAACTCTTCCTTTAAAACCGACAGCTGATTAATACCGGCTTCCCTAGCCGCATTGTAGCCTTCCTCTACCGACAAATCAGAACCTAGTTTCCCCACTACATTTTCACCACTAGCTTGTTTAGGTCCTTTCCCGGCAAGAAAAAGTAAGTTTCCTGTTCGTACGGCATGCACATAATTTGCAACTGGTTTTCCAATAGGTCTTAAAGTAATGCCCAATTGTTCCAGTTTTGCTTCGGGGTTATAGTTTACTGGCGGTCCACTTTTCTCATTTGTTTCACTTTCCGAAACCTTGGTTTGGCAACCGGTTATGACCAAAAGAAAAAATACAGGAATCAGTTTTTTCATAAACTAGGATAAATTGCGTGAATATTGAACCAAGGTAATCTTTAACATTTTACTTTACAAATACCTATATCTCCTGATTTACATTCAATTAAAATTCAATCCGACCTTGGTAAAACCTATTAATCATGCAATTTTAAACAGTTAAACTATGATTTTCTTAAAAAAGAAGGGAAATTATCGCATTTTTATTAGCTTAGCGTGCTAACCAAAAAACATATTAACAAAACCAACAAATATGACGAGTTCTACAGCAACTTCAAACGTAAATGCGAACAGACTGTTCTACGCCAGTTGTTTCGCCTTGATTACCACGGCGTTTTCTTTTGCAATCGCAGCGGGTATTTTAGATCAATTAAAAACAGAATTGGAATTAACTGCCGGTGAAGCCGGGCTAATTTCTTCCATGTGGTTTTTGGGTTTTCCCATTTCAATGGTTATCGGTGGACTTATCTATCATAAGGTAGGAGGAAAAAACATTATGCAGTTCGCCTTTTTCGCACATACCATTGGTATACTGCTACTTATTTTCTCAGGCAGCTATGGTTTGCTTTTAATTGCCAACTTACTTATCGGATTAGGAAACGGTTGTACCGAAGCGGCTTGTAATCCAATGATTGCAGATGCTTACCAAGGAACTCGTATGAGTAAAATGCTGAATAGGTTTCACATGTGGTTTCCTGGTGGTATTGCTATTGGAAGTTTGCTTTCCGGATTAATGACAAATATGGAAATTCTAGGACAAAGTCAGGTATGGTTGTTATTGATACCTGCTGTTATTTACGCATATATGTTTTACGGTCAGACCTGGCCCAAAGCCAAGGTAGAAGAGGCCGCAACGCTTACAGGCAATCTGAAGGCCATGATTTCACCACTCTTTATTTTCATGATTATTTGTATGGCCTTGACCGCTATTACAGAATTTGGTCCTAACCAATGGGTAGGATTGATTCTCGCCAAAAGTGGAGCACACCCTATGTTAGTTTTGGCATTGACTTCTGGATTAATGGCCATTGCTAGATATTTTGGAGGAGATATGGTTAAAAAATTCGATCAGACCGGAGTATTATTGGGGTCAGCGGTTTTAGCCACTGTCGGACTATATTTGTTCAGTTCACAAACAGGTGCAATGGCCTATGTCGCTGCCATTTTCTTTGCCTTAGGAATCGCTTATTTCTGGCCGAACATGCTAGGATTTGTCGCGGATAAAATACCAAAAAGTGGCGCATTGGGTTTATCAATTGTAGGTGCTGTGGGAATGTTTTCTTCTTCCATTTTTCAACCTATTATTGGTGGATGGATTGATGCCGATCAACAAATGGCCGCAGATCAAGGATTAATGGGAGATGAACTGGAATTGGTTGCAGGGCAAGCTACCATAGGCACCATGATGATGTTCCCTATCATTTTAATCGTTCTCTTTACTTTGCTATACTTCTGGATGAAAAGTAAAAAATCTAAACAGGTAGCAACTGCATAAGAAATACAAAAACATATAAAAAAGGGACCCTAGATAGGGTCCCTTTTTCACTTTAGATTACATAGATCTATTCAATAATATTTCCAAGATTTCAATGGCCGCCTCACTAATTTTAGTACCAGGCCCATATATTGCTGTAACACCTTTCTCGGTAAGAAAATTGTAATCCTGTTTGGGAATCACCCCACCCACAACAACAAGAATATCCTCCCGGGAATAGTTTTTAAGTTCTTCTATTACCGAGGGAACCAATGTTTTGTGACCCGCGGTTAGAGAGGAAATTCCCAGGATATGGACATCGTTTTCCACGGCTTGTTTTGCTACTTCCTTGGGTGTCTGGAACAAAGGTCCTATATCCACATCAAAACCTAAATCAGCGTAGGCAGTGGCTACGACTTTGGCTCCACGGTCATGGCCATCCTGTCCCATTTTAGCGACCATTATTCTTGGTCTTCGACCTTCCTTATCGGCCAATTGATCCCCCAATTCCCTAGCTTTTTTGAAGCTTTCATCTTCTTTAATCTCTCTCGAATACACGCCCGTTATGGTATTGTTTATTGCAGTATGCCTCCCAAAGGCGATTTCCAGTGCATTACTAATTTCGCCTAAAGTGGCTCTCGATTTTGCCGCTTCTACCGCTAAAGCTAATAAATTATCCCTTTCATTATTTTTGGTAAGTGCGTCCTTTGCAGTTTTCGTTAGAAGCGCTAGATTCTTTTGAACCTGATCTTCATTCCTACTTTCTTTAATTTTTTCCAGTAGTTGAACCTGTTGTCTCCTTACCTTCTCATTATCTACTTCCAAGATACACAGGTCGTCCTCTTGGCCCAATCTATACTTGTTTACCCCTACCAAAACATCTTTACCGCTATCAATTCTCGCTTGTTTTTTTGCTGCGGCTTCTTCAATTCTCATTTTAGGTATTCCCGCCTCTATGGCTTTTGTCATTCCCCCTAAGTCTTCTACCTCTTCCATTAGGGTCCATGCCTTTTGAACCAATTCATGGGTAAGACGCTCCACATAATAGCTCCCTGCCCAAGGGTCAACAGTTTTGGTAATTTTGGTTTCCTCTTGAAGAAATAACTGTGTTTCCCGAGCTATCCTCGCAGAAAAATCAGTGGGTAAAGCAATGGCTTCATCTAAGGCATTGGTATGTAAGCTTTGCGTTCCCCCAAAAACAGCTGCCATGGCCTCTATCGTCGTTCTGGCCACATTATTAAATGGATCCTGTTCGGTAAGACTCCATCCACTCGTTTGGCAGTGGGTGCGTAGCATGAGAGATTTTTGATTTTTAGGGTCAAACTCCTTTATCATTTTCGCCCATAACAGTCTTCCGGCTCTCAACTTGGCGATTTCCATAAAGTGGTTCATACCAATACCCCAAAAGAAAGATAATCGAGGTGCAAAATCATCAATTTTTAAACCCGCTGACAATCCAGTCCTTATGTATTCCAAACCATCCGCCAAGGTATACGCAAGTTCCATCTGTGCCGGAGCACCGGCTTCATGCATATGGTATCCCGAAATACTGATGCTATTGAATTTAGGCATGTATTTACTAGTGTACTCGAAAATATCTGCCACCAATTGCATGGAAGGATTAGGTGGATAGATATAGGTATTCCTCACCATAAACTCCTTGAGAATATCATTTTGAATGGTACCGGCCAACGATTCCATGGACACTCCCTGTTCCTCGGCCGCCACGATATAAAATGCCATAATGGGCAAAACCGCTCCGTTCATGGTCATGGAAACGGACATTTTATCCAAGGGAATCCCATCGAATAAAATTTTCATATCCTCTACGGAATCAATGGCAACTCCTGCCTTGCCAACATCTCCCACTACCCTTTCATGGTCACTATCATATCCCCTGTGAGTAGGAAGGTCAAAGGCTACCGATAACCCTTTTTGCCCGCCTTCCAAGTTCCTTCTGTAAAAAGCATTACTTTCTTCTGCTGTGGAAAATCCGGCGTACTGTCTGATGGTCCAAGGTTTTTGAACATACATCGTTGAATAGGGTCCTCTTAAAAATGGAGGTATTCCTGCTGCAAAATCCAAATGCTCCAGCTCCTCTATATCTTTTTGGGAATACACTTTTTTCAGGGAAATTCCTTCGGCGGTGGAAAAAGAGTCGGATGAGCTATGAGCCGACCTAGGGCCGCTTTTATCATTATATAGCGTCATTTGTTGTAAATCCTTTCTACTCATCTTCCAATCTTTTTTGCTCCAAAACTTCGGCTAACCTAGACTCAATAATGGGTTCAATCAGTGTCTTTCTTGGTCGATTTTTTACAAATGGATATAATTCCAGTTCATGCTTCATGACATCCGATGGGTTTTTGTAGTTGTTGGTACCGACCAGTACCTCATCACCATGATTGAATTGTTCCTGTTGCCTCTCAGCAGACTCTTTTATTTTTTTCTGTATGGTATGATTCTTCAACAGCTTTAAGAAACCACCCTTTTTCTCAATATCCTTAAATAAAACCAATGCCTTATCAGCCATTTGTTGGGTTAAAGATTCCATATAATAAGCACCGTCAGCCGCATTGGAGACTTTATCAAAGTAGGCTTCTTCCTTTAAGATCAATAACTGATTTAAAGCGATACGACTAGAAAAATCATTGTCCTTATGGTAAATTGTATCATAGGGTTGGTTTAGTATAACATTAGCGCCCCCTAGAATTCCCGACATGTACTCTGTCGATGTGCGAACCATATTCATGTTATAATCGTAAAGGGTTTTGTTCCTATGAGATGGTTCGGCTACTATTAGACACTCAATTTTTAATCCATATTCCTTCATTAATGAATTCCAAAGAATTCTAAGGGCCTTTATTTTCGCTATTTCAAAAAAATAATTTCCTCCCAAGGCTACCTTAAAGGTAACATTCCTTAGCCTGCTAAGTGTTTCGCGTTCACTGAGATGATTTATGTATTCATGGGCATGCCCCAACCCAAAGCCCAATTGTTGAACGATATCCGCTCCAGCATTCTCGTACAAAGTAGTGTCTACAGATATTATTTGGTTAAAATTGGATTTTAAAGATTCTTCGAGTAATTGATGGTCTTTCTTCAAGTTATAATACCAATTTCCATTCCGTGCCAAATTCCCAATGATATCAATATTCAAATAAATATTTGAATTTCGACCTTGAACGAGTTTGATTAGAGCCGAAAGGTCATTTGTGGGTAAAAAATTGAATTGGAATGAAATTGGAACAACTTCCAAATCGATATCTTTCAAAAGAATTTCAAAATTGATTTCTTCTTTAGGGACGATAAAATATAGCGTTTCGACCCCTTTATTTAAGAAATTATGAGCCCTTTTATTGGCCTTTTCTGAATTTCCGGCAAATATGGATTGTCCTATCCGCCAATCGGCCACTGCTCCGGCAACAGGCGTGAGATTTTCTAAATCTTCATTGTGATAAAAAGGCTTTACATGGATACCCTCACGGGACTCCCAAACCAGTTTCTCATTGTAGTCCAATCCCTTTAAATCGTACTGAATCTTTTGTTTCCAAGCCTTGGAAGAAACAGGAGGAAATTCATCAAAAAGAAGTTTGCCTTTTTTTTCTGACATTAATTAATTGTATCTAAATAGTCCTTTCCCAAAGATACAATAAGAATAAAGTATTATATATCGGGTTAATTATAGTTAGGAATTCACCCAATTTTTAAAGGGGGTGGCCTTCGCTTTACTCACCACAATTTTTTCATCGCACGCAGGGCTAAGCGTTACGATAAGTTTTCCATTGAAGTAGAACTTGATGCTTTCCAACGCATCTTTCCGTACTATGAATTGTCTATTGACCCTATGGAAAATAGAAGGATCCAATTCTTCTTCTATTTCCTCCAGTTTCTGGTCCATAACATAGGGTTGGTTATCTACCGTTATCCCCTTGACCACCCCAGTATCTATTTTAAAGTAGGCGATATTCCGAGTTTTTAGAGGAATTAATTCATCACGGTGACTGACTAAAAAAGTTTCCCTATACTTTTTTTTGCTATCCCCTATAAGACTTAATAAACCCTCAATTTGTTGTTGATCAATACCTTTTTCAGGGGTCCGGTTCTTAAATTTATTGATTGCCTCATTGAGTTCATCTTCATCAATTGGCTTTAATAGGTAATCTATACTATTTACCTTAAAAGCTTTTAAGGCGTATTGGTCATAGGCCGTGGTAAAAATAATAGGGGTATTCACTTCTACTTTCTCAAAAATTTCAAAGGAAAGTCCATCCGCCAAATGGATATCCATGAATATCAAGGTAGCATCATAAGGCATAGCAAAAAACTCCAAAGCGTCCTTTACGGATTCCAGCACCTTTTCAACCTCAATATCATTATCAATGGATTGAAGTAGATAAGCTAGGTTTTCGCTAGCTGCCAATTCGTCCTCTACAATGATTACTTTCATGGTTCTTTGGTTAATGGAAGTTCCACACTAAACGTGTCGTTATCCGTACGGATGGTAAGTTGCTGTTTTAAAAGTAATTCGTACCTTTTTTTCAAGTTTGCCAACCCATTTTTGGTCCCTTCCGCCAAATTGGTCCTTGGCCTTATCTTATTTTCTACAAATAAGGATCCATTGTTTTGAAATATATTGACATATAAGGGATGAGATGCGGATATCTCGTTATGTTTTACCGCATTTTCAACCAAAAGCTGCAAGGCCAAGGGAGGTACTTTTTCATCTAAATAGTTGTCCCCTATTTCTATGTTTAGGTTAAATCTATCTCTATATCGTGTTTCAATGAGATAGGCATAGCTTTGCAAAAATTTTAATTCTTCCTTAAGGGTGACCATGTCGGAATCTCCACTTTGCAAAATATACCTGTACATATGGGATAGTTTGTTCACAAATTGTGTCGCGGGTTTGTTCTCCCTGATTAGGGAAGTGAGTGAATTTAAGGAATTGAACAAAAAATGGGGGTCAATCTGATTTTTTAATGCGGCAAGTTCATTCTGTAAATTTTGCTGTTTCAACCTTTCGTTCTCCAATTTACTTTCTTGTTGGTCTATCTGAAGTCGTAATACCCGTGAAATAAAAAAAAGCACTACCATTAACACGGTATAGTTAAAATTGCTGAAACCGCGAGTCCTTTCACTTACTTCCTCACCGGTGACCCATGGAAACAAGAAGTTGAAAATAGCCAAGAATACTAGGAGAATAAGAATATTCGTCAGAATTAAAATAATTGTCCTAACTGAAGTGGAACCATTAAATCTTAAATAGGCCAAATTGGTATTTAACTGTAGTACAATCCAAGAAAATAAAGCGAAAAAAACGTAGCGATAAGTGAAGTCTATTACCAAATCACCGGAAAGATCCATATTACCATCGCTGAACAGATTGTATAGGTAAATAGACCTAGGTAGTGATATTAAAAGTGCCAACAAAAGGGATACCTTAATTATCTGGCCGTTTTTTACGGGTTTATACATGGTGGCGATATACATAATGGTGTGGTTTCAAATTTACATCAATTTTGGTTGGTCAGGTGAATGCAATGGCTATGAAGGAGAATAGGCCTCCAAATTAATGAAGACCTATAGAAGGTGTTAACTAACAACAATCAACCACCTATTTTGAATAAGCATCAAAATTTTCCGGAAGATATTGGGTAACATCAAAATCCAACACCACTTCTTCCTCATCTTCCAACACTACAATTTCATTAGCATCGAGTTCCATACCTTCGTAAGCATTGAAACCAAGCGGAAGATAATCGGCAGCATTAAAACCTAAATCCACTTCTACTTCCTCTTCAAAAAGTACTATTTCTTTAGCGTCCAAATTAGCAGATGCCATTTCCATTTTAAGACCTTCCGCAAAAGGATTAAAGGAAACTTTTGGTTTATGTGAATTGTTATCCATATCTGAACAATAATGATTTGCCGTTGAAGAGATCAATAGTACTCCCAAGATTCCGATACCTAATAATGCACTTAATTTTTTCATGATATTTATTTTTAAATTCTTAATTGTTTTATGATTAAAATACAGGACAAATGTAATATTGAAGGTCTGTTCTCTGTAGACTTTCTAAGTGAAGTGACTGAAAATCAAACTGAAGCGACTTCATTGCAAGATGAAGCGAAACCAAATTTTTAAGTGGTAGTGATTATTTAAAATTTGGCCCCTGATGGGATTACGAAAGAAACCAATAAAATGAAAAAACCTACTACAAAATCCGGTTAGAATTTTATAGTAGGTGAAGTAAATTATACGAAGCTTCGATGTAGTTATGAACTAGGGTTTGGAAATACCCCAAAATCCAAATTAAAGATCAAAACTTCGTTAATTGACCTGACCTTATATCGTTTTTTTAGTAAATTCTCCGTCTACAAGTCTCCATACGTCCAAGGGATTGTTATTTTTAAGGACATCTGGCAGTAAATTTTGCGGATAATCTTGATAACAAACAGGGCGAACAAACCTTTTTATAGCATTGGTACCAACAGATGTTGAACTCGGTGCCGTGGTAGCCGGGAAAGGGCCTCCATGTACCATGGAGTGACAAACTTCCACTCCAGTAGGATAACCGTTTACCAAGACGCGACCCACTTTTTGTTCCAATATCTCAAAAAGCTCAGCGTACTCCTTCAAATCTTCATCCGTACCATGTACTGTGGCTGTAAGGTGACCATCCAACTCCCTTGCTGCTTTTAGAATTTCTTCTTTAGTTGAAGCTTCTACCAAAAGGGAAGAAGGGCCGAAATTTTCTTCGGACAATTTATTGTTTTGAAGAAAGGCATCTATAGTGGTTTTAAAAACCTTGGACTTTACCCCAATCTGGTCACTTGGTTTTTTACCTTCTCCCAGTAGACTTAATTTTTCATTTTTGGCAAATTCCTCCAAACCACTATTATAAGCGGATTGTATTCCGGAAGTCAGCATAATGGCAGGTTCAGTACTATTGATTTGTTCCGAAAGTTCCTTCATAAAAACTTCCGAATTTTCACTCTTTGAAAAAAAGCTTAGTCCTGGGTTTGTACAAAATTGACCAACACCCATATTTAGGGAATTAGCGTATCCTTGTGCCAATTGTTCTGCCTTTTCTTCCAAGGCACCCGGTAAAATAAACATGGGATTAGTGCTTCCCATTTCCGAAAAAACAGGAATTGGGACCGGACGTGAATTGGCATAATTGAAAATGGCCATACCTCCATTATAGGAACCTGTAAAACCGACCGCTTTTATATCTTCATGTTTTACAAGGTGCTCACCAACTTTTATAGAGGTACCTTGAACCAATGAGAATACTCCTTCGGGCAGTCCCATTTTCTTTATCGCATTCTGGATGGCCCCATAAATCATTTCCGTAGTTCCTGGATGAGCAGGATGTCCCTTATATACTACTGGACATCCGGCAGCCAAAGCAGATGCCGTATCACCACCGGCCGTGGAAAAGGCCAACGGAAAATTACTGGCCCCGAAAACGGCTACCGGACCCAATGGAATTGACATATGTCGTATATCTGATTTTGGAAGAGGTTCCCTTTTAGGTTGGGCCAAATCTATTCTTGCATCTACCCAAGAACCTTCCCTTACCACATTCGCAAATAACTTTAATTGATTCATGGTTCTTCCACGTTCTCCGGTAAGTCGTCCTAAAGGCAGTGCTGTTTCCAAGTGGCAACGCTCTAATAATGCGTCTCCCAACGCATTAATTTCAATAGCTATTTGTTCCAGAAACTTGGCTTTCGTCTCGTTATCAATTTTTCTATACGTTTGAAAAGCACTGGCCGCATTCTTTGCCGCTATATCTACATCTTGATCCGTAGAATTCTTGAATTCCCCGCGCAAAGTCTCACCTGTTGCTGGATTTATTGCTTGGTAGTAGTTTTTTTCGCTGCTCATTGTATTTGCTTTTTCTGGTAAAATTTTTATGTACCTTAAAATTACGGAATGTAGTAAAGTTAACCTCGATTTTAAACAACTATTTAGTCCTTTTTCAAAGGGAAACGCCGCGCTTCCAAGGAATAAAATCATCTTGTCCCAATTGGTCCGCCTTAGCAATTATTTCACCACTGGCCACCTTGATTACATTCTCCAAAATTACTTCGCCCATTTCCTCAATGGTTCTTTCTCCCCTAATAACCGCTCCGGTATCAATATCAATAATATCTGGCATTCGTTTGGCCAATTCCGTATTGGAGGACACCTTGAGTACAGGAGCTATAGGGTTTCCGGTTGGTGTTCCCAGACCTGTAGTAAAAACAACTACATTAGCCCCTGAGCCCACCATACCCGTTGTGCTTTCCACATCATTTCCAGGTGTACAAAGCAAGTTCAGACCAGGTTTGACCACATATTCCCCATAATCCAAAATAGCTTGAATGGGTGAAGTTCCTCCTTTTTTTGCCGCTCCCGCGGATTTCATCGCATCGGTAATTAGTCCGTCCTTAATATTTCCAGGGGATGGATTCATGTCAAACCCCGAACCCACTTGTTCTGCCGAAGCCTCATAATCTTTCATCAACTGAATAAAACGTGAGGCATCCTCATCTTTCACGCATCGGTTTACCAATTCTTGTTCCACACCACAGAGTTCTGGAAATTCCGATAGAATGGGTGAACCTCCTAACGCTGCCAAAATATCCGAGGCATACCCTAAGGCCGGATTTGCAGAAATCCCTGAAAACCCATCGGAGCCGCCACATTCCAATCCCATTTTTAGTTTAGAAAGCGGTGCAGGTTCTCTTTGAATCTTATTTGCTTCTTTTATTCCCTCAAAGGATTCTTTAATGATGGTATTCAACATTCCCTCTATTGTTCCCATCTGTTGCTGTTCATAGACGAGCACCGGTTTTTGGAGATTGGAATCCAATGTATCCAATGCTTCCTTTAGAAGGTTAATCTGTAAATTTTGACAACCCAAACTTAGCACGGTAGCACCTGCTACGTTCGGATTTTTAACATAGCCTGCCAATAATTTTGCCAAAGTTTGTGAATCTTGACGTATACCACCACAGCCCCCCTGATGGGTAATGAATTTGACCTCTATATTTTCAAAGGTTCTTTGGGTATTTTCCGAATTATCATCGTTAAAACCTATATCGTTTCCATGGATTAGGTTACGTAATAATTGTCGCTGCTTACTTATCTTCCCTATAGCCAATTCCTTTTCGAAAGCTTCCTTTAAAATTTCGATATTTCTATTTTCACAGAAAACCAACGGAAAAAACAACCAAACGTTTTGAGTGCCGACTTGCCCATCAGGTCGGTGATACCCCATAAATGTTCTGTCTTTCCATTTGGAAACATCCGGCGGGTTCCAGGAAAAGGTCTGAGTTTTCGCTTTTACAATAGCACTCTGATGCTTAACGTTTTCCGTGGTTAAAAGCCCTCCTTTATCAATTGTACTGGTCGCCTTACCTACTAAAACACCGTACATTATTATTTTATCCCCTTCCATTAAACTTTCCAGAGCTATTTTATGCTTTGCTCTGGTATCCGAAAGCGTTACGATGTCCTCACCCTCAAAACGAATCTTTTCCCCTTTCGATAAATCCACAAGGGCAATCCCTACGTTATCCGTTTCCTGAACTTTTATCAATCTACGTTGCATGCCTTTTTGTATCTAGTTTTTTTGAATAGTTTTTGTATCCATTTTCAACACCCTCTTTTTCCAAACATTCCAATGCTATAACCACAGCTTTGGACAAACCTTGGACCTTGTTTAAGTCGGTCTCCCAGAAGGATACATTTCCCAATACGTGTTCCACTATTTGATTTAAATCTTCCAATTGCCAAAGTTCCTTAAAGTAGGTAATAATGGTATCATCATCGTTTATGGGCAATTCCTTTCCTTTCCAGCTTCCTTTATAGAATCGAATCAAACAAGCAAAGGAAAATACAGTTCGTACAGGTAACTCGTTTTTTAAATGTACATACTTCAATAGACTTGGCAACACCCTTACCTTAAACTTGGATACTGTGTTTAGGGCAATGCTAGATAATTGATGCCTAATAAAGGGGTTTTTAAATCGATCAAATACGGCATTCGCAAAGGTCTCCAGCTCTTCTCTTTCCATGTCCAGGGTGGGAATGACCTCATCAAATATTAAAGAATGAACAAAGGAACCCGTTAAGGGTTTATCTATTGTTTCCTTTACGGTCTCATTTCCGTAAAGTATAGAAAAGGGCACCATCGCCGTATGTGCTCCATTCAATATCCTGACCTTCCTAGTCCTGTAAGGCTGCAGGTCGCCCACAATCCTAACATCCAAATCAGTTTTGTGAAAGGGAAGTTTTTCCTTTAAGCTCGAATTGCCCTCGATGACCCATAAAAAAAAGGTCTCCGCACTAACAATGAGTTGGTCTCTATATTCCAGCTGGCTATTATATATCTCAATTTGATCTTTTGGATAACCCGGTACAATTCGATCTACCAATGTATTGTGAAAGGAACAAGCATCTATAATCCAATTTTTAAATCCTTCAGAAAGTTCCCAAAGCGATATATAGTCCAATATTATCCTTTTTAAAGTATCCGCGTTGTAATTAATAAGTTCACAAGGGATAATCGTTAGCCCCTTATTCTCATTTCCTTTGTAATGCTTATATCTTTCATACAGAAAACGGGTCAGTTTTGCAGGAAAAGAGTTAGGAGGTGACATCTGCAATGTATCTCCCTTATCATAACTGATACCGGCCTCTGTAGTATTGGAAATTACAAATTCCAACTCCTCTTCTTTGGCCAATTCAAGGTACTCTTCAAAATGTAAATAGGGGTTGACCCCTTTCACAATGTTGGAAATCAGTACTTTTTCTTGGGTTTCTTTTCCATTTTTTATTCCTTTTGTAAATAAGGTGTATAATCCATCTTGGGTATTTAAAAGGGGCACCATACCCTCTTCAATTGGCTGTACCACTGCTATCCCCGCATTAAAACCAAGTACCTCGTTTAATGTGTGAAAAGCAAAATCTACAAAGGCGCGTAAAAAATTACCTTCACCAAATTGAACCACCTTTATCGGTGATAATTTAGTATTGGAGATAGTATTTCTGTTTAAATCCTTCATACGTTTAAAGCAAGAAAAAAAGTTACCCGGAACAAATTCATAATCGTATCCCAAAAAATCAATATTGACATAAAGCTTTTAAGGAGTTATCTATTCCTTATGGTTTTGATAAGCTGTAAGGTTTCCGCAACATTTTTACGCAACCCATTAAAATCCTTGTTCGCCAAGACCTCTTTACTTATAAGCTTAGATCCCATACCCACACAGGTAACACCCGCTTCGAACCAAGCTTTGAGATTACTCTCTTCCGTACTTACACCACCTGTGGGCATAACACTTGTCCAAGGTTGAGGACCTTTGATGGCCTTTACAAAACCGGGGCCGTAGGTAGAACCTGGAAAGAGTTTGATGATTTCACACCCAAGTTCCTCTGCTCTATTAATTTCTGTCAGGGTTCCGCAACCGGGTGACCACATGACCTTCCTTCTGTTACAGACCAAAGCAATGTCTTCCCTAAGAGAAGGTGTCACAATAAAATTAGCGCCCATTTGCATAAACATACTGGCCGCCCCCGCATCGGTTATGGAACCTACGCCCATAATCATTCCGGGAAGTTCCTTAATAGCATATCTGTTTAGTTCCAAAAAAACTTCAAAAGCGAAATCTCCCCTTGCCGTGAACTCCATCAACCTAGCACCACCATCATAACAGGCTTTCATAACTTTTTTCCCTAAGTCGATATCTGGATGGTAGAATAAGGGGACCATTCCAGTTTCTTCCATTGCTGCTACAACTTCTAATCTTGTGTATTTTGCCATAAAATTGATTCTTAGTTTAATTTGATTATCTGGCGACCCTTCCGGAAGCATCGCCTCCCATTAGTTTTTCCACCTCACCCACGGTGACAAGGTTGGCATCCCCTTTTATGGTATGCTTCAGGCAGGATGCGGCCACTGCAAAATCTAGGGCCGCTTGGTCGTCCCCGGAATACTTCATTAGGCCATAGATGAGGCCGCCCATAAAGGAATCCCCACCGCCGACTCTATCCACAATATCGGTTATCTGATATTGGCGCGTCTCGTACATTTTCTTACCGTCCCAAAGCACGCCCGCCCATGTATTGTGTGAAGCCGATATGGAGCCCCTTAAGGTGGTTATCACTTTTTTTGCTTTAGGAAACTTCTCCATCATTTGTTTGCAAACGGAAAGGAATGCCTCCGCCTTTACATCCTGGCCGTCCTTATGTACGTCCAGTCCTTCCGGATGAATCCCGAAATGTTTCTCCGCGTCTTCCTCATTACCCAATATAATATCGCAGTATGAGGTAAGTTCCGTCATGATTTTTTCACGGTCTCCCCCATAGTTCCATAATTTAGCGCGGTAATTTAGATCCGTGGAGATGGTGATACCCCTTTCGTCGGCGGCCTTCACCGCTTCCAGACAAACATCCGCCGCACCCTGGGAAATAGCAGGAGTTATCCCCGTCCAATGAAACCAGCCGACACCGTTGAAAACGGCATTCCAATCGATCATTCCGGGTTTAATTTCGGCAATGGCCGAATGTGCCCTGTCATAGACTACCTTAGAGCCCCTTGATACGGCACCGGTCTCCAAGAAATAGATTCCCAACCTATCTCCACCATATACTATTTTTTGGGTACCTACACCTCTTTTCCTCATTTCCATCAAGGCGCATTCCCCGATATCATTCTTGGGAAGCCGTGTTACAAAATCCACTGGCACACCATAATTTGCCAAGGAGACCGCTACGTTGGACTCCCCTCCACCGTAAACCACATCGAATTGGTTGGTTTGGGAGAACCTTAAAAACCCCGGGGGCGACAAACGGAGCATAATTTCTCCAAAAGTGACTACTCTTTTCATACTATGAACAGATTTATTATTTAAAAATTAAAATATTCCTTGGCGTTACGGTAACAGATATCCTGGACGACACCTCCCACCAATTCAAAATCCTGTGGAATTTCACCTTTTTCCATTTCTTCACCAAAAAGGTTACAAAGTACTCTTCTGAAATACTCGTGGCGAGGATAGGACAGAAAACTTCGAGAGTCTGTCAGCATACCTATAAAGCAGCTAATAAGGCCCATATTGGAAAGTGCGTTCAACTGTTTTGTCATGCCATCCTTTTGGTCCAAGAACCACCAACCGGAACCAAATTGCATTTTACCCTTTATCCTTCCATCGTTGAAGTTTCCAATCATTGTTGCAAGGACCTCATTATCTGCTGGATTAAGATTATAGAGGATGGTTTTTGCCAAAACATCCCTAGTGTCCAAGGCATTTAAAAATCCGGACAAACTCTCTGCTTGCTTATAATCGCCAATAGAATCCCAACCAGTATCAGGACCTAACAATCGGTTCATCCTTGCATTGTTATTTCTCAATGCCCCCAAGTGGAATTGCTGTACCCAATTTCGATTATGATACTGTTCACATAGAAATAACAAAAGTGCTGTCTGAAACTTTTCACCCTCTTCAACCGTTATAGACTTATTTTCTCTTCTTTTTTGAAAAATGGCTTCAATTTCTTGGTCCGTATACGCCTTATTTGGCACATAACTTAGACCATGATCTGATAATTTACATCCGTTTTCCTCGAAATAATCCAAGCGTAAGGACAAGGCGTCGCATAGAGATTTAAAAGAGTCTACCGATACTCCACTCACCTCGGATAAGCTATCAATATATCCCAAGTAATCCGGTTTTGAGATTAGTATCGCCCTATCCGGTCTAAACGCCGTACTTATTATTACTGGGAAATCACTCATTCCCAGTTTTTCGTGATGCTCCAAGCTGTCCGTAGGGTCCTCGGTGGTGCAGACCACCTCCACATTCATTCTCTTAATGAGCTGCTGGCAACTAAATTCTGGAGTTCCTAATTTATGGGATGCCTCTTGGTAAACTTCATTGGCCGTATTCTCATTCAATAAAACATCAATATCAAAATATCTTTTAAGCTCCAAATGCGTCCAATGGTATAAAGGGTTTCTAAGTGTATATGGAACCGTTTTAGACCATTGCCCAAACTTCTCACGATCCGACGCATTCCCCGTAATAAATTTTTCATCGATACCGAACGTACGCATAGCCCTCCATTTGTAGTGATCCCCATCGATCCAAACTTTGGTCAGATTTTCAAAAGTATGGTCGTTCGCAATTTCAGCGGGCGATAAATGGCAGTGGTAATCTATTATAGGCATATCGGCCGCATAGTTATGATACAACTCCTCCGCAAATTTGTTTTGTAATAAAAATTTATCTGTTATAAAACTGGTTTTTACCATAAAGTAAATTTTCTATGCATTCTTTTTTGTATCGTTACCGGTTTTTATTTTTCGTTTTTCCAAATCATTTAGAGGTAAGTAAAATAAAAACAAATCATTTAAAAAACACTTCAAGTACTCTTTTTTAATAAAAAGTACCACGTTATTGATATTTCTATCCTTATTACATTTTTTAATGATTCAAAAATCTAAATATACTTTCTTTCTGTAGAATTTAAGAATGTATGCTATTAGCGAAGATAAAATATATGAATTAGATAAATCTCAAGCTGAAATCGAGAATGCTATTGGCTTTATTAGAAGGAATAAAAAATAAAAAAATCCAACCTAACTGAATAGATTGGATTTCTAAATTTGCTCCTCCTCTTGGGCTCGAACCAAGGACCCTCTGATTAACAGCGGTCGGATTATTGAAACATATTGATATGTTTCAGTTTATATTTAATTGATTATTAGTTAATTAATAAAATTCAGTCTTTTTTAAACTGATTTGAAACCATATATTTATGTGCAAATTATGTGCAAATTTTTATCTACCTTTAGAATATGCAGACGAGTTTAAGCCTAAGTTTGGATACCCGAAGAAAACGAAAGGATAATTCATTTCCTATAATTATCCGATTGGGTCACTATCAAAAAACCACTTCGATTGCCACTGGGCAATCCGTAGAAAAAATATATTGGGACGATTCAAAAAAACAGGTAAAACGTTCTTATAAAGGGGTGAAATCTGTAAAGTTTTTGAACAACCTGCTCCTCACAGAACTAGCCAAAGCTCAAGAAATTGTTAACCGACTGCATTACAAAGGAGAACTGGATTTTTTATCGGTTAAACAACTAAAAGATAAAATAGTTCGAAAAACAAAGTATGATTCTTTCTATGTATATGGTCTGAATCAAGCAAAGGAATTAAGGATTGCGCAGCGGTTCGGTACTGCTCGAAACTATGAAGGGGTGATAAGTATTCTAAAAGTGTTCACAAAACAAAAGGATTTAAAGTTCAACGAATTGAACCATGACTTTTTAAAACGTTTCGAACGTTTTCACTTATCAAAACCCGGCAATAGCCAAAACGGTTTAGCTTCCTACATGCGAACTATAAAAGCGATATATAACAAAGGCATTAAGGACGATATAATAGAGAGGGAATATTATCCTTTTTACAAATATCAGATCAGAACGAATCCAACTGAAAAAAGAGCAATAAAGGTTAAGTATATCAAAAGAATTTTAGAGCTGGATTTAAGTAAGGAACATTCCCTGTTTCATTACCGAAACTACTTTCTTCTTTCCTATATGACCATGGGGATGTCCTTTATTGATATGGCGTTTCTACGAAAGGAAAATATTGTGGACGGCAGAATCAAATTCCAGCGTAAGAAAACATCTAAAATGTACGATATTAAGGTAACTGAACAAATGCAGGAGATTTTAAAATTCTATACCACCAAAAAGACACGAAAAGACTTCATTCTTCCAGTTCTAAAGAGAGCTTCCCTAGAACTTCAATATAAAGATGCGCAATGGGCACTAAAAAATTATAACAAAGGTCTTAAGAAAATTGCAGAGCTTTGCGAAATTGAAGAACGTTTGACTTCCTATGTTTCAAGGCATAGCTTTGCCACCCACGCCCTATTTAAGAATATTCCCTTGCCAGCAATTTCTTCGATGTTAGGTCACAGTAAATTATCCACTACACAGATTTACCTAAAATCTCTTCCAAGCAATGTTCTTGATACCTATCAAGAGGAGCTGAATGTTCTCTAAAGATGCTCAAATCAATTATATATTCGACGAATTAAAAGTTTCGTAAAAACATTTTTAATGAAACTACTAAAAGAGACGGCTAATGGGACACGTTACACAAAATTCGTCTAGACTAGGAAAAGTGTGCCGTAAATCGGCCCTTTTAAAGAATTGTAGTTTTGAAAATGATTTTGAAAATAAAAAGAACCCTATTCTCTATCCTATTTCCTTTTTAACTGAAAAATCAGTTCAAATTCCGAAATTCACTTGGCGAATGTCCTACCCTTTGTTTAAAGAGCCTTGTGAAATGTTGTGGATATTTAAACCCTAATTCATATGCTATCTCACTTAAAGATTTTGATGGGTCAAATACGCGTTCCTTAGCAACTTCTATCAGCTTGTTCTGGATGTACTCTTGGGCAGATTTTCCCGTTTCCTTTTTCACCAAATCTCCAAAATAGTTGGGCGAAAGGTGCAAGCGATCCGCAAAGTAACCCACAGTTGGAGTGCCATGCTTTTGTGGTTTATCTGATGAAAAGTACTGGCTCAACAAAACATCGAATCTCTCCAAAGAACCTATATTTTCTACCTCTCGTGTAATGAATTGTCTATCATAAAAACGAGTGCAATAATCCAAAAAGAGTTCAATGTTGGCTACGATCAACTTTTTACTGTGCTTGTCCAAGTTTTGTTCCAACTCAAACTGTATTTTTTCAAGTAGACTTAGAATTACCTTCCGTTCTTTAGCCGAAAGGTGCAGCGCTTCATTGCTTGAATAGGAGAAAAAACTATAGCTATGTAATTTTTTGCCCAATTCCGTACCTATCAATAAATCAGGGTGGAATAGTATTGCATACCCCTTGGGTACATAATCAGGGTCAAAGCCGCTTAATTCAATGGTTTGACCGGGAGCCATAAAGACAAGGGTTCCCTCATCATAATCATAGGGCTTCCCCCCGTAATGCATTTTGCATCCCTTGGCATCCTTCAAGAAAACAGCATAGCAATTATAATGAAAGGCATCATAGTCTTTGTTTTCGTAGCCTTCTTTGTTTACGTTCTCAAAATCAACGATACCCACCAAAGGGTGCAACACCTCTTGTTTTCTCAAATTAAGGTAATCTCCAACGGTATCTATGTGCAGTACATTTTTCATTGACTTCTAACTTTTTGTTAAAGATAGGCCATTGATTACCAGTTATTCAAGCGGTTGAAGCAAAATCTGTAATAGTGGTAGGTATAACCGTAATTTGGGTAAGTCCAAGCATGTGGACAACCTATACTTTTGAAAAAAATTCTTTACCTACACATTGAGCCACTTGAACAACAAATGAACTTTAATGAAAAAACAGTTTCACCATTCACAATTGATTACTCTTTATGTATTCTGTATGTTACCCGTGTTGGGATTGGGGCAATTGGAACATAAACCGTTTCTTGACGATTTTCAAGGTATGGCAAGTGTTACCCATAATGGTATTTCATTGGTGCCATCGTTCTCTTTAGGTGAACCCGCAGCCATTTTTGACGTGAAAATGACCAAGGGAAAGTTCAGTTTCGAACCCGATATGCGATTTGCATTGGAGGGAAAACCATGGTCCTTTTTATTTTGGTTTCGATACAAGGCAATTCAAAAAAAACGTTTTACGTTGCGGATCGGGGCGCATCCTGCATTGAATTTTAGAACGGTCAATGTCATTCGTAATGGGGCCAATGAGGAATTGATAGAATCTCGACGTTTTCTGGCATCTGAAATTGTACCTAATTATAAAATTTCTGATAAAGTAAGTCTAGGAATGTACTACCTTACAGCTAAAGGCTTTGATGATGGACTTAGAAGTTCAGATTTTTTAACAGTTAACGCATCTTTCACAAATTTGTCCATATCAGAAAAGTTATATTTCAATGTATCTCCCCAGGCTTATTACTTGCGTCTTGACGATAAAACGGGATATTATGTTGTTGCTTTTATAACATTGGCAAAAAAGGATTTTCCACTTTCCATTTCATCGATTTTGAACAAAGCTATAGACACGCAAATAGTTCCAGAGGATGATTTTATTTGGAACATATCCTTGAACTATAGTTTTGGCGGAAATAAAAAAGTCCCTAAAAAGAGCGTCCAGAAAATTTAGTGCCAATATATTTCATTCACTGTGGTGTAAAAAAATATAAAAAATGAAAACAAGAACATTAGGAAGGAATCTGAAAGTATCGGAAATCGGCCTCGGTTGTATGGGGATGAGTTTTGGATATGGCCCTGCGAAGGACGAAAAGGAAATGATACAAGTCGTCCGAAAAGCGGTAGAAATGGGGGTCACCTTTTTTGATACCGCCGAAGTGTATGGGCCTTATATTAATGAGGAATTGGTAGGAAAGGCCTTAAAACCGTTTAAAGATCAGGTACACATAGCCACCAAATTTGGATTTGGTTATCAAGATGGAAAAGTGACGGGCTTGGATAGTAGTCCTGACACTATTCGGAAAATGGTGGATGCTTCCTTACAGCGTTTACAGGTAGATACTATAGATTTATTGTATCAGCATCGGGTTGACCCAAAGGTTCCCATTGAGGAAGTTGCGGGTACGGTTAAGGGTTTGATAGCTGAGGGAAAAGTGCAACATTTTGGACTTTCCGAAGCAGGTGTCGAAGTAATCAAAAGAGCACATTCGGAGCAACCGGTTACTGCCTTGCAAAGCGAATATTCATTGTTTTGGCGGGAGCCGGAAGAAGAAATCATGCCCGTATTGGAAGCATTGGGTATCGGTTTTGTACCTTTTAGTCCCTTGGGGAAAGGTTTTTTGACAGGCAAAATAGATAGGAACGCCAGTTTTTCCGATAATGATTTTAGAAGTACCGTGCCTCGATTTTCCAAAGAGAACCTGAGGGATAATTTTGTTTTGGTAGATTTGGTTACGGCTTTTGCCAAGGAAAAAGAGGCCACTCCGGCACAAGTTGCTTTGGCTTGGATTCTTTACCAAAAATCATGGATCGTACCCATTCCCGGTACTACAAAGTCTTCAAGGCTGGAAGAAAATTTAGGGGCGACCGGTATTTCTTTTACAGATGGGGAACTGCAACAAATTACAGAGGCCACCTCAAAGATTGATTTGGTGGGTGAACGCTATTCCGAAGCGAACCAGAAAATGATAAACCGCTAGTAAGTAGCGAAAAATTAAAAATAATAGCAAAAGGATGAAACAGCTTATAACAATTGGTATTGCCATAGTGATTACTGCGTTTCTTGGCGTTACAAATCATGTGAATGCCCAATCCAAGGATAATACAACCGTGAATTTGGATGCGAAGCAACAATCCATAATTGCCATTGCCTCACTCACCGCAAAAGGCGACCTGCAAACTTTGGAATCTGCTTTAACGAAAGGTCTGGATGCCGAATTGACCGTAAGCGAAATCAAGGAAGTTATGGTGCATCTATATGCCTATTGTGGATTTCCAAGGAGCCTACGTGGTTTACGGACGTTTATCAAAGTTTTGGACGAACTCAAGGCCGAAAAAGGTGAAGATCAGCTAGGAGCGCAAGCTACCCCAATAGAAGATAACCGTACAAAATATGAACGGGGCAAAGCGAATTTGGAAACCTTGGTACAGGCCAAATTGGACGGCCCACCGGCCGATTATGCCCAATTCGCCCCGATCATCGAAGTCTTTTTAAAGGAGCATCTGTTTGCGGATATTTTTGATCGGGACATTCTGAATTATCAGCAAAGGGAGCTGGTCACGGTTTCGGTTCTGGCAACGATCGGCGATGTGGAACCCATGTTGCGTTCGCACATGAACATCTGTTTAATACAGGGCATCACGCCAACTCAATTGCAGGAATTAGTGGATGTGGTGGGAAAAAATGTAGATCAGGAAAAAATCGATTCGGCCAAAAAAGTATTGAACGAATTATTGGAATCTAAAAAGCAGTAAGGAAATGAAATATATAGGATTATTAATTTTAATGAGTATGCTGGCATTAAATCAGACGATTAGGGCACAAAGCGAAAAAAACCCTTTTGGATTGGTATATGAGGGAGCAATTACGGAGAATGTGGATGGAAAAGTCAACATACATCCCGTTAGGTATAAATTGAACGGAATCGATATTGCGGCCAATGTTTACACACCAGCCAATTATGACCGGACAAAGAAATATCCGGCAATAACAATTGCACATCCTAACGGAGGGATAAAAGAACAGACAGCAGGTCTATATGCACAGCATTTGGCAGAGGCCGGTTATATTACCATTACGGCAGATGCTGCCTATCAGGGTGCAAGTGGGGGCCAGCCACGCCATATGGATAAACCCCAATTTCGTACTGAAGATATCCGAGGTATGGCCGATTTTATTTCACAGTATCCTGGGGTCGATAGAGAACGTTTAGGCGCTTTGGGCATTTGTGGCGGCGGTGGCTATACCTTGAAAGCGGTCCAATCGGATAAACGGTTTAAAGCAGTGGCAACCTTGAGTATGTTCAATACAGGAATTGTACGAAAAAATGGTTTTTTGAATTCGCAAGTTTCGACCATTCAAGAAAGGCTAAAACAAGCTTCAAAGGCAAGAGAACAGGAGGCTGGAGGCGGCGAAATCGTTTATTCCGGAGTAGACGGTATTACCGACGAAGAACTAGCAAAAGTTTCAACGCTTTTTTATCGTCAAGGCTATGAATATTATTTTAGGACCCACGCCCACCCCAATTCGACGTTTCTTTACACCACAAGCAGTTTAATGGATTTAATGGCCTGGAATGCTACCGACGATATTGAGCTCATAGACCAACCTTTATTAATGATTGCTGGCAGCAATGCCCAAACATTATATTTGACCTTGGATGCTTTTCCAAAGGCGACCAATGCGAAAAGCAAGGAATTGTTCCTTATCGAAGGTGCAACGCATATAGAAACCTATTGGAAGCCAGAATATGTGAATCAAGCAGTAAATAAATTAGTGGACTTTTACCAAAACCATCTTTCAACTACAGACCTATGAACAGAAAAAATCTTTTAGCGATTATATTGATGGGAACATTTATATTTTCCTGCAAGCAAGCAGCCGAGAAAAATCAAACCGTCGATTTGAATTCCCAACAAGAATTGATTTTCCCTAAAGGGGAAAAGGTCACGAACAATAATTTCATTGGGGATGTATGGGTACATATGCAAGTGATGGCGGATAGTGTGAACCAAAATTCAGTTGGAACGGTAACCTTTGATCCTGGGGCTAGGTCCAACTGGCATTCACATCCCAACGGACAGATTATTATGTCTTTAGATGGCGAAGGCTATTATCAGGAAAAAGGTAGTGAGAAAAGAATACTACGAAAAGGCGATGTGGTCAAATGCCCTGCAAACACCCCGCATTGGCACGGTGCAAGCGCAGAAAAACCGTTCATACAAATAGCTATAACAAGCAGAGTTGACGGTCCAACGGAATGGCTAGATCCTGTGACCGAAGAACAATATTTAAATAGAAATTAAGAAGTACCTCTATACTTTTAAATTAATAAAATCTTAGTGATGAAAAATATCAAGACAACATTGTTATTGCTTTTAATTGTTCAATTATTGGTAAATGATGTTTATGCTCAAAAGCAGCCCATTACCCTTGTAAAACAAGGCAGTTTTACCGTGGGTGGTAGCGTTAAAACCAGCCCTGGTACTTTTGACCCAGTTGCCCATGGCGCATTTAATCCTTCCAATCAGGCTACCGAAGGACAAACCTTGCATGGAGACCATGCCACTGTTTTTTATCAATTTCCTGATAGTGCAAAAAAATTACCTTTGGTTTTTTGGCATGGGTATGGACAGAGCATGCGTACCTGGCAAACGACCCCAGATGGCAGAGAGGGGTTTCAAACACTATTTTTAAGGCGTAATTTTCCCATATACCTTATTGACCAGCCCCGTAGGGGATTATCAGGGAGGAGCACGGAACCTACTACGATTTCGGCAGCCACGGATGATCAATTGTGGTTTGGGATATTCAGATTGGGAACGGGAAGCACATTTTATCCAGATGTTCAGTTTTCCGAAGACCCAGGGGCGCTGAACCAGTTCTTTAGGCAAATTACCCCAGATACGGGACCGTTGAACATCAACCTCAACACAGAGGCAGTTTCCACGCTGTTCGATAAGATTGGACCAGGTGTTTTGGTTACCCATTCCCATAGTGGCGGCCAAGGTTGGTTGACGGCCTTAAAAAATGGGAACATCAAAGGCATTGCATCCTATGAACCAGGCAGTAATTTTGTCTTTCCAGAAGGCGAAGTCCCTATGACCATCCCCTATGTGGGAGGAGCTTTAAGTGCGAGAAGCGTACCCATGACAGAATTTAAACGATTGACGGAAATACCCATTGTTATCTATTATGGGGATTATATACCCAACGAACCAGTAGCGCATCCTGGTCAGGAACAATGGCGAGCCGCCTTGCAAATGGCAAAGCTTTGGACGGCCACGGTGAACAAGCATGGGGGTGATGCCACATTGGTACACCTTCCAGAAAAGGGCCTAAAGGGAAATACCCATTTTCCAATGTCCGACCTGAACAATGAAAAGGTGGCCGTGTTGTTAGCGGAATGGCTAAAAGAAAAAGGGTTGGATAAAAAATGACACTATGCTGACTAAAAAATTGGGGCTGTTATTGGTATTACTGCATCTGTCTTTACTTAGTTTGGGGCAAAGCGATGATGCCCTAAAAGCGGATACTGATCAAAGAAAAATGATGGTTCGCATAGCGGAACTTGAAATTGAGACGGATTATCTAGATGAATATTTAGAGATACTGAAAGAGGAATCGGAAGCATCACTTAGGCTGGAGCCCGGGGTAATCTGCATTTACCCCATGTTTCAAAAGGAAAATCCTACACAGATACGACTTTTGGAAATTTATGCCAGTAAGGAGGCTTACGAATCGCATTTGAAAACACCTCATTTTCAAAAGTATAAAACAACCACAGCAGAAATGGTAAAAGATTTAAAACTGATTGATATGGAAGCTATTGACCCTGAATCGATGTCGATGGTTTTTAAAAAGCTTTGACCATACAGGAACATTTCTTAATCGGTCAATTTGTAGCTGTTCTATCTAAACTCCAATCGAACAAAAAGTCCATAATTTGCGCCTTCTTCCTTAAATGGACCTGACTGTTCCAAATTAGCTGCAAGACCAAAAATAAACTGTTTTCTTTTAAGCCCCGCTCTTAAATACAGATAGCGATGGTTATTGGTGCCAAGCTTCCAACTTTGATTATAAACATATTGTAGCCGGGTATAAAGTCCCCAATGCTCATTGAAAGCGGGCTTATATTCGTAGAGACCAAAAAGTTTAAAGTCTTGGTCTTCATTTAGAAAAAAAGACGCGACATTTACAATAAGCCAATCTTTTGATGCATAGTTGAATTGAGGTCCAACAATGGCAGAAAATCCTGAGATACTGTTGATGTCCGTACCTACCATTAGTCCGAAGCCTTTCCCTATATCATAACTCACCTGAACAGGCATAACAATGCTGTTTTCCTCTTTGTTATTTTCATAATCGGCAGTGTAGGTGGCTACAGTAAAGAAATTAAGCCTACTATTAGGGGTGAATTTTTTCTTGACCACCAACTGAAAATACAAGGCTTCATTACCAAAAAAAGCTTCAACGGGTATTGGAGGTTCTGGCTTTTGTGCCATTACTTTACCTAAAATTAGAAAAAATAAAATGAAAACAAATCTTTTTGACCTTGGCCAATCCATACGTAAAATTTATATGGGACAAAATTAGTTGGCCTACAACGAAGAAGTATTGCCCTAGAGCAACACTTTGAATATTTAGAGTTCGGTTTTTAACCTACTTAAGGTATATGGAGTTATTCCCAAATAGGAAGCTACCATTTTATTGGATAAACGCGTAAGAATAAAAGGCTGATATTTCATTAACCACTTCAATCTATCCAGTGCACTTTCTCCTTGAAAATTATAAACCCGTTTTGTGGTTGTAATATACGCCATTTCAAGAATATCTCTGTAGACAAGATTTATCTCTGGAATCGTTTTAACAAGGTGGTAGAAATCATTTCTAGAAATTATAAGTACTTCTGATTTCTCTACGGCTTGTATATTCTCATTGGAAGGTTCTTGGTTTATAAGACTTGTTAATGAGGTGCCAAATTTATTTTCAAAAGCAAAATATCGCGTTAATTCTTTTCCTTCATCACTATAGGAATAAAATCTAAGGCATCCCTTGTTGACAAAAATATTGAAGTTGCAAACAGTATTTTGATGAAGAAGTACCTCGTTTCGTTTAAGTGTTTTTAGCTTAAAATAGTGGCAATAGTCAAGAAAAGCGTTTTTTTCTACTTGAGTTTTTCGCTGTAGGTAGTCATATAATTTTACGTATACATCATTCATAAGTTAATTTTAAAAATTTAATATGAACAAAACAAACGGTATTATTCAATTTGACATTCGATACTCCTGAAGTGGATACCACACGTTTCTTAAAAAGTCTTGTGAAGTGCTCTGAGTACACTGCATCTAAATTTAAATTCGGAACAATAATCATCGACCCATATCTAATCTTTTGTGTTGGACAGAGAAGAAAACTATTTTTTGAATTTAGTTAATGCTTTGTGAACAAATGGTTTATACCCCTGTAATCCGTAATAATGGTAGGTGAATCCGTAATTGTGGTAAGCCTATCCTATGAATTATACCATAGCTTTGGAAAGGGTAATTTATATAATCTAAATCAATTAAATAAAACAAAATGAGAGCATTATTGACAGGCTTGTTTATAGGTATGTTAAGCATATCTTCCTTTGCGCAAGAAGCTATTTTTCCCATGGGGGCAAAAGCGAAAAACGTACACCATACCGGTGATATTTGGCTTACGCATGTTGTAGATGCCGATGAAACTTTTAAACATAACGTAGCCCAAGCGGTTTCAGCACCTGGAGCATTTCTCAATTGGCATTTACATCCAGACGGCCAACAATTGTTGATCACTAATGGCGTTGGTTTTTATCAGGAAAAAGGAAAGGAAGTACAAGTGATGCGAGCTGGTGACGTTATCAAATGCCTTCCCAATGTAGAACATTGGCATGGTGCCACTCCTAAAAGTGCAGTGACCTATTTGGCGATAGGTGGTAGCACACCTACCAAATGGACAGATGAACTTAGTGTTGAGGATTATAACAAAATACCGCTTCCTGAAATTAACAATTCAAGTCTTGAAAATGAGATCAAGGAACTTTCCAAAGCCAAATGGAAATGGATGGCCGAAAAGGATGTGGACAAGTTGGCCAATTTGTTTCATGACAAATCAAGGTTTGTACACATGAGCGGCTCCTGGAAAAAGGACAGGGAATTGGAAATCATCGAAACGGGAAGCATTTGGTATAAAAATGCCGATGTACACGATGTGGTCGTGGAAACTTTTGATGACAATACCGTGGTACTTTGGAACAGAATAACACTTACGGCCCATGTTCGTGGTAACGATGTATCCAATGAATTTACCGTGACCGAATTCTATAAAAAAGAAGGCGACGATTGGAAATTATTGGACCTTACCTTTAGCAGCGTTCGTGATACCCATGAAATTGCGCATTAATACTTCAGAACAAATAATTTATAAAAATGAACAGGAAAATAATACTAAGTCTATTAGTTATGCTCATCACAGGAAAAGTCGCCCTTGCCCAATCGACTGATTTAGAAAAGGAAATCAGAGAGCTGTCCATTCATAAATGGCAATGGATGGCCGATAAGGATGCCGATAAATTGGAAGGCCTTTTTCATGATAAAGCCAAGTTCGTCCACATGGGCGGCACATGGGGAAAGGACCGCGAAGTAGAAATCATTAGAGGTGGGTTCATCCACTATAAAAAAGCTGATGTCCATGAAGTCATGGTCGAAGTCTTGAATGATAATACCGTTATACTTTGGAACCAAATTACACTCTTGGCCGTAGTAGGCAGTAATGAAGTGACCAATCCCTTTATGGTAACGGAGGTTTATGTAAAGGAGGATAACACTTGGAAATTGGCCGATCTGACCTTTAGCAAAACAATGACAAGGGAATAACTTGAACAACGCAACTAAATAAACACTCAAATGAAAAAATACATATTAGGATTGTTGGTACTCCTTGGAGTTACTATTTCCGCGCAAGAAAGTACACCCAAAGTAAAGACCGAATTAGGGGTAATTCGAGGCGTCTATGAAGATGGTGTTGATAGCTTTAAAGGAATACCCTTTGCGGCTCCTCCAGTTGGTGAGTTTCGTTGGAGAGCCCCTCAACCATTATCCCCCTGGGAAGGTGAATTGGATGCTACGGAGTACGGTGCAAACTGCGCACAGTCCGGATGGGGCGGTGCCCCGGGAACCATTAGTGAAGGTTCATCCGAAGATTGCCTGTACCTGAATGTGTGGAAACCCGCTTATGTAAATTCGGGTGCGAACTTGCCGGTCATGGTTTGGATTCATGGTGGAGGCTTTGTTGGAGGAAGTGGTTCCGGAGCTGGAATCGCGGGTGATGAATTTGCGAAGAAGGGAGTGGTTTTAATCACCATTAATTACCGTTTGGGGCGTTTGGGCCATTTTGCATTTCCAGCGTTGAGTGCAGAACATCCTGAAGAACACAAGGGTAGCTATGCTTATATGGATCAGATTGCGGCACTTCAGTGGGTACAAAAGAACATTGCCGCTTTTGGCGGAAATCCAGATAATGTGACAATTTTTGGTTTTTCTGCCGGAGGGGTTTCCGTACATTCTTTGATGACCATTCCAGATGCAAAAGGACTTTTTCATAAAGCCATTAGCGAATCTGGTGGTGCCCGAGATGGTGTCCTTACCGGAAGGCCAATAAAGGAAGAAAATGCAAGTGCTTTTTACCCCTTATCGGCAGAAACCATTGGTATCAACTTTGCCAAAAAACACGGAATAGAAGGTACGGATGCCGATGCCTTGACCAAGCTTCGCGCGTTGCCAGTGGAAGAAATTGTGGATAGCGGTCAAGAAACGGATGGTGAAGGAGGCCCTAGAATCTATTCCGGGCCGATTTTGGACGGCAAATTGGTAACGGAAACTGCCGAAAGTGCCTACAACGCTGGTAGACAAATGCAAATACCGTTGATGATCGGTTCTAACAGCGCCGAAATCGGAGGTAGTTTTGTCAACAACAGTAAAACAAAAGAAGAACTATTTTCACTTTTTGGCGAGTTTAAGGAGGAAGCACAAGCTGCCTATGATCCTGATGGAAGTAAAGCATTCGAAGAGGTGATTACCAAGTTCAATACCGATTGGGTGTGGGGAGAACCAGGACGTTTTGCCGCAAGAGCTTTCGCGGAACAAGGTGAACCCACGTTTATTTACCATTTTGGGTTTGTACCCGAACCTATGAAGGAAAGAATGAAATACGGTGCCGGCCATGGTTCCGAAGTGGGCTATGTGTTTAATAATCTTGATGCACGTTGGGGTAATCCAGAGACAACTCCTGAAGATAAAAAAGTGGCGGAAACCATGAATGGGTACTGGGTAAATTTCGCCAAGAACGGAAACCCGAATGGAGATGGATTACCAAACTGGCCAGTCTATACTAAAAATGAAGGTGAAATTATGGATATACAGTTAGATGGTGAAGCCGTTGGTAAACCAGATCCAAGAAAAGCGAGATTGGATGTCATTGAAAAAGGGGTTAAACTCAGAAATAAACTACAATCACGGGGAATATAAACCAGTTGTGCATTCGATGAATAAAATCAACAACATAGTTACAACAGCGGTATTGTTTTTAACCTTTGTAGGTCAAGGTTTTTCACAAACAAATCCGGTAATTGAGGTATTTCCTAAGGGCACCGTTTTGCATGGCAATGTAAACTATGCCAACGACACGCTGCAAAAACATTTGTTGGATATCTATTTGCCCCAAAAAGTATCGGGTAAAATACCCTTGGTCGTTTTTGTGCATGGCGGGGGATGGTTGGTCAACGACAAATACGCCGATATCGGGTATATGAGAAAAACGGTTGCTGAAATCGTTTCCAAAGGTTTTGCCTTGGCCTCCATTGATTACCGTTTTGCGACCCAAGCTGTTTTTCCTGCCCAAATTCAAGACTGTAATCGTGCGGTTTCCTTTTTGGTCGATAATGCAGATACTTACGGCTTTGATAAAGACCGAATTGCCGTAATGGGATTTTCCGCAGGGGGTCATCTGGCTTCATTAATGGGACTTTCCAAGAACAATGACGTTACCGATTTCTTTGTGTCGAAAACCACTAAAGCGTTTGATTTTAAGGCCGTGGTGGATTTCTACGGACCTGCCGAACTGATTTTATTCCCAGGGGCCAATGATGCTAAATCGCCTGAAGCTTTATTGATAGGTGCTCCTCCTCTTGATAGACCTGACTTGGCCAAGATTGCTAGTCCGGTAACCTATGTTGATGAAAACGACCCACCTTTTCTGATTGTTCATGGGGAAAAAGATGATTTGGTTTCATTAAGGCAGTCCCATCTGTTAAGTTCATGGTTGACGGCAAAAGGAGTTGAAAACGAATTAATCGTAGTTAAGGATGCACCTCATTTTGGAGAAATGTTCGATGTACAAGAGATACGAACAAAGGTTCTTGCCTTTTTGCAAAGACACCTACAGAACTAAGTAGTATTAATTAAAATGAACGCATATGAAAGCGAAGGGAAATAATTTAAATAGAAGAAATTTTATATCAAAATCTGCCCTTCTGGGAGCGGGTATGGTGGCAGGCCCAATGGCCTTTGCCAATGGGAAAAATTCACCTAGTACAATTGAGGGTTTAAAAGCAGCTTCCAACCCTGAAAAGCGGATGTTGGGCACACTTGAGGTCTCGGCAATCGGGCTGGGCTGTATGAGCATGAAAAGTGGCAGCTACAATCCACCAAGGGATACCAAGGATATGATTCCCGTAATTCGTGGGGCTTATGATTTGGGTGTTACCTTTTTTGATACGGCCGAAGTGTACGGCCCGTTTACAGATGAGGAATTGGTTGGTGAGGCACTGCAGCCCATTAGGGACAAAGTGGTCATTGCCAGTAAATTCGGGTTTGAGCTTTCGACCGGAAGTCGTGGGGGAAGAAATAGCAGGCCAGAAAATATTAGAAAAGCGGTTGAAGGTATGCTGAAACGCCTTCGTACCGATCGTATCGATTTGTTGTACCTACATCGTTTGGACCCAAACGTTCCGATTGAGGACGTTGCCGGAACGGTCAAGGATTTGATAGAGGAAGGGAAGGCGCTCCATTTCGGACTTTCAGAAGTTTCACCAACGACCATACGAAAGGCCCATGCCGAGCAGCCCGTTGCTGCCCTTCAGAGCGAATACTCCATTATTCAGCGTACCCTTGAAAATGAAGTGATAGATACCTGTGGAGAATTAGGAATTGGTTTTGTTCCTTGGGGACCGGTATGTCGTGGATTTTTAGGCGATAAGTTCAACGAGCATAGCCGTTTTTCAAGTGATTCCCGCTTATCTCAAGTGCCCTATTTTACACCGGAAGCTATTGAAGCGCACATGGAGGTGCTCACGTTGGTACGCGAATGGGGTCGAAAAAAAGATGCCACTCCGGCCCAGATAGCTTTGGCCTGGGTCATGGCACAAAAGCCTTTTATTGTTCCTATTCCAGGAACTACGAAACTGCATCATGTGAAACAGAACCAAGGTGCACTGAACGTTGCTTTTTCCGATACGGAATTAAAGGAGTTCAGGAATGCTTTGGAACAGATACAACTGGTAGGTGTCCGTGGGCCGGAAACTGCCTTGGTAGACCAATAGAAGGATACGTCAAAAAACTGTAGTTATCGATATTAAAAATATGGATTCTTCCCTCTCAACAAATCAAAAAACCTATATTCATATAGCCCAAAATTTTTTGATGCACCTGAGAGGACAATTCCCCATTAGAGAGGACACACAACCCATAAAGTTGCGCAAAGCTTCAGATTTTGCGGAAATATTAAATATTCATGTAAACTCTTTGAACAGAGTTGTAAAATTATATACGGGTAAAACGACTACCCAAAATATTAATGAACGTTTCATTAAGGAAGCAAGGGGATTGCTCAAAAGAACCGACTGGTCAATTACTAAGATAGCCGCGGTCTTAGGCTTTATGGAAGTAAATCATTTTAGTGCCTTTTTCAAAAAACATGTGGGACATACGCCAACAGATTACCGGAAATTAAAGATTAAGAAATGATAATATCTCGTTTACTATTCCTTATTTTCTTGGTATCCGGATGGTGCAGTGCCCAAGGGACCGTGAACGAAGCGGACAACATACTGATTGTATATTTATCAAGGACGAATAACACTAAGGTTGTGGCCGAAATGATCCATGAAAATGTGGGCGGTAATCTGGTGGCGCTGGAATTAAAAAATCCTTATCCACAAAACTACAAGTCGATTGTGGCACAAGTGGCAGAAGAAAATCGCACCGGGTTTCTTCCGCCCTTAAAAACACAGATAAATATAGACAAGTATGAAACCGTTTTTTTAGGCTTCCCCACATGGGGAATGCAACTGCCTCCGCCAATTAAAAGCTTTTTGACCCGGCACGACCTTAAGGATAAAACGGTCATTCCTTTTAACACCAATGCTGGGTACGGTATTGGAAGTAGCTTTAGAACGGTGGAAAGCCTTTGCTCCGATTGCAACATTTTAGAGGGGTTTTCGGTAACCGGGGGTATTGAGAGGGATGGAATTTACTTGGCCATAAAAGGGAACCGTAAAGTAGAAGTGAAAGAATTACTTGTGGAATGGCTTGAAAAGATTAAACCCCTGACTATCAAAAACTAAAAACAATTAGGATTTTGACAAAGTAGGTTAAAACTGTTTGAATTTCGTAGGCAACACCCAATATATAATCTTTATTTTTAAGTAAATTTTTTAAAAATGGCAATATTCAACTTAAATATTAACGGATCGGAACACAGTGTAGATGTTGATTCAAATACTCCAATGCTATGGGTACTTAGAGACCATATTAAATTGGTAGGTACTAAATATGGTTGCGGTATCGCTCAATGTGGTGCCTGTACGGTGCATTTAGGTGACAATGCGGTACGTTCTTGCCAATTACCTGTTTCGGCTGTTGGGGAGCAAAAAATCACGACCATTGAAGGACTGTCGGAACATGGTGATCATCCTGTACAAAATGCTTGGCTTGAAATCGATGTACCCCAATGCGGATATTGCCAGGCAGGGCAGATAATGTCGGCCTCGGCCTTGTTGAAAAGGAATCCCAATCCGTCGGACGAAGAAATTGAAAGCGCTATGAACGGGAATATCTGTAGGTGTGGAACGTATACGCGAATCAAAAAAGCAATAAAAACAGCCGCTAGTTCGGAAAACGTTTAATTAAAAAAATTAGGAGATGACAAAGCTAAAGACGCATATGGGACGTAGGGCCTTTATCAAGAATACAAGTTTGGCAAGTGGAGGTTTGGTACTTGGCTTTAGTATTTTAAACTCCTGCAAATCTGAGCAGGCAAAAGAGATGGCTGTCAGGGAAATGCCCAAAGAATGGTTCGAGATGAATTCGTATTTGAAAATCGGTGATAACGGGGTTGTAACCATTTATACGCCCAATCCGGAATTCGGTCAGAATATAAGAACATCTATGCCCATGTTGGTAGCAGAAGAGTTGGATGTAGATTGGAAAAATGTACTGGTTGAACAGGCGCCCTATCATGCAGACAAATATGGATTTCAATTTACGGGGGGCAGTAGGGGAATAAGTGCCCGATGGGAGCCGCTTAGAATGGCCGGAGCAACCGCAAGGCAGATGTTGATAGCGGCGGCGGCAGAAACCTGGCAGGTACCCAAGGAAGAGATTACCGCAGAAGCAGGAGTATTACAACATGCAGCCACCAAAAAATCGGCCGGTTACGGAGAAATGGCTTCAGTTGCAGCAACACTTACCGTACCCGAAGAAGTACAACTAAAAGAGGTAAAGGATTTTAAACTGGTCAGCCGTTCGCAAAAAAATGTAGATGCAAAAAGCATTGTAACCGGTAGGCCTCTATTTGGCATGGATATTCAAGAGGAAGGAATGTTGATCGCCATGATCGAACATCCACCAGCTTTTGGTTTGACCTTAAAATCAGTGGATGGTGAAGCGGCCAAAGCCATGCCTGGAATCAAGGATGTGGTTACGATCAAGAGTTTTAAGGACGGATATGAAAAAGGCGGTTTCGACACCAACGCATTTCCTGAATTGGTTGCGATAGTGGGCAACTCAACTTGGGAGGTGATGCAAGCTAAAAAGAAATTAAAAGTTGAATGGCAACCCATTACCGCCTATTCGGAAACAATCGCTGGGTTTGGTGGAAAACAAACGATTAACATACCCGCAGGACTGGAATCTACCACGACCCATAAATCACAAATGGAAGCACTTGCTGCAAAACCGGGAAAAGTTGTCCGAAAAGATGGAAATCCAGAAGTAGCCTTCAAAAATGCAACAACAATTTTGGAAAGAAGTTACTCGGCGCCTTTTCTTGCTCATAATAACATGGAGCCCTTGAATGCTTTTGCCCATGTAGCAGGCGAAAAGGCGAAAATTGCAGCACCAATACAGATTCCGTCTTTGATCATCCCTACCATTGCTAGTAGTCTGGGAATACCGAAAGAGAATATTGAGATGGACCTTCCAAGAATGGGCGGTGGTTTTGGACGCAAGGCCTATGCCCACTTTGTAGTGGAAGCGGCCCTGATTTCACAAAAAGTCAATGCACCTATCAAGTTAGTATATAGCCGTGAAGACGATATGACCAATGGTATTTATCGCCCAACCTATCACGCAACCTATCGCGCGGCATTTGATGAAAACAAAAATTTAACGGCATTACATGTTAAAGCAGGCGGGGTGCCGGAGAGTCCATTGTTCGCCAATCGTTTTCCGGCAGGGGCCATTGATAATTATATGGCAGAAGAGTGGACCATTGATTCCAACATTTCCATAGGTGCCTTTAGAGCTCCACGATCTAATTTTATGGCCGGTGCCGAACAAGCGTTCTTGGATGAAGTTGCTGAAACCATGGGCAAGGACGCCATTCAATTTCGCTTGGACCTGCTAAAACGCGCCAAGGAAAATCCTGTAGGCGAACGGAATGATTATGATGCTGATAGGTACGCCGGAGTCCTGGAATTGGTTCGTGAAAAATCGGCTTGGAAAGAAAATGATACAACAAAACATCGAGGAGTATCGGCCTATTTTTGCCATAACTCCTATGCGGCGCATGTACTGGATTTAAAGATGGAAAACGGTAAACCCGTAGTTGAAAAAGTAGTTTGTGCCATTGATTGTGGAGTGGTGGTAAATCCTGATGCAGCAACAAACATGGCCGAGGGAGCCATTACCGATGGTATTGGTAACGCCTTTTATGGGGAATTGACCTTTCAGGATGGGGTGCCACAGAAAAACAATTTCCACCAATATCAAATGATTCGCATGAACGACGCGCCGAAAGAAATCGACGTACATTTTGTGCAGAATGAAATCGACCCAACGGGTATGGGAGAACCTCCGTTTCCCCCTGTTTTTGGAGCGGTGGCCAATGCTTTGTACAAAGCAACGGGCCAACGGCATTATGAACAACCTTTTGTTACTGGAAATCAAATAGTAGGATAACCGATTATACCTAACTTAACGGTTGGCCTTTAATAAACAGCTATATACAAACGTTCATTTATTGCCGGATTCATTTTTTGAAAGATGGTCTTAAGAATTGAACTTTTTTTGGGACAATCAAAAACTGACCTTTTTGCACATTTCGTCCCAAATACTTACCCCAAAACTTTGCGCTTGGATCCTGTGGAATTTTTGTAGTGTTCCGGCAGATAAGCGTCAAGTAAAAATTCCATAGGGCGCAACCTACTCCTGGTCTGGAACACTATCTTTTTCCCTTAACCATTTACGGTACGATTCGTAGTGCTGAGGATATAGGTCGAAATATCCTTTTAAATGGGAAATTACTTCTTGCTCTCCCTTCGCAAAGGCCTTTTCCTGGATTTTGTCAATTCGAGATGATTTGAAAGCCAGATAACCTATGACAACCAAGGATATGAACCAAATCGAGTAATGAATCCACAACTGTATCTTTGGAACCAATCTTGCTTTTGAAATCTTATTCCCGATATCCTGAACAGATTTCTGTAGTCTTTCGGTTTTGGTCTTCTCGGAATTCAAATGTTCCCGGAGCAATCGTTCGATTTCCGAAGTATCGGGCATTACTTTGATGTTGTCCATATTTTGGGTCAGCTGTTCCAATCTAACGATGGACTTGTTGAACCCGTCCAGCTCGTCGGTGAGCAGTTCCATTATCTCGTCCAGTTTTTTATATCCCATAATTCTCGGTTTTAAATTCCAATTCCCGTGTCGATGGCCTTTTTTATGGTTTTCTTGATGATGTTCTTGGCGATGCCCGTAGCGAGGTTGGTACCCAGTTCCACCGTTTTCCCTAGTAGTTGGACCGATTTTCCGATTTCTTTTGGTTTGGCGATCCCTTTGTTCCGGGATAGTTGTGCCATTATCCTTCCCCCGGACATGGAACGGTGTACCTCGCTGGCCTTGAAATTATGGCCTTCATATTGGAACCGGAATCCCTGTAACTTATTGGCCCGGTTTATTGTCGGGATGACTTCCACGTTCCTTTCTTGCATGACCTTGATGTAGGAGTCCAATGTTCTTGGTCTATCGCTTTCCATTACTTTATGATGGATGTCCTTTATTTCCAGCCGGACCTTTATGGAATCCAGTTCCTTTTCCAGTTGTACCTCCTTGACCGTCGTCAGCCCCATTTCCTTGGCCACGCTCTCCGCCGCCAGTTGGCTGCGCTTCCCGATAAAGCTGTCGTTATAGGTCTTGCCATCGAAACCGATACGGTTCACGTACAGATGCACGTGGGTATGTGCCTTGTCCCTGTGTACGAAGGCGATGGCCTGCCGTTCCTTCAGCTGCATTTCTTTTATGAACCGTTGGGTCATTTCCCTTAGTTGTGCCTTGGTCAAGTTCCTGCCATCCTCCCGGGTCGGGCTGAGGACAAAGCTCAGGGTGTTCTTTTGGCAACGCGTGTTCTCCTCCTGGACCAGCCTGAACTCTTCGGTGATCTCTTTGGGGTTTTCCCCTGCCAGGTGTTGACTGAAGACTACCTCGGCACCCTTCTCCTGGTTCCAACCGTAATCGATACTTGTCCCAGTGTGTGCTATGGATGTCCCTTTTCCTATCATTTCTTTGTTCTTTTGAAGTTATAGAGGTGTTTTCTTATTTCCGCTGCCAAGGTCTCGACCTCGTTGGCCAGTTTCGGATTGTGCTTCCTGAACATATTACCGATGCGTGTAAAATTCCCCTTGTACTTCACCAGCATTCTATAGTGGGCCAATTGTTCCTCGGTCAAACGTTCGATGACCGAATTTCCAAAAGTCGAACTGCGGCAATATTCGGAGAGGGAAATACCGGCCCTTTCCGCCCTTTTCTTGAGCAGTTTCTTCTCGTAGACGGAGCACCGGAACTTGATATAGGTCCTTTTCATTTCTTTTTTACTTTGCGACCGCCGGGAGCAAAGCAAGATCGTTTTTGTGGCAACAAAAACACATCTTGCGCTTCCTGACCAAATCCATTTTTAGCCTTAAAAATCAACCATTCGTTCATGTCCTTATACCCCTCGTATAAACTTGATTTGTCCAAACAGTTATTGGAACGGGCCATCAAGTTTTGGGTCGTTGCTTTACCGGTCGTATCATTGTCCAGATAAAGGTCGATTCGGTCGTAAGGATCCATTAGCTTAATCGCTTTTTTGACCAATGCCGTGGAGTTCAGGACCAGAAAATCATATACCAAATTTGATTCTTCAGTACCCTCTAAAATGGATAATAGGTCGAACATGCCTTCTGTAACGATGAGTTTTCGGTTTCCATTTTTGATGTGGGTAATATCCTTGGGCGAGCTGGAATTCTTATAGTATTTGTTCCGCAGTTCCCATCCACCGGAATCGTTCTTCAATCCTATGGCGAAGTATCGTCGTCCCTTATGAAGATGATGGACCTCCCTACAAATGGTCGATGCCGTAGAAATGGAAATTTTTCTTTCCGACAAATATTTAATTAGTCCATAATGCCGAATAGGACGTGCATGGAGAATTTCTAGCCCTGTATCCTTCTGGATTCCAACAGGAGGCCGCTGCTGAAAAGAAAAAGAGGTCTGGCCCTGTTCCAAGAACCTTAAGGCCTCTCTGACGGAAGATCCGTCGATTTGGCATATCAGGTCGATTACATTGCCACCTATGCCCGCCCCATGGTCGTACCATCTGTTCAGTTTCTTGGACACCTTGAAAGAGGCTTGGGTCTCCGGCCGGAACGGACTCAGGAACCAAGCTTCTTTTTCGGTCGATCTGGTCGGTAAGTGCCCGAGTTTTGCCAGCGCTTTTTCGATGGGAAAAGCTCGGGCTCTTTCACATGTTAACTTGTTTGTTCTTTCTTTTTTCATAAGCCGAATGGTTTTGGGCAAATTTTTGATTTTTTGATGAAAAACTATCGGGAAGCCAGTATTTGCAATGGTTTCCTTGGCATCGTTTTCTTCATCGATTCATCGTTTTCATGTTTTTTCCATTTTTTTCTGTCATCGTTTTATTTTTTGATGAACAAATGATGATATAATGATGACGGCCTCGACACCGATAGCCATTGGGAACAGCTCAATCCGTCATCGATTCATCGAAATTTTCAAGCAAAAAGGATTTTTCCACGGTAAAGTAGCGACCCTTGGCGTCCACTAGCTGCATGGAGGCGTCCTGCCAGATGACCGGTTTTTGATAGCTTAGGGAATTGTCCTTGTTTTTCAATTTCCAATCCCTTTTCAGCAACCTTCTGAGCTGGGTCAGATCGGTCTTTATCCTTGTCCGGTTCAACAACTGCAATGCATCCAAGGGGCAAAGGTGTATTTCATCGGTATCGAACTGTTCCATGGCACCAAGAAGAATCGTAGCAAGTTCCTTTTCAACCCTATTACGGTTGTTCTGCACCAACTTTTTTAACGCAGCTGTTCTAATCTGTTTTGGGGTAAACCACATTCTAGTGGTATGCTCGGACGATAATCGTCGTTTTTGCAGATAGTACAGGAAAGCCGGTATTTCGGATACGAGTTGTTGGAGGAAATCCGTTTTCTCTTTTTTGAGCACTGGTATCTTCAGTACCCAAAACCGGGTCTCGTTCCCGTCTATCTTGATAAAATTGTCCTCGTTGTTGCTACAAAGGACGAACTTACCGAAGAACTCCACTTCCCGCTTGTCCTTTCCCTTGGCCTCCAATTTGTTGATATTGGTCGTGCTCAGGTACTTGATGCGCTCGGTAAGCTCTTCCTTGTTGAACAGTACCTCGTCGATACAGATGAGAAGCTTGTTGGCCCAATCCGCATTGAACTGGCTGCTGAAACTGTCATTGGTCAGATAGGTCAGGTTGTTTTCGAAGATGGCCTTCAACCACTTTAAAAAAGTGCTCTTGCCCGTGGAACGTTCCTTGGAGACCAGGCAGAGAATGGGCAGTACCTGTACCGGTTTTGTATACAGTAATTGCAGGTAGTCCAATCCCAGTTCATAGTGCTTCCCGAATATGTGTTCGACGAATCCCAATGAGGTATGGTATTCCCCTTCTTTGGGTATTGCCGGTAACGGGGAATAGGTATTGTAGAACCCTTTGTATTCCTGCTTGAAATCGATATGGCTCGGGATACAGGTAAAGCCATCGTACTTGGGCACCTTGCTCAAATAATCCTTCCCATGGTCCTGACGGATGGTCTCGATGTTCCAATGGACCAAGATCTCGTTGAAATGTCCGGCGATAGTTGGTGCCTGTACCAATTTGTAGTACGAAGTGCCCACCCTTAAATAAGGAATTGATTTCATATGATAAGGTTTTAGAAGCCAAAGGTGATTCCAAAGGCATGCTGTGAATCGACATAAAATTGACAATCGGTAATGCCTAACGAAGAGGTTCCGCTATAGTTCCGGTTTCGGGAACGGGTCTGCGTTCGTTCTGGAGCAGCCAATCGACGATTTTCTTCCTTTCGAAAAATATCAGTTTCCCGTTGGGTTTGGAGTGCGGGATATGCCCCGCGGCGGTAAGTTTGTACAGATAGCTTCTGGATATTCCCGTATAGTCACAGGTTTCCTCAAAGGTCAGTACCTCTTTATTGGCCATCAACAGTCTTTCCAAACGGTCGAGCCGTTCGAGTATTAAAAAATTGTCCATTTTGTTTCTTTTTTGGGTTGCGAAATGAACAAAAGCGCTTTTGTTTTCTTTTAAAGAATTCCTGGTATAAAGGTAAAAAGAAGGAGGTGTAAAGGTAAGGTCGACCGTTTTATTTTATCCACAACTATTTGACAAACAATGACTTGTACCAAATCGGTATAAATGAAACCAAATATCATTTAGTGAATAAAAGTTGGTTTCAAAACGATACAAATGGTACCATTTGCGCTTTTCTTAAAACGGAGGGATTTTGGAGTTATCAACAATTGAAATTGAGGATTAAGAAAATAGGGCCTTATTTGAAAAGATTCAAACCAGTTTATTCTAGAGCTTCAAAATCCTATAATCGGCAGGAATTATCTTCCAGAAGTTTTGAAAATCGAAAGCTTTACAGTGCAATGAAAAATCGTAAAGCATTTAAATTTTGATGAGAAATCCGTATCTCCTACTGATTTGGTTTCAAATACATCCAAATAGTACCAATTAAAACTATACAAGAATTAAAATGGATTATGTGCAAATTATGTGCAAATAAAAAAGGCTCCAGGAGTGAAAACTCTCTGAAGCCTTGCTATTGCTAGCTCCTCCTCTTGGGCTCGAACCAAGGACCCTCTGATTAACAGTCAGATGCTCTAACCAACTGAGCTAAGGAGGAAAATACCGTACTTTATCCTTTAAAGCGGCTGCAAATATAATTGTTTTTTAAAATTTGCCAAACAAAAAAAAGCGGTTTTTCTATTTAAATAACCATTTATACAAATCGTTTCCGTTTGCAAACAACAATAGCGCTATTAAAAGGAAGAATCCAGTCATTTGGGCATATTCCAAAAACTTGTCACTTGGTTTCCTTCCCGTAATCATTTCATATAAAAGGAACATCACATGCCCTCCATCCAATGCTGGAATTGGAAGAATATTCATAAAGGCAAGTATGATGGAAATAAAGGCTGTAGCGCTCCAAAATGCAGGCCAATCCCAACCATCGGGAAAAAGACCTCCAATAGCCGCAAATCCTCCTACACCCTTGTAGGCTCCAGTAGAAGGATTAAAAATCTTCTTCATCTGTTTTACGTATCCGCCTAGTGTACTTACACCTTTATCAATTCCAGCTGGAATCGATTCCAAAAAGGAATACTTCACTTTCTCAATATCAAAATATCCCTTTTCCGAGTAGTCCTCAAAAGTTTTAAATCCAACGATTACACCCAATTTCCCTTCATCAGAAACTTGGGCTTCCATGGGAATATTTTTTCCGTTTCTGTTTACAGTCAACTGAACTTTACTCCCTTTGCTTTTTTCTAAAATGGGAACTACCTCATCTTGATACTGTACCGTTATCCCATTAATAGCTACAATGGCGTCTTTTTCCTGCAACCCTAGGCTTTTGTTAGGTGAATCTTCCGGTACTTCACGAATAACAAAAGGTGTTCTTAAACTTAAGAAGCGAGCCTTGTCCTCATCTTCCAACAATGTGGCAATGAAATCCACGGGGATTTCTTGGTCAAAGGTTCTCCCATCTCGTTTAATGGTTATCGTATTTCCATTAATGATCTCCAGGGGAAGGGCTCCAAATTTTTCCACCTTTTCACCATCCACGGCAACAATCAAATCTCCAGTTTGTATCCCTAATTCATCTCCAATAGCTTTTTGAGTTACAAGGAAACCGTCTTTAAGACTATCTGCAGGAATATATTCTTCCCCATAGGAAAAGGCCATACCTATATAAATAATAACGGCCAAAATAAAATTGACCGTAACGCCACCTAACATGATTATTAATCGTTGCCAGGCGGGCTTACTTCTAAATTCCCAAGGTTTAGGTTCTTCTTTCATGGCTTCGGTATCCATACTTTCGTCGATCATACCGGCAATTTTAACATAACCCCCTAAAGGAAGCCAACCTATTCCATATACCGTTTCACCAATTTTCTTTTTAAAAAGGGAAAATTTTACATCAAAGAATAAATAGAATTTCTCTACGCGTGTCTTAAATAATTTTGCGGGTATAAAATGACCAAGTTCATGAAGCACAATCAGTAAGGAAAGGCTTAAGAAAAATTGAATAGTCTTTATAACTATGGGGCTCATTAGCGTCTTCTAAAAATTAAATCGGACAAAAGTACATTTTTACAAGGTCTTAAAAAAAGAAAGTCGTTAGCCTCCTTCTATTTTTAAGAATATTTTGGCTTCCTCGACGTCATATTATTTGAATCGATCCATGCGCTAACGTACCTTTACAAAAAAATTGGCATGCGCTCTTTCTTTGGAAAGTTTAAAATTTTTGGACTGGTAATGTTGGGGATTTCAGCTGTTATCATCTATTTATTCTATAACGCCCTACAGCCAAAACAAATTCTACCTATTTACACACCAGCTATGGTAAACACCGAATTGGTGGCCGAGGAAATACAACATGTACGTAAATACCATACCATTGAAGATTTCGCTTTGGTCAACCAAAATGGAGACACAATAACACAGGAAGATTATAAGGATAAGATTTATATTGCCGATTTTTTCTTTACCACTTGCCCTACGATTTGTCCTATCATGACCAAGAATATGGCCTCAATACAAGACAAAATTGGAGATGATGTTATGCTGTTATCCCATTCCGTTACTCCACAAATTGATTCTGTGGCCCAGCTTAAAAAATACGCTCTAGAAAAAGGGGTTGATGACTCTAAATGGAACTTGGTCACTGGAGATAAAAAGCAAATCTATGAATTGGCCAGAAAATCTTACTTAGCTGTAAAAACCGATGGTGATGGAGGTCCTTTCGATATGATTCATACAGAAAACTTTATTTTGGTCGATAAAAAAAAGAGAATACGCGGGTTCTATGATGGAACCAATAAGGAAGATGTTCAACAATTATTGGAAGACCTAGAGATACTCAAATCGAGCTATACCGAATAAAGGGTATAAAATGAATCCTTAAACTCGCTACAACAGATATATGTTCGATAATCCTTGGTTTTGATAAAATTTGGGTTACTTTTGCTTAATTATATTGAATCTAAATAAGAATTGGAGACAACAGTCGCACGTTTAAAGAGAGGTCAGAAAGGAATTATCAAGGAGTTTACCGAGGATTTACTTCCCATTAAACTACTAGAATTGGGCTGTCTTCCTGGCAACGAAATAGAACTTGTACAAGTTGCCCCTTTAAAGGATCCTATATATATCAATGTAAATGGTTCCCACATTGCTATAAGGCGAATTATCGCCGAACAAATTGCCTTGGAAATTATTGAAGATGATGTTGCGTTATGAGCAAACAAATCAATGTAGCCCTTATTGGAAATCCAAATACAGGTAAAACTTCGGTCTTCAACCAACTTACCGGTCTTAATCAAAAAGTTGGTAATTATCCAGGTATAACCGTTGAAAAAAAAGAAGGAATTTGTAAGCTTCCTAGAGGTGTTAGAGCGCATATCATTGACCTTCCTGGAACTTACAGCTTAAACACAACTTCCCTTGACGAGAGTGTTGCAGTGGAACTTTTGCTCAATAAAAATGACAGGGACCACCCCGATGTTGCCTTAGTCGTATCTGATGTAGAGAACCTTAAAAGAAATCTCCTTCTTTTTACACAGATAAAGGATTTAAAAATCCCGGCCATCTTAGTAATCAATATGGCCGATAGAATGACCCGAAAGGGCATTAGCATCGATATCGAACTTTTAGAGGAAAAACTCGATGCCAAGATTGCCTTGGTAAGTACGCGAAAAGGTACGGGTATAGATAAGCTAAAAGAGCTTATTTCGGATTATAAAAACTTATCAAAAGTTCCAAATGTAGATACTACCGTTATCGCCCCGGAATATTTTGAAAAGCTCAAAAAAACATTTCCAAAAGAGGATATTTATAAGCTATGGTTGGTCATAACTCAGGATGTCAATTTCATGCCCATCCAAAAAAACTTGATTAAGGATGCCTCCTCCTTTAGCACAAAGTCAAAGTCCGAATTAAAAAGATTACAGCAAAAAGAAACCATATTAAGGTATCAGTTTATCAACGGCATCCTAAAAGAAACGTATAAGGTAGACATCAATGCCGCCAAAGGATTCAGGGCTACCCTTGACAAAGTACTGACGCATAAAATCTTTGGCTATCTAATTTTCTTTATCATACTATTAACCATTTTTCAAGCCATTTATGGTTGGAGCGAATATCCGATGGATATGATCGATGGATTCTTTGCCTCCGCTACGGAATGGGTGAAGGAAACCTTACCGCCTGGTGTATTTACCAATCTTATTGCTGAGGGTGTTTTGGCTGGTATTGGTGGAATTGTCATATTCATACCCCAAATAGCTTTTCTATTTCTGTTCATTGCCCTTTTGGAAGAAACAGGGTATATGAGTAGGGTGGTATTTCTGATGGATAGAATCATGAGACCCTTTGGGCTAAGTGGAAAAAGTGTGGTCCCATTAATATCTGGAACGGCTTGTGCCATTCCTGCTGTAATGGCGACAAGAACCATTGAAAACTGGAAAGAGCGGTTGATTACCATCTTGGTAACCCCATTTACTACATGTTCCGCACGGTTGCCGGTGTACCTCATTATTATTGCTTTAGTCATTCCCGAAGGGAGTTTTTTAGGATTGAGTTTTAAGGCTCTAACCTTAATGCTCTTATATCTTTTGGGGTTTGCCGCGGCCATTTTATCCGCTATGGCACTCAATAAAATATTGAAAATAAAAAGTAGGTCTTTCTTCGTAATTGAACTTCCAAACTACAAACTACCCCTACTTAAAAATGTGGGATATACGGTACTGGAAAAAACCAAAAGTTTTGTCTTTGGCGCAGGTAAGATAATTTTGGCCATCTCCATTATTCTTTGGTTTCTGGGTTCTAACGGATACTCCGACAATTTTAAAAATGCAGAGTCGATCGTAGCGAACCGTATAGAAGAAAATGGCTTTTCGGATAACAGCAAAACCTATATTGAAAACAATTTAGCACAGTATCAAGCTTCATTGAAGAATGAAAAAATAGACAGAATGTCACCTGAATTTAAGGATTCTGTACAGGTAATGAACTCCAATTTAGAAGAGAAGGCATTGAATCAAGAAATAGCTAGTTATAAATTAGAACATTCTTATATGGGCTATATGGGAAAAGCAATAGAACCCATTGTACGACCCTTGGGATATGATTGGAAAATCGGAATTGCTGTATTAACATCCTTTGCCGCAAGAGAGGTTTTTGTGGGTACTTTGGCAACAATCTATAGTGTTGGCAACGATGAAGAGGAAACCATTAAAAACAGAATGGCCGCAGAGGTAAACCCAGTAACCAAGGAACCCTTGTTCAATTTAGCTTCCGGTATTTCATTATTGTTATTTTATGCCTTTGCCATGCAATGCATGAGCACATTAGCTGTAGTGAAAAGGGAGACCAATTCTTGGAAATGGCCCACTTTCCAATTGGTATTTATGAGTCTGTTTGCTTATATTGTTGCTTTGATTGCCTATCAAATCTTAAAATAAATGGAGATACTACAACACATATTGGTTTACTTGACCGTGGCGATTTCTTTAGGCTATCTAGTTTTTAAATTTTTATTGCCCAAAACACTGTTCTCGAGTGGAAAGGATAATTCAAAAGCCTGTGGCCAGGATGATTGTGGTTGCCACTAAAGAAGTTCAAACCTCAACACTGGGCCTTTGCTTTGTTAAGGAATCAATAAAAATTTCACAATAATATCCAAAAGGATATGGTTTTATACATAGGGATACTTTAGTTTGTACTCTAGTCGAATCACCGTATGAATAAAGCGAAAACCTTTTTTATTTGGGGCCTTTATATTTTATTTACTCCTTTTCTTTTGGCCCAAACCTTAACTTCCACGGTATTGGATAGTACTACTCAAAAACCTGTTCCTTATGCCACGGTTTTACTAAACAACAAGGGAGTAATTACGAATGAAGAGGGGAAATTTACTTTTTTGATGGATGAAGGAGTGCAGGAAATGGACTCGCTTTTCATTTCCTGTATCGGATATGAGTCCATTGGCAAACCCCTGAAGGAGTTCAAAGGAAAAACTATTCTTTTAGCCCCTAAAGCCATAGAACTCAGAGAGGTTATTGTGTCCAATAAGGACTATACACCAGAGGAAATACTGAAATTGGTGGAGGACAACATCGAAAAAAATTATCACTATGGTTTCACCAAAAAAAGACTGTTCTTAAGAGAGTCCTATTCGAACTATATCGAAAAATCTGATTATCGCATAAAGGAGTCCACAATACCGGCGTTGAACAGGGAGTTTTTAGATAGTGTACTAAGGTCCGTACCCACAAATGACACCTATTATACGGAAGTCCTCGGTGATCTTTACGGAAACGAAGAGGAAGACGATCAGAAGTTAGACTTGATAAAAGCTTCGGAACTCTATGATAAAAGCAGTCGCCTGGACCTAGAAAACTTGGAAGAACGATTTAATGAGATTGTCAAGAAAAATGTAAAAACGGATTCCTACTTTAAGGTAAAATCTGGGTTGTTCGGAACCAAGATGGACGCAGATGAACTTTTTGAAGCCGAAGTGGACTCCAATGACGTTAAATCCCTAAATAAAGAGCTCGAGGAAACTACGGAACGTAAAAAGTTCTTTTCTAACTATAAAAAAAGAACTTTGGCCAACTTATATACCAACCTTCCCATTTTTGAGGATTCGGATTATAATGTACTCTGGAAATCCAGACGGTATGACCTTACTCTGGAGGCATTCACCTTTATTGGGGACAAGGCCTTATATGTCATTGAATTTAAACCAAAAAGATCCGAAGAATTTAGAGGCAAACTATATATAGACGCCAATGATTTTGCACTCGTTAAAATGGATTTTGAAAATGTAGAGCCTCTAAGGAAATTTAAACTTCTTGGCATTTCCTTAAACGAATACTTGGCTAAGGGAAGTATTCTCTTCGGTAAGGATGGCGACGGTAAATACAGTCTTCGCTATTACGAAATTACCAAAGGAAATAGGGTCGGTTTCAAAAGGCCCGTAAAAATCATTGAAAAAAATAAAAACGTAAAGGGACGAAGGAAGCAAAATGAACTTCATCTAAAAATAGATGCAGCTTTTAACGGTCGCAACAAATATGAAGTAGTCGTATTTGAAACGAATCCCATATCTGAATCTGCGTTCGAATCCTTTACAGAAAAAAAGAATGTACTCCCGCAGTACATGCCCAATTATGATCCTGAATTTTGGCAAGGATATAGTATTATGGAACCCAACACGGCCATCAAGGAATTCACTTCTGAAGTGAAAGAAGAAGAATAATCCCATAATATTATTTGAAAAACTAAAAATCGCTTCTTGAGAAGCGATTTTTTTATGTCTCGTTGTAACCTTTTGTAAATTCCTGACTATATAGTGTAAAGGATCAATTAAAAAATACCTTTTGAAGGAACTAACCAACGAAGAATTAATGACATCCGTTTCCAACGGGCAATTGGACACTTTAAAGATTCTCTTTGAAAGGCATCACGTTCATGTTTTTAACTTTTTGTACAAAATGTGCGGCGATAAAATGTTGAGTGAAGATTTGACCCAAGAGGTCTTTTATAAAATCATGAAGTATAGAAACTCCTATCATCATGGGAATTTCGTTTCCTGGATGTTCACTATCGCCCGCAACAGTTTAAAAACACATTTTAAAAGAAACAAACCACATGACGATATTGAAAATGTTTCGTTTAATCTCATTGCCGAAAATGAGGACAATTCCGAGGAATATTCGCAGTTACAATTGGCACTGGCAAAACTAAACACTTCTGATCGAGAATTACTGGTTCTGAATCGTTTTCAGGAGTTAAAATATAATGAACTGGCGGAAATAACGGGAAGTACACCAGGGGCCGTAAAAACTAAAGTCAGTCGGGCACTAAAAAAATTGAGGACCATTTATTTTAAAGAATTATGAAGGTATCACACGAAAAAATAGATTCTTTATTACCATTATATCTAGCAGGTGAATTAGACCTCATAGAGATAGAAATGGTAGAAAAGCACTTGGAAGATTGTAAGGAATGTAGAGATGCTCTTGATTCGTTCAAAAGTCTAACAGAAACCTTTCAACAAGAAGAGGTACAGGTTCCTTCCCAGAACCTCCGCCTTAAATTTCTGGAAGCTTTGGAAGAAGAAAAGAAAAACCAGGGAAGGGTTATTTCAATGAACAAAAAACCTAGTGGACTTACCTTAATTTCATTAGCCAAAATTGCAGCTGGTTTTGCCATTTTGGTCGGCACTTTCATGATGGGTAAAGGTTATGAATCAAAACAAGCAGAATTGGAGTATGCCCTTTTGGAAAACGAGGTATTAAAATCTAAGGAAATGGCCATGCTTTCCCTTATGGATAATCAATCCGCAAGTAAACGAATTCAAGGAGTCAACTTTATTGAGGCCTTTAGGGAGCCTGATGTAGAAATTTTAAATGCCTTAACGGAAAGAATGTTATTCGACGAAAACACCAACGTACGTATTGCAGCCGTAGAAGCCCTGTCTAACTTTTCCGTTTCAGAACGTGTTAAATCGGCCTTTATAACTGCCTTGGAAAAGGAAAAGAACCCAAGTGTACAAATTGCAATCATAAAAAACTTGGTAAGGGTTCAAGAGAAGAAAGCTACTGAACCTATGAAAAAATTATTGGAGTTGGAGGAAACCCAACCCTTTATTAAAGAAGAAATCAAAAAAGGATTACCACAAATTATGTAAACATAAGTGCTGAGCGTAGGCGAAGCATCAAAAAACGAAAAATCATGAAAAAAACCACCTTATTCCTATTTACAATTGCCCTATCCCTTGGATTGCAGGCACAGTCAGAATTTAGTAAGTCTTTAAACGGAATCGAATGGGTAAAAATTGAAACAAAATCGAGCATCACACTTACAACGCACGACAAAAATGAAGTGTTGATCAAAATAAGCGACCCCAATCCCAAGCCCGAAAAGGCGGCAGGACTAAAACTCCTTGGAGCTTCCGGCGTAGACAATACCAATGTTGGGTTTAACGTGGCCCAAGTAGGGAACAACCTGATAGTAGAGAACATTAGAAAAAACCAAGAGGCCACAATTTATTTACCTAAATCACAAAATGTTTCCATCACGAATTCTTGGGGAGGACGTATTACCATTTCCGGATTCTCAGGAGAAGTAGAAGCCAATTCCAATTTAAACGGGGAGCTCGTCTTGGAAAACCTTTCTGGTCCTGTTACGGCGTATTCCCTAAATCATGGAATTAAAATATCATTCGACGACGTAAATCAAAATGCTCCCATTGTGCTTAGTACTACGAACGGTGAAATTGATGTCACCATTCCTTCCTCAGCCAAAGCAGACTTGGAACTTAGCACTTGGAACGGAGATATTTACTCCAACTTTGACATTGCAACGCCTAACAAAGATGGACTCAAATCTATATCCAGTAAGAATATTAAAGGAGCCATCAATGGAGGTGGAACCAACTTAAGACTTAAATCTACCAATGGAAACATTTATTTAAGAAAAAAATAGAACAATCAATAAAACGAACAGTCATGAAAAAACTACACATCACTTTGGTGTTGGGCTTGATCAGCCTTACGCTTTCCGCCCAAAAAATAATTGAGGAAAACATCGATTACAAGAATCAGTATATAGAAATCGTTGTAAAATTTGCTTCGGATATCAAAATACAAACATGGGACAAGTCATTCATTTACTTTAAGGGGGACATAAGCATGAAGGAAGCGAAATACCAAGACGTCTTTAAAATCAATATTGAAAAAAATGCGGATGAAATAAAAATTAGCTCAAATTCCGAGAAAGTCTTTAAGCAGGTATGGGAGGATTATGAAAAGAAATATGGAAAAAAGAAATACTATTTCTCACAAGAAAACGAATATAGGTTCGACTATGTAATTTATATCCCAAAAAACGCAAAATTTAAAATAAGCAGCATTAATGGGGATATGAAGTCCGATATTATAGAAGGAAATTTTACGGCAGACTTAATCAATGGCAATATCGATATAGCAAAATATTCGGGTGACTTGAATCTAACGACGATAAATGGAGAAATAGACCTTAAAATGATGGATGCCAGTTTGGTTGCCGAAACCATCCATGGCGATATCTACGCAGATGAAAAGTTAAAATTTAAATACGCTGACCGTCATGTGGGTTCTAAAATTTCAGGAATAACGGCAAGTGGCAAAAATCGACTCAAGTTGAATACCATAAATGGTAATATGTATCTAAGGTATTAGATCAAATTTTTAATCAGATTATAGAGTAGCAAGCACCAACCTGCTACTAATAGAAGGCCCCCAAGGGGAGTAACTGGACCTAAAAATTTCAGCTTCTTCCCTTTTGATGTGCCTATACATAAACCATATATACTAAAGGAAAAGAGCAATATTCCCAGTATAAAACAATAGACCATGTAACGCTCCGTGGATGTTTCAAGGTTTAGATTAAAACTAATCATTAAAAGTACCAAGGCATGATACATTTGATATTTGACCCCGGTTTCAAAACTTGTCAATTGTTCCGGTGTAAAAGATTTTTTAAGGATATGTGCACCAAAAGCTCCAAAAACAACAGCCAATAGACCATATAGCGCACCTATAAATTGAGCTAAGAGAACCATATTTTAAATTTGGTTGTAAGATAAGTATTCAAAAGAAAAGAGGCCTTCAAAAAAGTAGGCCTCATATGAAATGATATTTCTAGCTTAGTACAATTTATGCTTCGTCATAAAAAAATTGCTCTTTTACGATTTTACCATCCTTAACTTGGTAAACGGCTATTTCAGACGTTTTAGATCTCTGCCCGGATGGTTTGTGCGTGGTATCCATTTCAAAACGAAGTGAAAACCAATTATCCGCAACTATAGGCTCGGATACAGATGTGTCATGCACTTCAAAATTCTCTTGCCACCACTCTCCTTTTTTTTGTATGCCTTCAAAACCTTCAACACGTCCACCCTCTGCGGTTCCATCGTTTTCAATACTCACGATGTTGGGACTGTACAATTCTTGATAGGGTTTTTCAAAGTCTCCTTCCTTACACCACTTAACGAGCTTTTCTGCAATTTCACTGGTTTCCATATTTTTAGATTTTAGGTTGTTTGCTTCAAATTACAAAATCTAAATAAATTGTTGTAGACTAAAACAACCTAATATGTAGATTATCTTAAGTCAAATAAAAATGGTTTCATAACGAATTTATTAAAAAACTTCACCTTTCCTTCTATACATTCTTTTATAAAAGCTTAGAACATAAATCCTGAGATATAGTTAACTTTAGGGGAGAAATAAATAAAATGAAAAAACTCCCATTAATCACTTTGATTGTAATCTCCATTTTTTTATACAATTGTGGAACTCCAAAAAATACTATGGAAAATAGTTCCAAAACGGAAACCATAGATAGAGAACGAACGGATATTTCCTTATTGGACAGAATACGAAAAAAAGGTGGGGTTATTGTTAGAAATGGTGTACCACTAATTAATAAAGCTGCCAATTCATTTAGTTCGGAAGGTAGTCAGGAACCCTTATATGTGCTAAACTCGCAGGTTATAGGTAATTCGTTTGATTCTGTAAATGACCTTGTTGACAGTTTTAATGTAAAATCGATAAGGATATTGTCCGGTTCGGAAGCATCGAGCTATGGTACACAAGGAGGTAAAGGTGTAATCCTTATAACTACTTTTAAATAAAACAAACTTTAGTTGGGAGTCATTCTCATCTTGAGTTTTTCCTGTAAGCCATGAAATAAATTAACGGTCTCCACAGAATCTTTAAGGTTAAGATATAATTTAAGGGAGTCCATATAGACGAGCTTTATCTTGGGTTGCGATATGTTGTCCACAAAAACGTAGGCTTTTTTATCGGTTAAAGAGTCCTGGAACTCCCGAAATATTCCCTTTTCCTTTTCCAGGGCAGAAAACCCATTCAAGCGTTCCATAGGTGGAATTCTTTCTAAGAAAACAACACTGTCCAACTCGGAATATGGTACGGTTTCCACATAAAATCCTGATACAATTCGAATACTATCAGGAGCCGTTTTAATCCAGTTTTTGTAATGCATGGTCAATGCGGAGAGACAGGTAATTATAGTCAATACCAATAATAAATTCCAAAACCAATGTCTCTTTTTGGCAGCCATATCGATCTATTCCATTTTTTTTATAAAGGCAGTCCTCACAATTCTTTTCTCTGAAGAAAACGCTATACAATATCTATAACTTGGTAATTTTAGAAAAATTATTCGGATATCTATCTTTCAACAATATAGTATTGGTTTAACCTAAACCTACATCCAAAGTCATCATAATTATAAATCCCGCTATGAAGCCCATTACGGCAACATCTGAATGTTTATCCTGTTGGGTTTCGGGAATAACTTCTTCAACTACAACAAAAATCATGGCACCAGCGGCAAATGCAAGCGCATAGGGTAAGATGGGTTGAAAAGTTATTACTGCCCAAGCCCCGACAACAGCGGCAAATGGCTCTACCAATGCCGAAGCTTGTCCATACATAAAGCTTTTTCCTCGACTAAGCCCCTGTCTTCTTAATGGCATGGCAACGGCGAATCCTTCAGGAAAATTTTGAAGCCCTATACCCAGTGCCAAGGCTACGGCCCCTCCAATGGAAGCACCTTCAAAACCTGCAGCTACTCCACCAAACAAGACTCCTACTGCAAGACCTTCGGGAATATTGTGCAAAGTAATTGCAAGTGTTAGCAAAGTTGTTCTGTGCCAAGGGGTTTTGACACCCTCTGCCTCACTTTCCTTAAAATTAATGTGCAAATGGGGCAATACCTTATCCAATCCAAAAAGAAAAAATGCACCCAAAAGAAATCCTACGGCCGCAGGAATTACTTTAACGAACCCTTCACCAGGGCTCAATTCTATACCTGGTGCCAAAAGGCTCCAAAAACTTGCGGCTACCATGACACCACCCGTGAAACCCAGCATGGCATCCATCACCGCCCTATTGGGGTTTTTAAAAAAGAATACCAAACCAGCTCCCAAAGCCGTTAACCCCCATGTGAATAGCGTTGCATAAAATGCAGCTAAAATCGGATTTATCGATTCAAAATAATCTATTACCTGACCCATATCAATGCAATTAATTTTTCTCCAAAACTTCCAAAAATAGGTTGGAAGCTATTTGATCGGATATTCTCATTTCTTTATTATTCACCTCAATACTAACGGAACCATCGAAATCCTCTTTTTCCAAAATTTTCAGTGTATCTCCAAGTGAAATTCCATTTTTATCCAAAAACTTTAAAAATGCAGCAGAAGAATCATTTACACCCACACAAACACCTTCAGATCCTAAAGGCAGTTCGCTGATCAGTTTTTTCACTGATTTTTTAAACTCCCCTTCTTTGGATGGTATGGGGTCGCCATGGGGATCAACCCGCGGGTTACCCAAATAGGTATCCAATTTATCTATAAGCTTATCGCTCTTTATATGCTCCAACTGTTCCGCAACCTCATGTACCTCATCCCAGGCAAATCCTAACTTATCCACTAAAAAAACCTCCCATAGTCTGTGTTTCCTAATTATGGAAAGTGCGGTCAATTCCCCATGTTCGGTAAGCGAAACACCTTTATACTTTTTGTATTTCACCATGTTTTTCCCGGACAATTTTTTAAGCATATCAGTGACCGAAGACGGTTTGGTCTCCATTTGAACTGCAATGGCGTTTGTGGATATGGGCTGTTCCTTTCCACTACCCAAATGATATATCGCCTTTATATAATCTTCCTCTGAGAGTGTCATTTCGAATTTTATAAAAGACTAAATTACATTTTTATATCTAAAAACAAATATTTAGATTTGTCTAAATTTATATTTAGTAAAACTAAAATTATATTTTAGGGCATGCTTTTGAGGTTGTTTTTATTCTATGTATTCATTTTCAATTGTTTTCTGGTCTTTACCCAAGATGCCAGTGTTTCTGGTATGATTACCTCTGAAAATGAGACATTACCCTTTGCGAACATTTTTCTAAAGAACACGGAAATAGGAACTTCTTCAAACGAGACTGGAAAATTCGTATTAGAAGGTATTACACCAGGAACATATACTTTGGTCACCTCTGTTTTAGGTTTTAGACCATTTACGAAGAAAATAACCCTGACCAAAAATCAAAACCTGCTTCTTGACATTAGCTTAGAGCCAACAGCTGAAAATCTGGATGAAATGGTGGTGACGGGGACCTTAAAAGCAGTGAGCCGTTCTGAAAGCCCAGTTCCCGTAGAAGTTTACAGTCCAACATTTTTAAAAAAGAATCCAACGGCAAGTATATTCGAAGCCTTGCAAAACGTAAACGGGGTCAGACCGCAAATAAATTGTAACGTATGCAATACTGGGGATATTCATATCAACGGTTTGGAAGGGCCATATACCTTGGTATTGATAGACGGTATGCCCATTGTTAGTGGATTAGGGACCGTATACGGTCTATCTGGTATTCCTAATTCCCTAATTGAACAGATAGAAATCGTTAAGGGACCGGCTTCCAGTCTTTATGGTAGTGAAGCCGTGGGAGGCTTAATCAATATTATCACCAAAAACAATTTAGAGGCGCCCGACTTTGCCGCCGATACCTTTTTAACGGGATGGGGAGAGTACAATTTGGATATAGGTGCTAAAATTGATGTTGGTAAAAAAACGAATGTCCTTTTGGGCGTCAACTATTTCAATTTTGACCAATTGGTGGATAACAATGGAGATAATTTTACGGATTTAACCCTTCAAAATCGTATATCCATTTTTCAAAAATGGAGTTTTGAACGACGGGACAACCGAATATTTTCATTGGCCGCGAGATATTTCTACGAAGACCGATGGGGTGGAGAATTGCAGTGGACACCAGAGTACCGAGGCGGAGACGAAATCTATGGCGAAAGTATTTATACCAGCCGATGGGAAATACTGGGAAACTATCAATTACCCTTCAAAGAAAAATTGTTATTCTCCTTTTCCTACAACGATCATAGCCAAAATTCGGTTTATGGGGATATACCCTACATCGCAGACCAGCGGATTGGGTTTTCACAATTGACTTGGGATAAAAAATTGGGCAAGCACGACCTTTTGTTGGGCACATCACTCCGATATAATTTTTACAATGACAATACGACGGCCACCGTTGTTGCCGACGAGGTTCTAATTCCCAGTGTATTCCTCCAAGATGAAATCAGCCTGGCCAAAAGACACTCCTTGCTGTTAGGTCTTCGCTATGATTATGACAAAAGGCACGGCGCTATTTTTACGCCTAGGACGGCCTATCGATTTAAGGTATCCGAAAATGACATTCTTCGTTTGAACGCGGGAACCGGTTTTAGGGTGGTTAACCTTTTTACCGAAGAACACGCCGCGTTAACTGGAGCTAGAGATGTAATCGTTACCGAAGAATTAGAGCCAGAGCGCTCGTTCAACATCAACCTCAACTATCTTAAAAAGATATATGGGTCTAACGGGACATTTGCAAGTATCGATGCATCGCTTTTTTATACCAACTTCAGCAATGCCATTTTACCGGATTATGACACGAATCCAAATCAGATTATTTATGACAATTTAGATGGCAGGTCAGTTTCCAAAGGGGTAAGCGCAAATATTGATGTCGTCTTTCCTAACGGATTTAAATTTTTATTGGGAGCTACATTGCAGGACGTAAGTCAGACCGAAAATGGCGTCACAACAAGGCAAATTCTTACGGAAAGCTATACCGGAACCTGGAATCTAGGGTATACGTTCAATAGTCTTGACATTACCATAGATTACACAGGGAATTTATACGGTCCTATGCGTTTACCAACTTTGGGGGAAAGTGACCCTAGAAGTGACTATTCACCGCTTTGGAGTGTCCAGAACATCCAGTTTACCTATAAGGGATGGGATAATTTTGAATTCTACGGAGGTATAAAGAATTTGTTGAATTGGACTCCAAACCGAGGAAACCCCTTTATTATAGCCAGGGCTAACGACCCTTTTGACCGGGAGGTTACGTTTGATAACAATGGAAACCCAGTTGCCACACCGAATAATCCAAATGCGCTAACGTTCGACCCCTCTTATGTCTATGGGCCCAACCAAGGTATCCGTGGTTTTTTCGGGATGCGATATAGACTTAATTAATACGTTTTCTTTCCGATAAGATCCCATCTTAAATCCCTATTTTTGGATATGGCCAATTTGGACTACGATTACATTATTATTGGGGCGGGAGCAGCAGGTCTTATGCTAGCCGACGCCATGGGAAAGGATACGTATTTTTCAGATATGTCCATTTTGCTTTTGGATAAGAACAGCAAAAATTCTAACGATAGAACTTGGTGCTTTTGGGAAAAAGGAAAAGGTACATTTGATGATATCCTCTTTAAAAAATGGAATCATATTACTTTTAAGAGTCAAAATTTCTCTAAGAATTATGATATCGGGCCCTATTCCTATAAAATGGTCAGAGGCATCGATTTTTATTCCAATTATTTGAAAAGGATAAAGGATTATGCCAACATTACATTTCTACAGGAAGGAGTAAAAGATATCAAGGAAAACCCGGAAAGGGTACTTGTATCGACACCAACAAACACCTATACTTGTCAAAAAGTGTTTGATAGTCGTTTTGAATACGGTTTAACGAATTCTTCAGGCAAATACCCCGTACTACAACAACACTTTGTAGGCTGGGTCATTAAAACCAAAACCCCAATTTTTGATGTGGACCAAGCGACATATATGGATTTCTCCGTCCCTCAAAGAGAAAATACCAGGTTTATGTATGTACTCCCTTTAGAAGAAAATGTGGCCTTGGTAGAGTACACGCTGTTCTCAGAAAATGTATTGCCCAAAAAGGAATACGAAGCGGCAATTCAAGATTATATTAAGGAACAGCTGAATTGTGAGGGGTTTGAAATTTTAGAAAAAGAGCAAGGTAATATACCCATGACGTGCTTCGATTTCTCAGAGAACAATACGGAGAGAGTTTTGCATATAGGAACGGGGGGAGGCTGGGCCAAACCGAGCACGGGATATACTTTTATGAGTACTTCCAAAAAAATTCCTCAGCTAGTAAACAATCTTAAATCAGAGAAAGATTTCAAGCCTATAAAATCAAAAAAACGCTTTTGGTTTTACGATCTCTTGTTCTTGGATGTGCTCCACTCCAACAATGCAATTGGGCATCAAATTTTTACGAGTCTATTCCAAAGTAGACGACCTCAATTGATTTTTAAGTTTCTGGATGAGGAAACCAATCTTTGGGAAGAAATATATTATATATTGGGTTGCCCCAAAATGCCATTCTTAAGAGCCTTTTTCAGAAGGCTACTTTAAACCGTCCTTCGCATTAGGTTCTCCCCAAATTCTCTAAGTATTATTTTTTTATTATTCGTGATATCTAGGGAATCAAGAATTTTAAAAGCCTTTTCGGTGTAGGATGCTATGGCTTCTTGTGTGGATTTTGCGGCTCCACTTTCTTTAAATATCGACTTTACGGCTTCAATCTTGTCCTCAGGTTCCTTGGGTTGTATGGAATATAAATCTAAAAGTTCCTTTTTGAATGTTGTAGAACCGGACTCAATCGCTTTTATAAAGAGATAGGTTTTTTTATTTTCTATAATATCTCCCCCTACTTGCTTACCAAAAGTTTTTGGATTCCCAAAAACATCTAGAAAATCGTCCTGTAATTGAAAGGCAATTCCAAGATTTAACCCGAAGCTATATATAAATTCTTGATTCTGTTTGCTGGTGTTGGCCACTATGCCACCCATTTTCATGGCCGCGGCAACCAAAACAGCGGTTTTGTACTCGATCATTTTCAAATACTCCGGTAATGAAACATCGTCTCGTGTCTCAAAATCTACATCGTACTGTTGTCCTTCACAAACCTGTAGTGCAGTTTTACTGAACAATTCCGCCAAAGCCCTAAAAGTTTTGGGCTCATAATTTTCGAAAAGCTGATAGGCACAAATAAGCATCGCGTCTCCTGAAAGAATTCCCGTATTGGTATCCCACTTTTCATGAACCGTAGTCATACCCCTTCTTACAGGGGCAGCATCCATGATATCATCATGGACCAAAGAGAAATTATGGAAAACTTCAATGGCCAAGGCTGCATTTAGGGCCTCTTTAAAGTTACCATTAAAAATTTCTGCCGTTAACAATGCCAATACAGGTCTAAGACGCTTGCCTCCCAGTTTTAAAATATAGTTGATGGGTTCATAAAGATTGGTAGGCTCCTGAACAACAAACTTGGAATCCAAATAATCAATGAATTCGGCCCTGTAATAATCAATGGAATGCATGCACCTTTTTTTTCAAAAATACATCCATTGTTACAAAAAGCAGATACATACGTCAGATGTTATAGAAAAAAGATTCAAAAAAATGCAATAGTTTTTAAAATCATCGTCTCTACTATTGAAGACCTAAAGAAAAACCACCAGTGGTTTCTAGAAAACAACAGAATAACAACCTAACCGATTTCTTTGAAGAGGAATATAGTTCACTCAAAGGCTATGTGCGCTCAAAAATAACGCATACAGCAGAAAGTGATGCAGAAGATATTATTCAGGATGTTGCCCTGCGGATATTCTCTAGGCCTTTGGACGCATTACCTATCCAAAATATTGGAGGATTTGTATACAACGCCATAAGAAATAGGATTATCGATGTAATGCGTACCAAAAAGGAAAGGATAGATAACGAAAAAACCCTAGAGCTGCTTTGGACGGAATTTGCAAGCATGTTCTATGAAGATTTTACGGAAGAATATCCGGACCAACTCAAGGAAAGGCTAAAAGAAGCTATTGCAGAACTTAAACCTGTTTATAGAGACATCGTAATCGCCGTAGATTTTGAAGGGTATACCTACCGAGAAATCTCCAAGCAAACAGGAATACCCCCGGGAACATTAATGTCAAGGAGGCACAGGGCCATGTCCCTATTATTAAAAAAATTGGAATTGGTAAAAAAATAAAAACAAAGAATTATGGAAACGAACCAAAACATTGAGAGACACGTTGAAGACACCGTAAAAAAGTCAGTAAAAAAAGGGGTGAAAATATTCTTCTTTATCCTTCTAGGCATAGCTATCGCATTTTTGGTTGGCTATATAGTCATGCGCTTATGGAATTGGTTAATGCCCCATTTGTTCGGGCTGCCACAGGTTACTTATTGGGAAGCCGTGGGTGTTTTAATCCTCGCCAAAATAATCTTTGGATTTGGCGGAGGCGGAAGTCATGACAATAAGAAAAAATCCAAAAAGAAGGAGTTTTTTACAAATCGATGTAAAAGCATGCGCAGGGACTTTTCGGATTGGGACCATTATGATGAATTTTGGAAGGAAGAAGGAGAACAGGCCTATAAAAACTATGTTGAAAGAATTAAAAATAACAATCATGAAGAAGGAGGAGCATAAATCCAAAAAGAAATATAACCTTTTAAATAAAGCCTTCTTTTGGAGCTTGAACAGTTCCAATCTAGGTGACGAGAATCGCAAATCCATATTTCCGGAACAACCTATACTAGAAAATGGAAACAATTAAAGCCTTGAGGTGTTAACAAATTGTAAAACTTTGGAAACTTTTATTGTTTTTAAAGTTTCCATAACTATCTTTGACGTCCAATATGAAAGATAAGATAAGAGAAAAAGCAACGGATATGTTCTTAAACTACGGGTTTAAAAGCATTACCATGGATGACATTGCAAATACCTTGGGAATTTCAAAAAAGACGATTTATTCCGAATACAATAACAAAACGTCCTTGGTAGAAGATTGTGTAATGGGCAAATTCTGTAACATGAGCGACGGAATCAATGAAATCACGGCACAGGAAAAGAATCCAATCGAAGAGCTTTTTGAGATAAAAAAATATGTGTTAAGTCACCTAAAGGACGAAAAGGCCTCCCCGCAATTTCAATTGATGAAGTACTATCCTAAGATTTTTGGCAAGCTAAAAGAACTTCAATATGAGATGATGCAACATTGTGTGACCTCAAATATTGAAAGAGGAATGGAGCTAGGGCTTTATAGACCCAACCTGCATGTTGATTTTATCTCTAGAATATACTTTGCCGGTATGGATAGTATCAAAGACCAGACTCTATTTCCTATAGACCGTTTTCCTACCATTTTTTTAATGGAATCCTATCTGGAGTATCATTTAAGGGGCATTGTTTCCCCTGAAGGCCGAAAAAAATTAAACGAAATCATCAATTCAAACCATCAATAAATGCGTAATCCACTAATCACTTTACTATTGTTCATGGCACTTACAACTGGCCATGCACAGGAACAAACTTACAGTTTTACCTTAGAGGAGGCCGTAGCCTTTGCCCTGGAAAACAATTACAGTGCCATAAATGCGGATAGGGACCTTATAGATGCCCAAAAACAAAAATGGGAAACCATAGCAGACGGCCTTCCTCAAATTTCCGGGGCCGTTAGCTATCAAAACCAATTAAAGCAACCGGTATCCGTAATTCCGGCAGAAATATTCGGTGGGGAACCAGGAACGTTTGCAGAAGTAGTTTTTGGCCAACCCCAAACGGCAACGGCAACGGCAACCCTTACCCAGAAAATATTTGACGGTTCCTACATCGTCGGGGTTCAGGCGACCAAGGCCTTTTTAAAATACAGTGCCAACAACAAGGAAAAAACAGCTATGGATGTAAGGAAATCGGTGGTGGAGTCCTACGGAAATGTTCTATTGGCACAAGAGAGCGTTGCTATCCTAAAAAAGAATAAAGAAACCTTGGACAAAAACCTCTACGAAACCACCAAGCTCTATGAAAATGGACTGGGCGATCAAGAAAGTGTGGATCAGCTTAAGATAACCCTTTCCTCCATTGAAAATCAATTAAAGAACGCCATTCGGTTAGAGAAAATAACCTTACAAATGCTAAATGTGGTCATGGGACTGGATTTGGACACCCCTACCCGATTGGAAGAAAATTTGGAGAACCTGACCCAGAAAAAAATTGAATTCGGGATTATGGATAACGAACTTGATATAGAGAACAATGTTGACTATAAAATGGCGCTAAACCTCAACGAACAGCGCTTTTTTGAGTGGAAATTGGCCAGAAGCAGGGCCCTGCCCACTTTGAACGCCTTTGTCAACTATGGTACGAGCTCCTTTTCGGACTCCTTTACCTTTTTGGATGGCGATCAACAATGGTTCGATTCTTCGGTCCTTGGCTTCGATTTAAATATTCCCATCTTTAGTTCCCTAAAAAGGAACGCCAGTACGCAACGCGCCAAAATAGCCCTGGAAAAGGCAAAAACACAATTGACCGAGGCCGAACAGCAGATCCGGTTACAATTGGAAAATGCCAAAAGCAACTATGTATTGGCCATTGAGCAGTACCAGACCGCAAAAGAAAATCTGAAACTTGCAGAACGCATAGAGCAAAAAAACCAAATAAAATATACGGAAGGGCTGGCCAGCAGTTTTGAACTACGCCAGGCACAGACACAATTGTACACCGCCCAACAAGAATATCTGCAGAATATGGTAGATGTCATCAACAAGAAAACAGCACTGGAAATTATACTTAACGAACAATCCTAAGCAATCGATCAATTAAATATATTATTATGAAAAAATTACTTTTCCTAGCCCTTCCTCTTGGAATATTATCCTGCGGAGGTGATAATAAATCCGTATCGGGGTTAATAGAAAAAGGTGACGTAGAGGCATTAAGGGTTAAAAAGAACGAAATAGTAAGTCAACAAAAAGCACTTGAAAGTCAGCTGGCCCAAATAGATTCCGTTATATCGCTTTATGGAACGGACGAAAAATTTCCCTTGGTAAATACAATTACCGTAGCACCTGAGCTTTTTAGCCATTATTTGGAACTTCAAGGTGATGTTAGTACCAAACAGAACGTTCTCGTTTACCCGGAAATGTCCGGGACCTTACAGCGCGTTTATGTAAAAGAAGGGCAGCGCGTCAACAAAGGGCAACTATTGGCCACTATAGACGATGGCGGTATGGGTAGCCAACTGTCCCAATTAAAGACCCAAGCAGAGCTTGCCGAAACTACTTTTGAAAGAAGAAAAAGGCTTTGGGAACAACAAATAGGTTCGGAAATAGAATATCTATCCGCAAAGGCCGAGTACGAGGCACGTCGCGATGCCGTAAAACAAGCCGAGAGCCAATTGGGAAAATCGTCCGTTCGTGCCCCTTTTTCGGGCATTATAGACGATGTCATCAAAGATCAAGGGACCGTAGTCTCCCCGGGTCCGGGTTCGGAAATATTTAGGATAGTGAACCTTTCCGATATGTATATAGAGGTAGATGTTCCAGAGACCTATCTAGGTCAAATTACCAAAGGAAAAGAAGCCTTGGTTTATTTTCCGATTTTAGGAGATAGCATCCAAACAAAAATCAGGGAGACCGGAAACTTCATAAACCCGGCAAACCGATCCTTTAGTGTAGAAATACCGGTCCCTAACAAGCATGGTAAAATTAAGCCCAACCTTACGGCCAAGGTAAACCTAAACGATTATACCAGTGAGGACGCCATTCTGTTACCATCAAGTATAATTTCAGAAAATGCGGAAGGGGACCAATATGTTTATGTGGCCGAAGAACCCAACGCCGATAACGAAGCGGTGGTCAAAAAAACTTTTATAACCGTTGGAAAAACCCAAGGTCCGTACGTTGAAGTACTTTCTGGTCTGGAGAATGGAAACCATGTTGTTAAGGAAGGCGCAAGAAGTGTAAAGGACGGCCAAAAAGTTAAAATTCAAAAGTAAGATCGGATGAGCGATAAAATAAAGAAAAACGCCGATAAGGAGTTTAAGTTATCTTCTTGGGCCATTGATAATCCTTCGGTCATTTATGTCCTCATCGCCATATTTCTATGGCTAGGATTTTCTGCCTATATGGCAATGCCCAGGGAAGATTTTCCCGAAATTGTAGAAACCAAGGTGTACATAAGCACACCCTATCCCGGCAATACGGCCGAAGATATAGAAAGATTGATTACGGATCCCTTGGAGGACCGCCTTAAAAACCTGAGCAATGTAGTAGAGATCGTTTCTACCTCCCAAGAGGACTATGCCATAATTACGGTCGAGTTCGATGAGGAGATAACCGTGGAACAGGCCAAGCAGAACGTTAAGGACGAAGTCGATTCCGAAAAAGCCAGTGAGGACTGGCCAACCTTCAACGGTGCCAAGGTAGACCCCAATGTGTTCGACCTTAATTTTTCTGAGGAAGTACCCATCATGAACATCAATTTTACGGGAGATTATCCTGTGGAAAAGCTTAAGGATTTTGCGGAATACCTACAGGACGAAATTGAGGACCTACCTGAAATTAAACAGGCCGATATTCGAGGGGCACAGGAGAAAGAGGTTGAAGTAGCCGTGGATATTTATAGGATGATGGCTTCCAAAATAAGTTTTCAAGATGTACTGAATGCCATTGGTAACGGCAACATGACCATATCTGCAGGAAACCTAAAAACCAATGGACAGCGGCGTACCATCCGCGTATTGGGCGAAATAGAGGAACCCGGCGATTTGGAAAATTTTGTGGTAAAATCGGAAAATGGCGCGGTTTACTTAAAGGATATCGCCGAGGTTACCTTTAAAGAGAAGGACAAAACCACTTATGCCAGGGAATTTGGTAGTAACGTGGTCATGTTGGATGTTAAAAAACGTGCCGGTAGAAATGCCATTTCAGCCGCCGATAAAATCAAGGAGATCGTTAAGCAAGAACAGGCCAATTATTTTCCTACGGACCTTCACATTTCCATTGCCAACGATTCCTCTACCCGTACCTTGAACCAAGTGGATGACTTGGTAAACAATATCATTTTCGGGATAATCCTAGTGGTAACGGTCCTTATGTTCTTTTTAGGATTTAGAAATGCTTTGTTCGTGGGGTTTGCTATTCCCATGTCCATGTTTATGTCCTTTATGATCCTATCCTGGTTAGGGTACACCTTGAACACCATGATTCTTTTTGGGATGATCATGGGTCTTGGAATGCTGGTGGACAACGGTATTGTAGTGGTTGAGAATGTTTATCGTTTAATGGACGAGGGCATGTCAAAAATCGAGGCTGCAAAAAAAGGAATAGGGGAAATTGCCTTTCCCATCATTATATCAACGGCAACTACGGTAGCCGCCTTTGTTCCGCTTGGATTGTGGCCGGGCATCTTTGGGCAATTTATGAAATTCTTCCCGATAACGCTATCGGTCGTACTCGGTTCCTCTTTGATAGTCGCCATTTTCATGAATTCCATGCTCGTTTCTAAGTTTATGAGTACCAGTGAAAAGGAGCTTACCCTAAAACAGCTTATAAGAATGAGTATTATTTTAGGTGGCTTAGGTATTTTAATTCTTGTTTTTGGTGGTGCCTTGCGCGGTTTGGGATCCGTACTTATACTTACCGGAATTATGTTCTGGGTGTACAAATACGTCATCAAGGGCGCCGCACAAAATTTTCAGAAAAAGACCATGTCCCGGTTTGAGGATTGGTACGAAACACGTTTAAAACATGCCCTAAGGGGAAAGAACGTATACTGGTATTTTGGACTAACCTTTCTTTTATTGATCGGTGTCTTCGTGCTCTTCGGCATATCCCTGGGCACCGGAAGAACCAAAGTAGAATTCTTTCCGGACAACAATCCCAATGAAATCTATGTTTATATAGAATATCCCGAAGGCACCGCGATCGAAAAGACCAACGAGATTACCCAGGATGTGGAAAACCAAGTGTATGCGCTCTTGGATGATCCTGCCTACAAGAAAAACGGGGAGAACTTTATCGTTACCTCTGCCGTTTCGGTAGTAGGGGAAGGGGCCGGGAACCCTTTAACGGATGGCGGGTCTTCCGCAGAAATGCCCCATAAGGGAAAATTAACCGTAAACTTTGCCGAATTTAAGTATCGTAATGGCATAAATACCGAGAATATAAGGGCCAAGGTACAAGAAGCCGTTAGTGGCATTTACCCGGGTGTCGCTATCTCTGTTGAAAAAGAAGCGAATGGCCCCCCGGCTGGCCCCCCCATTAATATAGAGTTGGAAGGCAGGGATTATGACCAGTTGATCAATACGGCCGAAGACATCCGTAATTTTCTGAACACCAAGAACATTGAAGGTATAGAGGAGCTAAAAATCGATGTAAACAAAAGTAAACCGGCCATGCGGGTCAATGTAGACAGGAAAAAAGCCGGTGAACTCGGAGTCGCCGTAGGCCAGGTAGGCAACCAACTTCGCCGCTCGTTGTTTGGTGAAAAAGCAGGGGTGTACAAGGAAGACGGGGATGATTTTGACATCAACATACGTTTTAACGAGGATTTAAGGTATAACAAGAGTGCCCTCTTTAACCAGAACATTATTTTTAGGGATCCCGCCACGGGGCAGATCAAGGAAATCCCAATTTCCGCTGTTGCCACAGAGACCAATACTTCTGGTTTTAGTGCTATAAAACATAGGGACGGTAATCGTGTGGTAACTGTGTATTCCGGTTTAAAGGCTGGAGGAAACGCCGCGGCCATTGTTGCCCAGATTCAGGAGGAAATGAAACAGTTTGAAGGAATGCCGGACAATGTCAAAGTGGATTATACCGGTGAGATCGAAGAACAGAACAAGCAACAGATGTTTTTGATCGGAGCATTTTTCTCCGGACTTGGCTTGATTATGCTGATTCTTATTTTCCAATTTGGAGGAATCTCCAAACCCTTAATTATTATGATTGCCATATTCCTAAGTTTTATTGGGGTCTTTGGAGGGCTTATGCTTACCGGTTGGTCCTTTGTGATCATGATGACCATGATGGGAATTATTTCCTTGGCAGGAATTGTGGTAAACAATGGGGTCGTATTGCTGGATTATACGCAAATATTGGTAGACCGTAGAAAGGTAAACCTAGGAATGGACGACAAAGATCTATTAACGTTGTCCGATGCATCGGAAGCTATAGTTAAGGGCGGAAAGGCAAGGCTTCGTCCCGTAATCCTTACGGCCATTACCACGGTACTTGGCTTGATTCCCCTTGCTATTGGATTGAATATTGATTTCTTTGCCCTATTCTCGGAGTTTAACCCTCACGTCTATATTGGGGGGGACAACGTGGTGTTCTGGGGACCCTTGGCGTGGACCGTAATATTTGGTCTTATCGTGGCGACCTTCTTAACCTTGATCATTGTACCTGTGTTGTTCAATATTGTATACCGTATCAGGATTAAAGTGAGGGGAGCAGGAAATAGCTAAAAACTATATTCGGTTTTCTAAAAGAATATGCTAAGCATTTAGAAGTTTAAGATTACATAAACAAAAAAGTCCGATACCAAAGTATCGGGCTTTTTTAATAATAGTATTCGGGTCACTAGTTAATTACGACGGATTTTTTACTATCCAGTTTTTCCACACTCGCAATTCTATTATTGTCAAAATTGACCTCTTTTACAGAATCACTCTCCCAGAACAACCATTTACCGGTCTTTACGCCTTGATCATAATTGCCCATGGCAATTTTTTCTCCATTTTCATCGAACATAGTCCATTTTCCTTCCAATTTTTCGTTCAAGAAAAAACCTTGTTGGGAAACTTCACCATTGGCATGGAAATAGGTTGCCTTAACCTTTTCACCCACTTTTTCAAACTTGGGTTCTACTTCTTGGGCATTTGCACTAAAGGAAAGTGCCAAAACTGCCATTATTAGTATACGTTTCATAGAATATATTTTTTAAAAATTACTTTCGACATAACATTAACGTTACAAATATAGAATTATTCTACCATAAATCAATATTTAGGTAACGTTTACTTAACGTTAAATTTACATTGAAATTATAAATATTTGATTGGTAACACCTTACATATTTAATTTTAACGTTTTCTGATTTTGAAAAAAAGCATTCTGTCTAAATGAATCTTTAATCGCCAAGACTTCTTAAATTTGCGCATTTATTAATTGAATCGATATGTACAGAAGTCATACCTGTGGAGAATTAAGGGAATCGCATATAAATACTGATGTTGTTTTATCTGGCTGGGTCCATAAAACCAGGGATAAAGGATTTGTTGTTTGGGTAGATATACGTGATCGCTACGGTATAACGCAGTTGGTATTCGATGAAGACCGTACTTCTGTGGAACTTTTGGAAAAAGCCAGAAATCTGGGACGTGAGTTTGTTATTCAGGTTAAGGGTTCTGTCATTGAAAGAGCTTCTAAAAATGATAAGATACCAACAGGCGCCATAGAGGTGTTGGTTAAAGAACTTTCTATTCTTAATGTTTCCAAAACTCCTCCTTTTACCATTGAGAACGATACCGATGGTGGTGAAGACCTTAGGATGAAATATCGATATCTGGACATTCGTCGTAATCCCGTAAAAAACAACCTTATTTTTAGAAGTAAGGTGACCATGGAAGTCCGAAACTATTTGTCTCAAGAGGGATTTATAGAGGTTGAAACTCCCTATTTAATTAAGTCGACCCCGGAAGGCGCTCGGGACTTTGTTGTTCCCAGTAGAATGAACGAAGGACAGTTCTATGCCCTACCCCAATCCCCACAGACTTTTAAACAGCTTTTGATGGTGGGGGGAATGGACAAATACTTTCAAATTGTAAAGTGCTTCAGGGACGAGGACCTGCGTGCGGACAGGCAACCTGAGTTTACACAAATCGACTGTGAAATGGCCTTTGTAGAGCAGGAAGACATCCTAGAAACCTTTGAAGGACTCACAAAATATTTGCTTAAGGAAATCAATGGAATTGAGATAGATGAATTCCCAAGAATCACCTTTGACGAGGCCATGGCAAAATATGGTAATGACAAGCCCGACATACGTTTTGGAATGGAATTTGGCGAACTTAACGAAGTTGCCCAACATAAGGATTTCAATGTTTTCAATTCCGCCGAATTGGTCGTGGGTATTGCCATCCCTGGTGGTAACTCATATACGAGAAAGGAAATAGACAAACTTACGGATTGGGTAAAAAGACCACAGGTAGGTGCGTTGGGAATGGTGTATTGCCGATGCAATGAAGATGGTAGCTACAAATCGTCCGTGGATAAATTTTACGATCAAGACGACTTGGCCAATTGGGCCAAGGCTACCGGCGCACAGGGAGGTGACCTTATTTGTGTCCTTTCCGGGGACAAAAACAAGGTAAGAGGTCAACTGAGTGCCTTACGAATGGAGATGGCACAACGGTTAGGCCTACGAAAATCGGATGAATTTGCACCGCTTTGGGTGGTTGATTTTCCCTTGTTGGAATTGGACGAGGAGACCGGGCATTACCATGCCATGCACCATCCGTTTACGTCCCCTAAACCAGGGCAATTGGAGCTGTTGGACAAAGATCCGGGAGCGGTCCGTGCCAATGCCTATGATTTGGTATTAAACGGAAACGAAATTGGAGGAGGTTCCATTCGAATTCACGATAAGGAAACCCAGTCCATTATGTTCAAACATCTAGGATTTACGCCTGAAGAAGCCAAGGCACAGTTTGGGTTTTTGATGGATGCCTTTCAATACGGCGCACCGCCACATGGCGGAATCGCCTTTGGGCTAGATCGTTTGGTTTCAATTTTGGGCGGTCAAGAAACCATTCGGGACTTTATCGCCTTTCCTAAGAACAACAATGGTAGGGATGTCATGATCGATGCCCCTGCACCCATCGATGAAGAACAATTAAAAGAGCTAAATCTGAAATTGGATTTATAGGAAATAAAAAATCCCACTTTTAGGTGGGATTTTTATATACCTTTAAATGAAGTTTTTCAGGAATGCCAACCCAAAACAAATCCTTGCTTAAACGTTTGCTCATCTGGAGGTATAAAAATATATCCCAGAAAACTTTTATTTACATACTCAGCGTAATTGTTGGGCTTTTGGCAGGTTTGGCCTCCGTGACCTTAAAGAACATCACCTATTTTATTGAGGCGTCTTTGGAAAAAGGCATCATCTTTTCCCAAAACCAACTATACTTTATCCTACCGATTATCGGGTTGACCTTAGTTTACCTCTATGTGAAATTCGTCCATAAAGAGCGCTTAAAGCATGCAGTGTCTTCAATTTTGTTTTCCTTATCTAAAAAGAGGGGAATTATAGCGCGAAAGCAAATTTTTACCCAGTTAATAGCAGCCCCACTAACCGTGGGTTTCGGGGGTTCCGTAGGTCTTCTAGGTCCGGCCGTAGCATCTGGGGCAGCCATTAGTTCCAACCTGGGCAAATTGTTCCATATTAATGCTAAAACGAGGTCATTGCTTATTGCCTGTGCCTCGGCAGGTGCCATTGCCTCCATATTTCAATCCCCTATTGCCGCCATTATCTTTGCTGTAGAGGTATTTAGTATGGACCTGACCATGCTATCCATGTTGCCCTTACTATTGGCATCGATTTCAGGGGTGCTTACCTCCTACTTCTTTCTGGGAAACGAGGTGCTCTTTACTTTTAATATATCGCGTGCCTTTGAGGTCAAGGATACCTTGTTCTATATTGTCTTGGGAGTAGGTACGGCCGTTGCTTCTATCTACTTCACCAAAATGTACTTTGGTATCCTTAAACTTTTTAAACCGCTTAAAAGTCCCAAATACCGACTTTTGGTCGGCGGATTGGCCATAGGGATCATGTTGTACATGATTCCCCCGCTCTATGGGGAAGGTTTCAGTTTTATAAATAATTTATTGATCGGAGACCATATACAGGCATTGGGCAAAACTCCTTTTGACCAATTCTTGGACAATATTTGGGTCGTCATCGCCCTATTGTTCGGTATTACCATATTCAAGGCTGTAGCGATGACGACTACCCTAGCCGCTGGGGGTGCCGGTGGAATTTTCATCCCCACCATGGTCATGGGCAGTGCCTTGGGCAACGTGGTAGCCAAGGTCATTAATAATTTGGGATTAGGTTTTTCGGTATCCGAAAGTAATTTTACCTTGATTGGTATGGCCGGGCTCATAGCCGGAGTACAGCATGCTCCCTTGACTGCAATTTTCTTAATTGCCGAGATTACGGGGGGATACGGACTTTTTGTCCCGTTGATGATAACCGCTTCCATCTCCTACCTCATTACCAAAAACACGATAGACTATACCATTTATACCCGAGAACTTGCCGAAAGTGGGGATTTGCTGACCCATAACAAGGACAAGGCCGTACTGACCCTAATGCGTTTGGATGACCTAATTGAAATGAACTTTAAAACGGTGAACCAGCATATGACCTTGGGGGAGATGTTACATGAGTCCGTAGCAAAATCTACCCGAAACATTTTCCCCGTGGTGGATCACCAAGAAGCCTTGGTAGGTATAATACTTTTGGACGATATTCGGGAATTCATGTTCGATACCGCCTTATACCAAAGTACCAAGGCCATCACTTTTATGCAAAAACCACCGGAGCTCATTTTTTATGGACGGGACAATATGCAGGCCATTATGCAAAAATTTCAAGATAGCGGTGCCTGGAACCTGCCCGTGGTAAAGGATGGCAAATACCTGGGGTTTGTCTCCAAATCCAAATTATTGACGGCCTACCGCAGGGAATTGATCAACTTTACGGGGAATTAGATTATATTATACATGTAAACGAAATATATGTAATTGTACACATATATAATTGTTGTGCATCATATTGAAAAAAGAAACTCATTACAAAAAATCGGGATAGCCGAAACCCGAATAAAGTAGGCAATATGCAATCAGAATTATGAATAGAACAATCAACCAACTGACTTTAATCGTAGCACTTTTTGTGTTGGCTTTTGGGTTCCAAAGTTGTGAACAAAAACAAAAGGAAGAATCTAAAAAAGTTGAAAAAGAAGTTACAGTTGAATCCGAGAAACCTGAATATTTTCTCTTAAGACCAGAAGTGGAAAAAGCTTACGGATATTCGCACGCTGTGAAAATCGGAAATAGCATTAAAATCTCTGGAGCAGTAAGTATGGACGACGAAGGAAACCCAACCGCAATAGGCGATATAGAACAACAAATGAAAAACTGTTATTCAGACTTGGAAAAAATATTGATACACTATGGTTGTACATTTGATGATGTGGTTGTAGAAAACATTTTTACAACGAATATGGCTCAAATGCTGGAAAAATCAGGATATCGAGCTGAAATTTACAAAAACCATTTCCCGGCTGGTTCTTGGCTCGGAGTAAAGGAATTGGCACTTCCTGAATTTATGGTTGAAATCGAACTGGAAGTACATAAATCCGAATAAAAGTAGCAACGCCTGACAATGGCTACAAGTAATTGCTCGTTCTTGCCGACTTTAGAAATTCCTGCGGAATTCCCAAGTTGATGTATAGTTGGAAGTTAATAGCTAAACCACACAACAACAAACAGCTCACAGCTACATGATAAAGTAGATACGTGCCATAACATAAGTAACCGTTGCACAAGCCATTAATATTCAAAAAAACATGTCCTTTTAAGCCGCTCTAAGCGGCTTTTTCTTTTATCAATCAAAAGTCAATGACAAATTTCGGCTTGTTTTGACGGGGTTCAAATAACCGTTGCAGGCCACTT
>NZ_JAQPCG010000010.1 GCF_028464145.1 Maribacter sp. PR1
GATATGGCAAGCTGTTAAAACAATTGGCCTATAATTCAGAAGGGTGGGATGGTACCTATCAAGGGCAACCCATGCCCGCTTCGGATTACTGGTTTCGCTTTGTTTACGACCAAGATCAGGTTTATACTGGGCACTTCACCTTAAAACGCTAAAGCTTACGCGTTATTCGTCGAAATACGTACAACACATTGTACGATTTTTCGTTATAGATATCCAAATCGACCTAACCTATGAAACTAAAACTATTTTTGCTAGTGACAACGTTATGTTTTATGTCCTGTTCGCCCTTAAAAAAATGGCAGAATGTAGAGAGTAAAACTGCGGGTTTAGGAGCCATTGGCGAAGCCACAGATGACCTATTCACCAAAGGATTCCGGAAAGTGGGAGAACCCAAACTCAGCACACCTATTTCTGTGCATATACATTCGGTTCCCTTTACCAAATCCTCTTATTCAAAATATAAAAAGTATAAAGAACATTTGGGAGAGGAAGTAAATGTCCAATTTAATGATAGTTTGGAATCTGCCCCACGCTTCTTTCAATTACGCATCACGGATATTGTACGGCTCAAACAGGATTTGAACCGGGAAATGAACCAGGTCATGCTCGATTATCTTGAGGACGATCCAGGTTTGGAATTGTTGACGGAAATCTCCTTGGTTTCAGATACACCCCAGGAATCTATTCTGACCAAAGCTACCCAAGCACAGCTAATTCAAAAAGGGGATAGGGTATACCTTGAAGTAAGGAATAATGGTACGTTCATTCAGTTGGAAACCAGTATCATGGAAATTTTCGACTATGAAACGGCAGGGTTCTGTTGGCAATTGAATCAGCGAAGTCGACCTGAAATTTCCACCATCTTGGTAAATGGACAATCCTGTCCGAAAGGGACAGAGAAAAAGGCCAAAAAACTGGATGTTTCCTTTGACTATTTAAAATTATAATATGAGACCATTTTTGTCCCTAATACTTCTTATAGGAATCATTTTCTTAAGTAGTTGCGAAGAGCTTTTGGAGGTAACGGATATTTCCGACCAAGAATTAAATTTATTGGCCCCTTCCGATAGCGTTGTGGTAACACAGAATGAAGTACGTTTCAGTTGGAACGAGGTTTTTGAGGCTAATAGCTATCATGTGCAAGTGGCCCAACCCAATTTTGAGAATGCTGTGCAAGTAGTAATCGATACCCTAGTGGTGGTAGACAGTACTTATTTGGGTTCAAGCTTTGTAAAACCCTTATCCGATAGTAGTTACGAGTGGCGTGTAAAGGCGATGAATAGTGATTTTGAAACTGAATATAAGACGCATGCCTTTTGGGTGGAAAGCACTAAAAACTAAATCAGGGTGAAGAAACAACATCGGACATACTTGCTATTGATTCTCGTCATAGGCATATGGGGCATTATCGGGTTTCGTTTGGTCAAGGCCATAAACCCTTCCAATGATTTGGAAAACACCGCTATGGATGTTCAAAAGTTCGTTCCTACTCAAATTAAAGAGCGCAAGAAATTTGATATTGTCGCCAATTATAGAGACCCTTTTTTAGGAACCTTTGAAACTCCAAAGTCAAAACCCAAGGTAAAAGCCATTAAAAAGGAGACCCCTCAAAAACCAAAGAAGAATATTGGCTATAAAGGTTTTATTTCAGGTGCTGACGCTAAAAACAGCATTTTCTTTGTCATCATAGACGGCACCCAACACATGATGGAGATAAACGGGACCGCGCAAGAGGTAAAATTGCTTCAAGGTTCCAAGGATTATATACGGGTTCGTTACAATGGTATTACGGAAAAGGTACTCTTGAGCGAATGATGGTTTTTAGGAAAATACAGGCAGGGGCTTTGCAGTTCGTACTGTTCATTGGTGCGATAGTAGCCCTCCTATTATTATCCTTTTTACTGCTCACCTATACCCAAAAACATTTTGAAAAGAAATCCGGTATCCTGGTCGAAGTACTGCAAGGAACGGATTACGGAATTAAAGCTTCCTTGACCAATACCGAGCAATCAGGCAAGGAATTATCCATTCAAAAACTAGGAGATTTGCCCATTGAAATCCGGGTGGAAAAAGGATTTTGGGGGCTTTTGGAAAAAAGAACGGTTACCTCCTCCCATAAAAATACAACCTATACCAAATATGGATTGGTAGGAGGTAAGGATACCGAAGAGATACCTGCGCTGTATGTCAGCGACCATCAAAGACCGGTGGTACTGGCGGGAAACACAAAAATTACAGGTACGGCCTATTTGCCCAAACAAGGCTTGAAAATGGGCAATATAGGTGGAAACTCATATCCGTACCCACGGTTGTTGTATGGGAACAGTATTCCCAGCAAGGAAAAATTACCGGAGCTTTCGGGGGAATTTAAAGCTCGCTTACGGGAATTCAGTAACCCGAATTACCGTCCTAATGGTATCCTTTTACAGGCCTTGCCAAGAGAGGGAATAAAAAACTCGTTTCAGGAGGAGACAAAAGTTTTTAAGAGCGGAAGTATTACACTGGAAAATATCGCCCTGACGGGTAACTTGATTATCGTCGCCGATAAAAAAATCACCGTGAGAAATACCGTCCAGTTGAGGGATGTTGTGCTATTGGCACCTGAAATCATCATAGAGGATAGGGTTACCGGAAATTTTCAGGCGATTGCCACAGAAAAAATTGAAGTGGGACAGGGTTGTCAATTATTTTATCCTACGGTATTGGTGGTGGACAAATCCAATAAACGGTCAAACCAAAACACATCGGACCCTTCAAAAAATAGATCGCTGTTTGTAGACAAGTACACATTTATTAAGGGATTTCTGATGTTTATGGAAGAAATCGAAGAAAAGCAATATTTCCCACAGGTAAAGGTGGAAACAAATGCCATTATCGAAGGGGAAATCTTTTGCTCACAAAACTTGGAATTGAAGGGAACTGTAAATGGGATGGTAACCACCGATGGTTTCATGGCCTTGGAAAATGGAAATATTTATCAGAACCATATTTACGGGGGCATTATAAACAGTACGCAACTCTCTCCACATTACGTGGGTATTCCCTTGGAATCGAGGATCGGTAATAAAAAACTGATGCAATGGCTTTATTAAAGAAAATAAAGGCATCCTCGTTGATGGAAACCTTGGTAGCCACGGTTTTGATTGTTATCATTTTCATGGTTTCAAGTATGGTATTGAACAATATCGTACATGAAAATAGGAGGTCCAACACCCAGAGGATAGAAAACTACTTGGGCCATTTGCACTATGAATGGAGCAATGGAGCTATTTCCGTTCCCCATGAAGAGCGCTTTATGGATTGGGACATATCCATGGCCAATAAATCGGAAGGTCGGAAATCATTATTGGAAATAGAGGCTGTTCAGGAATCTACGGGAAAACGTTTGACTAAAACCATCATCCATGCGGAATAAGTCGGACTTAAAAATAAAGGCATTTTCCCTTCAGGAGATGATGGTCGTTCTGATTATAACAACGGTAATCGTTGGAATGGCCTTTGCAGTGCTGAACCTTGTGCAAAAACAAATGAACGGGATAGAACAGATATATCGTGTAAAGAACGATGTAAACGGATTACGACAAACCCTATGGATGGACTTCACCAAGTATACCTCTATCTATCTTGATCAAAAAAAGGGAGCCCTATATTTCAGCAATGCGAACGGGGAACGCACCTATTTCTTGGAGAACCAAACCATTTCCAATGGAGACATTCTTGTGTTGGAATATGATTCCGTCACCTTTTATTTTGAGAACCGAGAAGTTTCCAATGGTGAAATAGATGCCATATCGATTGAAAGTAGTAAAGAAACTGGAGGAGCGAATATATTCGTTTTTAAGGAAAACACCCCGGAAACCTACATGAACCTTGTACCATGAGCGGATTTAAACTAGAACATACTATTACGACCCCTAAGGAAACCGAACAAAAGGATTGGCTTCAGGAGCTGCTCCAAAAGGAAGTGTCCTTTGGAAAGCTGTTTGGCAACAAACGAAAGGAAGACTTTTACTCGGAATTGGCGGTATTGCTCAAAGCGGGAATCCAGTTGAAAGATGCCATTACCCTGATTCAAGGGAGTCAAAAAAAAGAAAAGTACATCGGCTTTTTTGAAGGAATGTCGAATTCCTTGATAGCCGGAAATAGCTTCCATGAAGTTCTCGAGCATATGAACGAGTTCACAGAGTATGAATATCATTCCATAAGAATAGGGGAGGAGACAGGCACCCTTCCCCGTATTGTGGAGGAATTGGGACAGTTCTATCAGCGTAAGAACGAACAGCGAAGGAATTTGCTAAATGCATTGACGTATCCACTCATCATATTATGCACCGCTATTTTGGTTGTGGTCTTTATGTTGCGCATGGTGGTACCCATGTTCGAGGATATTTTTAAGCAGAATGGCGTGGAATTGCCCGGGATTACCAAAATGATCATTAGTGCTTCCAATTTCATTAGGGATTATGGTTGGACCTTACCCGTAACGATACTCCTTCTTTTCGTATTGGGAAAAGTAAATTCAAAAAAGGATTGGTATAGGACAGGTAAAGACCGTATCATGAAGCGAATACCCTATTTAGGGTCCTTCATTACAACGGTGCACTTGGCCCAGTTCACCCAGGCTGTGGAGCTATTGACATCCTCCAAAGTTCCTATGCTAAATAGCATGCAACTGGTCAATAAAATGATTAGTTTTCAACCTTTGAATCAGGCATTGACCCAGGTGGAGGAAAATATCCTAAAGGGAAAGAGCCTCCATGAGAGCATGGCCAAAAACCCAATTTTCGGCCCCAAAATGGTCTCTTTGGTCAAGGTGGCCGAGGAAACCAACCAAACCGAATATATTTTCAAAAGACTGAGTGATCAGTATGCTTTAGAGGTACAGCAAAAGTCAAAACTCCTCTCCACCTTGATGGAACCCTTAATAATTGTGGTCATTGGAATTTTTGTGGGGGTGATCTTAGTTTCTATGTACCTACCTATGTTCAAGTTGAGTAGTGTGGTGGGGTGATTTTCATTCCCTCCAAATAAATATTTGGGTCAGTAGTGAACACCATTAAATTTTTGAAAACGATAGTCTTAATGATGTGTCCAACAGTTCATTTCATTGATAGTTTGCCTTTTAATCTCAAATTAACAGCAAAAGTACTGGGAATTGTACTTTTTTAAAATAGTATTGTTTTTTAACCGTTCAGCACATTTCCCTTCATTCCGTTTCCCTCCATTTCAGAAAATGAGCTTCACTAAATAATCTTGGACACATACCCCGCTTTTAGCTTTTCATTCCGCTAACCCTTCCCGCCCCGATTGCGATTGGGACAAGAAAGGAGGACCTGTCTTGAGCGTTCTAGAAGAGCTTCATTCCAAAGCTAAAAGGAGGATTGAGTCCGCCTTACCGATAGTAAAGCGATAAATTCGTTTTCTTGACGGGACTTTCTACAAGGACCTCTTTTATCCTTGAATGCAAACCCCTAAAAAACGAACAGCTCAACAAATTTTAATTGGTCTATTATTAGGGAAGGCTACACCGTCCATAACATGGCCATAATCCAGATTGCTATACCGGAAATTATCTTTCAAAAGTCCGCCTTTTAACTGAAATAAACATCATATTGAATATTTCACCATAACAATACTTCTACAGCCTCATCCAATACTTCAATGCCAAACTCGCGAACATACGCTTTTGTGGTCAGCACACTTTTATGGCCAAGTGTCTCCCCGATTACATCAATGCCGATACCCTTCTCACGTAGGCACATAGCAAAACTATGACGTGCAACATAGCTAGTGACATTTTTGGCTATACCTGCTTTCTTAGCGAGTATTTTTAAACTTTTATTATAATGCCCGAGTGTTTTGTGTTTCCGGTTCTCGATTTGTATTGGTGTCATGCCTTCATATAACAGAATAGGGAAGACATAGTTTGTATCTGTCCTGTTCTGATTGTAGAAATTCAAGATTTCTTTAACTGGAGGCAAAATCTTTATGGAAAAATTACCTTGAGTTTTAGCCCGTGCGTAAGTGATTCGTTTTTTTGAAATATCGGACCATTTTAGTCGCATCATGTCGGCAAAGTTCATTCCTCTGGTATAAAAACTAAATAAAAAATAGTTCTTGGCATGGATCAGCTGGATGTCTTCCTTGCAATCCACATTTTTGAAAGATTCGACTTCCGATATAGTTAAGGCGTGCTTGATCCGTTTGCCGCGAAGCTTGGATATTTTGTATTTATGGAAAGGATATAGGTTTTGCTTAATTAAGTCTCTACGAATCGCCAAGTTAAAAATCGTCCGTATACTTCTCATGCGCACAGAGATACCTCCATTTGAACCGCCTCTGCTCCTTAGAAAGACTTCATACTTATCCAAGAACGTAGTATTGATTTCACGCATATATAATACGGGTCTGTTATGAAAGATTTTTAAAGAGTTTATAGTATCTCTATTTGTTCGGGCGTAACCCATTCTGCCGGATAATTCTAAATCCCTAACGACCGAATTCCAAAATTCGAACAAATTGATTTTACTTCTTTTTGAACCAAATCGAAAACGGTTTTCAAATTCATTCAGGGTAAAATCAATATCGTCTATTTCAAATTCAGAAATGATATTCCTCGCTTTGATTTTAATGGTGTCCAACAAACGATTGTTCTGCATCGAATTAGGATGTCTGGTTTTAAAACAATGTTCCTTTTCATCCCAAAATATTTTTTTGACCAAAAGTCCAGTTGCAATAACTTTTTTCTGTCTATCTTTCAGTATTTGTAAAACAATAGAATGTTTGTCCTCAGCGTTTGATTTGTTTTTCAATTTTAATTTAATACTTACCATGCTTTTCTCTTTAGGGGTGAAACATAGGTGAAACAAATTCCACCTTTTTTTGAAAACGCATGAAAGCAAGTAAAAATAAAAACCCAATAAATACAAGGGTTTCCAGAAATTGAAGAAAAATGAAAGTAAATGAAAACACAAATATTCGCGCTTACAAGCAGGGGGTCACTGGTTCGAATCCAGTAGGGCCCACATTAAGTAAAAAATCCATATCGTTAGATGTGGATTTTTTTATTTTCCAATAATATGGAACTTAATAAATAGTTCTTTGAAAATATAAAGAAACAACCCATGCTTAGCCCATGGCTTACTGTTCTTAAATTTCAAAGTTACCCCAATTTCATTGTTTAGTCCTTTAGCCTTGGCCTATAATTACTTGAAGACCTTCTTTGCTTTCTTCCAATGATTTGGCATCGGAAGCATTGACTTTAGTTGCCCATAAATAAACTCTTTTAAGTCCTTCCATCTTGCCTATATCTGATAGACAATCATTCGTAACTTCCGTGCCGTATAGATTTAGGGCTTCTAGATGTTTTAGATTCGATATGGCTTTAACTCCTTTGTCAGATATTTTAGTGTTTTCTAGTTGTAATCTTGTCAAGTTCTCAAACTTAGCAATTATTAAAAGTCCTTCGTCAGATATATTAGTTTTTCCCAACGATAGCCACGTTATATGTTTCGCAGCAGGTTCTAGACTTTTTAGGAGTTCATTGGTCAATTCCTTTCCCGAATATTTTACATCCAATAGTGGGTTTTTACCCCCTAAGACGTTAACGGTAAAACCCTTTTCTTCCAAAGCTTCTAACTGTATACTATCCATTGGTGCTATACTGACCATTTCATAATATGGTCTTGGACTGGTATCTAGATTATATTTTCGTATTAAAGCTGGTTTGATATCTTCCGCTACATTTACGTCTACTACTAATTTATCAAAAGATGCCCCTTGTTCTATCCACCATTCTATTATTTTGATTTCATCATAGGTCAAAGGGTTACCAACTGGTGGCATAAACTTTAAATTATTATTCGGAAGGGTTATACGTCTAAATAACTCACTTTCTTGAGCGTTATTTGCCAATAATACCGATTCGCCATCACCCCCTGCTAACAAAGAATCTTTGAAAGCCATATTTAAACCTCCACGTTTCACTTTATTATTATGGCATGCAAAACACTTTTCTTGAAAAATAGGCTTTACTAAATCATTGTATACAATAACTGAATCTGCCGTGGAGAGATCTACGGCTCTTTCTTTTTCACCCAACACCATATTTCTTATTCCTTCAGGTGCATACTCAAATAAATATGCTTCGCCGTGTGTCAGATTTCCACCCAAATGTCCTTCGAAAGTAAGGATTGCAATTAGAAGAATATTTACGCAATGATGGATAATATTAGGATATTTTTTAGGAGTTTTCTTTATCCACCACCCTATGAAAGCTAATACTACTATTGCTATACCGATCCAACGATGTAGAAATAGATCGTCCTCAAAATACAAACCGGACTCACCTAACCACCACCCACAGAAAGCTGCCAAAGCACCACCTAATCCTCCCAAAAGCCAGGTGTAGCTAATTAAGTTGCTCAATTTCTCGTTTTTACGGAATCTCTGGTACCATTCCATTAGAATGCCTAAAAGCAAAAATCCTATAGGGAGATGTACAAAAAGTGGATGAAACCGACCAACAAAATTGGTGAAATCAAATACTAGGAATAGATTCATCCTCAATGGTGTTCTTAAATACGGTTTAATTTAATAGGATAGGTTTTTCCGGATGCCCATTGTGGAACATAAAGATTCTCATCTTTATCTACGAGAACATCATGAGGATTTCTAAATGTGTTACCATCGAAAACTGGAGGTATTAATTTTCCATCTGTATATTCTGGAGTGCTTCCACCTGGTAATGAAATTACTTTATTGTCCCTATCTAGAACAGCAAGCATACCATCCCACGAATCCCAAGTTTTGGTTACGATAACTGCGAAATAGATATTATCTCCATGGATTACGGGTCTACAAATAGAACATCCTGGGAGAGAAATTGTTTCTATGTGTTTTCCATCTAGCGAAAAACGTTTAAATTCCTGACTCGCACGAGATGTAATTAACAGAGTAGGTTTGGCACTATCTCTCGTATCTAAAGTTATACCGTGACAGCAATTAAATTGATCATTCTTGTTCCCACTTCCTCCAAAATGTCCTAGATATTTTCCATTGGCATTGTAGTGAATAATGAAGTTTTTACCATAACCATCAGCAACAAAGAAATCACCATTGGACATTATTGCCGTCTCAGTTGGTTTGAACTCCTCATTTTTAGCATACCCATTAATCTCTTTTGGTCGATTAAGCGTCATAATAATTTTGCCGTCCAATGTGGTTTTATGTACTTGGTGTGTTTCTGGATCGGTAATAAATAAAAACTGGTCACTACCCTCACCTGCTATTGATAATCCATGGGCTCCTGGAAATTGGGTGCCCCAAGAAGAAAGTACCTTTCCTGACTTGTTATAGATTATAACATTATTGTTATCAGTTCCTGTGGTGGTCATAAAAATACGGCCTTGGGTGTCTAGTACCATTTCATGGCAGTCATTTACTGGAACTTTAGAAGGGTCTTGAACGCCCCACTCTTTATCCACGTAATATTTAAAGTCTCCATGGCCAACCACTTCTTTCATGTTTCTTCGATTTATAATCCCAAATGTATAATTGGGTAAAACAGCTCCTGCCGTTGCGGCAATAGCCGTTTTTTTAATAAAATTTCTTCTTTTTTTACTGTACATGTTCTTTCTTTTTTAAGCGAGTATTTCCTTTACGACATCACCATGTACATCGGTAAGTCTATATCTTCTGCCTTGGGACTTAAAAGTGAGACGTTCGTGGTCAACCCCCAATAAATGCATAAGTGTGGCTTGAAAATCGTGAACATGAACAGGTCTTTGCACCACATTATATCCAAAATCATCTGTAGCTCCCAAAGAAAATCCTTTTTTGATTCCGGCACCGGCCATAAAAATTGTAAAACATTTTGGATGATGATCACGGCCAAAGTTTGTATCCGTAAGCTGCCCTTGGGAATAGTTTGTTCTACCAAATTCACCTCCCCAAATCACCAAAGTATCTTCTAATAAACCCCGTTGCTTTAAATCGGTAATCAGGGCGGCAGTCGCCTGGTCGGTTTCTTTACATTGAACCTTAATGGCATTCGGTAAATTTCCATGTTGATCCCAGCCTTGATGGTATAATTGAATAAATTTGACATCACGTTCGGCAAGTCTTCTGGCAAGTAGACAATTGGCAGCAAAGGTTCCAGGCTTTCGGCTATCTTCCCCATATAATTCATAGGTGGCTTCGGACTCGTCGGAGGTATCCATAATTTCAGGTACGGACGTTTGCATACGAAATGCCATTTCATATTGGGCCATTCGGGCTAAAATTTCGGGATCACCAACATCTTGGTGATTTAGTTTTTCGAGCTTTTGAAGATGGTCAAGTTGTGCCCTTCTACTTTTACCATCAATACCGGGAGGATTGGTTAAATAGAGTACGGGGTCTTTGCCTGATCTAAACTGCACACCCTGATGTTGAGAGGGCAAAAAACCATTTCCCCAAGTTCGGGAATATAAAGGCTGACCATATTTATCCTTAGTTACCAACACAACAAACTCAGGTAGGTTTTTATTATCCGTACCCAATCCGTAGCTTACCCAGGAACCAATGGAAGGTCTTCCTGGAAGTTGTGATCCTGTTTGAAAGAATGTTACCGCTGGATCATGGTTAATGGCCTCCGTATACATTGATTTTATAAAACAAAGTTCATCGGCAATTTTTGAGGTATATGGCATCAGCTCACTGACTAAAGCACCACTTTCCCCGTGCTGCTTGAAAGAAAAAGGAGACCCTGCAATAGGTAAAGTGGCTTGCCCTGATGACATTCCAGTAAGGCGTTGCCCTTGTTGTACACTTTCTGGTAAATTCTGGCCATTAAGTTTATTCAATAACGGTTTGTGGTCGAATAAATCCAACTGGGACGGTGCACCACTTTGAAATAAATATATTACCCGTTTAACTTTGGGCGGAAAATGAGGTTTACCTAAAACTCCTCCATTAATTGGATTGATCAACAATGGTTTTTCCTTGGCAAATAAACCCGTTGGGTCAATAATAGAAGCCAATGAAAGGGCTCCCATTCCTAAACTGGTTTTTGTAAGAAAATCACGTCTTGTATAATTTTTATTTTCGTTATGGGTACACATAAATTATCGTTTCATATAAGCTTCGTCATGATTTAGCATAGTGTTCGCAACCATGGTCAAAGCTGCGGTTTTAGTTTTTTCTAGAGCCACGTCTATCTCTTTCTGCCCAACAGATAATAATTCCAGTGCTTCTCTTGGCTCCTTTCTAAATCGATTGGCTTGTTCCTGATAAAGTTCTTTCAGTATTCTCTTTTCTTCTGATTTAGGAAAACGACTAACAGCTAGTCGGAACCCGTATGAAATTTGTGCATCCAAGGATTCGCCACCTTCCTTTTGCATGCGCTCTGCCAATACTTTTGATGCTTCAACGAACTCTGTGTCATTGAGTAAAACCAATGCTTGCAAAGGTGTGTTTGTGTTTTCACGCTTTACAGTACAAATTTCCCTATTGGGAGCATCAAAGGCAGTCATGGCCGGGTGAGGGGAATTTCGCCGAACAAAAGTATACATGGCTCTTCTGTATAGATTGTCACCTTTCGATTCTTCGTACTTCAATAACATGTGGGAAAACGTATTTTTTTCCATCCAAAGATTGCCCGGTTGGTATGGTTTAACACTTTCACCTCCTAGCTTTTGAACCAACAATCCACTCGCAGCTAGGGCATTATCGCGTATCATTTCCGCAGGAAGACGATAACTATTACTTCTAGCCAAAAAAACGTTTTTAGGGTCTTTTTCTCGCATTTCAATAGGGACTTTAGACGATTGGCGATAGGTATGTGACATCACCATAGTTTTTAGCAAGGCTTTTACATCCCAACTACTTTCCATAAATGAAACTGCCAACCAGTCTAAAAGTTGTGGATGAGAAGGTAAATCCCCTTGAACGCCAAAATCTTGAGGTGTTCTTACCAGACCGTTACCAAACAACATCTGCCAATACCTATTCACGGTGACTCTTGCTGTAAGAGGGTTTTCTTTGGAAAAAAGCCATTTGGATAACCCAAGTCTATTTTTTGGATATTCATCCGGGAAGGCTGGTAGTACTTCTGGAGTCAAGGCTTTGACTTTATATATGGGCTTGGAATAATCTCCACGGTCATAGGCAAAGGCTTGCCTATTTTCAGGCATTTCCTCCATGACCATAACTTCCATTACGGGCATCATTAACTGTAACCATTGATTTCTGAGGTTTTTTAGTTCTTTTTTTATCGTGTTTCCTTTTGGTGAATTCATTACTAAGAATTCCTTTGCGAGTTTTTGAGGTAATGGTTGCGAGGTATTTTCCGAAGAGGCTAACGCCAACATTTCTGCTTGGGATACTTCTCTTTCATATATTCGAATGTCATCCAGTGCACCTTTGAAAATCCCGTTCTCCCCCGTAAAACCTCGGTAACTTTTAGCAACTTTTACGGGTTGATTATAAATCGTATGGATAGCTGATTTAATAGTTTTAATTGATTTATATAATTTGTCATATCCTATTTCAATAGCTACTTTGCTTCCATCTATAAACAGGGATAATCCTTTGGCTTTTCCTGATCCATCATAACTAAAGCCTACATGTTTCCACTCATTTAACGGTATTGATTGTTTGGATTTTATGTGAATATAATTGTGGGGAAGTGAATGTATTAAACGAACATTTAAATAATTAAGGCTATCCAGATAAAAATCCCACCCCCGCCAGAAATTGTTCTTATCTCCAGATGTGCCTAAAAGTTGTTGTGTTTTGGAATTCTCACGTTTAGTTGTGTTTATCCAGAGTGCCCCTGAGAAAGTATCTGTCCATTCGAAATTTGGAATATTTCGAAGATATATTTCGTCATATTCTCCAGTGAATTCCATCGCATTTCCATGCTTTCCTGCTACAATTTTTGGAGCTTTATTAGCGGTAGCTTTTTTATTATTGTCAATCAAAAATGTGTTGCCACTTTTCATTAATATATCCAAAGGGTAATGATCAATTAAACCATCGTCTTTTAGACTATTAGGTAACCGTTCTATAAACGTATCTAAGTCAGCAATTTCTTTTCTGGTAAGTTGTAATTGTTTTTCTTTCTTCTGGATTGAATCTTCAAGGGTTTGTAGTTTCTTTTCAGTTTGCTTATCCGGTAGGGACAGCATGGGTCCGTAATTACCGTCATCACCTGTCATACCCAGTTCTTTAACGTTATTGAAAAAGGCGGTCAGTTGATAATAATCTTTTTGTGAAATGGGATCAAATTTATGGTCATGGCAGCGTGCACAGGCTACAGTCAGGCCCAATAAGGCGGTTCCAACTGTTTCTGCCCTGTCCCAAACATAATTTAGACGAAATTCTTCTTCTATGGCCCCACCTTCTGCTGTCATTGGGTGGTTTCTATTAAAGGCTGTAGCTAACTTTTGCTCTTTTGTGGCATTGGGTAATAAATCCCCGGCCAATTGCCAAGTTACGAACCGATCATATGGCATATTATCCTTAAAGGCATTGATGACCCAGTCTCGCCATGGCCACATAAGACGCCAACCATCGGCATGTAAACCATGTGAATCGGCATAACGGGAAATATCTAGCCAATCCAAAGCAAGACGTTCTGCGTTGGCATCGGTTTGTAATAGTCTATCAACTACTTTTTCATAGGCGTTGGGGCTTTCATTCTTTACAAATGCATCAATTTCTGAAAGGGTAGGGGGCAATCCCGTTAAATCCATGGTAACCCTTCTAATTAATCTTTCCTTGTCGGCCTCTGGTGAGGGCTCGAATCCGTTTTGTTGAAGTTGCTGTTGAACGAATTGGTCAATTTTATTATTAGATGGCCAAATTTTATTCTCAACAGGTTTAGGTTTGCTTTTTTCTGGTTTTGCAAAAGCCCAATGTGACTTCCATTCGGAACCCTGTTCAATCCATTTTATAAGCATAGCCTTCTCCCTTGGTGTAAGAGATAAATTAGATTCGGGCGGAGGCATTTGTATTTCTGGTTCAGTACTTAAGATTCTTACTATACTCTCACTATTCCCAGGATTACCAGGAACAAAGGCATTATTTCCGCTAGATAATTTTTTAAAAGCTTCTTGTTCAATGTCCAAGCGAAGTCCAGCTTTACGGGTATTGGGGTCAGGTCCATGACAGCTATAGCAACGATCGGAGAGAATGGGTTTTACATGAAAATTAAAATCTACCTTGTCAGGTAATTCTTGGTAGGCAATTTCCACAGGCTCCGGCATGTCGGTACCACAAGACACAAGGAATAGTATCAGACAAGTAAATCCAATATTCAGTAATTCATTATTTTTCAGCATACCGTCTTAAAAATACAATATTTAAGTCAGTTTTATAACAGTAGTTTTGGAAATACAGAAATTTCAGTTGAATTATAAAAAATGGTTCAAATCTTGGGAGCAAAGCCATTAAAAATCTTGGTAAGCACTATATCGGCTAAAATAAGTTTTCAGAATAGTAAATAAATTTTACCTTAGCCCTGTTTTGGGATATTAGCTCAGTTGGTTTAGAGCGCTGCCTTGACAGGGCAGAGGTCACTGGTTCGAATCCAGTATATCCCACAACCTTTTAAATGAAAGACTACCTTAAAGTAATTATTTATAGCAATTCCAGTATTCTTTCTAGTGCCATTCCCCTGGACCCCTTTATGAAAATGGAAGAATTTGTAATTGTTTTGTTTTTGAGTAGATGGGTTTTCAAATCATCGAAAGATTCGAATATCAAGTAGTTACTTTCAATTTCATTAAAGTTTTTGCCAATTAGATATACTTTTTCAAAGTCTAGTTTTCTTGCCAATAAAGCGATTTCTTGATGCTCGTCTTTTGCAGAATCACCGAGTTCAAACATATCGCCCAAAAAAAGCACTTTATTTTCAGATTTCATTTTGGCAAAATTCAGAATTGCTGCGCTCATGCTCGTGGGGTTTGCATTATAAGCATCCAAGATAATATGATTCCCGTTTTTCTTAATAATCTGGGATCTGTTGTTCGAGGGTGTATAGCCTTCAATACCTGATTTTATTTTTTGCAAGGTTACATTGAAATATTTACCTATAAGGATAGCAGCGCAGCAATTTGTAAAATTATAATCTCCAATTAAGTTGGAATATATTTTGGTTTGTTCTGCCTCCGCAACTACAAAGGGATTTGCGCTAACCAGTTTTATTTGATAGAATTTGGGATTCGAAGTACTAAACCCATATTTTTTTATATATCCTTTTAATTTTTTTTGCTGAATGGAGTCATCCGCATTCATGAAAACTCCTTTATCCTCGGAGATTAGATAATCATATAATTCACTTTTACCTTTAATAACGCCATCTACTCCGCCGAAGCCCTCTAAGTGGGCTTTGCCAAAATTTGTAATGTACCCAAAATCTGGTTCCGTAAGTTTACTTAAAAAATCAATTTCTTTTTGATGGTTGGCTCCCATCTCTACTATTGCAATTTCGGTATCTTTTTTAATGGATAACAATGTCAGTGGAACTCCAATATGATTGTTTAGATTCCCGGAAGTTGCTATGGTCTTATATTTTTGAGATAACACTGCATTGATTAATTCTTTTGTTGTTGTTTTACCATTGCTCCCCGTTAATCCAATGACTTTAGCTTTGCTGAATTTTCTATGGAATTTTGCTAGTTCTTGTAGTGTACTTAAGACATCTTTTACCAATATTTTTTGGTCACCGTAGAACTTCTTTTCATCAATTATAGCAAAAGAGGCACCTTTATTCAAAGCTTCATCAGCATATTTGTTGCCATTGAAGTTATCTCCTTTCAGGGCAAAAAAAATATCATTTTTTTTAATTTTTCTTGTGTCCGTACATATGTTGGGGTAATCAAGAAAAATCTTGTGGAGTTCAATTATTTTCATAAAATCGAAGATAAAAAAAAGCCCTTTATTAAAAGGGCTTTTGTAGTTATCTCTTGAAGAAAAGTTATTTAGCTTTTTTCCCTCTAACGGTTTTGTTTTTAGTTTTAGATTTAGAACCAACTCTGGACATGGCACATCTGAAACCGATATAGTCGGTGGCCATATATTGTGGCAAATATCTTCTTTGTGCTGGGTCTAACCAGTAGGCTCTATCTCTCCAAGAACCACCTTTGTAAACACGGACCTCATCATTGATCAACGAAGTTCTATTGTTAGACTGATCGTATTGTCTAATCAACTTTCCAGTAGAGTCTCTCTCGACTTTATGCTTAGGTGAATTATACATAGACTGTTTTTCATCTTCTTCTTCGTCGCTAAAACGGTCAAAGAATCTAGAAGAACCCGGGTCCCCATCCCTATATCCTCTGTTGTCACTTGAGGAGAAATTGGTTCTAAGATAGGTTTCCTCCTCATCAACAGGAACCATTTTTATTTCGCCAGGTAAATTTACCGCAACAACTTTTCCGTTTGGTAAAGTGTCATAAACAATGGAGTCTCTAAGAATATTTACTTTCCCATCTTCTCCTATTGCTGTTTTCATGTAAATGTTACCTCTATAATAGTTAAAATCACTTACTTCATCATCAACTATTGGTCTATATACGTCGGCAACCCATTCGGCTACGTTACCGGCCATATCATAAAGACCTAGGTCATTTGGTTTGTAGGACATAACTTCTGCGGTAATGTCTGCACCGTCGTCCGACCAACCTGCAATTCCGCCGTAATCACCTTTTCCTTGTTTAAAGTTGGCAAGTTGATCACCTCGGCCAACTCTTTGGCCATTTCTTGTGTAATCTCCCTCCCAAGGATATTTTTTCCGACCTCTGTAGTTGTTATACTCTCGTTGTCCTACTTGAGCCTGTGCAGCATATTCCCACTCCGTTTCCGTTGGTAGTCTGTATTCTGGCATAATTATACCACTACTCCTTTTGGCGAATGTGGAAACACTGTCCTTTTTCATTTTACCTTGAAGGGAGTCAATCTGTCCGTTATAAACAGATTCTGGTCTATTGAGATAGGCTTCTGTACTAAAGGTTCCAGCGACCTCACCATTTATGGCCTGATATTTTGCATCTTCGGATAGATATCCTTCTCTTTCCAACATTACTTCGTTTACACGATCCGTTCTCCATTCTGCAAATTGCGTTGCCTGAATCCAATTTACACCTACCACAGGATACTCCGCATAAGCTGGGTGTCTCAAATAGTTATTGGTCATGGTTTCGTTAAAACCTAACCTGTTTCTCCAAACCAGTGTATCCGGTAATGCACCCTTATATATATTGGCATATTTTGGATTTTCCGGTGGGTAAACACTTTTTAGGTAATCCAAATACTCCAAGTACATCAGATTGGTCACCTCAGTTTCATCCATATAAAAGGATTGAACATGTTGGGATGTAGGCGTGTTGTTCCAGTCATGCATTACATCATCCTGTACTTTTCCTTTTGTAAAGGTTCCACCTTCCACAAACACCAAACCAGGAGCTGTTTCCTGTTCTTTGAAATCTGTATTGTATTGAAAACCACCTTCCTTTTCATTTATCTTCCAACCTGTAGCTCTTGACACATTTTTGGAGGATGAAGATTTGGAACAGCTGGTTACTGTAAAACCTCCCGCAATTACGGTGCATGAGAGTAAAACTTTAATAAACTGTTTTTTCATAATTAGGACTTGAGTTCAATCTGTTTAAACTAATGGTTTGTTAGTCTAATTGATTTGGATTTTAATTAATTTATGTCGCTTTCGCTGGTTAAAACGATGTTTTGGTTATAATATTTCATCGAGCAAAACATTTTTAACTTCAACATGGTAAGTTGCATTTTTAAATGGTTCTATCTAACAGGAATAACGTACCAAACGCTGTAATAGTATATTAATGGGTAAACTAGATTTAATTAAAGTGTAGAAAGTGATAAATCATAACCTAAAAGAGAAGTACTAAGAAAAATAAATGTATTTGGAGCAAGATTATATGGAAAATAACGTTTACCTATAAAATTGAAAATTAATTTGACCTACTTTATATAATTCGAAATGAAAAAACTTCCAATTATTTTATTGTTATTGTTTTTAGTGAAAACAAGTGCCCAGGAAGATCAAAGGGTGATAACAACGGCAGTTCCATTTTTAACAATAGCCGCTGATGCCCGTTCTGCTGGCATGGGTGATATGGGTGTAGCCACCTCTACAGATGCTTTTTCCCAGCAATGGAACCCTGCAAAGTTCGCCTTTGCTGAACGTAAAATGGGAATCGGTGTAAGTTATACGCCATATTTAGAAAGTATAATCACTGATATATCACTGCTTAACGCCAGTTTTTACAATAAAATAGATGAGCAAAGTGCCTTCGCAGTTAGTTTACGATATTTTACATTAGGCGAAATAGAGTTAAGGCAATTTGCAAATGACCCAGGCACTCTGGCCAAACCGAACGAATTGGCTTTGGATGGCTCTTATTCCTTAAAATTGAGTCCAACTTTTTCCATGGCCGTTGCAGGTAGGTTTATTAGATCTAACTTGAAGTTGCCTCAAAATGGAACTGTGGATTCCCAAGCCGCCAGTTCCTTTGCTGTTGACGTGGCAGGTTACTATAGGTCAAGAGAAATAGCCTATAATAACTTCGATGGTCGTTGGAGGGCAGGTTTCAATATTTCCAATATAGGTGGAAAAATACAGTATGATGAGGGTGGTCAAGAAAATTTTCTACCGAGTAATTTAAAATTTGGAGCTGGTTTTGATTTTATTTTGGACCAAGATAATGTTATAGGAATAACCACGGAGTTCAATAAATTGTTGGTTCCAACTCCTCAAGATTTTGATGGTGATGGTGATATTGATTCTGCGGATAATGATATTTACCAGAATGAAACAGGTTTTAGCGGAATCTTTGGATCTTTCGGGGATGCTCCTGATGGTTTCAGTGAGGAGTTAAAAGAGTTTACATGGGCGCTGGGTGCAGAGTACAGCTACCAAGATTCGTTTATGGTAAGGACTGGATATTTTAACGAGAGTGAGGAAAAGGGTTCTAGGAAGTTCTTTACTTTAGGAGCGGGCTTCAAATTTAAAGCCGCTCAAATAGATCTGTCCTATCTGTTCTCTACTTCACAAGTTAGAAATCCATTGGAAAACACATTGAGATTTGCCTTAACGTTTAGTTTGGGCGAAGAATACTATAACGATTAATAGTAAAATTTTAAAAACAAAGGAACCCGCATATTGCGGGTTCCTTTGTTTAAGTCAATAATAAATTACCTTAGCAACATGGCAGAGATTAAAAAAATTAGTTTTGATATTGTTGTGTATGACGCATTGGTAGATTTGGCCGAGCATGATAGGAAATTGATTGAAATGTCAGTGGAAGCGAGAGCAAATGCCTATGCACCATATTCCAATTTCCAAGTAGGTGCTGCAGTTTTATTGCGAAATGGTGAAATTGTAATCGGTAGCAACCAAGAGAACGCCTCTTACCCGTCCGGACTTTGTGCTGAGCGCGTTGCGGTATTTCAAGCGGGTGCTAAATTTCCTGGAATTACTATAGAGGCAATAGCTATAACGGCTTCATCTAAAGATTATCAGGTAAGTGAGCCTGCTGCACCCTGTGGTAATTGTAGACAATCCATTTTTGAGTATGAGTTCAAGCAAGAAAAACCTATTAAGATATTGATGATGGGTGCCCAAGGTAAGATTATTCAATGTAATTCCATAGCAGATATTTTACCCCTAGGATTCAATAATACCTATTTAAAATAACCAATTGATTTAGTCTTTCGTTAAAACAAGGAATTGGCTATTTTTGTTAAGGCTATAATTTCTTCTAGCTTTTATTTCTATTATTTTTATCCATTCATTTATATGTGTATTTTTGTTCACTTGTGATGTACTTCTTGAACATTACTTTTGAGTCCGATTAATTTGTTTTAATTTTATAAATCGATGGAAAAAATCACCAAGGAAACTTATTTGAAATGGTACGAGGACATGCTGTTTTGGCGAAAGTTTGAGGATAAGCTCGCAGCTGTATACATTCAACAAAAAGTAAGAGGTTTTCTTCACTTATATAATGGTCAGGAAGCGGTATTGGCGGGAGCCCTGCATGCGATGGACCTTACAAAGGACAGAATGATTACTGCCTATAGGAACCACGTGCAACCCATTGGCATGGGAGTGGATCCAAAGAGAGTTATGGCTGAATTATATGGAAAAGTAACGGGAACGTCTAAAGGAATGGGCGGTTCCATGCATATTTTTTCCAAAGAGCATCGTTTTCATGGTGGACATGGTATTGTAGGGGGACAAATCCCTTTAGGTGCAGGTATGGCATTTGGCGATAAATATCATGGTAGTGATGCGGTAACTTTGTGCTATATGGGAGATGGAGCGGTAAGGCAAGGGTCACTTCACGAAACCTTCAACTTGGCCATGCTATGGCAACTACCGGTCGTTTTCATTTGTGAGAATAATGGATATGCCATGGGTACTTCAGTTGCAAGAACCTCCTTTTCTACGGATATCTGGAAATTAGGTTTAGGTTACGAGATGCCATGCGGTCCCGTGGATGGAATGAATCCCGTTACCGTAGCCCAAGAAATGAGTAAAGCTATAGAAAGGGCGCGTACGGGTGGAGGACCTACCTTCTTGGAGATGAAGACCTACAGATATAGAGGTCATTCCATGTCAGATGCACAACATTACAGGACAAAGGATGAAGTAGAGGAATATAAAAAGATAGATCCGATAACGCAGGTGTTGGATATAATAAAAGAGAAAAAATACGCTACCGACGAGGAAATTAAAAAAATTGACAAAAAAGTCAAGGAATCGGTTAAGGAGTGCGAAGAGTTTGCAGAGAAATCGGATTATCCACCCGTACAGCAATTGTACGATATGGTTTATGAGCAAGAAGATTTTCCATTCGTTCAACATAAATTGTAATTAAATGGCAGAAATAATAAACATGCCGCGATTAAGCGATACCATGGAAGAAGGTACCGTTGCAAAGTGGTTGAAAAATGTAGGTGATAAAGTTGAGGAAGGCGATATCTTGGCAGAGATTGAAACGGATAAGGCTACCATGGAGTTCGAATCCTTTCATGAAGGGACCTTGCTCCATATTGGTATTAAAGAAGGAGATGGTGCCCCTGTTGATACGTTGCTGGCCATAATTGGTGAAGAAGGTGAGGATATTTCCGGTATGTTGAACGGTGAAGGTGATAGTCAAGAAAAAAAGGAAGAAACAACTGAAGAAGAATCAAGTGATTCTTCAAGTGATGAGGTAGAGGAGTCTGCAGGTGGTGAGATTCCCGAAGGAGTTGAAATTGTAAAGATGCCTCGTCTTAGTGACACCATGGAAGAGGGAACGGTTGCCAGCTGGTTAAAGCAAGTAGGGGACGATGTTGAGGAAGGTGATATTTTGGCAGAAATCGAAACGGATAAGGCCACGATGGAATTTGAGTCCTTCTATTCCGGTAAGTTACTTTATATAGGGATACAAGAAGGTGAGTCATCTCCAGTAGATGCTGTATTGGCGGTAATAGGACCGGAAGGAACCGACGTTGACGCCGTGTTAAATTCCAAACCTAAGGAATCCAATAAAAGTTCCGATTCCGAAACAAAAAAAGAAGAAGCACCAAAGCAAAAAGAAACTGAAGATAAATCTTCTACAGATTCGAAATCGGTGACATCTGATGGCAATCGAATTTTTGCATCGCCCTTGGCCAAAAAAATAGCGGAGGATAAAGGTATAGATTTGTCCAAAGTTTCCGGTACCGGTGATAATGGGAGGATCATTAAAAAGGACATAGAAAACTTTAAGCCGGAAGAAGCTCCAAAAGCTGTAGCCCAAACTGATAAGGCAGCTGCAACGGCACCTGCAGTCTCCATGGCAATTCCATCCGGTGAAGAAGGTGTGGAAGAAACCAAGAATTCTAATATGCGAAAGGCAATTGCCAAGGCGTTGGGCAATTCCAAATTCGCGGCTCCACATTTTTACCTGACTATAGAAGTGGATATGGACAATGCCATAGCCTCCAGAGCGCAAATAAACAGTTTGCCGGATATTAAGGTGTCCTTTAACGATATGGTTCTTAAAGCCTGTGCGATGGCCTTAAGAAAACATCCGCAGGTCAATACGACATGGAACGGAGATACCACAAAACAGTATACCCATATACATATGGGAGTGGCCGTAGCGGTCGACGAAGGCTTGGTAGTCCCAGTGGTAAAACATGCCGATTTACTTGGACTGACCCAGATAGGGGCTGCTGTTAAAGATTTGGCAGGGAAAGCGCGGAGCAAGAAAATTGCCCCTTCGGAAATGGAAGGTAGCACCTTTACAGTATCTAATTTGGGTATGTTTGGTATACAAGAGTTTACCTCGATCATAAATCAGCCCAATTCTGCAATTTTATCCGTAGGTGCAATTGTAGAGAAACCCGTGGTTAAGAATGGGGAGATTGTAGTTGGTAATACCATGAAACTGACCTTGGCCTGTGACCATAGAACCGTAGATGGCGCAGTGGGGGCTCAATTTTTACAGACACTAAGATATTTTGTTGAAAACCCGGTTACTATGCTTGCATAAACAGGTTTTCGAATTAAGTAATAGGTAAAAGCATCCCTTTTCGGGGATGCTTTTTTTATCTTTATCCTTATAAAATCATGCTATGAAATATTTCCTAAGCTTACTTTTTGTCGTTTTATTATCCTCTTGCGGTTCCAAAAAGGTGAATACTGAAACTGTACTAAATCCTGATGGGCCCGAGGGTCATAAAGGAAGGGTTGTTTCAAGTGAAAATAATTCCTCCAACGAAGAAATGCCACCAAAAAGTGGAAAAGGAACAAACGAGGATTTTTCAAACGCAGCGGATATAGCAGTACTCATGGATTATTTGGCTTCGGATGCGTTGCAGGGTAGGGGAACTGGTAGTGAGGGCATTGCCAAGGCAGCCATGTTTATAGCGGATATTCTGGATTCCAATGGTATCAATCCATATTTTGAGACCTATAAGGATACCTTAGAAAATTTTGATGATATCGCTTTTAATGTCGTTGGAATTTTAGAGGGAACCGACCCCAAGTTGAAAAATGAGTATGTTGTTTTGGGAGCTCATTATGATCACTTGGGCATTGTAAACCCGGAGAACGGGGACGATATAGCCAATGGGGCCAACGACAATGCATCGGGAACTTCAACTTTATTGGAATTGGCTAGATATTTCGGAAATGAAAAATCAAATAAAAGAAGTTTGATTTTTGCTTTTTTCAGTGCAGAGGAAAAGGGGCTGTTAGGCTCTAAACATTTAGCAAAAAAACTTAAGGAACAGGGTATTGATGTTTACGCAATGCTTAATTACGAAATGATGGGTGTTCCAATGGTCGCTAAGGATCATTTGGTTTATTTAACGGGATATGACCTGTCTAACCTGGCTGAGGTTAGTAATAGGTATGCGGGCGAAAAAGTGGTTGGTTTTCTTCCAAAGGCCAAAGAATTTAATCTATTCAAAAGGTCGGATAATTATGCTTTTCACCAAGAATTCAATATACCCTCGCAGACCTATAGTACATTCGATTTTACCAATTTCCCCTATTATCACAATGTGGACGATGAATCGACAGAAATGGACTATGAGCACATGGCAAGGGTAGTCAACAAAATGATTCCCATCGTAGAAGGTATGGCCAATGCAAACACTAGAGAAATAAAATATAAGTAATGGCGAACATAATCATAACAGGGACCAGCAGGGGTATTGGTTTTGAAATGGCAAAATTATTTGCCGATGAAGGGCACTCCGTTTTGGCACTTTCAAGAAATGAACAAACGATTGAAAATCTAGACCATAAAAATATAACCGCGTTTTCCTTCGACCTTTCCAAAGCGTCCGACTTTGATCGTGTGGAACAATTTTTAGTTGATGATTGGAAAAAAGTAGATATATTAATTAATAATGCGGGTGCGCTACTGAACAAACCTTTTTCCGAAACTACTTTAGAAGAATTTAAAAAAGTGTATGAGGTCAATGTTTTTGGTGTAACGGCCATGAACAAATTGGTAATTCCTTTTATGACAAAGTCAGGTCATATCGTTACTGTTAGTTCAATGGGCGGTGTTCAGGGTAGTGCAAAGTTTCCCGGGCTTTCCGCTTATAGTTCCAGTAAGGGGGGCGTCATCACATTAACCGAGCTTTTGGCGGAGGAATATAAGGAAACGGGTCCTTCATTTAATGTACTCGCCCTTGGTGCGGTTCAGACCGAAATGCTCGAAGAGGCTTTTCCAGGCTATCAGGCTCCGGTAACCCCATTGGAAATGGCGCGCTACATCAAGGATTTTGCATTGAACGCCAACAAACTTTTTAACGGTAAATTAATTCAAGTATCCAGCTCCACACCATAGTTTGTTGTAATGTCTAACCGTTTCCTATTCTTGTAAAAAATTCCCATGATGTTTGATGGAGGTAAGTTTTTATATCCGTCGAAAACCAACATTTCAAAATAAATAAAAATTTTCAGGTATTTTTGTTTGGATGGAACAGGTCCTTGGAAAATATTTACCGGAACGCGCTGTAAATTCATGTATGGAACTGATTAAAGTAAATGCCGTCCACTTGAAAATAGTGAATGAAAGAGTTACCAGACATGGGGACTACAGAAGACTTTCCAATGGTAAACATTTGATCACCGTTAATGCCACCTTAAACAAATATCGTTTCTTAATTACCTTGGTACATGAGATTGCCCATTTGGTAGCATTTGAAAAATATGGACGAAGAATAAAGCCACATGGAATAGAGTGGAAGCGAACTTTTCAAGTTTTGATGCTGCCTTTGCTAAGACCTGAAATATTTCCATCCAAACTCTTGCCTCTATTAGCGCTACACTTTAAAAATCCTAAGGCAAGTAGTAGTACGGATGCTAGATTGTCCATAGCTTTACAACAATTTGATAAACAACAAACCGATAAAACCTACGTTTTTCAACTACCTTTCGGAAGTGTTTTTAGAATTTACAACGGAAAGTTTTTTAGGAAAGGTAATAAGAAAGTGAAAAGGTTTGAATGTGTTGAGATTAAAACAGGAAAGGTATACCTGTTTCAACCCAATGCCGAAGTTGAACTTATAAATAGTTGAGATGAACAAAAATTATTATGCCGTTTTGATGGCCGGTGGCGTGGGATCAAGATTTTGGCCCATCAGTACCACAGAGTATCCAAAGCAGTTCCATGATATGTTGGGAACGGGAACAACATTGATTCAGAAAACCTTTCAACGACTAAATAAGTTTATTCCCACCGAGAATATATTGATTCTTACCAATGAACGGTACAATGAATTGGTTTTGGAGCAATTACCTTTGGTAAAACAAGATCGGATAGTTTTAGAACCTGCCATGCGCAACACGGCTCCTTGTATTTTGTATGCGGCACTGAAAATTCAGAAAATGAATCCCAATGGTGTTATGATCGTGGCACCCAGTGATCATTGGATAGAGGATGAAGAAGCTTTTGCCGCAAATGTAACCGCTTGTTTTGAAAAATGTGAAAAGGAAGATGTTCTTTGTACTTTGGGAATTAAACCTACTTTTCCCAATACCGGATTTGGTTATATTGAATTTGATAAATCGGACGAAAATCAAATTAAAAAAGTAAGTCAATTCCGGGAAAAACCGGATTACGAAACTGCAAAAGACTTTTTGGTACAAGGAAATTTCTTATGGAATGCGGGTATTTTTATGTGGAGTGTTTCCACAATTGTAAATGCCTTTAAAGCATATCAGCCTAGCCAATTCAAACTCTTTAATGACGGTACCTCTCATTTGAACACAGCAGGGGAAAAAGGGTTTATAGCCGAAAACTACCCCAAAGCTGAAAATATTTCCATTGATTACGCCATATTGGAAAAATCCGAAGCAATTTATGTTTTGGGGGCTACCTTTGATTGGAATGATTTGGGTACATGGGGTTCGTTATTCGATAAGTTGGATAAAGATGATACTGGGAATGCAGTAGTCAACGCCAAGTTGTTATCAGAAAACGCTACCGGTAATATGATACGTTCACCAAAAGGGAAAATAGTTGTTGTGGACGGATTAAAAGATTATATCATAGTTGATAAGGAAGACGTACTTTTAATCTATCCTAAAGCTAAGGAACAAGACATAAAAAAGGTGCTAAATTCGGTCAAGGAAAAATTTGGTGATAATTACGCTTAACTATGCAAGATAAATTTGGTCAAGACAATGTAACCCCAACCGATAATTCCCAAGATAGCGGTGACGAGGTAAAAAAGGATTTTCAAGGTTTGCTCGGAAGTGTCAAAAAGTTTCTATCTGAACTTTTGGACATAAGAACGAATACCGATCAAGATGCTACCAAAGAGGCCATAATTGCCGACATTCCCTTTAAGGGGCATACTTCCTGGATTCTTATTTGCTCCATTTTCATTGCATCCATTGGTTTGAATGCAAACTCCACCGCGGTGGTAATAGGCGCCATGTTAATTTCTCCGCTAATGGGACCCATTTTGGGGATAGGGATGTCCGTGGGGATCAATGATATAGACACCTTAAAAAGATCCTTGAAAAACTTTGGGGTTATGGTGGTCCTAAGTGTCTTGACCGCTTTTCTCTTTTTTAAATTTTTTCCTTTACAGGACGAATCATCAGAGCTATTGGCAAGAACTGCCCCAGATATACGGGATGTACTTATTGCCTTTTTTGGTGGTTTGGCACTTGTCATAGCCAGAGCAAAAAAGGGTACCATAGCCAGTGTTATTTTTGGTGTGGCCATTGCCACCGCTTTAATGCCACCCTTATGTACGGTTGGCTTCGGTTTGGCCATCGGTAATTGGGATTATGCGGGCGGTGCCATGTATTTATTTACCATTAATACCATTTTTATTGCTTTGGCCACCTTTTTGGTCATTAAGTTGCTCAAGTTTCCAATGGTACGCTATGTAAATTCCAAAAGGCGTAGGCTCATTGCTAGATTGGCATCCGTTGTTGCTATCGCAGTGATGATACCGGCTGGTATCACGTTTTGGAATGCATTACAAGAATCCTTATTTAGGAAGCAAGCGAATATTTTCATAGACGAAAACGTTGCACCCTATCAATTTTCGGGACAGGGCCGATTTTTGGAGGACTTTACGGATTTAGAATATAATAATGGGAATAATTCAATAATCGAATTGGTCTTTATGGGAAATGAAGCTATTCCAGAAAATATAATTGCTACCTGGCGTGGTAAAATGACCGACAACCCAAGACTAAAAAATACGGAATTGGAAATAATCCAAGGCGGTCAGAATGAGGAAATTGATCAACTTAAGTATGTAAACGAGTTGTATGAGACCCAGAAAAATCAATTGAACAGCAAGGATGAAAAAATCGCCTTTTTGGAAGGTGAACTGTCTAGGTTGAATAAAAGTGCATCAGGTCAAATCCCATTTAAGGATATTAGCTTGGAAGCTAAAACGAACTACGAAAACTTATCGCGTTTGGGATATTCCTATCTCATATCTACGGACTTTGAAAAAACAGATACAATTCCTGTATTTGAAATAACATGGAAAAAGGAGGCTAGAAGGAATCAGACCGAAAAAGACGCCCAAAAATTACAGGATTGGCTTAAGCTCCGCTTGAACAATGACAAGATTCAAATTAAGGAAGTAATTGCAGACTAATTACGTTCTTCAATATACATTTGTCTAACCTTTTTGAAGAGATCGGAGGAATAAACAAAATTGGTGACGGCTTCGTTATCGGTTTTAAAGATTTCATTCTTGGTGCCTTCCCATTCTTTGAGTCCATCTTTAAGAAAGAGGATTTTTTCACCTATTTGCATTACGGAATTCATATCGTGCGTGTTGATGATGGTGGTAATATTATATTCTTCCGTGATTTCCTTTATAAGGTCATCAATTAAAATGGCCGTTTTAGGATCTAGACCAGAATTAGGTTCATCACAAAAAAGATATTTGGGATTCATGACGATGGCCCTTGCTATGGCGACTCTTTTTTGCATACCCCCTGAAATTTCAGCTGGAAATTTATTATGGGCGTCTACCAAATTTACTCGGGCCAAAACAGTATTCACCCGATCTTCCATTTCTGAGTTGGATTGTTTGGTAAACATTTCCAACGGAAACTTTACATTGCCTTCTACGGTCATACTATCAAACAAGGCACTCCCTTGAAAAACCATGCCCATTTCTTGTCGTAAATCTCTTTTTTCATTTTCCGTAAGACTTGAATATGCCTTACCATCGTAAACGATACTACCTTCTTCTGGCGAGAACAATCCCAAAAGACATTTAAGAAAAACAGTCTTTCCGGATCCACTTTGACCTATAATGAGATTTGTTTTTCCTTTTTCAAATACGGTGGTTATACCCTTTAGAATATGGGATTTACCGAATGATTTGTGTATGTCGTTCACCTCTATCATTAGCCCAGTAACAATTGTGTTAGTAAATAGTTTAAGATAATAATTACAACACTGGTCCATACAAAAGATGTTGTACTGGCCTTACCAACTTCAAGTGCACCACCTTTCATATAATATCCATGGAAAGAAGGAATGGTAGCAATAATAAAGGCAAAAATTAAGGTTTTTATAAAGGCATAGGCGATATGAAATGGAACAAAATCGGTCTGGAGACCAGTAACAAAATCGGCACTGGTTAAAAATCCTCCAAATACACCTGCCAACCACCCTCCAAATATTCCTACATACATGGAGATTGCAATGGCAAAGGGATAGAATAACATCGCGATTATTTTAGGAAATACTAAATAGTTAAGGGAGTTGACCCCCATAACCTCCAAAGCATCGATTTGTTCCGTTACTCTCATGGTTCCAATACTCGAGGTAATGTAAGAACCTACTTTCCCCGCCATAATTATGGATACAAAGGTTGGAGCAAACTCTAATATTACGGATTGTCTTGTAGCAAACCCAATAAGACTTCGTGGTATTATTGGACTGGTCAGGTTTAAAGCAGTTTGTATGGCTACAACCGCACCAATAAAGAAGGAGATAAAAATAATGATGCCAAGTGACCCATAAACCAATTCATCTATTTCCTTTAAAATCAGGGATTTCATTATACGCCATTTGGTGGGCTTTCTAAAAACCTCTACGATCATTATGGAATAGCTGCCAATCGACGCTAAATAGTTCATTTACTAAAAATAGATTTCTTATCGTAAAAATAACAATAAAGGATTTGATTTAACTTCCATTTCATTTTTTAAGGGCTATTTTCTTTATTTTTACACTACAATATTTTAAGTATGAAAATTAGTCTACCATCAATTTCCCTCACATTTTTATTAAGTATTTTATCTTTTTCATTTTGCTATTCGCAGCGAAGAAATAACGTTGAGGATGATGCAAAATTAAGGTCGCGACCCAAATTGGTGGTCGGTATAGTTGTGGACCAAATGCGATACGATTATCTGACACGTTTTTATGATCAATTTGAAGAAGGGGGTTTTAAAAGAATGGTAAAAGAAGGTTTCAATTGTAAAAACAATCACTTTAATTATGCACCAACAAGTACGGGACCCGGACATACATCAGTTTATACGGGAACGACACCAGCTACCCATGGAATTATAGGTAACAATTGGTACGATAAAGAAAACGATATCGAAGTTTATTGTGCCTCCGATGATACCTATGCATCGGTAGGTACAACTTCAGATGCCGGACAAATGTCACCGCATCGCATGAATGTAACCACGGTTACGGACGAATTAAGATTACATACCCAGATGCGTGGTAAGACTATTGCCATTGCCTTAAAGGATCGGGGGGCAGTGCTCCCTGGCGGACATACGGCCAACGCTGCTTATTGGTTTTATGGGGGTAATGAAGGAAAATGGATTACGAGTACCTATTATATGGATGCTTTGCCGAAATGGGTAAATGAATTTAATAGTTCTGGAACCGTACAGTCCTATAAAAAAGCTTGGAACACGCTGCGGGATATTAATACGTATGTGGAAAGTGGATTGGATGAGAATACTTTTGAAGGTCTATTTGATGACGAGACCACTTCAACTTTTCCTCACAACCCACAAAACTTATTGGATAAAACCAAAGATTTTGATGTTATTAAAGATACGCCTTATGGCAATAGTTTAACCGCCGATTTTGCAATTGAAGCGCTTAAACAGGAAGAATTGGGAAAAGATAACATAACTGATTTTTTGGCCATAAGCTTTTCCAGTACGGATTATGTAGGGCATATGTTCGGTGTTAATTCCAAAGAAGTAGAAGATACTTATATAAGGTTAGATTTGGATTTGGAACGTGTATTCAAAGCACTTGACAAAAATGTGGGAGAAGGGGAGTACACCGTGTTTTTAACTGCGGATCACGGAGCTATTGATGTACCTTCGTATTTGCTATCAACAAGAATTCCTGCGGGCTATGTTGATAATACTGCGACCAAGAATAGGTTCTCGGAATTTTTAAAGTATAAATACGGGACCGAGGATATCATCAAGAATTTTTCCAATTACCAATTTTTCTTGGACCATAAAATTATAAAGAATCTGGATTTGGATGTTAGTGAGGTTCAAGAGGATATAGCTAAAGAATTTTTAAGTTACGATTATATAGATAGGGTGTACACAGGATATCAAATGTGGCAGAATAACTATACAACAGGAATTCCTTATATCTTACAAAACGGCTATAACCAGAAAAGATCAGGAGATGTTTTATTAGTTCTAAAGCCGGGTACAATAAGCTATTCCAAAACAGGTTCCACACATGGTTCTCCCCAGATATACGATACACATGCCCCTTTACTCTTTTTTGGAAAGGGAATTAAAAGTGGTAGTACAGTGGAACGAACCGAAATTCCCGATATAGCTCCTACCATATCTGCTTTATTAGGAATTTCGTTCCCTAGCGGAACTACAGGTAAACCAATTTCAGAGGTGTTGCGATAACAATTAATATGAGCAAAAGCCCCATAGGTATTTTTGATTCTGGAGTAGGTGGTACTTCTATATGGAAGGAGATTAACAAACAGATGCCTTATGAAAGTTGTATTTATTTGGCAGATAGTAAAAATGCTCCATATGGAGAAAAATCCCCTAGGGAAATACTGGATTTGAGCATCAAGAATTCAGAATTGCTTATTGCACAAAACTGTAAAATAATAGTTGTGGCTTGCAATACGGCTACGACTAATGCCATAGACTATTTAAGACAAAATTACCCAGTTCCATTTATTGGAATTGAACCGGCAATTAAACCAGCGGCCTTAAACTCAAAATCAAAGAAAGTTGGTGTTTTGGCTACTCGAGGTACCTTAACAAGTGCACTTTTTCATAGTACTAGTCAAAACCATGCCGCGGGTATTGAAATCATTGAAAGGCAAGGAAAGGGCTTAGTGGAATTAATAGAAAAAGGAGACTTGAAAAGTGATGCTCTTAAATCACTATTGATTGAATTTGTTCAACCCATGCTGGATAAGGGAATCGATTATTTGGTCTTGGGCTGTACCCATTATCCTTATTTAATTCCGATTTTAAAAGAATTACTGCCAGAGGATGTCCTAATTATTGATTCTGGAGAAGCGGTTGCCAGACAAACCATGGCCATTCTTAAGAAGCAAAAATTATTGAGCAGCAGTGTTGAGGTCGGTACACATCAGTTTTATACAAATACAGGTACAGAAGTTTTAGAACGTTTTGTAAAAACGAGTGCCTCGGAGGTAACTACAAGCTACTTGGATTTTTAGAATTAATTCAAAAACCTTGAAAATTATGGCCTTCTCTCATAAGTGACATATGTAAAATCGAATTTGTGCTTTTCATCTTTGGGGTGATATTCTTTTTCAATCACTTCCCAAATGTCTTCATCAATTTCAGGAAAATAGGTGTCCGCTTCAAATTGCCCATGAACTCGGGTTAACTCAATGAAGTCGGAGTATTCTTCTCCTTGCTTATAGATTTCACCACCGCCGATTATATAGGCTTCTTCGTTGGATATTAGATTTAATGCATCCTCAATGGAGTGTACCACAATACAATGGTCATAGTTTGTAGTATAGTTTTCATCTCTTGTAATAATGATATGTGTACGGTTGGGTAGCGGTTTTGGAAAACTTTCAAACGTTTTTCTTCCCATAATAATTTTATGGCCAGAAGTTAATCGTTTAAATCGTTTAAAATCATCAGGTAGATGCCATAATAGGTCATTGTCCTTTCCAAGTGAGTTGTCCTCACCGGCAGCAGCTATCATAATAATTTTTTTCACGGTTTTCATTTTTAATCAATCAACAAAAAGCGGACCATATAAATTGCTATGGCTATCTTTAGAGAGCAAAGTTAATTAAATGTGGAAAGAGATATTCGCTATTGATGCAAAGACATCTTTTTCAAAATATAAGCTATGGAAAAAATTGCAAAGGAATTTCCTGTCCTTAGAAAAAGTACCTATTTAAATACCGCCGTCTATGGTCCACTATATGATTCCTTAATAGACTGGAGACAGGAACATGATTTGGATTTTCTTCTGCATGGAAGTGAATTGTGGGAGCATACACTAAAAACTTTGACCGATACCAGAGCAACCATCGGTAGTTTTTTTAATTGCAAGAAAGAAAATGTGGCCTTGGTTTATAACTTTTCAATAGGGTTGAACTTACTCTTGGAAGGGTTGGACACCAAAAAAAAAGTACTGCTTCTAGAGAATGATTACCCATCACTAAATTGGCCTTTTGAAAGTAGGAAATTCAAGACCAAGGTCTTAAAGATTACTTCCGATGTCGAGGCAGAAATTGAGGAAGCCGTGAAAAGCGAAAACATAGATGTTTTTGCCTTCAGCATTGTGCAATGGTTAGACGGGTTTTTCATTGATCTGGAATTTATTAAACGTTTAAAAAAAGCCAATCCTGATGTATTGATAATTGCCGATGGCACTCAATTTTGTGGTGCCTCGGCATTTGATTTTAAGACTTCCGGTATCGATGTTTTAGGTGCTAGTGGATATAAATGGTTATTGTCCGGTTATGGCAATGGTTTTATGCTTTTAGGTGAGAATGCTGCGGAGGAATTTTCGGTACCTACTATAGGTTTTAATGCCGCCAACGGAAATTACAAGAATAAAGATACTTTAACGCTAGCCAAGAAATTAGAACCTGGTCATTTGTCCAGTCTTAATTTTGGTAGTTTAAAATTCTCACTTGACTATTTAAATGGTATAGGGATGGATAACATTACCGATCACAATGAGATTTTGTCCAAAAAAGTTAAAAAGGAGTTAGCGGCACTGGGAGTATTGGACGAAAATATCGTAGAACGGAAAGTACATAGTACCATCTTTAACATCAAGGCGGATGAAAAAATGTACAAGAAGCTAACTGATAACGATATACTCTGTTCGCAAAGAGGCCACGGAATAAGAATCAGTTTCAACTTTTACAATAATGAGGATGATTTGGCATCCTTGGTAAGAATTTTAAAAAAAGAGAAGTAGGAATTATTTACTTCGAATAAATCCAAGATAAAATTTTAATACCAAAGTGAAACTAAGCTAAATTTTTGTCATATTGATAAAAATGACATTAAGCATTGACAATGAGGATTTTAATGTATTAGTTTTGCTAGGAATTTAAAAACTAAAATCATGGCAATTGCAAAACAATATTTGAAAACAAAACCAGTGTGCAAGGTTACTTTTACCGTTCCCGCTGAAGACGCTAAAAAAGTAGCTGTAGTTGGAGACTTTAACGATTGGAGCCCAAAAGGAAGCACTTTGAAAAAATTGAAGAACGGTACCTTTAAAGGTACTTTCGATTTACCTAAGGAGAGTACTTATGAGTTTAAGTATTTGGTAGATGGTGAATTCATAAACGAAACCGAAGCTGATGGTTATCAGTGGAATGATTATGCAGGTTCTGAGAACGCTGTTTTAGCTTTGTAACTATTGTTCTTGAAGGAAATAAAAAAGGCATGCCATTAGCATGCCTTTTTTTATATTGTAAAAACGTAATCTTTAAATGCCTTTGAGTGGTTTTGAAAGGATTCTTGTATTTTGAGACCGGCCTCCTTACCCAACCAGTTTACCATATCATCATCATATTTTTGGGAAATTTCTGTATGTATGGTTTCCCAAGCCTTAAAGTGGATCGAAACATCTAATTTTCTCAAAAACACTTTTTGTTCCACTTTTGAGACCAAATAACTTTTCGCAGTACCATTTTCAGGGTCGTAATTTTCCCAGTGCATAAATTTATTCAAATCAAAATCTGCTTGTAACTCCTTATTTATTCTATTCAAAATATTTTTATTGAATTGGGACGTAATACCTTCTTTATCATTGTAGGCATCCAATATAGACTGAGGATTCTTTTTTTGGTCAACTCCAATAAATAGGATATCGTTGGGTTGCATGAGCTGCCTAATTTCACTTAAAAAATGAATAGCTTGATCATGTTTCAAATTGCCGATATTGGAGCCAAGAAAGAGGATAACTTTTCTTTTGTGGTTTCGACTATCAAGTTCCTTTAAGGCTTCAAAATAGGTCCCTTGGAATCCATCTATTTTCACTTTAGGTAATTCAGAGGTAACCGAAGCTGTCAATTTTTTTAATGAATTTTTACTTATATCAATAGGAATATAGGTAAACTCACAATTTTGCTCGCATAATTCCTGTAGTAACACTTTAGTTTTCTTTCCATCACCAGCTCCGAGTTCAATTAGGTCAAAGTCCCCGTTACTCTTGAACATTGCGGCAATCTCTTTCTTGTGATTGTTTAAAATATCATATTCCGATTGCGTTAGATAATAGGTTGGCATTGCCATTATCTTCTGAAAAAGTACATCCCCAATCTCATCATAAAAATATTTAGAGGATAAATGTTTTGGAAAGTCATTTAGCCCTTCACATACTTCTTGTTCAAAATCGGTTAGTTTAATTGTTTTTGGAGGTTGTTGCATATTGAAAAGAGTATGTTATTTGGCCAACCTAATTCCCGTGAATTGCCACCTTAAATGGGGATGGAAAAAATTCCGGTAGGTTGGTCTGGAGTGTTTTATGGGAGTTGCAATGGAGCTTCCGCGAAGTACTTTCTGATTTACCATGAACTTGCCATTGTATTCCCCAAGGGCACCTTTGGCTTTTTTATAATTGGGATAGGGGAGATAGGCACTCTCCGTCCATTCCCACCTTTGACCCCAAGAAAAGTGTTGTTGGGCTACTTCCCATTCGAATTCTGTGGGTAGTCTACAGTTTTTAAATTGTGCAAAGGCAAAGGCTTCAAAATAAGAGACGTGGCTAACTGGGGCTTCCATATCGATGGGGTGTAGACCGCTCAAAGTATATTGATGCCACTTACCATGAATTTTATGCCAATAGTAAGGCGCTTTTATTTTGTTCTGTTTCACCCAATCCCAACCTTCGGCGTGCCACAGTTCAAAATTTTTATATCCATCTGAATCGATGAATTCTGTAAACTCAGCATTTGTAACCAGTTTATTGGAGATTTGAAAATTATGTAAGAAGACTTTATGTCTACTTAACTCGTTGTCAAAGCAAAATTCATTGGTTTTATGGCCAATCGAGTATACGTTTTCTTCAACGGATATCCATTCTTTTTCTGTGACCTCAATTTCATTTTCTTTATAAAAATCAGAATACTTTGGAAAAACAGGGTTGTTTCCTAAAATGTATTTTATGTCCGTTAGCAAAAGTTCCTGATGTTGCTTTTCATGATGTATTCCTATTTCCAAAATTTCGAGTACTTCACCAGAATTGACCTTTTCTAAAAGAATTTTCATATGATCATCCACATGCTCCCGGTAAGCATATATTTTACCGACGGAAGGTCTGGATAGATTTCCCCTTTTGGCCCTGATTACGCGTTCGCCTATAGTTTCGTAATAGCTATTGAAAATAAATGAGAAATCCTCATCATACGTCTTATAACTGTCCAGAAAAACGTTTAAAATGAATTCTTCGAAGAACCAAGTAGTGTGCCCTAGATGCCATTTGGGCGGGGATACATCTTCAATAGGCTGTACCACGTAATCCTCAATTTCTAAAGGGGCACAAATGGCTTCGGTTTGTTCCCTTGTTTCAATAAAAAAATCTAAAAGGGAGTCGGTTATAATCATCTTACCAATTTTGTGAAAGATAATTATTACAGCTTAAAATTTTTAACTTAAGAAGTAAAGAAATTGATACTATACAGCAACGATACCTTTAATATGGGGGTGCGGATTATAGTCGAGCAAAGTAAAATCCTCAAATTTAAAATCGAAAATATCCTTCACGTCCGTATTCAAAACCATTTTGGGTAAAGGCCTAGGTTCCCTACTCAGTTGAAGCTCCACTTGCTCCATATGATTGTTATAAATATGGGCGTCACCAAAAGTATGTACAAAATCTCCAGGTTCATAATCACATACTTGTGCCATCATCATGGTAAAAAGGGCATAGGAAGCTATATTGAAGGGTACGCCTAAAAAGATGTCCGCACTTCTTTGATAGAGTTGGCAGGATAGTTTGCCATCTGCCACATAAAATTGAAAAAAGGCATGGCAAGGAGGTAGGGCTGCCTTTCCATTAGACACATTTTCGGAAAATGATTTAGAAGTATCTGGAAGTACGCTCGGATTCCAAGCGGAAACCAACATCCTTCTACTGTTCGGATTGTTTTTTAAATCGGCTATAACTTCTTTTATTTGGTCTATCTCATCATTGTTCCAATTTCTCCATTGATGACCGTATACGGGTCCTAAATCTCCATTTTCATCGGCCCACTCGTTCCAAATACGAACACCATTTTCTTTTAAATAATCGATATTCGTATCCCCTTTCAAAAACCATAATAACTCATAGATTATAGATTTAAGGTGAAGTTTTTTTGTAGTAACCATGGGAAACCCATCGCTGAGGTCAAAACGCATTTGATAACCGAAAACACTTTTGGTTCCGGTTCCGGTTCTATCTCCCTTTTGGTTTCCTTCTTTTAATACATGCCTTAATAAATCGTGATATTGTTTCATTTCTTGAATATTGGGCCACCTTTTTTAAAGGAAACCGTCATAAAGACAAAAATAGAATTTAAGGATAATTTTTTGTTACTAAAATAGAGGTAGTTTATAAAAAATTATCAACCAAATGGTGTAGGTATTTGGTTAGCGCTTTATTATTTTCTTTGAACTGATGTATCCTTGTTGGTCATTCAAGTATAGGAAATAGATGCCAGAAGAAATTTGGATTAACTCAATCTCAATAATTCTTTTATTGTCAAAGGTATTTTTCAGTACCAATTGATTGTTGGAATTTACAATTGTTAAATTGACCAAGGGGTAGACTTTGACTAAATCAATTTCGATAGCCTCAGTTGTCGGATTTGGATAGACAATAACCTGTGTTTCTAAGGACAACGTTGCAGGGTCTATATTGGAATAGCCCTCTCCTGGCTTTTTACAGGCCATTATGATTTTTTCGGAATCTGGAATTCCACTTTCATTTAAATTCAAATACCAAATGGTTTCAGGATTTATAAATGGATTACTATCGTCGCAATCCGTTGTCGGTAATATATTTTTTGTGTAACCCAACCCTGGCGAGTTACAGCTCTCCATCGTTGGTTGAACCGCATAGCCGTCACCATCACCGTCCAGATACCATGTAGATACTTCAAAAACATTGGGGTCGGTATCGTCACAGTCCGTTATCGGTAGTATATTTTGAGTATAACTAGTTCCCGGGGAGCTACAGCTCTCCACGGTAGGTAGAACGGCATAACCGTCACCATCCGCGTCGAGGTACCAAGTGGTAACTTCGAATACGTTAGGATCAGTATCATCACAATCGGTCGTTGGCAATACAATTTTTGTATACCCAAAACCGGGCGAGTTACAGCTTTCCAGAGTAGGTAGAACGGCATAACCGTCGCCATCTGCGTCGAGGTACCAGGTGGTAACTTCGAACACGTTAGAATCAGTATCATCACAATCGGTCGTTGGCAATTCATTTAATGTGTACCCCGTTCCAGGCGAGTTACAGCTTTCCACAGTTGGTAGAACGGCATAGCCATCACCGTCAGCATCCAGATACCATGTGGTCACCTTGAACACATTTGGGTCGGTATCGTCACAATCGGTCGTGGGTAAAACGTTTTGGGTATAACCAGCTCCGGGCGAGTTACAGCTTTCCACAGTTGGCAGAACGGCATAGCCATCACCGTCGGCATCGAGGTACCAAGTGGTAACTTCAAAAACATTGGGGTCCGTATTGTCACAATCGGTCGTTGGCAATTCATTTAATGTATACCCCGTTCCGGGCGAGTTACAGCTCTCCACCGTTGGTAGAACGGCATAACCGTCACCATCTTCGTCCAGATACCAAGTGGTTACTTCGAACATATTAGGGTCACTATCGTCGCAATCCGTTGTGGGTAGTATGTTTTGAGTATAGCCCGTTCCCGGGGAGTCACAGCTCTCCACAGTTGGTAGAACGGCATAACCGTCACCATCCGCATCCAGATACCAAGTAGAAACCTCAAAAACATTGGGGTCCGTATCGTCACAATCGGTCGTGGGTAAAACGTTTTGGGTATAACCAGCTCCGGGCGAGTTACAGCTTTCTATGGTGGGTAGAACGGCATAGCCATCACTGTCGGCATCCAGGTACCAAGTAGATACTTCAAAAACATTGGGGTCGGAATCATTACAGTCGGTAGTTGGCAAAACCTCTATGGTATATCCCGGTCCTGGACTAATAGCACTAGAAACGGTGGGTAGAATTGCATAACCGTCGCCATCTGCATCCAAATACCAGGTATATTCGGTTGAACTACCAAGGTTCTCTTTTAATGCAATTACTATGGCGGTGTCTTTATCAAAACTAACTTCGACTCCAGCTGCATCTGTCTGTGTTGAAGACGAATTGCCTGAGTTTGGATGTTGAATTGACATAAAGAGGAATCTATTGTCTGGACTAAAGGTTATTCCGGTGGGTTCGGAACCTGCAGGAGTTGTACCAAATATTTCTACGCGTGGGTTAGCTTGTGTATGACCATTTTTAACTACCCAGATATAGTTGTTGTCACCATCTTGAAGTACCCAAAGGTTGCCTTCATTGTCAAAAGCCATATTATCATTACCGTATCCCCAATTTACATTTGTATTGCCATTTTGGTGTTGAATAGTATAGCTGGCATTCCCTACAAAGGTTTCCATATTTATTACCGTTGTACCTGAAACTGGGTCTGAATCTTGAAATCGGTAAACCCTGTTTTCATTCTTGACCGCAAAATATATGAATCCATTAGGGCCAATTTCTACGTCTTCGATTCCGCTAAATACGGTAGCTCCAACCGTCGCACTTTGTTCATTGGTGGTATTTCGCTCCTCTGGGGTTGTATTGTTTAAAAGAACCCATTCTCCAGACCCATTTTTAGAGCCTCGATAAACATAAAGTTTGCCACTACCTAAGTCTTGTTGGTTATCCGCTACAAATTTAAATAAGTATCCTACCGTGGCATCTGCGCCTTGGTATGCCGTTCTTTGATTATTATGGATTACTAAGTTTTCATGTTTGAAATTACCGAGTGCCCATCTTTTATCGATAACCGTTTTTGTGACAGGATCAATTTCAACGGCCCAACCAAAATCATCGTACCCGTCGCCATTGCTATCAATTGGAAAGGGATACTGGTCGGCTATTTCTTGAGAAGTATATTCCTCACAAGTAATAATGGTGTTCCATGGTGTTACGGTACCAGAACAATTCGCTATGGTGCCTACTACACCACTGAAATCTACTTTGGATGAAAAGGAAGTTGACCATAATCCTGTAACTGTATTGAAGTTAATATCCAAAATGGATACCCCTCCCGGTACAGTTTCTGAGTTGAGGCTTAAATATCCTTTTTCATTGCTATTATTGATAGGTACATAGCCCGTAAAATCAATGTAGCCAGGTAAATTTCCACCTTGAGAAAGAGGGTCGTCCCTACTGATAATTTTTTGAAAGGTATGGGAAGAAGGAATAATCAAATCAGTATTTTGACCCGTAGGCACTAAGGATTGAAAATCGCCAATATTTTGACCTACAACTACTTGCGTGATCAATAGAACGAACAATATAGAAAGTCTCATTTATATGTTTCGATTAGAATGATAGCCTTTATCATTAAGATTAAGTATCTGTGAACAAGGTAGTTAATAGAAAATTCTAAAAGAGGGAAAGAGGGGTAAAATGTATCATTTCTCGGTGAATGATATAATGAGGGTAGAGATGGTCATTAACTCAATGCCTACCCCAAAATCATGCCCGCTATAGTTGCAGATAATAAAGAAGCAAGTGAACCACCCAATACAGCCTTCATTCCAAACTCGGATAGTGTTTTTCTTTGACCTGGAGCCAAGGAACCAATTCCTCCAATTTGAATGCCAATAGAAGCAAAGTTTGCGAATCCACAGAGCATATAAGTCGCCATGATTATGGATTTTTGGTACCCTAAACTTGGGGCAATGGATAGATTTTTTAATTCTGCCAATTGCGTATAGGCTACAAACTCACTTGAGGCTAACTTAATTCCCAATAGTTGACCCATTAAGGCTATATCTTCATTCGCAACCCCGATAAGCCACATTAATGGGGCAAAAATGGTTCCCAATATAGCTTCCAAGGATAATTTTTCAAACGAAGAATGCTCGGCGACGAACTGATTTAGATGGGTTACATCGCCAATTAACCCAAAAATACCGTTTAGCATGGCAATGAAAGCAACGAATACCAATAACATGGCCCCTACATTAACCGCTAATTTTAAGCCTTCGGTCGTCCCATTAGCGATGGCATCCAACAAATTGGTTCCTATTTTTTCTGTAGAAACCTTTATGTTGGTATCCACTTCTTCGGTCTGAGGACATAATATTTTTGATATTACAATGGCACCTGGGGCGGCCATTACCGAAGCGGCAATAAGATGGCGTGCAAATTCCAGGCGCAAGGCTTCATCATTTCCTCCTAAAAAACCAATGTAGGCTGCCAATACCCCTCCGGCCACGGTGGCCATACCCCCGATCATGACCAGGAGAATTTCCGAACGGGTCATTTTTTCCAAATAGGCTTTGATCATTAAGGGAGCCTCTGTCTGACCTAAAAAAATATTTCCCGCGACCGATAAGCTTTCAGGCCCAGATATTCCCAAGGATTTTGTGAGTAACCAGGCTAGGCCTTTCACTACTTTTTGAATAATGCCCAAATAAAAAAGGACAGAGGTTAAAGCAGAAAAGAATATAATGGTCGGTAAAATTTGAAATGCGAATACATAGCCAATATTCGGGTTGTCAAGATTCATAAGATTCCCCAATAGGAATTCACTTCCGGCAACGGTAAAATTCAAAATTTCATTGAAAAGCTTTCCTAATACCGTAAAGATGGACCTAATAAAAGGAACCTTTAATATTCCTACGGCCAGTGAGAGTTGAATGGCAAGACCTATGCCTACCGTTTTCCAATTGATAGCTCTTCTATTAGAACTAAACAAAAATGCCAAGGCGAGCAACACCAACATTCCAAGGACGCCTCTCCATAGACTATGGAACGAAAAGCCCTCGTTGGGTAGGGCAGATGATATCCCAGCTTCTGAAACATCATTCAAAACGGTAGTGTCAACCGAGTTGGTTAAAACCGCTGTGGTGTCTGGGGTTTGGGAAAAAATTATTAAAGTGAAAAAGAAAAGAAAAATGGACAGGCAGGTGTTTTTTTTCATGCGTAAGGGTTTGACCTTTCAATTCCTTTTGGATATTTCATCCCTTAATTTCGCAGCTTTTTCGTAATCTTCGTTAGCAACTGCCTTTTTTAATTCTTGTTCAAGCTCATCTATGCTTAATTCTGTATAGCCGTCGGTGGCGCCTGAATCGATTTCAACCGTTTCACCTTCCTGAAGAATTTCATCAACTACAATACTTTCATCGTTTTCCTTCTTTTCGGTATCCTTCGCCGAAAACTTTAAGAAAATACCAGCCTTGTCCAAAATGGTCTTATAGGTAAATATGGGCGCATTGAAGCGTAGCGCCAAGGCAATAGCATCACTGGTCCTAGCATCGATAATCTCCTCTATGCCATCCCTTTCGCAAATAATACTGGAATAAAATACACCATCTACCAATTTGTGGATGATAACCTGTTTTATAACAATGTCAAAGCGGTCCGCAAAATTTTTAAAAAGGTCATGCGTTAAGGGCCTGGGAGGTTTAATTTCCTTTTCCAGCGCTATGGCAATGGATTGCGCCTCAAATGCTCCAATAACTATGGGTAATTTTCTATCCCCTTCCACTTCATTCAATATAAGGGCGTAGGCGCCATTTTGTGTTTGGCTATATGAAATCCCTTTTATTTTCAGTCGTACTAAACTCATAAATATTATAAACTAAAAAAGCTGTTCAAACACTTGGGACTCCAACTATTTGAACAGCCCTTTGTGGGGCACAAATTAACAAAAATTAGCTGTTTTGAGCTTTAAATTCCTTTAATTTTTCGATTAACTCCGGTACTACTTCGAATGCATCGCCCACAATTCCGTAGTCGGCAGCCTTGAAAAATGGGGCCTCCGGGTCGTTATTAATGACCACTTTTGTTTTAGAAGCACTAACACCGGCAAGGTGCTGAATCGCTCCAGAAATTCCTATAGCTATATAAAGATTACTGGCAACAGGTTTACCTGTTTGTCCAACATGCTCACCATGAGGTCTCCAACCTAAATCGGATACTGGTTTGGAACAAGCTGTGGCCGCTCCCAACACATCTGCCAACTCTTCTATCATTCCCCAATTCTCCGGACCTTTTAGTCCTCTACCGGCCGATACCACGATGTCGGCATCGGCAATGGTGGCTTTACCGACCACTTTATCTATATTGGTGGATTTGGTCTTAAAATTGCTATCCACATCAACAGAAAAGTCTTCTACGGTAATATCGGTTTTGTTCTCTATGGTGCCAAAAGCATTGTTTGAAACTCCGATAATTTTTATTTCCGTTGTAATCTCGGTATGTGCAAATCCTTTGTTACTGAAAGCCGTTCTTTTAACTTGAAATGGTGAAGTGCTTTCCGGTGCCGTCACTACGTTTGGTACATAACCTGCTTTTAGTTTAGCAGCTAGTAGCGGTGCCATATATTTAGCATCGGAACTGGAACTCACGATAAGTACGGTTGCGTTTTCTGAGGAAATAGCACTTGCCAATACATCGGCAAAGGCCTTGGCATTGAAAGGTTTTAAGCTATCGTCCTGTACGTTTAAAACTTTAGAAATACCATAATCGCCCAAAGTCTCATTTTCCGAACAATTGATGGAAACGGCAGTTGCCGTAGTTCCCATTTGTTGTGCTACCTTAGTCGCATAAGATGCAACCTCATGGGCATTTTTTTTGAATTTTCCGTTTTCGGATTCTGTATATACTATAACTGACATTGTTCTTGTTTTTTAAATTGTGCTTAAGAAGCTACTATATTACTTTGGCCTCATTATGAAGAAGTGTGACAAGTTCATCAACGTTATCGGCTAATTTAATATCACCCTTGGGTGCAGGCTTGTCAAACTTTTTATCATCAGTGGCGTGAATCCCTTCTATGGGCTCTACCACATTTAATGCTTTTTTTCTGGCCATCATGATACCGCGCATATTGGGGATACGAAGGTCACTCTCTTCTACCAGTCCTTTTTGACCACCTACAACTAGAGGTAAGGACGTGCTTAAAGTCTCTTTTCCACCATCAATTTCCCTAACAGCGGTAATTGTTTCTCCATCGATCTCTAACTTTATACAGGTATTTACAAAATTCATATCTAATAAAGAGGCAAGAATGCCAGGTACCATCCCACCGTTGTAATCGATGGACTCCCTGCCTCCGATAACAAGATCATATCCTCCTTTTTTAACGACTTCGGCTAATTGTTGTGCTACAAAAAAGCCATCGGTCGGAACGGCGTTTATTCTTATGGCCTCATCGGCACCAATGGCCAAGGCTTTTCTCATGGTAGGTTCTACATTGGCCTCGCCAACGGTGGCAACATGAACGGTAGCGCCCTGTTTTTCTTTTAACCACATGGCCCTCGTAAGTCCAAATTCATCGTTGGGGTTAATAACGAATTGTACACCGTTGGTGTCGAATTTAGTATCCCCGTCGGTGAAATTTATTTTTGATGTAGTATCGGGTACATTACTTATACAAACTAATACTTTCATTTAGTAAAATCTTTTTTAGATGACAGGAACGAAGATAACCAATAATTTCCAAATTTACTATGCATGCATAGTAAATTTTATAACTTTTTTTAAAACTACCATCCGCTAATTTGACATATAATTTCCTATTTTTGCTTGCTTTCAAATGAAAGGTTAAAGACTAATATTTCTTACTAAGATGAAAACACTACAGTTTAGGGAAGCTATTGCGGAGGCTATGTCCGAAGAGATGCGCAAGGATGAATCGATTTATCTAATGGGTGAAGAGGTAGCGGAATATAATGGCGCTTATAAAGCTTCTAAGGGTATGTTGGACGAGTTCGGGGCCAAAAGGGTAATTGATACGCCTATTTCCGAACTTGGTTTTGCGGGAGTAGCAGTTGGTTCTACCATGACCGGAAACAGGCCCATTGTAGAGTTTATGACCTTTAACTTTGCCTTGGTCGGTATCGATCAAATTATTAATAATGCCGCGAAGATTCGGCAGATGTCCGGTGGACAATTTCCATGTCCAATTGTCTTCAGAGGGCCTACAGCTTCTGCAGGTCAATTAGCTGCCACGCATTCACAAGCCTTTGAAAGTTGGTATGCCAATTGTCCAGGATTAAAGGTGATAGTTCCTTCCAATCCCGCAGATGCCAAGGGATTATTGAAATCTGCCATTCGGGATGATGATCCGGTAATCTTTATGGAGTCGGAACAGATGTATGGTGATAAAGGGGAAGTTCCGGAAGGTGAATATACCATTCCTATTGGTGTGGCCGATATACGCAGGGAAGGAAAAGATGTAACTATAGTATCCTTTGGAAAGATTATTAAAGAGGCGGACAAAGCTGCCGATGAACTTGAGAAAGAAGGAATAAGTTGTGAAATTATAGATTTACGTACGGTTAAACCTATGGATTATGAGGCTATCGTAAAGTCCGTCAAAAAGACGAATAGACTGGTAGTGCTGGAGGAGGCATGGCCATTTGGAAATGTGGCGACCGAAATTACTTATCACATTCAGGCGAACGCTTTCGATTATTTGGATGCCCCGATTATAAAAATAAATACTGCCGATACGCCAGCGCCATATTCTCCCGTTCTATTGGAAGAATGGCTACCTAACTATAAGGACGTTGTAAAGGCCGTTAAAAAAGTGTTATATAAGTAATAGTTGAACGTTGTAAAGGTATCTTAGCTTCTTCGACCAATGTTGAAGAAGCTTTTTTTATTGGTACGTTATTTGTTACGTGCCTTGAGGAGAACAACTTGTTAAATGAAAAAAATCTTTTTCTATTTTCTACTTTTTTTGGGCATAAGTGCTGCAGGTCAAACCAAGGTTGGCGGTCTGGTTATCGATGAAAGTGGAGAACCCGTTGCTTTTGCAAACATTCTATTTAAAAACTCCACCGAAGGTACCATAACCAATGATAATGGAAGATTCTATCTGGAATCGGACAATAACCATGAGGTCCTTGTCGTATCTTTTATTGGATATGAAAATAAAGAGATTCCCTTGTTATCCAAGGTCAATTATGATATGGAGGTGGTACTTGCCGAGGCGGCAGAACAGCTGAACGAAGTGGTATTGATATCCGGAAAGCAATCCAAAAAAAATAATCCGGCTGTAGATATTCTTAGGAAAATTTGGTCCAAGAAGCGTGAGAATGGTATTCGAAAGTTTGATCAGTATGCCTTTGATAAGTATGAAAAAGTAGAATTCGATTTAAATACTATCGACAGTGCCCTTATGAAGCGCAAGATATTCAAAGGCCTAGAGTTTGTTTTTCAGGATTTGGATACTTCAAGAATTACCGGTAAAACATATCTCCCTATCTTTTTAAATGAAACTTTTTCTAAAGTTTACGGTGACAATAATCTAAATGAAGAGAAAGTGGATGTTTTAGGAAACAAAAACTCAGGTTTTGAAAATAATCAGGCCATCATAGCGTTTGTGCAGGATTTGTATCAGAGTTATGATATCTATGACAATTACTTAAAGTTTTTTGATAAGAGTTTTACCAGTCCATTGTCCAGAACGGGGATAGATACTTATAATTATGCGCTTAGGGATAGTGCCTTTATAGATAACAAGTGGTGCTATAATATCGTGTACTATCCAAGGAGGAAAAACGAGCTTACCTTTAAGGGGGATTTCTGGGTCAATGACTCTACGTGGGCGGTAAAAAACATCAACTTAGAGGTCACTAAAAGTGCAAATATCAACTGGGTCAAAGAAATCTATATCGAGCAGGATTTTGAGGTGGTCAATGATTCTTTATTCCTGTTAAAAAGGGATTACATGCTGAGTGATTTCAGTTTTCAGAAGAAGGAAGAATCAAGAGGGGTATATGGTAAGCGTACCACGGTTTACGACAACTATAACTTCGACAATAAGAGGCCCAGAGAGTTCTATAGAAAGGAAATAAACCCACTGGACATAAATACAATAGTGAAGGATGAAGCCTTCTGGCAAGAGAATCGTCTTGAAGCTCTGAATAAGGACGAATCCGGGATTTATAAATTATTAGATACCTTAAAAACAGTGCCTAAATTCAAGACCTACTACAACGTGGCAAGTATACTTGGTTCCGGTTATGTAGAGATAGATAAATGGGACTTGGATATTGGAACTTTTTATGACTTTTTTGGTTATAACCAGGCCGAGGGTCCAAGGGTTAGAATTGGGGCACGGACCTATCGAGGACAGAATGATTTGTGGCGATTGGAAGGCTATGTCGCCTATGGTTTTACTGATCGGAAAATGAAGCACGGATTAAGTGGTAAGTTTTTGATAGACCCCAAAACGAGATTAATTGTCTCCGGTGGTAATCGGCGCGATATTGAACAATTGGGCGTAAGCCTAACCGCGACGAACGACGTATTAGGCAGAAGTGTGGCTTCATCCTCTCTTTTAACGGTAGGTGCCAATAATCGGTTGACCAACATTAATTTAAGTGCCTTGAACTTCGAAGTTGAACCCATTACCAATTTTAGGATTTCTTTGGGTGGTACCTTTAGAACCTTGAGTTCCGCATTACCCAACGATTTTAGTTTGGAGTACGTAGATCCAGAATCCCCTTCAGGAATTTCTTCGGAAATAAGACAATTTGATTTTAATACTTTACTGATCTATACACCAGGGAAGAAAACAATAGGTTACGGTGTGGAACGTCGAGATGTCAATGATACCTACAGTACATTACTTCTTAACTATACAAAGGGAACGGATGGCGTATTGGATAGTGATTTCAATTATCAAAAACTACAGTTTTCATATAGTCAACCGTGGCAATTGGGTGGGTTCGGTAGGCTATTAAGTACCGTAGAACTGGGTAAAACATTTGGGGAGGTGCCTTTGGGGCTATTAAGTGTTGTTCCGGGTAACCAGACATTCTTCTCCAACTATGGAACATTTCCAAATTTGGATTTTTATGAATTTGTCACGGATACATATGCTTCTGTCCATTTAGAGCATAATTTTAATGGAAGACTCTTCTCTAGAATTCCTTTTTTGCGTAAATTAAATTTGAGGGAAATCGTTGGCCTGAGAGGAGTATGGGGCGACCTATCTGATGAAAATATAGCCTTAAGCGCACCAGCAACCGTAAATACACCTTTGCGGGCTCCATCAGAAAAAATATACTATGAGTACTCTTTTGGAATTGGAAACATATTTAAGATTTTTAGAATAGACTTTAACTTTCGAGGTAATTATTTGGATAATCCAAATGCGAGACCCTTTGGGGTAACCGGTACTTTCGGTTTTAATTTTTAATTAAGTAAATTTCACAATTAATATATGGAAGTCACGTTCCATAAACCAACATTATAATCTAAACGAAAAATTATGGCTGCGAAAAATGGACAGACTTTCGATGTATTAATAGAGATTCCAAAAGGGAGTAGAAATAAATACGAGTATGATTTTACATTACATAAGATACGATTCGATAGAATGTTATTTTCTTCAATGATGTACCCTGGTGATTATGGGTTTATTCCTGAAACTTTGGCATTGGACAAGGATCCTTTGGATGTATTGGTTATGGGTACGGAACCTACCTATCCTATGACGGTTATGGAAGTAAAGCCGATTGGTGTTTTCCATATGACCGATGAAAAGGGCCCAGATGAAAAAATTATCTGTGTGCCGATTTCGGACCCTATTTGGAGTAAGAATAATGATATAAGTGATTTAAACCCACACCGTTTAAAAGAAATTGAACATTTTTTTCAGGTGTATAAGGATTTGGAAGAGAAGAAGGTAGACACCGGAGGTTGGGGTAACGCTCAGGAGGCCATAAAGATTTATAAGGAGTGCGTAAAGCGATACGAGGAAAGTGACCATAAGGATAAACGCACTTTTATGATTTAACCAAAATAATTAGAATATAAGGCCACCTTTGTTAATAATATAGGTGGCTTTTTTTGTTATGTTCTATTTTACTACTTTTGCCCGGCTAAAGTAATAACTATCAAACAACAAATTAAATGGAATCACTTATGATTTATATGCCAATAGCTATGGCAGTATTGGGTCTAATTTACATGGGAGTAAAAAGATCTTGGGTAATGAAACAAAATGCCGGCGATGGAAAAATGAAGGAGATTTCAGATTACATCTACGAGGGTGCCCTTGCATTTTTAAGTGCCGAGTACAAACTCTTATCGATATTTGTAATTGTAGTAAGTGTCCTGTTGGCTGTCGTTTCATTTGTAGTTCCAACAACGCATTGGCTAATTGTTGTCTCTTTTATTTTTGGTGCAATTTTTTCTGCTTTTGCAGGGAATATAGGAATGAAAATAGCTACCAAGACAAATGTAAGGACCACCCAAGCGGCACGAACTAGTTTGCCCAATGCCTTAAAAATATCTTTTGGTGGTGGTACTGTTATGGGACTTGGTGTAGCTGGATTGGCAGTATTAGGTCTTACGACATTTTTTATCGTATTCTTTCAATTTTTCATGGGAGGTGTTTGGACCTCGACTATGGATATGACCATTGTATTGGAAACTTTGGCTGGATTTTCTTTAGGAGCTGAATCTATCGCTCTTTTTGCAAGAGTTGGTGGTGGAATCTACACAAAGGCTGCCGATGTTGGTGCGGATTTGGTCGGTAAGGTTGAGGCCGGTATTCCGGAGGATGACCCAAGAAACCCCGCAACTATTGCGGATAATGTAGGTGATAATGTCGGGGATGTTGCCGGTATGGGGGCTGATTTGTTCGGTTCTTATGTAGCGACGGTATTGGCCGCCATGGTGCTGGGCAACTATGTAATTAAGGATATGGGAGGTAGTATTACCGATGCCTTCGGAGGAATAGGTCCTATATTGTTACCCATGGCAATTGCAGGTGCGGGAATAGTTATTTCCATTATAGGTACCATGTTGGTGAAAATTAAAAATAATGAAGCGAAAGAGGCTCAAGTAATGGGTGCACTGAATGTTGGTAACTGGACCTCTATCATTTTAGTTGCGGTTTCTTGTTATGCTTTGGTTACTTGGATGCTTCCTGAAACCATGAAGATGGAATTTTTTGGAGAAGGTTTACAAGAAATTTCCTCACTTAGGGTCTTCTTGGCTACTTTGGTGGGCTTGGTCGTAGGTGCTGTGATATCTTCCGTAACCGAATACTATACAGGACTTGGTAAAAAACCAATTTTAAAGATTGTACAACAGTCTTCTACAGGCGCTGGGACCAATATCATTGCAGGTTTGGCAACAGGTATGATATCTACTTTTCCATCCGTGCTTTTATTTGCAGGAGCCATTTGGGCATCATATGCCTTCGCAGGCTTCTATGGAGTGGCATTGGCAGCTTCGGCAATGATGGCGACTACGGCTATGCAGTTGGCTATAGACGCTTTTGGCCCAATTTCCGATAATGCTGGTGGTATCGCCGAGATGAGTGAGCAAGAGCCAATTGTCAGAGAAAGGACAGATATCTTGGATTCCGTTGGGAATACCACGGCAGCTACAGGAAAAGGCTTTGCAATAGCATCTGCAGCTTTGACATCCTTAGCTCTTTTTGCGGCTTATGTGACCTTTACCGGTATCGATGGAATTAATATTTTTAAGGCACCTGTATTGTCTATGTTGTTTGTAGGGGGAATGGTTCCCGTTGTTTTTTCCGCTTTGGCAATGAATGCTGTTGGAAAAGCTGCTATGGAAATGGTACAGGAGGTTAGACGCCAATTCAAGGCAATTCCAGGTATTATGGAAGGAACTGGTAAACCGGAATATGACAAATGTGTGGCTATCTCAACACAAGCTTCCTTAAAGGAAATGATGTTGCCGGGATTATTGACTATCGGTTTTCCGTTGTTAATTGCTTTTGTTCCGATGATCTTTGGAATGAACAGTTTGGCCATTGCAGAAATGTTAGGGGGATATATGGCCGGTGTAACCGTTTCCGGAGTTTTATGGGCCATTTTCCAGAATAATGCTGGTGGTGCATGGGATAACGCTAAAAAATCGTTTGAGGCTGGTGTGGAAATCAACGGACAAATGACGTACAAAGGTTCCGATGCCCATAAAGCGGCCGTAACTGGTGATACGGTAGGTGACCCATTTAAGGATACTTCCGGTCCTTCCATGAACATTCTAATTAAGTTAACTTGTTTAATTGGACTGGTCATAGCTCCTATACTAGGCGGACATACAGAGGATGAGGGTATGGCTTTGAATACTCAAACTAAGGAGATTATGGTAAACCTTGATATTGATAATTCAGATGAGGCCAATGCTACCGTAACTTATACCACAACTGTCGATGGAATTTCAGAAACTGAAGAAGTCACTTTTGAAGGTACACAGGAAGAGGTTGAGGAGCAATTGAAGGCATTTGAGAATACAACAATAGACAAAAAAGGAACTAAAACGGAAGTTACTATTGAAAAGGTGGACATCCGTAAGTAATTCCTACGTTTATAAATTATTGAAGGCATCAACTCGAGTTGATGCCTTTTTCTTTTACTGTAGTTTAAAATTAATCGGGATACTGAAAGATACTTTTACTGGGGTTCCCCGTTGTTTTCCCGGCGTCATTTTTGGTAGTTTCGAAAGAATTCTGGTTGCTTCTTCCTCTAAAATTGTATGGGGCCCTCTTTTTAGAATGGCTCCGATACTACCGTCGTTTTTGATTACGAATTGTGTGCTCACTCTTCCTTGAATGCCCATTTCTTGTGCTATTTCGGGATAACGAAAGTTTTTTTGGATGTGCTTTTGAATCATTTCGTTGAAACAGGCTCGTTTATCTTTGGCGTTTTCACATCCCGGGAAAACAGGAACTTCCTCAATGGTAATCCAATTTACATGTACTTCCTCCTCAGCTTCTTCTACTTCAATATCTTCCGGTTCTAATATCTTAGTATCCTTGTTTACTTCCGAAGATAAAATTTCAGTCTCCTCGATTTCAACGTTATCTTCTTCTATTTTAATCTCCGGTGGTAAAACTTGTTTTATTTTTGGCTTTTCAACTTTGAATTTTTCTATAGGGTCTTCCTCTATTTCACTAGGGGTAATGTTCATGCTTATGTCGTATATGTTCTCTGAGTCATACGTTTTCCATTCCAAGGCTATTAAGGCCAAGCACATCACAAGTAAAAGTCCAAGTACAAAATACAGACTGCTTCTATTGTTGAGGTCTTTTTTAGGATTTTTTTTCGGTTCCATCTTTTTAAAATTTGTGGCTTCTTAGTTTAAAGCCTGGTTCAACTTTAGTTTTATGCTTACCATGAAACTAAACGCTTTAATGAGAATTGGCAATCGGCAATGAGGGAGACCTACGTATCAATGAGGGAAGTTGAGATATTTAGGCTGTCTCGGTATTAAATGGTTAACATGTTTTAATAAGAGTTAAATTATTAAGTTTTTGCTCCATCATTTTTTTGGTAATTATAGTATATTCATGGTGCTATGGACTACAGTGATTTGTCAACCTTGGGAATTGCTTTTGGATTGGGGCTTTTGGTCGGTTTGCAAAGGCAACGAACCGATAACAAAATGGCCGGGGTTCGTACATTTACACTCATTGCCATATTAGGGGTGTTATCGGCTTTTTTGACACGTGATTTTGAAAACCCCTATATACTTCCCGTGTTGGGCTTAAGTTTAACTGGACTTTTAATTGTTGCCAACATAATAAAACTCAAAAAGTTTGAAGATGCCGATGTAGGGCAAACCACAGAGGTAGCGGCATTACTGATGTTTGCAATTGGTGCATATTTGGTGTTGGGAAATCAGGTCATTGGTATTATTGTCGGTGGCTTAATGGCCGTCTTACTTTATGCCAAAGAGCATTTGCACGATTTTATTGAAAATTTAATGGAAAAGGATTTGGCCGCAATAATGACTTTTGCCGGAATATCCTTAATCATTCTACCCATACTACCGAATCAAACCTATGGTCCCTATGATGTTCTAAACCCTCACAATATTTGGCTCATGGTGGTCCTTATTGTCGGGATAAGTGTAGTGGGCTATTTTATCTATAAATTTTTGGGAAAAAAGGCCGGCATTATTTCCAATGGGGTTTTGGGTGGGCTTATCAGCAGTACGGCAACTACGGTCAGTTACGCAAAAAAAACCAAAAATGCCAAGAATGTCGATTTAATTGCGGCATTCATCATTACAACGGCCTCTGCTATTGCACTGGTACGTATAATGTTCGAAGTGGGAGTAGTGATTCCAGAAAAGTTGAACTTCATCGCACTACCACTTATTTTCGAGTTGGTCTGTATGGCATTATTGTGCGTAGGCTTGTTTTACTTGATTAACAAAGAAAATAATGATGATAAAATGCCCGAACCCGATAATCCTGCACAGTTCAAAAGTGCTTTGGTATTTGGACTTCTTTATGGTTTTATATTATTAGCGGTTGCCTTTACCAAAGAAAAATTTGGAAATGAAGGGCTCTATATAGTGGCAATTATAAGTGGTCTAACGGATGTGGATGCCATTACATTATCCATTTCGAATTTAATGAAAGGTGACGGCTTGGCGACAACGACGGGGTGGCGTTTAATATTATTGGCTTCCTTGTCTAATTTGTTTTTTAAGGGTATAATGGCAGCCGTTTTGGGTACAAAAAAAATGATGAAATGGATAGGTATCGCATTCGGTATTTCCATTGTCATTGGGTTATTAATTATGTGGTTATGGCCAGAAAATTGGCATTTTTAGTATGAATGGATTCTGGAAAAAGGATAAGCTACAAATCATTGCTTTTAACGGATATGGAACTAAAAACAGGTTTTATGTAAGGGGTAGAGCACTTGAGGATGAGAATATAGACCTTGGAAATAAAGGTGCTTTTAGGCTTTTGGTGAATACTTGGAAACGATTTGAAACGGATGAAATCAGAAACACACCTATAAAAATTCTATTTGAGGATAACAAGGCATTGGAAGGAAAGACTGATGATGAGGGCTACTATCGTATTAATGAAAATATCAAAAATCTTTCTCTATATATGAATGGGGAAGGATGGGTGAAATTCGAAACCTCTTTTTTGGACACGAACCTGAAGCGTGAAATTTTAAACCAAAATCGGTTCCCGGGTGAGATGTTAATTCCCGGTGATAAAGCTCGTTTTGGGGTCATTAGTGATATAGATGATACCATTCTTCATACTGGGGTAGTCTCCTCATTAAAATGGAAAGTAATACTTAATACTATTTTTAAAAGGGCAACGAACAGAAAGCCCTTGGAAGGGGCTGCGGATTTTTATCATCAGTTACATCGGGGAAAGGCAGGAAATGAAGCAAACCCTATTTTTTATGTAAGCCATAGCCCCTGGAACTTATATAGGTACTTGGAACTTTTTTTAACGACCAACGATTTCCCTAAAGGCCCTATTTTATTAAGAAGTATGTCGAGCTTTAGGAGAAGATATCAGAGTGACGATAAACCGCAAAAGCAAAAGGAGATAATCAATATTTTTAATACCTATCCAGAATTGTCATTTATTCTCATTGGCGATAGTGGTGAACGAGATGCCGATATTTATATCGAAATATCCAACATGTTCCCAAATAGGGTCAAGGCCATTTATTTACGAAGTGTCTCACATGTCAGGAGAATGACGCGGGTTTCCAATCTTTTTGTCGGTTTTAAAAGTATACCTTTTCTAATGGTCAAAAAGACTGAGCAGGCCATAGAACATGCAAGGAAGCATGGATTTATTGAGTAGATTCTATTTAAAAGAGACCATTGATTTCAGCGTCAATTTTGTTGATTACGCGACCTAAGTCTTCCGGGTCGTCTACAAAATCCATTTCATCCACATCTATGACCAATAGTTTGCCTTTTTGATAACCATGTACCCAAGCCTCATAGCGTTCGTTAAGTCTGCTTAAATAGTCAATAGAAATACTATTTTCATATTCCCTTCCACGTTTATGTATTTGCTTTACCAGGTTGGGAATAGAGCTTCTTAAATATATGAGAAGTTCCGGGGGTTCCACCAAGGATTCCATGAGCTCAAATAGACTGGAGTAGTTTTTGAAGTCCCTATTGGTCATCAATCCCATAGCGTGTAGATTGGGGGCAAAAATATGGGCATCCTCGTAAATGGTTCGGTCCTGGATAACATCTTTTCCTGTTTCTCGAATCTGAACTATTTGCCGGTAACGACTGTTCAAAAAGTAGATTTGCAGATTAAAACTCCAACGTTCCATTTGGGTGTAAAAATCATCCAAATATGGATTGTCTACAACGTCTTCAAAGTGCGCTTCCCACTTATAATGTTTGGCCAATAATCGTGTTAAAGTGGTTTTACCAGCTCCAATGTTTCCAGCAACGGCAATGTGCATTTTGGTCGTATTTACGGTTAGGTTATTCGAAAAAGTTGTAGCGTACAATATACGAAGTATATTAAGTTTTAGAAAAAATAGTAGTTGAAATACCCTTAATAACTTTTGAAGGTTTCAGGAGTAGTCCTAGATTTATAAAAAGCCGTTAAATCATTTTAAAAAGAAACTATTTTCATACTTTTGCCGAGTAAATTAAGAGGAAGGATTTGACTGATTGCAACCTCGTTAAAAATGCTAAAGCAGTTTTGTATCGAATTCGATTCGATAACTCTTCAAGAGAAAGCAACGCTACCTTTAGTACTTACTTGTAAATCCTTCAAAAAAAGAATAAAAAATGGCGTATTTATTTACATCAGAATCTGTTAGTGAAGGGCATCCGGACAAAGTGGCGGACCAAATTAGTGATGCTTTATTAGATCATTTTTTGGCCTTCGATCCAGAAAGCAAAGTAGCCTGTGAGACCTTGGTCACTACCGGTCAAGTAGTTTTAGCCGGTGAGGTTAAGAGCCACACCTATTTGGACGTGCAAAACATTGCTCGAGAAGTCATAAATAACATAGGTTATACCAAAGGGGAATATCAATTTAGTGGTGATTCCTGTGGAGTTATATCGCTTATCCACGAACAATCGCAGGACATAAACCAAGGAGTCGATAGAGGTTCCAAAGAAGAACAGGGAGCGGGTGACCAAGGAATGATGTTTGGCTATGCGACGAAGGAAACCGAGAACTACATGCCCTTGGCCTTGGACATATCCCATAAGATTTTGCATACGCTATCGGTATTACGAAAAGATGGTAAAGAAATTAATTACCTAAGACCGGATGCCAAGGCACAGGTCACCATTGAATATTCCGATGAGAATGTGCCTCAGCGAATAGATACGATTGTGGTTTCTACACAGCACGACGCCTTTGATAGGAACGATGAGGTCATGTTGGATAAAATAAAATCTGACATTATATCCATCCTTATGCCTAAAGTAAAGGCTCAGTTACCGGAAGATATCCAGAAATTGTTCGATGATCAGATTACGTATCATATTAACCCTACAGGTAAATTTGTTATCGGTGGACCTCATGGAGATACCGGGCTTACTGGTAGAAAGATTATTGTGGACACTTACGGTGGAAAAGGAGCACATGGTGGCGGAGCCTTTAGTGGGAAGGATCCCAGCAAGGTAGACCGTAGTGCTGCATACGCCGCGAGGCATATTGCAAAAAACCTGGTTGCTGCAGGCGTGGCAGATGAAATTTTGGTACAGGTAAGTTATGCCATAGGTGTAGTTGAACCTACCTCTATTTTTGTGGAAACGTATGGAACTTCAAATGTTCAATTGAGTGATGGGGATATTGCTAGAAAGGTACGCCAGTTGTTTGACTTAAGACCTTTTGCCGTAGAAGAACGTTTAAAACTTAGAAATCCAATTTATCTGGAAACCGCGGCATATGGACATATGGGCAAGGAACCGAAAATGGTAGTCAAGGTATTTGAATCGCCCTACAATGGTAGGATAGAGAAAGAGGTAGAGTTGTTCACTTGGGAAAAATTGGACATGGTCAATGATGTAAAAGTGGCGTTTGGAATTTAATCTTCGAATTATAAAGAATAAAAAAAGGGAACCTGATGTGGTTCCCTTTTTTTATTTTAAAGAGTAATCATTCTTTGTTAGCTTTATCATTAAAATTCACCATGATGCCAAAATCCATTTTTAAAACCCTTTTTGCCCTTTTTATTCTTGTATCCCTTAGTTATTCTTGTAAAAGAACGACCCAAACGGGAGAAGCGGAAATCGCATCTGATACCTATGTGGAAGATAACTATACCAAACAGGAAGTGGATATAGCAATGCGCGACGGTAAAACGTTACACACCACGATTTATTCCCCCAAGGATACTTCAGTGCAATATCCCATTATTATGCAGCGTACGCCCTACAGTTCACGGCCATATGGTGAAGGTGAATTTAAGGAGAAAATTGCACCCAATGTACATATGATGAAAGAGGGGTATATTGTTGTGTATCAAGATGTGCGGGGAAGATGGTTGAGTGAAGGAAATTATGAAAACATGAGGGCCTACATACCTTTTAAAAGTTCAGATCAGGATGTTGACGAAAGTTCGGATACGTACGATACCATAGAGTGGTTAGTCAATAATGTCGAGAACAATAATGGTAGGGTAGGTATTTGGGGTATTTCGTATCCCGGTTTCTATTCAACCTATGCTACTGTAGATGCCCATCCGGCGTTAAAGGCTGCTTCTCCACAGGCAAGTATCGGTGATTTCTTTTTTGACGACTTTCACCACAATGGGGCCTATCTGTTGAGTTATTTTAGGGCAACCAGCTTGTTTGGTACTCCTAGACCCGATGGAGATCAACCTATTGATACAGCCTGGTATAACTTACCGGATTTAGGAACGGAGGATCAATACCAGTTCTTTTTGGATGCCGGGCCATTAAAGAATTTAGATTCCTACTTTGAGTATGAAACAGGCGATTCCCCAAGAATGGCCATGGATGGAAAAACGGATGATTATTTCTGGAATGAATTAAAAGAACATCCAAATTATGATGAGCTTTGGCAAAGTAGAGGCTTAATTCAGCACTTAAAGAATGTAAAAAGCCATGTGGCAACTATGGTCGTTGCAGGAGAATTTGATGCTGAAGACCTTTACGGTCCCTTGGAAACGTATAAAACCATTGAAAAATACAATAAGGATAATTATAACACTTTGGTCTTTGGACCTTGGGACCACGGCGGATGGGCAAGAAGTAGAGGCAAGAATATTGTCGGGAATTATTATTTCGGGGATGGAATTTCGGAATTTTTTCAGGAAAATATTGAGACCAAGTTTTTTAATCATTTTCTTAAGGGAGAAGGGGATATGGAGAGCGGTTTGCCGGAAGCCTATGTGTTCGATTCTGGTAGGAAAGAGTGGAAACAGTTTGATGCTTGGCCACCCAAAGGTGTTCAGAAACGGGATATGTATCTATCCGAAAATCAGGAGTTGACTAAGGAAATGGTTTCTGAAACTGGAATACAGTTCATTAGTGATGTTAAGAAGCCCGTACCGTATTCTGAGGATATAAAATCGGTATTTACACCAAGAAAATATATGACAGACGACCAAAGGTTTGCCGCAAGACGTTCTGATGTTTTGGTCTTTGAAACCGACGTTTTGCAGGAGGATTTGACCTTGGCCGGGGATATAATGGCCAATTTAAATGTAGCTACCACGGGAACCGCGGCGGATTGGGTCGTAAAAGTTATCGATGTACACCCTGCGGACGAAGAGACTCATGAGGACATGCAGGGTCACCTTAAAATGAGTAACTACCATTTAATGGTACGTAGTGAAGTCTTACGAGGAAGGTTTCGGAATAGTTTCTCGGATCCAGAACCTTTTGTTCCCAATCAAAAGACGGCCGTAAACATCAAATTACAGGATGTTTTCCATACCATTAAAAAAGGCCATAAATTACAGATTCAGGTGCAGAGTACGTGGTTTCCTTTAATCGATTTAAATCCACAGACCTATGTGGAAAATATCTTTGAAGCGGACGCAGAGGACTTTAAGACCCAAACACACACCGTCTTTTCAGATTCCAAAATTGAGTTTACGGTGTTGGAGTAAACTGGCTTTTTAAAGCAGTTTGTTTTCCTATCAAAAATTTTTTACAAAAAAAGATGTTATTTATTAGCTTTTTGTGCAGCAATTTTAGCCGTTGGCAGAATAAGTTTAAAAGTTGTTCCTTTTCCCTTGCCTTCTGACTCGGCAATTATGGTTCCGCCATGGGAAACAGCAATTTGTTTTATCATGTAGAGGCCAAGGCCAGTTCCCTTGACATCGGAGTGAAAACGTTCAAATGCAGAAAATACCTTTTTTAAGGAATGTTTATCCATTCCCGAGCCATTGTCACGTACCAAAAAACTGTTGGTGTCACCATTTTCTTCTACCGATATAGTAATTATAGGATTGGGCTGTTCGCCCATATATTTAATTGCATTATCCAAAAGATTACCAAAAACTTGAATTATTCTTTTTCGATCGCCATATATGTCAGGTAAATTATCGGCAATATTGAGTTGTATGTTTCCGGTACGTAGTTTAGCACTTATGAGATTCCTTTCCAATTTCAAAAGTTTATTGGTGTTCAATACCTCATTTTTATTTTCAATTTTACCAAGTCTTGCAATTTCAGTGATATCAGAAATCAATTCGTTCATATTATTACATGAAACATCAATAAACCCTAAATACTCTTCAATATTTGGAAAATCTTTCATCTCAATTTCCATTGGTATTAGACTTGCAATTCCTTGGATATTACTAAGAGGGCTTTTCAAATCGTGGGAAACCGCAAACGTAAACCGTTGAATTTCTTCATTTTTTGATTCCAGCTCATTTGCAGCTTCTACAAGTTTATCTTTTTGATGTTGCAATTCTTTAGTGCGTTCAGCAATTTTACTTTCTAACCTTCTTTGGTTTTTCTTAATATTTCTCAATTTTATGTTATAGGCGCTGTAAAAGGATAGCAAGACCAAGGCTGCCACCAATGTCCGGAACCACCACGTTCCCCAAAATGGCGGTAAAATTTCAATATGAATATCTAACTCATTATCAACCCAAACTCCATCAGAATTGGTAGATTTCATTCTTAGTGTATACTCGCCAGGATCTAAGTTTGTATAGGTTGCACTTGGGTTATTACCTACATAATTCCATTTCGTTTCAAAACCATCCAAAAAATAAGCATAATGCACCCTCTCCGGGTGACGAAATGTTAGGGCTTTAAAATTAATATTAATTACAGATTGCTTATAATTGAACATTAGTGAATCTACCTGACTAACTGCTTTTTTTAAAATACCAGAATCATCATTAGGCAAAACGTGTTTATTGAATACTTTCAATTCTGAAATGAATAATGGTGGTTTGTCCTTTCGTTTTTCGACTTTGCTGGCAGTAAATATGTTAAAACCTCTTATGCCGCCGAACACATACTCTCCACTACTGGTAGTCAAAAATGAATTTGCGTTAAATTCGTTCGACTGTACACCGTCCCCAACACCATAATCAATTGTTTTACCACTAATCGTATTATACCTAGTAATACCAAATTCCGTACTTAACCACAAGTGGTTGTTTTTATCGGCTATGATTCCTTTAATGGCATCATTTCTTAGCCCATCCGATTTTGTGATGGCTTGGAAAGAATCACTTTCGGGCAAATATTTATTAAGTCTTGCTTGAGTACCCACCCAAATAATACTGCTGCTATCCTGGACAATCGTATTGACAAAATTATTGCTTAATGACCTTTTAGTATTTACATTATTGTATTGAACAATTTTCCATCCGCTGTCACTTTCAGTCAATTTAAATAAACCTGAATTTAGTGTGCCGATCCATATATGGCCTTTGTTATCTTCAAATATGTGATACATTGAATTAATTTCGGTGCCATCGATTTCGGATACTAGGTTAATAGTCTCATGACTTTTTGTTTGTGGATTATATATTTGTACACCGCCAAAAAAATTTATGATCCAGATTCTGTCCTTCTTGTCCTTCAAAAGGCCGCTAATGTTATTCGATATTAAAAATGAATTTTGAGTGTTCAGCTCTTTGAATTTCTTACTCTCAGTATTAAAAATGGTTATACCATTTGCCCATGTACCCGCCCATAGTTCATCTTTTTTATTTTGGAGTATTGAAAGAACTACGTTACTACCAAAATTTTTGTCTTTTAATGAATAATGTTCAAATGTATCTAGTGTCCTGTCCCAATAATTTAATCCACCACCATCAGTCCCAATCCATAGATTTCCCTTAGTGTCCTCAGTAAAACAATTCACTAAATTATTGCTTAAGGACTGGGGATTAAATGGGTCCGTATTAATGTGTTTGAATTTGATTAATTCTGGATCATAAAAATTAAGGCCACTTTTATAAGGTGCTACCCACATAACACCATTGCGGGTACTTAATAGTGACCAAATAGAATTACCCGAAAGGGAATTTGGACGAGTTACACTGTGTTCTATGTGTCTTATACTATTCAAGGCCTTTGAATAGATGAATAGACCATTATTTTCTGTGCCTATCCACAATTCATCATTGCCATTTTCTGCTAAAGAACGAATGCTGAATCCAGGGCTTATATTCTTTTTTTTGGTAAGTAGGTCGGACGCAGCACTTACGTTCAATTCAATTAATAATCCGTTACTGGTACCCAATGAAAAGTTGTTATTGTCCAACTGTATGGCAGTGGTAATTTCGTCTGTTTCTGGAGTCTTGGTTAGGATTTTCATATCCTTACTTATTATAAAAAAATAGTAAGAAGATATAACAAGTATTCGTTTATCATCCAAAGGCATTACATTGATAATTTTGTCGGCCTTAGGATTTTTAAAATTTAAAAGTTCGCGTGTGATCAAGAAATGTTTTAATTCTCCTGTTTCTGTGTTATAGCTATACAGGCCGTCCGTTTCCGTACCCAACCATAATATTCCATTTATTCTAGTTATTGATTCAAACCTTTTGGAATCCATCTCATTTCCTCCATTCTTAAACTTATAAGGTCTCACGATATTTAAACCACGGTCATATAGACTTAAGCCATGGTTAGTCCCAATTAATAGATTTTCATCATCCTCATATAAAGAGACTATATATTCATCAGTAAGACCTTCAAAATTATCTAAACTTTTATCGAATATTTCAAAATCTTTTCCATCGTATCTGTTTAGACCATTTCGGGTTCCAATCCAAATAAAACCAAAACTGTCTTCTAAAAGAACAGTCGCCGTACTTTGTGATATCCCATTTTTTATTTTATGAAAAGTAAGAGGTTCTTTCTTTTGCGATTGAACTTTGCAAATGGAAAGAATAAGAGTGAATAAAATAACGGTGTTAAAAATATACTTGGACATAATTGCCATATGTACAGGGGGTATGCTTAAATTAAAACGTAAATTTATATGATAAATTACTTTAATTAGAATTTAAACAACCGCAAGACTTAGAAAATAAATGTATGAAATTATATATTTATAAATCCTAATAAGTCTAAAACCAGATTATTAAATAGAACTAGAATAATACAAAAAAAACCATACACAACGCGCTGCCAAAGACACTAAGCGTACAGCTATCGTTGGCGTAAACTCGACACAACCCTTTTGATATTTTCAGATCTATTTAATAAAAAGAGATAAAAAATACTTATTTTAATTATTTCAATTTCAATGAGTTGGCCGGGTGACGACGATAGCAAAACGTCTGAATTGAATATTCGGTTATCAAATGTTAGTCAATATAATTTTCAAAATATTATTGCAAACACTGGAACTGGAAATACTAATTTCGAAAACATTAATTCTTAGGAAATAACAGGCTACAAAACCTTTGAAACTGCTTATAGGTATGCATTTGTAGAATTAGAAATTGATGGAGAAAGGTACACTCTAAAGCCAATAGTTTAAGTTGGAGAAATACTTCTTGAAAATGGAAATTACACTTATGAAATTGATGCAAACGACTCTCAAGAACAATATGGAAAAGTAACTTTAATATTAATTGGGCAATAAAAACGATTTGTCAACACCATAAAATATATTGCTAGTTCTAGCCTACTTACGAAAATCCGAGAGGATTTTCTATTCGGTTTGTATTTGCCTAATTGGGTACTTAAAATACGGAAAAAATTATATAGCTAAACGTCACGCAATTTTACCATGGGTTAACTTATTTGTTATCTCCTGAATTGTAATGCCTAAGGATAATCATCAAATGGGTTACTATATAAAAAGTATAATTTCCTTACTTTTAGTACAAATCAACTCACTAATTAACAATCCTTAAAATGAAATACATATCACTTATCGCAGTAGTGCTTTTATTTCTTTCGCCACTTGAAGGACAAACCCAAGAAAATAAAATCAAACGACCTAACATTATTTTTATAATGTCAGATGATCATGCCTACCAAGCCATAAGCGCGTACGATAATAAACTTATTGAAACGCCTAACATAGATCGCCTGGCAAAGGAGGGGATGTTGTTTACAAATGCCAGCGTAACCAATTCCATATGTGCGCCATCTAGGGCTACTATTTTAACCGGCAAGCACACACATATCAATGGGAAAATAGATAATCACTTTCCTTTTGATACCACTCAGGTAACTTTTCCACAGCTATTTAAGAAAAACGGATATAAAACGGCCATGTTCGGGAAACTTCATTTTGGTAATAATCCTAAAGGGGTTGATGAATTTATGATTTTACCGGGTCAGGGGAATTATATTAATCCGGACTTTATTGTGACCAGTGGTGATACCATAAGAAAGCAAGGGTATGTTACCGATATAATTACCGATGTCTCCTTGGACTGGTTAAAGAGAGAAGGAACCTCGGATGAGCCTTTTATGATGATGTATCTGCATAAGGCACCCCATAGGCCATGGTGGCCAAGACCGGATAAGTTTAAGGAATTTACACAAAAAACCTTCCCTGAACCTGCTACACTTTTTGATGATTATAAGAATAGGGGCACTGCAGCCAAAACCGCTGAAATGAATTTGCTTCAGCATATGATGTATAGCCATGACAGCAAAATTAGACCTGAAACCTTAGAAAAAATGAAAGGTAAGGTACTACCGGTTGTAGAGGAATATCCTAATAGTTTTTATGGTCCTTATAATAGGGCTACGGCAGAACAAAAGGCACAATATGACCCTGTTTTGGATTCAATTAACAACTTTTTCTATGAAAATTGGCCCAAAATGACCGATAGGGAAAAAATGAAGTGGAAGTATCAGCGCTATATGCAAGACTATCTGGGTAGTATTTCTTCCGTTGATGATAATGTGGGTAGATTGTTGAATTACTTAGATGAAAGCGGACTGGCTGAAAATACAATCGTTATATATACCTCAGACCAAGGTTTTTATTTGGGTGAGCATGGTTGGTTTGATAAACGTTTTATTTATGATGAATCGTTTAAAACGCCATTACTGGTCAGATGGCCCAAAGTGGTACAAGCTGGGTCCATAGAAAATGAAATGGTACAAAATTTAGACTTTGCACAGACCATGTTAGAAGCTGCAGGCATACAACCGCCAGATGATATGCAGGGTGAAAGTTTAATACCACTTTTGAAGGGCAATAAAAAGGAATGGACACGGGATGCGGTGTACTATCAATACTATGAATATCCATCCGTACATATGGTAAAGCGCCATTACGGTCTGGTAAATAAAGCGTATAAACTGGTACATTTTTATTATGATGTAGACGAGTGGGAACTGTATGATAGGTTAAAAGACCCCAACGAAATGAACAATGTGTACAACGACCCGGCTTATGCAGCTACTGTCAAGAAATTAAAGAAGGAATTAATTGAACTAAGAAAGTATTATAAAGACTCTCCGGAGCAAGATCAAAAATATATTGACCTATATGAGAGTAGTGGTAAATTATAGGACCACTAAGTGCTAATTATAACAAACACCTACGAAATTATTAGATTGAAATAATTTTTCACAAAAGGTTAGGTTTTTCAATTGTTCAGACCTTATATTTGCATCCATAAGTTCAAACACATATTGAATAGTTATCAAGAAAGGTGGAGGGATTGGACCCTTTGAAGCCTTAGCAACCCTTGTTCCCCGATAACTTATCGGGACCAAGAAGGTGCTACATTCTACCCTTTGGGGAAGGATAACAGTCATCGAATTTTCTCGATTTCACTTTCTTATAACTTTTTTGATTTTACCTAGCTGCATTGTCGGCGGGCTGGGGTTTGGCTTTTTTATTCATTTTTTCCCGTCCCAAATTAGATTGGGACTTAACTATTAAAAAACAAAAATCATGAGTGATCAAAAATTAGCAACAAACGCCTTACATGCAGGGCATGACACTACACAAACAGGTGGAACACGAGCTGTACCCATTTATCAGACATCATCGTACGTGTTTAATGATACGGAGCATGCCGCTAACCTTTTTTCATTGGCGGAATTAGGTTTTATCTATACCCGATTAAACAATCCTACCAATCAAATTCTGCAGGACCGTTTGGCTGCTGTTGAGGGAGGTATAGGAGCTGTGGTATTTTCATCGGGAACGGCTGCAATTTCTACAGGACTGTTAACCCTATTGAAATCAGGAGACCATATTGTGGCATCTAGCAGCCTTTATGGAGGAACTTTTAACCTTCTAAACGTAACACTACCGAGGTTTGGAATTAAGACGACCTTTGTGAATGCATCCAAACCGGAAAGCTTCAAAAGTGCCGTACAGGATAATACAAGGGCCTTTTTTGTGGAATCCCTAGGTAATCCAAAATTGGATGTATTGGATTTAAAAGCGATATCCAAAGAGGCAAAAGCAGCAGGTGTTCCGTTTATTGTGGACAATACGGTGGCAACACCAGCATTGTTGAATCCAATTGAACATGGGGCCAACTTGGTCATCCATTCCTTGACCAAATATATTGGAGGTCAGGGTACGTCCTTGGGAGGTGCGATCGTCGACGCAGGTACTTTTGATTGGACCAATGGAAAATTCCCGGAGTTTACGGAACCTTCCGCCGGTTACCATGGATTGGTATACAGTGAAGCTTTAGGAGCCGCAGCCTTTACGTTCAAGTTGATTTTAGAAGGCCTTAGAGATTTTGGTGGTGCTTTAAGCCCGTTCAATGCCTTTCAAATTATACAAGGATTGGAAACCCTACCCGTGCGAATCAAACAGCACAGTGCTAACGCATTGGAACTTGCAGAATGGCTGCAAAGTAGGGATGAGGTCGCTTGGGTAAAATATCCAGGTCTTAAAGGGGACGAATATTTTGATTTGGCTCAGGAATACTTGCCAAAGGGACAAAGTGGTTTGGTGACCTTCGGAATTAAAGGTGGTTTTGAAGCTGCCAAAAAAGTAACGGATGCTACTAAAATATTCTCTCTTTTGGCGAATATTGGAGATACCAAGTCGTTAATTATTCATCCTGCTAGTACCACACATCAGCAGTTGACAGAGGAACAACAATTGGGAGCTGGGGTTGGTCAAGATTTAATACGTCTTTCCGTAGGCTTGGAGGACATCAGTGATTTAAAGGCAGATTTGGAACAGGCTTTTGCGGCGGCGAAATAGAGGTTAAAAAGAATTACGAGGATTCCTTCTAAAAAGCTGATAATTAAATAATTTTGGCATCTTATGCTACATCATTTACATATAAAGGATTATAAGACCATCTCCGGGGTTACTCAGGATATTGAGCTTTCTTATGAATTGTTCGGCGCCAAGCTCCATTCCGCGCCTGTAATTTTGGTCAATCATGCCCTTACGGGTAATTCCAATGTCACTGGTGATGGTGGTTGGTGGGCCTCTTTGATAGGTGATGGAAAATGCATCGATACGCAGAGGTATACGGTATTGTGTTTCAATATTCCAGGTAATGGACACGATAAGTTCATCATAGAAAATTATAAGGATTTTGTGGCGGGGGATATGGCCCGTATATTTCTCTTGGGTCTGGAAAAATTGAAAATCCAAAACCTATTTGCCATCATCGGTGGCTCTTTGGGTGGCGGAATTGCCTGGGAAATGGCGGCTATTAATCCAGATCTGACCCAACACTTGGTACCCGTGGCATCCGATTGGAAATCGACGGACTGGCTTATTGCCAATTGCCAGATTCAAGAGCAGTTTTTGGTGAATTCCAAACAACCGGTTCATGATGCGCGCATGCATGCCATGTTATGCTATAGAACACCGGAGTCTTTTAAGGAACGTTTTAAACGGAGTACCAACGAAGAACTTCAAGTATTCAACGTGGAAAGTTGGTTAATGCATCATGGTGAAAAGCTACAGGAGCGCTTTCAGTTATCGGCCTATAAGTTAATGAACCACTTGCTGAAAACCATTGATGTCACCCGAAATGGGGAAGAAAACTTCATCAAACTACAAAATAGCGATACCAATATTCATATTGTTGGAGTGGACTCCGACCTGTTTTTTACGGCGAAGGAAAATAAGGATACTTTTAAGCAATTGGCACAGGCCAATAGCAATGTGACTTACGGAGAAGTACAGTCGCTTCACGGACACGACGCTTTCTTGATCGAATTCGAGCAAATGGAAAAATTGCTCCATTCCATATTTAATACCAACGGAAAATCAGGAAAGGTAAAGGTCCTCAAATTCGGGGGTAAATCTTTGAGTAATGGAGAAGGCCTGGAACGTGTTTTGGATGTTGTAGCATCTAAAGTAGCTTCTGGAGAAAATATAGCGGTGGTTTTGTCCGCTAGGGAAAAGGCTACGGACCAATTGGAAAGCTTGTTGGAAAAGGCGGCCGCAGGAAAACCCTATAAGGAGGGTTTTGAAGCCTTGGAAAGCTATCAGCAACATACTTATGGGAATGTAAATCTATCCAAGGAATTTAAAAACTTGGCAAAGTTATTCGAGGGTGTTTCATTGTTAGGAGATTATAGTGCCAAGATCAAAGATGAGGTACTGGCACACGGTGAGTTGATTTCTGCCAAATTGGTGACCAAACTACTGATTGGAAAAGGAATTAATGCCCGATTTTTGGATTCTAGGGAATTGATTACCACCGACGCCAATTTTGGCGATGCCAAAGTGCTGGAGCATGTTTCTAAAGAAAAGGTATTGTTGAAGTTTTCGGAATTGCCACATGATACTGTTCCGGTTATTACCGGATTTATCGCAGCTACGGAAGATGGGGAAACCACAACGCTGGGTAGAAATGGTAGTAACTATAGTGCGGCTCTACTTGCTAATTTCTTGGATGCCGAAGAACTACAAAATTATACCCATGTAGATGGTATTTTTACGGCCAATCCAGATTATGTGAAGGAAGCTCGGCGCATTTCCCATTTAAGTTATGCGGAAGCCAATGAAATGGCCAATTTTGGGGCGACCATCCTGCACGCCAAGACCATAATCCCATTAATAGAAAAGAATATTCCCTTAAGGATTCTCAATACCTATAATGATGATAATGAAGGTACGCTGATCAGTGCCAAATCCAGTAAGGAAGGAATACGTTCCATATCGCTAATCGAGGATGTGGCCTTAATAAATTTGGAGGGTAGGGGACTTCTCGGAAAAGTGGGGATAGATGCCCGTATTTTCAAAACCCTGGAAGCCATCAATATTAGTGTAAGCATTATTTCCCAAGGTTCTTCGGAAAGGGGAATTGGTTTGGTGGTGAAGCGGGACAAGGCGGACCGTGCTAAAAAGGCATTGGAGAATGAATTTTCGAGCGATTTCCAGGCCCAGGATATCAATATGATTAAAGTCGTATCCGATGTTTCCGTGATTTCGGTGGTGGGTCAGGACTTAAGTACTTTTCATAAACCTTTCAATGCGTTGATCAAAAATCAGATTGTACCGCTATTGTTCAACAATACAGTTTCCGGTAAAAATGTGAGTTTGGTGGTCAAAAAATCAGATCTGACCAAGGCGGTGAACGTAATGCACGGTCAGATTTTCGGGGTTAGTAAAAAGGTAAATCTGGCGGTATTTGGTCATGGAAATGTCGGTGGCACCCTAATTGACCAAATTCTAAAGTCCGGAAAAAGCATTGAAGATCGTAAGGGTATCGATTTAAAGGTTTTTGCTATTGCCAACTCTAGAAAAGTCTTGCTAAATGCCAAAGGAGTAACCGGAAAGTGGAAGACCAATATAAAGAGCAAGGGAAAATCCTATGAGGTACAGGATGTTATTGAGTTTGCGAAGAGTAACCATTTGGAAAACCTGATTGTCATCGATAATACGGCAAGTCAAGATTTTGTGGCCCATTATTTCGATTTTGTGGAAAACGGTTTTGATGTGGTTTCCTCGAATAAAATAGCCAACACCCTTGGGTTCGATTATTATCAATTGCTACGTGAGGAGCTGGATAAACATCAAAAGCAATATTTATATGAGACGAATGTGGGCGCCGGTTTACCGCTGATAGATACCATTAAGTTGTTGCACTTGTCCGGCGAGAATATAACCCGTATCAAAGGGGTCTTTTCAGGTTCCTTGAGTTATATTTTTAATACCTTTTCGGAGGTAGACACCTCTTTTTCATCCATTTTAAAGGATGCTAAATTGCAAGGTTTTACAGAACCGGATCCACGGGAGGACCTTTCTGGAAACGATGTGGGACGTAAGTTATTGATATTGGCTAGGGAGTTGGATTTAAGCAATGAATTTTCGGACATCAACATTGAAAACCTGATTCCTTCGACCTTGGAAAAAGGGGATGTGGATTTCTTTATGGAACATATGGAGGTCTTGGACGATAAATTCAATGAGATAAAAAAGAACCAAAAAGCGAACCATGTATTGCGTTATGTGGGAGATTTGCATGGAGATTTGCAAAAGGAAAAAGGCATTTTGGATGTAAAGCTGGTATCCGTTCCCAAGGAGAGTGCGCTGGGTCAGGTAAAGGGATCAGATTCTATTATAGAGATCTACACGGAATCCTATGGAGAGAATCCGTTAGTGATACAGGGTGCCGGAGCTGGAGCTGCGGTTACTGCAAGAGGAGTATTTGGAGATATATTACGGATTGCGGAGAAAAGCTGATTTTTAGAAGTTAGGATTTGATGATTTTTGTATCCATGATTTTAATTTGTCAGGTCGAGCTGTCATATCGAGCGCAGACGAGATACGAGACCTAATTTAAATATTTAATTAATAAGACCTCTCGACTGCGCTCGAGGAGACATTTGGTAACGATTTTTGATAAAGGTTAAAAGTGATTTTTTCTTTTGCCAACAACCAACAACAAAGAACGAAAAACGAGGAACGAACAAGCAATGAGCAGCAAAAAATTCGAAACGAACGCCATACGAACACAGTTAAAACGAACGGAGAATCTGGAACATTCCGTTCCCCTGTATCTGACTTCTAGTTTTGTCTTTGAAGATGCGGAGGATATGCGGGCATCTTTTGCAGAGGAAAAGGAGCGTAATATCTATTCTAGATATTCCAACCCCAATACGAACGAATTTGTCGAGAAGGTCTGCCAGATGGAAGGAGCGGAGCAAGGCTTTGCCTTTGCTTCGGGGATGGCAGCGGTATTTTCCACTTTGGCTGCTTTATTGGATAGTGGTGACCATGTGGTTTCCGCGCAAAGCATTTTTGGTTCGACCCATTCCTTGTTCAATAACTTTTTTCCCAAATGGAACATTTCACACAGTTATTTCGATATCCATAATTTAGATTCCATTGATGCCCTCGTTCAGCCCAATACCAAACTGATCTATGCCGAAACTCCGACCAACCCAGGGGTAGATGTGTTGGACTTGGAAGTGCTGGGTCAGATAGCAAAAAAGCATAATGTATTATTGGTCATCGATAATTGTTTTGCCTCACCGTATTTGCAACAGCCTATCAAATTTGGGGCCGATTTGGTCATCCATTCCGGCACTAAGTTGATGGACGGTCAAGGTCGTGTTTTGGCAGGAATTACGGTGGGCAGTAGTGAATTGATGGACAAGGTATATCGATTCTCAAGAATTACAGGCCCTGCCTTGTCCCCCTTCAATGCGTGGGTACTGAGCAAGAGTTTGGAAACTTTGGCCATAAGGGTAGACCGCCATTGTGAGAATGCCTTAAAATTGGCAGAGTATCTGGAAGGTCATGAAAAAGTCAATTGGGTAAAATATCCCTTTTTAAAATCACACCCCAAATACGAAGTAGCCAAAAAGCAAATGAAGGCTGGGGGTTGCGTTGTAGCTTTTGAAGTTAAAGGTGGCTTGGAAGCTGGGCGTAAATTCTTTGATGCTATCAAACTATTGTCCCTTTCCGCCAATTTAGGGGATTCCAGGAGTATCGTAACCCATCCTGCGTCTACGACGCATAGCAAGCTCTCCGTCGAGGAAAGGGCCGCAAGTGGTATCAGTGAAGGCATGGTCCGTATCTCGGTGGGCTTGGAACATATTGATGATATTATTGGCGATATACAGCAAGCTCTCGGATAGAGTTATGAATTTTGGTTTTCTTCTTTTTTAATTTTAATAATTAATGAATAATAATCTGCCTATTTTCGAAATATATTTTTGCATCTAGTATTATTGTCATAAGTTTAAATAATACTTAATTCCCTCTAAGTAGCAATTCGATTGTGGTGAAGATTTGTCTTACGAAAATGGCTATTTTTTAGTTTTCAATTTTTGCGTTATTGCCTAGTTTGTATTCTTTGCCGCACGTGGTAAACCCGTCAACTTTTTAGGCTAATGTATTTCAAAACCAAATTGTATTGCTTTGCACTAGTTATGTTTTTGGGTTTGTTTCCAACTTCATGTAAAAAAACTATCAGTGTACAAGTGAATATGTGCTAGCAATTGACCAGGTAAAGGTTTCATCGTGCCATAAGACAGCACCTCTAATACCTAATTATAGATTTAATATAACAGGGTGAGAATGACCAAAAAGGACTTTTCAATACTTCATTTGCTACTAATTGCAGTGCTCTTTCAATCTGTGGTTGCGCAAGAAAAAAAAAGAGTCTATGAAAAATATGGGGTAGCCGAAGGTCTACCAGAAGAATATGTAGGAGGCATGTTACAAGATGACCAAGGCTTCATTTGGCTTACGACCCAAAATGGCTTGGTTAAATACAATGGCTATGATTTTAAGGTCTATAAAGATGTTAAAAGCGAGATTGATTCTAGTACTATTCAATTGGGGAACCTTAATAAAGGTATTATAAAAACAAAAGAGGGTAAATTTTGGATGGGGCATTTTAACAATGGCGAGATTTTTTATTTTGACCCTAGTACTGAAAGAGGTCACAGTTTTAAGCCACAGTTTAAAGACTCGCCTGAGATTCATACCGTATATGTGGAAGTATTGTTTGAGGATGCCCAAAATAATATTTGGTTCATAAACCACTTAAAAGACTCCTTAGTACTTGGACGGGTCAATTCAAAGACAGAAATTTCAAAGGTTTATCCGTATGAAAAAACATTTGGAAATACCATCCTCGGCTTTCAGAATCTTTTGCAGTCCAGAAAAGACGGAAATATATGGTATATAGAACGTTCCGGTAACCTTAAAGTATGGACGCCAAAAAGCGATAATTTTGAATTGGTTGTCGCACATGGCGATAAAATACCGGGCACGGAAATCAATGATACACTTATGGCACTAAATACATTGAATAGTGATGATATTTTATTGATAGGGAAACACGGTCTGTATGTTTTTGATCCGGTTACACGACAAAGCATACAGCAGTATACGAATAATGAAGAAAGCAATAATTTTTTACCCAATGCTGATGTACAGTTTGCTTTTGCTGATTTAAATGGTAGTTATTGGGTAATACATGTGAATAATGAAATAACCGTCATAGATTCCAAAAACAACAGTTACAACCATTTTGTATTTGGTCAAGGCCCCCTAAATTTTCAAAAGGGCTATAAAAACATAGACTTCATCGTTCCTGGCGAACAAAATAAAGAGGGGATAGTGTTTGCCTTAGTATCAAATTTTTTTAGTGTTAATCCAGACCCTATTCACTTTATGGATTATGAGTTCAGTACAAAATCTTTTACATATTATGATTCAAAATTCAATGACCAAAATAATCCAAATACACCTACCTTAGAACTAGGGTCTTTTAGAGATAACTCGGGGCTTTCTTGGCTATTTTATCGTCCAGGATTTTACAAAGAATCCCCCAAGACCAGACAACTAGCGCTATTGAAAAATGAGCCTAAAAACCCATCAAGTATTCCCTCTAATACCATCATAAGATTATTTGAAGATAGTAAGAAAAGGTTATGGATAGGAACGCGATCTGGTATCGCCAGGAAAAAACCAAATGGTAGTTTTCAACAGATTGGCATAAGTAATGATGCTGCACCCTTAAGTCTTAATAAATTTTATGAAGATTCACAAGGAAACCTATGGGCAGGCACTTTTGGGCAAGGCCTTTATCGATATCAAGAAACACAACAAAAATTTGAGAAAGTAGATTTTATTACGGGTATTGACCCTAAAAACGAAAGAATTGAAATTAATGCTATACAGGAAGATGTAGATGGCTATCTATGGGTATCCGTTGATAATCGCGGGGTTTACCTTTTGGATAAGAGTACGGGTGAGATAAGAGAAAAATATGAGTTTGCCCACAAAGAAGAACATGGTTTGTTTAGCGATTGGATTCCTATTTTATTTCTTGATGCGAGAGGTGTTGTTTGGCTTGGTGATTTTGAGGATAATTCTTTTGGACTTTTTAAATATCAAAAAAAGGAAAAAAACTTTAAACACTATGCATCTGATCGTGAAGATTCACTCTCAATAAGCAGTAATGAGATTCGATTTATAACAGAAGATGATTTAGGTCGCATGTGGGTAGGTACGGATGGTGGATTAAACCGCTACGATCATCAAAAAGATATATTTTATCGTAATACCAATTTCAACATTCCATCTACTAATTCTTATGCCAAGGCAACTAATGGAAAATTATGGATTACTACCTACAGTGGGGGAGGTTTAGCATTAGTGGGGCCGGAAATAAATGATGTTGAGTTTTTTGGAGAATCAAAAGGACTTTTACATAATGATATTCTGGTCGGCAGTGAACTGACACGTGATGATTTTGGTCAGTTATGGCTACCAACAGCAAGAGGACTTTCAGTTTTTGACACAAAGAAAAAATCCTTTAAAAACTATACCAGCCAAGACGGCTTTCAGAAATATCCTGAAACATATATGACAGGTTTAAAAACCCATGACGGTAATATCTGGCTAGGTAGTCGAGAGGGTAATGGTCTCAACAGAATTAGCCCAAAAGAATTGGTAAAAAAAGATAGCATTCCTCCATCTGTTGTAATCACGGCAATGACAATTAACGATAGTAGCTATAATGCGCCAGATGGTAAAATTTTTAAAAATTCGGTAGCTTTTACCGATGAAATTAGGCTTAATTATAATCAAAAAGATCTTGGTTTTGAGTTTGTAGCACTGCACTATCTTCGTTCAGAGGACAATCTATATTCATGGAAATTAGAAAATTATGATAAAGAATGGACGCCTGCCTCAAAGGAGCGTAAAGTAAAGTACACAAACCTCTCGCCAGGTACTTACTTGTTAAGGGTTAAAGGATCAAATGCTGATGGTATCTGGAATGAAGAAGGGGCAAGTATGGCAATTACCATAGCGGCCCCTTGGTGGGGCAAGTGGTGGGCCTATTTAAGTTATGTCCTTTTAATCAGCTCACTCCTTTTTGCATTTTATCGTTTTAAGCTAAATCGAAAATTACAAAAAGCGGAAGCTTTACGCCTAAAAGAATTAGATGCAGTTAAAACCCGTCTGTATACCAACATCACACACGAATTTCGTACCCCGTTAACGGTAATATTGGGTATGGCACATCAGGTATTGGATAATCCAAAAGCCCATCTTCAACAAGGATTGGATATGATTATCCGCAACGGGCGCAATTTGCTCTTGCTGATCAATCAAATTTTGGACCTCAGCAAATTGGAAGGGGGTAAATTAAACTTGCACTATCAACAGGCAGATATTGTTTCCTTCTTAAACTATATTGCAGAAAGTTTCCACTCGCTTGCTGCAGATAAAGGTATTAAGATTCACAACCTTAGTGAAGTTGATGAATTGGTTATGGACTATGACGAAATTAGATTTCAGCAAATCGTCTCCAATCTAATATCCAACGCTATTAAATTTACGCCAAACGGAGGGCATATTTACATATCAAATAAGGTCGAAGAAAATTTATTTATTCTTAGCGTCAAGAACACGGGAGTTGGAATCTCAGAAGCCGACCTTCCCCATATTTTTGAACGTTTCTATCAAGCAGATGGTTCCCATACCCGAAAAGGGGAAGGTACGGGTATAGGTCTAGCACTGACCCGAGAATTGGTAAAGCTTTTGGGAGGTAGCATTTCGGTGAAAAGTAAGTTGAAAAAAGGGAGTGAATTTACAATAGGCTTGCCTATAAGCAACGTTTCAGAATTGAAAGAATCGACAAAACAAGTTGTTTTGAACAACGAAAGGTTAAATGGAGATTTCATTAGTTCAAATAATCAGGCCTCTAATCATTTGTTGACGGCAAAGGAATCAATATCGCATGAAAATAATCCACACAAACCTCTTGTTCTTATCGCGGATGATAATGAAGATGTGCGCATTTACATTGCTTCTTGCTTAAAAAACGTTTATAACATTGCGATAGCCCAAAACGGACAAGAATGTGAAGAGTTGGCCTATGAAATGACGCCAGACCTTATCTTACTTGATGTGATGATGCCCTTTAAAGATGGTTTTGAGGTTTGTAAGTTATTAAAAGCCGATGAGCGAACGAGCCATATTCCAATTATTATGCTAACAGCGAAAGCGGATATGGATAGCAGGTTGGAAGGATTGGACAAAGGAGCTGATGATTATCTGACAAAACCCTTTCATAAGAAAGAGTTGTTGACCCGTATTGCTAATCTTCTTTCATTAAGGCTACAATTACAAAAGTACTACCGATCTTCATTAGAGCACCATCTTTCTGCAGGGATAAAATCTGAACAAGAAAATGATTTGACCATTTCAAATACAGCAAGCCCCAAATTGAAATTAATTACCGATCAAGGTGATGACCATAAGCCAAGTATTCTCCATGATATTAATTTAGAAAATGCTTTCGTGATAAAAGCTAAGAATGAAATTGAAATGCACTTGTCTGAAGCTGATTTTAATGTTGAAAAACTCTGTAGGTTATTGGCATTAAGCAACTCACAAGTACATCGCAAATTATCTGCCTTAACGGGGCTTTCGGCTACTCATTTTATTCGTTATGTTAGATTGATAAAGGCAAAAGAGTTGATGATAGACTCAAGATTTAAAATTGCAGCGATTGCAATTGATTGTGGTTTTAATGATCCAGCCTATTTTAGTCGAGTATTCAAAAAGGAATTTGGGTTAACACCACAAAAGTGGCGAAATCAAAATTCTGTATTAAAGGATTAATGAAATCTTGACAGGTAAATAATAGATTTGGAGTTAAAGTTTTCTGCATCAAATTCTGAATCAATTCTATTGAATAAAACCATTTTCACACAGCAAGAAAATTACAGGGAACCAAAAGATGAAACCACGACCATTACTACTACACTAGAAATGCGTAATCATGTAACCTCTAGCCTAATTATACACTCTTAGTCCTATTTACGCAAGCTCTGTCCAAGAGATTTTTAAGAAAATACTGCACCTTTAATTCATCAGTTCGAACAACATTTGATAAAAGTTCAAATTGAATTAATTGTATAACCCAACTAAAATTTAAACGTATGAAAACAACCTGTAAAAAGGGTATGATGTCCATCTTAAGATTGGCACTGCTAACAACAATTTTAATGGCGGTTTCCTGCTCAACGGAATCCATAAGTGAGTATGAAACAACCGGTTTAACCGCTATTACTGCCAAAGCTAAAAAACCAAGACCAATTAAAAACAATTATGTAGGTGTTGATAGAGCAGATGGTTCTGGATCCGATTTCTCGGGCAACATGTCACATGTAGGTAAATATACCGGTCAGACCATTACCACCTCTTTTGAATTTAATGCGGATTTCACGGGGGGTATCCAGACCAGTGACGATACTGTAGTGGCTGCGAACGGAGATTTAATCTACACCAAGTCAGTGACGGTAATTACATTTTCACCTGAAACTGGAGCTGGTGGGGATCAAACCTTTTCTGCAGGAACCTATACTGGTGGTTTTGATATAGTAGGCGGCACAGGTCGTTTTGAGGGTGCTACGGGAAGAATGGATCTAGACAATGGTGTGTTCGGTGGAGGGATCGCCAAACATAATGCCGAAGGCACTATTACTTATTGATTATTTTTTTTGCTTGATTAAAAACCAGCGTTAGAGCGCTGGTTTTTTTATTGGGGAGTTCCTTCAGATATAGGGAGGCTGATCTGAAGATATAGCCCCGCAGTTCATGAATTAGCATAAAATGATATGTAATTAGTTGACTAATCATAAGTGATGATATTGAAGCTAAGGAATTCTTAGCCTAAGAACTTCAAAAGGGTTTCATTGCCCTGACAGAAAAAGGTGCGATAATAGGCAGCACTCTTATTAAAACTTAAGTACAAAAGAAAGACTGCCAAAGCCAATACAATTCGTTGACTCTTTGCATACTATGGACTCTAAGTCCATTGGGCGCAACCTAAGTCCAGTTCATGCAATCTAAGTCCAACAATTTTTTAGCAGAATAGCTGAATTTTATACCACTCGGGTTTTCCCCATCCTTAGTCCAACACAGTTGAAACGTTAAGGTATTTCTTAAAATGAATTTTGATCAGTATAAATCTAATAACTAAGAACCAATGAAAACAATTAATGAAAAACCAGTAAAGTTAATTTTAAAAACCTTCATTTTGGCCATGCTATTCCTTACTTTTTCCTGTAGCGATGATGATACGATAGAGGTTCCTGAAGAAGAAACTGAGATTCCTGAGGAAATTCCTGAGGAAACCGTAGACCCTCCAATAACCTATACAGTAAGCGAACTAACCAAGGGTGCAGCACTTAAAGGAGCCAACGGTGTAGATATTGGGCCAGATGGTAATCTTTATATAGGTAGTGTTCTTGGTTTGGAGATTGCTGTGATGGATAAGGAAAACGGAACTATAAGTGAGCGATTTGGACCGGAAATGCAGGTCATTGGGGCAGATGACCTTGTTTTTGGACCCGACGGATCGCTTTATTGGACCGATATTCTGGTAGGTGAAGTAGGTCGTAGGGAACCAGACGGTACGATTACCAAACAATTTGTAGCCCCAGGGGTTAATCCTATTGCGTTCTCGGATGATGGGCGTCTATTTGTAGGATTATGTTTTTTAGGGGATGGCTTATATGAACTAGACCCAAATCTTGTGGAACTTCCACGACCTATTATCGTAGCCACAGAGGCGAATCCATTTCCACTGGGGTTCTTTAATTCATTTGACTTCGGTCCTGACGGGCGCTTGTACGGTCCCTCGTTTGCGGGTGGGCTTGTGATAAGCGTAGATGTGGATAGAACAAGTGATCCAACATCGGACCCTTTTTCCGATGGGTCAGCTCAGGTACTTGCCACAGGATTTGTAAATCCTGCAGCTGTAAAATTTGATCCAGAGGGGATGCTTACTGTACTAGATCAAACCGGAGAGGTATTTAAGTTAGATCCCATGACCGGAGCCTCAACAATGTTCACTACTCTAGATCCTGGTCTCGACAATATGGTCTATGATACGGATGGAAGCCTATACATGACCAATAATGACCAAGGCTGGGTGGGCGAATTGCTTCCCAATGGAGAACTACGTACTATTAGCCCAGGTGGAATCATTTCTCCGCAAGGTTTAGCTTTTTTAGACGGAGCCGACAATGTCGATAAATTATATGTGGCGGATCATTATTATGTTAGACAGCTCAACGCTACCAATGGGGACCAAGAAAATAATTTTAAAGGCTATTTGATACCGCCAAATCCTCCTCAGCCAGCCTTGGTAGTGTCTATGAATCTTTCTGCAGATGGCACCAACCTAATTGTTACTTCATGGTTTGATGCAAGGGTACAGGTTTATAATCCCCAAACAGAACAAATAGTAGAAAATTATCCTATGGTTGCCCCTGTAGATGCGGTAAGGGTACAAGAGGATATTGCCGTTTCGGATGTTGGCCTTGGTGGTGTGGTGTGGGCAAGTGATAATGCCATGATACTTCCTATTGATAATGCAACCGTTTTTGCTCCTGGCGGTTTGACCACCGATGGGGAAACCCTTTGGGTTGCTGACTGGGGCACAGGTGTTGTATGGCAGATAGATTTTGAAGGCAAAACCCCAATGACACCTGTTGCCGTTGCAATGGATTTAGTCAATCCAGAAGGCCTGGCTCTTGATTTGGATGGAGGGTTGCTTGTCGCAGAAACGGGCGCGTCTCGTCTTTCGCGCATTGATATAATAACTGGCGAGAAGACGGTAATTGCCGAGGGACTTGAGTTTGGTGGTCCTGGTCTGGAGGGCACACCTCCTACTTTTTTCTTTGATAGCGTTACCGTTAGCCCATCTGGAGATATATATGTTACTGGGGGTGGAGGAAATGTTATTTACCGTGTTACCAAAGAATAAATAAATCAAATTTGTATTAGCTATTATTTCCTATCTAAGGATACAAAGCCCAGTCATGACTGGGCTTTTTTATTGTTATTTTTTCGGGACATAAACCAAAAAATCTGCTGCATATATTTCGCTCGAATTACAAAAGGTGTATTTTGACGATAACTTTAAGCTTATCACATAGGCCTTTGGATAAATTTCCAGTTATTATAATCACGCTCAGTTTGAGCCGGTCGAAAACAAATTGATTAGAAGTATCAACTGCTTCTCGATACAAAATGCCGTTTGGCATTTCACTCGAAGTGACAAAATTAATTTTTGCCCAGTTATTTGACTACTTAAACCATACCCCATCCGTATCTTCCATTCGGGCGATGATGCCCCAACCGTAGAAATAATTGGATAGGCCGATTAAAAGTTCGTTGTCCCCCTCCTGCAAGGGTAGGGTGAAGGCGGAGTTTTCAATACTGGTACGTCCCTTGGGAAATTTCATTCCGGGAGAACCATAAAAGTTTCGGTCCTGATACAACGGTTTACCGTTAATGAACACCCATACTTCATCGCTAAAGCCCAAACGCAACAATTTTTCGATATCCTTTTCAGCTTTGATGGCGGTTTTGAGCCATACCAAACGTCGGTTGCCATTCTTCGGACCACCAAACACCTGGGTCAAGTTTACCATGGCCCTTCTGCCTGCCCATACGGTTTTCCAAGTGGCATTTTCATCCAAATAAATGGAATCGATTTGTACCCCGGGATTCACTGGAATCCCTTCCAAAAGATCTTTGCCAAAAGGGTAGTCCACAGGCTCGGTCACCTGCCACTCGCGGAGGTATCGGGGGTCGTTATAGGTTGGGTCATACCCGGCAATTGCGGGCAAATCTTCGGTAGCATTAGGGGTGATTTTTACATTGGCGTAGATAACATCGCCTTCCAGACCTATTGCACCATTTTCGGTAATACCTTCCATAGCAGGCACCCAAAGGGCAGGCTTTTTCATATCGTTTACATACACCCGCATTTGCTTGCCATGGATTACCATTTTAATGTGGTTCCAACCCGTTTCGTTAAGGTTTACCGCCGCCTGGTAATCGTCTGTCATGTCCCAAAGGTTAACTTTGTCCACCACCGCCGTATACTGTGTAGCAAAGCGCAACTTGGGGTCGGGGGTACCAAAATAACGGACGTAAAAAGTCTCAAAATTCAGGGTGTCGGGGCTGATGCGGTAATAGATACTGGGAAAACCCTGTCCCTTCAGTTCCATATCGTACTCTATGGTACCGTCCGAAAATTCAAAATCCTGTAACCATATGGTAAAGGGTCTGTCGTCAGTGCTTCGTACGGCTTGGGTGCCTTTATAAGAAACAAATTCGGTGTTGTCCGTGAGTTTGGCCCAGTGGGTTTCCGTCATGGGAAAATCAATAGTCTTGGTTTGGGATTTGCTTTTGCGCTGTCCATAGGAAAAAAGGGTAAGGCATAATGCCGCTGCGAGGGCCATGTTCGTTTTTGATGTGATGTTCATGCTTGTGGTATTTATCATTAAAAGTTATTTTTGATTGGACTAAAAGTAGTGGGCGTTTTATTTTTTTGCCTGTTCAAGCTGTTCAATCCTGTTTAATCCTATTCAAAAATCCCCGTTTGCAAGGCACGATGTAGTTTTATGGACAAATCGAAATTCTATATGGTGGATTATTTGGTAGCGGCTATCGAGGGCCAACTGGGGTGGGGCGATGGAAAAAATTGGAACAATGGCGATTTTGAAGAACTCAGCGAGCGCATCTTCGCCGAAACCAAAAAACGGCTAAGCGTTACTACCTTAAAGCGTATTTGGGGTCGTGCGGAGCGGGTGGCGAATCCCAGTTCCAGTACCTTGAACATCCTTTCGGAGTTTGTGGGTTATGACAACTGGCGGATGTTCGTGCAGGCACAGGAATCCCTGGAGTCAACGGAGGCACCACAGATTGAACCCAAAACACCCTTTCCTTGGAAAATTCCCTTGGCGCTTGGGTTTGTGTTGTTGATTGCCCTTTTGCTGGCCTTTTATGCATCCGATACGGAACAGCCCTCCATGCCAAAGAAACGGTTGGAGAAGACCGACTTCCAATTTAGCCGGCGCACGGTGAGCGAGGGCCTGCCCAACTCCGTGGTGTTCGCCTATGATGCCACTGCAGCCCCCGATGGAGCTACCATTGAGATACAACAGAGCTGGGACAACAACAAACGCATGACCGTTTCCGCGACCGATAGCATTGCCACCAGTATCTATTACCGCCCAGGATTTTTTAAATCCAAGTTGGTAGTGGGCGACACCGTGGTACGGGAGGCTGATGTCTTTATTCCCACCCAAGGGTGGTCGGGTATGGTGGAAAATGATTCCATGCCCATTTATTTGGAAACTAGGGAGATTCAAAAAGACGATTATCTTGCCATTACCCCGGAAACAGTCGCCAAATACGGATTGGACCCACGTACCACCGAAGTGGTCACCAGCCTGTACCATGTGGCCGATTATGGCGAGCTCTACACGGACGATTTTCAACTTTCGCTTCAGCTGCAGAACACTTTTCCCCAAGGCCGTACGGGCTGCCAATGGGTCAGGATGTTTGTACTGTACGATGGTGGCGCCATAGGCATTCCCCTCGCCAAAAAGGGTTGTGCGGCCCAGTTGGATTTGATGCTCTTTGGGGACTATATCAGCGGTAAAACAACCGACCTTTCCAGTTTGGGCGTGGATTTTACCGAAGCGGCGACCTTGCAATGCAATTCCAAAGATGGTATACTGGAAATTTTGGTCAACGGCCAAACCGCCTATACCGCTAAAGTGCCCATAGCCGCTAATAAGCTTGTGGGAGTGGTCGTTCATTTTGAAGGTACTGGATTGATGAAAGAGGTCTCCTTGAGCAATTCGCACGGACTGCACCAAGTACTACAGTAATTTCTTTTTAGTTAGAAATGTAATATTGACTTAGGAAAAAGCCTATATTTAAGGACTCCCCCATTTTTGTTACTAGCTTAAAAATAGGCACTTAGGATAATGTTTCTTTTGTTTCGTATGAAAGTAGGGTTGTCCACTAGTTCAGGTCTTTAATCTATGAATACTAAAATCAAATATGATGAAAAACAGGAATAGAACACCAAGAATTGCACTTACAACAATCGTCGGAATGATAATGATGTTCATTTCGTTTCAAACTTCTTATGGTCAATCCAAAGTTGAAAAGTTGGATGACCTGATCAACCAATATTTGGAATATGGTAAGTTCAATGGTTCGGTACTGGTCGCCCATGAAGGGGAGGTATTATTGAAAAAAGGCTATGGATGGGCCAATATGGAGTGGGACATTCCCAATGCACCAAATACCAAACATCGTTTAGGTTCTATTACAAAACAATTTACGGCAATGCTCATATTACAGCTTGCCGCCGAGGGTAAATTGGATTTACAGGCCCCTATATCCACGTATCTGCCAGATTACCCTAAGGAGAAGGGAGCTAAAATAACCACCCATCATTTATTGACGCATAGTTCCGGTATTCCAAACTATACCTCGTTTCCAGGTTTTTTTGAGGAGGAAAGTAGGAACCCCTACACTCCGGAGGAATTCGTAAAAAAGTTTCAGGATAAGGAATTGGATTTTGCACCGGGGTCACAATATAGCTACAGCAATTCAGGCTATTTTCTTTTGGGGGTTCTTATTGAAAAACTTTCGGGTAAGTCCTATGAAGAAATGTTACATGATAACATATTAACACCTTTGGGAATGAATGACACCGGTTTTGATCATCATGAGGATATTCTAAAAAATAGGGCCACGGGCTATGAAAAAAACGGAAACGCTTTCATCAATTCCAATTATTTGGACATGTCCATCCCTTACGCCGCAGGTTCGTTATACGCTACTGTGGAAGATCTTTACACCTGGGATCAGGCCTTATATACAAATACCTTGCTATCTAAGGAGTACATGGAACTTTACTTTAAACCACACATCCCTGTAGGTGGAAATTATCATTACGCATACGGCTGGAGTGTTGGAAAATCGCCCCTCGGGAATACCAAGGATAGTATAGCCATTATTTCACATGGAGGTGGTATCAATGGTTTTAATACGAACATTGCGAGGTCAACTGCAGATAAATCCTTGGTGGTACTTTTGAATAATACCGGTGGCGCACCTTTAAATGATATGACCAGGGCCATCTGGGGTATAGTTTATGGGAAAAGCTATGATTTGCCCAAGAAATCTTTGGCCTATGATGTTTTAAGCATCATAAAATCCGAGGGTATCGAGGCAGGCTTGGACCATTTCAACAAAAACAAGGATTCCGATAGTTTTGACCTACGGGAGAACGAGATGAACCAAGTAGGGTATCAACTCTTGGAGATGGATAAAATCCAGGAAGCGGCCAAGATTTTTGAGTTAAATAAGAATACCTATCCCAATTCGGCCAATGTATATGATAGTTACGCCGAGGCCTTGATGAAGTTGGGAAATAAGGAAGAGGCCATAAAAAATTATAAAAAATCCGTGGAGATGAATCCTGCAAATCAAAATGGAATTGATATGTTGAAAGAACTGGGCGTGGATACGACCGACTTGGTCAAGGAGATTGAGGTGCCCGATGAAATTTTAGAAACTTATATTGGTAAATATGCCCTGTCCCCACAGTTCATTATTACGATTTCAAAAGAGGGAAATCAAATGAAAGCTCAGGCTACCGGGCAACCCATGTTTGATATTTTCCCAAAATCGAACAATGTGTTCTATCTCAAAGTGGTGGAGGCTCAATTGACCTTTAACTCCGGTGAGAATGGAGAAATAGAGAGTTTGACCTTGAAACAAGGAGGGCAGGAGACCACAGGTTCCAAACTATCGGAATAAGGATTGGAATCTGAAAAAATAGTACCTTTTACCTAGTAAGTTAAGTTGATTTAGAATTGCCAACCGTTATAAAACGATATGGAAAGCACTGAAAACCGCAGGGACATACTTAAGAAACTGGGCCTTTTTTCTATGCTATGTCTCACAGGAATGCATGAAAGCTTGGCCCGCACTATGGGCCCAAATAAGGCCACGGGATTGATTATAAAAGCGGACGAGGGCGAAGTGCGTTACATTGGAAATACGCGAAAGGCCAAAGTCATTATTAAGGTAGCGAAGACGGAAGAATATACCCCGGAGATGTCCTTACTTTCCGAATTAATTACTCCTGGGGACGGAATTCCGGTACACAAACATGCGAACGAGGATGAGTTTTTAATGGTACAGCAAGGCCAAGTTGAAATTAGGTTGGGGGACCACACCCAATTGGGCGAAATGGGAGACCTGATTTATGTACCCAAAGGAACTTGGCACGGATTCCTGAATACAAGTGATGCCGATGTGGTCCTATTTTTTGGCTATTCTCCCGCTGGGATGGAAGATTATTTTCGAAAAATTGGAACTACCGAGATCAACCAAGATCTTGGCTTTACCGCCGAGGATTGGATAACCACCAATAAAAAGTATGGCGTAATCTACAAAGACTAAAATTAGAATTAGGTTCACTGAGCGTAGTCGAAGTGACTTTATCTAAAGTTCCCATAAGGTGCCTTCATCTCCAAACAGGGAACGCTGCACTGGTACCCTCCAAATAATAACGCTTACGGTAAACCGTATTTTATTCCCATAGGAAAAATCTTATATTTGAGAATCCCCTGACTTAAAACTATAAATTGTTTAGGCTTATTTGAGATTTATAAAGTAAGAATCCCATACGTTATTACAAGTGGTTAAAAATCAAATAAATAATAATTGACTTAATGAAATTAGAAAGAATTTTAGATAAACTTGGATCGATTGAAAAAAATTCATTTATTAAAATAATCGACGGGATAATTTCTAAAGACCCTAAAAACCTCAAAGAGATAAATAAAATTTTAAGTTCCTCAGATAAGGGATTGAAATCGGTTGATAGTCAAAATATTTCTCGAATCTTTGCATTAACATCCGATGAGTTTCAAAAACATATCGCTTGTGAATTTCAGGAAATTTCTTCACAACTTGATATTCTAATTGATATTGTAATACGTGACGGAAATTGTATCATGAAACAGGATTGGTTCTCAAGATTGTACGATACAGAAATAAAAAATTTAAAAGCTAGAATAAAAAACCTCAATGCAGATTTTGAAAATGATAAATCAGATTTAACTGACTCTAGAAAACGAGACTATAAAATTTATAAATCTTGTTTGTATACTGCTTATCAAAATGATATTGAGAATAATCGGGATGCAAAAATTACCTCTGATGAATTGTCAATAATCCTAACACTTTCAAAAGAACTTGGGCTTTCACAAGAAGAAGTAAAATTGATAAACTATTCAATTGTACCAATTAAAAAGGCTGATATTCAAGAAGTAATTAAAAGCCTTAAGAACATAGGTGTAATATTCTATTCTAATAAAGATAACACAGTATATGTTGCAGATGAGATGGTTAGAATGCTACGTAAAATAAGGAAAAAGGAGGTAGCAGAGAAGTTTTATAGAAGGACCTTAAAATTATTAAGGGAACCTACAATAAATTATATAGCAAGAGACCACAACATAGACCGAAAATTGTCATACTCACAGAAAATTGAAGAGATTATAAAAGAAGGTATTTCTTTTACGAATTTACTATTAAATGATATCTATAGACTGGAAAGTACTTTGACGGAAAAGAAAAAAACTCTAAATGAATTATGTGAAAAAGGTTTAAATATATCCAATCTGAAAGGAAGTACATTGGATGATAAAATTGAGAGTCTTATTAAACACTTTGAAAATGTTGAACGCGATGAAACCGTTGGTATTTCTCTTGATGGTTTTGATAAACTTTTAATGGAGTTGAATAATTCCCTCCCAAAACTGAATAAAGAAATAAAATCACAATTTGAATTTCAAGATGAATTCGTGCTAAAGGCAGAATTTTTACTTGACTATAATATTAAGCCTAGAGATATACTTGATTTAATAGTTAAACCTGATTTAACAAAATTTATCAAGGAAAATGGAATAAAACAACGTGGTGATGATATTCTGAACATTCTTGATCATTATAAGGATGTAGAGAATTTATATTTGGAAAACTTCGAACATGTGGCCTTTAGAAACCTCAATAAGCTAAAAGAGAATGGAATAACAGTTAGAGAAAGCGAGTTGGGTCAAAAATTTGAAGATTTAACTAAAGTTATTTTTAAGGGTATGGGTTTTAATGTTGACGATACTTTTAAAAACAATCTGAATACTAGAAAGGATATGATGGATATCCTTTTGAATCTGGGTAACGATGAAATTATTATTGTTGAATGTAAGACAAGTAAGGAAAGGGGTTATAATAAATTTAGTACGGTTTCAAGACAGTTAAAGTCTTATCAGAATCTGGCTCTCAAAAACAATTTAAGAATTGTTAAAATATTACTTATTGCACCTGAGTTTAGTGATGATTTTGTAACCGATTGCGAAATGGATACTGAAATGAACCTATCACTGATATCAGCTTCAACACTCTCAAATATATACGAAGCATTTAAAAAATCTAATTATGCGGAATTTCCTTATGTTTTATTTAGGGATATTGTTATAAACGAAGAGCGTATTTTAAAGGCTTTAAGTAAATAATATATTTTTTGATTAATTCTTAGGTTATAATAATGGCAAATACATTAAGAGCAATATTGCTTTTTTGGAACCATAATTTGGTTCATAAAATGCTGGATATTTGATCTCAAAAGGAAGAGACGTAAGAACTATGACCGAATTTTGGGAAACTGCCTTTAAAAGTAATACAAGAATGTGGGGGGAGCACCCTACCGACAATGCAGGCACAGTCCTTAAATTATTTCAAAAACATCATATCAATAGCGTATTAATTCCAGGTTTCGGCTATGGGAGAAATGCAAAGGTATTTTACGACAATGGATTTGAGGTCACCGGTATTGAAATTTCCAAGACCGCCATTGAACGGGCTCGCAAGTACTTTGGAAGTGACGTAACCATACACCAGGGTGCTGTTGCGAATATGCCCTTTGATGAAAAAAAATATCCATCCATCTACTGTTACTCCCTTATTCATCTGTTAAGTACAGCCGGCAGAAAAAAACTAATTGCTGATTGTTATGAACATTTAAAGCCTAATGGCATCATGGTTTTTGTGGCCTTGTCCATAAAGGATAAACGCTTTGGGGTAGGCCAAGAGCTCGAAAAAAACACCTTTCACTCACCCAACGGCCTAAACCTTTATTTTTATGATGAAGCGTCCGTTAACGAAGAGTTTGGCAAGTATAACATGATGGAGGCGAAAGAGATTAATGAACCTCTAGAAAGTCCAAATGAAAAACATTGGATGATCGTATGTAAGAAAAACGCCCCATAATAGCTTATAAACAGTTACTTTGCGTTTGACATCATCCATCCATGAAAAAGTATTTCCCGATTATTCTAATTTTAGCGATTATCAAACTAAGCATTCAAGGGTTTGGCAACAGGAATTATGGCTTTCATCGGGATGAATTACTTCACCTTTCGGTCAGTGAACATTTGGATTGGGGCTTTATGGAGTTTCCACCGTTTATAGGTTTTATAGGTAGAATTTCATATTGGCTTTTTGATTATTCCCTTTTAGGAGTACGGCTTTTTCCAACACTGGCCGGTGTTGGCATTTTAATCCTATGTTGCTTAATGGCAAAGGAACTTGGTGGTAAATCAAAGGCTGTTTTCTTGGCAGGAATATGCATTTTGGCTTTTCTACCTTTTTACCGCAATCATACCTTGTTCCAGCCCGTTGCGTTCGACCAATTATTCTGGACATTTGGGTTTTACCTTGTTATTAAGTTTACAAACACGCAGAACAAAAAGTTCCTGATTCTTTTGGGCATTACTTTGGGTTTAGGATTAATGAACAAGTACATCATATTGGTTTGGGCCTTTGGATTATGTATGGGTCTGTTTTTCCATCAAAAAGGAAACCTATTTAAAAATAAGTGGCTTTACATTTCGGTATCGATTTCAATACTGATATTCTTACCTAATATAATTTGGCAGGCGCAAAATAATTTCCCCATTCTGCAGCATTTACAGGCGCTTAACGCCAGTCAATTGGACGATATAGACCCCATGGAATTTGGTCTATCGCAATTAGAGTATCCCTTTACACTGATTATCAGCCTTTTTGGACTATTCGCTTTACTCCTAGATAAAAACCTAAAAAATTACAGGACCGTAGGAATAGCATCGGTCGTTATTTTTGGTACCCTGTGGCTGCTTAATTCCAAGGCGTATTATGTATTTGCCCTCTATCCCGTTCTTTTTGCAGCTGGGGCGGTCAAGATTGAATCCTTACTGATTAAAAAACCAATTTGGATCTATGTTATAGCTATAGTTACCTTGGCTCCTTCCATCTATTTTATTCCTAAACTAACACCCATTCTTCCCATGGAGACCTATGTCGAATATGCCGATTTAAAAGAAGAAAATGGAAGAATAGAACTAACCGGTGATTATGCCGATATGTTCGGGTGGGAAGAACAAGTGAAATTAGTAGATAGTGTTTATCGATCCCTGAGTACCGAAGAAAAGAACAAGTGTGTTTTATGGGCCGAGAACTATGGAGAGGCTGGGGCCCTTAAAATATTGGGCAAGAAATACAATCTTCCAAACCCGATAAGCCGACATGGTAGTTTTTGGACCTGGGGGTATGGAAATAAAGAGGCTGAGGTTTGGATAAGTCTGGGTAACGAAAAGCCGTCCGTCGAATATGTATTCGAAGAAGTTGAGCTCGTCAAAATGATAACGCATAAATATGCTATTGGGGAAGAGAATGGCATACCCCTCTTTATCTGTCGAAAACCCAAGGTGGATATTCAAAAATGGTGGCAAGATTACGAAGAACATATCTTTGACTAAAAATGTATAGTAAGTGCATTTAAAATAACTGGTACGTTCAAAACCGAAAAGTTGGCGCCTATTGATACGCTTCTTTTTATATACAATACCGCTCTACCGTGACGGTATTCAATTCTAACAAACCCGTTGAAAATAAGTAGAACAAACGCAGTGGAGCCTTGCTATGAATATATTAATCCTAATACAGGAACTTGATCCAAAATCAAGGGAAGCCTCATGGATTGAAACACCAAATATTCCGAATTACCTTTTTACGCTTCCTCGCTAATACTCCTTTGCTTAAACAGGTCTATTGGCGAAAATCACTAACTTTAATTTAATTTTTGGTTTTGCATAAACCGCAATTCCGAATCAAACAGTAACAATGCGAATAGCGCTGATAGTACTCATGGGAATACATGGCATAATCCATTTATTTGGATTTCTTAAAGCGTTTGGGTTTTCGGAATTCAATGCAATCAGCTCACCTATTTCTAAAACTTCGGGAGCTATTTGGCTATTGACCGCTTTCCTTTTTGGAATTACCGTTTTTCTATTGATTCTTCAATCATATTATTGGTGGATTAGCGGGTTTTTGGCGGTTATTATTTCTCAATTTTTGATATTTAACTATTGGTCCGATGCTAAATTTGGAACCATAGCAAACCTGATCATTCTTGCAGCAGTTGTTATTGCTTTTGCAACCATTGGTTTTCAAAAGAAAGTGACCCAAGAGCAAATTGCCCTATTTGAAGCTTCACGGCTTGGCGGGAAAGTGGTAACTGAAGCGTCTATCGATGGGTTACCGGCTATCGTCCAAAAATGGCTGATACATAGTGGGGTAGTAGGTAAGAAACCAATTTCCAACGTACATGTAGTACAGGAATTACAACTAAAATTGAAACGGGACCAAAAGACCTGGAATGATGGAAGCGCGGAACAATACTTTACCGTACATCCGCCGGCTTTTGTTTGGAACATAAATACGGAAATGAACTCGGCCTTGAGCGTCGTTGGGCGGGATAAATTCGTAAATGGCCAAGGAGCAATGACCATTAAACTGCTGTCGCTGATTACCGTTGCCAATGCTAATAAAAGCGAAAAGGTCAACCAAGCCACTTTACAGCGATTTTTGGCAGAAATGGTTTGGTTTCCAACGGCTTCCTTAAGTAACTACATTACCTGGGAGCCAGTGGATGAGAATTCCGCAAAAGCTACTATGGAGGTCAATGGTACCAAAGGCCATGGGATTTTTCATTTCGACGACACAGGGAATTTTTTAAAATTTACGGCCAATAGATACAAAGACGAAAAAGACGAAGCCCCAACATTATGGACGGTATCCGCGTTAAAAACCGAAGAAATTAATGGGATTAAAATTCCGGTTGAATTACAGGCGGATTGGCAATTGGACGATGGAAAATGGACATGGCTTAAACTAACGATTAAAGAAATTGATTACAACCTAAACAAATTTCCAAGGGATGGTAAGGGCCATGATTAGTTTCTTCACGCCTTTATGCCTTTACGGACCAAGACCTGTAACTTGGGGCTACACTATCGTTTATGCCCCTTGAAATAAATAAACGAGACATGGGAAAACAAATGAACAAGAAAAACATGGGCAAGGGGATCGCCATTGGTATTGCCATTGGAACAGCGGTGGGCGTGGCCACTGGAAATATAGGCTTATGGCTCGCTGTTGGGGTGGCCATTGGTGTCGCCTTAGGGACTACCGTAAAGAAGAAAAATCAATCTAACGAAGACAAATAGCTTAGTTTCGGCCTAAAGCGGTACATTTAAGGTAAAGTATATAACGGGACAACCATTCATCAATCGCGATGCATATGGCTAAAATCAATCAAAAAATGAAATCAAAATTCATCGCCTTAGTAGCCTTGACTCTAGTGCTATCCTGCGCAGAGAAAGACAAAACGCCGGAGCCGGCCAATGACAAAATCACGGCTGTAGAAAGCAATCTTACGCTACCCGTTTATATAGAAGGCGATAATACCTTTACCCTTGAGGAACGTATGGAACATTATGGGGTGCCCGGGGTAAGTATTACGGTAATCCACGAGGGCGAGATTGCATGGGTGAAAACCTATGGTGTTATGGATAAGGAAAGCCCGGCCCCCGTGACCGAAAACACCTTGTTCCAAGCGGCCTCCATCAGTAAACCGGTTTCGGCCTATGCGGCCTTACGTTTGGTGGAGCAGGGAAAAATAGATTTGGATGCGGATATCAATACCCAATTACAGTCTTGGCAATTGCCGGAGAGCGAATTTACAACGGAGAAGAAGGTTACCCTTAAAAACCTGCTCAACCATTCTGCTGGGACTACCGTACATGGGTTTTTGGGCTACAGTCCCGACCTCCCTGTTCCTACTTTGATACAGGCTTTAAACGGTGAACCGCCTGCGAATTCACCCGCGGTTATCGTAGACAAGGTTCCGGAGGAAAGTTTTAGATACTCCGGTGGTGGGTACAATGTGGTACAACAATTAATGATCGATGTGGAAGGCAAGTCCTTTCCCGAAATTATAAAGGAGCAGGTGTTGCAGCCCTTGGATATGCAACACAGTAGTTTTGATCAGCCTTTGACACCACCGCGGTTAGACTTGGCGGCAACGGGCTATTTACCGGATGGAAGTATGACGAAGGGAAAACGACATACCTATCCCGAAATGGCGCCGGCAGGGCTATGGACGACTTCGGAAGATCTGGCCAAGTTTGCCATAAACATTCAAAAGACGTTGAAAGGAGAAAGTACCTTGGGATTGTCCCAGGAGATGACGACAAAAATGTTGACGCCCTTCGTGGAAGATAATGTAGGGCTAGGCATTTTTCTTAATACAAAGAAGGACGAAGTGTATTTTGGACATGGTGGCTGGAACGAAGGTTTTTCCAGTGAATTGATAGCCCATAAGGATAAAGGCTATGGCGTGGTGATTATGATCAATTCCAATCATCCCAATTTTATTTCAGAACTTATTCGGTCCGTGGCCTTGACCTACGAATGGGACGATTATTTCCCGAAGTATCAAAAATTACCGACGGATCCAGAAGGGATGACCGATATTACAGGTAAATATCTGGTTCGGGGATATGATTTTATCGAAGTGGTGGAGGAAAACGACCAACTGATGTATAGAAACGGTGCCGAAGAAGACCTAACGGAACTGATCAAGGTTTCGGACAGTTCCTATGTGGTGCGCGATTTTGATGTTCTTTTTCAATTCAAGGAAAACCCCGAAACGGAAAATAGTGATATTCATATCATCGATTCGGGTACCATGGAGCCACGGGCAGTTTATGGCAAGCTCGCTGAAGATTCAAAACTTCCATTACTTATGCTTATGGAAGGTGATTTTGAAAGGGCATTAGGGGCGTACCAAGCCTTGATGAAAAAGGACAAAAATGACCCTGCGGTTAGTGAGGATAATTTAAATCGGTTAGGATATCGATTTTTGGAGAAAGACAAGAACGAAGTGGCCCGAGATATTTTTAAGGTCAATACCATCCTATATCCAGACAGCTTCAATGTGTACGATAGTTATGCGGAGGCGTGTATGAAAATGGGGCAGACCGATTTGGCGATTGAAAATTATAAAAAATCACTGAGTCTAAACCCTCAAAACCAAAACGCCAAGGATCAATTGGATAAGTTGGAAGAGAGGCAATAGCACTTATGTACGCGTGTTTTATTTAAGTATTTAATTTCACCGACGTATTTCTTTAAATGATTAAAAGACAGTGCCATATAAAACTCGTAACTTACCATTCATCATCATCAAAAAACCTTTACCCTTGAAAATTTATATTTTTCTTCTAGTATCGTTACTAGCAACAACCTGTTTTCCACAAAATGAAGAAGTATTTTTAAATAAAGAAGAGGTCCAAGAGGATTTAAAAATCTTGGACGAACTCCTTCAAAATAAATCCTCCTACCAAGGTCTTAACGGATATGATTATCAAAAGGATTTTAAGAGTCTGCTGGAGCGGGTCGATAACAACCCGATTACCCAAAGTGAATTTGGATTATTCCTGACCAGAACTATCGGGAAAATAGGCGATAGGCACGCTAATGTGAAGGGCTATGATTTACCGGAAAGCCTTTATTTTCCGTTTACGTTTGCCCCTCTAGAAGACAAGATTGTCGTGGTACAATATAATCGTAGTAAAAAGCAATTCGGGTACTGGAACAAGGATTTCCCGTATCTAAAAGCAATCAATGACATTCCCATAGCTGAAATACTTCCTAAAATCCGTCCGGAGGACGCTATGGCACCAGAAAAGTCCTATACGCTCAGGGCTGTCCGGGATTTAAGAGATATTGAAACGGTCTTCGCCATTTTGGACTTGGAGCTGCCCAACCCTATTTCTATAACCCTTACCACTAAAAATGGTGATGAGAAGGAAGTGAACGTTACCTTAGTTTCCGATGACGAAAAGGCCTATCTGTGGGACGAACGTTTTGGTTATAAAAATTTCTTTTTGAACGAGGCCAAGCGGAATGACCCGGATATTTTAAAATCCTATTTTTCGTTGGATGAAAATATAGGGTACATACAAATTGTGGATATGTTCAGCAGAGAGGATAGCCCCCCATTTTTTCAATTGCTTCGTGAATTTATGGAAGAGGCCAAAAATAGTAAGGCCTTAATTGTCGATGTAAGAAACAATGGCGGGGGAACTCGTGATTTGGTACAGGAATTGGCCGGTTATTTTGTACACCCCGATTCTGTTTATGTGGTCAATGCCACACGACAACGAGGAGAGCTACCACTGAATGTGGAACTAAAAGAGCGATTGAACCTACGCTATTTATTTTCGAGAGACGAACTTACTAAAAGGGAACAAAATAAGGTAGATGCTTTTATGGCCTCTTTTGTACCCATGTACGATTTGGATGATACAAAATATAGCGACTACCATTATTACATTCTTAATGGACAAAAATTGTCCCAAAATAAATACCACTACCAGAAACCGATTTATATTATGGCCAATGAGCGAACCTTTAGTGCGGCCTCGCTCTTTGTTTCGGTACTTAAAGACTTGCCGAATATTAAAGTAGTAGGCGTGACCACGGATGGCTCAAGTGGCAACAGCGAACGCTTTGAACTACCGAATTCCGGGGTACGTGGAAAAATAAGTACCATGGTTTCCTATCAAAAGAACGGGAAAATTTTGGACGGAATTGGAACGGAACCCGATATCGTCATCGAAAGGAACTTAGACCAAGCCTTCTTTACGGACGATTATCAATTGAGCCAATTGAAAGAGGTGATAACGGATAAATAAATATAGTTTAACACATTTTGGGTAATTTGGGAGAAAGTAAATTTTATACGAAATAAAAATAAGTGACCTGTGTCAAAAAAAAATTCTGAAATACAAATTGATTTTTTAGACCATGTGGCTATTCGCGTCAAGGATATGGAGGCCTCTGCCCAATGGTACCAAAAAATCTTGGGGCTTAAGAAATATAAGCTGTCCAAATGGGGGGATTTCCCCATTTTTTTGTTGGCGGGCAAAGCGGGTATAGCTCTGTTTCCGGCAAATTCTGATGACCCTAAACTAGATTTGGGTTCAAGAAATGTGAAAATTGACCACTTCGCTTTCAACGTTAATCAGGAAAATTTTAAAAAGGCAATAAAACGGTATAAGGAATTAAACCTAGAATTTTCCATTCAGGACCACCATTATTTTGATTCCATTTATACCCAAGACCCGGACGGGCATACGGTGGAACTTACTTCTATAAAGGTTAATGAGACCGACTTTTATAAATAATTATGGTAGGTTCAATATTGCAATTAATAAATTAGTATCAACCCAAAAGAATACAAATATGACGAAGCCAAAAAAAATGAAAAGATTAGGCGCCATTTTTTTGTTTACTTGGTTGGGTATGTACTTATTCCATTTGTACCATGACGAAGGTTTTAACCAGGACGGTGCGAGTACGGTTTTCTTGGTGTTGGGATTAACGTTTTTCATTTCGGGTACGTATCAAGAAAGAAAAAAGAACTAAACACTATGAAGAGATTTGCTACTGAAAAGCAACCTTTTTTCTTTTAAAACGTCTTTTGTATAACAAACTATTTTTATAGGGATGAAACCACTTTTTAAATTTTTTATATTATCGCTGTTAGTCTTTTTAAGCTGTTCCAAAAATGATGACGATGTCTCCTATGATTTGGTAGGGAGCTGGAAAGTAACGTACTATATTACGGCAGGTGATCTCAGGATAACCAAACAAAACAGTCCCACCTGGCCGGAAGTTAACGGGGGTGAAATCACGGCAACATTTGGCGAGCCAGATGATGGGGGAGAGGGAATACTTTCTGGATTATCCGTAAGCAATTCTTACACCGGTAGTTATCGTGCAAAAGAAAATGGTGAAATGTCCATAGGGTTTATTGCTTCTACACTTGCCAATGAACCGGAATGGACTTCTTTATATAACATAAGTGCCGCCCAAGAATATGAAGTCAAGGGCGATGAACTTTTTATCTTTTATAACGATAGGACAGACGCCATTGTGTTTGAGCGCTATTGAGATTTTCTCTTCAATAATTTGATATAGCTTCTCCCAGACCATAGACAAGATTTGGAAAAGGCTACCTTTGAGCGTTTTAGTAGTTAAAATCGATGAAAATAGGCGAAACCAATAGACTTGTTATCTCAGAGGCCAAAAATGCTGATGCCGATTTCTTTTACACCCTGTTAAACAGTTCATCCTGGCTAAAGCATATTGGGGACCGAGGGATAAAAAACAAAAAGGATGCCGTTGGTTATATTGAAGGAAGTTTAATGAAATCTTACCTTGAAAATGGATTCGGACTCTATAAAGTGTCCATAAAGGAAACTAACACGCCCATAGGTGTTTGTGGGTTTTTAAAACGGGATTACTTGGATGCTCCTGATATCGGCTTTGCCGTGTTACCAGAATATAAAGGATTAGGTTATATGTTGGAAGCAGCCTCGGAAATGATGCAATATGGAAAGAATACCTTGGGCTTTACCAAAATCCTTGCGGTTACTACGGAAAGTAACGAGCGATCCAAGAAATTATTAAGGAAATTAAACCTTGCTCCAGTGGGTACGGTTAATGCTAATGAAAAGGGTGTTCCGTTTTTACTGTTTTCAAATCAACCCCAATAAAAGGAACAATTGTGTTTACCCTAAAAGTTCCCTGTCCTTTAAAAAGGGTTGTCTGTAATGACGTTTTCCGGTGGCTTTGTACATCGCATTTGCGATAGCCGCAAAAATAGGAGGGAAAGTGGGTTCCCCTAAACCTGTAGGACTCACATCGCTTTCTACAAAATGAACATCAATTTTTTTGGGAGCTTCGCGCATACGGATCATGCGATAGGTATCAAAATTGTTTTGGTCTGGAACCCCATCCCTAAAAGTGATTTCTCCGTAAAGTGCGTTTCCAATTCCGTCCACGATACCACCCTCGGCAAGGTTGGTGGCAGCATCTGGATTAACAACAATTCCACAATCTACAGCACAGGTCACTTTATCTATAATGGGTTTATTGTTTTCCCATTTTAAGTCCAACACCTGAGCGGCATAGGAATTATGACAAAAATAAGCAGCTACCCCTCGGGACACTCCGTCTTCCTTATTCTCCCATCCGGATTTCTCCTTGACCAGTTTTAGGACCCCGGCATAACGTTCGGGATCATAGTCGTTCTCTTCTCCGACAGGGTTGTTTTTTGCGCGTTCCAATAACTCCAACCGGAAATCGATGGGGTCTTTGCCAACAGCTTCGGCAACTTCGTCCAAAAAGGATTGCTCCGCACAGGCTATAAAGTTAGAACTAGGTGCCCTAAAGGATCCAACGGTGAGGTTGCTATCTATGGTCCAATCCTCGGCCAAATAATTTTCTACAGTTCCAGCAGGAAAGCGGTTTTGATGCAAGGGACTCTGAGGAATACCACCAGTCCTTACATGGAAGGCAACCAGTTTGTTGTCCTTGTCCACACCTGCCCTATAAGTTGCCCTGTAGGAGGGTCGATAAATACCGTCCGTCATATCATCTTCCCGCGAATAGACCAATTTTACGGGGGCCTTCATCTTTTGGGAAATCAATGCCGCCTCAACCAGCCAATGGGCATAGGACCTACGTCCATAGCCCCCACCCAGGCGGGTCATTTGAATATCGATATTTTCTATGGGCATTCCTAAACGCGCAGATAATGTCTGCTCTGTAAGTTCCGGTTTCTGCAAGGGTCCAATAAGTTCCGCTTTTTCATCGGTTACATCGGCAAAAAAGTTCATGGGTTCCATACAGTTATGGGCTAAAAAAGGAGCCGTATAGGTTGCTTCGATAACCCTTTCCGCATTTTTAAAAGCAGCTTCTGGATTTCCGTCCTTACGTTTTACCGTTGCAGTATTGGAAGCCAAAGCCTCCATTTGTGCATAATGGTTTGTGGTACTTTCCAGTCCTGAAGGAGTGTGTTCCTCCCATTTTCTGCCAAATCGGTCCCGACTTTCCGTGCTACTTTCTATGGGTTCACATTCAATTTTCAATGCTTTTTTGGCTTGCATCACTTCCCAAGTGGAATTTCCAACAATAACAGCCACTTCGTTAAAGGTTCTCGTATCAAAAAAGGCCTTCTCATAACCGTCGTTAAATACCTTAATGGTAAAGACATCCTTGATACCGGGCATTTTTTTGGCTTCGCTGTCATCGATGGATTTTAATTTTAATCCGAAAGCAGGGGGATGTACAATCATGGCGGTCAACATTCCTTCTCTAAAGGTATCCACTCCAAACAACGGTTGACCGGTGACTATCTTATGGCCATCCACATTTTTTTGGGAAGTACCAATGATAGTAAAATCCTTAATGTCCTTTAATTGAATTTCTTCCGGTACTTTCATTGTTGCTGCAGCTGATGCCATTTCGCCATAGGTAGCACTCCTGTCGCTGGCTTTATGCTGCAAGATACCTGCCGAGGTACTGATTTCATCTGAAGGTACTCGCCACTCCTTGGCCGCAGCGGCAATGAGCATGGCTTTGGCAGAAGCACCGGCCATTCTTAGGCCTTCCCACCCCCTTCGTATGGATTGACTTCCACCGAGAAATTGAAAGGAAAAGGCATTCGTGTCCAACGGTGCTTGTTCAACGATAACATTCTTCCAATCTACATCGAGCTCATCGGCCACAATCATGGGCATGGAGGTCTTTATATTTTGTCCCCCTTCTGGGTTCGGTGACAAAATGGTCACCTGTCCATTATCGGCAATCTTTAAATATCCGTTGATTTTGAACCACTCCTCGGGTAGCTGGCTCACTTCTTCCGGTGACATTTTGCAGGAAGCCAGCCAGTTAAAACTTAGCATTATTCCACCACCGGCCAAAGAACTTCTTTTTATAAAAGATCGGCGTCCAATTTTGGTTTTAGCGGTAGTCATTTATTAGGGCATTAAGGTTCGTTTGACTATTAACCGACCAACGGTGGTTTGTCCGTTATGAAGGGTTGATGATAATGTCTTCTTCCTGTAGCCTTATACAGCGCATTCGCCAAAGCACCCATAATAGGGGGAAATGGCGGTTCGCCCATACCTGTAGGGTCTATGTCATTTTGCACAAAATGTGTTTCAATGGATTTTGGCGCTTCGCTATGCCGAATCAATCTATATCGGTCAAAGTTGTTCTGTTCTGGGGCGCCATCCTTAAAGGTAAGGCCACTATACATGGCATGGCCAATTCCGTCAATAGCTCCTCCTTCGGATAGGTTAGATGCCGCATCCGGATTTACAACAATACCACAATCAATGGCAGCAGTAACTTTTTGTACAATGGGTTTGTTATTTTCCATGACCATATCCAATACTTGGGCTACATAACTCTGGTGGCAGAAGTATGCAGATACCCCTCTGTGTACGCCAGCTTCGGCTTGGCCCCAATTCGCTTTTTCCTTTACTAATTCCAGCACACCTGCATATCGGACGGCATCATAATCGTTGGTTTCCTTTTCCCCGACTGGGTTCTCTTGGGCACGTTTCAATAGTTCCAATCTGAAATCAATTGGGTCCTTGCCCATTTCCTCGGCCAATTCATCCAAAAAGGACTGTTCCGCCCCAGCGATAAAATTGGAGCGTGGGGCTCTAAATGCACCAGTTGTAATATTGGAGTTCATGGTAAAGTCCTCGGCTAAATAATTGTCAATGGCTCCAGCAGGGAATCGATTGGCAAAAATGGGGCTTTCCGGAATTCCCCCTCCCTTTACATGAAATGCTGTCAAATTATTATCTGCATCCAGGGCTGCCCGGTAAGTGGCATAATAGGCGGGGCGATAAATCCCTTGAGTCATATCATCTTCTCGGCTATAGACCAGTTTTACAGGAGCTTTCATCTTTTTAGATATCAAAGCGGTCTCCACCATAAAATGGCCGTACAACCTTCTCCCAAAACCACCTCCTTGTCGTGTCATCTGAATATCAATGCTCTCCAATGGTAATCCCAAAACTTCGGCAACGGCGGGTTCCATCCATTCCGGTGTTTGTGTAGGACCTAATAATTCGGCATGGTCTTCCGTAACATGGGCAAAGAAGTTCATGGGTTCCATGGTATTGTGCGCCAAGAAGGGACAACTATAACTTCGCTCGATTATTTTTGCGGCATTTTTGAAGGCGGTTTCAGGGTCGCCATCTTTACGTGCAACCTTTCCTTTAGTACTGATTAGATCCTTTAGTTTAGTGGTGTGGGTTTCGGAATCTTCCATACCTGCGGGGAAGGTAACTTCCATCTCATTACCGAACATGGTTACGGTTTCCGTAATATCTGATGTGTTTTCCCATTCGACGTTCAGGGCTTTCTTGGCTTGAAATACCTGCCAGGTGCTTTCCCCTACCACAGCGACCAACTCGTTAAAGGCTGTAAAATGGAAGGTATTCTTTTTGTAATCTTCATCATATAGTTTAATGGAAAAAACGTCGTGAATTCCTGGCATTTTTTTGACGGACTCGGCATCAAAGGATTTTAGTTTCATGCCAAAAGCGGGCGGATGTACTAAGGATGCGATCAACATGTCTTCTCGCTGTACGTCCAATCCAAATAAGGGTTGGCCTGTTATTATTTTTTTGCCATCCACATTTTTACGTGATGTTCCAATAATTGAAAAATCCGCAATTTCCTTTAATTCTATTTCTTCGGGTACTTCCAAACTGGCCGCCGCCGACGCCATTTCGCCATATCCAGCGGAATTGCCACTTGCCTCGTGCGAAAGAACACCGGCAATTGCGGTAATTTCCCCGACGGGTACTTGCCAGGTCCTGGCAGCCGCCTCTTTGAGCATTTGCCGTGCAGTTGCCCCTGCCATACGAAGGTTTTGCCAAGAGCTGCTAATTGATCTACTGCCACCAGCTACCTGCCAACTGTACAGATTTGTATTTAATGGAGCTTGCTCAACGACCACATTTTTCCAATCCACCTCCAGTTCGTCGGCCACGATCATGGGCATGGAAGTCCTAACGTTCTGACCAATTTCGGGATTGGGGGACATGATGGTAACCACCCCGTTATCCCCAATTTTTAAATATCCATTGATTTCATACCATTCCTTGGGCATTTCCAGTTCCATGGCTACGGCTTCCGCCCCTTTTGGTTTACAGGAATTCAGCCAGCTAAATCCAAGAACCAGACCACCTCCTGCAAGACTGGTGTTTTTTATAAATGCACGTCTTCCTAGTTTTGTTTTGATATGGGTCATCTGTTCTACGAGTTTTGGTTAGTATTGGCTGCCATTTTTACGGCTTTTTTAATTCGGGTATAGGTCCCGCAACGGCAAATATTTCCGTTCATGGCTTTTTCAATGTCCTCATCCGATGGATTCGGGTTTTTCTTCAGCAAAGCGGAGGCCGTCATAATTTGTCCCGCCTGGCAATAGCCGCATTGTGGAACGTCTACCTCTAACCAAGCTTCTTGAACCGGATGGTCCCCGTTTTCTGATAGCCCCTCGATGGTGGTAATTTCTTGATCACCCACTGATGATACCGGTAATTGACACGATCGGACGGCGTTGTCGCCCAAGTGTACCGTGCAGGCACCGCATTGAGCTATTCCGCAACCGTATTTTGTTCCAACCATTTGTAAATGGTCCCTAAGGACCCAAAGCATTGGTGTCGTGGGATCAACATCGATTTCATGTTGGGACCCATTGATTTTTAAAGAGAATGCTGCCATAATTTTTATAAGTTGTTGTCCTTGTTGAAATTACAAAATATTGCTATGCAAAAGAAAAGTAAAATGGAGAAGTATAAAATAATTGATGTTTATTAACTTTAAAGCCCATGGTATGGGACAGGGAAATAAAAAAGTGTTACCGAAAAATACTCGGTAACACTTTTTTTAATTATAGCTACGGGACAATATTATCCCACAATTTCTTTTTCAAGAATAAACGGTTGATTGTAAACACGTTTTCCGGTGGCCTTGTACATAGCGTTTGCCAATGCCCCGATTACAGGGGGTAAGGAAGGCTCCCCCAACCCTGTCGGGTCAATTCCGTTATCTACAAAATAGGATTCTATCTGTTTGGGTGCCTCAATGTTTCGTATCAAATGATAGGAATCAAAGTTCTGTTGTTGGGGAACTCCATCTTCAAAGGTCATTTGCGAGTACGTGGCATGTCCTATCCCGTCTATGATTCCACCTTCTATTTGATTTTTGGCACTGATCGGATTTATAACGATTCCACAGTCAACGGCACAGACCACTTTGTCCACCATGGGTTTGTTTCCTTCCATGCTCAAATCTAAAACCTGGGCTACATAGGAGTTATGGCAATAGTATGCAGAAACTCCCCTTGCTTTACCATTTCCGGAACCATCCCATTTTGCTTTTTCCTTGACCAATTTCAGTACTCCCGCATAACGTTCTGGATCATAATCGTTTTGCTCTGGATTCCCTACAGGGTCGTTTATGGCTCTATCGAATAATTCCAAACGGAAATCTATAGGATCTTTACCGGCCAATTCGGCTACCTCGTCCATAAAGGACTGTTCTGCACCGGCCATAAAGTTAGACCTCGGCGCTCTCCATGCTCCTGTAGTAATTTTGGTTTGTAAACTTGTTTTTTCAGCCAAATAATTATCTACCGCACCGGCAGGGAACCTATTTTCAAAAACCAAGTCATCATTTGTTCCAGCTCCTTTTACAGACCAGGCTATGAGATTGTTATCCTTATCCAAACCAGCTTTGAACTTCACTTTATAGGCTGGCCGATAAGTGCCTTGTGTCATATCGTCCTCCCGGGAATACACCAATTTAATTGGAGCTTGTGCTTTTTTAGAAATAACGGCGGCCTCAACACCAAAATGTCCATATAGCCTACGACCAAAGCCACCTCCCATACGGGTCATTCCAACATCAATGTTATCAATGGACATATCCAATACAGAGGATAGTGTCTTTTCCAAAAATTCCGGTGTCTGAATAGGTCCTTTTACTTCGGCCTTATCTGCGGTTACATGGGCATAAAAGTTCATCGGTTCCATCGTATTATGTGCTAGGAACGGTGCACTGTAAGTACGCTCAATAACTTTAGCGGCACTCTTAAAAGCTTGGTTGAAATCACCATCACTTCGCGCAGGTGCTTCGACCGGTGCATCTAAAAGTTTGGCCAAATCATCTTCATAGGAGGAGGTACTTTCTAAATCCGATGGACCTTCCCATTCCACTTTCAAAGCTTTTTTAGCTTGCATACATTGCCATGTGCTTTCGCCAACAATAGCCACTAATTGAGCAATTCCGCCACCATCCGACCATTGTTTTTCAACTCCTTCTGGGTAGACATCTACAGGGAAAACATCTTTTATTCCAGGCATGGACTTAACGGATTCCGCATCCATAGATTTATAGGAAAGTCCGAATGCGGGTGGATGAACTATCATGGCGGTTAGCATTCCCTCCTCTTGGACATCTATGCCAAATAGGGGCTTACCGGTCACAATTTTTGGACCATCCACGTTGAGTCTATCGGTACCTATAATGGTAAAATCCTTGATACCTTTCAATTCTACCTCTTCGGGAACTTCAATATTTTCTGGTGGGTCGTCTGGTGACGAAACACCGACCGCAGCGGATGCCAATTCTCCATAACCGGCGGACTTGTTGCTGGCTTCGTGGTACAGCATTCCGTTTGATGTAGTAATTTCTTCTTCTGGGACTTCCCATGCTTTAGCCGCAGCTTGTTTCAGCATTTTTCTCGCAGTTGCACCTGCCATTCTCAATCCTTCCCAACCCGCTCTAATGGATTGGCTACCACCAGCCAGCTGGCGTTGGAATACATCTAAATTTAGCGGCGCCTGTTCAACGATGACATTTTTCCAATCCACATCTAATTCATCCGCTACGATCATGGGCATGGCAGTTTTTACGTTCTGCCCTATTTCCGGATTTGGTGACATAATAGTGACCATCCCATTATCTCCGATTTTTAAGAATCCATTAATGTCGAACCATTCCTTGGGAAGGCTGTTTACTTCCTCAGGTGTCATTTTACAGGAAGCGAGCCAGCTAAAACCAACCATCATTCCACCTCCGGCGAGTGCCGAAGTTCTAATAAAAGAGCGTCTTCCTATTTTTGTTTTTACAAGTGTCATTTCTTTGAATTTTAAGGTGCTTGGTAAGTTTTATGCGTTTTCAGTTGCAGTAGCAGCTGTTTTTATAGCCTTTTTTATACGAGTGTATGTGCCACATCTACAAATATTGCCATTCATTGCAGCTTCTATTTCGGCATCTGAAGGGGAAGGATTGCGTTTTAAAAGTGCGCTGGCACTCATGATTTGACCGGCTTGGCAATAGCCACATTGAGGTACATCCACTTCTAGCCAAGCTTGTTGTACGGGATGCTCCCCATTTTCCGAAAGGCCTTCAATGGTCGTTATTTCTTGATCACCTACGGAAGATACCGGTATTTGGCAAGAACGAACGGCATTGTCTCCAAGGTGGACCGTACAGGCTCCGCATTGTGCAATACCACAACCATATTTAGTACCAACAAGTTTGAGGTGGTCTCTAAGCACCCAAAGCATAGGTGTGTTATCGTCCACATCTACCACTTGGGTATTTCCATTTATTTTTAAGCTGAATTTTGACATAATTAGTTTGTTTAGAATCGGATGCTTCAAGTTAAGAAATAAAGGGATGTAATGGAATAGCGTTTAGAAATATTAACATTATTTATCAATTTAACGTTATCCGTTCAAAAGTTGTAAATCCTTAATGTGGTTTTGTATAGGGATATTTAGCCAATCCAGTTTTTAAATTGGACGGTTAAATGCAAAGGTTTTTTTGATTTTTACAATCAAATTACAGGAAAGAGTTTCGTTTAGGAACCCCTTATTTTTAATTATCTTAGCAGTATGCTTTCTAAAAAGACAAAATATGGGTTAAAGGCACTGGCATATCTTGGATATCAGAAGGACAGGAAGCCTGTTCAGATTTCGGAGATTGCCGAACATGAAAATATTTCCCAAAAGTTTTTGGAAAGTATATTATTGAGTTTGCGTAAATCCGGTTTTTTGAGCTCCAAAAAAGGAAAGGGTGGGGGATACTATCTTCTAAAAGAACCAAACGAAATATACATGACCGATGTCATGCGTGTTTTGGAAGGTCCCATTGCCATGGTTCCCTGCGTAAGTCTCAATTTCTACGAAAGCTGTGAAGACTGTCCCGACGAGAAAAGTTGTTCCGTACATAAACTCATGTTACAGGTTAGGGATAGTGCTTTGGAAGTTTACCGTAATAATACCCTTCAGGATATTCTTTGTGATAAAGAATTAAAGAAATAAAGAAACCTGTCTTTGGGATTCCGCTGTTGATAAATTCTCATTTTGACCCTCTATTTGTTAATAATCTACTAAATCTATAGGGTAATTCTATTTTTTTGGTGTTTCGTTAGTCTAAGAATAAAATTATATTCTATTTTTGAAAACTCTACTAAATAAGTAGGGTATTAAATATAGGAATAAAGGATGATAGCAGATCAACTTATTTTAGATAAGAAAACCAAAAAGGCTAGTTATTCGGAGGACAGGAAGTCTGAAAGACCAATTAGAAGTGTGGCAAAAGCATTCAGTTGGAGGGTTATCGGTACGCTGGATACCTTGTTAATATCCTATTTGCTTACAGGAAAGATTTCAATAGCAGCCTCCATAGCCTCCATCGATTTTGTAACGAAAATGATACTCTATTTTTTTCATGAAAGGTTTTGGAATTTAATAAAATGGGGAAGATAAATTTTTAAATATGGCATTATCAGCGTCACAAGTACAGCAATTAAATTCCCAATTTAAGGGGATTCCACCAGCGGAAATTATTTCGTGGGCCGTTAAGCATGGAAATACCCCCGTAGTAACGACGAACTTTAGGCCTTATGAAGTGGCTATTTTGCATGCGGTTTCCCAAGTAAGCCAAGACATTCCGGTAATTTGGTGTGATACGGGATATAACACCCCAAAAACGTACAAGCATGCGGAGGAGCTTATAGAAAGGTTAAAGTTGAACATTAAACTATATGTTCCAAAACAGACCTCCGCCCATAGGGATGCGGTAATGGGAATTCCTCAAATCGATGATCCCCGTCATGAGGAATTTACCAAGCAGGTAAAATTAGAGCCTTTTTCCAGAGCAATGAATGAGTTTAAGCCCGATGTGTGGTTTACGAACCTTCGTAAAGGTCAGACGGCATTGCGTGACAGTTTGGATATTTTAAGTTTAAGCAAGGATGGAGTCTTAAAAGTAAGTCCTTTCTATCATTACAGTGATACCCAATTAGATACCTATTTAAGGAAGTTTGAACTTCCCAATGAGTACAACTATTTTGATCCCACCAAGGTTTTGGCTAACCGGGAGTGCGGATTACATACATAAAAATTACGCATGGAATTAAAAGAATTAGAAGTACCAACAAAACTGGGTGAAAGCACTGCCCACATCAATGCCTTGGAAAATGAGGCGATTTATATTATCCGGGAGGTTGCTGCACAGTTTGAAAAGCCAGTATTGCTATTTTCAGGAGGAAAGGATTCTATTACCTTGGTTAGGTTAGCTCAGAAGGCTTTTTGGCCTGCAAAGATTCCTTTTCCGCTAATGCACATAGATACCGGGCATAATTTTCCGGAAACTATAGCATTTAGGGATAGGTTGGTAAAAGAATTAGGATTGGAATTGATTGTGCGCAACGTACAGGATTCCATAGACCAAGGAAAAGTAAAGGAGGAGTCGGGAAGGTATTCCAGTAGGAATAGTTTACAAACAACTACGCTATTGGATGCCATAGAGGAATTTAAGTTTGATGCCTGTATTGGTGGAGCGCGCAGGGATGAGGAAAAAGCCCGTGCCAAAGAGCGTATCTTTTCCGTACGGGATGACTTTGGACAGTGGGATGAGCGTAACCAGCGCCCTGAGTTGTTCGATATGTTGAACGGACAGATTGAATTGGGACAGAATGTTCGTGTATTTCCTATTTCCAATTGGACAGAGCTTGACGTTTGGTCCTACATCAAGGAAGAGGAAATTGAGATTCCCTCCATATACTTTGCCCATAAACGTAAAACGTTCTTGAGAGATGGAATGATATGGTCGGCCGAGGACGGAATCGTTTTTAGGGAGGAAGAAGAGGTTGTTGAGGAACGTCTGGTCCGATTTAGAACTGTAGGGGATATGTCCTGTACAGCTGCCGTACTTTCCGATGCAACTAGTATTGATAAAGTAGTAGCGGAAATTAGGGATTCGTCCATTTCTGAACGTGGAGCAAGAATTGATGATAAGCGGTCCGAAGCGGCTATGGAAAAAAGAAAACAACAAGGATACTTTTAATAAACAGAAAAATGGAAGTACTAAAAATAGCAACAGCAGGTAGTGTGGATGATGGTAAGAGTACCTTGATTGGAAGAATACTTTACGATACAAAATCCTTGACTTCGGATAAGTTGGAGGCCATTGAGAAAACAAGTAAACAGAAAGGATACGATTATTTGGATTTTTCCTTGGCTACGGATGGTTTAGTTGCGGAGCGAGAGCAGGGAATCACCATTGATGTGGCGCACATTTACTTTTCTACGGCAAAGAAAAGCTATATCATAGCAGATACTCCAGGTCATGTGGAGTATACGCGTAATATGGTTACGGGAGCCTCGACTTCCCAAGCGGCCATTATACTGATTGATGCCCGTAAAGGTGTTATAGAACAGACCAATCGACACTTTTTCATCAATAATTTATTGCGAATTAAAGAGGTAGTCGTGGCTATAAATAAAATGGACTTGGTTGATTTTTCCGAAGAACGATATAATGAAATTAAAGCGGATTTTGAAAAGTTAATGGATAAACGGGATTATGCAGATCAGAAAATTACGTTTGTTCCGGTTAGTGCACTGAAGGGAGATAATGTGGTAAATAAATCCGAAAATACACCATGGTATAAAGGTGAAACCTTATTGGAACATTTGGAAGGACTAGATCTTGCTGCGGTTTCCAATGTAGGTACACCTCGTTTTCCGGTACAATATGTGATACGGCCAAAAACAGAAGAACATCATGATTTTCGAGGTTTTGCCGGTAAGGTATATGGTGGCGAACTTAGTGTAGGGGATGAGGTAATTGCCCTGCCTTCCCAGACCCGTTCCAAAATCAAGGAAATTTATGTGTACGATAAAAAATACAAAACAGCTTCAAGGAGGTCTTCTGTTACCATCACCTTAGAAGACGAAATTAATCTGAGCAGGGGGGATATGTTGGTTAAAGCAAATGACCTACCCACAATCGAAAAGCAATTTACCGCTACCATTTCTTGGATGGACTCAAAACCATTGTCAGCTGGTAATAAATATGTTGTGCAGCATGGTGTTAACAAGGTATTGGCGAAAGTGAATCAAGTTCATCATAAAATAGCCCCGGACTATTCGGGAGTGGACAAGGAAGCTGAGAACTTAGGTATGAATGATATTGCCGAGGTAAGCTTCAGATTGAATAAGCCTATTTTTTATGACAAGTTCAAGAATCATAGAACCAACGGTTCTTTTATATTGATCGATACACAATCCAATAGCACGGTGGGTGCTGGATTTATAAGTTAAAATATAGAGTAGGCTAAATGTAGAACGGTGGAATACTTTGCTATTTAATATATGAAATCTATAGGATAAATAGAATAAAATAGAAAAGTCTATTCAAATTAAATACGAATAATAGATGCAGAGTTTTAGAACAGAAATAGAAAATCCGATTGTAGAAAAGGATATCCTAGAGTTGGAACGTAAAATTCACGAATTTCACGGCGGAAAGTTGGATGAGGAGAAATTCCGAAGTCTGCGGTTGGCCAGGGGAGTTTACGGACAGCGTCAACAGGGGGTTCAAATGATTCGAATCAAGTTACCCTATGGAAAGGTTACTTCTAAACAACTGCATCGTATTTGTGATGTTTCGGACGAATATTCTAGAGGAAGACTACATATTACCACGAGGCAGGATATTCAAATCCATTATGTGGATTTAAATAGGACACCGGAACTTTGGGCTGAACTGGAAAAAGATGATATTACCTTACGGGAGGCCTGCGGTAATACGGTAAGAAATGTGACGGCCAGTGAAACAGCCGGGATTGATGTGGAAGAACCTTTTGATGTTTCGCCTTATGCCCATGCTCTTTTTCAATACTTTCTAAGAAACCCGGTGAGTCAGGAAATGGGTAGAAAGTTTAAGGTTTCCTTTTCAGCATCAGATAAGGACACTGGACTTTCCTATATGCATGACCTTGGGTTTATCGCTAAAATTGAGGATGGTGTCAAAGGTTTTAAAGTAATGCTCGGTGGAGGATTGGGATCCCAGCCTAGACATGCGGATGTGTTATATGAATTTTTGCCTTCGGAAAAGATTATCCCCTTGATGGAAACAGTGGTTCGAGTTTTTGACCGCTATGGAGAACGAAAAAGCAGGGCAAAAGCCAGAATGAAGTTCTTGTTGAAGGATGTTGGCTTGGATGGTTTTAAAAAACTATTGGAGGAAGAGCGGAAGGCAATTCCACATAAAATATTCCCAATTGATGCCTTGGCCTATCCTAAAATAAAACTTTCCGAAGTAGATGCGCCAGAGGTAGAAATTGAGAATAAAAACGAATTTGAAAAATGGAAATCTACCAACATTGTGCCTCAAAAACAGTCAGGTTTTGTTGCGATAGGTATTAAGGTCTTATTAGGTGATTTTTATACGGATAAGGCGCGGTCACTAGCAGATTTGGTTCAAAAATATGCTGCAGGGGAAATTCGATTGTCCTTACGGCAAAATATATTAATTCCCTTTGTAAAAGAGGAGGCCATACCATTTTTCTATAGGGAACTAAAAAAAATGGGATTTGCCGAGGCGGGTTATAATAAGGCTTTGGATATTACAGCTTGTCCTGGTACTGATACCTGTAACCTAGGTATAGCGAGTAGCACCGGTATCGCCGAAGAACTGGAACGAGTAATTAAGGCCGAATATCCTCAATATATTGATAATCCGGATGTGGTTATTAAAATCAGTGGATGTATGAATGCTTGTGGTCAACATAATATGGCCAATATAGGTTTTCAGGGAATGTCCGTTAGAACCAAGGATAAATTGGTGGCTCCTGCTTTACAGGTATTATTGGGAGGCGGAAATGATGGAAATGGAAATGGACGGTTTGCGGATAAGGTAGTAAAGGTGCCAAGTAAGCGAGGACCCGAGGCTTTACGTTTAATCTTAAATGATTTTGATGCAAACGGCAATGGAAGATCATTTCCCGATTATTATGCTGAAAAGGGACAAATGTATTTCTACGATTTCTTGACCCATTTATCTAGTGTGGATGATTTAACTGCAGATGACTTTGTTGATTGGGGGAATTCTGAAAGATATGAGAAGGCAATAGGTGTCGGAGAATGTGCAGGTGTAGTCATTGATTTGATAGCAACCTTACTTTTTGAGAGCGAGGAAAAAATTCAAAATGCCCAAGAAAAATTCGAAGAAGGAAAATGGGCAGCAAGCATTTATCATGCTTATGCCTCAATGGTAAATTCGGCCAAGGCGATGTTGACATCCGAAAAAACCAAAGTAAATACACACGCGAGCATTATAAAGGATTTCGATGAAAAATTTGTAGCCGATGGTAGAATTGAGGTCGATGGAGGTTTTGGGAATAGGGTCTTAAGCATAAACAAAAACGAACCTACTAAGGAATTTGCGGCAAGATATTTAAAGGATGCAAAGGCCTTCTTAGTTTCCGTAGAGAAGTACAGGGAACAAGAGTTAGCTGAGGTGTAGTGAAGATGAGAGTTCAACATAAAAAATATAACATAGGAAGCCAAAGCCGCGGTCGATTAACGGTGATTGGAGCCGGTCCTGGTGACCCAGAACTGATTACACTCAAAGCGATTAAGGCTTTGGAAGTTGCGGATGTGGTTCTATACGATGCACTGGTCAACGATGAATTGTTGAAATATGCATCGAATGCGGAAAAAATTTTTGTTGGAAAACGTAAGGGCTGCTATACGTATCAACAGAATCAAATAAACGATCTTATTATTTCAAGAGCACAATCCCATGGTCACGTGGTACGATTAAAAGGAGGTGATCCATTCGTTTTTGGTCGCGGCGCAGAGGAAATGGAATTTGCCGCTTGCCATGGACTGGAAACGGCTATGGTTCCTGGTATATCATCAAGTCTTAGTGTTCCGGCATATCAAAATATTCCGGTCACCAAAAGAGGGGCTTCGGAGAGTTTTTGGGTAATTACGGGAACAACGAAACATCACAAATTGTCCAATGATGTTGCTCTGGCGGCTAAAAGTAACGCCACTGTGGTCATCCTCATGGGAATGTCCAAATTATCTCAAATTGTGTCACTTTTTAAACAAGAGGAAAAAGGTAATACGCCAATTGCCATCATCCAAAATGGAACAAGGAGTGATGAAAAAATTGGTGTAGGCACCATATCTAACATTGAAAAGGAAGTAGAAAAAAACAAACTGTCCAATCCGGCGATTATTATAATTGGGGAAGTGGTGAACCACAGGACAAGAATGAATCAGATAGTTGAAGCACAAATGCAATTAAGTCAGGAAGTATGATTAAAACAGATATAGTTATCATTGGCGCTGGGCCAACAGGTTTATTTACGGTTTTTGAAGCGGGATTATTAAAATTGAAATGCCATTTAATTGATGCCTTGGCCCAACCAGGGGGGCAGTGTTCGGAAATTTACCCTAAAAAGCCCATTTATGATATTCCTGCCTTTCCGGAAATTTTGGCGGGCACCTTGGTGGATAATCTTATGGAACAAATAAAACCTTTTGAGGCTGGATTTACTTTGGGAGAACGAGCGGAAACCTTGGATAAACAGGAAGACGGTTCTTTTATCGTTACTACGAACAAAGGCACACTACACCATGCTCCAGTAGTAGTAATTGCAGGTGGTTTGGGCTCTTTTGAACCTAGGAAGCCACCTATTTCAAATATCGTAGATTTTGAAGATAAGGGGGTCGCCTATATGGTAAAGGATCCGGAAGTATACCGGAACAAGAAAGTGGTCATTGCCGGAGGTGGTGATTCGGCTTTGGATTGGGCTATTTTCTTGGCCGATGTAGCAGCGGAAGTTTCGTTAGTGCATCGCCGAAATGAATTCCGAGGTGCCTTGGATTCTGTGGAAAAAGCATCGGCACTTGCCAAGTTGGGTAAGATTAAATTGTTTACGGAAGCTGAGGTAAAGAAACTTTACGGCGATGAAAAATTAGAGGCAGTGGTTATAAAGCACAATAACGAGGATAAGGGTGAAACTTATCTAGAAGTGGATAATTTTATTCCATTATTTGGCTTATCTCCTAAACTAGGACCTATTGGCAATTGGGGATTGGAGATTGAAAAAAATGCCATTAAAGTGAACAATGCAAAGGATTATCAAACCAATATTCCTGGTGTTTTTGCTATTGGTGATGTAAACACCTATGAAGGAAAGTTGAAACTTATCCTTTCAGGATTTCATGAAGCTGCGGTTATGTGTCAGTTTGCCTACCAAATTATAAATCCAGGGAAGCGATATGTAATGAAATATACAACCGTTGGCGGGGTGCAAGGCTTTGATGGTTCCAAGAAAGAAGCAAAAAAAGAAGTGGTTCAAAGTATAGCCTAACTTCTGTTTCTATGAAAAAGTAACCCTTCAAGTGTAATAATTGAAGGGTTTTTCTGTTATTTAAATGAATCAAAAAATAACATGAATATTTGCTTTTAATCAGGTAGAGCCGTTACTTTGCCCACGTTCATTTAAACACTGAAAAGTTATCAAGAAAGGTGGAGGGAATAGACCCATAGAAGCCTTGGCAACCCTTGGTCTACCTTTGTTATTAAGGTCTAAGAAGGTGCTAAATTCTACCATTGCTTGGTTGATTGTTTATCAAGTATCATGGCAGATAACAAAAAAGGCTTTGGTCTTCATTCTTCCTACTTGATTTTCTTATTATGTTTTAAAATGACGTTTAATTCTGGCAACTGCCCGTAGGTGTATTTATGTAAATGAAATGAGTAATATAAAACAAGAGCTTCAGAAAAGAATTTTAGTGTTGGATGGTGCCATGGGTACGATGTTGCAACAATATAAATTTACGGAGGCCGATTTCCGAGGAGAGCGTTTTAAAAACTGGCATATCGATGTTAAGGGAAATAACGATATGTTGGCATTGACCCAACCCGAAGCCTTGGCGGATGTCCATCGAAAATATTTGGAAGCAGGAGCCGATATTATTGAGACCAACACATTTTCCAGTACTACCATAGCCATGGCAGATTACGAAATGGAGAAATTTGTTTACGATTTAAACTACGAATCGGCCATTATCGCTAAAAAGGTTGCGGAAGAATTCACTTTAAAAACCCCTGAGAAACCAAGATTCGTGGCGGGTAGTATGGGACCAACCAACAAAACCGCAAGTATGTCCCCAGATGTGAACGATTCTGGATTCAGGGCCATTAGCTTTGACGAATTACGTGTAGCCTACAAGCAGCAGGTAGAAGCACTGATGGATGGAGGAGTAGATTTATTGTTGATTGAAACCATAACGGATACCTTAAACTGCAAGGCGGCGTTGTTTGCCATAGAAGAAGCGAAGGAAGAACGAAATATTGATATTCCCGTGATGGTTAGTGGTACCATCACCGATGCTTCAGGTAGAACTTTGACTGGTCAAACAGCTGAGGCATTTTTGATTTCGGTTTCACATATTCCACTGTTATCCGTAGGTTTTAATTGTGCCTTAGGCGCGAAGGATTTAGTTCCCCACTTGGAAGTACTTTCCCAAAAAAGTGAATTTGGAATTTCCGCACATCCCAATGCCGGACTTCCCAATGCTTTTGGGGAATACGACCAAAGTCCTGAACAAATGGCGAGTCAAATTAAGGAGTATCTGGATAAAGGGTTGATTAATATTATTGGAGGTTGTTGTGGAACCACTCCCGCCCATATTAAAGCAATTGCTGATTTGGTTAAGGATTACAAGCCAAGGCCATTAATGGTAGAGCAGGTATAGATATGGAAAGCAAACAATCAAAATACCTTAAACTTAGCGGTCTGGAACCTTTGGTAGTGACGCCGGAGAGTAATTTTATAAATGTTGGAGAACGAACCAACGTCGCGGGGTCAAGGAAATTCTTAAGGCTTATAAAAGAAGAGAAATTTGAGGAAGCTCTGGATATTGCAAGAGATCAGGTAGAGGGAGGAGCTCAAATCATCGATATTAATATGGATGATGGGTTAATAGATGGTAAGGAAGCCATGGTGAAATTCCTTAATCTAGTAATTGCCGAACCTGATATCTCAAGGGTTCCCATTATGATCGATAGTTCCAAATGGGAAATTATAGAAGCCGGCCTACAGGTAGTTCAGGGTAAATGTGTGGTTAATTCCATAAGCCTCAAAGAAGGGGAGGAAGAATTTATTCATCATGCCAAATTGATAAAGCGATATGGGGCAGCCGTAATCGTTATGGCTTTTGATGAAGTTGGTCAGGCAGACAATTACGACCGGCGTATAGAAATTGCACAGCGTTCCTATGATATTTTAGTGGACAAGGTAGGTTTTCCGCCGGAGGATATCATTTTTGATCTTAATATTTTCCCTGTCGCTACGGGAATGGAGGAACATAAACTCAATGCGCTTGACTTTATAAAAGCAACAAAGTGGGTAAGGGAAAATTTACCATATTGTAGCGTCAGTGGTGGTGTAAGTAATGTGTCTTTTTCATTTCGTGGTAATAATCCAGTCCGAGAGGCCATGCATTCTGTGTTCTTATTCCATGCTATTAAGGCAGGAATGAATATGGGTATCGTTAACCCAAATATGTTAGAGGTTTATGATGATATCCCCAAAGACCTTTTGGAGCATGTGGAGGATGTGATGTTAAATCGTCGAGACGATGCAACGGAGCGTCTATTGGAATTTGCAGAATCCGTAGTTGGTAAAGCAAAGGAAAGCAAGGTGGATAATTCTTGGCGAGAGGAGCCATTACAGGAACGTATTACCAGAGCTCTGGTCAAAGGTATCGATCAATTTATTGTAGAAGATGTAGAAGAGGCCCGGCAAGCATCGGACAAACCCATACAAGTAATTGAAGGTCATTTAATGACCGGGATGAACGTGGTTGGGGATTTGTTCGGTAGTGGAAAAATGTTCTTGCCACAAGTGGTGAAATCTGCACGGGTAATGAAAAGGGCAGTAGCTTATCTATTACCTTATATTGAAGAGGAGAAGTTGGCAAACCCACAAGAAGGGGATTCAGAAGGTGCCGGGAAAATTCTAATGGCGACCGTAAAGGGGGATGTTCATGATATAGGAAAGAATATTGTAAGTGTTGTATTGGCCTGTAACAATTATGAAATAATTGACCTGGGGGTTATGGTACCGCCGGAGAAAATCATTTCCGAGGCTATTTCCCAAAGAGTGGACATTATTGGTCTAAGCGGGCTGATTACACCTTCCTTAGATGAAATGGTACATCTGGCCAAGGAGATGCAGCGCAATAATTTTAGTATTCCTTTATTAATTGGAGGGGCGACAACCAGTAAAGCGCATACCGCGGTTAAAATAGACCCACAATATAAGGAAGCTGTAGTCCATGTAAACGATGCATCCAGAGCGGTTACCGTTGTTGGCGATTTATTGCAAAAAGGAACTTCCGCTGCATATAAAAAATCCATTAAGGAGGACTATGATGATTTTAGGGATAAGTTTTTAAAGCGATCTGTAAAAAAAGAATATAAATCTATTGAAAAAGCTAGGGAGAATAGCTTTAAAATCGATTGGGAAGCTACAAATATTTGCGAGCCCCATGCCCGCGGCATACATGTTTTGGAAGACCAAGAATTAGATAAATTGGTACCGTATATAGATTGGACTCCTTTCTTTAGAAGTTGGGAACTACATGGTAAATATCCCGCTATTTTAACCGACGAGGTGGTTGGGGAGCAAGCGACCGATTTATTTTCCGATGCCCAAAATATGCTTAAGAACATCTTGAACAAGAAACAGCTTAAGGCAAAGGCCGTATTTGGATTATTTCCGGCAAATGCAATAAACACAGATGATATCGAGGTCATGAATCCCGATGATGGAAATATGTATGTGTTTAGAACCCTAAGACAACAGTTACAGCGCAGGGAAGGCGTTGCAGATTATGCGTTGGCCGATTTTATAGCTCCAAAAGAAAGTGGTGTACAGGATTATATTGGTGCTTTTTGTGTGTCCACCGGTTTTGGAACTGCAGAGCTGGCAACCAAATTTGAAAAGAACCTGGATGACTACAATTCTATCATGATCAAAGCTCTGGCAGATCGATTGGCGGAGGCATTTGCCGAATATTTACATAAAGAGATACGAACGCATTATTGGGGATACGCCAAAGAAGAATACTTGAGCAATGAGGAATTGATAAAAGAGAAGTACAAAGGAATTCGTCCGGCACCGGGTTACCCGGCATGTCCTGACCATTTGGAAAAATTGACCATTTGGGAATTACTTAAAGTTGAAGAAAAAATTGGGGTAAAGCTAACGGATAGTCTGGCCATGTGGCCAGCGGCCTCCGTTTCGGGATATTATTTTGCCAATCCGGAAGCGCGATATTTTGGTGTTGGAAAAATTAAGGAGGACCAAGTGGCGGATTATGCCCAAAGAAAGGGCATAAGTTTGGAAAAAGCCAAAAAATGGCTGGCTCCGAGTATTGCCGAGGATTAAATGCGTTAGGTATCGAAGCGGTATCTTTTTTAAATCATTGATTTGAAATAATATAGCGGAGAGCCCGACCTTTAGGTAACGCCATTAAATTGAATTGAGATAATTTTCATCATAAATGAAAGTAACTGAACATATTAAACAAGCTAATGGGAAGACCTTGTTTTCCTTTGAATTGATTCCGCCCGTTAAAGGAAGAAGTATACAAGAGCTCTACGATAATATTGATCCCTTAATGGAGTTTAAGCCTCCCTTTATTGATGTAACTACTTCAAGAGAGGAGTATGTTTATATTGATAAAGACGGCCTATTGGAAAAGAAAGTTACCCGGATGCGCCCGGGAACCGTGGGAATTTGTTCCTCGATTCAACATAAATATCACGTGGATACCGTACCCCATCTTTTATGCGGTGGCTTTACAAAAGAAGAAACTGAATATGTACTGGTAGACTGCCATTATTTGGGTATAGACAATGTAATGGCACTTCGGGGAGATTCCATGAAGGAAGAACGATATTTTACGCCAACTGAGGGGGGACATTGCTACGCCAAAGAATTGGTAGGACAGATACGTAACCTTAGCAGTGGACGGTATTTACATGAAACTATCGACTCTGATGATAATGCCGATTTCTGCATTGGTGTGGCAGGGTATCCTGAGAAACACTTGGAAGCCCCGTCCTTACAAACCGACCTTAAGCGATTAAAGGAAAAAGTGGATGCCGGAGCTGATTATGTGGTAACTCAAATGTTTTTTGATAATCAAAAGTATTTCGAATTTGTAGAGGCCGCTAAAGATTTAGGGATTAATGTACCGATAATACCGGGAATAAAACCGGTGGCCGTTAAACGACATTTGCAGTTATTGCCCCAAGTGTTTCGGATCGATATTCCGCAAGACTTGATTGATGCTGTTGAAAATTGTAATAGTAATAAGGAGGTCCGACAGGTTGGAGTTGAATGGGCCATTCAACAATCCAAAGAACTTAAAGCGTCGGGTGTACCTGTGCTGCATTACTACTCCATGGGAAAATCGGACAATATTAAAGCGATCGCCAAAGCGGTATTCTAAACGAAACTACCAGTTTTTAATCTAGATAGTTCAAAGTATCTATCAAAAAGAACAATTATCTGTTACTGACTAGTTAGGACTATTACCTATTTTTGCGCTCCATGAAGCTAAGGTGTTTTTTGTACGTTTTCTTAATTAGTGCAATCGGCTTTTCCCAAAATGTTGATATCAAAAAACATACCTTGGATTTTAGTCAATTTTATGGTTCGGTCCTGCTTCATAATCCGGATATATCCCACTTAATTTCCAATCACCCCGGGGGTTTTATTATAGGCTACAATAGAAAAACCTATGGTTCCCGAGAATGGGAGGAACTCTATAACTATCCGGATTACGGTGCCTCGTTCATCTATCAGGACATGAACAATAGTACTTTGGGGAAAAACCTGGGAATCTATGCCCACTATAACTTTTACTTTTTAAAAAGGAACATACAGTTTAGAATAGGTCAGGGTATTGCCTACACGACCAACCCCTATGATAAAGTAGAAAATTTTAGAAACAATGCTTATGGTTCTGATTTTATGAGTTCAACCTATCTGATGCTCAATTATCATAAGGAGAACATTATTGGGGGGTTGGGGTTAAAGGCTGGAGTGTCCGTTATTCATTATTCCAATGGTAATTTTAGGTCGCCAAATACTTCTACAAATACATTTGCCTTGAATTTGGGCCTTACCTATGATTTGGACGGAGGTCAGGAACTTGAATACATAACCAATGCAGATAGGAAAAAAATAAGAGAGCCGATAAAATATAATTTAGTTTTAAGGGGTGGTCTTAATGAGAGTGATGTTATCGATTCCGGACAATACGGATTCTTAATTTTCTCCGCTTATGCGGATAAAAGGTTGGGAAGAAAGAGTGCCATACAATTGGGTGGTGATATTTTCTTTTCAAATTTCCTCAAGGAACTGATTCGTTTTCAAGGTACTTCATTTCCTGAAATGGGCGTACAGCCCGATGATGATTTTAAAAGGGTAGGTGTTTTTCTGGGTCATGAGTTGTTTATAAACAGTATGTCGGTCATTACCCAACTGGGCTATTATGTATATTATCCGTTTGATTTTGAAGGTAGAATGTATAATAGAATCGGTTTAAAACGGTATTTTGGAGACAAGTTGTTTGGAGCTATTACGCTAAAGTCTCATGGTGCGGCAGCTGAAGCCGTTGAATTTGGCGTAGGAATTAGATTTTAATTCATGGGAAAGTTGAAGAAATACTGGAAAAGAGGTTTGATTACCATACAGAAGGTTGTGGTGGTTTTGATACTAAGTACAAATATCTCCTGTAATTCGGAAAATGCATCGGATTGTTTACAAACAGCAGGGGATTTGGTTCGGGAGGAAATAGCAGTCCCAGAATTCAGCAAAATAACAGTATTCGAAAAAGTTGCCCTTGTTCTTTCTGAAGGGGAAGCCCAAAAAGTGGAACTCGAGACAGGTGAAAACCTAAGGGAGGAAGTATCCATTTCGGTGGAAGGTGACCGCCTTATCCTTAGAAATGAAAATGGATGTAATTTATTTAGGGATTATGGTTTAACTACCGTTTATGTCACCTCTCCAAATATAACTGAATTAAGAAGCAGTACTGGGCTTCCCATAAAAAGTAATGGTGTGTTGGCCTATCCAAGTTTGACTTTACTTTCAGAAAGTTTTACAGTTCCGGAAGCTGAAACAACCGATGGAGAATTTGATCTGGAATTAAATACGGGTACTTTAAGAGTTGTTGTTAATGGTATTGCCTATTTTAAATTAAGAGGGACTTCTGAAAACTTCAATATTAATATAGCTGCGGGTGATTCAAGGATTGAGGCACAAGAGTTACTGGCCCAAACGGTTTCAATTAATCACCGGGGAAGCAATGATATGTTGGTCAACCCCCAAGCATCTATTTCTGGAACTATTCGTGGAAATGGCGATGTTATTTCCTATAACCGTCCCGAAGTTGTCGATGTTACTGAAATTTTTAACGGTCGGTTGATTTTTAAGGATTAATTCTTAGGGTTGCTTCTGTTTGTGATTCTACCTAAAGTGCTTATTAAAAACGTGTTAAAGATGCTTTATTTTTATTTTGTTTAATTAATGATGTTTACATTTAAACAAAAAATAACATGAAAAAAGTAATACACCTAGCATCGTTTTTATCTCTACTATTTTTTGCAAATCAATTTTATGCTCAGGAGATAACCGTCTTCCAAGGCATGTGGGGAGATGAATTTTATCAGGATAAGGATAAAATGACCTGGAAGGAATTTGGTATGGCTATGGATTCAAATCCTGCCTCGGAAGTTTATTGGTCAAAATCCAAAAAGCAATTTGGGGTAACATTTGCAGCAGCCACGGCAAATCTGGGATTTGGAATTTGGTACTTGGTAAATGAAAATAATGACAATGAAACAACGGCGCCAATCATTGGCTTTGCCAGCACTGCTGTTGTAGGTTCAATTTTTTACTGTCTGGCCAATAAGAGCAAGAAAAATGCCATATTAGAGTTTAATGATAGTCTTGGTAAAACCACCTATAGATTGGTTCCTGCAGATAGGGGAGTAGGCTTGGCATTAAAATTCTAGGCAACCGTTTTTCGAAATTTTAAGTTAGAGTCGGCCTAAGTTAATTTGTTTTTCAGATATTGGATTTCTAAATCCAAAAAAATTTTATGAAAACATTTTTCTTTATTGCCCTTTCAGTCTTTCTCTTTATTGAAGCGCAGGCTCAGGAAATAACTTTTTTTCCCGGTTTATGGAGTGTTGAATATTATCAAGATGATAATAGAATAACCAAGCAGGAACTAAGGGAAATGTTTGATAAAAACGAGGAAGTTAAGGAGTATTGGAAAAAGTCAAATACCTATTCTACGTTGGGTTATGTATCCCTGCTAAGCGAAGGTGTTGGTGCTTTTTGGTTGGCATCCAAATTAAATACAGATTATCCGAATGAGACTATTGCTCCGCTAGGAGTCACTCTTGGTTTTGCTACGATTGCATTAATTTTTTTGCATTCGGCAAACAAAAACGCCAAGAAGGCCATCCTTACCTATAACAAACAGTTTGATAATCGTACTTCCTTTAAATTGGTACCAACGAGCAATCAAAACGGGGTGGGATTGGCATTGAAGTTTTAGTAGACTTTAAAATAAGATTTTCAATGTTTGCCATAAAATTTTAAAAAACTCTACGGACATTTCTTGGGTATTTAAATATAATTACTACATTAGCCCCTGTTTTAAAGATTATGATAAAGCAATATTTCTGGAACGGTTTCTATTTTTACTTCTTTTTTCAAAGAGGTGAGGGACTGTTGTAGTATATTGATGAAAATATAACTCATAAGGTCCCGTGAAAAACGGGACTTTTTTTTTAGTATAAATCGTGCCATTGAGAATTGCCATACAGGGAATAAAAGGTTCCAATCATCATCAAGTAGCAAAGAACTACTTTGATGAGGAGGTTGAAATGGTTGAATGCCTTTCGTTTGATGCTGTCGTAGATCAATTACTGCAGAAAAAAGCGGATAAGGGTGTTATGGCCATTGAAAACTCCATTGCGGGTTCTATAATTCCAAATTACGCCCTAGTACACCAAAATAACTTACATATTATTGGAGAGTATTATTTAAATATCCATCACAATTTGATGGTATTGAATGGCCAAAAATTTGAGGATATCAAGGAAGTCAGTTCACATCCCATGGCTTTATTACAATGTAAGGAATTCTTTAAGGATTTCCCCAGTATAAGATTAGTAGAGGATGTGGATACTGCTGAAACCGCAAAGCGAATACACGAGCAAAAATTGGGACACGTGGCGGCAATTGCACCAAAGGTCGCAGCGGAATTATATGATTTGGACATCGTAGCGGATAACATACAAACCATTAAAAATAATTCTACTCGTTTTATCATTGTAAAAACAAAAAATAAAGAGCTTCCAAAGGAAGAAATCAATAAAGCTTCTTTGCGATTTCTCACGGACCATAAGCGTGGCAGTTTAGCTACTGTGCTTAACGTTATGAGCGATTGTAATTTGAACCTTACGAAGATTCAGTCTTTGCCCGTAATTGAAACGCCTTGGAAATACGCCTTTTTTGTAGATGTTACTTTTAATAAATATGGTGATTTTGATAAAGCTAAATTGCTGTTGAATATCATGTTGGAGGATATGAAGATTTTAGGGGAATATAAAAATGCCATGTTATGATAAAGACGGCAGAACGATTAAAATCCGTACAGGAGTACTATTTCTCTAAAAAACTCAGAGAAGTTCGTGGTTTAATGGCACAGGGTAAGCCAATTATCAACATGGGCATTGGAAGTCCGGACTTAGCACCATCTACAGAGGTGATTCGTAGTGTGCAAAACGCCATATTGGAGGAAGGAGCTCATCAATATCAGAGTTACCAAGGACTTCCCGAACTAAGAATTGCAATAGCTACTTTTTACCAGGATAGATTTGGTGTCAATGCGGACCCATCCCATGAAATTCTTCCATTAATGGGTTCTAAAGAAGGGATTATGCATATCAGCATGGCCTTTTTAAACAAAGGGGATCAGGTATTGGTTCCGGACCCAGGTTACCCCACATATACCTCGGTAACCAAATTAGTTGAGGCTGAGCCTGTATATTACAATCTTACGGAAGGGAACGGCTGGTTTCCTAATCTGGATATTTTGGAGTCCCAAGATTTGAGTAAAGTAAAATTAATGTGGGTAAGTTACCCCCATATGCCAACAGGGGCAACGGCCTCTCGGGAACAATTTTCAAAGTTGGTTGCTTTCGCCAAAAGAAACGATATTTTATTGGTCAACGACAACCCCTACAGCTTTGTGCTCAATCCTAAGCCTATAAGTATTCTTGGTATCGATGGAGCCAAGGATGTTTGTTTGGAACTAAATTCACTAAGTAAGACCTTTAACATGGCTGGCTGGAGGGTTGGTTTTGTTCTTGGGAATGCGGCTTACATTGAAGCAATTTTAAAGGTGAAGAGTAATATGGATTCCGGGATGTTTTATGGAATACAGAAAGGAGCAATTGCGGCTTTGGAAAGTACAGATGAATGGTATAGCAACCTCAATGAAGTATATAAGGAAAGGCGAGATCTTATTTTTAAACTTGCAAAGAAATTAGGGTGTAGTTATGATGAGCATGCCGTGGGGATGTTCGTTTGGGCCAAATTGCCTATGGGTATTGATTCTTCGGAGGAATTTATAGATAATATTCTACACGATAAGGATATTTTCATCACACCAGGTACAATTTTTGGCAATAATGGAGAAGGTTATATTCGTTTTTCCTTGTGTGTAACAAAAAATAAAATTCAGGAAGCTATAGATAGATTATAAAATGAAGGTGTTTGTAGTGGGTATAGGTTTAATAGGTGGTTCCTTTGTAAAGGATATAAAGGCTAATATGCCAGAAACTAAAGTTTTTGGTATAGATGCAAATCCTGAACATATGGAGGAGGCTCAGGCTTTGAACCTCATTGAATATAAAGCGACCTATGATGATCTAAACCAAGCGGACTTCGTTTTTGTAAGCATACCCGTAAATGCCACGGTCGAGGAATTACCCAAGATTTTGGATGCCGTAAACGATGATTGTGTTGTGTGTGATGCCGGTTCCACCAAGGAACTAATCTGTAAAGTATTGGCCGATCATCCTAAAAGAAGAAATTTTTTAGCATGTCACCCAATAGCAGGTACCGAATTCTCGGGACCTTCGGCGGCTATTAATGGTTTGTATAATGGCAAGACCAACATTATTTGCGAGGTGGAAAAGACAGCTTTTAAGTTGCAGGAAAAGGCATTGGAGATTTTTCAATTGTTAGGAATGCGCATTCGCTACATGAATCCCAAGGCACATGATAAGCACATTGCATACGTCTCGCATTTGTCACACATCAGCTCATTTATGTTAGGAAAGACCGTTATCGAAAAAGAAAAAAATGAACGTGATATTTTTGATATGGCCGGGAGTGGATTTGAAAGTACGGTACGTTTGGCCAAAAGTTCGCCAGCGATGTGGGCACCCATTTTTGAGCAGAATAAGGAGAACGTTATCGAAACCTTGAACGAGTACATTCAAAATCTAATGGAATTTAGAGAGCTATTGGAGGAAGATGATTTTGAGGGTATTTATAATGAAATGAACAACACAAATAAAATAAAATCAATTTTAAAGGGAATACCGCTAAATAAAAAGTAATGGAGAATAGTAAAGAAATGAGATCCTGGTTAGACGACATGGCATTGGACCACCCATTGGTAATTGCAGGACCATGTAGTGCTGAAACAGAAGAGCAAGTTTTAAAAATTGCACATGAATTAAAGGATACCGATGTAAATTATTACCGTGCTGGTATTTGGAAACCAAGAACCCGCCCTGGTAATTTTGAGGGAGTGGGCGCCTTAGGCCTTAAATGGTTGAAAAAGGTACGTGAGGAAACTGGATTAAAAACAGCTACCGAAGTTGCGAACAGAGCTCACGTTGAACTGGCACTGGAACATGATGTTGATTTATTATGGATAGGTGCGCGCTCAACGGTGAGTCCGTTCATTATGCAAGAATTGGCAGATGCCTTGGAAGGAACCGATAAAATAGTTCTGGTAAAGAACCCCGTAAATCCTGACTTAGCCCTTTGGTTGGGCGGAATTGAAAGGCTGTACACTGCTGGGATAAAAAAATTAGGAGCCATACATAGAGGTTTTTCTACCTATGAAAAAACGAAATACAGAAATATTCCGGAGTGGCAAATGGCCGTTGAATTCCAGGATAAATTCCCGGATTTACCTTTGATCAACGACCCTTCACATATCACGGGCAAGCGAGATATGATTTTTGATGTTTCCCAAACGGCGTTGGATTTAAATTTTGACGGACTTATGATTGAAACGCATCATGATCCAGATAATGCGTGGAGCGATGCTGCCCAGCAAGTGACGCCCCAAAAATTGATACAGATCATGAAGGATTTAAAAATTAGAAAGGAATCTGACCCTGAAGCGGAATACAATTCAAAATTGAGCAACCTAAGAGCACAGATTGATGTTATTGACAATCAGCTCATAGAAACCTTAGGAAAAAGAATGAAGATTTCCGATGGTATTGGCGAACTTAAAAAAGAAAAAAACGTGGCCGTATTACAATCCAATAGATGGAACCAGATTTTAGGCGCTATGATCTTGGAAGGTGAGACTAAAGGGCTTAGTGAGGAATTTGTTTTGAGAATGTTCAAGGCAATACATCAAGAATCCATCAATCATCAAGAAAAGATTGTGAACGGATAAAATTAAAAGCCCCGGTACAACCGGGGCTTTTAATTATTTTTTAAATATAAATCTGGTTACAAAGATTCCCTGTCCATCTTTTTCGCCAGCATCAGCTTCTACACCACTGGTAACAAATATCAACTCCCATCCTTCTGCAGCCATAGCGGTGAGTTTTGAAGAAATAAGGGCATCATTGGCCGCAATATTTTGAAATCTAATTCCAGCGATATTATAAAAGTTAAGTAGTTTGGTTTCTTCAAAATCCTTTACTCTTATATCTCCTCTTTTAGATTTGTTTCGGGTATTGTCATCGGCAGTTTGTTCGGAAGTATATTCTTCAAAATCTTTTTCTTCCTGTGCATCAATAATTCGGGACCTGCCCAGACCACTGGGGACTATGGATTCAACCGTTGTAATAATTTTGTATTCCTGGGCATGGGTGCCAATCGTTGCTGTTAAGGCTAAAATAAAGGTGACTAGTGCTTTCTTCATGGTTTTTGAATTCTATAAAAAGGATAAAGTGATTACTTTCTAAAATTAAAATAAAAATGTACGACTGTTATATATATAGCAACATATTTAGAAATTCCCTTATGCCTTGGTTTTATTCTAATTCTGAAAGTATTATTGTTTCTTTGTATCAACAAGTATATAAATGGAAGGAACAGTTTATAAATCGACAGGAAGTTGGTATACCGTAAAAGCCACGGATGGATTGTTCTATGAATGTAGAATTAAGGGAAAATTTAGGATAAAAGGCATTAAAAGTACCAACCCAATAGCAGTTGGCGACAAGGTCCATTTTGAACTGGATGATAAAGGCGAGGAGCATGTGGGTGTAATCCATAGTATTGATGACCGTAAAAATTACATTATTCGAAAATCGGTCAATTTGTCCAAGCAAACGCACATCATAGCGGCAAATCTTGATCAGGTGTTTTTGCTGATTACATTAAACAACCCAACGACCTACACCATTTTTATAGATAGATTTTTGGTCACTGCAGAGGCGTACGAAGTTCCCGTGGTTTTAGTCTTTAATAAGATTGATACCTACAACAAGGAAGAAATGGACGAGGTTAAATTTTTAGCAGCACTTTATCGTGAAATAGGGTATACCTGTATTGGTATTTCGGCCAAGACCGGAAAGAATGTTGACAGGATAAAAGAAATGATGACCGGAAAAATTTCAATGTTCGCTGGGCACTCGGGGGTAGGAAAATCCACTTTGATCAATGCAATCGAGCCTAATTTGGATATAAAGACCGCGGAGATATCGGAACAACATTTGCAAGGTCAGCACACCACCACATTTGCAGAAATGTTTGATCTTAGTTTTGAAGCACAAATAATTGACACCCCGGGTATAAAAGGATTTGGGATCGTGGATATGGAGCGGGAGGAAATTGGAGATTACTTTCCAGAACTATTTGAGTTGAAGCAAGACTGTAAGTTCAATAATTGTATTCATTTAGATGAGCCCAAGTGTGCGGTAAAAGATGCATTAGAAGAAGGAAAGGTCTCATACAGTCGATATCGAAGCTATTTGCAAATGATTACCGGGGAGGAAGAGAACTATAGAATAGATATACACGGAGAAAGAAAATGAGAACTATAATTCAACGCGTTTCCAGGGCAAGTGTAACTGTTGATCGTGAGGTGATTTCATCCATGGATAATGGTTTGTTGCTATTATTGGGAATTGAAAATGGGGATGCTCAAGAGGATATGGATTGGCTCATAAGAAAGATAGTAAACCTTCGTATTTTCAATGATGAGGAGGGAGTAATGAACAAGTCCTTGATGGATGTAGGGGGCGATATCATTGTTGTGAGCCAATTTACTTTACATGCTTCTACTAAAAAAGGGAATAGACCCTCATATTTAAAGGCTGCAAAACCCGATGTGGCAATTCCTATTTATGAAAATTTCTTAAAAAAACTGGAAAATGAATTAGGTAAAAAAGTAGGCACTGGTATTTTCGGAGCCGATATGAAAGTAGAGCTAGTTAATGACGGACCTGTTACAATTTTAATAGATACAAAGAACAAGGAATAAAGTTTTTAAACGTTTTTCTTTGTAACTTTTGTAAGAAAAATAATATATTGCCGTTAGTAAATTAGCCTACTTAAACTAACCAATGCAATTGACTTTCCGTATTTTTTTCCTGTTCCTATGTCTAACAGGCACTGCTCAAAATCAAAAATATCAATCTCTTTTATTGGATAGTTCATTGTCCGATAATGCAAATGCCATTGTAAGAATTGATGAAATGAATATTCATTTATCATCTTATAATGAAATGTCCTATGAGGTTAATCAAGTGGTTACTATTCTAAATTCCAAGGGGAATAGCTTTGGAGTTAATAGAGTTGGATATGATAAGGAGAAGAAGATAAAGGACCTAGAGGTATACATATATGATAATCTGGGTAATGAAATAGACCATATAAAAAAGAGGGATTTTGAGGATGTTAGTGTAAATGACGGAATATCGCTGTATAATGATGATAGGATGCTAGTAAATAGATACACTCCTGTTAGTTATCCTTGTACCATAGCCTTGCATTACACTATTGAAACTAGTGATACGGGATTCTTTCCTCAATGGTATTTTGTGTCGGATTATAATGTGAGTGTAGAAGAAAGTAGATACACCATTAATTATAGTGATTATGGTATAAAACCTCAAATTAAAGAATATAACCTAGAAGAAATTCAAGTTTCTAAAAAAGAAAGTGAAGGTATAATCACCTATGAAGCTGCGGATATTAAGGCGTATCGACCAGAGCAAATGGCTCCTTCTTTTTCCAAAATAATCCCAAGACTAAGAGTGCAGCTGAAACAATTTAGTTTAAAAGGTGAAACCGCAGAATTTAATGATTGGAAAGATTTTGGTTTATGGGTCAATAACTCCCTATTAAAAGACAGGTCAAATCTTAATGCGGAGACAACAAGTAAGGTAAAAAGTCTTGTTAGTGGGGTGTCCGATACTTTGGAGCGAGCAAAAATCATCTATAAATATGTTCAGGACAATACGAGGTATATAAGTGTACAGATTGGAATAGGCGGTTGGAAACCGATTAGTGCATTGGATGTCGATAAGGTCAAATACGGTGATTGTAAAGGATTGTCCAACTACACCCGTGCATTACTAAAGGCAGCGGGAGTCGAGTCTTACTACACTGTAATACAAGCTGGGAATGGAAAAATTGATTTTGAACAGGATTTTGCAGGTCTTCAGGGTAACCATGCCATATTAACTATTCCTTACAAAAACGAATATTATTGGATAGACTGTACTTCTCAAGTTCATCCATTTGGGTTTTTGGGTGATTTTACGGACGATAGAAAAGCCTTGGTAGTTAAACCAGAAGGAGGTGAACTTATAAAAACTGCGAGTTACCTTAACGAACAAAATTTCCAGGGAATCAATGGTGAATATATTTTGGATCCCGTAGGCAATATATTAGGTTTTGTTAAAATCTCTACCAAAGGAGTTCAATATGACAATCGCTTTGGGCTGGAAAAAGAATCACCAGAGGATGTGGTCAAATATTATCAAAACACATGGAACAATATCAATAATTTAAAATTGGACGACTACAGTTTTGAAAACGATAAGGACCAAGTTCTGTTTACGGAAACCGTCACTTTCAAAGCTTCCAATTATGCATCGATAAGTGGAAACCGAATCTTATTTTCCGTAAATGCTTTCAATAATAACAGTTTTGTTCCAAATAGGTATAGGAACAGAAAATTTCCTTTTGAGATTACACGAGGTTATTTAGATGAGGATACTCTACTGATTAAATTACCGGACGGGTATAAGATTGAAGCAGTCCCGGAAGCGTTTAACGAAGAAAATGAATTCGGCCATTATAAGGTTAGCTTCGAACCAAAGGAAGAAGGCCATTCAATAGTATATAAAAGAAGCCTATTTATCAAAAATGGATTTTACCCTAAGGAGAAATACGGGGATTACCGTGAGTTTAGAAAAATGACTGCCAAAATGGATAATAGTCAAATAGTACTCGTAAAAAAATAATCGCCTTTAAAAAATTAACCAATCAAACCATGAAAAAAATTAAGAATTCAATATCCATTACCTTACTATTATTTGGTCTTTGCTTAAATGCACAGGACTATAAGTTTGGAAAAGTATCCAAAGAGGAACTGGAAGAAAAATATTATCCAAAGGATTCTTCCGCCGCTGCAGTTGTTCTGTATAGAAATGAAAGAATATGGTTCCAGTATTATCAAAAATCAGGATTTCAGGTAGTTACCAATGTACATGAAAGAATAAAAATTTATAATAAGGATGGTTTTGATTATGCTACAAAAGCGGAGCAATTATATAAGAATGGCACCGACGCTGAAAACCTTTCAGGTCTAAAGGCATTTACATACAATCTGGTCGATGATAAGATTGTAAAGGATAAACTGGAAAAGTCAGGACAGTTTCAAACCTCTTTGAACAAATATAGAAATGAAGAAAAATTCACATTACCCAATATAAAAGAAGGAAGCGTGGTTGAATACGAATATGAAATCCATTCCCCTTTTTATTACAATATAGCCGAGATTGCGCTACAGTATGATATACCGATAAAAAAGGAGGAAATAAGTATCGCTACACCTGAATATTTTGTATTTAAGCCTTTTATGAAAGGATATCTAATGATTCAGCCAAAATATAGCACAAACAGCGGTACTATAAATATCCAATCAAAAAGTAGGTCTCAATCGGTTCGTAATATACAAAATACCAAGTATTCCAATAGTCAAATTGATTATAAGGTAAATACTGTTCAATATAACGTGGAGCATGTTCCGGCATTAAAAGAAGAACCCTATGTAAATTACATGGATAATTATAGGAGTGCAGTAAAATATGAGCTACAATATGTGAAATTTCCCAACGCACCAATAAAGAGTTATACCTCTACATGGGAAAGTGTTATTAAGAACATTTATAAGAGTGAGAGTTTTGGAGGACAGTTAAAAGGAAACCGTTTTTTCAATGAAGAATTGGAGAAACTTAAGAATGCGAGTAGCTCCCAATCTGAATTGGCATTATCTATTTTTAAGCATATACAGGAAAGGATGACCTGGAACAAATATTTTGGATATTATGTTGATAAGGGAATTAAAGATGCATATAAGGAGAGAACAGGAAATATTGCAGATATTAATTTGTTATTACTTGCTATTCTACAAGAAGCAGGTTTGGAAGCTAATCCGGTGTTGATTAGTACGCGAAGTAATGGTGTGCCTCTTTTTCCTACAATGGAAGGTTTTAATTATGTAATTGCTTCGGTTCAGTTAGGAGAGGGCACAGTTCTCTTGGATGCCTCTAACAAATATACCAAGCCTAATTTACTGCCTACTAGAGCCTTGAATTGGTTAGGTAGGTTAATAAAAAAGGATGAAACTTATGAAACAATAAATTTATCACCTCAGAGCATTTCTGCGGAGAATACTGTAATGATGGTAGACCTTTCATCCGAAGGCAAGTTGAATGGCAAATTACGCAAGGTTTACAATGAGTATAATGCCTACCAATTTAGAAATACAAACATTGCAATTTCTGAAGATTCTTATCTGGAAAAACTTGAAAATCGAAATCATGGTATGGAAATTTCTGATTATAGAATAAAGAACAAAAAGACGGTAGGAAAACCTATTACTGAGAGCTATGCCTTTAATTTGGACAATCAGGTTGACGTAATAAATGACAAGATTTATTTTTCTCCCATGTTCTTTATGGCAACCGAAGAGAACCCTTTCAAACTAAACGAAAGAAACTATCCCGTTGATTTTTCTTATCCTTGGCAAGAAAAGTACATCATCAACGTAAATATTCCGGAAGGTTATCATCTTCTTTCGAAACCTAAAGATATAAGCCTGGTAATGCCAAACAATATGGGGTCCTTCAAATATCAAATAATGCTTAGGGGGACAAGCTTACAGTTAAGTGTGGATTTAATGATGAACCAGGCCGTTGTCGGTACTGAACAATATGGAGGCTTAAAAGAACTCTATAGTAAAGTTGTTGAAAAGCAGGTGGAGAAAGTTGTTCTAACCAAAGTCATAGGTGAAACATCAATTAATGAACTTAAGGAGGGAAAATAAGCCTGCAAACGATTTAAATAGTTAAAAGGTTCTTCTTAACCATGGAATAGTCCATTTTAAAATTAAATGCTATGTCAGTTATCAATAAAATATTCTTCGCAATTTGTACTTTCTTAATGGTTGTATCCATTTCGTTTGCACAAAATAGCGTTGAATTTGGAAGGCTTTCCAATGTTGATTTAAATTTTAATTCTTACGAAAAAGATAGTTTGGCCGACGCCGTTTATTTATACGAATACGGGGATAATTATTTTGAGGTAAGAGATAATAGAATTTGGCTAATTACAAAATACCATGCTAAAATCAAAGTTTTAACCTTGGAAGGGATTGATCAATCCATAATTGAAGTGCCTTATTACCATACTGATAAAAGTACCGAGAAAATCAATGATTTGAAGGCTCTTACACATAATTCAGGGATTTCCATGGGAGTTAAAAAAAGTGAAATTTTTGATATTGATGTCAGTGAGAATTGGTCAGAAAAAAGATTTACATTTCCTAATGTCAAGGTTGGGTCAATTTTGGAATATACTTATGAGATTCAGTCTCCATTTCATTTTAATCTTAAAGGGTGGGATTTTCAATCGGATATACCCAAAATCTATTCGGAATATAATGCAAGGATACCAGGTAATTGGGTTTACAACAGGGCCTTGATAGGAGAAAGGAAGCTGGATTTTAATGAGGCAAAGGTGAAAAAATATTGTTTTTCGATTCCGGGAGGAACGAACGAGGCCAGTTGCGAAGTTTTAAAATATATCATGAAGGATATTCCTGCATATGAAGAATCTGAAGAGTTCATGTTATCCTCAAATAATTATAAGTCTAGATTGGAATTTGAATTATCTGAATACAAAATGTTTAGGGGAGGTACTGAAAAGTTTACAAAAACATGGAAAGATGTGGATACAGAATTTAAAACCGATAAGGATATTGGAAGTCAGTTAAGGAAAAGGAATTTCTTTGAAAAAAATGTGGACCCTACATTGTTTACAGTTGGAGAACCATTAGATAGGGCAAAAAAGATTTATTCGTTTGTCCAGAATCATTTTACTTGGAACGAAAAGTACGGTATATGGCATAATAACAGGGTTAAGGATGCCTTTGAGGAAAAAAGTGGCAATGTTGCTGAAATCAACATTGCACTGATTAATTTGTTGAATGCCAGGGGATTTAACGCCAATATAATGCTTATGGCAACTCGAAAAAGAGGACTTCCTAAAAAAACCCATCCGGTAATGACAGACTTCAACTATATAGTGGCAAAAGTGGATATTGATGGGGTTACTTATTTGTTGGATGCAACGGAAAGGAATCTGCCTTTTGGGATGTTACCTTATCGTTGTTTAAATTATTATGGGCGAGTAATGGATTTTGATAAGGAAAGCTATTGGTATGATATAATACCGGAGGGGAGAAACAATCAAAGTGTTAGGATGCAGATAAAATTAAATCCTAAAGAAAGAAAAATGGAAGGGATTCTAGATTTAATTAATTCTGGTTATCAAAGTGTATCCCGACGGGATTTGTTGGAATCTATGAGCCGTGAAAAATACCTTGAAGAATTTGAAAAAACTATTGGTAATGAGTTTTACGTTAATTCATATGCTATTAAGGATGAATACTCCGGCGAAAAAAAATTAGTGGAGCGTTTTGAATTTGATGTTGAGGAAGGATTTCAAGCATCCAATATCTATTTAAACCCTTTCTTATTTAAATTTTTTGACAAAAACCCTTTTTTAAGTACAAGAAGAAGCTACCCCATTGATTTCGGCTTTATAAGAAATTATGAATATTTTCTTAATGTTGAGGTTCCGAAGGGTTATAGGTTAAAAGAATTACCTAAGTCCAAAAATATAGCTTTACCCGATAATCTTGGAGCGATAAAATTTAACATTAATGAAAATGCTTCAGGAACAATTAACATGGTATTTAGCTTTGCTTTAAATTCAACCCATTTTGACAGTCAAAATTTTGAAATGATTAGAGATTTTTTTAGTGAAGGAGTCGATATACAAACACATTCTTTAATAGTTTTGGAGAAAATATAACAGGTCTTAAATACGGGTATAATGAACATAGAAAATGCACAACAAGCCGTAGATAAATGGATTAAGGAGCATGGAGTACGATATTTTAACGAGCTGACCAATATGGCGCAACTTACTGAAGAGGTGGGGGAGGTCGCTCGAATCATCGCCAGAAGGTACGGGGAACAAAGCGAAAAGGAATCGGACAAAACTAAGGACCTTGGTGAGGAATTGGCAGATGTATTGTTTGTTCTGCTTTGTTTGGCCAATCAAACAGGTATAGATTTACAACAGGCTTTTGACAATAAGTTAGATTTGAAAACAAAGCGTGATCATGACCGTCACCACAATAATAAAAAGCTGAAATAGTACTATCTTTGGGGTTCGTTTATAATAGCAATTACCTTGAAAATTCACCTTTCCGGACCAAATAATAAATTACTCGCAGCGACTATAAAAATAACAGGTTCAAAGAGCGAATCTAATCGTTCTTTGTTGTTGTCCGCCCTGTATCCAGGAATTGAAATTAAAAATCTTTCCAATTCCGATGATGCCCAAGTCATGGAAAAAGGATTAAGAATAAAGGAAGGTACTGTGGATATTCATCATGCGGGTACGGCCATGCGTTTTCTTACGGGTTATTTCGCCGCTTTAGAAGGAAGTGATATTGTACTTACGGGTTCAAAAAGAATGACGGAGAGGCCCATTCGTATTCTGGTTGACGCATTAAAAGAATTAGGTGCGGATATCTCATATGTCAAAGCAGCGGGGTATCCACCTTTACGTATAAAAGGTAAAAAACTTGTAAGAAACAAAGTGAGCCTACCTGCTAATGTTAGCAGTCAATATATTTCTTCCCTGCTATTGATTGCTCCTAGTCTGAAAAATGGTTTAGAACTGGAATTGGTTGGTAAAATAACCTCCGTCCCCTATATAAAAATGACTTTGGGATTATTGTCCGAAATAGGAGTTCAGAGCAGTTTTGAAGGAAATCTTATTAAGGTAGAAACAAAAAGCGACGTAAACTCAACTACTCTGGTAGTGGAATCCGATTGGAGTTCAGCTTCCTATTTTTATAGCATAGTGGCACTTTCTAAAGTAGGGACGGAAATTATACTTTCTGCCTATAAGGAAAACAGTCTTCAGGGAGACAGTGTTCTACAGGAAGTTTATAAAGACTTTGGAGTAGAAACCTCATTTGGAGAAAATCAAATTGCGATAAAAAAAATTGCTGAAGCTTCCCAGTCAAAAATCCAATGCGATTTGGCAAACGCTCCGGATATAGCCCAAACAATTGCAGTTACATGTTTTGGCTTAGGTTTAAGTTGTCATTTAGTTGGCTTACATACATTAAAAATAAAGGAGACAGATAGGTTGGAGGCCTTACATACAGAATTAACCAAATTAGGTGCCGATATTTCAGTCACGGACAAATCACTCACTTTAAATATTACTAATGCTATTAATATGGATGTGGCTATAGATACCTATAATGACCATAGAATGGCAATGGCCTTTGCTCCATTGGCCATGAGGACCTCCATTGTAATAAATGATGCTATGGTGGTTACCAAGTCCTATCCAGATTTTTGGAGCGACTTACAAAAACTTCAATTTCAGGTAAAGGAATTATAATTCGTCATTTACTTGACAACCCCCTATTGCGGATTGTATATTTGCAGCCGCAAAATGCTTCATAAAAAGAAATAGATGAAATTATCCAATTTTAGTTTTGAACTTCCAAAGGAATTATTGGCAGAGCATCCATCAGAAAATAGGGATGAATCCAAGTTAATGGTCGTACATGCCGGTACCGGTAAGATTGAACATAAGATGTTCAAGGACATGATCGATTATTTTGATGAAGGTGATGTAATGGTACTTAACAATACAAAGGTATTTCCTGCTCGTTTGTTCGGAAATAAAGAAAAAACAGGTGCTCGCATTGAGGTGTTTTTGTTGAGGGAACTTAATGAAGAACAACGCCTGTGGGACGTTTTGGTTGACCCAGCGCGTAAGATTAGAATAGGGAACAAACTATATTTTGGAGAAGACGAAAGTTTAGTGGCCGAGGTAATAGACAATACAACTTCCCGGGGTAGGACCTTGAGGTTTTTGTATGATGGGGCCTATTTGGATTTCAGAAGAAAACTTCGGGAGCTTGGCGAAACACCACTTCCCAAATATATTAAAAGGGAAGTTGAGCCAGAAGATGAACAGCGATACCAAACAATTTATGCGAAGCATGAAGGAGCGGTGGCTGCCCCTACTGCCGGTCTTCATTTTTCCAAACATCTTTTAAAAAGACTTGAGATAAAAGGTATAGATTTTGCCGAACTAACACTCCACGTGGGGCTAGGGACTTTTAATCCGGTCGAAGTAGAAGATCTTTCCAAGCACAAAATGGATAGTGAGGAATTAGTTATAGAAGAGAAGGCAACAGAGGTTGTAAACAACGCTATAATAGAAAAGAGAAGAATTTGTGCGGTAGGCACAACAGCTATGAGAGGTCTGGAAAGTGCTGTATCTTCCAATCATACGTTGAATACTTTTGAGGGGTGGACGAATAAGTTTATTTTTCCTCCTTATGAATTTAGTATTGCCAACGCTATGATAACTAATTTTCACTTGCCAAAATCAACCTTGCTGATGATGGTTTCGGCATTCATGGGTCATGATTTAATGAAAAAAGCATACAAGGAGGCGATTTTGGAAGGCTATAGGTTCTATTCCTATGGTGATGCTATGTTGATTTTGAGATAATTACAATGACCTTCTTAAGAGAAGGAAAATATATAGATCCCGCTTTGTCATTATATTGAAAAGCGGGATTTTTTATAGCTATATTACTGTCGGATGAAAGCTAAGAAGGACATACGGGCATTAACTAGAGACCAATTAAGGGAGTTTTTCGTATCTAACGGAGACAAAGCTTTTCGAGGCAATCAGGTATACGAGTGGTTATGGCAAAAATCGGCCCATTCCTTTGATGTAATGACCAATCTTTCCAAGGCGACACGTGATATGTTAGCGGATAATTTTGTAATCAACCATATTAGGGTTGATCAAATGCAGAGAAGCTCGGACGGTACAATTAAGAATGCAGTTCGGTTACATGACGATTTAATTGTGGAGTCGGTACTTATCCCAACGAAAACAAGGACTACCGCCTGTGTGTCCAGCCAGGTTGGGTGTAGTTTGGATTGTAAGTTTTGTGCAACGGCAAGATTAAAGAGAATGCGCAATCTAAATCCGGACGAAATCTATGATCAAGTAGTTGCTATAGACAATGAAAGTCGTTTATATTTTGAAAGACCGCTAAGCAATATTGTTTTTATGGGAATGGGAGAACCCTTGATGAATTATAACAATGTACTTAAAGCCATTGAAAAAATTACGTCTCCAGAAGGATTGGGCATGTCTCCAAAAAGAATAACGGTATCAACGTCCGGTGTTCCTAAATTGATAAAAAAAATGGCAGATGATGCCGTGAAGTTTAAATTGGCGGTTTCACTGCATTCCGCCATAGACGAAACTAGGACTTCTATTATGCCTTTTAATGCAACCTTCACATTGTCAGATTTAAGGGAAGCTTTGGTTTATTGGTACCAGAAAACAAATAGCCGTATTACCTATGAATATGTGGTTTGGGAAGGAATCAACGATAAAAGGGAAGATGTTGACGCTTTAGTCGATTTCTGTAGGTTTGCGCCCTCAAAAGTTAATCTGATAGAATATAATCCAATAGATGATGGTCAATTTAAACAAGCATCCAAAAAGGCCATAGAGATGTATGTAGATCAACTTGAAAAAAACGGAATTACGGTAACGGTAAGACGTTCTCGGGGAAAAGATATAGACGCTGCCTGTGGGCAACTGGCTAATAAGTCCTAAGGGCTGAATTTGAATTGGTGCGGCTTATTATCCAGGGTGGTCGGAGCCTATCCATTTATCGATACCATTTGGCTTAAAACTAAAAAAATTCTCCTATCAACTAATATCTAAGCTACGAATTACTGTACACTGGTCACTTTTCCCTAATTTTGAAAGTCTAAGCCAAACTGCTTGAAAATTGTATCTCAAATAAAGGAGCCGGTAAACCGGGAAATGGAACTTTTTGAATCCAAATTCCGGGAGTCCATGACTTCACAAGTTGCGCTACTTAATAGAATTACGTATTACATCGTCAATAGGAAAGGAAAACAAATGCGACCTATGTTTGTGTTCCTTACAGCCAAATTGTTGAATGATGGAGAGGTCAATGAGCGTACCTACCGCGGGGCTTCCGTCATAGAATTGATACATACCGCTACTTTGGTACATGACGATGTTGTGGATGAAAGTGACAAGCGAAGGGGGTTTTTCTCAATCAATGCATTATGGAAGAATAAGATTGCTGTTTTAGTAGGGGACTATCTTCTGTCAAAGGGCCTTCTTCTTTCAATTGACAATGGTGATTTTGATTTACTACGGATTATATCAGTTGCTGTTCGCGAAATGAGCGAAGGAGAACTTTTACAGATTGAGAAGGCCAGAAGATTGGATATCACCGAGGAGGTCTATTATGATATCATTCGACAAAAAACGGCAACCTTAATTGCCGCATGTTGTGGTTTAGGCGCTTGTTCCGTTAAACCTGATAGTAATGATGTAGAAACCTTCCGGAAATTTGGGGAATTGTGCGGCATGGCATTCCAAATAAAGGACGATTTATTTGATTATGGAGAAGAGAAAATAGGAAAACCTACTGGGATAGACATCAAGGAACAAAAAATGACACTACCGTTAATCTATGCCTTGAATAACTGCTCTAAAAAAGAAAAAAGCTGGTTGATAAACTCCATTAAGAACCACAATAAAAATAAAAAGCGGGTCAAAGAGGTAATTGCTTTTGTGAAAAAAATTGGTGGACTGGATTACGCGGTTACCAAAATGCTAGCGTTTAAAGATGAGGCGCTATACTTGCTCAACACCTACCCCAAATCCGATTACAAGGACGCTCTAGAACTTATGGTGAATTACGTTGTGGAGCGTAAAAAATAATTTTTCTCTTTATTTTTACCACATAAATTATTGATTTATAGTTTATTAAATAATATTTTCGATTACTAGGCAACTATAACGTATCTCTATGCGTCTATATAAATAGAAGACCTTAAAAGATTTGAAGATTATACCTTTTTATAAAAACGAACGGCAACTTATAAAGAAAGCCATTGATGGGAACAGGGAAGCCCAAAAGACTTTATATGCCAAACATGCCCCTAAAATGTTGGGTGTTTGTAGGCAGTATGTAAAGGATATTCACTTTGCTGAAGATGTAATGATACAGGGATTCGTGAAAATGTTCAATCATCTAGAGTCGTTTAAATTTCAGGGAAGTTTTGAAGGATGGGTTAGGAGAATTATGATTCGGGAGAGTATCTCCTTTCTTAGAAAGCAGCAATTTGTTGTGTACGATGATGGGATTTTTGAAAACAATCAAGGCTCTTACTCTGGACTAACAACAGAAATGGATACGGAGCATATTCAACAACTCATAGATGCCCTGCCACAAGGATATAAAATGGTTTTTGTTCTATATACCATAGAGGGATATAAGCATCAGGAAATTGCAGATATGTTGGACATCTCGGAAAGCACTTCCAAATCACAACTGTTTAAGGCGAGAAAAATTCTTAAAGAAAATTTACAGAAACAAAATATCATCGGTTATGGAACCAGATAAATTCGAAAAGTACATTAAAAACAAGATGGGAGAACGGGAAATTTCCCCTTCGGATGAAGCATGGGATAAAATTTCCAGTCAGCTTAATAGCTCAAAAAAAGAAAGTAAGCCTAAGTACTTCTGGATGGGGATTGCAGCCAGTTTATTGATTTTGGTAAGTCTTTCCTTATTTTATTTTAATTCATCGAATGAAATTGAGGGTGTAGAAAATAATAAAGTGGTAAATACCGAAGATTCCGATTCCAATGACAAAATTAAAGAGGAAGATAGAACCATCAATTTGGTCAAGGAAGCTCCGGATGCTGTTGTAATGGAAAAGGAAACTGAAAAAGGCACTGTCAACTCCAAAAGTGAAGGCAACGGTTTACTACCAAAGCTGGATTTGGTTCAAGAGGATTTAAGCGACACCAATTCTTTGGCAACAAATACAGATAGAATAGAACTACCGGAAAAAACATTAGAGCTTGTACTGCCAAAAGATATTTTAAATGCCAAAATTGCTGAGGTCATTGCACAGGTAGATGCTATTGAAGCAAATGGAAAGGTATCCGATGGGGAAGTAGATTCTTTATTGTTAAATGCCCAAAAAGATATTCTAAGGGAAAAGCTTTTCAATCAAGATAGAACCGTTAATGCCATGGCTTTGTTAACGGAGGTTGAGGATGAACTTGATCAATCCTTCCGAGACCAAATTTTTGAATCGCTCAAAGCCGGTTTTCTAAAAGTAAGGACTGCTGTCGCGGACCGAAATAATTAATAATCAATACCATTTAAATCACCTTAAGCTCCATAATTTACTATGGGGAGTGGGACTGGAGTTTTATTCATCAAAAATCAAAATCAATTAAAAATGAGAACAATTACAACATTTGCCTTATTATTTTTCACTTTGTTCGTAGTGAATTCATTAAGTGCTCAAGAGGAATACGAAAAAAAAATTGAAGCGTTAAAGAGTCAAAAAATAAAAATTACCGAACAAGAAAAAGGTGCTTTAAAGTATGAAGTTGCCGATATTAATGAGCGCCTTGAAGATGGACTAATATCCATAGAGGAAGCTAAAACATTAAAAGAAGCTGCGGCTGAAAAACGAGCTTTAAATATAGAGAATAGGTTAATGATTATTGATAACCAAATTGCTCTTTTGGAAAGAAATGAGGGTGTGCTATTAACCGATATTAAAGTAGATTCCGTTGAGGAAGGACAAATCCGAATTGGCATCGATATCGGGGGTAAGCCTGCTGAGAGTTTTATTTTTAATTCTAAGCCCTGGAAAAGGGAAATAAAATATGATCGCAGAACTTACTCTGATTTTGTGCTTGCGGTTGGCTTAAATAATGCAATTATAGATGGGCAATCCTTGGACGAATCGCCTTATAAGATTGGGGGTAGTCGTTTTTTTGAAATGGGCTGGCAATGGCGTACCCGCGTTTTTCGGAACACAAATTTTCTAAGATTGAATTATGGTTTTTCGTTTCAGTTCAATGGACTTAAGATTAAGGACAACCAATATTTTGTGTTAAATGATGAAGGGAATGCAGAACTACAGGATTTTGACTTAGAACTGCAAAAAGCGAAGTTTAGAATGGATAATCTTGTTTTTCCTATTCATCTGGAATTCGGTCCATCAAAACTTAAGAAGACGGAAAAGACCATGAGATATTCGTTGCACAATCAGTTTCGCTTGGGAATAGGTGCTTACGGTGGTTTTAACCTGGGAACCCGACAAAAACTTAAGTATAACCAAAATGGGGATGGTGTAAAGGATAAATTGAAGCGGGACTATAATACCAATGATTTAATCTACGGACTAAGTGCTTATGCAGGTTTTGACGGTGTGCTGCTATATTTAAAATATGATTTAAACCCTATTTTTAATAATGCAGATATTGAGCAAAGAAATGTATCCCTAGGATTGAGGTTTGATCTTTAAGAATTAAGTTTTTTGTTTATTTGAGTTAGTAAGGACATATCCAGAAAAGGTATGTCCTTTTTAATTTTCAATGGCGGTGCTCATTGCTTCACTAAATTCTTCCGGGTAAAAGACCCGTTTGCAGTGACTGCACTCCACTACTTTGGATGAGGAAATTTTAAAGAGCTTTATCCAAAATAGGTGAAAGTAGTTCGAGGAAATAAAGGCATTTAGGGTACTGGTTTGGTTACAGTATGGACAAGAAACACCATCGAGGGATTTCGTTTCGGATTTGCCAGGTCGTGTTCCAAAGAAAAGAATCATTATTTTCCCTTATTTTCACCAAATGTACTAATTTTAAAGGCTATTTACGCTCGTAGTCCATTGATGAAAATAGAAGGATGATTTCCAAAACCACCATAGACCAAGTATATGAAACTGTTCGTTTAGAGGAGGTAATTGGAGATTTTGTACAACTAAAAAAATCTGGTTCCAACTTTAAGGGCCTTAGTCCGTTTTCAGATGAGCGTACACCAAGCTTTATGGTTTCCCCAGTGAAACAGATCTGGAAAGACTTTAGCAGTGGAAAAGGAGGGAATGTGGTCGCTTTTTTAATGGAGCATGAGCATTTTACCTATCCTGAGGCCATAAAATATTTGGCGAAAAAATATAATATTGAAATAGAGGAGACAGAGCAATCCAATGAGCAAAAGGAGCAGGCCAATGAACGCGAAAGTATGTATTTGGTGTCCGAATATGCCGCGAAATATTTTGGGGATATTTTATGGACTTCAGAATTGGGCAAGGCTATAGGTCTTAGTTATTTTAAGGAACGTGGGTTTACGGATGAGACCATTGAAAAATTTGGTCTGGGATACTGTCTCGATCAATGGGACGGATTTACTAAGGCGGCCTTAGACAAAGGTTATAAATTGGATTATCTTGAAAAAACTGGACTGACGATTGTAAAAGAAGATCAAAACAATCCAAATAACCCCAGAAAGTTTGATCGTTTCAAAGGTAGGGTGATGTTTCCTATACACTCCTTGAGTGGAAGGGTCTTGGGGTTTGGAGGTCGTATTCTTACGAATGAAAAAAAGGCCGCCAAATATTTAAATTCGCCCGAAAGTGAAATTTACCATAAAAGTAAGGTGCTTTATGGTATTTACTTTGCAAAGCAAGCCATTGCCAAAGAGGATAATTGCTATTTGGTAGAAGGTTATACGGATGTAATTCAATTTTATCAAAGAGGAATACAAAATGTCGTTTCCTCGAGCGGAACTGCCTTGACGCCGGAACAGATTCGTTTAATAAACCGTTTGACCAAAAATATCACAGTTCTTTTTGATGGTGACGCAGCTGGGTTAAGAGCTTCATTACGTGGTATAGATTTGATTTTGGAGCAGGGGATGAATGTTAGAGTATGCACCTTTCCAGAAGGTGAGGACCCGGACAGTTTTGCCAAAAACAATGATCTGGAAGAGGTTGAAAGCTATCTAAAGGAGAATTCCAAGGATTTTATTCAGTTTAAAGCATCACTATTGATTAAGGAAGCTTCGAACGATCCAATAAAAAGAGCCGATACGGTACGGGATATAGTCAATAGTATTTCTAAGATACCAGATCGTATTAAAAAGGAAATATACGTACAGGAATGTGCCCAAATAATGAATGTCTCTGAAAATGTCCTTTTTAGTACATTGGCGCAAATAGGTAAAAAAAATCAAGCGGATGCCATTAAGAAAGAAAGACAGGAACAAAAGGCTTTCGATGTGGTTAGGAATGAACCCGTCAGTGAGAAGGTAGATGTGCAATATGAATTAGAGCGAAAAATTATTGAAAGTCTTTTGCTTTATGGTGATCAAAAGGAAGAGTTTGAAGACCTTATTTTAAAGGAAAATGAGAGTGGTGACCTAGTTCTGGAACCAGAATCGTTAGAAATAAAGGTTTATGAAAAAGTGTATTTGGATTTACAAGAAGATGAAATAGAGCTAGCAAACACAAATTTTAGGGATGTATATTATAAATTGATTGCTTCTTTGAATGAAAGCGAGGAATTTAAAGTAAGTGACTTTATTGCCGAGTTAGAACAGGATATGGCTAATGAAGTGTCTTCTATCTTAATGGAGGAGGAACGCTATACGTTAGATAATTGGGAACGGAAGGATATTTATCCCAAGACTAAAGGTATTGGGGTCGCTCAATTGGTCAGTGAAACAATTCTTACATTAAGGTGCTACTTAATCAAGAAAAGAATGCAATCATTACAGCATGAAACAGAGAATGGGCGAGTTGATAATAAGGAAATATTGGAGGAGATTATGAACTATTTACAATTGAATAAATTGTTGAACCAAAAGTTAAATAGGGTTCTCACCTAGTACATTCGTAACCACTTTAAAAAATAAAAGACCCGCAATTGCGGGTCTTTTATTTTTATTTTAAAAAGGATTTTTAATATAGCTCCAATGCTTTTGCCTGTTGCAATAGATCTACCATATTATCTACATTAAGCTTTTTCATTAATCGTGCTTTGTAGGTACTCACGGTTTTCTCATTAAGGTTTAATCCTTGAGCAACCTCTTTGTTACGTTTACCACTGGCAAGCAGTTTTAATACTTCAACTTCTCTAGTGGATAATTTTCTGAAGAACCTTCTTGGTTTTTTTGTTCCTTCGTCAAAGGCCAGTCTTTGGGCCAATTCATTGGTAATGAACATACTACCTTCACTAACTTTGTTAACCGCCGATAAAATATAATCCACGCCAGAAGATTTGGATAAGTATCCAAATGCACCTGCCCTAATAGCACTTAGCGCATAGACGTCCTCGGATTGTCCGCTGTACATCAGCACTTTTACGTTGGGATATTCTTTTTTAATTTTTCTTAAAGCGGCTATTCCATTCATCTCAGGAATATCCATTTCAAGCATTACAACATCGGGGGTTACATTCTGTAGTTTTTTGAAAAGCTCTTCAGTGGTGGCAACATCGTCCACCATTTCAAAACCAGATGCGGATTCCAATACATTCCTAACACCCATACGGATTATAGGATGATTATCCGCAATTAAAACTTTTATCATTATGTTGATTTTTCAAGATAGTTTAGGCCATTTCTCTATGTGAAAAAGAGTACATGCAATGTAGGACTAAATAATCTAAATTAGAAGACAAAGATGTACTATTTTTCCATAAGGGCATTAAATCGCCTTTATTATTCGATTTATTAACCTGATTATTAGGTGAGTGGTTATTTTATCGATTCTGGAATGACACAAACTGGTATAGGCTGCATTTTATGTTGGTTCATGGTGTTGAACCTCAGAAATATAGAAAAAACTTCCTTGTCCCTACCGGTAAAATCCTCTAGTGTTTTTCCTTTGTCTTTCATTTTCATGGCCCATTCCAGCTCGGGGTAAGAGGCCCCAATTTGATCTTCATCTGTTCTATCGTCACCCCATAAACCATCGGTTGGAGCAGCTTTTATTACCTCCTCATTAACCCCCAATTTTTTGGCAATCTCATAAACTTCGGTTTTTAACAGGTCTGCAATCGGGCTTAAATCTACTCCACCATCACCATATTTGGTATAGAAACCAACACCAAAATCCTCAACCTTATTTCCGGTCCCTGCGACCAGATACTTATTGAGTGCGGCAAAGTAATAAAGACTGGTCATTCTTAACCTGGCTCGCGTATTGGCAAGTGACATAAAGCGTTCTTCCTCATCTTCAACTTTTGGAAAAGAAGCTACAAGGCTATCAAATACAGGTGTAAGGTTTACGGGTTGCCTTTTAACATTGGGAAAATTATTTTGTAGCCAATCAATATGTCTGGAAGCTCGGTCTGATTGGTTTTCGGCTTGGTGGATGGGCATTTCCAAACAAAGTAAGTCCAAACCTGTTTTTGCACATAACGTTGAGGTAACGGCAGAATCAATTCCTCCAGAAACACCTATTACAAAACCTTTTTGGTGTGCATCGTTTGCATAATCCTTTAGCCAACCTACAATATGATCAATTACTTTTTCCGTTTGCATACCCTTATAATATTTGTTTAGATCGATTAACTTTGCCTAAAAATAAGTTGTACTTATTTAAAAATAAAATGTATCCGGAAATACTTGGTATGAGAAAACCCATTTTTATTGTATTGTCAATTTTACTGATTTTTATTGGATGTAATGACAGTGACAAGGTAGAGGAAGAAATATCCAATATTCCTTTGGATTTGAAAGTAAATAGGTTCGATAGGCAATTCGCCGAATCTGATGAAGATGGCCTTCCCAAACTTCGCAAAATGTATCCTTACCTGTTTCCAGCTCCCGATAGTGTATGGATTGCCAAAATGAACGATTCCCTTCAAATTGAACTATTCCAGCAGGTAGGAAATACATTCAGTAGTTTTGAAGATGAAGAGGTTGGGCTTTTAAATCTGTTTAAACACATTAAATATTATTTCCCTGAACAGAAAACACCAAAAATCATCACGGTCACTAATGATGTGGATTATGAGAATAGAATTATACTGGCCGATACGCTGCTTTTTATTGGTCTGGATAATTATTTGGGATCACAACATAAGTATTACGGTGGTTTTCAGCGCTACGTGGCCATAGTGTTGGATAGGAAGTTTATGGTTAGCGATGTTGCCAGTGCCTTTGCTAAAAAGGTGGTTCCAAGGCCAAGGGACAGAGCTTATTTAGCTAGGATGGTATATTTTGGAAAAGAACTGTATTTGAAGGATAAGTTGATGCCCGATACAAAAGACGAAATAAAAATAGGCTATACCGAGAATGAAATGAACTGGGCCGTTGCCAATGAGGAACCTATTTGGAGAAACTTTATTGAAAATGAATATCTATATAGTACCGATGCAAAATTGAATCAACGTTTTTTGGACCCGGCACCATTTTCCAAATTTGGGTTGGAACTTGATAACGAATCTCCTGGACGCCTAGGTAGATATATTGGCTGGCAGATTGTTAAGGCATTTATGGACAATAATGATGTAAATCTAAAACAACTATTGGCCATGCCTGCTGAAGAAATATTTAAAAAGTCTAATTATAAACCAAGAAGTTAAATGGCAGATTTACATGAGTCGGAAATAAAACTGAGAGTAGGACTTGATGAAAATCGAGTGCCTGAAAAGCTTTATTGGTCCGCTCAGGATGGGGGGATAGATAATGAGGAGGCCAAGGCAATGTTGCTTTCCGTTTGGGACAGTAAAAACCAAGAGTCATTGAAAATTGATTTGTGGACAAAAGATATGCCTGTAGAGGAAATGAAAATATTTTTTCATCAAACATTGGTATCCTTGTCGGATACCTTTATGAGGGCAACCCAAGATGAAAAAATGACGGCCACTATGAAGGATTTCTGCGCATATTTCGCTGAAAAATTAGATTTAAAAAAGTGAAGGGGGCAGTTTAAAACCCTTTAAACCGGACTATTTTTATTTACTTCAAAGAATTCCAGGTTAATAGCTTCTATATAGGACAAGAGCTCATCCCTACCCATTTTTTTACTAGATGAGGTTATGAAATATTGTGGGGCCTCCTCCCAAATATCTTCCAATAAGTACTGTAAATACGTGGAAACTTGCCTTTGTATTGCCTGTGGCTTTAATTTATCCGCTTTAGTAAAAACAATGGCGAAGGGTATTCCGTTTTCCCCCATCCATTGCATGAACTCCAAATCTATAGGTTGTGGTTTATGCCTTATGTCAATTAAGACAAATGAACAAACCAACTGCTGACGTTGTAAAAAGTAATTGGTAATATACTTCTGAAACGTTCTTTTCTCTTTTTTTGAAACTTTAGCATATCCATAACCAGGTAAATCCACCAAAAACCAATTTTCGTTTATCTTGAAATGATTAATAAGCTGGGTTTTTCCAGGTCTGCCTGAGGTTTTGGCTAAACTCTTACGTTCCGTTAACATGTTTATTAAGGAAGATTTACCTACGTTGGACCTTCCTATAAACGCGTACTCGGGAATAGGCTCATTGGGACATTTCTCGACGTCCGAATTGCTCATCACAAAGTCTGCCGACTTAATCTTCATGAGTGTAAGTTTAGAAATTACGCTCCTGTAGCCAGTTGTCCAAAATAGTATTGAACTCTTCTGGGTGTTCCATCATTGGGGCATGTCCGCATTCCTTGATCCAAAATAAATTGGAATCAGGTAAAAGCTCGTGAAAAAGTTCGGCTACATCAGGAGGGGTTACCGTGTCGTTTTCTCCCCAAATAATACAGGTAGGTGTATTCATGGTCGGTAAATCCGTGCTCATATTATGACGAATGGCACTTTTTGCAATAGCTAAAGTTTTTACCAATTTCACTCGGTCATTCACTGTTGCAAAGACTTCATCTACAATCTCTTTGGTGGCAACTTCTGGATTATAGAAGACATCTTGTGCCTTCTTTTTTATGAATTCATAGTCGCCCCTTTTTGGGTAACCGTCACCCATGGCGCTTTCATATAGACCTGAACTCCCTGTAATTACCAAAGCTTTGACCATTTTAGGGTATAGTTTGGTATGGAGCAATCCAATATGTCCTCCCAATGAATTACCTAAAAGAATCACATCTTTTAAACCTTTGTATTCAATAAACTTCTCGAGATACTTCGCAAAGTTTTTTACATTGGTTTTTAACATGGGCATGTCATAGATGGGAAGTTCAGGGACCAGTACCTTATATCCCTTTTTGGGAAAATGGTCCGTAACACCATGAAAATTACTTAGGCCGCCCATGAGCCCATGAAGTATAATAATAGGGGAACCTTCCCCTTTTTCTATATACCTGAATTTTCCGTCTTTGATTATTTCGTCCTCCATCTACTAGGGTTCTGATATTTGGGCAAATATAGGTAAATAGATAGAATACATACTATCATTTAACTCGGGTGAAATTAGATTCAATTCTAGATTCATCTTTATCGTGTTAGGTCCAAGCAACCTATTTTTTGATGTTTTGAGATCAACTTGGGACAATATTGAGGTAAAAATTTACTATTTTATTAACAAAGTGGTTTTTTGTGGTAAAATGTGGTAATAATATTTATATATTTGAGTTATATAAGAAAGACCATCAATTTTGGAAATCTATTTTTCAGGTGTTTATAACTGTAAGGCAGATGCCAAGGGAAGGGTAATGTTACCCGTATCCCTTAGGAATCAAATGGCTCCAATGTTGGGCAATGGTTTTTATGTAAAGAAGTCCTATTACGATGAGTGTTTGGAATTGTATCCCAAGCATGAGTGGGAATCTGAGGTTAAAAAACTCAATGAAAAACTGGGTGACAGTAGAAAGGACCGTGAGTTTAAGAGGAAGTTCACCTCGGGACTTAGGCAGGTAGAAATCGATGCAACGGGAAGGTTGTTGATACCTAAAGATGTTATCGGGCTGGTGAGTATTAAAAAAGAAGTGGTGCTGTCTCCCATGGATAGACATCTGGAAATCTGGGACAAGGCGACTTACGACGGAGATGTGGAATCTTCTCCTGAGGAAAGAGAGCAGTTGGCTTATGAAGTCAAGTATGCTGAAAAGCCGGGGGGAGATGTATCATAATCCCGTATTGCTAAAAGAGTCCGTAGACGGTCTGGCGATTAAGGAGAATGGTGTTTATGTTGATGTGACATTTGGCGGAGGAGGTCATTCCAAGGAAATATTAAAAAGATTGGGCGAAAAAGGAAAGTTGTTCGCCTTTGATCAAGATGAGGACGCGCAAAGTAATCGTCTAGATGATGAGAGGTTTGTTCTTATAGGTGAGAATTTTAGATATATCACCCAGTTCTTGAAGTTCTATGGCATTCGGAAAGTAGATGGGATTTTGGCTGATTTTGGGGTTTCCTCGCATCAGTTCGATGAAGCGGTCAGGGGTTTTTCGACCCGCTTTGATGCGGAATTGGATATGAGGATGAGCAAGCGAAACAGTCTTTCGGCCAATGAAGTCATAAACAGGTATTCCTATGACGATTTAAGGAAAGTGTTTTTTGTCTATGGTGATTTGCGAAATGCAAATGCCATAGCAAACACAATTATCTCAGCTAGGGAAATCAACCCCATTAGGACTACGGAAGAATTAAAGGAGGTGTTGAAGAAGTTCCTGCCAGAACATAAGAAACATAAGATTTTGGCTCAAATCTATCAGGCCATTCGGATAGAAGTGAATCAAGAGATAGCGGTGATAAAGGAATTTTTGGAACAAGTTCCCGAGTTGTTAAAGAAAGGTGGAAGATTGAGCGTGATTAGTTACCACTCCTTAGAAGACCGTTTGGTGAAAAGGTTTATAAGATCCGGACAATTTGAAGGGGAGCCGGAAAAGGATTTTTATGGAAATATAGATGTTCCATTAAAAAAAGCAGGTCAGTTGATTGTTCCTTCTAAAGAGGAGATAGCAATAAATAGTAGGGCAAGAAGTGCCAAGTTAAGAATAGCGAAACGGATATAATACTATAGGATGAAAGTAAAAAAGGGCATACTGGATATTTTAAAGGGCAAGTTCTTGGTGGATGGAGATTCGTTAAAAAACTGGCGCTTTATCATTTTTACTTCCTTTTTGGCCGCCATCATGATCAGTAGTTCCCATAGTGCCGATAAAAAGGTTCACAAGATTGCGGCATTGAACGAAAACGTAAAAGAGTTGAAAAATGAATTCGTGGATGCACGCTCAGACTTGCAACAATTAAAGTTGGAGTCGACCATTACAAGTACGGTGCTCAAGAAAAATTTATATCCTTCTGAAACACCGCCAAAAAAAATTAAAGTTAAATCCTTAAAAGCTTCCGAATAACAATGCCTGCAACCGAAAAATCCATATTGTCCAGACTGTATATTGTAGCAGCCTGCTTAGTGATTTTTGCGGGTGCCGTCCTGTTTAAACTGGTTTCCATACAAGTAGTGGATGGGGAGAAGTATATAGCTTTGGCCGAGACTAGGACCACAAAAATGTTCACCATCGCTCCGAATAGGGGAAATCTTTATTCCGATGATGGTAGCTTATTGGCGACTTCAGTTTCTAAATACAATATTCATTTTGATGCCGTTACGGTTAGCGAAAAGGATTTTACGGAAAATGTAAAACCACTGTCAGATGCACTCGCGAAATTATTCAATAGTGAATCGTCACATTATCAACAAATTCTTAGAAAGGCCAGGCAAAACAAAAATAGGTACGCCCTTATTGCTAGAAATTTAGACTATTCGGACTATATGGCCGTCAAGGGCTTTCCACTATTTGAAAAGGGACCTTTTAAGGGCGGTATTGTCATTGAGCAGCGAACCAAAAGGGAACATCCTTTAGGAAAAATAGCGGAGCGCAGTGTAGGGTACGAACGGGTAGATGAAAATGGCTATCGAACCAGAGTGGGTATGGAAGGTGCTTTTAGTGAATATTTAAGTGGAGTAGAAGGCAAGAGGACGAAAGTAAAAATTGCCAAGAATCAATGGAAGCCCATAGGTAATGATAATATAGTAGAACCTAAAGATGGTTATGATGTTTATTCTACTATAGATATCAATATTCAGGATATTGCTCACCATGCCTTGCTAAAACAATTGGAACATTATAAGGCAGATCATGGGTCTGTTATTGTAATGGAGACAAAAACGGGTGAGGTCAAAGCCATTTCTAATTTAGGGAGAACTTCGGAAGGCAAGTATTATGAGCGATTAAATTATGCTATTGGAGAATCTCATGAGCCTGGATCTACATTCAAGTTGGTAAACCTTGTGGCAGCGCTCGAGGATAAAGTAATAGATACGAGTACAGTTGTTGATACGGAAAAGGGTCGGTGGAAAATTTATAACCATTACGTTCGTGATTCCAAAAATGGTGGGTACGGAGAAATATCCGTAGCCAAGGCTTTCGAGGTTTCTTCGAACACAGCTTTCGCAAAAATTATACACAATAACTATAAGGAAAACCCTGAAAAATATGTGAACCGCCTAATGAGTATGGATATCCATAAGAAGTTGGGGCTTCCAGTAAAGGGTGAGGGTAAACCGGTATTACGGTATCCGGGCGATAAAGGCTGGTCCGGGTTGTCCTTGGCTCAGATGGCCTACGGCTACGAAGTGGCCATGACACCTTTGCAAACCTTGGCTTTTTACAATGCCATCGCAAATGATGGAGAATTAATCAAACCTAGGTTGATTAAAGAGGTGAAGGAATGGAACAAAACAGTTAAAAAGTTTGATAAGGAAGTATTAAATCCTTCCATATGTTCCAAGGAAACGGCAAGAAAGGTTCAACAATTATTAAAAGATGTTGTTGAAAAGAAACATGGAACTGGGCATGGATTATATTCTTCGAATTTTTCAATGGCAGGGAAAACGGGAACTTGTCAGAAGAATTATGTCAGCAAGGATCCCGACAAACTTAAATATATTTCCTCCTTTGCAGGTTATTTTCCCGCGGACAATCCTAAGTATTCCTGTATCGTGGTCATCCACGAACCCGATAAAAGCGTCGGGTATTACGGAGCCGACGTGTCAGGTCCTGTATTTAAGTCGGTAGCTCAAAAAATATATGCCACATCTCCTTTAATAGATGAAGTAGATGTAAAGGATACGTTGGAAAACAGGTTGGAAGAAGCTTATCAAGGTTATTTTGCCAGTGTTCAGAAACAGCATAAGGAAGTTCCAAATGTACGGGGAATGAGCGGAATGGATGCTGTATCAATCTTAGAAAATCTTGGCTTGGAAGTAGAGGTAAAAGGGAATGGAAGGGTTAAAAGTCAGTCAATTTCCAAAGGAACCGACTTGAAAAAAGTTAGAAAAATAGTACTGGAGTTATCATGAAAATGTTAAAGGACATATTGTTCGGTGTACACATTTCTGCAGTTAGTGGAACAACTAATTGTGAGGTTGCATCGGTATGTTTCGATTCTAGAAAAATCCAGAAAGGGGATGCATTTGTAGCAATCAGAGGGACCATTACAGATGGACATGAATACATTGAAAAGGCCGTAGACTCTGGGGCAAGGGCAATTGTATGTGAGGAATTACCTAAGCAAATGCTAGATGAGGTTACTTATGTGGAAGTTGAAAATGGACATCAGGCGTTGGCAATCATGGCTTCCAATTTCTATGATACCCCCTCTAAAAATTTGAAGTTGGTCGGAGTAACAGGCACGAATGGCAAAACGACCATTTCAAGTCTTTTGTATCAATTATTCAAAAAAGCGGGTTATAAAGTTGGATTACTGTCTACCATAAAAATTATGGTAGACGATACCGAATATCCAACTACCCATACTACTCCGGATGCCTTGGTAATCAATCATCATTTGAAATTGATGAACAATGCAGGAGTTGAATTTTGTTTTATGGAGGTAAGCTCCCATGGAATTCATCAAAAAAGAACGGAGGGACTAGTTTTTGAAGGTGCCATTTTCACCAACTTATCGCATGACCACTTAGACTATCATAAAACCTTTGATGAGTACAGGGATACCAAGAAAATATTATTTGATAATCTTTCTAAAAAAGCGTTTGCACTTACCAATATCGATGATAAAAATGGTTTAGTGATGCTGCAGAATACCAAGGCCAGGAAATATACTTACGCCTTAAAGAATTATGCGGATTACCGAGCTCAGATTTTGGAAAATCAATTTGATGGCCAATTATTAAAGATTGATGACAATGAATTGTGGACCAAGTTGATAGGTCACTTTAACGCCTATAATATGCTTTGCATTTATGCGGCGGCTGATTTATTAGGCTTGGAAAAATTGGAAACATTGCGGCTTTTAAGCGAGTTGGAAAATGTAGATGGACGATTTCAATATTATATATCAGAAAATAAAATAACGGCTATAGTTGATTATGCCCATACGCCGGATGCTTTAAAAAATGTGCTTGAGACAATCAACACGTTGAGGACTGGAAATGAAAACGTCATCACCGTTGTGGGGTGTGGTGGCGACAGAGACAGATCTAAGCGTCCGGTAATGGGCAATATCGCTTCGGAGATGAGCAATAAAATAATATTTACATCGGACAATCCCAGAACGGAATCCCCTAGTGCTATTATCTCTGAAATGGAAGGTGGTGTGGAGCCGCAGCATACTAAAAAGATTTTATCCATTGAAAATAGGGAACAAGCCATAAAGACGGCATGCCAATTAGCAAACACCAACGACATAATTCTTATTGCCGGTAAAGGTCATGAAACCTATCAGGAAACAAATGGCAAGCGTGTGGATTTTGATGATTTTAAAATTGTAAAAAAGCTATTGCAGACTTTGGAGAAGTAAGAATGCTATAAAAAGACGAAATAATAAATATGTTAACCTACCTGTTCGAATATTTAGAAAAGCAATATCAGCTGCCTGGAGCAAGTTTGTTCCAGTTCAGTACTTTTCGCGCAGGCATGGCTATTTTGTTTTCGTTGATAATTGCAACTGCTTATGGTAAAAGAATCATTCTATTTCTTCAAAAACAACAAGTAGGGGAGACCATAAGGGATTTGGGCTTGGAAGGTCAAAAACAAAAAGCAGGTACGCCTACAATGGGCGGCATAATCATCATTTTGGCAACTTTAATTCCAGTGTTGCTTTTTGCAAGGTTGGAAAATATATATATCATCTTATTGATATTTACAACCTTGTGGATGGGGGTTATCGGTTTTCTGGATGATTATATTAAAGTATTTAAAAAGAACAAGGAAGGTCTTAAGGGTAGGTTTAAAGTGTTAGGGCAAGTTGTTCTAGGTCTAATCGTAGGTGCGGTCCTATATTTTCATCCGGATGTAACCATGAGAGACCATGATAAAACCATTATCACAGAACAATTTACAGTTGAGGAGGTAAGAGGTCAGGAAATAAAATCTACAATGACCACAGTTCCTTTCTTTAAAAACAATGAGTTCGATTACGGCAACTTAATTGGGTGGATAGATGAAGAAGCCCAGGATTACGCTTGGCTAATATTCATACCCATAATTATTTTGATAGTTACAGCAGTATCCAATGGGGCTAATCTAACTGATGGTATCGATGGTTTGGCCGCAGGTACTTCTGCTATAATTGTATTTACCCTCGGTGTTTTTGCGTTGGTTTCGGGTAATATAATTTTCTCCGAATACTTGGATATTATGTATATCCCTAGGGTTGGGGAGCTCTTGGTTTTTATTACGGCTTTTGTGGGGGCTCTGGTCGGTTTCCTGTGGTATAATACTTTTCCCGCACAAGTTTTTATGGGGGATACGGGAAGTCTTACGATTGGAGGAGTAATTGCAGTGATAGCTATCATAGTTAGAAAGGAACTGTTAATACCCTTGTTATGTGGAATATTTTTCGCGGAATCCATATCGGTAATGCTTCAGGTGGGGTACTTCAAGTATACCAAGAAGAAATTCGGTGATGGCAGGCGAATATTTTTAATGTCGCCATTGCATCACCACTATCAAAAGAAAGGCTATCACGAAAGTAAGATTGTAACCCGATTTTGGATAGTAGGTATTATGTTGGCCATTGTAACCATTGTGACACTAAAAGTTAGATAGATGCCATATTTGGTTGTACTCGGTGGTGGTGAAAGTGGTGTGGGTACGGCCATTTTAGGATTGAAAAAGGGATATGAAGTATTTGTATCCGATAAGGGAAAAATAAAGGATAAATACAAAAACGTTCTTAAACATTTTGGGATTGATTGGGAGGAATCCAAACATACAGCGGATAAAGTCATGAAGGCAGATTTGGTCATGAAAAGTCCTGGTATACCGGATGCCGTTCCCTTGGTAAGGGAATTGGTAAAAAGGAATATACCGGTTATTTCTGAGATTGAATTTGCAACTCGATATACCGATGCTAAAATTATTGGAATTACGGGAAGTAACGGGAAGACCACCACGACTATGCTTACCTACCATATTTTAAAGGAAGCGGGTTTGAATGTAGGCATGGCAGGTAACATCGGGGATAGTTTCGCCAAGATGGTCGCGGAGGAAGAATTTGACTACTACGTCTTGGAAATCAGTAGTTTTCAGCTAGACGGTATTCGGGAATTTAAACCTCATATCTCGGTAATTACGAATATTACGCCAGATCATTTGGATAGGTACGAATACCAGTTCGAGAAGTATATAGCCTCTAAATTTCTAATTACCAAGAATCAATTGTCCAGCGATTATTTCATTTATGATGCGGACGATGAAGTACTTGTAGGCTGGTTAGATAAGCACCCAATACAATCCAGATTATTACCTTTTTCCTTGGAAAAAATCTTTGAGGAAGGGGCTTATACAAGTAACGACGAAATTAAAATAACAACTCAAGAAGACACTATAGAAATGATGAAAGACACCTTAGCGCTGGAAGGACAGCACAATGTAAAAAATACTATGGCAGCGGCATTGGCAGCCAAGTTGGTGGGCATCCGTAAGGAAACCATTAGGGAGTGTATCTCTAATTTTCAAGGTGCACCGCATCGTTTGGAAAAAGTATTAAAAATACACCATGTCCAATATATTAACGATTCCAAGGCAACGAATGTTAATGCTACATATTATGCCTTGGATAGCGTAAAGACCCCAACTGTTTGGATTGTAGGCGGTGTTGACAAAGGCAATGAGTACAAGGAATTAATGCCTTTGGTAAGAGAAAAGGTCAAGGCGATAGTATGTCTTGGTCTTGATAACGAAAAAATCAAGGAAACCTTTGGGAATGTTGTTGACCTTTTGGTTGAAACGTATGCGATGGAAGAAGCGGTAAAAGTGGCCTATAAGATTGCCGAAAGAGGTGATACGGTGCTATTATCTCCTGCATGTGCCAGTTTTGATTTATTTGACAACTACGAGGATCGTGGGAATCAGTTTAAAAATTGTGTAAAAAATCTATAAATAGTGCGTAATCTTTTGCAAAATATTAATGGGGATAAAGCCATTTGGGCCATCGCAGCACTTCTAGCCCTGTTTTCTTTTTTGCCGGTATATAGTGCCAGCAGTAATTTGGTGTACGTCGTGGGTAATGGAACCACAGCGGGGCATTTAATTAAACATGCGCTATTACTTTTTTTAGGTTTTGGGATTATTTATGGTGTACATAAAATACCTACACATTTCTTTAAAGGACTTTCCCTGATTGCCATGCCTATAATAATTGTATTGTTGGTATTTGTATTGGCCCAGGGGACTACCTCTGGTGAAACCAATGCAAGTCGTTGGATTCGTCTTCCCTTAGTAGGGTTTGGTTTTCAGCCATCCAATTTGGCAGCTGTAGTATTAATGATTTATGTTGCACGTTACCTATCCAAAATTAGAGAAATCAAAGTTACTTTTAAGGAGAGTATTTTACCACTTTGGCTTCCTGTCTTTTTGGTTGTGGTTCTAATATTACCGGCCAACTTTTCAACGGCAGGAATTATTTTTTCCATGGTCTTAATGTTGTGTTTCTTGGGAGGTTATCCATTGAAATATTTACTAGGTATCGTAGGTACGGGGATAGGGTGTCTTACCTTATTTGTACTCATAGCAAAAGCAGCTCCCAATTTATTTCCGAATAGGGTAGATACTTGGATGAGCCGAATCGATAGTTTTAGCAATCCTGAAGATACGGAAGCCAACTATCAGATAGAAAAGGCAAAAATAGCGATTGCCACTGGCGGGGTTATGGGTAAAGGTGCCGGTAAAAGCGTACAGAAGAATTTTCTTCCGCAAAGTTCTTCGGATTTTATCTATGCCATCATCGTAGAAGAATATGGATTGATAGGTGGTTTTGCATTAATGTTTTTTTATCTGTTTTTGCTCTTTAGGATTGTGGTAGTGGCCAATGGATGTAGCACTATTTTCAGTAAGCTTTTGGTGTTAGGCGTGGGTCTGCCCATCGTATTTCAGGCATTGATCAATATGGCCGTTGCCGTGGAGCTGTTTCCGGTTACGGGACAGAATTTGCCACTGATCAGTAGTGGCGGAACCTCTAGCTGGATGACCTGTTTGGCCATAGGAATCATTTTGAGCGCAAGCAATAAAAATACGGCGCAGACCAAGGAAAGTACTGTGGATATCGATGAGAGTAACCCCTTAGAAGTATTGAGTGGGCAATTATAGGTTTATCATTTCCGGAGGGGGAACAGGAGGTCATATTTATCCGGCAATTTCAATTGCCGATGAACTGAAACGAAGATATCCGAATGCCGAATTCCTTTTTGTGGGAGCAAAGGATAGGATGGAAATGGAGAAGGTTCCCCAAGCGGGATACAAAATTGAAGGATTGTGGATAACAGGGATACAACGGAAACTGACCCTTAAAAATTTAATGTTTCCAATAAAATTGATTAGTAGTTTGATAAAGGCAAGCAAAATAGTGACCAGATTTAAACCACATGCCGTGGTGGGTACCGGTGGTTTTGCGAGTGGACCTTTATTGAAAGTGGCCTCAAGTAGGGGTATACCCTGTGTGATCCAGGAACAAAATTCCTTCGCAGGTATCACGAATAAATTACTGAAGGATAAGGTCTCCAAGATTTGTGTCGCCTACGATGGAATGGAACAATTTTTTCCAAAAGACAAAATCGTTAAAACTGGGAATCCGGTGAGGGCAGATTTAATTTCCTTATCGGAGGATAAAAAGGAATCCTTGGACTTTTTTGGTTTAAACCAAGAAAAAGCAACCTTGTTAGTGCTTGGGGGAAGTCTCGGGTCTAAAAGAATAAATAGTTTGATCGCCGAAAATTTGGATTTCTTCAAGTCATTGAAAATTCAATTGATATGGCAATGTGGAAAAGGGTATATAGAAACCTATAAACATCTGAATTCAGAAACCGTTAAAGTGCATGCCTTTTTAAACGATATGGCCAAGGCTTATGCTTCAGCGGATTTTATTATCTCCAGGTCTGGTGCCGGAGCCGTATCGGAACTTTGTTTGGTAGGTAAACCAACAATTTTTATTCCTTCTCCCGTGGTGGCAGAAGATCATCAAACTAAAAACGCCCTAGCTCTAGTAGAGGAGGATGCAGCTATTATGATTAGGGAAGAGGATTTGGATGAAAAATTTAAAATCGACTTTCAGGAAATTTTGGATTCAACAGCAAGAAAGGAAGAGCTTTCTAAAAATATCAGCGCTTTGGCTTTACCAAACGCGACCAAGGACATTTGTGATGAAATAGAAAAATTATTGAATTAGCTACAATGACAATAACGGACATACATAGGGTTTACTTCATCGGTATAGGAGGAATCGGTATGTCCGCATTGGCTCGTTATTTTAAGTTTATCGGTAAGGAAGTAGCTGGTTATGATAAAACCGAAACACCGCTGACCGATGATTTATCGAGTCATGGTATATCTGTTCATTACGAAGATAACTTGGCGCTTGTACCTGGTCATTTTTTAAATGCTGAAGAAACACTGGTTGTATATACTCCAGCGGTAAAGAATTCCCACAAGGAGTATCAATATTTCTTGAAAAACCATTTTATAATTAAAAAGCGCTCGGAAGTTCTGGGGCTAATTACTAAGGATTCCTTTTGTTTTGCCGTTGCAGGTACGCATGGTAAAACCACAACCTCAAGTATACTCGCACACCTATTAAAGGAAACAGGAACTCCTTTAACAGCATTTTTAGGAGGAATTTCAGAAGATTTTAATAGCAATTTCCTATTGGAAGGAACCGACTATTCCGTGGTGGAAGCCGATGAGTTTGACCGCTCTTTTTTAAGGTTATCTCCTAATGTAGCTTGCATAACCTCAATGGATGCAGACCATTTGGATATTTACGGTGATGCCGAAGAATTAAACAAGTCGTTTCTGGAGTTTGTCGACCGTATAAAACCGGGCGGTAAACTGTTTGTTAGGAACGGATTGCCTTTAGAAGGTATTACGTATGGTATAGAAGATGATTCGGACTATTGTATCCGAAATATAAAAGTAGAACATGGTGCCTACATATTTGATTTGGGAACGCCGGAAAAAACATATTCCGGTGTTAAGTTCAACAAGCCGGGAAGACATAATTTATTGAACGGTTTGGTTGCTTTTGCTATGGCGATACAAGCAGGTTCCCCACCGTATCGCCTAGCTGAGGCTTTATCCACTTTTAAAGGGGTTCAAAGAAGGTTTACCTATAGAGTAAAAAATGAGGACTTCGTATTTATTGACGATTATGCACATCACCCTACCGAAATAGATGCTGTTTTTGATGCTATAAGCGAAATGCATCCCAATAAAAAAGTATTAGCGGTTTTTCAACCCCATTTATATAGCAGAACCAGGGATTTCGGTGATGATTTTGCTAAAAGTTTATCGCGATTTCCAAGTGTTGTCCTATTAGAAATTTATCCAGCCAGGGAGGAACCCATTTCGGGTATCGATTCGGCTTGGTTGATGGAAAAAATGACCAATTCATATAAAAAAATCATTAATAAAAGTGAATTGGTTTCTGAGATTAAATCCCAAAATCCTGAGGTTCTTGTAATGATGGGAGCCGGGGACATAGGATTGGAAATTATTAAAGTTAAAAAGGAATTAGAGTATGCGCGTTAATTGGAACTTAATTAAAATGGTTGCGCTAGTGTTAGTAATAATGGGTCTTTACGCATTTTCTAACAATAGAAATCGCAGCAAAAATGTAACCACGACCCAAATCGAGTTTTTGGGAGATCAGAATTTGTATATCACTGAAGGAGCGGTTAATAAATTGTTAATACAAAATTATGGACGCCTAGAAAATGTGCCTAAAGAAAAATTAGTTTTGAATACTATAGAAAAGGCCCTAGAGGCCAATGAAATGGTGAAAAGTGCCCAAGTCTATCTAACTGTAGATGGTAAGCTTACGTCAAAAATTGTTCAACGTAAACCAATCGGACGCATAGAGGGGAATTCAAAATTCTATCTGGATGATGAAGGAAAACGGATGCCGTTTTCGTCCAATTATTCGGCGAGGGTTCCTATTATCACAGGGGATATCACCGGTAGAAGCCTGGAGGATGTATATAAAATATTGGAGTTTATAAACGAGGACGATTTTTTACGAAAAAATATAATTGGTATTCATATCAAAGCGGAGGATGATTACCAATTGAAATTTAGGCTGAATCAGTTTGTAGTGAATTTAGGAGGTATTGAAAATTTGGAAGCAAAGTTCAGCAACTTTAAAGCATTTTACGCTAAAGCCAATAAGGACAAAACCTTAGAGGATTTTGCGGTAGTTAGTTTGGAATTCAATAACCAGGTAGTGTGCACTAAAATATAACAACAATGGAACAAGGTAATTATTCAGTCGGTTTAGACATTGGAACAACTAAGATTGTTGCCATCATCGGTAAGAAGAACGAATATGGTAAAATCGAGGTTTTAGGAATAGGTAAATCCAAAAGCCTGGGCGTTCATAGGGGTGTTGTTAATAATATCACACAAACAATCAAATCTATACAACAAGCTGTTGAGCAGGCAGAGACCAACTCTGGACTCAAGATTGGTTCTGTAGTAGTGGGTATCGCGGGTCAGCATATTCGAAGTCTTCAACATAGTGACTACATTACGAGAAAGGATTCCGAAGAAGTTATTAATGAGGATGACTTGGATTCTTTGTGTAACCAGGTATATAAACTGATTATGCTTCCTGGTGAGGAAATTATTCACGTCTTGCCGCAGGAGTATAAAGTGGATGGACAAGCAGAAATTAAACAGCCCATTGGAATGTACGGAGGTCGCTTGGAAGCAAATTTCCACGTAGTCGTAGGTCAGGTCACTTCTATCAAGAATGTGGGTCGCTGTATTAAAAGTGCTGGTCTGGATTTGGGTAATATTACTTTAGAACCCCTGGCTTCATCTGATGCTGTTCTAAGCCATGAAGAAAAGGAGGCCGGCGTTGCCTTAATCGATATAGGGGGAGGCACTACGGATTTGGCCATTTTCAAGGATGGTATTATTAGACATACTGCGGTAATTCCTTTTGGTGGAGGTGTAATTACAGAGGATATAAAAGAGGGATGTTCCATTATAGAAAAGCAGGCCGAAACCTTAAAAACAAGATTTGGTTCAGCTTGGCCAGGAGAAAATAAGGACAATGAAATCGTTTCCATACCAGGTCTTCGCGGTAGGGAACCTAAAGAAATCACACTAAAAAATCTTTCCAAGATTATCCACGCAAGGGTTGTGGAAATAGTTGAGCAGGTATATGTGGAGATAAAGAATTATGGCCACGATGAGCAAAAGAAAAAATTGATTGCCGGTATAGTCCTGACTGGAGGCGGTAGTCAATTAAAGCATTTGAAACAATTGGTGGAGTACATTACCGGTATGGATACTAGAATTGGTTATCCTAATGAGCATTTGGCCGGTGATTCCGAAGAGGAAGTGGCAAGTCCACTGTATGCAACTGCGGTTGGTCTATTGATGAATGCAATTAATAATCAGGAAAAAAAGGCAGCTCCTAAAGAAGTACCAATGGATTCGGAGGAAATGGAGCCCGTTATGGCTGGTCACGAAGAAGACGTAATGGGAACACCTTTGAAAAGGGAAAGGAAATCGGTTTTTGATAAATGGTCTGAAAAATTAAAGGACTTTTTAGACAATGCCGAGTAATAAAAAAATTAAGAATAAGCACATAATAACCAGTAACAATAGCAAGTATGAGTAAGCAAAACGAATTTGATAGCATCTCTTTTGATCTTCCAAAAAATCAAAGCAACGTTATAAAAGTCATCGGTGTAGGAGGTGGTGGTAGCAATGCCATTAACCACATGTTCCAGGCCGGTATCAATGGGGTAGACTTCGTCATCTGTAATACGGATTCACAGGCTTTGGACAATAGTCCGGTCCCAAATAAAATTCAACTTGGTGTTTCGTTAACCGAAGGTTTGGGAGCTGGTGCCAACCCGGAGGTGGGAGAACAGGCTGCGATGGAGAGTATGGAAGACATCAAAAGTATGTTGGATAAAACCACTAAAATGATATTCATTACTGCTGGAATGGGCGGAGGAACTGGGACTGGTGCTGCTCCCGTTATCGCCAAGTTCGCGAAAGAAATGGACGTTCTTACTGTGGGTATCGTTACCATGCCGTTTCAGTTTGAAGGTAAGATGCGATGTGATCAGGCACAACTTGGAATAGAGAAGTTGCGTAAAAATGTGGATTCCTTAATAGTAATCAATAACAATAAATTAAGGGAAGTATATGGAAACCTTGGTTTTAAGGCTGGTTTTTCCAAAGCGGATGAAGTGTTGGCAACGGCAGCTAGGGGTATTGCGGAGGTAATCACACACCACTATACGCAGAATATAGATTTACGTGATGCCAAAACCGTACTTTCCAATAGTGGTACGGCCATCATGGGCTCTGCCATAGCTTCCGGTTCCGCAAGGGCAAACGAGGCGATAATGAAAGCATTGGATTCTCCGTTATTGAACGATAATAAGATAACTGGAGCAAAGAATGTATTGCTGTTAATCGTTTCTGGAGCACAGGAAATTACCATTGATGAAATAGGGGAAATAAACGATCACATACAAATTGAAGCAGGTTACGGAGCCAATATTATTATGGGGGTTGGTGAAGATGAGTCTTTGGGTGAAGCAATTGCTGTTACGGTCATAGCCACGGGTTTTAATGTAGAGCAACAGGATGATATTGTAAATACAGAAGCAAAAAAAATCATTCACACCCTTGAGGATAGCCAAAAAGCGGAAAGGGAGTTGCTCTCAAACAATAAAACGGTCCACACCTTAGAAGTTGAGGAAGAGGAGGAAGAAATTGAAAAACCAATGGCGAGATATCAATTTCTGGATGAGGGAGATTTCGATTTAATTCCAACTACCAATTATATCCGGAATTTTAACGTGTTCTATGATGAAGTTGTAGCTGAGAATGTTTCGGATGAGGATTTTGTAATAATTGAATCTACTGCTCAATTGAGGGATATCGAGGTAGTAGAGCCGGAAATCTTAAAACAAAAAGAGGAAGAAGATCAAGTTGCCATGAGTTTTGATATGCCGTTGGAAGATGAGGAAAGTGAAAATGTCGTATTATTCAATTTAGATGATGAAGTAAAGGATTTGGATGTTAAGGATAGTGTTGAAATTATACCTGTTTTGGAATACAACAAAAAAGGAGAGACGCGATATAGTTTGGATGACTATATGGAATTGGAGAATAAATTGACGGGAGCAAAGTCAAAAGCTGAGGAATTTGAGCCCAAAATTGTAGAGGATGAGTTGATTTTTGAAAAGAAAACCATTTCCCAGAAAGAAACAAGACCTCAGGAGTCTTCTGTTGACCCCATGGAAACTCCAATAGAAGAGTTATTGAAGGAAAGGGCGGATGAGCGTCGAAGAAAGCTTAAGGATTTTAACTATAAATTTAAAAATAGTTTGAGTAACATCGATGAGATAGAAAAGGAGCCGGCTTATAAGAGACAAGGGGTAAACCTAAACGATAATCCACAGGAAAAAAAAATTTCCAGAACGAGTCTAAGCGATGATAGCAACGATGAAATTCAACTTAGGTCCAACAATTCATTTTTACACGATAACGTAGATTAAAATCAATCCATATATAAAGTTTTAAACCCGGAAACAAAATATGTTTTCGGGTTTATTCTTTATCTTTGCAATCCAAAATTATAGACCATGAGTTTACAGTCAAAAGTAATGGAGCAAATGAAAGTAGCGATGAAGGCAAAGGATACTGTAGCCTTGGAATCTTTACGTGCTATTAAATCTGCCCTATTATTGGCCAGTACAAGTGGTTCAGGTTCTGAAATAAGTGTGGAAGATGAGGTTAAGCTTGTTCAAAAATTGGTTAAGCAACGAAAGGACAGTGCCGCAATATTTATTGAACAGGGTAGACAAGATTTGGCGAATCCGGAATTGGCCCAAGTTGCGGTTATAGAACAATTTTTACCGGAACAGCTTACAGAAGAAGAGGTAGAAAAAGTGGTAGTGCAAACTATCGATGCCACAGGTGCTACCGGTATGAAGGATATGGGTAAGGTTATGGGTATTGTTTCGAAGGAATTGGCTGGCCAGGCCGATGGTAAAATGATATCAACCATAGTAAAACAAAAATTAAACGCTTAGAATACATTGGCTCCGTGGCGCAACTGAATAGCGCATCAGATTTCGGCTCTGAGGGTTGGGGGTTTGAATCCCTCCGGGGTCACTAAACGGGATTTTTCACAAATTGAGTGGAATTTCCCGTTTTTTATTTCCTTCAAATTACCTGAAAACGAACCGATTGTGCCAAAAATTTCGTTGACCCGAAAAGTTTGAACTGCTTTGTTTTTGAAGTCATACACAATCCCGTCAGGGAACACCATATATTGTATGGCCCTTTTTGTTTCCAAATCCCCTAACTTCCATAAATACGGTAAGTTACAAGCGTAATCGAGTGCCATTTTTACTGACTTTTTGAGGTTTGAACTATTTATCCCGCTATTCTCCAATTTCATCTCCAATTCCCTTTGTTTAGCTTTCAGTTCAGGCATAAAAAGATCATATTGGGACTTTGTGATTTCGTTCAGCACTACATACCTTCTTTCCAATGTATTTATCTGCTCTCCGATTTGAGCGAGTTCTTTGGTCAATCGTTTTTGGTCGTTAAGTGCTTCTTGATTGTAAGCCAACAAGGTATCGTGTATGATATCGGTCAAAGGTTCGATATACTTTTTATCGGCTATGGTATACCTGTTCAAAACATTTATAAACTCTTCATGGAGCTTTTTTGCGCTTCTACTTTCCCTGCTTCCCTTACGCCTGTTCTTGTAATAATATAGCCCCTTTTTCTTCACAATAAACCCAGTATAAGGTGTCCCACAAACCGAAGATCTGACAAACTGTTTTAATGGCAGATTTTCATCGTCGTACGAATATTTCTTGGGTGTATCTCCCTCGTGAAGTAGATTATGGATCTTTAAAAAGATTTCTTTCGATATCAGGGCCTCGTGTTTTCCTTGAATCACTTCTCCAGGAATTAGGCTATTGACAATAAGTCCACAATAGAACGGGTTTCTAAAAAGATCGGTCAATTTTTTTGCGTTTATGTCCAGACCCTTTTCTTTGAGCCGTTTTGCAATCTCGACATGGGACATATTGGAATTTGCCTTCCATAAAAAAGCCTGCTTCAACAATCTTCCTTCATTGGTGATTACAAAATTGGGGGTCTTTCCTTTACCGGGGTTCGTATTGGTGTATCCAAATGGGTAGGCTCCTGTCCAATGGCCCCTTCGTAACTTTTCCCGCATTCCAGTAATTGATTTGTCCCTACGGACCTGATTGTCAAAGTGGGAAAACATATGATAGAGGTTTTCTTGAAAGGTGCCCGCACTCGTGGTTACATCGATTTCCTGGGTGGCGGATATAACGGCCACTCCCTGCTTTTTTAACTGCTCGCTGATATAGGCACCGTTCGCGCCCGTACGTGAAAACCTATCATAGGAATAGACAATGATATAGCCAATGTTCTTTCTCCTTTTGACATACTTCAACATCCTTTGGAATTCCCTACGTTCATCGCTCTTTGCGGATTCATAGGTTCCCCCGAAATATTCCAGTACTTCCAATTCTTTTCGAAGTGCATACTCCTGGCAATATTTAAGTTGAGTGCTTAGACTGGCATTTTTGTCAAATTGCTCCTTACTTGAAACACGGGTGTAGATAACGGCCGTATTGTTTTTCCCTATAATCCTTCCCTTTTCCCTTTTGGCAAATTGATCAAATACCTCTAAGTTCATATGTTCCCTTTTTGGACATGGCGGCAAACTATGTTGGCGAATTCCCGGAGTTGTTCCACGATCTTTTTCGCTTCTTCCTCCTGGCAGTCTTCAAAACCTTTATAAGTCTTGAGCCATGTACTGTTGAATGTTCTGTTTTTCCGCTTTAGCTCGATTATCGGGTTTGACATTTCCGTTAAATAGCAATAGCTCCTTCATGTTGTAAGGTCACCACCGTATTTGCATAAGCAGGCTTTAATTTACCCTTTTTAACTATTTAAATCCAGTATCGGATGACAATTTTATTCCTTGAATATCAATGGTTGGTTAACTTCTTTTTGTTTTTGCCAGAGGGGAGACTTTTTTCCTGAATATCCTGTTTACACAAACAATCTTGCCATTGGTTTGTTTGATTTCCAGGTTCTGAAAATCATGTTGTTTCAACATATCGATGATACGCTCCCCTGTGTCCAATCGTTCCAGACCTTCAATAGCATCGACCTCCCCGTTCTTGATGATCACTTTGATGGACAGGAACCTTTTACTGCGTATCATCTCCAATACCTGGATCTCGGAGGGGGTCATTCCTGAAGGTTTTTGCTTGTTGTTATTTTCCATAAGTTCAAGTTCTAGAAGCCCAGCCCTTTCCTTTTCTTCTTTCTTTTGGACTTCTTCTTATTAATATCATCTTTGAGTTCCAGTTTGAAAGGATTCCACTCCGCTTCATCCAATAAAGGCCCGGTCATTCCATTTTCCTTAATTTCTCCCACATGACTTTTTGATTGTTGAGCAGAATTTCGAGTGCCTTTTGCAGTCCCATTATTTCTTGGTTCAACCTTGACTGTTCCTTCATCGTTTCCTTCGTGAGCTTGATCAGTTCCCCGTTCTTTTCCATTAGCCGATAATATAACTGAACGGTCTCTTGTTTGCTCATAATCGATTTGTTTTACAATACTGTTCCATGAGAATTTTTTGCCTAGGGTACTGCCTTTATATACCACATCTTGATATTTGAAAGATATCCCCGAAACCCTGCCTGTGGTTTTGCTTACGTTGAATCTTGGCGAGATATTTTGCTCTTGTAGCAACTTGATAAATTCTGTTGTGTCCATTGCTTTTGAGATTGCCGAACCGATTCGCTCCTGTAGGACAAGTTTGATAGGTACATCGCCTGTTCTAAGGGTTTTCTCTATTTCCTTTTGGTCAAGTGATTTTTTTCCACCAATTTTTGTTGAAATCTGAGTCAATCCATATTTCTTCTCCAAATCATTGAGCACTTCCCGGCTTCTTCTTTTAATGTTACTGTCACTCGTTATCCTGCCTGAATACCTGACCCTATTGGCCACTATATGGATGTGTTCGTGTTCCGTGTCCGTATGACGGTACATAATGAACTGGTTGTTATCGAAGCCCATCTTCATTAGATAGTCACATCCGAATGAAGCAAACTCCTTATCGTTCAATTCATCTGAGTAGGGCAGGTTCAAGGAAACATGAAGGACCGCATTCCCAAGTCCCGGACGCATTTGCCTGATCAAATTGAATTCCTGTGTCATGTTTACCGCTGTGGAAGGCTCTATATTGGAATCGATGACATATCCTACTCCTTCGTTTACCTTTTTTTCATTGTAGACCAGAACACCATAGAAATCTTTCCCTATTGTTATCTTACCTATCATTGTTCGAGATACTTGATTTGAGCTGTTTCAATAGCATTTTTACCTCCTCCAATTGTTTATGAATGCTGAAAGGGTCACGGATACCTGAGTTCGAGACCCTAGTGAGTTGGTTCAGGTTGTTTCCCATCCGGCTCAGTTCGATAAACAGTTTCCGGTCCAAAGGATCTACCTTTTTCGTTGGCAGGGATTTTCCCGTACATTTTCTTCGGATATACCCGGCGACTGACAGCCCAATGGTCTCCGCATTATTGGTAATGATCACGTATTCACTTTGTGAAACCCTAAAGGCGATGACAATCGTCCTTTTTTTTGATATGTCCTTTTTAGGTCTTGCCATTTTCTATGGTTTTGGTATTGTTCTAAAGGTCATTTGTAAACGAAGTGCGCAGTTTTTGTTTACAAAAACACAACTTGCTCCGTGACCTCCGATCAACTATACCACAAACCTATTGTCTATTGATTGTTTACAAGGGATTTGCCGTACAGAGTTATATGTACGGTAAATTTATCCAGTGTTGGAAATAAGGAATTGGACGAAATCACAGGGGTGAGTTTCTATGGAAAGGGAGAAAAATGGTCAATGTATGAATATACCCTTAATTTTAATCTCTTTACCAGTTGTCCAATTGTCATTTTCCAAACTGATTTTTAAAGCCCGTTTGGGCCAATAGTGGAAAGGGAAAAAACAGAAAGGGTATGACATTGAGGAAAGGGAACTTAAAAATGGTGATTGTTCAATAATGAGGCTTGGCACCTTATCCGCAAACAGCCTTAACATAGCAAATCATCAAGACAAATTTATTAGCGTTTTGAAAAATCCTTACCTCTATACGATGATTACCAGTGTTCTTTTGTCCAGTTTCCTTCCTGTATATTTTACTTTAATCCTCCTTTATTTTCCTTGGAGCACATGATCATTTAAATGATCATACATTTGTACGATCGTACAAAAAATGTGTCTCGTCCTGAAAAAAGTTGTCACTTAAAGCGGTTGATACTATAACGAGTTTACACATTTTTCAATAATCTTAGGTCAGGTTTACACCCAAGGTTCCCTTTGTTATCATGCAGGGGTTTGTTCCCTGATCATATTTATGTCTTTCCTTCCAATAATTTTTCCATGCCCTTGGTATCGGTCCGTGGGACATGTGGGCCGAATCGGGGGTCTGCATATTGAGACTTAGATGGGGCCTACGGCCATTGTAAGAGGAGACGATGTCCCCGAACATATCTATTGCCTCCACTTTGAGCCTTGGTCTATTGTTCTTGAGCCATTCGGTCTTCAGTATGCCGTTCACCCTTTCGGCTATTGCATTTTCCAAGGGATCCACCTTTTCTGTCATACTGATCCCGATGCCGGCACCCTTAAGGATGCTTATGTACCTGTCGCAGCAGTACTGGATGCCCCTGTCCGAATGGTGCACCGGTTTGGGACCGGTCCCATGCGGCAACTGTGATATGGCCATGTTCAGGGCGCCGATCGCACCGGAGGCCGTTAGTTTTGGGGATATGTCCCATCCTATTATCTTCCTGGAATATGCGTCCGTGACGAGCGAAAGGTACATGAATCCCTCCATCGTGTCGATATAGGTTATGTCACTGACCCAGAGCTGGTGTGGGGCATCGACCGTCATCTCCCTTGCCAGGTTGGGGTACCGCCGAAACGAATGGTGTGAATTGGTGGTCCTTGCCCTGCCTCTGGAGCGTCGCAGCAGCATCGAGTTTTCCCGCAGGAGGGCGAAGAGCGCATCCATGCCCATTGAAACCTGTTGTGGGCAGGATGGCCCGAAGATGATGCTGTGGAGCTTGCGCACGCCCACGCCGGGAAGTATGGCGCGTTCATTCTGAACCATCTCGAGCACCAACTGCTTTTCGGCAAGTGTCCTGTACTCGTATCTCAAAAACTTATAATAGGCCTGTCTCGTTTTGCCAAACAGTCCGCACAGCGTCCCAACACTTGTTTTGGGCATGGTCTCTTTCATTTCTTGGACTGTTTGGCACCAGACTTTTTCTGATGTTGATCTTAAGGTCCCTTTCCGCAATGTCTATCATTTTGTTGGCGGCCAGATTTTTGAGCTTCTCGCTTGCCAGATCGGACTCAAGTTCCCTGATCCTGGCCAGCATCCCCTCCGGGGAGTCCGGTAGGACAGTTGAGGCCGGTTCCTTGGTGGTACCGTCGTTCGGCAGGGCCTGGTCCGGACAGAACCTTTTCACCCATTGTTGCACGGATGAAGGTGTTTTGAGACCATACAGTTTTGCCGTTGCCGCCATGCTGAGATCCGATCCCAGATAGTGGGAGGCAACCTTTCGTTTAAAATCGTCCGAATAGGAGTTTACACTTTTCATGATTAAATTTAAATTATTGCTTCTATCATGACAACCTATTCTAGGACAAGACAAGGGTTAAATGGCCCAAGAACATGATACCTACATGTAATTCAATATTAAGTGATTTGGATTATACGATTAGGAACATAGGAAATCCAAAGAGATTTCCAATCCTTTCTTCTTTCTCCCTTTCCACAAAAGAGCGCCCGACAGGGCGCCACCTTCCATGACCAAAACACAATGGTTTCTTGTAGGGAAACAACCAATTTAACGGAATGGAGAAATCTTTTTGGTAGCGGTGAGAGAATAAATGCAAGAGGGCGATAAAGCGTCCTCTTGTTTTTATGAGTGATCCAGAGGATGTTGATATCAAATTGGGAACAAACTCACTGTTTTGTCATATTCCTATACTGTGACATTCCCACTGAATTCTATAAGGGACTGTTATTGCATTCTGCTTTGACATATTCTTTATCTGGCTTTCCTGTCAAAAAGAAGAAATAACAGAAACCCAATCGACATTACTTAAATTTTCCAATAAGTGTAATGCACATGCATATAAGTTATCACCCAAAAATCAATCTGTCCTAGTTACTGTTTGTAGTATTGTTTGTATACGGTTCGTTGGTTTCAAAAAGTGCCCTTATCTCCCTTTTTTCGGATGATTTTATATGAGTTACTGCTTTTTGGCAAAAGTCATTGAACAATGTAGGATTGTCCAGGTTACCGTTGACCCATTCTGCCAAATATCCATTGAATCCTTCAAAACCCATGGTTTGGATCAGCTTATAAAATGCCACGGCCCCTTTATTGATTTCAAGATATTCCGCTCCATCGGCATAGAGCAATGGTGGTTCTTGGTTGGGCTCGTTATTTTTGTCCTTGCCATACTTTTCCAACTTTTCTTGATAAGCTGATTACCGCTTCCCCACCTATTTCATTTTTCACATACAAGAGTCCCAACGCCTCTGGCAACCCTATTGTAAGCATATCCGCCCCTTGCACATTGGCAATGGTCAAGTTTTTTTGCAGCCACAGTTTGGCCAATCCACTACCGATGGTTTGATAGAGATAGGCTTTTTCCTGTAAACCTTCGGTATCGGCCACCCAACCTTCTTTTTCAGAAAGTGCAATGGTATTGGCAAAGGTATACCGATCGTCTTGCCAACGGTGTATTTCTACCAATTGAAGTTGATTGTCGACCGAATTGGCCCCAAAGTTGGTTTGCATAAAAGCAACCCCTTTTTTTAATGCTTCTTGATAGAGGTCCACATTGAACGAATGGGTGGGTTTATGCAGAATGGAATAGTCTATATTCCCGGCCTTGCCCTTGCCAACGCTATAGTCTGATGATCCTACCTGCCAATTGAACACTTGGGGTTTCTTAATGGTATAGATGGAAGTGGTTCTACCATCTTCAGTTTCCATTTTTTGTAAGGCTCCGGCCGTAAACGGAATTTGGCCTTCTTCGGTACTAATAATAATTTTACCTGTAACCCAATCGGCATCCGTAGCAAACACATTTTGGGTAAGGGCAAAGGCATTATCAACAGTGGCCATTCTGGAATCCAGACGTTCCAATCCCTGTTCTTGGCGTTTCCGGTTTTCCAATAACTCCTTGTCGCTATCATATCCTTTCACAGGTAAAAAATCCTGAAGACTACCAAAACTTCCCTTTTTGGTCAAATCTGCCTGAAAATCGCTCTGCACAAAACCGACATATTGTTTGCTCCCTACCAAGGAAAGCTGCAACACGCTATCTTTTTGTAAGGTAGACGGGATTGGATAGGCGGTCAGGTTTTGCTCGACATCCCCTTTTCCCATGGTCAATTCTTGTCCGTTCAGCTTCACATTGGATAATTGGACAAAATCCTTGGTATTGAAAAACAAGGTATCTGCCCCCTTTTCGTTGTTCAATGTGATATCAGCAGTAAATTCTGCCCTTCTTTTTGAAGGAAATAGATCCAATTTTACATCGATTGTTTCATATTTGGGCTGTGGTTTGGTTTCCAGATACTTGTATTTTATCTCGTACTAGGCATCCAATCGTTCCTCTTCGGCATCTGGGATAAAGTTGCCATTATCATACACATTTTTGGTGATGAACGACATCAAAAACAAGAATGCCCCAAAAAACAACACCATCACACCTTTGGAAACCATGCTAAGTTGCATATTCTTCAACGAAAGTCTGTTTTTCCATTTTTTATCCGAGCCCCGCTTCCATAGCCAAACACCGGTCATGACCAAGGTAATGGCCAAAGCCAACCACAATAGGAAGAACCAATTGGCCGATTCTTGAAATATACCATAACCGCTCATTTCCGAATAATCTTCAACTCCAGGAGTAAAACCATATCCTAGCCTTAAATCTTCAATGATGCCCATATCAAAGGAAACAATCAAGAAGATGAAAATGGCCACACAAAGAAGGTGTGTGAAAATTCGATGGCTGGTCAAAGCTCCCACAAAAAACACCAAAGACGCCCAAAGTACAAAGTTCAAAAAGGCCCAACGATAGAGCAAAAGGTCCTCTGCAAATTGTCCTAAATCTATATAAGAAGCTCCACCCAACAACACTTGGGTAAACACGGATACTACAATAAAGCTCACACTTAATATAAAAGACAGTCCAATAATCGCTGCCAATCTGGAAAGTTGGGTAACCCAGACAGGAACGGGCAACGAATCTGTTATTTGCCAAATATTGACCGTCTTGTCCTTAAAAAACAACTCGCCGGCCCAAATCATGATCAACATGGTTATAAAAACGCCCCATTGCAACCTAAAATAGGTCATATTGCTACTGATGGGATATTCATTACCAATATAATAAGCCGCATTCCAAGTAACATTTTGCAAAAACACCATCAATAAGATAATACCGAGGATTATTTTGAAGGAAGTAGGGCGAACAATGTTCAGGAACTCCAATTTTGAGAGTGACCATAGTTTAGTGAGAAAATTAGGTACTTTGTATTGTTTCACGACCTCTGGCAATTTTATGGATGCCGTAGAAAATGACACTTTCTTGCCTTCTTTGATTTTTTTGGATTTATCGGTACCGGCCTGTATGACGTACTTGAAAGAGAAGCGTAGATATGCCGCTATGGCAAACACCATGGCAAGTCCCATCCAAAGCAATCGGTTCTTTAAAACATAGCCGGTCAGTTTGAACAGTTCGGTATTTTTTTGTGTGGGACTCAACAGTTCGGTATAGTGCTGTGCCGCTACATAGCCTCCCGAATCCGCCAAGATGTAAGCCATTAGATTATCCCCACCCCCGGTTTCGTAGGAAGTTTGGGCGATTAAAAATAGAATGACCACCAAGAATACGGCCAAATAACTTGTGGTCATTCTACGGGTAAACACAATGGCAAAAAATACAACGGATACATAAAAAAAGAGGTTGGGTACGGTAAACATGATCCAACCGTGAAACAAAGGGCCCCATTGAACCGGACCAAAACGACCAGCCTCGCCAATGCCGGAAAACGGCACCAACAAATGCCCAACAATCATACCCGTACTTAGAATGACAAGGTATAGGAAAGCGGCCAAAAAGCGGCCTATAAAAAATTGTTTTTCATTGATGGGCAGTGCATAGGTCCACTCCGCGGATTTATACCTGATCTCTTTGTAAAGCACACCTCCGGTAGCTATGGCAATGATGATGATCATAAGCATACCCATGGCCGCATAGTTTCTATACAAAATGCTCGAAGCGTTCATAAGCACCCCTTCGTTGGAAAAGAAATCAAACGATCCCTTGGTATACCATATCATCTGAAAGGCAAGCATGAGAAAGAAAACAAGGGTAACCCAACTAAATACACGCTGTCTTAGCTCGTTTTTTACTATGGAAAATATTGTTTTCATTTTAGTGTTCGCTTAAAATTTTAAAATAGGCATCTTCTAAAGAAGGTTTTTTAGCATCAAAATCACCATTGGGTAAATCATTATATTGGGTAAGAATTTTTTAAAAATGGAACAATCACCAAAATCGATTTAATTGTATTTTTTGAGGCACGATTTCCATGATAAAACCAAAGAAAAAACGGGTCTGCAAATTAAACTCTGTCTGAAAGTAATTAAGTATTAATTTTTAGAGGTCAGTAGTTAGTTACTTATCCAAGATTTCACTTGGTGTATCATTGTACATTATAATGATGAACATCGATTCAAATCTAACAAAAAGGTCGCCAAGGACCGCCATGGGGATAGCATTTTAGATGTCGATAAAGCTCAACAACCGGAACACGGCCAGCATATCACAGCGTGTGGTCTGGGTTAAAGCCATCTACCAATTTTTTATGCTCGTAATCGGCCACCATAAGCTCCTCATAATCAGTTTTTGTTCCCTTGGTAAACTTATGTACCAATTTTTCCATTAAATTGTATATTACCGGTACTATTATCAAGGTCAAGAAAAGCGAACTTATCAATCCCCCGATGATAACCCAGGCAAGACCATTTTTCCATCCCGATCCCGGGCCTGAGGCCAACGCAATGGGAAGCATCCCGAAAACCATGGCAATGGTAGTCATTAGAATTGGGCGGAGACGTGCGTGGTTGGCCTGTATCAAGGCGTTCCTGACCGTTTCCCCTGACCGGACCCTTTCGTTGGCAAAGTCAACCAGGATAATGGCGTTTTTACACACTAGCCCGATCAACATAATTATACCAAGAATGGTAAAGATGTTCAGGGAATTGTTCGTTAACGCCAATGCCAGCAAAGCTCCGATGAACGATAAGGGAATGGAAAAAAGAACTACGAACGGGTGCACAAAACTGTCGTACAGGGAAACCATTACCAAATAGACCAATATAATAGCTGCCAACATAGCAATTCCCAGTGTTCCGAACCCTTCCGATTGCCTTTCTTTATCCCCACCCCATACGTAATCGACCCCCGTGGGCCGTTCGACATCCTGGAAGGCAGCTTCCCATTCATCCGCGACCGTACCAGCTGGTCTGCCAACGGACTGCCCTTTTACGGTAACCGACGCGGTCTTATCCCGGCGTTCCAATTGGCTCGGGCCCAACGTTTCGGTGATGTCGGCGAACTGTGAGAGTTTTACCTCTTGCCCTTGGTCATTAGTAAGGATCAAATCCCCTACATCGACAATGCTTTTTCTATCAAAACTATTGTAGCGAATGTTAATATCATATTCATATTCCCCTGCCCTGAATTTGCCATCGGTATTCCCGTTAAATGCTGTTTGCATTGTCAACCCCACCGTTTGTAACGATAATCCCAGGGAGGCCATTTTATCCCGATCTACTTGAACATTGATTTCAGGATTTCCCGTTTCTACGGACAATTCAATTTCCGTGGCCCCAGGAATCTTATGCAGTTCCGCCTCCGCCTTTCTGGCAAAGACCATGGCACTATCCAAACTAGGTCCGGTCACTACCAAGGCCAACGGGGCTTCCTCCGCCACTCCCAAAAGACTTATAGGGACGGTTTTCACCTTGGCTCCGACCAAAATTTTCTCTAAACGACGTTTTGTTTTGGCGGCAAATACATAAGAATCGTCCTGCCTTTCATTTTCATCAACCATTTGGACGTTTATTTCCGCCTTGTAAGCTGTAGCCTGTGAAGCTCCTAAGCCTTCGCTGGTCTGGCCTACAGTGGTGATAAGGCTCTTGACTTCTTCCTGTGTATTCAAAAAGGCCTCTGCTTTTTGGGCCATAAAATTACTTTCTTCCAATGAGGCATCTTTTGGTAGTTCTATCTGCACCAAAAACTCGCCCCTATCCGATGTGGCAAAGAATTCGCCTCCAATAAATCCTGCCGCTACCAAGGCGATCGAAGCAAAGAAGATAACCAAAACGATGGACAGCGTGGTTTTATAATGATCCAGGCACCAGGTCAATAAGCCGGAGATCCAATTCGTGAAACGTTTTAATTGTGTTTCGAATTTGATGATAAGCCTACCGAACAGGTTTTTACCTGTGATATGCTCCAATTTTCCGAAACGGGACGATAACCAAGGAATAATGGTAAACGATGCCAATAGGGACAACAAGGTCGAAATAATTATGGTCACACAAAATTGGGTAATGATTTTGGACACCAGACCGCTGCTCATGGCAATGGGAAAAAAGACGACCACGATTACCAGCGTTATGGATGTTACCGTGCCCCCGATTTCAGCGGTACCGTCATAGGCCGCACGGACACGGTTTTTGCCCATTTCCATATGCCGGTAAATGTTTTCGAGTACAACGATGGCATCGTCCACCAAGATGCCTACGACCAAAGACAATCCTAATAAACTCATTAAGTTCAAGGTATAATCCAACAACAAAAAGCCTATAAATGTCGCAACCAACGATGCGGGTATGGACACCATTACAATTAGCGAGTTTCTTACACTGTGCAAGAAGAACAGCATTACGATCGCCACCAATAACACGGCGATCAATAGGTCATGGATTACGGAATCGGCCGCCTCTAGGGTAAAAACACTACTGTCATTGGCGACATTGAGACTGAGGTCTATGGTTTTATAATCGGTCTCGAGCTGTGCTATCCGTTTTAATATATCTTCACTTACAGCTACGGCATTGGCATCGGACTGCTTGATCACCTGCAGTAGGATGGCACTTTTTTGCTTTACCCGTGCAATTTTTTCAGGTATTTTTTGACTGTCCTGAACATCCGCAATATCACTGAGCCTCACTTGGATGCCATCTTTATCAGCGACTACCAGATTGCGCAGCTCTTCAACATTTTTATATTTTCCGGCCAACCGGATCAATATTTTTTGCTGCCTGGTCTGAATATTTCCTGTGGGGAAATCCAAATTCGAGGCCAGGATGGTCTGTTGGACCTGGGGTATGGAAAGGTTATATCCATGAAGTCGGTCGGCGTCTAAATTTACCTGGATTTCCCTTTCTTGCCCCCCGATCAAATTTATCTGTGCCACACCATTGACCCGGGAAAGCAAAGGGGCAATTTTTTTATCAATCAGGTCATAAAACTTAATTTCATCCATAGTGCCATTAGCACCAATTGTCATAATCGGAAGGTCGCTCAATGAAAATTTGCTTAAGGAGGGTGTTTTGGCATCATCGGGCAGATCACTGATAATGGCATTGATTTTCCGTTGTGCATCGTTTAGGGAAATATCAACATTGGCATCATCCGTCAAGGTAATCGCAACCGTGGAAAGGCTTTCATAAGAACGGGATTCTATTTTTTTGATGTTCTCCAGAGAGGCAACCGCATCCTCTATTTTTTTTGTCACGGTATTTTCGATCTCGCTGGGCGAGGCACCGGGGTAGATAGTGGCGACGGTTATGACATTTCGGTCGAATTTGGGTATCAATTCATACCCCAGTTGGTTATAACTGAACAGGCCCCCAAGGGTAAGTATGGTGAATAGCACAATGACCAATGAAGGCCTTTTTATGGAAATTTCCGCTAATTTCATAGTATGGAATAAAATGTTTCAGGTTATTGTCCGGTTCTAGTCGATGATGTCTATCTTGGAACCGTTCTGTAGATTGATCTGCCCGGTAACTATTACGAGTTCATTGCTGTCCAGACCATCTAATATTTCGACCTTATCACCGAATATTCTTCCAGCCGTTACACCGGTCAGTTTTGCAACTCCATCCTCAGCGACAAAAACCTGGTTACTGCTTACACTTCCCAGGAACGCATTTCTAGGGGCCACCAGTATCTTTTCGCTTTCCCGGTCTGACGAGGTGAAGGATGCCGTCCCGTACATGCCCGCCTTCAAGGCGTTGTCCGGATTGTTCGATATCTCGATTTCCACAGGAAAATTCAAACTGCTATCCGATTTCGGTGCTATAAACGTGATTTTCCCTGCAAATGTCCTGTCTGGTAAGACACTGGCTTTTACATTTACCGGGGCACCCGTTTTTAAACTGGCCACTTGGGACTCGTTGACCGTAACCCTAAGTTTAAGTTTGGAGACATCGACAATTTCGAACATTGGTGTTGCTGTTGCCAGAACAGAACCTGGTTCGATAAAACGCTTATTTACAACTCCTTTTATCGTAGCTTTTATGCTGACATCACTCGCATTTACCCTCGCTTGTTCCAGTCTCGATTGTGCAGTAACCAAGGTCAACTTGGCCTGATCCATTTGTTGTTCGGTCACTCCACCGGTTTTTAAGGCATTTTCAAAACGGTTGAAATTTTTGGACGCATTCTGATAGGCCGCTTCGGCCGCGTGCAGTTCTGCCGATACCTGCTCACTTCTCACAACTGCCAAAGTCTTGCCCACTCTGACATGATCACCTTCTTCTACCAATACCCTAACGACTCTACCTGGCTTTTCCGCAGAAAAATCCAGTTCTTTAAAGGGCTCGAAGTTTCCATTGGCGGTAAAATTGAGGGGAATAGTTTCCATCTTTACCGTATCAACCTTTACAGTGACACTAGCATTTTTCTGTGCAACTATATCCGTTTTTGCTTGATTTTCTTGTTTGTTGTTCATTAAGATGAAGGCAATCAGGGCCAATACCACTAAAATTGTAAGTATGTATATTATGTTCTTTTTCATCGTGCTTATTAGTTTGTTAGTGACTTTAATTCCCCTTTAGACTTCAACAACAGGATTTCTGCCAGTTTGTATTGTAAAATTGCGGAGTTAAAGTTGTTCCTAGCCTCGGTCAAGGCGTTTTCCGCATCCAATAGATCCGTTAGCGGAGCCAAACCTTGGACGTAATTGTTTCTGGTATTGTCCAAAACTGCCTGTGCCAACCTGACATTTTCGTTTTGATTGTTGACGGTCGCAATACTATTGTTTATTTGGGTTCGGGCATTTTCGTAATCAAGATCTAAGGCCAATTCGGTATCCTTGATATCCTCTTGTAAGATCCGCAGATCTATATCGGCCTGCATTACTTTGGAACGTGTACCAAAACCTGCGAAAATGGGAATTTTCAAATTCAATCCTATCGATGAAAAATCGGACCAATATACCTTGTCCTCAGGCTTTTTGAACCAGGGAAGGTCCGGGCCTTGGCCAAGATAGTTGTACCCAACTGTTAGGGAAAGCGTTGGATAATATTCCGCCTTGACCGCCATTTTCTGGTAAGTCAACAATTGTTCCTGCTTTTTGAGAAGCAGATACTCCGATCGATTCTCGGTATCCGGGGATGAAACTACCTCGCTTGGTCTGAATTCGAACTCGATTTCCGGAATTTCGATTTGGGCGGTTATGGGCATTCCCATAAAAAATTTCAGGGTATTTTCTTGAAGTTGTAGCGCATTGTTTATCTGGAGCCGTTGGGTCTCTAGATTTGAAATTTTAACAATAATCCTGTCCAAATCGATTTTCTTCGCTAGCCCATTTTGAAACTGGCCCTCAATGATATTTTTCGCCTTGATCGTATTTGCCAACGTACTATCAAGTACCTGAAGGTTTAAACGCTGTAGATATACTTGATAGTAACTATTGGCTACCTTTTCTATTACCTGCTCTTGAGTTAATCGATTATTGATCTGATAAAACTCACGGGTAGTTTTTGCTGCTTTTAAACCTGTGTAAACCGATTGGTCAAATAAGTTCTGGTTCAACGAAACACCAAAGACCGAATTCCATTTTTGCCCCAAAGTTGCCTGTATAACGGTGCCCGGTTGCCCAAAGGAACTTCCATCGATCACATTGGTCTGTAGGATGGGATTATAGACCAAACTACCATTTCCTGTGATCTGTGGCAATGCTCGCGAACGAACTTCCTGGATTTGGTACTCACTATTTTCAATGGCCAGCTTCGATTTTTGTGCATCGGCCTTGTATTCAAGAGCATAGGAAACGGCATCCTTTAGGCTAAGCTGCTTTATTTCCTGGGCATTGGCTACGCAAACAAGGCATAAAAGGGAAATGCTTAAAATTTTTTTGATCATAAACGGATACGTATTTAATGGGGGAGAAATTTTAGGATGTCCTATAGGGTTTTTTAAGATCCTCTTGTTTTATGTATAATTCTTTATTACCTAAAGTTTAGGAGCCGTTTCTATGGATGCTATATATACATCTTGCCAAAGCCACTAAATCTTTTTGTCCACTTTGGAAAAGTTCCACGTCCACCACGTTGATGGATTTACCACTTTTAACAATCTTTGCCTTGGCCAAAATATCCCCTTCAACGGTAGGATGGAGATAATCGATCCGCATATCCAAGGTATTTATCCTGTCCTGTAAGGAATCGAGGGTCGTCGCTCCGGCAGCTCCTCCAGCCGTATCGGCCATAGCGGCCAAAATTCCTCCATGCCATCGTTTTTGCAGATAGTCGCCTATGAATTCTTTCTTAAAAGGGACTTTGATGCACACGTACCCAAGTCTGATTTCCATAATTTCTAACCCGAATATTTTATTGGCCGGCATCATGTTTTCAATAGCATGCTTTAAAAACAAATAGTCGTCTTGCCCTATTTCCTGCATTGGTCAGATTTTAAAAATTAAAAGATTTTTTTTTTGCTAAAATAAATATTATTTTAGACTTTCTAACTAAAAAAGTCAAATGTTCAATATTGAAAGTACCGATAATTTTTCGTTAATACTTGATTCCGCCAAAAAAAGATTTTGCCGTTATGGCCTTAAAAAAACAACAATGACGGAGATTGCCGGGGATATAGGTCTATCAAAAGCATCCCTATACTACTACTTCTCCACTAAAGAAGAACTTTTCAAGGAAGTAGTAAAGCAAGAACATAAAACATTTTTAAACGAGATTGAAGGTCTTCTTTCTTCGGTTGTCCCTGCAGAAGAGTTATTCCATATTTACCTAGAAAGGCGACTGATCTACTTTCGCGATTTTGCACACCTCAGTTCTTTGAGCCTGGAATCTATAAACAGTTTAAAACCCGTTTACGCCCGCCTATTCGAAAACCTTCGCAAAGAAGAAATACGACTTGTGAGTAAAATATTGGAAAAAGGTATTGCCGCCCAAGATTTTGAAAATCTTGATATTGCTTATTATTCGCAATTGTTCATTGCCATTTTCCAAGGGTTGCGGCACAATGTACTTATTAAAAAAGACACAATAAATATCACGGAAATTGAGTATTCTCTATTGCAGAGACAATATGAAAGCGCATTAAAAATGTTCGTGAAAGGAATCAAAAAATAAATCGTAGGCCGGCCTTTAGAAAAAAGGAAACTAATTATTTGTTGCCTGTGCCATTATAATTTTTTTGTAATGAAAAACAAGATGCTGCCCAAGATTAGATATTTGCCTTTTTATGCCATCTCGACCCTGCCGATGCCTGTTCTGTACCTGTTATCGGACATATTGTTTGTAGTGGTCTATTACCTCATGAAGTATAGAAGGAACTTAGTCTCGGACAATATCAAAAAATCCTTTCCTCAAAAACCACAAATTACACTGAGAAAAATTGAAAAGAACTTCTATCGGCATTTCTGTGATATACTTGTCGAATCGATTAAGACATTGACCATCAGTAAAAGGTCGGCAATGAAACGTTTGCGTATAGAGAATCCGGATTTGGTAGAACATTATTTAAGCGAGAATAAAAATATTTTGCTTTACACTGCCCATCAGGGAAATTGGGAATGGTTGATATTCCTACCACTTTTTTTCCTTACCGATCAGACACTTTATACAAACCAATTAAAAACCACTATTTCAATAGCCTATTTAAAATTATCAGAGAACGATTTGGTGTCCATTGCATTGAATCCACCAAGGGATATAGGACCATTATCGACCTTGAACGAAAGAATGTCATTATGTTGAACTGCATCATCGGCGATCAAAGCCCTGTCAGAATCAGTACCAAACATTGCTGCCATTTTTTGAACAGGGAAACAGCTTTTTTCTAGGGGCCGAAAAGCTTGCCAAAAAAACCAGTGAAGTTGTTTTGTTCCCTTCTTACAAAAAAATAAAAAGAGGGTACTATGGACTACATTTTTAGTTTGATAACGGAAAGTCCCGTTTCCGTGAGAATCAATGGGATTATAGAAGACTATGCAGAGGCATTGGAAAACGTGATCTTTAAATCGCCGGAACTTTGGCTATGGAGCCAAAGAAGATGGAAGTTAAGTGCCTCAATTTGGGATTTTAAAGTACCCGGCATTATTTGGTCTATCCAAAATGCTATTGAAATTTAAGACCAGTTATATTTGACTAGAAAGAACCGAAACAAAAGGTTTAACGACCTAATATTATTTATCATTTTGGTGATCTTTATCATATTTCGCTATCGTTATAAATACGTAACTTTATGTTGCCTTAATAATTTAACCCAATGATCTGTAAATCCGAACTTGTTGCATGCTCCGCCTTAAACTTCGCTCAATTTGGGAGTAAACGGTTCACACTCGATGAGTTGGCAAATCAGCTTGGCATATCAAAGAAGACCATCTACAATTATTTTAGGAAAAAAGAAGAATTGGTTCAAGAGAGTACGGTCTATCTACTGCAAAGATATTCAAGGGAGATCCAAGAATCGGAGATTGCTTTCTGTAAAGATCCTCTGGAAAAGATAATACTGATATACAAAAAGGGTTTCGAACATTTAAAATTTTTCAGTCCCACGTTCCTTTTCGGACTAAAGAAATATTACCCTAAGGCCTATGATCTCTATTATAGCTTTCGAAATGATTTGGTAAATAAAACTATTTACGAACTCTTTGTCGATGCACAAAAATTGGGCTTTATTCAAAATGAGGTGAACTTGAGATTGGTTTGTGAACTGTACTTTTTGAATTTGAACACTATCGCTTTTGGTAAAACCAGTCTGTTTGATAAATATACCCAGCACGAGATTCTACAACATCTCATAATCAACACCATAAAAGGTATTGTAACCGAAGATTACACCAACAGGTTTATCCAAAAATAGACTGACAACCGTCATGTATTATAATTGCCCCCATCCTTAGGACAGGGACAGGGACAATTACAAACAAAAACTTGACGAGCTAGCCCATAAACTCGCCTAGCGATCAGATAAAGTGCATTGGTCATTTTTGCGCCTCTTCCTTTCCTTACGCACCGCTCTTCAACTAGACTAGGATGGCATTGATAATTTCAGAAATCGGGGCTGTCGGTGGAAAACCACTTTGGGAAAGAAAAATCTGCGGAACTATCTCCATTTCAATAGTATCTTTATCGTGTACTTTGTGCATGGACTATGGAATTTAAGTATGGTAACACTGATCTCAGAAGTCTGTAAGGTTCCCTGAAAAACGAAGCGTTGGAAATTAGAGTTCAACGTTTAAATTTGAGGCAATGAAAAAAAGCAGATTCACCGAGACACAGATCATCAAGGTCCTAACGGCACAAGAAAAGGGAAAGACCGTTGCCGAGATATGCCGCGAGCACGGTATCAGCCAACCGACCTTTTACAACTGGAAGGCAAAATAAGGGGGGCATGGGAGTAGACCAACTCAAGAAGATGAAGGAGATGGAGTCGGAACTTGCCGAGTTCAAGCGCATGTAAGCCGATCTTGCCTTTGAGAACAACGCCCTGAAGAACCTTATCGAAAAAAGCTAAGCCCGCCGAGAAGCGAGAAGCTGTCGGATACCTGGCCAAAGAGGTAGGGTTGAGTATCAGGCGGCCTGTGGGGCGGTGAGCCTTAGTCTGTCGGTCTATTATTACCGTTTCAAGAGGAAGCCCGAAGACGAAGTGATTATGGATTCTTTGGAAAAGCTGGCCGAAGGTCACCCGACCTACGGGTTCAGAAAGATGTTCCATATGCTCAGGGCAATGGGCCACGGCTGGAACCACAAAAAAGTCTACAGGGTCTATGTGTTGATGGGGCTGAACATTCGAAGAAAGCGAAAGAGAAGGTTGCCCGAAAGGGTAAAGAGCCCACATATACACCCCGTGGACTGTAACATCACATGGAGTGCCGATTTCATGCAGGATACCTTGACCAACGGAAAATCGTTCAGGGTCTTCAACGTAATCGACGACCTAAACAGGGAACCCCTGGTGTCCACCGTCGACACTTCGCTCAGTGCGAGGAGGATAACAAGAGAACTGGACAGGCTCATCGAATGGAGGGGTTCACCGGAGACCATCCGCGTGGACAATGGCCCTGAGTTCACTTCGGCCATTTTCAATACATGGGCCACAAAGAACGGTGTCGAGATCCGGTATTTCCAACCGGGAAAACCGACCCAGAACACTTTGGTCGAGAGGTTCAACGGCATCTACCGTAAAGAGGTTTTGGATGCTTATCTGTTCACGGAGCTTGATCTGGTCAGGGACCAGACCCAGAGATGGTTCCGGGAATACAACAATGTCCGACCACATGAATCATTGGGCAACAGGCCACCGAAAAAATTTTGGAAAGCCGAGGGAAATCCAGCTTTCCCTAATTGCTAATGGACAGCCATTTCACAAAAGAAAGTATATTTATGGACGCTTTGCTTTAGGGGAACCTTACACTATCTCTCGTCCAAAAAAAGTTTAAATCACTTCATATGCAAAATAACCTACTGAAGCAAGGTCGTGTTTATGACTTATATTGAAAAATGGTTATTCCAAAACTTATCAAATTTTCTCAATAAACCTCAAATGTAATATTTCATGTTTTAAAGTAACGCCAAAGACAACAGGCACTGCCAGTAATTACCTTCTTTAGAAAAGCAGAAACGAAACACAAAACACCATAAATTCGTTACATAATTAGGCATTAGAAGCAAATGCAAAACCATGTTTTGATAATATGTAGATTGTTGTTTAAAGGCTTTGGTCTATTTGTATTAAAAAATAATACTTAACGGTTTCGCCCGGTTTCAATGTGACGAGGTGTGACTTTTTTTCAATATCTTTTGGAGAATCCTCAAAATCATGATGTGAGGCCATAGGCTCAATGCACACAAACGGATATCCTGGAGGGCTCCAAATATTGACATTCGGAAAATTACCCAGAATCAAACTTATGTATGGTTTTTGGCCAGATTTGGCCAGACCAATTTTAGTGATAACTGAATCTTTGATGAAAATCCCAGTATTAGGTATCCTGTCATCATCAAATCCAAGAGTTGTCTCATTTTGTAAAAAGGGGGCTACCGAATCTTTCAGAAGACTATTTTTAATTAGTTCTCTTTGGGCAGAAAGGGATTTATAAAAAAACAACTCATGCTTTTTTCTATCATTTGGTTGACCAAGTGACAGATTAAACCCAGGATGCCCCCCAAGTGCAAAATACATGCTATGGGTATCGTCATTTCTGATGACGTATTCGTTCAAGATGGTATTATCGGTCAATTTATATCGAACTGAAATTTTGAACAAAAAGGGATAGTTTTCATGCAATATTTCTTTGTTGGGAACAAAACTTAATGTAACCTCATCATTTGATTTATGTTTTACTGTCATAAAGCGCTCTTTTAAAATTCCCATTTTCGGCATATCGTATTTGACGTTCCGAAAATAAAATTCGTTGTCCCTGAATCTGACATTTACTGGAAACATTATGGGAGCCCTGTCCGCCCAATATTCACCATTGCCCTGCCATAGGTACTCAAACTCACTGATTTTGCCTTTTATGCTTTGAAGTTCAGCCCCTTTTTTGCTTATTGATACCCTAATGGAATCATTTTCGAGCCAAAGTAACTCAGAACCTTGGCCATGGACTGTAAAGAAAAATGTCAAAAAAATAAATAAAAAAGCCAATACTTTCAGGTGTGGCATTTTACAATCCCACTTAAAAGTCTTTTTCGAATCTGTTGGTTTCACGGTGTGAATGTATTAGTTCATAATAAGAAAATCAGCATAAGGACAGGAACTGGAAGCAAAAGTAAAAAAGCGCAGACAAGCTGCGCTCCCTTAAAAAAACTAACTCAAAATCAACCTATCATATTACTTTTCACCATGTAGGTAAGCGGACATAGTCGGAAATACCTCACCGATGAGTTGCTCACTGACCTTGTCACTATGTTTGCCGGTGTACCAGCAGGTGCTATGTGGTATTTTTTCCTCTTTCAACAATGTAGAGAAATAAACTGAACCTTCGAGCAATCCGGGAGTTTCGTCCTGATAGCCACAACTCAATGCAATTTTTTTGTACTGGGTTAAATTGTTCTTGTAATTTTTCACTTTTTCTTCCAAATTCCCAAAACCAGCTACCCATTTCTCTAGGACTTCTTCTTTCTTGGAAAAGGTGCCATCGGCATTCATCGTAAACGGGAATGCAATCTTTAAGGGTTGTGAAAGATCGGGAGAGAATGCAGATCCAAAGGCAAGAATACCAAATATGCTCGTTATCTTTCGGTCATACGATTTTAATTCTTGTTGCAAGGTTTCAGAAAAATCCTCATCCCTCACATTTACCATTTTTTCGGATAAATTCTGAACCTGCACCAAGGTCGAATCGTTCTTAAACATACCATTCAATAAATTATCATTTGCCAAAACGGCAGGACTCATGGCATAGGCCACAGAAAATACCTCGGGATGCCTTAAGCTGATATTGATTGTTCCACCTCCGCCCATTGAATGTCCACTTATTCCACGAGATTCCCGTTTCGCCAAAGTTTTGTAATGGCTGTCAACATAAGTAATGACATCTCTTACAATAAAATCTTCCCAATTTCCCGAAACAGGTGAATTGGCATACATCGACCCTTCAAACAGATTATGGCCGTTGAGTTCTATTAAGATGAACTCGTGTTCTTTACTATTCTTCATATAACTGTCAAAAGCCTCCGTTTTGGGATATTCGCCAGCCTCAACGGTATAACCGTTCAAAAAATAGACAACTGGAAACAATTGATCTGAGTCTAAGTAAGACGGTGGTAAATAAACCCCAATCTTTTGCACATCTTTCGTGCCTATTAAATTATCCTTAAGTGATGGAGCCGGAATCTCCACCAGCGAATAGTTGCTTTTTTGGTCCTGTGCTACTATGCCCCCGCCTAATAGAAGCAATAAAATAACCACACATTGAATTTGACCTCGTTTTTTCATATATATATTGTATATTGATAAATTAAAACTAGTTTGAAATTTAATTGATAATTCAAAGGTCAACCCCTGTCTTTCAACTGATCTTCCCCTTTGACCAAATTTAAATTATGGATTTTGACCAAGGCTTTGATTTGCTCAATGACATCAGGGTTACTTTCGGCAACATTATATTTTTCAGATGGGTCCACTTCAAGATTGTATAGGAGTGGGGGGTCATGTTCTTCACGCATCGGTGGGCCATAGGCACCTTCCGTTATGAAATGGGCTTTGAAGGCTCCCAGCCTAACCGCATAAAGCTCATCTCCCCTGTAATAAAACACTTCTTTTCTCTCACTTGGTTTTTTTTCAAAGAGTGTTGGCCCAAGGTCATTTCCATCCATCTGTCGATCTTCGGGCAATGGCACGTTTGCCAATTTGCTGAAAGTGGTAAACAAATCCATGGTGGTGCCAATTTGGGTGACCAAACCAGGTTGGATTCGGCCTGGTCCCCAAAAAATACATGGCTCACGCATACCCCCTTCCCATGTAGATCCTTTTCCTTCCCTCAATAACCCTGCACTTCCACCTTCTTGGTTCATGATGAGCCATGGTCCGTTGTCTGAGGTGAAGACTACAATTGTATTCTTATCTAGGCCACTATTTTTTAATTCGGCCAATATTTGTCCCACCCCATGGTCAATTTCTTCAACAACATCGCCATAGAGCCCCCTATCGCTGGTGCCCAGAAAGTCCTTTGATGCGAAAAGGGGCACATGTGGAAGATTATGGGCCAAATAAAGGAAAAAAGGTTTTTCCTTGTTCTTCCTTATGAACTGTACCGCCTCTTCATTATAACGTTTTGTCAATGTGTTCTGATCAGCTGGGCGCTCCACTATCTCCGTATTGCGCATCAGTGGAACATTGAAAGTATTTATATCTTTCCTCTCTTCCGATTTCCAAAAATCAATATACCCTTGAGTTGACCTGAATGGAATAATGTTGTCCATGTCATTGCTGTAAGGAATACCAAAATAATAGTCGAACCCTTGGCTCGTTGGCAAATACTCCTCTTTATGTCCCAAATGCCATTTGCCAATGCAAGCCGTCACATAATCGACTTTTTTTAATTGTTCGGCCAAGGTTATCTCACTTTGCGGCAATCCTTTATGGGAATCGGGAAAAAGAACACGGTTCACCTTACTGGTCATTCCATTTCTGATGGGCAATCTCCCGGTCATCAATGCTGCCCTGCTGGGTGTGCATACGCTCGACCCAACATAGAAGTTCGTCCATTTTTGGCCTTCGACCGCCATTTGGTCCAGGTTTTTGGTGTGTATTGTAGGGTGCCCATATGAGCTTAAATCACCATACCCAAGGTCATCGGCAAAAATGACAACAAAGTTCGGAGGTACGTCTTCTCTCTGTGTAACTTGGTCGACATTGGCTTGTTGTCCCGTGCAGGTGCCAACCCATGACAAGAAGGCAAGTGTCAAAAACAGCTTTATGTTCATGAATCTAATCGTATTTACTTTCATCTAAATTTAATTTTTAATATTCAAGCAAGGCCTGGTAAATCCACAGAAGTCTACCAAGATAGACTTCAGTAAAGCGAAAAGGTTGGAAGAAACCTTGAGGTAGGCCGACCATTAAATTAATCTGGAATACTTTTCTTTTCATTATATATTATATTCTCGACTCCCAAAAAGAACACTGATGTTTTTAATATCCAGGATTTTGTTCCAAATTTGAATTGGCATCCAGTTCTCTTTGGGGAATCGGATAGAGCACATGAAAATCCTGGGCATTTTTCCCCCTTGCTTGGGCCCTAGAAATCATGACCCCGTGTCTTATTTGGTCTTCCCTCGCATTTCCTTCAAAGTAAAATTCCCACTCCCTTTCACTCAATATGGCATCTCTTAAGGAATCTTTGCCAAAACTTCCCAGATTCAAGGGGGTGGCACCGGCCCGGTTCCTGACCTCGTTGATCAGGTCGATGGCCTCTTGGGTGGGACCATTGAGTTCATTGAGTGCTTCTGCCCTTGTCAACAATATGTCCGCATACCTGATGACAATAATATCATTGCCAGCTGACGCTCCCACGGCATTTGGGTCAAAAGGTAATTTATAGGGGTGTGATTGATCGTTGCCCAACCCCATTACCAGTTCACCGGTTGCCGTACTCTGCCATTCGGTTATTATACGGCTGGTTCTAGTATCTGTCGCCTCAAAGGAGTTTACAAAATCATCAAATAAGTAAGTGCGTGCAGCAAATACAGAATTGTTCGGGAAAGGTCTTGGATAATCCGGTGGGAAAATCAGCGCATTCATAAACTGGCCCGCCCCAGCAGCATCTTTGGGAAGTGCCCAAATGACCTCGGCATTGCCCTCGTTCGATATTTCAAACACGTCTGAGTAATTGGGTAAAAGACTGTACAGTCCCAAATCGATAACGCCCGAGGACATGTCGGCCGCTTTTTGCCATTGCTTGGTGTTCAGGTAAAACTTTGCCAAGACCGACATGGCCACGCCTTTGGATGCTTTTCCAAAGGCCGGAGGTTGGTTGGGTAAAGTGGCTATTGCCCCCAACAGTTCCTGCTCTATAAAGGCCTGAGTCTCTTCGTCAGTTGATCGGGGCAGCAAAGGATCATCAGTAGAAGACCGATAAATCGGCACCCTACCAAAAAGCTTGTAAAGCTCCGAATAGGCCCATCCCCTTATAAAATGGGCCTCGGCTTCCGTTCTCTGCTTAAAATCATTCGAAAAAGAATCATTGTCCAGGTTGTCCAGGACCAGATTCGCATCACGAATGGAACTAAAGTACACTATCCATACAGGAATCAATTGGCCATGGTTGCTGTCCCAATTGTAATCGATCAATGATTGCCATACACTTTCAATCGACCCACCAGCGCCCCATACCTCACCGGCTGGCATGGTTCCCAAATAATAAGGGGACCAGGATTCATCATCCCCAGCCCTATGCGAATAGGCATAAGCTGCATTCAATAAGGAGCTGAGACCTTGCTCAGAGGTAAAAAGTGTTGAGGGCGAGAGCTCAGAGAACACCTCTTCCTCCAAACGTTCTTCACAGCCCAGCAGGCCAGACAGCATTATAGTGAGAGCTATTCTATAATAATAAGTTTTCATAATTATGATTTTTTTAATTGTTTGACCTAAAAATTGGCAGTAAGACCCAACATATAGGTTGTTGCCAGGGGATAACTACTATAATCGATCCTAACGTTACTTCTACCGAATGAATTAGCCTCAGGATCAAATCCCACATAATCAGTAATTGTAAACAGGTTCTGGCCGGTCACATAGACTTGAAGTGAGTTCAAAAAATCAATATTTTGAACTGGAACGTTGTACGATAGCCTGACATTTTTCAAACGCAGGTAAGATGCATCTTGAATGGTCAGGGTATTCACTTTTCCTGCACCATAGGCATTGGGGTTTACCCCTGATGGCCATTTAGCACCTGTATTTTGGGGCGTCCATCGATCCAATATTTGGTGCGCAAGTCGGTTTCTTCTGAAGTTTGCAGGATAGAGAGACTCTATCAGGTTGATATTCAATAGGTCGACACCTGCCTGACCTTGAAAAAAGAAGTCCAACGTCAAATTCTTGTAGGAAATTGAATTTTGTATACCATAGGTAAAATCAGGATATGGGGTGCCTATAATGGTCTGGTCGGTAGGCGTAATGGCCCCATCTCCATTTCTATCTTCAAAAATTGGAAAGCCTGGCTGGGCTGTGGGCTGTGGTGAATTGGCTATATCGTCACCTTCCTGAAAAATGCCGGTGACAACATATCCATAATAGGAGGCCAGGGGATCACCTTCTTGAATGATCGCCGTGTTGCCCACTGCTTGTACACTTCCCGTCACAATACTTTCAATTCGTCCCAAATCCACCACTTCATTCTTAATGGCGGAAAAATTCAATGAAGTATCCCATTTAAAATCATCGGTCACTATGTTGGTCGAGTTAAAAAGAAACTCAACCCCACTGTTCTTAACTTCGCCTACATTTGTCAATATTGATGAATAACCGGAAGCAAATGGCAATGGAAGGTCAAACAACAAATCCTTCGATTCTTTTGAAAAATAATCTAAACTACCACTGAATCTGCCCCCTGAAATACCGAAATCAAGACCGATGTTGAGTTGTTCGGTGGTTTCCCACTTAAGGTCTGGATTTGGAATACGCTGGGGGGAGACACTGCCTGAAATGGTGCCACCAAACACTACGTTGGGTCCTGTTCCAAAGGTCAGTTGCGATGCATAGTTGCCAATTTCCTGGTTACCTGTCTGACCCCAACTCGCCCGTAGCTTGAACTGGCTGAAACTATCGGGAATAAATTCTTCTTGGTCAAGTTTATAGCCCAAGGCAAAGGATGGAAAATAACCCCATTTGTTGTTCTCTCCAAACCTTGATGACCCATCCGCCCTTATTGAGGCGGTAAATAAAAATTTGTCAAAAAGGTTATAGTTCACCCTGCCTAGATATGACAACAAGGTATTTTCTTCCTTGCCACTAGAGAGTACATCCGTATTGGTGTCGCCCAGTGCCAAATTGTTAGTTTTGATATCATCTGTCGGAAAACCGCTGATATTACCGGAAAAGAACCGCGAACTGAACTTTTGAAAGGTGATACCACCCAATACCGTAAGTGCATGGTCTTCGTTAAAAGCTTTGTCATAGGTCATCGTGTACTCGAACAGATAGTTGGAGCGTTCCAATACGTTGATGTTCGCGATACCGCCAGCGGCACCGCCACGAATGGTCTGGGTGGTATTGTAAATGTCACGTCTCGATGTTTGTCTGTCGGTCCCGAAATTGAACTTGCCTGAAAGATCTTCAGTGAAATCGTAGTTCAAAAAAGCACTTCCGAATGTTCTATTGGTCTCGCTCTCGCTAATGATGGCATTTATCAAGGTAACTGGATTGTTGACAGTCAGATTCGCCGACTGGCTAAAAGTACCATCGTCATTAAATATGGTCTCCGTAGGATCATATAACAATGAAGAATAAATAGGCCCTGCTTGCTCATTGGTATTGACGCCATCGACATTGTTGTTGTCCTTGACCAAACTTGTGTTGAAGTTTAGGCCTATCTGGGTCTTGTTCCCAATTTTTGTCTCAAGGTTTATTCTTCCGGTATATCTTTTTATCCCCGTATTTTTTACAACACCTTCTTGATCAAAATAGTTGAATGAGGCATAATAGTTTGTGTTTTCGCTGCCCCCGCTCACAGCCAGGTTGTGATTGGTCAAAGGAGCCGAGCGAAAGACTTCATCTTGCCAATCGGTCCCCCTGCCGATTCTTGAAATATCCTCATTGTTGAAAACCACTGCGTTTCCTTGTGCAATTGACAAGTCGTTTATGGCATCTATGTATTGTGAGGTGGAAAGCACATCGATTTTTTCAGCGACCGATTGGATACCTGCATATACATCATACGTGACATTTACCTTGCCTTTGCTTCCCTTCTTGGTAGTGATCAAAATTACCCCATTTGCCCCTCTTGAACCGTAAATTGCCGTTGCTGAGGCATCCTTTAAAATCTCTATCGATTCCACATCAGCTGGATTCAGGGAATTCAAGGGATTCCTAGGGCTCAGGTTTTGACCTACTTCGGCCACCCCGCCAGAACCAAGGTTGGGGCTGTTGTCAATCGGGAACCCATCTATTACATACAAAGGCTCGTTACTGGCATTCAAAGAGTTGGAGCCCCTGATCCTAATTGCCAACCCACCTCCAGGGGCTGAACTGGCTTGGTTTATCTGTACCCCAGCAGCCCTACCTAGCATCATTTGGTCCACGGATACGTTCGCCCCCGGGTTCATGTCGTCTTGACCCAATGACGCCACGGACCCAGTTAAGTCACTTTTCTTCTGCGTTCCATAGCCGACAACCACGATTTCATCAAGGACGGCAGTACTTTCCTGCAAAACAATGTTCAAAACCGATTGTCCGTTGACAGGGATTTCTTTCGTAGTGAACCCGATATAGGATACGGTCAATATGACATCACCGTCAGTTACCTTGATCGAAAAATTTCCATCAAAATCGGTTTGGGTGCCGTTCGTGGTTCCCTTTTCGATGATATTTGCTCCTGCCAAAGGAACTCCTGAATCATCCAAAACCGTTCCGCTGACCGTAAAATCTTGAAAAAAAACGGCGTCGGTGTTTGGTATATGATAGGTTTGATCTTTAAAGACTGTTACTTGTCTGCCAATAATATTGTAACCTAGACCGTACGATTCTAATAAAGAGTCAAGAACGTTAGGTAAGGTTATATTGTTTTTCTTGAGAGTAATTGAATTATCATTGGGCAAAATACCATCTTTGTAAAAAAAGATGTACTCGCTTTCATCCTGTAACTGGTTGAATAGTGTCTCTAAACTTACATTTTTAAGGTCAAGATTAAACTTGGTCTGTGAGTAAGAGTGGTTTGCATAGAGAGCGGTTAACCCCAATAATATGTAACAAAGAAAGGACCTCATTATTTTTATTGAAATGGATTGACCATTTAATTTGCCTAGAACATGGGCAATACTTAAGTAATTATTCATAATTTTAGAGTTCAGTTTAGTTATTACTTCGGTAATACATTTTACCGGCAGATGCGCCAACATCTGTCGGTTTTCATTTCATTCTGTATATTTTATTTCATAGGCACTGTATCTTTTAAATTTAACTTGGTGGAGGCCAGTATGATTTTGTCGGTTTGATATTCCGCAAAAAAGTTAGATGCTTCTCCTATAGTTTGTATGACTTGCCCCAGATTTTCCTTTAAGTCAAGTTTTCCAGAAAATGTTTCTGTTTTTAAATGATTTTCCTTTATGAAAATTTCCACACCATAATATCTCGACAATTTTGTGGTGATATATTCCAAATCACGGTTTTTCAGATTTAGGAAGCCTTCTCTCCACCCAAAATATTCATCAATGTTCACATCGTGCATTTCTATTTCTTTGGTTTTGGTATTATAGCCAGCCATTGTGCCCGGGGCCATCTTAAAAGACTTTTCGTCATCATGGTCATAGGTCACCAAAACACTGCCGCTCTTAAGAACTGTACTAGCCATTTCATCATCGGGATAAGTGCTGACATTGAAAACGGTTCCCAATACATTGATCTCCTGATTGGTCGAGATCACCCGAAAGGGTTTTGATGGGTTATGTGCAACTTCGAATATGGCCTCACCTTCGAGAAAGACCTCCCGCTCCTTATCCCTGAAAAACGCAGGGTAGATAAGCCTAGACCCTGAATTTATCCATATTTTCGTTCCATCAGAAAGGGTCACGTCGGTACGTTTTCCAAAGGGCACCAGTATCGTGTTGAATACAGGTTTTTTTTCATCTTCTATAGTTTGTCTATATTTTTCACCTGTTCCCACGTGCAGATCTTTTCCCGTTGACGAGTACCTTAATGTGTTGTTCTTTTCATTTAGTTGAATTTTTTCTCTCTCTCCGAGCACCACGATTACTTGGCTGCTACTGCCAAAGTCAACAATTGATTTATTTTCATCAATATAATCCTGCAATGACTGTTCGCTAGATTTGTCAAAAACGGTAAAAACAGCAAACAACAGCGCTATCGATGCCGCCGCACCGTACAACAACGTTGCCCTTCGTTGCCTTTTTGCATTTTTTCTTAGAAGTTTGGCCGATCTTATAATACGGCTCTTAAGCTTTGTCCGCTCTAAGTCGGAAAGTGGTTCGTTCTCGCTAAAGTTCATACTTTATTTGTAATTATGGGGTAAATGGAACTTACCGTCCATATATAAGAGGGCAGTTTTTGATATTTATAGACAAAAAAAAACGCTTTTTTAAAAGAACAATGTTAAGGCCGTGTCGCGGATCGTTTTTAACGTTCTGTAAACCAGCGTTCTGGCAGAAGCAACAGAAAGTCCCAAATCTCCGGCGATCTGTTGATATGTCTTTTCTTGGGCGAAACGAAGTCGAAGTATCTTTCGTTGATGATCCGTTAAATTAACCATTATTTTTTTTAGCCTCTTTGACAGTTCATTTTCTTTTTCATCTTCGATCATTTCTTCCTCATGTGAAATAACCGTCAGGCCTGCAGTAGAGTAACTATTGTTAAAGGTTTCCAATTCGCTCTCCAAACTCTTGATCTTATGGTCGCTTTGCTTAATGAGTTTTCTTTTAAGGGACATTATCAAATAGGCCTCTATGTTTTTGACATCCGATAATTTCTTGTGGTATCTATAAAGGTCTAGAAAAAGATTGTGGATTTCATCTTGAACTTTAGCTCTATCTCCACTGATTTTGTACCCATAGGCAAAAAGTTTGTCAACGTAAAGGTCATATAGAGACCCCAAAGATGCCAAACAGCCTTTCTTCAGATCTTTCCAGAGCAGTTTCTCTATAGAGTCTAGTACTTGGTCTATTTTTTTTTCTCTTCCCATTGATACCGTAATCCAAATGGTATGGCAAATTTGCCGATTGACAAAATCATAATTAGTAAATGGAATATTATCATGTCCCATTATTGAAATTATCGCAACTAATGTATAAAAAAAATAAAGAATTGATAACAATGATAAATTTTTTTACAAATTAACTTTTTAATGATATGAGAAGTTGGGTGCCCAGCTCAAAAGGGCTAAGAGTGTCAAGAAAACAAAAAATGATGTCTATAAAAAAAGGGTTTTCATCTCTTACTAAAAATGGGCGACCAACAAGTTAAAACTCTGCAGACATGAAAAGTCATCTTAAAAAAATAGGTCAAGGAACGACTAGGTTGTTGCTTATGGTTGCCATCTTATTGGTTTTTCTTATGTGTAAGGTGATGTTTTCTCAGCAAAGCCCGAATATAGTTTGGATAGTATGCGAGGATATTTCCCCTTTTTTGGAAGTATATGGCGATTCAATTGCGAAAACCCCTAACATAAATGCTCTGGCTCAAGATGCGGTTGTTTTTACAAAAGCATATACCACGTCCGGGGTATGCGCACCTAGTAGATCATCCATTATTACCGGCATGCATGCAATTTCTATAGGCACACAACACATGCGCACCCTTTCTAACTCAACAATTTTTATGCCGGAAGGCCTGCCAAGCTATTCAGCCGTTTTGCCGGACAATGTAAAGGCTTTTCCTGAATATCTAAGGGCACGGGGCTATTATACGACAAACAACTATAAAGAAGATTATCAGTTTGAAGTGCCGGTTACAGTTTGGGATGACAGTAGCCCAGCGGCTTCTTATGAATATAGGCCTAAAAACGTTCCGTTCTTCAGTGTGTTCAACTTGGCTGTCACACACGAATCAAAGTTGATGGCGTCGCCAGACAGCATTTTTTTCGACCCCAATGACATGAAGTTGCCTCCATATTACGTCGATACCGAAACTGTGCGCAAAGATATGGCAGTTCTCTATACCCGTATCGAACAAATGGATCAGGCTGTGGGCGAGATTGTTGACAAGTTAAAAAAAGATCAAGTCTATGATGACTCTTATGTGATATTTTTTAGCGATCATGGTGGATGCATGCCTTGGACCAAGCGGGAAATTCTTGAAAGGGGGACGCATATACCTTTAATCATTAAATTTCCCAAAAACCGTTTTTCCGGCACCAAAGACGATAGGTTGATCAGTGCAGTGGACTTGGCACCAACAATGCTTTCCATAGCGGGTATCAAGCCTCCCGACCATCTTCAGGGAACCGCTTTTCTGGGGGCATACAAATCTTCGGAAGGAAGAAAGTATGTCTTTGCGGCGAGAGACCGTATGGCAAATAAATATGATAGGGTACGGTCTGTGAGCGACGGTGACTTCAGGTATGTGTACAACTTTATGCCAGAACTCCCCAAATACCAAGACCTGCAATACAGAAAGGGCATACCCACGATGAAAGAAATATTGGAACTCTATAAAGAGGGAAATTTAGATAACCCCTATCTGTTGGACTGGTTTGCCGGAAATAAACCTTCCGAAGAACTCTATCACACGAAAATGGATCCCAATGAGTTGTTAAATATTGCGGAAGAGCCCCAATATGCGGCAAAAAAGAAAGAACTTAAAGAAACTCTTTTTGATTGGATAACAAAAGTGGGCGACCTATCCTCGGTCGGCGAAAAAGAGATGGTATTCAACAATTGGTGGAAAAACACAAAGGAACCTCCTAAAACATCTCCCCCGAAAATAATAGGTAACAAAAATGGGGTTACTATAGAATGTGCTACTAAAGGAGCTTCGATCGGTTATCGCATAGTTGACCAAGGTGACCTCCTTGACGCGAAATCAAGGCGTAGGGCCAAAAGTTGGGATTTTGGTTTTACAATCGACCAAGAAAAGACCATTGAACTTGTTGATGTGCACAAGCCATGGAAGATCTACCTAGGAGAAACCATTAATTTGGAAAAGGGACAGACACTTATCATCAATGCCCATAGAATCGGGTATTTGCCCAATGAAGTGACCTATACATATTAGAATTTTAACAAAAATTATATAAATCAATTTAACTATGAAGAAAATCAATCGCTTATTTTTTGGAACGGCATTTTTGTCATTGCTATTGTTCGCCTCCTGCTCGGACACATCTTTTGAGGAAGAAAACCTGAATGCTTCCAAAAACCTAACCGAGTCGGATAAAGTATCGCTGTTCGGCAACATGTCCGAAGACATTCAATTTGATGGTTACTACGTAGGGGCGGACACCTTACTTTTTGATTATCGGACCACCAGTATTCTGGATGTGCCCCCAGTATACCCAGAAACAATCACAAACGACGAACCCATATGGTTTATCAACGGTGCCGGCAACGATGTGACAAGACAGTTCAAAAGCATGCTTGAAATTGCAGAATTTACAGGTCGCCCCGTTGTTGGCATACACAATGGCACCAAAGGAGGAAAACTGGATGCTCTTGAAATCATCTTGCCCACCAACGAGGTCGTGGAGGCCGCTATTGAAAAGAGTGTGCTCGAAATCATTGATACAGAGACCAGGGTACTTTTGTTGGGACACAGTCAGGGGGCCTTTCACTTGGCCAGATCACTACGTTCGCTGGAAAACCAGCTTTCGAACAGCCAATTGGGCCAACTCATGGTAGAAACATCGGGTGGTGCAGGTATGTGGTTCCCCCGAGGCCCCCAATATGTCCATTATGCCAACGAAGGTGACCCAGCCCCAAAGTTGCACGGAGTGCTCACCCCGGGCGCATTACCTGGAAATAGAAGCGTTATCTTGATTTTTGATGACGAATGGTATGATATCCCACCTGAGATTGACACCCCTTTTACACGAGTACATGCCCAAATCGTTTATTTGCGGAATCGACTGACTTTTGCCGAGGCTCGGACCTATGCCCCTTTGTTCGGCAGCAAAAAGATCAACTTGGATAATCTATAAATAACAAAAAATGAAAAAATCAAGAAGTTCTATTACTTCAATTGCCATAACTCTACTAAGCACGATGTTTTGTTTTGGCCAGGGAAAAGTTTTGGAAGGACAGTCGGTAAAAAGCGCCATTTTGGGCAAAGAGGTTGATTATACCGTTTATTTGCCAACCGGTTATGATGACTCTACAAGAAGCTACCCTGTAATCTATCTTTTGCACGGTTATGGGGGTGATGAAAATGTTTGGGTACAATATGGGCTTATAGACCATTTCATGGATTCTGCCATTGAGAAGGCACAAATCCCTCCTTCAATTGTAATAATGCCTGATGGAGGGCAGTATTTTTACATCAATGATTTCCAAGGCAATTCAAGGTTTGAAGATATGTTCTTTCAAGAATTTATACCAATGGTCGAAAAAACCTATAGGATTAAAAAGACAAAGGAACACCGGGCCGTTGTAGGCAATTCAATGGGTGGCTATGGCGCCTTTTTGTATGGGGTGAAACACCATGATATGTTCGGTACCTGTGTGCCACTCAGTGCGGCAATTATTTCAATGGATGATCCAATGACCAAAAACCCCATGTGGAAAGGACTGGCTAAAAACCTTTATGGGATGGATGTAGATTCTGAAAACCCGGATACTAGCCATTGGGATGCCAACAACCCCATGAAATTGATTAATACAATAGCAAAGGATAACCTGAAATTAAGACTTTACTTTAACATCGGCGATGATGATTTTCTATATACAGGTAATGCCGCGGCCCATGTCTCATTACGAAACATGAAAATAGACCATGAGTTCCGCATCATTGATGGTGGGCATGATTGGACATTTTGGCGGTCCTCTATCCCCGATTTTCTAAAATATATAGGGCTGGGCTTTATGAGACAGTGAACTTAAAACAGGGAGAGAGCCAAGCCCCATGCGGGCAGGCACTATGCGTAATCTTCATTTCCCGTTATATTGGAAAAACAACGCGCCTTGCCCTAGGGGTTTGGTCTCTATTCCCTTTCGCTTTGGACTTACTACATTTGACTGGACATTGAGAAAAGAGCATGTTGACTGTTTGAATTAACTTTGAAAACATGTCAAAACAAAAAAGAGAGTACACAATGGAGTTCAAGCAAAAGGCTGTCGAACTGAGCCATGCAAGGGGCAATGCAGCAGAGGTATGTAGGGAACTTGGGCTGAACCCCTCGGTATTGGGACGCTGGCGCAGGGAGGCCAAAAAAAATGGGGAGAACAGTTTTTTCCCGGAAAGGGGAACCCCAAGCTTACTGATGAACAAAGGGAGATAAACCTAGCTCAAGAAAAAACTGAGGAGCGTGGAGATCGAGCGCGATATCCTAAAAAAGGCAATAGCCATCTTCTCCTAGGGCGACAGGAAAAATATAGGTTCATAAAACACCACAGGTTCAAATTTCCTGTCGGGAAGATGTGCAAAATGTTCAAGATAAGCAAAAGTGGGTATTACAATTGGTTGAACCGGGCCTTCCAGAAGATGGTTGGAGAACGAGGCCCTGACGGTGGCCATACATGGTATTTTCAAGGACAGCTTTGGGAGTTACGGGGCACCAAGGATCCAGGATGAGCTCTTGAAAAGGGGATATGGGGCCTCAAGACCGAGGGAGGCCAGGATAGTGAGGGCCAACAGGCTTTTCGCCAAAAGAAAGAGAAAGTTCAGGGTCACCACGGACAGCAGACACGATTATCCGATAGCGCCCAATATATTGGATCGTGACTTTACGGTACACAGGAAAAACCAGGTATGGGTATCCGACATGACCCGCATAAGGACCGGTGAGGGATGGATGTACCTGACGGTGATCATGGACCCGTTCCA
>NZ_JAQPCG010000011.1 GCF_028464145.1 Maribacter sp. PR1
CAAAACAACGTGGGTGATTCAAGAAATTGGAATCACATCTTTATAGCAAGTGGCCGAGTTTATTATAATTTATAATCATACAGATGCTGGTGAACCCTAATAAAAAAAGTGTATCACAAATAGGATGCGGAGCAAGTTATATTAAAAAAAAGGTGGTTTAAGGCAAAAGGAAAATATTAATTAACTTTAGAGAACTGGACTAGGGCTTTTCATAGGACACGTTGTTGTAGCACGTTTTTGAATATTTTATTTTATTAATCGATTTATGTTAAGCTTATACATTTTGCCTATTGGAATTTTGTGATCCTTTATATGTATTCTATTACCTTCAATTAGTTCTATTTTATCAATTGAAATAATAAATGATTTATGCACTCTTATAAATTGACTTTCAGGTAGATTATGTGTAAAGGATGTTAATGTTTGGTGCGAAACAATTATTCTGTCAACCATATTAATTTTTACATAATTTCCATAAGCTTCTATAAATAGAATGTCTTTCAACTTAATCTGATAGTATTTTTTATCTTCTTTTATAAAGATTTTAGCACCTTCGTTGGTTTCAGAATTTTGTATTGATATTGATTTATTAGCTAATGCATCGGAAACTTTACTAACAGATTTTACAAAACGACTAAAATTAAATGGCTTTAATAAATAATCGTCAATATTCAACTCATAACCTTCTAATGCAAATTCTTCATAGGCTGTGGTAATAATAATCTTTGGCGGATTAGAAAGTGTCTTTAAAAATTCTAAACCAGAAAGTTTAGGCATATTAATATCTAAAAAGATAAGGTCAATTGAATGTTTATTTAAATATTCAAGAGCTTCAAAAGCATTATAACAACTTTTTTGGAATGATAGGTAGGTCAAGTTACTCGCATAATCTTTAATATTATCATGCGAGGCTGTCTCATCGTCTACAATTATATATTTTATCATTTCTTATATATTTCTAATGTTGTTGAATAGATGTTTTCTTCAATACTATTATGTAATGTATGTGTATTTGGATATAATAAATTTAAGCGGTCTTTTAAGTTTTTGAGTCCAATACCTTTGTTTTCTAATGATTCATCAGTATCATAATTATTCTTGACTGCAAAACTTACCTTATTATCATCTTCTATAAGTTTTATATGAACAAATGCATTTTCAGTAGCTCTTTCAACACCATGCTTAAAAGCGTTTTCTAATAAGATGATAAACAGTAAAGGGGCTATACTTGCATCTGAATTCTTAATCGTTTTTTCAAAATTAACATCAATATCTTTGTGGTATCTGGCCGTTTGCAAATCAATAAAATTTATTAAATAGCTTACTTCGTCTTTTAGTTTTACACTTTCTTTACCACTATCATAAATGGTAAATCGCATTAAATCGGATAATTTTAAAACATAATCTTGAGCTGCATCAGCATCTTTCTTTATTAAGGAATATAAATTGTTTAATGTATTAAAGAAAAAATGTGGATTTATTTGATTTTTTAAAAGCATCAATTCTGCTTCCAATTTATCTTTTTTAAGTTTTTGAATACTTTTTCGGTATTCGTAGGTCCAATAGAAAATTAAGTATGCAATTTCAATTGCCAAAAGAATTCTTACGCTATTCTTTAGGAAACCTCCATCTAAATCTGTGGTAACATCAATAGCAAATATTAAAAGAGGAATACTTATTCCTAAAACGAGATATTTTAATCGAAGGTTAGACGTTCCAAATTTTATCTTTTCAGTTTGAAAGAGATAATACAAAAGGGTGTAAAAAATAACTAAGCCCAATGTGCTTGATAGTACTGTGAAAATTTCGCTTTGAGCGTTTCTTAAAATTAGCATTAATATAATGATGATTCCAGATAGAATTGCTGTGGCCTTATAAAGTTTTTTATGTGTCATGATTTTAATTTATTTATGATTTTGACACAAATCTATATTGCATATTCAAGGTTGCAATTTTTATTTTATGAACGTCTCTCTTCATATTCCAGACGTATCAAATTTAATGATAAAGGTACTTTAAATATTATAATGAGTTGATTACCATTTGACACGTTAGCTTCATCAAAATAGTTCTAAATAACGAATATTCAGCTCTAGGTTTGCATCGAATTTAAAACTAAATACATATGAAAACTTTAATTACAATTATTACAATCGCATTATCAACCTTATTTGTAAATGCTCAAACGAGTTCTGAGAAGGAACTATTAAAAACTTTAAATGAAACTACACCAAAGGCATTGCAAGACAATAAAGTACCTGGATTGGCATTGGCTATTATTAAAGATGGTCAAGTGATTATTAAAAAGGGATATGGATTTTCTGATGTAAAAAAAAATGAGATTGTTAATAGTAAAACAGGCTTTAATATTGGATCTATATCAAAAATGTTTACCGCTTGGGGAATTATGAAATTGGTAGAAGAAGGAAAACTTAATTTAGATATTCCTGTTTCAAAATATATTTTGAATTGGAAATTACCATCTAGTGAATTTGATTCAGATAAAGTAACCATAAGGAACCTATTGCAACATACTGCAGGTTTGTCTGTTCATGGTTACAGCGGTTATGAAACTAAAGATGAATTAACTTCAATTGGTGAGTCGTTATCCGGAACTACTAATTCAGATGAGGCTGTAGAACTCGTTATGGAACCTGAAAGCAAATGGAAATATTCAGGTGGTGGTTATTCTATATTACAATTAGTTATTGAAAACGTTAGTGGCAAATCATTTGCGGATTACATGAAAGAAAATATTTTTAAGCCTTTGAGAATGAAACAGACAAGTTTTAATATTAGTAAAAAGGTTTTAAAAAAATCTGCAAAGGCATATGATGAAGATGCAAAGGAAATTCCATTACGCCTTTTCAATGCGCAAGCAGCAGCTGGTTTACATACAACACTTAATGATCTTATTCTTTTTGCAAAAGCATCATTTTCAAAAAATCCTGTTTTGTCAGAAGAAAGCATTGCTCTTTTAATAGAACCTACCGAACTATCAAAAGGGAATTACGGAATGGGTTATATGATTATGAATCGTTTTGGGGATTTCACATTATCTGGTCATGGTGGTTCTAATGAAGGATGGCAATCTGGTTTTATGCTCGATTTTGAATCGAAATCTGGTATTATTGTACTTACCAATGGCTCTAATGGAAGGAATGTCTTATTTGGAAGTATGAAAGATTGGGCCAAGTGGCATGGAAGCAACTAATTATATTTTCTCTTATTTTAACAGTGAATGTCCATAAGTTGAACATTCACTGTTTTTGTACATAATGTTTAAAATTATGTAGCCTTTATTCAGGACGGGTCATGTTTATAGGTTTTGTTGTGCGTTCGCTTTTTTCCGTATAATTCTATTTATCAACTATTTGTGACGATTGCCTAGCAGTCAATTGCCAACCTTTTTCGGATTTAATCCATACATTTGTAAATCTCCTCGGTATCCATTCTTTTTTGTTGGTGTTCATGCTTGCTGGTTGTTGTAATTCCTTGCCCATTACAATTGCAATATCTTGATTGAATGTTATTTTTTCAATAATTCTTTCAACACTTGGGAATACATGTCCACTTTTCATGATTGCAACAATTTCTTTCGGAGTCACAATTTTTCCATTCGGATTGTTTACCACATATTCTTTCGACCAGATTTTTAATAATGAAGTTGTATCTCCCTTATCAAGTAATTCCGTCCAATGCTTTTCTAATCTTCTGATTTCTATTTCATCTGTAGATTGGCCACTTGCTAGTGTGGTTATGAAAAGGAAACCAATTAAAGTGAGTTTTAATGTTCTCATAATTCATATATTGAGGTTAAATTATAATTATTGTGAAGTATTTTTTAAGTGACGCACAACGGTTTAGCTATGAACAGTGCGGGAGCAAACTAGCATTTGCTTTCCGCCACGCACCTAGCGAAATCTTTTGGTTTTGATTTTTCTTTTTTCTGTCCAAAGCGAAATCCCAAAGATTTCGCGACTTCATAAAAATACGCAAACCATTCGTTTAAGCCCAAAGACCGTATTGTTTATAGGTTTTGTTGTAAAATGTTTTTACTCCGATGTTGAGATATATCGATTATATACAATCTCCCAAATTTTCTTCTCGTCGTTAAAAACAAAGCGAATGTCTGGTTGATATCCATTCGTACCACCACAACTTAGATTAAACTTTGCTTTCTTTAATTTTATACCACGAGAGAAGAATATTCCTCTTTTTGCGGTTACGTTTACTATACCAAAATTTATGTCAATTGTATCTTTGGCAATAGATTTATGTAGAACTCTATATACGTTGATTGTTTTTTTCTTTCTAATTGATAAATCAATCAATTCTTTGTTTGTAAGAAATTTGTACCTGTCGGATACATCTAAGTCCTTTATTCGCTTTCCGTATTCATTTAGTTCCACGTAATTCCATCCGCCCGCTAATATCAAATCAACCCGGCTGTTCAACGCCCGAGTATATAAACCTTCCAAATCAGCAGGCTGAATAGATTCATTTTGTCCGTTTATGGATGAATTGGCTAAAATTAGAAACAGGAGAAAATTGAATAGTTTCATTTAACTGGATTTAGAACTCAAAAATAGACCTACTGAATATTGTAGAAAAACTGCAATGAGTAAACTGTTCCTTTCGATGAGTAAGGTATATTTTAAATTTTTTACAACAACGACTTAAAAAAATCACCATAAATCGCCCAAATGGAATACGCAATTAAAAGAATAATAACGCCTCTTACAGTGAACCAAATTTCTTTTGAAATAGTGGAATTAATAATTCTTTCTATGCTCATTTTTAAAAGGGGAAAATAGTACCAGCTTCTTGAGAGACCGAAAGAATGATAAATCAAATCCCGTCTATTTTTGTCTTTCAATCCATTCGCATATTTCTTAATTCCAATAACATCTGCTTTGCGGCCTTCTACGTTTAAAGAGTATTTGTTTTGTCCCACTTTCTCCGCTAATCCGCACGCAATTATTGTGTTCATCGAAAGTTGTTGTTTAATATGCCATTGTCTTTCACGCGGAAAACTAGGTTTAGTAAATGACAATTCAGATTTCTTCAATTCCTCAAATAATTCGGATACTGTCATTTTTTTTCAAATATTTTACAACAATTGTATATAGATCATTAATGATCTATACTTCTTTATATGTGGAACTAAGATACTTATTCCGTCTTATTTCTTTTTTGAACCTTAAAATAAAGAATACCATTCCCAACAACAAAGACCACCAAAGCCGGCAACACCCACCCTAAACTATACTGTTGTAGAGATATACATTCGAGTATTCCCCGATTGGGGGCTAGGGGGCTTCCAATAGTTCCCAGAAAATCCGGGATACTAAAAACAATGGTCGTCCACACGACCGCTTTAAAAACTGTTGGGGAAGCGTAATTTTCCGGGACTATGTTCAGCAATATCAAAACAATCGTAATGGGGTAAATGATCATCAAAGCCGGTAAGGCTACGGCAATAATATAGTCCACATTAAACTGCCCCATAACAACCCCTAGAACACAGCCCAGGACAGCCGTGATGGTATACGCTTTTTGGGAATCTTGAAATCGTGATCGTATAAAATCGGAGGTTCCCGTAACAACCCCTACAGCGGTGGTGAAACAGGCCAGAGCCACCAAAATACTCAACAATAAGTTGCCATAATTACCCAATGCTTCGGTGGCCAGTCCGGAGAGGAGTTCCGTTCTGGAAATGTCCAGTTCAAAAAGGGAATGGGACAAGGCTCCCGAAAGAATGAGCCCCATATAGATCATAAAGAGGGCCAACCCGGCAAGCCATCCCGCTTTTCGAATCAAGGTCTTCTTTTCTGCATAAGTTTTTTTCTTATGGGTTATGTTTATGGAGACTATAATTACGCCACCTACAACAACGGCCCCAATGGCATCAAAAGTTTGGTAGCCCTCCAAAATTCCATTCGTAAGGGGGTTTTCCAAAGTGCTGTGCGCAAAATTATAATCCAGCGAAAAGGTAATGACTCCTATGATACCTATTAAAATGAGAAATATGGCCGGGGTCAACAGTTTGCCAATGAGATCCAAAATTTTAGATCGGTTCATTACAAATAGGAACACCAAGGCAAAATATAGGATGCTGGTTAGCCAGGGCGAACTATCAAAAAAAGGGGCAATGGCCATTTCATGGGTTACGGAGGCCGTTCTGGGCGAGGGTAAGCCTATGGCGATAGCATAAATGATTAGCGAGTAGGTCAGGGAAAAACTGGACGAGACCTTTTTGCCGAAATCGAAAATAGTTCCCTGTAATTTGGCATGTGCCAGTATTCCAAGTATAGGAATTAAGACGGCCGAGGTACAAAACCCCAAAGTAACCAACCACCAAAGTTCTCCCGATTTAAAACCGAGCTGGGGTGGTAAAATGAGGTTGCCGGCTCCAAAAAAAAGGGAGAACAGTGCAAAGGCGGTTACCAAGATTTCCCGGGTACTTTTTCCATTCCATACCATTTTGGGAAGATAAATTAAAAAGATGGAATACGTATTTAAAAAATAAGACCTATAAAAATTTAAGGTTGACCACAACTTTAGGGCACATCACAACAAATTATGGCTCAGATGATTAAAATAATATACTTTAACAATAATTATTGAAAACAACCCGTTCTCTTAAGCAACATTGAAAATCAAATTAACAATTACAGCATTTAATCCGATTCCCAAATCGAACCAAATGTGAACCTAAAAATCCTACGGCATGAAAAAACTTTTCTGCAATATTTTTGGCCATCATTACTCAGTCTCCAAAAAAGTAACTTCCCATATCAAGGAATACAAATGTATTCACTGTAGCAAAGAAGTCACAACCGACGTTAGTGGTAATTTATCCATTTTGACTCCTGAACTACAGGATATCAACAGAACTTTGGAACGTATTTACCAAAACAGGCATCCTGAGCATCAGGTAGCTTAAAACTGGCCCAATAAAATACTTTTTTAGATTAGAAGGATTACCCATCTGAAATATTCAACGTATTCCTGGAAATTAAGTAAGCCTCTTTCTTCTTACCTGTCGTATGCCCCACAACGGATAAGGAAAGAATCGCCCTTTATTTTCAGGTTTTTTTGTTTACGAATCCTGAAACGAATTCCAGCCCTGTGCCGTTAAGGGAATTAAAGATTCTGCTCGGGTCACCAAATTAGCACCATTCGACTTATTGGTAATATGACCGATGACGGTCAGGCTTGGATTACCTTTAATTTTTGGAAAATCAGATTGATCAATAGTAAATAACAATTCATAATCCTCACCACCACTGAGTGCAATCATGGTGCTATCCATTTTAAACTCTTCACAACTGGAAATCACGGTAGGATCCAACGGAATCTTATTTTCATACAAGGCACAGCCTACCTCGCTATTTTTGCATAGATGTAATATTTCCGAAGAAAGTCCATCACTGATATCTATCATAGAGGTGGGTAACACTTCCAACTTTCCGAGTAACTCTACAATATCCTTTCTAGCTTCTGGCTTTAACTGGCGCTCTACGATATAGCTATAGGGCTCTAAGTCTGGTTGATTATTAGGGTTTACCTTAAAAACTTCTTTTTCCCTTTCCAAAACTTGAAGTCCCATATAAGCGCCACCAAGGTCCCCGGTCACGACCAATAAATCATTTTCTTTGGCACCAGAACGATAGGTAATTTTATTTTCTTCGATCTCACCAAGAGCGGTGACACTAATTAACATTCCGGTTTTTGACGAAGTGGTGTCACCACCAATCATGTCAACACCGTATGTTTTGCATGCCAATTGGATTCCTGCATATAATTCTTCCAAGGCTTCTAAAGGAAACCTATTGGAAATGGCAATGGAAACGGTTACCTGGGTCGCCTTTGCATTCATGGCATATATGTCGGAAAGGTTGACCATAACTGCTTTGTAGCCCAAATGCTTTAATGGCATATAGCTGAGGTCAAAATGTACGCTCTCTACCAACAAATCGGTGGAAAGCACCATTTTTTTGTTTTTAAAATCCAGTACTGCCGCGTCATCACCTACCCCTTTAACTGTGGATTTGTTTTGTATGGTAAATTGCTGGGTCAGATGGTCAATAAGGCCAAACTCGCCCATTTTTTCTAAAGATGTTCTTTCTTTGTTCTTGTCTTCTAGCATTTTGCAAAAGTAAACAGGATATTTTATATCGTATCTTTACTCTTGGTATAATTTTCTCGGTATGAAAAATACAGTGCTACTAATTCTGATGATAATGCTCTCTTCTTGCTCAAAGAATGATGATAATTTAGAGAATGAATCACAGAATGAAACTATGAATCCGGAGAATTCAGGGGAGACCTCTCTGGTCCCTTGTGAAAATGGTTTTGCAGGGGAATATCCGTGCAACGGATATGATTTATTAGGGCATATAGCCCTTATGGAATTCGGGGCACAATCTGCTAATGATATCTGGGGATGGACCGATACAATGACCGGAAAGGAATACGCCATAATGGGCTTGGATAACGGAACTGCATTTATCGATATTTCGGATACTGAAAACCTTATTTATCTCGGAAAACTACCAACAGCGACAACGTCCAGTTCATGGCGGGATATTAAAGTTTATGAAAATTTCGCCTACATCGTTGCAGAAGCTGAAGGACATGGTGTACAGGTGTTCGATTTGAGAAAATTGCGCAATGCAAGCGATGTTCCTTTTGAATTTGAGGAAAATGGTAGGTTTACCGATATAGGAAATGCGCACAATATCGTAATCAATGAGAATTCTGGGTATGCATATCCCGTAGGTACCGATCGGAATGATCTATACAATGGCGGAATTCATTTTTTAGACCTTTCAAATCCTGAGTCTCCCGCAGCAGCAGGTGGTTGGGCGGAAAACGGATATACCCATGATGCCCAAGTGATTTCCTATACGGGTCCGGACACGGATTATGCAGGGGCAGAAATTTTTGTCGGGGCGAATGAATCTCAAGTTGTGGTCGTGGATATTACGGATAAAGAAAACCCACAGGAAATCGCAACACTACCTTACCCCAACATTGGTTACACACATCAAGGGTGGTTTACCGAGGATCAACGTTATTTTATTCTCGGGGATGAATTAGATGAGATTAATTCTGGCTTCCAATCCAGAACCTTGGTTTTTGATATGTCCGATTTGGACAACCCGGTACTGCATGATACATATTTGGGACCAACCAATGCTATAGATCACAATGGTTACGTTCTGGGAAATCAGTTTTTTCTGGCGAACTACACAGCCGGAGTCCGTGTTTTGGATATTTCTGATATAGCAGCTAAGAACATCACCGAAATAGGATTTTTTGATACGTTCCCTTTGAACAATAATACCGATTTTGACGGGGTTTGGAGTGTATATCCTTTTTTTGAAAGTGGTAAAATCGTAGTAAGTGATATTAGCAATGGTTTTTTTGTAATTAAGAAATCAGAGTAAATCATGTATAAATTCTACTTGTTTTTATTATTGCTTATTGGTATATCCTGCTCCAATGATGCTTTGGAGGATAATTTTGAAAGCAGTGGTTCCAACTTTTTGGGAAAAGTGGAATGGGTCAAGAATTTTGGAGGAAGCGGAGAGGATACGGGACAATCCATTATTCAGACTATAGACGGTGGATATGCCATTTTGGGCTTTTCTAACAGCGTAGATGGTGATTTGCAGTACAAAACGCTAGAGGTTAATGATTACTGGCTGCTCAAACTTGACGCTGAAGGTAATCTTCAATGGAACCAAACATATGGTGGATCTAAGGACGACCGTGGACAAAGTTTGGTCCAGACCTTTGACGGTGGATATGCTTTAACTGGTTATGCAATGAGTGATGATGGTGACGGTTCCGTTAATCAAGGTTTTCATGATAATTGGCTCCTAAAACTTGATGCTTCTGGTGCTATTGAATGGGAAAAGAGCTTTGGTTTTTCAGGTCATGATCATTCCTATGATATTCTACAAACTGATGACGGTGGCTTCTTTTTTACTGGTTTTTTGGATATTACATCTGCTCGTGCCGATGGGAATACGGAAAAAGGTAACACATTGACACGTCATGGGGTAGGTGAATTCTGGGGCACCAAGATTGACGCTTCGGCAAATTTGCAATGGAGAGGATATTTTGGGGGTAGTAACAATGACAGGTCCCATGCTGTAGTTCGTTCAGAGGATGGGGGTTTTGTAATGGCGGGTTTTTCGGAAAGTGATGATTTCGATATTAGCAGCACACAAGGCAGCTATGATTATTGGTTGGTCAAGATAGATGGTCAGGGGAATTTTCTGTGGGAGCGCTCTTTTGGAGGCTCAGGAATTGAAATATCCTATGATATTGACAATACGCTGGACGGGGGCTATGTGGTTGCCGGTAATTCATTTAGTGTGGATGGTGACATAGGTAATTATAAGGGGGAATCCGATTTTTGGTTGATTAAAGTGGATGATTTCGGTAAACTTATTTGGGAACGCTCTTATGGAGGAACTGGTTTTGATGCTGCCCAGGCTGTTAGGTCAAGCAAAGATGGCGGTTATTATGTGGTCGGGAACTCAAAAAGCTCAGATTTGGATGCTACATCGAATAGTGGTGAGAATGACATATGGATTATAAAAACCGATAATCAAGGAAGTCTAATTTGGCAACAAAGCTTTGGCGGAACAGGTATCGATTTTGGTTATGATGTGGTGGAAGGCCGGGACGGTAGTGTTGTCTTGGTAGGAGCGAGCCAGAGTTCTGATTTTCCGGATATAACTTCGAAAGGGAAAACAGATTTAATAATCATAAAGCTTCGGTAGAAGCTATCCTCTTTTTAGATAGAAAACACCAATAGTTTAATACGTTATAATAATGTTAGACCCTATTGGAATTACTCCCCAATAAAGTATATTTGTAGACTATTTATAATTAATCCATTTTAAGATATGATTCAAGTATCGGAAACAGCAAAAAAGAAAGTGATTACCCTTATGGAAGAAGGAGGGTATGACGCTTCTAAGGACTATGTTCGAGTGGGTGTAAAAAGTGGAGGCTGCAGTGGGTTGTCCTATGAGCTTGACTTTGATAACAAAACAGAAGAAACCGATAAGGTTTTTGAGGATAACGATGTCCGTATTATTGTAGACAAAAAGAGTTTTTTATATTTAGTTGGTACGACATTGGAATATTCTGGAGGTCTAAATGGAAAAGGTTTTGTCTTCAATAATCCAAATGCACAACGAACCTGTGGTTGTGGCGAAAGTTTTTCACTATAATCGATAATTGTACAGCTACAATTATTCAACTAAGAATTTATGGCATATACTGAAGAGGAATTAAAAAAAGAATTGGAAACCAAAGAATATGAATATGGTTTCTATACAGATATAGATTCGGATACTTTCCCTGTGGGGTTAAACGAGGAGATTGTTATTGCCATCTCCAAAAAGAAAGAGGAGCCCGAGTGGATGACCAAATGGCGATTGGAAGCATTTAAAGCTTGGAAGGAAATGAAAGAACCGGAATGGGCCAATGTACGATACAAAAAGCCCGATTTTCAATCCATTTCTTATTATTCGGCACCCAATAAAAAACCAAAATACGATAGTTTGGATGAGGTAGATCCAGAATTGCTGGACACCTTTAAGAAATTAGGGATATCCATAGATGAGCAGAAGAAATTGGCAGGGGTTGCCGTGGATATTGTAATGGACTCCGTTTCCGTTGCTACGACATTTAAGAAAACATTGGCCGAAAAAGGAATAATCTTTTGTTCCATTTCCGAAGCGATCAAGGAGCATCCGGAATTGGTGAAAAAATATATGGGCACCGTAGTTCCTAAAAAAGATAATTTCTATGCGGCTTTAAACTCCGCCGTTTTTTCAGACGGGAGTTTTTGTTACATACCCAAAGGCGTGCGTTGCCCTATGGAACTTTCCACTTACTTTAGAATTAACCAAGCGGGGACAGGACAGTTCGAAAGAACCCTAGTGGTAGCCGATGAAGGTAGCTATGTGAGTTATTTGGAAGGTTGTACGGCCCCATCAAGAGATGAGAATCAATTGCACGCAGCCGTAGTGGAACTTATAGCTCTGGATGATGCCGAGATAAAATACTCAACGGTCCAGAATTGGTTCCCGGGGAACAAGGAAGGTAAAGGAGGTGTATACAATTTTGTGACCAAAAGAGGACTTTGTGAAAAGAACGCAAAAATTTCTTGGACACAAGTTGAGACGGGCTCTGCGGTAACTTGGAAGTATCCTTCCTGTATACTTAAAGGGGATAATTCCATTGGAGAGTTTTATTCCATCGCAGTGACCAACAACTACCAGCAGGCAGATACAGGTACCAAGATGATCCATTTGGGTAAGAACACAAAAAGTACCATTATATCCAAAGGTATTTCTGCCGGGAAGTCACAAAATAGTTATCGAGGTTTGGTACAGGTTAATAGCCGTGCCGAGAATGCTCGAAATTTTTCCCAATGCGATTCCCTTTTAATGGGCAACGAATGCGGTGCACATACATTCCCTTATATAGAAGCCAAGAATAAATCGGCCCAGATAGAACATGAGGCTACTACCAGTAAAATTGGGGAGGACCAAATTTTTTATTGTAACCAAAGGGGAATAGATACAGAAAAAGCGATAGCCTTGATTGTTAACGGATTTAGCAAGGAGGTTTTAAATAAACTTCCCATGGAGTTTGCGGTCGAAGCACAAAAACTCTTGGAAATTAGTTTGGAAGGGTCCGTAGGTTAGTTTTAAAATTACTGTCCTATTTACTTAAAGGGTTTAACCCATTAATTAAAAATAGAAGAAGAATTTAAAAGAGGTTCCACGATAATTGAAATTTATATATGAAGAAGTACTTCTTATTGTTCATGTTGGTATGTCTCACTTTTTCCTGTAAAGAGGCGAAAAAAGAAGCGAAGACGGAGGTTGCCGAAGAACCTGTACCAGAGATTAAACTCTATACTTTTGACGGAGGTACGATAATGGTGAACAACTTGGAATTATTTTCTCAAGATACTACCTACCAAGGTCAAACAAAGGAATTTGCAGATCCTTTTTATGTAATTAGCCACCCTAAGGGAACTTTGATGTGGGATGCAGGTTTGCCCGAAATGTTGGTAGGCCAGGAACCTTTAACTGTTCCTAATGGAGCATTTACGGTTTCTAGAAAAGACTCGGTAGCCGATCAATTGAAATCAATTGGGTTAACTCCAGATGATATTGATTTTATTGCTTTGTCCCATACACATTTTGACCATAGTGGTCACGCAAACGAAATTGAAGATGCCACTTGGTTGGTTCCCGATTTAGAGTATGATTTTGTTGCATCCGAGGCAACTGCAGCTTCCAATCCGGAATTGTACGATGCGGTAAAGGAATTAAAGGACGTACAAAAAATAGAGGGGGACTATGATGTTTTTGAGGATGGTACGGTAGTCATTAAGTCCATGCCGGGACATACGCCTGGTCATCAGGTTTTGTTTTTAGATTTGCCCGAAAACGGACCAACCCTTTTAACCGGTGATTTATATCACCTATATGAAAATAGGGAGTTTAAAAGAGTACCTATATTTAATTTTGATGTGGAGCAAACATTGGCGAGTATGGATTCCTTTGAAGCTTTTGCAAAAGTGAAGGATGCAAAAGTTTATGTGCAACATCAAAAAGACGATTTTAATAAAATGCCAAAGGCACCTGAATATTTAAAGTAAAAGAATATGTTGAAAATTAGTAATCTGCATGCGCAGGTAGATGATAAGGAAATATTAAAGGGAATAAACCTTGAAGTTAAACCAGGTGAGGTTCATGCAATCATGGGACCGAACGGTTCCGGGAAAAGTACATTGGCTGAGGTCATTGCCGGGAAAGAGGAATTTGAGGTTACCCAAGGTTCCGTTGAACTGGATGGTGAGAACTTGGAAGAGGTTGCTCCAGAGGAGCGGGCACATAAAGGTATATTTCTTTCGTTCCAATATCCCGTAGAAATTCCCGGTGTATCCGTAACCAACTTTATGAAAACGGCAATTAACGAATCCAGAAAAGCCAAGGGCTTGGAGGATATGCCCGCCAACGAAATGTTGAAGTTGATACGGGATAAATCCGAAATGTTGGAAATTGACCGTAAATTTTTGTCCAGGTCTCTAAATGAAGGTTTTTCAGGAGGGGAAAAGAAAAGAAATGAAATTTTTCAACTAGCGATGCTGGAGCCTAAGGTGGCTATTTTGGACGAAACCGACTCCGGTTTGGATATCGATGCCCTTAGAATTGTTGCCAACGGAGTTAACAAGTTAAAGAGTAAGGATAATGCGGTAATCGTTATTACACATTACCAGCGATTATTGGATTATATAGTTCCAGACTTTGTACACGTATTGCACGATGGAAAGATCGTTAAGTCTGGAGGTAAGGAACTTGCTATGGAGCTAGAGGAGAAAGGATATGATTGGTTAAAGCAGGAAGCTGCGATTTAAAGTATTGCACACAAAGTAATGCGTGTTAACTTTTGAATGCTTTATGCCAATTACTTAAAATAGTAGAAAATGGATTTAAAAGATAAATTAATTTCTTCCTTTATGGCGTTTGAGAACAACGTGGATGTAGAACATCCTGTTCACGACGTACGTGCGGAAGCAATGAAGAACTTTGAGAAAAAAGGTTTTCCCTCAAAAAAGGAGGAGGCCTGGAAATACACTTCCTTAAACAGCCTCCAGAAAACAAATTTTAGCATCTTTCCAAAAGAGGAAAATGCATTGGAATACAAAGAGGTAAAAAAATATTTCTTGCATGAAATAGATACCTACAAAATTGTTTTTATTGATGGTATTTATAGTTCCTACCTTTCGGAAACGACACATGACGGAGTGGATATATGTTTGATGAGTTCAGCGTTGACCAAACCTATGTATAAACAGGTTATCGACGTATATTTTAATAAGGTTGCTTCTAAGGATGAGTCGTTGACCACGCTAAATACAGCTTTCAGTAGGGAAGGGGCATACATTTATATTCCCAAGAATAAAATGCCGAAAAAGCCTATAGAGATCTTGCATCTCGCTACGGGGAATGAAGCTTCCTTAATGTTACAACCCCGAAATTTGGTGGTTGTAGAGGAAAATGCAGAAGTCCAGATTATAGAGCGCCATCAAAGTCTGACGACAAATGAAGTGTTGACCAATTCTGTTACCGAGATTTTTGCTGCCGAGAATGGAATCGTGGATTATTATAAGATTCAGAATGATGCTTCTACGGCTTCCTTGATAGATAACACCTACATCAACCAAAAAGATAAAAGTGTCGTCAAGGTCCACACGTTTTCCTTTGGTGGTAAGCTAATTCGTAACAACCTTAATTTCTACCAAAATGGGGAGTATATAGACTCCACAATGAAAGGGGTCACCATTTTAGGGGATAAGCAACATGTAGATCATCATACCTTGGTACACCATATAGAACCTAATTGTGAAAGTCACCAAGATTACAAGGGTATTTACGGAGATAGTGCTACAGGGGTTTTTAATGGTAAGATTATCGTAGACAAAATTGCGCAGAAAACCAACGCGTTTCAGCAGAACAATAATATTTTGGTTAGTGATAAGGCAACGATTAACACCAAGCCCCAATTGGAGATTTTTGCAGATGATGTAAAATGTTCTCACGGTTGTACGATTGGGCAATTGGATGAAGAGGCCTTATTTTACCTACAAACTCGGGGAATTCCCAAAAAGGAGGCCAGGGCTTTGTTGATGTACGCTTTTGCAAATAATGTACTATCATCAGTGCGGATACCAGAATTAAAGACAAGAATTAATAAGTTAATCGCTAATAAATTAGGCGTAAACCTTGGGTTCAATTTGTAAAATAGGATGAAATATTGCCGGATATATAGAAGAGCCGTTTTTGCAATGGCTCTTTTTTTATTTTCATATATAGGGGTACAATCTCAAGAGACCCATCTTGGGGTAAAAGGAGGATTTAATTATTCGTCCATAGTGGGAGACCTGACTGACGGATTGAAATTTCGGTTCTCCGGTCATGGTGGTGTATTTTTGGAGATAGACTTTTACGGAAACTTTAAATTACAACCAGAGGTATTATATTCTTCCCAAGGGTTTCAATACAGTACGGATTTGGCCGCTATTCAATCAAACGGTTCCGTGGGAGAAGAAAACGATTTTAGAACCAACGTTCAGTTAAATTATATTACTGTCCCTATTTTAGGAAAGTTTGTACTTAATGAACGTATAGACATAGAATTTGGACCACAGTTTGGGTTTTTACTCAATCAGGTAACAAAAAACAAAAATCTAGATCAAAATTCGAATATAGAAAGAAGGTCTACCGTTTCCGGGGATTTTCAATTGGATTATGGCGCCGCAGTAGGATTAGGAATAAAACTGAATGATTACCTATCCTTGTCCCCAAGATTTTACATAGGGCTTAGAAATCGTCTTAATGCGCTCCAAGGAGCCCAAAATTACAATGCTGCTATTCAGTTATCATTGAATTATTCAATTAACTAAATTAATCATTCTAATACAATGGTATCTGTTGGTAAAGTCTAAGGCTTTTTAGATATAGGTTTTTTAAGAAGGATTTAGGCTACAATTAACGGTTTGTTGAGTAATATTAACAAACCATTTTTATTTTCCTACAATCTGTAAATCTACATTAGCCGAATCAACAACTAATCCAATCAATGTTCCATGAAACAGCTTTTTATTACTTCGGCCTTTGTATTGTTATCATTATTGTCCTATTCTCAAGACCAAAAATGGAGTGTTGAGGCGAATTATCCAATTCAGTTAATTAAAGATAGGAGTGACCCAAAACTTGCATTTGACACTTCCTTAAAGTATCGTTTTCTGAATACAGATTTGGTACATCTTGGCTTGGACTTTAATATTGGTTTTGAGCGTTACAAACCGGGAGTGAATAATGATGATACTTTTAAATTTACTAATTACATACTTCAGCCAAAAGTTTTTGCTGAATTTGATTTACCCTTTGTTCCAAAATTGCATCCTGTAGTAGGTCTTGGGTACAGTGTTTTCTTTTATGAGCAATCGGGAAGTATCAGTGGTGTACAATTGAATTCAGACAATAATTCAGATGGAGGATTCAATTTGGAGTTAGGTGTTACATATGATATATCTAAACGTTTTTTTATACAGGCCAAATATGATTATATAAGGCTACATAATAAAGGTGTAAGCACAATTGATGGTGAATCGTTTTCATATAACTTCACCGATAATATTGATAGACTAAAAGTAGGAGTAGGTTTACGGTTTTAAGCAATAAAACTTAAAGACATAAAGTGCAAAAGTTTAAGAGATAAAAAATGGTCGTTTATTGCATTTTCTATCGTTAGAAAATTTATTGGTGTAACTTTCCGTCGACAACATGTGACTATTTTATTTTGAAAAACTTCAGTTTACACCTCTTTTTATTCGCTTTTACTGTAATAATGAACCGTGCAAATGCCCAAGATTTCAATATGGGTATAAAAGGTGGTTTAAATTACTCGAAAACCATAGCTCCTGGGGATGACCCCTTTAGTGCTAGAACCTCTTTTCATGCAGGTGTTTTTGCTGAAATCCCTTTACGTGGAAAATTCAGTTTTCATCCAGAAATCCTTTATTCTTCTCAAGGAACTAAAATCAAATATGCCAGACTAGAAAATTTTGATTCACCTTCAGTTAACCAGAACGATGACGTATTTGTGGCTAAAGCGGAGTTTCTTCTAATACCCTTAATTACCCGATTTAATTTTAACCAAAATATTTCCTTGGAATTGGGCCCACAGATTGGATTTGAAGTTTCTGGAGGTTCGTTCATAGATTATGGACCTACTCTAGGTGTGGGCATTGACCTCCCAAAAAACTTTTCCATTCAATTTCGTTCTTATCTGGGAGTATCCAATGTTTTTAGAAAATCTATTGTAGAAAACCAAAGTCTATCCGATAAGATATATTATGGCTTACTTCAGCTATCTGTGGGTTATGTGATTTTTTAATTTTATTAAGTATTCTCGATAATACTAATTGTAACATACTAGGTATCTTTGTATATCATTACATCGATATGTTAGATATTAAAAAAATACGAGAAGATTTTCCTATACTCAAGCGAGAAGTCAATGGTAAGCCCTTGGTTTACTTGGATAATGCGGCTACCTCCCAGACTCCGCAGCAGGTTATAGATGTTATCGTTGATTACTACCAAAATTACAATGCCAATATACACCGAGGTGTTCACGCGCTTTCGCAAGAGGCCACGGATAAATACGAGCAGGCACGTATAAAAATTCAAAAGCATTTTAATGCAGCCAACTCTCACGAAATTCTATTTACTTCGGGCACTACCCATAGTATAAACTTGGTGGCCAATGGATTTTCTTCCCTAATTGAGAATGGCGACGAGATTTTGGTTTCGGCTATGGAGCATCATTCCAACATTGTCCCTTGGCAAATGTTGTGCGAGCGTACAGGTGCTGTTTTAAAGGTTATCCCCATGAACCAAGAAGGGGAATTGTTGATGGATGTGTACGATGAATTACTATCCGAAAAAACGAAACTGGTATTCTGTAATCATATCTCCAATGCCTTGGGAACTATTAACCCCATTAAGGAAATAATTGACAGGGCCCATGGAGTTGGCGCCGCTGTCTTAATAGATGGTGCACAGGCAGCTCCACATATTGTAGCGGATGTACAAGCCTTGGATGTGGATTTTTATACCATATCGGCCCATAAGGTGTGTGGTCCTACGGGAGTAGGAATGCTTTATGGAAAAGAGGAATGGTTAAAAAGGTTGCCCCCATACCAAGGAGGAGGCGAAATGATAGCCGAAGTCACCTTTGAAAAAACGACCTACGCAGATCTGCCCCATAAGTTCGAGGCTGGAACCCCAAATATTTGTGGAGGTATCGCTTTTGGTGCGGCATTGGATTACATGAACAGCATTGGTTTTGATGAAATTGCCAAATACGAGCACGAATTGCTGCAATACGCTACCCAAGAATTGTTAAAGATAGACAGACTCAAAATTTATGGTACGGCTAAAAATAAGACTTCGGTCATTTCATTTAATATTGATGGTATTCATCCATACGATATTGGCACCATTTTGGATAAATTGGGTATTGCCGTAAGAACAGGCCATCATTGCGCCCAACCCATTATGGATTTCTATAAAATTCCCGGTACGGTAAGGGCTAGCTTTAGTTTTTACAATACAAAGGGAGAAATAGACACATTGGTTTCTGGAGTAGAAAGGGCCCGAAAAATGCTCTTATAATCTAATTTGTTAGAGGAAGGCTAAACTTTTGATTCCCAACAATTCCTATCGTACTTTTGTGTAAAAGAAATTCATGGAAATAAAAGAAATACAGGACGATATAGTGGATGAATTTTCCATGTTCGATGATTGGATGCAACGCTATGAATATATGATTGAACTCGGAAAATCTCTTCCTTTGATCGATGAAGCCTATAAGACGGATGATAACATCATTAAAGGCTGCCAGAGTAAGGTATGGGTGCATGCAGAACTACAAGACAACAAGTTGGTCTTTACCGCTGATAGTGATGCCATCATCACAAAAGGAATCATTGCTATTCTGATTAGGGCATTCAGTAATCAAAAACCTAAGGATATTATTGAAGCAAATACAAATTTCATAGATGAAATAGGTTTAAAGGAACATTTATCGCCCACAAGGGCAAACGGATTGGTTAGTATGATAAAACAGCTAAAATTATACGCTGTAGCATACCAAACGCAAGTAAACTAGAAAATATGAGTGAAGAAATAGTTGGAACGGATACCTCGGATTTAGGGGAAAAAATAGTCAAGGTACTAAAGACCATATATGACCCCGAAATACCTGTGGACATTTATGAACTTGGTCTCATCTACGACGTATTGGTAAATGAAGATAGCGAGGTCAAAATTCTAATGACCTTAACCTCCCCAAATTGTCCGGTTGCGGAGACGCTTCCGGTTGAGGTAGAGGAAAAAGTAAAATCTTTAAACGCTATCAAGGATGCGGAGGTAGAAATAACCTTTGATCCACCTTGGACGCAAGATTTAATGAGTGAGGAAGCCAAGTTAGAATTAGGTCTTTTGTAACGCCTCTTTTAGAAAAGTTATGTCAGATGAAATCGTAAATAGGGTTTCCCAAAGTAAGCTAATTACTTTTAACTTGGAGGAATATTATCCACCGGGGAAGAGGACCTTGTTAGATATCAAAAATTGGCTTTATAAGGGTATTATTCTAAGGGAAAAGGAGTTTAGAAAACAACTTCTAGAATATGATTGGAGCCAATATAAAGATACCTATGTGGCGATTACTTGCTCTACGGACGCCATTGTGCCTGGATGGGCTTTTATGTTGGTCGCTTCCAAGTTGCAACCCTATGCATTGCAAGTGGTCCAAGGTTCCTTGGAGGACTTAGAGACCGCTTTGTTCTATAAATCATTGGAGGACTTGGATTATGGTATTTTTAAGGACAAGTCGGTTATCATCAAGGGATGTAGCAATAAACCGGTTCCTGCTAACGCTTATATTTATTTGACCCAAAAACTTCAGGGTGTTGCAAAGTCCATCATGTATGGGGAGGCCTGCTCTTCCGTGCCGCTTTACAAAAAGAAATAACGGAATTATTTCCCTTCTGGATAGTGACCTTTTGTAAATTTGTGTTTCTAAACACGATAAATACCATAATCATGAAAAACATTTTACTACTTACGGCACTTTTTTTAAGTTGTGCTTTTGGTTTTGGACAAACTGAGGAAGAACTTAAAGCTCAGTTGGCTCCAAAAAAGGATTCAATTAAAGCTATCCAAGCAAGAGTGGACGCTATTAAAGCAGAAATTGCGACCCTTCCGGGATGGAAAAAAGGTGCCTTCGGAACCATTGGTGCCAATATCAGTAGTTTTAATAACTGGTACGCACAAGGAACGCCCAACAATTCATCGGGAAATATTGGAGTTACCGTAAATGGTTTTGCCAACTTACAACAAGATAAATTCTTCTGGCGAAATTCTGGAAATCTTAACCTTGGTTGGGTAAAGTTTGACGATAAGGACGACCCAGATGATGATGATAGCTTTAAGCAGGCAACGGATGTTTTTACCATCACCTCTCTGTATGGGCGCAAGTTGAACGAAAAGTTCGCAATCTCAGCCTTAGGGGAATATAGAACAACAATATTAAACAATTTCAATGACCCAGGTTATTTGGATTTGGGTGTTGGTGCCACTTGGACGCCTATCACCGATTTGGTTGTGGTCATCCATCCTTTAAACTACAACTTCGTATTTAGCAGTAACGATGCGGTTTTTGAATCTTCTTTAGGTGCTAAGATTGTTGCAGATTATACGAGGAAAATCGGAAAAGTAAATTTCAAGACTAACTTATCCATGTTTCAAAGTTACAAAAGCAGTAACCTATCCAACTACACTTGGATTAATTCACTGGGCTATACGCTATGGAATGGAATTGGACTTGGCTTCGAATTTGGCCTAAGAAATAATAAACAAGAGGCGTTAAACTACGCTCTAAACGGTCCAACACCAGATGCAAATGCTACGTTTGATAACATTGATAACGACCTACAGACGTATGTGCTGTTCGGATTAAATTATGCCTTCTAAATAAAATAATATACATTTAAAAAGCCCTCCTTTTGGAGGGCTTTTTGGTTAAGTAGATATCGTAAAATTTGGGGTTTTACTTTTAGCTTAAGAAGTTAAATATTGATTTGGGGTCAACACTATCACTTAAACACAGCATAAAAATACAACCGTCTTTTTGCTTTATTCTTATTTATGTTGTGAACCGGACTTAAAATGTGGTGAAAAATATGAGCGTATTAAAATGATCGATGAACAGCACAAAATTCCGTAGATATAACTATTGATACTCGTCTAAATGCTCTGGATATAGGAAATTGTTATATGGAAAACGGGTAACATGGATGTCCCTAACTTCATTATAAACTCGCTTCCTAAACTCGTCCAGGTTTTCCTTATTAAGGGCGGAGATAAAAAGCGCCCTATTTCCAACTTTCTCCATCCATGTACGCTTCCACTCCTCAATGGTGAAATGTTTGCTTGTTTTCTCCGTCATTAAATCGTCTTCTTCAATGACTTCGTTTTCATATTGGTCAATTTTGTTGAAGACCATAATGGTTTTTTTGTCCGAACTTTTAATTTCGGACAAAATCTGATTAACGGAATCTATATGTTCTTCAAATTGAGGGTGTGAAATATCAACGACATGTAGCAGTAAGTCCGCCTCTCTAACTTCGTCCAAGGTGCTTTTAAAGCTTTCCACCAATTGGGTCGGTAGTTTCCTGATAAAACCTACCGTGTCGCTTAAAAGAAAAGGTAGATTGCCAAGGACCACTTTTCTAACCGTGGTGTCTAAAGTTGCGAAAAGCTTATTCTCCGCAAAAACATCACTTTTACTAATTACGTTCATCAGTGTTGATTTACCGACATTGGTATATCCAACCAAAGCAACCCTGACCAAGGAGCCTCTATTACCCCTTTGGGTCTCCATTTGTTTATCTATTTTCTGTAATTTCTTTTTGAGCAGGGTTATCCGGTCCCGTACAATACGCCTATCCGTTTCAATTTCCGTTTCACCGGGACCGCGCATACCAATACCTCCCTTTTGGCGCTCCAGGTGTGTCCAAAGTCCGGTAAGTCTTGGCAATAAATATTCATATTGAGCCAACTCCACTTGGGTACGGGCGTAACTGGTTTGGGCACGTTGAGCAAAAATGTCCAGGATTAGACTGGTGCGATCTATGATTTTACAGCGTAATTGTTTTTCAATATTTCGTTGTTGGGCCGGACTAAGTTCATCATCGAATATTACGGAGCCAATATCATTCTCTTCTACATAGTATTGTACCTCTTCCATTTTTCCACTGCCAATTAGTGTTTTTGGGTTGGGTACATCTACCTTCTGTACGAATCTATTCATGACCTCGCCGCCAGCGGTATAAGTCAAGAATTCCAGTTCATCCAGATATTCGGTTACCTTTTCTTCGTTTTGTTCCTTATTGATTATTCCAATAAGGACAGCTTTTTCGTATTCCGTTGTTTTCTTCTCTAGCATATAATAGTAAAATGCAAAATTACATAAAAGAGGCTAAGCTATTTTAGTAAATTTATGGCCCCTAAAGCGTAGATATGTTATTTTCATTCTTCAAAAAAAGAACTTCAAAGCAATTATATACTATTGCATTCTATAATTTAGAGAATTTGTTCGATGCCCAAGACAATAAATTTACCTTGGACAATGATTTTACTCCGAATGGGTTTAAAAAATGGACCACTAAAAAATACAAAAGAAAACTTTCCGGATTGGCCAAAACCATTTTAAAAATTGGACATTCTACAAATAGGTATCCGCCTGTTCTTATAGGAGTGGCGGAGGCCGAGAATAAATTCGTCTTGCAGGATTTGTTGAATACCTCCCCCCTGAACGACATAAATTATAGCTTCATACATTATGAATCCCCAGATGAAAGGGGAATAGATACCGGACTTATATATCATCAGAAATATTTTAAGGTGTTGGAATCAAATGCTATTCCTCTTTTGGTAAATAACCCTGATGGAATACGAGATACTACCCGAGATATATTATATGTTCGGGGCTTGCTAAATGGGGAGAACATTCATCTTTTCGTGAATCATTGGCCCTCTAGAAGGGAAGGAGCCGAAACTACGGAATATAAAAGGGTGACGGCAGCAGAAGTCATCAAGAAAAAAATGAAAGCTATTGAAGTTCATGAAGCTTCGCCAAATTATATAGTAATGGGCGATTTCAATGATGATCCACAATCCTTGAGTATTCAGACACTTCTAGAGCACTCAGGTCTACATAACCCTATGGAAAGTCTACATATTCCAAATGCTAGAGGAAGTGCCAGTTATAGAAAAGCATGGAATTTATTTGATCAGATTATGCTTTCGCACAGCTTTTATAAGTACAGGAAGGCTAAACACAGCTTTGATACAGCCAATATTTTTGACCATGATTTTTTAAAGGAGAATAAGGGAAAGTATAAAGGAAACCCTTTTAGAACTTTTGCAGGGAAGAAATATTTGGGAGGATATAGTGATCATTTTCCGGTTTATATCGTTTTAAAATATAATAAATAGCAAACATGATAAAGTAGGGATATTCTTATAAACATCAAAAAATTGCACTTTCACAACAAAGAGTAAAATTCTGCTATGTATTTCATCGAATAAGTTGGCTTCCGCTACTGGAGCATGCTAGTCTTTAAATATTATTGTAGTCCAAATCTTACAATTAATTAACGGTGATATGGACTACCAAAAACACTTCAATTTAAGGACTGGCTTCAAAGCTTTTTCCTTTTTTCTATGGATAGGGACTCAAGTGATATTTGCTCAATCTCCTGAACTAAAGAAGATAATAAAAAAGGAATATGACTTTACCAAAATTGGGTCAATGCAAGTTGACCTGGAGTTCGATTACGAAAAAAATAGGGTAAAAACCTTGGCTGTAGCTAAAGCTAACCATCTAAAAATGAAAGAGGTTTTACCCAACGGAAAAAAAGTGGAACTACAGGAAATAGGAGAAGATGGCAGTCCTATCTACTATGAGACCTATTCAGATGATGCTAGTCAAACTTCCAGGGCTTCCTCATTACATACGAATGGTATTTTAGATTTGGATCTCGATGGGTTGGGTATGCAGGTAGGTGTATGGGATGCTGGTGTTGCGCTTACTACCCATCAAGAATATGATGTTAGAGCTACAATAGTTGATGGAAGTTCTGAAATAGATGGCCACGCAACTATGGTTACCGGTAGCCTGATTTCCTCGGGCATAAAAAAAGGAGCACAAGGTGTAGCATACAGAGCCAACGTACTCTCCCATGATTGGACACGGGATAAGATAGAAGTGACCGAAGCTGCCGCAAATGGACTTTTGTTATCTAACCATTCCTATGGCATTAAAACCGACCGAGTGCCCGACTGGTACTTTGGTTCTTATATTAAAGTAGCCCAGGATTGGGATAATATTATGTACAATGCGCCTTATTATCTTATGGTAACGGCCGCGGGTAACGCCAGACATAGTGGCGATAATGAATCTCCGATTTTTGGAACTAGCGCGGATGGATTTGATTTGATGCTGGGCTTTACGATTGCCAAAAACGGGCTTACCATTGCCGGATCCAATTCAAAAATTGATAATAAAGGAAATCTTAAAGAAGCAACGGTTTCAGCCTACAGCAGTTATGGACCTGTGGATGATGGTCGGATAAAACCGGATCTTGCAGGTGATGGATCATCTATTCTTTCAACGGATGCCATAGGCAATACAAGTTATGATGTATCGGCCGGAACTTCAATGGCTACACCTGGGGTAACCGGTGCATTGTTATTACTTCAGCAATACAATGAACAACTATACGGAGCTTATTTAAAAGCAGCAACATTAAAAGGATTAGCGTTACATACTGCCGATGATGTTGATGCTCAAGGTCCCGATTACAAGATGGGATGGGGTGTAATGAACGCCAAGCGTGCTGCAGAAGTTTTATTTCAAAAAGATTTTAGTACACACATATCCGAAAATACATTAACTGAAGGAGAAACTTTTAGTTATACGGTAGCAGCGAAGGGTGGGGAAACCTTAACGGCTTCTATTTCTTGGACGGACCCGGCCTCTGAATATATCAATAGGGGAGATTTAAATAATACAACGGCTGCACTTGTAAATGATTTGGATATACGAATCACCCAAGATGGAAAAACATTTTTACCTTGGAAATTAAATCCGAAGAATCCAAAAGCGGAGGCAACTCAAGGCGATAATCTTGTGGATCCGTTTGAACGAATCGAAATTCCTAATGCAAATGGTAGTTATACCATTACGGTCTCCCATAAGAATAACTTAAAGGAATTAAATCAAGATTTTTCACTAATACTAACGGGAGTATCCTTAACTGAGTGTAAGATTAATGCCCCAAGCAGATTGGCTTTGAGCAATGCTTTAGATAACCAAATCACTTTAGCGTGGGCCGAAACACCAGATGGGCTATATGAAGTGCAGTATAGAAATGAAAATGAAGAGGTTTGGATTTCGGAAATGGTAACCTCTGGGATTAAAGAATTTAAAAACTTGATATTGAATGAGGATTATATTGTTAGGGTTAGAACGTTTTGCTCACAAAATATGGCATCTGAATTCAGTATGGAATACAAATTTACCTTTGAAGGAACCGATACTTTTGTTGGTGAATTAGATATGAACCAGGTTCTAAATGCGGAAGGTGCTGTTGATTTTTCAGTCTTTCCAAATCCCGCTGTACATCAAATTAACTTAAACATGGTAGTCGGTGAATCGGCAATGTATCGTATTGTGTCCGCTTCTGGTGTCGAATTAAAGGTAGGCCCGGCAAAGAATGAACCTATACATGTAGAAGATCTTGCTTCCGGACTCTATATCCTTCAAATAAAAGATCAAGAGGTCTACAAAAGCACAAAATTTTATAAGAATTAAAAATTTGCCCTTATCTCCCCGGAACCTATACATTTTCCTTTAGATAGACCTGACTTTCAAGAACGATTGTCAGGTCTTTTTTTTCATGTTGATATAGTATTTTATAAAATAGACAAAATTGATATAGCAATAAACCAAAACAAGAAAATAACTATGCAAGTAAGTATCTAAATTGGTAATTTTACGGAGATAGGAACTTAAAAACTTATATAGCATGGATAACAACAATAATCCCCATGGAGATGCATGGGACGTAAATGATTCCCAAGCAGCTGGGTGCCCTTTTTTAAATGGGCAAATGAACCAAACTGCTGGAGGAGGTACTACTAATCGAGATTGGTGGCCTAATATGTTGAACCTCAACATACTTCGACTGCACTCATCGAAATCCGATCCCATGGATGCTGATTTCAATTACGCAGAAGAATTCAAGAAATTAGATTTATCGGCGATTAAAAAGGACTTAAATGATTTAATGACGAATAGCCAAGATTGGTGGCCGGCGGATTATGGTCATTACGGGCCGTTCTTTATTCGTATGTCTTGGCATGCCGCGGGAACGTATAGAATTTCCGATGGACGAGGTGGGGCAAGTACAGGCAACCAACGCTTTGCACCCTTGAACAGCTGGCCGGATAATGCCAATTTGGACAAGGCACGCTTATTATTGTGGCCTATAAAACAAAAATATGGAAAGAAAATATCTTGGGCTGATCTTTTGATTTTGGCCGGTAATGTGGCTCATGAGTCTATGGGACTTAAGATGTTTGGGTTTGCTGGTGGTCGTGAAGATATCTGGCAACCAGAAGACGATGTTTACTGGGGCTCGGAAACAGAATGGTTGGGAAATAAACAAAGGTATGATTCTGAAGGGAACGAATTGGAAAACCCTTTGGGAGCTGCTCATATGGGCTTGATCTATGTGAACCCTGAAGGTCATAATGCTAATCCAGACCCGGTTGAAGCCGCACAGTATATTCGGGAAACTTTTGGTCGTATGGCGATGAACGATTACGAAACAGTGGCATTGATTGCTGGTGGTCATACTTTCGGAAAAACGCACGGTGCGGCAAAAGATACGGAGTATTTGGAGCCAGAACCGGCAGGAGCTGATATTACTATGCAAAGCATGGGCTGGAAGAATAACTTTAATAGCGGTGTAGGAGCTGATACGATTACTAGTGGTTTGGAAGGAGCTTGGAGTCAGACCCCGACTAAATGGAGCCATAATTATTTCAAAAATTTATTTGGGTTTGAGTGGGAATTAACCAAAAGTCCAGCAGGAGCCTGGCAATATAAGCCAGTTGGCGATGCTGGAGCTGGAACGGTGCCAGATGCCCATATAGAAGGTAAGACCCATCAACCCTTCATGTTGGTGACTGACTTATCTTTACGTATGGATCCCGATTACGAAAAAATCTCAAGACATTTCTTGGAAAACCCTGATGAATTTGCCGATGCCTATGCTAAAGCTTGGTATAAGCTAACGCACAGGGATATGGGACCATTGGACCGTTATTTAGGGCCAGAAGTGCCAAAGGAGGAATTATTGTGGCAAGATCCTGTACCATCGGTGGACCACGAATTGGTTAATAATCAAGATGTTCAAGAACTTAAAGGAAATATCTTGGCCTCTGGACTATCATTATCCAGTATGATTTCTGCTGCTTGGGGAGCCGCATCTATCTATAGGGATTCCGATAAACGTGGTGGAGCTAATGGCGGACGTATCCGTTTGGAACCACAAAAGAGTTGGAAAGCCAACAACCCAAAACAACTGGCCGAGGTCATCGATACTTTGGAAAGAATCCAGAAAGAATTCAACGATGCCCAATCTGGCAACAAAAAAGTTTCCTTTGCGGATTTAGTCGTATTAGCAGGAACTGCAGCTGTGGAAAAAGCGGCACATAATGCGGGTCATAATCTTGAAGTTCCTTTTTCCGCAGGTAGAACAGATGCTACACAGGAGCAAACAGATGCCGAGGCGTTTGAAGCTTTGGAACCATTAGCGGACGGCTTTAGAAACTTTACCAAGGATAAATATTCCGTTAAGGGAGAAGAACTGTTGGTAGACCGTGCCAATTTATTAACACTAACACCGCCAGAAATGACTGTTTTGGTAGGTGGAATGCGCGTGTTGGGAACTAATACGGACGGTTCTGACCATGGGGTCTTTACAGATAAGAAAGATCAGTTGACCAACGATTTCTTTGTGAACCTATTGGATATGGGTACCACTTGGAAGTCTGCCTCTGATGATGATACCGCTTTTGAAGGCAGCGATCGGAAAACGGGAGAAAAGAAATGGACAGGAACCCGTGTAGATTTGATTTTTGGTTCTAACTCCGAGCTTAGGGCTTTGGCGGAAGTGTATGGAACTTCCGATGCCAAGGAAAAGTTTGTAAAAGACTTTGTAAAAGCTTGGGCTAAAGTGATGAATTTGGATCGATTTGATTTAAAGTAATTTAAAACTATTTCAATACTCTTTAAAAGGCAGCCCATTAGGCTGCCTTTTTTATTTAATAGCAATTTCCCAGTGTTTCATAAACCTGTCACCTCGAGCGCAGTCGAGAGGCTATTACACACAATCGTAAAGGAAAATTTTGGACTTTGGTTGGTTTTGGATGAATACAAAGGGCTTGACCTAACAAAATATTATGTATTTCACCGATAAAAACATACGCTTTATCACAAAATGATAAAATCCTCCATTTTTATAAGGTTTTTCTATAGGGGGGGTAACGTGATATTATTTTAACTTATAGGGTAACTATAGCACTAACTTTATGAAAAACCATAAACTAAACAAAGTATACCCCTATTTTTTGTTTCTATGTCTTTCTTTATTCATTATTGGATGTGTGGGCAAGGAAACTTTGGATTTAGACCCTAACGACCTTGAGTTTGTGGAGGAACCGATACTTCAGGAATCCGAAACCCAACTTTCAGTTGTGGATTACAAGCAAATACCCGAGGTTATGAACAATCTTTATGTCAAATTATGAAAATCTGCCAAAAGTGTAGAAAATGATAAAATAAAGCATAATAGAGTGGATATTGATTTGAAAGAAATCAAAAAAGTGTTAAGAAAAAACAAAGAAAGCAGTTACTCCTTTGCTCTTTTTGTCTACGATGCCTCACCGTACCATATCTATAATTTGGTAATGCAGAATGATGGCAAGGGAAAGTTGGAGGAAGCCTACGTGGTAGGCTTTGAAATGTTACCGGAGGATATGGAATCTTTTTTTATGGACGGGGAGGATTATGGCGGTTTTAGGTCTACATTTCGATTTTATTCTGTGGCCTCTTTCTTTGAGGATAGCAAATTTAACAGGGTAGGCAAGACTGGGGACTGCGGAACCGGGACTACGGGAGGAAATTACAGCGGGGACATTGGCTATAATTCCCCTGGTACCGTTCTGAGCCACAATTATGATGGAAATAACATTACTACCAGCTTCAGCTATAACACGGTTAGTACTACATATTATTATAATTCCACCATCGTGAGCAATGGCACGGTAAGTACGGTAAGCACTGAGGCCACTAGCGGAGTGGTAGAGGTTGCTACAAGTGGTCCAACGGCTCCGGTTTACACGACCTATGTCCCTAATGGTACAACGCAGGTGAACGTCTCTTATGAGGCTCCAAATAGTAGTGGTCCTGGGGCAACTACAGAACCTTGTACCAGTACAAATACAGTTGGACCAGATGGAACTTGGTCTGGCAGTTTATGCGCTACACCTTCCACCAACCAAAACAAATCCGGGATAACAGCGTATGGGGACGATTGTGTAAGCGGCTCTGGTACATTCGCCATTAACACAGCGGCGAAGCCATTACATAAATTGTACTATGCTTTGAATGGGTCCTTTACGGCAGGACATTTTAATTGGTTCACGGACCCTGACCATACGGAACGGGTGGACATTGCTAAGGAGTTTGTCTGGTTCTTGATAGATAATGGAAATACCGAAGAGAACATAAACTTTGTGCTTACTGCTATTAGTGCGCTGATGGAAGGATATAGGATTGATTTTGAAAATTGGAGTATAATCAAGGGTCCTAGTTGCGAAAGTTTTGATTTCTATAATGTTGGTACTACAGGTGTCCAGGTTCCAGCTATAAATGGTATATGGGATGATGTGACTAAATGGGGTAAATTTCCAGGTATTGGAGTTGCAGCATCTTACCAAACCTATTATTTTCATTTACCATCTTATATAAATAAAAATCTAGCTGCTGAGCGATCTGCTGATGCACTAGCAAATGCTTTCTTTGATATGGAAACTTGGTTCAGAAAGCAACCTTGTGGTCAAATAACAACTGGAGTTTTGGCGTACAAAATGGATGAATTTATTAAGGAAAATTTTAATGAGATTGGAGGACAGGCAACGAGAAGTGCTCCATTAGGTTGGTCAGGTGTTGTTAGACAATATATAGAAGATTGGAGTGGTATGGATAATTGTTATCAAAATGAAAGCTTACTTTTATTTTTTATTAATTTTCCTAATGTATTATCAAGGAATGAAAATAGACCATAATTTTTTGGATAAGTCGGTAAAGGAATTATTCCAAGGTCTAGAATATATTGAATGTAATAATGAAAATTTTAGAGAATGTTATTTCCCGGCCAGTAATTATAGCACAATTTCAGGAATACCAACTAACTACAATTTTTTAGGATTTCCCGTGCAGAAAATGGGAGCATTCGTCAACACAAAAAATGAATTAAAAAAGCTAACAATATCTGTTGAAGTACCAGATCTTTTTTTTTTATGATAAGGTGGTAAAAGAATACGGAATGCCTGAGACTTCTAGCCTATCGCAATTTTATTTAGAAAAACATGGATATAAGAATCCCATTGAAGTTGAAAATGATTCATTAAATGAGTACTACGAAAATATTAGTATGCCAGAACTAGAGGATTTTTCTATTGTTAGAAGTTCTAATTGGTATGGAATAAACAAAAATACTGAGGGAACTTCAATAGGACTGGTTATAAGAAATAAAACTAGCCCTCAAGACATATTTTCTAAAAAGGAGATTTGGATAACCTTCATAAGAGAGAAATAATAGTCCCCCGCTGGCGCGAGCATCCTGCTCGTGTCCCCGCGTTCCTTTTGGAATTTGAGTACGATTATCAATAACCAACAACCAAATTCCCTCTTAGGGGATAAGGGGCTTTACACCTTTTTTATCTGATGGTCTTCCAGCAAGTTTTCATTCCGTAGTTTAAGAAAGACCTGTGCTGTGGTAACCACATCCAGTTCGCAATAGGTAATAATACGGTCCAAATATGTTGCTCATGTTCAAGCTGGTGTGCCTCAAAATCAAATATTGACAGATTTAGCTAAACAACAACATCAAATCATGGGTGATTTAGTATTGGAAAGTGCCGAAATTATTCAAAATTATGACAATGCCAAAGGCTACAACGTTAGCGACAATACAGCTGAGGCTTTGGCTTGGGCGGGGTTACAAAGTTCCACTGCCTGGACACTTTTAGATGAGATTGTAAAACAGAACTATAAAAATATTATTGATGATGAAAGCTCAGGATTTGAAATATTGGCTATTGGATCTCCATGTAACTAGGTATTTATTAGTTCCTACTTTTTTACTATTTTGTGCTAATGCCTTGTGTCAAAATAATGTCATAAATAATAAAGAATATTATAGATTCATTGAACAAATAGCTTTTGAAAGCAAAATCATTGATTCAGTTGCTCTTGAAAAATATCACGATTTGATTAAAAATGGAAAATTAACCCAACAGGATAGCATAAGATTTGTTGAGAGAAAAAAAAATCATAAACCGATAATATTCAATGAAACAGATAATTCAGCTCTTAAAAAAGTATTAGAAGAATCTCTTCAATCTAGTTTCAAGAGTTTAGATAAATATTTTACAGATAATCAAATTAGGGGTATCATTGATAATATCCCAGAAGAGAAAACACTACAAAATAGTTTTTCTGATAAAGTAATATTGTTGGAACGAGATTCGAATAGAAAATATGGACATTTTTTTTCATCTCAAGTTTTAATTGAAAATCATCGTTATATACTATATCATTACTACCATAACAATAATATTTTTGGTACTATAGAATTAATTGTCGCCACAAAACTAGACATAGGTTATAAAATAAATTATCGTGTCCAATTTAATAAATGGAATTTCTGATGAAGTTACCCCCTGCTGGCGCGAGCATCTTGCTCGTGTCCCCGCGTTCCTTTTGGAATTTGAGTACGATTATCAATAACCAACCGCAATAATCACTCCATATGGAATGCGTTGAGTACCTCTCGAATTAGAGAGCCACTAACCAAAAAACTAACGGATGCACATGAAAGCGAGGTGCCACAGGCATTGATAAAAGAAAAGTAAATGGATTTCTTTAATAATAAAGTTGGTGATCAAACGATTAATGGTAATTCTGGGAAGACTAATGGAGAATTGCGATACTTATCACCTTTAGGCTCTACTGGCTTGCCGACAAGTAGTACTTGTCTAATTCCAACTAATCAGTAATTAAATGAGAAAAATCGTTTTCGTATCGTTTTTTTTAATATTTTTTTCCTCATGTTTTAAGAACGGAGTGACTTTCGAAGTAAAAAATCAGAGTGGAATACAAATTGATTCTGTTCATATAAGTAACGGATATTCATCAGTAGTAGAATCTAATATTGGAAATGGAAAGTCATACTCAATTTTCCTTCCTTTTGATAAAAAAATCAAAATTAGAGGTGATGGTTCCTATCAAATTAGGATATATAATAAAAACTCAAATAGAGAAATGAATTTTGGATATTTCAGTAATGGTATTCCACTAGCGGAAGAGTACGAAATATTAATAGAAAAAGATACGATTATATTTCATGAATAATTGATCATCCACTAACTAGTTTTGTCTGGGTGCCATGATAGGAACAAAAGACACTTACATCTAGGTTTACTTATTTCCGTAATATTCGAATAGCAGCTTATAAAAGTTCAAGTGTAACAGTAGCCTGTATCGATTGGCTTGACCGTACAGAATCACCCCTTATTTATTATTTTCATGCATGACCCTCTTCTTTATTGGATGTGTTCAGAAAGAAACTTTGGACCTTGACCCCAATGATCTGGAATTTGTTGAGGAACCTGCAGTACAGGAAAGGGAAACCCAACTTTCCGTTGTTGCTTACAAGGAAATACCGCAAGTTATGGACGAACTTTACTTGAGACTATCCGATACGGGGAAAAGTATCAAAAACGGAAAATTAAAGTACAGCAACGTGGATATCGATTTAAAGGAAATAAAAAAGGTCTTAAAGAATGGAGGGTAAAGTAGTTATTCCTTTGCTCTTTTTGTGTACGATGCCTCACCGTACCATATCTATAATTTGGTAATGCAGAATGATGGCAAGGGAAAGTTGAAGGAAGCCTACGTGGTAGGCTTTGAAATGTTACCGGAGGATATGGAATCTTTTTTTATGAACGGGGAGGATTATGGCGGTTTTAGGTCTACATTTCGATTTTATTCTGTGGACTCTTTCTTTGAGGATAGCAAATTTAACAGGGTAGGCAAGACTGGGGACTGCGGAACCGGGACTACGGGAGGCAATTATAGTGGTGACATTGGCTATAATTCCCCTGGGACCGTTCTGAGCCACAATTATAATGGTAATAACATTACTACCAGCTTTAGTTATAACACTGTTAGTACTACATATTATTATAATTCTACCATCGTGAGCAATGGTACGGTAAGTACGGTAAGCACAGAGGCCACTAGCGGAGTGGTGGAGGTTGCCACAAATGGTCCAACGGCTCCGGTTTACACGACCTATGTCCCTAATGGTACAACGCAGGTGAACGTCTCTTATGAGGCTCCAAATAGTAGTGGTCCTGGGGCAACTACAGAACCTTGTACCAGTACACATACAGTTGGACCAGATGGAACTTGGTCTGGCAGTTTATGCGCTACACCTTCCACCAACCAAAACAAATCCAGGATAACAGCGTATGGGGACGATTGTGTAAGCGGCTCTGGTACATTCGCCATTAACACAGCGGCGAAGCCAATACATAAATTGTACTATGCTCTGAATGGGTCCTTTACAGCAGGACATTTTAATTGGTTCACGGACCCCGACCATACGGAACGGGTGGACATTGCGAAGGAATTTGTCTGGTTCTTGATAGATAATGGAAATACCGAAGAGAACATAAACTTTGTGCTTACTTCCATTAGTGCCTTGATGGATAGAGGAATATATGATAGGTTATTGGCGGCCATGTCACCAAAAGAAAGGGGGATTTATGATAATGAATTGGACAACACCCAGAAAACCCTTTATCTTACCAGTGCTGTTCAAGCCTATATTTATGCTGAAACATTTTATGATCAACCTGTTAGAAATAGAATTGGGGATGCAGTTAAACACTCAATGTGGAACGCTTTGAGCGCCTCAAGAATTGGAGTTGCATTAACTAAAAAGTTGACTGATGCGCATGAAGACATAGCATATGATCCGAATTACCAAAATCATTACAAAGAAACACAGATGGATTATTTCAACAATAGCGTTGGTAGAAATATTGGGAAAGACAAGCCTTCTAGAATTTTTGTTCTTATAGAAGCGGCTAAAAATGCCGGTGAATTGCGGTACTTAAGCAATCTTACTTATAAAAATGGCTTTTACAATGCTACTAATAATTCAATTCTAATTCCTACTAATCAATAAATAAAATGTTTAAAAAAATACTTTTTTATGTTTTTCTTGTAATCTTTTTTTCTTGTAAAAAAGATTACAAGAAAATAACAATTAACAGTTTCATACAAGAAAAATCACTTGTAGTTGAACCATATAGTTTTATGCCTTACTCCATGTTTAATTTAAAAATAAAGGGGTACGTGAATGATACCATATATGTAAAAACTGAAGGAGCATACAACCTAGAATTTAAGTTACATGGCGCAATTGATACTTTATGGTATAGTGATTATTATGGAGAAGGACCGGTTAAATGTACCTTTTTACCATACAGAGCAACTGAGGGCCATTTAGATATTGAAGTTAAATTATAATTATGATTCTGAGTTAACTTGGTGATGCTTGTCTCTTTTTAAATATTTAAATCGGATTTATATTTGAACTCCCCAGATGGGTCGTTGGATATCCACTATTCTCTTAGTTCTTTTTCATATATAAGACCAGTTTAAGACAACCGGCTATAGTACGGGGTGTCCCACGGATACCGGTACCATTGGTATCAACCCCTGTACAAGAACATGGTCATGCTCAGTTATTGTGAAGCATTTTGCTAAGGAAAGTACTGCTAACACATAATATCTGGACATAGACTATGTAAATCAAATGGAAAATGGGTCTCTTCCAGAAAATGATAACGACGCAGCAATATTCTTTATTGGGACTACTATTTTACATGAATATGTTCATTATGGCGATTACACAAATGGCTTTGACTATCCTGGAGAAGAAGGTGAGAAATTTGAAATAATGGTTTACGGAACTAATGTAATGCCTGAGAATGCTAGGTTAATTCTAAATAAAATAATTAATTAAGAATGAAAACTATTTTGCTATTTGTAGTTTGTTTATTTTTTTCTTGTAAAAAAGAACAAAAAAATAATTCTGAATTAGAAAAAAATAACCTGGATAAATGTTTTAATCGAATTGAAAAAATAAATCTTATTAATGAAATTCTTAAAACTGAGAATATTCAAACCTACCTACATCTAGATATCGAGGAAAGAAATCCAGTTAGGATAATTAAAAATGATTTCTTCTTTGAACTTGATTCGTTTTTGATTGATAATTATAGATATGTTAAAATAGTGGATTCCTTACCCTATAATAAATTAAAACTCCAATTAGAAATAAATCCAACGGATTCTTGTCAGTTTAGTAGAGGAAATTTTATTTTCTACAGTCCTATAGAAAATGCAGAAGTAAATGGTGATATTGAATTAAAAGATTCAGTTTGGACTATATCCGTTATTCGGGATATTGAATTTTAAATTAAAGATTCCTTGGCATCTTAATTAGGTAATCCTCCACCGGAGCAAGTAACTTGCTTATTTGGTATAATAAAATTATAACTTGCAACGGGATATTGAGTAATATTAAATAAATAAAACAAAGACCAAAAACCCCCCCGCTGGCGCGAGCATCCTGCTCGTGTCCCCGCGTTCCTTTTGGAATTTGAGTACGATTATCAATAACCAACAACCAAATTCCCTCTTAGGGGATAAGGGGCTTTACACCTTTTTTATCCGATGGTCTTCCAGCAAGTTTTCATTCCGTAGTTTAAGAAAGACCTGTGCTGTGGTAACCACATCCAGTTCGCAATAGGTAATAATACGGTCCAAATCGTTATCCTCATAAAAAACATCCCGCACCATACTACCGTCTATATCCTCTTTGGGAGAGGGGATACCTAAAATATTGGCCATCAATTTTAAAGATGTATAGTGTTTGTAATCCCCAAATTTCCATAGATCCATGGTGTCCAAGTGAGGAACTTCCCAAGGTTTCTTTCCAAAGAGGTCCAACTTCCAGGGCAAGGAAATACCATTGATAATCATTCTGCGGGCGATGTAAGGGAAATCGAACTCCTTGCCGTTATGTGCGCAGAGCAAGTTTTTAGCTTCGCTGAAATGCCCGTTCAAGAGATTTTTGAAGTCTTTCAGGAGCTTAGCTTCATCACCATGGAAACTCGTGACCCTAAAGTTAAGCGTTTCATCTTGGTGTTTAAAGTACCCAACTGAAATACATACAATTTTTCCAAATTCGGCCCAAATACCTGCTCTGTCATAAAATTCTTCGGCCGTAAAGTCTTCCTTTCGCTGATATCTAGATTTTTGTTCCCAAAGTTCCTGTTTAACATCATCCAGTTCTTGAAATTGTTCCTTTTCCGGAACGGTTTCAATATCAAGAAATAAGATATGTTCCAAGTTTATTTTCTGAAGCATAGTTTTTTGAATTACTAAGGTTCAGTAATTTAACATAATTTCTTCAAATGATAAGGCCATTCGTATAGACCAAAATAGGTTATATTTAGGCATGGTGATAAACATAATAAGGTTCAGGGGTAGGGTTATTTTAAAGCGCTTTAGGGTTTTCTTTGTTTTTATAGTGGTGCTCTTAACTGCTTGTAACAAGGATGAGGTGGAAAATCAATCGATAGATGAAGTTATAAATCTGACTGTGATTGGAGAGGATTTAGAGAATGTGTATCAATATGATTACAACAGCGGTACCGAAGAGGGATTCCAAACAAATTTGTCCAGTGAACTGGGAATCAGTAATAATTACCTTACGCTTCGGCAACTTGATGACAAACTATCGTTTTTCACCCTTTCCAATGGCGCTGTCTCATTGTTCGAAAAGGATTTGGTTACATCGAGTATAACGACATATCCCGAGTTTTACAACAATTCCTTTGAGCGTTCATTGGTTTGGGGTTTAAGTAATGAAATTTCGGTTTATTTTGGGCTTTACAAACCATTTGGGTCTACCAATTTAGCACTTCATATTGTTAACCTTGAGGATTTGCAAGGATTCGATATTGCCTTGGAATTTGGAATCGACCAGTTGTTCCAGCCTTTATACAGGGACGGTACTTTGGTGTTAACGTACAGGTCAGGGAATGGGGACTACAAGATTATCCTTTTCGATACCGAAAAGGATGTTATAGCCAAAACGTTTGAATTCGGAAGTAGTAACCCCAGTATTTTAATAACGGAAGAAGGAAATTTGGCCATTTTTACACAGAATGATAATGAAAATTCTTTTTTGGAACTTTTTGACATGATTAACCTCATACGAATTTCTAAAAATGAGTTACAGTTTGATCAACCATTTCCTACAGGGCCTATCAATGGAAAATTAAAGGATAATAAATTATTTTACGAATATACCTACCCACAACCTTTCAGTCTGGTTAGGGGGCCTGCGATATTCGATACTTCAACTGGGTCCAATACCGTTTTAGATTTATTGGGAATCGTTGAAAAATTAAATAGGGAGAAGGACATGGATATCCAGCCTATCATAGGTCAATTCCTTCCTGACAAAAATCTGTTTGCTATTTCTTATGTTTTGCCCAATGGGGCTATTAATGAACCGGGTGGTTTTCTGTTAATCTCAACGGATGGAATGCTTAGAGCCCATAAGAATTTGGAATTCGTCCCTACTTATTTTGTGGAATAACGTGAACAAACTCTTTAGTTTGTTCTCAATATTTTGAAATCTAGAATTTTATCTCTTTTCTAGATTATTGGAATCATACAGGAGTTAAACTTCAAATATTCTCATTTTTTGTGAAATTTACTTTACATAATTAGACCTTGTGGTCGGTTTTGGAGCGTAATTAAAAGGTAGAATTTTAGTAATCTTAAAACAAACGTTGTTGTTTTACCGGGTTCTCATGGTCCAGCAGCCATTTTTTTCGGTGCAGTCCACCTGCATAACCCGTAAGTGACCCATCGCTGCCAATTACTCTGTGGCAGGGCACTACAATCCATAAAGGGTTTTTACCATTGGCCGCAGCAACAGCCCTTATGGCTTTTACATCGCCAAGTATTTTGCTTAAATCCAGATAGGATACTGTCTTGCCATAGGGTATATCTTCTAGGGCTTTCCAAACCGATTTTTGGAAGTCCGTTCCCGATGGATTCAATTTAAGGTCAAACTGGGTTCTGGAGTCTTCAAAATACTCCTTAAGTTGATATGCCGCATCTTCCAGGACGGTCGGTAATACATCGGTAAGTTCTTCATCGGTTTCCAAAACGGTTATCGAAGTAAGTCCATTTTCGTCTCCTTCCAATTTGGCTGTTCCGAGGGGTGTATGGATAAAAGCGCTCTCCATAATTATTTATTCTTCCTTTTCGGGAGTTTTCTCCTCAGGTTTTCTTTCGATAACACCGCTTTCTTTGGCCCTGTTTTCCCAATTTCTACGAGCCAAGAGCTGAAGGTCTGCAACATTATCGCTCTCGTCCATGATTTCCAGGCCTAAAAGGGTCTCTATGACATCTTCCATAGTAACCAAGCCACTGACGGAACCATATTCATCCGCAACCAAGGCGATATGTTCCCGTTTATTGACAAAGGTATCAAAGAGCTTCGGGATAGGGGTATCACGTTTGGTAAGTAGTATATCCCTTTTAATTTCCTGCAGGGGTAAATCACCATTATTATTTATGATTTCCTCATAAACATTGTCCTTGAGCACAAACCCGGTGATATTATCCATTTTATCTTCAAAAATGGGAATTCTGGAAAAACGTAGTTTAGGATTATCCTCAAAAAAGGACTGAATTGTTTTGTCGGACGGTGCAATTTTCATGACTGCGCGCGGGGTCATAATATCCTTTACATGTACTTCCTCAAACCGTAATAGGTTTTTAATTATGGTCGATTCCGATTTTTGAAAAACTCCTTCTTCATGGGCCATGTCCGTCATTGCGGTAAAGTCTTCACGACTTAAAACGCTACCGTGATGCCCTTTGCCGCCTACGAGTTTTGTGAAAAGTTGCAATAACCATAATAAACCCGTATATCGTAGCACAAGTACCATAGTTTTTAAGGCTTTTGAGGTAAAATTCGCCAATTGCTTCCAATAAGTAGCACCAATAGTTTTTGGAATAATTTCCGATGCAACCAGTATTAGTATGGTCATAATTGTAGAAACAACGCCCACCATAAGGTCCTCCGTGAACTCCATTCCTAAGATGGACCGTTGGGTAGTACCATATAGCTCGGCATAAGCGACTTTGGCCTGCACACCTACCAAAATTGCACCAACAGTATGGGCAATAGTATTTAAGGTAAGGATAGCAATCAGGGGTTTATCTACATCCTTTTTTAATTCCTCCAAAGTCAAGGCATACGTTTTACCTTCCCTTTTCTTAACGTTCACAAAAGTCGGAGTAATGCTCAATAATACAGCTTCCAATATGGAGCATAGGAAAGAAAAGAAAATAGATATAAAGGCGTAAAAAAAGAGTAATCCCATGGATAAATATTGAGAGCCTAAGATACCAATTATATCGTTCTATTCCATGGGGCAATTAATTTGCGATAAGAGATTTGGTAAAGGAGTTAATATTGGCTTATGACAAGACGATTGTTCTTAATTAAGCGAGTGGTCCATTAATGCTTTATAAAATACCTGTTGTATTGCTGAACGTATATTAAGCTCATAGAGTTTCCTGTGTTCCCGACTGGGGTAGACCCGGTTGGATAAAAATATATATACCAAGTGGTTTTCAGGGTCAGCCCATACAAAGGTGCCGGTAAAACCACTGTGGCCAAAGCTTCCTGAACTTACTTCTGGAGCAGGATAAGCATCATTCAAATTCAAGGTGTCATTACCCAATAGGGGTTTGTCAAATCCAAGCCCTCTTCGATTATCGTTTTCGGGAAATTGGACTGTAGTAAATTCTTTGACTACGTTTTCGGGAAGGATTTGTTTGCCTTTATAATTTCCGTATTGGATATACAATTGCATGATTTTGGCTAAATCCGTAGCTGCCCCGAACAAACCTGCATTTCCGGAAATACCTCCAAGCAGGGAGGCGTTTTCATCGTGTACCCATCCTTGCGTCAAGCTATGTCTGAAAAGAGTGTCCAATTCTGTTGGCACTATCTTGTTGGGATAGTTCTTATCTGAGGGTAGAAACCCCAAAGTGTGAGCACCAATGGGTTTATAAAAATTTTCTTGTAGATATTCTACATAGGGTACTCCTGTAATGTCTTCTATTAATTGAGGGAATAGAAGGGAAGTTAATCCGGAATACCGGTAGGTTTTATCTTCCGAAACCTTAGAACGATTAATGATACGATAGATTTTTCTATTAAATCTACTTTTTACAAAAATATCGTTATAGGCTTGCTTGCTAAACTTACTACTCTTTTCTAGCCTTAAAAACCTCTTTTTATAACGACCGTTCTTTTTTAAGGTTTTGTTCAGGAAAACAATATAGGGTTGTAATCCAGCTTGATGGGCCAATATCTCCCTCAGGGTAATAGCCCGTTTGTCTTTTCTTCTTTTCCAAGGCTTCCAATAGGTACTAAAGGGAGCATCCAAGTTTAATTTTCCTTCCCCGACGAGCTTCATGATGGCCGGTAAGGGTCCTGTGATTTTGGTGACCGAAGCTAAGTCGTATAAATCATCTAGGGCTACGGGCTGGATACTATCATAGGTATGAAATCCAAAGGCCTCATGAAAAATAATGGAATCGTTTTGTGCGACAAGCACTTGTGCACCTGGAAAGGCCTCATTTTTTATACCGATGGTTATAATAGAATCTATCTGAGTATAAACTAACAAGGAGTCGGTCCTGGGAGAGGTATTTTTAATTATTAATGAACCATCTTCTTGAGCTGTAAGTGTATTTAACAGTATTCCAAAAAATATGTAGATGAAAGTTTTTGGCATTTGAGTCCTATTTGTAATTCAAATATAAAGTTTGAGATTCATCGGATGATTGTGGTAATGATTTTTATTTTAGACCGTTCTGCATATTATCAATGATTTCTGATACCCTTTTCTTCAATGATTCCGGTTCCAATATCTGTGCATAATCCCCAAAAGATATGTACCATCGAGAAAAATAATTTTGGACATCATCGACCATAAAAGTCATTTCTATCTGGTTTCCTTTTATTTTTTCGGAAACAAAACCTTGGTGATTTTTACTTGACCCTAAGTATTTGCTTACTTTTTTATCCACAAGTATTCGCACCTTTGTTTTGTTCTTGACCTCGTTCCGTTTTCGCAAGTCATCCAGTGTTTTGTGTTCCAAAACGAAGGGCTTGGAAGCACCTACAATTTTTAAAATCCTATCGGTCCTAAATTGTCTATAGTCCTTTCTTAGGTGGCAATATCCCATAACATACCAATAGTTATTTTCATTAAAAACGCCTATAGGTTCTATAGTTCGTTCCGATGGTTTATCTACCTCCAAGGCGGTGTATCGCAAAAACACCTGTTTCTTTTCAGCGATGCTTTCAAAAAGAATTTCAAGAGCATTCGGTATATTTTCATTGAACAACTGTTGGTTTGGAAAAATTCTCACCTGTGATTCCAGGGCTTCCACCCACTTTTTTCCCCTTACGTTGAGTACGGACTTCACTTTGTACATGGCCGTTTCGAAATAGGATCCCAGGGACTTATCCGTAAATTGTTGCATTAATTTTTCCGCAGCGACAAAGCTGCCGGCCTCCTCACGGGTAAACATGACTGGGGGAAGGCTATAGCCCTCCATGATAGAATATCCAACACCTGCTTCACTGGCAATGGGCACACCAGAAGCTTCAAGGGTTCGAATATCCCTATAGATAGTACGTTGACTCACTTGGAATCGATTTGCAAGTTCCTGGGCCTTTACAATGCGTTTGGACTGAAGCTGTATAAATATGGCAACAATCCTATCAAAACGTTTTACGGTATCCATTCCCATAATAGAGCGGCCTTTGTTCCAAAGATAGGACAAGATTTTAAGGTCAAATGTCCATTTGGTACCCATTTTAGCATTCCTTTTGGTCAAAAATAGGTCTATGGAGTGACAGCGGTATGTCAGGAGCAAGATTATTTTTAATTTCCAAAACACTACTGACAAAGGGTTGTCATAGGGCCTCCATATCTTTGATGTCATAATCAGTAATCAATAAATAATAAATAGTATGGAAAACACCATTAAAGGAGCAACACAGGTTATTTCAATAAATCAATTATTGGAACATTGGCAAGGTCACAGAAGACTCACTCGTAAGGTTATAGCGATATTTCCCGAAGATGAACTGTTTACCTATAGTATTGGAGGTATGCGTCCCTTCGCTGATATGGTCATGGAACTTCTAGGCATTGCGGAACCGGGATTACGTGAAATTGTCACGGGGCAAACGGCTCAATTAAACGAACATTTTGACCATGGCAACAGCAAGGCAAAATTACTAGAGTCCTGGGACAGTGCCACTCAGCAACTAAAGGAGCTTTGGGCACAAATGGAGGGAACGGACTTTCAGAAGCAAATAGTCTCTTTTGGGCAATTCCCTGGAACGGTGCAATCCGCACTTTTTTATTTTATGGACAATGAAATCCATCATCGCGGTCAAGGCTATGTATATCTACGATCTTTAGGGATTGAACCTCCCATGTTTTACGACAGAAGCTAAGTATGAAAACAGTATTGGTTTTTAAAACTTCGGTAAGAAAAAGGGGGAAGGTGAAATATCTTGCGCCTTATTTAAACGAATTGATAAACGACCATGGGCGATGGAACTTTGATCTGGAGGATTGCGATAATATCCTACGTATAGAGACGCAAAAGCCCAATCCTTTGGCCATTTCAACACTCTTGACTCAACGGGGCTTTTTCTGTGAGGAATTGCATTGATGGGAACAAAATAAATAGACCTGTTTGGTATTTAAAACTAAACAGGTCTTATACTATCATTTCCTTAACCATAAAAGGCTATGACCTAATATGGAAATGTCTGGGTTGACACAGAAAAAAGTCAGGGTTTAATTCTCATTTCCAACTGTTGGATTTTTGGATCAATTTCTGGATTTAAGGTAAAGAAGATGGAGATGGTGCCATGTTTACCATAAATCTCAAAATCTCCCCGTAATTGGTTTCTGGGACGTATCTCCCCGATGGAATCGATTTCCCCGATAGTTTGTTTCAAATCGGAAATGTGTTGGGTTCGCTTTTCCAAGGAACGGTCCAAAAAGAAATTATCCGCAAATAAGGTGGTGTCCATTCCTGTTTCCCATGTTTTCAAAACGGATACCAATTGGTCTTTCTTGTTTTTAAGCATTTGGGAAGCTACTTTTTTTCGAGGCTGCAATTCCAGTTCCTCAAACAGTATTTTCGAGATTTCATCTAAGGGCAGGGGTCCGGTATAGGTTAAATTGCCAAAGGCCATGATTCCTATACCATATTCCGGAAAAAAGGAATAGTTACTACCATAACCGGGCAGTGCCCCACCATGGGAAACCTTTATGATTCCTTTACAATCTTCCGATATTCCTAGCCCATAACCATAGCCGGAGACCCTTGCGCAGGGCTCATTATTCCAATCGGTTGCCCAAGTGGATAGGTATGGATATTGTGGCGTATGCATTTCTCGGAGGGTACTCCGTTTTACAGGCCCATTGTCTTTTTCGCTTCTGGGTGGCCATGCGGTGAGGTGAAAACTCACATATTTTGAAAAATCGGCTATCGTGGTAATCAGCCCGCCCATGGAACCGAAGACGCCATCGTGCAAAGTAGGTTCGGGCTTCCAAGTGTCATCCTCATATCGGTATCCGTGTACCAGCATATCCTCGGGTACTTTTTCATATTCCCAATAAGTATGCTCCATACCCAATGGAATTAGGATATTTTGGGTGATGTACTCCTGAAAGGTATTTCCGGACACTTTTGCCACAATCTGACCCAACATGCCATATCCGGTATTGCTATATTCGAATTGAAAGGAAGGAACCTTGGAGAGGGAAAGTCCCTCGGCCAGCATATTTTCCAACATTTCAGTAGCATCGTTCAAATGGCGATCGCCCCAAGGGTTGTCCTCGGGAAAGCCTGCGGTCATCGTTAGAAGATTCTTTATGGTAATTGCCGGGGAATCTTGGGTAAGGTATACCAAGGTGTCCAACTGCGGAAAGTAATTTGATACAGGGTCGTCCAAATCCAGCTTGCCTTCGTCCCGCAATTTTAAAATGGCCATGGCCGTAAAACTTTTGGTCATGCTCGCAATCCGGAAGGCTTTTGTAGGGCTGGCTTTGATTTGTGTTTCAAGGTCAATAACACCATAACTTCCGGTAAGTATCAGTGAATCGTCCACTACAATGCCGTAGCTGATACCCGGAATATGTCTGGCTTTAGCATTGGCTTCAAAAATCTCCTGGATTTTATCCTGAGTCCCAGTAATTTTGTTGGTCCGCTGATCGTTTTCAAATTTTGGAGGGGTATAATTGCTGGAGAACCGTTGTGCTTTTTCCGTAGGGCTGGGAGTAACTTGCTCTTGGGTCTGATGTTTACAAGCACCCAGTATCACAAAACAGGACAGCGAAGCGTAGAAAAGGACATTTTTCATAAAAAGGAGGTTTGGTTCCCTCTAAAGATAATGCCTTTGGTGGAATGTTACATTGTATGCGGATGTTGTGGGCGTAGTAATTTTAGGTATTAAGCAGTTTGACAACATCTTTGGCGAAATAAGAGGCGATCATATTCGCCCCTGCGCGTTTGATTGCGGTCAATTGCTCCATCATCACGGCATCATGATCCAACCAGCCTTTTTCGGCAGCAGCTTTTACCATGGCATACTCTCCGGAAACTTGATAAACGGCCACGGGAACATCCACTTCATTTTTGATTTCCCGAACAATATCCAAATAGCAAAGACCGGGTTTTACCATGACGATATCGGCACCTTCGTCAATGTCCATTTGGGTTTCCCTGATAGCTTCATACCGATTGGCATAATCCATCTGGTAGGTCTTTTTGTCCTTGGGAACGTTCTTAATATCCACGGGGGCAGAATCCAGGGCATCTCTAAATGGTCCGTAAAAGGCACTGGCATATTTGGCACTATAGCTCATGATTCCCGTATTGATATAACCTTCATCCTCTAGAGCTTCCCGTATACTAAGAATTCTTCCATCCATCATATCACTTGGTGCCACAAAATCGGCACCTGCCTTGGCATGGGAAACACTCATTTCTGAAAGAATTTCCACGGTTTCTTCATTTAGAATCTCGCCATCCGTTACAATACCATCATGCCCATAGGAAGAATAGGGGTCTAATGCCACATCGGTCATGACGAGCATCTCCGGACAGGTATTTTTGACCGTTTTAATCGCCAATTGCATTAAACCATTATCATTGATTGCTTCGGTTCCTGCATTATCCTTTAAATTGTCCGGTACTTTTACGAATAACAAGACGGAGCAAAGCCCCATTTTCCAAAGTTCCTTGACCTCTTTTTCCAGATTATCCAAGCTTAGCCTATAGTAATTGGGCATGGAGGGAATTTCATCTTTAATGTTTTTACCCTCTACCACAAATAGAGGGACTAAAAAATCATCTGGACTTATGATAGTCTCCCTGACCAATCTTCTTATGGATTCGGATGCGCGTAATCTTCTGTTTCTTATGAGTGGGTACATATTGCTAGTTTTAGGAACTTATACTTTTTAATTTATATATTGATTTCACCTTCAAGATAACAAATGGCGTTACCTGAAATTTTCACCCGGTCACCCCAAAATTCACAGGTAAGGTCACCACCTCTTGCCGATAACTGCTTGGCAGTCATTACTTTTTTGTTCAATTTTTTAGACCAATAGGGGGTAAGGGTCGTGTGTGCCGAACCTGTTACGGGGTCTTCCGGAATACCACATTGTGGAGCAAAGAACCGGGACACAAAATCGACTGCATCTCCTTTAGCCGAAACAATAACGCCCCTGCAATCCAACTGGTTCAATAGGTGAAAATTAGGCTTGATGTTTTCAATGTCCCGTTGGTCTTCGTAAACCAACAAATAATCTGTTTTGCCTTTAAAAGTTTCCAAGGTTTGCTTACCAATAGCTTCGTTGATTTCCTTTACACTTTCAACGGAAACTAAGTCGTCCGTTGGAAAATCCATGGTCATTAATCCGTCATCACCTTTTTTTACTAATAGTTCACCACTTCTGGGCGATACAAACCGAATGGTATTTCCTTTGTGGTCGTAATAATCAAATAGAACATAGGCCGTGGCCAAGGTAGCATGTCCACATAAGTCGACCTCTACCTCTGGTGTAAACCATCGAAGCTCGTATTCATTTCCTGTAGGTACGGTATAAGCCGTTTCCGCCAAGTTGTTTTCGGCGGCTATTTTTTGCATCGTATCATCAGGTAACCAAGTGTCCAGAATACATACGGCTGCCGGATTACCGCCAAAGAGGGTGTCCGTAAAAGCATCGATTTGATATATTTTTTGTTTCATTATTATTTATACCCAATCTTTAGGTTTTTTTAATACGGTTAAAAGTCGTTCCTCTTCACTTCCCGCTTTGGGGTTATGATCATATTTCCATTGTACATGCGGGGGAAGACTCATCAATATACTTTCTATACGGCCATTGGTTTTAAGACCGAACAACGTGCCTTTATCGTGTACCAAATTAAATTCTACATACCTTCCACGACGGATTTCCTGCCAATCCCTATGTTCTTGGGAATAAGAGAGGTTTTTTCTTTTTGTAACGATGGGTATATAGCTGTTTAGGAAGCTATCACCAATTTCGGTAACGAATCCGTACCAGTCCTGCATGGACATTTCCTCCGTTTTTTTACAATAGTCGAAAAATAATCCTCCAATACCCCTGGCTTCATTCCTATGGGCATTCCAAAAATATGCATCACAACGATTTTTATAGGAATTATAAAATGTGGGGTGATGTTTGTCACAGGCTTCTTTACATACACTATGAAAATGAGCCGCATCCTCATCGAATAAATAATAAGGAGTTAAATCTTGTCCACCACCAAACCATTGGTCAACCAGTTTTCCGTTTTTATCATACATTTCAAAATAGCGCCAATTAGCATGCACCGTTGGAACCATTGGGTTTTTTGGATGTAGTACCAAACTTAAGCCACAGGCAAAAAAATCGGCATCCGCTACATTAAAATAGTTTTGCATGCTTTCGGGTAGGGCCCCGTGCACACCAGAAATATTAACCCCTCCTTTTTCAAAAACATTTCCATTTTCGATAACTCGGGTTCTACCCCCTCCACCTTCCGGTCTTTTCCAAAGATCCTCCCTGAACTTGGCTTTTCCATCTATCTGCTCTAGTTTTTGGGTAATCCTATCCTGAAGATTTTGTATATAATCGTAAAATTTATCCTTCATGGGTCTTTATGTAAAGTTCCATATCCATAGCCGGCATTTCAGGAGGTTGGTGTTCTTTTGGTAAGGTTCCCTTCCATACATAACCACATTTTTCTGCAACCCGAATACTGGCCAAATTCGTTTTATGTACAATGATTCGAAGTGTTTTTATATCCAATTCCTTAAAAGACCAATCGGTTATCTTGTTCACGGCCATAGTGGTTATCCCAATACCTTCATGCTGGTATCCGATACAGTAAGCAAGCTCGGCCTCTTTTTTGGTATAATCCAGATTTTTGACAAACAACAATCCCGCAACCGTTCTATCTATGGTGTTTTTTATCACAAATAAAAACTCGTTCTTACTTTTAAAATCCTTAATCTTTCGATCTACAAATAGTTGGGATAAATCTGGAGTAAGATTCTCGGTCAATGTTCTCGGGAAATAGGTCTTTAACCTTGAGGTGTTTACCGTAACAAAGTCACAAATTCTCCAAGCATATTTTTCATGGATAGGTGTAATTTCAAAAGTGCCATTTGCTATGGTAATCATAGCCCTAAAATACGAAGTCTTGGAGCCTCTTGAAAGGTATTGAGAGTCTTTTCACTGATTATGTGAACAATACTTCTATTACTTATACTCTTTGACAGCATCTATAAAGGCCTTAGCATTCTCTACAGGTACATTTGGAAGAATTCCATGACCTAAGTTTACTACATATTTGTCTTTTCCAAATTCCCGTATCATTTGAGTGACCATTTTCTTTATTTCCGCAGGTGGGGATAATAACCGAGAAGGGTCAAAATTTCCCTGCAGCGTAATATTTCCTCCCGTAAGGTAACGGGCATTCTGTGCCGAACAGGTCCAATCCACTCCAAGTGCCGAAGCACCGGACTTGGCCATATCTTTTAAAGCGAACCAACATCCTTTGCCAAATACAATAACGGGGGCCTCCTCTTTAAGGGCATCTATAATCTGCTGTATGTATTGCCATGAAAATTCTTGATAATCCACAGGAGACAACATTCCTCCCCAAGAATCAAACACTTGAACTGCATTAACACCCGATTTCACTTTTGCTTTGAGATAAGCAATGGTTGTATCTGTAATTTTTTGAAGTAGCTCATGGGCGGCTATGGGTTGTGTAAAACAAAATTCCTTGGCTTTGTCAAAAGTCTTGCTTCCTTGACCCTGTACGCAATAGCACAAAATAGTCCATGGGGAACCTGCAAACCCGATTAGAGGGACTTCATCATTCAGTTTTTCCTTGGTAGCAGTAATGGCCTGCATAACGTAACCTAGCGTTTCTTCTACATCTGGGACAATCACTTGGTCTACGTCCTTTTGAGATCTTATGGGATTGGGCAAAAAAGGACCAAAATTGGGTTTCATTTGAACCTCGATGTTCATAGCTTGAGGTATTACCAAGATATCGCTGAACAGGATGGCAGCATCCATACCGTATCTTCGTATAGGTTGTACCGTAATTTCAGAAGCCAATTCAGGAGTCTGACAGCGCGTGAAAAAGTCGTACTTTTCCTTGATTTCCATAAATTCCGGTAGATATCTTCCTGCCTGTCGCATCATCCATACCGGTGGTCTTTCAACCGTCTCACCCTTTAGGGCTCGTAAAAATAAATCGTTTTTTAAGCTCATTTCGTATTGTAATCTTCATTTACCAAATCAATTACACTTTCCATATCGGGTATTTTTGCAACCTTCACCTCTTTAAAGTGTTTTCTAGCTTCTTTTGCAGTGGTTTCACCAATACAATAAGCAACTTTATTTGGTTTGTTTTTTAATAAATAGCTTTCAATAGTTGATGGACTATAAAATAGAATTCCTTCTACTGAATTCTCAATGGATTTACCGGAAAGCTTAGTCCTATAGGCTTCTATTTTGTTTACGGTAATCTTATTTTCTTCCAGAATGCTTGGTAAGTCCTCTAAACTTAAGTTTCCATGAAAGTAATTGACTTCCGTACCCTCTACGTACTCCACCAGATGTTTTGCTAGGTCCTTTGCGCTATTTTCGAAATGGGTCACTTTTCCAATTTTTTTCTGAAGAAGCCTTCTTGTTTTTCGCCCTACACAGTAAATGTTTTCGAATTGGAGTTCTGCAGGACTTATATTGGTCAAAAGGCTTTCAACGGCATTTTTACTAGTAAAAACGACGTTTTTAAGTTTCTTTTTCAATACGATTGGGGAAATCCTATTGGGACTTATTTTAATGAAATCTTCAGAATCTACTTTAATTGTGCCTTTAAATTTTTGCAACTGAGCCTCTGTCAGTTTTTTGGTGGAGAATATGGTGGTCTTCAGGTTGGCACCCTGTAATTCGTTCATCAAACGTTTGCCACCTCTGCTTAGTATACTTTTGGCCGCATCAATTCCCAACTGCTCGTGTTTTCCAAGTGGTGCCGTTAGCGTAGCCTCCAATTTTTTAGAGCCATCTACCGTAAGCAGTACCCCTTTCAAATTCACTTTTTCGTCCTTGTCAATATAGGCCAATGCACCGATAGGAGCTGAGCAACCTCCTTCTAATTCCCTTAGGAAATCACGTTCCAATTTGGTACATATTTCGGTTTCCCTGTGATTCAGTTCCTCACAAATTTCCCGTATTTCTTCATCGCTCTCCATTGCAACTACCATAATAGCCCCTTGTGCAGGTGCTGGTACCATCCAAGTAAGGCCAATGGTGTTTTCAGGTTCAAGGCCAATACGTTCTAATCCAGCAGCGGCAAAAATAGCTCCGTTCCAGTCGTTGTCCTCAAGTTTTTGTAGGCGACTGTTAACATTTCCCCTTAGGTCCACAACGGTATGGGTAGGATAGCGGTTGAGCCATTGTGCTTTGCGCCTTAAACTCCCTGTGGCGATAATACCGTCCGGTGAACCCAAAAATTCCTCATTCTTATTAAAAGCCAAGATATCCATATAGTTGGCCCTCTTTAATACTGCAGCTTGAACAATTCCTTTGGGTAACATGGTGGGAACATCCTTCATCGAATGTACGGCAATGTCAACATCGCCATTGAGCATAGCCACGTCCAGGGTTTTTGTGAAAATCCCGGTAATTCCAAGTTCATAAAGTGGTTTGTCCAAGACTAAGTCTCCCGTTGATTTCACGGGAACCAAAGCCACTTGATGCCCCAATTCCTCCAATTGGTCTTTAACGGTGTTGGCCTGCCATAGTGCCAATTCACTATCGCGTGTACCTATTCGAATTACTCTGTTCATTTGGTCTCTAGCTCTAATTGAAATACTTTCTGAATAAGCTCTAGGCTAGAATCGGAATCGATGGTGTCATCCTTAAGGTGGTTGGCAAATTGTTTGGTGATTTTCTGGATGACCCTGTTTGTAATTAATTCCGCCTGTTCTGCGTCAAAATTGGAAGTTTTTTTTGATTGATAGTCAAGTTCTTCATCCTTCATCGTTTTCAGTTTCATTTTAAGGGCCTTTATTACCGGAGCGAATTTTCTGGTTTCCAGCCATTGAATGAAATCACCTTTAACCGCTTCGATGATAGATTCTGCCTTAGGAATAAATTCTTTTCGCTTTTCCAGAGTTTCATCCGTTATTTGGGATAAATGGTCCAAATGCAAGAGGGATACGTTATCCAGTTCCAAGACATTATCATCCACATTTTTAGGAATTGAAAGGTCAAGAATCAACAAAGGATTCTTTGTATAAATAAGTTCCTTACAAACGGTTGGTTTCTGTGCGCCTGTTGCTACGACCAACACATCTGTTTTCCTTATTTCTGCTTGCAAATCCCCATAGTCCTTAACGGTGAGGTTAAATTTACCACCCACCTTATCTGCTTTCTCCTTTGTTCGATTTATTAAGGTAATATGTGGATTTTTGGTGTGTTTTATGAGGTTTTCACAGGTATTTCGACCAATTTTACCGGTACCGAACAATAGAATATTCTTATTGCTGATATCCTCCACATTGTTTAAAATGTATTGTACGGATGCAAAGGCAACCGAAGTTGCTCCGGAGGAAATCTCCGTTTCGTTTTTAATACGCTTGCTCGCTTGTATGACCGCATTTACCAAACGTTCCATGAATGGGTTCGCAATGCCTTCCTTTTTAGATCGGAAAAAACTTTGCTTTAATTGACTGATAATTTCAAAATCCCCTAAAATTTGACTATCAAGTCCCGTTCCGACCCTAAAAAGATGGGAAATCGCTTCTTTATTCTTATAAACGTAAGCTACCTCTTGAAATTCTTCTACACTTCCAAGGGAAAAATCACATAATAGTTTAATGAGCTGGAAGGGATGCTGGGCAAAACCATGAAGTTCGGTTCGGTTGCAGGTTGAGGTTGCTATTAGACCATCGATACCTTGTTCCTTGGCCTTTCTCAATAAAGCAGTCATTGAAACTTCGTCCAAACTGAATTTTCCTCTAATCTCCGCGTCGGCCTTTTTATAATTAAGTCCAATGGTGTAGAAGGAGCTATGTTTAGAAATGTGGTAATCTTTCATAGTCGCGGCGACAAAAATAGAATCATCAAATCAATAAAAGTAACGCTAGAGGAACTATTAGCATCGATAGAAGTGATTTTAGACCAAATACAATAGAAATCGGCTTAAAACCCTTAATTTTACAACGTTTAACACGATTTTCGAATATCACTATTTAGATGGATTCTAAATAAAAGGGTTTTTAAATTTTAATTTATGGAAAGTAAAAACATCGCCCAAGGTTCCTTTGAGGAGCTACCTATAGAAAACGGGTTTTATATACTTAAAATACAAAACAATACACCTGAAATAAAGAAGGTTACGCGGGAAATCAACCGAAGTTATATTCAGTTCCATTTTTGTCTGAAAGGTGGCGGAAAGTTTGTTTTTAATCAAGGAAACTATGCTTTGGAAGTTACTGAAGAAAATTCACTGTTGCTCTATAATACGCAATTGGATTTACCTTTAAATCTATTGCTTTCGCCTAATTCTTGGATGGTATCGGTAGTGATGAGTATTCGTAAATTCCATTCCTTATTTTCTGAAGAGGCCAACTATATTCCCTTTTTAAGTGAAGAAAACAAAGAAAAAAAGTATTACGCCCAAGACCCCGTGTCCCCACCAATTGCAGTGGTGTTAAGTCAGATTATTAACTATAATCTGCATCCTACTGTTAAAAGCCTGTATGTAAAAGGGAAAATCTATGAGTTGATTGCCCTTTACTTTAATAAAAATACGGATGCAGATGTGGAACAATGTCCTTTTCTGGTCGATGAGGACAATGTTAAACGTATACGTAAAGCCAAGGAAATCATTATTTCCAATATGGCCGAGCCTCCTACCTTATCGGAACTTTCCAAGGAAATCGGTTTAAGTCTGAAGCGTTTAAAGGAAGGATTCAAACAAATATATGGGGACTCCGTATACAGTTTTTTGTTCGATTACAAGATGGAATATGCACGGCGCTTGTTGGAAAGTGGTGAATATAATGTAAGTGAAATAGGGCTAAAGATAGGGTATAGTACATCGAGCCATTTTATTACCGCTTTTAAGAAAAAGTATGGGACTACGCCGAAAAAATACGTAATGGCTTTGGCAAATAGCTTATAGTTTTCAAACTGATTAGTTTGTTGCGTCCGTAATGGATTAAATAATCCATCATAAAAAATGAAGTTAGTCGATAAAATGGGTATTGTTTTCGAGGGTTTTCTAAAATGAGAATCATAATAAAAATTTAAAAACAAACTCAATGGTTCGTAGGCTTTATAACTTATAAGGGTCTCGCAACCATAATTCCGGTATTACCTTTAATCTTTTTTAGATACTCCACCAATGGCTTATCCGAAACTTCAACCTCCATGGAACCGGTGGAGGCATGTAATAAATGTATTCTACCGTCTGCTTCTCGTGTGGCAATTCCCGTATGGGTAACATCCAGACCGTTAATGGTGGTTGCTAGTGCAATGATATCGCCGGATTGTATTAAGTGCTCGTTTTCGGCAATCTGATTTTGAGCTAAGACACAAATGGGCTGGCTGTTAAGGTAATTTTCCGAAGCTTTGATTTTTTCGAAATTGATATCGTCAGCAAGAAAAGGATAGAGGTCACGATGTTCGCTCATAAAGTTGATATCCTTGGTAATTTGGTTGCCGCCAATCTCCCCCGTAATATCCTTCAATAAGCCTTTTTCGGCATTGTTGGCAATCCATTCGGAAAAGTAATGAAGTCTAGAAGCGTACCCATCCAAAGTGCCATTTTTATACCGAATGGTTTCTAATGTCTTTGTGAAATCTTCAAATGTGTTTTTATTCTCTTTTAACAGTAAGGAAAAAGCAAGTACATTCTCAACAAACGTGGTACAGTCCAATCCTTTTAGATTAACAACTAAAGTTTCCGTATCCCCTATTTCAAGGGTCTTGGCCACATAGGGAGTTTTTAAAAAAGTTTTGCCTACGGCCACCATAGTCTGTCCAAAAACCGATTTTCCCGATGCCTGAATTTCGTCTATTTTAGAAACTACAGCCTCTTTGTCCAAGGGGGAGCAGGTAATCGTTTGGGCCTTTATTCCACTAAGGGAGAGCAGGAAAAAAGTGAATAATAAAGTGTATTTCATTTGTGTTAATTTTCGGTTGAAGCCTTACCGTCCTTTTCGTTAAGTAATAATCTGTTGTGCACAATGCTTTCCGGATAATTCTCCTGAAGGAAAGATATCAATTTTTCTCTGACATGCACCCGCAAATCCCATGCAGTAGGGGAGTCCTTTGCACTCATCAATGCCCTAATCTCCACACAATTAACTTTACTGTCCGTTACCTGTAGCACATTAACTTTTTGGTCCCACAAATCGGTATTCTCCAAGATTTTTGTTAGCTCTTGGCGTAGGGCATCAAACGGAACCTTGTAATCCGTGTATAAAAATACAGTACCCAATATATCGGATGAGGTTTTTGTCCAGTTTTGGAAGGGTTTTTCAATGAAATAGGGGGTAGGCACAATTAAACGTCTTTTATCCCAAATTTTAACTACCACATAAGTTAAAGTGATTTCCTCAATGCGGCCCCATTCCCCTTCTACGATAACTACGTCATCCAACTTTATAGGCTGTGCGATTGCAATTTGTATTCCTGCCAATACGGTACCGATGAGTTTTTGTGCCGAAAAACCAATAATGATACCGGCAACTCCGGCCGATGCAAAAATACTCACCCCAAGTTCCCGTATTTCTTGAAAACTCATCAAAGCCAGCCCTATTGCCAGTATTACAACTATAAAAATGATGATACGCTCCAAAATGTTGAACTGCGTATACACTTTTCGGGCCTTTAGATTATTGGCGGAGTTAACATCGTAGTTTTTTATTATTAATTGCTTTACAACCTTCAGAATTCCTATAATTAGCCATGTCATAGCAAATATAAATAGCAGGGTGCTTGCTTTTTTAAACCAATATTCTTCATCTTCTAGACCGAATAATTGTCTAAAGGCCGCCATCCGAATGATTATGGAAATAAAAATAAGAAAGATGGGTAGGGCAACTCGTTTCATTACGCCCTCTGGTATAAGGTATCTTGGGTCTTTGCCCAGTTTTCGAAGTATGTAGAGTGCGACCCAATAGATAACCAGAAAAATAGTAACCGCTACACCAAGATATATCAATGAATCCCTCGGGATATCCTTAAAAATTGAATCCATAAATTTTAAGTTTCAGTACAACATAAGAAAATTAGTTGGCCCATAAAATTTTAGGTGAATAAATCGATGGACTTTATGGTAGTATAGAAAACTATTGCCTAAAATTAAAATATCATCGGTTTTCAATGGTTATTTTTGCAATTCAAAATTCAATATTAGGAAATGAAGGGAGTTTTATTGGTTAATTTGGGATCACCTGATAGTCCGACCGCAAAGGACGTTAAACCATATTTGGATGAGTTTCTTATGGACGAACGTGTGATAGACGTGCCAAAATGGTTGAGAAATATCCTCGTGAGAGGTATCATATTACAAACCAGGCCAAAGAAATCAGCCGAGGCCTATTCTAAAATATGGTGGGAAGAAGGTTCTCCCTTAATAGTCCTTTCGGAACGATTTTCGGAGAAGCTTCGTAAGCATACTCAGGTCCCTGTGGCCTTAGGAATGCGATATGGGAGCATGACCATAAAAAGTGCGTTACAAGAATTGAAAGATAAAGGTGTTGATGATGTATTATTGGTGCCCTTGTATCCCCATTATGCAATGTCCTCTTTTGAGACGGTCGTTGTCAAGACACTGGAGGTAAAGGACGAATTTTTTCCAGGCATGAAGATAACTACATTACCGGCCTTCTATAAGAATCTTGATTATATAAAGGTATTATCGGAATCCATTAAGGAAGGGTTGAAGGATTTTGAGTACGACCATCTTCTTTTCTCCTACCATGGGATACCGGAACGTCATATTAGAAAATCCGATCCCACAAATTTTCATTGTAAAATAGATAGTTCCTGTTGTTCTACCAATTCAGTGGCCCATCATACGTGTTATAGGCATCAGTGTTATAAAATGACGGAACTGGTTCGAAACTATATGAACCTTCCAGAGGAGAAAGTAAGTGTATCCTTTCAATCGCGTCTTCCCAATGATCCTTGGTTAAAACCCTATACCGATTTTGAGTTCGAACGTTTTCCTAAGGAAGGAAAGAAGAAATTGGCCGTTGTAACTCCCGCATTTGTGTCGGATTGTTTGGAAACTCTCGAAGAGATTGCTATGGAGGGGAAACATCAGTTTACGGAAGCGGGGGGAGAATCTTACAAACATATTCCCTGCTTAAATGATAATGATGCATGGGTATCATTAATGGCACAATGGGTCGATACCTGGGAAAAAGAGCATGTCCTACCACAGACTTAAATCAAGTTTAAAGTTCGGGCATAGAACGGTAGAAGCAGCTGGGTAATGGTTTTTAAGCATTGATTTGAATAAATCAAAAGCTATATTTCGACTATAGCTAATGGATAATTTTGGTCAACAAATTGAAATTGACCGTTTTTTTCTACTATTTTCTTTTTTAATACGATAGGGCTATGGCCAAATTTACATCGGAAGAACTGGGAAAGCAACCCATAGGTAAACTATTGATAGGCCAAGCGGTTCCTGCCAGTATTGGTATTCTTGTGATGTCCCTAAATGTTTTGGTCGACTCCATTTTTGTTGGAAATTGGATAGGTTCCATTGCCATAGCGGCGATTAATGTTGTACTTCCCGTTTCATTTTTTATAGGAGCGTTGGGTATGGCTATTGGTGTTGGCGGTTCCAGTATTATTTCTAGGGCATTGGGATCTAATAAAAAGGAAAAGGCCTTTATTACTTTCGGAAATCAGATTACCCTAACACTATTTATTACCATTACCATGGTTATAGTGGGCCTAACCTTTATAGAATCGATTATACCCACATTTGGTGGAAAGGGGGCTATTTATGAACCCGCAAAAATTTACTATACCGTTGTATTATATGGTGTCCCTTTTCTGGCACTTTGCATGATGGGTAATACGGTTATTAGGGCTGAGGGAAAACCCAAATTTGCTATGATTGCCATGATAATACCATCTGTTGGTAATCTCTTGATGGACTACCTATTTATTTATGTGTTCGATTGGGGAATGACCGGGGCCGCTTGGGCAACCACAATAGGCTATATACTTTGTTTCTCATATGTAGGATATTTTTTCTTCTCGAGGCACTCAGAAATGAAGACTCAATGGAGGCACTTAGGGTTAGATTTTCCCATAGTAAAGGAAATGGGATCTCTAGGTTTTGTAACCTTGGCAAGACAGGCGGTAGTTAGTGTAATTTATCTGATAATGAACAACATTTTGTTCACCTTGGGGGGAGAGGCTATGGTAGCGGTGTATGCCATAATAGGTCGTATGTTGATGTTTGCCCTTTTTCCTGTTTTTGGTATTACTCAAGCCTTTTTACCGATCGCCGGATTTAATTACGGAGCCCACAAATACCAAAGGGTACGTAAAACTATTAATACAGCTATTACCTATGCGTCCCTATTGGCAACATTTGTCTTTATAGGTCTTATGATTTTCCCTGAAGCGATTACCGCATTATTTCTTAGTGATAAACCAGAAATGTCCGCGCATGATTTGAAGACCAACGCATTTGTTCTAAAGAACGCCCCAAATGCTATGCGATGGGTGTTTGCTGCGACACCCATTATTGCCTTGCAATTGATTGGGGCTGCGTATTTTCAGGCCATTGGTAAGGCGGTCCCAGCTTTATTGCTGACCTTATCCAGGCAAGGGTTTTTCTTTATCCCCTTAATCTTAATATTACCCAAACTTTATGGGGAATTGGGCGTTTGGATTTCCTTTCCAATCGCCGACGTATTGGCGACCTTGGTTACTGGTGTCTATCTTCGCAAAGAAATTAAAAGGACTTTATAATATTACACTTATGAACTTTTTAGGGACACCACTTGGTGGATTATTTCGATAATAAAAAAGAAGAACTCGTGACTTTTCCTAAAATGATGTTTCTAAAGAAGTAAATAACCCCTAACCATGTATTTACTTCTAACAATTATTGCTTTAATCCTAATAGTTGTCTTGATTGCCGCTCTCGTGGATTTAAAAAAGACCAAGAAAATCTACAAAAAGTATCTTAGCAAGGAAGATGATACCAAGAGTTGAAATTTGCTCATGTCATAGGGTGACTTAAAAAAATAGAAATAGCCTATAGGATTATTTTAAAGTTCTCTTTTCTAATAGCTATATAATACTAAGTGATTATTTTTAGGTTTTTAATTAAGAAACATGAAAATAAAACAAGGTATTCTTTTGGGTCTATATCTATTAATATTTGGATCTTGCAAAACAAATATCGAAAACAAAATGTATGATTTATATGTGGGAACATACACCGATGGGGAGAGTAATGGTATTTATCAATTAAAATTTAATACAAATACTGGAGCTCTTACGGACAAAAAATTGGCAGCGACGATAGAAAATCCATCCTACTTAAAGTTCTCTCCTAACAATAAAGTGCTTTATTCTGTTTTGGAAACGGATACTTTTGAAAATACTTCAGGCGGGGTCATGGCTTATAAACTTGTTGACGGTAAATTGATTGAAAAGGATGCCATAGCGACGGTTGGAGCGCACCCCTGTCATATAGCGGTATCTGAGGACGGGAGATATCTGGCTGCTTCAAGCTATACCGGTGGAAGCGCTACCATTTTTAGTTTAAACGCAATGGGCGGTTTAGAGGCGAACCCACAACGAATTGACCATAAAAGCCTGGACACCGTCAAGACTTCCCATGCTCATTCTGCCGAATTTATGGAGGATGGACTGTTTATTGCCGATTTGGGACTAGATGCTGTTAAGCGTTATAAAAAGGTAAATAGTGGGTTTGTTCCGAACGAACAAGCTTCTATTGATTTACCTGATAGAGCGGGGCCAAGGCATTTTACTTTCGGCCAAAATGGAAAATTTCTATACACGATTAATGAACTGAACTCTACCGTTACAGTTTTTCAAAGAGCGGGTTCGAGTTATACTGAAATGGAAACATATGCTACACTGGCAGAAGATTTTACCGGAGATAGTTTTTGCGCGGACATTCACCTGTCGCCCGATGGAAAATTTCTATATGGCTCCAACCGGGGTGAACAGACCATTGTCATTTTTAAGGTAGACGAGAATACAGGAAGTTTGAGCTTTGTCGGCAGAGAATCTGTTCGGGGAGATTGGCCTCGTAATTTTACCATTGATCCCACAGGAAAATTTCTACTTGTCGCTAATCAAAAGAGTAACAATATCGTTGTTTTTAAAAGAAACGAAGACCAAGGCACTTTGGAGTTTTTGGAGGAAATAGCCCTGCCAGCGCCCGTTTGTCTGGAGTTTTTAGAGCCATGATAAATGGTTCTTTGATTCTAAAGAAAAGCGTACTAGAGTTGCTGAAGTATTTCCTGAATGGCCCTGTCCAATTGAGGTTTGCTACCTTCCAACCGATCGCTAAAGGTTTCAGGTACCTTTATGTCTGGTTTTACCCCCGTTTTTTCCAAGTTTTTACCATCCAGTGTGAAACATCCCCATGCTGGTAAACGATAAAAGGAACCGTCTACCAATCCTTTTCCTGAAGTAAAAATAATCCAGCGATACGTTTCGGTCCCTAAGGTTTTCCCCAAACCGAGAGCTTTAAATCCAGCGGCAGTCATTTCCGCGTCACTCAATGATTGTTCGTTCATCAATAATATGATTGGTTTTACCGCAGGCGCAAAATTTGGTTGGGGAGCTAATGCGCCGTCCCTATATTTCCATTTCAAATAGGGTTTTTGCGACAAAAATTGTAAAACTTCATCATGCACGTTTCCTCCGGTATTATAGCGCAAATCTAGAATTAACGCTTCCCTTTGATTGGTCTCTGAAACCATTTCTCTTTTAAAGTTTTCTAGTTCCCCACCTCCCATGTTTTTCATATGTACATAAGCTATTTTCTTATCCGCTTTTTCATCTACGTACTTTTGATTTTCATCTACCCATAGGTCATAAAGTAAATTTCTTTGAGTATTAGTGCTTGCTGGGTGCAGATTTACTGTGATTGTTTTACCAGATCTACTAAATTTTAATTCCATTTCTTCATCCAAAGAAGGCTGGTTAAAGTAAGATTCCCTATTTCTTTTTGAATCTATAGGTATTCCATTCACTGCCACCAGTAGGTCCCCTTTTTTAATATTTTTACCCGATATATCTGCCGGACCATCTTGTATAATATAGTCCACCATAAAAGGTTGGTCATTGGAGAATTGGATACCGGTAGCCAAAGTTTTTGTATCATAGAATTCATCTTCTTCATCGCCAGAGGACCGGAATCCAAAATGAGAAGTGTTGAGTTCTCCCAGCATATCATTAAATAATAAGCGCAACTGACCCCGATTTGTGATATAAGGGAGATATTGCTCGTACTTTTTTCTCAAGACGGTCCAATCCGCTCCATGGAATTCACCGTCGTAGAAATTTTCTTCAAATCCGGCCCAAGCCTCATGAAACATTTGACTGAATTCTTCGGATAGGTTTTTTCTAAAAGTATGGTCCATATCAATCTTATCAGCTTTGTTTTTTTCCACATCAAAAGTGTGGAGGTTTCCTTTACCTAAAAGATAGTAATCGTCTTTAGCACGTGCTATCTGATATCCGCTGATTTTCTCGTCCAGTACTTTTTCAATTTTATTTTTTTTAAAGGGTTCAATAACGGTTTTCCAAAGTTTTGTTTCTCCTTCGTCATGGTTGCTCAAATAAAGTATATGTTGCGCATCATCTTTTTTAATTACGGTTGGGTTTCTCTGCCTTCCAAAAGAGGGGCTTATAGCTGTAATCCTATCCATAATACCCTCCTCATTAATTTTAATCGTAATTAGCTCTTTCTCTTTTTCACCTTTTTTATTCTCATCCTCTTTCTTGTCCTCTTCCTCTTTTTTTTCTTCCTCCTTGAACAACTCAACCAGTTTCTCAGAGGAATAAGGGTCTTCATATTTATCCAAGGGCATTTGATAAATTTGCGCTTCGTCCAATCCGTAGGGGTAAGATGGTTTTACTAAATTGGATACCATATACAAGTACTTACCATCTGGAGACCACACCGGGGAGCTTTCGGAAACACCGGTATTGGTAAGATTTGTGATTTTTTTATCAGAAAGACGAATTACAAAAACATCGGACTCGAAATTCCGGATGGCATTGTAAACAATATGGCTTCCATTGGGAGAGAAATAAGGTTGTGGTGCATACAATGCCCAAAATTCATCCTTTAGTAATAGTTCACTTTTAAAGCTTGAAAGGTCCAACAACCTCAATTCGTCCCTGCCACTGATGTAAAGCGCTTTTTTAAAGTCCGGATCTATTAATAAATTCACGTTATTTCTTAAATCATCGGTGTGCTGTTTTTCTAAAGTACTTCCGTCCGCTGCAATCGTGAATAGATTGGTATATCCCCTATGGGTACGGTTGTAAAAGAGGGTTTTATTGTCCTTCAACCACAACACTTCCAATACGCGCTCCCCTTTTTTAATGGGAATGTGTTTTATAAATTTCCCTTTGATATCCGAGACAAATAATACTCCTCTGGATACAAATGCCAATTTTTTATTGTCAGGGGAAACAGAAAAGTTGCTGATATTACCTTGAACCTTAAAATCCTGTTTTTTCTTTAAGGTATTATTCCGCGTAATTTTTATAGGTACTTTGGTTGCGGTCCCATTCTTTACGTTATAGGTAAAGATTTGATAGTCTTTACTGAAAACGATTAGTTCCCCGTTGGCACTCACATTTGGACGACCTATGGAGGATTCAAAATCGGTCAATTGACTTTTTTGGTTCCCCCTTATTTGATACAAATTGTATTCGTCATTGGCTTCGTCGGATACAAAAAATAGATTTCCGCTTTTATCCAAGGTGGCCCAAAGGTCTTTTCCGTTGTAAGATGTATATTCTTTATATTCCTTTGTTTCGGGGTTATAAGACTTAATATCCGGATTGTATGCTCCTTTATACCGTTTACGGTGTGTAAAATTTTTAGCCTCCCAACTTTCATTAAAGAAAATTTCTCCCGTTATCGGGTGGGTAGCAATGTTGGCAACCGTATTAAAATAATTTTGAAACAATCGTTTAGGAGTATCTCCACTAATGGAAACTTCATATCCCGAATATCTATTGTACCTCGATGACGTAAAATAGATATGTTCAGAATTCCATGACCAGCTATCCATATCGTCATTGGCATCGTTAAAGGTGAGTTGCTTTACTTCTCCTCCATCTAAGGGCATAATGAAAACATCTTTATTGCCAAATTGGGTGCCGCTAAAAGCGAGCCATTTACCATCAGGAGAAATACTCGGTAAGGTTTCATTCCCCTCCATGGCGGTAAGTCGCACGGCTGTTCCACCTTTTGAAGAAACACTCCAAAGGTCCGAATCATAGCTAAAAATAATTGTGCTGGCGTCTGGCGATAGGGTAGGGTCTAAAAGAAAATAGGATTCCTGGGCCGTACTTATGGTAAAAGAATAAAAGGTTAAAAAAAATAGGAATAAGAGTTTGTTCATGGCGAATCGATGAATTGAAATTTTATTTACAAAGATGAATGGCTGCAATTATTGACAATTTAACAATTAACACACGAAAAACTACACTTAGGGGAGTTCTTTAAAACCTTTTTCCTTAATTTAGGGACGACTAATTCAAAGAATTCAAAATGAAACCAAACTACACCTTATTGGGCCTATGGGCCCTTTTTCTATTATTTTCAAATACTTCGGAAGCACAACGGAGAAACAAATCCAAAAGTGTCAACGTCACCTATCCAGAGGAATTATATTCTAGCCTGGACTATCGAGAAATAGGTCCTTTCAGGGGCGGCCGTTCAGCAGCAGTAACCGGTGTTCCGGGGGAACCTAATCTGTATTATTTCGGAGCCACTGGAGGTGGGGTTTGGAAAACACTGGACGGAGGACGCACCTGGGAAAATATTTCTGACGGTTACTTTGGTGGAAGTATTGGTGCGGTTGAGGTTGCACAGAGTGATCCAAATGTAATGTATGTCGGCGGCGGAGAACAGACCCTACGAGGTAATGTTTCATCGGGTTACGGAGTTTGGAAAACTGTGGATGCCGGTAAAACCTGGGAAAAGGCCGGGCTGGAAAAAAGTAGGCATGTACCACGAATCAGGGTGCACCCCACGGATTATAACACAGTATATGCAGCGGTTTTAGGAGATATTTACAAACCCACCAAGGATAGAGGAGTCTTTAAAAGTACGGACGGTGGAAAGAACTGGAAACAAATACTTTTTGTAAACGAACAGGCTGGTGCAGTCGATTTGACCTTCGACCCTAACAATCCGAGAATTTTATACGCATCCACTTGGCGTGCACAGCGTACGCCTTATAGTTTGAGTAGTGGTGGAGAAGGTTCTGCCTTATGGAAAAGTACGGATAGTGGGGAAACTTGGAAGGAAATTTCCAAGAACGAGGGCTTCCCAACGGATACTTTGGGGATTATCGGCGTAGCAGTTTCCCCTAAAAATTCAGAGAGGGTTTGGGCCATTGTAGAAAATAAAGAAAAAGGTGGACTGTACCGTTCCGAGGACGGTGGGAAAAAATGGACGCTTGTCAATAGCGACCGTAGTTTAAGACAACGTGCCTGGTATTACACACGCGTATATGCAGATACCCAGGATGAGGATGTGGTTTATGTACTAAATGTAAGTTATCATAAATCTACGGATGGAGGTAAAACCTTTAAGTCATTCAACGCACCACATGGAGACCATCACGATTTATGGATATCCCCAGAGGATGGGCAACGCATGATTATTGGCGATGATGGAGGTGCCCAGATTTCCTATGACGGCGGGGAGACTTGGAGTACCTATTACAATCAACCAACGGCTCAATTTTACCGGGTTACTACGGACAACCATTTTCCATATCGGATCTATGTGGCGCAACAGGATAATTCTACCTTGCGAGTGAACCACAGGAGTGATGGTTCTGCTATAACAGAGGATGATTGGGAAGAAACGGCAGGGGGTGAATCCGCTTGGATAGCCGTAGACCCTGAAAATGACGATATCGTGTATGGAGGTAGTTACGATGGTTTTCTTACCCGTGTCAATCATGAAAAGGGAACGGTTAGAGGAATAAATGTATGGCCAGATAATCCAATGGGTGCTGGTGCGGAGGCCATGAAGTATCGATTTCAATGGAATTTTCCTATTTTATTCAGTAGGCACGATCCAAATAAACTTTATACCTTCTCCAACCATGTACACATGACCACCAATGAAGGGCAAAGTTGGGAAGTCTTAAGTGGCGACCTTACCAGGAACGACCCCACCAAGTTAGGTTCCAGTGGTGGACCCATCACCCAGGATAATACCAGTGTAGAATACTACTGTACCATCTTTACGGCCAATGAAAGTCCTTTAAAGGAAGGCTTACTTTGGGTAGGTAGTGATGACGGGTTAATCCATGTAACAAAAGACGGTGGCGAAACATGGGAAAATGTCACCCCCGCTAATATGCCGGAGTGGAATATGATCAACAGTATAGAGCCTTCTTATTTTGACGAAGGAACTTGTTACGTGGCAGCTACGCGATACAAATTAGGTGATTTTCAACCTTATTTATATAAAACGACTGATTATGGTAAAACATGGACCAAGATTACCAATGGCATCGATGCAGAACATTTTACCCGAGTTGTTCGGGAAGATCCCAAAAGAAAGGGATTGCTTTATGCAGGAACGGAAACAGGTATATATATTTCCTTTGATGATGGAGCCAATTGGAATTCCTTTCAGATGAACCTGCCCATTGTACCAATCACGGATTTGACCATTAAGGATGATAATCTTATAGTGGCCACTCAAGGTAGAAGTCTTTGGATGATCGATGATTTAACCGTGTTACATCAGTTGGACGAGAATAAGAAGGGTTCCGGAAATATTCTTTACAAACCAAAAGAAACATATCGTACAAAGGGACGGGCTTCAAGTAGGCTATCCAAAACTTCAGGTCAAAACCATCCTAATGGTGTGGTAACCCATTTTTACTTAAAAAATCTCAGTGAAAAGGACAGTGTACATCTAACGTACACTTCAATGGCAGGCGATACTTTGGCCACATACAATAACTTTTCAAAGGAAAAGGATAAAAAACTCGAGGTAAAGAAAGGCGGAAATACCTTTGTTTGGGATACTCGGGGGAAAGGGGCGAAACTATTGGATGGTATGATCCTTTGGTGGGCCAATTTAGATGGTCCAAAGGCGGTTCCAGGCAGCTATAAGGTACATCTTAACGTTAATGGAGATACCAATACGGAAACCTTCAAAATTGTTCCGGATCCGAGGGCAGAAGCATCTGTTGCAGATATGCAAAAACAGTACGACTTTATTACCGATATCAATACCACTATTGATAAGGCCCATAAATCCATAGAAAAGATTAGGAACGTTACTGCTCAATTAGATGCATTTACCAAACAGTATGCGGACAACGAGTCCACTAAGGAGCTTATTGAAAAGGCCAAGAAGATGAAGGAAAGCCTTGGTGAAGTGGAAAAGGCCCTATATCAAACAAAGAACAGAAGTAGGCAAGACCCATTGAACTTCCCAATCAAATTGACCAATAAATTAGGGCATCTAAACAGCTTGGTGGCGATTGATGATTTTCCGCCAACGGATCAGGATATTCAGGTAAAAAATGAGCTTACGGCTCAAATCAATGAGGAGTTGGAGAAGTTTGACGCGGTAATGTCCAACGAACTCAAGGAGTTTAATTCTTCTTTTAATGCATTGGGACTTAAATATTTGTTTGTTGAATAATGAGGGAGTTAAAATAATTTAAAATGAAGAAACCGAATAAAATATTACTTTTTCTTGGGTGTACGTTAGCCACGCTGGTTGGTTTTTCGCAAACAGCCAATGACTATTTTCAATCGATGAAATATCGGAACATTGGTCCTTTTCGAGGGGGAAGGTCTGTGACTGCTTCCGGCGTGGTCAATGACCCGATGACCTACTATATGGGAACTACCGGTGGTGGCCTGTGGAAAACGGAGACGGCCGGACAAAAATGGGAGAATATTTCAGACGGCTACTTTAAAACAGGTTCTGTTGGTGCGGTTGCTGTTTCCAAATCCAACCCTAATGTCCTCTATTGCGGTATGGGAGAGCATGCTCCTAGAGGGGTGATGACTTCTTATGGTGACGGGGTCTATAAATCTACAGATGGTGGAAGAACTTGGCATTATTTAGGTTTGGAGAAAACACAGCATATTTCCAGAATTCTTATTCATCCAACGAACCCTGATATTGTTTATGTGGCCGCTCAAGGAGCCTTATTTGAAGGTAATCCCGAAAGAGGTATCTATAAATCGGTAGATGGAGGAAAAACGTGGAAAAACACCCTATTCGTCAATGACCTGACCGGAGCTGCGGAGCTTTCCATGGATTCCAACTTTCCAGAAATTATGTATGCGGCCATGTGGGAACATCAGCGTAAACCAAATATCGTTATCAGTGGTGGAGCAGGCAGTGGTCTTTATAAATCTACCGATGCAGGGGAGACCTGGACAAAAATTCATGAAGGGCTTCCGGAAGAAAAGGGAAAAATGGCCATTGCGGTGAGTCCGGCCAATTCCAACAAAGTATATGCTTTGATAGAGAGTGATTCCAATTCGGATAAAGGTGGACTTTTTGTCTCCAATGATGCCGGTGAATCTTGGTCCATGGTCAGCGGTGACAATAGATTGGTGCAACGCGCCTGGTATTACATTGAAGTGTTTGCAGACCCCAATGACGAGGATACCGTATATGTTTTAAGTGCCTCGATGTTCCGTTCCGAGGATGGAGGTAAAACTTGGGAAACAATTAATGTTCCCCATGGTGACACCCATGACCTGTGGATTAATCCAGAGAATTCTAAAAACATGGTTTTAGCGGATGATGGTGGGGCAACCATCACTTTTGACTACGGAAAAACTTGGTCCTCCCAGGATAATATGCCTACGGCCCAGTTCTACAGAATTAGTGTGGATAACTTGTTTCCGTACAATATCTATGGTGGCCAGCAAGATAATACATCGGTTCGTATTGCGAGTTTGTCCTTGGGCAGGGGTGGAATTTCGGAACAAGATTGGACCTACGCTGCGGGAGGTGAAAGTGCCTTTTTGGCCTTTGACCCGGATGATCCAAGATATGTGTTGGGAGGCAGTTACTTGGGAACTATTGAAGTATTGGATATGGATACCAAAAGTTCCACTAACGTTATGGCGGCCCCTATTCAATATCTTGGACGTGAAGCCAGAAATATGAAATATCTTTATAACTGGAATGCCCCTATTATTGGCTCAATTCACGAGCCTGGCACCTATTATCACGGAGCTCAATTAGTACTAAGAACCCGAGACATGGGAGTAACTTGGGAGGAAATTTCACCTGATCTTACGAGGGACATTGACGAAAAGCAAGGAAACGGTGGTGGTCCATATACCAATGAGGCCGTTGGTGCAGAGAACTACGGAACCTTAGCCTATATGATAGAATCTCCACATGAAAAGGGAGTTTTTTGGACAGGGAGCGATGACGGATTGGTGCATATTACCAAAAACGGAGAGGAAACTTGGGAAAATGTCACCCCTAAGGGATTAGGAGAGACCTTGATCAATGCTATTGAGGTATCACCTCATGATTCGGCCACGGCCTATATCGCAACAACCCGATACAAGTTTAACGATTATACCCCGGCACTTTACAAAACAACCGACTATGGTAAAACCTGGACCAATATTAGTTCAGGGATTCCATATGGGGCCTTTACCAGGGTGGTAAGGGAGGATGAAAAGAAAAAGGACCTGCTATATGCCGGGACCGAACAGGGCATGTATATTTCTTGGAACGGAGGAAAGACCTGGGAACCTTTCCAATTGAATTTACCGGTAACTCCCGTGTTGGACTTAAAAGTGCATCAGGGTGATTTAATTGTGGCAACTTCTGGCCGTTCTTTTTGGATATTGGATAATCTGGATGCTTTAACGCAATATGAACCTTCCAATAAAGGTCTGAAAATCTTAAAACCAAGCCCTGCCTATGCAGGATCGTGGGGAAGTCCTCTTTCAACAAACTCCAAAGAAATAAAGGCAACCGATGCTTTTGAAGGAGTAAACCCTGCAAATGGTATGGTACTTTATTATGAATTGCCCAAATTGGGGGATTCTACTAAGGTTACTATGAAAATCAAGGATTCAAAGGGTAAATTAGTACGAAGCTTTAGTTCTGAGAAGGACAAGGACTATATACCACATAATGGAGGAGGAGCTCCTCCGGCATCCGTTCTGCCTAAAGAACAGGGATTAAACCGTTTTGTTTGGGACATGGGCCATGCCATTGTTCCGGGGATACCTGGAGTGTATATAGAAGCCGGCTTTAGGGGACATAAAGCCATCCCGGGCAAATATACTTTAGAACTTACCGTAGGGGAGGAAACGGTAAGCACACAAGGGGAAATCAAAGCCATTCCAACCATTGAGATGAAGCCTGGGCAGTTTGAGGAGTATGACGAATTGATGGGTGAAATGGAGCAGAAGATTACCGAGATGCATACCATGGTCAATTCACTCTACAAAGTACAAAAGGAACTAAAAGAAGTACTTTCAAGTATGGAAGACGAATCCTTAAAAGCCAAGGGTCAGGCACTTTTGGATAAAATGAAGGTGTGGGATGAGGATATGGTACAACGAAAGTCACAGGCCTATGACGATGTGGAAAATTTCCCGAATAAGTTTACCGCAGAGTATTTGTTTCTATTAAACCAGACCAGTGGAAGTATACCACGGGTGAACAAATCGAATTTAGACCGAAAGAAGGAATTGGACCAACAATGGACTATACTCAAGTCAAGAGGGCAGGAGTTGATTAAAGAAGATATTCCCGCTTTTAATAGTGTACTCTGGGAAGCTGGAATTGGGGCGCTACGGTTATGAGTTTCGGTTCATATCCAAAGGTGCTAATCTTTTGTATTTGCTACCTTTGATTTTATTAGCCTAAGACCATAAACTTCATGTCGGAATACTATAATTATATCAAGGCCTTGCATCTCATTTTTGTAATAACATGGTTTGCAGGGCTTTTTTATATACCACGATTGTTTATTTATCATATTGAGGCCCATCAAAAACCATCCCCTGAAAAAGAAATATTAAGTGAGCAACTTAAATTGATGACCAAACGCTTATGGTACATTATCACATGGCCATCAGCCATATTGGCTACAATGTTTGCTGTGTGGCTTTTAATACTGTTTCCTCAATGGTTGCAGCAGTCTTGGATGCATATAAAACTGGGTTTTGTGGTTTTGCTTATAGCGTATCATATAAAAAACCATTTGATTTTTAAAAAGTTCCAGAAGAATGAAATCAACTACACTTCCAATTACATGCGCATTTGGAACGAGGGTGCCACATTGATACTTTTTTCGGTTGTCTTCTTAGTAATTCTAAAAGGTACCTTTAATTGGATTTTTGGTGTTGTGGGTATATTAGTTTTAGGTATTTTGTTGATGTTGGGTATTAAACTCTATAAGAGAATTAGGAACAAAAACCCAAAAGCTTAAAAGAGTTGACCCAAATCTTTGAGGAAGGTTCTCCAATTTTGGATTGTACCGATAGACGGAAATGAACCGTATTTATTGTTCTTTATTTTTAGCTTGAGCTTGATTCATGAGATTGAACCTGCTTATGATTTTTTCCAAAAACTTTCTTTGGTGTGATATTTGCTAACTTTGAATGAAACACGAGTCCTTTGTTAAGCAGATTTTCTTTACGGTCACGCATTTTTGTATCAATGATTCTATTGGTGCTTATTGCATCTGTACTCATATTGGGCGTTACCATCTATCAGTTTAGAGAGATCAATATCGATTATCATGAAAACCGAATGGTTCGTAAAGAAGAACAGATCAGACAAAGTATAGACCTAACCATACAGAAGACCACATATCCTGTTACTACGGAAAACTTAGGACTTATTTTTAAAGACGATATTTATGAGATTGCCGTGGTGCAAAACATGAATTTCAACATATATTCCTTGGATGGACAACTAATTAAAAGTTCCCGACCTAAGCTTGATAATGACCCAATTTCCCTTTGTTTGGACCCAGAGGTTTTGAACCAGCTCGATACTAGTATTGATAAAAGGTATGTGGAAAAAAACACTGCTGCAGGGGATCAATATCAGGCATCATATACTTATATCTCTGATCGTCAGTTTAAACCTATTGGCATACTTAACCTCCCCTATTTTGAGGATAATTCCTTTAACGACAAGGAGCTATATGAATTCTTGGCAAGATTAGGTGGTGTATATTTTTTAATGCTGATTCTGGCCATAGTCCTTGCTTTCTTTATTTCCAAATATATAACACGTTCCCTGGAGACGATCAGTGATATGATGGAACGAACAGATCTCACCCGAAGAAACGAAAAGATTCATTTAGATAAACCAGGTGAGGAAATTGAAAAACTAATTTCGTCCTATAATGCCATGATCGACGAATTAAGCCAAAGTGCGGCAAAATTGGCAAAAAGTGAACGGGAACAAGCTTGGAGAGAAATGGCCAAGCAGGTGGCCCATGAAATTAAAAATCCGTTAACGCCTATGCGTTTGAGCGTTCAAAGTTTTGAACGTAAGTTCGACCCAAATGATCCAGATGTTAAGGATAAGGTAGCCGAATACTCCAAAACACTTATACAGCAAATAGATACCATGAGTAGTATTGCTTCAGCTTTTTCCAGTTTTGCTGAAATGCCCGCACAACAAAATGAAACCCTGAATGTGGTCAAAATTGTAAAATTGGCTTTGGATATATTCAATGAGGATTATATCCATTTTATTGCAGAGGAGGAGGAAATAATCGCAAAATTGGACCGCACCCAATTAATACGAGTCGTAACCAATTTAGTTAAGAACGCTATCCAAGCCATCCCGGAAGATAATACTAACCCTAGGATATTGGTTTCGGTTGCCGTTGATGGTGATATGGTAAAAATTTCGGTGGCAGATAACGGTATTGGAATACAAAAGGAGGTCGAGGATAAGATATTTGAACCAAAATTTACAACCAAAACTAGTGGCATGGGACTTGGATTGGTTATGGTAAAGAATATTGTGGAAACCTATAAGGGGATTATTAACTTTACTTCCCAACCAGGCAAGGGAACCGTGTTCTGTGTTAAATTTCCCAGGGCAGGGAATATGATAACGATAAAATAAATTAAAAAAAGATGTCTTACGAAACAATTCTTTTAGAAGTAGATGAGTCCATCGCTACAGTGACTATTAATAGGCCAAAAAAGTTAAATGCTTTAAATCGGGAAACCATTCAAGAACTTCACGAGGTAGTCTCCGAACTGGAAAAGGATTCAAAGATTAAGGTGATAATCATCACTGGAAGTGGTGAAAAAGCCTTTGTGGCAGGTGCGGATATTTCCGAGTTTGCCGATTTCTCTGTAAAAAAAGGGAAAAAACTGGCTGCTAAGGGACAAGGAATATTGTTCGACTTTATAGAAAATTTGTCCAAACCTGTGATAGCAGCGGTCAATGGTTTTGCCTTGGGCGGCGGTCTGGAGTTAGCAATGGCATGTCATTTCAGAATTGCAAGTGAGAATGCCAAAATGGGGTTGCCAGAGGTTTCTTTAGGTGTTATTCCAGGTTATGGAGGAACACAACGTCTTCCACAATTGGTGGGTAAGGGAAGGGCAATGGAAATGATAATGACCGCAGGTATGATTACGGCCGAACAGGCCAATAACTATGGATTGGTTAACCATGTGGTACCTCAGGAGGAATTACTACCGCTTTGCTCCAAAATAGCACATAAAATAACTAATAATTCCAGTGTTGCCATTTCTTATGCAATAAAAGCGGTAAATGCGGGTTTTATGAATACTGTAAATGGTTACGAGCAGGAAATTGATGCTTTTGGAGCGTGTTTTGGAACGAATGACTTTAGTGAAGGCACTACCGCATTTTTGGAGAAAAGAAAAGCTGAGTTTCCAGGTTCGTAGATAATACCGAACCAAACATGGTAAAAAAAACATTCCTATTTCTTTTTTTGATGACTATGGTTGCATCTTTTGCACAACAAAACGATGTTGCTTATAGCATTGGCCAAAAATATAATGATAAATACAAGTACTCCAACCTTTTGGCCATTGCTGATGATGGAGAAGGGGGCACCGTTATTGTAAGATCTTACTTTACCGGAATTGTTCTTAGGCCCAAGGGATACTTTATTGAACATTATAACAAGGATTTGGAATTGTTGTCCGAGTTTAACTATAAGCTGAAAAATGCAAATTTTGTAGATGCCTATATTAAAAACGGTCAGGCATATCTTCTATTTTTGGAATACAATTTTGACCGTATGGCTTATGAATATCAAATTCATAGAAGTCCATATACGGACTATCAATTTACGAAAGAAACGATATTGTCCATTCCTTCGGACCCCGTATCAGAACCCCTAGATCGTAACTATTACAATCGAAATTTCTCTTCAGGTTTTACAACCTCAGTGCTTTTTAATGATGAGAAGTCAGCTTTTGCCATTACTACGCATTTTAAAAAGCGGAAGGAGAACAAACATTTTATCCATGTTTTTGATGCTAGTCTAAACAAAATTATGGAGCATGACTTTTCCGATGAGGTGGAAGAAAAGAACTATGCCTTTGAGACTATAACCTTTTCTGAAGATTTGAGAAATGTTTATTTGGTTGGAAAGGCCTATTTTAAAAAGAAACGATTTAATGCTACAGAAAGAAAGTTTCAATATGAGATGGTTAGGATTTCCTCTGCAGGTAGAAGTACACAATCATTTTTCACCCCCGGAAAGTTTCCGGAGGCCTTAAAACCGATTTTTAAGGGTCAGGAATTACTTTGCCTTGGATTTTATGCCGATAGAAAGGATAATCGTTATAATGGTATCGCTTATTTCAAGCTCAATCCAAGTTCTCTTAATGTTGAAACGCAGAAATTCAATCCCTTCTCTCAACAATTTATGATGGATAAATTTGGTCGGGAGGATGATAAAACTCTTAAAAATTTAGTGTTCAAAGGAATGGATATTACTCCAAAAGGTGAAATCCTGTTCAATGCTGAAGAATATTTTACAAGTACCAGTACTCAAGCAAATAGCAGTGGGGGTCGTGTCATGGTTACAAGATATCATCATAATGATATAGTAAGCGCTAAATTAAGTGATGGTGGTGACTTGATTTGGGCCAGAAATATTAATAAGACCGAGGTTACCCAAGGAGATGGGGCTTACGCTTCCTATAGCTCGTACACGAAGGGTGATAAAACGTATTTCTTTATTAGTACTTCAGCCGAAAACCCACAACAGTTAAGCGACGAACGAATTATGTTCAAGCAGGGTCTAAGCAGGAACAGAAATATTTTTCTTATCAAGTTGGACAAAAACGGAAGTATGAATTATGAAAAGGTCATTGACGATACAGACGCGCGCCTGCCATTAATGGTTTCTAAACCCTACGTAGATCATCTAAATGATGAGCTTATGTTTTATGCAAAGCGGGGTTCCAAAAAACAACTCGTACAAGTAGCTGTTAAATAATTTTTAATAATGGATTATTTCCATAATTTTGGAATAAATCCAACAAATGAATTTTGATTATCCTATTAAAGGAAGGGGTGCCCAGGAAAATACGCCCAATAAATTTCTTCAACATATTTACGAGACCAGGGACGACTTCCTGGAATTTTGTCGTCTCGAAGGTGAATTGGCCGATAATAACAGAACCCAGTACATTCCCATTTTTCCAAAAACCATAGTTAACGAGGTCAAAAGTCCAGACGTTGGGATGATGTATTCCATGAACACCTATCAAGGATGTGAACATGGATGTGTGTATTGTTATGCACGGAATACGCATGAATATTGGGGATATAGTGCAGGATTGGATTTTGAGCGTAAAATTTTGGTAAAGCGTGATGCGCCAAAATTGTTGGGGGCAAAGCTAAAAAGCAAAGCTTGGAAAGCGTGCACCATTGTACTATCCGGAAATACGGATTGCTACCAACCTGCAGAGCAGAAATATAAAATTACGAGGGAGTGTCTAGAAGTATTTTTAAAATATCGGCATCCGGTAGGTATCATTACGAAAAATGGATTGATTTTAAGGGATTTGGACCTTTTAAAAGAGTTGAACAACTATGGTTTGATAGGGGTGAATGTTTCGGTGACCTCCCTGAAAGAGGAAACCCGGCGGATTTTGGAACCGAGAACCGCCTCTATCCCCAAAAGGCTGAAGACGATAAAAGTGCTGTCTGAAAACGGCATTCCCGTAAACGCAATGCTGGCGCCCATCATTCCGGGAATCAATAGCCATGAAATCTTGGGTTTGGCCCGGGCAGTATCAGACAATGGGGCCTTGTCCTTCGCTTTTACCGTAGTAAGATTGAATGGTGCCATTGGTGGTATTTTTTCCGATTGGATTCACAAGACGATGCCAGATAGGGCGGATAAGGTGTTAAACCAAATCAAGGAATGTCACGGCGGAACCCTAAACGATAGCCGCTTTGGAATCCGAAGCAAGGGTGAAGGCAAAATTGCCACCCAAATTCACGATATGGTCCGATTGGCGAGGCATAAATATTTTAGGAACAAAAAGTTCCCTACTTTGAACACCGAGCTACATGGACAATATAAAACGGGACAGATGAGTCTGTTTTAACTGTTTTATGCGTTAGTCAAAATCAAGATAAAAATCGAAAAAGGGTAACATTTGTTGTGGAATTCGGCCATCCTTGGTATAGATGTTATTGGTGTGGGTGCCAATATATTCTTCGGCAAAATGCTTTACACCTACATTTTCCAAGCGTTGACTGAACATTTTGCACTGTATGGTAAAACGCTCCCCAGCATTTCTTCCCCAATCGAATTTAATGGCCCTGAGTTTATTTAGATTTTCGAGATACTCATCGATCATATGAACGGGCATTTCGGAATACCATTTTTCAAGTGCCTTGGGGTTGGCTACAATGGCTTCATTCTTATATTCAAAGGGTAAATCAAAATAGAAAGGGGGTTTGTTGGCATTGGGAGACCATGACCGTCCAAATGCCATGATAACTTTCCCAAAATAGGATTTTGAGAGATCTTCTATGGTTTTCATTTTGGAAAATTCAATATAGGTATTGCTATTTGGTCCATATTCCCGAACGATGGTTAGCGCTCCGGGACTTAATGCATAAACGGTTTCAAAAATATCCGGGTGCTTCATGGCAATTTTTAAGGCTCCGTATCCGCCCATGCTGTGCCCGGTAATTCCGCGACTGGCAGATTTTGCCAAGGTTCTGTAGTTTTTATCCATATAAGAAACCAAATCATAAGCTGTAAAATCCTCCCAGTTTCCAAAGATGCCCGTATTGGAGTAGAAACTACCGTCATAGGTGGTTCGCTGATCGGGTATTACAAGAATAAAGGGGTCAATTTTTTGTGCCACAATAGCATAATCCAAAAGATCCTTCATATAATTCATAAGACTATTGTCGTTCAAAAAACCGTGCAAAAAATAAATTACAGGATACCTGGTTTCTGAATCTTCATAATTTGGTGGCAAATAAACCGATACTTTTCTGGTTGGATTTTCACCAAAATCATTTTCCAGGTTTTTGGAATAAATAGAGTTTAATACAACTTGTCCTTCGGCCACTTCTTGAGCGGAAAGCAAACTTGTTAGCGATAGAAATAGAATTACGAATATTTTTTTCATAATCTGAGTTTTAAAAAGGTATGTTAAGTAAATAAGCCCCAAGCGTTTTTCCATGTTTGTCCAAGGCGGTAGAAGACGTTACCCCTCCTCCAAGGGCGTCGTACATTACAAAATTAAGAGCACCGAGTTGCGGTAAATTATATCTTTTGACCTCACCCAGTACTTGTTCCCCAAACCATTGTTTAATAAATTCCGGAGTTAATTTTTCCGAAACCATTTTAAAATGTTTTGGGTCATGGACGGTGACGGAAACGTTACTAATGTTTCCCTTGTCCCCAGTTCTGACATGAGCAATTTCCCATAGTTTCATGGCTATGTAGTTTTATAGAGTACGTTAATTTCAAAATCCTCTTTAGGTACCAATATGGAGGCAATGGAAATAATTTCATCTGCCTTTTTGGTAGCGCCGCCGCCATAAGGGCCATTGGTATATAAGGTCTCCACTTCATTGGCAATGAACTGGGCCTGTTCTTTGGTATTGGTTTTCCCTGCTACCCTTAATCGAACTTCATTGATTTCCTTGGGCATTTCCCCTGTATCAAATAAGGAATTTATACCGATAAGATCACATCGTAATTCTGAAATTACAAAAGGGAGGTTTTCTAACCTCTTTTCCACGATTTCCTTGGCTAGAATAGCCCTTGCAATACAGTTGGGGCCACCGTAACTTATTTGACCTTCACCTATAAAACCATTTAAATAGCCAACGCTTACCTTATACGTTGGAGTGGCCGATTTTCCCGAGGCTCCAGAAAATTCAATTATATCCTTTTGTAATTCTTTGAATGTCACTTTTGAAAAATCAGCGGTACAGTCTGGTGTGATATAGTTTTCTGGATCATGGATTTCATATAGTAATTGCTCAGTGCATGTAGCGGTGGTGACCATTCCTCCAGTATGGTTTAATTTGGTGATAAAGCCTTCCCCTGCTTCATTTACTTCAACTAGGGGAAATCCCAAATTCCAAAGATTCGGTACTTCTTTAATACCGGGATCCGCAAAATACCCTCCGGTTACTTGTCCGGCGCACTCCAATAGGTGACCGATCATAGTTCCTTTTCCCATTTTTTCCCAATTGGTTTTTTCCCATCCAAACTCATAAAGCATGGGTGCCAAGAAAAGGGAAGGATCTGCAACCCTGCCGGTAATGATGATGTCAGCCTTATTGCTTAAGGCTTCAACAATGCCTTCGCAGCCCAAATAGGCATTAGCGGAGAACATATCCTTATTAGTTTCGGATAATGGCTTACCGGTTTCAATGACTGTTTCGTTGGCGTATTCCTGTATTTTATTTGATATGTCATCCCCAAGAACTGCGGCTACTTTCAGATTTTTAAGTCCCAATGTAGTAGCCAATTTTGCAACCTCCTCCATGGCCTTTTTTGGATTGGCCGCTCCCATATTGGTAATCACCTTGATTTTGTTTTTATGTGCCAATGGAAGGACTTTTTCCATCCTATAGAGAAGTAGGTCATTATAACCTTTTTCTGGATTGGCTTTTTTAGCTTTTTGTGCCAAGGCGATTGTTCTTTCGGCAAGGCCTTCAAAACAGATATAATTTAGATTGCCATGTTCCATTAATTCGAGTGCAGGTTCTAGGCGATCTCCAGCATACCCCGCTCCGCTTCCTATTCTAATTTTTTTCATGTTACCAGCTTATTGCTCCAATCATTAAGGATAAAATTAAAATAACCATAGTCACCAAAAATGCCAATGGAATGGTCTTTTTTTGATGATCCCCCAATTCGATTCCCGTGAGTCCAATTAATAGATATGTGGAGCCCGTAAGCGGACTTACTGGAAACCCTGTTGTCATTTGTCCTATTATAGATGCCCGTCCTACCTCAATAGCATCGACCCCAAAGTGGGATGCCGTGGTGGACAATAAGGGCAGTATTCCAAAATAATAGGAATCCGGATCAAATAAGAGACTTGCGGGCATGGACAGCACACCGGTTATGACGGCCAAATGACTTCCTATAGCATCAGGAACATAAGTTACGGCACTTTCCGCCATGGCATTAATCATTCCGGAACCCTTAAGGATACCCGTGAAACACCCCGCAGCAAATAATATACTGGCCATTAATAGAGCTGCTTTTGCGTGGGCATTGATACGTTCCCCTTGATCTTTTGGGTTTGGATAATTTACTATTAAGGAAATAGCAAAAGCTATCATAAAAATAATATGTGGCGGGGCAATTCCACTTATCAAAATTCCTACGGCAACCAAAACAAGGGCAATATTGAAGTAGTATAGCCTAGGGCGTTCCAATTTAGTGTCTATATCTTGTTCCAGTGCTATGTCATCAATATTGGCAGCTTCATCCACACGTTCCCTTTTACCAAGTATATAGGCGATAATCAATACTGTCAATAGCCCACCGATAACAGGAATAAGTAATGGATTGAATAACTCCGTAACACTGACTTCCAGAGCTGTTGCTGCCCTGATGGTTGGTCCACCCCAAGGTAGGATATTCATGGTGCCTGCAGCCAAAGCTGCAATAGTAGCCAAAGTTGTCCTTTTCATTTGTAATGTATCGTACAAAGGAAGGAGTGCTGGTATGGTCACCAAAAAGGTTACCGCTCCCGAGCCATCCAAATGCACGGCCATTGCCAATAATGCGGTGGCTACGGCAACGCGAGAAGGATTATTTCCTGCAAACTTCAGAAGGGCCCTTATTAGGGGTTTAAAGGTTCCCGCATCGGTTAATATGCCAAAGAACAGAATTGCGAATATAAACATGACCCCAGTGGGTGCGATGGACTTTAGACCGTCGGTTATAAAAGTTGTTATTTCCGTAGTAAAACCACCCAAAAGAGCTGTGATTATTGGAACTATAATCAGAGCGACCACCGCCGCCATTTTCTTGCTCATGACAAGAAACAAAAGGGCAACAATAGTGATAAGGCCAAGCCAGGCTAACATGTGAATTTAGGTATTAAGTTGGTTTTGGTCTAAAACTTAAATATAGGCATTTGGGTCGTTTCCAATACTAAATGCAATCTGGTTTCATTGGTTTTCGGAATCCCGATAAACAATTTTTCCATCAAAGATGGTCATGGCAACTTTAGTATTTAGAAATTTTTCTTCTGGAACCATCATAATATCTTGGTCGAAAATAGTAAAATCAGCCAATTTCCCCCTTACTATAGAGCCTTTTATATCTTCTTCAAAAGCCCCATAGGCTGCGTCCAAAGTGTATGACCTTAGCGCTTGATCTCTGCTCATTTTTTGATTTGGCTCATACCCTCCTTCAGGAGTACCATCTAAAGTCTTTCGGGTAACACTGGCATATAAACTGGCAATAGGATTAAGAGGTTCCACTGGAACATCGGTTCCATTAACGATGGGCACCCCACTCTTTAATAGCTCTTGCCACATATAGGCACCTTCCTTGATTCTCTTTTCGCCCAAACGATCAATTGCCCAAGGCCTATCGGAAGATAGGTGAACTGCCTGCATGGCGGGTATCACTCCTAGCTTCGCAAATCTTGGAATATCATCGGGGTGTAGATGTTGGGCATGTTCAATTCGAAACCTGTGGTTATTAACCAACTCTGGTTTAAATTCAAAGGCGGCTTCATAACGGTCCAGAATTTCCCGGTTGGCACGATCACCAATAGCATGGGAACATACTTGAAAACCATACTGTAAACCTTTGAGAGCAGTTTCCTTTACGAAGTCCATGGGAAGGGTCTCATGACCGTAATGGTCCTCACGATCGGAATAGGGTTCCAACAACCATGCTCCACGTGAACCTAAAGCGCCATCACAATTTAATTTTACAGATCTGATGGTAAATAGATGGTTCGGATCTATTGATGGACCTTTTTCATACCATTCATTTAGCAATTCCTTATCCCAGCCGGTCAGCATGGCATACATGCGCAGACTCATTTTATCGGAAGCTTTCATGTTGTTGTAAAGTGCAATGGTTTCCCTACCGATACCCGCATCGTGAAAACCTGTAATACCATTTCTATGACACGCCGCCACAGCAAGTTCAAAAGCTTTAATGTCCTTTTCAGGAGTATTTTCGGGTATATGTTTGGTAATTAGGGTCATGGCCCGCTCGTTGAAAATACCTGTTGGTAAACCAAGGTCGTCCAAGATGACTTCGCCACCGTCAATTTCAAACGCATCAATACCATCCTTGCCCATGACCTGTAATCCGGCCAATTCCATTGCCTTTGCATTGGCAAATCCCGCATGTCCGCTGGCATGCCTAAGGTAGACAGGGTTGTTGGGTGACACTTCACTGAGTCTATTGTGGGTTTGAAAACCTTTAAAGGTTTCTTCTGGCATTTGCTCCCACTTGCTTTGATGCCAGCCCCGTCCCGTAATCCATTCTCCCGGCTTCGCCTTTTTAACGGCTTCGGCAACGGCATCTATGATTTCCTGATAGCTTTTAGTATTAATAAGGTCTAGATTGAGTTCGTTATATCCCAAACCCATAAAATGCCCATGACCTTCTATAAGTCCCGGAGTCATAGTTTTACCTTCCAAATTTATGACTTGGGTATCTGGGCCATGAAATTTTTCTGCATCTACCATGCTTCCTGTGAAAAGTATCTTGTTGTCCAAGGTCGCAACGGCCTCCACAATTGTGTTTACAGAATCTACGGTATATATTGGCCCCCCGTGTATCAATAGTGTTGCTATCTGCTTTTTCTCACTAGTGCAAGAATAGAAAATGAAGACTCCTAGTACAGAGAGGAACAGCAGGGATAGTTGGCGGTTTATTTTCATAATATGAGGTTGTCGAGCAAGTCTTAGCAGTTTATACTTTTTTAAAGATAACCCTTTGTTTCGCAAAAATAAAAGCTATGGAAATGCCATAGCTTTTATTTTTCAATAATCATTTTGTTGGTTAACTGAGCTCCCAACCTTTTCGATAACTTCCCTTGACCCATTCATTGGCTTTTTCCCAATTGGTCACGCGCATGTTGTCACCATCCCAAAGGATTTTTCTTCTTCCAGGATATTCAAAAGGATCCCAATCTCCCAACTGTTTTCCTTCTTTCAACCTTTTATATTGGAATGCCTTAATGGCCAAATTACCCATAAGAACGGCTTCGGTCAATGGTCCGGAACGTTCAAAGTCCGAAGAGGTTTCAACACCTTGTAAACAACCTTCTACAAAGTTTCTTTGATGACCTCCTGTATCCCCTTCAATACGTTTTAAATAAGGCTCTGGAGGTGTCAAAAGTTCCATAGTAGTTGAGGGTAGTAACCTCGCATTTCTTGAGTACGTGTCACAGACCAAAATTCCCCTGGTACCGTAAAAAATGCTTCCACCGCCTGAATCACCTATAGTCTCTCCATCTTTCAGCTCATCTGGTAAATCCGGTAATAGACCACCATCGTACCAATTCAAAGCTATATCCCCATGTTCTGGGGTATTGAATTTTAACCTAACTATGGAGGAAGCTGGACAAGATTCACTATAGTCGGCTTCTACAAAATCACCAACCCAATTAGTTGTGCAGCTTGCCTCGGCCTCGGTAGGATATCCTAATCCCAAAACACTGAAGGGAGTTTCCATTATATGGCAACCCATATCGCCCAGGGCTCCCGTACCGAAGTCCCAATAGCCACGCCATTTAAAAGGGAGATAAGAATCGTTATAATCTCTCATTTTCGCGGTACCTAACCATAAGTCCCAATCCAACCCTTTAGGGATACGGTCTTTGCCCTGGGGCACTGGAACCCCTTGTGGCCAAACCGGTCTGTTGGTCCAGCAATCCACTTTATATACTTTCCCGATGATTCCAGAATCTATTAATTCCTTTGCCTCCCTACTACCGTCACTGGATGCTCCTTGATTTCCCATTTGGGAAACAATGCCGTTCTCCTTGGCAACCTGGGTCATTAAACGGGCTTCATTGATATTATGTGTCAATGGTTTTTCAACATAGGCATGTTTTTTAGCTCTCATAAAGGGTAGGGCTATGGAGGCATGCATATGATCTGGAGTGGCAACCATAATGGCGTCCATATCCTTTAAGTGCTTGTCATAAACTTTTCTAAAGTCTTTATATCTCTTGACGTCAGGAAAATTGGTATAAGTTTCAGCTGCCCTTCTATCATCTACATCACAAAAGGAAACAAATTTTACTTTTTGGGTTTCATTAAGTCCTTGAATTACACTGGCTCCTCGGCCTCCAACTCCGAATGCACTGACATAGAGTGTATCACTTGGCGGAACATGTTGCTTACCCATAACAAAACTGGGCACAATGGTAAATGCCGTTGAAGCAGCGGCGGTGTTCTTTATAAATTTTCTTCTTTGCATGATATAAATAAGATTATTCTAGGCTAGAAAGTTACGAAAAATAGAAATTCCAATTAATCACCTAGTATTTTTAATAGTCTTGCAACAAATACATACCACTATTAAAAACTTGGTAAATTGTATTTGCTTTGATTTTTATTTAAAATCTATCAAAATATTAATAAATGCTCATTAATTCTTATTTAAAGGTTAAAGAAAAAATTATTACATAAATAAATCATAAAGTATGATCCAGGCAGCCATGTGTTGACGTATAACCTCTAGAACAAATCGAAAACACAATGAAATTTGAAAATACTTTTACCTCTAAATTAAATACCACTAATCATTCCGATAACACACCGAGCTTTAAGAACGGTTTTTTTATAAAATCCAAGTTGAAATCATTCGTTCATACTGCAAATGCATGGGGAGTTTTTGTAATGGGAAGCACATTCGTTCTCATGATTGCTTCCATATATGTGATGTATGTCTTACAAGCCGATTACGACCAGTTCAATCAAGACCGTATGAGTACGACTTTCGGGTTGATTTTTATGGTTATTGCAACTGGACTTTTTATATTCAAAGCTGGATTCTTCGTTTATACCTTGTATAGATATTTTAGATATAAGGCAATAGACTCTGTTTCAGACGAAGAGTTGCCAACTTGCACGGTAATTGTGCCGGCCTATAATGAGGGTAAGCAAGTCTACGCAACATTAATGAGCTTGGCGGACAGCGATTATCCAGTAGAAAAACTTCAATTGCTTTCTATCGATGATGGTAGCAAGGATGATACTTGGCATTGGATGCAAGAGGCCAAAAAGATATTGGGAAATCGGGTTTCCATTTGCCAGCAACCAAAGAATATGGGAAAAAGACACGCCCTTTACCGTGGTTTTAATGAGGGAATCGGTGATGTATTTGTAACGGTGGATAGTGATTCAATTGTTAAAAAGGACACTCTAAGAAATTTGGTTAGTCCGTTCATTACCAATGAAAAATGTGGAGCAGTTGCAGGTAACATCAGGGTTCTAAACAATGAAAAGGCCTTGATACCTAAAATGTTGGATGTAAGTTTTGTTTTGAGTTTTGAATTCGTAAGATCTGCGGAGAGTAGCTTAAATTCAGTTCTTTGTACCCCTGGGGCTTTGGCCGCTTACCGTAGAACAGCTGTTTTTGCTTGCCTTAACGATTGGATCAATCAGACCTTTATGGGACAACCTTCAGATATTGGCGAAGACCGTGCCATGACCAACATGATTTTAAAGCAAGGATATCATGTTTTATTTCAAAGAAATGCATATGCGTATACCAACGTTCCCGAAAAGTTTCGTGGTTTGTACAAAATGTTCATTAGGTGGGGTAGGAGTAATGTTAGGGAGAATATTGAAATGTCCAAGTATGTGTTTAAAAACTTTAGGGAGGGAACTAAAGCGGGAACTCGACTTTTGTTCTTTAGTCAGGCAACAAAGATTGTTATGAGCTACCCATTCCTTTTGTTTATGCTTTATTTTGTTCTAACACATCCAATCTTGTTTGTTAGCTCAACTTTTTTGAGTATACTGGTACTTTCTACTTTCCCGGTTATTTTTTATGCGAAGCGGTATAACTTTATTGAGTCATTCTGGGCTTATTCCTATAGTGTAATGTATACGTTTGGATTATTCTGGATAACACCTTACGCTATTGCAACAGCCAATAGAAGAGGTTGGCTGACTAGAGGCCTGGCCGAAAAAAAATAGTAGTGAGGTAATGATGAATACGGTTCTTAGGTAATCCTATTTAGTATAGTGCTTTTTTGAAAATAAATTTCATTTTCTATCCTATATTCGTGGGTTATTCTTGAACTATTTAGGCTTTTAACTAAAACAGCATTAGCTTTAAAAAAATAGTTTAATTACACTCTTTTAGACATTAAGCAATTAGAATATCTTTCGATGAACAATATAAAAAATAAAAAACTGGCGATAATTGGTTTGGGGTATGTGGGTATTCCATTGGCCGTAGAGTTTGTTAAAAATGATTTTGATGTCATAGGTTTTGATATCAATGAAGATAGGATAAATGAACTCAAAAAAGGGATAGATAATACTGGTGAAGTTACTTCCAATGACAAGGGCGATATGGCCAAAATTAAGTTTACACATTGTAAAAAAGATATTAAAAATTCAGATATTTTTATTGTTACGGTTCCTACACCTATAGACCATTTTAAACAACCAGATTTGAAACCAATTTTGTCCGCAAGTAGGTTGGTCGCCAAGAATCTTAATAAGGGGAATATTGTTATTTATGAGTCAACAGTTTACCCGGGATGTACAGAAGAGGATTGTGTCCCTGTTTTGGAAAAATATAGTGGTATGACTTTCAATGAAGATTTCTTTTGTGGTTATTCACCAGAAAGAATAAACCCAGGTGATAAAAAAAGACGTGTTCATAATATAATTAAGGTCACCTCCGGGAGCACAGCGGAAATAGCCAATGTAGTTGATGAACTCTATAATCAAATAATTACAGTAGGAACCCATAAGGTATCCAGTATTAAGGTCGCTGAGGCTTCTAAGATTATTGAAAATACTCAGAGGGATTTGAACATATCGTTGGTCAATGAATTTGCGCTTATTTTTGATAGGCTAAATATTGATACTGAAGAAATTTTAGAAGCAGCTGGTACGAAATGGAATTTTTTACCTTTTAGACCAGGCTTGGTAGGTGGGCATTGTATAAGTGTGGACCCTTACTATTTAACTCATAAAGCCCAAAGTTTGGGTTATTACCCGGAAGTCATTTTATCTGGAAGGCGGATAAATGATAACATGGGCTTATATATAGCAAATAGGGTAATTAAACTGATGGTAAAAAATAATTTAACGGTTACAAAATCCAGAATTTTAGTTTTAGGTATCACATTTAAAGAGAATTGCCCTGATATCCGTAATTCCAGAGTGATTGATATGATAAGAGAATTTAAAAATTTTGGAGCCGATGTAGATGTTTACGATCCTTGCGCAAATGTCGAAGAAGTATTTGATGAGTATGGTTTCAGTCTAGCTCCTAAAATTGGAAAAAACTATGATGCTATTATTTTAGCAGTAGGGCATAATAATTTCAAGAAAATTAATCTTGGAGATATAAAGTCAAGTTCAAAAACTGTAATTTTTGATATAAAAAGTTTTTTCCAAAAACAATTAGTTACAGATCGTCTTTAAATTACTTAGTTCGGTTTGATAATGAGAGGATTCCACTCCGTGTAAAACTGTTCTAAATAAGCCAACATAAATTGATGCCTTGACTCGGCAAGCCTTTTCCCCGTTTCCGTATTCATTTTATCCTTTAGCAAAAGCAGTTTCTCGTAAAAATGATTAATAGTTGGGGCTTTTGATTTCTTGTAAGCTTTCTTGGTCAAATTTAAATTAGGAGCAATTTCTGGATTATAGATTTCTCTGTTTTTATAGCCACCATAATTGAATGCCCTAGCGATACCAATAGCTCCAATGGCATCTAAACGGTCAGCATCCTGTACAACTTCCAGTTCCTTAGAATTAAAAGGCTTTTTTTTGGACTTTCCTAGACTGTTTTTAAAGGATATATACTTAATAATTTTTACGACATGGCGAATGGTCTTTTTTGGAACATTAAGGGAGTTTAGGAAATTATTAGCCATCTTGGGTCCTATTTTTTCGTCACCATCATAAAATTTTGCATCGGCTATATCGTGCAATAAGGCTGCAAGGCTTACCACAAGAATATCCACTTTTTCGTCCTTTGCAATGAGCATACTGTTCTGAAATACCCTCTTGATATGAAACCAATCGTGTCCACCTTCGGCATTTTGCAGTGTTTCCTTTACAAAGGTTATGGTTTCTTCGATTATTTCGGTGTTGCTCATTTAAAAGAATTTATTCCGGATACGACGGCTGCTTCTGTTTTGGCCAGTAATTCATCCAAATCCCCGTTGTTCTCTATTGGTTCATGGACATCAAAAGAAACTTTTGCCCCAAGTCCCATAGGGAATTTTCCAAAGCGTACAAGTTTCCACGAATTATTAATACTTATTGGAACTATTAAAGCGGACGGTGCTTTTTTCATTAGCATTTTGAGTCCCATGGGTTTGAATGGTTTTGGATGTCCATCCCTACTTCTTGTTCCTTCAGGGAATATAACAGCTGTTCTATTATGTTTTTCTATATAAGCACCTAGTTTCCCAATTTCAATAATTGAACCTTTTGCGTCCTTTCTGTCAATTAATACAGACCCACCATGTCTTAAATTATATGAGACACTTGGAATACCTTTCCCTAACTCTTTTTTACTCACAAACTTTGGGTGGTGCTTTCTCATGTACCATATAATTGGTGGTATATCATACATACTTTGGTGGTTTGTGACGATAATTAAGGGTCGATCAATCGGAATATTATAAGGATTTGAAAATTTATAGGTAGTTCCTAAAATATTAGTGGAGCGCATTAACGAAAGATTGAGAAGACTAACGGTCCTCTTAATTCCGGGATAACCAAAAAGATTTAAGCTCAACCAAAGTATAGGGTGAAAAACCAACAGCGTTATCCCAAAGGCAACGAAAAAAAAAGGGGTAACAATGTAGGATAGCATCTTTTGCATGTTACAAAAATAAAAAACCGCTCTGTTAAGAGCGGTGTAAAATGTCTAAAATACGTTTGAAAGAATGAAGCTTCTCAACAGAATTCGTTATAAGCTTGTACGAGGTTCTCAGCAATCATTTCAGCAGGTCTTCCCTCAATATGGTGACGTTCTATCATATGGACCAATTCACCATCCTTGAACAAGGCCATGGACGGAGAAGAAGGAGGAAAAGGGACCATTAGATTCCTAGCCGCGTTCACTGCCTCAGTGTCTACTCCGGCAAATACGGTAACAGTATGATCCGGAGTCTTATCGTTTTGTAAACTCATCTTTGCAGCTGGTCTTGCATTGGCAGCGGCACATCCGCAAACAGAATTAACCACTACCAATGTGGTTCCTTGTTTTTTAATGGCCTGTTCCACTGATTCAGCTGTATGTAATTCTTCAAACCCGGCAGATGCCAAGTCGTCTCTCATAGGTTTTACTAATTCTGCAGGATACATAGTATTTTTTTAAAAATGAATTACAAAGATAACCAATCTGACCTATTTACTAGAAGACCTTAACTTTTCGTTAGTCTTCCAGTATCTCCTGAATATTTTATCTTTGGCAAATATCAAAATATTGGAATGATTAAATGGATTGGGGCTTTTGTCGGCTTTTTTATTAGGGGTTTGGCTGGAGCCATTTTAGGTTTCTTTGTCGGGAGTATTCTGGATAGTCTTTTTGGTTCGGGAACCAGTCAGGCGAAGACTGTTTTTAGGGATTTTACAAGGCCCAATGTATCACCCGCAGATTTTGAATTGAATTTACTCTCGTTATGTTCTATCGTAATCAAGGCAGACGGACAAGTAAGCCAGCAGGAAATGGATTATGTTAGGCAGTACTTTGTTGGTACCTATGGCAAGGAAAAGGCCAATGCAATCTTTAGAACATTTAATGACATTACTAAGAAAAGGGAGGTGTCCGCGCAACGTATCGGCTCATTTTTGGCACAAAGGACACGTTATGAAGTAAGACTTCAACTACTTCACTTCTTGTTTGGTATAGCACAGGCAGATGGTAATGTTAGTACCCCTGAAATAAACAAAATTCGAGAAATAGCCGGATACTTAAGAGTGTCTCAACGAGATTTTGATAGTATTATGGCCATGTTCATAAAATCTGCGGATAATTCCTATAAGATATTGGAAATAGATAAATCGGCCTCCAACGAAGAAGTAAAAAAAGCCTATAGAACAATGGCCAAAAAGTATCACCCTGACCGTGTAAACACACAGGATGAGGCCATTAAAAAAGGTGCAGAGGAGAAGTTTAAACAAGTTCAGCTTGCCTACGAAACCATACAAAAAGAAAGAGGAATCAATTAGTGTTAAATAGATTATGGAAAATTTTTGGTTTTATGTGGAAATGGGATTAAACCATGTTTTGGATTTAGCGGCCTATGACCATATTTTGTTTCTATCTGCCTTAGCTATCCCATTTACTTTCAAAAGCTGGAAGAAGGTTTTGCTTTTGGCTACGGTATTTACGATAACACACTGTCTTTCCCTTTTGTTGTCTGTATTTGAGATTGTAGTTATGGATGTCTCACTAATCGAATTTTTAATACCCGTGACCATTTTCCTGACCGCTATTTTTAACATCATGTATCAGAAGAATATAAATGGAAACAAGCGTATTGTGCTTCATGTCCTAGCTACCGCTTTTTTTGGCCTTATTCATGGTTTCGGATTTTCGAATTATTTTAAAATGCTTATTTCGGGGGAGGATGAGAAAATAACCCCTTTACTTGGATTTGCAACAGGAATCGAGATTTCTCAAGTTATAATTGTTATGATAGTACTCTTGATGGCATTTTTCATTCAAGGCATAGGGAAGGTCAAACAGTCCATTTTCGTTTTGTCGGCTAGTATAATTGTTTTATTGATCACAATACCACTCTTATACCAAACGTTTCCTTGGTATTGAGTTTCAAAAGTTAAAATTGTCCTTATACTTTTGTAGGGGCTTTTAAAGCAGTTATATTAGTTAATCCAAGCATTTTTGCTTCTTTTTATGAATAAATCGAAACAGGAAAAATACGATAAAGCTTATTTGAGGATGGCCAAGGAATGGGGAAAGCTATCCTACTGTCAACGTAAGCAAGTCGGGGCCATTATCGTTAAAGATCGTATGATTATTTCGGACGGATATAACGGTACGCCTACCGGATTCGAAAATTTTTGTGAGGATGAAAAAGGGTATACAAAATGGTATGTGCTTCATGCAGAAGCCAATGCTATATCAAAAGTAGCTTCCAGTACGCAGTCCTGTCAAGGAGCCACATTATATATAACGCTGTCTCCCTGTAGGGAATGTAGCAAGTTGATACACCAATCTGGCATAAAACGTGTTGTATATCAAATTGCATACAAGGATGACTCCGGACTTAGCTTTTTAAAAAGGGCTGGAGTAGAGATTGAATTTATGCCAAAAATTGATGACTAGTTGAAATGAAGAACAAAGACTCATACCTTTTACCTACCATTATTGCCTTTGCTTTAGCTATTGGTGTTTTTGTGGGGGGTAAACTCAATTTCAATGATACTCCTGAAAAGTTATTTACTACAAATTCAAAAAAGGATAAACTCAATAGGCTTATAGACTATATAGATTATGAGTATGTGGATGAGGTGAACACTGATAGTATAGTCGATGTTACCGTCAATAGTATTTTGGAAAAATTGGATCCACATTCGGTATATATTCCAGAAAAGGAAATGACCCGGGTTTCAGAAAATATGAAGGGTGATTTTGTTGGTATTGGCATAAATTTTTATTCGTACAGGGATACGATTTCTGTCATAAGAGCGGTAAAGGACGGGCCTAGCTTTGCAAAAGGGATAAAGCCAGGAGATCGGATTTTAATGGCAGATAACGACACATTGTATGGAAAGAATATGCCGAGCGATGTTATTGTGGATAAACTTAAAGGGAAGGAAGGTACGCCAGTTAAGCTTCAAGTCTATCGAAAATCAGAAGAAAAAACCTTTACAGTTACCGTTAAAAGAGGCGTCGTTCCCATTAAGAGTGTTGAATCCTACTACATGCTTGCAGAAGACATAGGATACATCAAGGTGACGAGATTTGCCGAATCTACCTTTAAAGAATTTAAATCGGCCTTAAAAAAATTACAAAAAGAGGGCGCTTCCAAACTAGTTTTGGACCTAAGGGATAATCCTGGCGGTTATTTGAATATCGCCGAACAAATGGCCGATGAGTTTTTAAAAGATGGCAAACTCATACTTTTTACAAAGAACAAGAAAGGGAAAATAGATAAGACTTTTGCCACCGGAAGAGGTGGTTTTGAGGAAAAGCCTATTTACGTTTTAGTTAATGAACGTTCGGCCTCAGCTAGTGAGATTGTAGCCGGTGCATTGCAGGATAACGACATTGGAACCATTGTGGGTAGACGTTCTTTCGGGAAGGGGCTTGTGCAAAGAGAGATGGCTTTGGGAGATGGCTCCGCCGTACGTTTAACCGTTTCTAGATATTATACTCCTACAGGTAGGAGTATACAGAAAAGTTATGCCAACGGTAACAAGGATTACTATGAAAGATTTACGGATAGGTACCACAATGGTGAAATGGTATCTGTTGATAGTATAAAGGTAGCGGACTCATTAAAGTTTACTACTCCAAAGGGTAAGATAGTTTATGGCGGAGGCGGCATTATTCCAGATGAGTTTGTTCCCATTGGAACAAATGAAGAAGAGGCTGTAGAAAGTATGGACAGTCTTGGGTTTCTATCCTTTTTTGTGTTTGAACATTTGGATGAAAACAGGGGACTGTACTCGGACTATACCGCGGAGGAATTTTTTAGATATTTCCGTGTGGATGATATTCTGTTCGAAAAGTTTGTAGAGTACTCCTTGGAAAGGAATTTAAAAATGAATTTTTACGATTTTGAGGATAGTATCAAACTATACCTCAAAGCCTCCTTGGCAGAACAATTGTTCGATGCCAATATGCATGCAAAAATAAAAAGTGTTGAAGACCCAATGCTTTTAAGGGTTTTGGAATTGGATAACCCCACTATCCAGCAAGGAGCGGCAGAAGCCATAGAGTCCCAAAACTAATCTTCCTCCATATTTTTCTGGATTTTTTTACTGGTATAAAATATAAGTATTAAAACAATGGCACATAATGATGCCATGACCCCAATTATGGCAACGATACTATTTCCTTCAAAAGGATTGGAAAAATCTATTAAGGTTACATTATATGCAATGAGCGCCACCGCGCACACTACCAATATAATAGCTAAAGTTTTGTTCATCACAATTCCGGATTACCGTAAAAATACACTCTTTTTTACTGATTAAAAAGTTCATTGATATTGGCCGCAAAAAGTTTAACAGCAATGGCCATAAGTATAACACCAAACACTTTTCTGATTACATTGACACCTCCTTTCCCTAGGATTTTTTCCAACTTTACAGATGATTTCAGTACTAGATATACAAAAATGATATTGACAATGATTGCCACTATGATATTCTCTACATGATATTCGGCCCTAAGCGATAGAAGTGCAGTCAAGGTTCCCGCTCCGGCAATTAAAGGAAAAGCAATAGGAACTATTGAAGCACTTTCGGGCTCGTCGTCTTTATATATGGTAATGCCCAATATCATCTCAATGGCAAGAAAGAAAATAATGAACGCACCGGCGACGGCAAATGAGTTTACATCTATCCCAATAAGGTTTAGAATTTCTTCTCCCAAAAATAAGAATGCGACCATGATACAAGCCGCAACCACAGATGCCTTTTCGGACTGTATATGACCCACCTTCTTTCTTAGGCCTATGATAATAGGAATGCTTCCTAAGATATCGATTACGGCAAACAAAACCATACTTGCTGTCGCTATTTCCCTAAGGTCAAAATTAAAGTTCATTTTATAAAATTTTTGCAAATTTACGTTTAATAATAGGTCTTTGGATGTTATTAAATTAATAATCTTCTAAGGCAACACACGAAATATGTTATCTTGCCGCACAAAAAAATAAAATGTTCCAGTTAGGTAAGACCATTGTTTCGGAGGAGATTATTGAAAATGACTTCGTGTGCAACCTTAATGCGTGTAAAGGGGCTTGTTGTGTGGATGGGGATGCTGGGGCTCCACTGGAGGAATCGGAAACGGAGATTTTGGTAGATATCTATGCAAAGGTTAAGCCATTTTTGAGACCGGAGGGCATATCCGTTATAGAAAAAGAGGGAGCGTTCGTAAAAGGGGACGACGGTGAATGGGAGACGCCATTGGTAAAAGGCAGTGAGTGTGCTTACGTTACCTTCGATGATAAAAATATAGCAAAGTGCGGAATTGAGGAGGCTTACAACCAAGGAAAGATCAATTGGAAAAAGCCGGTGTCCTGTCATCTTTATCCCGTTAGGATACGTGAGTACACGAAGTTGACGGCGATTAATTATCACAAATGGCAAATTTGTCACCCAGCATGCACTTTAGGTGAAGAACTTAAAGTTCCTATTTATAAATTTGTAAAGGAAGCCCTAATTAGAAAGTTTGGAAAGACTTGGTACGAAGAATTGGACCAGGTTGCTAAGGAACACCTTAAATAGTTGGGATGTGTAGCATTATTTTAGTTCCAGAAGCTTTATTTTCGTTATCATAAATATCAATGATTTCCACATGGAATGAATTTTGATAATCCTTTGAGAAATTTGCCAATCGCTCTTTGGTAATGTCTATTCCTACGGACTTTCGTTTTAATACCTTTCTCTCCTTTATTTTTTCCGCGGCATCACGTCCAACACCATCATCCGTAATGGCAATATTGATAAACCCTTCCACTCCCTTCATAACATCTAAGGTGATGTTCTTTTCTCCTTCTTTGGATGAAAGCCCATGCCAAAGTGCATTTTCCAAAAAAGGTTGAAGAATCAGTGACGGAATTTTGACGTTATGCACATCGATATCATCTTCTACATTGATTTTAAAAATGATTTCATTTGAAAATCGGATGTTCTCAATATTCATGTATAATTCCACGGTTTCCAATTCTTCCGCGAGTGGAATTTCCCTTTGTGAAGAGGCTTCTAGAATTTTCCGAACCAGTTTAGAAAACTTATTGAGATAGTGGACCGCGTTTTTCTTTTCGTTATTAATGATGTATAGTTTAATGGAATTCAATGAATTAAAGAGAAAATGTGGATTCATTTGACTCCTCAACATAGTCTGTTCCAATGTCAAAAGTTTCTTTTCACTGCTTAGCTGATATTGTCTATATAGAATGTAAAGAATTCCGGCCACTAGGGCGAGACCAATGAAGGTAATCAAGAGCATCGTCTTGTTTTTTCTCAAGGTAATGGCTTGGTTTTTTACTTCTTCCTCTAATGATTTTAATTGGTCGCTTTGCTTTTCAGCTTCGTACCGCACAATCATATCGTTTACATACCTAAGGTTTAAGTTGTTAGTTACCTGTTCCTCATATTTTTTGGACTCTTTGTAAAAGTTCATTGCTCTTTTAAAATCATCTTTTTTCATCCATAATTCGGATAGAAATTTATTGGCTTCCGCTATCTCGGAAGGAAAGTTATATTCCGTAGCAATTTTAAGTCCTTCATTTAAATTGGATTCGGCCAAATTGTAATCTCCAACATTTAAATAGGCCCAACCCAAATTGATATAAACAGTAGCGATGATTTCTTGATCTCCTAAATTTTTTGCCCTTTTTAAGGAGGAATTTAGCAGTTTTAAGGCCTCTTCCATTTTGTTTAAATGGACATACACATGGGCAATACTATAATTACAAATGATTTTGCCTTTTTCGGAATTGATTTCCGTATTAAAAGCCAATGATTTTTGAAAGCTTTCCAATGCCAGATCTAACTTTTCTTGTGCTTCATAGCACTCCCCTACATTTTGATGGTTAATAGCCAAACCCAACTTATTGTTAAGTTCATTTTCCAATTTCATGGACTCATTAAATTTTTCAATGGCCAAATCATACTGTTCCAATAGTTGATAAATGTTTCCGATAGAATTCAAGGAGACATTTATACTTCTTTTTAAACCAGTTGAACGATTTTCAAATGGAATTGTTTCCGCCAATTCCAACGCCTCCTGACTATAATCCAAAGCGGATTTGATCGCATCTGTTCGCCTATAGACGACACTGATCATGTTTAGGCTATAGACTCTGAATTCCAGGTTTTCTGTTTCAATGGAGAGTTTAAGAGCGTCTTGGAAAAGTTCCAGTGCCTTGGGATACTGCGATATATCTCTATATACCCTGCCCATTTGATTTAGGGCATAGATTTGTGATTCCCAATAATTGAATTTTTTGGATTCTTCTACAACCAATTTCATTAAGGAAGTGTCCTTTCTATACGCTCGTAAATAACCATCTATTTCGGCATAGGTACTTGGGGCCTCGATAATTAGGTTTTTCAAGGTACTCTCAAACTCTTCCGAAGTCTCTTGGGAAAATGAAAATGTGCTGGCTGTAAGTAGAATCAAATAAAGAAATGTACGCCCCTTTAGAAAAAATGGGAATTTTAGAAATGAAAAAAACCAATGAATATTACAAAGATTCAAAATCATACCTACTTATAATAAATCTAAAAAGTCAGATTTCTTTTGTCTGGAAACAGGTATCTTATGATTCGATTTTAATACTACATAACCATCGGTCTTCAGGAATTCCTTTATTTTATTTAGGTTGATAATGTATGAATTATGAATTCTGAAAAAGGCATCTTCCGGTAATAAAGTATTTACTTCCTTGAGTTTCTTTGTAAGTACTATCTTTTGTCCATCAACAAGGAAAATAGTACTGTAGTTACCATCTGATTCAGCATAGAGGATTTCATCGCTCTCTAAAAATAGTAGTTTTCCGTCCGTATTTAAGGTAATTCTTTTGTTGGTGGATCGGGAATTAAAGTTTAACAATATTTGCTCTAATTTTTCTGCCGTGAAATTTTTAGTGTTGAACTTTTTAATTTTTGTAATGGTGTCCTCTAGGTCGTCGGAATCAATTGGTTTAAGCAAATAATCTATCGCTTCGTTCTTTAAAGCCTTAATGGCATACTGATTGTATGCAGTGGTTATCACAACAGGAAAGTTCTTATTGGTCAGTTTCTGTATAAATTGGAACCCATCCATTGTAGGCATTTCTATATCTAAAAAAAGACAGTCCGGAGTGTTTTTCTCCAAATATTCCAATGCTTCAAACGGATTTGTAAATGAAGCGGTCACATTGATTTCTTCACTGAAATTTGTGAGCTCCCATGAGAGACTCTGGAGCGCCTTTATTTCATCATCGACAATTACAGCTTCTAGCATATTTCAAATATATCTCAAGAGGTAAGTTAATCAAATTTAGTACTATCGACATACTCCCTTAAATATTTTGTGTCAATGGAACACATTTAAGTATAACTGGTAAAAAATATCAAATCAACTGTTTAAATAGATGAAAACCATATTCTTATAAGAAAAGGATTACATAAATTAAGGTGAATGATATTCTTTAAATTTTCCTATCCCGATTATACAAAAAAGAATGCAGTTTATACATGTTGGCCCCATTCACAGTAATCTTGGCTTAAATTCGTATGGGCTATTCACTAACCTTTCAATGAACGTGATTATGAAAAAATGTTTACTAATGTTCGGGATTTTATTGATTGTAGTTATTATGGCATCTTTACTGGAACGAAAAAATAACAAGGAAGTACTAGATGAAAAATTAGCAATGGGGCAGAATGAGCCAAAAACTATTATTAATTCTAATAACTAAGATCAATCTAAACTCGGATGTATCGTTTCTCGATTAAATTTTTCAAGTATAGTATTTTGGGTTTTTTACCATTTTTGTTGATTTCCAGTTCTGGAAATGAATTGGAATTTATACCAAATGAGACTTTGGTTCACAAGAATTCAAGGATACCATCCCAATTAAGTTTTGAACTAGAAGCCGAAAAATCTGAAGATGGACTTTATTACAAGAAATTGACATTGGTTTTTTTTGATTGTGATTCAGAAGGTGCTATTGAGCTGGTTATCATGAGTCGGGGTAACGACAAGTATCTTAGTAATGAAGTGTATACAATAAACCATATTGACGGATTCTTAAATGGCTTTGAAGGTGTTTTTGGGGTTTTTACGAATAAAGGTTTCGGAGAAAAACCCTTTTTTGCTAACAAAGGTTTTGTACAAATAAATAAACTAAAAGATGAGCATATTCAAGGTTATTTAGATATAACCCTTTTAAATAATAATGGGAAAACAATTCGAATTTCGGATTCTTTTCAAAATTTCTAGCAATATACGACCCTAGGGATATTTTTGTTCCGGTCAATGTTTTGAGCGCCAATGGTAACAGGAATGCACTGAGTATTTCGTTACAAGTCTAATAATAGGTTTCGGGGGAACTACCTAGATTAGCACTTGGTGGGCATTTTTCATCAAATGAAGCATTGAGGGGTCGTATTTTTTTAAGATTAAACGCTATTCCAACTAAACAAGGCGATAATACAAAGTAACCCTATTTCGCTAGAAATTAAGGGTTAAGCCCTAACGATATAGTAGCTAAACCAATACACAGCAAGAGTTTTACCTGTATATGGGCCTTTATAGTTTTGGTTTATAATTTATCGTTAACCTAATAATTGAATTAAGAGCATATTAATTAAAAACCAATGAAAGATGAAAACTAAAATGGTAATTATAATAGGTGTTATGGCATTGGCCCTATCAATAACCTCATGTACAAAAGAACAAACTGATCTAATTGAATGCCTACAAGGAGACTGCCCTGAAGAAGATGAAAGTACAATTTTGGAGATGAGTGAAATTCAGATTGATTCCGTTAGCGTGGTAAAACCAGAATTGGATTAAGTATACAATGTCATCACCATGTAAAGTATGTTGTTTTATGCTGTTGCATTTTTTGTATGCCGACACCTAGCAATAAAGGATACTTGAGATAAGGTTCCATTATGGTCAAGATCTCTTTAATCCATATGAATGTATCCGTGGATTAAAGCGTGGTAAACAAGCCAAAAAAAACGGCGGAAGGCCATTTGGGTCCATATCCCGTTAAAAAATATAAACCTCTATCGTGAAAATTTTTTACGATGGGGGTTTTTCTTGAAAAAGGTTTATCCGGGTCTGTTTCAAAGAAATTGATCCACTTTTTTGTAAGCTTCGATTACTGCCGTTTCCCCATCCTTACCAGATTGGGAATTACCATGTTCCATCCCGAGTACGCCATTGAAACCTTGGTTATGAATAAACTTGAATACATTTTTGTAATTAATCTCGCCAGTAGTAGGCTCATTTCTACCAGGATTGTCACCAACTTGAATATAGGCTATTTCATCCCATGTAAGTCCCATATTGTGTATAATATTACCTTCTGTTTTTTGCATATGGTATATATCAAACAGTATTTTACAGGAAGGGCTGTCCACCCCTTTACAAATCATATATGTTTGATCTGAGTTCTGCAAATAAAGGTCCGGCGAATCCGATAATGGCTCTAATACCATCACTAGTCCATGAGGTTCAAAAATTTCAGCACCTCGTTTCAGGGCTTCTATAACATTGCCATCTTGTACTCCTATCGGAAAATTTCTTTCAAATCCTCCAGGGACAACGGTCATCCATTTTGCGTCTACACGTTTTGCTACTTCCACGGCTTTTTTACAACCATCTAGGAAGATATCAACATGTTCTTTTTTTCCTGCAGCTAAGGTATTTGCCATATTACCTCCTTTATCCACAACGAACACCCCCATGGTCATACCTCTTTTGGCAAGGGTTTCCCCAATTTTATTTTGTAAGGAGATATCACGGTTCATAAGGCCATTATCTTCAAATGCATTAAACCCTTGGTCTGCCATGAAATTTATTTGGTCAATAGGGTCTTCCCCTGCATGTTGCTTGAACATGCCTAAGTGAGGCGCATAATTAAGATTAAAGCTGTTAGGGGCTTTTCCTTGGTTATGATCTGAGGATGCGTAAGAAAAAGCCCCTCCCAACGAAATAACTCCGCTGGAAAGGGCTGTATTTTTAACAAAGTCTCTTCTTTTCATGTTATAAGGACCATGCTTTGCCTCCGGTTAACTCTTGAGTATCCGCACAGGGAATATACTCTCCCGGTACGGGAAGATAAGCCATTACTTCCTCTCCTACATATTCTGAAGTTTTATAACCCCAAATGGTCAATCCACGAAGATTATTTGCAAATGCGAACCTGGATGTCTCATCGTCCAAAGTCGCTTCACTACCTTCGGCTACAGCTTCCGTATAAGAGGTAATGGACTCGAACATTTTGGCTTCATCCTCTTTCGTATACTTTAGGGAACTTGCCAATACAGGTTCCAAATCTTCAGAAGTAAGGTCGTCTACATTTGACTTTCCAGAATCCTGTAAAGCCTTATCGGTAAATTTTCCCATAGCCATTCTTAGAAAATCTTGTTCTTCTTTTTCCAAGACGTCTTTAGCAAACTTATCTATAAATATATCCACTTGTACTTCCGATGCGGAAGGAGTATCGGTCTTTGGAAGAATTATATCTACCAGTTTGGTAAGGACAGCTCCTTCCGATACCGTTAAGAATTCAGGTGTCCATGTCGCCACAGTTTCCCCTTTACAACTTTGCATAATGCTTAAAAGGGTGGGAGTAGCAACAGTATAACCCATTGCTAACCCCATATTTTTAAGTGCTTTTCTTCTATCCATTATATATTTCCTTTTTTAAGTTCTTCTGCAGCGTGGTTTGCGGCCCTCGCTGAAAATGCCATGTAGGTTAATGACGGATTCACGCAACTTGCAGATGTCATAAATGATCCATCTGTGACATAAACATTAGGTACATCATGGAGTTGGTTATTGCCATTTAATACCGAAGTTTTTCGATCCCTACCCATTCTGGCCGTACCCATTTCGTGGATTCCTAGACCTATAGCACGAGATTCTTCATTGTCATGCCCTTGTACATCACGCAGACCTGCTTTCTCCAACATTTCAACGGCTGACTCCTGCATGTCCTTGCGCATATTATATTCATTTTCTTGGAATTCTGCATCAAAGGTTACCGTTGGTAGTCCCCACTGATCTTTTTTATCGTAATCCAAAGTGAATCTATTTTCTTGATAAGGTAATATTTCCCCGAATCCACCAATACCAAAGGTCCATCCGCCGGGTTTGGTAATGGCATCCTTTAAGTTCTTGCCGTGGGACATTTCTGCGATGACGTCTTCCCAGTTTCCACGGCTAGCACCACCTTGATATCCAAAGCCACGTTTATAATCGGTGCGATTGGAGTCGCCTCCCAAATTTCTAAATCTTGGAATATAAACACCATTAGGCTTTCTGCCTTTATAGTATTTATCGTCAAATCCATCAAATTTTCCAGAGGCTCCCACGCCCAAATGGTGATCCATTACATTACGTCCCAGCTGATCGGAGTCATTGCCCATTCCGTTGGGGAAGCGATCGGATTTGGATTGCATTAGAATGGATGTTGAAGCAATGGCCGAAGCACAAAGGAAAATAACCTTTGCTTTAAATTCATAGGCCTCTTTGGTGACCCTATCGATTACCTTCACACCAGTAGCTTTTTTAGTGTTAGGGTCGTACATTATTTCATGCACGATGGAATCTGGTCTTAAGGTCAGGTTACCGGTTGCCTCGGCCGCGGGTAAAGTTGATGACAAGCTGCTGAAATAAGCTCCAAAAGGACAACCTCGTATACATCTATTTCTGAATTGGCATTTTGATCGGCCATCGAAATTTTTACTTCCCGTTATATGTGCAACCCTTCCTGATGTAATTACGCGACCATCGAAATTTTCAGCTACTTTTTCCCGAACATGTTGCTCTACACAGTTTAGATCCATCATGGGTAAAAAGTTACTGTCCGGGAGTTGTGGCAGGTTTAATGCCTCACCACTTACTCCGATATAATCCTCAACTTTAGCGTACCATGGCGCGATGTCCTTATAACGGACAGGCCAATCTACGGCTATACCATCTCTTTTATTCGCAGTAAAGTCAATATCGCTCCATCGATAGCTATGCCGCCCCCATTGAAGTGAACGTCCTCCAACATGGTAGCCACGCATCCAGTCAAATCTTTTGATCTCATTGTAGGGATGTTCCAAATCATTTACAAACCACATATGGCTTGCTTGGCTCGTAGTATAACCAGTTCTGTGTTGTTTAGGTTGTTGCTCAATAATTTCTTTGGTAGCAACACCCCCATTTGGAAAATCCCAAGGGTCTTTGTTGGCAGTCACGTAATCCTCTATGTGCTTCACCATTCTACCCCGTTCAAGAACTAGTGTCTTTAAACCATTTTCACAAAGCTCTTTAGCGGCCCATCCACCACTAATTCCAGTTCCAACAACAATCGCATCATACGATTCCTGTTCTTCGTTATAATAAAATTTACTCATAGAAATTGTTTATTCCCTAAATTTATTAAATATTAAATTAATTCTATACATTTAAATCTTAATCTTATTGAGAATATGACACTATAACGTTATAGTGGTAATCAGTAAATTACTCCATTTTATGGAGTTAAACATTTTAGAACCAATTACCTAAGCAAAAATTATTTTGATCAATGAAAAGAAGAAATTTTATTACTAGGACCACCGCAGCAGGTGTGGGAGTTACTTTTTTGGGAGCCTACGCTTGTAAGGAAACAAAAAAAGAGGATAAAACGATTCCCGAAATGGAGGAATCTTCAGCAATGACGGAACCGTTTTTTGAACTATCCCTGGCGCAATGGTCCATTCATAAAATGATTAATGAAAAGGGTGTGGATCCATACACTTTTGCGGAAAAAGCTAAAAACTGGGGTTTCAAAGGTTTGGAATACGTTAGCCAACTTTACCCTGCTGATTTAGAAAACGATGACTATTCACCAGAGGCTATGACCGCATTTATTGATAAGTCTAATACCGAAGCTGAAAAGCACGGTATGAAGAATGTTTTGATTATGATTGACCGACAAGGGAATCTTGCCGCAAGCGATGAAGCTGAGCGAAATGAAACAGTAGAGAAACATAAAAAGTGGGTAGATGCCGCTGCGGCAATGGGTTGCCACGCCATCCGAGTAAATCTAAATGGCAGCAATGATCCGGAGGAATGGAAGATGAATTCTGTGGACGGTCTTACCAAACTTGGCAGGTATGCCAAGGATAAGAACATCAATGTTCTTGTAGAGAACCATGGAGGACTATCTTCTAATGGTGAATTACATGCTGAGGTAATGCAGATGGTAGCTATGGATAATGTAGGTACCTTACCGGATTTTGGAAATTTTTGCATAACCAGGAAACCTGATAGCTGGGATTGCGAAGTAATGTATGATAAATATAAAGGAGTTAAGGAATTGATGCCTTATGCCAAAGCGGTAAGTGCAAAATCCAACGTATTTGATGCAGAGGGGAACGAAGAGAATATTGACTATGTAAAGATGTTACAAATAGTCAAGGACAATGGATATACCGGATTTGTGGGCGTTGAATATGAAGGAAACGTGCTAAGCGAGGAAGAAGGTATTATTGCAACAAGGGATTTATTATTAAAGGCGGCTAAAGAAGTTGTTTAACTCTAGGTTTATTGGAATATGAAAGCATTCTTTCATGAATTGTTCGACTATAATTTCTTTTGTAATAAGAGAATTATCGATGAATGTGTGGCAATGCAACAGGTTCCCGATAAAACGCAGGAACTTTTTAGCCATATCCTTAATGCACATCATATCTGGAATGCCCGAATTCTAATGAAGACTTCCGAATTTAATGTTTGGGACAGACATAATGTAAAAGATTGGTCTGATATCCATTATGAAAACCAAAGGACTTCGTTTGAAATAACCACAAATGCGGATGGTTTTGATAAACGAATCGACTATGAAAATTCCGAAGGCAGGCTTTTCACCAATACCTTACAGGATATATTGTTTCACATTATAAATCATTCTACAAATCATAGGGGGCAAATTGCTATGGACTTTAGAAAAAATGACATAGAGCCTATTGTATTGGATTACGTTTTTTATAAAAGATAAAAGCCATGAACCTCGGTATTCGAATACGCCTATGTTTAATGATGTTCCTGGAATTTTTTATTTGGGGAGGGTGGTTTGTAACACTAGGTACTTTTCTGGGTAATAATATTAATGCTTCGGACGGTGAAATTGCTTTGGCTTTTTCAACCCAATCTTGGGGTGCTATTATTGCTCCTTTTGTTATTGGTTTAATTGCCGATAGATATTTCAATGCTGAAAGAATTTTGGGGCTCTTACATCTCTTGGGTGCTGGTCTTTTGTTTCTAATGTACAAGACAACTTCCTTCGATGTTTTCTATCCGTATGTTTTGGGCTACATGATATTGTATATGCCAACTTTGGCATTGGTCAATTCCGTTTCCTTTAATCAGATGAAAAATCCGGCCAAAGAATTTTCCATGATAAGGGTCTTTGGGACACTCGGTTGGATTGTTGCTGGGCTATTGATCAGTTATCTTTTTGAATGGGATTCTAGTTCGGGTATATTACAGGGGCAATTAAAAAACACATTTTTAATGACCTCCATGGCTTCTTTGTTCTTAGGGATATTCAGTTTCAGCCTACCAAAAACACCGCCGAAAGCAAAAGGTACAAGTGAAAAATTGAGCATCAGGGATATTCTGGGTTTAGACGCATTGAATTTGTTCAAGGACAGGAATTTTTTGATATTTTTTATATCCTCGATTCTCATATGTATTCCCTTAGCGTTCTATTATCAGAATGCGAATCCTTTTTTGGTAGAAATAGGAATGGAAAACCCAACTGGTAAAATGACATTAGGTCAGATTTCCGAAATTCTTTTTTTATTGCTATTACCCTACTTTTTTACAAAATTTGGATTTAAAAATACCATTTTGGTAGCCATGCTTGCTTGGGTAGTACGTTATCTTTTATTTGCTTATGGGGATGTAGGGGAACTCGGCTTCATGTTGATAATAGGTATTGCACTTCATGGTATATGCTATGATTTCTTTTTTGTTTCCGGTCAAATTTATACGGATAGTAAAGCAGGGCCTAAATATAAAAGCTCGGCACAGGGACTAATTACCCTAGCAACCTACGGGGTGGGTATGTTAATTGGTTTTTGGATAGCGGGGGAGATAGCCAACACCTATTTGTTGAGCGACGGAATGCATATTTGGGAATCGATTTGGTTATATCCTGCCAGCTTTGCGTTTATAGTGTTGATTTTATATGCTCTTTTATTTAAAAGAGAAAAAATCGACTATCAATCTTAGAATTTTTACATAAATTGAAAACCTTAAAACTAAAAATACGATTACAACATGCCAAAGAAAATTAGATTAGGAATTTTAGGAGGAGGAGGAGATTCACTCATTGGGGTATTACATAGGGTAGCTTCCCATATAAATGATAATTATCAAATCACAGGGGCGGTTTTCAATCCCGATTATGATGATAACATTGCTTTTGCAAAAGAAATTGATATTCCTCTGGACCGGGTATACAAAGATTTTGACACCCTAGTGGAGGAGGAAATGAAATTGCCTGAGGATGAACGTATACAAGTATGTTCCGTTCTTACGCCTAATTTTTTACACTTCCCAATGGCCAAAAAGTTATTGGACAATGGATTTCATGTCATTTGTGAAAAGCCCATGACAACTACTTTGGAAGAAGCAAAAACCTTATTGGAATCACAACAAAAATCAGGTACCGTTTTTGCCTTGACACATACTTATACCGGGTATCCTATGGTGCGCCAAATGAGGGAAATGATTAAAGCCGGAGCTCTTGGGAAAATCCATAAGGTAGATGCCAGATATTATCAAGGTTGGATCAATGAAATTATCCATGATAAGGAAAAACGAAATTCGGTTTGGCGCCTAGACCCTAAGAAGGCGGGAATAAGTTCCTGTATGGGAGATATAGGGGTACACGCGTTTAATATGGTAGAATACACTACTGGTCTTAAAGTGAAGTCGCTTTTATGTGATTTCAACTATTTATATGAGGATAATAAAATGGATGTAGACGGTACCGTATTAATAAGAATGGGCGACCATGTAAAAGGGGTAATTCGAGGAAGTCAGGTCGCAACAGGAGAGGAAAATGGTTTGGCCATTCGCATCTATGGCGAAAAGGGAGCTTTTGTTTGGGAACAGGAAAAACCTAATTTCCTGTATAAGATGAGTGATACCGAACCTGTTCAAATATACAAGCCCGGTCATGCCTATAATACCGAATTATCATTGGATGGTACGAAACTACCTGCAGGTCACCCTGAAGGAATTTTTGATTCTATGGCCAACATTTATTTAGGAGCGGCAAGAGCCATTAGAGGTGAAAAATATAATGACGGCGAATTCCCAACCATCGTTGATGGTGTAAGAGGGATGGATTTTATTTTATCGACAGTAGAATCTAATAAGAACGGAAATACTTGGGTGGATTTAGAGGATTAATTAATAGACCCATTTTAAGAAAGGACCGGCTACTCACCGGTCCTTTTTATTTTTTAGAAAATTTTTTCAAATTCCTGACACACCACGATCATACTTTCGTTTGGTTTTCTATTAAAGGGTTCTAGTTCCCTGGTATAGTAATCCCAATGCGTTTTTTTCCAATAGGATAAACTTTTATCCCCTTCTCCTTCCAATGCTGCGTATTGCTCGTCAATATTAAAATAGGGTTTTAGTTTAACTGAAATAAGTTTAATAATGCATTGTGCCTCACCTTCCCAATTGGTAACTACCTTAAAATCTCCAATTTTAGGTAAGGCTTCCTTTCTTAGTTGTAAACCTAAAAGCGAATCCGTTGTCGCTTTTTTAATTCCTTTTTTTGCTAAATCCGCACATAGGTCAGCATCTTTTTGGTTGTCGCAGAAATGTATGACTTCCGGCGCATCGTGAAACGCATCCTCGAGATGTTTGTCCAAGTAATCACCCCACATATTTCTGGCAGAAGCATTTTCCATAGTCTATTTAATAAATAAATGGTTGGGTCTGTAGAATCTTTAAAGAACTTACATTGATATTGAATCAAATAATTAGATCGATACGATTCTTAAGATTCCCGTTATATCGTTATTGTTTACGAAAATTTACCCGCTTTAAATTCTTTAGCCGCATGATTTGCCGCCCGGGCAGTAAAAGCCATATAGGTCAATGAAGGATTAACACAGCTAGAGGACGACATAAAGGCTCCGTCGGTTACATACACATTGGGTACTAAATGGACCTGATTGTTTTTGTTTACGATGGAGTCCTTAGGACTATGACCCATACGGGCACCACCCATTTCATGTATACCTAATCCAGGACCGGTAACTTGATCATAGGTGCTTATTTCCTTAAAGCCCGCAGCCTTAAACATGACTTCTATTTGTTTTTTTATATCCTCTCTCATATTATATTCATTTTCTTTGAACTCCACATCAAAAGCCAATTGAGGTAGCCCCCATTTATCTTTTTCTGTTGGGCTTAAGGTAACTCTGTTATCATCGTAGGGAAGAAATTCACCAAAACCTGTAACGCCGATAGTCCAATGTCCGGGTTTTATAATTTCTTGTTTTAGTTCCTTTCCGTAACTCAACTCGGCAATGGATTCAGACCAATCTCCACGGCTAGCTCTTCCCTGATATCCAAAACCTCGTAAGTAACCTTCTCGCTTTGTATTTTCGTCCAGGTTTACAAATCGCGGGATGTAAAAGCCTGTAGGCTGTCGTCCCTTATAATATTTATCCAGAAATCCATCAACCTTAGCCGAAGCCCCTAATTTATAATGGTGGTCCATAATTCCTCGTCCCAAGGCATCGGAATCATTACCAAGCCCGTTTGGAAATCGTTCCGATTTGGACTGAAGCAAAATCCCAACTGATGCCATCGCCGAAGCACATAGAAATATTACATTTGCCTTAAACTCTAATTCTTCATGGGTTTCGGCATCGATTACCTTTACCCCCGTAGCCATTTTTGTAGTGTCGTCATAAATAATTTCATAAACAATGGAATTCGGCCGCAAGGTCATATTGCCTGTTCGCTCCGCTGCTGGCAAAGTGGAGGAATTACTGCTAAAATATCCTCCAAAAGGACAACCTCTTGAACAACGATCGCGGTTTTGGCAGGTACCTCTACCTTCAAAATTTGCATTGGGATCTGTTATATGGGCTGTTCTGCCAATTGTAACCAATCGCCCATCATCGAATTTTTCAGCGGTCTCTTTTTTAAAGACCTCTTCAACACAGTTCAACTTCATAGCGGGCTGATATTTCCCGTCAGGCAATTGTTTTAGACCCAAATTCTCACCACTAACACCAATATATTCTTCAACCTTATCGTACCATGGTGAAATATCGGTATATCGTACAGGCCAATCCACTCCAATATTTTCCTTTTTATTGGCTCCGAAATCAATATCACTCCATCGGTAACTCTGTCTCCCCCAAGTAAGGGATCTTCCTCCCACTTGATACCCGCGAATCCAATCAAAACGTTTTGTCTCTACGTAGGGATGTTCCAAATCGTTTACGAAAAAATGCTTATTATCGTCTTTAGGCGCCCAATTTACCCTACTCTGAACATGATATTTTTTTTGTTCGTCCTTAGAAAGCTCACCTTTGTAAGCGTAGTCCCAAGGATCATCGTTCATGGTAGGGTAGTCTTTTAAATGCTCTACCATACGGCCACGTTCCAGGACTAAGGTTCTTAAGCCGTTTTCGGTCAGTTCCTTGGCTGCCCAACCACCACTTATTCCCGTTCCAACTACGATAGCATCGTAGGTTTCTTCTTGATTCATCCCTTTATTTTTATCTTTTTCTGATGGTATTTCCTATATTTATAAATTGACGAATGATAAATACAGGAATGTGTAATTAATTCTTTAAATATAATATTAATTCACAGATTTCTACTTGCAACATTAACAACGTATTAAATAACAGAAGCAGTATCAAATATGAAAACAATTAAAGGCCCTGGGGTATTTTTAGCGCAATTTGTAGATAGTGAAGCACCGTTCAACACTTTAGATGGTATGTGTAAATGGGCTGCAGATTTAGGATATAAAGGAATTCAGATTCCAACATGGGAAAGCTTTCTTATCGATTTGGATAAAGCCGCGGAGAGTCAGACCTATTGTGACGAGTTAAAAGGTAAGATTAACTCTTACGGATTGGAGATAACAGAACTGTCTACACATTTACAAGGGCAATTGGTAGCGGTTCACCCTGCCTATGATTTAATGTTCGATTCATTTGCACCAAAAAATGTGCATAACAATCCTAAGGCAAGAACGGAATGGGCGGTTGAAACGGTAAAGAAGGCGGCAACTGCAAGTAGAAGATTGGGTTTAAAGTCTCATGCTACTTTTTCCGGTTCACTTTTATGGCATACGATGCATCCATGGCCCCAAAGGCCAGCGGGATTAGTTGAGATGGGTTTTGAGGAACTGGCCAAAAGATGGATGCCGATATTGGACCACTATGATAAGGAAGGTGTAGATGTTTGTTATGAAATTCATCCTGGTGAAGATTTGCATGACGGGGATACCTTTGAACGATTTCTTGAAGCAACCAATAACCACAAACGAGTAAACATACTTTATGATCCAAGTCACTTTGTGCTTCAACAGTTGGACTACATAGAGTATATCGATTTTTATCACGAATTTATTAAATCTTTTCACGTAAAGGATTCGGAGTTTAATCCTACTGGAAAAAAGGGAGCCTTTGGTGGGTATAATGATTGGGGTAATCGTGCCGGTAGATATCGTTCCTTGGGCGATGGCCAAATTGATTTTAAAACCATCTTTTCAAAACTTACCCAATATGGCTGCGATGTTTGGGCCGTAATGGAGTGGGAGTGCTGCATTAAGAGTCCTGAGCAAGGAGCTAGGGAAGGAGCTATTTTTATACAAGATCATATTATAGAGGCTACGGAGAAAACGTTCGATGATTTTGCAGGAGCGGAAATTGATAAGGAAATGCTGAAAAATATATTAGGACTTTAATTATGGCTAAAATGATACCAATGAAGAATATTTTAAAAACTCTCATCATCGCTTTACTAGTTGTAGGGTGTAAGGAAACCAAGAAAGAAACTGAAGAGTCCAAGGCTGTAGTGGATGATGCTACAATGATGCCAGACCAAGATACTTGGACCATCATTTTTGATGGTGAAACTTTTGACGGATGGCATGAATACCTAAAACAAGATGTATCCGATAATTGGAAGATAGAGGACGGAGCTATGATTTTGTACCCACCGGAGGAAAGGGAGGACGGAGAACAATTTAATTTGGTTAGCAATGACTCCTATACCGATTTTGAACTTTCCATGGACTGGAAAATTTCTGAAGGTGGTAATAGCGGTGTTATGTGGGGTGTTAAGGAAATTGAGGAGTTGGGCCAGCCCTATGAAACGGGACCGGAAGTACAGGTTCTCGATAATGAAGGTCATCCTGATGGTAAGAACGGTACAAGTCATCAATCCGGAGCATTATACGATATGGTATCCCCATCTGAAGATGTGACCAAACCAATTGGGGAATGGAATAACATGGTGATTACCATCAACCATAAAACCAATGAAGGTAATGTTGTTTTAAATGGAGTAGAGGTAGTTGATTTCCCAGTTAATGACCCCGAATGGGGAGAAATGGTTTCCGAATCAAAATTTGCGGATTGGGAACATTTTGCGAAATATTCCAATGGAAAAATAGCCTTACAGGACCATGGAAATCAGGTTGCATTTAAGAACATCAAAATAAAAGAACTTTAAAAAGCCATATAAACTATAATATGAAAAGATTTTATATTTCGGGACTACTATGTTCAATATTGTTTGCTTCATGTCAAGAAAAGGTTACCCAGGAAACAGCGGAATCAGAAATGGAAGTTAAGGATGAGGTAATTGTATACGATGAGTATTCGGGTACGGAGCCAACTACCCCAGAGGAAACAGAATTTTACGAGCCAAAGGTGCCAGTAGTAAATCCTACTGGGCAGAATGGAGCTCCGAGCGACGCCATTGTTTTATTCGATGGTAGTGATTTGGACAATTGGATATCTTCCATTGATAGTACAGCTGCGAAATGGCATTTGAACAACGATGGTAGTATGACCGTAAAGGACAAGACGGGTGATATACAAACAAAGCAAAATTTTGGGGACATTCAATTACACATCGAATGGAAGTCTCCTTTACCTGTACAAGAAGAGGGGCAGCATAGGGGGAATAGTGGTATTTTTTTGAATGGTATGTATGAGGTACAAGTTTTAGATCAAAATGACAACCCAACCTATGTTAATGGGCAAGTAGCATCGATTTATAAGCAGCATGTTCCTCTGGCCATGGCTTCCGTACCTACAGGGGATTGGAACACGTATGATATTATTTATCATGCTCCGGAATTCAATAATGAGGGAGGTAAAACAAAATCAGGTGACATTACTGTAATCCATAATGGTGTTTTGGTACAAGATCATATAGAGCTAAAAGGCACTACACCATATATTGGCTGGCCTAAGAATCCAGCACATGGGAAAGGCCCGCTTAAATTACAGGACCATGGGGACGACAGTCGTGTAAGTTATCGTAATATTTGGGTAAGGGAACTTTAGGCGCTAAGTAAACCTTAACAAAACAGTTACCTTTACCACAATTTTAAATTCGACCTATGATTCAATCCATGACTGGATTTGGGAAGCATGTCGTGCAGCTTCCAACTAAGAAAATTACCGTAGAAATCAAATCCCTTAATAGTAAGAGTATAGATTTAAACGCGCGCATGCCCTCTGCTTACCGGGAAAAGGAGTTGGAAATTAGAAAGGTAATTGCAAATTCCTTACAACGTGGCAAGGTAGATTTCAATTTATATATTGAGATTACCGGTGATGAAGCCTCGGGACAAGTGAATGAAAGTGTTGTTAAACAATATATGAACCAATTGAAGTCCATTGCCAACGGTGAGGATATTCAATTATTGGAAATGGCTCTGCGTCTACCGGATGCCATGCGTACCGATAGGGAAGATATAGATGAAGAAGAATATACTGCGATTTTAGAGGCATTAAAAGGTGCATTGACCGAAATAAATACATTCAGGTCAGAGGAAGGGAGCGTACTGGAGAATGATTTTGCAGAACGTATAAAGGCTTTACAGACTTTGTTGGAAAAAGTACTTGTAATGGATCCGGAAAGGCAGTCTGCTGTAAGGGAACGTTTGGAAAAAGCTGTACAAGACGTAAAGGCAGAGGTGGATGCCAATAGGTTTGAACAAGAGTTGATCTATTACCTTGAAAAATACGATATCACCGAGGAGAAGGTCCGATTGGCCAATCATTTGGACTATTTTGTGAAAACTTTAAAATCCAAGGATAGTAATGGTAAAAAATTGGGGTTTATCTCCCAGGAAATTGGTCGTGAAATAAATACAATAGGGTCCAAGGCAAATTATGCGCCCATGCAGCAATTAGTCGTACAGATGAAGGATGAGTTGGAAAAAATAAAAGAACAAATGCTAAACGTGTTATAATGGAAGGGGGGAAGCTCATCATCTTTTCAGCCCCGTCCGGTAGTGGAAAAACCACCATTGTTCGACATCTTTTGGGATGTCCGGAGTTAAATTTGGCCTTTTCGGTTTCTGCCACTTCCAGACCTCGCCGTGGAAAGGAAAAGAATAAGGAACATTACTACTTTATGTCTGTATCCGAATTTAAGAACCACATCAAAAATGAAGACTTTTTGGAATGGGAAGAGGTATACCGAGACAATTTTTATGGTACGCTGAAGAGTGAGGTTGAACGTTTATGGGCCGAAGGGAAGAATGTAATTTTCGATATCGATGTTGCTGGAGGTTTACGAATTAAAAAGAAATATCCAGACCGTACTTTGGCTGTTTTTGTTAAACCTCCAAGTGTGGATGAACTTAAAATAAGGCTGAAGAAACGCAGTACCGAAAGTGATGATAAAATAAACATGAGAATTGCAAAGGCCTCCGTAGAGTTGGCCACGGCACCACAGTTTGATAAAATCATAAAAAACTACGATTTAGAAGTTGCCCTAAAAGAAGCGGAGAATTTAGTGGCCGATTTTGTTGGTACTACTAAGGAGGATTAGTTTTTTCTACTTTATGGCACAATATTTTATGTATCTCTCCCATTTGCAAAACTCCTTTACGATATGAAAAAGGTAGGTCTATATTTCGGAACTTTTAATCCTATTCATATAGGCCATTTGGTAATTTCGAACCATATGGTGGAGTTTTCGGACTTGGATGAGGTTTGGTTTGTTGTGACCCCTCAAAGTCCGTTTAAAGCAAAAAAATCACTTTTGGATAATCACCATCGGTATCAAATGGTTTTGGAGGCTACGGAAGAGTATCCAAAATTAAAACCTTCCAAAATCGAGTTCGATTTACCCCAACCGAATTATACGATCAATACTTTGGTTCATTTGATGGAAAAATATCCAGAAGGGTATCAATTCTGTTTAATTATGGGCGAGGATAATCTAAAGAGTTTTCATAAATGGAAAAATTATGAGGAAATTTTGAAAGGATATGAAATTTATGTTTATCCCAGGGTTTCAGAGGGTGTAGTAGATCATCAATTTAAGGGTCACCCTAGAATTCAAGTGGTAAAAGCGCCAATAATGGAAATTTCTTCAACGTTTATTCGACATGAGCACAAGAACGGTAAAAACGTAAAGCCGATGTTGCCTCCTGCAGTTTGGAAATATATGGATGAGATGAATTTTTATAGATAGAAAATTACTCTAGGGGGTTAGCTTGGACAAGGTCATCCGTACCCAGGTATTTATCGTCCTTATTATAATACCAAGCCCTAAGCTTAGGCATTTTTATTCCGTTCACCATAATTTCTTCGGACAGCAGAATATACTCACCATCGTTTTTAGACTCGTCATGGTAAAACTGATATACCTCCATTTTATAAGTATTAGGGTCAAAATAGAAGTACCAAGTGTCTTTCCCCACGGCCTCGTCATACTTTACACTTAAAACGAGATATTCTTTCCCTTTGAAAGTTCTTTTGGCAACTTTCTGGTCTATCATCGTTCCGGTATCTTTCAGTTTCATAGGTAAACCGTACAGATAGGTGTAGTAATCCTTCATCATATTTGCACGTTCGCAAGTTATTTGCAGACTATCCCTACTATCATCCGAAATATCGGGACTATTGTTTAACAACAGTTCACATTGGTCTTTGTCAATAATGTAGTCAACAGTATGTGTGCCCTTTCTAACTGAGGATTTAAAATAACTTTCGGGTAGATTCAGTTCCAAGTGGGTTCTTCTGGTTTCTGAATTGGGAGTGGTCATTATTATGTCCATATTCCCATTAAAATTCTTCCAATTGCTGTTGGGGTCATGATAGGAAATTGCTTTCTCCAGAAGTTGGGGACCGGTTAAGTCTTGTGTGGTGCCTAACCAAGAATTCAGCACAATGAATCCAAAAAGTAAATATCTCATGACTAAATGAATTTATGGTTTATCAATATACCCAAAAAGCACTGTTGCTCGGGTACTAATTGGTAGTTTCCACAATTTTTGCTGGTTCCACGGAACTATCGTGTTCGCTATAATATTGTTCCAGAAGCTCCATGGTAGCCGTCATTAAATCCTTGGTTTCCAAAAGCAAGGAAAAATATAGCGTTGTATTTTTTGGACTTGATTCCTCTGTTCTAGTCCGTTCTACCTGTCTTTGGATTTTTTCAGAGACTAAATCGAACAACTCTTGTTTTTTTAATAACACCTTTCCAATTTCTTCAAAGGACCTCTTTTCAAATGCAGTTTGAGTGAGACCTAAAACCTCATCTAGTTTGGAATCTATTTGTTTTAGCTCTTTGATTTGGTTGTACTTTAACTTCTTATGGTTATTGTTTACATGCTTATGACTAACCTTGCCTATATACTCTAATGATTGGGCTATGTCGGTAAGATGGCCAAGAACTGTGATATAAAAATTACTGGCCCCTATACTGTTTTCATCCAAGTTTTTGATGAAGAAGAATATATTATCCCTTAGTTCATCTATTTCATTTGTTAGCTTGGCACCTTGTTTCTTGTTCTTTTTGAGCAGATTCAAATCCTGTACAGCTAAACCATTGATTGAGTTAGTGTAAATTTTATTCGTTCTTTTTAGTACGTTTGAGATATTATTGGCACTTTCCTCAATAACTCCTTGAATAGAACTGCTTTCGGCCTTATTTAAAGTGTATTCCGCCTTTATCTCTTTTGATTTCTTTTTGTGTGAAATATAATTTCTAGCTAAAAGTAAAACAGCGGCAAAAAGTAAAATAGCAATTGCAGCTCCTTTACCAAAACTTATAAGTGCCAAGACGACTCCAGAAGCTATAAAAGCAATAATAGCAGTTCCGAACCAGCCGCCTATTACATTCAAGACCCCGGCCACCCTATATACGGCACTTTCTGCGCCCCAAGCACGATCAGCCAGTGATGTTCCCATAGCTACCATAAACGTAACATAAGTAGTGGATAATGGCAGTTTATAAGATGTGGCTATTGAAATTAAAATTCCTGCCACCATTAGGTTTACCGCGGCTCTAACCATATCAAAAGCAGGGAGTTCGTGGAATTTATTTTTTGTCAAAGGTATTATTGGCTTCTTGAAGCGGTGCTCAATTCCTTTTTGCCAACTTTCAGGCAACAAGTTGCTTGTAGCATCAGATAGGCCAATGGAGAACCTTACGATACTTCTGGATAAATAGTTGGGCTGAAACCTTTCCTTGGCCTCACCCTCCCTAGAAAGGTTTATTTCTGTTTCTGCAACATATCTGGCTTTTTTGGATAGCCATAAAGTTGCTACCATGACAATACCGGAAAGAAACAAAAGTAGAGTCGGCGTTGCTACCTTTTCACTAAGTATTTCCATACTGAATTCCGTCGCTGGAATTCCGGAAGTTTCCCATTCGGCATAGGATTGCCATGCCGCAATAGGTACACCAATAAAATTAACCAAATCGTTACCGGCAAAAGCCAGCGCCAAAGCAAATGTACCAACACCAATGATTAATTTGTATATGTTGGTTTTGGCAAAGTTCATAAGTAAATAAGAAATTATGGACCAAAGGACAAAGTTTGCAGATACAACGGAAACCCATTTTTGTTCTAGGAAGTCCTTAATGGTTACTCCACCAATAATATCGAAACTGACATCGGCATAGGGTGTACCCTTGATTCCTTTGAGCAAAATAAAATATGTCATTGCAGACAAAGCTACTCCACCAAACAATGCACCTATCCACGTTGCTTTTTTCTGATAGTCATAGGATAACAATAATCTAGAAAGGTACTGGACCAGAGCTCCGACGGTAAAGGCGACCACTACCGATAAAAGTATACCGGAAATTATTTGAATCGCCTTTTCGTTATTGATGTAATTTACAACCTCGGTAATACTTCCGTTATTAGCGGCAATCTTAATCAAGGCCATGGCAACTGCCGCGCCCAATAAGTTGAATACAATGGACACCGTTGTAGATGTAGGCATTCCTAGAGTATTAAAAAAGTCTAACAGGAGAATATCCGTAATCATGACGGCCATAAATATGAACATGATTTCTTCAAAATAGAATTCTCCAGGGTTAAAGATTCCCTTACGGGCTACCTCCATTAACCCACTGGAAAATACGGTTCCGCATATTATTCCTAAACTGGCTACAATCATTATGGTCCTGAACGAAATAGCTTTTGAGCCAATGGCAGAATTTAAAAAATTGACTGCGTCATTGCTAACTCCAACTACTAAATCGGCTACAGCTAATGCGGCCAAAGCGATGACAATCAACAGGTAAATATTGTCCATAATTCAATTTAAAATAAGTTTACAAATATCTATAAGTGTGTTCTCGGAAATGTTATCTAAATGTTATATTTTTCACTAGAAATGGACCTCAACCTGCAGTCTTCCCATAAGTTCATCTGTGCCCCCATCTATAGACAAGTAACTAACATCTGTCTGTACTTTTAGTTTATGACCTACAATATACTTAGATAGTCCTAAAGTATATTGGTTTTCTGGATTTTTGCCCGTAATATCTTCATCAAGATGTATATTGGTAAATCTTCCTGAAATCTCTAAGTTGTTTTTGAAAAGATACCCGCTTTGAAGGTTTAAACCACTTCCTACTTGTACCTCATCTCCCGTTAAGGTACCATCGGAATTTTTAGCAATGGGGTCATCTGCGGTTCTATTGGCGTATTCGCCCATGAAGGAAAAACCATTGTATTTAAACATAGCGTCTACAAATATGGTATTAATGTCCGTTTGATAAAAACCGATATCATTTGCCATGTAGGAACCTAGGTTGCTTCTTGTTTTTACAGCATCTTGATTATTATCAAAAGTTACAGCCAACAAAAGTTTCGGTGTTTCTTCCCTGTTCAAATCTACTGCTTTATAATCCCCCCCATTTTTAAACTTACCAAAAGGGAGTAATTCCAATCTGGCCGTATGTTGATACCCTCCTAGATTTCCGGTTACAACATTTCTTCCCTCTCCCATCGATACGGCCAATTTTTCACGAATTAAGAAATCATTGGATAGATAAAAGTGATGTCTAAGTTGAATTCCAAGGTCTCGGTCAATATTAAACCTTCTGTTCAATAGGGAACGATCAACTTGCTGCAGGTTTCCCGAAGAGATTACACGTTCAATATTTCCGGGAAGTTTGGTTTGGCCCATCCAAAATTCAAAGTTGCCGTAAAAATTCCACATGACTACAGCATCCAAAATATAACGTGGAGCGTTTCCTGTAAACTGGGATGCACCGGACATATCCCTATTCGATAATCCAAACTCTATCTTGTATTTTAGTTTTGGGGAATAGGCAAAACCATTGAACTTCAACCGAGATCTGCGGATTAGAAAACTTTGTTCGGGGTTTATCCATCCATTGTCCGGACCATTGTCCCATGTGGCCAAGGTTAAAAATTGCATTCTTGCGGAGACATTCATACTCCAGGTACTATCTTTACCTACAAGGTCAAATAGTCCTTTTCCAAAGGAGGGTGAATTCGTTTCTTGGGCTTTACAAACGGTAAGTAAAAAGAACAATATCCCTAAGGGGAAAAGTTTTAATTTCATGATTATCGATAATGATTTTTGTCGCGGCAAAGAACCATAATCAATGTAAAGTTAATGTTTCCTGAATGTTATTTGTTTGGGTCTTCTTTAAAAAAAAAGCTACCTTGAAAAGGTAGCTTCGGAATTCTTGGAAAGAGTCGACAAAAACCATTATCCATCAGAAATTCCTAATTTTTAAGGATGCTATCAAATTTCTTTTTTATTATCGAACTGAATGTGAACATAAGTTTAACTTACTGTTAAACTAAATCGTTTGACATTTCCGTGATAATCTACAAATGTTCTGAACGAAATAAACAATCATCTTTTCTGCTTATCCGAATCCGCTCTCTCAGCTGTATCCATAACAGCAGATGGTAGGGATTTTGCGCTAAGGGCTTCTTGAAGATAAATTTCTTCATTTGCGGCCAAATGAACCACTTTTTCAATGGATTCATACCCAAGAAATCTTATTTGGAGTATATAGGTCCCTGGCTCTATGGAAGTAATTTCAAAATTCCCATTAAAATTAGTCGTATCGGACCAATCTGTATCCTTTAAACTGATAGAAGCCATAAGCAATGGTTCGTTAAACATTTCGGCATCAAGAATCTTTCCGCTGATTTTCCCTGTACTTTGAGCAAAGGAGAATGTTGTAAAGAGAACCAAAAAAGTAAAAAGGATATTTTTCATATAACATTATTGTAATGTTGCACAAATTAAGGGTAGTTATGTTAAGCCAATGTTAGGGGCAGATTATTTATATATTTTTAAAATGTTAAGTGTAGATTACCCTGGAAATATCTGTTTGTGGAATTTTAATTTCCTACCATTCTAAAAATGTATCTTGCAATGGATAAGTTGTAAATATGAATTGGGAGCAATTACTGTCCTTGCGTAGAAAAGGCGATACCAATAAAAGAATTAGAAAAGAGCAAGATGAAACCCGTTTAGGGTTTGATGTCGATTACGACCGTATTATTTTCTCTGCTGCTTTTAGAAGTCTTCAAGACAAAACACAGGTAATACCATTGTCCAAAACCGATTTTGTACATACAAGACTGACCCACAGTCTGGAAGTATCGGTTGTGGGAAGAAGTCTTGGGCGATTGGCCGGTAAACGTATTCTTGAAAGGCATCCCCACCTTAAAGAGGTACATGGGTACATGTTCAACGATTTTGGCGCCATCGTAGGGGCAGCTGCCTTAGCTCATGATATAGGGAATCCGCCTTTTGGGCACAGTGGGGAAAAGGCCATTGGAGAATATTTTAAAAACGGGAAGGGCCAAGAATTTAAAAGTCAGCTTACGGACAAGGAGTATCAGGATATTCTTGATTTTGAAGGAAATGCCAATGGTTTTAAGTTATTGACCCAGGATAGAAAAGGCGTTTCAGGTGGTTTGCGGTTGAGTTATGCCACATTGGGCGCTTTTATGAAATACCCGAAAGAATCGCTCCCCAAAAGACCAACAAATCATATTTCAGATAAAAAATTTGGTTTTTTTCAATCGGAAAGAAATGCCTTTTCGGGGGTGGCGAATGATTTGGGGTTGATTCAAACAAGGGATGGAGATGACATATCCTTTTCAAGGCACCCACTAACGTTTTTAGTAGAGGCAGCCGATGATATCTGCTATACCATAATAGATTTTGAAGACGGGATAAACCTAGGGCTCATTTCTGAGGATTATGCCTTGGAATATCTTATAAAATTGGTAAAGGATTCAATAAATACCAAAAAGTATAACACCCTAGCGTATAAAGAAGACCGTATTAGCTATCTCAGGGCTTTGGCCATTAATACACTCATCCAAGATGCCGTCTCTGTTTTTATGGACCATGAGGAAAAAATACTAAATGGTACATTTGATGTGTCCTTGATGGATAAAAGTAAGTATGGGGCCCAAGTAAAGGATATTATAAGTCTAAGTGTGGAAAAGGTGTATAAGGCTCAAGAAGTCATTGAAAAGGAAATTGCCGGGTACAAAATCATAGCTGATATCCTTGAGGTTTATACAGATGCCTTAGTTCAAAAAAAAGAGAACAAGGCCTCCAACTATCACAATCTGGTACTACAGACCCTTCCCGAGTTTTACAGAAGGACAGACGTGTCTCTTTATGAAATATTGTTAAATACATGTTGTTTTGTTGCCAGCCTATCAGATAGTTCGGCGGTGCATATTCACAATAAAATTAGTGGGAAACAACTTTAAAAATCGACTGCTACACCAACTCCCAGTACTTGTTTAAATTGTATTTTTGGAATTCCAGGATCGGTTATTACACCTGCATCGTTTTCTACTTCATCAAAGAGGATATCGTCATCATATATCAAATGGGTTCCCAAAGTAGTTAAAATGTATTTGTTGACCCTCATTTTTATATTGAGCTCCCAGTCCACATCAACATTCCCAAAACTCTTTAAGTAGTCTGTGTACAGATTTAAACGGCTATTTACATCAATATTTTGCGCTACGTTGAACTCCCATTTATGGGTGACCAATATACCGAGTTCCATCCGGTGGTTTTCCCCCGGAGTAACAACGTTTCCATTGGCATCCAAAACCGCCTTGTCCACCCCAAAGGCCCCTTTATCCGCTAATTCCTGATCTAACACAAATGTAGATTTTTGAGTTAATGGGGATAAGTAGAGATTAAATTTTTGATTTTCACTAATATAGGAAGTACCCGCACCAAAGAACAGGTAACCAGGTGCCATAAAGCGTGATATCGGTGTTTCTCTATCCGGATATTTATAACCGTTCGAGAACTGGGTATTAAAATTCAATTGAACGGAGTAGTACCAATTGCTAATGGTATCCCTTCTATAACCTACATTGGAGCTAAGCCGGATTTCATCTTCCGTTTTTCTTATTTTTCTACCGTCTTGGGCGTTTAGTCCGTACCTAAGCTCTATGTTATTATCCCACTTGAAATATCGGAACTTATAGTTTCTAACAAATTTTAAAAACCCCAGACCACTTATCGCATTGTCACCCCCAGCATTCCAATTGACAAAGGCCACTTCACTTAAATTGATGCCAAGGGTGTTCTCCTTGGTCCAAAAGGAAGGTACACGGAACCTATCGTACTTGTCTTTTAATGGTTTGGTACGCTTAAAGGATATAATGGGGTTCATAAGATTTACTCCCCGTGGAATATGTTTAATTTTTTCTTGGGTTTTTCTAATAACAATGGTATCGATTACGGTAGTGTCTATCACGACCGTATCGGGAACTATGGGTGATGGAATAGTGTCTTGGGCAAATGATATAGCGGAAACAAAAAATAGTAGGTAGAACAACCGAAAAGTTCTACTTGAAATTAAGCTTTTCATAAAATGGTCTCTATATACGATTTCACAGAATTCTTATCTATGTGTGATATTTGATGTAACTCTTCTTGGGTCCCATGGGATATAAAACTATCGGGGATTCCAAATATCTTAATGGTTTTTTTGACACCTAGGCTGTTCGCCAATTCTAAAATTCCGCAACCAAAACCACCGATAATGACTCCATCTTCTATCGTAATGATTTCCTCATACTCGTCAAGAATATTCTTGATGCCAGTAACATCCAGTGGTTTTATAAAAGGAAAGTGGTAGTGACCCACAGCCTGATTATTTTTTAATTCACTCAACAGTTCTAATACTATATTACCTATGTGACCTGTACTGAGTATAGCGATTTTTGTTCCTTTTTTGACCTCAAAAGATGTGCCAATTTCCATTTTAGTAAAGGGTTGTTTCCAGTCCAATAATGCACCGTTACCTCTAGGATATCTGATGGCTATGGGTTTATCAAGACCCAATTGTGCCGTATACATAAGGTTTCTAAGTTCTACCTCGTTTAAGGGAGCGCATAGTATCAAATTTGGAATACACCTTAAATAGGCGATATCAAATACGCCGTGATGCGTAGGGCCATCATGCCCCACCAAACCTGCTCTGTCCAAACAAAATATAACCGGTATACTTTGCAACGCTACATCATGGATGACTTGATCATAGGCACGTTGCAAAAATGTGGAATATATATTACAAAAAGGAATCATGCCGGCTGCCGACATACCTGCCGCCATGGTAACCGCATGTTGTTCGGCGATTCCCACGTCAAAGGCACGCTCCGGAATCTCATCCATCATATATTTTAACGAACTGCCGGTAGGCATGGCTGGAGTTATGCCCACGATTTTATCGTTCATTCTAGCAAGCTCAACGAGGGTATGACCAAAAACGTCCTGAAATTTTGGAGGTTGGGGGGCGTTGTTTTTCTTTAATAGTTCTCCTGTCCTTTTATTGAACTTCCCGGGAGCATGGTAGGTTACCTGATTTTCTTCCGCCTTCTTTAGCCCTTTTCCCTTGGTGGTAATAACATGAAGCAACTTAGGTCCTGGAACCGATTTTAAACGCTCTAATTCTGAAACCAATTCTTTAAGGTTGTGCCCATCTATGGGTCCGGAATAGTTAAAATTTAGGCACTCAAAGATATTTTCGTCTTTGGCCGTCCCTTTTTTCACATTGGTCAAGTATTTTTTAAGCGCGCCAACACTGGGGTCTATTCCAATGGCATTGTCATTGAGCACAATAAGGATATTGGTGTCTGTTACCCCGGCATGATTAAGACCTTCAAAGGCCATACCACTCGCAATGGAGGCATCCCCAATAACTGCTATATGTTGTGTGTTTTGATTTCCTTTCAGTTTAGACGCCAAGGCCATACCCAAAATTGCGGAAATGGAGGTGGAGCTATGTCCGGTACCAAAGGCATCATATTCGCTTTCCGTCATTTTAGGAAAACCACTAATTCCATTTAGCTGTCTATTGCTTTCAAAAATCTCCTTTCTCCCGGTCAAAATTTTATGCCCATAGGCTTGATGGCCCACATCCCAAATAAGTTTATCCTGAGGCGTGTTAAATACGTAGTGCAGGGCAACAGTGAGTTCAACAACACCTAAACTTGCTCCCAAGTGGCCTTCTTTTGTGGAAACAATATCAATAATGAAGTCCCTCAGTTCCTGTGCCAATTGAGGCAGCTGTTCTTCTGAAAGCTTCTTTAGGTCCTTTGGAGCGTTAATATGTGCTAAAAATGTACTCACGGTTTACTTATTCGTGGCAAAAATACTTCTTTTAAATACCAAAACAATTGTTTTTAATAACTGGTGGTCCTGTGAAGCTTATTGTATTTTTGAAGTATGATAGCACCTTTTGACGATTCCTATTTTATGAAAAAGGCCCTTCAGGAGGCCCAATATGCTTTTGAAAGTGATGAGATTCCAGTAGGAGCGGTCATTGTAGTCAAGGATCGGATAATTGCTAGAGCACATAATCTCACTGAAAAGTTAAATGATGTAACCGCTCATGCCGAAATGCAGGCCATAACCGCAGCGGCCAATTTTTTAGGAGGAAAGTATTTAAAGGAGTGTACCCTGTATGTTACCTTGGAACCTTGTCAAATGTGCGCTGGGGCTCTTTATTGGAGCCAAATTTCCAAAATCGTATTTGCCGCACGGGATCCAAAAAGGGGGTATATGACTTTGGGAACCTGTTTACATCCGAAGACTAAAGTTGTAGGTGGAATTATGGAGCAAGAGGCGTCGGATTTGTTAAAACAGTTTTTTGCTAAAAAACGATAGCCGAATCCTATCAAATAAAAAAACCACGCTGTGCGTGGTTCTTAATGCTTCAAAATGTAATACGTAAATTAAAGAACAGTAACCTGTCCCGCAACTATACCTTTTCTGCCTTCTTCCTCAACGTATTCAACTTTGTCTCCTTCCCTGATTTCCGTTCCGTTAAGAGCGGTCGCATGGACAAATATGTCTTTCCCCGTGTCGTCGTTCGTAATAAATCCAAAGCCTTTGGATTCATTAAAAAATTTTACTGTGCCATTCATTAAACTAAAAATTAAAAAATTAATACTCTAATTTAATAATTTTTGAAGCAAGTTTGGAATTAAATTTATATTTAATCTTTTGGAAACTGTTGATTTTCAGTGTTTTTTGGAGTTTTCCCCTGCATTCTTCGAATATTGTCTTCGGTCAGCATATAGTCGTTCATTTTTTTACCTCTGCTTTCCTTGATCAAAAACAAGGGCATGGCAATTAAAAAAAGGCCAACCGTACCACCACCAATAAATTTATGGGCTTTATCCTCTTCGGATGCATCGAGATTAAAACCATAAATGATGCAACCAAAGGAGGCCAATACGATTAGTGTAATCAAATACTTCATGGGACAAAGTTAGGAAATGATTGGAAGAAATTTAATCTATAGCTATCTACCTGAACCAAGTTTATTGGTTTTTTACTTTGTTGTTCCAAAAAATCAAGGAATTACATAAGGTATTGGGCCTTTACTCGATTGTGAAAGAAGTTCATTCTGCAGAATATGGAGGTCCAACAATCAGCTAGTCTTTATAATTATCATCCAATTAAAACAATAAATTTGTTGATAAATATGCTGCTTTTGGATTTACTTCGCTATTGAATTTTAAGTTCGTAGTCTTTGGATTTGTCAGTATCCGGTAAAAAACACATGCGTTTAGAAAGGCACCATATTTATTGGGTTTAATCCCATCAGCTTATATTTTACAAATATTCAATCCTTTTATCCAAAAGATTTTTGATTCAAAAAATTTAAGCTGAGTTTTTAGTACTCGGGCGGTTTTGTCCCTAGGAGGTTTAGTGATGAATCTAGCTCTGGTATTGTTGAAGTCGAGTGTATATTTTTCGTTCAAGTCCTTTTCCTCATCCGTAACGAATGAAACTATTTTGCCTTCCAAATTCCAATTACCTTTTCCGTATACATGCGTTTCCGGTGGAATTCCCCCCTCCACTTTGGAATAGGAATGGAAATCAAAGGATCCGTTGGAATTAAGACTTATCTCGTATTTAATATGATGTTGCTCATTTCCAAGTTCAATACTGTAATTCCCATATATAGTGTTGGGTTCCTGAGCCAATATATCATTAGCAGCAAGAAAGAAAACGAGCAATAAAACTATTTTTTTCAAAATATTTGGTTTCCTAACTGTCGAATAAATTTACAATTAAAATAGTCTGTTTTAGGATTCCTATCAATTAAAGTTCTTTATAAGGTGATAGGAGAACTGAACAATTTCCTTGTAGTTTTCCTTGCTTATTTTTTCATCGATTCCGTGAAATCGCGACATGCTATCGGGTCCTATTCGGATTGGATAAAAACGATAAACATCATCCGAGATACCATAAAAATAACGAGCATCGGTACCTCCACCGACTAATCCCGGCACAACCACACTGTTCGTAAATTGATTGCGTATCGTCTGTTCCAAAGTTTTATAGGCTTCGGAATCAATACCTGAAACTTCAGACGGATTGGTTAAAAAGCCAACTGGTTCCACTTTTATTTTATCGGAAATCGTACTTTCAATATGTTCCTGCACAGAGGCTATGGTTTCCCCGGGGAGTATTCTAAAATTAATCGTTGCTTCGGCAACCGTTGGAATTACATTGTTTTTAACGCCCCCGTCGATAATTGTTGGTGCGGTTGTCGTATGCGCATTCAAAGCTTCCAATATTGGGGCCTTAAATAACCAGGGGTTAGCAAAGGCCATTTTTTTAAAAAAAGGTAGCTCCGCACCCATGTACTCCAGCTGATAGTCAATAGGCTTTACGAGTTTATAGGGCAACTGATTGTTTTCTAGGTCCACGATGGCCTGGGCCAGCATACCAATGGTATTTTCTTTAGGGGGTTGGGAGCTATGCCCCCCGTTGGTTTCAACAATAAGTCTAAAAGAGGAAAAGCCTTTTTCGGCCAAATTAATCATGGCTACGGGGCTGTCTATTCCTGGTACTAGGTTTTCTGCCAAAAAACCACCTTCATCCAATGCCATGGCGGCATTTACACCATTGGCCTTTAAATACTTTGCGATTTCTGCTGCCCCTTTACCGCCACCCACTTCCTCATCATGCCCAAAGGCGAGGTAAATGGTTTGTGCCGGTACAAAGGACTCTTCCAATAATTTCTCTACGGCCTCCATCAAACCAATTAAAGTACCCTTATCATCCATAGTTCCCCTACCAATAATATGGGTTTCGGTAATTTTACCATCAAATGGACCTGCCTCCCAATCCCCGAGTGTTGGTTGATCTACTGGCACAACATCTTGGTGAGACATTAAGATAATGGGCTTTTTTGAAGCGTCCGAACCCTTCCAGGTATATAACAAACTATAGGCATTAATTTTTTCTAAGGAGAGTGTTTCATGGGTTAAGGGGAAGGTTTCCTCTAAAAATCTATGAAAACCAAAAAAAGCGGTTGAATCTGGAATGGCATCTTCACTAAAAGAAATGGTCTTGTATTGTATGCCTTTGGATAGGTTTTGAAAGATGTCATTGGGGAGTTCTACATGCTCCATGGGCTCTGCTGACACTTGTTTGGAACTCAGGTTTATAGTGTTGAAAACTAGTACACCGGCAATCGCAACAATCACCAATAAGATAATTAGGAATATTTTTTTCATAGGGTCTGGTTAAATAAAAGGGTTATTTGTTTGGTCCATTTAAAGGTAGCGATTTCTCAGAATTGATGTACACGAATTATGGTTCCTGTATTTACGATTTGGAATTTCAAGAACTTTCAAACGATTTAGGGATACCTATATCCCTTATTATTCTTTAAAACTCTTGAGGGATGCAAAATTGTAGCTGAACATCATTCGCCTTTAAAAAAAGAGGTAAGCTAAAAACAGAACAGTAACCGGTTTTCTTGGTGTTTGCTAAACTACTTCTACTTTTAATATAGTTTAGGTTTTGTCCGTAATTGAGGCCTCGTTTTGTGTAGCCCCATGAAATTTATTAAAAATTAGACATGCAGTGAGATCTCCAGTTACATTAACTGCGGTCCTAAACATACCTAAAATTCGGTCTATTCCAATAATGATAATTAAGCCATCAATTGGAATTCCTGCACTCTGTAACACGGAAGCAAGAATAATGACCCCACCTCCGGGAATGGCAGGTGTACCTATAGATGCGGCTACAACAGTAAAGGTGATTAAAAGTAAGTTCATGATAGTTAATTCAATGCCATAGGCTTGTGCCATAAATAAAGTCGTTACACATTGAAATAATGCCGTGCCATCCATATTTATAGTTGCCCCTATTGGGATAACAAAATCACTGATATTTGAGGATACACCTAATTTTTCATCTGCTGTTTTCATAGAAAGTGGCATTACGGCTGCAGAACTCGCTGTAGAAAACGCCAAAAGCTGTGGTTCTCTGATAGTTTTTAAGAATTTGAACGGTTTTTTCTTGGTGATTATTAGGACTAAGGCTAAATAGAATATTACCAATATGATAAGTCCCAGAATAACTACGGACATATAATAGCCTAGCCCAACGAATATTTCAATACTTGTTCTGGATAAAAGGGCCGCTATTAAACCAAATACGGCATAGGGTACTAGCATCATAGCCCATGATACTACTATCATGCAAATTTTCTGAATTGCTTCAGAAAAACGAATAATAGGCTTTGCTGTTTCCTGTTGGAGTTGAGTAATGGCGACCCCAATAATGATGGTGAAAATAACCACAGCTAACATCTCCCCCGTTAAAATAGATTCAAGTGGATTAGTAGGAATAAGGTTAGAAATTGCATTTGGGATATTCTCCAAAAGATTAGTTTGGTCATTGGGTGCTGTTTGATTTCCACCACTATTAGGAAATCCACCAAGGTCGAAAATATATTGACCGGGTTTTAAAATAAGCGTTACCGCTAGACCAATAATGATGGCAACAGCGGTAGTGAAAAAGAAATATAACAATAACCAAATACCAAAAGATTTTAGGTTCTCCGATGTGTTGCTTACAATACCAGTAATTATGGATGTAAATATCAAGGGAATCATAATCATTTGAACCAGCCTCATAAAAATTTGACCGGGAAGGTCAAGCCAATCGGCTAGTCTCAAGCTAGTCCCCTCCGAAATCAAACCTGTGGATGGATTAAGTAGAATTCCCAATCCTGCTCCTAAAATGAGTCCAATAATCACCTTGAGCCATAATCGCCCTTGTATAAGTCGATCTAAATGAATGGATAATTTATTAAGGGGCCTAAGTTCTATCACGGTATGCTTAATTTTTCCTTACTGCTAATAAAGTATGGCATCAACCTACTAAATGCAATTAAGTGCTTTTCATGGAAATATAGTAAAATCCCTCAACTATGAAGTGTATATCTGACGTCCATTGAATCCTTTTCACAGGTTCGTGGCCGAAGCGCGAAGCTCTGTGTCGCTCTGGAATTTTGTGGTATTGGGAACATAAATTGCCATACTGCCGAGCGAAGCGACCTATGAACACCCGTGAAATAAATATGAAGTGAATAAATTGCTTTTAGCTTATGTGCCTGTTGCACAAGTTAGGAAAAAATCGGTTTTGATCATTGCCGATCCGGGGATCGATCGTAACTTGAGGTATGCAAGGAAAAAAGGACTACCAAGAAAAGCTG
>NZ_JAQPCG010000012.1 GCF_028464145.1 Maribacter sp. PR1
GATTCCGTTTGCCAAAAGTTCCAGTTCAATCTCGTCAGAAAAGCCATTAAGGTCCACTTCAAAGGTCTCCGGGGCTCCCGACGATACAACTTCGAAATAGGCCGTGTGCTCACAGGCAACTCCATTAGTTATCTGGCTGACCGTCAAGGAATAATCCCCAAGGGCGGTTATATCCAATGTTGGTTGGTTACCGATTTCATTGTCGCTTGCATCCCGCCAACTATAACTTTCAAAAACACCTCCGTCAATGACCAAGTCCGGACTGTCGGGACAGATGACATAGCGTTCTTGCATGTTCATTTGCGGCAATGGGTTCACAATCAAGTTGAAACTGGAAATATCGAAACAACTTTCCAAATCGGTATGCTGTACACGCGCCCAAATCGTTTCGTTCAAGTTTGTATTTTGATAATCGGCCTTTGAAAGGGGCGACACATTGTTCAACGCGTCAGTTTCTGAACCATGATAACTGACATCATAATATAATGGGTCCTGACCGTTCAATACCTCGTCGTCTTTTTGGGAGAGGTCGAAAATGTAGCGTCCTGTTTCATCGGTATCACAGATGATGATATCCGATGCTTTAGAGGCCGTGGGTGTATCGAACACCTGTACCTGAAAGGAACCCACGTTGTAGCACTGTGAATTATTGGTATTTTCCAATCGGAAATGGATGGTCTGCGGATTACTCGTATTTTGATAATTCACAGTAATTGGGTTTTGCGATGTTTCGGCATCTGTTTGGGAAACATAAAATGAAACACTGACACCCGAAGCTCCGTTCAAAATCTCATTTTCCTTATCGGGTAAATCTAATAAAAAGAATCCGTCATTGTTATCGTCACACACCTGCCAATCGGTAACCTCGGGTACGACGGGCGTATCGTAAATTATCAAATCGAAGGAGGTGGTGTCATAACAACTGATATCGGAGGCATTCTCCACCCGAACGTATATGGTGTTTTGATAAGCTGTGCTCAAGTAGGCATTGGCGTTCAAGGCGTTCGTTCCTGTATCCGCATCGTTTTGAGATACATGGTAGCTGATGTTCAAACTATTGGGATTTTGTGTGCCTATGATTTCCGGTTCCGTTTGGCTCAGGTCGAAAAATGCCTGTCCGTCATTATTGTCATCACAAAGGGACAGGTCATCGGGAGTGTTGGCCGTTACGCCGGGAATCACTTCAATCATAAAGCTTCCGGTTCGGAAACAGTCCGTATACGTGCTGTTCTGGAATCGAATGAATATTTCTTCCGTTGCGGTGGTATTCGTATAGTTCAGAGGCAATGGGTTCGTTCCGGTATCGGCGTCCGCCTGTGAGGCGAAATACAGGATTTCGAATTTTGTTGCGTCCTGACCATTGAAAATCTCCGCATTCTTTTGAGAAAGGTCAAAAGTGAAAAGGCCGTCCGTATCGTCATCGCAGACCGTCCAATCGGTAATCGCGGGTACGTTAGGTGCTTCCCGGGCAATAATGTTGAACTGGGTGGTGTCATAGCACTGTCCGTTACTTCTATTTGATACACGTATAAAAACAGGTGTTGTTCCATAATCAAAGGAATGAATGGGTTCCAAGGCATTGACATTGCTGTCCGCATCGGCCTGGGTCAAAAAATAGGCTACGCTAAAATCGTTTGGGTCTTGGGTACCCAAAACCGTCCTATCAAAAGAAGGCATGTCCAAATTATAACTTCCGTAGGAGGTGCATCCTATCAAATCCGTAGGCGTATTGGCCACTGGGGTTCCGTAAATAGTAATGTCCTTGGTTTCCGTCTTGGTTTCCGAGGCCGTACTAGCCGTTACACTTACCGTATAGGTACCCGGGGCCGTATATACATGGGTTGGGTTTTCCAAGGCCGAGGTATTTCCATCCCCAAAATCCCACAATATGGTGGTCACGGGTTCACTTGTTTCCAAACTAAATTCTGTGGCATCTCCCAAACAAAAATTGGAAGCTTTTAAACCTACAATAAAATACGTTTGTATAAAGGGTGGTAGTCCCAACCGTGACCTACGTATTCCCAAACTGGCCCCGTTCTGTATATACCCTGCTCCTACCCCTGCCACATTAGGATTAGGGATTACTCCCAAATACGTTGCCTCAAATTGCGCAGCGTATATTCTACCGTCTATCGCAAGTTGTAAAGCACCAATTTCCAAAGGTTGATTTACAATCAAGGTAGCGGAGGCCTCTATGGCGGCCGCATCATAATTTGTGAGATCGAATTGATATATCCTACTTTCCCGATCGGGATATCTAAAATAAATGGTGCTCTGTACGTAGAGCTTACTGCTGTCCGAAGAAAACTCCAAGCCATAATTCCCCATAATCCTAGTACCCGCAATAGCCTGATAAAAGGACTCAAATTCCAGAAAATCGCTAATAACACCTGTTGCGTTGTCAAACCGAAAGAGTTGCAAATAATTGCCTTCATAAGCGGCAGAGGCCAAAAAACGACCATCCGGGGAAAATTTTAAATAGCCTCCTACATGAGCCATTTCCGTAGCATCAAAACCTATGGCCGAAACCACTGGTGTAGCACTTACCCCCGCATTCGTAACCAAATAGGCTATAAATTCATTACCCTGATCTCTATGGGCAACGACCCAAATATCGGTACCGTTGGCATGGACAACGGCGGTCAGTTTTTCCAATACCGGGGTTTCCAGTAAGACGTTTTTGGTAGTAATATCACCGAGACCGCCATTTAGGGTCAAGTCTACAATGCTGTATTGCAGCCCTTCCGTATCGGCCAATTCATCTACGGTAAATACATAATAAATATCTGGATTACCGGGAGAAGGTACGATTATACCGGACTGGGTACTGGAGGGATGCCCGTTAAGCCCCGTTCCATTGGGCATAGGAGTGTGGGTACGGTCCCATACGGTCACCCCATCCGTATAGAAAAGCAAATTACCGTTAAAGTCTGAAATTACGGAGCAACCCTCTTGGGTACGAATCTGCCCATCTAGTAATGCCACAGGAGCACCGCTATTGAAATCCAGGCCAGCATTCTCGCCAAAGTACCAAATAGCCGCTTCTTTTTGCGCGTGTACTTTAAAGAAAACAGAGAGTACTAATACTATGTAGGTAAGTTTTTTCAAATAAATAATTTTGGGACCTTTATCAAAAAACTACTATAACCTTTTAGAACCTATATCCTAATCCAATTTTTATGATGTTGCCCCTGTTGTCAAAAGCATCATCACTTACGGTGATGGTACTGCGGTTTATCTCCGCCCAATCAAATAATGCGACTACAAAAAAACGTTGGGAAATATCATAGGATGCACCCGCTGTCAAAACGATACCTTCCCATGTGCTTTTAAAAGTAACATCCCCAAAACCGTCGTCGTTTCTGGTAGAGACAAACCTATTGGCACCATACCCAATACCGGCAATGGGCTTAAATTCCCCATTTCTACCTAATGGAAACTCCCCAAACAAAGTAGGGTGTATCAACATGCCTCTAAATTCTTCCCCTTCATTTTCTGGGTTTGGAATACCCACAAAACTGGCATTTATGGAAATGCCTAGATTAACAACATTTAAGTCCCAAAAACGGTATTGGACGCCGACATCTACAAAGCCCGTATATTCATTTAAAAAATTGTCACCAACGGTTATTGGGTAGGAAATTGTTGCACTAAGACCAGTTCCCTGCGAAAAAGCACTGAAAGAAGTAAATGCTATTAGTAGTACAGATATACAATATTTCATATTTATAAGGTTAGGTTATTTCCAAATATAAGATTTAGCTGTAAATTCTCTATAGTTTTGTAAGAATTATAGGTAAAAAGCATTTATTTGCTATAAAGTTTTGCATTTTGAAGACCCGTGATACTTGGGTTTCATTCTTTTTCCCTCTTCACTTATGCATACATTATGAAGTTCCAAACTTCACACGGCGGTCAGAAAGTGTTAAACTATTTTGCTCTTGTTACATAATATCTTTCAGAAATTTTATCCCTCACAACCATTTGCTCTATGCCCCTATCCTCGCTTATAGCCAACATTTTAATTTCGAATTTAATATGATCTTTGTCAATTGAATAGTTATCCGAACAATCGTAATAATATGTTGAATCTATTTTTTTATCAAAATAACATTTGTTGCCTTTGAAAGGATTACCCAACACCTGATTATCTTCTGATAGAGATAATAAAATATCTTCACTATAAATGTTATTAACATCGCCTAAAATAGAATAAAGTATTCCATTTTTTTTAGCTAGAAAAAAATTATCATAATAAGGAATGTTAACTTGATAAAAATCCATTCCTTGGTGATTAAATGCTACGTCTTCACTAATAATTAATTCAAACGGAATAGTATCTCCGCTTCCGGAAAATTCACTCAACTCAATTATCTTCTTATAATTTGGAAATAACTTTTCCTGTGCTTGATTTTGGCAGGAACCTAAAACTAAAAACAATATGAATAATAATTTACCTTTCATCTTTTACAATCACAATTTACTTTGGTTCTGTTTAATTTTTTCTGTTCTGTAAAAAATATTCTGTTGAACAGAGCATTAATATCATTAAAAATATCAATTTTATTTTTCTGAGAATTATATCTATCCAATGGATAATTATAAGTTTCTGATGTACCATCCGAACTAAATCCCTCTAACCTAGTATCAAGTCCTCCCGTAGGTGATCCGGCGAATTCAAAATGTTGATCTACAACACTATTTACACCTTTATGATCTCTTTGATATATATGGGCGTATATTTCATGGAATATTACATCACTAGCAGAATTTCCCTTCATAAGATTGTCCAAATATATTACTGTTAAATCATTCTTTCCAGGTTCGAGAGTAAATTGATCTCCAAAAGTATTTATTTGTTGATTGGAAATTTTTTTACTTACACTTCTTAAAAGTTGTTTCGTTAAAAACATTTGTCTTTTCACAGCGAGACCTCCAATAGCTAATCGCTCCCCTTGTTTACCTGATTCCTGCTTATCCGGGATAAAACCTACGTGAATATGTCTGTTAGCGTCATTAACATATCTCTCAATTGCTTCAATTCCTATCGCTGTTCCAAGTAGGGCTATGAAATCTTGGTTAGTTATTCTCTTGCCATAAAAATAAACATATCCTCCATCATAATCGTAATAATTAATGGGGTCATTACCCATACCTAAATATGGGGATTCAAACTGTCCATAAGGATCAGTAGTCAACCATCTTCCTATCCTAGCATCCCATAATCGTAGTTCAAATGCCTCTTTGCCAGTTTCCGTATCCTTTTCCTGCCCCTGAAAAGCATACCTATAATCTCCTAGCATGTTCCTTCCGGGCATTGGCATACCATAGGGGTAGTAATCCGTTGCGTTTATGGTATTGGAACTGCCATTAGCTACTGCAAAAGCAGCACGTACATTGCCCAAATGATCTGTTAGCTCGTAGGTACTGCTATTGTCCAATCTATTATGAACCGCTACACGTCCACTACCATAAATAGGTTGCTCTACCAACGTATTGCTATCATAAATGGCCATAACACTGCCTGCTGCATCCCGTACATAATACGTAGATTGTACTAATGCACTACCAGTACCGTTGTAGGTATCCTTCCGAACCCTATGGTTTCTATCATTGTAAAAGAACGTAACTAAAGATAGTCCATTTTTACGAATCGTGGAAACCAGACCATTGGTCGTATAGGTATACGTAATGCCTTCCGCCTTGTTCTCAATTAATTGGCCTATGGCATTATATACGTAATTATCAGCATCTGGTTGTGAATCAATATCATCGGCGTTGGCAGCATCGCCATCGGCATCGATAACCTGTAACAGTTTATTGGTACCTGTTTCGTAATTATAGGATAAATCGTCCATGGCATTGCTGCTGCTCACCGTTTGCTTGTTTCTTTTAAGACTTAATATATTACCATTGGCATCATAGCTAATATTGGACACATCATAATCCCCATCTGCAATGGCACTACTACCCGTGCCAGCCACAATCCTTGCAATAACATCACTTCCTTCCTTTGCATGGAAGCCATCTTTTAGGGTAATACTGGTGGGGTTTTCCAATAATAAGGTTCCCCCATTTTCTATAACACTTGTAGATTCCAAAGGTGGCTCGTTACCTCCAATGGTTCCATCCCCATTAAAGTCAGCACTTTGCAACCAATTATTACGGTCATAATCGTATGCATAGGATAGTTCATTGGTGCTACCGGGAACCGCATCGTTTTTCCAACGTATACCTTTTATATTGCCATTCAATTGATCTGTTCCATACGTTGGCGAGGTAATATTAGTCCTTTGGGTCCTTGAATAATCATTGCCATAATAATCCAGTTGCATCCCAAAGAGGTCATTGGTATCCTGCCCTGGGTCATTGGCACCGTCCAGACTTGGATGGTTTAAACTTTTTAATTGTCCCTGTAGATTATACACATAGTCAACACCCTGCACAGGATTTCCCTGTGCATCCACCGCCAACTCCATACGTTTCATAGCACCCGTTTCATAGTAGCTATAGGTGGCATTGGTCTCAAAGTTACTACCATCCGCAGAGGTCTCTACCATGGTCAATTGGTCGCCGCTATTATACGTGTATCTGTGTACAAACCTTTCAGAGGTCGTATCCTTTTGATAATCCACTTCCAATACCAAACCGGTAATGGGATCATATTTGTAATCAATGGTTTTGGTGCCCAAATTTTGTATGTTCTGTACCATCCAGTCCACCCGCCCGTACACATCATAGCTGTACCAAGATGTGGTTGCCATTTGTGTATCAGCGGTAAAGGTCTTACTCACGTTACCGGATAGGAACTTTTGTTCCGAATAGTCGGTCGTTGGTATATTGGACGCCGCTAAGGCCGCATGCAGACCAGTTGTCTCCTGTTCGTCGTACAACGTGAAAGTCTGTTCTGAACAATCATCATTAAGTAGTCCGTCATCATCCTCATTGATATCTTCCAATATATTTTCCAAAAGACTATCGGCATTGGCAAAAGTAATAGTACCCTCTTTGAACACGCCACTTTCTACTGGACGACCGTATTCGTCATAGTTGGTGTAAGAGAATTCTCCATCCGCAAAATTGCCGTCCTCATTAGGATCTTTTTGCTTGCTATTCTGGGAAAAACGAATTTGGCCATCCTCACGGTATTTAAATTCCGCCGTTCCTTCATCCGGGCTAGTGGTCCGTTGTAACTGCCCCAATGTATTATATTCATAGGTGGAGAAAAGTTTTGTCGCCTTCGTTGCACCCAATGGCTGGTAGGATGTTACCAAACGATTGGCCTCATCGTACTCGTTTAAGCTATAATCATAGTAATTGACCGTATAGGTTACCCCGATACTTTCGGGAACATACGTATCCAAATTATTCACGGCTACCCTGTAAAAGCCATTCCCTAGGGTACTGGTACTACCACTGATCGGTGCTTCCGTTATGAGATCATACACCGTTACGGCACTTGAATTGCTTACTGTAAAACCTGTGATACCTTCGGCGATGTGAATATCCACAAAACCTTGTTCCGGAATTGTAACGGTCATGGAAGGTGAAGTTGTCCCTTCCGATCCCGATCTTGCCGCGGCCAATACTTTGCCATCGGTATCCATGAATACCACATTTTCAACACCATGGACATCCCTGGACACCGTTTTTGTGGTTTCTAGGGTATTATAGCCGGATTCACCAAAGGCCGGGGTTTGACTCAACTCTCCCGAAGCCTTCATTGAAAAGGTATAGGATTGAGGCCATTCGCCATTTACCTTGTTACCTCCCAAATTTCGAAGGGGCTTTCCTGGGTTCAGCTCACTATAAACCGTTTTGGAAAAGGGATAAGAGGTTACGTCCTGATAGGGTTCACGGGTATTATTGTCACTATAATAATAGCCCAAGGTTTCGGGGGCATCACCCACGGCTGCAGGAGTTTCAGAATTTGTACCGTCATAGTCGGTAACATCATAATCAGTTACATCATCCGATTTCTTTATAAACCCTTCCTTGAACTGGTAGGTCAATCCTTCGCGAATCGGAGACGACAACGTCTGTAAGGTAGGCCTCCCGAACTCATCGTATAACAAGGCCGATGCCCAAATGGAATCTGACTTTACATCCCAAGATTGTGTCTGTTCTAATTTGCCCAAATCATCAAAATAAGATTTACTGGACGCCTTTACCTGTGTATTTAAATCATAGGACCAAGTGGTTATGGTATTTCGATTTTCGGGACTAGAACCTGGAGGACAGCCTTGATTTTGAGCCGTTCCAGGCACATCTGGACAAAGATCGCGGTTGTTACTCACATAGGTATAGGGTTGATCCGTTGGTGCGGTACAGCCATATCTAGGAACCGCAGTAACGTCTCCAGAACCATCATTGTCCTGATCTGGGTACCATTCCTGATCTACACAAGAACTTTGTACTACCCTAAACAATCCTAGAAATTCACCGGTACTATAACTGTAGATACCTACATAGGTGGTAACGGAAAAACCCCTATTATTATCAGTTGTTGAAAAATTAAAGGTGTTATTACCTTGGTTTTGTCCAATTTGGAGATAAGCAGCATCTATGGGTGCACCACCGTTCGAGTAATCACCAAATACAACCTCTCCATGGCATCCTATAGGGTCGGATACTATTTGAATGGTTTTAATATCTGCATTGACACCATAATCTATTTGTGTGCCTGGAAGCGTAGTCCCATCAACGGTTACGGAAAGGTCGCATGTAGGAGTTACCGGTGGTCCTGTTTGCTTTACTCCAAGTATTCCTATATGCGTTCCATTCAAAAATATTCGTGATCCTGTTTGATTTTGACTAGACCCATTTATGGAAACAAATTGACCCACCGAAACACTTATAGTATTATTAGGATTGATTGTGAATGTTGCCCATTCTGCTACCGGTCCTTCGATAACGAGTTCAAAACCAGGTGCACAGGAAACTCCTGAAGGAAAGGCAATTTCTACGGTGGTAGACCCTCCCTGCTCACCATATTCAAACTCTAAAGGACTATATGGGTTAGTAATATCAACTGGTTGATTACCAGTACTTACCTCCCTTAGATATCCTTGAGCACAATCGGCATCACAACCATTAGTGCCTGGTCCTGGCGCTGCCTGATTGGGACATTGGTCATCTACACTTTCCGGTGTCCTAGTCCAATTTCCGGTCGGCATTGTGCAGCTGGTTTGTGTAGCACCATTGGGATCAGGATAATTGTCGCCATCAGTGTCCTCATACCAAACGGTTAAAGGATTTATATTGGGATCATCGTCATCACAATCACCAGTGCCGGTTACTGATAACTTGTACCAAGAATTAGGCTGACTACATTGAGTAACCGAAGAATCAGCATATCCATCATTATCCTTATCCTTATACCAAGTTTGTAAATTACAGGATAAAGTAATCTGACCACCAATAGATAAACCAGATCCATTGGTGGCTGTACCCACAATAGTTGCTATTTCTTGGGATTGCCCGTCGTTTCTTCCAGTAGTTAAAATAATTTCATCAGGTCCATTTTTGGTAACAGACAACCAACTGGGCAGCGGGCTTCCATCGGTAAGGGTAAAATTGTAATTCGTTGTTGTAGAGCAATTACTGTAGCTTAGAGGAAATGTTTTCGATTCCCCATTCTCATTAAATGTACTTGTTAAATTTCCAGAAACGGTACAAGGAAGTGGTGGGCCATCTTGGTTTAAGCCAATTATTCCAATTTGGGTGGTTCCTTGAATTTGAACCCTTGTACCCGTACTTCGGGTACCACCATTGGTACTGTAAGCACTGCTGACTATTTTTATTTTGTTATTTGGTTCAATTGTTATTGTAGCCCAACTATCTATATTATCCAAAAAAACCAATTCATATGGCGAAGCACACGCACCATTAGGAAATACAATTTCAGCATAAGCTGTTCCTCCATTTTCGTTAAAACTGAATTCAGTAGAATGATATGGATCACCTGATGGTGGTGTACTAGATCCATCGACTCTAATGTATCCGGAAAGACAGTCCGGGTCACAGCCATTATTTGTTGTTGAATATTGATCAGGACATTGATCTATAGTAGCATTTTGGGTCCAATTTCCGCTAGGCTTATTACACTGTTGAACAGAACTGCCCGTTGGGTTTCTAAATCCATCATTGTCACTGTCTGGATACCATGTTTTTAATACATTGGTCGTGCTATATTCAGTGGGGCAAACATCCACGGTCGTATTTAGCGTCCATCCCGTTCCCCTATTAGCGCAATCCATTTGGGCCGTACTTCCTGGATTTCTAAAACCATCATTGTCACTATCTGCATACCAAGCCTTTTGTAAACAATCTTGTGTAAAAGTACCTCCAATTCCAGGGCTACCACCGTCTTGTCGCTTTCCTATAAGAATTATATTTCTACTTCCTGTACCACTATTTTGTGCAAATGTTACACTAATTTGAGTGCTGGATGGTTGCGAAACGGTTACCCAAGAAGGTAAATTCTGTTCGACACCATTGACTACCTGCTTAAATGTAAAATAGATATTGGAGGGGCAATTCGAATACGAAAGCGTATAGTTTTTTGTCTGACCCGCACCGGCAAAATTACTACCGGAAAAGCCTGTAATAGTACAAGGAGGTGGAGGTGGGGTATATCCTTCATTTTGAACAACGGGAATACCTCCAACCGAATTTCCATTTATCGAAAGGTAAATACTACCGGACCGTTCAGCACCTGAATAGGCGGGCGAAGTGGCATAAACGGTAGTTCCTGAAATCGAAACCGAGCTCAACCAACTAGGAGACCCAATAATCGCCCATGTGCCACCAGGGCAACCTGATGGAATTTGTATTGCCCTTGAAAGACTTCCGCCACTAGAGGTAAATTTCATTTCTGAAGCAGTTGCTCCGTAACATGATGAATATTGGGCGTTAAGATTGTTAGTTCCCAGAAGTAGGAAACCAAGAATAAATAGGGCTATGGTAGAATATATTTGAATATTTTTCATAGTACTTAGTATTTATAGGTGTACTTGTTTTCATTGATCTTTTTAAAGCCTCCGGTGCCAGGTCCGTTGAAATCCTCTACCTCTGTCCATGTTTGATAGAGTCTTCCTCCTTCATCATATTTATACTCTGTGGCCATATTATTGGCTCCCAAAATATGGGTGAGTTCATCAAATTCATTGTACACATAAGAAGTCATAGAGGAAGCAACGGGATGTAACCTAAAATCGTCGATATATGCCGTTCCACTTTCGTTAATCACAGCTATCGTTTGTTCACCAATGACCTGGAAATAATAATTGAGTTGTATCCATTCCCCTGCTCTAACCTCTTCCTCAGTATTATGGGAAATATAAGGTGTAGATGTACCCACCTTAATTTTGAGGTTTTGATGGCTACCGTGTTTGGTCCAAATAGAAACCTTGTATTCATCTCTTTTTCCCTGATTTACATTTACCGTGAAACCAGTTTGTCCACTTTCCAGTTTGAGGGATTTTTTACCTGTATGGATATTGGAAGTACCTGGTTCTTCCGTGGCATCACCAATACCTACTTGGCCGCCAAAGGTGCTATTGATGGCATCCCAATCCTCCGCTCCCGAATAAAAGATTTCATTATAGGAGGCGTTGCCCGTGGCATAGACTTTTTTGTTTAAGTCTCCCATTTTCGTCGCCAAGAAGTTGTCATTGATATCCTTTACCTCCAAAGGTGAGGACCAGTGGTTATATCTTGTTGTCTCCGATATTTTTTGCCATTGACTATTGGTTTGTGTAGCATTTTCTCCCCAATTGAAATCGGAACTGGATAATTGTACTCCAAAAGTGCCATCAGCATCCACATCATCTTTCCAAATAAAGTTGCTATGTTTTCGCCAAATACCATCATTAGTTGTGGATAACAGATCGCCGTCATCATAAATGCTCTTATTCCTCCAAGTATTTATTGAGGCTGCATTGGTCTTCCATGTGCCATTAAGATAAATATCGCTAATGGCCATGGCCCTTTGGGTAATCATGTGCTTATTATTAATATCGTCCACTTTACTGCCCATACCCGAATATTGGGTATAGGCCGGTATATTCCTTGTACGAATTAAAGTTCCATCTGCTTTGGTAGTTTCCGTGGTTGCAAAGGCGCCTGTTTGCAAATCTGCATCCAAATATTTCTCAGAAGTTGTGAATCCACCCGTTGTAGTTCTTACCTCGTTTAATACAGTGGAAAACTCCTCTTTGGACGATATGGAAATATATCGGTCCTTGAGTACCATAGAATTAGGATCATCATTATTGTTGGTTTGGAAAACCGATTTCATATTCTGGAAAGATTCCTGGACAGAACCTCTACCTAGAATTACGTTGTCAGGTTGACCTATTCCTTGATATGCATTATCATAATATTTTTGAGTCTTGGACATGAGATGCCCTTCGTTATTAAAGCTTTCAATACTTCTAAATTGACCTACCAAAGAAGTGTTCAACTTCAAATCGACCGTTTTACCATAAGTCTTGTTATTGGCATCAAAATACCCCCCGCTTCCAGCATCGGCCACCTTAGATTCAAATATGGTAATAGTATCTTGCACAGGTTGCCCGGTATTTTCATCTATCTTTTCAGATTCATACTCCATTTTAAGATTTGGATCGAACAAATTGAAAACTGGATTTAAGGTGTGAAAACGGTATCTCGTGCTCTGTAGTTCATTTCCGTTACCGGAAACTGGCACCATAGTCACATATTCATACATCACACCAGGACTTGGCAATTCCGATTGATACGGAATAAACTTTATACCATTCTCTGGGGCAAAAGAGGTAATACCCGAGGACTTATAATTAGGATTATCTTTTTCTCTGGGCGTACCCGGTTTATTATAGTAATAGTTTGTTTTATATTCTCTTCCTAAATCATCTGAAACGATGATACTTTTGGCTCTTAATCCCCCTCCTTGAACATCCTTAGGCACTTTATTCGCTAAAAGTCGGTAGCTCATATTGTGACTACTATCGCCATTTCCTATTTCACCTATCCAGTGTCCTCTAGGAAATGACTGATACTGACCTGAGCCAATAATGTCACTTTTGGCAAAATATAAGGTAACATCAGGGTTTTGAGGAGTTGGAACAACCGTGACAGCTTGAAAATACTGTTGAATATCAACATTAGGAGGCGGCCCTGTAAGCCAAGGATAATCGTTCGAATATGATTCAGGAAAACTATTTGTTGCAACTTCAAGTACCAATGTATTGTCACTTTTCACCTCTTTAACAACTACATCAAAATCAAATTCTGGTCTTAAATCAAATGCCCCACCTGCATCGGCACTAAAAAGACCGTTATCAATTGTTCTTTGAATCCATAAATCCAAAAAAACTTCTTTGCCATTTTCAAAATACTTGCTAAAATCTGTAACCTGTTCAGGTCTTAATCCCGGAATGTTTTGAATATAAATCTCAACTTTTGCATCTGGAAGTCCGCTTATTGCTCTAACAGTAATCTGTAAGTTATCCTGCCATAATTTTCTTGAAAAAGCCTCCTGTTCGTAATCGTCTTCCTCATATTCTAGTTTTATCTTTCCACCTGTAGGTGTTTTAATTTCTTTTAAACTCCAATTATCCGGTCCATATTTTTCATAATCCGAGGAGTTATATATTTCCTCAGCCACTTGCACTTCATCAATGAAGCCCCATCCATCTTTGGCCTGTCCCGGTAAATAGTCCGTTGGGTAATATTTGTTAAAATATAAGCCCTCTGGATAGTCCATTTCATTCTTGTATGCAAATCTATAAGGAGGCATATAGCCTTTGTTCTCCTTACCATTGAAGTAAACCCCGGTCAAGGTCAAACGACCGCCACCATAGCCGTTACAGAATATGGAACTTGGGGAATTTCTTGCCAAGGCATAGCTGTAGGTTAGATCAATTACCTTCAAAGCTTTTGAGTAATCGAAATCTGTAAAATCGGTTACGTCATATACATTTTGCTCTTGATGCACCCCATATCCGTATCCTAGGCCATACTCATCTTTGAAACCTCCGTTTGGATTGAAATTTAAGCTCTGAGACCCCCAGAATAAGTCATCATCATATCCAGGAAAGCAATTAGTATTATCCAAGGAAAGAGTGGGATTCTTATTAGTACTTTCGAAACTGCCTTCATTCTTTGTGACAATTATTTTATCCAGTAATAGTTGGTATTCTCTTTTATAGTTAATACTTTCCTGAACAACAATAGACGTTGAACCATTATCAATTACCCCATTTTCAACTGTTGTATTACCATCAAAACTGTATTGGTAAGTGGTTGTATTTGCATTACTGAATTCATTGTTACCATGGGCTCCTGTACTATCATATCGTAAATCTTTTACGAAATAAGCTGTGTGCTCCCTAGTAACAATTTTGTCCAAGTAATAGAGTTGTTTTCTTCCGTACTGATAATTGCCAAAATCCTTTTCCTCAATATCCCCTGCAAGATTCGTATTGTACTTTTTCCCCTTGTAGGGTGAACGCCAAACAAAACCATCGGACCATTTACCATAATCCATGCTTACCCAGTAACCATAATCGTCCTTATCCGGTTTATTATCATTATTGACATCCACATAATCAGGCCCAGTTATTGCGGTAAGCAGCCAATGCGTGGCATATGGGGAGTACTGTCTTTTTTCGTTAACATGATTTTGAGAGTTGTCCTTTATAAGATTGCGCTCTACTTGTTCAAAGTGATATACTGGTAATGAGTAATGGTATGTTTTACCATCCGGAGCCGTAATTTTGTAAGCACCTATCCCATCTTGAGGCCAATTGGCATAATCGGTATTATCTGGATACATAATTTTAGTGGTATTCCCTGTAGCCATTTGTTGATTGGTAAATACTTCCACAAAATTTCCAGATCTTTGGCGCATGTTGCTATTGGCCCCACTATTTAAATAGTTTTGGAATGTATTTCCAGATAAGGAATTCAATTCTCTATTGGGAACAGTTACATTCTCAGTAAACTGGCCATTAAAGTAGAATTTTATGTCTGTCGAATTATTTTGCGTTGATGTACCAAATGACCTTGAGGTACTGCCCCCATTGTGATAATAGACCCTCATGTTTTTATTGGATTCATCGGTATCGGGACCAGAATATCCCAAGCCATAAAGTGAGGCATTTTCAAATATTTTGGGCTGAATCTCCCCTGATATTCCAGTGGCATTTACAGAATAGGAATCATAACTAGCAAAACCAAAATTTACTTTTTCCCTTTCTGTTTGATAATCCGTAATGAATTCCTCAGCTGTTGACGGAATTTGCTGTTCATATAAGTCCGTATATTGATATCTATCTTGAAAATCGACAAAATTATCAGTAATTTGATTATTTGGATCATTATTGACTATTGGGTTCTTACCAGCCAACCCGCTATATAAAGACCCATAACCTGATTTTGGATAACCTTTATCCAACTGATAGGTAACTTTCCTATATCCAAAAGAGAGGTTAAAAATCCAAATTTGAATAGGGACAAAAAATCCTTTACTGCTAATATCATAATCACCAGCAGAATAATTCCCCATGGAAAGACCACCCCCACCAGCTTGTCCTTTATCGTAGGATGTTTTATTGCTAAATCCGCCAGAAAGCGAAACAGAGTTATCGGTAAGACTGTATCCTAGACTACCATAAGCTCCGCCAACTTTTCCACCTCCAACTCCAATTCCTACATTAGTACCTCCACCATTAACATTACCTGAAATTCCAACAGAAAGAGAACCTCCATAACTGCCTTTACCAGCTCCAATACCATAACCCAAAGAATAACCACCATCCGTAGCTATACTTGCGCCAGCTCCGGCAAAACTACCATATACAGAGCCTGATAAACTTTTATTAGATCCCCAAGAAATACCAACTCCGACCTCAGCAGTTTGTGAAAGACCAACCCCAACATTTATATTGTAGAACTCTTCCGAATCTTGGAAGTAAATAAAATCCAATGATTTGCCATTTAACCAATCATCAGGAGTTCCACTTATACTTCTGCTAATGGCACCAGCATTCACATTCCAACCCAGACCTGTCCAACTTGATTCCATATCCAGTGGAACACCTGCATGGTAAGATAGGGTAAGTGGAAACCCATCCATATCCAAAAGTGGTAGTACATAACTGACATCACCACTAACCAGGTTTACCATGTCTGTGGCATCCACAGGTTCAAAGGAAGCGGCTTCCGGTGCGTTGGGTCCATTGTTGGAAGCCAACACATAGTTTATTGGTAATAAACTAGGTAGGAATACTAAAAATAAAGTCAAGGCTATCGCCCTATGAGAGAATTTTGTCTTCTTCATAAAATAATTATTGAATTAAGAAATATTGGAGCTTTCTTCTACTACTAGTTAAATTCCGAGAAGTCTAATAATGGTTCTTTTAGTATGGATTTTGTATCGAAATGAAAGGCAACTTCGCCCGTTTTTAATCCAAAATCCTCTATAGTTAATTTAAATTTTTCATTACTTAATAATTTGGGATCACGTGGATAGATAAATAAAATATCTGTTGTTCCCCCCATCCCGTATACTCTTGGATATATATAATCCAAATGCTCAATGGTGTCTTTTTTCTGTGTTACTAAATTCACGGCTTTCCCCATACCAAATGCCAACTGATTGACCATGGCACCAAATTGCTCTCTGCTTTGACCCATACTATTTAGAACCTCTTTTCCATTCTTATGAATGGAAATATTGAAATACATGAAATCCTTGTATTTAATTCTTAGGCTGTCAATACCAGCGGGCGTTGTATTGTCAAAGATTTCCTGTGCTACCATCATATCAGTAGGTTTATAAGTAATCACGTAATTAACCCCGTTGACATTGGTACTTTTTGTGTACCCACTCTCCGGGTCCAAAATGTGGGTGATTAAATCCTCACTTCTATGAAATTCTTGTTGGTTGCAAGAAAAGCAGACAAAGCCCAACAACGCAACAATAAAGAATTGAACTGAATACTTTTTTCTATTTAATCCCTTCATATCGTTTGTTTAAACCTTGTAGAACTTTATCTGTTAAATCGGTGGATTCTTCCGCATACATAATATTTCCATTTCCTCCTGCCCCAAAAATCATGGGGTAACCATGTTTTTTACCGTACTCTTGCACATAATCATTAATATCATTTATGAGGGTTTGCGTCATTTTTTGGTCCTCTTCTTGAACTTGTTTTTGTACCGCTTGTTGATAGTTGTTGATTTGTTGCTGTTTATTAGCTAGTAATTCCTGTTTGAGTTCAGTTTCCTTTTTGGTCATACTTGCCCTTTCCTTTTCGTAGGCTTTTAATTCGGTTTGCCAGCTTGTAACCAAACTGTCCACATTGGACTTTATGATTTCCGTTTTTTTGGTAAAGGCTTTACGTTCTACTTTGGTTCTTTTATAACCTTCAATCAATTTGTTAACATCTACATAGACCAAGTCATTTTTGGAGCTATTGGCTACAAAGGAGCTGATCAACACAACGGTTATAATACTTAAAATGGGGATGATTAGTTTTTTCATCTGTTTATTTTTTATTGTTTTTAATAGGTTAGATGTAATTATTCACATCATTTCTTTTTGTTTTTCAGAGGTGTTCATGAATCTTCGATTTCGCCATCCCGATAGCTATCGGGACATCTTGGTGAGTATCAAGACTTGTTATGGCTCATTTCATGGTAATTATTTAATGGTTTGCTTATTTTTTGGATTCTAATTTTTGTATTCTTTTTTCCTGCTGGATGATATACAGTGTCAACTCCTCAATTTTTTCTAAAAGGAGTTTGTTCATTTCACCCAAATCCACTCCACCGATGTTAATTTCCGAAGCCGAGGGAATATTGATTAGATGACCCTTCTTTTTAATATGTTGCTCTACCTCGTATAGTGTTGGAAGCTTATAATCTTTTTCAAATACGTAGTCCGGCCAGTTGGTAATTTCCACTTTAACCTCCTTGGCCCTGATGTTTCCGTTTACGGCAAGTTTATCCGTTCCTGGATCTGAGATACCAATACCAACATTTCCACTGTCAAAATGAATATTCCCATTATTTTCGGCCCATAAAGTCGAGCCACTTGAACCAGAATTTATCAATTCCTGTATGGTAGGTTCCTGACCATTTATTTCATAAAGGGTCGGTCCATAGAAAAATTGCTGATCGGATGCATTGGGGTCGTTGTACAGATAAGCTCTATGCACCAACCAATGGGACGTGGTGGATAACTTAAAATCTGTCAGAGTAGCTACTTTTACCCCACTAGTATCATAAATACCTCCTTGATGGTTCAAGTCGGTATGTCCATGACCATAGGCGTATCCTACTAGAAGGTACCATTCATCCAATTGAGGAAGGTCTCCCCAATAGAAATAGGGACTAGCCTGCGGAGTACCGTCAAGCTGTTGACTGGTTGCCGTTTCACTGGTGTTCAATGCGTGAAAACCAAAAAGCGTATTTCCATCATTGGAATTTATTTTTTTGATCCAAACGGTAAACCTAAAATCCTTCGAAGGATCAACGACATAGTATTGGGTATTAAACCCCCCATCCTGAATGGTACTGCCATCTGCCAACCCTTTCCAAACAATGTTCGATTGACCAAAAGGATCGACATCGGTTTCGCGTAAATTTTTAGCGTCTGTACCGTGTTTAAAGAATCCAGGGACATTACCGTTTCCTGCGGACCACGTTGAAGCGTCAATTAGATTGGTCTGGGAAAAACCGTTGACAAAAAATAATAATGTAAAAAATGGTATTAATGATTTCATTTTATAATAGTTTGGTTAGTGTTCTATGCTTTTTTTATCCAACTTACTTTTGAGTAATTCCAATTTATTTTCCAATTCTATTTGCTTTTTTTCCTGTTTTATTATGTAAAGCGTTAACTCCTCAATTTTCTCCAGTAATAATCGGTCCATCTCACCTAGTTTTATACCATTTGCCCTCACTTCATTTGCAGAAGGGATATTTGGCAAGTGACCTTTTTCTTGGATGTATTTTTGGATTTCTTCGATCGTAAGTAACTTGTGCTTTTCGGTAAAAACATAATCCGGCCAATTTGCAGATTCAACTTTAACCTCTTTAGCCCTAATATTTCCGTTGACTGCTAGCATATCATTACCCGCGTCTGTAGTGCCAATGGCAACGTTACCCATATTAAAATGGATATTACTTCCATTCTGGTTCCATAAACCCGCTGTTCCCGTTTCTGGCTCAGCAGGTGGGTTTATGATGTCGCTGTAAATAGCCTGTATTTCAGAAGAAGAAAGTGCTTTTGAAAACATCCCGACGCTTCTTATGTGATCGGAATATTCCCAATCCCATGTGGTAGTTTCACCGATTAAAATATCCTCATCATAAGTCGCTGTCCCTATGCCTTCAGTACCCTTAGTTTCAATCAGTTGACCATTGATATATAACTTTGATTCATTTTGACTGACAGCAAGTGCAAAATTTATATTCTGGTCTATCAGTCCATTACTAAGATCGAATCTATTCGAGGAAGGATTACCACCAACACGGACCCAAAATTTATTGTTACTTATCTCAATATGATATTGAACACCACTAGTGCCTCCTCTACTTATCAAAGTTCCATCACCGGGAATATCGGACCCGATTAAACCCATAATTGTAAATTCATCCGTTCCAGGGGTAAAATCCAAGGCTGCTGGCTGTCCCAGGTTAATATAGTTATCCAATCCAGCGAAACTAAACTCCTTTTTTCCGTCAGGAGTAATATTTAGGGTAACTAACCCTTGTACAGATATACCTGATACAACTCCGGCCTGATCGTTTACCGTTGTAACCGATGAGCCGTCTGCGCCAGTCTGTTCTTCCGCATCTACCCAAAGTTTTAGCTCAGGTATTCTAGCACTTACAGGTACTAAGTTGGTTTGCGCAAAGGAAAATTTCACTATTGTGAACAACAATAGCATTATCCAAAAAGTATAATTCTTTTTCATGGTTTACCGCTATTTTATAACTCTTAACACTTTTCTCGGAGTTAGTTTTTAGATATACTAATAATTAATCTTTCTAACCGTACCAACCGTTCTTGCTGCGATTGGTTAACCTTGGATTGATTGTATAATTCCTTCTGTAATTTTATAGAATAAAGAGTCAACTCTTCTACTTTCTCCAATAACAGACGATTGACTTCTCCCAAGTTTTGTCCATTAGATTCGATTTCCTTTGCACTCGGTACATTAGGTAAGTGACCATGCTGCTCAATAAATTTTTGAATTTCTATAAGACTTAAAAGAGGATAATCCTTTTCAAAAACGTAATCTGGCCAATTGGCTGTTTCAACTTTTACCTCTTTAGCCCTAATATTTCCGTTGACCGCTAGTTTATCCGTTCCTGGATTAGTAATTCCGATACCGATATTTCCTTGATTATAATAAAGGTTACTATTATCCGCGTACCATAAGGAAGTCCCCCCCGAAAGGGTTTCTACTACCTCAATTGCGGATATTTTAGCATAGTCTGCTCCACCATCGGCGGACAGCGAGGAGAAATAAATATTAAGAATACCATCATTGACCGACGTATTAAATTGCTTGATTGATGCAACGTCAGCACCTACTTCATCGTAAATATCGAAGTTGTCCAATACCTTGGTTCCCTCAATACTTACATCAAAGACCCTACTACCCGTGCCTCCTGGTTCAATGGAGCCGAAATACGATTCCATAAAATGAAGGGCTACAGAATAGTTTCCATTGGTTACTGGAAAATCGTAACTTAATTCATCAGTGTCTCCATAACGCTCTGTCTTATAGATTTCAGGAATCTGTTTCGTGTAATCACCTATTTGCGATGGTGTAGAAAAGTAAAAATCTTCTTCAAAGTTTTTACCTTGATAGGTTAAAGAATCGCCACCCGCATTTATTCTTATTACGGTTTGTGAAAAGCCTAAATGACTTGTCAAAAGAATAATAAGTATCAATATTAGTTTTCTCTTATTCATACTTAGATTTGTTTTTTAGCGAGTTTATTTGCACCTGTTGCTCGTCATATTGATTTTTTAGCTGTAAAATGTAGATTGTGAGTTCTTCTATTTTTTCAAGTAACAATCTGTTCATCTCGCCTAAATTCTGACCATCAGTCTCTATTATTTTGGCGGAAGGTATGTTGGGCAAATGCCCATTTTCCTTTATGAACTCCTGTAGTTGAGATAAGCTTTGTAAGGGATATTCTTTATCAAAAACATAATCCGGCCAATTGGCTGTTTCAACCTTAATTTCTTTTGCTCTAATCTCACCATTGACGGCTAGTTCATAACTGCCTGGTATCGTAGTCCCAATTCCAACTTTTCCAGAATATGATGCTACGGAATTATCTTCTGACCAGATAGTAGTACCTGACCCAGTCCCAGAACCTGAACTGGAAAAATCAGAAAAACCTAAATTATTGTTGATTAACGTATTCTGTTCGGCCGTAGTCAAGGCCCGATTCCAAATCATAACATTATCAATATTACCTGTAAAACTTCGGGTGCCGGCCGGTGAAGCAACATCATAGGACCCTATCGTAACATCACGTCCAGAATTTACGGTATGTGTACCTGTAAAGCTAATCCCCTCTACATCCGTCGCCGTATTGATTCTTATTGTTCTGGGTTCTCCCGATTTCCAAACACAAATAATCCGAGACCAAGTATTTAAAGGAGCAGTCGTTGTCCCCATAAAATCCCTTCTCACACCATCAATGTAATTTCTGTACCTTATTGTATTTGTATTGGTATATGAGATAGAATAAACATTATCTCCGGTACTTCCCCATCCTTTTTGTACTATTACGCTTTTACCGGACTGTCCATTAGCAGTAGGGTAAATATCAACCATCATTGTAATCTCTGTACCATCAATATCAAGGCTTGTAGAGGTTGGAATGGTTGCCATAGTTGCTTGAGAGCCTGTAAAATTTAGCGCATTTCCAATATTACCTGAGACCGTGGTTGCCCCAGTAATAGTACCATTATTGGTATTGAGCTCATCATCTAAGGAAGTGGAACTCTCAAGTGAGTATGCAGAGACTAAACCATTCAAAAAATTAGAATGATCAGTTGTTTGTCCTTTGACACCTAAATGCAATACTAAAAGTGAAATTCCTAAAACTAAGTTCAATACTTTCATATTTAATTGATTTTGTAATTCGTACTACAAAAAAATTAGAATCAAATTATTGTGAATTATCATTTCTTTATCCAATTGAAGTATTTTGGATTATGCCCGCAACTGATTTTCGATGAACAGCCTTGGAAATGTTGAGATTCTCTAAAATCATCAGATAAACTGTACGATTTTTCCGATATAAGGTCTTTATTATTACAAGTAATGAAAGTCTTCCATACAATTTGGAATGATGGGAAAACCTTTGTTTTGTAAGTTTTTTCTTACTTTATATTATTGTGTCATTATAACTATATTTTATGAATATGTCCTTCATTAAACGTTTCCGTTAAATATTACTCAAAAAATATACCCTATATCAAAATATTTTTCAATCCATAACGTTTTTGCAACACTAATAGACACTAATCAAATGAGTTCCATTAACGTATTAATTATTGATGACCATCCAATGGTTGTCAAGGGTTATTGCTACACATTAGCAAGCCTCCAAGATGAATTACAATTAAAATTTGATGAAGCTAACAACTGCGATGATGTACTATTTAAATTGGAGAAAACAAGTGACGATTTCTATTCCTTGATTCTTTTGGATATTTCGATCCCAGCTTCTAGATGTCGAACTGCCACGGGAGGCGAGGACTTAGGTATTCGAATACGCTCCAAATTCCCCGAGACAAAGATCATTGTTCAAACAGGACTTAATGATATCAGTATTATAACAAATGTCTTCCATTCCATTAAACCAGAGGGCTTTTTGACAAAATCGGACATAGATGAAGAAGTACTAATCAACGCCGTCTCCACAGTGTTGCAAAACAAAAATTATTATAGTTCAAGTGTACGACATTTATTAAGTAATCAGGATTTTGAAGAAGTACATATAGACGCCTTAAATAGGCAAATTTTGTACCATCTTTCCCTCGGTTATAAAATGAAGGATTTGCCCTATCACATTCCATTATCGTTACCTAGTATTGAACGTAGAAAAAAGGACTTAAAATCCTTACTGGGAGTACCTGAAGGTGGCAATCATCAATTACTAAAGGCCGCTAGAACTAAAGGTTTTATTTAACCAAAAGATACAAAATAAGATTTATACTACATTTTTTACAATACTAATCTGATAAAAAAGTTATAGTTACATCTTGAAAACCAAATCATATATGAACAACCTACTCATAAGACGTAAAGTACCCGCTCTCAATCTACAGGAGACCTTAATTGTTCTTGCCATTATTGGTATCCTATTATTATTGGCCCTTCCCAACCTTATGCCTTTGATTACCAAGGCCAAGAGCATCGAGGCCCAGACCCAATTAAAGGCTATATACAATGCTCAGACGACCCATAATTACATGTATAGTAAATATTCCGCCGATCTAAACGAAATTGATTTTATTGCTCCAAAGACCGTTCGTGAAAATGGCACGGCCAACTATCGTTATGAAATTCTGGAAGCCGATAACAGTACCTTCCGTGCCCGAGCGGAAGCGGTCACCGATTTTGACGGGGACGGTATCCTCAATGTTTGGGAAATCGACCAGGAAGGTAATCCAAAACAAATCGTAAAAGATTGATTTTTTTTCTAAAAATAGCGCTACTAGTGGGGCTGACCCTTATATTCCTTCAAGACCTTAAGGATAGGGAAGTATGGTGGTTTCTTTTTCCGACCGTAGGCCTCCTTATGGGTGGTATCCATGTAATGTCCACTTATATGGTAATGACCTATTCCCATATCCTGATGAACTTGGTATTGATTACGGCAATTCTGCTGATACTATGGGGCTACACCCGATTTATAACAAAAAGTCGATTCCTAAATGTCAGTTTTGGTTTGGGAGATTTGTTGTTTTTCTATGCCTTCGCATTGGGGTTTCCTACGGTTACCTTTATCGTATTGTTCGTAGCTTCCATTTTGGTTTCCCTAACATGGTCCTTGATCTATTTAAAAAAGAACTCGAAAAAAACCATACCCTTGGCAGGATTGATGAGCAGCTTTTTGATATTGGTGTATACCTTAAGTCTTTTTACCTATTCTCCCGCCCTATTTACGTTTTGATATAATGCAAGAAAGTTCCCAAATATCCGTGCAATTATTGCAGCAGATTACAGCCGAACAGGCCTTTCACTACCGTATTGTGCCCCATCGGAGTACGAATGAGGGATTAGTTCTGAAAACGGACAGTTCTCAATTGGAGGAACTACTCTCCGAATTGAACATCATATTAGGTACCTCAGTACAATTGGAACAATGCCAGACCGAAGAGTTGCAGCGTTTATTGACCTCCAACTATCGCAAATCCCAACCTACCTCCTCCGGAGTATTGCATTATTCAGAGGATTTTTTGGAGAAAATTTTATTGGACGCCAAGCATATGGGTAGTAGTGATATTCATTTTGAGCCCTACGAAAACCGATGTCGCGTCCGTTTTCGATTGGATGGTAAGCTAATCGAACAGTTTACCATTCCCTTGGACAAGTACCCAACCATGGTAAATAAAATAAAGATCAAGGCAGACTTGGATATTTCCGAGAAACGGCTGCCCCAGGATGGCCGTATTTCCATACAAACCAAAGGGAGCGAGTTTGATATTCGGGTTTCTACCCTACCCGTGCTCCATGGGGAGAAATTGGTATTGCGTATCCTAAGTAAGGATACTACCATTATTGATTTGGAACGTCTAGGGTTTTCTGAACAGGAACTGCGTCTATACCGGGAAGGACTGAAACGGCCCAGCGGTATTATATTGATTTCCGGACCTACTGGATCCGGGAAAACCACCACCCTATATGCCACCTTAAAGGAATTGAACAAGACAGAGGACAACATTCTCACCTTGGAAGATCCTATTGAATATACCTTGGACGGTATCAATCAGGTGCAGCTCAAGGAAAACATCGGTTTGGACTTTGTCCGAACCTTAAAGACATTTTTGAGGCAAGACCCCAATATAATTATGGTCGGGGAGATACGGGATGCGGAGACCGCCAATATTGCGATTCGTGCCGCCCAAACGGGACATTTGGTATTGTCCACTATCCATACGAATTCGGCCTGGGGTACCATTTCTAGATTGATCGATATGGGAGTGCCCTCCTTTTTGATTTCCAGTACGTTGAACATGAGCCTTGCCCAACGTTTGGTACGTAGGCTTTGTAACACCTGTAAAGAAAAACAAGCTATTGATACGGCCCAATTCCCAACGGGTTTTGATATTCCAAAAAATCTTAAAGAACATTTCGTAGCCAAAGGTTGTAATGCATGCCACCATACGGGCTATCATGGTCGGGAAGCGGTCTACGAACTATTGCCCATTACCAAAACCTTGCAGGGCAGCATTCGTGAAAACCAACTGGAGATCGATGATTTATTAAAAACCATGGAATGGTCCACCTTAAGCGATAATGCCCTTACCTTGATCAGAAAGGGTATCACCTCCGTGGACGAAGCCTTTCCTTTGCTAACCACCTGATATATGCAGGACAGAACCACCACCATGAAACACCTATGCTATATATTTTTATTCTTGATCTGTCTTCGCGTTGCTGCGCAGGAATCACCGCGTATCGAGCAGATTAAAAACCAACTGGAGGTACTTGCCATCGATAATACAGAACTCAAGGAAAACCTAAAACTGGAATTCAATGTGAGCAATGTGACCTTGCCCAATTTTCTTTTGGCGGTTTCCAAGGTGCATGGCCTCAATCTTTCCATTGCTCCGGATATTTCCAATATAAATATTGTCAATAATTTTTCCAACGTGACTGTTGGCGACCTATTGGTCTACCTATGCAAGGAATATCAGTTGGATATTGAATTTACGGGAAACATCATGGCCATCAAACGCTATGTGCCACCTGTGGAAACTCTTTTGGAAAAGGAAATTTTGGCCAACTATAACACGAACAACGACCTCTTAACATTGGATTTACAGAACGACCCGTTAGACAAGGTATTCCGTAAAATTATGGATGTATCCGGCAAGAATCTGTTGTTCGCGACGGGTATGGAAAATACGAATTTAACGCTTTACCTCTCCAATGTCCCCTTTGATTTGGCCATGGAAAAACTAGCTTCCACCAACCAGTTGGACTATAGCAAATCCAGGGACGGGTTCTATCTATTCGATACATTTGAATCTACGGGTCAAGGCCCATCTTCAAAAAAACGTTTGGTTACGAACAATTTAGGATATCAGGTATTGGATACGGTGCGTCAACGTTTGAATGTCGATTTTAAAAACACCTCGATCGCCCAAATTTTGGAAGGCCTAAAACAGGATTTGAGCTTGAATATCTATACGGCCACTCCCTTAGAGCAGGCGGGGTCGGTCACTTTTAATGCCAGGGATATTCATCTCGTTGATTTGTTCGACCATATTTTCACCGGTCAGACCTCGGCCCCGCCTGAAGCACCAATTCAAAATCAGAACGGCCCTACCCGAAATATTCGAAACAATACCACACCACCATCAAACGATGGGGGCAATGTACATTTTACCTATAAAAAAATGGACGGTATCTATTTTTTCGGTACCTCGGACCAATTAAGCCTACGAAGGGTGGAGGTAGTCCAGATGATGCACCGTTCCGTAGAGCTTTTGGGCAACCCTTCGCAAGTACGCAGTTCAAGAACTTCGGGAAGGACTCAGAATGGTAATATCAATTTCATCGGTTCGCCGGGCAGTACTTCGGGAGGCATTCAAGGCGGTGGAGTAGGCAATCAACGAAATATCAATACCAGAAACGACAACAGCTTTGGTAATTACCAGGACGGTGCCGAGGCCATTGTAAGCATTATCCCGGATGAAATCAAGGTCGATTTGGATATACGGGTCGATTATGAACTTAACAGTTTCTTTATTAGTGGTCCTGCCTCGAACATCAACCGTTTTAAATCCTTTATTAAGGAAATTGATAAGCCCGTTCCGGTCGTATTAATCGAGGTTATGATCTTGGAAGTACGAAAATCGGCTACCGTAGAGACAGGTATCAGCTGGGGCATTGGAGATGGACCGGTCCAGACCCAAGGGAAATTGTTCCCCAGTGCGGATGTCACCATGGGAGCCAATACGGTGAATAAAATTATAGGCGGATTTGATGGTTTCGGTTCGTTTAACATGGGAAAAGTCATTCCCGAATTTTTTGCCAATATCAAGGCCATGGAGGAAAATGGGAACTTAAAAATCCGTTCTTCCCCTAAATTATCCACCTTGAACGGGCATCGCGCCAATCTTTCCATTGGGGAAACCACCTATTACGTGGTGACCAACCAAAGTTTCTTCGGTTCGCAAATACCCACCACATCCGAAATCCGAAATTATGTCCCTATAGATGCGGAACTCGCCATAGGAATCAAGCCCCTGGTATCGGGAGACGGGCAGGTGACCTTGGATATCAATGTCATCCAATCCGATTTTAGTGGGGAGCGTATCGAGGAGGATGCCCCTCCTGGATTGACCTCTAGGGAGTTTAGTTCCATCATCCGAATGCAGAACCAAGATTTGGCCATATTGGGTGGATTGGAAGAGAAAGTAAAAAACGATTCAGGTAATGGGGTCCCCTTTCTGGCAAGAGTTCCCGTCATCAAATGGTTATTCAGTCAACGAAGACGTGAGGATACCAAACAGAAACTGACCATTTTAATTAAACCCACGGTTATCTACTAGTGATTCAAAAGTTGCTGACATATCTGAAGGAGGGTTATTCCTATACCGGTCTTGAAATTCTTGAAGACGAGGGACACGAGGTCTATTTAACGCTTGAGGTAGTCAAGCAGAAAGACAATCTCATTATTGAAAATAGGCAACGAGTAGAAGACTTGGATGCCTTGACCAAAGCTATTGACAAACAAGCTCCCGTTTTTGTGTGCATCAACACGGCAGCGGTTCTGACCAAACGTCTGGAAAAATCGGGGGAGGGTTCCCCAGCGGCACTGGTCAACCAAGCCTTCCCCAATCTGGACCATAGTAATTTTTACTATCAAATTTTGGAACAGCGAGATACCTCGGTGGTTACTATTGCCCGTAAAGAAACCGTGGACACCCTTTTAAAAAGGCTCAAGGAACAGGGATTACAAGCTTTTTCAATTGCCTTGGGGCTTTCCACCATTAGATCATTACTGCCTTATTTAAATGAACCCCAAATTCAAACGGCCAAATGGCAATTGGATATACAGGAGGGTCAACTGCACCGTTTTAGTCAAGAAACAACCAGTCGTTCATATTCCTATAACGTGAACGGTTTGTCCCTAACCAAAAATGATGTGCTATCCTTTTCCCATATAGTGGGACACTTGGGGCAGAATGTTGCCGCAAATAATTTCGATGGATTATTACAATCGATAAGGTCAAAGTTCCAGAACCAACGTATATTTCAAAAGGGAATTCGATTCGCCCTCGTTTTTTTCGTGGTTTTATTATTGGGCAACTTCTTGGTATACCAGCACTACTTTGGAAAGGTTGGGGAATTAAACACCAGTTTGGAGGCCAATGGTTCCCATAAGAGTGCCTTATTGGAATTGACCGAATCGGTACAAGCAAAAAGAGAGCGGGTAGAAATGTTACAAAAGTCTTCCAGTTCCACGGCTACGGCCTATCTGGATGCATTGGCCGCCTCTCTTCCTAATAGTGTGCTATTGGAAGGTATGACGTATCAACCCCTTGAAAAAACCATTCAAAAAGATAAGCCCATACTTTTGGAAGCTTCCAGTATGACAGTATCGGGAATATCCAAGGACAGCAAAATATATTCTGACTGGTTGGAGACTTTGGAGGAAAAGAAATGGGTAGCTCAAGTCGAGACCTTGGATTTCGATTATTCATCCTCGAACGCTTCCCAGTTCACCATTAAAATTGACATCCATGTTTCTAGATAAACGAAATAAGTTATTGTTGGGAGGCATTTTGCTCTTATTGGTGGCCAGTTATTATTTGGCCATTGACAAAACTTTTGCTGTACGAAGGCAATACATAGATTTGAGCCAAGAGGTCGGTCAGTTTTCCAATCTGCCCCAAAAACTGGGAATGCTGGAACAGCAAGAGGTCTATTACGATTCCATATTGACTTCCATGGACATTAAGGATACCTCTTTCCAGAACACATTGTTGAAGGCATTGAACCAAGAAGCCGAAAAATTAGAGGTCAAGGTCATGGACTTCAATCGGCCCCATACCTATTTGGAGGGGGATACCCAATACGAGACCTATCAATTTGCACTACGGGGTTCTTTTAGCCATATATTAAAAGTGCTATATACTCTGGAACGTAAAGGGAATTATGGGGAATTGGTCCATGTGAACTTTGAAAAGAAAAAGGACTATCGATCACAAAAGGAGTATTTAGAGGCAAAGGTATTTATGCTAAGTGTAAAATAAAATCTGAACTAATATTAAACTCCTTAGGAAGTTTAATATGTTGGACAAAACGAATACGCCTATATAAGAGTGATTTATTATTTAAGATGAGAAATTACGATTTTAAAACTTGTACTAAAAATACATAAGTTAAAGGAGACCAACCCTTTAAATTTTTCAAATTTTTTTACGCTAAAATCAATTTTAAACAAACCTAATAAGCGTAGCCAATAAAACTTTTATGTTCGAGTTTGAATTTATTTCCTTAAGGTTCAGATCCGTGTCCCATGATAATCATGGAACAGTAACTTCAGCAAAGCAGAGGGATTGACAAAGTAAGAGATATAATAGGTATCCCAATAGGTCCCGCTGACAGCGGAATTTGAAGTGATTAAAGCATATTTTAAAAAATATAAAATACTGATTATCATGGTATTATATGATTTCAGTCGGAGTGCCAGAATTACCTACAGTGAACCTTTAGGGAGTGGTGCTCAAGAATCTCCAATACAGGCCATCGCCTGTTTGTCTTTTTTGGTCGGGGTGGCAGGCCCATCCCTATAAACGTAAATAGTTGTTTTTTAATACTTTACACCGTTAACTAAGACCAGTTAACCGAACCCTGAACCGTGTTCAAATCGGCATATCCAGAGGCAAAACTTATGGGAGTTTTACACCACTAATTTAGACATTTTTGACAAATTATGATATCGGTAAGAAACTTATAGACGGGAACTCATCATTTAACATTCGTCTTTAAAGAATTCTCCTTTCAAACCAATAATTGATTTAGTTTCTTTTCTACTTGTTCGACAGTTAGTGATTCTGTAATATTCCTGTAGAATTGTTCTTCCATTCTCTCAACAAATGGAATTAAATACTTAACCTTTTCACTAATGTGCATATTTTGTTCTTTGAATATAATCAAAGATTCTTTTACCGCTTTGAAATTCGAATTTGAAATTAAGGCTATATTCTGCAACGAATCCAATAAAAAAGAATTCAATGTTTGAAATTTATCAACAACAATATCATTTTTATATGAAAACTCAAGAAGTTCCATTAGATAAGGTAGTGTATCTATCGTTCTTAGATTTTTTAAACTAATAGCTCTTGATGTCTCAATTTCTTTTTTATCATATCTTTTTATCCAATCCACATAGGATTTCAATCCGTTCAAATCATTTAACCACACCAAAAATTCCAAGGCCTTTCCCGTTTCTTCCTCATTCGTGTTTTTAGTAAGGAACTTATGTAGGTAATTTATAACGTATGATTTTTGACCCTTATCAATCAATATTTGAATAATTTCCCATCTTACATTAGCATCTGCCTCATGAATTATCGACTTAAGCCCAATAATGTCATTTGTATTATTAAAATAAATATTCAAAAATTCAACCCTTGTAAACTCAGACATTTTGGGGTTTAACAACTCTTTCAAAATTAAAGGGTAGCTTTTTACAACTTTATGTTGTGTTAGGTACGTTATATGATTTTTAAGTACACCACTATAATTTATTCCGTTATTTAAATTTAAAATCATTCTTTCGACAACCTCCTCTTTTTCCAGTTTCGAGGTCAAGAAGAATATTCCAGATTTTGCTTCATCTTCGAAATAATCAAAAGACATCATGTCAAGGAGTATTTTTTTTGTGTGTAAAATGTCAAATTTTTTAGTGAAATAGAATGTCATAAATGCCATTTGGTTAAAAGAAGTCCTATTACCCTCAACTGTTATTGCATTCACAAAATCAATTTTTGGGGTAATGTTGACACACCAATTTACAATCCATTCGATTTGTTGGGGATTAGGTTCTAATTGCTCATTATTCTTAATATGTTCATACATTTTAGAAATTCTATACCAATCAAGATTTTCTTGCTCTTCGAACCAAGATAATATTCGTTCTTTGGTAATAGAACCATTCCCTTTGACCGAGTCCCTTAACAACCATAGAGCGACATTAGAATAAGTGTCGTCAAGTTCTATTAATTTGAAATTGCTCTTTTTTAGGTTAAACAAATCGTCATGTGTCAAAACTTCCTTTTGCTCGCCTTCAAAAATCTCAATTACGGCATTCAGAAATGCCCCTTTATCGAACAATAGGTTAAAATCAGATATTAGTCTTTTTATTCTAAATCCTTCATAGTCAGGAATCTTGGGGATTTCTATTGCAATTCTTGTTTCTTTTTCAATTTGCCGCCTATAATCCTCCTGAATATCCCTATTCACCCAACCTAATTCAAAATAAATACTCTTTAGTTTATCATCATCAATCTCCTTTTTAGAGTGCTCCTCCAATATAAAAGCTATCGTTTCATTAGTCATTAGCGACACTGCGGCCAAGGAAACATTGCCTTCATTAAAGCCATTTTTCATTTTCTCCCAAATTTTTTTGAATGCCCTGCCTCTTGTTCCAGTCAGAATGAAAAATTGCACAACAATTTTACTTTTTTCGGTTCGAAATTTATTTACATCCTGAAGATACCACGACAATATTGTGTCAAAAACTGAATCATCTTTACTAAATGCGATAGCGGCATTATTTATAATAGCCTCAAAAACCTCTGCAGAATCGTAGCCATAGATAAACTTATCATTATTGGATACCAATTTTGTAAGTTTTTTGATTGCACCCGGTTTACTTATTTTTTTCACGCAACCTTGCAGATACCATCTTTCGTCAGCCAAAGAAACGTCATCCCGTTCGCTGTCTACAGCACCTTGATTTAAAATTTCATATCCTTCAATAATATAATCTACAAACTCATTAAATAATTCTGATGAAAACAATATGGAGTACATCGACGCCCTTATATATTGATTTGAATTCTTTCCAACTCGTTTCATTAAATGTTCAATAACCATGGAATCAGAATGTCCGCCTCTATTTAGCGCATAAATGGTATTGTAAATAACATCCGGATCATTACTGTACTGGTCAATAATTTCCAATAGACGTTCTTTTATCAAAGTCCTTAGTTCACCATTTTCAATCTGATTGTAGCCAATTAATCTTATTGCATTGACTTTCACAATTCTTTTGTTATCAGAATCAGCCAACTCATTGAGAAGAAAATGAATATTCTCCTCTGATTTTCCAAACCTACTCAATTCCCTATCATTGAATTTATTTGAGCTGACCCATAAATCATGTTCTTTGGAATAATTGAATATTCCTTGAAAAATCTTAATCCTCAAATCTTCATCGATTTTGTCTGGCTCAAATTTCACCAAAACTTCCTTTTCATTTTCTAAGAACCAATCAAGTAAACTTTGGAATAAAGGATCTTCTTTGTCAAGGGTGCTAAACAAAAATGATAATGTATTGACCCAACTTGGAATAACCTTATTCACATCTGGTGAAACTGTAACCAAATTGATTACTTTTTTGAAATCAAGTTTGGATAAAAATTTTGCTGCGAGAAATTCTTGAATATTATTATGTTCAAATTGCCAAATATTCTCCTCTCCATCTTTCTTTTTGAATGCAGTGCAGTATTTTAATGACTTAAATTCTTCACTTGTGATTAAAGTTAAAATTTCTGCTTCGTAGATATGATTTTTACATAACATCTCCATCGCCAAAGCAACTCTTTGCAACAACAAATCGATTTCATTTCTTTTGCTTCTTATATCATAAGTTGTCTTGAAATGCTTGGCATCCAGATCAATTCTGGTGTGCAAAAACATGTCATAAAGCTCTCTCCGATTAATAGTAATACTTCCCTTTTCATGATGAAGGGACGCCAATAGCATCAGAAAAAAGGGCTTTGCAATCAAATCTGCTAGGTTAGCCTCAAATACTTGATTGATAAAATCAGTCGCTTTGGTTTCCGAGTATTTTTTAGAATAATATTGAGTAGCATCGCTTATCCCCAAATCAGTGAGCATATAAGGTTCAAACCCCCTCAAAGTTCCATGAGTATCATTTAAAGGCAATTCATAAAAATTTGTACGGCTTGATAATACAATATTGACATCCTCATGCATAGAGGAAAAATTTTCAATTTGCCTTATCGCCTTATTGAAATCTTGTGCCGGAATCTCGTCTAAACCATCCCAAATAATCACCAATAATTCTTCAGGTAATTCCCTCCAAAAATCTGGCAAAAAACCTTCAAATCCTTTTTCGGGAGTATACATGTTTAAATTCTGATATATTGGGATATATGGTGATGAATCTTCACTCAGTTTAATTTGCAGATTTCTTAATTCCGTAGATTTTCCTGACCCGGCATCACCAAGAAGTATGATTCGTTTATTGGTCTTTAGTAAATCCTCAAGAGAAAGTTTATTAATTTTCTGGAAAGGATTTGATTTACGCTCCTTTATGGATTGAAAATGAGCGGCTTTTCTTGAAATATATCCAATGGGCACCTCAAAACCAAGGTTCTTCAATTTGGATATCTTTAATCCTAAAGCATCCTTATTTATATTTTCGTTCTCTATTTGAAGATATTCCTTGTACTTTTCGTGTTGAAGATCTAATAATACCTGAATCATTTTTGAATTAAAGGAATCTTCACTGTCAAAATAATTCAAGAAACTGCTGTTCTGTCTTTTCAGTTCTTCTAAAAATTCAAATACCTTCTTAATCTGTTCAGATTGTAATGAATTGTTGACTTGCTTATCGTAGTCTTTCACAAAGAATTGAATTTTGGGTTTTCTAAACCTATCCCAAAAATTCATTGCAAGACGAAATTCTTCTTCTGTTCCTGATTGATTCGCTTTCCCTTCTTCATTAATCGATCCAGGTGGGGTGCCAAATCGTTTCCAGAGAATTCCAATATAAACATCATAAGTGCCAAAATAATTGTTTAACTGTTCCTGTCCCCTATCACCATAATGACCAACATAATCCTTCCAATCAATCACATGGAATGCAATATTTGATTTTCCATGATTAGCAACAGTGAAATCACTGCACAATCTTTTAATTTTTTCCTTTTCCGGGTCAACATCACCAGGGCATGAAACCAATATCTTTATTGTTTTTGTCTCGAACATTCAACTCTTTTATCCGGTTTTGAAAACCAACTTAAATAACTTTAATAATGAAATTTAATAATTTTTAAAATGCTTGAATTCAGTAATGACTTTTAATCCATCAATCTATAGTTCAATGCTTTGTAACACTTTTATTGAAAAGTGGGACCAATATCCATTATATCCAAGAACTTTTGAGACATAACAATCCTCAGATCACCATAATCTATAACTATGTAATCAAGAATAGTATCAACAACCCATTTCATGACGTATGATTATCTTTATATTACAAAATCAACAAGTCTACTGAAAGAAGAGTAAAAAAGGATAAGACTATTAATCTAAGAAAAGCAATTACAGACAACTACTTACATCATAGTAATGTCTTTCTTACTCAACTAAAAAACTATCTAAAAAATTAAAACGTTGCCTAACGCTGTGTAAAAATAATTGCTTGGTTCTAGCCTACTTGAAAAATCCTGTGGATTTTCCTCTGGTGCGTTCCTTTTTTAGTAAGTTAGTTGCTTGCACACGCAACACTAGAATGAATAGAAATTTAGAGAATTTAATAAGTCTTAATTCAAGGTTTCTGGTACTGAAACAAGAAGATGCTTTTTCTGACAAAGAATTAGTTGCGGAATTGAGAAAACTTCCAATTCATATTTATTTGATTTGTAAATCGTCAAGAATTTTATTGGATAGAAACAACTCTCTAATAGATAAAAAAACAATAACACTGAATTTTTACACTAATATAAATGGAATTAGAAAGGATATAATTGTTAAAACAATAAACAGGCCTGGCCAATTAATAGAAAAATTGGAATGTAATTACCCTTTCAATAAATTCAAGGCATTTGGATCTAATAAATCATTTCATTCAGAAGGAAAAACGAATTTACTCTTTAAATATTTAACTGCTCAAAACGAAACTTATTATGAAGAATCAAACCTTGAGGTTCTATACGTAGGACAAGCATTTGGGAAAAATGGGGAACGGATAACTATAGATAGGCTAAAAAAACACGAAAAAGCTCAAAGAGTTTACTTTGATACGCAAGACAAATTTCCCGATGAAGAAATATGGTTTTTAAGTTTGACTTTTGAACCTACATTAATGACAGTTTTTGACCCTAGATCTTTTTACGACAAATCACAAATGCAAGAGGATTTAAACCAACAATATAAAATCGAAACCAATCCCATTCCATTTGACCAACAAATAACCATTTTAGAAGCATCATTGATAACATATTTTGGGACATCCGAATACAACAAAGAGTATTTAGACTTTCCATCAAAAACACATACAAAATACAATGAACTTTACAAGTTAGATTTTAATTCAGTAGGATTTGAATTATCTACGACAAGTATTTTCAGTAAATTATTTAGTGAAAAAGTAAAGGCAGATTATTATCATTATGAAAGATATTTTCTACACAATGAAACTGAAAGAAAAGAAATGCTGTCGTGGGCGAGATAAAGAAAAGTGCTATTGCCAACACGGTATAAAAATTGCTGATGCTAGCCTAAAACTGTAGCACTTTTATTGAAAATTGAAACCAATATCCTTTATATCCAAGAGCTTTTAGTAAATAATAATTCAAAAACCACCATAACCCATACCCATATATCCGAGAATAGTATCAACAACCCATTTGATGAGGTATGATTATATTTTTATATTGCATAGGGAGTAAGCAAATAAAAATGGAAACTATTCTGAACAATGCATTACAGAGCTTGGGCACAGCCAACCATTTCGAAATTATATGCCAAACAAAGTTCAGAATATAATCAAGTTAGCTACAATTTTGAACCAATCAATGAACTATTATCAAATTTCGGAATACATAAACAAGAAATATCTCAAACCCTTAGAAAATTTCGAGTTAAATAATTTAGCTGACTTTCACACCTTCCACGATGAATTGATAAAAATAAATGTGGAATTAATTACAAAAGGTGGATTTCCTGTAATGCCACATTACAGAGGAGAACAAAATTATGGCTGGGATATATTACCAGGAATACTTAGACCTCCGTTCTCAAAAGAAATTGATTTAAGTAAGGCTCGTGAAGTTGAAAAAAACGGAGCTGAAATTTTTAAGAAAAGAGTAATTGAAAAATATGGAGAAAATCAACTATTCAAACATAGCAAAGAGCCTTATGGAAAAGATTGGGACTTACTATTTCAGGCTCAACACGCAGGAATTAAAACCAATTTAATTGATTTATCAACTTCAAGTTTAAGTTCTGCTTATTTTCTATCAGAGCCTTCGGATAAGCACGAAAATTCAGATGGTCAGTTTTGGGGTTTGCTTGTACCTCACGACTTTATCCTCAATGAAACGTCCGATTTCGAAAAATCACTTTACCCTAATTTCAATCCTTATGAATTAGATTCGTCTTTTGTATGCAATGTGCCGACTTATATCGATGACATTGACCAAAGAACATATCAATTTAGGTTGTTTAGACAACACGGCCGACTTTTTGCTTCAAGCAACTCGGACATAGATATACCTTTAAACAAAAAAGATTTTTGGAAAAATATGATAGTTCGAGTCAGAGTTAAAGCTGGAGCAAAAAAAACGATATATGAAGAACTAAAGGCTCGTGGAATAGATAAAGAAAGATTAATTCTGTCTCAAAACGATGATGTGAATGAATTCATTGACGGAATAAACAACGAAATGAAAAAACTGTAGCTAACAAAGACAGCTATAGTTCATTACGGCCGAATGATACTCGCATACCATTCCGTAACGAAACCTTAGCCAAAACTGGAAAATGAAACTTAATAAACAACAATTAGAAAAAATCAACGAAGGAATTAATGTCATTTTCGATTTTTGCCCAATTATGAAAGACAATAATGATGAATTAATTTTTTCAGATGAAAGAATTGAAGAAATTATTGAAGAAGAGGAAGATATCGAAGGCTTAGAAATTTGGTTTCCCGGAGAACACGATTATACATTTATCGAGCCTGATGATTTTATTGATTTAATTGATGAAATCAAAACTATTGAAATAACTGATAGTAGCTACATTAAAACCAAACTGTCTAGGCATTACATAGTAAGCGCAAATGACTTTACAGATGAGCATATTTTATCTTTTCATTCATTACATACAAAAGGAAAGGGATATCAAATAAACTTAATTGATGAATCTATAATCGTTGGTTTGGCAGCAACAAAATTAGAGGAATATGAAAATGACAATTGGGGAGCTATCACACCATATATATCAATTGAAATTGAATATGAAACTGAAAATGATATTTTGAATAAAAAAGATGAGGAAAATTTAATTAACTCATATATATTCGAAGTTGCTGACACAATGAACATAGCACTTACATTTTCTGAAATAAGAAATCCAACTTATGATTTAATCAATCTGACTGGAGATATTGCAGAAGGAGATTATGAGAGTTTGAGAGAACTAGAGCCTTACAATATTGGAATGGAATTCTTTGTCTCAGCTATACAAATTAAAGACCCAGAGCTTAAATTTCTCAACTTTTACAAAGTCTTAGAACATTTCTCGCCAATTGCAGTCAATATTGAAGCTAACGAATTGATGAGAAAAAAATTAGATGCACCTAAAAGTTCATTTGAAGATGGTGATTATATTCGTTCAATATTTACACTAGCCAATTCAATGCGCGACAGATACAACGATGAGGATTTAATTAAAGCTTCATTCAATACTTGTTTCGATTTTGTAGGCCTGTTTCCAACACTTCCAGCTTCATTGAAAAAGAAAATCAAATCTAGCATTCAAGTGAAAGATTTAGATTATTCGACTGATAAGCAAAAAATAACGACAGCTTGTAATATTGCGGGCAAAATTATTTATAAGACAAGGAATAAGGTTGTCCACGCTAAATCAAATTTCAACCTAACTGGAGATGAAATTCAACCTATGGAATATGATGAATTAAATGAGTTTATGAAAGAGGCGAGTTCACAAACAATTAGATGGTATACGAGACAACCAAGCCATTTGAAATTAGAAATAATAAAATAGCTATTGACAACAAAGAATGGCTAAAAATAGTTGCCAAAATTGGCCTACTTCTGAAAATCCTCGCGGATTTTCAGTTTGATGGATACTTTCTAAAGTAATCATAAAACCAGACAACTATTCATAAAGGAGACCATTACGCGAAATATAAGATGAATGATAATCCAAAGGTTGACATATTCTCAAAGTTTTTAAAAGAGTTTCAAGATGAAACAGATAGAGGAGCGTCTATTATGGCAGGAAGTATATTGGATGAGAAACTCAAGACGATTTTATATGATTTTCTTATCGACTGCAAACAAACCAAAGATTTAATTGACGGTTATGGTGCTCCAATTGGAACATTTAGTTCAAGATTAAATCTGGCATTTTCTCTCGGATTAATTTCTGAGCATGAATTTCAAGATTGTAATACAATAAGGAAAATCAGGAATGAATTTGCTCACAAATTTGAAATGGATTTTTCATTTGAGGACCAAAAAATAAAAAGTTTATGTTGGAATCTAAATGCTCCGACTCCAAGAGACAAGGAAACATTTAAGGATAAACCAAGACTGCTTTTTGTAAACGGAGTTACAATGTTATATCTGAATTGGTTATATCGTGAAGAGTATGTTAGCAAAAGGAAACTAGAGAGACCTAATTGGAAAGGTATAACTTGGATGACTAAAGAATGAATAAACTTCGGTGCTGGAGTAGTAAAATGGAAACCCCAATTTTAGATTTAGAAGATTATTCTTATGCATATAAACTTTATGGAGAAGCAATTCAAAGAAGGGATTTTGGCATGACCATAGAAAAGAGTTTCAAAACAAAACTCAACTATTATAAAGAAGTAACTGGATTCGAAGAAACTGAACCAAATTCAATAATGCACTATCGAATTGGTCAATATACAGCTTGTAAGAATTAAGTAGACCTACCCAACCAACCCATTCCTGCACTTCCTAACGGAACGTTGTGGGCAAGTTAAAAAAACCCGTACTTACCAAAGGACAGAGATTATAAATTATTTGTTGAAGGCTTCACTTTCAGAATATGAATGATAAATTTCAATATAGATTAACTAAAAGTCAAAAGAATGAAATAGCTCAAAATCTCATTAATATTTTGCAAAAAGATGCCAAAATAAATGACCAGACCAGAATATTCATTTCTAATTGGATTTTAACCACTTCTGAAGAAAAACGAAAAGCTTTTTTTGACGTCTGGGATATAGTCTTAAAGAATTATTTACCATCGAAAAGACCAATTTTGTTTAGGTCGTGTCAAAGGGTCAGCAAAAAAAATAAAATAGCAAGTTTTACAGGAAGATTGGAATGTGCTAAAAGATTCAGTGGGGGAAAAGGAACTCTAATAATATGTGACACAAAAGAAACTCTGAAATTTGAAGAAGAGTTTTATAAAGCTGGCAGTTATGCTCACACGTTTTACCCGCTTTTTAGTGTTTTAATAAAAGCGAAAAATTCTGGAGGTTCTGGATTTTCTGAAAGAATATTAAGTGATTATATTGGAGAAAACGAATACATTATGAAAATTGATATTGAGAATATGCATAGCTTAAAGTGGGAATAACATTAATTAAACACAAAAAACCCTCTAACAACCTTGGCTAATAATTCATTGTTTCCTCCTATCCTAAACTAAATTCCCTACTTTTAATAAAACAAAAGGAATGATTTCGTCCTGCGGCATTAGCTTGCTGGAAAATCGTACCAGCCAATACCATCGCTCACCAGCTACAACGAAACCATAAGAGATCTTTTTGCCCAATTTGAAAAAAAATGAATGGAAAATATTAAACTTGGTTTTTTTGAAATCTTCACATATATAATCCCTGGTTTTTTCGTCTTGATAGGAATTTCACTTATAATTGAAAATCAGAATGATTTAATAGTGTTTGTTGTTGATAAGGCAAATGACATGAATATTCCAAAATCCATCCTATTTCTGGTAATATGTTACATCCTAGGTTTTAAAAGCCAATTTGTTGCATATGAAATATTTAAACCGTTAAGCAAATGGATTTGGCCGAAAAGAATGGAAAAAGAAACTAGTTTCAGTAAACTAGAGAGTAGAATTTCTCAAATACGACACTTTAGTCCAAATAACTTTGTAAGTCTGCAAAAATGGTTTGCATTAAGGGCAATGTGCTATGGTATGTTTTTCGCCCTTTTGTTTTTGGAAATGATCCTTATTTTTAGAAGTATTGAATTTTGCTTTTGGTCGCATCAAAGAATAGTATTGTTACTTGTTTTTTCAATTTTTTCAATTCTTTTTTTGAGAAGAGCTGTAACGTTTCATGAATGGTCTCATAGAACAATAAAAAAATCCATGAAACATATGAATGAGTTTAAAAATAGATATTAAAACGATTTTTTTAAGTATTATCTACCAAATGAACGTTTTAGCATTAAAAATCGGTTCTACCTTAAAGATTGGTAATCAAAACATATAAACGTTAGTGGGCTTACCATGTTCTGCCATTAGCCGTATATCTCAGAATAATCATTTACAACTATAATCGTAACCCCTAAATTCTGCATTAAGTTTTGGGTGGTTGGTTCTGGTATTCCTTTGGATAAGTAATATACTTCCATTGCATCATGGTAAATATTCAAATATCGTCTTCTTTCTATTAGTAACCATCGCAAAAAAACCTCATCAATGCCATATCTAATGCCAAAAATGACTATAGGTAAATTAAACCAAATGTGCATCCATGATTGATGACCTTTCCAATAAGCCTGTCTTTTTCCTTTAAAAAGCCGATCTTCACCTTTATGGATATAACGCCTAGCTCTTTCTACGGAACCCATATAATCTGTAAGTCCTAGCCTAATGCTATCTTTATACCTTACATCTCCATGTATTTTCCAAATTCCAAATCCATCCGTGGGTAATTCATATTGTGTAAAACCATAATACGACCTCCAAGGATAAAATCGAGTAAATCCCGTAGTACCAAGCCTATGTAATTTGGCACCAATTGATTTTTCAAAAGCTTCATCAAAATTTGTGGTCAAAACGGGAGAATCGTATGTTCTAGCAAGGTTCATTAATCTAGAATGCAAGGATAAATCCCGCTCAGGAAGCAATCTCAATTTATATATTACTTGTTTTTTAACATCATGATTTTCATGTGAATGTAGCTCTACCAAATCATAAACTTCGGTATTTGATAACCCAATAACATCAAAGCTTATAGGTGGATTTGAAACAGATTTTAAAAGTTGTTTCCAAGTCGGCATAATATCAGATGCTAGATTTGGGCCATTGCCTATTAGCATTGCAACCTTCTCATGCTTATTCAATATTTGTCTAACTGCATCCATATAATTATCCCCACAACTTCATTTAATAATTTTTAGTTCCTTGGTAAGTTCAGCTTTATATTCTGTACGGTTAATTCCAGATATTCATTCAAATTTTAAAACGGTAAATCATCTTCATCATCTGATTCTTCGTTAGTTGAAAAAGCTGTTTCCTCATTAGGCATTGTATCAGCATCTAAATCCTCATCGTCCTCTACCCAAAAGTCGGTCGGTCTTATTGTTTTATTGTATGGTTCATATTTTTTAGGTATTTCTTCAATATTAATAATCACAGGTACCTGTGCACTCAATCCAGCCAATACACAAGAACCAGTTGGCAAAATTGGTAAGGCATCGAAAGAAACCTTGTCCAAATAAGAAATAGTCCTTTCTACAGCTTGAATATCTCTATTGTTGATGAGCCTATGTAAAAAATAATTATGCAATTGAGAAATAATAGTATCAGAAATGTCCGAAGGTCTTTGACTTGCAATAGTCAAGAAAACCCCAAATTTTCGACCTTCCTTAATTATTTCCTCAAAAGTTTCTAATCTGTAATCTTTCCATGTTTCGCTCTCTCTATTTGAAGTATATGACAGAATGTTATGAGCTTCATCAATTATTAAATTGAAAAATGATTTCTGAGAATTCCCATATCTTTCTTTTTGATGCAAGTATTCCACACTTGCAATAAGCATAGGTATGGTTTTTTTGATGATCAAATTGGAATTGTTCAGATCTAAAACAACAAAGTTTGAATCATTGAATAAAGAATCTTCACTATCGAAATTTATAACTTTCTGTAAATCTTTGGTTTTGCTCTTAAGTTTATTGATTGCCGGAATTATATGGTCATTCTTGGCTTTATTGATTATTAAATCATTGATTAATTGAACATAAAGAAAATGAATAATTATATCAATGTCATTTGTTGGGAAGTGATAATTTTCTGCTTCTTTAAATATATTTGTCTCCCTTATTTGAGCAACGGACAATTGACGTGTTGGATTGATTTTTCTTTTGTAAAAATGGTGGTTTGTGTTCTGCCAGTCCAAATCTTCAAAGAACTTTCTTTTTAATTCAACAGTACCTTCGTTGTCAATAACCTGCTCAAAATAATCGATAATTTGATATGATTTTTCTTTGTCGGACATTAGAAGTAGACTCTCAACCTGATTTTTTAAAATCCCTCGAAAATAACCAACAGAGTCTCCCTTTTTATGTACTTTATTGAAGAGTTCTACCGTACGTTTTAAGAAAGGTTTTTGAGTCTTTTCGGTTGCATCAGCTAGAATTGATAAAAACTCTACATTGAACAATACTTCTTTCCCTAATGGTAATTTATCTTCGGGTTTTATTTTATGCAGTTCTAATCTAGTATTTAAGGTAAATACTTTTTTATGGCCTGTAATTGCATTTCCTTTGGAGTATTCTCCATTAAAATCAATCAAGAGAAATTTTGTGTTTCTCTTGAATCCAAGTTTACATCCATAGCACTTAAATAGTTTATGGTATAAACTAGCAAGTGTATACGATTTGCCGCTTCCTGTATTCCCGAATATCCCAATATGGCTTGCAAAAAGACTGTTTACACCAACTCCTATTGGTGTTCCCGTTTCATTGCTCAATACACCAATTTGCAACCTCTCATCTGGTTTTCCATTTATGGTTTTAATGAAATTATGTACCCGACTAAATTCTTCTGCGGTTAAAAGAAAGGCTTCATTCTCAATTAGTGGAAGTTCCTTTACACCTTGTTTAAAAACTCTATTTTCAAAATACCCAATCAGACTTAGGCGTAAAATCCTTTTAATTCGCGCTTTTTCTTGCTTGTAATCCTTTTGAGATACTAATTTATCTTCAGTGATAAATTCCTCATCAACTTTACCGATTAGTTCTTCGAATCCTTTAAGTATTTTAACATAACTTCCGACCGAAATTCCCTTGACAATTTGACCATCGTATAAGAGGTGTGACGAGTTCTTTGACTTATTAACACGGACTTCTACAACCCTCCCTCGTACTGATTCAATATTACCAATATGTAAGACGGCATCATTTAGCATTAGAATCTTTATCAATTTCACTAGGTCCTTCTTCCTTAGCTGGAGATACAAAAAACTCTTTCACAACCATACCAAAAATAGATTTATTGACCTCATTTAGAGAATAGTTTTTATTATCTCTAGGAAGAAATATAATATTTGAGTATTGAGTATCTCCTAAATTATGGCGAATCTCCTTTTCTGCCTTGTCATCAAAAGCAAAAATAATTATTAGCAAGGTTGGATTTGATTTTGCTACTCGAAGTGTCATTGTTTTGATGTGTTCATCAGCAAAAGAAAACCCTATTACAAACAGAACTGAATTTTCCTTTTCGATGTTATTTGAATACATTCTTAACAATTCATAATAAGATAGTTTTAATGTTGTTTCGCCAAACTTTTCCTTGTTTGGATTTACCATTATTAAATTATCATATTCCTTTAAAAAATTATCAATCCTATCTTGAATTTTTGAAAGATCCTTTGTTTCAGCTTTCTTATAGATACCTGAAAGCTTTAAAAAATTTCCATTACCGTCAAAACATTCAATTAATTCTTTATCTGTAAATTGTATTTTTGATAATCCCTTAGTGGTTGAAAGTTTATTATCATATTGAATTTCATCATTTTTCTTATTGTATTTCCAATTCAAACTTCCATGTAGTTTGAATAAATTGAACAAAGGGATTGCAGATTGATATTCGTAATAGGATGAGACTTTATTAATGATATTATGGAAGTTTTCGGTACCAAACTTTGTGTTCATTCTTCCTGAAAAGCCATCATTATATGAATATCCACACTTTTCTAAGGCAAGATCAAGGAATACATCCATGTTCGTTGTAAATAGATTTACCTGTTTCGAAACTAAATTTGATGAACGCTTAACTAAAATTGTATTAAGAGAATCCAATAAATTCGTGTAGTTATTTAAGGTCTGGTTGGAGTCGTCGGTAATCGAGAGTAAATCAACATTTTTCTCAATACACTTTTTAAAGTAAAAATACTTTATTGAAACCTCTATGAGTTTTAGAACATTTTCGTCCTTTTGAGTACCTAACAGATCTGTTCTTTTATCCAATCCATCTAGAGCAACTTCAACTCCTTTAAGAGTTTCTAAAAAGTTTTTTGAAGCACCGGAACCAATCAAAAAATTTAAATGGCAACTCTCAATTACTTTCCTTATATCTTCATACCTCATTTATGGTTATTTATTGTTACTATTGAATTACATGAATTTGCCAGCAATGTTTATTTTTCCCGGCACTGTGTTGCATAATTCATACAGCGATTGTTTTTAATAACTAATTTCAATTCTTTTGGATACCAATAATTGTGGGGGGAGTTCCTCGTAAGAGGATTCCGAATATAGGGATTTTTTTGTTTACAACTTACGGAATAGCTTACTAGCTAGGTAAGAAACAAGTAATTTAAATGATTGTATAATATTATCTTCCTATTGTAAAAATTCTGAATTTGCACAATCCTATCCTAAGTTCTAGTTTATTGTAAGAAATAAGAGAGCCCACGCGTTGTACATGCTGTTTACATTTAGTGAGTGCCTATGACCTCACCTTACGGGTGTACAAGCACCCTCAATCGGTTTTGTTAATCAATTATAACTTCGAGACCAGCTTTGTTGGCCTTATATTTTATTTTGGTCATCAAATCATTGTAGCTCCAATTTCTTAATACAAATCCCTCTCCCTTAGCAATCTCAGATTTTTCCTCCTGATTCAAAAGTATGAGGGTTCCTGCTCTATGTTTAACACAAAAATCAATCAACCTCCTGCTATAGACATGCAAACGGTTATGGACATATTTACGTTCCGTTTGACCAAGTCTGTCAACTGCCTTTAGTTTTCTTTTAATGCCTTTACCCGATTTGGAATAGGTCGCCCCGATCTTTGCCCGTCTAAGTGCCGATTGTATCGCCAGTCTTCTGTATAAAAATTCTTCCTTTGTGCCAATAGTAAGCCTTGTTTTACCAACCTTAACAACAATGGGATATTCAAGGGATAAAGAAGCCTCTGCAATAGTCTCTGGCCTTAGGTCATGGCTTTCTTTTTCAATCTCGAATACTGCCAACAAAAAAATCTTGCCATCTTGTAGCTTGATGTGTGATGTGCACAGTTTAGTCTCTCCCTCGACTACCCGTTCCAACAATTTTCGTTTATCTGTAAAATCCTTGCCTAAGTAGGTGTGAAAGGGAATCCTGAACAAACGAAAGCAAATGGCTTTTTTCTCTTCATTGTAGTGTAATCCACTCATACCTTCCAAATCAAAAGGGAAGGCCATATCTCTCCTAAAGTTTTTCAAAGATCGTTCACCGTTCCAATACTCTGGCCTGTTCTTTTTAAATGATGAAATCAATGCCTGGTTCAAATTGGACAATATGTTTGTGGGGATTTCTCCTTTAAAACGATCTGATACCACTCGATAGGTGGTATTGATCCTAGAACGGTTAAGGATTCCTTTCTCATCCTTCTTTTCATCTGCCAATTTATATTTTATCCCTTCTGAGAGATAGAAGAATTCCCTTATCATTTCCTGAACATAAAGGTGGGTCACTATAAGGTTGGCAGCCCTAAAGCATCTGTTCTGCCATTGATACAGTTTATCCAAGGCCTCTTTTTTTTCTTCTTTGGTAGGGAGGTCTATCAGTAGTTGGATCTTTCGAGTGAGTTTTAGCGTTGACTTTTCCATGTTAGGCTGATTGCAATTGATGTTTTGCTTCCATTAGCCTATAGGCTATCATGAATTCCTGATGCACCTCCTTTTGGGAGAGATTAAGTTCGTTGGCTATTTCGGAAAAGGAATAACTTAGCTCGCAACGCATTTTAAGCACCCTTGCTTGCTCTTCGGTCATCTCACCAGTAAACTTTATCTCATCTGTCTTGTTGTTACTGGAATCAAGCTTATTTCCTTGATGGAGAATGGTTTTAATATCTTCAATGGCTTCCTTGATCTCTCTACAGGTTTCATTGATACCTTTTCCCATTGCTTTGGAAATGACCTTATACTGAAAGCCATATTTCAAACAAAGATTGATCACATGCCTTTTGCTGTCATCCAATAAGGGCAGGACGCGTTTGATACTTTCAAACTTCTCTTGTTCCCCTTCCTGAAGTTTAAAATTGTTATTGTCTTCAGCGGGGTCATACCCGACCATATAGTCTTGGTAATTCTCAAAACTCTCCAACGAGTGGACTTTCCTGAAAAACTTGTTCCTTGGGCGTGTATAGTATGTAATGCACTCCCTTTTCATCACAAACCGCAGGAAAAAATAAATGTGCTTGGGTGATTCCAATGTATCTCTATTCACCCACAGCTTCAAGAAGACATCCTGAACCAATGTTTCCACAACAAAACCATCATCGAGAAAGCTCTTGCCCAACCAGAAAATCGGTTTGTAATATTTGATATAGATTTCCGCAAAAGTTGAAGAGCAACCTTTCTTCAATAATTCAAGATGCCTGTTGTTGATATTTGAAATCATGAGGAATAAATTATAATAACTACTTACCAAATGTAATCATTTATTTATTAATCGTAATTATTAACTTATTATAAGTATATTTTACAGTACTATAAATGAATTACTTGTCATTTTAGGGTTAACAAATACGCCCATGACAAAAAAAGATGATCATAAAGACCCTGCACTGGTTTCCATAGGTTCAATGTTCGAGACGGGAAAAATTCGAAAGATGTACACACTTGCAGAATTATATCCGACCAGAATAGCGAAATCACTTGGTATAAATTATGGCAGGTACATGGTCAAGTTGAACCATCCTGATAAGTTCACTATGGGGGAAATTGTAAGGCTTGCAGACTTACTCGATATTGAACCTGATATGATAACCAAGGTCATATATGCTGAATTGAAGTAAAATTTGAAACTAGCTGCGGAGTACCATTTTTTTCCTGACTATTTCTATAGAGGTTATTTTCAAAAGCTCAATAAAATGTCTCACTATCATCAATACCCAGCTTACTAAAATTGTGAGGCTTGAAAGCTCTAACCCACTTATATAATTTAACTATAAATTAAATTTAAAAAAGATGAACCCTTATATTCTATTAGGAAGGATTTTGGAGAGATTTTATGGTAATGGGATTTCAAAGGTCAATGGGTATAAAGGATTTGAATATATACATGAAACCAGAAGTACTGTTTATGTAAAACGGGAAAATGGAAAAGAAGCTCCTATCGCGTTTGAAAAAATCATCGATGGAATAGAAGCATTTCAATTAAAACCCGAATTATATAATCAGGGTCCATCCGCATTGAGGGATTATGGTATTACTCATATTACTAGCCCTGTATGGTCTCTATTGCATCTGCTTCAGATTGAAGACTATGAAAAAAAGGAATTAGCGAGACATCAGATTAAGAAGATATCAATTCTTGATGAACATGGTATTTTGGAACATGAGTTGGAACTCTCCTGGCGAATCTACGAACTTGCATTGAATGCTTACCATCATGCAGATTACTTATTTCTTAAAGCGAGTGAAGAAGAGAAGAGAATTATATCCAATTCGAAGTCTTTAAAATTTCTGAGAGTAGTATGTGCCAGAACATGTATTTTAGAGTTATCCAAATTACTAACAAAAGGGCGAAATAACCATTATAGTTTTTGGAACTTAGTAGTTAGGTTGAAGAAAAAGAGATTTGTTGGAAATATTAATATCTCAGCAGAAACATTAAGTGAAATTGAAAGGTCTTTGTTTACCAATAAAGATATCATTGAGAAAATTAAAACGATCAGAGATAAAGTGGTAGCACATGATGATTCCAATAATCATCTTATTTCAAGACAAATTTTTAATAATCTTTTGCCGTTGCTAGAACTGACACACTCTATACTAAGTAAATTGTGTATTGAGCAATATCAAAAAGTCTGTCCACCTGAGCCAAAGAACGATATAAGACTTGATATATTTGATCATTACTAATTTGGAAGTGTTTAAAACCAACCACCCCTAATTCGGTTAATATAAAGAAGTTAATCTCAATAACACTGCTTCTTCTAAATAAAAAGCGAACGAAACGCAGTGAAGTGCTGCAAGCGTCCCAAATTCTTACCCCAACTTTTGCGCATGGATCCTGTCGGGTTTTTGTAGTGTTCAGGTAGATAAACGAAAAGCAAAAACCCGAAAGGGCGCAACCTACTTTTTGGATTGCACTATCCATACCCTTAACAATTCCCCTGACCGTTTCCACTCCCCTTCCAAGTGTCTTGATAATATTGTTTTTCACTTGAAAGAATAAAGTAATTATATTTAAGAGCAGGAGAGGTTTTTTTAAAGCACATAATATTTTAGTCCACATTAAATATTCCAAGACCTAAACAGTGAATACGATGTTGATAGCCAGTATCATTTTGATTGTAGGACTGTTGTTATTTTTTCATCAATGGTTAGAAAAGAAAAAATACCAAGACAATGAATATTTAAGAAATCTACAGCTGGCCACTAAATTTCTTGCCCACATTCAAACATTGAACGACTACGTAACTTGGGTACAACGTGACCAAATAAAATCAGAGTATTCAGCCGTAGGACAGTTCTTTGAAAACAAAACCAACTTCTACAAAAAAGAAGAAACCGTTAAACGCTTTAATCAAGTTTTTGGCAATTTTGATAACTACATAGCCACCTACAACCGAAACTATGTCGCAACACAAAAAGAAAAACTAAAAAAGTATTTCGACAATATTGAAGGAAAAAAGTTGGATGACCAACAACGCAACGCATTGATTACAGATGAATATTCAAATTTAATAATTGCAGGTGCAGGTTCTGGAAAAACGCTGACAATCCTTGGAAAAGTCCAATACCTTATTGAAAAGAAAAAGGTTGACCCCAAAGACATCTTATTGCTGTCATTTACCAAAAAAACAGTTGAAGAATTAAATGAAAGACTAAAAGAAATAGAACTTAAAGTTGAGGCAACCACCTTTCATAAATTGGGTTACGACATAATCAGAAAATATCATCCTGAAACTCCTGCTGTAACAAATGAAAACACTCTAAGTGAAATAATCAGAACGTACTTACTATCGGACATTTTTAATGATCCAGAAGCATTGCAATCATATATCCAATATGTTGCCTGCTATATGAACATTCCAGAAGAGCATGACGCATTCGATTCATTCGGTGAAAAATTAGACACAGAAAAAGGAATTGATTTCCATACACTGAAGTCAAAATGTGAACCATTGAATATAGTTGAAAACCCCACACTGGATACGCTACAAGGTGAAAGGGTGAAAAGTGTGGAGGAACTCACCATAGCCAATTTTTTGTACCTCAACGGTATCGAGTATGTATATGAAAAACCGTATCCCCATGGACAAACAATGTACCGTCCAGACTTTTACCTAATTGACCATGATATATATTTAGAGCATTTCGGTGTGGACGAGCATAATCGGGCAAAATGGCTTACCTCTTTTAATGAGCAAAAGTATGTAGAGGAAATGCATTTAAAAAGGGAAACCCACATAGCACATAACACCAAATTATTAGAAACGTATTCCTATTACAATAGAGACAACATTTTGTTGGAAAAGCTTAGGGAAATGTTGGAAATGGAGAACATTACCTTAAAGCCAAGGGATGCTAAAGACATTTATGAAAAAGTATCTGATAATGGCAAAAAATTCGGCGAAGAAATAAACAAGCTAATTGAAAGCTTTATAAACCTGAGCAAATCAAGGCAATTGAACCAGCATTCGCTGATGAATTTATTTTCTCATAAAACTAAAATCAAAAGTGATTTTATGCTTGAACGGCAGGACATGTTCTTAAAATTCGTGATTCCAATTCTTGAAAAATATGATAATGTCCTAAGAGAAAGAAATGAGATTGATTTCAACGATATGATAAATAAAGCTACTGATGTTATAACAAGTAACAAACCTCAATATGCGTATCGGTACATTATCATTGACGAATATCAGGATATTTCATTTTCACGTTTTAATTTGATCAGAGAAATTCGGGATTTATCAGGGGCAAAATTGGTTTGTGTAGGAGACGATTGGCAATCGATTTACCGTTTTGCAGGAAGCGATGTGTCCTTGTTCAGCAATTTCGGGAAGTATGTCGGGAAGTATGAGAAATTGGTAATCGAACAGACCTATAGAAATTCACAATCGCTTATTGATATCACTTCAAAATACATACAGAAAAACACCAAACAGATTTCCAAAAAACCTAAGTCCCGGAAGGAAGCTTTGGATGACCCAATTAAATTTGTTCATTACAAACCAGAAGAAATTGAGCACGCTTTCATTGACCAAATACAATTACTGGTAAACAGATATGGCAATAAATCGATCTTGGTCTTGGGCAGACACGGTTTTGACATCAATGACTTGATAAAACTAACTCCAAACAGCAAAGTAAAATACTTTGCAAGATCTGGAAAACTAGAAGTAAAGGGCTTTGAGGATGTTGACATTAAGTACCTTACCGTACACAAATCAAAAGGTACGGAAGCAGAGAATGTTATAGTGTTGAACCTTAGAAATCATTTGCTCGGTTTTCCCAACAAAATGACGGATGACCCTATTTTATCGCTTTTGCTCAGTGAGGATGAAGGATATAGATTTGCGGAAGAACGTAGATTATTCTATGTTGCATTGACAAGAACTAAAAATGAGGTTATATTATTAATTCCGTCCGAGGCTTCCTTATTTGTAGAAGAATTAATGATGTATAACAATTATTTATTATCCAATTCAGAAGGAACATTAAATACTACAAATTGCCCTTATTGCAAAACAGGAAAATTAGTTATCAGACAAAATCAGAGAAACGGTAATCAATTTTTAGGGTGTTCTCATTATCCTAGCTGTAGCCAGACGTTTAGCGATATAGAGATTTTAGAGGACAAATTCCTTTGTCCCGATTGCAAAAGTGGTTTTATGACAAAGAGAACAGGGCCATATGGGAACTTTTTAGGGTGTACAAATTATCCCAAGTGCAGAAGTACAATAAAATTATGACGCTTATTGGATTTCAGTAACCCATGTCCTCACCCGTGCCCCTAGCCTTATCGATAACCCTCCCAAGTGCTTTGATGATCTTGGCCGCCATCTGTACTTTATTGGTCGGGATACTTGGAGCTTTGACCCCCATGGTCTTAAGAAGTTGAAAGGCCATGTCCTTTTCCTTGGTGGGCAGTCCCATCACCTTGGCAAAGAACTTCCCCGGCTCTTTGGCATGGGCCTTTCTCCCAACATAGGATTCCACATAGTTCCTTTTAAACCCCGTTGTCCTGTCAAAAGTCTTCTCCGCTGCTTGGTAAAAACTGTCCCTATCAAACCCTCTCTTGACCGTCTTTCCGTTCAGTTCCACCTCGGATGCCTTATGTTTTGCCATCGGGGAAAGTGTATAGGTGTTTGTCACGTCCCTTCTACTGACAATGATATGTATATGGGTCTGTGGCCCCTCCTTTTGCATCCCTGCGGCCACCAATTGCCCGTTCTGTTTGTGTGGGGCCAACCTTTCTTGCTCTTTGATTCTCTTTTCAAGCTCCTTGACATTTCCGAGGGATTCGCCCCGTTCCACTTTCCGTATCTCGTTCCTGAGCCTTGCTATTTCTCCCCGGTAGGGTGCATTCTCTTGAACCTGTTTGTCAAAGCCCCTATAGGTACGTTCATGCTCGATCTTGGCATAATACTTTAGGTTCTCCACCTTGACCTCTTGGTTGCGATGGAAACTCTTGGCGTAGTCCTCCATGAGCTTCCTTGTGTATTCCCTTAGCATGTTGGGGTCATTGCCAATCGCTTTTAGTTCCCTTTGGTTGGGACTTACCACTATGGAATAGAATTTAGGATCCTTCTGTCTCAGTTTAGCGGTATTGGCATCTATCTCATCGATGACCGTTTGAGGGCTTACGCTGTCGTTCTCTTGGTCAAAGAATTCCTCCCTCTGTTCGGGCAATCTGTCCTCGTTTTCCTTTTCCAGATAGTCCACATAGTTCCCTACACTGGAGTTGTAGGTACTGCCCATTTTCTGTGCTGAGATGGTAAGGTACATGAGCGTTATTTTAATCGATGTTTCAGGCTTTCAAAATCCCCGATGCCCATATTGATCTTTAGATATGGCTTTCCCATCATCGGCTCCACTTTCTCCACATTGTTGATGATTTCAAGGCAATGCTTTTTATATTCTTTGAATTCTTGCAGCATTCTATCATGCTCTGTTTTCGGGACGGTGTTTCTAGGCTCCAAAAAATCCATTCGCTCTTTCTGTATCTGGACAGGGTCCCGTCTCGGTTTCCTCCCATCCTTTACATAGGCCTCATAAAGAATGAGCATCATTTCATAGGTGGGCCGGATACTGGTCTTTTCCATGTTCTTGATTATGGCGATGAGCCTATCGAACTTTTTCATCATCTGACGCTCCATCTTTTTGATACTGTCAAGGATGATCTTTGTTCCCTCCCCAAAAGGGTCAAGGTCGTTCTCCTTGAAGTATTGTACCATTCCATCCAACACCTCGCTATGGGATTTGTTGAACCTTTTGGAATAGCTGCGAAACCGTGTGGTCGTTTCCTTCTTTACGGTAATATTGGAATAACCACCTTTTCCTTTCTTTGTTCTGTCATTTATTTTTTGCTTTTCCATAGGTGCGATTTTGTTTTTTAGTGAAATTGCGTCAATTTTTTCGTCAAAAATTTCCAGTGTTTACAGGGCTTCCCAAAGGGTTTACTGTAGATTTCGGAAAAGTCTACTGTAGCCCCTGTTTTTGCACAGTATTCCAAAAAGTGTTCAATCATCTGGTTTTCAACTTATTGAAGACCCGAAAACAACCGTGATGGCGCAATTTGCGCATCACCCTCTTGCTATTCCTTTTCTTCGTTCTACTTCGATCAGGAATACCTTTTGTTCCATTCTATAAGAAAAGGCTGAAATCCGAAGTGAATCCCGTATTCCCTTCCAATATCATTTCCTCCTGCTCGGTCCATCCAATCGTAGCAAGTTGAACATTTTAATGAACCGGTCGGCCAGCTGCTTGCCGTACCGTTCTTCAATTTGGCCTAAACTTAGATTCGTGGTAATATGGGTCTTGGTACCTAGACTTTCAAAATTGCGATAACGGTTCAGTAGAATACGTTCAAACACTTCTTCCTTCCCATATTGAAAAATGTTATTTCCTTTCATTTCAGCTCCCAGATCATCAAATAGAAAAATCCCTCGGGAATAATATTGGATGACATCCTCTTTGTTCTTTTCCAGATTGAACTTGGCTACCACTTCTTGGGTCGAAATGGCAGGGAACCATAATTCAGGCACCTGATAGTGTTTGGCCATATTTTGGATGATGTGAAAACTTGAGGTCTTCCCGGTCCCGTACGAACCAAACACCAATAATCCTTTTCTCAAGGAGATGTTTTCCAAAAGTTCAAAGGCCTTGTCCCGGTTCCAATATTTGCAGAAGTGTTGCAAGAAACTTTTGTTGGAACCATCCACTTCAAAATCCAGATCGGTACTGGTATAAATTTCTTGGGCCATTTTGAAAAATAGCTTTTTGAAAACATAAGGCTCGCATAGCGGCCCTTTTATTTCCTTTTCTTTTTTCAACAGCCCTGATAGTTCCTTTTTCATGATTCCTATTCCAATATTGGACTTCTATTTTCAATGTTTTCTTTTAAAGAAGTAATTGATTTTTTAGCTTGTTTTGTAATTGGTTTATTATGGTGGTCATTTTTGTCAATGCTGTTAGGATAAAACTGTCGATGCTGCCTGGACAGAATTGTCAAGTCTGAATCGACAGCATGGAAACTGAATTGGAGCATACTTCTTAGGTATCTCTTTCTCCCATCAAAGGATGCTTCCTCAATCCAACTCAATGCCTTTAGTTCCGATATATATCGGGAGACCTGTCTTTCGGAGATTTTCAGGAACGAGGAAATGTATTTGTTCGACATATAACACTCTTTGCCATGCTCCGTAAAGCTGTGGATTTCCAGAAACAGGATCTTGGCATACCAATTGACCTCGGTATTCAAATAGATCTGTTTGGGAATCCATATGCCCTGAAAATTTCTATCGGTGGCTTTCATAGTGCATTAATTGCCCCGATGGTGTTTTTTCAAATGGGTGTTTACCTTTTCTTCGAGTTCCGCTTCGGCATAGGAAGGATTTTGAAGTAGCCATTCCTCTATTTTCTCACGCTCGAAAAACAGGGACCCATTTGTAGGTTTTGAAAAGGGAATCAACCTCGCCGATGTGAGCTTATAGATTTTGGAAAGGCTCCAACCCGTATACATTTGCAAATTTGTAACGTTAAAGACCTTTTTTTTGACCAGTGCGGCTTCATCGAGATGGTCGATCTTTTCAAGGAGTAATTGTACCAGGGAAGAATTTTGTTTGTTCATAATGCTTTCAAATTAAGTTTTCACTCTTTTTCCATGACTAGCCCATGGAACTATTTGAAAGCAATTTGAGTAGGATTGCCAATGGAATCAAGTAAAGGAATGGCTTCCGCCGTTTTTCTTTACTTTCCTTTTCATTTTATGGTCGACCAAGAAATACAAGATGGTTCTCGATATCGATTTTCAGGTCCATACGCCGTTTGGGATTACAGTTTTTCCAACCCGAGTGTGCCTTTTGGAGTTGTTTTACGGACCATTCGCTATCGTTCGATTTAAAATTTTTGGTGATATACCTGCATAGGCTTAATAGATTTTCGCCATAGTACCCTTCCAGGTTCTCTTCCGAGATATGGTTGAGAAACTCGAAAAAAAGCCGAAAGTTGGGAAGTTTTCTATCCGTAAGCGGTAGCCAGATTATTTTCTCGGGAACTTGTTTTCCCGACAACAGTTTTAAGAAGTCCTCCTGACTTGTTTTTAAGTAATCCCGGAAAAGGTTTGAATTATTATAATCTATCTTCTTTACTTGCTTAGCGAAACGGAAAGGAATCCTAAAATTGCTATCCCCGACCTTTACAGTGGTCTTTTCTTTTTGAATAGGATAGGGAGTCCTATAATCCAGGAGCTGGGAAACGTAGATTTTTGACAATACCAAAAACAGAACGGTTAAAACCAACACCAGGAAAAAACCGAAATATTTTAGGTATGGCATTTCCTGCTCGGACAGGAACGGCCACAGCTGCCAAAGTACAAGAACGTACGATCCCAGTCCCAGGACCAGGACGATCCAATGGGGAACTTTCGCTGTTTTCCATGCCCTGCCCGTTCGATTCATATCGAAAATCGCTTTGTCGATGCGCCGGAAAAGCCAAATTATCGTATTTTTAAGGGACGAATTCATAACCGCATGAGAGCCGTTTATGAAGATAAGAAGATATATGCAAAGAATATTTGTTTCACCTATGTTTCACCCCTGCCAAAAAAGAAAGGCCCCGCATTACTGCGAAGCCTTGTCTTTATTAAGTGGGCCCTACTGGATTCGAACCAGTGACCCCCTGCTTGTAAGGCAGGTGCTCTGAACCAACTGAGCTAAGAGCCCTAAAAGGAGTGCAAATATAGAATAGTTTTGTTTACTCCAAAAGAAAAAAATAAAAAAATTATAGAACTTCGGCCACTACAAAATTACTCCCTCCAATAAAAATAAAATCAGAAGCTGTAGCCGCTTGTTTTGCAGCCATATAGGCACTATTTACATCCTCGAAAACAACACCGTTCAGATTATGATTTAATGCCTTTTCACTAAGTTCGGTAGCAGATAGCCCCCTAGGCATATTAGGTCTACAAAAATAATACCTGGCGTTTACCGGAAATAAAGGTAAGATAAAAGCCAAATCCTTATCTTTTACGAAGCCCAAAACCATATGCAAGGAATCATAGGACTCTTGCTTCAACTGTTCTAAAACTAAGACCAACCCTTCTTTATTATGGGCCGTGTCACAGATTACTTTAGGGTTTTCCCCCAATTGTTGCCACCTACCCAACAATCCTGTATTTTCCACAACATTTAACAAGCCTTCTTTAATGTGATCCGAACTTATGGAAAACCCTGTTAACTCTTTACAAACCGCTAATACACCCTTGATGTTTTTTTCTTGGTAAAAACCTTTAAGGGATGTTGTGTATTTTTTAAAATTTTCTTTATCAGCAAAAATTAATTTGGATTGCTTTTCTTTTGCAACCTTACGAAACACATCTGCTGTTTCATTTTGATATTCGCTTATAACAACTGGTGTCTGTTTTTTAATTACACCTGCCTTTTCTGATGCGATTTTTTCCAATGTATCCCCTAGCATATCAATATGGTCATAGCCAATATTCGTGATAAGTGATACCTCAGGCAATATTATATTGGTGGAGTCCAACCTACCCCCCAACCCTACTTCGATAATTGCAATGTCTATTTCATTTTCGGAGAAATATTGAAAGGCCATGCCAACCGTCATCTCAAAAAAGGAAAGTTTCTTTTGCTCAAGGAATTTTTTATTATTTTCAATAAAGTTGATTACAAAGGTTTTAGAAACCGGAACCCCATCAATTCTAATTCGCTCCCTAAAATCCTTTAGGTGTGGAGAGGTATAAAGTCCCACTTTGTATCCAGCTTCTTGAAGTATGGAAGCGAGCATATGACTACTAGAACCTTTTCCATTGGTTCCTGCAACGTGAATACTTTTGAAATTATTCTGGGGGTTTCCTAAATATTCCGCGAACTCAAGAATTCCATTGAGCTTATGATTAAACGCTTCTTTACCTTTTTGTTGATACATTGGAAGTTGGGCAAACATCCAATCCAAGGTCTGTTGGTAAGTCACTCTCCCAATTTGAAATTCACAACGACAAACCCAATTTGCTGACTGGGGGCATTGGAATCAAGATTCCATTTATGCATAAAAGCGGTCTTTCTAGCGGGCTCCAACAAACATGGACTATTATTGGTGGTTCCTCTCACCCCCGGTTCTGCTTTTATTACCTTTCCACTTCGATCTACAGTTATCTTAACAACCACACGACCCGACTCGTTACATTCCTGCGGAACTTTGCCTTTATTCACCAAGGAACGACCATTAAGTCCATATCCTCCTGTACCGCTTCCAGAACCGGGACTACCATAATAGCTCGTGGCATAAGGGTCACCATCCGGACTTCCTTTGTCTCCTGCCCTATTATCATCGCCTTCACTGCCCGAAGCAGTGCCCTCAGATTTATTTAGCCCCCCCATAAGTTCGTCCAGCTTTTTCTTTTTGGCCTCCTGTTCCTGCTTTGCCTTCTCCTCCGCTTCTCGCTTTTGCTGCGCTATTCTTTCCGCTTCCGCCTTTGCTTTTTTCTCGGCCTCCTCTGCCTTACGTTTTTGCTCTGCAACAGCGGCATCGGCCTTTTTCTTTGCTTCTTGGGCCTGTTTAATTTTTATGGATTCTTCATCCTCTTGGGTTAATACCTTTTCAGCAGGAGCTTCTTTAACCTCTTCTTGAACTTTTTCGGGAATTTCCTCGGCTTCTGCAACTTCCTGTTTCGTTGGCTCTACAGGAGGTGTATCCATCGGTTCGGACTGAACTTTTTCTTTTGGCTGGACCCTACCATTTCCAAAATCAGTTGTTCCAAAATTGACAGAAATACCATTTTCTATAGGTGGATCCATATAGGTTAGCCCAATGTAGAAAAGCACCAACAACAAAATGCTAAGCAGCAGTGTTGTTAGTGTTAAGGATTTTTTCTTGTGTCTCGTGTCTAAAAACGCCATTAGTTCGGCCGCACCGCCAAAATGACCTTGTAATTATTTCTATTAGCAATATCCATTACGTTTACTGCCTCCTTAATTGCGACATTTTCTTCCGCCCTTAAGATAATCGTAGGTTTATCTTGACCTTCTAGTGCTTTTTTTAATTCAATTTCAATGTATTCTCCGTTTATTCTCTGATTGTTCACAAAATACTGCAAGTTCTTATCAATACTTACTGAAACATTTTGTGTATTGGTAGATTTTCCTTTTGCCTTGGGCAATAGTAAATCCAATGCATTCGGCGAATTTGCCGTTAGCATGAAAAATATCAATAACAGAAAAACAATATCTGTCATAGAAGACATGCTAAAGTCTGGACTAACTTTGTTCCTTCCTTTTAATTTCATATTGAAAAATTAAAGTGGTTCGTTCAACAAATCCAGAAACTCTACGGCATTGGCCTCCATCTTATGGACAACTTTATCCGTTCTGTTCACCAAATGGTTATATCCCATATAGGCAATAATACCAACGATCAAACCTGCTACCGTTGTGGTCATCGCTGTATAAATTCCAGAGGCCAAAGACCCCATTTCCGCTTGACCACCACTACTGGCCATTTCATGGAATGCCAAAATCATACCAATCACTGTTCCTAAGAATCCAATCATAGGGGCCGCACCAGCAACTGTTGCCAAAACGCTTACATTTTTTTCGAGTTTATAAACCTCTAAAGTACCAGCATTCTCAATAGCAGTATTGATATCATCCAAGGGCTTTCCTATTCGGGAAATCCCTTTTTCAGTCAATCTAGCCACAGGTGAATCTGTTTGCGCACAAAGTATCTTCGCGGCTTCTAACTTACCAGTCGTTACGTGGTCTCGAATTTGGTTCATGAAATTCTTGTCAATCTTGGAAGCGGCATTTACGGCCAAAAGACGTTCAAAATAGATATACATGGCCACACCCAACATTAAAAAAAGTACGGTAATGATAATAACACTTCCTGTACCCCCATTAAAGACCAAGTCCATTACGGATAGTGTCTTTTCTTCGGAAATTACTTCTCCGGTGGCAGGATCTTGTGACAAATCTTGTAATAACATAGTATTCTTATAAATCATAATTTGCCATTATAACGGTAATTTCCGGATTAAATTATGCGTTGAGTATAAAATCCCTAATTAAAATAAATGCTCCCGCACCAGCAATAAAACCAATAAAAGCTAACCATGTAATTTTCTTAAGATACCAGAAAAAGTCAATTTTTTCCATCCCCATTGCAACTACACCTGCCGCGGAACCAATAATCAGCATACTACCGCCCGTTCCCGCGGAGTAAGCAATAAAGTGCCAAAGCGGATTGTCCATTGGTTCACCGAACATGCCCATACTGGCCGCAACCAATGGCACATTGTCTATTACGGCGGAACCAACACCAAACAACATTACAACGATGTCGGTATTCGGAATAGCCGAATTAAGACTTTCCGCATAATGGAAAAGCATACCCAAAGATTCCAAAGCAGCTACCGCCAACAATATTCCTAAAAAGAAAAGTATGCTTGGCAATTCTATTTTGGACAAGGAATGGTGCACTGGACTATGATGCCCTTCACTATCATGTCCCTCCCCATCAACAGAGCTTATACTAAATTTTTTATTACTATAAATTTCCGCAAAAGTAGCGACCAATGCCAAAGAAAGCATCATACCAACATAAGGTGGCAAATGCGTAATTGTCTTAAAAAAAGGCACAAAAACAATTGCTCCCAAACCTAGGTAAAGCATCGTTGAACCGTACTTGGATTTAGGTACTTCACTCTCGAATTCCCCCTCAATGTTACCTTTAAACGCCTTATATGTACCCGCAATCAATACCGGAACAACCATACAAACCACAGAAGGAACCAATACATGCTCTATCAATTGCGCAGCAGAAACCTTATCCGCAATCCAAAGCATTGTTGTGGTTACATCACCTATAGGAGACCAAGCACCACCCGCATTTGCGGCAATAATGATCATACCCGCAAACCAAAGACGTGTATTTCTATCATTAATCACTTTTTGTAAAATAGTGATCAAAACTATGGTCGCGGTGAGGTTATCTATAATAGCGGATAAAATAAATGCCAGAATGGAAAACAACCACAATAGCTTTTTCTTACTCCTTGTCCTTATATAGCCCTTTATCGTAGCAAATCCATCAAAATAATCTATGATTTCCACAATGGTCATAGCACCCAACAAGAAAACTAGTATTTCGGCTGTTTTACCTAAATGATGCAATAGAATCTCATCCAAATGTGTGGGTTCCAGCTCCCTCAGTTCGGCATTTACTTCAAATACATCCATGTGATTTAAAGCTATAATGGCCCACAAAATTGCCATCATTGCCAAGGCCGGAATTAATTTGTCAATCTTCAGGTTATGCTCTAGGGTAATTGCGAGATAACCCGCTAAAAAAACAATAATAATAATGGTTTCCATTCGATGTTGGTTTTAGTTTTCTCTAAATATATTTTTTCAAATATAAGACTCAATTATAACTTTTGAAATTTCCTAAAGATATCTAAAATTGTCAATGTTTCCATAGTCAAAAATGGAATATCCCTGATAATATTGAAACTCATACTATTACCAATCAATTTTTAACAAAATCAATTTTTCAATTTAAGTATAAAATACGATTGGGTATCTTAAAATTAACATTGCGCATCCTAATGTTTTATAAAAGCCGCCAAAAAATACCTGTCAGAAACTTATATTTGTAGCCTATACCTTAATATGCAAATCCAGATGAATTTTAAACTTAGCGAGGAACAAGAATTAATCAAACAGGCGGCCCGTGATTTTGCTAAAAATGAACTTCTTCCCGGGGTAATCGACAGGGACGAAAAACAAGAATTCCCAAAGGATGAAGTAAAAAAAATGGGGGAATTGGGATTCCTTGGAATGATGGTGGACCCCAAATACAACGGGAGTGGTCTTGACACCTTATCTTACGTTTTAGTAATGGAAGAGCTTTCCAAAGTAGATGCCTCATCATCCGTTATTGTGTCGGTAAACAATTCCTTGGTATGTTGGGGTATAGAGAAATTTGGAACAGATGAACAAAAAGAAAAATATTTAAAAAAGTTGGCTACCGGGGAAATAATTGGCGCGTTTTGTCTATCCGAACCCGAAGCCGGTAGTGATGCCACCTCCCAAAAAACAACTGCCATAGACAAGGGCGACCATTACGTTCTTAATGGAACTAAAAACTGGATTACCAATGGAGGTACTGCAGCGGTTTATTTGGTCATTGCCCAAACCGACAAGGATAAAAAACATCGGGGAATCAATGCGCTTATCGTAGAAAAAGGCATGGATGGATTTGAGGTTGGCCCTAAAGAGAATAAATTGGGAATAAGGGGCAGTGACACACATTCCTTAATATTTAATGATGTAAAAGTTCCGAAAGAAAATAGAATCGGTGAAGATGGTTTTGGTTTTAAATTTGCCATGAAGACCTTGGCAGGCGGTAGAATCGGTATAGCAGCCCAAGCATTGGGTATTGCTGCAGGAGCCTATGAACTTGCCCTAAAATATTCCAAAGAAAGAAAGGCATTTGGAACAGAAATAAGCAATCACCAAGCCATAGCCTTCAAACTTGCAGATATGCATACTCAAATACAGGCAGCAAGGTTATTGGTTTATCAAGCAGCTAAAGACAAGGATAATGGTGACAATTATGACCTGTCTGGTGCAATGGCGAAATTATATGCCTCCCAGGTTGCGATGGAAACAACCGTGGAAGCTGTTCAAATTCATGGTGGAAATGGATTTGTGAAAGACTACCACGTTGAAAGATTGATGAGGGATGCAAAGATTACCCAGATTTATGAGGGTACTTCGGAGATTCAAAAAATAGTAATTTCACGTAGCATAATAGGATAACATCTCAGATTTTTTTGACTGTACCCTACTTTTTATGGGGTTAAACAATGTCTACCTATGATTATCGATTGTTAACTATGGCATAGGAAAGGGTTAAATTGTTATAATCATTTATAAATAACATTTACCCCCCTCTAATACCATAGGGGTTATTCCATAATACCCTACATTTATCAATATGATAAATTCGACAGTTCAAAAATTATAATTTAAAGGTTTTTTAACCTATAATTAAAAACGTTGAATATTTTACTCATTTATTAAACAATCACTGATTATAATTTAAATAAAATAATATTTTTGGAGAAATACGATAAAATATGAAATTGAAGAAGCAAGGGCTATATCTGCCAGAATTTGAACATGACAACTGTGGAGCCGGTTTTATTTGTAGTCTTAAGGGAAAGAAGTCAAATGACATAATTCATAAAGCTCTTGAAATTCTTGAACGCCTTGAACACAGAGGTGCTGTAAGTGCTGATGGCAAGACGGGTGATGGTGCAGGGATTTTAATAGATATACCCCATAATTTCTTTAAAGAGGTCTGTACTTTTGAATTGCCTGAACAAGGAGAATATGCCGTAGGCAACGTATTTTTTCCTCAAAAGCAAAATCAACGTGAATTCTGTATTTCTATTTTTGAGGAGAATATTAAGAAACAAGGCCTTAAATTATTGGGGTGGAGGGATGTTCCTGTAAACCGTTCGGTTCCCGGCAGAATAGCTGCGGAAACGGAACCCTTTGTAAAACAAATATTCATTGCCAAAGAGAAGGAAGAGCAAACGTATTTCGAGTTCAATTTAAAATTGTTTATTGCTCGAAAGGTTACCGAGCATGCCATATTAAAATCGAAACTTTCCGAAAGTAAGTTTTTCTACGTACCCAGCCTTTCTACCAAAATAATCATTTTTAAGGGCTTGCTTATGCCGATGGACATTAGCCTTTATTATTCAGATCTAATGGACCCAAGAGTGGTTACCAGATTGGCTTTGGTCCACCAACGGTTTTCTACCAACACTTTCCCCACTTGGGATTTGGCCCAGCCTTTTAGATATATGTGTCATAATGGTGAGATAAATACTTTAAGAGGGAATGTTTCAAGAATGTACTCCCGTCAGGAACTTCTTGAAAGTGATATGTTCGGTGATGAGATAAAAAATGTTTTGCCCATAATTTTACCTGGTAAATCGGATTCAGCTACTATGGATATGGTTGTTGAACTTCTATTGATGACAGGCCGTTCGTTACCTGAAGTAATGATGGTTTTAGTACCTGAGGCATGGGAAAAAAATACAGAAATGTCCGAAGCTAAAAAGGCTTTCTATGAATACCACTCTTGTATCATGGAGCCATGGGACGGACCTGCTTCCATCCCGTTTACCGATGGGAATTATATAGGGGCAGTTTTAGATAGAAATGGCCTTAGACCATCCAGATATTCGGTTACCAAAGATGACTACGTAGTCATGTCTTCTGAAACTGGAGTTGTGGAAATTGCACCAGAAAATGTCGAGTTTCACGGTCGCTTGGAACCTGGAAAAATGTTCTTAGTGAATATGGAAGAAGGTCGTATTGTCAACGATGAGGAAATTAAGGAAGAAATAGCCAAGAAAAGACCCTACAAAAAATGGTTAGATAAAAACTTGGTTCACTTAAAGGATATACCGTATAATGATTGTCCTTTGTTTTTAGGAGAAGCTTCTTTGGAAAAAAGAAAATCTGTCTTTGGTTATACCTTGGAAGATATCAATACGATTATCCTGCCTATGGGTAAAACCGGAAAAGAACCAATTGGCTCAATGGGGTCGGATACGCCCATCGCTGTTTTATCTGAACGCCCTCAACTAATTTATAACTACTTTCAACAACTATTTGCGCAAGTAACCAACCCACCTTTGGATGGAATCCGGGAAGAACTGATTACCGATATCAGTTTAACCTTGGGTAGTGACCATAATATTTTTGAGTTTTCCGAATTTCATTGTAGAAAACTGAAAATTCAAAATCCGGTTATCTCCAAGGAAGATCTGGACAAAATAAAGAATTATGACGCTAGTCCAGACTATAAGGTAGTGTCCATTCCAATATTGTACGACGTTGAAAAAGGCCACAACGGTCTAGAAGACGCCCTGCAATCTATCTTGATGCAAGCATCCAAAGCCGTTGATGATGATGCGAATATCATCATTCTTTCCGATAGAAACGTAAGTGAGGACGAAGCCCCCATACCAGCTCTACTGGCCTGTTCGTTCGTAAACAGCGGACTCCAAAAATTGGGTAAGCGTTCAAAACTGAGTATCATCGTAGAATCTGCGGAACCAAGGGAGGTTCACCATTTTGCAGTGTTATTTGGATTTGGCGCAAGTGCAATCAATCCTTATTTGGTAAATGAAATAATAGGGGAACAAATTAAAGAGAACGATATCACGGAGTTCACTTTTGAGGAGGCCGTAAAAAATTACAACAAGGCCATCGGAAAAGGTATTTTAAAAGTGATGAACAAAATAGGTATCTCCACCCTAAACTCATACAGGGGATCACAACTCTTTGAATGTATTGGTATTAACACCAAAGTTGTTGAAAAATACTTTCCAAATACACCTACTAGAATACAGGGTATTGGACTTTATCAAATTGAAAAAGAAGTTGCTAAGCGACATAGAAAGGCATTTAATAAAAATGAAGTTGAAGCTAACCTAGATTTAGAAATTGGAGGTGAGTACCGTTGGAGAAGAAATGGAGAAAAACATATGTTCAATCCTTTGTCCATTGCTAAACTTCAAAAATCCGTACGAAACAACGAGCCTGATACGTATAAGGAGTTTTCGCAAATGGTCAACGAACAATCAAAGAGCTTAATGACCATAAGGGGACTTTTTGAATTTTCCAATTACGACCCTATTCCAATAGATGAAGTTGAACCTTGGACAGAAATCGTAAAAAGGTTCAAAACGGGAGCTATGTCATATGGTTCAATAAGTAAAGAGGCCCATGAAAACCTGGCCATTGCAATGAACAGGATTGGGGGTAAAAGTAACTCCGGGGAAGGTGGAGAAGATGAAACCAGATTCTATAAAAATGCAACCGGGGATTGGAGAAATAGTGCTATTAAACAGGTTGCGTCAGGTAGATTTGGGGTAACCTCGAATTATTTGACCAATGCAAAAGAAATTCAAATAAAAATGGCTCAAGGGGCCAAACCTGGTGAGGGTGGACAACTACCGGGACCAAAAGTAAACCCCGCCATTGCAAAAACTAGAAATTCTACGCCGTATGTAGGTTTAATTTCGCCACCACCACATCACGATATTTATTCAATCGAGGATTTATCCCAATTAATATATGATTTAAAATCTGCAAATAGAAAAGCAAGAATCAATGTGAAATTGGTGTCGGAGGTTGGTGTAGGAACAGTTGCTGCAGGAGTGTCCAAAGCAAAAGCAGACGTCATCTTGGTTTCCGGTTTTGATGGAGGAACTGGTGCTTCACCGCTTACATCCTTAAAACATGCAGGCTTACCCTGGGAGTTAGGTATAGCTGAAGCACAACAAACTTTGGTCTTAAACGACTTAAGAAATAGAATAGTCTTGGAATGTGATGGTCAGTTAAAAACGGGTAGGGATGTCGCCGTTGCGTGTTTGTTAGGAGCCGAAGAATTTGGTTTTGCAACAGCACCATTGGTTGCTTCGGGATGTATCATGATGCGGGTATGCCATCTGAACACTTGTCCAGTTGGTATCGCAACACAAAATCCAGAACTCCGTAAAAAGTTCGAAGGTAAACCTGAACACGTGGTCAATTATATGTATTTCGTTGCCCAGGAACTAAGGGAAATTATGGCACAGCTTGGTTTTAGAACCATTAATGAAATGGTAGGACAAGTACAGAAATTGGATCGTAAAAAAGCAATAGACCATTATAAGGCGAACGGTATTGACCTAACACCAATTCTACACCAGGTTGATGTACCTAAAGGAACCAAATTCTATAATACGGAGAAGCAGCATCATGATGTTTTCGATTCCATTGAATTTGACATTATTGAAAAAGCAAATCCTTCCTTGTTCAGAAAGGAAAAACTGACATTGGATTATCCAATTTGCAATACGGACCGTGCAGTAGGCGCTATCATCAGCAACGAAATTTCAAAGACGTACGGAGCGGAAGGCTTACCAATAAACACTCTAAAACTTAACTTTACAGGATCGGCCGGACAAAGTTTTGGAGCTTTCGCTACGCGCGGCTTAACCATGATTGTCAATGGTAATACGAACGATTATTTAGGTAAAGGCCTTTCCGGAGCAAAATTAGTGGTTAAAGTTCCTGATGGTTCTACAATAGTTCCTGAGGAAAATGTAATAACGGGGAACGTAACTTTATACGGAGCAACAGCGGGTAGAGCCTATATAAATGGTAAGGCGGGAGAGCGCTTTTGTGTTAGAAATTCCGGTGCAAAAGCAGTGGTTGAAGGAATTGGAGATCATGGATGTGAATATATGACCGGAGGAATTGCGGTCATCCTTGGCGAGGTAGGAAGAAACTTTGGTGCAGGAATGAGTGGGGGTATAGCCTATGTTCTAGATAAAAAAGGAACCTTTCGAAAAAGGTGCAGTAGTGAAGGCTTGAATTTGTTGAAAGTTGAAGAAGATCAAGACATCAAGGAACTTAAAGATTTAATTACGAGTCATTATAATGCAACCTTGAGTCCTTTGGCTCAACGGATTTTAGAAAAATGGGAATCTTATTTACCTAAATTCATTAAGGTTTTCCCAGAAGAATATAGACAAGCATTGATACGATTGGAAAAGGAAAATTTACAAACAATATAAAATCGAGAAATGGGGAAGACAACAGGTTTTTTGGAATTCGATAGAAAGATAGAATCATATGCGCCGGTAGAAGAGCGTATAAAACACTATAGGGAGTTTACCCTCCCTATGGAAGAGAAAGATGTAAAAGATCAAGGTGCACGCTGCATGGATTGTGGAATACCATTTTGCCATAGTGGTTGCCCACTAGGTAATTTAATTCCTGATTTTAATGATGCTGTTTATCGAGGTAAATGGGAAAAGGCAAGTGAGATATTACATGCAACCAACAATTTTCCGGAATTTACAGGCAGATTGTGCCCTGCACCCTGTGAGGAAGCATGTGTATTGGGAATAAACGAAGATCCGGTAACAATAGAGAATTTAGAAAAAAACATTGCTGAAACCGCATTTGAAAAAGGTTGGATTACTGCTAGACCACCGGAAAAAAGAACCGGAAAAAAAGTGGCTGTAATAGGGTCGGGTCCTGCTGGCCTGGCCACTGCACAACAACTGAATAGAGCTGGTCACGAGGTAACAGTTTTTGAAAGAGATGAAAAACCTGGTGGTTTACTCCGATACGGTATTCCAGATTTTAAAATGGAAAAGCGAATTATAGATCGTAGACTAGAAATTTTAAAGGAAGAAGGCATCACCTTTAAATGTAGTGTCCATGTAGGAAAAGATATTAAAGCGGACAGCTTAAAAGGCGATTTTGATGCGATTGTCTTAACTGGTGGGGCTACTGTAAGAAGGAAATTACCAATTGAAGGTGCTGACTTAAAAGGAGTCGTACAGGCTATGGATTTCCTTGGGCAAAATAATAGACGTGTAGATGGCATCAAAGATTTAGGGGAAGAGATAATGGCCACTGACAAAGATGTGGTGGTTATTGGTGGTGGCGACACGGGATCTGACTGTATTGGAACCTCTTTTAGACACGGTGCCAAATCCGTTTCAAATTTTGAAATAATGCCCATGGCAACTACGGATAGACCAAAGGACCAACCTTGGCCATTTTGGCCTATGAGGTTAAGAACAAGCTCATCCCATAAAGAGGGTGCGGAACGCTTTTTTAGTATCTCTACTAAGAAGTTTATAGGAGATGACCAAGGGAACCTTAAAGGACTAATCACTTCGGAAGTGGAATGGATCAAAGTCCCTGGTGAAAGACCACAATTAAAAGAAGTAGAAGGAACGGAAAAAGAATGGAAGTGTGAATTAGCACTATTGGCACTAGGTTTTACAGGATCTGAAAATACGGTTGCAGAACAACTGGGTCTTGAAATGGATACCAGAACGAATATCAAAGCTTCGGAAGTAGATTATAAAACAAATGTTCCCGGAGTTTTTGTTGCAGGTGATCAACGAAGAGGACAATCCTTAATCGTTTGGGCCATTTCGGAAGGTAGACAAGCTGCATACCATGTGGATAAATATCTAATGGGAGAATCCTCTTTACCTTTAAAAGGTGATGGTGACTTACCTCGAGCTTAATTATTAATTCAATGACTTGAAAAGGGGCCTTCTAAAAAAAGGTCCCTTTTTTATTTTAAAAGGTGCTAATCTTTTGTAATCTTACTACCCCACCATTCCTGATTGGGTTTAAAGCCATCGGATAGCATTTCTAACCGCTCAGCTTCTAGTGAGGGCCACTTTTCATCAACAACCTTCTGGTGCCTTCTGCTAGCAAGTTCAGAATCGTATTCTGGGTCTGATTCTGGCGATTTCGCTCCGACATTTGTTAACCATGCTAAAAGCTTTTTACTGAGTATAATTGCTATATCTGGTTGTTCTTGAATTACATTGTGTTGTTCTCCTGTATCAGCGATAATATCATAAAGTTCCTCACTGCCGTCTTCCCAATAATGTATCAACTTCCAGTTTCCCTCTCGTATTATTGAAGAAGGATTACCTCCTTGGTTGCCATAATGAGGATAGTGCCAAAACAAGGGCCGATCAAAATCCAATTCCTTTCCCTCCAAAATAGGCTTTAAACTAACACCATCAATATGTTGATATGTTAAGGGGTCCAAACCTGCCAAGTCCAATAGGGTCGGATAAAAATCGGTTCCGATAACAGGGTAATCACTGGTACTTCCTCCATTGTTTAACCAAGGTACATTTATCAAATAGGGTTCACGTATTCCCCCTTCCCATTGGTAGCCCTTTCCGCCTCGAAGGGGAAGATTGGAAGTTGCATAGGCATCTCCCGAAGCCACCCCTCCATTATCAGAAGTGAAGACCACAATAGTATTCTTTTCCAAACCCTTTTCTTTTAATGCTTTAAGGACAACCCCAACAGCATCGTCCATATTTTCCACTAAACCAGCATACACTGGATTATCCTGTATTATGCGAACGGGCAATACTCGTTCCATGGCAAAACCCTGATTGGCAGTTTCCTGCATTTTGGCCTTGTCCTTGTATTTAATCCATTTTTCTTGGGTGGTTTGCAAGGGAGCATGTACGGCATAAAAAGATAAAAAGGCAAAAAAAGGTTTATTTCCATGCTCCGAAATAAACTCAGCAGTTTCATTTGCTAATCGTAAACTAAGTTGCTCGCCATTTTTCCGGTTGGGTAAGCTTGGGTTTTCCCAGGGTGAAAAAAATCCTCCAATAGGACTACCTTTCTCCCACCCGCCTTTGTTTATATCAAAACCATGGTCTTCAGGATAGGAGCCCTCATTTCCCAAATGCCACTTACCTGCAAAAAAGGTAGTATATCCATTTTCCTTAAAGGCCTCTGCAATCGTAATTTCATTGGATGGAAGATTTTGATTATAAGCAGCTGGCAATAGTTTATCATGTCTCCCTAAATCTCTCCAGTTTTCTCCAGATTTGGCGCCAATCCAATCCGTAATACCATGTCTTGCAGTAAACTTTCCGGTCATGATACTTGCTCTTGAGGGACTGCACACCCTACTAGCGGCATAGCCTTGGATAAAACTTACACTCTCGGAAGCCAATTGGTCTATATGTGGTGTTTCGTAGAAAGTACTACCCGTGGCACCTAAATCTTTATATCCTAAGTCATCCACTAAAATGAACAATACGTTAGGTGTTTTAGGAAACTTAGGTTGGTTGTTTTCACATGAAGTGCATATGAATATTATTATAGTTAAGAAAATATATTTCATGACTCCATGTTTGTTTTCCCAAATATAGAAAAAAGCAAAATTGGAATTTTACCCAATAAAAAAAGCCCCTTACCTAACGGTAAGGGGCTTCGAGGAAGGCGGCTACCTACTCTCCCACTTGGTATAGCAGTACCATCGGCGCAAACGGTCTTAACTTCCCT
>NZ_JAQPCG010000013.1 GCF_028464145.1 Maribacter sp. PR1
GATATGGCAAGCTGTTAAAACAATTGGCCTATAATTCAGAAGGGTGGGATGGTACCTATCAAGGGCAACCCATGCCCGCTTCGGATTACTGGTTTCGCTTTGTTTACAACCAAGACCAGGTCTATACGGGACATTTTACCTTGAAAAGGTGAAATTGGTATTTGAATTAAGCTCATAAAATTTTCTAGATTTTGTAACATTTCCCATTTTTAACTTACTTATGGTCTAAACAACAACATCCAACCCTTATGTTTAAACAATTTGCTTCCCTACAATGGAAATCCTTTTTTAGGTCGGCCAATTTTGGTAAAAGCCTTGCCGTAAAGATTCTCATGGGCTTTTTCGCAGTCTACATGCTTGTCGTTTTGGCAGGTTCAGGTGCTGGGATGTATTTTATACTCAGAAAAGCCGTGCCGGACCAAAGTCCTATGTGGACCTTGAGCCAGTATCTTATTTACTGGGTACTGATTGAATTGTTTCTGCGGTATTTCATGCAGAAACTTCCCGTGATGGACATTAAGCCCTTTTTGACCACACCCGTTAAGAAAAGTTCCATCGCCCATTATATTTTAGGACGATCGGCCGCTTCCGTCTATAATTTGTTATCCCTTTTCTTTTTTGTTCCGTTCTGTATCGTCCTTTGGTTTCAAGGATATCCAGGATTAAACGTGTTACTTTGGTTAGTAGCCATCGTAGCCATTGTTTTGAGTATCAACTATCTTAACCTTTTGATCAATAAAAGTGATAAGGCGTTAATCGCTATTGGAATTGTAATAGTGACTTCCTATGCGCTGGATTATTTTGGGATTTTCTCCATAAAAGACGTTTTTGGTCCTCTCTTCCATGCCTTATATGCGTTCCCCATAACTGTTTTAGTTCCTTTGGCCTTGGCAGTTTTCATTTACTATATCAACTATAAGTTCCTCCATGATAAGATATACTTGGACTCCACTTTAAAACCTAAAAAGGTAAAGGCCAATACCAGTGATTTGGCCTGGACAAAGCGTTTTGGGGATTTGGGAACCTTTCTTCAATTGGATTTAAAAATGATTTGGCGGAACAAACGAACGAAATCCCAGGTTTGGATATCCTTGTTATTTGTTTTTTATGGACTCATATTTTATACCCAGGAAATCTATGCCAGCATGATGCCCATGAAAGCCTTTTTGGGCGTTTTTATGACGGGTATTTTTCTGAGTAATTTCGGGCAGTTTATTCCCGCATGGGACAGTAGTTATTATAGTATGATGATGTCCCAAAACATACCTTTGAGAAAATATTTGGAGTCCAAAGCGCTACTCATATCAGTGAGTGTAGTATTTATGTTCTTGTTAACTATCCCCTATGTTTACTTTGGTTGGGAAGCATTGGCCATTAATTTTGGTTGTGCCCTTTATAACCTAGGTGTAAATATACCGGTCATTTTATATTTTGGGTCCTTCAATAAGAAAAGAATAGAATTGGATCAGAGTCCATTCGGAAATATGCAGGGCACCAGCGCCAATCAGTTTCTGATTATGGTCCCTGTGCTTATTGTTCCTATACTCATTTTCACCTTGTTTTATTACTTGGTTTCCCTCCAGGTTGCGGTAATTGTTCTGTGCGTCTTGGGCTTGGTAGGACTGGCTTTAAGAAATACACTTTTGAACAAGGTGACCGAGCAATACCGAAAAAAGAAATATGGCATGATTGCCGGATTTAAGGAAAAAAATAGCTAACACATATCAACCATTATGATAACAGTACAGAATTTAACAAAGAAATACGGGAAGCAGACCGTTTTGAATATAGAAAACCTTGAAATACCTACCGGACAGAGTTTTGGTCTTGTCGGTAACAATGGTGCCGGGAAAACTACGTTCTTTAGTCTATTGTTGGATTTGATTCAGCCAACATCCGGGCATATTGAAAACAATGGCGCTCAAGTGAATACCAGTGAGGAATGGAAACCCATTACTTCTTCTTTTATAGACGAAACTTTTTTAATAGGATATTTAACCCCAGAGGAATATTTTTATTTCATTGGTGACTTAAGGGGACAGAATAAAGCGGATGTGGATGCATTACTTTCCCAGTTTGAAGACTTCTTCCATGGAGAGATTCTGGGGCAAAAGAAATATCTGCGGGATTTGTCCAAGGGAAATCAGAAAAAGGCGGGTATCGTAGCCTCTTTTATTGGAAATCCCAAAGTGGTAATTCTAGATGAACCCTTTGCCAATTTAGATCCTACTACTCAAATTCGCTTAAAAGGAATCATCAAGGACTTGGCGGCCAAGGATAATGTTACCGTTTTGGTTTCTAGTCATGATTTGATCCATGTAACCGAGGTCTGCGAACGTATCGTGGTGTTGAACAAGGGCGAAATGGTCAAGGACATCAAAACGTCTACGGAAACCTTAAAGGAACTGGAGACATTTTTTGCGGGGTAACCTTAAAAAGAAGGTTAATCCACCATACATACTTAAAACCGACCATCAAGTCGGTTTTTTTAATTGATTTTAAAAGTATTGATTACCGCAAATCCGATTTTCGTTCAATGACCATCGTTAAAAGGTTAAAAAGTGTCCCAAGAATGACCTACAATTGGCCGAAACAGACTGTTGGGTCTGTAAATTTTTAGGCGATTGCTTAAGCACTCCATCCATAACTGATTCTTAAAGTTGCCTTTTGTCGATGAACTGTATAATAATATGGATGTTTTTCAGTTATGCATACATACGTATACTGTCTATTTTGAACTTCAGAAACAAACTTTTTTTATTCGTTATTTTGGGAACTTTGCTCTTTAACGCATGTTCCACAAAAAAGGATGCCTTTATCAATAGGAATTGGCATGCCCTAAATACCAAATACAATACCCTTTATAATGGTAACATAGCTTTTGAAGAAGGAAGGTCCACCTTGAACGATACATATAGGGACGACTACTGGGAAATATTACCGATTGAGCGTTTGGAGGTATCGGGGGAAGTAAAACTGGATTCTGAAGATAACAATCCCAATTTCTTAATTGCCGAGGAGAAGGCCACTAAAGCTATTCAAAAGCACAGTATGGATATCAAGGATGAGGAACGAAACCCTCAGACTGATGAAGCTTTTTTACTATTGGGTAAGGCCCGTTATTTTGACGAACGTTATATCCCGGCATTGGAATCATTCAATTATATTTTGAATAAATACACGGAGAGCGATAAACTGAACGAAGCGAGCATCTGGAGGGAAAAAGTAAATATTAGATTAGAGAATGAGGAATTGGCCATTAAGAACCTTAGACGCTTAATGAAGTTTGAGACCTTAAAAGATCAAGAGTATGCAGATGCACGAGCCATGTTGGCACAGGCATACATAAACTTGAATGTACCGGATACCGCGATCCAACAATTGAAAGTTGCATCATATTATACCAAAAAGAATCCTGAAAAAGGAAGGTACTATTTCATCATTGGACAATTATACAATCAATTGGGCCATAAGGACAGCGCCAATTATGCTTTCGATAAGGTAATCGACTTGAATAGGAAATCACCTCGAGTCTATTTGATTAATGCTGAAATTCAAAAAATCAAGAATACGAGGGTCACTTCGGAGAACAAAGAGGACATATTAGAATATTTGACAGATTTGGAAGAAAATCGGGAAAACAGACCTTTTTTAGATAAAATTTACAGACAAATCGCTGAGTTTCATATGGAACAGGAGTCGGACAGTTTGGCTTTGGCCTACTTTAATAAATCACTGCGAGCCACGCAGAACGAGCCCAAACTAAATGCTTTAAACTATGAAAATCTGGCCGAATATAATTTCGACGAGAATCAATATAGAAATGCCGGGGCATATTATGACAGTGTGTTGACCAACCTAAATGAAAACACCAAAAAATACCGTACTACCAAAAAGAAGTTGGACAATCTTGAAGATGTAATCAAATACGAAGACATCGTGCAATACGCAGATAGTGTAATTACCATTTACGATTTGCCGGTAGATGACCAGATTGCTTACTTCGAAAATCATATAGACGAGTTAAAAGCTGCCAAGGAAGCGGCTCAAAAAAAGGAGCGCGATAAGTTAACTGATGGTTTTGCGAATTTTGCCAAAAGCAAGGGAGGAAAGGAGAATAAGGGTAAATTTTATTTTTACAACATCACCAGTCTTGGTTATGGCCAGAACGATTTTAAAAATAAATGGGGTAACAGGGAACTGGAGGACAATTGGCGTTGGTCCAATAGGTCCGTCTCCAACATATCGGAGGCTACAGGAGAACCAATTGCTGAAAATAGTGAAGAGGGAGTACCTGTTTCTGAAGATGAAAAATTCTCATTGGATTTTTATATGGATAGGGTGCCCAAGGATGAATCTATCATTGATAGTTTAAAGACGGAGCGAAACTTTGCCAACTACCAGTTGGGTCTCATTTATAAGGAAAAGTTTAATGAGAATTTACTCGCCGCTGAAAAATTAGAGGAAGTACTCGCCTCCAATCCGGAAGAGCGTTTAATTCTTCCATCCAAGTACAATCTTTATAAGATATATGAAGAGGAGGGGAGTCCATTAATGGCATCCATGAAAGCTGATATTATTGCCAATCATAGGGATTCCCGTTATGCGGAAATTCTCTTGAACCCACAGGCAGTATTAGCAGACAATGCCGATAGTCCCGAAAAAAGGTACCAGAAACTATTCAAAAAATTCCAGGACCAGGAGTTTCTTGAAGTGATTACAGGTGCAGAAGAGAACATCAATAAATTTACAGGAGACCCTATAGTCCCAAAATTTGAAATGTTAAAGGCGAATGCCATTGGCAGATTACAGGGTTTTGAAGATTTTAAAGAGGCCTTAAACTATGTGGCCCTCACATACCCAAATAATCCCGAAGGAAAAAAGGCCGAACAAATGGTCGCTGAGCAACTTCCAAAATTGGAGCCTACGGAATTTTCACCGGAAACAGGCTCAACAGGTACTTCAAATTGGAAGGTCATATTCCCTTTTAAAAGAAGTAATAACGAAAAGGCTTTGAAGCTTATGGAGCTTTTAGAAAAATCCATAGTCGACCTTAAGTATAAGAATATCGTCTCCAAGGATATTTACAATTTGGAATACCAATTTGTAGTTGTACATGGATTTAAATCCAAGGATTTTGCCCTAGGCTATTCCGAGCTTTTAAAAAACAATAAGGATTACAGGGTTGCTGATGAGAATTTCGTAATTTTATCGGACAACTACAAAACAATACAAGTACACAAGAATTTACAGGCATATAGAAATACACTTATAACCCCAAAACCTTGAACAATGTTTTCAGATAAACAAAAACCCAGAACTATGAGCGAAATAGGAGGACAACCAAACAGAATTGAGAAAAACACGAAAATTAAAGGAGATATTATTTCTGAAGCGGACTTTAGAATCGATGGCAAATTAGATGGCAATGTAAAGACATCTGGTAAGGTGGTCATTGGAAAGGATGGCTATATTCACGGAAAGGTAGAATGTGTGAATGCCGATATAGAAGGAAGCTTCAATGGTGAACTTTTAGTGTCGGACTTACTTTCCTTAAAATCCTCTGCCGTTATAGAAGGTACAGTGTCTGTATCAAAATTGGCCGTAGAACCAGGTGCTACATTCAACGCCTCATGTACCATGGGTGGCGGCAAACCTACAAGCTCTAGCGCAAATACCAATTCCGGAGGTTTCAAATCTTCCATGAGCGGAAAAAATGAGCCAGCAAAAGCCTCCTAAAAAAAAGGATAAAAACCTAAAAAATATAGCAATGCTTTCGGGCATTGCTTTTGAAATGGGGGCCATTATTTTTTTGTCTGCAAAGGGAGGAATTTGGCTAGATGAACATTATCACAATGAAAAAAAAATATTTACGGCCATAACGACAATAATCGGTGTGGCTGTGGCTATTTGGGTGGTTTTAAGACAAATTAAACGGATTAAATATTAAGTGACCCAAAATCCTATACCTATACTATCATATTTGAAATGCGCGTATTCCTAAAAGTTTATTCTTTTAGGGAACGGATTATTCTAGGCGAAAATTCATATTGGAATCCTAAATTTGCAGGTTACGAGAACCGAAACAACGTATTTTGACTTATTTAGTTAAAAGGTTCTTTTCTTCCCAAATGACAAATGCTTTATTTTGCGGTGTCTTACATTTAGTGACTTGTAATGAAGAAACAAAACCCTATACTACTTTTCAATTTTATTCTGGTAACCTTATTGGCGGTGGTTTTTTTCATTCATACAAGTATCTTGTCGTTACAGGGATTTCCTAAATATGGCAATTCCATTATTTTATCCTACCTACTCAATTTCTTGCTGGCGGCCATAATTTATATTGGCTTGTTTCTTTTTAGGAACAGGATTAAAACTCAAATTGGTTTTGTTTTTATTGCAGGCAGTTTTTTAAAGTTTCTCGTTTTCTTTTTAGTTTTTTATCCAGGTTTCAAGGTAGATGGTAATATTTCGAGTTTAGAATTTGCCGCATTTTTTGTTCCATATGCCATTTGTCTTAGTGTAGAGACCATTTTTATGGCTAAAATGCTACAGAAAATGGACAAATTTTAGATTCTAAATCCCCTGAAAAATAAAGCCTTAAATTTCTTTTTTCTTTTTGAAAGAATGCCATACATTTGCACCGATTTTTAGGGAACGATATTTTGAGCAATAGGCCCATGACTTACACTACAAAACTTATCTGTATTGTTTTACTTTTTGTCGGCAATTTCGCTTTGGCGAAAAATGATGCGCAGCACTCTGAAGCCCCAAAGAAAGACAAAAAGACAGAAATCAAAGAATATATTGAGCATCACTTGCAAGATTCGCACGACTTTAGTCTGTTTTCCAGCACTGATGAAAACGGGGAGGTGCATCATTATGGTTTTCCATTACCCGTAATACTATGGGATAATGGCATTAAGGTTTTTTCCTCTTCTAAATTTCATCATGGGGAAGAACTTGCCGAGGTAGATGGCAATTATTACAAATTGCATCATAGCAAAATTTACAAGACTGATGCTAGTGGTACGCTGAATTATGACGATTCCCATGGAGAGCATCCTACAAATGTGCGACCCTTGGATTTTTCTATTACAAAAAGTGTCGTAATGATGTTGGTGACCGGACTTTTATTGGTATGGCTTTTTAGTAGTCTGGCCAGGAGTTATGCCAAAAATGGAAGCGTACCCAAGGGAATAGGCCGTTTCTTTGAGCCTATAGTACTTTATATTAGGGATGATATTGCAATTGCGAATATTGGAGAGAAAAAATATAAAAAATATATGCCCTTCTTGTTGACTGTATTTTTCTTTATATGGTTTTTAAATATGTTCGGCTTAACGCCTCTAGGGGTCAATGTAACGGGTAATATTGCTGTTACAACTGCGTTGGCGGTCTTGGTGTTTTTGTTGACCAACTTTACCGGTACCAAAGATTATTGGAAACATATTTTTGATCCTTTGGGAGATGGCATGCCGTGGTACGGAAAAATGATAATATATATCATTTTGGTACCTATTGAAATCTTGGGTCTTTTCATTAAGCCGTTTGCCCTTTTAATTCGTTTGTATGCGAACATGACCGCAGGCCATGTAGTATTAATGAGTTTGATTGGACTAATATTTATATTTAAGAGTTGGGTAGGTGGTCCGCTATCCTTTGGTCTTTCTTTCGCCATTTCCATGATAGAGTTGTTAGTGGCGTTGTTGCAGGCTTACATTTTTACAATGTTGGCGGCCCTTTATTTTGGCTTTGCATCGGAGGAGCATGATCATGACGATGAGGCAGAGTTGGCCCATTTATAAAAATTGTTTTAATCAACACTGTTCATTGATCAGGGTTGGTAGATAGATAATTTAAAACATGTTTGTTTAATTTTTAATTATATATTTTATGGAAATTCCAAGTGTAATAGGTGCCGGTCTAGCCGTAATCGGAGCAGGTATCGGAATAGGAATGATCGGTGGTAAAGCCATGGAGGCAATCGCCCGTCAGCCTGAAGCCTATGGTAAGATTCAAACAGCGATGTTAATTGCAGCAGCGCTTATTGAAGGAATTGGTTTCGCAGCAATTTTTGCTGGATAAACCTAAACAAAAAACGAACGGCTGTAACGGTTGGTTGCAACCGTTCGTTATTATTTGTTCAACATAAAATAGTATACTGAACGATTATGGAAAAACTGGTAAACGATTTCTCATTTGGACTTTTTATTTGGCAGATTGTATTGTTTTTACTTCTGCTTTTCTTATTGCGAAAATTCGCTTGGAAACCTATCCTAAATGCTGTTGAGGAAAGGGAAGATGGCATAAAAAAGGCCTTAGCTTCTGCCGAGGATGCCAAAAAAGAGATGCAAAATGTAACCGCCGATAGCGAAAAGCTTTTGAAGGAAGCCAGGGCTGAACGTGAAGCCATGATGAAAGAAGCACGTGAAATCAAGGAAAAGATGATTGCGGATTCCAAGGAGCAGGCGAAAGTGGAAGGAGATAAAATGATAAAGCAGGCGCAAGCAACGATTGAAAGTGAAAAGAAGGCTGCTGTTGCAGAACTAAAAAGTCAGGTTGCTGAACTTTCCGTATCCATAGCCGAAAAAGTAATTAAAGAGGAGTTGTCTGGAAAGGACAAACAATTGAAGCTAGTAGAAAAAATGCTAGACGATATAAAATTGAATTAAAACGATGAGCAATTCTAGAGCGGCACTAAGATATGCCAAAGCAATTTTAGATTTGGCCACGGATAACAAAGCCACCGAGGCTGTTGAAAAGGACATGCGCTCGGTAGTTGGTACAATATCCGGAAGCAAAGAGCTTAGGGATATGCTATCAAATCCGGTTATTTCCGGGTCGGCCAAAAAGAATGTGTTAAAAGAGATTTTCAAAGGAGGTCATGCAATTTCAGAAGGATTGATGAATATGTTGGTTGACAACAAAAGAGTTTCAATTTTAAATGAAGTGGCTTTAAAATATATCATTCTTAACGAAGACTTGAAAGGAAAAGATGTGGCCTATGTTACCACAGCGGTTCCAATGAACAGTAGTCTGGAAAACCAAGTTTTAAAACAGGTAGCTTCAATTACAGGTAATGAGGTAACCCTAGAAAACAAAGTCGATGAGAGTATCATTGGTGGCTTTATTTTAAGAGTTGGGGATTTGCAATATGATGCAAGTATCTCCAATAAACTAAACAATTTAAAAAGAGAATTTACAAACAGTCTATAAATAATTATTGGTAGAGGGAAGAGTATTCGCTCTTGATCGCTACATTTTATATCTAGAACATATGGCAGGAGTAAAAGCCGCAGAAGTATCTGCAATTTTAAAGAAACAATTATCAGGATTTGATGCAACCGCTACTTTAGATGAAGTAGGAACTGTATTGCAAGTAGGTGATGGTATTGCAAGGGTATATGGTCTGGCCAATGCTCAATACGGGGAATTGGTAGAGTTCGATGGCGGTTTGGAAGGAATCGTTTTGAACTTGGAAGAAGATAACGTAGGTGTAGTACTTTTAGGTCCCTCCAAGGCTGTTGGAGAAGGAGATACTGTAAAAAGAACCCAAAGAATTGCTTCCATTAATGTTGGTGAAGGAATTGTAGGTCGTGTTGTAGATACATTAGGTAACCCAATCGATGGAAAAGGACCAATTGCTGGGGAAACTTACGAAATGCCCTTGGAGCGTAAAGCACCTGGTGTAATTTTCAGGGAGCCGGTAACAGAACCATTGCAGTCAGGTATTAAGGCGATAGATGCTATGATTCCTGTGGGTAGAGGACAAAGGGAACTTGTAATTGGTGACCGACAAACAGGTAAAACAACCGTTTGTATCGACACTATCCTGAATCAAAAAGAATTTTATGATGCAGGTGAACCTGTATATTGTATATATGTTGCGATAGGGCAGAAAGCTTCTACCGTTGCTGGTATTGCACAGACATTGGAGGATAAAGGGGCCATGGCCTATACCACTATTGTTGCTGCCAATGCATCCGATCCAGCGCCTATGCAGGTATATGCTCCATTTGCCGGTGCTTCTATCGGTGAATATTTTAGGGATACTGGTCGTCCTGCGTTGATTATATATGACGATTTATCCAAGCAGGCAGTTGCTTACCGTGAGGTTTCTTTGTTATTAAGAAGACCACCGGGACGTGAAGCTTACCCTGGTGACGTTTTCTATCTACACTCCAGATTATTGGAGCGTGCCGCAAAAGTGATCAATGATGATGATATCGCCAAAAATATGAACGATTTACCAGAGGTGTTAAAGCCAATGGTTAAGGGTGGTGGATCTTTGACGGCACTACCAATTATCGAAACTCAGGCGGGTGATGTATCAGCGTATATTCCAACCAACGTAATCTCCATTACAGATGGTCAGATTTTCTTGGAACAGGATTTATTTAACCAAGGGGTTAGACCTGCGATCAATGTTGGTATATCCGTATCACGTGTTGGAGGTAACGCACAGATTAAATCGATGAAAAAAGTAGCGGGTACGCTCAAGTTGGACCAGGCTCAATTCCGTGAATTGGAGGCGTTTGCCAAGTTTGGTTCAGATTTGGATGCAGCTACCCTTAATGTGATCGAAAAAGGACGTAGAAACGTTGAAATATTGAAACAGGCACAGAACGATCCTTTTACGGTTGAAGATCAAATTGCCATTATTTATGCAGGATCTAAAAACCTATTGCGTAATGTTCCAGTGGAAAAGGTAAAGGAGTTTGAGAAGGACTATTTGGAGTTTTTGAACGCTAAACATAGAGATGTATTGGACACCCTTAAATCAGGAAAGTTAACTGATGAGGTAACGGATACACTAACATCTGTTGCCAAAGACCTTTCCGAAAAGTATAACTAAGGGGATTTAGATAAATAAAGTGAAGGAAATGGCCACCGTGCCAATTTTCAAAATAGGGAACATATATGGCTAACTTAAAGGAAATACGGAATAGGATTACATCGGTCTCTTCAACTATGCAGATTACCAGTGCCATGAAAATGGTATCTGCCGCTAAGTTGAAAAAGGCACAAGATGCTATTACCGCAATGAGGCCGTATGCAGATAAGCTTACTGAGCTTCTACAGAATCTAAGTGCCAGTTTAGAAGGTGACTCTGGTAGTGTGTATGCAGATAATAGACCGGTTAATAAGGTCTTGGTCGTTGCGATAACATCTAATAGGGGGCTTTGTGGTGCTTTCAATACTAATATTTTAAAGCAAAGCACAAATCTTATTGAGAATGTTTATGCAGGAAAGCAAGTAGATTTTGTGGCCATAGGTAAAAAAGCAGATGATTATTTGGGTAAACGTTACAAGGTAATCGCAAATCACAGCAGTGTTTTTGACGACTTGACTTTTGATAATGTTGCCGAAATCGCAGAGGACTTGATGGATAAGTTTTCCAATGGAGCATATGACCGTATTGAAATTGTTTATAATAAATTCAAAAATGCGGCCACACAGATTGTAATGACTGAACAGTTTTTACCGATTAACCCTGCCCAAGAGGGGGAAACCGGCAACGCCGATTACATGTTTGAGCCTTCCAAAGCAGAAATCGTTGAACAATTGATCCCAAAATCTTTAAAAACGCAACTTTACAAGGGTATAAGGGATTCCTTTGCCAGTGAGCACGGTGCTCGTATGACAGCTATGCATAAAGCGACCGATAATGCTACTGAGTTAAGAGATCAGTTGAAGCTTACCTATAATAAAGCGCGGCAGGCTGCAATTACCAATGAAATTTTGGAAATTGTTGGTGGTGCGGAAGCACTGAACAATTAGGCGCAGGCCAAATGTTCAAAAGGTGGTGCGGAAGCACTGAACAATTAGGCGCAGGCCAAATGTTCAAAAGGTGGTGCGGAAGCACTGAACAATTAGGCGCAGGCCAAATGTTCAAAAGGTGGAGCCGAGGCTTTAAATAACTAAGTTTTAAAAAATAATTTATTTTCCAAACCCTTGCTAACGTAGGGGTTTTATTTTTTTATTTCCGTATTCCAGTTTTTATCCGACTTTTGTCGCCAATATGAAATCAAAAAAAACAGCCTTACTCTTCATTTTTGTCACAATACTTGTAGATGTCATTGGTATAGGCATCATTCTACCAATTATTCCGGACTTGATTATGGAGTTAACGGGAGAGGGAACGGCAATGGCTGTTATTTATGGTATGTGGCTGACTACGGCATTTGCCGGGATGCAATTCTTGTTTTCTCCTGTGCTCGGGGAGATTTCAGATAAGTTTGGAAGGCGCCCTATTTTATTGTTAGCGCTACTGGGACTGAGTATAGACTATTTGATACACGCGTGGGCTCCCTCTATTACTTGGTTATTCTTGGGTAGATTTTTAGCGGGTATTACAGGTGCAAGTTTTACTGTGGCCTCCGCATATATTGCGGATGTTAGTACCAAGGAGAACAAGGCAAAGAATTTTGGTTTAATAGGTGCAGCCTTTGGTTTAGGCTTCATTATTGGCCCCGGTGTTGGTGGTTTCTTTGGTGAAATTGATATTCGGTTGCCTTTTTATATCGCAGCCGGATTAACCTTTTCTAATTTTCTCTTTGGTTTGTTTTTTGTCCCAGAGTCACTAACACCTGAAAACCGACGAGAAATAAACATCTCCAAAATGATTCCTGGTGTATCTTTATTCGCATTACGAAATTATAAAGGGGTACTGCTGCTAATTTTCGCCTTCTTTTTGGCCAACTTGGCCGGCCAGGCATTGCCTTCTACTTGGTCTTATTATGGTATTGAGCGATATAATTGGAGTCCTAAAGAGATTGGTGTTTCACTCATGGTGGTAGGTCTATTGGTTGCCATTGTACAAGGGGTCTTGGTGGGCGTTTTGGTTAAAAAATTTGGTAAACGTATGGTTGTGAGTGTTGGGTTTTTACTTTGGACCGTGGGAATGTTCTTTTTCTCCCTAGCCACTGAACCCTGGATGCTATATGCTTTTTTAATTCCGTATGCTTTGGGTGGAGTGGCTGGCCCCACCGTACAGAGTATTATTTCCAACCAAGTTTCGGAAAAGGAACAGGGTAATCTTCAAGGTTCTATCACCGGTCTTGTAAGTATTACCGCTATTTTAGGACAACTTATTTTCTCTCCGGTTTTTTACTTTTTTATACGTCCCGGAGGAGCTATATACTATCCTGGAGCGCCCTACACACTTGCCGCAATTTTTCTATTCATTGCGTTTATTATGGCCTTTTTAGCTATGAAACGTATGCAACTTGAAGATGAAATGAAAATGGAGATTAAACCAAACCACTCCAGTTCCTAGAAATCGGAGAAAACCAACTTTTTTTAACGAGGGTAAATAGGTACATTTAACACTTCAATCTAAGGTGTTTGAATCCACTCAAAAAACTTTTTAAACAAACAGCGATATATGGCTTGGCAACCGTCCTCCCCCGGATGTTATCGTTCTTGTTGGTGCCCATATATACTTCGGTAATGCCTCCTGGCACCTACGGTGAGGTTACCCTTATTTTTACATGGTTTGCTATTTTCAATATTTTCCTGGCCTACGGCATGGAAACTGCTTTTTTTCGATTTTATAAGGATTCTGAAAACAAGAAAAAGGTAGTTTCAACCGCTCTTATCTCCTTGGGTGTCTCGTCGTTTATTTTCTTAATACTGGGTCTATTGTTCAAAACAACGATTGCTACCGGGCTGAATATTGAGCTCAGGTTCATGAACTATGTACTTTGTATTTTGGTGTTGGATGCACTTGTAATCATTCCCTTTGCTTGGTTACGTGCTAATGAGAAACCCATTAGGTACGCTATTGTAAAAACTCTGAATGTAGCCTTGAATTTAGGATTTAACTTATTTTTTCTGATACTCTTACCGAATTTAGCTACTGGAGAAAATACAGGGTTTTTTGGAAAACTCTATGTGCCAAATTTTGAAATATCCTATATTCTAATATCTAATTTAATTGCCAGTAGCGTTACACTTTTATTAATGCTTAGGGTGTATCTAGGAAGGGCTTATGTTTTTGATAGCGATTTATGGAAACGTATGATTACCTATGCAATGCCAATTATGGTTGCAGGAATCGCATTTACCATCAACGAGGTTTTTGATAAGTATTTGTTATCCGAATTGCTACCTCCCGATATTGCCAAAAGTGAAATGGGTAAATATGCGGCATGTTATAAGTTGGCTTTGTTCATGACCTTGTTCGCCACTGCCTTTCGTATGGGGATTGAACCTTTTTTCTTTAGCCACTCCGATACTAAAAACCCGCAAAAGGCCTATGCTCAAATTACCAACTACTTCGTAGTTCTAGGGAGCATTATTCTTTTAGCAGTAGTAGTTTTTGCCGATATATTAAAGCAATGGTTTGTATTGAATAGTTCCTATTGGGATGCGATGTCCGTTGTGCCCATAATTGTATTGGCAAGCTTTTTTCTTGGTATATACCACAATCTATCGGTTTGGTACAAAGTAACGGACAGGACCAAGTTTGGGGCCTATATCTCTTTAATTGGGGCCGTACTAACGATTGTAATAAATGTGGCACTTATTCAATACTTTAGCTACGTAGCATCTGCCATTGCCACTTTGGTCGCCTACGGTACTATGATGCTACTTTCGTTTTATTTTGGACGTATGTATTACCCCATACCCTATAATTTTAGAAAAATTATATTTTACTTAGGAATTTCTATTCTGTTTTCAATCATTTCCTTCTATATCTTTGATAGAAATTTATATGTGGGTATTCCCCTATTGTTGATTTTCCTAGGCCTTGTTTACAAATTGGAAATTGATAATTTAAAAAAGGTATTTGTCAAGTAACGAAAAACTTGATTTTAAACAACCGACATTATGAAAATTAGGATAATAAATAAATCGGAGCATAAACTTCCACATTACGAAACGGATGCATCCGCAGGAATGGATTTACGAGCAAATTTAACGACGCCTGTTACCCTAAAACCTTTGGAGCGGGCCATAATTAAAACAGGTCTCTTTATGGAGCTCCCCATTGGCTTTGAGGCTCAAGTACGACCAAGAAGTGGACTAGCTGCTAAAAAGGGCATTACGGTATTAAACGCACCTGGTACGATAGATGCTGATTATAGAGGTGAGGTTGGTGTTATACTGGTAAACTTGTCTAATGAGAATTTCACCATTGAAAATGGTGAGCGTATCGCACAAATGGTCATCGCAAAACATGAACGCGCCGAGTGGGAAGCCGTTGAAGTGCTATCTGAAACCCTGAGGGGAGCGGGTGGTTTTGGAAGTACCGGGGTAAAATAAATCTATGAAAATAACAATCCCATTAATGATACTTTGTATAGGAGCAATTTTTGCACCTGGGATTGTTTTTGGACAAGCTGAAGATCCAATTGTTATAGAGGAAAGTGCCGAAGTCTCTCTAGAGGATTATACCGATGAATTTCAGGAAAGCTTCTTCGAAGGCCTAAAGCAAAAAGGAATTCAAAACTATGATAAGGCCATCAATGCGTTTTTAAAGTGTAAAGAAATGGAGCCAGAGAAGGATGTTATTTCCTTTGAACTAGCCAAAGCCTATTTATCGGACAAACAATTCATCAATGCGCAGCAATATGCAGAGGAGGCAATAACCAAAAATCCTTCCAACTACTGGTACGCGCATACCTTAGCAGAAATAATCAAGGCCCAAAACTCATCTATAGCCATGGTCAAGCATCAAGTTCCTTGGGAAAATGAGGAGTTTAAATCCAATTTGGCCCAAGTTTACTATAAAATGTCCGAATATGAGCAGGCAAAATCAGTATTGAAAGAGCTGAAAAAAACAAGAAATACGGTATACCTTGCTTCAAAAGTTAACGATTCCATCGCCAAGGAAGCGGCCGAAAACTCAAATAAGAGTCTAGCTGCTGAAGACAAAGGGAATGAGGCCATAAAAGATGTATTGGGTTTTGAGCAAAAGATTGATGGATTAATGAAAGGAAATGCAGCTCCTGAAGTGTTGTTGCAAGTAACTGAGGAGGCCACGGAGCGCTATCCTTTGCAGCCATTTTTTTATTATGCCCATGGATATGCCTTGAACGGGAGTAATCAAAGTAAAAGAGCCATAGAGGCTTTAGAAGCAGCTTTGGACTATTTAATTAACGATGTCTCTCTGGAAAATAGAATATATAAGGAAATGGCCAAAGCCTATAACGCTCTGGGCGATAGTGAAAAAGCAACCGAATATCAAAACAAGGTTAAACCTGGATTTTAATGATGAAAAATAATTTAAATCGATATAGTAAATACATATTCTATTGCACCCTCGTCCTAATCGTATTTTCCTGTAAGAGTGCCAAAGTGATTTCGGATGGGTCCATAGACAATAAGCTTTCCGCTAGATCTGTGGTAAAAGCGCATTATCAAAATAGGCTCGATTTTAAGACCATTACGGGTAAGGTAAAAATTGAATACTCCGATGGCGAGGATGACCAAAGTGTTTCGGTAAGTCTTCGTATGGAAAAGGACAAAGGTATTTGGATGAGCGCCCCTCTAGGCATAGTCAAGGCTTATATTACCCCAAGTAGAGTATCTTTTTACAACAAGTTGGACAATGAATATTTTGATGGGGATTTCTCTTATTTAAGCAAATTACTCGGTACAGAGGTCGACTATGCCATTCTTCAAAATATATTGCTTGGCCAGGCAATTTTCGATTTACGGGACAACAAATACAATCTTTCCATTGCCGACGAAACGTATAGATTAACGCCCAGAACGGCCGGTGTTTTGTTTAAGACTTTGTTTCAAATAGAGCCGAAAAATTTTAAAATGGCCTCACAAACACTTTCGCAGCCCTTAAAAAAAAGACTGTTGGAGATTAATTATCAAAATTACCAAAGTGTAGGGAATGAGGCGATTCCTAATGAAATATCGATTTTGGCCGTCGAGGAAAATACAGAAAATAGAATTTCCTTGGAATATAGAGGTATGGAACTGAATCGACAAGTGAACTTTCCATATAAAATACCGAAAGGTTTTAAAGAAATAGTTTTGGAATAAGGTGGCGCCAATAAGACAACATAAACTATTAATGATTTTTCTGCTGATATTCAGCGGTCTACAATTAGTTGGGCAGACTAGTGAGCAAAAGGCGTTGGAAGAAAAGCGAGAACAGCTTCAAACCGAAATACGAGAAATTAATCGCTTGTTGCTTTCCGAAAAAAAGGAAAAGGGTACCGTCCTAGATCAAATGGAGGCTTTGGACAAAAAAATAACCGTCCGTCAGCAATTGATAAGGGTGACCAACCAACAAGCCAATCTCCTGAACAGACAAATTAATACGAATATTCGAAACATCAGTAAACTCAAGGGAGAGCTTAAAGAAATAAAGGAGGAGTATGCAAGAATGATTCAAAAATCCTACCAAAACAAATCCAAACAGAATCGATTAATGTTTCTGTTATCTTCAGAAAGCTTCTATCAGGCCTTCAAAAGACTGCAGTATATGAAGCAATATACCGATTATAGAAAGGAACAAGGAGAACAGATTCTAGCCAAAACGGATGAGCTTACACGTTTGAATATGGACTTGAACGAAGAAAGAAAGGTAAAGGAGGTTTTGTTGGCCCAAAACACTAAAGCAAAAAATCAATTATTTTCAGAAATACAAGAGCAAAAGGCGCTGTTGGGAACCATTCGAAAAAATGAAAGCAAATATGCCAGTGCTATAGAAGCAAAAAAGAGGGAAGCCCGTAAAATTGATCAACAAATCGAGAAATTAATCCGCTCTGCTATTGCCGCCTCGAATAAGGAGGCTGGAAAGAGCACCAGCAGCTCTAGTAAGTTCGTTTTGACCCCTGAGGCGACCATTGTTGCCAATAATTTTTCCGCAAACAAGGGGAAATTGATTTGGCCTGTGGAAAAAGGAATTAAAAGCCAAGGATTTGGTATTTATAACGATGCGGTATATCCGGGAATTAAACATCAAAGTAACGGTGTTATCATTGCCACGGACCCCGGTTCAAAGGCCCGTGCAATTTTTGAAGGAGAGGTTATAGCCATCCTTGCGGTACCGGGAGGGAACAAAGGTGTTCAGATTAAGCATGGAAATTTTATAAGTACTTATTATAACTTGTCCGAACTGAATGTTAAAAAAGGGGACAGAGTTAACATAAAGGATGAACTAGGTACTATTTATACCAATCGGTCTAATGGTCAGACACGCTTAAAATTCTATCTCTATCAGGATACGGCAAGGTTGAATCCCGAAGATTGGGTTTATCGACTTTAAGCCAAAAAATTGATTTGAATTTGTTTAAATAGATTCGCCATTTAAACATAAACTATCTCCACCGCGTAATTGTTCTATTTTTTGAAATCACTTATGGTGACACTTCATATTCTACTATTATTCCATTAATTTTAGAAAAAGTCAAAAAAATGAAAATTACAGATATCAATGCAGGTTTTGAATTAAGGAACGGGGTTACAATGCCTTATCTAGGTTTGGGTACTTATCAAGCAGAAAACAATCAGGAGGTTATAGATTCGGTAAAGTATGCCCTGGAGATTGGGTATCGTCATATTGATACAGCCTCGGTTTATGAGAACGAGGAAGGTGTCGGAAAAGGAATAAAGGAAAGCTCGGTTGCTAGGGAGGATGTTTTTTTGGTGACCAAAGTATGGAATAGTGATCAAGGATATGATAGCACCCTAAAATCCTTTGAGGACAGTATCAATCGCCTTCAAGTAGATTATCTAGACCTTATTTTAGTACATTGGCCCGTACAGGAAAAATATAAGGAAACATGGAAGGCACTTGAGTACTTATATGAGAATAAAAAAGTAAGGGCGATTGGTGTCAGTAACTTTTTACAACATCATCTAGAAGATTTGATGATGGATTGTAAAATTATTCCAATGGTGAATCAAATGGAGTTTCATCCTTATTTGGTTCAGCAGGAATTACTGGATTTTTGTAATAAAAATACGATTCAGTATGAGGCTTGGTCTCCCTTTATGCAAGGTAAACTGTTCAATTTGGATATTTGTAAAGAACTTACCGCAAAGTATAATAAATCAGCTGCGCAAATTATTCTTCGATGGAACCTACAAAAAGGGGTGGTCACCATTCCCAAATCAGTACATAAAAATCGAATCGCTTCCAATGCAGACATCTTTGACTTTGAACTAGCCGAGGATGATGTGGCTTATCTAGATAGCTTGGATCGGGATGAACGGAGTGGACCGCATCCAGATCATTTTGATTTTTAAGCATATCCTATAAATTGGATTTAATCAAAATATTTAAAATACTGAGTAATCCTTTTATTGTGTAAACAATGCCTTTAACTCGGTGGCATCATTCGGTTTCATTTTGCCTGCCAATACTAAACTCAATTGTTTCCTTCGCAATGCACCGGCGTAGCGTTCCTTTTCAAGGGCTGTTTCAGGTTCTATTGGTGGAACTTCAGTTGGTTTTCCGGTTTCGTCCACGGCAACGAAAGTGTAGATGGCCTCATTGGCCTTTGTCCGCTTACCATTATAGCGGTCTTCTATCCAAACATCAATATACACTTCCATTGAAGTGTTATAGGCTCTTGAAACGGCAGCTTCAACGGTCACAACGCTTCCAACAGGTACAGCTAGATTAAATGCCACATGGTTTACCGAGGCCGTTACCGTAATTCTTCGACTATGTCTTCCAGCGGCTATGCTTGCGGCACGGTCCATCCTGGCGAGCAATTCTCCTCCAAATAGGTTTTGTAAGGCATTGGTCTCACTGGGTAAAACCATATCTGTCATGGTAGTTCTCGATTCTGATGGCGTTTTAGATGTCATATGAGAAAATTTACCACAAAGATACGAGCAACAAAATTTCTAAAGAGTGGATGTTTCCAGTTATTTTTCGGAAAGTAGCCAAGCGTCTTTGGATTCTGTACGCTTAATCTTCCTTAATACCTTTAATGCCTCTTGAGGGTCCTCAAACCGGTCATAAGTCACCATATGTAGTCCATATGCGTTAGTTCCATGGTAAGCGGCTTTGTAACCTTTGCTTTTAAGCGATTTGATTTTTCTATCGGCATTCGCCTTTACTCTAAATGCTCCAGCTACAATATGATGTTTGGCTTCAGGATTAATTATGCTTTCATTGGAAGAAACCGCATTCACATTTACAATAGGTAGTTCAAGGGGAGAAGTATCAAAAAATGTAGCTTCCTGGATTTGACGATCAACGGCGGTTTTTGCATCTTCACGTACTACCTTTTGAGATTGAAACTGGTCATTAATAACTCGATATCCTGTTAAACCCGCCGATACGGCTAGCAAAAGAATAGCCGCATATTTCAAATAAGGTCTAAAACTACCTTTTTCCCGTTGTTCGGGACTTATGATAAAAGGAATCTTCTCTTCGATAGTCTCTACTTCTTCCTTTAAAACCTCTCTTGTAACGGGAATTGGCTTGAAGGAAGACAAACCAAAAGAGGAAGTTAGGTAATTTACCTCGTAATAGGGTTGAAATTGAATACGACCTTCACCGTTGAACCACAAGAGACCAATATTTTTTAGACTTAACTTTTCACCGGTCTTTAACTGGTTCTTCCATTTTTTGGTGACCTCCTCGATACGGGTAAGTATTTCCTCAAAAGAGGTTTTCTCCGCTTCGGCTATAAAAGAGACCAACAACCCATCATTTGAGATTAATTGCTCGTTAAAGGAAATGGATTTTGTAGGAGCATAAAAAGTGTTGGTAATTTCATTTATCCTTGCCGAGGCCTTCTGGGTAAGGAATGCCCCAAAATTTGGCACAACCACACAGTTATATCTGTAAAGTAATTCGCTTATATAGTGTTCTACTACCATTCCCGACAAATATCACAAAAATAAGGGGTTTCTATAATGGGTGGTATAACTTTTTATTAACATTATATTTGTAATCTTTTGTTGAAAACAATGAGCACCACACAACATCCTGCCGATGAGTTAATTGCGATTTTAAGATTGCAACATGTTCCAAATATTGGAGATGTCATTGCGAAAAAATTAATTTCTCATTGTGGCGGTCCTTGCGCAATTTTTGAAGATAAACGAAGTCAATTATTAAAAATTGATGGTATAGGGACACAGACCATTAAGCATCTTTATGATTCAAAGAACCTAAGGGCGGCAGAAAAGGAATATGAGTATATTATCAAGCATAATATTTCTTACAATTATTTTGAGGATGAAGAGTATCCAAAACACCTTAAGCATTGTATAGATAGTCCAATTCTCCTGTTTAAAAAAGGAAATATTAATTTGGAGGGTAGAAAAATCATCAGTGTTGTCGGTACTCGGAACATAACCAGTTATGGTTCTTCATTTTGTGAGCAGTTTATTGCGGAAATAGCACCATTAAACCCCATTATTGTTAGTGGGTTTGCCTACGGGGTAGATATTAGTGTACAAAGGGAAGCTATTAATCAAGGGCTACAAACCATAGGCTGCTTGGCACATGGTTTAAATCAAATGTATCCGAAGGTTCATACTAAATACGAAAGTGATGTCATACAGAACGGAGGTTTTTTTACCGAGTTTTGGAGCAGTAGCAATCCAGAACGAGAGAATTTCCTAAAACGGAATAGAATTATCGCCGGAATGAGCGAAGCGACAGTGGTCATTGAATCTGCAGAAAAAGGTGGTAGTTTGGTTACAGCGGATATTGCCAATAGTTACAATCGTGATGTATTTGCACTCCCAGGTCGTAGTACCGATAAGTACAGTATAGGGTGCAATAATCTGATTAAGCAACAAAAGGCCCAAATGTTGACCTCTGCAGGAGATTTGGTTTATTTACTCAATTGGGAGCTTGAAGAGAAGAACACTAAGGCCGTCCAAAAACGACTCTTTGTGGACCTGGACGAAACCGAACAGAAAATTTACGCGTACTTAGAAAAGCAGGGGAAGCAATTGTTGGATAGTATTGCGCTCGACTGCGAATTACCCATCTTTAAAACCTCCGCTACCCTATTAAATATGGAAATGAAAGGGGCAATTAGGCCATTGCCCGGTAAATTGTTTGAGGCCATTTAATTTTTCAACAAACCATTCGGTTTGTTAGGATTCTTTAAGACAAAAAAATACCTGGAGTTTTAGTACTTCATCGAGATTAACTCTTTACAAATCGAAAGAGCCGGGAATTTCTTGAATGCCGGTCATTCAAAAACCAACTGAAAGGTCGGTTACCTAATCTGCTGCAGTTTTCACTCTTAATTAATAACCCAATTTCCCTCTGACCCTTTCCAATACTCCATGAGCCACTTTTTTGGCCTTTTCTGCGCCGATGGCCAAGGCTTCATCCACTTCCTCCAAATGGTTCATATAATATTCGAATTTTTCACGGGGCTCTTCAAATTTATTGAGAATAACCTCGTAAAGTGCCTGTTTGGCATGTCCATATCCATAATTGCCTCCTAAATAATTTGCAGACATTTCCTCAATTTGAGGTTGGCTGGCTAAGATTTTGTATAAAGCGAATACATTGTCCCTAGATGGGTCCTTTGGTTCTTCCATGGGCGTACTATCTGTTTGTATCCCCATAATTTGTTTGCGCAATTTTTTATCCGTTTGAAAGATATCGATAAGGTTTCCCTTGCTTTTGCTCATTTTGGCGCCATCGGTTCCTGGAATATACATAGTCTCTTGCTGTACTTTTCCTTCTGGAATAATAAAGGTTTCCCCCAATTGAGTGTGAAAGCGATGTGCAACGTCTCTGGTGATTTCCAAATGCTGCATTTGATCTTTCCCTACTGGAACAATATTCGCATCGTAAAGTAGAATGTCGGCTGCCATCAGCATAGGATAGGTAAAAAGGCCAGCATTTACATCTTCCAACCTATCGGCTTTGTCCTTAAAAGAATGGGCCAAGGTTAAACGTTGATATGGAAAAAAACAACTCAAATACCAGGATAGTTCCGTGACTTGGGGTACGTCACTTTGTCTGTAAAAAACGGTTTTTTCAATATCCAGTCCAAAGGAAAGCCAAGTGGCTGCAGTTCTATATGTATTATTTCGCAGTTCCTTCCCGTTTTTAATTTGGGTGAGTGAATGCATATCCGCGATAAAAAGAAAAGATTCATTTTTAGGATTGCTTGCCATTTCTATGGCTGGGATAATTGCTCCAAGGATGTTACCTAAATGAGGGGTCCCTGTACTTTGGATACCCGTTAAAATTCTTGCCATTTGCTATATTCTCTAAGTAGACAAAGGTAAAACAAATCGAAAAAAACAATGGCAGAATACCTACTTTTGATTTATGTTAAAATTATTGAGGCGAATAGGTCAAACGTTCTATCGTATTTGGTTTTACGTTTTGGTTGCCATTCCAATTTTTATATTTTTTCCTTTTCTATTGCTGTTTGCTTCAAGGGAGAAATGGTACCCCTACTTTTTTTGGATGGCCAGAAACCTATGGGCAAAAACAATTTTATTTGGCATGGGATGCCCTCCCACAGTGAAGTATGATCAAAAGTTGGTAAATGGTAAAAGTTATATGTTGGTGGCCAATCATACAAGTATGTTAGATATTATGTTGATGTTGTACGTCAGCAGAAACCCCTTCGTATTTGTCGGCAAAAAGGAATTGGTGAAGATTCCTGTTTTCGGTTTTTTTTACAAGAGGGTCTGTATAATGGTCGATAGGGATAGTACCCAAAGCAGAACCGGGGTATATCGTAGGGCACAAAAAAGACTACATCAAGGTTTAAGCATATGTATCTTTCCAGAAGGTGGTGTGCCGGATGATGAGCACATTGTGTTGGACAACTTTAAGGATGGGGCTTTTAAAATGGCGATAGCACATAAGATACCTTTGGTACCCATTACCTTTTTTGATAACAAAAAGCGATTTTCCTTTACTTTTTTCAGTGGAGGACCAGGCAGGGTAAGAGCTAGGGTTCATGAGTTTTTTGAAACCGGAATACTCGATGAAGAAGATAAGGGTACATTACGTGAAGAAGTCAGGGACATTATTTATAATGACCTTATTTCTACTGTAAGCTAAAAAGCGATTTTAGAATTTAAAGCTAAGGCCGCTATAAACTCCAACAGAATAAGGATTAAAGGTGCCATCTACATTGGAAAAAGTATTTAACTGATATTTAAATACAGGTTCAATATTCAATCTTAGGTTTTGTGAAAATTGATATCCTAGACCAATCCCGAAATTAGCACTAAAGTTTAAATCGTTTACGTTATTGGCTTCCCCTATCTGGGTAGTTAAACTGCCCGAAGTTAAATCCACTGCATTATCTACAAGAAATAATGAGCTTACTCCTCCTATTACGTTCAAACCAAACTTGTTGTTTACTAAAGCGTAGCTAAGCTCAACGGGAACCTCCAAATATCCCAATTGTTGTGCCATAACCCCTGATTTATTTACATTCTTTGCCGATACATCAAAAGATTTACTAGATGAGTTTAAGGTTGCGTTATTGCTTGATACCACTAAGTTTTCTGACGTTTCTGCATAATTAATGTTCGAAATCTGGCCTTGACTTAATGCTGAAATTGACGAAGTAAAATACACGTCATTGGTATTATAACCATAATCTACTTTATGGACTCCCGAACGTACGGAGAATTTTGGACTAATCTCGTAGGCTATGGCTACCCCATAGCTCAAATTTATGTTTCCAGATTTTGAATTGGAACTGAACATGGGGCTTACGGGCGAACCTTTTCCCATGGCATCGTAATAAACGGGGGCAATACTTGGTCCGGCAGACCATCTTTTTCCGGATTTTCCGACTACCGCGGTTTCTTCATCGTCTTTTCTATCGAGCTCATCAAACAAGGATTTTTTAAGATTAATTTTTTCATTCGATTTAGTAACTTCTTTTTCCTTGCCCTTTAAATTTTCAGTAGTACTGTTAATTAAACTATTCGTATTGTCGATATTTTTATTGGTACTCTCTTCCAAAGCAAGTCCGGAATTTTTACTATTCTCTTTGATTACGTTATGTATGGTCTCGCTTTGGTCATCAGAATCATCAAAGGACTGTTCTTGTGAAGCAAGATTGGCATTCGTTGCTTTATAGTCTTTTGTATCATTTGATTCTTGAATAAAACTATTGGCTTTTTTCTTTTTAGGTGTAACAACATCTTTATTTTTCAATGATTTGGCTATTTGGCTATCAGCGTTAGTGTCATCGGGCTTTACTTTCTCCGATGTAATTTCGCTATCATTTGGAATCTTTTGAACTTTATCCAAATCATTGGCAGGGGATTCATTATCCTTTTGCTCAATATTGGTAATGCCATCATCCTCCGGAACTGTTACTCCGTCAGAAGGATTAAAAAACAATAACCCGATAGCTAAAAGAGCAGCAATACCTCCCAATTGCCACCAAATGGGAATAATTCTTTTTTTCTTTCTTTTGTTCAGTGAGGTTTCAATGGAACTCCAAACCTTTTCATCCGGGGTTTCCTTGAAATTCAAAAATTTCTCTTGGAACAATTTGTCTAAACTTTTTTTACTCATCTCGTAATACTCATATTTTATGATTTCTTAGAAATCATAAACAGTTTCCAAATACTATAACCAGTCCAATAATGGACTGGGATACTTTAATTTCAATCTTTTCCTTCAATAACATTCTTGCACGTGCCAAGTTGGATTTTGATGTTCCTACGGAAGTTCCCAGAAGCTCGCTTATCTCTTTGTGGGTATATCCGTCCAAAACATACAAATTGAAGGTAGCTCTATATTTATTGGGCAATTCTTGTATATATTTCAACAATGTCTGGAGCCCAATATCCTCATAGTTGGATTCCACGGTTACTTCCTCCGGAGTATTTTCATTAACAACACTCAAATACTCTTCTCTCCTATATTTTTGTAATACCGTATTTACCGTAATTCTTTTAATCCAACCTTCAAAGGAACCTTTAGACTTATATTGCCCTATTTTTTCGTAAATGGTCATAAAACTATCGTGTAGATTATCCTCGGCTTCTGTTTTATTTCGGGAATACTTTAAACAGATTCCATAGAGTACTCCTGCATATTGTCTGTACAATAGCTCCTGAGCTTTACGTTCTCCTTTTTTACATTTATGTACCAGTTCTTCTAAAGACACTCGGTCGGTTATATTATAAGCATTTAGTTTACGGGAACCACTACTTCTAAAAACTCAGGCTCTCCCTCGTTATTCTCACCTTGATAAAATCTAAAAGTATAGGGTTGGTTATATTTAACAATAAAGTTAAACGAAGCCTCCTCTTCGGTTACCACCTGGGTACAAGATACCAAATCTGTCATTGCAACTCCTACGGCAACCACATTTCTTACGGTTGTATCTTCTTGGGTCACATCAAACCCTTCATATTGGGTACATCCATCAGGCAAAGAATAGGTTACATTAATTTGATAGGTTTGATTTAAGCTGAAGGCTTCGGGAAGTTCTGCACTATTGATAGGTAAAGATGTAAAGTAAAAATTGGGTTCATCCTCTTCAATGGAACAACTTCCCAATAGCAGTGAAAACAAGACAACCACTAAAGTAAATTTTTTCCTCATCATTATATTTCTTTTCTAAGAAAGATGAAAATTTACCTTAATGGTTGCGTGTCTTCCCTATTTTTTAGGGAAGGCGTAATTTTTATTGATTAAGGGCATTAATGGCATCCCGTATTTTACCATCAAGCTCTTCCAATAATTCGGGATTATCCAATAAAAGGGTTTTAACCGCATCCCTACCTTGTCCAAGTTTGGTATCTCCGTAGCTAAACCAAGAACCACTTTTCTTAATGATTTCATACTCCACACCTAGGTCAATTATTTCTCCTACTTTAGAGATTCCTTCACCGTACATAATGTCGAATTCCGTGGTCTTAAATGGTGGGGCTACTTTATTTTTAACCACTTTTACCCTGGTTTTGTTACCTTTTACATTACCATCGGTATCTTTTATTTGGGTAGACCGTCTAATGTCCAACCTCACAGAAGCATAGAATTTTAATGCATTACCACCCGTAGTTGTTTCCGGATTTCCAAACATTACACCAATTTTTTCACGTAATTGGTTGATGAATACAACGGTACAGTGAGTTTTACTTATAGAACCTGTCAATTTTCGAAGCGCCTGTGACATTAAACGCGCATGTAGGCCCATTTTGGAATCTCCCATTTCACCTTCGATTTCACTCTTGGGCGTTAATGCGGCTACCGAATCCACAATTACAATATCGATAGCTCCAGATCGGATTAGATTATCCGCAATTTCCAAGGCTTGTTCACCGTTATCCGGTTGGGAAATAATTAGATTATCTATATCTACCCCTAGTTTTTGGGCATAAAAACGGTCAAAAGCGTGTTCGGCATCAATAAAAGCGGCAATTCCACCCTTTTTCTGAGCCTCTGCAATGGCATGTAAGGTCAAGGTTGTTTTACCGGAAGATTCAGGTCCGTAAATTTCGATAACCCTTCCGCGTGGATAGCCACCAACGCCCAAGGCTATGTCTAAACCAAGTGATCCCGATGGAATAACTTCTACATCTTCAACAACACTATCTCCCATCTTCATTACCGCACCTTTTCCATAGGTTTTATCCAGTTTGTCCAAGGTTAGTTTTAGGGCTTTTAATTTGGCTTCTTTTTCGGAACTCATTATGTGTTTTTTAGGAACGCTAAATTAGTATTTCTTTTCGTAAAAAAGAATATTGAGTTTTATTACGCAACCTTTTGCGACTTTATCTATCTAATTAAAAAGTTCAGGGTTAAAAATTGGTTAACTCAACGATTTTGGTGTCAAAGTTTTTTACTGACTATCTCCTTTATAAACTAACTCAAATAGTGCTGTGAAGAGGAAAAACAGGAATGGTCAAATGAAAAGTCCCGAGAATTCGGGACTTTTTTTGTTTGATGTTTTTGAAATTTCTCCCCAACCCAGATTCTAATTGAAAGTTATATCTTTGTCGCTCTAATTTGTAATCTTAAAATATTAGTATAGCATGCAACTGTACAATACCTTAAGTGCAAAGGAAAGAGCCGCCCTAATTGAAAAGGCTGGTCAAGAGCGTTTGACCATTTCTTTCTATAAATATGCACACATTGGCAATCCTGCCATTTTTAGAAATCATTTGTTTATTCATTGGAACGAATTGGATGTCCTAGGTCGAATTTACGTGGCTCATGAAGGCATCAACGCGCAACTATCCGTTCCCGCAGAGAAGTTTGAAGAGTTCAAAAAGTTCTTGGACAGTATTTCATTTCTGGAAAATGTTCGTTTGAATATTGCTATAGAGCAGGACAATATGTCTTTCTTAAAATTGAAAGTAAAGGTCCGTCATAAAATTGTTGCGGATGGATTGAACGATAAAACATTTGATGTGACGAACAAAGGAATACATGTAGGTGCGGAGAAATTTAATGAACTTATAGAGGACCCTGATACCGTACTTGTCGATATGCGAAACCATTATGAAAGCGAAATAGGTCATTTTAAAAATGCAGTAACTCCCGATGTGGATACTTTCCGAGATTCATTGGATATTATTGAAAAAGACCTGGCCGACCATAAGGAAGATAAGAAGTTGGTCATGTATTGCACCGGAGGAATCCGTTGTGAAAAGGCAAGTGCTTATTACAAGCATAAGGGATTTAAACAAGTTTATCAGTTAGAAGGAGGTATTATTGAGTATTCTAGGCAAGTAGAGCAAAAAAAACTGGAAAATAAATTTAGAGGTAAGAACTTTGTCTTTGATCACCGTCGCGGAGAGCGCATAAGTGAACATGTTATTGCCCAATGCCACCAATGTGGAGAGCCTTGCGATGAACATGTTAATTGTGCGAACGAAGCCTGCCATTTATTGTTCATTCAATGTAAAAAATGTGCCGAAAGGATGAACAATTGTTGTTCGGACAATTGTAAGGAAATACATGGTTTGCCTTACGAGGAACAAAAAGCACTTCGGAAGGGGAAAGTGGTAAGTAACAAAATTTTTAAAAAGGGTAGGTCGGAAGTACTCAAGTTCAAGAAATAGGATAGTAGGTAACCTAGCGATTTTTGAATTCGCCTACAAATGGGGATATAGTGCTCTTTTTTTCGCATATTATTTCGTTATCTTTACCATAAGATTTTTTATGAACCTAGTTTGGTAAATCCATTTGGGATTTATTCAAATCAATATATATAATATGGGTTGTAGTAGTTGTTCTACCGGTAAGGATGGACAACCAAAGGGATGCAAGAATAATGGTACTTGCGGTACAGATGGTTGCAATAAATTAACTGTTTTTGATTGGCTTTCAAACATGTCGCTCCCCAATGGAGAGCGTCCATTTGAATATGTTGAGGTTCGATTTAAGAATAGTAGAAAAGAATTCTTCAAAAATTCGGAAAACCTAACACTTTCCATAGGTGACGTGGTTGCTACCCAGGCACAGTCTGGTCATGATGTGGGCATGGTTACCCTAACCGGTGAGCTTGTTCGCGTACAGATGAAGCGAAAAAAAATAGACCCTGCAAAAGAGGAACTTCCAAAAATTTACAGAAAGGCTACACAAAAGGATATTGATATTTGGCAAAAGTGTAGAAATAGAGAAGAAGAAATAAAGAAAAGATCTCGAGAGATTGCCATTATATTGAAGTTGGAAATGAAAATTTCTGATGTGGAATTTCAAGGGGATGGATCCAAGGCTACTTTTTATTATACCGCCGAGGAACGTGTTGATTTTCGCCAGTTGATAAAGGATATGGCAAAGGCTTTTGGAATACGCATCGAGATGCGGCAAATTGGCTATAGACAAGAGGCCCAGCGCTTAGGAGGTATTGGTTCCTGCGGAAGGGAATTATGCTGCTCCACTTGGCTAACGGATTTCAGATCGGTAAGCACCTCGGCCGCCCGGTATCAACAACTTTCATTGAATCCCCAAAAATTGGCAGGGCAATGTGGTAAACTAAAATGTTGCCTAAACTACGAATTGGATGTTTACTTGGATGCTCTAAAGGATTTCCCCCCTCAGGATACCAAGCTCTTCACGGAAAAAGGATTGGCATTTTGTCAAAAAACCGATATTTTCAAGGAACTCTTGTGGTTTTCTTATAAGGATGACCCGGCCAACTGGCACGTACTATCCAAAGACCAGGTCAATGAAATCTTGGAGAAAAACAAGAAAAAAGATAAAGTTCCTAGCCTAGAAATTTATGCTGCGGACAATATTATCGAGGATAAAGTAGTTTTTGAAAATGTTGTCGGACAAGATAGCCTAACTCGTTTTGATAGGCCAAAGAAAAAGTCTAACAGAAATAGGAACCGCAACAGAAAAAAGAACAGCAATAAAAACCGAAAACGTAATAAGAGTAAAAATAATGCGTAGTTCTTTTTTATTTACGTGTATCATCTTGTTTCTTTCCTCTTGTAATTCCAAGGTGGTATCTTCAGAGTATAAAAGCCTAAACGGTGCTGTTTGGAATAAAGAGGAGGTTTTGGAGTTTAGTTTCTCCGAAATGGATACCGTTCAGGAATATAATTTGTTTATCAATGTCAGAAACGACAATACTTTCCCTTACAGTAATCTTTTTTTAATCACCTCTTTAAGTACTCCGGAAGGAGAAGTTCTGCAGGATACGCTAGAGTATAATATGGCATTACCTGACGGCACCTGGTTGGGTAAAGGCTCGGGAAGTTTAAAGGAAAACAAATTATGGTATAAGGAAAACATCGTTTTTCCCACTTCTGGCGTATATACTTTAGAAGTTTCACATGCAATGCGAAAAAATGGTAATGTACAGGGCATCATAGCTTTGGAAGGTATTACCGATGTAGGACTGGAAATAACAAAAAATAATCCCTAAGCTCATGGCAAAAGCGGTAAAGAAGAAAAGTAACTCTAACTTTTCCAAGTTTATTAAATGGTTCTGGATTTTATTTGTATCAGGTGTGGCATTTGTCGCATTGATATTCCTTTCGGCTTCCTGGGGCTTTTTTGGTGAACTTCCTCCTTACGAATACCTGGAAAACCCACAGACAAATTTAGCTTCTCAAATCATTTCTTCGGACGGAAATTTATTGGGAAAGTTTTATTTGGATGATAACCGAACGGATGTTAAGTACGAAGATCTTCCGGATAATTTGGTGAATGCCTTGGTAGCTACTGAAGATGCGAGATTTCAAAGTCATTCCGGAATTGATTTTAGGGGAACGGTAAGGGCATTTTTCTTTTTGGGAACAAGAGGAGGGGCCAGTACCATTAGTCAGCAATTGGCTCGTCAACTTTTTGTAGGAGTCCGTTCCAGAAGTAAGTTGGACGCCTTAAAACAGAAAGTTAAGGAGTGGGTATTGGCAACTAGATTGGAGCGCAGCTATACTAAAGAGGAGATTATTAGTATGTACTTTAATATTTATGATTTTGGGAATAATGCGGATGGTATCCGATCAGCTGCCAGAATATATTTTGGAAAGGAACCTAAGGATTTAAAAATAGAGGAATCTGCCATGTTGGTGGGCATGTTCAAGAACTCTTCTCTTTTCAACCCTTTAAGAAGAGAAGAAATGGTCAAGACACGTAGGGATGTGGTTCTGGCCCAAATGGCAAAGTATGACTATATCACGGAAGAAGAAAAGGATTCCTTACAAGCAATGGAAATGGACCTTAACTATAATCCGGAGAACCATAGGGAAGGTCTGGCCACGTATTTTAGAATGTATTTACAGCGTTACATGAATAATTGGATTGGTAAAAATCCAAAACCTGCTTTGGAAGGGGAACGTGATAAATGGAACATCTATTTGGATGGCCTAAAAATTTATACCACAATAGATTCTAAGATGCAGGCCAACGCGGAGGAGGCCGTCTATGAACACATGAAAAACCTTCAGGCGGAATTTTTTAATCAAAATACACCGGAAAGGAATCCAACCACTCCATTTTCAGACTTAACTCCAGAAGAAACAAAAGGTATCATGGAACGCGCCATGAAAAATTCAGATCGTTGGAGAGAAATGAAAGCCGCCGGTAAATCCGAAGAGGAAATTAGAAACTCCTTCAACAAAAAAACGGAAATGACGGTGTTTGATTGGAATAGCGATATCAAAGAGAAGGATACCATCATGACACCTTTGGATTCAATACGGTACTATAAAACTTTTTTACGTGCTTCAATGATGTCCATGGAACCACAGACCGGTCATGTAAAAGCATGGGTCGGTGGAATCAACTATAAGCATTTTCAATATGATAATGTTATTCAAGGTGCAAGACAGGTAGGGTCTACCTTTAAACCTTTTGTATATGCTGCCGCTATTGACCAATTAAGGTTATCTCCCTGCGAAATGTTGCCGGATACACAATATTGTATTGAGGCGGGAAAACATGGAAATATGGAGGCTTGGTGCCCTAGAAACTCCGATTTTAAGTATTCGGGTAAAGAAATGACCTTAAAGCATGCCTTGGCCAATTCGGTTAATACAGTAACCGCCCAATTAATAGATAAGGTTGGGCCTAAATCGGTCGTAGCTATTGCCAAGAATTTGGGAATGTCCGGAGAAATTCCTGAAGTTCCTTCTATCGCCTTGGGAACACTCGATGCGAATGTCTATGATATGGTGGGTGCCTATGGTGCATTTGCCAACCAAGGAGTTTATGTAAAACCAGTAATGGTTACCAGAATTGAGGATAAAAATGGAACGGTACTTTACGAGTATGTTCCAGAGACTAAGGATGTGTTAAGTAAGGAGGTCTCCTATGCCATGGTCGAATTAATGAAAGGGGTAACGCAAGGAGGATCAGGTACTCGTCTACGTCATTCTTATAATAAAAATAATACGGTTTATAAAGAAATCATTACAGGTTATCCGTATGAACTCACAAATCCAATTGCTGGAAAAACCGGAACCACGCAAAATAATAGCGATGGTTGGTTTATGGGCATGGTACCCAATCTGGTTACCGGAGTTTGGGTAGGTGGTGATGATCGGTCCATACATTTTAAAAATATTTTGTATGGTCAAGGAGCTTCCATGGCTTTACCTATTTGGGGACTTTATATGAAAAAGAATTATGCAAACGAAGAACTGGGAATTTCAAAAGATGATTTTGAAGAACCTGAAGATATGTCCATAGTGATCGATTGTACAAAATTTGTGGAAGATCAGCAAAAGGATACGGATATTGAAGATGATTTGAATGACTTGGATTTTTAGCAATAAAGGAACAAATATTTACTTTGAATAAAGCCCCGGTAAAGACCGGGGCTTTTTATTTTTTTCAATTTAAAAACCTTATTTTAGTAATAAGACATTTAAATAGAGATATGATTAGAAAAACGGTACCAAGTGTTGAAGAGGCATTGAAGGGAGTAAAGGAAGGAATGACCTTTATGCTAGGAGGTTTTGGTCTTTGTGGTATTCCTGAAAAGGCTATTGCTGAATTAGTTCGATTGGGCGTAAAGGATATCACTTGTATTTCGAATAATGCAGGAGTGGACGACTTTGGATTGGGCCTATTACTTCAAAAACACCAGATAAAAAAAATGATTTCTTCCTATGTTGGCGAGAACGATGAATTTGAACGGCAAATGCTTAGTGGAGAATTGGAAGTGGAATTGACACCACAGGGAACCCTAGCAGAAAAATGTAGGGCTGCTCAGGGGGGATTTCCGGCATTTTTCACCCCGGCAGGTTATGGGACAGAAGTAGCGGAAGGAAAGGAAACCAGAGAGTTCAATGGGAAGATGTATGTGTTGGAGGAAGCTTTTAAAGCGGATTTTGCTTTTGTCAAAGCTTGGAAAGGGGATGAAGCAGGGAATTTAATTTTCAAGGGAACGGCACGGAATTTTAATCCTTGTATGTGTGGTGCGGCTAAGGTAACGGTAGCTGAGGTAGAGGAATTACATCCTGCTGGGTCATTGGACCCGAATCAAATTCATGTACCGGGAATTTTTGTGCAACGAATTTTTCAGGGAGAAGGATATGAAAAACGAATCGAACAACGAACCGTAAGAAAAAGAGACTAAAAGATGTTGGATAAAAACGGAATAGCAAAGCGAATTGCACAGGAAGTAAAGGATGGTTATTACGTTAATTTGGGGATTGGTATCCCAACTTTGGTAGCCAACTTCGTTAGAGACGATATTAGTGTAGAGTTTCAAAGTGAAAACGGTGTTTTGGGTATGGGACCTTTCCCATTTGAAGGAGATGAGGACGCCGATATAATCAATGCCGGAAAACAGACCATAACGACGCTTCCAGGAGCTTCTTTTTTTGATTCGGCAACAAGCTTTTCCATGATAAGAGGGCAGCATGTAGACCTTACTATTCTAGGAGCTATGGAAGTTGCAGAAAACGGGGATATAGCCAATTGGAAAATTCCTGGTAAAATGGTCAAGGGCATGGGGGGAGCTATGGACCTGGTCTCTTCGGCGGAGCATATTATTGTGGCCATGATGCACACAAACAGGGCTGGGCAATCCAAATTGCTTAAAAACTGTTCCCTACCGCTTACCGGTGTAAAATGTGTAAAGAAAATAGTAACGAATATGGCAGTTCTGGAAGTTGGCCCTAAAGGTTTTATTTTATTAGAGCGAGCTCCTGGTGTTTCCGTTGAGGAAATAAAAGCTGTAACTGAAGGCAATCTTATTATTAATGGAAATATACCAGAAATGAAAATGAGCTAGCCATACCTGGGTTTGTTTTGATGATAGATTTGTTCTTTTTAATTATTTCACAACATTACTGAACAACTTCACAACATTTTTTTATTGAAAGAATCCCTTTTTGTTATATTTACGATAGACAGATATTAACCCCAAAGTAAACGACAAAATTTAACCAAAATGGATTCCCAAAATTACGTTCCGCAAGAGGAAAAAGTACAAGTATATCACAATGATTTTCTTAGTGGTTTTGTACGCTTGACCAAAAAACTATTTATGCTTTAGTCAAAGCCCAAAAATTTTTAAAAAGAGCAACTTCCCCAAGTTGCTCTTTTTTGTTTCAGTAAATTCATTATCCAGTAGGGACTTTCAGTGTATACCTAGTGGATGTTGTCACGATAAATAACAATTTTATCGCTGTTCACCACAATAGAAATAGATTTTACCACAAAATAAAATATGTAAGAAAAAGATTACATATTTTTGTTTCATAGTTAATCGGTGTATCCCAAATCACTTTAAAACTTAACCTACTATGAAATGCCTATATAGCTACTTAATAGTATTGATTTTTATCGTTTCCTGTTCTAAAATAGAAGTGAACAATGACCCTGTTATTGGAATTTGGAAAAATAAGGTTAAATCTGCCTCAAACATAAATAATATGGTAATCGATAAAGAAGAATGGATTTTTAATGATGTTTACCTAGGAAGGTTTCATGGGTATAGGAATGGAGAAGTAACCTATTTAACAGATTTTAGATGGTCCTTTGACGGAAATGTTTATACCATTTCCTATCCAGGTACCGATTTTCCTGAAGATACCGTGAAAATTAAAAATGAAGAAGGTATTACTTACTTGTCCCGATTATCGGGAAAACCTTTTGCCATAAGGCAAAATTGAATACATCAATAATTTACCTACTTATGTTTTGATGGAGAACTGCCACAAAGCCAATAAAAGGAGCAAAGAAATTTGCTCCTTTTTTAATTATAGACATCAAGAACTAAGTCCCTTTAAATATCCCTATTTTTATATCCATAAAAGAATTGATTTAATTACTATTAATAGGAATTTTCAAATGAGACACTTTCTACTAAGCTTTTTTTGTCTTGCAGCTATACATACAGCTAGCGCTCAAGAACCTAATATTTCATCCTTAGAAATAGCGGACATTATGAAAGGCTACGACTTTATTGGTCATAGACCTTCCAATGTTTTTTGGGCAACCGATAATTCTTCCGTTTATTTTGATTGGAATCCTGAAATGGCCTTTAGTGATTCCCTATATAACTACAACCTCGCAAAAAAGAATATCGATAAGGTAGCGTATATAGAAGCACAAAGGCTTCCCTCTACTAGAAGAACGGACCACCCTACAATTGATAAAGCCATTTATGTAAAGGATGGTGATATTTTCGTTTTGGATAAGTCTACCTCCAAAATCATGGCGATTACCAATACTAAGGAACGGGAGTCTAATCCACATTTTACAGATAATGGGAAAAAGGTAGCCTTTGTGAACGACCAGAATATTTTTACCTGGAGCATGGCAACAGGCACCATTGAACAAGTAACCGATTTTGTAGAAAAGTTAGATGAGGACCCTAAAAGAAACAGTAAGGATGAATGGCTTTATCAAGACCAACTAGAACTTTTTGGAGTCCTTAGGGAACGTAAGGAGAAAAGGGAGTTGGGTGAAAGTATCCGTAAAAGGATGGAGAAATTTGCTCCTATACCTATAGTTTTTGGCAGTAAACGTGTTATCAACCAAACAGTGTCTCCAAGTGGTCGTTATGTCACCTACGTACTTATGGATTCCAAAAAGAATAAAAGAACTATGGTTCCGCATTTTGTAACGGAATCCGGTTATACAGAGGAGCAGTCAACTAGAACTAAAGTGGGCGATGAACTGCCAATCTATGAAATGTTCGTTTATGATACGCAAAAACGTACGAACTACGAAGTTAAATTGGATAGCCTGGAGGGCATGTACGATGTTCCAAAGTTTACCCAGGATTATCCGGACAAAGTCTATGAGAATGAGAACCCTTTGGGTAGAATTAGCAGCCCTATATGGCATTCAAATGGGAATAAAGCCATTTTAGATATCCAGGCTAGTAATTATAAGAACCGGTGGCTTGTTTTACTTGATGCTGAAACGGGTACCATAACACAATTAGACCGTCAACATGACGATGCTTGGATTGCTGGACCCGGAATTACAGGATGGTTTGATGGTGGTGACTTGGGCTGGATGCCAGATGAAAAAACGATTTGGTACAAATCGGAAAAAACAGGATACGCTCACCTATATACCATGGATATGGACGGGGAGAACAAAAAAGCCATAACCTCGGGTGAATTTGAAATCTATGACCCATTTATAGCTAAGGATAAAAAACGTTGGTATTTTACCGCGAATAAAAACCATCCTGGGGACCGTCAATTTTATACAATGCCCTTAAAAGGAGGAAAGATGCAGCAATTGACCCAATGGGAGGGAAGAAACGATGTTACACTTTCTCCAGATGAGAAACAGATGGCCATTCTTTATTCCTATTCCAACAAACCCACTGAACTTTACCTACAGGAAAATCCTTTGTATAACAAAGGTGCGGAGCCTTTGGACATAACAAAATCCAATACTGAAGAATTTAGTGATTACGATTGGAAAGACCCCGAGATTATTACTTTTTCAGCATCGGATGGAGCAGAGGTTCATGCCCGATTATACACGCCCAGAACGGAAGTAAAGAATGACGCCGCCGTAATTTTTGTTCACGGTGCCGGATATCTTCAGAATGCACATAAATGGTGGAGTTCTTATTATCGGGAATATATGTTTCATAACTTTTTAGTGGATAACGGCTATACGGTTATGGATATCGACTATAGGGGAAGTGCCGGTTACGGACGAGATTGGCGCACAGGAATATACCGTCATATGGGAGGAAAAGATCTTTCCGACCAAGTAGATGGGGCTAAATATTTGATAGAAAACTATGGTGTGGATTCAGAAAAGATAGGTATTTATGGCGGTTCGTACGGTGGTTTCATCACGCTAATGGGAATGTTTAACGCTCCGGAAACCTTTAGTGCAGGCGCGGCTATACGCTCCGTTGGGGACTGGGCAGCCTATAACCATGGATATACTGCGCATATTTTGAATACCCCAGCATCGGATAGCTTGGCTTACAAGCGAAGTTCCCCAATCTATTTTGCTGAGGGACTGGAGGGTAAACTTTTAATACTACACGGAATGGTGGACGACAATGTCCATTTCCAAGATATGGTGCGTCTTTCACAACGATTAATAGAACTTGGAAAAGAGAATTGGGAAATGGCTGTTTATCCTGTAGAACGTCATGGATTTGTAGAACCTAGTAGTTGGACAGATGAGTATAAACGAATCTATAAACTTTTTCAGGAAACATTGACCGATTAAGTAGTGATGTAGCATGAAACTAGATTTTGTACCATGCCAATTATCGGACCTAGAGCATTTGATTTCGGTTTCTAAAATGACCTTTGTACATGCGTTCAAGGAGCAGAACAATCCTGATGATTTTAATACATATATCGATCAGGCATTTTCCAGGGAACAGTTACATACTGAATTAACGAACCCCAATACTGAGTTTTACTTCGTGTACCTTAAGGGTCAATTGGTCGCTTATTTTAAGTTGAACCAAAGTGATGCCCAATCGGATATAAGGCGTAATGATAGTATGGAATTGGAGCGAATTTATGTACTGAAAGCGTTTCAGGGAAAGCAATTGGGCAAAAAAATATTGGACTGGGTAAAAAGTAAGGTTAGTAAGGCTCATAAGTCGTTCCTTTGGTTGGGGGTATGGGAAAAAAACCAAAGGGCCATAAAGTTCTATGAACGATACGGCTTCTATAAATTTGGAACTCACCCTTATTTTATTGGTAGCGATGAACAAACAGATTGGTTAATGCGTTTAGACATAAAATCATAAATACATGATAATGAAGAAACATATTTTTACCCTTTTCTTACTTTTTAATTCTTTGGTATTATTAGCTCAAGAATCTTACTTTCCAGAGCGTAATGCCGTATGGGAACAAAAAAGTTCTTCTGATTTTAAAATTGATTCAGAAAAACTGAATGCAGCTTTAGATTTCGCGAAGGATAATGAGTACTCTGGTTCAAGGGACTTAAGAATTGCAATTTTAAAAGGATTTGAAAGAGAGCCGTTTCATGAAATATTGGGACCTACAAAAAAACGAGGCGGTCCTGCTGGAATGATTCTTAAACATGGATATGTTATAGCACGATGGGGTGATACCAAACGTGTGGATATGACCTTTAGTGTCACCAAGAGTTTTTTGAGTACTACTGCTGGGTTGGCTTTGGACCAAGGCTTGATATCCTCCACCAAGGACAAAGCTTCGGATTATATTTGGGACGGTACCTTTGGAGGGGAACATAATTCAAAGATTACATGGGAACATTTATTACAACAAAATTCAGCTTGGTCCGGAGAACTTTGGGGAGGCAAGGATTGGGCCGACCGGCCACCAAGAGAAGGGGATATTGATGATTGGAAATTTGAAAAACCCAAAGAATCAGGTACGTTTATGGAATATAATGATGTTCGTGTCAATGTTCTCGCCTATGCCTTAACACATGTTTGGAGAAAACCGTTGCCTCAAGTCCTTAAAGAGCATGTTATGGATCGAATTGGAGCGAGCACTACATGGAGGTGGCATGGTTATGATCACGCTTGGACAGAAATTGATGGTCTACAGATGAAATCGGTTACCGGTGGGGGCCATTCGGGAGCGGGGATGTTTATAAGTACGGAGGATATGGCACGTTTTGGACTCCTTTTCCTTAACGACGGTAAATGGAAAAACGAACAAATCATTAGCCAAAATTGGATTCAACAAGCGATCAAGCCATCAGAACCCAATGTCAATTACGGTTACATGTGGTGGTTGAATAGAAAAGGGGACCGATATTGGGAAGGGTTATCCGAAAATATTTATTACGCCGCTGGTTTTGGCGGTAATTTTATCGTGGTAGATAAGGAAAATGATATGGTAATAGTTACCCGTTGGTTGGAACCTAATAAAATTGGTGAATTTATGACCAAGTTAAAGGAAGCTTTGGATTAGAGTGCACTTAAAATTGCAACTGCTTTTTCAAGTGATGCCTCTTTTTTGGCAAAACAGAAACGCAAGACTTTATCATCCCTGTCGTTAACATTAAAGGACGATATGGGAATGCTGGCCAATTTTTCTTCCTTTATAAGTCTAGTGGCAAATTCTTCATCACTTTCCTTTGTAATTTTCGAATAGTCAAGCAATTGGAAATAGGTTCCTTCAGAAGGTTTAAAGTTAAACTTGCTGTTGGTTAGGCCATTAAGAAAGTAGTCTCTCTTTTTTTGATAAAAATCATTGAGCTCCAAGTAGCTTTCAGCATTTTTTAAATAGTGAGCCAATGCCCGCTGCGTAGGATGGTGGACACAGAAAACCGCAAATTGATGCACTTTTCTAAATTCATCCATTAGATATGCAGGAGCGGCACAGTAGCCCATCTTCCAACCGGTAACATGAAAGGTTTTGCCAAAGGAGGCACAAACAAAACTGCGTTGGGCCAAATCGGTAAACCTAGAAACACTTTCATGTTGTTTACTATCAAAAACGATATGTTCGTATACCTCATCACTAAGAACCAATATATCGGTTGATTCTAAAATGCTTTGCAACTGTAACATATCCTCCTTTGTAAAAATTTTACCGCTTGGATTATGTGGAGTATTGATGATGACCATTCGGGTTTTGTTGGTAATTTTTCTTTGGAAGTCTTCCCAATCTATTTTATAATCATCAGCAGATGTTTGAAGAAATACAGGTATTCCCCCATTAACCTCAATGGCAGGTTCATAGCAATCATAAGCAGGCTTAATCACGATAACTTCATCACCAGGATGAACAAACGCTGTAATGGCTGTGTAAATGGCCTGCGTTGCCCCGACCGTTACTGTGATCTCACGCTCTGGGTGATAATATTGTGCATGTAAAGATTCTATTTTTTTAGAAATTATTTCTCTAAGTCCATAATAACCTTGCATTGGAGCATATTGGTTGTAACCATTTTCCATAGCATGGTTAACCAATGATATTAGTTTAGGGTCTGCATCAAAGTTGGGAAAACCCTGAGAAAGGTCTAAGGCTCCATGATCACGAGCTAGTTTACCTATGGTCGTAAAAATAGTAGTCTTTACTTTTGGAAGTTTGGATGTAAATTTATTTTCTGGGCTCATCTATATAAAAATAGAAATAAAAAAGCCCGGGAACGAACCCCGGGCTTTAATAAACAACTAAACTAAAAATTAAGCATGTTGCTCTTGATGTTTACCTTCCTTAATTTCCTCAATCAATTTTGAGTTAAAGGCCGGTAAGTCTTGTGGATTTCTACTGGTAACAAAACCTTTGTCCACAACAACTTCTTTATCCTCCCATTTTGCTCCGGCATTGATTAGGTCATCTTTAATTGAGCTAAACGATGTCAGTGTTCTGCCTTTAACCACATCAGCGCTTATTAATAGCTGAGGGGCATGGCAAATCGCTGCTACCGGTTTTTTCATGCTAAAGAAATCACGAACTAAAATGAGTGCATCCTCATTTCTTCTTAGGGTATCGGGATTTAGCACACCTCCTGGCAACATTAAGGCATGGTATTCCTTTGCATTAACTTCACTTAATGTTCTATCTACTTTATAACTGTTAGACCAGTTTCCGTTCGACCAACTTTTTATTTCGCCGGATTCCGGGCTTACAATATCTACCGCAAAACCTTCTTTTTCCATAGCTTCCTTGGGAGATCTTAATTCACTTTCTTCAAATCCATGTGTTGCTAAAATTGCAATCCTCTTCATTATATTTAGTTTTTTAGGTTAATAACTTATTTCATATTTAATATAGGAAAATGATAGCCCAATGTGCGTTAATGCCTTATTAAATAAAGGGTTTGCAAGGTTAAAGGTCTCTTAAACTATTTTTGTTGAGAATTTTTTATTCGTTTTTAAAATCCTTCAAATGCTTAAGCACTTCGGTAAGGCATCTATCCAACTCTTTTTTTACTTCACTTTCCCAAAATCTGAAAATGGTATAACCCATGAGTTCCAGTTCTTCATTGACCTCCTCATCACGTTGCATATTGCGTTCTATTTTTGCAACCCAGAAATCCCGGTTGGTCTTAATCTTGGGTTTTCTTTCTTCCCAGTTGTACCCGTGCCAATATTCTCCGTCGATAAAGATTACCGTTTTGTATCTGTTTAGGGCGATATCTGGTTTACCAATCAGCTTTTTATAGTCAATGCGATATCTATATCCTGCAGCAAAAAGAGCTTTTCTAAAAGCCATTTCAGGTTTTGTGTTTTTGCCCCTTATCTTGCTCATAATTTTGGAACGCTGGGGTGTAGTATAAAAACCAGCTTCCTCGTTAAACCGAGGTACTATGATACGTTCTTTGGAATATGTTTTGGACATCACTTAAAAATAAAAAATCCCATTCCGAAAGGAGTGGGATTTTAAAAAACATTATGATTTTATAAAAAACTTAGTCTTTAATATTTGCGGTTAGATACTCCCTATTCATTCGGGCAATGTTTTCTAAGGAGATACCCTTAGGACATTCAACTTCGCAAGCACCTGTATTGGTACAATTGCCAAACCCTTCCAAGTCCATTTGTGCAACCATGTTCTTAACGCGATCAACAGCTTCGATACGACCCTGAGGCAATAAGGCGTACTGTGAAACTTTCGCACCAACAAATAACATGGCAGAAGCATTTTTACAACTAGCAACACAGGCACCACAGCCAATGCATGTTGCAGCGTCCATAGCCTCGTCAGCGGCATGTTTGGAGATTGGGATGGCGTTCGCATCTTGTGTATTACCAGAGGTGTTTACGGAAATGTAACCCCCGGCATGTTGTACACGATCAAAGGAACTTCTATCCACTACCAAATCCTTTATGACAGGAAAGGCCTTGGCCCTAAAAGGTTCGATTGTTATTGTATCTCCATCCTTGAACATTCGCATATGTAATTGACACGTAGTAACACCGCGATCAGGTCCATGAGCTTCGCCATTGATGAACATGGAGCATGAACCACAAATCCCTTCTCTACAGTCGTGGTCAAAGGCAACAGGCTCCTCTCCTTGGTTGATCAATTGCTCGTTAAGGACATCCATCATTTCCAAAAAGGACATGTGTTCAGAGATTTCCGAAACTTTATAATCGACCATGGAACCTTTATCTTTCGGTCCTTTTTGTCTCCAAATTTTTAAAGTCAGATTCATATTTTTTAGTTTTTATAGCAGTGTTTAAAAACTCCTATTTGTAACTTCTTTGTTTTAATTCTATTTCGTTGAATTCTAGCTGCTCCTTATGTAAAATAGCATCGAAAGGCTCGCCCTTATATTCCCATGCCGAAACAAATGCAAATTCGGCATCCTTACGTTTGGCCTCACCTTTTTGTTCACCATCTAGTTCAACAGATTCTTCCCTAAAATGCCCTCCACAAGATTCTTCACGTACCAATGCATCTTTTGCGAACAATTCGCCTAGTTCTAGGAAGTCGGCAACACGGCCAGCTTTTTCCAATTCGCTGTTCAGTTCATTTGCCGTACCGGGAACACTAACGTTTTTATAGAAATCCTCACGAAGGGCTTTAATTTCTTCAGCAGCTTCTTTAAGCCCTTCAGCATTTCTGGACATACCACATTTGTTCCACATGATATTTCCTAAACGTTTATGATAATAGTCTACCGAGTGATTTCCTTTGTTGTTGATAAAGAAATCTATTCGCTCTTTGACTGATTTTTCGGCTATCTCAAACTCAGTGGTATCGGTGGGGATTTCACCAGTACGTATTTCCTTGGACAAGTAATCTCCAATGGTGTAGGGCAAGACAAAATAACCATCCGCCAAACCTTGCATCAGTGCGGAAGCACCTAAACGGTTTGCGCCATGGTCAGAGAAATTAGCTTCGCCAATTGCATAGCAACCAGGTATCGTTGTCATTAAATTGTAATCTACCCAAACACCACCCATAGTATAGTGTACCGCAGGATAAATCATCATTGGAGTTTCATAAGGATTCTCGTCAACGATTTTCTCGTACATTTGGAACAAGTTTCCATATTTTGCTTCTACGATTCCTTTTCCTAATTCATAAACTTTGGCCTCTGACGGATTTTTAATACCGTGAATTTGCGCTTGCTCCTTACCGTAACGGATAATTGCAGAAGCAAAATCAAGATACACGGCCTCACCCGTAGCATTTACCCCGTATCCAGCATCACATCTTTCTTTGGCAGCTCTGGAGGCAACATCTCTAGGGACAAGATTACCAAAGGCCGGATAACGGCGCTCTAAGTAATAATCCCTTTCGTCTTCACTTAAATCCGTTGGTTTCTTGCGGCCTTCACGAATTGCCTTTACATCTTCTATATTTTTAGGTACCCAAATCCTACCATCGTTTCGTAAGGATTCTGACATTAATGTCAATTTGGATTGATAATCCCCAGAACGAGGAATACAAGTTGGGTGAATTTGAGTATAACATGGGTTGGCAAAAAATGCCCCCTTTTTATGTATTTTCCAAGCAGCGGTTGCGTTTGAGCCCATGGCATTGGTTGAAAGGAAATAAACATTTCCATATCCTCCTGATGCTATAACTACAGCGTGTGCTGAATGCCTCTCAAGTTGTCCAGTGACCAAATCCCTTGCAATAATACCTCTTGCCTTACCGTCTACCTTCACCACATCCAGCATTTCATGTCGGTTGAAAGGAGTAATCTTACCCCTGGCTATCTGTCTGTTCATAGCAGAATAGGCCCCTAACAATAATTGTTGACCTGTTTGCCCTTTGGCATAAAAGGTTCTCGAAACCAGTACACCACCAAAAGAACGGTTATCCAAAAGACCACCATAATCACGGGCAAAAGGGACACCTTGTGCTACACATTGGTCAATGATATTTGCAGAAACTTCGGCCAAGCGATACACATTGGCTTCCCTTGAACGATAGTCACCACCTTTAACAGTATCGTAAAATAACCTGTAAACAGAGTCACCATCACCTTGATAATTTTTAGCGGCGTTAATACCCCCCTGAGCAGCAATTGAATGTGCTCTACGCGGGGAATCCTGGTAACAGAATGTTTTTACATTATATCCCAATTCTGCCAATGTAGCAGCTGCAGAACCACCTGCTAGCCCTGTACCCACAACGATCACGTCGATGTTACGTTTGTTGGCAGGGTTTACAAGATCAATATGGTCCTTATAGTCGGTCCATTTTGTTTTCAACGGACCCTTAGGTACTTTTGAGTCTAATACAGACATAAGTATTTGGTATTAATGATTAAAATGATGATAAAGAGCAATTATGATAAACCCTAACGGCAATACGATTGCATATGCCTTACCAAAAGTTTGTAGTTTCTTCTTTCTCATGGAGCTGATTCCTGCAGATTGAAACGCAGAACTGAACCCGTGCAACAAGTGAAGGGATAAAAACACAAAGGCAATAACATAAGCGCCTACCCTTAAAGGACTAACAAATTTATGAGTAAGCTCTTCATAATAACGATATCCTTCTCCATCTGCCAATAACCCCGACATGTCCCCTTGAATATATTTTGTGTTGATTTCAGGAATCCAGAAATCAATGAAATGTAAAACTAAAAATGCTAATATGGCCAAGCCGGAATAAATCATATTTCTGCTCATCCAAGACGAATTGGCTCCACCATTGTTTTTGGCGTATTTTTTTACTCGTGCACTCCTATTTTTGGCCTCTAGAATGAAACCCATTACAAAGTGATAGACAACACCAAAAATTAAAATGGGTTGAAATATGTATTGTACAATCCAAAAAGTTCCCATAAAGTGCGAAGCTTCGTTGAAAGCATCTGCGCTGAAAACCGATAAGATGTTAATGGCAAAGTGTTGAAGTAGAAATATCATTAAGAAAAAGGCTGAAAGTGCCATCGCATATTTTCTACCTATCGAAGATTTAAAAAATCCGCTCATTAGTTGATTATTTTATTTACAAATTTACACCACAATAGAGTTATTAACAAGTTTTCAAGAATCTAAGTAAGCTATTTAGACCCATTTTAAGAATACTTTATTTACTGTTTAAAATCTCAAGCCTAAAAGGGGTTTTTAAGGTATTTTCTTTAAACAGATTTAAGTAGTTATTTGTGTCCCAAGTTAAAAAGCAGTGTAAAATTATTTTGTGGTATTAAGGAGTCAGTTTTGACTGGCCAGTGTAAGATTTTTATAAATCCATTTAAAATTTGAAGGAACTGATTTTTTATGGAAATAAAATTACTGGTCAAGATGGACTGTTTTAATGAGCTATGGCGCCGTTTTTTGTTGGTTTTCAATTTTTTGAAGGCTCCAAGCAATCGCAGCTTCCAAGTCATTGAATTGCCTAAGGGATTCCTTGAAAAACATTTTTTCCAAAACGATACTGGCAAAACTACCTTGGGTACTTCCCACAACACTATAGTAGGATAACTGATGCCTGTTTTTATAAAATTTGAGCCACTCCGTAGGGATTACAGTATAACTATTTATACGGTTGGAAATGTAGGCAATGGGCTTATGCTCGCCGAAAATTTCCTTTGCAGCTTTAACTGCCTTTTCAGCCATACTCCATTCGAATACAACACCTTCTTTCATCTCGGAAATGACTAATCCTTCAAAATAATAAAAGACCCCGAATTCAAATTCCCTTACCTCGCGTATTTTTTTGAAATAGGGAACGTCTTTTACACGTTTCATAGTGTTTTCTTCTATTTAAAGGGATGTAAATATACTAGTTATTTGGATTTAACAACCTTAAAATTAACGGATAATGAGGGGTTTGAACAATAAAACCACGGAGATCTAATTTTCCATATTCTTAAGTTGGATTTCCAAAGCTTTGGTGGAAAGTTGAACCTCAATAAAGGAAAGAATCAAGGAAATCATAAGCGCCAATAAACTAATTCCAAAAACGAGATTCGCCCAAAAGGTAAGTCGTATATAGATTAAGGACATGGTTATTACCGCCAGCAAAAAGCTGAAAATAGCAGTGGCTTGCATATTTTTAATAATCGTAAGTCTTCTTCGAAGCTTTCGTACCTGTAGCCCAACTGATTTTGAAGCGGTTTCCTCAAATTTTTGATGAAGCTGCCTAATTAATGCAGCAATGGCCAGGTATCTGGCGTTGTAGGCCAACATGGTCAGAGAAATGGCCGGAAACAGCAATGCGGGAATTCCTAGGTTTAGTTCCATTTTGTACGCACTATTTTTTATTCAATTTTAAAGTTACTTTTTTCTGTTTTTCCATTGCATGAAATTTCTACATTATACGTTCCTTTTGGTAAATAGGTTTTGCCGTCTTTAGCCTCTTCCAGCTTGGTTTTGTGTTTTTGTAAATAATTATTTTTTCCCTCTTTGGAAAAGGCCACATCAAAAGAGAGGATATTAATTCCTTTGTCGGCGTTCGTTTCTGTTTGGCTCACAACAATCCCATCTTCAGAAAGCACCTGAGCTTTAATCATACCAGGTGTTGAAACATAGAATACAATATCAAGTCCGGGAGTATTCGGTTTTTGCCATACGCTTCGTGCATTGCCCCATCGATTTGAATATTTTTTGTTTTCTAGGGGAAATACGTGTATTTTTTGATTTAGAATATCCGGGGTCATGGACTGCAAAGGTGCGATACCTGCTTTATAGATTCCCCTTCCATGCGTGGCCACAACCAATTCTTTTGCTTCGGGCTGTATTACAAGGTCATGTACGGCTACATTAGGCATGCCGTTTTGAAAAGCTTCCCAAGTCTTCCCTTGGTTCAACGAGGCATATAGGCCATTATCCGTACCTACAAAAAGTAAATTTTCATTTGCAGTATCCTCAATGATCACATTAACCGGAGCGTCTGGTATGTTGGAAGCAATGGATTGCCAAGACTTTCCATAATCCTCGCTCTTAAATACATAGCTGGTGAAATCGTCGTAGCGGTAACCGCTGAGCGCGGCGTATACCCGTTCCTTTTTATGCTGGGATGCCACTACTTGAGCTACCCAAAGGGGATGCCCCCTATTTGTACTTATCGTACCGGAAATCGATGTAAGGTTGATGTTCTGTCCGATATCCTCCCAAGTACTACCTCCATTTTTGGATACCTGTATATGTCCATCATCGGTACCTGCATAAAGTAGTCCAAATTGAAAGGGTGATTCTGAAATGGTCGTAATGGTTCCATAGGGGACATTTCCTGTTTTTCCACCGGATGTCAGGTCAGGGGAGATGGGTTCCCAAGTATCGCCTTGGTCCATGGACCGCATAAATTTGTTGGTGCCGAAATACAGGATGTCCTGATTATGGGATGATAGTAGGATGGGAGACTCCCAATTGAACCGATAGGGCGATTCCCCCAAACTGTGGGTGGGCCTGATGAAGGTGCGGGTGTCTTTCCCAAGGTCCAATCGTGAATAATAACCGAATTGTGAGCCTGTATATACGATTTGTGGGTTTCTACGGTCTATTTGTATCTGCATTCCGTCCCCACCTGCAATTCCCTTCCACGGATTATGTCCCGTTTGTTGCCATTCAAAGTCGGTCTCAGCATTGTTTGGACCCATCCAAACGCCATTGTCCTGGAGACCACCATATACGTTGTAGGGTTCTTGATGGTCTATATTTACCGCAAAAAAGGTTCCCACGGATTCGGAATTTTGTTTTGTCCAGTTTGCCCCATCATCATAGGAAATATTCAAACCGCCATCATTACCATTGATGAGGTGCCCGGGCCGTTTTGGGTTCACCCAAAGGGAATGATGGTCCACATGTACATTTTCCCTTTGGATAGAGGTATAGGTTTTTCCCGCATCATCGGATTTGATAATGGGAACGCCTAGAAGATAGATTTTATCCTTATTGCTGGCGTCTACTCGCACTTGGGCAAATACATAACCATAACTGTAAAACAGATTATCAATGTAATCTTCGTTCTGTTTTGTCCAAGTTTGACCTCCGTTATCACTGCGATATACCTCGGCCCCAATGACTGGTGTGTCCTGTTCATCTGAATCCCCTTCTCCAAGATATCGGGCCACATCAGAAGGTTGTATTTCTTTTTTTATGACCATTTCCTTCATGGTTTGGGCCGTATATTTTTTGGGAAAACGGTTCTTTTTTAGAAAGGAATCCAATTCGGTATTTTTCAGTTCCTGAAACTCGGATACGGTCATACTCGTAAAGTCCTTTCTTGTAAGGCCAGAGGGTTGATCTTCTTCTTTTGTGGTTTTTGGGCGCCGAAACTGATTGTCATGCACGGCATATACCGTTTGTTCATCGAATACAGCAAATCCTATCCGACCTACACCTTCCCCCGTTGGAAACCCGCTTCCCGAACCAGCTATCTTTTTCCAGGAACTACCGCCGTCCGTACTTTTATAAATGCCCGATGCATTTCCGCTACCTATAAAATCCCAGGCCTTTCTATCCTTTTCCCAAGCAGCCGCATACTGTATGGAGAAATTGTTGGGCGCATGGGCCACATCAATGATTCCCGTAGTATTGTTTATATAAAGGGTCTTTTGCCACGTTCTCCCGCCATCGGTACTTTTGTACATGCCCCGTTCTTCATTGGGGGAATAGAGATGGCCCGTAACCCCTACCACTACTTCGTTTGGATTGTTGGGATGTACGAGAATGCGCCCAAAGTGATGCGCATCGGCAAGGCCCATGTTTTCCCATGTTTTTCCATTATCGTTCGTCTTTAGTATGCCAATGCCAGAATAGGATGAACGAGAGGAAATATTCTCTCCCGTACCCACCCAAATGGTCCTGGAAGGCCAGTGGATACCAATATCCCCTACATTGATGCTTGGCGCATTATCCATAATTGGGGTGAAGGTGGTCCCATTGTTTCTGGTATGCCACACACCACCCGATGCATAACCAACATAAAATTCGGTGGGGTCATCTGGATTGACTTCTAAATCGGCCACCCTTCCACTCATGACCGTAGGTCCGATGTTTTTTAAGGGAATATGCTTAAAAATCGATTGTTCCTGTAGTGTTGCCTTGGCGGATATATCAAGGGCCACCTCCTCGGGTTTAGTAGGTTGTACCTGTGAAAAGCCTAGGCCTATAGAAAACAAAGTGATAACGAAAAAAAGTCTCATAGTAAAAAATCAGAAATTACAATTTGGAAGGTAGCAATAAGTTCAGGGTGCAGCAAAAAAAATCTCTTGGCAAAAACCGTTGTAATATAGGTCCCGAAAACTAACAAGGTGGGACAATAGTTGATCTCCCTCTTTTTTGTAGTTTTAGGACCGAAATAGATACAATGAAACATCCTTGAAGAATTATTTTGGATGTTCCATGTAACTTTTGAAAAACTATAATTACAATACATGAAATATAGTATCCTAGTTTTTGTCTTTTGTCTTGTTGTTTCTGCCTGTTCATCCCTAAAAAAGTACGATGTAGGCCAAATTGTAACTCCCCAGGGTGAAATTTTGGTATGGCTCCATGACGAGACGCCCAATCACAAAAAAAGCTTTATTCAATTGGCGAATGCAGGGTATTGGGACAGTCTCACCTTCAATAGGGTCATTCCCAATTTTGTGGCACAGGCAGGTTGCCCGGATGCGCCAGAAGGCTTCAATGACCCCGAATACCTGCTGGCGCCGGAATTCAATGAGAAGTTGACACATACGTACGGTGCCTTTGGTGCTGGCAGGGATGGAAATCCGGATAAACTATCGGCACGCTGCCAATTTTATATAGTACAGAACAAACAGGGCGAACATCGCTTGGATGGTGATTATACGGTGTACGGCAAGGTAATCAAGGGTATGCAGGTGGTAGATGCCATGGTCAATGTGCCCACGGACAGTTTGGACGAACCGGTAACACCCATTACCATGGACGTAAATATTTTGAAGATGAGCGCCAAAGACCTTAAGAATTTTACCCTTGATTTCGATTAACGTGCGTCAAGTTCTGTCAAGTAGTTTTGGGTCCTTTCTCTTACTTTTTGTTGGGCAACTTTAATCTTATGTTGCAAATCCTTCGTGGGTAGGGGTTCCAAATCTGTTATAGATTGTAAAGCTTTTAAGTACCAATCCTCCCAAGCGGCAAGTATTGGTTTTTCATCCGCGGGAAGTGTACTTTTAATGCTGAGCTCAAATTCCGATTCCAAACGTTTTAGGGCCGATTTTTCAACGAGATTCAGTATCTCATTGGCTGTATCGGTATTGGCATTGACCAGATAAAGTCCACTGGCCAAAGCGGCCGTTCCAACATTTTTCAAAGTCTCTTGGGAGACTTTGTCAATTCTGTCATTATCGGTATGATAGAACTGATCCGTAAAATGCCATAAAAGTAGCCCGGGGATATCCGATTTTAAAAAGGGCGTATGGTCGCTTCCTCCCTCAAAAGGGTTTGTATTCACCTTCCAATTCGCATAGTTCCCCTGTTCTTTAAAATTATGGATGATAAAATCGTTGAGGTAATGGGGTTTCATATCCTCCAAGGCTAGTACTTCGCCTCCCCATTCCGTATGTTTATCTTGGCCACGGGTCCAAATGGCACTGGGATCTGGCATTTTTTCTATTAGGAATGAGCCACCCGTGATGTCTGTATTCTCACCTACCATATCCAGACTAATGCCCCATTTTATGCCTTTGGCCCTCTCTTTATCTTCTTGTATGTACCTATGGGTCGAAGAGATTTCATCACCCCATAAAAAGGTCAAGGTTCGGTCCACATCTAGTTTGTTTTCTTCAATTAAACTTGCTGCAATAGTGGCCATTTCCAATTGTGTTCCAACACCACTGGCATTGTCGTTGGCTCCGGGTTCTTGAATATGGGCGCTAAACACCAATCTTTCCTGAGGGTTTTTGGAGCCTTTTATGTTGGCGATTACCGTAAGCTCATCCGTAGTGTAGATTTTTGTTTGAATATTCACGGTCACTTTTGTTCTTCCTTTTTTCAAGGCTTCTTGGAGTCTTTCCTTGGCTTCAAAGGACAGGGCGATACCCCAAAATTTCGTATCGGTTTGTGATGGCAGGCTTCTAAATTGGATGGAAGTGACATTTTTTTCGGGTTGCAGATAATCCGGATTATCATAGGACAGGACACCCAAAACGCCGTTTCCCAAAAGTTGTTTGTAGACACTTCTGATGCCCGATTCTATAAAGACGACTTTATCTTTTAAATCCATCGACGAAAGATCATCCTCCGGTTTTATATAAATGACCTCCGCCGTAATACCTGCCTGAGGGGTGGAAACGGAGTTGAGGAAGGTCATATTCCTGTTTTTGGAAGAGACTAAAAGCGGTGTGCTTTCCCCTACGATACTCAACTGTGCCGAAACAGGTTCCCAGGTGGGCCTATCCATGGGTCTGGATTCAATGCGATAAGTGAGTCGACTCGTTGACTGGGCTTCGGATTCCAAAACGTAGCCGGCTTTTTCCAATTCGGATGCAATCCAATCAACACTTTTATTGAAACCGGTATTTCCTGGAACTCGCCAGTATTGGGCTACGAACTCGGTCGTGTTATAGGCCAAAGTTCCATCAAATGCCGGGCGGACAAGTACAAGGTAACGGTTACTTTCATTTTCTGAAGTTTGGGAATGCCCCAAGAAGAAAGAAAAAATTAAAAAAATAAATAGAAAGGCGTTTGATACTTTTTGATGGCTCATATTGTTATTCAGAATCAATTTTATTCTAACCGAAGTAATTCATTATGGGTTTGTTTATGGTCAATGATAGCGCGGTATTCCTGTATCATTTCCTCTAATTTTTCAGGATTACTATGGGCCAAATTTTTTTGCTGACCAATATCTTCCTTCAGATTATATAATTGGTATACGCTGTCATTTCCCAATTCAATATCTACCAAAACGTTTCTGACAGCCCCTTTATAAGGTGGAATCATCGCCCAATCCCCTTTTCTGAAGGCCGTTCTGGAAGTCGCTTCCATAACCAGTTTGTCCCTTCCATCCTTACTTTTCCCCATCAACACACCCAATAAATCTTGGCTATCGAGAGACGATTCATCACTATCCACCAAATTGGCAAGGGAGGAAAATAGGTCTAATTGAGAAACCATTGCATCCGATACTCCAGGTGCTATGACCCCTTTCCAGTACGTAATAAAAGGTACTCGGGTCCCCGCTTCGAACAGACTATATTTACCTCCTCTGAGTACCCCTGCAGGTTTATGGTTTCCCAATTTTTCAACGGCTTCATCGTAATATCCATCGTTTACGACCGGGCCATTATCACTGGAGAAGATTATCAAGGTATTTTCCAATAATCCTACCTCTTCAAGAGTTTTCATAAACGCACCGATAACCCAGTCAGCTTCAACTATAACATCTCCCCTGGGCCCCATACCGGATTTCCCAACGAACCTTGGATGCGGCGTTCTAGGAACATGGGGCTGTTGTAGGGCATAATAAAGAAAGAATGGACGATTCTTATTCGTTTTGACATAGGCTTGGGCATCCGCAAGAAAATAGTCGGCCATATCCTCATCGACCCATTTGGCGGCTTCCCCACCCTTCATAAAACCGATTCTTGGAATTCCGTTAACAATACTGTTATTATGTCCGTGGTGCCATTTCATTTTAAGCATTTCCGGATTATCCAAACCAGTAGGTTCACCTTCAAAATTCTTTTCATAGCTGACTTCAATGGGGTCGTTAGGGTCTAGATTTACGACTTCACCATTTTTAATATAGACCGTTGGAACCCTATCTTGTGTAGCGGCCAAAATATTGCTATAGTCGAAACCCACTTCATTGGGACCCGGACTTATATGTTGGTTCCAATCGATTTCTCCTGCTCCCAGGCCGAGATGCCATTTTCCGATAATTCCCGTAGCATACCCTTTTGATTTGAGTATTTTTGGAATGGTGTTTTGTGCGGTATCGATAATTAACGAGGCCGACCCTGGAAGAATTTTGGCATTTTTGTTTCGCCAAGGATAAACTCCCGTTAAAAGGGCATATCTACTAGGCGTACAGGTGGCGGATGAGGCATAGCCGTTGGTAAACCTGAGTCCACCATTGGCCAGTACATCCATATTGGGGGTTTCCAATTCGGTGGCCCCATAGGCACCAATTTCCCCGTATCCTAAATCATCGGCATATATGATAACTATGTTAGGTTTCTCTGGTAAATTAACGGACGATTCCTTTTTTAATATTTTATCGTTCTTACAGCAAAAAAGCGTTAAAATTATTGATAGAAAAAGAATTGTGGTCTTATAATCTTTCATAACTATGGAATGAAATATCAACTTTAGTAATTAATTATAGTAAACTGAAAAACCACATAAAAAGAGATCCTATTCATCCCATTTCCAATCGCCCCCAATAATCAGTTTTTCCTTTAAGTTGTTTTTGATCATAAATTCCTTTGTGGTCTCGCTGTCCATTTTGGTAGCGGGCAAGGTCTCGGCATTGGCTAGGCCATAAAGCATCATGGTTCCAAATCTGGAAGTATTGGTCATATGTTCCTCGTTCACCAAATTAAAGTCGTCGCAATCCGAATGATAGCAGCCATAAATGGAACGGTCCAAGTTGCTGTGCACGGATAAAATAGGCACCCCTTCCAACATAAAAGGCTGATGGTCGCTATGCAGTCCGGAGCGGTTGGAAAACTCGTTTTTATAAATACTGTCCTGTTGTTGAATAGCAGCTCCTAATTCGGTAAAAAAGGCCTCGTTATCCAATTTTCCACCGGCGTTCATTCCTATGGGGTTACCCGCCATATCTAAATTCATCATGTATTTGATTTGTTCCATTTTACCCTCTTTTAAAGCCTCGGCTACCATATGTCTTGATCCAAAAAGCCCTTGTTCCTCACCCATAAACATAACAAACTTTACAGTTCTTTTTGGTTGAAGATTATTTGCTTTAAATGCCCTGGCAATATCCAATACGGCAAACGAACCAATTCCGTTATCAATGGCACCCGTAGCTAGATCCCAAGAATCCAGATGACCCCCTATCACAATGATCTCGTCAGGAATTTCACTTCCCGGTAATGTAGCTACCACGTTCCTTGCCTTAATCATGTCGCTATTATTGGTCATTTCAATGGTGGCGGAGGCGGTTCCTTCTTTCAGGGTTTCTTTTAAGGCCATACCATCTTCCTTGCCGATACATACCGCAGGAATGGGTATCAATTCCCCGGTTACGGAGGCGGTTCCCGTTAATAGTACCCCATTATCTACCTGATTGATAATGATGATTCCCTTGGCGCCGTATTTGATGGCCAAGGCCGTTTTTTCACTTCGGTGAAGGTTGGTCAATCCCTCCGGACTTCCCTCTAAAATACTGATATAGACCAGGGCAATTTTATCGGTTGCCGCATCTGGGTTGGCTGCATAATCCGCTTCCAGTCCGTTGCCCATATCCACAATTTCTCCAGTTACGTTAGCTTCCACAGGGGAATGTCCCAAGGTTACTGCCTTCACGGCTTCGTCGTTAATGGAAACGGATACCGTTCCGCGAGACCAAGCCTCTACCTCAAAGGTTTGGTATTCCACATCCTCAAAACCGTATTCCTTAAACTTGTTATAGGTATATTCCTCTGCCTTGGCCCCATTTTCAGAACCTGTTAGGCGGTGACCGATGGTTTCACTAGCTTCTTTAAGGGTGCTGTAACCCTTGGCATTTTGCTGTATTTCCGTGTCGATTCTAGCAAATAGTTCCGCTTGCGATTCTTCTTTTTTGGATTCACCGCAAGACATGGCCAAAACGGTTGTTAAGGCAATAAAGAGTTGTTTTTTCATAGGTATGTTCGTTGAATTATGTTATGATTTTATTTTTTTGGCAGGTTGTATTTGTAGTTCGCTTTTCTTCAATTGGCTGTTTAATTGTTTTACCTCCACATCGATAAACTTTTTAAACTTCGCATCCACATCCTTAAGGCGTTTATTAAAGATGGCATATACGTCCCTTTGCTGGTCCGTGGGTTTAAAATCGGCACCAAAACCGCCAATATCACTGGCCAAGGCACTCAATCGGCCATAAAGCTTCATAGGTGACCTAAAGGCATCTTCCCGGGCCCCGGTCAGATGGATATCATATAGGCTACCTGCAATGTTGGTCGCCAAGATACGCAATTCGGCCGCTTTTTTTCGATCGGCTTCCTTGCGTAATTTTGGGATGATGATGTTCAGTTCTTCCCTAATGGTCTCAATATCGTTGATCATGGTTACGGCGAGGTTCATGGCATCCCGAAGTTCCAAGGAAAAGCTTACCTGTTCTTGGATATCCTCTAGACTTCCTTCCGTACTGGGGTCTTTCAAGACTTCCACTTCCCTAATATATTCCTTATTGCCGATGATCAATTTTACCTTGTAGGTATCGGGCACTACTTTGGGTCCGTATTGTCCTCGCATAAGATCCAGGTCCCACGTGACCAAAGGTCGCCATCCTTCACCATTGAGTTGCACCCAGGGCCTTCCGGGAGGGGTAGTCTGGAGTTTGGGTTTAAAGGTGGGTTCGTATCTGAGGTCCCACATAACCCTATGGATGCCCGGGCCGTTTTTGCCTTTCAAGGTTCGGACCACTTCATCCTCCAGAGTCAAAATCTGCAGTTCGATTTTTTGATCTGTACTATCCTTTAAATAGTAATTGATATCAGCTCCGTACGCAGGATTTCGGCCAGAGTTTAGACTGGGACCGTCCGTTTTGATGCTCTGTACATCTTGGAAACCAAATGTTGGCCTAAGACTAAAAAGATGTGCATCTGTACCCTTGGCGTCCATATCATATTCGCGTAAAGGGGAAATATTGTCCAGGATGTAATAGCCCCTTCCGTAAGTACCCACCACAAGGTCATCAAACCGTTCTTGGATTTCCAGCCAATAGACCGGGGCAGGGGGTAGGTTGTTACGCAGGCGCATCCAATGTTCACCATCATCATGGCTTATATAAAGTCCGTTATCTACTCCCAAGTAGAGCATTCCTTCCCTTTTGGGGTCTTCTTTTATTACGTGGGCAAAGCTATGAACGGATTTGGGCACGGTACTGCTTATCAGTTTCCAGGTTTGCCCATAATCCTCTGTTTTGTAGACATACGGGTCAAAGTTGCCCATTTGATGTAGGTCTACCGTAATATAGACACTACCCTTTTTGAATCGTGATGCTTCTATGTTGGCAATGGTGCCCCATTTGGGAAGGTCAGGAATATTGGAGGTTACATTGGTCCAAGTGGTTCCACCATCTTTGGTTAGCTGGACTTGCCCGTCATTGCTGCCCGTCCAAATAAGGCCCGGTTCCAATGTTGATTCCACGATACTGAACAAAACCGAACCATCAAAGGTCATAAGGTTGTCAACGGCAATACCCCCTGAATTTTGTTGATGTGTCTTATCGTTCAAGGTCAAGTCCGGACTGATTACCTGCCAACTTTGTCCGCCGTCATCACTTTTATGCACATATTGGCTACCCACATATACCCTATGTTTTGTATGGGGCGAAAAGGCCAAGGGAAAATTCCAATGCCAACGGTATTTCAATTTTCCCGGTTCCCAACCGTACCCGGCCTCTGGCCAAACCCGTACGTCACGGGCGTGTCCCGTTTTAACATTATAACGCTGCAGCCCCCCATCATAACAACCGGACCAAACGATGTCATTGTCAAAGGGATCGGGCTGTGCAAAGCCACTTTCGCATCCGCCCACACCTTTCCAAAGGCCCAAGGGGATATAGCCCTGTTTGCTGTTACTTGGCCCCATATAGGAATAGCCGTCTTGCCTGTTCCCAAAAACATTATAGGGAATTTTATCATCTACGGCCACGTGGTACATCTGGGCAATGGGAAGAACAATACGCTGAAAGGTTTTGCCATGGTTCATGCTGATACTGGCACCCCCATCGTGGGCCACCATGAGTCGGTTCGCATTGGTGGGGTCCACCCAAATGTCATGGTTGTCGCCACCTGCACTGTAACCGCTTTCAATGGTCTTACCGCCATCCTTGGAGATACTGAACTTGACACTGGCAAAATAGAGCTCGTTAGGGTCTTCGGTAGATACGGCCATTCGGGTGTAGTAAGGTGCACGTTCGGCAATATCGTGGTTTCGAGTCTGTAGGGTCCAGGTTTCCCCAAAGTCTTCGGAACGATAAAGGGAAGGACTATCGATTTCAAAAAGAGCATAAACAATATTGGGATTGGAATGCGAAATGGCGACAGCCGTTTTTCCCACGGGATGGTCTTCACCTCCGGGCAAACCGTTTTTGGACAAGGGCTCCCAAGTATCCCCACCATCCAAAGTTCTGTAAACACCTCCTCCTGGACCACCACTGTTCAAGCCCCAAGTGTTGATATGTATGGACCACATGCCTACTAGGAGTCGGTCTGGATTTTTTGGGTCCATGGCCAGTTCGGCTGCACCTGTATTCTCGTCCACAAAAAAGATCCGATTCCAGGTCTTCCCGCCATCTGTAGTTTTATATACGCCTCGTTCCTGTTGTGGTCCGTAGGTATGTCCAAGAGCGGCTGCATACACAATGTCCGGATTGGTAGGATGCACAAGGACCCTACCGATGCGCCCTGTTTTTTCAAGTCCCATGTTTTCCCAAGTCTTTCCCCCGTCTTCGGATTTGTAGATGCCATCGCCCATGGCATGGGCGGGTCGAATCACAAAGGTTTCACCCGTACCTACCCAGAGGATTTCCGGATTTGTTGGAGTAATGGCCAAAGAACCAATGGAAGAAACATCTTGATCGTCAAAAATGGGGTCCCAGCTAATACCGCCGTCGGAGGTTTTCCACAATCCGCCCGATGCCGCACCGATATAGGTGGTCATAGGGTCTCCTGGTACCCCGGCCATGGCAATGGTACGATTGCCTTCGGGGCCAATAAATCGGAATTTTAAGTTTTTAAAAACAGAAGGTTGGGTTTGGCCGAAAGCAGTTAGGAAAGCTAAAAGTAAATATGAAGTTAAAAAAAACCGGTTTTTCATGGCAATAGGTTTGTTGGTAATCGGTACGCACAAGTTAGCCATTTGTTCCTTAAAATACCTTTTAACCAAGTATGTAATTTCGGCAAATATGTGCCGTAATCTTTACAAGAACCATGGCTATTGTTTAATTTTATGTCAAAATCATAATTTACATGAAATACGAACAGATACCGAATTCCCTTTTTATAAAGAACCGTCAAAAATTTATGGACCGAATGCGTCCTATAAGTATTGCGGTATTCAACTCCAATGACATTTATCCTATTGGGGCCGATAGTGTTCTGCCCTTTGAGCAACATCGGGATATTTTTTATTTAAGTGGGGCCGATCAAGAGGAAACTATTTTGTTATTGTTTCCTGATGCCATAGACAAAAAACACCGGGAAATCCTGTTCGTTCGTGAAACCAACGACCACATTGCCGTTTGGGAAGGTGCAAAATTGACTAAGGAAAAGGCAACGGAAGTTTCCGGCATACAGACCATTTATTGGTTAAAGGAATTCAATAAAATATTCTTTGATTTGATGACGGAGGCCGATACCATTTATTTCAATACGAATGAGCATTATCGGCAGGCCGTGGAGACCCAAACCCGCGAGGATCGCTTCATCCAAAAGTGTAAACAGGAATACCCCGCCCATCAAATGGCAAAGAGCAACCCGATACTTCAGGAAATCCGTGGGATTAAGGAACCGGAGGAACTGGAGTTGATGCAAATGGCCTGTAACATTACCGAGAAAGGTTTCCGTAGGTTATTGGGCTTTGTAAAGCCCGGCGTTATGGAGTATGAAGTGGAGGCTGAGCTATTGCACGAATTTATACGGAACCGTTCCAAGGGATTTGCCTATCCGCCCATCATCGCCTCGGGCAATAATGCCAATGTACTGCACTATTTAGAAAACAATAAGCCCTGTAAGGAAGGTGATATGCTTCTAATGGATGTGGCCGCGGAGTATGCCAACTATTCCAGCGACCTTACCCGGACCATTCCTGTGAACGGGCGATTCACCAAAAGACAAAAAGAAGTCTATAACGCCGTATTGCGAGTGAAGGACGAAGCCACCAAATTGTTGGTTCCGGGAACACTGTGGGCCGAATATCATAAGGAATGTGGTAAGCTCATGACCTCGGAGTTATTGGGGGTCGGACTGTTGGACAAGGCCGATGTTCAAAATGAAGATCCGGAGTGGCCAGCATACAAAAAATACTTTATGCATGGAACCAGCCATCATATTGGGTTGAACACCCATGACTATGGTGCGTTAAAAACACCGATGAAAGCCAATATGGTCTTTACGGTAGAGCCGGGGATTTACATTCCTGCGGAAAATATGGGTATCCGGTTGGAAGACGATGTGGTCATCCAAGAAAAGGGAGCCCCTTTTAATCTGATGCGTAATATTCCCATTGAGATAGAGGAAATAGAGGAATTAATGAATCAGTAGTTTTAACTAGGCAATAAAATTAAAAAGGGAAAAATGAAATTAGTATCATGGAACGTCAATGGAATAAGGGCTTCTGTTAAAAAAGGCTTTGAAGAAGTTGTGTCCAGTTTTGATGCTGACGTTTTCTGCGTACAGGAGACCAAGGCTCAGGATGATCAAGTTGCGGAGGCATTAAAGGGAATATCCGATTATGAACTGTTCAGTAATAGTGCAGAGAAAAAAGGGTATTCGGGAACAGGAATATTATCGAAGACGAAACCCATTTCTTTTGGTAGCGATATGGGTATAGAGGATCATGATATGGAGGGTAGAATATCCTATGCGGAATATGATGAATTTTATCTGGTCAATGTCTATGTGCCCAATAGCGGAAACGGGTTGAAACGTTTGGACTATCGCTCCGGATGGGACAAGGATTTTACGGACTTTCTATTGAACCTCTCCAAAAAGAAACCGCTGATCATTACGGGCGATTTTAATGTGGCCCATACCGAAAACGATTTGGCCAACCCAAAATCCAACTACAATAAGACCTCCGGATTTACACAGGTGGAAATCGATGGTTTTGAGCATATGTTGTCCACGTTACATGTAAAGGACAGTTTTAGAACCTTGCACCCCGAGACTTTTGATAAATATACCTTTTGGAGTATGCGGGGTGGGGCCCGAAGCAGAAACGTAGGTTGGCGTATCGACTATTTTTTGGTAAGCGAATCGCTGTGGCCCAAAGTGAAGTCGGCTAAAATTCATGATCAAGTCATGGGCAGCGACCATTGTCCCATCAGTTTGGAAATAGATATATGATTATGGGCGTATTTATGGTTTTACAGGATGTTTCGGATATCGAAAAGAAAATCGAGGAAGCTCCGGATAGTGCCTATGAAATAGGAGTTGCCATTGGCACCTATCTACCTTTTTTGGTATTGATTTTAGTGGCGTATTTGTTTTATTCCTATTCTAAAAAGCGGAGGGGTTCTGAGTAGGACTTTTATAGTTGAATCCACTGTAATTGCGCTTACACGTTGTTCTAAGCATTTTTATTTAGTCAATTGTAATTTCTTCAGAATTTACTTGTATCTAAAGTTATATATATCTAACTTTATGTTAGAAATAAATAACATAACTATGAAAGCAAAAAATTTAGCGATAGTAAAGTTTACTGTTGCGGCCCTTATTTTGGGTTTAATGGGTTATTGGATATTCAAAACAACCAAGCCATTTAATGAATTCGCTTACGGAACTATTGGAGTCATGTTGGTTATAGTCGGATTTGTAATCTATTCTGGTATTCAGGCACTTAATGATGCAAAATCAGGTTTAAAGTCTGAAGACGAGCTCTCAAAAAAGATAAATCAAAAGGCTGCTTCGATGGCCTTTAGGATTTCCATTTATATGTGGCTAGTTGGTTTGTTTACCCTAGATATATTTTCTGTTGATTCGGTAAACAAAGCCAAATTGGTAATAGTGATTGGCATGGCCGGGATGACCCTCATTTTTCTTTTTATTCGGTTGTACCTTTCAAGAGTAGGCATAGATGACAACAAGAATTAAGGAACTCCGTGCCAAGGATAATTTGACCCAGATTGAACTGGCTAAAAAAGTTGGGGTACGAAGAGAAACTATTGTTTTTCTTGAGAAAGGAAAATATAATCCTTCCCTCCAATTAGCATATGATATTTCAAAAGTATTCAAGTTGAGAATTGAAGAGGTTTTCATTATGGAATAATTAGAGGACAAAACCAGGAGTATAAATGTTCGTTAAGACACATAGTTTACAAAGTTAAAGTCACATGCTTTACACTAGATTCTGACTTAGCCTAATTGATACTTGTTTGTCTCTTATGTTCTTTTCGTTAAAGTAACCTAAAAATACGTCTCTATAAAATACTCTCCAAATTCCGTTTCCTTGATCTTCTGCACCGACGTATTTTCCTTTAAGTGCTGCAGTTAGATACACCCAGTAATACGACTTCCAGCGCATGGATCCATTTTGGCATACTTTCATAACTTTCATGCTTGATGTGTAGTCATATTTCGGAATTTTTTCAGGGTATGGTCTATTGGAAAAATCATGGCAATCCGCAGGTGTTTTCATCTCCAAAGATTCATGGGGCCTAATGTGATTATATTCTTTAACAAAGGCGTTCAGACGCCTTTGTTGCGCTTTCATGTCATAGGCCGAGGGTTTGGCACAAGCTGCCTTCAGGTCACGGTGCATGCGTTCGTGTCTTCCGTTTTGTTCTGGATGTGCCGGGTCTGAAAATACAGGCATGACTCCGAGTTCGATAAACCAGTAGGAGAGTTGTGTAAAACGTTGTATGGCACGAACGGAACCAAAGGGGCTACCATTGTCGGTGTGCATTTGTTTTGGGATACCGTATTTTCTGAAAACCTTTGTGAACTCTGCCTTAGCGGACTTTAGATTTTCATGGTAATGCCCCTTTGCGGTGAACAAGAAACGACTTTTGGAGTCTGCAATGGTAAGTGGGTGACAATAGATTTTATTGCCCATCAGAAACTTTCCTTTATAGTCCGCACTCCAAACCTCATTGCACTCTTGTGGGTCGAACACAGGGAATACAGGTTTGACCCTCTTACACCTTTTCTGAGGTTTGACCAGGCCATGTCTAGAAAGAATATTGTGAACAGTGACGACACTTGGAATGTCTTTTCCATCACAAACGTTAAACAACAGTTTCCTGATTTTTTTAGCTCCCCAGAGCGAATGTTTTTCCTTTAGTTCAAGGATATTTTTTACGACGATTTCAGCTGTTCTGTTCGGGTGATTGTTTGGAGATCTGTTCCTTTCCCTAAGACCTTCGATACCCTATTTTTCGTATCGGGTTATCATTTTGTAAGCCGTTGGCCTTGAGATTTCAAAGACTCGGCAAAGTTCTGTGACGGTGTACTTTTGTGTCAGCCACTCGCAGATGAATTCTACTTTTTGTTCCATAGTTGTTGTTACTTTCCAAGGCATGATAAATTGTTTTTATCAAACAATTTATACATCTCAAAAGTGTAAACTATGTCCCTTTAACTTTGTAAAGGATGTCCGTTTATCGTACCAATAGTTGCCTAACGGTTCGGCTAAGCGTAGTGTTGTTGGTAAGGAAACTTTTCGTTTCCGTCTGCGCACTAAGCTAAAGCTTTTTGTTTTGCTTTTTCTTTTTTTCTGTCCAAAGCGAAATCCCAAAGATTTCGCGACATTATAAATATACACAGACCATAGCGTTTAAAACCTAAGCCCGTATTGTTTATAGCATCGATGAAAAAGCAGTAAGTCGAGTATCTTTAAAATGAACTAAAAATTAAAGATATGATTACCCAAATTACTGCTGTACCGAAGTTATACATTGGTATCG
>NZ_JAQPCG010000014.1 GCF_028464145.1 Maribacter sp. PR1
CGAACTTGTCCACGGCCCCGATTCTCTCGATCTAATTCTTTATGTTTCTCTACCATCGCACCCCCATTTAAGGATACGACTCTCTCCACAATATTTCAATGAACTCCGATCAGGAAATTCAACAAGGCTCCTCGCCAAGTTTCCTCTTCCCGCCCCTAGGTCTTTGCCTAAGCGGGTGCAAATATACAACTGTTTTTTAACCTGACAACTTTTAAAAAAGAAAAAAATTATTTTTTTTCAAACCATCAGAAAACAATATACAATGAACGTTTACACTCTTTTATCACCTCTAATCATTGAAGAAATATCTTATCCGATTAGCGGGCTGCAAATGTAAGCCTGTTTTTTAAATAACAAAGAAAAATAATCACCTTTTTTCAACTTTTTTAAAACAAAAAACCCAACATTCTTATAATTAGGACTTTGCAAGTTTTGAAAGAAAAAGGGCATTGAATTTAATTAAAAAAATGATTCAAAACAATAGAATTGAACAATATTTAAGAGAACCTCCATATAAATGACCCTTTTCGTAATAAAGTACTGATTACACCCAATAGATGATCATAAATGACGGCTTACATTTGAATCAATTCAAAACATATATATAATATATTGTAGAGGTAAATTCAACATATTATCTTTGCCCCCTGTTTTATAAAAACTAAATATGATAGAAATAACCTTGCCGGACGGCTCAATTAAAGAATTTGAGAAAGGCATCACTCCCGTAGATGTGGCCAAAAGCATCAGTGAAGGACTTGCAAGGAATGTTATTTCCGCCAAGTTCAATGGCACTATCGTTGAGAGCAGCACACCGTTAACCGATAACGGGTCTCTTGTACTATATACCTGGAAGGACAAAGAAGGTAAAAGAGCTTTTTGGCATTCTACGTCACACATCGTAGCACAAGCACTGGAGGAGCTCTACCCTGGCGTAAAATTGACCATCGGTCCTGCTATCGAAAATGGTTTCTATTATGATGTTGATTTACCCACAGGTACTATTTCCGAAAAAGACTTTGCTAAAATAGAGCAAAAGGCATTGGAAATAGCCAGAGGCAAACATGATTATAAAATGCGGGAAGTCTCAAAATCTGACGCGTTACAGTTTTATAAGGACCAAGGAAATCAGTATAAGGTTGAGCTCATTGAAAACTTAGAAGATGGCACCATCACCTTTTGTGACCATGATACATTCACAGATCTATGTCGTGGAGGTCATATTCCGAACACCGGAATAGTAAAGGCCATTAAAATATTAAGTGTTGCCGGAGCTTATTGGAGAGGTGACGAAAACAACCCTCAATTAACTAGGGTTTATGGTATTTCTTTCCCCAAACAAAAAGAGCTTACCGAATATTTGGCCTTGTTGGAAGAAGCTAAAAAAAGAGACCACAGAAAGCTGGGCAAAGAGCTGGAACTTTTTACCTTTTCCCAAAAAGTAGGACAAGGCCTTCCATTATGGCTACCAAAAGGTGCGGCTTTAAGAGAGCGCTTGGAGCAATTTCTGAAAAAAGCTCAAAAGAAAGCGGGCTATGAAATGGTAGTAACACCCCATATTGGACAAAAAGAACTTTATGTTACATCGGGGCATTATGCCAAGTACGGAGAAGACAGTTTCCAACCGATCCATACACCCAAGCAAGATGAGGAGTTTCTTTTAAAACCAATGAACTGTCCCCATCATTGTGAAATTTATAATACTAGACCTTTTAGTTATAAAGAATTACCGAAAAGGTACGCGGAGTTTGGAACTGTATATAGGTATGAACAAAGCGGTGAACTTCATGGACTTACAAGGGTACGTGGATTTACGCAGGATGATGCCCATATTTTTTGTACACCCGACCAACTAGATCAAGAGTTCAAAGATGTTATCGACTTATCCTTATATGTACTAGGTTCTTTAGGTTTTGAAGATTTTACTGCCCAAGTATCTGTTAGGGACCTGGATACTCCAGAAAAATATATCGGCTCTGTAGAAAATTGGGAAAAGTCTGAGCGGGCTATCATAAATGCAGCCAAGGAAAAAGGCTTGGATTTTGTTATAGAAAGTGGGGAAGCTGCATTCTATGGACCAAAACTAGATTTCATGGTCAAGGATGCATTGGGAAGACAATGGCAACTGGGTACGATCCAAGTCGATTACAATTTACCGGAACGATTTGAGCTCACTTATAAAGGTAGTGATAATGAACTGCATAGACCTGTAATGATACACAGAGCTCCCTTTGGAAGTATGGAACGTTTTATAGCGCTTTTGTTGGAACATACAGGTGGTAATTTCCCTTTATGGTTGATCCCAGATCAAGCTATTGTTTTACCTGTTAGTGAGAAACATGAAAAATATGCCGAAAAAGTTTTAAAATCGCTAGAAAATAACGAAATTCGCGCCCTTGTTGACCACAGAAACGAAACTGTAGGCAAGAAAATACGAGAAGCAGAAATGAACAAGATACCATTTATGTTAATCGTTGGTGATACTGATGAAAGTTCCAATACAGTTTCTGTCAGAAGACATGGAGGTGCGGATTTGGGAGCAATCACAATAGAACAGTTTTCAGACTTGGTAACTAAAGAAATAAATAGTAACTTAAAGTCGTTTAGAGATTAAAGTTTAATTAAAAATAAAAAGTCATAGCAATACGTAAAAGATTCAGGCCTCAACCTAGGAGGGAAAACAAGAACCCTCATAATATTAATGAGAAAATACTTGCTTCGGAAGTAAGGTTAGTTGGTGATAATGTTGAAGTGGGAGTTTATCCTATTCGAAAAGCTTTGGATATATCCAAAGAGTTAGAATTGGACCTGGTAGAAATTTCACCAAAGGCGAATCCTCCTGTTTGTAAAATAATAGATTACAAAAAGTTTTTATACGAACAGAAGAAAAGGGAGAAGGCTATGAAAGCCAAAGCTTCCAAAGTTGTTGTAAAGGAGATTAGGTTTGGACCTAACACCGATGACCACGATTATGAATTTAAAAAGAAACATGCTGAAAAGTTTCTAAAGGATGGAGCTAAATTAAAGGCATATGTTTTCTTTAAAGGACGTTCAATAGTATACAAGGATCAAGGTGAAATTCTTCTTTTAAGGTTAGCCTCAGAATTGGAAGAGCTTGGAAAAGTGGAGCAAATGCCTAGATTGGAAGGAAAGCGAATGACCATGTTTATTGCTCCGAAAACTAAAAAATAAGGTTTCGGCTCCGTTTTAGGAATCGAATCATTTTATAGAATACTAAACGCTATTGGTTATTTAACCAGTAGCGTTTAGCATGCAAAGTGACCCTTCGACTACGCTCAGGGTCCTAAAAATAGAGCGAAGAAAGTGAGATTAATTATATAAAATAGGAGAAAATGCCTAAACAAAAAACAAAATCTAGTGCCAAAAAGCGTTTTAAGCTTACCGGTACCGGGAAAATTAAAAGAAAGCACGCTTTTAAAAGTCACATTCTTACGAAAAAGTCTAAAAAGCGAAAGCTTGCTTTAACACATGATACATTGGTTCATCCACATGATGTTAATAGCATAAAAGAACAATTACGTTTAAAGTAATTGTATTTAAAAAGGTAAAATTATTAACCATGGAGTTGGGCCAAAAAGTCCCTAAATCAAACTAGGGCGCCTACTACAAAAAATTGAAAAGAAATGCCAAGATCAGTAAATGCAGTCGCTTCAAGAGCCAGGAGAAAAAAGGTGATGAAGCAAGCCAAAGGTTACTTCGGAAGACGTAAAAATGTTTGGACAGTAGCCAAAAATGCGGTGGAAAAAGCTATGCTATATGCATACAGAGACCGTAGAAATAAGAAAAGAACCTTCCGTTCTTTATGGATAACCCGTATTAATGCAGGTGCCAGACAACACGGAATGTCTTACTCACAATTTATGGGTAAAGTAAAAGCTAACGGTATTGAACTTAACAGAAAAGTTCTTGCCGATTTGGCGATGAATCATCCTGACGCTTTTAAAGCCATTGTGGAGCAGGTAAAATAAATTAAATCAAATCTCACTTTTAAAATCCGACCCTTTTGGTCGGATTTTTTATTTTGACCTATTTCTTAATCTTTGCAATAGCTGCCTTAAATTCTTCCCAATCGATAAGTTCATCACCATTCCTGTCATATCCTTCAATTAACTTAGATGAAACTATTCCCCTTAAAAAACCACTTATTTGGGCTTGCTTTAATAACTCCACAATTTCACGCTTCGTTAATTTACCATCACTTTCTTCATCAAAAAATTCAAATGCTTTTTGAGGTGTCTCAAAATGATTGGTAATAAGTATTTGAATTTTGTTTAAAATAGATTCTTCAGTAGTCATTTTAAAATTTATTATTCCTATTATACTTCCTTTCTTCCATGGATGGTCACGACAAGTTTTCTTCCTGATGCTCGGTTTCTATGTTCACACAGGTAAATTCCCTGCCATAGACCAAGATTGAGCCCGCCATTTGTAATCGGTACCTGAACCGATGACCCCATTAAAGATGATTTAATATGAGCCGGCATATCATCCGGTCCTTCATAGGTGTGAATAAAATAAGTGGCATTTTCAGGTACCATAACGTTCATATGACTTTCAAAATCCGTTCTCACCGTGGAATCAGCATTCTCATTAATTGTAAGACTGGCCGATGTATGCTTTATGAAAACCTGACAGCTACCCATATCAATATTTTTGATCTCTGGACATTTTTCCAATATCATCGCTGTTATTAAATGAAACCCCCTATTAAAAGAAGGTAATGTAAATTCTTTTTGATACCAATCCATGCTTTATTCTTATTAAATAAAGGTAAAACTTTAAGCATTACTTATTTTAATGAACACATTGAAATATCTTTGCACCTTATAGAAAATATATGGATTTATCGAAAATAAGAATGGTCGTAACCGATATGGACGGCACACTTTTAAACTCTAAACATGAAGTAAGTGATTACTTTTTTGAATTGTTTAGCGCATTAAAATCCAAAGGAATTCTTTTTGTTGCAGCAAGTGGTAGACAATACAACAGTATTATTGATAAGCTGGACTCCATAAAAAATGATATCATTGTTATAGCCGAAAATGGTGGATTTGCCAAACAGAACGAAAATGAGATCTTATCCACTCCGTTAAACAACAATTATATAAAAGACGTTTTAAAAACATTAAAGGAGGTTCCCAATACACACCCTGTATTATGTGGCAAACACATGGCATATATATCTGGGGAATCGAATGCATTCGTAGAAAAATTAAAAGAGTACTACACCCAGTTTGAAATTATGGAAGAGCTCAAACCCCTTGATACAGAAATCTTAAAAATTGCTATATATCACTTTGAAAGCTCCGAAAAATATATTTATCCTCATGTAAAACATTTTGAGGAAAACTTACAGGTCAAAGTATCCGGTGAAAATTGGGTAGATATCTCAAGCCCCAACGCCCATAAAGGATATGCCCTAGAAAAAGTGATGCAGATTTATGGAATCAAATCTCATGAAATCATGGTTTTTGGGGACTACAATAACGATCTTGAAATGCTTGAACTTTCAGATTATAGTTTTGCTATGGAAAATGCCCATCCCAACATTAAAGAAGCTGCCAAATACAGTACGCTAAGCAATGATGAAATGGGGGTGGAACTACAATTAAAAAAGCTCGTCTTACGCTAGCTATTTAGGTTTTTTGTTTCTTTTTTCTCGCCGCAGGAAACAAGACATTATTTAATATTAATCGATAACCCGGTGATGTAGGATGAAGTTCAAGTTCCGTTTTGGGGTCCCCTACTCTATGCTGATAATCTTCAGGATCATGTCCGCCATAAAAAGTGAAAAAACCCTTTCCTTTAATGCCATGAATATAGCGTGCTTCCCCATTTAATTTGTTTTCACCAAGGACCAATACCGTAGGCTTAATTTCTGAACGTTTAAAGGCTGTAGTTTGCCCCATAAAACCTTTTACAAGTGACGTATGGTTTTGACACAACATTGTAGGTACGGCATCCCATTTAGCGGAAAAGTCCATCAATGAAAAATAGTCTGATTCTTTTGGAACATTTCCCCTCTTGGATGTCATATCTATTGAAGAAAATTCATATTTGACAGGACTTCTCTCTAACGTAAAATCGGTAAATGCAAAAGTCTTACCATAGTCCAAACTAGCTTGATAGTTTGGGTCGGAGGGATCACCGTCGAACATTGGTTCGCAAATGTCCACTTGCTCTGCTGCCAGCGCAATATCAAAACTATCCGTTGCCGAACACATGGCAAACATAAAACCCCCACCAATAACATAGTTTCTAATTTTTAGGGCCACAGCCAGTTTTTCATCAGATACCTTGTTGTACCCTAACTTTTTGGCCAATTTCTCAGCATCGTTCTTCCCTTCTATGTACCAAGGAGTTGCTCTATAGGCTCCATAAAACTTCCCAAATTGTCCTGTAAAATCCTCATGATGTAGATGCAACCAATCATATAATGCTAGCTTATCATTTAATACTTCTTCGTCATATACCGTTACATATGGAATCTCTGCATAAGTAAGCGCCATGGTCACAGCATCATCCCACGGCTGATTCCCCTTGGGCGAATACACCGCGATCTTGGGAGCTTTTTCTAAGATAACGGCATCCTGGTTTCTTGATGGACTACTTATTTCGTCCAATATCGAGTTTGCTTGATCATCGGAAAGAATTTCAAAAGAAACACCCCTGATTTGGCACTCCTTTCTAATAATTTCACCATCTGGCAATAGGAAGGACCCACCCCTGTAATTAAGTAGCCACTGTACCTTCCGCTGTTTTGACAACACCCAATAGGTTATTCCATAGGCCTTTAAATGGTTTTTTTGAGTTTCTGCATCCATAGGAATTAGAATCGAAGACGCATAACCCATAAATGAAAAAAGACAAACAACCAACAAACAAAGATTTCTAATCATACAACAGTATTCTAAGGCTTTCACTCAAAAGTAAACGAAAAAAAACGCTCCTGTATTTTCAGAAGCGTTAAAGATTATTAAAATCCCATAGTTATAAGGTCTTCAACCTAGTTTTTAAGATAAGTTTAAAATGGTACATCATCATCGTCCGGACTTAAACCTTTATTCATAGAACTTCCAAAAGCATCATCCGCACTGGGAAGATTTTTGGTAATGAAAGGATTTTCTTCATTGTCGTTCATCTTGGACTGAAATTCAAAAGGAGAATCAAAATCGTCCAAGTTATCGAACTTACCTTGACTACCGATAAATTTCAATCGGATGTTATCCAGACCACCATTTCTATGTTTTGCAACAATAAATTCTGCCTGACCTTGAGTAGGTGTACGTTCTTCATCATCCCACTCTTCAATTTTATAATATTCCGGACGATAAATAAAAGATACAATATCCGCATCCTGCTCAATGGCTCCCGACTCCCTTAAATCGGATAGGATTGGTCTTTTACTACCTCCTCTTGTTTCCACAGCCCTAGATAGCTGTGATAATGCAATAACGGGTACATTCAATTCCTTTGCAAGTGCTTTTAGGTTTCTTGATATCGTTGAAATTTCTTGCTCCCTATTTCCACCTTTTTGGCTGCCCCCTGCCGTCATCAATTGCAAATAATCTATCATAATCATCTTGATTCCGTGCTGCGAAGCTAATCTGCGCGCTTTTGCACGTAAATCAAAAATGGACAATGATGGAGTATCATCAATAAACAGGGGAGCTTTTTCCAAGGTTTTTACCTTAACATTCAGCTGCTCCCATTCGTGTTTCTCGAGTTTACCCGTTCTCAGTTTTTCCGATGACAAACCCGTTTCAGAAGAAATTAATCGTGTAATCAACTGTACAGAAGACATCTCCAAAGAAAAGAAGGCTACGGGCGTATTAGAATTCACGGCCATGTTTCTAGCCATGGATAAGGTCAATGCTGTTTTACCCATTCCAGGACGAGCGGCCACAATAATTAAGTCGCTGGGTTGCCAACCGGAAGTTAATTTGTCCAACTTATCAAATCCTGATGGAATACCACTTAACCCCTCCCTATTTGCAATTTCTTCTATCTTTTTCTTTGCCTGAATGACCAAATTCTGGGCCGTTTCCGCTGATCGTTTTAAATTACCTTGCGTTACGTCGTATAATTTAGCTTCCGCATTGTCCAAAAGGTCAAAAACATCTGTTCCTTCATCGTAGGCATCTTCAATTATTTCATTTGAAATTTTGATAAGGCTGCGCTGGATGTATTTTTGAAGAATAATACGGGCATGAAACTCAATATGAGCAGAAGAAGCCACTTTTTGAGTCAATTTTATCAAGTAAAAATCACCTCCTATAGCTTCTAATTTTCCTTCCTTCTTTAATTGGGAAGAAACGGTTAATAAATCCACTGGTTGGGATTCTTCGAAGAGAATGAATATAGCCTCATAAATAAATCTATGAGCATCTTTATAAAACACATCCGGATGAAGAATATCAATAACTTCATCTACACCCTTTTTATCAATCATCATCGCACCAAGTACAACCTCCTCTAAATCAACAGCTTGTGGTGGTATTTTCCCTCGTTCGAGATTAATAATAGTAGATTTGTCAATCTTTCGACCAACAAAAGGTTTCGTGTTCTCCATAGTGCGAAAATATACAATTAACCTTTAGTTAACTTTAAAAGCATCTTTTTCGATGTTCACAGGTAACTAACAATTGGCTGTTAATAAAATACAATTTTATGTTGATAAGATAAAAAAACCGAAGATGAAAATCTCCGGTTTGTTCGTATGTCACTAAAATGGTGTACTATCCATTAAAAACGCCCATGTCAGCGTACTTTTCCATGCGTTGTTTAAGTAATTCTTTTGGTGATAACTTTTGCAATTCCTCAAAATTAGTAACTATTTTATTTTTTAGAATGTCAAAGGTCTTTTCGCGATTTGCATGTGCACCTCCGGCCGGTTCCCTAACAATTTCATCAATCAATTTCAATTTCTTCATATCATTTGCAGTTAGCTTTAAAGCCTCTGCCGCTCTTTCCTTATACTCCCAACTCCTCCACAAAATTGATGAACAGGATTCTGGTGAAATTACGGAGTACCATGTATTTTCTAACATTAACACTTTATCACCTACACCGATACCAAGAGCGCCACCACTTGCACCCTCTCCAATAATGGCAACTATAATAGGCACCTTTAAACGGGTCATTTCCAAAATATTTCGTGCAATGGCTTCTCCCTGTCCGCGCTCCTCAGCTTCAATACCTGGATAAGCTCCTGGAGTGTCTATAAGGGTAACAACTGGAATTCCAAACTTTTCGGCCGATTTCATTAAACGCAATGCCTTTCTATAACCTTCTGGATTTGCCATTCCAAAATTGCGATATTGTCTTGTTTTGGTGTTGTATCCCTTTTGCTGACCAATAAACATATAACTCTGGTCTCCAATTTTGCCAAGGCCACCAATCATTGCCTTATCATCCTTTACGTTGCGGTCTCCATGTAATTCTAGGAAAGTATCTCCGCAAATAGCTTTGATATAATCTAATGTATATGGCCTATTAGGATGCCTTGAGAGCTGAACCCGCTGCCAGGGAGTAAGGTTTTTATAGATATCCTTCCGGGTTTCCGCTAATTTTTTCTCGATTTGCTTACAGGTTTCGGTAACATCTACATCGCTCTCTTCACCAATAATCATACACTTGTCCAATTGCTCTTCCAGTTCTTTAATTGGAAGTTCAAAATCCAAATACTCCATAGTTTTCAATAAGATTTCGTTAGTTGCGTAGGCAAAGATAAAACTTTAAAAGGTATTCTTTATCTAGTCCCCAATTTTATGCCAGCCCTGTATTTTAATATGCCGTTCAATATTACGGTCATTAAAATGATCAAGGCACCTAAATAAAACAAAGGACTCATTTGTTCTTCAGAACCAAAAATGAACCATGCCAACAGTATACCGTATACCGGCTCCAAATTTGTAGTCAACATTACTGTATACGGCGTTAGTATTCGCATTACCTTAATGGAAGCAATAAAGGCGTATGCAGTACACACCAATGCTAAAACCAGTAGATACATCCAATCCTTTAAGTTTAGCTCGAAAAATTCATAAGAAAAGCTTCCTCTTAGTACTAGGACAGAAGTTAGAAACAATACCCCTATCCCTAACTCATAAAATGAGATAACCGAAGGTTTATGATTTTTTACCAATTTCCCGTTGACCAACGAAAAAATAGACGCTAGGAGGGCGGATATTAAGGCGACAATCATACCATAAGTGTAAGTAGACTCTACCCTAAAGATTAGAACCAATCCTAGAATTACTAGAATTCCAAATACAATTTCGTACGCAATTATTTTTCTTTGAAAAAGAATTGGTTCCAATAATGCAGTAAAAAAAGCGCCTGTGGACATCATCGCCAATGCCACTGAAACCGTTGAAATTTTTATGGCGTAGAAAAAAGTTACCCAATGACAAGCCACAACTATACCCCCGAACACCAACCAAGCCAAAGCTCTTTTATCCACCTTCAGTCGAAAACGAAAGACACTTACATAGAAAAAAATAAAAAGTGTTGCCAAAAGCATACGGTACCAAACCAAGGGAAGGGAATCAATGGAAATAAGCTTGCCCAATATGGCCGTAAAGCCCCAAATAAATACAATAAAGTGTAAGTGAAGTAGGTTAAGGATTCTATCTTTTGGCATTTTGCAAAAGATAAAAGGCCAACACTCCAAATAGTACATTGGGAATAATAACAGCCAATAGCGGTGAAAAACCGGACTGTTCAGCCAAAGTACCGAACACCTTGTCAAAGAATATAAATATAAAAGCCACCAAAATACCGAATGCCAAATTCACGCCCATCCCCCCTCTTCGCTTAACGGAGGAAACAGCAACAGCAATAATCGTAAGTATAAACGCCGTAAGTGGAAGTGCCCATCGTTTATATTTAACCAAAATATAAGTGTTAATATTGGAGGCCCCCTTTCTTTTTTGGTCAGCAATGAACTTATCCAATTCAAATAGGTTTTTTGTCTCGGCCACGTAAGATACCGGGGTCAGATCATCAATTTTAAAAGAGAAAATAGTGTCCAAACGGCGTTTACTTTCTATGTATGCCGAATCCCCGACCATTTTTCGCTTTACATAAGAAGTCAATCTATAATTACTATCCTTTTCTACCCATCTAATATTTACTGCAGAAATTTTAAACTCAAGCTCATTGTTACTATTAAACCTTTCAAATGTGAAATTGTGTCCCAATTGCCTGGCTGGATCAAAACTACTTACATAAATAAAATCCGTTTCGTTCAATTGATTGAAAATATTGTTGGTAATCCTATCCTGCTTACCCCTTTTCAAATATTTGAACTTAAACTCATTAAATCCAATACTCGCCTGTGGTACAATAAACATGGTCATAAAGAACATGATAATCGCAATAATTGTGGCTCCAATCAAATAAGGTCTTAAAAATCTACCATAGGAAACACCTGAACTAAGAATAGCAACAATCTCCGTATTATTGGCCAGTTTGGATGTAAAAAAGATGACTGAAAGGAAAAGAAATATGGGAAAAAGCAAGCTCCCAATGTAAATGGTAAAATTTAAATAATAAAACAATATCTCATTTAAAGGTGCTTCATTGTCGATCATCTTACCGATTTGTTCGGCAAGATTTGCCATTATTCCTATAGGAATAAATAGTAGAAGCATCACCGAAAAAGTGGCCAAATAACGCTTTAATATGTATTTATCTATAATAGAGAGCACTATAATCTTTTATCCATTTGTTTGACCATAGTATTTTTCCAATTGAAAAAATCACCTTCCAAAATGTGTTTTCTTGCTTCACGGGTCAGCCAAAGATAGAACCCTAGATTATGTATCGTGGCAATTTGCTTACCTAAATATTCATTTGCCGCAAACAAATGTCTTAAATAGGCTTTGGAATATTCCCTATCCACAAATGTAATTCCCATTTCATCAATTTGGGAAAAATCATCTTCCCACTTTTTGTTTTTGATGTTAATGGTTCCATGAGCAGTAAACAACATACCATTTCTAGCATTTCTAGTAGGCATTACGCAATCGAACATATCTATACCTAAGGCAATGTTTTCCAAGATATTAATGGGAGTTCCTACCCCCATAAGATATCTTGGTTTGTCCTCTGGGAGAATCTCGCAAACGACCTCTGTCATCCCATACATTTCCTCTGCAGGTTCACCAACGGATAACCCACCAATAGCGTTTCCTTCAGCACCGGCATTTGCGATATACTCGGCAGACTGTCTTCTTAAATCTTTATAGGTAGACCCTTGTACTATTGGGAAAAAACTTTGGGAATAATCATAAGTAAAAGGTACCTTTTCCAAGTGATTGATACAACGATCCAACCAACGGTGGGTCATGTGCATAGATTGCTTGGCATAATTATAATCACAGGGATATGGTGTACATTCATCAAAAGCCATGATGATATCGGCGCCAATCACTCTTTGTATTTCCATGACACTTTCAGGAGTGAACATATGCATAGACCCATCTATATGCGATTTGAATTTCACACCTTCTTCCTTAATTTTTCTATTACCGGATAAGGAATATACTTGGTAACCACCACTATCGGTCAAAATGTTTCGATCCCAGCCCATAAATTTATGCAAGCCACCTGCTTGTTGAAGAATTGGGGTCTTTGGCCTTAAAAAAAGATGGTAGGTATTTCCTAATATAATATCCGGATTTATTTCCTCCTTTAGTTCCTTTTGGTGAACCCCTTTTACGGATGCTACGGTACCCACAGGCATAAAAATAGGGGTTTCAATAGCGCCATGGTCGGTGGTAATGGTTCCCGCCCTTGCCTTACTACCTGTATCTGATTTATGTAAAGAGAATTTCAATAGTGTTGAATAAAGTTGCAAAGATAACGAACTCTTAGGCTTAAAAACCTAATAAAAACCTAAGATGGCTTAACCTTTTAAGTTAATCTTCCTGATGGATTAGACAAATCAAAACTAGATGACTCCATTAGATTTGTAAAACAATAAAGAGTAATACCTTCCGTTTTGATGGTATAACGAGAATGGAAACATTTGGTATTGTTCTTGATATTCATGTTTCAATTAAAATAAAACTATTATGAAAAAAACACTTTTTCTTACTGTACTTTTTTTGACCGGATTAACGGCAATGGCCCAAAGTGGTTCCGGGTTCGGAATCAAAGGAGGTTTAAACTATGCCGGTAACGGAGACTATTTTGATTCGGTAGGTGATGCCTATGAGAATCCCGATAAGAACTTGGGATATCATCTGGGCGTCTACGGAAAACTAGGAGGGAAAATCTATTTAAGACCAGAGTTGGTATATACTAGAATAAAGTCAACTTACGACAACGACGACTTTAAAATGAGCAAATTAGATGCACCTGTGCTATTGGGAGTAAACGTTATTGGACCATTGAATGTTTTTGCAGGTCCATCATTCCAGTATATTCTGGACACGGATTTTGAAGGCGTAACTTTAGGTGATGTAGAGAACAATTTTACCGTAGGCCTGAACATTGGTGCAGGGGTAAACTTAGGTAAGTTAGGCATTGACCTGCGATATGAAAGAGGATTTAGTGAAAACGAAGTCAATTTTATAAATACCACAGGTGGTATTCCTACCGGTGATAGAATCGATACCAGGCCAGATCAATTAATTTTAAGTTTGTCCGTAAAAATCTAGTGAAGAGTTAAAACAATATAAAAAAAAGCTCCCCGAATTATCGGGGAGCTTTTTTTTATAATTCAGAGGTAAACTAGGAATCCGAATCCAAGTGGTCGGGAACCCCATCACCATCCGAGTCTCTCACACTTTCAAATTTGCCTTCACTATCCAAATTTATTTCTTCTATGGTCGGTATTCCGTCTGCATCATCATCTGTGTCATTATAATTAGCCAAAAATACTTGTCGTTCCGTTTCCACATCGGTGTTATCATTGTTCAAATTCCCATCGCCGTCTAGGTCCTCTAATATAGAGGGTATACCATCACCATCAAAGTCTGTATCCTTTTCATAGGTGAACGTATCCACCTTAAATATCAGAGGTGAATATGCTGAGATAACGGAACCAGAGGGACTATTAAAATAAGCTAAACCAGAAGGAATAAAAATAGCACCGATTCCATAATCTGAGTAACTTACTGTACCATCTCCGTTAACTATTTGCTCTGTTCCGGTTTTTAAATATTCCACCCCGTTTCCAAACCCCCTTACCACTCCGGAAAGATTAAATTGAACAGGTTGGTTACTAGACGCATCAAACAAAGTTCCATCTAAAAGAGAACCTTCATATCTCAATGTGACATTGTCACCAATTGTCGGCGTAGCTTCTGACCCTCCCTGTCTTGCAATTAAATAATACAAGGTATGGTCTGCAACCTCTTCATCACTAACTCTAAACGAAGAAGATTCTACCGTGATAGTCTCCATTCCAAATTCTATTCCAGGAATTGTCCCACTATCCAAAATTGAGATTTTTTCTTGATTATCTCCCGCTATGGTATCAAAACGTATTTTATAATCGAAATCTGCTGGGGGATTTTGAAATTCGTCATAATTAAAAAAATGCGTGCTTAAATATTCCATAATTTCGGCATCGTCCTCCGCAGCAACTTCTATTATTGATCTAGGCGGAACAACTTCACCTATTGGATCATCATCTTTTTTACAGGACCAAATACTTGCAATCATAATAGTCAATCCCAGTAAGTACTTCAATTTCATCAATAATAATTTAGGCGCGCAAGATACAATTTTCCCTTATTTTTGTTCGATAACTTAACAAAGATTTTAGTTTACCATGCGCATTGACAAGTACCTATGGAGTACCAGATATTTTAAAACAAGGACGATTGCTACCAATGCTTGTAAAAAAGGTCATGTTAAGATAAATGACCAAACCGTAAAACCAAGTAGGGAAGTTTTCCCTATGGATAAAATCTTGGTGAGAAAGAATCAAGTAGATTACCAAATGACCGTTTTGGACATTCCACCTAACAGGGTCGGTGCAAAATTGGTAGATATCTATAGGAAAGACACTACACCCAAGGAAGCCTTTGAGCATAAAGAACTTTTACAGTATTCCAAAGACTATTATCGTAAAAAAGGAATGGGAAGACCCACTAAAAAAGATCGTAGGGAAATTGATGACTATTTAGATTCACCATCGGATTCAGAGGAATTGGAATAATCTATTGAAAAAGAAATACTAACATATATAGCAAACTATTAGTAAAACAAAAACTATCTTTAAACTGGAAAGCGTTAATTATGGATAACAATATACTGACCCACCAGCAGATTCAGCATAAAATTGAACGAATTGCCTACCAAATCTACGAGGCCAATGTATCTGAAAAAGAAATTATCGTTGCAGGTATCGATGGTGGCGGCCTAAATTTTGCAAAGAAAATCATCGGTGTACTCCAAAAAATTACCGAAGCAGAAATCACCCTTTGTAAAGTGATGATGGATAAATCCAATCCATTGAAGAGCGGTGTGTCCACTACTCTAAAAGAAAATGAATACACCAATAAAAGCGTTGTTTTGGTCGATGACGTGTTAAACTCCGGTACTACATTGATATATGGGGTGCACCACTTTTTGCAAACACCCTTAAAACAATTAAAGACCGCGGTTCTCGTAAATAGAAACCATAAAAAATATCCCGTGAAAGCCGACTACAAGGGTATCTCGCTTTCTACCTCTTTACAGGAACACGTAAATGTTCTATTTGAACCCAAAAAAAACAGAGTGTTTCTAGACTAATAGTTGCTTAATTTCTACTACTAAATCTTCCACGGATTTTTGATGGTTATGTACGGAATGACTAGCCTGATTGTAAAAATAACTTCTTTCAAAAAGGTGCTTGGCAATATATTCGGGGAATTCCTCTTTAGGTAAGTTAGCAATCAAAGGTCGTTTATCCTTTTCCTTTATAAGCCTTTCACATAATACGGTCAGATCCGTTCTAATATAAATCGAGTTTGGTGTCGCCTCGTTAATCACTTGCATATTGACACCAAAGCAAGGTGTTCCCCCACCAACGGACAATACAAGGTTTTCATTTAAACTTAAAACTTCCTTTAAATATTGCGTTTCCTTTTTTCTAAAATAAACCTCCCCTTTATTTTTAAAGATGGCACTTATGCTCATTCCTTCAACATCTTCAATATAGTGATCCAGGTCTAAAAAATTATAAGTCAGTTGCTTAGACAACAATTTTCCAATAGTCGTCTTTCCACTGCCCATATATCCTATCAGTACAATTTTCAATTATCTAAATTTTTGTAAAAATCAACTAAAATAAACCGTTTTCAAAAAAAAATAAATTTCTCCCTTTTTAGGCTTGGTAAATAAATTATAGGACTTATATTTGCACCCGCAAACGAGAAATGTTTGCTTTGAAATTATGACCTGGTAGCTCAGTTGGTAGAGCATCTCCCTTTTAAGGAGAGGGTCCTGGGTTCGAGCCCCAGCCAGGTCACTGTAAACCTTTTAACTATCAAAGTTGAAAGGTTTTTTTATTTGTAACATATCCTCTGCAACGTAAACCTAAAACATCTTGATATTGTTTGGAAAAACCAACAGCATAAAGCATCTGAATTACCCTAAATAAATTAGAAATAGGTTGTTATCTATTATTGATTACCTCGATTACTTCTAAATTGACTTTCCTGATATCATCTACGTTCATTTTGTCCACTTTTCTATCATAAGTCATGAATCCATTGACTTCACCTTCAACATCTGTTGTTTGTGTGTATATAGCTCCTGAAAATCCAGCCTTTACCAATTTTTTAAGCGCTTCAGCATATTTTATATACTGTTGGGTGGTCTCCTTTGAGTTTTTAAATTTTACATAACCCCAATTATTATCCGGCTTCCATAAATGGTCTTCAATAGGTAAACCAATTCCACCATATTCTCCCAATACGTTTACACGTTGTGCGTCATACAGATACATGGCAGGACCTGGATAATTGTGAAGGTCAACAATATCTCCAGTTCTATAAAAATTACCTCCACTTGCGGAGTTTACTAGTCTACTCGTGTCATACGCTTTGGTCCATTCCGTAATTTCCTTGGTCTTAAATTGCCCCCAGGCTTCATTGAAAGGCACCCATACCACAATACTTGGGTTAGAGTACAAATAATCCATAATTCCCTTCCATTCGTCTCTATAAATTTCTTCGGAAGCTGGAGTCCTCTCAAACTCAGAACCATTAAAATAATTATGGTTCTGCCATTGCGGGCCTTTATCTCCATTGGGCATATCTTGCCAGACCAGGATGCCCAACCTATCACAATGCGTATACCACCTCGCAGGCTCCACTTTTACATGCTTTCTGATCATGTTGAATCCAAGCTCCTTGGTTTTGACAATATCATATTTAAGGGCTTCATCACTTGGAGCCGTGTACAGTCCGTCGGGCCACCAACCCTGATCTAATGGGCCAAATTGAAAATAATTTTTGTTGTTTAGCTGTAACCTTACCACTCCAAACTCATCTTTTTCCATACTAATTTTACGCATTCCAAAATAGCTTTTAACCTTATCAACTTCTTGACCCCCATCTATTAAACGAAGCTCTAACCCATACAGAAATGGAGATTCTGGAGACCATAACTTTTGATTTTCAATGGAAATTGTGAAATCTAGTCCCACTTTAGCTCTCACAGTTGAAATGATAGAATTATCTTCAATAACATTCACCTCAACAATATCCCCATATTCTGCTCCTTCGACCAAAGGAAGTATGTTAACTGTAGCGTTATCAATATTAGGAACAGTTTTTAAATTGGTGATATGCTTCTTAGAAACAGGTTCCAACCATACGGTTTGCCAAATTCCGGTTACAGGCGTATACCAAATACCCTCTGGATTCTTGACTTGTTTACCTCGGGGCTGTGGTCCATCATTAGTGGGGTCCCATACTTTTACTATAAGCTCCTGATATCCCTCTTTAATAAATGGCCCTATATCAAATGAAAACGGTGTATATCCACCAGTATGCGAACCAACCTTTACCTCATTTATCCAAATCTCCGCCTTCCAATCTACTGCGCCAAAATGAAGCAATATTTCCTTATTGGTCCATTCTTTGGGCACTTGAAAAGACGTTCTATACCAAAGTTCCTGTTGTGATCCCACTTCTTTCATTACTCCGGACAGACTGGATTCTACGGCGAATGGTACCAAAATTTTACCTTGAAAATCTACTGGCCTAGTATCCCCCTTATTTGAAATGGAATAATCCCACAAACCATTTAAGTTCTTCCAGTCATCTCTCACCAGTATTGGCCTTGGATATTCTGACCATACATTTTCTGGATTAATTTCTTCGGCCCAGGTAGTCTTAATCTTATCACCTTGTGGTGACCACTGCCCATAAGTAATAAGAGGAAAAAATATCCATACCACTATATAGAATCGAAATCGTTTATTTTTGGTTAAGGGTTCGTTTCTAAACATAATTTAGGTTTTAAATGAAATTTTAGGTTATTCCATACAATTTAAAAATAATAGTGCTGATAACAGATGAATGACTATCTAAGGAACATTAAATTCATGAATTTAATAACACATCAATATCAATAATTCATAAGGTCTCATTTTTGGAGTAGCTTCACGTATTCCCGATAAATTCTTTTTCATAGTATATTATTTCAGTTCATGAGTGATTTATACGAATAGTTCCGTATTTCCTTAAAAACAATTGGTTATACAAAAAACGTAAACGAAAAACCATAATAGAAATATTAGCTATTAGCTTAATAATAGTTTAAGGTAAAATATGCTTTGAATTCGCTAGGACCTTTTTATCTTTACCAACTTAATTTTAGACAAAGCCCACGTGGTGAAATTGGTAGACACGCTACCTTGAGGGGGTAGTGTTCGCAAGGACGTGCTAGTTCGAATCTAGTCGTGGGCACTAGAAAGACCGAGTAAGATTTACTCGGTCTTTTTTATTTAGGTACATTTTAACTTCTTTTCTAGCAGACTTTCAACGCTATTTATTAAGTTTGTTTAACGTTCTTATAAAAATTATGAACAACGTAAAAAAGATTTTTAGCATACGAGACCTGGAAAACCTTTCAGGAATTAAGGCACATACCATTAGGATTTGGGAAAAAAGATACGATTTATTGTCTCCGGAGCGCACGGATACCAATATTAGGACTTACAGTCTGTCAAGTTTACAAAAGCTTCTAAATATTACGCTTCTTTATCACAATGGATATAAAATATCTAAAATTGCCAAAATTCCAGATGCAGATATCCCTAAGGCCGTAAAGGAAATAGTTACCAAAAAAACTAGTAAACCTCAAAATATCAATGCCTTTAAGTTGGCGATGATGAATTTTGATCAAACCATTTTCTTTGATACTTACGATAAATTATTACAAACAAGAACTTTTCGTGAAGTGTTTAAAGAAGTATTTATTCCATTGTTGAATGAAATTGGGTTGCTCTGGCAAACCGACACCATTAGTCCTGCCCATGAGCATTTCATAACCAGCCTAATTAAACAAAAGATACTGGTGAATACGGAAAGGATTCAACACATTTCACCGACAAAAAAAGATAGGGTATTTGTCTCCTTTTTACCAGAAAATGAAATTCATGATATCGGTCTATTGTATCTTAATTATGAGATTTTGTTAAAAGGATATAAGGTAGTCTATCTAGGTCAAACCATTCCGATTGAAAACTTAGTGGATTTAATTAAGTACTTTGACAATGTTTATTTTCTATCTTACTTCACGGTAAAACCGGATAAAACAGAGATAGAAGCATATATACAAGAGTTTGAAAAATTTCTAGAAGATTATCCAAATCCCAACCTATGGATTTTGGGCAGGCAAATTCAACATCTGGATGCTTCAAAGCTGCCAAATTTTGTTAAAACATTTACTTCTATAGAGGAGGTTGTTTTCAATTTGTAGTAGTAGTATGAAAAAAAATATAGTCATTATAGGTTCAGGATTCTCCTCGCTTTCAGCGGCTTGTTATTTGGCAAAAGCTGGTCATAATGTTTCCATTTATGAAAAAAATGAAGCCATTGGAGGAAGGGCAGCCCAATTCGTTAAAAATGGTTTTACCTTCGATATGGGACCAAGCTGGTATTGGATGCCCGATATTTTCGAAAAGTTTTTTAATGACTTTGGGAAAAAAACTTCTGACTATTACAAACTGGATAAGCTCAGTCCAGCCTATAAAATTTTCTTTTCCGATGATATCATAACTATCGGCGACTCCATGGATAAAATTTGTGAAGAGTTTGAACGAATAGAGCCAGGTAGCTCCCAAAAATTGAGAAGATTTATTGCCCTTGCACAAGAAAACTATGATATCGCCATAAATAAAATCGTTCTAAGACCAGGTATTTCCCCGCTTGAATTGGTTACCAAGGAAACAATTCTTAAAGTGAATCAGTTTTTCAAAACTATAAGCTCCGAGGTAAGAAAAAGGTTTAAGAACCCTAAACTCATTGCCACACTAGAGTTTCCCGTACTCTTTCTTGGTGCCAAACCAAGTGATACGCCTTCTTTTTATAGTTTTATGAATTTTGCGGACTTTGGGTTGGGTACATGGCATCCACAAGGAGGTATGTATGAAATTATTAAAGCTATGGGGAACTTGGCCGAAGAATTAGGTGTACGAATTCATACAAATAGCACAGTAGAAAAAATACTGGTACAGGAAAAACAAAGCAAGGGCATTTTATGCAATGGCGAAACCATTTATTCCGATGTAGTGGTAAGTGGTGCGGATTACCATCATTCTGAAAGTTTATTGGACGAAGAATTTAGACAATATAGTCCGGCCTATTGGAGCAGAAAGACTTTTGCCCCATCGTCATTACTATTTTACATTGGATTTAATAAGAAGTTAGACAATGTAGAGCACCATAATTTATTTTTTGACACCGATTTTGAGCAACATGCCGAAGAAATTTATGATACGCCAAAATGGCCAACCAGTCCTTTGTTCTATGCAAATTTCCCTTCTATTAGCGATGAAAGCATGGCGCCTAAAGATTGTGAAACTGGATTTTTTCTCGTTCCCATTGCACCTGGTTTAGAGGACACAAAGGAACTTAGAGAACAATACTTCGATTTAATAATGGATAGGTTTGAAAAAAGAACCCATCAGAAAATTAGGAAGCATATACTTTTTAGAAAAACCTTTTGTGTCAACGATTTTGTAGAAAGATATAATTCCTATAAGGGTAATGCCTACGGCATGGCCAACACCCTTTCGCAAACCGCCTTTTTAAGACCTAAATTAAAAAGTGGAAAGGTTGAAAACCTTTTTTTTACGGGACAGCTTACCGTACCGGGACCTGGCGTACCTCCGTCATTAATTTCGGGAAAATTGGTTTCAGAACTTCTAATAAAAAATAACTAACTTTTAGCTATGAAATTAACTTTTGACAAGGTATCCTATCAGTGTAGTAAAATAGTTACCGAAAATTACAGTACATCGTTTGCCTTGGCAACTAAAATGCTTCATAGCTCAATTAGGGGCGATATCTATAATATATATGGTTTTGTAAGGTTTGCAGATGAAATTGTTGATACCTTTCACGACTACGACAAAAAGACCCTTTTCGAAAAATTTGAAGAAGAACTGTCCGATGCGTTACAAAATAAAATAAGCCTAAACCCAATTTTAAATTCCTTCCAACATACATTTCATAAATACAATATTCCTATGCATTTAGTAGATGCTTTTATGAAAAGTATGAGAATGGATTTAACCAAAAATGTATATAAAACGGATGAAGAGTATAAAGAATATATTTATGGATCCGCTGATGTCGTAGGATTGATGTGCCTAAAAGTTTTTGTAAATGGATGTGATAAGACATATGAAAATCTTAAAGAACCAGCAATGGCTCTAGGTTCAGCTTTTCAAAAAGTTAACTTTTTAAGGGATGTAAAGGCCGATTTTGAGGAGCTTAATCGTTCTTATTTCCCGAACGCAGATTTGGCAGCTTTAGACGAAGCTTCCAAAAAAGAAATTGTAGATGAAATAAAAAGGGATTTCCAGTTAGGTTATCATGGAATCGTAAAACTTCCGATAGAAGCGAAGTTTGGGGTGTATACAGCTTATAGATATTATTCAAGATTGCTTAAGAAGCTTCAGGATACCCCATCCCTTGAAATAAAAACAACACGGATTCGTGTACCCAATTATGAGAAGTTTGGCCTTTTAGCAAGGTCATATGTAAAATATAAAATGAATTTAGTATAAATGAACACTTTAATTTGGATACTTATTTTTGTAGGCACTTTTTTGTTTATGGAATTTATGGCATGGTTTACCCATAAATATATTATGCATGGTTTTTTATGGTCGCTTCATAGAGACCACCATCATAAAGACCACGATTCTTGGTTTGAAAGAAATGACGCTTTTTTTATTTTTTATGCAATTGTGAGTATGTCCTTGTTCTATTCGGGGGCGAATGGTTTTTGGTATGGGTGGCCACTGGGTTTTGGTATTCTGGCGTACGGAATTGCATACTTTTTTGTCCATGACATTTTTATTCACCAAAGATTTAAATTTTTTAGAAATGCGAATAATTGGTATGCCAAAGGGGTAAGAAGAGCCCATAAAATACACCACAAACATTTGGGCAAAAATGATGGGGAATGCTTTGGAATGTTATTTGTACCCTTTAAATATTTTAAAAAGGGATAAAAAGTACTATTCTTCTATTAATTGATCAAGTAATCTATCAATTTTGTCATTATCCCAATCTGCAACGGCATTTTGATGAACTACTATATTTCCCTCTTTATCCAAAATATAGGAACCTGGTGGCATTAAAATACTTATTGGGCCGGTTTCACCAATGATTTGATAGGTAACGGGAAAAGTGTATCCTTGTTTTTCCATAAATAGCTCTACAGGTGCCCTTTCCTCATTGGTAATAACAAAAAACTCGATTCTACCTTTGTATTTGTCGTACAATTTCTGAATATCCTTGAGCTGAGCTTGGGAAGGTAAATGCCATGAAGTCCAAAAAGATATGAAGACTACTTTTCCCTTTGCTTCTTCAAAATTGAAGATTTTCCACTTATCATCCTTCAGCTTCCAATCATAGTTCGCAATTTTACCTCTTTTCGCGGGACTTATAATCGTAGGTGCCGTGGCCAACCATCTATTCAAAAGAATCTTACTATAGTCCCCTAGAGGCGTTATAAAAAAAGACAGGACCAAAGCAATGATTAAAAGGGTGTAAACGGTTTGTTTCTTCATTTCAAAATTTGGTATGACCAAAACTAAAAAACTCCCGAACATGATCGGGAGTTTTCCTTATTTATTTTAAAATATATTATGAGGCATTCTGCTTTTTAATGACATTTAGAGCAGAACCTTCCCTAAACCAGTTTATCTGTGCTGCATTATAAGTATGGTTCGCTTTAATCACATCCTTAGAGCCATCTGCATGTACAATTTCAATTGTTAGTGGCTTATCTGGTGCAAACTCCGCAATATCAACAAAGTTGAAGGTATCATCCTCTTGAATTAAATCGTAATCGCTTTCATTCGCAAAAGTCAAGCCCAACATTCCTTGTTTTTTCAAGTTTGTTTCATGTATACGGGCAAAAGATTTTACCAACACAGCAGCAACTCCTAAATGCCTTGGCTGCATCGCAGCATGCTCTCTGGACGAACCTTCGCCATAGTTATGGTCACCTACAACAATGGATTTAATTCCTTTGGCCTTATAAGCCCTTTGAGCATCAGGAACGCCTTCGTACTCACCGGTCAATTGATTCTTGACCAAGTTGGTTTTCTTATTAAAGGCATTTACTGCTCCAATAAGCGTATTATTTGCAATATTGTCCAAGTGACCTCTAAAGCGCAACCAAGGTCCGGCCATGGAAATATGGTCCGTCGTACACTTCCCAAATGCTTTTATCAACAACTTAACGCCTTGTAGCTCTTCATTTTGTATAGGCTCAAAAGGATCTAACAATTGTAACCTTTCAGATTCCTCGCTAACCACAACCTCAACACTTGAACCATCTTCCCTCGGCGCCAAATACCCAGCATCTTCGACTTCGAAGCCTTTAGGAGGCAATTCCCACCCTGTTGGTTCTTCAAATCTAACTTCTTGACCTTCCTCGTTTATTAGGGTATCCGTAATTGGGTTGAAATCTAACCTACCCGAAATTGCAATGGCCGCAGTAATTTCTGGGGATGCAACAAAGGCATGTGTATTTGGATTACCGTCCGCACGTTTTGCAAAGTTCCTATTAAAGGAATGCACGATACTATTTTTTGGTGCATTTTTAGGGTCTTTGTAACGCGCCCATTGCCCAATACAAGGTCCGCATGCGTTGGTAAAAATTTTAGCATCCAATTTCTCGAAAATTCCAAGGATTCCATCTCGTTCCGCAGTATATCGAACCTGCTCAGAACCAGGGTTAATCCCTAGATCAGCTTTAATTTTAAGTCCCTTATCCAAGGCCTGTTGTGCAATTGAAGAAGCTCTGGACAAGTCTTCATAGGAAGAATTCGTACAAGATCCTATTAGCCCCCATTCAACTTGAATTGGCCAATCGTTTTCAGTTGCCTTTTTTGTCATATCCTTACCTACGGCCGTTGATAAATCCGGTGTAAATGGGCCGTTCAATAAAGGACCGAGTTTAGATAGGTCTATATCAATAACCTGATCAAAATAATTTTCAGGATTCGCATAAACATCTTCATCCGCAGTAAGATATTCTTTGACTTCGTTTGCCGCATCAGCAACATCGGCCCTATCGGTAGCTCTTAAATACCGCTCCATAGACTCATCGTAGCCAAATGTAGATGTAGTTGCCCCTATTTCAGCTCCCATATTACAAATGGTACCTTTTCCTGTACAAGATAGCGCTCTGGCCCCAGGTCCAAAATATTCTACAATGGCACCGGTTCCACCTTTTACCGTGAGTATTTCAGCAACTTTTAGGATTACGTCTTTTGGCGCAGTCCAACCCGAAATTTCACCGGTCAGTCTTACTCCTATCAATTTAGGAAACTTTAGTTCCCAAGCCATTCCGGCCATCACATCTACAGCATCTGCACCACCGACACCTATGGCAACCATGCCCAAACCACCGGCATTTACGGTGTGAGAATCTGTACCAATCATCATACCTCCTGGGAAAGCATAATTTTCCAATACAACTTGGTGAATTATACCTGCTCCTGGTTTCCAAAATCCGATTCCGTATTTATTGGAAACAGATTCCAAGAAATCAAAAACCTCAGCACTACTTGAATTAGCGGATTTTAAATCCGCAGCAGCACCACTTTTAGCCTGTATCAAATGATCACAGTGAACTGTGGTAGGTACCGCAACTTTTGGTTTTCCGGCCTGCATAAACTGAAGTAAGGCCATTTGAGCGGTTGCATCCTGACAAGCAATACGATCTGGAGCAAAATCAACATAATCCTTACCTCTAACAAAGGCTTTGGTCGGATTACCATCCCAAAGATGAGAGTATAAAATCTTCTCCGAAAGGGTCAGTGGTTTTCCCACTATTTCCCGAGCTTTGTCCACTCGTTCCGCCATATTGGCGTACACCCCTTTAATCATATCAATATCAAATGCCATATTTATCTATTTATGTTAAAGCAATTCCGTAAAATTAAGAAAATCTAAGGCGCAATTAAAATTTAAATGAAAGGAATAGGTCCTTTTTTAACGATCATCGAATTTAAATTTACGGGTTTTCAGAATAGTGGGAGCATGGCCTAAACCAAACTTTAATCCAATGCAAGGTATAATTAAAACTATAATAGTTTTTTGATGATTACTTCTTCGGTTATACCTTCCGCCTCAGCCTTGTAATTTTTAATAATTCTATGTTTAAGTATACCGTTCGCAACTTTATGTACATCTTCTATATCTGGAGAGAATTTTCCATTAATCGCTGCATTGGCCTTAGCGGCAAGAATTAGATTTTGAGAAGCCCTAGGTCCGGCACCCCAATCAACATACTGTTTAACATAATCCGAAGCCGATTCAAGGTTTGGCCTCGTACTATTGACCAATTTAACCGCATATTCAACAACATTATCCGGAACGGGAATACGCCGAACCAACTCCTGAACCTCTAAAATTTGTTGTGCATTAAACTGTGGCTCTACCAAGTGTTTTGCTGTTGAAGTAGTATTCTTTACCACCAAAATCTCTTCTTCTATACTAGGGTACCTTAACTCAATGGCAAACATAAAACGGTCTAATTGGGCCTCGGGCAAAGGATAGGTTCCTTCTTGTTCAATTGGATTTTGAGTAGCCAATACAAAATAGGGTAAATCCAGTTTATACGGGTGGCCAGCAATAGTAACCGCTCTTTCCTGCATGGCCTCCAATAAAGCCGCCTGTGTTTTCGGTGGTGTTCTATTGATCTCATCAGCCAAAATAATATTGGCAAAAATGGGCCCCTTAATAAATTTAAAATTCCTGTTTTGGTCTAAAACTTCGCTTCCAAGGATATCGCTAGGCATTAAATCCGGGGTGAACTGTATACGTTTAAAATCCAATCCTAACGCTTGGGCTATGGTATTGACCATTAAGGTTTTTGCCAAGCCAGGAACACCTATTAGTAAAGAGTGCCCTCCAGAATAGATGGAGAGTAATATTTGATCAATTACATCTTCTTGACCAACAATTACTTTCGCTATTTCCTTTTTTAGGGCGTTATGTTTTTCGACCAATAGTTTTACAGCAGCAACATCTGACATACTTACTTCTTTACCCAATTGTTAGCAAAACTACAATCCCTATTGTCATCGCTTACGCTTATGTAGGTGTCTTCTATATGGTCGTCCATCCACTCTTTGATAGCATTATATTGCTTTTCGGTAAGGGCAAGTTGTTGAATCTTTGTATAGTCTTTTGCAAAATCGGCCACATGTTCATCATAGCGATTAGTAACCTTGAGTATTTTATACTTAGGTGGGCCTCCCCTAGGGTCCTCTTCCAATATTGGATATGAAATTTGGTCGTCCTTTAAATCTCGTACCTGATTGTAAAGCGCAGGATCCATTTTTGTCAATTCAAAACGAGAACTGAAATCTTGTGGGTTCCTTAAAAGTCCACCATCAAATTTGGTTTCCTTTTCATCGGAAAAATTAAGGGCAGCCTCCGCAAAGGTAAATTCACCATCAATAACTTTTTTTCTTATGCTGTCCAATTCAGCTTTCGCCTCATCCAGCGCATCTTGAGATATTTCTGGCTGAACCAAAATATGCCTCAGGTCCAATTCCTGACCCCTTATTTTTTCAATGTAAATAATATGATAACCAAATATAGTCTCGAATGGCTCTGAAACTTCACCTTCCCTTAAACTGAAGGCAACATCCTTGAACGTTTTATCAAATCCGGTATCCTTTGTAATACTATAGAACCCACCCTTTGATTTTGAACCTGGATCTTGGGAGTATAGAATAGCCTTAACACTAAAACTGGCATCGTTATCCTCCACGTCCGCTTTAATCTCATTTAGTTTATCGATTACCTTTTGTTTTTCTTGCTCTGATGGTTCCGGAGACTTTACAATTTGGGCAATCTCCAATTCAGCACCAAAGACCGGCCGTTCATCCTCTGGTATCTTATTGTAAAACTGGCGTACCTCTTCAGGTGTTATTTCAATCTCGGAAATAATATCCTGTTGCATTTTTTCCGAAAGCATTCTCAGTTTATTAATTTTATAAAGCTCTTCCCTAAAGCTCTGCTCGTCCTGTTTTTTGTAATATTTCAACACCTTGTCCATCGATCCAATTTGTTGTACCAAGGATTGTAATTGTCTGTCACCGGTAGCATTTACCTCATCATCTGAAACTAAAATACTGTCCTGGACAGCTTGATGCGCATATAACCGATCCTCCATTAATTTACCCAACAAACTGCAATGGGTAACATCCTCTGTCGAAGCCCCTTGACTTTTTAAATCAATCAAGGTTTTTTCTATATCAGAATCCAGTATCACATAATCTCCTACGACAGCTGCAATTCCATCTAACTTTATTTTTTTAAAATTGTTTGTAGAATCCTTTTTCATCGGAGTATTGGCCTCGGCTATATTCTCGGAAGAATCCTTCGTATTTTCCTGAACGGGATCTTGGGCAATCAATGTTCCACAAAGCAAACTTGCCAAAAAGGTAAATGTTATCTTATTCTTCATTGTTGTAAACCTCAAATTCTTTTTCTCTAATTGCTTCATCTATGATTTCAGTTTCTAGTTTACGCAGGTAGTTAATTTTTCTGCGACTTAATAAAACCTGTTTAATGGTAGGCTCAATATAAGAAAGTGGTGCAATTTCATTCACATCCTTAACTTCCTCAATTTTTCCCAAATATACCCCGATTGAATCCTGTAATTCAAAAAATTGTGAATTTTTTAAGTATCTATCCTGATTATCAAAGGTTATCGGTGGAATTTCTTCAAAAATCCTTGTGGAACTGACCCAAATTGAATCATTGAAATTGAGTTTCTTAAACTGTACTCCAATAGAGTCCAGATAGACCAAATCTTCATCCTCAAAACTTTTTAATCTTTTTTCTACCTCGTCCTGATTAAGAAAATTCAAGGGTAGTTGTACAAAACGAATCCGAACAATTCTTTCCTTTAATTTAAAATTTTCTTGCTGTTCTTCATAAAACGCCACTAATTGATCGTCCGAAATTAAGGTATCCGTTCCCCTGGAAACCAAAGCTTCCTGATAGGCCCTAGTATACAGGTCCGTTCTATATGCATCCACTAAGGCATCAAATTCGGATAGTTTTTCTTCCGGTAAATTAATTTTAGATTTGGAAAGCAGCAATTGTTTGGACGCCCAATTGTTTATATAATTGGTGACAAATGAAACGCTATCTACTTTGGACATACCCTCCTTAATTAAAGGGGCTATATCATCCTTATATAAAAATGTTTGTCCTACCCTTGCCAACGGCTCCCTCTCCACCTTCTTATTAAAGTAAGTATCACAAGAAAGGATTGTACAAACAACTCCCACCACCATTAACAAGAGCATTATTTTACGTCGAATTATTTGAGAAAAAACCATCAAGCAAAAATAGTAAATACAAAATCCCAGCCAAACGCTATTGGTTTTCATTAACAGAAATTAGACAGTTTCCAGGTAATTGTTTTAGTAGATATCTATTTTGCGATTAATTTCATTGGATAAATCTTGACAACTATTCATGGTAAAATAAGCTTCAAACCCTAAATTTGATATCATGAAAAATTTATTTTGAACAGAAAAATAAAATTAATTTGGGATTTTAGAGGTCCTACTGCCCAAAAGACCGCGGAGCATCATGTTAAACATCTTGATGAATTTATTTCTATTGAAAAGATGGATGTCATAAAGGTTGGTTTTAATGAACTTAGCGACATGCACAGTATAGCTTACCTGGTAGTTGAAGAGAAAGATATGATTTCGGTGAGGGATACACTAAAACCACATAGAGGAGAAGTATATGAAGGTCAATAAAAATTCGTTTATAGTCATCGCCTACTTCATTGTATGGGTATTTTTAAGTTCATGTACAAACACTCCTTTGAACGACAATGTATTGGAACGTGCACTATCCTCAGAGAACCCTAAAATAAAAAGGGTTATGGATAGTCTGGACCAGTATGAAGTGCAAATCCGATATACAAGGATAAACAGAAAGAATGATAGCATTTTTTTTAGCGATTTTGATTTTCAGGTAGATGATAATACTTATTTCTATCCAGCCAGTACCGTCAAATTTCCTATTGCCGTTCTAAGCTTGGAGCGATTGAACGAAACGGATACATTGGATAGAAACAGTAAATATTATATTGAGGGTGACACCATTGAAAGCACGTTTACCCAAGACATTTCTCAAATTTTTGCCGTTAGCGACAATCTTGCCAATAATCGATTGGTTGAACTTTTGGGTCAGGACGCCATTAATAGCTCGTTGAAAGAAAAAGGTATTGAACCGATTCGTATTGCACACCGACTAGGATATCATTCTGAAGATTTGGAAACAAAACCTCTGATAATCTATCTAAATGATAGTACTACAGGAATCTCAATGCCCAGTCTTAATACCGCACCAAAACATCTGGATTTAAATAAAATCAAAAAAGGAAAAGGGTATTATGAGGATGGGGAATTCATTAAAGACCCGTTTAGTTTCGAATTAAAAAACTATTATCCGATCAGTTCCCAGCATGCCGTTTTGAAAAGGGTGATTTTCCCGTCCAAGTTTGACAAAAACCAACGCTTTAATCTTTCTAGCCAACAACGGGATTTTTTACTTGAAGCAATGAAAATACTGCCTAGAAAAGCAGGGTACGACTCCAAGGAGTATTATGATAGTTATTGTAAATTTTTCATTTTTGGTGACAGTAAAGAGCCCATACCCTCACATATTGAAATATATAATAAGGTTGGTTTTGCCTATGGAACACTGACAGATTGTGCCTACATAAAAGATACAAAGAATGGGATTGACTTTTTATTAACTGCGACTATCCTAGTAAACAAAGATGGTATTTTTAATGACGATGCCTATGAGTATGAAGAAATTGGAATACCCTTTTTAGCCGAGTTGGGTCGAGAAATATATAGATTGGAATTGGAAAGAAAAAAATAAATGTCCGGGGAACCAAAACAAACGAGAATCAACAAATACCTAAGCGAAGCTGGGTACTGCTCTCGCAGGGCAGCAGATAAACTTATCGAACAGGGGCGTGTAACCATCAACGGAAAGGTACCCGAAATGGGAACAAAGATCACAGCAGGGGATTTGGTTCAAGTAGATGGCGAAAACATATCCGAGACCTCGGAGAAACCCGTTTATTTAGCATTTAATAAGCCAATTGGTATCGTTTGTACAACGGACACAGGAGTGGAAAAGGATAATATCATTGACTTTATAAATTATCCCAAGCGAATATTCCCTATTGGTAGGTTGGACAAACCGAGTGAAGGCCTTATCTTTTTGACTAATGACGGGGATATCGTCAACAAAATATTGCGTGCGAGGAATAACCACGAAAAAGAATATTTGGTTACTGTGGATAAACCAATTTCCGCACACTTTTTGAAAAAGATGAGAAACGGCGTACCTATCCTTGATACCGTTACCCGAAAATGTGAAGTTGTCCAAGTAAGCACCTACCAATTCAGGATTATACTTACCCAAGGTTTGAACAGGCAAATTAGACGCATGTGCGAATACCTAGATTATAGGGTAAAAAAATTAAAGCGGATTCGGATTATGAACATAAATTTGGATTTACCTGTTGGAAAATGGAGAGATTTAACAACTGAGGAGTTAAGGGAAATCAACAGTTTGGTCAGTTCCTCTTCAAAAACACATGATAGATAAGTTTCAATCAAATGTATTCAATGCTATTGCCTTCACTATTTTCCATTCTTTTTTAACTTAAATAAACCACATATCTAATTAAAAATCATTAACTTAGATAGTAATTTTAGCTAATTTAAATCGTCATGAAAAAGAAAATATTTAATAAAAAAACAGAAAGCAAAGGGACTTTAAAGTTTTGGTTTCTTTCTTTAGCTTTGATTTTCGGTCTTAACATATTCTCGCAAGAGGATAGTTTTAAGGAATACTCAGGTGAAGTATATGATACTGACACGAAAAAACCTTTAATTTTTGCCACATTGACCTTAGAAGGTACAAATGTGAGTACCATAACTAACACGGAAGGGGAATTTTCCCTTAAAATTCCTGAATCCAGCACACGTAGCCACATCGTAGTTTCATTTCTGGGGTACAAGACCTTGCGTATTCCAATAGTGCAATTTGAAGCAGAGGACAACGAAATTGGAATGACGGAATTGGTTACTAAACTCTCTGAAGTTAGTTTAAGTATTCCAAAGGATGCGAAATCCTTGGTCAGGGAAACGCTTAAGAAAAGAGGTGAAAATTATATTAATAGCCCAACGGTAATGACTGCATTTTATAGAGAGACCATTAAAAAAAGAAAAAAAAATGTGAGCCTTTCCGAAGCAGTTGTCAATATCTACAAAGCCCCTTATTCGAGTAATAGAAAGGATGCCTTAAAACTTTTCAAGGCTAGGAAAAGTACGGATTATAGTAAATTGGATACTGTAGCCCTTAAATTGCAAGGTGGACCATTTAATGCATTGTTTGTTGACATGGTAAAATATCCAGAATACATTTTTGCGGATGATTATTTTGATGCTTATGAATTTTCCTTTGTTAACTCTACAAGGGTTGATGACAAACTGATTTATGTAGTACAGTTTGATCAGAAACCAGAAATCATTGATCCTTTATATTCTGGAAAGCTATATATAGATGCAGAAAATAAAATTTTGACAAGTGCAATCTATTCTCTTAATATTACTAACAAGAATTTAGCCGCACAAATGTTTGTTAGAAAAAAACCTAGAAACGCAGAGGTTTGGCCTACCGAAGTTGCATATAGAGTTGATTACCGAGAAAGAGATGGTAAATGGTATTATGGCTATAGCAATGTTCTTTTGGAGTTCAAAATTGATTGGGACAAAAGACTTTTTAATTCAGTATACAGTATGAGCTGTGAGATGGCGATAACCGACTGGGAAGAAAATGTAAGCAAGGATATTCCTAGATACAGAGACCAAATAAAATCTGATATAATTTTGAGTGACGAAGCAATTGGTTTTGCGGATCCCGACTTCTGGGGAGAATATAACATTATAGAACCTGAAAAGTCCATAGAATCTGCCATAAAAAAAATACAGCGGCAATTGAGACGGGGAAAAATAGATGGTAACGGAGCTTCGGTACCATCGCGCTAAATAATAGAGGGTTATAAAAAAACCCGGTGCAGTTATACTGCACCGGGTTTTTTAAGTTTAATAGAATTTAATTTGGCATTACAACGGCATTAATTGCATGTATTACCCCGTTCGAGGCAGCAACATCTGCAATAACTACTTCCGCCATATTTCCTTTGGCATCTTTTAGCATAACTTTATCACCTGATAAAGACAATGTAATTGTTCCCCCTTGCACTGTTTTTACGTTAAACATTCCGTTATTTCCTTTTATGGCCTTTATAACATCTCCAGCCATATACTTACCTGCAACAACATGATACGTCAAAATTCCAGTTAATGTTGCTTTATTAGCTGGCTTTAAAAGGTTTGCCACTGTTCCGTCGGGTAAAGCATCAAATGCTGCATTAACAGGAGCAAAAACTGTAAAGGGTCCTTCACTACTTAACGTCCCTACTAAATCGGCAGATTTTACAGCGGTAACCAGCGTAGTAAAATTGTCATTGCCAGCTGCTACGCCAACAATGTTTTCAGATTGCGCAAAAACAGTAGTCAAGCATAATAAAAAAGTGCTTAGTGTTGTAATTTTCAAAATTTTCATAGTTCTTTTTTTTTAGATTTGGATAAAGGTATGAGGTAATTGGAGTTTAATCTCTTAATTATTGTTTAATTATTTCTTTATAATGTTAAACATTATTAAATAAATCGATTAAAACTCATATATTATAAATAATAACTATTCCTAATCGGTAGGAGAGCGTTCAACAAAACCAATTTAGAAGTTTCCCTTTTCTACTTTTTACCCTAAGAAGTTGTTTTCAAATAAAATTAAGGTTACAGGAATAACTAATTGATATTTTCTAAAAACCTTAAAGTATAGAGATAGTGTAGTTCTGACGCCCCTAGGCCAAATATTTACCCATGAAACTTTAAATACTGCGAATCAATCCAGGAAGAAAGTGGCTTTCAATGTTTATTATAGCAATAGAATTTCCCAAAGTCATGGATATTTTAGTCAAGTGCTTATAGCTCTAGTAAAAGACATAAAACGTATATTCTTAGTATTAGTATACATGGCCTAGTTTGCATGAGAGAGACCTATGGATATAACAAAAATAAATTTTTGACCGCTGTCAATTTTATAGCTCAACTATTTACAATTCCAGTAGGTGCAGCGACCATTTTTGATACGATGAAATTATATTGGAATTGATAAGAAAATCTATATCCATAGCTCACTAATTGGCTACTTCACTTATAAACTTTAATCGATATAGCCTTAATTCCTCATCTTCGTATTCGCCATCAAACTCTTTCATCGCCTCTTCCAGGTCGTCACTTTCGGCCTCTAAAAAGTATTCATGAATTTCCTCTTGCTGGTCCTCATCTAGAACCTCATCAATCCAATAGTCTATATTTAATCGGGTTCCACTGTAAACGATTTGCTCCATTTCCTTAATTAACTCGGGGATTTCCAAACCCTTTGCTGAAGCAATATCATCTAAAGGTAATTTCCTATCGACGTTTTGAATTATGTAGAGTTTCAGACCCGAATTCGCACCTGTGCTTTTCACTACAAGATCATCCGGACGAATAATTTCGTTATCTTCCACATAAGAATTAATAAATGTAACAAAAGGCCTTCCATATTTTTTGGCTTTGCCTTCACCTACACCATGAACATTTAATAACTCTTCCAAACTTATTGGGTACTTTAAGGCCATATCCTCCAAGGAAGGGTCTTGAAACACTACAAAGGGGGGTACACCCAATTTATTGGCTTGGGACTTTCTTAAATCTTTAAGTTGCTTTAATAGCTTTTCATCTGCTACTCCTCCAGATTTGGCAGCACCAACAATTGCATTATCATTTTCGGCATTATAAACGTGGTCCTTCGTCATCATAAAAGAATGTGGGTTTACCAAAAATTCTTTCCCATTATCGGTTAATCTCAAAATGCCATATTGCTCAATATCCTTTTTCAAATACCCGGCGACGAGCATCTGTCTTATTAAGGCCATCCAGTGTCCTTTATCCTTATCTGAACCGATACCAAAAAAGTTCTTTTCATTGGTTTTATGCGAACTTATTAAGGCATTGTTCTTACCTCTCAAGGCGTTTACGATTTCCTTGGATTTAAACTTTTCACTTGTCCCCTGAATTACCCTCAAAAGTTTTACCGCATCATCCTTTGCTTCGACTTTTTCTTTTGGATTTCGGGTATTGTCGTCCATATCCGCACCTTCACCTTTCACATCATCGAATTCCTCTCCAAAATAATGAAGCATAAATTTCCTTCTTGACATGGAAGTTTCAGCATAGGCAACCACCTCTTGCAAAAGGGCGTTCCCGATTTCCTGCTCTGCCACAGGCTTACCGGACATAAACTTTTCTAGTTTTTCTATATCCTTATAAGAGTAAAAGGCCAAACAGTGTCCTTCTCCCCCATCTCTTCCCGCCCTACCGGTTTCTTGATAATAACTTTCGATACTTTTAGGAATATCATGATGTATTACATAACGAACGTCGGGTTTGTCTATGCCCATCCCAAAAGCTATGGTCGCTACTACTACGTCAACATCTTCCATTAAGAACATATCTTGATATTTGGATCTTGTCTTGGCATCGAACCCAGCATGGTAAGGAACGGCACTTATCCCATTCACCTGAAGCACCTGCGCTAATTCCTCCACCTTTTTGCGACTCAAACAGTATATGATACCTGATTTTCCTTCATTTTGTTTAACAAAACGGATAATGTCAGCTTCTACGTTTTCCGTTTTTGTACGGACCTCATAGAATAAGTTGGGTCGATTAAAAGACGCCTTGAAAACGGTCGCATCTCCAATTCCAAGGTTCTTAATGATATCTTCTTGAACCTTTGGAGTTGCCGTAGCGGTAAGACCTATGATGGGGATATCATCCCCTAATCGCGCAACTATAGATTTAAGATTTCTATATTCCGGCCTAAAATCATGTCCCCATTCAGAAATACAATGGGCCTCGTCCACGGCGACAAAAGAAACTTTAACGGAACGCAGAAATTCCACATTTTCTTCCTTAGTAAGTGATTCGGGGGCTACATAAAGTAATTTTGTAATTCCGTCAACTATATCTTGTTTAACCTGTTTAACTTCGGTCTTGTTTAGGGACGAATTCAAAACATGGGCGATTCCCATTTCTGCAGATACCCCTCGTATGGCATCCACCTGATTTTTCATTAAGGCAATTAATGGCGACACCACGATTGCCGTTCCTTCTTGCATTAATGCCGGAAGTTGGTAACAGAGGGACTTGCCGCCGCCTGTTGGCATGATAACAAATGTATTATCTCCTCGTAAAATATTCTCTACTACGCCTTCTTGAAGTCCTTTAAACTGAGAAAAACCAAAATATTTTTTTAACGAGGCATGTATATCAATCTCATTCAAACTAGTAAGATATTTCAATTTATTTGAGGGTTGTAAAAGGTTCTTTCTATAATCAACCCCTTTAGAATTCCAATTATAATTTTTAAACAAAAGGTAGAACCAAATTATTGAAGGATAGATATCCTATAAAATTAAGTTTACGTAATTTTGTATTCTTAAAGATAACACATCTTTTACGAATACCATTGATAAAATTAAACAATACATTGACATCTAGTAACGCTATTCTTGATCTGGCAAAAAGGACAATTGAAAAGGAGCGGGATGCTATAGGCCATCTCACCACACTGTTGGATGAGGATTTTTCAAAAGCCGTTAAGAGCATTCTAAATTCCAAGGGCAGGGTCATTGTTTCCGGTATTGGTAAAAGTGCCATAATTGCTTCCAAAATCGTAGCTACTCTAAATTCAACCGGGACACCTGCCATATTTATGCATGCCGGTGATGCCATTCATGGAGATTTGGGCACTATACAAGATGATGATGTTGTCATATGTATTTCCAAAAGTGGAAGCACTCCAGAAATAAAAATGCTGGTTCCACTAATAAAAAGAGGAAATAACATCCTGATTGGTATGACAGGCAATTTGGATTCCTTTTTGGCCAAACAGGCCAATTTCGTATTAAACACCTATGTAGAAACGGAAGCTTGTCCCAATGGCCTTGCTCCTACCACAAGTACCACGGCTCAATTGGTTATTGGCGATGCACTGGCCATCGTTTTATTGGAACTGAGGGGTTTCAGTAGTGCGGACTTTGCTAAATACCATCCTGGTGGAGCTTTGGGGAAAAGACTATATTTAAGAGTTTCAGATATTGCCAAAAACAATCAAAAACCAGCAGTTCAATTAAATACCGAAGTAAAGCAGGTCATTATAGAAATTTCAAAAAAAATGCTTGGAGTTACGGCCGTTTTAGATGGAAATAAGGTTGTAGGTATCGTTACTGATGGCGACATTCGTAGAATGTTGAACAATCATGATAATATTAAGGGACTAACTGCAGCAGATATTATGTCTACCGAACCGAAAACTGTTGAGATGGATATGTTGGCTATAAAAGCATTAGAAATGATGCAAAACAAAGGGATTTCACAATTGTTGGCAATGGACAAGGGTGAATATGGAGGAGTAATTCATTTACATAACCTTATAAACGAAGGTATTTTATAATGGCAAAAAATACAACCACCCCAGATGAGATGTCTTTTTTGGACCATCTGGAAGAATTAAGATGGCATTTAATCCGTTCCACCTTAGCAATAGTAATCATAGGCGTTGTAGCCTTTGTTTTTAGCAGATTTATTTTTGACATCATCATCTTTGGTCCTTTACAAATGGATTTTCCGACCTATAAATTCTTTTGTGAAGCTGCAACTTCAATAGGGATGGAATCAGATTTCTGCAAGGAAAAAGTTCCTTTCACCATACAAAGTAGAACCATGTCCGGTCAGTTTTCTGCTGATATCTGGACCGCTATTTGGGCGGGTATAATTATTGGCTTTCCCTACATACTTTATGAATTATGGAAATTTATAAGCCCTGGCCTCTATGAAAAAGAACGAAAGCACTCCAAAGGCTTTATTTTCGTTGCCTCTCTTTTGTTCTTCCTTGGCGTATTGTTTGGGTACTATATTGTCGCACCACTTTCTATTAACTTTTTAGGTTCATACCAAGTAAGTGAAATCGTCCTAAATGAATTTGATTTAGACAATTACATAGGTCTTTTAAGGTCCGCCGTATTGGCCTGTGGAATTATTTTTGAATTACCCATAATCATTTACTTTTTAACGAAAGTTGGTTTGGTAACTCCAGAAATTCTGAAAAAATATCGAAAGATTGCATTGGTTATTGTGCTAATATTATCGGCTGTTATTACACCGCCCGATGTCACCAGTCAAATCATTGTAGCCATACCCGTGCTTATACTCTACCAAGTGAGTATCTATATTTCGGCAAGGGTTTTAAAAAGTGAGGCTAAAAAAGAAGCAAAAAGAGCAAAAAGAAATGTCAAATCCAGTTGAGGAATTTAACGCCTATCGTTCTAAGATGAACGATAAAATATTGACGGACAACAATAAGATTATCAAGCGTATCTTTAATTTGGATACCAACGCTTTTACGGAAGGCGCCCTGGACGTAAAAACTAAGGAACTTCTAGGTCTCGTGGCCTCCACCGTTTTGAGGTGTGACGATTGTGTAAAATACCATTTAGAGAGTTCCTACAAGGAGGGTATCTCCAAAGAAGAAGTTATGGAAACCCTAAGCATCGCTACACTCATTGGAGGAACTATTGTAATACCTCATCTTAGAAGAGCTTATGAATATTGGGAAGCTTTGGAAAATCAACAAGGTTAAAGAAGTTATAAATCCTTTTGCATACCATCAATGAAGGGTTAGATTTGGAAAAATGAAGCTAAGAGCAGAAAATATCATGAAATCCTACCGAGGCCGTAGAGTGGTCAAGGGCATTTCTCTTGAAGTAAATCAAGGTGAAATTGTTGGACTTCTGGGACCTAATGGTGCGGGTAAGACTACCTCTTTTTATATGATTGTTGGGCTTATTAAGCCTAATGGGGGAAATATTTATTTGGATGACATGGAAATTACCAAATTCCCCATGTATAAAAGAGCCCAAAACGGTATTGGTTATCTCGCGCAGGAAGCTTCTGTTTTTCGGAAATTAAGTATTGAAAAAAACATCTTAAGTGTACTTCAATTAACCAAATTGAGCAAGAAAGAACAGCTCATGAAAATGGAATCCCTAATAGAGGAATTTGGTTTGGGTCATATTCGGAAGAACCGTGGAGATTTATTATCCGGTGGGGAAAGAAGACGGACTGAAATTGCGAGGGCTTTGGCGACAGACCCCAAATTTATTCTATTAGATGAGCCATTCGCCGGTGTTGACCCGGTAGCCGTAGAAGACATACAACGCATTGTAGCACAGCTAAAAAATAAGAATATCGGTATATTGATAACGGACCACAATGTTCAAGAAACCTTGGCCATTACGGAACGTTCTTATTTGATGTTCGAGGGAGGAATCCTAAAATCCGGTATTCCTGAAGACCTTGCTGCAGATGAAATGGTACGAAAAGTCTATCTAGGTCAAAATTTTGAACTCCGAAAGAAAAAGCTGGATTTTTAATCTGGGTTGATTTGTATTTTTTCCATCAAGGAGAATATTGTTCCATCCATACCAATACCTTCAATAAAAACCTTCAATCGTTCTACATTTAAGTTTCTAAATTTGAAGGATGTGCGACCCTTATTACCTATTACAATATTGGGTTCCCAATGAATAGTTCCAAAGTTTTGAAACGATGTATTGTTATAGCTAGCGTATTTGGGGACATAAAATTCCTTTACAGGACTAAATCCGCTTTTTACAGTATGCACAAAAAAATCACTACTTACATATTTTCTACCTAAACCTGGGGCATCCTGATCAGCCCCTTTCTTTGTGTAAACCCTGATTACGCCTCCCGCAGCCCCTTGTTCCCCGTTTCCTGACCGATCTATAAAGTAACTTTCCAATCTTCGGGTAGGAAAATCGATTAATATATTAAAATCGGAATACGGTATGTCATCTACATATAATCTTGGGGAGGGCGGTGTTAATGAGAGTGCGGACGGCCTTTTTGAAGTAATTCTAATTCGGTCATATCCAGTATTGGGTGCTTCCCAAACATTGAATCCACTAGACCTTATTAGGTCCAATAATCTAGGATAGTTACCTTCTGTCTTCTGAGTGACTTTTATCAACCGCCCCTTGCTAACAAATGGGCTAACGTAAACTTCCTCTTCTTTTTTTCCCTCAACGGTAACTTCATTCAGGGCAATTGTATTATCGGGAAGTAAAAAATTAAACTTGCTTGAACCATTGAATTGGTATTCAAATTTAGTACTTAAATATTCCAAAGGACGCTCATGTAGTATATCCAAAGTTGACCCGTCATCTATTCTCACGTATAAATTAGGCTTTGAAAACCTACCATTGGCATCGATTATCGTAAACTTTAAGTTGTCGCCCCTCTCTAAAAGAAAATTTTCCAGGACAAAGCTATCCGAACCCTCTTTCATTTTGATTATTTGTGGAAGCATACCATCCCCTGGGTAGAACATAATATCCTGTTTTTTCCTCAAATCAAAATTCAATTTGCCAAAAATATCAACACCGGTTTCAAAACCTTTTTTAATCAATGGAGGGTTCTCAAAGATATTATCCCAACTATATCTGGACCAACCTTGTGTCAATAACAACAAATCCAAATTGTTATCCTTATTTTCAGAAACATCGGTAAAATAATATTTTGGATTTTCAACGTGTCCCTTTAAATAAGGGCTAAGTAAAAACGTGCTAAAAATATTACTTTGATGTTCATAGGCCTTGGTTTCTTCCGGTAAGATCGAGGCACTAAGAAAATGAGGCCCTTCCCCATTTTGGTTCATTTTTATAATTACAGAAACCGAATCCCGGTCTATGAAATCTATCGATGTTTTAAGTACTCCCCTTTTTATAACCGGTCTGTTAAAAACCAATCTTTCCAATAAAGGTTTACCCTTGCTATCAGTTAATGTAACTATATTGGTTCCAGGGTGCAAAGATGTAGGGTCAAGGATATGCGAAATATAATTGCCATTTTTAGGAAACTCCACTTTCATATGTTTCAAAAGTCCGTCCCTATGAAAAAGTAAGGTATAGGGCTTATTTCCCATTTCAAGTCTTGTCGCAGGATTGGTGCCCAATAATATCATTATCCTGTCAGAAGATACCCTTCTGATAGACATTCCTATTCCTTTTGATTGTATTTGTGGTAATACGGATTTTTGGGACTTCCTTTTGTCATATTGAACAACAGCCGTATAAATCTTATCCTTTTCCGGTAAGAAATCAAATTTTGAAAGACCAAATCTATTGGTTTTAAAAGAGGTTATGGAATCGCCATTATTATAAACTACTCCCGTTATGTCTTGTACTCCATAACCCCGTTTGTTAAGCACTTTAACTCCTACAGTTCCTAGAACCTCGGAAACCAAATGTCCTCCTTCAGGTAAAAATTGAATATCCAGCTCCTTATCTTTAAATTTTCTAATTTCCCTTTTCCCACTTAAGACCTCGAATTGTGAGATAAATGAATCATCCTCACGAAAATTACTTATCCAACTGGTCGATGCCTTTAAAAAATAGGTTCCCTTTTCGAATGTTGAATCTATTAACACCTGGCCTTGGGACAAACCCTCCTTACTGATGAAGAGTTCCTTTTTAATAGGTCGACCCACGGAATCATAAATACTCACATATAGATTTAGTGGTTCCTTTAAAAGATTATTTTTTAATCGATTGTAGAGATATCCTTTAAACCAAAGGTGCTCACCTGTAACGTATGCACTTTTATTTATATGAAGAAAAATGGAGGCCCTAGGTAAACCAAAATAATCTTTAAAGGCAGGCTTAATTTTGCTTTCTACACTCTCATTTTGAGACCATAAGCTTGAGAAAGAGCAAAAGGCAACTAAAAGAAAAAGCGGTATTGACTTGAATAAAAGTTTCATAAAAGCAATTCAAAAAATAATCTAGTGATAAGACTGAAGATAGTGAGGCTAGTATAAAAAAACTAACCGAAAATGGTTGTTTAACCTATTATTAAGAATCGCCATACTATGTTTAAAAATTCAATGAGGGACATTCTTTCTCTTTGTAAACACCAATCTTTGTAAAAAAGCAGCAAACCCGCCAGCCAACAAAGGTGATACAATATATACCGTTAAAAAACTGTAGGGTACAGAAGGCAATGCAGCACTGCCCCACCCCATTAGATAAGCTACCATACGAGGACCAAAATCCCGGGCAGGATTAAGTCCGGCTTGTGTAAAAGGGGCTATCAAACAGATAATTATTGTGACAGTCAATCCTATTACGAAGGGAGTAGTATTATCCACTAGTTTTGGTTTTTCCGTCACCCTTAAAATAACAAATACTAATAGAAAAGTCCCTATAAATTCAGCCCAACACGCCATGTAAACGGAAACAGGCAACAGCGTCTCTAGTCCAGGATTAGGGAAGAATTCCCCAAAATATAGCGCACTTTTATAGGAGTCTGGTGTACCCCGCACTATATGGTTTGCGCCTTCATAAATTGCAATCGCATCAGCAAATAAAAAATACAATAGAAAGCCTGCGAGGAAAGCTCCTATGGTTTGCGACAATATATAAAATGGTAGTTTTCTCCATCGAAGGTTGCCGATAAAACTCATCGCCAGACTTACAGCCGGATTTAAGTGTGCAGGACAATAATTTCGGGTTATAAAAATAGCTATGGCAACCCCAAGTCCCCAAATTATAGCTATTTCCAATAAACTATTAAAAACACCTAGCAAAACAGTTGCGGACACCGAACCGCAACCAAAAAGCACTAAAATAAAAGTACCCAAGGCTTCGCCAAGATATTCCCTAAGTAACTTCATTAAACAATTTTGGAGAAGACGAAATACAATTGAGATGCAATTTCCAAACTACGTTCCTTATATTTTTCGGTTTGTAAATCCGTTTGATCAAAGGCTTTTGGATCATCAAACGTTAAGGGAATCCGTTTTTCCGCACCCGGTATAAAAGGACAATTTTCGTCTGCATGCCCACAAGTCATAATAGCGGCAAAATTAGATGCAGGATTAAAAGTATCATCGAAGGTTTTTGAAAAACCAATTATAGGCATGGTACTAGCACCATATTTTACGGCATAGACCGGATTTTCACCCTTAGAAAGAGCCATAATTTTAAATCCGTTTTCACGCAAGGTTTCTACCACCTTAGGAAATAAAGCGGTAGATTCAGTACCCCCAGAGTAACAGTATACATTATCAATCGCAAAATACCTTGCCATCGTCTGTGCCCATATCTGCGACAAATGACTGCGCCTCGAATTATGGGTACATATAAAATTCAGGTTGATATCTTCACCTCCATTCTTTTTAACCTGAATGTATTCAATAAGCGATTGTAAGACCATATAACGCTTTGCACTTGGGGCGTAAGACTTTAGTTCATGAATCTCTTCCCTAATTTCTTTGAACATTAATTTAATTTTTAATATCGCAATATTACGATTATATTTATCAAAATCATCATGTAGGCCAAAAACGTAACAATTATTTAATCTCAAACGTCAGGGTGGCCCAGTTAGATTCGTAGTCTACTTCATCACCTTCCTTCTTTTCCATATGTATGGTGGCCACATACCACTTACCAACGGAAGTTGGCTTTATGCTTACCATTCCATTGGCGTTTGACTTTACGGAGTTTTCGTTCTCATGGGCATCTTGACCGGGTACGGAGGTACTGTAGTGTACTGTTTGATTGGCCAAGGGTTTACCATTACGCAATAATTTAAAAGCGACCCTATCGCCCAACTTTATTTCAAAAGGATTGTTCAATGGCACAAACTCAACAGGATATCCCAGTGGTTTCATAAAATCTATGGATGTCTCCTCCCCTACCTGTAAAAGGGCTTTTACGTGCTTGGAATATCTTTCTTTGGTTCCTTGGTCAGTTGTTCCCATTTGCTTTCTTTCTGATATGGTATTTTCAAGACCCTCATGCTCCAAATAATCATTGAAAGCTTCGGATTCCATTTCCAATATTCTCGGCAACGTAGAGATTCCGGCAACATAGGTTCCAGCATCACCTGTAGTATAATTTAAATATGTTTTGTTTTCTTCTCCATAATAATCCTCATCAGTCGGTTCAAAAAGATATCCTGGACCTATGATTTTAGCATTAATTATACGGTCTCTTGTAATTTCATTTTCACTGGTGTCGAAAGTTCCATTAAATAAATACAGTTGACCCGAAGTATTTGGCTCCAAAAAATGGGAATCTGTTTTTAAAAACAATTCATGGGAAGAGAAAACAAATATAATGGTCATTAATAACAGTATACGAGCAGTACTTTTCATATATTTTAAGCTTATAAGTTTAGTTTATCTACGAAGGTAAAACATAATAGTTTGTATTTATGCCTCAAAAATTAATTGTAGGTCTTCAAATTATACAAACCCCAACACATAAAAAGAAATTCTAAAATCAACGCTTGTAAAAATAAAGACGAATAACCATCAACCAATAGACTTACTATCCGTCCCAAAGAAATCCCTCCCATAAACAAAGCATTACAAACTGTAGCAGGTCTCCAAAGCTTTTCATTAAAAGCACCCATAAGCCAAAAAATACCGAGACCTAGATAAATTCCCATAATGGCCCTGAAAATATTTTTTAGTTCTAAAGTCTGAACCTCAAAACCAAGTATGAAAGGTATTATTTTAGATGGGTAAATACCGTACACCAAACCGGCTATTATGATAACAACCCCTGAAAGTAATAATTGTAAATGTTTAGGTAAGGCCATCTTTCTTTATTCCGTACAATTTAAAATAACGGTATGCGGCCAATACCCCCACGAACGAAAATCCCGCTAACATATAGAATACCTTTCGATGTCCTTCCATACCAGGATTATTATCCAAAAGATAACCCATGGCCGGGCCTGCAAAGATGTCCGGAGTATATCCAATCAATGATATCAACCCCACCGCCGTACCTGTTAAGACCAAGGGTATTTTTCCACTTTGCATAACGGAAAAGTAAAGTGAGCGAGCAGCATACACACCAGCGGCCAAAATAAAAATTGAAAAAAGAAATACAAATGTCGATGTCTGTACTACCAGTCCTGTTGCGAATAACACCGATCCTGAAAAAGCGACAATAAAACTTATTAAAAGCCATAAACTGGGTCTTGAACGATCAGCGAGTATACCGATGCTAAAACCAATAACTGGCCTTATAAATAGCAAGAAAGTACCTGTTTTGGCCGCGTCTACTTCGTTATATAACATAACATCTTGAGCATATAACGATATATCATCTGTGAGCTTATAACCTACATAAGCACATAGAATAATAATCATTAACAATAATACGGATGGCAACCTTAATACCTCACCAATTTGTGAGATGGTAATTTTTTCAATGGTTATTTCCTTTTCCAAAGAGCCTGGAAGTTTCATAAAAAACCAAACTAGCATACCTACAATGGCAACGATTCCAGAGGATACTAAAATTACTCTTCTAAATGCATACCTACTATCTGCTAAACTTGCCGTATCCAAATCCCCTGTCATAAAAAAAGAAAAGACAAGAACCCCTAATGTTCCGAACAAAGCCCCAACAAGCCCTCTACCCCCATCCAAAAAACCAAAAGCTCTCCCTTGGGCCTTTTTCCCACCCCATACCCGAGTGGCCTTGATCATCGGCGACCAAAAAAGAAATATAGTTGTAAACCCCCAAAATCCGTATAATAATTGAAGTGATCTGTAATTCGGAAACGTGGCAAAAATCACCCCTCCAGCGGCAGTACACCAAAGGGCGATTGCAATTAACTTCCTTGGCAAAAACTTATCTGCAAGTGGACCTCCCAATAAGTAGGACACTAGGGCTACAAAACCATAAACGGAAAAGCAAAGACCCAATTCAACATTGTTCAACTCAAACACCTTTAAGAAAGTAGGTCTAAAAACCCGCTGCAATACAAAGGGTAAAATAAAAACACTTTCCCCTGCCAGAATAAGTAAGGCCAAATAGTACCAAGGGGCTTTTTTGTCTTCTATCATTACTTCGATTGAATTGGGATCCATATTTCCTCTTCAGAGTTAGGATTATTATTCCTATACTTTTCACCTAAGACTTCAAAATGTGGTCGATTATCTAACTCATATGGAGAACTGGGCAACCATTCATTGAAAATATATTGAAAAATCTTTGAATCATTACTGGGGCCTTTATACTCAAAAACAGCATAATCCCCTTCCCCTAAAACGAAATGCTTCATTTCTTTAGGAAGTTCTGTTACCTCGGAAACTTCTACAGTAGCCCACTTTTCAAAATTCCGGGTAGGGTCAAAATCCTTAAAATATCCTTTGGGGTAATTTTGGAGTGAAATATAGTCTTTTGAAGTTCTATTTTTCACATGTGACAGCTTTGGGAAAGATTTACTCCATAGCTCTACTGTTCTATTTTCGATTAAATTCATTGAAAGTCGCATACCTATCAGATTTCTTTGGGGAGAATTTGTTATTCGCGGATCGACTTTCAAGGTTTTAATATTTATTTAATTACTTAGAGCTTTTCTTGTTGTTCTTTTAGAACACTAGAAGTAACCAACAATTGACCAATATGTCTTTGGCTGTGCTCGGCGGCATGGAATAAAAGTCCCAATACCGTAGAGGGAAGCTTTTTTCTACCAACAATTCTTACTTCTTTTAGCGTTTCCTCTGAAATGGACCTAAAATAGCTTATAGCTTTTTCTACCTGCTCCGTAAAATTTTTATACAAATCTGCGCTTTTAATATCATTGTCGGGCTTTCCCTCATTTTTTAATTCTTTAAATTGTTCCTTGGATAAGCTTTTACCTGCTGCATAAGTCATCATTCTGTCTAGCACACCTGTAATGTGTTGTGCATGAAAACCAACGGAAGCCCTACCTTCTAATGCCTTCCAAAGCAACTCTTCTGGAAAATCCAATAGATATTTACCAAGTTCTTTATTCGATTGTAAAAGCGCATGTGCTGCTGGCTGAAGCAAAGAGGGAACACCCTCAACGGGTCCTCGCAACCAATATTCCAACGTGTCATTATTTTTTGAGTCTGACATTTTCTAAAACAAGCTTCTTAAAACTTTTCCTGGATAAAGGAACTAAGAATGTAAAATAAGATGATAAATGGTATGGCCAAAAACTGCATGGTAATAATCATAACTAAACTTACTACAAGAAAAATATAGCGCATAGCATTATCCTTAAAGCTCCAATTGTTGAATTTTAATGCAAAGAGTGATAGGCTACAATTAAGTAAATAGGCGCTTAATATGGTTAATAATACCAAGAACCACGGATTTAAAATAACCTCATTTACGGTATCACTCCCATTATAAAATAAGATTAAGGGTAGGGATAAAATCATTAAGGCATTGGCCGGTGTGGGTAAACCTATAAAAGAGGATACTTGATTCTCGTCCAGATTAAAATTGGCCAATCGATAAGCAGAAGCCATGGTAATAAGGAAACCAAAAAAAGGTAATAGGGAAATCCATGTAAATTCATTGTTCTCCAAAAAAGAAACCCCATCTAGATTCCACCCTCCACTTTGCGACATGGCCAACAATTGAAACATAACGATACCAGGAACTAATCCACTGGTGATCATATCGGCTAGTGAATCCAATTGCAGCCCCAATTCGCTTTTCACATCCAAAACCCTTGCGGCAAGACCATCGAAAAAATCAAAAAATATACCAAGAGCAACAAAAATAGCTGCCATTTCCAATTTGTTCATTACAGCAAATACCGTAGCCACACAGCCACAGAATACATTGAGTAACGTTATGAAATTAGGAATGTGCTTTTGCATGGTTTCAGAATCAATTTAATTCACAATTCGCGATGCGACCAAGGGCGTATTCAAAGGTATAAAGTGTAGATTTATAACTTAACCTCGAAACCACCCGAGTCTCGATTATCGAGTAAAAATAAGATAAATTGGTTATTATTCGCATCTTTGCCAAGGTATCTACCAAATTGCAACATGTTACGAAGAACACTTTTATTTTTTCTATTTCTAACCATCGGTTTAAGGGGTTTCTCTCAAGAGTTCCAAATATCACCATTGTCGAAAATTAGTTTGCTTACAGTAGGTACCGGGGAAGATTTAGCGGCAAAATTTGGACATAGCGCCATTCGTTTTAAAGACCCAACATTGGGTATTGACGAAGTATACGGATATGGTACCTATGACTTTGAGGACCCTAATTTTTATCTAAATTTTACGAGAGGGAAATTAGCCTATACTATTTCCAGGATGCCTTTTAAATACTTTGAACGAAGTTATCAAATTGAGCAAAGATGGATTAAAGAGCAGGAACTTGACCTCAGTTTATCACAAAGAAAAGAGATTGTTGCCTTTCTGGATCAGAATCTGTTGCCGGAAAACAGAAAGTATAAATATGATTTTCTTTTTGACAATTGTGCAACTAGGATACCCGAAGTGTTCGAGGAAACCTTGGGCAATGCGCTACAATTTGACTTTTCTTATTTAGAGGAGCAATATACATTTAGAGAACTCATCCATCAAAATCTAGCAATAAACTCCTGGTCCAATTTCGGTATAGATTTAGCATTGGGGGCTGTCATCGATAGAAAGGCGACAACTTACGAACATATGTTTTTGCCTTTATATGTTTACAAGCAAATGAAACATACATCGTTAAATGGAAAACCTTTCGTTAAAAACGAAACTGTACTTTTAGCTGTTCCTCCAAAAAAAGACAATTCCATTTTTTTTCTATCCCCAATATTTTGGCTTTCTATATTTACCCTCATTGTAGCTTATGTCACGTATTTGGATTACAAAAGGAAATCCAGAACTATTTGGTTAGATATTGCTCTTTTTGGATTTACCGGACTTACAGGAATACTAATTGTGTTCTTGTGGTTCTTTACGGACCATGACGCAACAAAGATGAACTTTAATGTACTATGGGCCTTTGCACCCAATCTAATTTTGACCTTTCTAATAATGAAAAAAAAACCAAGTAACTGGGTCAAATATTATGTCATCCTCTTATTGCCCCTGCTGTTACTAACTGTTTTGCTATGGGTATTCAAAGTTCAAATATTTTCTGTTCTGATAGTTTTCATTTTATTGAGTTTGGCTATCAGGTATATATTTTTGTTTAATCACCTGACAAAAAGGTATAATTCCTAACCACTAATTTCCGTAAACTTCTAGATGAACCTACTCACTGTTGAAAATATTTCCAAATCCTATGGGGAACTTGTTCTATTTGAAAATCTTTCGTTCGGAATAAATAAGGATCAGAAAATCGCGCTTATTGCGAAAAATGGAACAGGAAAAACTTCTATTTTAAATATTCTTTCCGGAGCGGACCTACCAGATTCGGGACAAGTGAATTACCGCAAGAGTACCCGCGTTTCATTTTTGGATCAGGAACCCAAGTTAAACCCTGATTTGACTGTGGAAGAGACTATTTTTGCATCGGACAATGAGATATTACAAGTCATCTCGAATTATGAGGAAGCACTCACAAACCCTGAGGATGCCGATAACTACCAAAAGGCATTCGAGGCCATGGATAGGTTTGAGGCCTGGGACTTTGAAACCCAGTATAAACAGATTCTCTTTAAATTAAAGTTAGAGGACCTCAATGCCAAGGTGGAAAAATTATCAGGCGGACAAAAAAAGCGCTTGGCTTTGGCCAACGCACTTATTAATAGGCCAGACCTTTTAATATTGGATGAACCAACCAACCATCTTGACCTAGAAATGATCGAGTGGCTAGAAGAGTATTTCGCCAAGGAAAATCTCACATTGTTCATGGTGACCCACGACCGCTATTTTTTGGAAAGGGTTTGCAACGAAATTTTGGAACTGGAAAATGGCAAACTCTATCCGTATAAAGGGAACTACTCATATTATTTGGAGAAAAAGGAAGCACGCTTAGAGCAGGAAGCCGTTGAACACCATAAAACAGAAATACTTTACAAAAAAGAACTGACTTGGATGCGTAGGCAACCTAAGGCCAGGACCACAAAATCCAAATCTAGAATAGACGATTTCAACACCATAAAGGAAAAAGCGAGTCAACGAAGAAAGGAACACGAAGTTCAATTAGAACTGAACATGGAAAGGATGGGCAATAAGATTGTTGAAATCCACAAAATATCAAAGTCCTTTCCAAATAAGCTTATCCTGGACAAGTTCGAATACTCCTTTACGAAAGGAGAACGTGTTGGGATTATTGGTAAGAATGGAACAGGAAAATCTACCTTTTTAAATATCCTAACCGGAAGGGATGAAGCAGATAGTGGTAAAGTGGTCATTGGTGATACTATCAAATTTGGATATTATACTCAAAAGGGTATTCAAATTAAAGAAGGCCAAAAAGTAATAGATGTCATCCGTGAGTACGGGGATTTTATTCCATTAATGAAAGGAAGGCAAATATCTGCGCAACAATTGTTGGAGCGGTTTCTTTTTGATAGAAAAAAACAATACGACTTTGTAGAAAAACTAAGTGGTGGTGAACGAAAGCGATTATATCTGTGTACCGTTTTAATTCAAAATCCTAATTTTTTGATTTTGGATGAACCTACCAACGACTTGGATATTGTAACACTCAATGTTCTAGAAAGCTTTTTGTTGGATTTTCCAGGCTGCCTCATTGTGGTTTCACATGACCGTTACTTCATGGATAAAATAGTGGACCACTTATTTGTCTTTAGAGGAGAGGGCGTTGTAGAGGATTTTCCAGGTAACTACTCTGATTATAGAACGTATGAGGATAGCAAAGTTATAGAGGAAAGGGAGCAAAAGGATAAATCGGAACCCACTAAAAACACTTGGAAAGAACCTGAAAAGACCAAGCTATCCTATATGGAGCAAAAGGAATACAAAAGCTTAGAAAAGGAAATAAAGCAGCTGGAAAACAAAAAGCAAGAAATACAAAAAAAGTTTACGGACACTTCTCTCTCAGGTGAAGATATTGAAGCGCTATCTATTGAATTAGGTGAAATTTCAGATCGCATTGATAAAAAAACCGAAAGGTGGTTTGAGCTGGCCGATCAAATGGAAAGATAAATCCATAACCTTATTCTACCATTTCAGGCGTCAGATCACCGTTCCCGGTTAAATATTGATTCATTAGTTGCTCCAGTATGATGTATAACATCGATTAAAAACACATTTTTTCCGGTAAGCTGTTTTTTACTCCTCGGTCGTTTATCGAACTAAATCTACACTTGGTCCGAATCGTTGTCGGATAACGAGAAACGCGTGTTTTTCAACGAATCGCCACCCCCCAAAATACACTTGCGGT
>NZ_JAQPCG010000015.1 GCF_028464145.1 Maribacter sp. PR1
CGAACTTGTCCACGGCCCCGATTCTCTCGATCTAATTCTTTATGTTTCTCTACCATCGCACCCCCATTTAAGGATACGACTCTCTCCACAATATTTCAATGAACTCCAATCAGGAAATTCAACAAGGCTCCTCGCCAAGTTTCCTCTTCCCGCCCCTAGGTCTTTGCCTAAGCGGGTGCAAATATACGCACCGTTTTCGATTCTACAATAGCTAAACCAAAAAAAAATGAAAAAAATTCAAATTAATTTATAACCTCTTGTTTTTCAGTTATTTTCAAACTAAAAAAATTATAAAAACACTCAAAAAAATGGTAAATACTTGTGTATCAATTTGATATTATATGGAAGTAAAAACGAGGAAAACGTCAATTGCCTATATCACAGTGCCTTAAAAATTAAGAAAAGAAATTCCAGACAAGACCAAATCGAATCACAAAATCCCTATAAGGATAATTTGGGGCAGCATAATAATTATATCCGCTGAAGGAAGAATTAAAATGTTCCGCCTTTAAAAATATTCTCGTTTGCTGAATACGTGCATTAATAAAGAAATCTAGCAACGGAAAACCACCTAGCTCTTCCGTTTCTTGCACAAAAAATTCACCAAGTACAGGATTATAACCATTCATATTATACTTCGTAAAGTACTTTAAAGTAACACCCGTTTGTAGATACATGGCTTTTTTAAACACATCAGAAGAAAAATATAAGGTATTACGTGTGACCAGTTGAGGGACATTTAATATATTGGACTCCTGTGAAACGGATTGATACATTACCGTATTGTTCAGCGCAAATTTGCCCAACCTAAACTCTTTTTTATACTTCAACTTTAAATAAGATATACCTGCATCTTCTTGAAAAGGTTTTATAGCTGCTTGATCAGCCCCTTCTAAAACTGCTATTTGAGGGTCAATTGAGAAATAGGTATAATTATCCAAATTGGTATACTTGGCCGAAACATTTCCAAAAACATCTGAATCCAGTGTGAACTCCAAGCTGTTCACTCTTTCCTTTTTAAAAGTGTCCGTATTTTGCCAATTATAATTTAGGTATTCACTTTGATATAAGAGAAAATTAAAATCAGGCATTTTCGAAGATGAATGCACCTTAAACTTCAAGTGATTTTTCTCATTCAAACTATACCCTACATGGGCATCAAAAATGTTTCCGGATAGATTGCCTGAAAGATTATATTTAAATGACCCAGACAATGAAAATCCTCTCACGGTCTTTTTGTAGTCCGCGCCCAAAGCAACTTCATTGCCTTTAAGTTGATTTTCTATAACACTCCCATCCTCAGCAAAAAAAACACTGTTAAAAAAATAATTATAGTCAAAGAAATTTATATTACCCTTCAATGCACCTAAGGTCTTGTTATAAAACTCAAGATTCAACTGGTTGAATGTGGTTTTAAGATTTGCCTTGTCATTAATAGGTGATAAAATAACATCTCCAAAATAACTATCACCGCTTGACTGCATGTATTGATAGTATTTGGTTTCATAATTAAAAACGTGACCTATAGTCAACGATGTTTTTTCGAGGTAGCTGGAATCTTTTGTTTTTCTAAGTAACTTATAAGTATGGTCCAAATAATACCTTTTACCGAGTACTTTGTTATCTGCATCATCAAAACGTACATCCACCTTTGCCCTATCCGTAAAATCAGAGTCCCCAGACTCAAATTGGGCAACCTTCTCGGTCAACCCTCCATTTTCTTGGGAATTGATGTCTTGAGCAGCGATATGTGCCCTAAGAGCATATCTCCCATTACTGGTCAAATAGTTGGTGGTCGTTGTAAAATTCCCTGAGCGAATCTGGTTTGAATTGTATTTCCCAAGCGAACGATGTCCTTTATACCCTATAGAAAAGTTGAGACGCCTGGAGGTATTAAAAGTTAACATGGCATCCAATAATTGACCTTGTTCCAAGGTCGTCTTAAAAAGAATGTCCGTCATTGGAGTAGCCACATTATAATAATTTATGTCTTCTACCTCCCAATAATTGAAATGTTTGGCACTTGCACCAATCTTTGGATACATGGTGGACCTATCCAAATCCATTCCCAGCAAGTTATAGGTTTGCCCAATATTGGAAAGAGGCATTAACTCAAAATCATCCCTACGTAGATAATTGTACTTGTATTCCTTCTGGATCGTTAAGGTGGTGTCCAAAAAGGTAGTATCCCGAGAAAATGAAATAATTTTGTAATCTTTTATGGTGACCTCTGCAACACTATCTTTTCTAGCCACATCTTTTGGGGCAACCTTGGGCTTGTTCCTTATAAGTGAATCAGGTTCTTTTCTAGCCGCCTTTGGCACCTGTGAAAACATGGAATATGCGAAACAGAAAAAAACGAGTGCTAATAGATACTTCATTCAAAAATATTACAATCGCAAAGTTAATTTTTTTGTTCCTAACGAAATGTGAAAGTTTAACGTATTGAAAAAGGCCCCAAAACTGGGGCCTTTAAAATTTTAAATTTGTTGTGAAATTATTCGAATGGAACAACTTGATCCGAACTCTTATTAGCAACCAAGACTTCATTTAAATCGATGGCCGTAGTAGCCACTCCAGAACCTGGTTCATAAGTAATGGCGTCCAAATCGCTCACCACTGCATCAATAAAAGACGGTATTACTGCAACTGTACCCGCATCACCTTCATTGATATTTTCATTTAGCAATATCTCATTTTCATCAATGACCAATTTAACACCCATGTCAACAAGCCTTATTCCTTCCGAAATAAAAACTTCTTGCCTAGTCCTATACAAAAGAACTAGTCCGTCATCATCATCCTGCATTGCCGCAATATCGTCGGCAGTTAAAGAAGTACCAGATACAGATGGAATATCAACATTACCGGATTGTCTATCCAAAACTAGACCAGGTCTTCCGTTTACAACCACTGAAGCATTATCGGGTCTAGATCCCTCATCTACCTGACTTCTTTGCTCAATCGAATCATCAATATTACGTACTTCTCTTGTAGCGATTAAATCCAACAATGAGGTTAGATTAGTCCTTGCCCCTGCAATATCGTTATCCGCTAAAGCTGCCTCAGCCAAAATAAGGTATGCCTCTTCCGCTTTCATAAAATGTACGGGGGCATCTTCATTTGGATCCAAAAACGAATATTTCGGATCTAAGAAATCCAATGTTGGAAGCGGTTGTAAATCGTCGAAAGTCGCTCTTTCATACAATGCATCTTCAAAGGTATTGCTAGGTCCATTAGACTCATCAAACTTTACAGTTCTATCAAAGGAAGAATCCAAGGCCAAAGCCGCCGTAGCAGCTGCAACAGCTCCGGATTGATTCCCTAAATAATAATTTGCCCTGGCCTTCGCCAGTTGATATTCAGGTTTTGCGTTAAGGGCAATTGCCGCATCAAAAGCAGAAATTGCATTTAAATAGTGTTGCTCCGATGTTACAGGAACACCTACAGGTTCAGCCGGAAGGGTAGAAAAATACATTCCAGAAAACAAATAAGCAAGACCTTCAAAATAATTGAATTCAGCCTCGGTTGCCGCATCATAATTTGGATCTCCAGGACCAACCTCGTTTAAACCGAAAATGGCAAGCTCCCTTAATCTTTGAATATCACGTTGCGTATCCCTCATATCCGGATCGGTAATTTGAATTACCAAATCATCCATAAATTGATTAAAGAAAGTTTGTGTATTTACATAATTATCAGAACCTAATTCGGCTAAAGTCAAGGTCTCTTGAAATACCAATGCCAATTGCCTTTCCAAACCGCTCAGCCAAATTGTAGCCGAGTTTGGTTGCCCTACAACCGATGCTTCTGAAAGATTTGGGTTCTCCACCTCCTTGAAGTCGGTTACATCACCAAAATCACCAGTACAGCCAAATATTAAAGCAGCCGTAAAAAATATTATAAGTTTTTTCATCTGTTTTTATTTTTTAAAATTCGAACCTCATAGAGGCAATATATGTTCTTGGTGCTGATTCTGTACCATATGCAAAACCACCACTAGCAAAACCGTTCTGAGCAGAGATACCAGAACCTGTGGTTTCAGGATCAAATGTACCCGCTGTCCAATTGAATGGGTTTGTTACGTTAAGACCTAGTCTAATGTTACTAAATAATGGCTTAGCTATATCTCCCAAATTATAGGATGCCCCAATATTTCTGACTTTCAAGAAATCATTATCGAAAACAAAAAAATTGGTATAGTTAAAAGGAGATGTTTGCCCATTTAGTTCATCGGGTATACCCGTGCTATCGACACCTCTTAGATTTCTCAATAAAAAACTCAAATCAGTTATCTTACCCCCAAACTGATAATCAGCAGTGGCAAATAAATTAAAGTCACCCCATGTATAATTAAAGCCCATAGAACCGAAGTTAGGGGCAAAAGTGTCACCTAAAGCCGTATTAGGCTCAAAAGTATATGTACCGTCATCTTGCAATACTGCAGCAGTACCTCTTAGGTAACCTAAACTTTGCCCTTCCTCAACTACGGAGCCCAATACTGTAAACCCACCAACTACAAATGCAGGAGCTCCACCGGAATCCGTAACTAAGTTTTCGTTCGTATTGTAAGATAGATTTATACTTAAATTATGCTTTTCTGTTTGAATCGGAGTAGCCGTTAAAGCGAACTCATATCCCTTGTTTTCAACTTCTCCAATATTCTGAATCTGATTGGCCTGACCTGAGGAAGGTGGGTCTTGAGGTGTAAAAAGAGCATCCTCAGTAATTCCTATATATCTTGTACCGCTTAAGAACAACCGGTTGCTGAAAAAACCAAGTTCTACACCAAATTCGGTCGTCTTAACACGTTCTGAAACCAATTCATCATTTCCTTGATTATCAAAAGTAAATGACGGCCCACCTAAGAATGGATTTTGAGCAAATGTTCTATCCTGAGAGAAAGGTTGTGCAAAATTTGTTGCCTCACCGTAGTTTGCCCTTAACTTAATAGTAGAAAGAATATCCTTAAAACCAGAATTTATATAGAAATCATGGTCACTAAAATTATAGGTTAGTCCAATTTTAGGAAGCAACAACGGGTCGGTATTGGCACCAGAAGCGGTGTTTTGATCCAAACGACCACCAAATTCTAAGAAAGCCACATCATAAATACCAATATTCTCTAAAAAGTAAAGGCCATAGTTGGCATTTTCCAATACAAAATCAGAAAAAGTTTGTTCTGAGAAATTGTTCAAAGAGCGTGTTCCGTCAACACCTCCAGAACCATTCAACCTATTCTGTCTATCCGAAGTCCTAAAAAATTGTCCCCCTAAAATAGAAACAAAAGAAAAGTTTTCAGTATTCGCTCTATGCGTTACATTTACATCGGTTGTTAAAGTAAACGCTGACCTTAGAACCCTAGTCAATTCACCCTGGTCCGTAGTACCTTCGGCAACTGAACCTAGGGCCACTTGTAACTCATTACTCAACAACTCCTCCTGTACAGTATTTCTATTATCGATACCAATGGTCGCATTTACTTGAAGCGCATCATTGATATCATAGATAAATTTGTTGGAAGCAGTAATACGGTTCGTTGTACTAGTGATATCCACTAACTGACCAATATTCCTGTATCTGGCCAACTCACTTTGCCATTCCTCATCCGTAAATTCATCGGTTGCCCCACGTGCCGAACCTTCAATGTTGGAGAATCTAGAAAAGCTCGTATTTGCGTTGTAATCCAAATTGGATTCGAAATTTACAAAAGAGAAAGACCCTTGATATCTTAATTTGTCCGTAACCTTGGCCGTAAGACCAAAAGTGAAAGACCTTCTTATTTGCTCATTTATATCATTGAAACTATCATCCTTATAAAGGCTACCTCCAAAATTATAAGAGAATTTATCTGAACCTCCATTTAGGCCTACACGATATTGTTGTGACCATCCCGGTTCAAAAATTGCTTCGGCAGTTCTATCATACCTCAAGAAATCCGTGGTTGCTTTGATAACACCCACATTACTTTCAAAGAAAGCAGAACTTTTTCCATCCTTACCTTTCTTTGTTATAATTTGAATGATACCATTAGCGGCATCGGCACCATACAATGTTGTTGCCGCACCACCTTTAATATATTCAATCCTTTCGATGGACTCAACTGGAATATCCGCCAGAGCAGATACATTGGCACCACCAGTAGCAATCCCCAATTCTGGATTTGAGTTCAAGTTATCAACACGAACTCCATCCACAATAATTACAGGTGTTGCAGAAGTTGCAGCTGATATTGGACCCCTCGTTCTAATAATTGCCGCTGTACCCGGCTGCCCAGAACTTAATCGAATCTGTGCACTTGGGGTAGTAGACTGCAATATTTGATCAATCTGATTTGCAGGTAATTTGTCAATATCCTCTGAATCCAAGGCATCAACGGTAGTAGATAATTTTCTACGTGCGATACCCGAACCCTGACCAGTGACAACCACTTCTTCCAAAGCCTGAGCATCTTCCTCCATTGTTACATCAATCGTTGAACCTGCACCCACTGTTCGATTAACTGTTTTCTGTCCTATGTATGAGAATCTCAATACATCCCCTTCACTTACATTAATAGAATAATTTCCATCAAAATCCGATTGGGTTCCATCTGTTGTACCAACCACAATGATAGACACACCCGGGAGCGGTAAATTGGATTGATCCGTTACAGTACCGGACACTGTTTTTTCCTGTGCATAGGAAAATGATATGCTTAACACCAATAATGGCAAAAGCATCCATTTAAACTTCTGTTTCATAGATTTAGTTTTTGAATTAGCAAGCTTCAAAGCTCATTAAAAAACCAAACTAATCCAAAATGGTTTCTTAAGACAAAGCCTATATTTGTTAAAAAATTGGCTTTAATTATGTTTTTAATATTTATTTATAATTTTTTAACACGAAGTATTCAAACATTTAACTTTTGTTTAATTCTTGTTTTTACCCTCATCTAGTTAACGAAATCCTAATTTTTGAGAAAATTTTACACTTTTTTTAACGAATCCGGAACTGACGAGGCAGGCAGAGGTTGTTTAGCAGGACCTGTTACGGCTGCTGCGGTAGTTTTGCCAAAGCACTTTCAAAACACTCTTCTTAACGATTCCAAACTCTTATCGGTCAAAAATAGAGAGCGATTAAAACCCATTATTGAAGAACAATGCATTACCTATGGCGTAGCCCATATTCATCCTTTAAAAATTGATGAAATTAATATCCTAAATGCTTCAATTCTAGCCATGCACAAAGCCATTGATAAGCTCATAGAAACTCCGCCCTATATAATTGTGGACGGTAACAAGTTTAAACCCTATAAGGAGATACCATATACATGTATAGTAAAAGGGGATTCAAAATACATGAGTATTGCCGCGGCTTCGGTTCTTGCAAAGACCCATAGGGACGCCTATATGGAAAAAATACACGAAGAATTCCCCATGTATAACTGGAAGAAAAATAAAGGGTACCCCACCAAAGAACACCGAGATGCCATTAAAAAATATGGAATAACAAAATATCATAGAAAAAGTTTTAGACTACTACCAGAGCAACTTACGCTAGAACTATAAAAAGTATAAATTTGCCAAAAGGCAATTTATGAGGCTAAGTCAACTGTTTCTCGTTTTTGGTATCATCTTTTTTACCAATTGTACTTCTGAAAAAAGAAATACTTCTTCCTTAATAGATTTTATACCTAGGAACAGTCCAGTGGTTTTGAAAATTTTAGACTTCGACACTTTCAAATCGGAAATAAGCGAAAACAAAATTCTTGTTGAGCTTCAAAATTCTGGGGGAATAACAAAAATAACTGAAAAATTAAAACCCCTTACCTACGTAAGTTCTCAAAAAGCTGGTCTTATTGCCATTTTAAACAATTCTGAGAATAGTTTTGATTTTGTTTATGTTCCTTCTGATAGTCTACCACAAATTGTATTGGATAGTACAACGGATAAAACCGTTGAGTCGATTGAAAAAAACAATTTGAAATTTAGAAAGTATGAAATTGAAGGAAATACTTTTTATACCTCATCTATTCAAAACAAAGAGATAGTGAGCTCTTCTCTTTTGGCCCTTGAAGAAGTTTGGACCGATATTGAAAATGGTACAATCGTAAAAAACCAGTTTAGAAAATTTAATGAACTGGAGAACCTTTCAAAATCAGCACAGATTTGGGTAGATGTAAATAATAGCAAAGGACTTTTTCAAAATATTTTTGGGATAGATTCCGTAGTTAGACAAAGTTACGCGGATTGGATTTCTCTAGATATAACCCTTAATGACGATGAGCTTCTCTTAAATGGAATTTCAATACTTAATGATTCCCTTAAAAATTACCTTGGGTTGTTCTCCAATACAAAACCCTTAATTAATCAAACCAAGGAATTTACACCCATAAACGCTGATTCCTATATCTCCTATACCTTTAACAATTATAAAACCTTCTCCAAAAAACAGGAAAGCTTTTTAGATACTATAGGAAACAAAGACTCTATATTTTCTGCTGTGGAAGAAATTGGAATTGCCGATATAGATACAGAAAAGATAGTCTTATTAAAAACATATGGAACGGCAAATATTTCGGACTACCTAAAGGGAATACAAATAAATTCGATTGAATTTCAGGGCAGTGAAATTATGGAGGTGAATGGGGACAGTGCTTTACAACAGAGTTTTTATCCCATCATTAAGGATTTTGAACCTCGGTTTTCTACCATCATTGGAAATATTTTTGCCTTTTCTTCAAAACAGGAAACAATAGAAAATTTTATCAGTTCCAGTAAGTCGGAGCAATCGATTGAAAAAGCCTTGATTTTTGAGAATATACAAGAATTGATTACTTCCGAATCTACCATATTATCCATTTCTAACTCCAAAGGCCTCGAAAACAATTTGGAACAAACAGGTATTGGAGGTTTAAACAATGTGCTCAACAAGGCCGATTTAAAGGATTATTTATTCGGTTCACAGATAATTGCCGATGCAGGTTTTATGCACACCAATTATTTTATAAAAAAAATCACGGAATCAAATATCAAGACGGGTACGTCGGAAATGTTCAAGTTACAACTTGATTCGGATATTTCCTTAAACCCTCAATTCTTTACAAACCACAGAACAAATAGAAAGGACATTGTAGTACAGGACAAGAACAATGTACTCTATTTAATATCCTATAAAGGGAAAATCATTTGGAAAAAAGAATTGGAAAGTGCGATCCAAGGGAAAATTCATGAAGTAGATATATATAGAAATGGCAAGTATCAATTAGCCTTCACGACCAACAACAGGTTTTATATTGTAGATCGTAATGGTAAAGAAGTGGCTCCATTTACTTTTAAGTTTGACGGCGGAAACCTTAATCCGCTTTCGGTCTTTGATTATTCTGGAAATAAAAATTATCGATTTGTAGTAACCCAAGGGGACAAAGTCTACATGTACAATAATGACGGTAAAATAGTTTCCGGATTTAAATACACTAAGGCAGAAGAAAATATTTTAGGTGCCCCACAGCATTTTGCAATAGGGACAAGGGACTATTTAGTGTTTAAATTGTCCGATGGTAGTTTAAAAATCCTAAACCGTGTCGGGAATGTAAGGGTCAGAGTATCTGAAAAAATTTCCTTTTCAGAAAATGAAGTTAAAGTGCATCAAAACAAATTCATTGTCACCTCCAAGGATGGAATCTTATATGAAATTAATACGCAAGGAAAGGTTGAAACAACTGATTTACAAATCAATGCAGATCACGGAATGGATGCCACCTCCAGAACTTTGGTTTCGATGAACGATAACATACTTTCCATTAGAGGAAAAAAAGTAGCGCTGGACCTTGGGGTATACACCAAACCCTCAATCTTCTATTTGAACGATAAAATCTACGTTTCCGTTACGGATATTCAGAATCTAAAATCCTATCTGTATGATAGTCAGGCGGAACCTATTGCGGGATTTCCCGTATATGGGGCTTCCACAATAGATATGGCCGATATGGACAATGACAACAAGCCTGAAATAGTGCTTAAAGATCAAGAAAATTCTTTGGTAGTTTATAAAGTACATTAATACAATTTTTGTACGGTTCTATACTAACTTAATTGCCAGCCATACAATCCTAGTTGCTATTTAACACGCTTTCCTTTAAATTTAAAAGGATACCCAATTTATGGGTCTTAATTAAAAAATTAATTTACACTATTATGAAGACCATCAAATTGTCCCAAAAAGTAGTTTTGGTGACAGGAATTCTACTACTTTGTTTTACATCTTCTAATGCCCAATTCCTTAAAAAACTTGGAAAAAGAGCGGAAAAAGCTGCAGAAAGAGCTGTAGAAAGGAGGGTTGATAAGGAAGCAACAGAAAAAACAGATCAGGCTTTGGACAGTATTTTGGAACCTGGTTCAAAAAAAACAGAAAACCCATCCACTCCTAAAAAGGATAATCCCGTTGCAGGTTCCCCAAATGATAATTCTTCCACTGATAACACCAGTGGTAAATCGAGTGGACCAAAGAGCTTAGAAGTCTATAGTAAGTTTGATTTTGTCCCAGGTGACGAACAACTTTTTTATGATGATTTCTCCAATGACTTTGTGGGCGACTTCCCGGTTAAATGGAATACCAATGCAGGTGGCGAAGTCGTTATGCTAGGTAATGAATCGGAAAAATGGTTTAAATTAAAATCTGGATATAACATCTTTTTCATTCCAAATGTCCCGAAACTTCCAAAGGAATATACCATTGAATTCGATGTTATTGGTATTGGCGTTGATAGAACTTCCTCGACCTCGCGTTTAAGGGTAGATCTAAGTGATGATGACAAATTCAAGGAAGGTGCCAATTTTGTTCAGGCAAGTATCCCTTTTTGTCAATATACTGCTGCGGGAATTACCATTGAAAACAGAATAGATAACGAACGTGAGATTTACAGTACTGTTAAGGCTGACATTAGAAACAAAATTGTTGAAGGCACCCATATTTCCATTGCCGTGAACGATGAAAGATTCAGGCTTTGGGTAGATGAAACCAAATATATAGATGTTCCCAAAGCAATACCCTTGGATAAAATAACGACGCTAAAATTCCACGCCAATAACTTTAAGGACGATTCGGAGCAATTGTTTATTTCTAATCTTAAGGTAGCCAAAGGGGGCGTTGATTTAAGAAGAAAACTTTTATCCGAAGGAAAAATATCTACGAACGCCATTCTGTTTAGTTCTGGTTCCAATACGCTAAAGCCGGAATCCATGGGGGTTATTCGCCAAATTTTTCAGGTATTACAACAAGATACATCGATTAGTTTGAAAATTGTGGGGCACACCGATGCGGATGGTGATGAAAATAGCAACCTTTCACTCTCAAAAAGTCGTGCAGAAGCTGTAAAAAATGCTCTAGTTGGTGTTTATGGGGTAGATGCCGGTAGACTTTCAACGGATGGCAAGGGTGAAACCGAACCTGTAGCGGATAACACCACCAGCGATGGAAAGTCACAGAACAGGAGAGTAGAATTTATTAAACAATAAATCAACAAATAATGAACACTAAATTTTTCTTATATCTAATCCTTCTCTGTATATGCCCTTCATTATTTGGGCAGAATAACTGTAGCAAATATTACCCAATGGAAGAAGGTGCCACTTTTCAATACACGCTTTATAACAAAAAGGATAAAGTAGAAGGCGTTACCGATTATATCATATCAGCTGTAGAAAATTCCGGTGATAACACTACTGCTACGATGCAATTCACTTTTACAGATGAAAAAGGCAAAAATATTATGGAATCCGATTATAAAATAACCTGTACCGGTGAAGGAATAAAAATTGATTACGAAAGCCTCTTCCCTACTCAAATGAAAAAACAATATGAGGATATGGGCATGGAGATGGATATTACAGGTACCGATATTGAAATTCCGAATGACCTTTCAGCGGGACAAGCCTTGGACGATGCCAATGTAAATGTATCCATGGACATGGGAGCAATGAAGATGAAGATCAATGTTGATACTTACGATCGAAAAGTTGAAAAAGAAGAATCCGTTACTACGGAAGCCGGTACGTTCGACTGTTATTTAATAACGGAAAAAAGTAAGTCCAAAGTGATGATGAGCAATCTTGAGACTAGTAATAAAGTTTGGATTTCAGAGGGAGTAGGCATGGTAAAACAGGAAACCTACGGAAAAAACGGTAAGCTTATGAGTCGGATGGAACTTACAAAATTTGACAAATAAAAGTCATTGAAAAAATAAAAGTCATGAAAAACCGAGGTTTATATCTTGGTTTTTTCTTTTATAAAATTGGCTTCAAAAAGGACTTCAAAATGTCGCAAAAGCTTTCTCTTAACATCTTCCAAATCTACTTCTCGCTTTCCTAACTCAACATTCAATGAGGTTACGGCCTTATCTTTAATCCCACAGGGTATCATCATATCAAAATAACCCAAATCAGAATTAACATTGAGCGCAAACCCGTGCATAGTTACCCACCTGGAAGCACGGACCCCCATGGCACAAATTTTACGGGCAAATGGTGTACCTACATCCAACCATACTCCTGTTTCACCTTTGGAACGTTCTGCCTTTAAGTCATACTCAGCCAAAGTTAAAATGACCATCTCCTCTAAAAATCGTAGGTATTTATGGATATCCGTAAAAAAATTTTCTAGGTCCAAAATAGGATATCCCACAATTTGTCCCGGACCGTGGTAGGTGATGTCCCCTCCCCTATTTATCTTATAGAATTTCGCTCCTTTAGCATCCAATTCTTTTTCATCAACAAGAAGGTTTTGTACGTCCCCACTTTTTCCCAAAGTATATACATGTGGATGTTCAACAAATATAAAATGATTGGGCGTCTCAAGAGTACGCTCCTCTCTCCTGTTCCTTATTTTAATATCGAGGGTCTGTTGAAAAAGTAGTTCTTGATAATCCCACGTCTCCTTATAGTCCTTTACCCCTAAATCCTGTAAAATCACCTCTTTGTTCATGGTGCAAAGATACGAAAAGGGTGTGGGCTATTTTTCTAGCTCCACCTCAATTCTAATAGATTCGGGGTCTTTAAGCATATCCAGAAAATTAACCTCATAAATCATGGTTTTACCGTCCATGGAAAATGTAGCCTCCTCGACATTGGTGGATTTTACTCTTTTAGGGAAATGGTATTTAAAGGTATAGGTAGAACTGCCCAAAAACATTTCTGCACTCTCCAGACTATCCAAACTTTTTTGGAACATCTCCTTATTTTTTATTTTCGTTTCCCTAACAAAAAGGCTCTTCTTGAAAGAATATTCTACTTCGGTGGCGTCATTTCCCGAGTTTTGGGGTACCGGCTTATCTGTTGCTGATGGACCCATTTTACTCGCGTTTTGGAAGGCGTTGAAGGCGTCGTTCACATCGGAAACTTGTTTGAAATCCGAGAACATTTCAAAATTCATGATTCCGTTCGGAGCGTCTACGACCATATGCATACTAAATGGTTCCAATTTTTTAAGCTTTTCCTGTTCCTCTTTGGGGAGTTGGGCTATACTATCCTTTTTCTCCCTTAGAAAATCCTTGAAAACTAAGGTAGAATCTATCACTTCCTCCGTTTCAAGGCTATCCGATTCCGGAATCATAGACATCATTTCACTACCATCGAAACCAATACTCATTTTTCCGGAGCCATCGGTATTAATATAGATTTCCTCCGTAAAATTACAGGCAACGAACAAGACCGTTAAGAATACGGCCAACAATACCTTTTTAAATGCCATCTTGTTTTGTATTATTTAGTTTGGATTGTTCAAGATAACCAAAGCTGCGATAACCCCGGGTACCCAACCACAAAAAGTTAAGAGTAAGACAATTAGGAATGATCCGCATCCCTTACCTATTACAGCTAACGGAGGAAACAAAATAGCCAATAAGACTCGTATGAAACTCATATTTAATTTGATTTTGATTGATGTACTAATTAGTTGCTAAATTACCGGATTTGTTACAGAATCGTTTATTTTTAACGCAAAAGAAACAAACCTTGAAACGAGCTATATTATCCATATGCTTTCTTTTTTGCTCATGGAGCACTTTTTGTCAATACTTTTTTAATGGCAATATTTCCGATAGTGTTGCAGGTAAAACCGTATACCTTTCCGTTGTCGAAGATTATAGAAAAATGTCCAGAACCTATTTGGAGCAAATTCTCAAAAAAACGACCACCGACAATACTGGTTATTTTGAGTTTAAGGGTGACAACTTATTAGGGGAGAACAGAATTTACAAAATACATATCGATGATTGCTCCGAAGAGTTGTATGAAAAACACTTTTTTGGTAATTGTGTAAATACTAAAAGTATTCTATTCATAGCCAATGTAAAGGATACTATTTACTTCCCTACAACCTTTAACGACGAAATATTTTGCGATTTATCCTCTACAAATAGCGCTTCTGCCGACATTTTAAAAATCGATGAACTTTTTGGTGAAATGGCCTTTGATTTTGCTAGTTTCAGGAGCGATGCCAATAACCGTTTAAATTCTAAAAAATGGTTCAATAAATTGCAGGACTATGGCAAAAGTCTAAATGAGCCCTTGTCCGAATTGTATATCTATCAATTTCTATCGGATAGAAAAAACGAATCCTATGCATATTTCACAAAGGACTTTGAAGACAATAACTATTATTTTGAACTTTCGGAAAGATTAAGAAAAGAATACCCTGTAGCCGCTTTCACCAAACAATTTGAGGCAGAAATCGAAGCCTTTTCAGTTTTGGGAAAACCAGTCCAAAAAAACCACTATAAATGGGTGGTTATTCTGGGTTCACTGTTATTAATTTCATTGATTACTAATCTTTATTTATGGCGGTCCAGATATCTTTTTGTTGCAGATAAAAGAAGGAATTTGATTAAAGCGTTATCCGAACAGGAGCAAAAAATTGTGGCCCTCATAAAACAAGGAATGTCCAATAAAGAAATCGCATCCAACCTATTTATTTCAGTAAGTACCGTAAAGAGTCACATCAATAACATTTATAAAAAATTGAATGTTGATTCCCGAGATACGCTTAAAGGGCTTTAATCCAAAGAAATTCATATTTCCACCTGGGGTCTAGTCCCTTTTTCCAACCCCGAATCCATTTTTGGCAAGTATGTTTTTTTCAGTTTTGGTTTTCATTTAAATACATAAATCATGAAAACCTTACTATCATTTATTATCGCAGTATGCTCCTCAACTCTTCTTATTTCGCAGCCCTATAACCAAGAAATAACGCTAAACAATAATCAAAAAATATTGGTAGGGAAAATTAATAAAACTGGATTGACCCAATCCACATACAATACCTGGTTTCAGGAAAATTATGATGATTATACTTTAGATGAAAGTACCATCTTGGATTTTTCCGAAAAGCTATCCTCCTATCATGTCAAAATTTTTATGGGAACTTGGTGTGGTGACAGTAAACGGGAAGTTCCCAGGTTCCTTAAAATTCTGGAGCATGCAAAATTCCCCATAGAAAAATTGCAGATGGTCGCCGTTGATGTTAGAAAGAATTTTTACAAAAAAAGTCCGACCGAAGAGGAATGGGGATTACAAATTTTACGCGTACCTACAATTATTTTTTACAAAAATGGAAGAGAGGTCAATAGAATCATAGAGACTCCAAATAAAACCTTGGAGAAAGATATTTTGGAAATCATTGATGGCAATTCTTATGTTCCAAACAAGGCCAAATCGCTACATTTCGACTGAATTTAAGAATCCATTATAGGAATATTTCGTATCTAGGGTATGAAAATGCAAATTACGGATATGAACCCTTTTAAAATTATAGTCCTCATTGTGTTGTTTTTGAACTGCACAACCAATGATAATGACACCATTCTAAATCAACCTGAAGAAAAAAATCAAGAGGAGAAAAAAGATTTTAGCTATTTGGCGCTTGGTGATAGCTATACTATAGGAGAAAGTGTTATCTCCCAGAATAGTTTCCCTGTTCAGCTCTCTAAAAGGTTAGAAAGCGAACTAGACATCGATGTAGAAACAAGAATTATAGCAAAAACCGGGTGGAGAACAGACGATCTTAAAAACGCCATTACCAATACAAGAATAGACATACCTCAAGATTTAGTGACCTTATTAATTGGCGTCAACAATCAGTATCAGAACAAACCTTTTGAACAATATGAAAAAGAATTTCCAGAACTATTGCAGACTGCCCTAGGTTTTGTGAACGGTAATACGGAAGAGGTGTTGGTCATCTCCATTCCAGATTATGCCTTTACCCCCTTTGGTCAAACACGGGATGTGGATAAAATATCAACAGAAATCGATCAGTACAATGAATTTGCTAAAAGTATAGCCGACAAATACAATATTACATTTGTCGAAATTACGGATATTACAAGATTAGGGCTGGAGCAGCCCCAACTTGTTGCCAATGACGGACTTCACCCCTCCGGGGAAGCTTACGGTAAATTTGTTGACCTTATCCTTCCTTTTGTGTTGGAAGGTTTCAAAGATTAGCGCTTTCTTACCTATATTTGCGGCTTTAAATTACAGATCATGCAATTATCCGAACAAGAGGTAATACGAAGAGAAAAGTTGATGAAATTGCGGGACTTGGGAATCAACCCATATCCTGCCGAATTATATCCAGTAAACACAACATCCAAGGGTATAAAAAACGGATATGAAGAAGGAAAGAAAGTGACTATAGCCGGTAGGCTAATGTCCCGTCGTATTCAAGGAAAGGCCTCTTTTGCGGAAATTCAGGATAGTGAAGGACGTATACAAGTTTACTTCAACAGGGATGAAATATGTCCTGATGAGGATAAGACCCTGTATAACGAAGTTTATAAAAAACTGTTGGATATCGGGGATATCATAGGTATTGAAGGGGAATTGTTTACCACCCAAGTAGGTGAAAAGACGGTCATGGTAAAAAACTTCAAAATGCTCAGTAAGGCCTTGCGGCCATTGCCCTTACCCAAACAAGATGCCGAGGGAAAAGTTTTTGATGAGTTTAATGATCCGGAATTAAGATATCGTCAGCGATATGTGGACTTGGTAGTCAATCCAAAGGTGAAGGAAACCTTTATAAAAAGGACCAAAATCACGAACAGTATTCGTGAATTTTACAACAGCCGAGGGTATCTAGAAGTTGAAACTCCCATTTTACAGCCCATACCCGGTGGTGCAGCGGCAAGACCATTTTTAACGCACCATAATGCCTTAAATATTCCGTTGTACTTACGAATTGCCAATGAACTTTACCTAAAACGCCTGATTGTTGGCGGATTTGACGGTGTGTACGAATTCTCCAAGGATTTCAGGAATGAAGGTATGGACCGAACCCATAATCCTGAGTTTACGGTCATGGAGCTCTATGTGGCCTACAAGGACTATAATTGGATGATGGACACCACGGAGCAATTGTTGGAAAAAATTGCCTTGGATGCCAATGGAACTACCAAGTTGAAAGTTGGCAACAATGAAATCGAGTTCAAAGCACCTTATGCCAGGGTTCCCATTTTAGAAGCTATTAAAATCCACACCGGTATCGATGTTTCCAATATGGAAGAAGAGGAGCTCCGGGAAACAGCCAAAAATTTAGGAATAGAAGTAGATGATACCATGGGCGTGGGGAAACTTATCGATGAAATATTCGGTGAAAAGTGTGAGCATCATTACATACAACCCACTTTTATAACGGACTATCCCAAGGAAATGAGTCCATTGACCAAGGAGCATAGAAACAATCCGAAACTTACGGAACGTTTTGAACTGATGGTGAACGGAAAAGAATTGGCCAATGCCTATTCCGAGCTTAATGACCCCATAGATCAGCGCGAGCGTTTTGAGGATCAGCTAAAACTTTCCGAAAAAGGGGACGATGAGGCGATGTTCATTGACCAGGATTTTCTAAGGGCCTTGGAATATGGAATGCCTCCCACTTCGGGAATTGGAATCGGTATTGATCGTTTGGTGATGTTGATGACCAACAACTCCTCCATCCAAGAAGTGTTGTTCTTCCCTCAAATGCGACCAGAGAAAAAGGCGATTCAGCTTTCAGAAAATGAAAAGGCCATTTATGATATTCTCAAGAAAGAAAAGAATATGTCCTTAAATGAACTTAAGTCACAATCCGGTTTAAGCAATAAGGGGTGGGACAAAGGAATCAAGGGACTGACGAAACAAAAACTGGCCAAAGTTTACAAGGAAGAGGAGTCTCTTTTGGTTTCCTTTACGGAATAGCCTTGCAATATTTTTCACCAATCATAAAGGCCCGAATATTTCAATCCTGAATTTCGAGGAAAAATAGTAGTTTAGTCCCATATTGATAATCAACCCATGGGACTAAGTAAAAAATGGGGGCTTTTTTTGGGCCCCATTCTATTTCTGTCACTTATCAACTTACCCAACGATTTAATATCCAAACAGGCAGATGCTGTTATTGCCGTTGCCCTTTGGATGATTGTTTGGTGGATTACTGAAGCTGTTTCCATTTCCGTAACTGCACTTTTACCTTTGTTGCTCTTCCCTATTTTAAAAATAATGCCCATGGAGGAGGTCGGTGCCAATTATGGGAGCCCCATAGTCTTTTTGTTCTTTGGAGGATTTGTGATGGCATTGGCGCTTGAAAAGGTTAATCTACACAAGCGTATAGCCCTTTCCATTATCAAAATTACCGGCACAACCCCAAACAAGGTAATTTTAGGGTTTATGATAGCTACGGCTACTCTTAGCATGTGGATCAGTAATACGGCAAGCACGGTCGTGATGTTACCTATTGCCATGTCGGTCATACAGCTATTGATAGATGATGCTGATGGTTTTACCAAGAGCGATCGAAATTTTGCCCTCAGCGTCATGCTGGGTATTGCTTTCTCCGCTAATGCCGGAGGTATCGCCACGGTCATTGGCACACCGCCCAATTCCGTCCTTATCGGTCTTTTGGAGAACGAATACAACATAGAGATTTCTTTTCTTAAGTGGATGATAATTGGGCTACCGTTTTCGATTATTATGATTTCCTTTTGTTATATCGTTCTTGTTAAACTCATCTTCCCTAATGGCGCGTTGAAGTTCAATGCCTCAAAAACTATTATCGATTCCGAGCTTAAAAAATTAGGTCCAACTTCAGGGAAGGAAAAAATGGTCTTGACTATTTTTGGAATAACCGTTTTTCTATGGGTCTTTAGAACAGTCCTAAATTCTCTTTTTCCATTTATGGCATTGTCCGATGCTATGATCAGCATGTTTGCTGCTATTGCCTTGTTCGCCATCCCCTTTAACCTAAAAAAAGGGGACTTTGTACTGGAATGGAAGGACACCCAAAAGTTGGCTTGGGGAATTTTGATTTTATTTGGAGGCGGTTTGGCCCTAGCAAAAGGTATGTCGGTTACGGGTATTGTAGATTTGGTCGCCGGAGTTATTGCAGAAAGCGAAATAAGTGTGCTGTTTACAGCGGCACTTTTGATTTTCCTTATGCTTTTTATGACGGAACTGATGAGCAACGTTGCCTTGGTTGCCGTTTTAGCACCCGTCGTGGCAGGAATTGCCATTGGGTTGGGGCTTCCCATAGTCTATTTGTTAATCCCTATAACTATGGCGAGCAGTTGTGCCTTTATGCTCCCAATGGCCACTCCCCCCAATGCCATTGTATTTGCCAGTGGCTATATAAAGGTTCATGAGATGGCCAAAGCCGGATTTCTATTAAATGTAATCGCTGTTCTCTTATTGATAGGGTTGTTTCAGTTTATCCTCCCAATACTGTTTTAGCCAAAAGATAAAGCCCTTGCTTATGCAAAGGCTTTATACTTAACTAATTCAGTCCCGATAGCTATCGGGATAAAAATGATATTCCCTACTAAGTAGACGCCATAAAAATGAAAATGTTACATTTTAGGCTTATGATTTCATTAACAAGTCTTTAAATTAATTATTCGGTTCTTTGAAAAATTGACCAAATTCCAAGATATAAATGACAAAAAAATTACTATTTCCGCTACTTGCGGCGGCTTGTTTGTTAAGTTTTCAGACCACTGAAGCACAAATTTTCAAGAAGAAAAAAAAGAAGACCGAAAGCCCATCAGAAAAAACCGGCAAAGATAAAATTAAGCCTTACAACCAGGTAATTACGAAAGAGGCAAAAACGGATACCGGGCTTTTTGATGTTCATTTAGTGGACGATAAGCATTACTATGAAATTCCAGATTCCCTTTTTAATAGGGAAATGTTGATGGTAAGCCGAATTTCCAAAACCGCCTCTAACATTGGTTTTGGAGGAGGAAAGATAAATACCCAAGTACTCCGTTGGGAAAAGAAAGACAAAAAGGTGTTGTTACGGGTGGTCTCCCATGATGTAGTTGCTGCCGATTCCCTTCCAGTGCACGAAGCTGTCGTAAATTCGAATTTTGAACCAGTTCTTTATGCTTTTGACATTCAGGCCTTCAAAAAGGATTCCCTTAATCCTGCAACCGTTATCGAAGTCGATGACATCTTCACCAAGGACACCAAGGCATTTGGTATGCCGGATTCCTATAGAAAAAGATATAAGGTGTCCCGTTTAGACGATAGTAGAAGCTTTATAGAAAACATAAGAAGTTACCCTCTAAATGTGGAAGCTAGGCATGTTAAAACCTATTTGGCAAGTAACCCCCCTAGCAATGGTAGCCTTGGATCCATATCCATTGAAATAAACAACTCCATGGTCTTGTTACCCAAGGAACCTATGAAACGTAGGTATTTTGATCGTCGCGTAGGCTGGTTTGCAAGAGGTCAAGTAGACTATGGACTGGATGCACAGGAAAGCAAGACCGTAAATTTCTTGGACCGCTGGAGATTGGAAGTAAAAGACGAGGATCTGGAAAAGTTTAAAAACGGGGAACTGGTAGAACCTAAAAAACAGATCGTCTATTATGTAGATCGGGCCACTCCAAAGCAATGGGTGCCCTTTATAAAAAAAGGGATAGAAGATTGGCAAGTAGCTTTTGAGGAAGCTGGGTTTAAAAATGCCATTATAGCCAAGGACCCGCCAACTCCCGAAGAAGACCCGGAATGGTCTCCCGAGGATGTACGTTATTCCGTGGTACGCTATTTGGCGTCTCCAATTCCTAACGCCAATGGTCCCCATGTGAGCGACCCGAGAAGCGGTGAGATATTGGAGTCGGACATCAACTGGTATCACAACGTGATGAGCCTCTTGAGAAACTGGTACTTTGTGCAGACCGCCGCTATTAACCCGTCCGCACAAGGCGTACAATTCGATGAAGATGTGATGGGAAGGTTAATTCGTTTCGTATCGTCCCATGAGGTAGGCCATACGCTTGGCTTGCCGCATAATATGGGGAGTAGTGTTGCCTATCCTGTAGATTCGCTACGTTCGGCAAGTTTTACCAAAAAATATGGTACGGCACCTTCCATCATGGATTATGCCCGCTTCAACTATATCGCCCAACCCGGTGATGAAGGTGTTGCCCTAATGCCAGATATTGGGGTCTATGACAAATATGCCATTAAATGGGGCTATAAGCCTATTTTGGATACCGATGCCAAAGGGGAAAAACCTATTTTGGACGAGTGGATTCTGGAACATGCAGGGGACCCGCTATATCGATTTGGACACCAACAAGTAGGCGACATCGTTGACCCTAGTTCCCAAACCGAGGATTTAGGGGATAACGCCATCAAGGCCAGTGCATATGGTATAGCCAACCTTAAGCGCATTGTTCCCAAACTCATGGAATGGACCCAAGAAGAAGGTAAAAATTATGATGACTTGGAAACACTCTACGGGCAGGTAATTGCACAGTATAATCGTTATATGGGCCATGTTTCCAACAACATTGGCGGGGTTTACGAATTTCACAAAACCTATGACCAAGAAGGAGCAGTATATACCCATGTAGATGCAGAACATCAGGAAAACTGTATGGAATTCTTACAGGAGCAATTATTTCAGACTCCGGAGTGGTTATTAGATCAGGATATTTTTGGTAGGATTCAATATTCAGGATTTGTAGAGCGTATTCGTTCCATACAGGAGCGTAACTTAACAAACATGATGAGCTTGGGTAAAATGGCCCGTTTGGTGGAGAACGAGGCCGCTATTGGAAACGAAGCCTATACCTTGGTTGAAATGATGGACGACCTTAGGCAAGGCATTTGGTCCGAACTGTCTTCTGGCAAAAAGATAGACACCTACAGGAGGAACTTGCAGAAAGCACATATAGACCGTTTGGCCTATTTGATGACTGCCGAGAACCAGAAAAAGCTTTCGGACTATGGCGGTTATAGAAAATCTACTGCGGTCAACACCAGCCAGTCGGATATCCGTTCTGTGGCCCGTGCTGAGCTAAATATCCTAAAAAGAAACATTAGAAACGCTATGGGCAGAACTAACGACAGAATGAGCAGATATCATCTAGAGGATGTACAGGAACGAATAGACCAGATATTGGAACCCAACTAAAACCCTTTTTTGGAAAGTATCGGTGAATTACATCATTAAACCGATGAATGTAACCGTTTAACCACATTTATATGGTATTTGCCATCATAAAAAGTCCATTTGACAACAATAGGCTTTTTTGTACGTTCTTATTTTATAGATTTAGATATAAATTAAAAACCCCCACATCATGAATAACAAACTCAAAAGCTTAATCTATCTCAGCTGCTTCATGGTTGCTGCCGTATTTTATCATTTTCAAATCAATAATGAATCTGGCCAAAACCTTCCACAGAACGAAGTTATGGCAGAAGCCGATATCGTTGTAGAGCCCTTCACTGAAAACATGAATACAGAAGCGGTACAATAGGTATACAAAACATAAGTAAATAAAAAAGCGCGACTTTGAAGTCGCGCTTTTTTCGTTTTAAAACGTTAGTTCGCAAAGTTAAAATACTATTAAAAGACGATTCCCATTTAAACTATTTACCATTTAACAGGTCTTATTAGTGAACCCATAAAAAATCAAAATGATGAGAAAATTAATATTGGCCGCTCTTTTCCTTACGGGGATAACGGCAATGGCACAAGACCATAACAGGAAAGAAGGTAGAAGGCAAATGCAAGATTTAAATCCGGAACAATTGGCAACACTACAGTCCAAGAGGATGACCTTGGCCCTGGACCTAACGGAGGGCCAGCAATCTAAAATAAAAGAGATGTTTGCCAAAAATGCTGAAGCGCGAAAGGCAAGCATGGAAGAACACAAGGCGAGAAAGGAGAATGGCAAAGAACTTTCGGATGATGAAAAATTTGCCTTGAAGAACGAACGCTTGGACATGCAGATTGCCCATAAAAAAGAAATGAAATCCATTTTAAATGATGAGCAATATGCCAAATGGGAAAAAATGAACCATAGAAAAGGGATGCACAGTAAAGGGAAACACCATAGAGGCCAAGAAAGTAAAAGAAGACCAAAAAAATAGGTTGTTTAGTGATTGATTGATGAGAAAGACCCTGCTTTTAAAGTAGGGTCTTTTTTTGTTTACAAAAGTTTATAGTCGTTTGTAAGCAATTGAAAATGTTTAAAGACTCTAAACCTCCAGTGAATTAGGCAAAAACAAAAAAATATTGGATTTTTATAGTACCTCCCCTATAATAGAAATATAGTAACTTGTTACTATATACAATTGTTGTGCGTCATTATCAGAAACAGCTAACCAATGATAAAATTCTTTAGAAGTATTAGGCAAAAAATGCTGACCGAAAACAAATTTAGCAAATATCTTTTGTATGCGATTGGCGAAATTGTTCTTGTAGTCATTGGAATTTTGATTGCGTTGCAAATTAATAATTGGAATGAAGCTCGTAAGCAAAACACAATAGTCAACACTTATTTAAAAGGGATGGTACTTGATTTAAATAATGACATAAGAAGATTTGATATAATCATTAAGAACTTGAATGAACAAATTAAAAGCAACACGTTGATTTTTGAGGATAAGAGTTATCAAAATCTTCCAATTGATTCTATTGTTTTATCTATAACAAGCTATTTCAACGATTATAAAATCTCTGACCAAACCTTCCAAAAAATAAAGAATTATGGACTTGCAAATCAATTAGGTTCTACCGAATTAAATGACGTTATAAACAATTATTATTCAGAAGACCTTTACCGATTTAATTTGTTCATAGACTATGATGAAAAACGTTCAATAGATGATGATGATTTCTGGTTTGTTACCAATGATTATGAAATCAATCCAGTTTTGGGTCAAAGTAAAAATATAAATCTTCCTTTTGCAGAAAATGAAGAGACAAGGAAAACAGCATTAATACAAAAGTTAGAATCTAATTTAGGTAGAAACAATTTAAGAAATAATATTTCGAGAAAGTCACTTGGAATCAACATCACCCAAAATTTGAAAAATAAAGCTAAATTATTGAAGGAAATGATTAATAAAGAACTGAATAAAAAATAACGAATGTACAAGATTGGCTATAAGTAATTGCGCCGTTCGTCTACATTGGAAATTTCGCCGACATTTCCAGTACTAGAAAAATTAAGTACCAACCAAGGCAAGAAATCCTAGCCTTGAAATTGGTGGTAATTAAAACATTGGAAAATGGGAATTAAAAATTTCAATGATACAATCGATATTTGGATAGAAGAACTATCTCGATTCAGTATTGAACAACTTAAAATTAAGCCTGATGACAAAAGTTGGTCACTTGGACAGCTCTACGAACATCTGATTGAAGAAACAAATTGGTACAACGGTCAAATAGAAAAGACGCTTGGAAACGAAAAAAATATTGAAAAAGAGACTTCGGATGCTGCTATAATCCTTTTTAAAAGGGGGTCTTTTGAAAACAAACAATTTCGGGGCGACCCGTTGATATCGGAAAATATCCAACAGCCTACCAAAACCTCTACATTAAAATTGCAATTGGAACAATTAAAAAAGAACACAAACGATATTTGGACAACAATAAGTAATACATCAAAATACGGTAAATCAGAACATCCTGGAATTGGATTTTTGAATTGTTTTGAATGGATACAGTATTCAGAAATGCATATGAGGCACCATTTAAAACAGAAGAAGCGAATTGAAAAATTTTTACGATCACTACAATAACTAACGCCAATAATGGCCATAAGTTATCGCTTGTTCATACTTATTTAGGAAATCCGAAAAAGTGGATTACAAGTAATGCTTTTAACCTATCGAGCTTAACACAAACTTACCTTGCTACCAAGATCCACCAGTAATTTAACAGTTTTGGAAATAAATTCTCTATTTTTAAAAACATATAACTTTCCCCTGCTCAGCAGGAGTTTAAGTGCAAGAAAAAAATATACGAATGGAGTTTACCAGTGAACATTTAGTCCAGGCTAAAACACGCGCCGATTTAAAGAAAATAGCGAAAAAGAATAAAATTCCCATATCAAAAACAATTAAGAAACTAAAATACGAAGCTGAATTAAGGGAGCTGCAATCAGAATTGGTGAGTCTGCAAAAATGGGTTGCCGAAAAGAATATTAGAATCGCCGTAATATTCGAGGGTAGGGACGCCGCAGGAAAAGGAGGCTCCATTAAAAGGTTTAACGAACATTTGAATCCAAGAACCGCCCGTGTGGTTGCACTTAATAAACCTACCCATGTAGAACAGGGACAATGGTATTTTAGAAGATATATAAAAGTGTTACCCAATCCCGGAGAAATTGTGTTTTTTGATAGGAGTTGGTACAATAGGGCCGTGGTAGAACCGGTAATGGGCTTTTGTACAGAGGAACAATACAAAAAGTTTATTGTTCAAGTTCCGGAATATGAACATTTATTATATGAGGATAATGTAAAAATTATTAAGTTTTGGTTTTCAATCTCTAAGGAAGAACAAAAGAAAAGATTTGATTCCCGTTTAAACAATCCCCTAAAACGATGGAAATTTAGCCCGGTAGATATGAAAGGTCAGGGTTTGTGGGACGAGTATACGCATTACAAGGAACAAATGTTCAGCAAAACACATACCAATTATAGCCCCTGGATCATTGTAAAAACAAACAGTAAGAAACAGGCCCGTTTGGAAAGTATGCGCTACGTACTGTCTCAATTTGATTATGATGGAAAAGGACAATCTAAGGTATCGCTCTTACCAGATCCAAATATTATCATGGGATACCACAGAAGTGCCATACAAATAGATATTTAATAGCTCCAAAAATGAAGAAAGATAAATACACAAAAGAAGAGATGGATCTATTCAATTCTAAAATAGGTTTGCACACCCTTTTAAAAAGGAAAAACAACAATCCGGACAAGGCTCTAGAAGAAATTAAATACCTAACAACGCTAAGAGAGAAGCAAGAGGAGCTTATAAAGCTTCAAAATTGGGTCATAGACAATGATGAGAAAGTAGTAATTCTATTTGAAGGTAGGGATGCCGCAGGAAAAGGAGGTGCCATTAGAAGAATTACCGAATATATTAATCCAAGACGATTCAGAAAAGTTGCCTTGAACAAACCTACCGAAGATGAAAGAAAACAATGGTTTTTTCAACGCTACATTAACCAACTCCCCAAACCGGGAGAAATCGTTTTTTTCGATCGTAGTTGGTACAACAGGGCGGTAGTAGAACCCGTGAATGGTTTTTGTACAAAAAAAGAGTACGAAATATTTATGTCACAAGTAAATGATTTTGAAAGGATGCTTATTGACTCTAACATTCATTTGGTGAAGTTCTATTTTTCTATAAATAAGAAAGAGCAAGCGGCACGGTTTAAGGATATCAAGTCCAGTCCCTTAAAACGTTGGAAAATGACTCCGGTAGATGAAAAAGCACAGGAATTATGGGAAGAATATACCAAATATAAAGAACGGATGTTTGAGGCAACAAACACAGAAATTGCTCCGTGGTTAATTATACACGCCAATAAAAAATCTTCGGCTCGCTTAAAAGCCGTTTCCCATCTTTTAGAGGTTATACCTTATAAATAAATATCATTAGGGTTACTAAGTTGTATATAGACCCAAATATTGACTATCGATTTTAGGAAAATGAATTTCCAGGAAGGAAAGTGGAAAGAGATTGACAGAAAATAATAACGGAAAAAACGCACAATAACCATAAGCCATAAAGTAGTATATTTAAAAGCCATGGCGTATTTAATCTGTCTACCTAATCTTTTGAATTTAGCTTTAGAAAAATAAAGAAAAGGCTAAACAAAAAGCTTTGTCCATAAGCACAGAAGGATACGAAAAGCTTGTCGTACTGCCCTACTTCCGATAGCCGAACCGCTAAAGAATATTTAAATTGAAAAGACCAAAATTTTAAAGAAGTAAAAAATTGTATAACATAATTAACTTCGTAATTTCATTTGGTGCCATGCAAGGCCTTATTATTGGAATTTTTCTTTTAATAAAAGGCTATAAATTAAGACAAGAAAATTTTTATTTAGCCCTCATTCTAATTGGTTTTGCGGCAATTTTAGGAAGAGTTGTTATACTAGGCTTCTATGAAAATCATTCATGGGTCTTTATCAATCTTAACTTCATTTTATTGATTTCTCCCGCATTCTACTTTTATGCAAAAGAATCTTCAAGAAGTACTAAGACTCCTCTGAAAATCAATTACCTGCATTATCTACCCTTGCTGATAATAAATTCAGGGTACCTATTATTTCATGTTTTTTTAAAAAATTCAGTCCATTACCGGACCTATCTAATCAACATTATTAAAGTAAACGATGGTTTTAGCATCATCTATTTTTCAATATACCTTTATCTGACCTATAAAATTATTAGAGCACATAAGTCTACTTATGCTGAGGGCCTTTACCCGTTATTAAAAAAACTAACATTCATTTTTATTGGTTTTTTTGTTATTTGGTTAGTCTACATTTTGGCCGAATTAGTCTATTACAACTATAGTATGGAGCTTATATATTATTATCCGATGATGCTAATATTAGCTGTGATGCTCTATTATATGAGTTTAAAAGTAATTATTAACGACCGTTTTCTTTTTGATATTAAGGAAATGACAAAAAGGAAAACCTTCATTTTGGAGGAGGAAGACAGCAAAAACTTATTGAATACATTGACTATTTTTATGAATGAGAAAAAACCTTTTTTAGAGGGCGATATTTCCCTAATTACTCTTGCCAGTTCTATAGAAGTAAATCCCAAAGCCTTGTCTTATGTAATCAACGAACACATGCATAAGAATTTTAACCAGTATATTAATGATTGGCGCATTGAAGAGGTAAAGAAAAGGCTGAACGACAAAAAATACAGTAACCTAAAAATGCTAACAATTGCCTTTGATTGCGGTTTTAATTCCAAATCAACGTTTAATCTTGCTTTCAAAAAAGCCACTGGATTATCTCCATCCGAATATAGAAGCAAATAACATTACCTACGGTCCTAAATCCTGTTTTAAGACCACTATTCTAAATATTTCGAGTCCTAAATCTTCTTTTAAGGCATTTAATCGCATGATATATAATTATTTAGCGGCTCAAATCTTAAAAGATGTATCTATCTCGAATTATTATTTTTATTGAGCTAATAGCAATAATAGGCTGTACAGATACCAGTCCCACTTTCCAGGTAAATAACGGGATACTTATAGAGAATGCCACTATTATATCGGCCAATAAGGATGGTAAAATTGATAAGTGTGTTGGATATGTATTGCTTGATGATGAGATGATTCTTTATAGCGGAATACAAAAACCAAGCGTTACAGGTACTATAAAAAACATTAATGGTGAAGGGAAATTTATAATTCCCGGGTTAATAGATAGTCATGTCCATTTAGCAAATATAGCCGGTATGACCTGGCAAAATAAAAGGAATCATCCCAAATTAGCCAAAAGCTATTTCAATCAGCTGCCTAAAAGTTATCTTTTTTATGGGTACACAACCTTAATCGATGTCAACAATTATGCGCCAGATATTTTAGATGAAATCAAAAATCAGGTCATCAGGCCTGATATATATACCTGTGGACAGCAAGTTCAGGTGATGAATGATTTTATGATGGAAATGGAAGAATTACCACTTAGAGACAGACTTGAATATCCTTTTTTGTTCGATAAATACAATGATAACATTCACATCCCAGATTCTATTAATCTCGAGTTACATTCACCACGGGCAATTGTAAATACTATTGTAGCAGGACAGCAAGGTATAGGTATTAAAATAGTTTATGAAGATGAATCATCTGGATTTCCGCAAAGTTGGGAATTACCAAGTCTCCATTTAATGAGAGATCTGGTTGCACAGGCCCATAAAGAAGGAGTCCCTGTTTTAATGCATGCCACTTCCTATGACGCACAAAAATTCGGCCTTGAAGCTGGAGTTGACATATTTGCACATACCATGTGGAATTGGTATAAGAATCCTGAGCAATTTTTAGATACAGAGTTCACAAAAGAACATCAAGATGTACTAAAGCAAATAGCAACTAGGAAAAATGGATACCAACTAACATTTAGAACCATTTATGGTGAAGTTGATTTATTTAAAGATAATTTCAACGTAGACCCAGCTCTGGTAGATATATACCCTAAAGCCTATTTAAACTGGCTAAACACAGAAGAAGGGAATTGGGGGAAACAAAAAATAATAAACAGGGCCAAAATTATAAAAGCGATTAATCCTACGCTATATAATTATCTGAGAGCTCAATTTAATAGTGATGAAGCTATGTTCAGAGGAATTCAGCAAGTGTTTATACAAAGAATGAACACAGTAGCAAAATATCTTGCTGATAAGGATGCCAATTTACTTTTTGGAACAGATGGAGTAGCTATGAATATGGCGACCAATCCTCCTGGATATAATGGCTTTTTAGAAATGCAACATTGGGTTAATGCTGGCATTTCATTGGAAAAAATATTTATTGCCGCTACAATTAACAATGCGAATGCTTTTCATATAGGTGATAAATACGGAACTATCGAAAAAGGCAAAATCGCAAACTTAGTATTGTTAGACGAAGATCCGCTACAAAACATATCCGCCTATGACCAGATAAATGCTGTTATCGTACGAGGTAAAAATTATCCTAGAAATACACTATCAGCCAGTCAAAATGATAAGAATAATATGATATGAACTATATATTAAATAAAAAACGCATTATGAAAATCTTCATCATTTTTTTAACCTTTGGAATGCTTTCTTGTAACTCCAATTCAGAAATCAAAAAAGATGAAAAGACAGGGAACTTCAGTGGGATATTTAAACAGGGTAACTTTTCCGATAAGATACTATTCGAAATAGAACGAGATTCTGTAAGTTTCAATGTATTCTTCACAAGTTTAGAGCAAAACGCCAACCGAATTCCGTTTCAAAATGTGGAAGTAAAGGAAGACTCGATAAATTTTAAGTTACAAAGTGATTTTTACTCCTACTCCTTCAAAAACAAATGGGTAGATAATTATAGCAAACTTCAGGGTTCACTTAGTGTGGACACTACTACAACCCTATATACATTAGAAAAAAAATATTTAGACCATAGCAATACGCCAAAAAGTGAGGAAGTTAGTTTTGAATCCAACGGATTAGGTCTAAATGGAACTATTTGGTATCCTGATAACAATGAAGAAAAAGCCCTTGTAATTGTGACTTCCTCTGGAAACGCGGACCGAAGTGCTTCACGTGCAGAAGCCATATTATTTGCACAAATGGGATTTACAACATTTCATTATGATAAAAGAGGAACCGGAAATTCTGAGGGTAATTGGAATAGTGCAACAATTGAGGAATTATCGACAGATGATGTAAATGCTATTACCTATTTCTCCGAGAAAACAGGAATTCCATTGAACAAAATAGGAGTAAAAGGGAGTAGTCAGGGAGCTTCAAAAATACCATTCATTTTAGGTGAATTAGGGAATTTAAAATATGGGGTTGCAGTAAGTTGCCCGGGAGTTACTTTATTAGAAAGCGATTTGAATTATTGGAGGAATAGAAATCGAGATGTTATCGGAAATGAAATTGATGTTGCAACTAAATTTCAACGAAAGGTTTTTGAATTTATAGCAGGTAAACTATCAAGAACAGATTTGGAAAAAGCTATAAATGATGAAAAATCCAATTCGTGGTTTGCCCATGTTTGGGTGCCAAATCTGGATGAAGTCCAAACCGACAAAAAGCTTTTATATAGTCCATTACCCTACTTTGAAACAACAAAGCAACCCATGCTTATTATTCAGGGAACAAAGGATGAAATAATACCTGAAAATAGTTATGAGGTTATTTCAGAGGCACTGATGAAATCAGAGAATGATAACTTTAAAGCTATTTTACTAGAAGAAGCCTCTCATTCAATGTATTATATCGGAGAAAGTGATTTCCCTTATTGGTCCAAACTGCATCCTGATTATTTAGCAACAATTGAAAATTGGATATATAATCTTTCTAACATTGTAAATAAATAGTAGACGATTTATTTACAAAATCAAGGCTTTAGGCTTTAATAAAACCCTGTACTCAAAAGAAACCTAAGAGCTTCACACCCCCTATGTAGCAATAGATAAATGATATAACATTCAAATGTGTCTATATTATATCCTAGATTTGCCAACTTATCAATTGGGACGTTTACTATCGCAGACGTCACTTGCACCAAGAGACTAAAAGGTAGTAGCTCCTCCCATCCGATGGTTGAATGGTTTTTGCTATATTTCCATAAAATTAAAATCCACCGCAGCAACACATGGATTGCTCTATGACCGTCTTACAAGGTGCGACGTTGTAGTAAATTAGGTAAGGCAACCAAACAACTTAGAGATAAAAACAGAGGACCATGAAGGCATTTACAAGATATAAATACGGAGGACCTGAGGTTCTAAGCTTGGAAAAAGTTGAAAAACCAACCTTAAAGGAAGGTCATTTACTTATTAATGTCAAAGCAAATTCTGCCAATCCCGCTGACTGGCATATCCTAAGAGGAAAGCCGTTATTCGCCAGACTCTCTTTTGGGTTGTTTAAACCAAAAAACAAAAAACTTGGTGCCGACTTTGCCGGGATTGTCAAAGAAGTTGGTCAAGGTGTTACTAAGTTCAAAGTTGGGGATCAGGTGTATGGAGAATCTTTACAAGGAGGAGCTTTTGCAGAATATACCTGTGCAGCTGAAAACGTATGTGGGTTGATGCCAGAAAGGGCAACCTATAATGAAATGGCATGTGTACCCATCGCTGGATTGACAGCATTACAGGCTTTAGTAACCCATGGAAAATTAAAAAAAGGAGAATCAGTCCTAATTAATGGTTCATCAGGAGGAGTCGGTCATTTTTCCGTGCAAATTGCCGAGTCATATGGAGCTCATGTTACCGCTGTTTGCTCCACTAGAAATATAGAATTTGTTAAATCCATGGGAGCAGATAAGGTCATTGCCTATGATCAGGAGAGCATTCACCAATACAATGGAAAATTTGATTTGGTTTTGGATACGAATGGCAATCTAAATTTTGCTGATTTTAAACGTCTCGGAAAACGGGGTGTTGTGGTTGGATTTACAACCATGGGACATATGATATCTGTATTGATCAAAAAGATATTTAGTAGGTTTTCCCTTATGCAATTCACTGCCCAAGCCAATAATGACGATCTAACTATTCTGGCTAATCTTGTACAAGAAGGAAAGCTTAAACCACATATAGAAAAAACATACGCTTATTCCAAAATTCCACAGGCTATTGCATATATAGAGTTAATGAGAACAAGGGGTAAAGTGGCTATGTCTTGGGAGAAGTAATTCATAAAGATAAAAATCTAACTACAATAAGATATACGATATATTAAAGGACCCTATTTAATAATAAATACTAGATCCGTGTTCACTAGAAAGTCCTTCGGACTTACAAAACGTTGTTTTTCTTTTACTACCTTACCGTCTAAACCACCCAATTGTTCTTACTCATTCATTGGCAATAATTTATTTAAAAGATCAGACATGAAGAACTGCTTAAAAATTTTAGTATTAGTACTTTTTATGAGTTGCGGAAATGACAAACAAGACACAGCAAATGTAGTGGAAGTAGATCAAACAACGATTGCCAATCATATTGAACGTCTGGCATCTGATGATTTTCTTGGAAGAAAACCATTCACGGAAGGTGAAGTTAAAACGGTCAACTACTTAAAAGATGAGTTTGAAAAACTAGGCCTTTTACCGGGGAATGGGAACAGTTATTTTCAAGATGTTCCAATGATAGAAATCACAGGGACGCCTTCTGAAAACATGATTATTTCCGGTAAGAACGGTAGCTTTAATCTAGAATATTTAAAGGATTTTGTGGCCACAACGAACAAACCTGTGTCAGATGTAGGCCTTGAAAATTCGGAACTTGTTTTTGCCGGTTATGGAGTGGTTGCTCCTGAATATGGATGGAACGATTATGAAGGTATTGATTGGAAAGGAAAAACAGCTGTTGTCCTAATTAATGACCCAGGTTTTAAATCTGGCGATTCCACATTATTTAAAGGAAATGCAATGACGTATTATGGTCGATGGACTTACAAGTACGAAGAAGCTGCAAGGCAAGGTGCTGCCGGACTTATTATTATTCATGATACCGAGCCGGCCTCTTATGGTTGGAACGTAATTGAATCGGGTTGGAGCGGTGCCCGACTGGTTATTGAAAGTGATTTGCCGCTGTTAAATGTCGAATCTTGGATAAGTGGTGAAAGTGCCGGAAAATTGTTCGATGCTTCGGCCATGAATGGGCAAGACTACAAAACCCTGGCTAGAAATAAAAGCTTTGCACCCATTCCGCTGGATTTAAATGTTTCCGTAGCAATTAAAAATGAAATTAAAAAAGATGTTTCTAAAAATGTAGTGGCACTTTTACCAGGTACGGATAGTAAGGACGAATATATTATTTACTCTGCGCATTGGGATCATTTTGGCATTGGCAAAGCTATTGAAGGTGATACTATATATAATGGTGCCGTAGATAATGCATCCGGTACTGCAGGTCTATTAGCAATAGCAGAGGCATTCAAAAAGAGTGCTGACACAAAACGTTCAGTTGTTTTTATGGCGGTAACTGGAGAGGAACAAGGTTTATTGGGATCAGCATTTTATGCAGAGAATCCTATTTTTCCTCCCAATAAAACAGTGGCCAATATTAATATTGATGCGCTGGACAGTCCGGGAAAAATGAAAGATTTAACGATAACTGGTTTTGGTCAATCTGAAATGGATGAATACGCCAAGGAAGCGGCCGAAAAACAAGATAGATATGTGATACCGGATCCAGAAGCTGAAAAAGGCTATTTCTTTAGATCGGATCACTTCAATTTTGCTAAAATTGGGATTCCAGCTTTGTATGCTAGTGGTGCTTATGAAGGACAAGATAAAAGCATCGAAGAGATAATAAAGTATAACGATGACTACCGTTTGAAAAAATATCATCAGCCCTCAGATGAATACAATGCTGAAACTACGGAATTAAGCGGTGTTCAATCAGATTTACAATTGCTTTTTAATGTAGGGTTGAAATTATCCAATGAGGATTATTTTCCCAAATGGTATGATACTAGTGAGTTTAAAGCGGCAAGGGACTAATTGAAATATTTTCACTACAGTACATAATTTAACTAGCGATAAGTACTTCCTTAAATAGTTGAATTAAAAATTAATTGGCATTATGATTTTTGTTGTTCATACTACCTTCTCAATATTGGCATTACTTGCCGGACTCATTTTTCTTCTTCCCAAAGGGTCCAAAAAACATAAAAAAATAGGGTACATATATTCTATAAGTATGATACTATGTGTCGTTACCTCTTTCGGGTTGTTCAATTTATGGGGTAGTTTTGGAGTTTATCATGTTCTGTCCATTGTTAGTTTTTTAACCTTAGTAATTGCACTTTATTTTCCACTTTTTGGCAGAAAGAATAAAAAGTGGATTTTACAACATTCGATATGGATGGGTTATAGCTATGTCGGTTTAGTTATGGCTGCTGGTTCTCATTTGTTCGGCGTGTTCCCCGATTGGCCAAATTGGTTGCGAATTGGATTATTTTGGGTCTTCCCTTACTTTACGGGTAGCGTTCTTATTTTTAAAAACAAAGATAATAGAGCGGAAAAAGCCGCCAAAAATATTGGGAAATAGTAAAAACGAGGGATAATTCTAGCCCCTTAGATAAGTTATAGTCCTACCCCATATTTAAAGGAAAATCTTTATCTCGTATTCTGTGCCCAACCCTTTAATCACCTCTTACATATAATCTCCTGATTAGGCTAAAAATCTTATCTTCAAAACTTAAAACCAAACATGAATACCTAGCCAATTCTAATAATACGCAATAAACGGAGCATATGAACACTAGCTATATTTCTAAGAACTCTTTCATTCATATATTCATTACAACCCTAATTATTTTTACCATGGGTGGCGCTTTTGCTCAAGAAAATAATAATAATCCTCAAAAAGATACGCTTATGGAAATCGCTTTCATTTTGTTCGATGACTATGAAACCCTTGATGTTTTTGGCCCGGCAGAAATTTTTGGTCGATTGGTAGACCAATATAATCTTCAGTTCTATTCTTTAGAAGGTGGAGTAATTTCTAACAGACATAAGGTCCCGATTATGACCAAAAAACTAGAATCGATTAGTAGTAGTCCCGAATTAGTACTAATCCCAGGAGGTTTGGGTACCAGAAAAGAAGTCAATAATATACCCCTTATTACTAAAATTAAAGAGCTTTCTCTAGCAAGTGATTATGTTCTTACCGTTTGTACAGGTAGCGCACTTTTAGCAAAGTCAGGACTTTTGGATGGAAAAAAGGCGACTTCGAATAAGCGAGCTTTTTCTTGGGTTTCCTCACAAGGTACGCAGGTAAATTGGGACAAAAGAGCGAGATGGGCCATTGATGGCAAATACTATACTTCCTCGGGAGTGAGTGCAGGAATGGATATGGCACTGGGATTTCTTGCCGATAGACACGGAATTGACTTTGCTAGAAAGATTGCCAAGGAAATCGAATATAATTGGACTGAGGATAAAGACAATGACAATTTTGTGGCTGAATAAATACTATTTTAGTAAGCCATGGATTGTTTGTTAGTTCATTAAAAATCTCAAGGAAATTGAGCCTTTTAGACAGAATAATTTTTCTCGATAATCATTAAATATAAGATTCCTTTTAGACTTTTAGTTTTAATGATAGGAGATTAAAAGTTCAGACAGGTCTTGAACCTAAAATTACTATTCCATAAGAATCATTAAATTGGTATACCGGATTTAACATGCAACCTGCCAAACCTAAACACCGAGTTTGCCAAACTATAAGACCAAACGAAAGCTAAGCAGAATACTCCCATTTGGTATAATATGGGTGCTGTTGGGATGGTTATTTCTATTTATTGAACATGCAGATGGCACGGACAATTCCCAGACTGATGCGATAAACCTAAATTTTCCGGTATTTCTTTTCGCCACCTTTGCCGTATTTTTAGTGGGTATTTTGGTAGGATATATTGAACTTTCGTTTCTTAACCGACGCTTCCATCAAAGACCCTTTTACCAAAAGATTTTATTTAAACTGATCTTTTATTTGATGCTATTTTCCTTGGTGATGCTTATCCTGTATCCCATTGCGGCAAGTATTGAATTGGATACTTCCGTATTTTCTAAAACCGTTTGGACCAAATATTTTAGTTTCTTGAAAAGTATGGTGCATTTCAGCACTATGGTGCAGCTATCGGCCTCCTTGTTCCTTTCCCTAATTTATGCAGAAATAAGCGATAATTTAGGGCACGGGGTTTTACTCAATTTTTTTACGGGAAAATACCATAACCCCATAGAGGAATTCAGAATATTCCTTTTTACGGATATGAAGGACTCAACAAGCATCGCAGAAAAATTGGGAACCAAGAAATACTTCCTTTTTTTAAGGGATTATTATAATGCCGTGGAAGATGCCATAATCAAATTCGGTGGGGAAGTCTATCAATATATTGGGGATGAAATCGTAATCACTTGGGAGTACCAAATGGGAGTAAAAAATTACAATTGTCTACATACTTTTTTTGAAATGAAAGATGCACTAGCAACTAAATCAAGCTTCTTTCTTGAATCCTATGGTTATGCACCTAGTTTTAAGGGTGGTATGCATTTTGGGGAAGTGACCACAGGGGAAATTGGAGCCCTGAAAAAAGAAATTGTATTTACGGGTGACATCCTCAATACAACGGCAAGGATACAAGCAGCATGCAATCCATATAAAACCGATTTTCTCATATCCATGGAATTGTTAGACCGTTTAAAACTGGAAGACAAAATGTTTTCCATAACCAAAATTGGTAACGTTGCCCTCAAAGGCAAGAATGAATCATTGATTTTGGCCAAGGTCGAAAGAAACTTGAAACATCCAAACTAGCTATTTTACACATGATAAAGTTTTTTAGAAAAACCAGAAAAAAATTACTCGCCGAAAAAAAAGTCGGTCGATACCTGGCCTATGCCCTTGGAGAGATTGTACTTGTGGTTATTGGAATACTTATAGCCTTGGCAATTAACAATAAAAATCAGCAAAATATTAATGCCCAAACCGAACAAACCTATCTACTTGGTCTAAAAGAGGAATTTTTAACCAGTAAAGCCAAATTAACGGAACTCATAAACATTAACGAACAAAATATTAATGGAGCTGAAAGAATAATGGAAATAGCGAATCTTAAGGACAACTTACCTTCAGAAGAGAAATTCTCCAAACTCTTATTTAACACATTGGTATCGGATATTGCCTTTAATCCAAACAACTCTTTATTAAACGAAATCATTAATTCCGGAAATCTTAAAAACATTTCCAATGCTGAACTTAGAATTAAGCTTACGAATTGGCTGGCAACTTTGGAGGATATCGCTAGACAGGAAAAAGATTTGGGATTGCAGCGTGAAAATTTATTGGATATGTTCAGAACCAATGAATATAGCCTTAAGACCGTTTTTGAGGATTCCGGTATTTACAAAGAAATGGGTCTTCCCGAAGTAGCTGGAACACAATCGAACCTAAGTTTATTGTCCTCGACGGAATTTGAAAACAAACTCCTTATGTTTATCCTTACTAGTCAAGCAACGGGAGATGCCCATTACCAACCATTAATGTTGTACTTGGATTCTATATTGGAAACTATCTCAAAGGAATTAGATTAAAGAATATTGCTGTATTTAATTGATTCCCAAAAAGGTGTATTAAAGTTTTTTAGGCTCTGGATAAACTGACCAAAAGGAAAAATTTATAAATTAGTGATAAAGTAATTTAAAATGACGCTTCAAAAAAAACAACCGCTTACCATCCTAGCCCCAATGGCTTTACTTTTAATACCTTTTGTTGGTATGCAGTTTTCCAATGAGGTGGCTTGGAGCCTAGGTGATTTTGTAGTAGCTGGCCTTCTTTTATTTACTGTAGGATTAGGAATCAATATAATTCTACGGAAAGTGGCCCCAAAATTCCGTGTTGCTTTTATAATAGCCCTACTCGTTTTGTTTCTTTTGGTTTGGGCAGAATTGGCGGTAGGTGTCTTCGGCACTCCGTTCGCAGGAAGTTAAAATCTATTTATTATTTGTAAATACCGATTCCAATGAAAACAATGACCTGTAAACAACTAGGAGGAGCTTGTGAGATGCAATTCCAAGCGGAGAATTTTGAAGAAATGGCCGAATTGAGCAAAAAACATGGCACGGAAATGTTTTTAAAGGGTGATGAACCACACCTAAAAGCCATGGAAAATATGAAGTCCATGATGCAATCTCCTGAAGCTATGCAAAACTGGTTTAATAGTAAACGAGAAGAATTTAATGCCTTGCCGGAAGACTAAAACTAACTTAAGTCCAAATTGTAAACCGCTTCAACAGTGGCGTCCAAATCGTCGTATGAAAGCGCATCATTAAGGAAATAGCTTTCAAAAGCGGAGGGTGGCAAATATATTCCTTGGTCTAACATCCCATGAAAGTACTTCTTAAATGTATCATTATTTCCTTTTGCCGATGTAGCGAAATCGACTACAGGTTCATCTGTAAAGTGAACTGAAATCATACTTCCAAATCGATTAATTTGATAATCAACCCCCTTTTTATCCAATGCCTCGGAAATACCAATATGCAAATGGGCGGTCTTTTCCTGAAGACTGGTAAACACCTCCGGATTATTGTTCAATTCTGTCAACATGGCTAACCCCGCACTCATCGCCAAAGGATTACCACTTAAGGTCCCTGCTTGATAAACAGGCCCTTCCGGTGCCAAATAACTCATAATTTCATTACTTGCCGCAAACGCACCAACGGGCAATCCACCTCCAATTACCTTACCAAAGCAGAGAACATCGGCCTTTACGCCCAATGCTTCCTGTGCTCCTCCTCTACCTAATCTGAAACCCGTCATGACCTCGTCGAAAATTAAAAGGATATCGTGCTCATCGCAGAGCGCCCTTAGTCCATGAATAAATCCATCCGTAGGAATAATACAACCCATGTTTCCTGCAACCGGTTCTATAATCACGGCTGCAATTTCACCTTTATTTGCCTTTATCAATCGGGAAACACTTTCCAAATCGTTGTAAGAAGCCAACAAGGTATCTTTAGCTGTGCCCTGGGTAACTCCAGGACTATTGGGACTACCAAAGGTAACGGCACCGCTACCGGCCTGTATCAAAAAAGAATCGGAATGACCGTGATAACAACCGGAAAACTTAATAATCTTGTCCTTTCCAGTATACCCCCTAGCCAAGCGTACTGCGCTCATACAAGCTTCCGTACCGCTATTTACAAATCGAATTTTATCAATATTTGGAACCATGGATACGGCCAACTTTGCCAAGTCGGTCTCTATCTCAGTAGGCATTCCAAAAGAAGTTCCCTTTTTTGCCTTTTCTATGAGGGCAGAAATAACGGGCTCATGGGCATGTCCTAAAATCAATGGTCCCCAGGAAGCAATATAATCTATCAATTTATTGCCATCTTCATCATATAAATATGCTCCTTTGGCCTCCTTAACAAAAATTGGCTCACCCCCTACCGCTTTGAAAGCCCTAACAGGTGAGTTAACACCGCCAGGTATATATTGTTTAGCCTCCGCAAAGAGTGCACTACTTCTTTTATAAATCATGTGTTACTTGTTTATGGAAGTGGACTTCACCAAAAGCTTCTGACCAACGGAAAGCCCAGAATCCCTAAGATTGTTCATTCGCATCAATTCATCTACGGATACGTAATATCTTCTGGATAAAGAATATAAGGTATCCCCTCTTTTTACAATGTGCACGGCATCAGTCTCGGTAGCAACTATCGTATCCCCATCATAACCTGCATCCAAAACACCTCCATCATACTTGTATAGTTGATGCTTCTCGATCAAATAAATCAATTTTTGGGGATATCTCCTATCCGTCGCATAACCGGCTTTACGTAAACCATGTGCCCATCTTTTGTAATCCGTAGTTTTATAATCGAATAAAAAGGCGTACCGACTTCTTGTGGTTAAAAAAATACTGTGATCCCGAAAGGAATACATAGGATGGTTGTACTTTCTAAAACATTCGCCCTTTGCATCGTCGTCATGAAAATCATAATCCCCTTGCCAACCTGTATGACATTTGATTCCGAAATGATTGTTAGTCTTTAACGCTAGTTCTCCTTGTCCATAACCACTTTCAAGTAAACCTTGGGCCAAGGTAATACTGGCAGGAATACCGTAAGCCTTCATTTCCATTTGGGCGACTTCCGAAAAGGTATTGATATACTCTGAAATGGTCTCAATTCTAAATTTTACAAACTTGCCAGCATCTTCGGGCATGGAGGTATCTCTCTGGTTCCCTGAAGCTTTTGAGGCTCCCCTTTTACTTTCGGTGAGCACATTTTTTGTTCTAAGCTTATCGGAATATGCCTTTTTTGACTTACATCCCACGGCGGCAATACCTAAGAATAAAAGCAGTACTATTTTCTTTTTCATCTATTCAAAATCATTTCTTTTTAACGGTCGGATGTACTTCGCCTTTGAATATCCTGAGGAATCATCAAATTTTACGGCTTATTTCATATATCCAGCAAAGGTAATTTTTTCTTTTCCAATACGGTATTCATTCCAGCAATGCCCTGTAAGCCTCCCGTATGAATGGCCAGAATGCGCGTTCCAGGTACAAAATTATCATTCTCGATCATATCTAACAACCCATACATCATTTTTCCCGTGTAAACGGGGTCCAAGGGGATATTCGTTTGTTCCTTAAATTCATTAATAAACCGGACCAAGTTCTCATCGATTTTGCCGTAGCCCCCGAAGTGATATTCCGAGTTAATCGTCCAATTATTCTTCTTGGTTAATTTTTTCAGCTTATCCTGAAAGAAATCCCCCTTTAAAACAGGAAACCCCAATATTCTTTGATTATTGTTCGCAGCATTGATCAAACCTGCCATGGTTCCTCCTGTTCCTACACAAACACTTATAATTTCAAAATCAGAATCCGAGTCCACTAAAATTTCCTCACAGCCTTTTATAGCCAAGGAATTCGTACCCCCTTCTGGAACCAAATAAAATGTACCAAATTCTTCCTTTAAGGATTCCAAAAAATCGGAATTCTCTTTATTGCGATAAGATTCCCTACTTACAAACTTAAATTGCATTCCATTTTCGGAAGCCAATTTTAAGGTTGGGTTATCAATCCATTTGTTCCCTATCTCATCTCCCCTAATGATTCCTATAGTTTTAAGATTATTATTCTTTCCAGCCGCAGCGGTAGCCAGAATGTGATTGGAAAAAGCACCCCCAAAAGTTAGTATCGAATCGTGTCCCAGGCGTATTGCTTCCAGCACATTGTACTTTAACTTTCTAAATTTATTTCCTGAAATTAATGGGTGGATTAAATCTTCACGTTTTAAGGCAAGGACAATATTTTTCTCCTTTAAAATGGGAAGGTCTACATATTGATTTTTAATTTGCAAGGCTATTATTTTCTAAGGAATAGGTATTTTATGAAGCTATAAGGTCTGCGATTCTTCAGATAATCCTTAGAACCTTCATTAGCATAGGCTTCACGTTCAAAACTAAGGTTTTGATAGGCCTTATAGGTATCAAAATATATAAGGGACCTAATGAGCCATTCCGAAACGTACACAAAATAAAAAGGAATTATTAATAGTTCTTGCTGCTGCCTTAAATGAATTTTTTCATGATTTATAAGCTCCCTATCATTTTTAAGTGTATGATTTTTAATAAAAATAAAAGGCCAAAGTGATAAGCCCACATAATTTTTATAAAAGAAATGCTTGAAAACCAATATCATAGGCACTTGAATTCTTATCTACTCAAAGATACTTGTTAAAATTAACGAATAAAAAGTTAATTTCTTTTGTTGCTAACAGTGTGAAATCGACATATAAAATGCTAAAACCCCGTTAAACATAGGTTACTTGTCGCTAATTGCTGGGGTTATCAACAGAAATAAAGTAATTTTATATTGATTTAAGATTTCGAAAAACGAAAACGATAAGCTTGAATTTGCACATAAATGAAAGAAATAATCCCTATTGAAGATGGCGACTTTTACTGGTCGGACGAAGGTTACCGGGTGTTTACGCGTCAGTATCATTTAAAAAGGGGATACTGTTGTGAGAGTGGATGTAGACATTGCCCATACGGCTACGACCCAAAAACAAATAGTCAATAAACTAGGACCTTCGGCATGATTTTTGAGGCATTTATATTGAGAAATAATTCCTTAAACAAATAAATCGATTGTTATGAAAAACTTTAAATTACTGGCATTGGTTACTTTGGTATTGACGGTACTTAGTTCGTGTTCTTCGGTCAGGGTACTGTCGGACTATGATCAACAAGCCAACTTTAGCGAATATAAATCCTATGCTTTTTACAAAACCGGTATAGATAAAGCACAAATATCAGACTTGGATAAAAAAAGAATTCTTCGTGCTATAGAGGAGGAAATGTCCTCCAGAGGATTCGTAAAATCTGAAAATCCCGATTTACTGATAAGTATTTTCACCAAAGAACAAGAACGCGTGGACATATATAATAACAACTTCGGCTGGGGCGGTGCCTGGGGCTGGGGTTATAATCCTTATGCTTGGGGTCCCGGTTGGGGCTGGGGCTGGGGGGGTAGTAGCGTTAGCACACGCACTCAAGGGTCTCTGTACATCGATTTAATCGATACAAACAACAAGGAACTCGTTTGGCAAGGTAAAGGTGAAGGGACATTGGCCAACACCAATAACATTGAAAAGAAAGAACAGCGCATTAGGGAGTTTGTTTCTCAAATTTTGGAGCAGTATCCGCCTAACTCGGTCGCTGCTAGATAAAAAACTCAATGTAATTAAAAGGAAAAGCCTTCTCGAATCATCGGGAGGGCTTTTTTTATAGCAAAGGAAAGTGTTGACTATTTTTGGCTTCATTAAGCACAAAAGCACTTTTTACAGCTCCAATATTTGGTAACGTGGCTATCCTTGTTTTGGCAAATTCGTAGTAGGCATCCAGATTTTTTACGGTCACTTTTAATAGAAAATCGAATTCTCCACCGACCACATAACATTCGGTTACCTCATTAAAAAGGGCAACATTCTCAAGAAAATCATCTATTAACCTTCCTTTTTGAGCTTCTAGTGATACAAAGCTGAATACCGTAATACTACGTTCGATTTTAGAGGTATCCAAAATGGCTTTATAGTTTTTTATAAATCCTTCATTTTCCAATCTTTTAATCCGCTCATAAACTGGTGTTTTAGTAAGCCCCAATTGATCGGCAATGGACTTCGCCACCGTTTTTGCATCCTTTTCCAAGATTCTGAGTATCTGCCGATCTATATCATCTAATCTTTCCATTTTACTTTTTCCTTTATTTGGGGTTTAAAACAACTAAAAATACTATTTGTTCCTAATAAATAACGAAATTAAAGGATTTTTACCCTAAATACTTACAATTTAAAGATTAATGAACTAAATATTGTAACTTTAATAGTACCTAAATTCAATGAAAAAAACCTCGATATCCGAACACATGAGCTACGAAAGCAATCCTATACTCGATAAACTTCCAAAGCATCTACAGCAATACATCAAGCCTCAAAACTATGAGGATTACACAGCTATAAACCAAGCAGTTTGGCGTTATGTTATGCGAAAAAATGTGGATTACCTGAGTAAGGTTGCCCATGATTCCTACACACAAGGCTTGAAGAAAACGGGAATCTCCATTGAAAGCATACCTAATATGTATGGAATGAATCGTATACTAAAGGATTTAGGTTGGGCAGCAGTAGCGGTCGACGGATTTATACCTCCGGCTGCGTTTATGGAATTTCAGGCGTATAATGTTTTGGTGATTGCTTCGGATATTCGTCAACTTGAAAATATTGAATATACGCCCGCACCGGACATTATACATGAAGGTGCCGGTCATGCCCCAATTATTGCAAACCCGGAATATGCCGCATACCTAAGAAGGTTTGGTGAAATCGGAAGTAAAGCCGTATCCAACGCCAAGGATTTTGAGTTATATCAAGCAGTACGAACACTATCCATAATCAAAGAAGCTAAAGGAACAAATCCAAAGGACATAACTAAAGCCGATAACAAGGTGGAAGAGCTCCAGAAGAATATGGGAGAACCTAGCGAAATGGCCATGATCAGAAACCTTCATTGGTGGACCGTTGAATATGGCCTTATTGGAACTTTGAAAAATCCAAAAATTTACGGGGCGGGCCTTTTATCCAGTATCGGAGAAAGTGCGTGGTGCATGACCGATAAGGTAAAAAAGGTACCCTACACTATTGAAGCAGCGCACACTCCATTTGATATTACCAAACCACAACCTCAGCTTTACGTGACCCCTGATTTTGCATTTTTGAGTCAAGTTCTCGAAGACTTCGCTAACACTATGGCACTACGAACTGGTGGTCTTAGCGGAATTAAGAAGCTTATAGATTCAAAAGATCTAGGAACCATTGAATTGAGTACCGGGCTTCAGGTTTCGGGGAATTTTGAAAGCGTTATTGCCCATAATGGTAAGCCCATCTATTTTCAGACCACTGGTAAATCTGCTTTGGCCTACCGAGAAAAGGAGCTGGTTGGTCAAGATACCAATCAACACGATACTGGCTTTGGTTCACCGGTTGGCCGACTTAAGGGGATTAACATCGCGATTGAGGATATGAGCCCACGTGACTTAAAGGCGTATAACATTTATGAAGGAAATGAAGTTTCCTTAAATTTCGAAGGCGGAATTAATGTGAGCGGTAAAATTGTAACTGGCACCAGAAACCTACAGGGCCAGATTATCCTCATCACTTTTGAACATTGTAAAGTTACCTATAACGGAAAGATTCTCTTTCAATCCAATGATGAACTTTACAATATGGCTATAGGCGAAAGAATCATTTCCGCTTATCATGGACCGGCCGACCTCAAAAGTTTTGATTTAATAGACCACGAATTAAGTACTTCCGATTCCAAAACAGAAAGTCGTGAAAATAATGGGCTGGAGAACTTTTACCAGCAAATTCGAGACTTTAGAAATAGAACGAACACGACCATTTCAAGAAATAAAGTATTTAAAGAATTGAAGAAGAACTATCCCAAAGATTGGTTATTGTCCGTTGAATTATATGAACTGGCGGTAGGAAACCAGGATTTGGAATTTGCCAAGGAAATAATGGAACATCTTAATACCATAAAACTGGAAAATCCAAAACTTGGGCATTTAATCGATGATGGTGTTGCATTGACGGATAAGCAATTTATCATACAATAAGAAAGGCCCTTGTCCATATATGTGGTCAAGGGCTCTTAATAAAAAACAAATCTATTTAAAGTACAAATCTCATAAAAACCTCGTGCGTCCCTTGATCTAACCCGTCTATAGGTCTTTGCCAAGCAGACTCATAGGCGTACCCCAATTGAAATCCATTTGAAACCTTGAAAAGAAAAAGTCCGCTCAGGCTTTCATTGAACCTATACCCTGCACCCAAGGTAAAACGCTCTGCTAAATCCAAGAGCCCTGTAATCTCATATGAGATTGGAGATGCATCAACGTATCTGATCATTCCCAAAGCCTGAAGTTTGGTGTTACTACCTAAAAAGAAGTCATAACCTCCACCTAAATAGGCATGAATTCGATCGGCACCTAGAAAAGCATTACCGTTGGCTTCTTGAAGTCTATCAGGAGTCAAAAGTTTGGGAGCTGAGAGTGTTATGAAATACTTTTCATTTTTCAGGTAAACACCTGCACCGATATTCGGTGTAAAGCGACTCTCAAAGTTCATCAAAGAACCGTCCTGACCAACTCCATAGGTCAAAAGACCTTGCGTATTTGCATTATACGAGTTTGCGCTCGCCTTAATTCCAAAATAGATTCGGTTGGCATCGTTTAATTGAATATGATAAGAAAAGTCAACAGCCATCCAAGTTTGGGTCTCAATGAAGGTTTTGTCGTTAAGGATACTTACACCTAGTCCCACTTTATTGCCGACGGGTATTCCAAAAATGGCACTTTGGCTTTCGGGAGCACCCTCAATACCCGCCCATTGGCTTCTAAGTCCGAGAACAAACTCAACCCCCTCTGAGCTTCCGGCATATGCGGGATTGTAGATGTTCATATTATATCGATAAAAGGTATAATGGGGATCCTGTTGGCTCCATACCTGTCCTGCTAAAAGCAGGGCAAACATTACCATTATTGTATTTAAAATTCGCGTCATTTTAATTATTCTTTTAGGTTGATTTAATAGTTGATAAATATCCATCCGCGGATTACCTCGGAACCATCGCCCAGGTCGATGACATATAAATAGGAACCAGATGGCAATTTCTCACTGTTTTCCTTGTAAAAGCCTTCCCAATCATTTTTATAGGATTGTACGGCAAATACTTCGCGCCCCCATCTGTTGAAGACTTTCACCACATTATTGGGGTAATTGTCAATTCCAGGAATTATCCAAGCGTCGTTGTTTCCATCTCCATTTGGAGTGAAGGCTTGGGCCGGTACCAAAGTGGGTTCATTGTTGCTAGGAAATGCATCGTTCAAGTCGACTACCCCGTCATTATCGTCATCCGTATCGGTATTATCACCAATACCATCACCATCAGTATCCTTAGATTCGGATGGGTCTTTTGGAAATACATCCTGTGCATCAGAAATACCATCATTGTCATCATCATTATCTTCGTTATCCCCAATTCCATCAGCATCCGAATCGGTATCCTCCTGTGAATCCCATGGAAATGCGTCTTCATTGTCCGGGGTACCATCGTTATCATCGTCCATGTCCGAATTATCTCCTTGACCGTCTCTGTCACTATCCACACTTTCTTGCGGATTATCTGGAAAAGCATCGTCTACATCGGGCACACCATCATTGTCCCGATCTTCTGACTCTCCGTAAGGATAAAGATCCTCATCATTTGGGATATCATCCCCATCGATATCCTCATCGGCATTGTCACCGGTTCCGTCACCATCCGTATCCGTATCCTCGTTCTCGTCCAACGGGAAGTCGTCATCCGTGTCCGGGATACCATCGTTGTCGTCATCGGTATCCGTATTGTCGCCCGTTCCGTCACCATCCGTATCGGCATCCTCGTTCTCGTCCAACGGGAAGTCGTCATCCGTGTCCGGGGTACCATCGTTGTCGTCATCGGTATCCG
>NZ_JAQPCG010000016.1 GCF_028464145.1 Maribacter sp. PR1
TTTTGCTACCAAAAGGAACAGCCCTAAAATGGCATAACCTACGATATTATCCCCTCGGGTGGACCCTACCTGCCTCTTGGCAGGTTTAGGGCTATCCACTTACTATTTTACCTTCTACTCCAATCCAAAAATTACTTCTAAAGGATGATGTGAGATACATCCGATTTAATATTTTGTAGGAATTGAAGAAAAACATCGATGAAAAGCATAAAAACATCGATGAAACAAGAATTTTCTTGTAGGAATTTACTTATTTACCCATGTATTTCATCGAAAAATTTGAATTTCATCGATGAAATTATACCCTTTATCGAATCGCAAATTTTAAAATCACAATGCATGAGTTATATACAGACCAAATCGACCTACTAATGAAAACTATTCTTTTTTTAATGCTTGTTATCTGTATGGGGGCTTTCGCCCAAGCTCAGCAACCGGAAATCGAAATGAAGTTGAATACCATTTCAATGCCAATAACTGATCCCATGGACCAAACTAATCAAGGTGAAAAGCTCCCATCGGTAACAGGTATATTTGTATTTAAACACTCTAGGATTAAAAGGGCCTTATCCTTTAAAATGGAGGAGAAAAGTGAAAAATTGGCTTAATCCGTATTTACTTCCACCGGTAGTATTTCTGGTCCCAAAACCTTCCAAACATTATTCGCCACTATTTTTTGGCCCTCGGCGGTCGGGTGTATCCCATCTTCTAGATTGAGTTCGGGTTCCCCGGCAACACCTTCAAGAAGGAAGGGTATTAGCGATACATCATTTTTATCCGCCAGTTCAGGAAACATACTCCTAAATTTAGCTGTGTAATCCATGCCCATGTTCGGAGGAATCTGCATACCAGCCAATATAATAGTGGTATTCTCATTTTTTTGACGCACGGCATCAATGATTTGCTGCAGGTTGTCCTTTGTTTTGTCCAAGGGTATGCCCCTAAGGCCATCATTGGCACCTAATTCCAGAACAAATACGTCTACCTTTTGATTCAAAACCCAGTCCAGCCTGTTAAGACCACCAGATGTAGTTTCCCCACTTAGTCCAGAGTTGATTACCCGATAATCCAATCCAAGGGAATCAATGCGTTGTTGAATTAAATTAGGGAAGCCCTGTTCCGTTTCCAAACCGTAGGCAGCCGTGAGGCTATTACCAAAGAAGAGAATTACTTTTTCTTCAGAGTCTTCGTTATTCTCAAGGTTCTTACTGGAGACCTCCGAACTTTCTTCCACATCCTTATTCGATTTTGGGGTTTCTCCGCAGGCTAATAACAGGAAAAAGGCCAAAAAATAACTAAACTTTAATACTTTGTGCATAGTGGTTACTTCTTAAAGTAGAAATCATTTGTTTACTTTGTTAGCTTGTACCAAACGATTTATGGCAAAGATATTAAACGTAAAGAACCTAAGGAAGACTTATAAGAGCGGCGAAAAGGATTTAACTGTTTTAGATAGTGTTTCCTTTGACATTGAAGCTGGAGAAACATTTTCCATCGTGGGGCCTTCCGGAAGTGGAAAGACAACTTTATTGGGATTATGTGCAGGGCTGGATTCTTTGGACGAAGGTAGCATTGAGCTATGTGGAGTAGAATTGAGTCGGTTGAACGAAGATGAATTGGCGTTGTTGAGAAATCAAAAGGTCGGTTTTATCTTTCAGGACTTTCAACTATTGTCTACACTGACAGCATTGGAGAATGTTAGCGTACCCTTGGAGTTACAAGGTAATAAAAGGGCCCAATTGGAGGCTATGGAACTGTTGGAAAAAGTTGGGTTAGGCGATAGATATGACCATTATCCCTCACAATTATCTGGAGGCGAGCAGCAAAGGGTGGCATTGGCCAGAGCTTTTTCTACCAAACCCGATATTCTTTTTGCAGACGAGCCCACTGGAAATTTGGATGAAGAAACAGGTGAAAAGGTCATTCAGCTTTTGTTCGATTTAAATAAGGAAATGGGAACAACTTTGGTCATCGTTACACACGATTTAGATCTTGCCCAATTAACGCAAAGGATACTACGATTAAAAGGAGGCAAAATTATATCCAACGAAACCAAAATCATAGCTTGAACAATTTGAGTACATCATCTAAAACTCCATTTTCATGGTTGTTTAAAATGGCTTGGCGCGATGGCAAGGCCAGTGGCAATCGACTATTATTGTTTATGGGTAGTATTATTTTGGGAATTGCCGCAGTGGTTTCCATACAATCCTTTAGTCAAAACTTAAAGGAGAATATCGGCGGACAATCCAAGGCCTTAATGGGAGCCGATTTTTTGATCGATAGCAACGAACCAGCAAATGAAAGAGTAACCCAGATAATGGATTCCCTGGGTGGGGCGGGAGCAAAGGAAGTTAAGTTTGCTTCTATGGCGGCTTTCGTAAAAAACGGTGAGACCAAGCTTGTACAGGTTAGGGGAGTGGATGGGGATTTTCCCTTTTATGGCGAATTAGAGACGGAACCCGTAGCGGCCGCGACCACCTATCAAAAGCAAGGTGGGGCCTTGGTCGATGCAACGGCCATGTTACAATTCAATTTGCAAGTAGGTGATAGTGTAAAATTGGGAAATATTACATTTCCCATTGTTGGATCTTTGATTACGGCTCCAGGTAGCACGGGAATAGGTACCTCTGTGGCTCCGCCCATCTTAGTTCCTTTTGAATTCATGGAACCCAGTGGCCTTTTACAAAAGGGTAGCCGACTGGAATATGCTTACTATTTTAAATCCCCTAATGCGGATTTGGAAAAATTGGATAAGGAAATAGATCCTATATTGGACGAGCAAAATGCCGATTTGGATACACACACTTCCACCAGTGATCGATTGGGAAGACGTTATAACAATGTGGGGCGATTTTTAAATTTAGTGGCCTTTATTGCCTTGCTTTTAGGTTGTGTAGGAATTGCCAGTTCCGTTCATATTTACATTAAGGAAAAACTCAAATCAGTTGCCGTACTTAAGTGTTTAGGGGCAACCCGTAAACAAACGTTCTTGATTTATTTAATACAGATTGCGGGAATGGGGCTGCTTGGTGGATTCATAGGTACTGTAATTGGGCTATTGTTACAGCAGACTTTTCCATTGATTTTACAGGAATTCCTACCTTTTGAAGTTGAAATATCTACTTCCTATTCGGCGATTGCGGTTGGACTGATTTTAGGTGTTTTAATGTCCGTTCTTTTTGCACTTTCACCCTTGCTGAATACCTGGTTTGTCTCTCCTTTACAAGTTTTGAGAGTACAGAATAATCTTGGGACTAAATCAAGAAAAGCTCAGATATGGGTTCTTTTGTCCATTGTACTTTTCGTTTTTCTATTTGCTTTTTGGCTATTGGATAATTTGAAATATGCAGCAAGTTTTGTTCTGGGAATCTTCGTTACTTTTTCCATACTAGCTGGAGTTTCGATACTATTTATGCGTTTGGTCAAAAGATATTTTCCAAAATCTTGGAGTTTTACTTCCAGACAGAGCTTGTTAAACCTATTTAGGCCGAACAACCAAACTGCTGTTTTGATTTTAGCTATCGGAATTGGCACCTTTTTAATCAGTACCCTTTACTTTACAAAGGACTTTTTATTGGACAAGGCTGTGGTTGAATCCAGTGAAAAAAGTCCAAATATCATTATGTTCGATGTCCAGTCCGGACAGAAACAAGATATTATAAATACTATTGAGCCCAAAGGCCTACCCATTTTAGATAATATACCCATTATTACGATGCGAATGGAACGCATTAAGGACCGAAGTGTTAATGCGATTCGTTTGGATACAACCACCCGTATCAATAAATGGATTCTTAACCATGAATTTAGAGTCACTTATAGAGACTCTCTCATCGCTTCGGAGAAATTGGTTTCAGGTAAGTTTGATAGCGAAGTTCCGCAGGATGGTCCGGTACCAATTTCTTTGTCGGACAATGTAGCTAGGGATGCCCAAGTAGTAGTTGGGGATACTTTGTTATTCAACGTACAGGGTATGTTAATGGAGACTGTTGTAGGCAGCATACGTGAAGTGGATTGGGGAAGAATGCAACTCAATTTCTCCGTTGTTTTCCCAACGGGGGTTTTAGAGAACGCCCCTCAGTTTCATGTACTCACCACGAATGCTCCTGATAAATCATCGTCGGCGAACCTACAACGAGAGTTGGTCAAAAAATTTCCCAATGTTTCAATTTTAGATTTGAGACAGGTGCTGGCTCTAGTTGAAAGCATTCTGGATAAAATATCTTGGGTGGTAAGTTTTATGGCCTTCTTCAGCATTTTAACCGGAATAATAGTATTGATAGGCTCTGTTAGAAATAGTAAATACCAACGTATTCGTGAAAGTGTATTACTAAGGACCATAGGTGCAAAAAGTAGTCAAATCCTAAAAATTACGGCCTTGGAATATCTTTATCTAGGAGCTTTGGGTAGTGGTATTGGGGTATTACTTTCTTTGCTGGGAAGTCAATTATTGGCCTATTTTATTTTTGAAACTCCCTTTGTACCCTCTTGGATACCATTTTTGGTCGTATTACCAGGAATTACCCTATTGGTTTTGTTCATAGGTTTGTCCAACAACATATCCGTGCTCAAAAGCCCTCCACTTCAAGTTTTAAGAAAGGAGAATAATTAATTTTCATTTAGAATACCTCGCTAAAGAATTGAAATTTATTTCAAAAACAACAGTGTCAATACTTTAAATGTGTCTAAAACGTAGATTAACTGCCAATTTCTTCGGTAAGTTTAATTTGGGGTAGATAACACTTATCGGTCTTTTCATACACTTTATCCAAGATAAATATATTCACCGAAAAACATTGTATTTCAGCGACATACGTTGCTTTCAATTGTCTTCTCGAGTTAGCTTTATATAACCCAAATCAATGTTATGAAAGCTATTTTAACTTTTGCCCTTGTTCTTTTTTTCGGTGGAATTTCCATGGCACAGCAATCAAATAATAATCAAAAGGTAGATACCTTTCAGGCTGAGGCTGTTTTAATTTTAGAAAATACCGAAACAAGTAGTTCTAAACAGGCAAATGTTTCCAATCAAAAATCAATAGCTAGATTATACAGGTATAAAAATACGAGGGTAAAAAAAGCCTTGTTTTTTACAACCAAGAAAGATAAGCCAAAGTTGGCATAAAGATTGACCTACTTAAAACACAAGTACAATTAAGTACTTCATTTAAACTACAATGCTATGTTATTATCTATCACTTTAATTGCAGTATTATTAGTAAGCTCTTATTTAGTAATTTTTCCAAAATCCAAAGGAAACTTAAGACCCATTAAAATTCCTGTCGAGGACAAAAAAAGGATAAAGTAAGAAATCACTTAAGTTTAATCTTATTCTTTTATTCCAGGCTGTTTTATTTGGTAACCGTCTTTGGCTTTAGCCTCGTCTACCTGACGTTTTACGTCGGCCAATAAGGCCTTGGAATCATAGATTATTCCATCCTTGATGGTATACTTAACGCCACCAACCCGAACAACTTTGTTGTCTTCCGTGAGCTTAATTGCACCGGTGCCATAAAGTACTTTCAAATTTTTAAGCGGATTTTCATCTACTATGGCAAAATCCGCTAATTTACCTATGGCAACGGAACCTATTTTATCATCCATCCCTAAAGCTTCGGCACCATTTAAGGTTGCCGAGCGAATTATTTCCAAAGGATGGAACCCTGCCTCCCTCAATAGTTCCAATTCCCTGATATATGCAAATCCATAGAGCTGGAAGATAAACCCAGAATCCGAGCCGGTAGTTACACGGCCGCCCCTATTTTTATATTCATTGACGAACGTCATCCATAACTTGTAATTCTTTTTCCAAGCCACTTCTTGTTCAGTTCCCCAATCATGCCAATAGGAACCATGGGATACTTTACTAGGTTGATAAAACTCCCAAAGTGTTGGTAATGTATAATCTTCGTGCCATTCGGCTCTCCGAGCTCTTTGCAAATCCCTGCTTGCTTCATAAATATTAAAGGTGGGGTCCAGGGTAAAATCTAATTCCAATAACTCGTCCATCACATTGTTCCAGTGCTCGGAGTAAGGTTTTGCAGCCTGAGACCAAAGATTTCCTGCATTCTCAAAACGATGTTGCTCATTTTGATAATTGTAGTCCAACGGATAATCCTGCACCGTTCTATCATCAAATAGGGCTTCTGGTAGGCCATACCAGTGCTCCATGGAGGTTAGACCCGCTCGTGCAGAGTGTAAAGCATTCCATCTAGCGACGCTTAACTGTGCATGATGGCAAGCTGAACCCAGTCCCAGCTTTTTGTTTTCATCCAAAGCTGCAGCCATGATTTCTGGTTCCGCACCAAAAAATTTGATTCCGTCCGCACCTTTTTTTGCATTGGCCCTTACCCATTCCCTTGCCTGTTCCGGGGTGGAGATAGGTATATCATTAAGTGGATTAAAGGACTTACTCGTCTGGCCAAATCCTGTGTATGCCATAATACGTGGTGCAATAATTTCATTTTTTGCACTCTTTCTTTTCAGGTCCATTGTAAAATCTACCCCTCTTCCGCTAGGTTCCCTTACTGTAGTTATACCATGGGCCATCCACAACTTAAAAACGTAATTTGGTTCCGCTCCTTGAGCCTTTCCCCCGATATGTCCATGCATATCTATGAGTCCCGGCATTAGATACATTCCGGTACAGTCTAGTTCCTTTCCGCCAGCTTGCAATTGGGGTCTTTTAGACGCATCAATTTTAACCCCTGGATAACCAACAACCTTTATCTCTTTAATAATGTTATTTTCAACTACAATATCTATTGGTCCTTGAGGAGGAGCTCCATTACCATTGATCAACATAACCCCTCGAATAATGAGTTGTGTATAGGGACCATCACCTTGTAAAGATTGAGCGAAGGAAAGATTAATGAAAAGAATCAAAAAAGTAAATAGACTGAATGTTTTTTTCATGATTGGAAAGCTTGGTGAATATGGAATGGTTCTTTAATTAGCTTCCTAAATATATGAAATATCAGGATAAGAAAGAGCAATGAGAAAGACTTTGAGAGTGGAATTGTGAAGACCGTAAAATAACAACTGTCGTATTAGGCAACCGGTGATAATTGTTGTTTAATTTCCTGAAACTTTATAATATAGTTTGTCCCTTTTTTACTTGTATCTTTTTGAATTGAGCCTTTAAGTTGCCTGGTAAGATTATAGATTAGCTTAAGGCCTAAAGACTTAGAATTTTTATAGTTTATAGTGTCGGGGAAGCCCACACCATTATCTCCAATATTCAATACATAGTGTTTATCTATTTCTTTTTTAAGGGCGATGTAAATTTCACCTTCCTGATCATCCTCGAAACCATATTTTAGGGCATTCGTTACAGCTTCATTGATTAAGAGACCCAGTGGAATGGCAGTGTCTATACCTAATTTAATTTCTGGAATATCGATTTTCAGATTTACCTTACTGTCAAAACCTTTAATGGAACGTATTAAGTATTCGCTAAGCTCTTGGACGTAGGAACGATATTCAATTTGGCTAATATCCTTTCGCATATATAACATTTCATGCACCATAGCCATTGAAATCACTCTATTTTGCGTGCTTTTTAATAAATCTTTCAATTTGGTTTCCTCAACATTTCTTGTTTGAAGACTTAATAAACTAGATACCGTTTGAAGGTTGTTTTTTACACGGTGATGAACCTCTTTTAGAAGCATTTCTTTTTCGTGCATTTGTACAGTCAATTCTTTTTTGGATTTATACAGGGCATTATGAGACTTTAATAGGTCTTTGCCAAAGATGCTGCCTAATAAATAAAGCGAAAAGGATACGGATAAAAGACTAAAGATATTCCTTGATTCAGTAGGTACAAGATTCTCCGTAAAACTTAAATCGGGGAAACTTTGGGAGAAAACGAATAAAATAAGGACAAATGTGAAGTACAAATAGGAACGGCCATGCCTTTGTGTATTGATATACCCTGCAAATACTACAAGTGCCAACATAAAAATAAAGGTGCTGTTAATTCCGCCACTGTATAAAGTAATAGTGAGAGCACTTATCAATGCCAAAATGGAGGAGAGATTGTAAGTGATACTTATATTTTTGTGGTTCTCATAGAAGAATATATTGATAAGATTAAGAATACCATAAGAAAACAATACATGCGGGATAATTTCCTTAATGTTGAGTAAAAACACACAAATAAGTCCAAATGCTATGGCCAAGGAACTGGTCACATAATTTACTTTTTGAACCAACCTTATTTTTTCCTTAACGTATTCTTGCTCTATTTGAAAATCTGGCATAATATCAATTTAGATATTTAGTAATCATGGTCTTCAGTGTAAATCTACTTATGTTTTTAACATAATACTAAGATTTTTTATTTTACTCAGGGCAAACTAAGCCAGGTTTTAAGCTCTTTTAGCTTTTGGGATTAAATCTGTAAGATTGGATACTTTAATTGGCTTTCCGGATTCAATACTTTTCCTTGCTGCAATTCCAATTAGTATGGACATGGCACCATCCCGAACCCCTGCTGTTCTTCCATAAGGATCAGGAATTTCTGGATTAATGAATATTTTGTCATGGAGGCGTTTGTCTCCACCTCCATGACCGCTTTTTTCCATATCTACATTAATGGTTTCAAATTGCTTCCAAAGTTTGTGAACCACTATAGGTTTAACGGTTACCTCTTCCTTACCGTTCTGTGACATTTCACTGGTATGTTTTTCCGCTTCATCCATGGTTGCATTTTCATAATAAGGTATGTCCAACCAAGCTTCTATTCTACCTTTGGTACCGTTGAAAGCCACACGCCAACCCTCAAAAGGGGAATAGGTGGTAAGCGAGTAGTTGAGCACTGTATTGTCGGTATATTTAACCTGAGCGGACATTTTATCGTAAATATTTATGTCCTCACGAAAAAGGCAATTATCCCTAATATACCCATCTTCATGCTCGTGATCTACATATAGTTTTTTTAGAAAGTTATCTTTATTGATGTCCCAATAAAATTCACAAGTGGACTTATGGGAACAGGTTCTGCAGTTAGGACCGCGGAAGGCTCCATTTTTTCCGTAAAATTCCAAATCCCCATATGCAAAAACCTCATTAGGCTCAGAGTCGATCCACCAATTGAGCAAATCAAAATGATGTGTTGCTTTATGTACCCATAGCGAGCCACTGCTTTCCATTTCGCCATGCCATCTTCTAAAATAGGATGCCCCATGATAGGTATTTAGATACCAATTAAAATCCACCGAAACCAAGTCCCCAATCGTATTTTTGGCCAATAATTCCTTGATTTTAGTGGCGTATGGGCTCCATCTGTAATTAAAACCTACGATTAAATTTTTATTGGATGCACTTTCGGCATCCAGTATTTGTTGACATTTGATTTCGTCGATAGTTAATGGTTTCTCCGTTAGTACATCGCAACCCATTTGAAGTCCTTTTATAATAAATTCATGGTGCGTTGAATCCTTCGTTGTTACAATAATCAAGTCTGGTTTCGTTTTTTTAACCATTTCCTCAAAAGAACTAAATGTGGGACATTTTGTTCCAATGTAGGTTTTACCATACTCTAATCTGCTTGAGTTGATATCACTTAAACCAACAAATTTCAGGATATCCGAGTATTCATCGACCAATCGTTTTCCCCAAAAGGTAATCCCCCTTATCCCTGTGCCTACAAGGGCAACTTTGAGTTTTTTCGATTCGTTAAACGCAAAAGCGTTCAAAGGAATTGTACTGCTGGCAGCTAACATACTGATGGAAAATATAAATTCTCTTCTGGATTTTTTCATGCTAATATTTTAAAGTATCCTTTTAAAGATATTTAAAAATTATAAAGGGCTGAAAATTATGTTTTTAATATTTACCCCTTGGCCTATACATAAGGATTATAAAAAAAGGCGCTCATTTGAGCGCCCTTTTTAAATTTGTCTAAAATGTTTAGTCCTGTACCAGAACCCATTCACCTTTAGATATTAAAGGTTCTGCCTGTTTAAATTTTACAGTTTTGCTTTCCCCGGACATAACATTTTTGATGGTTACTTTCTCGTTTCTCCCAATTTTGGGTTGTTCCCTTATAATAGTTTCTGTAACTGCAGGCCTTTGTCTTTGTGTTTGCCCCGCTGCCCTGTTTTGTGCAGCAAGTTCATCACTATTAGGAATTTCTTCTTTGGAGGTTTTAATCTTTTCCTTACGTTGGGTAACGCTCCTCGCTTCCCTAATGTCATTTGGATTACCAGATGGAAGCTCTCCTTTGAATAAGAAAGAAACTATTTCCTTGTTTACTTTTTCAATCATTTCCTTGAATAGCTCAAATGCTTCAAATTTGTAGATGAGCAAAGGATCCTTTTGTTCATGTACGGCCAATTGGACAGACTGTTTTAACTCATCCATTTTTCGAAGATGTGTTTTCCAAGAATCATCAATAATGGCCAAGGATATATTTTTCTCAAAATCCGTTACTAATTGTTTACCCTCACTTTCATAAGCTTCCTGTAGGTTCGTAACTACGTTGAGGGTTTTTACACCATCTGTAAATGGCACCACAATACGCTCAAAATTATTCGCATTGTCTTCATAAACCTGTTTAATAACCGGTAGTGCCGCCGAGGCATTACGTTCCATTTTTTCCTTATAATGGTCGTAACCTGCTTTGTACACCTTCCCAGTTATTTCCTGTGCACTGAGTTTGCCAAATTCCTCTTCACTGACCGGTGAAGTCATTGAAAAATATTTAATCAACTCAAATTCAAAGTTTTTATAATCATTGGCAGCCTTATTGCCCTCAACAATAACTTCACAGGTATCATAAACCATGTTGGCAATGTCAACCTTAAGTCGCTCTCCCTGTAGGGCATGTCGTCTTCTTTTATAGACCACTTCACGTTGAGCATTCATTACGTCGTCATATTCCAACAGGCGTTTACGAACACCAAAATTGTTTTCCTCAACTTTTTTCTGAGCTCTTTCAATGGATTTGGTCATCATACTGTGCTGAATGACCTCTCCGTCTTCCAAGCCCATTTTATCCATCATTTTTGCAACTCTATCCGAACCAAAAAGACGCATTAAATTATCTTCCAAAGATACATAGAACTGTGAGCTTCCTGGGTCACCTTGACGACCGGAACGTCCTCGTAACTGCCTATCCACACGTCTGGAATCATGTCTTTCCGTACCGATTATCGCCAAACCTCCCGCTTCTTTTACTGCTCCCGTAAGTTTGATATCCGTTCCACGACCTGCCATGTTGGTTGCAATGGTTACCACCCCTGGGTTACCTGCTTCGGCAACGACGTCCGCTTCTTTCTTGTGCAATTTGGCATTAAGAACATTATGTGGAACTTTACGTACGCTAAGTAATTTTGAAAGTAATTCGGAGATTTCTACGGAAGTAGTACCGATTAAAACAGGTCTTCCTGCCTGACTTAATTTTGTCACTTCATCTATTATGGCATTGTACTTCTCGCGTTTTGTTTTGTAGATTAAATCATTTCTATCATCTCGGGCGATAGGTCTGTTGGTTGGTATCTCCATGACATCCAACTTGTAGATTTCCCAAAATTCACCTGCTTCAGTAATCGCAGTACCCGTCATACCTGCCAATTTACCGTACATTCTAAAGTAATTCTGTAGGGTTACAGTAGCAAAAGTTTGAGTAAGGGCTTCAATTTTTACATTTTCCTTTGCCTCAATAGCTTGGTGTAGGCCATCTGAATAACGGCGACCGTCCATGATACGACCAGTTTGCTCGTCTACGATCATCACTTTGTTATCGATAACCACATATTCTACATCTTTCTCGAATAAAGTATATGCCTTAAGCAACTGACTCATTGTGTGAATACGCTCACTCTTTACCGTAAAATCCTTGAAGAGCTCTTCTTTCAATTCAGCTTCTTCTTCAATTTCGAGGTTTTGTTGCTCAATTTTAGCAATCTCACCGCCAATATCCGGCATCACAAAGAAGTCTTTATCCTGCTCACCTGAGATATAATTGACTCCTTTGTCCGTTAATTCAATTTGGTTGTTTTTTTCGTCAATCACAAAAAGCAGGTCCTCATCGACCTTTGGCATTTCACGATTGTTATCCTGCATGTAGAAATTTTCCGTTTTCTGAAGCAACTGCTTTACGCCTTCTTCACTCAAGAATTTGATTAAAGCCTTATTCTTAGGTAAACCTCTGTAAACCCTTAACAATAGGAAACCTCCTTCTTTGGTGTCACCTTCGGCTATTAATTTTTTTGCCTCGGCTAATACTCCGGTCAGGTGTTGTCTCTGTTTTTGAACAATTTCACCAACTTTTGGTTTTAGCTCATTGAATTCATGTCTATCGCCTTCGGGAACAGGTCCGGAAATTATCAACGGCGTTCGAGCATCATCGACCAAAACCGAATCTACCTCATCCACTATAGCATAGTTATGTGGACGCTGTACCAAGTCTTTTGGTGTATGGGCCATATTATCCCTCAAGTAATCAAAACCGAATTCGTTATTGGTTCCGTACGTGATATCCGCGTTATAGGCTGCCCGTCTACCATCAGAATTTGGTCTATGATGATCAATACAGTCTACGGAAAGTCCATGAAATTCGAAAATAGGGGCCATCCATGCACTATCCCTTTTGGCCAAGTAATCATTAACAGTTACCAGGTGAGCACCATTTCCAGTTAGGGCATTTAGGTATAAGGGTAAAGTGGCTACTAAAGTTTTACCTTCACCGGTCTGCATTTCAGCAATTTTACCTTGATGCAAGGCAATACCACCGATGAGCTGGACATCATAATGGACCATATCCCAGGTAACTTCTTTACCCGCGGCATCCCATGAGTTTTGCCAAACGGCATGATCGCCATCAAGTGTAACGTAATCCTTATCTCCTGAAATTTTTCGGTCGTATTCCGTTGCCGTTACCGTAAGGGTTTCGTTTGCCGCAAAACGTTTTGCAGTTTCCTTAACAACAGCAAAAGCTTCCGGTAAAATAGTGTTTAACGTTTCTTCCGAAATGGTGTAAGCTTCCTCCTTAAGTTTATCTATTTCGGTATAAATATCCTCGTTTTTGTCGATGTCCGAAGATTCGAGTACTTCTTTTTCCAGTTCGGTTATCTTGTCGGTGATTTCTTGGTAAGAATCCTTTATGGTTTGCTTAAAACTCTCGGTTTTGTTCCTAAGTTCGTCATGACTTAGCTGTTCAAACTCATTTTCAAAGGATTTTATTTGATCTACCAAAGGCTGCAACTCCTTTACGTCTTTTTTGGACTTGTCCCCAACAAAAGCCTTTAGTATAGAATTGATAATACTCATATGTACGTATTTGTAATTTGTATTGAAAACAACAAACCAATGGTTTTCCTATCGTTTTCAATATGATAATTATTGTCAGTAATCGTATCTGGCATTTCACTTGAACAAAAGCTGTTCCAGTATGTATTTATGTCCTGATTTTCTTCTTAGACTGCCAAAATTACATAAAAAAAAAGCCTCCAAGGAGACTTTTAAGTAGTTATTGTGATATCGAATATTAATATTCGTCCTCGTTCCAGAGATAATCTTCTTCTGTTGGATAATCGGGCCAAATCTCTTCTATAGATTCGTAGATTTCGCCACCTTCTTCCTCCATGGATTGTAAATTCTCCACAACCTCCAAAGGAGCACCGGTTCTAATAGAGTAATCAATTAACTCATCTTTACTTGCCGGCCAAGGCGCATCACTTAAATAAGATGCTAATTCTAGTGTCCAATACATGGTAATAGTTTGATTTTAAAATTTTTGCAAAAATAATTTTTAATTGGAAACGGCCAAGATAATTTGCGATTATTTCGACCGAGTTATCAACATATTTTTTGCATTGATAAATTGATAACGCATAAATTGTGAATTTATTAGTCCCTTTTTTCGGGAATCCACTTTATTTCCTCTACTTTCAACTCCATTGTTAATTTCCGCGCCAGCACGAATAGATAGTCCGATAGCCGATTTAAATAAGTCAAAACGGTTTCTTCAAATGGTTCATTCTCATATAAAATAGTTGTTTTTCTTTCCGCCCTTCTACAAACAGTTCTCGCTATATGACAGTATGACACCGTTGTGTGCCCACCCGGTAATATAAAATGGGTCATTTCCGGTAAGCTCTCATCCATCTTATCCATAGCCTGCTCCAAAAATTCAACATCAAGACCACTTATTTTTTGAATATTTAAGCGCTCCTGTCCATTTTTTAAAATTGCCTTTTTAGGGTCGGTAGCCAAAATAGCACCTACTATAAACAATTTTTTTTGAATGGCATGAAGTTCCTTCTTTATGTTTTTCGATATTACTTGATCGGCGATGAGTCCTATCCAAGAGTTTAATTCATCGACTGAACCATAGCTATCTATTCGAATATGATGTTTAGGAACTCTAGTGCCTCCAAAAAGCGATGTTGTTCCTTTGTCTCCAGTTTTGGTATAGATTTTCATATTTTTATTGTTCAATAATGGTGGGTTGTTACCCTAAAAACAAGGATGTACCTTGGAGTTTATTTATTTACTTTTTAATAGGATACCGACCAGAACTCCAAAAACTATACCCAAACGCTAACATACGAGATTTTAATCCCCTTTTTTCCTGCTTTTATAATCTCCCATAAATTTCCGGGATTTACGCTCCCTGGATTTTCTTTTATTGGTTATGGTTATTACCAAATAGATGGCAAAAACAACTCCTAAAACAATGTAAACCGTATTATCCATGGTCCAGATTTTACATTTATATTCTTATTTTAAAGTGCTCCTTGGCCTGTTCTTTCCGAAAGAAAACCAAACTACAATAAAACAGGTCTATTGTAACCGTAACTTCTGGAAGTTTTTTTATTCTCTCCCAATTTTCGGTTCGCGTTTTTGTCTCGTGCATGCCATTTAAAAGTATCATGGTATTGTTATGATAACTTTCCGGGGAAATGGAGTTAAAAAGCTTATCGTTTTTTTCTACATAAATTAGATCGAAGGGTAAACTGTTAAACTCCAAATCTTCAAAAAGAGCAACTATCTTTTCTTTAATATAATCGTCTGTATGGACAAATCCAATTCTTTTGTATTTAAAATATGATATAGCCGTAGTAAGAACATGTTCCGATTTGTTATGATTTTTATTTCTCTTTTGGTAAAGTCCCTTGGTAATTAAACTATAAACAAAGGGTGAATGTACACCATGTTGATTGGTGGATAATACTAGGAATTTTAAGTAGGAAAAAAATTGATACACTTTAAGTGTTTTCAAAATTTACCAAATGTACTAATACCTTTTAATTTGGGAAAAATGATTTTATCCATAATCCTTGCAAGTTATGTGCCTTGAAAAGGTTGTTCATATAAGGAAATGGATAGCCCTAAACCTGCCAAGAGGCAGGTAGGGTCCACCCGAGGGGATAATATCGTAGGTTATGCCATTTTAGGGCTGTTCCTTTTGGTAGCAAAG
>NZ_JAQPCG010000017.1 GCF_028464145.1 Maribacter sp. PR1
CGAAATTTGTCATTGACTTTTGATTGATAAAAGAAAAAGCCGCTTAGAGCGGCTTAAAAGGACATGCTTTTTTGAATATTAATGGCTTGTGCAACGGTTACCGTTGTTAGCACCAGTTTTTTAATCATTTATATAATCTGTTGTTCATTTAATGAAATTTGTAGTCTTTAGTATTTTCAACGCCAAATACCTTCAGGAATTGGCTTTTCCTCTACTATTTCTACTAATAGACTGTCAGGACCTCTAACAAAAAAACTTTTCATTCCGTGAATAGAGTCAATTTTTATATTATGAACAATATCTAGTCCATCGAATTTCATTTTCTTCATTAGAAACTCAATATTTTCAGTTGAAAAACCAATATGGTCGATTGAGCTACCATCTGTTGGTTTAATTTCTTCATTAGTCCACCACGATTCTTCCTCAACTGGTTTGCCAAACACAATTATATTAATATTATTGACGGTCAATAAATTCCATTTCCATCGAAGCTCGTTATTCTGCCATTGCTTCGCTTCTTTATATACTGGAAGAAATCCTAGATTGGATTCAAACCAGTTCATAGTTTTATCAACATCAGATGATAGTAAGTGTATATGTTCAAACCTATGATTTTTGTTTCCAGTATAAACTTCTATGACTTCTTTTTCTGGGCCAAGAAAGTACATCCAAAAATTATCACCAAGAGGTGTAATGTTGGTATGAACCGCTATTCCTTCATTGACTCTCCAGTCAAATTCAGATTGACCATCCACACCTGACCAACCAATATGCCATAAACTGGAACCTAAATGTGTGGGTGGTGCAGTATCGACAAGGTTCATTAATAAAAACGATTTTTCCGTAAAAAGAGCATCCACTCGCTCTCGATATTTAATTTGAGTCGCACCAAAGTATTTTTGATAATATGCAATAGTTGAATCTCTGTCTGTAACATTTAGATGGATATGATGAAAATTTACTTTACTTAATTTTTCAGTCTCTTCGGATTTTTCAGGTAGCTGTTTACATCCAACAAATTGAAATATTAGAGTAGCGAAGACAATTAAGGTAGTTCTATATTTTATGTCATTCAAATTATTCATTTTTTCAAATTGGTGCTAACGTTCAGTATAAGAAACGTAAGTGATTTCGAAGCTCTTACCTATCAAGTTCCACTGAGCCAAATATGCGTTTTGACACAAATTTACTGTTTTCAAACAAACCCGTCAAATCGCAGATTTGGCGGAGCTGATTAAATGCACGAAAGCTTCGTAAACCACTGAATCACTTATGTTTTTTATACATTGTTAGCGGTAGTGCTTTTTATTCAATTAAAAGATTGTCTAAATTCAATAGGGGAGACATTAGTTTTACTTTTAAACAGTTTACTAAATGAGGCAGGGTATTCAAAGCCCAATTCATAAGCAATTTCACTAACACTTAGTTCTGTAGTTGATAATTTTTCTTTGGCTTTTTCAATTAACTTATTCTGAATGTGTTGTTGTGTACTTTGTCCGCTAACTATTTTTAATACGCTACTTAGGTAATTAGGCGATAAATTTAAATCATTTGAAATTTGAACAACAGAAGGAATTCCATTAATAAGTGTCTCACTATTGTTAAAATAGTTGTTTAATACTTGTTCCAGTTTTATAAGAATTTGATGATTGCTAATTTTTCTTGTAATAAATTGTCTCTCGTAATAACGTTCAGCATAATTGAGCAATAACTCAATATGTGAAATGATAATATTCTGACTGAATTTGTCAATATTAGATTGATATTCTCTTTGTATATTTTTTAAGAGTTCTACAATAATATTTTCTTCTTTTTCAGAAAGGAAAAGAGCTTCATTCACATCATAACCAAAGAAATCATAATTTTTAATAGATTTAGCTAAAGGTGTATTCCATAAAAAGTCTGGATGGATAAGAAGTAGCCATCCAGACGGATTTACTTTTATGTTCTGATTTATTGTAATTGTTAATATTTGTTTTGGTGCAACAAATGAAAATACACCTTCGTCAAAATCATATTTTTGTTGTCCATAATTAAATTTCTCACTTATATTTCTTTTTAAACCAATAGAATAAAAGTCCTGCATCCATTTAATCTTATCTGAATTAGTAGCATAATTGACTTTACTATAGTCTACTAAACTAATAAGTGGATGTTCTGACTTAGGTAAATTACTATAGTTATGAAATTCACTTATAGATTTAAATCGATGCATTTCTTTCATTTTTTAATATTAAGAATTTATTTTCTTTAAATAATACCATTCCTGCGTGATAAAGGATTCCATTTTTGAACTCTCCATCTGCTGTGAATCCTGTATCGTCTTTATAATCAATTTGATTTCCTGTTACTTGATAATTTCCCTGATAAGCACTTTTTTGATTTCCTCTCGCTTCGTCATATCTATTGTTTGGAAGTAATTCGTGACGGATATTTCCATCTACTGTCACCCACATTCCAATATATTGTTTTGATTCTTCTATTGTCATTTGATTTAAAATTTAATTTTTAAACCCTGTAGATGTTCCTAAAGTTATATTTTCTTTCATAGCTTTCTGAATCGTCTCTATTTTAAGGTCTGCATAGTGATATGCATCTTTACCCATAAAAAAATGTATTGGTGGATTTTCTTGTTTACTTAAAGCGATTAATATTTCAGCTCCTTTTTCTGGGTCATTAGGTTGATTACCATCTATATCCTTTAAATGTGCTTGTTCCATTTCTCGAGCTGATTTATATTCTTCAATTGGATTATTAGGGGTTTTGACAGAACCTTCTGATAAAAAATTGGTTCTAAAATAACCTGGATATACTAAGGTTGTATATACTCCAAATGATTTCATTTCTTCGGCTAAAGCCTCTGTAAAACCTGCAACAGCAAATTTTGTAGAACAATAAATACCAAAACCTGCAAAATTTCCTGTATAACCACCTATAGAAGCTATATTAAATATGTGTCCAGATTTTTGTTTACGTAAATATTGTGTAGCATTTCTAATTACGTTTAAAGAACCAAACACATTTACTTTAAAATTATCTTCCACTTCTTTTTCTGAAAGCTCTTCTAAAGTTCCAATTTGACTGTAGCCTGCGTTATTAACTAAAACATCAATTCTACCAAAATGGCTAATCGTAGTTTGAATAGCTTTCTTAACATTTTCGTTTTTTGTTAAATCCATTTCGATTGGTAAGAAATTTTCATTTTCTTCTCCGATTTCTTTAATTAAGGATTGTTTGTTCCTTGAGGTAGAGGCAACATTACAGCCTCGTAAAAGAAGTTTTTTGGTTAAGATTAATCCTAAACCTTTCGATGCTCCTGTAATAAACCATACTTTTTTTGTGTTCATATTCTTTGAATTGAGATTATGACACAAAATTGGTTCATTAAAGAGTTTTTCACTTTTCCAAATCTAAGAAAGGTATAGTCAAATCTACTTTATGCGATGATTTTTGGTCGTATTACCGCTAACGTTTTTATATAAATTATTGGCGGTAGTGGTTTCTGTAATGTTACTTAATTATACAATTTTCGAAATTCCAATGGTGTCAAATCCGTTTTTTTCTTGAATAATTTTCCGAATGATTGTGGGTGTTCAAATCCTAAACTGTAAGCAATTTCATTTACTGATAAGGCTGTAGTTGAAAGTTTCTCTTTAGCCAATTGCATTAGTTTTTCGTGAATAAATTCTTGGGTACTTTTTCCCGATAGTGTTTTTAATAATCTACTTAAATAATTGGGGGATAAGTTCAATGAAGCAGACAGATAATTAACTGTTGGTAATCCATTTCCCTGTAAGTTTTTGCTTTTAAAATAATTATTTAAAAGTGTTTCGAATTGCTCAAGTATTCTATGGCTCGATTTTTTTCGAGTGATAAATTGACGTTGATAAAATCGTTCTGAATAAGTGAGTAATAATTCCAATTGTGAAATGATAACATCTTGACTGAATTTATCAATATTAGAATTGTATTCTTGATTAATATTTTGCATCAAATCGGTTAACGTATTTTGTTCCTTGTCCGAAAGATGCAATGCTTCGGTTAATTCGTAACCAAAAAAGTCATATTTCTTTATTTTTTGCGCCAAAGATGTACTCCAAAGAAAATCGGGATGAAAAATAAGTAACCATCCCGAATGATTTAGTTTTTGTTCATCTTCTATCTCAATACGCATTATTTGATTTGGTGCAATGAAAGCTAATACACCTTCGTCAAAGTCGTATTCTTGTTGTCCATATTTCATTTTACCATTAAACACCTGTTTCAAGGCAATTGAATAATAACCGTGAGTAAAACTTGAAACCGTTATATTTTCTTTCCTTTTAATATCGGCGAAATTAATTACGCTAACCAAAGGATGCTGTGGTTTTGGCAACTGCATTAATCTATGATATTCGGTGATATTTTTTATGTGAAGTATAGACATTTTTTTATTTTTAAATCATTTGTCCTCCAGACACTTCTATGCGTTGTGCGTTTATCCATTTTGCATCGTCGGTACATAAAAAGGCAACGACACTACCTATATCATCTGGTAATCCAACACGTCCCAAAACAGTGTTAGATGCAATAAAATTATTCATTTTTTCATTATCTCTAACTGCTCCACCGCCAAAATCAGTTTCGATAGCTCCAGGTGCGATTACATTTGACCGAATTTTTCTATCTCCTAATTCTTTTGCCTGATACTTAGTTAAAGTTTCAATAGCACTTTTCATAGATGCATATACTGAAAATCCGTTTAAGGCAAAACGGGTTAGACCAGTTGACACATTGACAATTCCACCACCATCGTTTAGAATGTTCAATGCTCTTTGAGTTAATAAATAGGTGCCTTTAAATTGAATATTATAAATTGTATCCAATTGTTCTTCTGTAGTTTTAGCAAAAGGTACGTTTATTCCAATTCCCGCATTATTAATGAGGTAATCGATTTTTTCAACTCCGAATTTGGATTTTATTGACTTTTTAACAGTCGCAAAGAACTCTTCAAAATTATTGAATTCAGTTACATTTAATTGAACCGCTATAGCTTGTTGTCCTAAACGCTCAATTTCTTTGATAACCTCTTTAGCTTTTTCTTCGTTGTTGTTATAAGTTAGAATTAAATGAAGTCCTTTTTTTGCCAATTCTAAAGCCATATTCTTTCCTAATCCACGACTTCCACCTGTTACTAAAGCAATTTTTATTTCGTTTTTCATTTTGTTTTTTTTATAAATTGAATAATATTTTTAAGCCCTCTTTTAGGTTTTTTGGTTTACGTCCGAGATATTGTTGTAATTCATTTGTAACCATTTCCTCTTGTCCGTTTTTAATATCAAGATTAAAATCAACTATTTTTTTGACCATAGATTCAGGAACTCCATTTTCTAGCATTATTTTTTTGAATGGCTCAACTTCTATAGATTTGTAATTTACCTGTTTGCCCGTAAGTTCTGTAAGGGCAGTTGCAACATCATAAAAAGAATACGCATCAGAACCTGTAAAGTTAAATGTTTGGTTTTCGAAATTTTCGTTCATTAAAACATTAGCTATTGCCTCGGCTTGTTCAGCTTTTAAAACATAGGCAACTTTTCCATTTCTGGCAGGTTGTAATATACCTTTCTCAAATACGTTTTTGCCAACAAAAAGTGGTAAGACATCCATATACAAAGCATTTCTAAAAATCACATATTTCAATCCACTTTCTTTAATATAATCTTCGGTTAAAAAATGTTCCATCATTAGTTTATTTACTAACGTGTTTTTGTCTTTTAAAGAACGACTTGTATAAGCAATGTTTTGAACGCCTTTCTTTTTTGCGGTATCAATGACGTTTTTATGTTCTTGCATTCTATCGCCTTGGTCTCCAGAAGAAATTAGTAAAACGGTATCTAGGTTCTCCATCGCTTTTTCAAGTGATTGCACATCGCTATATTGCCCGATAAACGCATTTAATCCTCTTTTTTCAAATTCAATTTTGCTTTCTTCTTTTCTTGTAAGCACCGAAATATTTTCAGCTGTCCCAGTTTTTAGTAATGTTTTAATAACTGTACTCCCTAATTCTCCAGTTGCTCCAGTAACTAATATTTTTTTCATTTTCCGATTCTTTTAAGTGAAGTACAAAGGTTAAATAGATAAGCGATAGTTTTGTAGCCAAATCTATCTTTGTATCAGCCAAATCGGATAAATGACTGAAGTTTGTTGATTAGCAGGAAGTTTTTTAGCATTACCGCTAACGTGTTTGTGTATGATTTCGTTGCGTGTTTCAGCAACTAATTTAGCAAATACAAACCGAATAGAAAATCCGCGAGGATTTTCGTAAGTAAGCTTGCACTAGCAATGAATTATACACGGTGTTCTAAGCAGTTTTTTATCCGATTAGTGATGTAAAAATATCAACTAAATTTTTCTGATTTCCGCTTCGAGCATTATTCAGAGAGTCGAAGTATTCATTTCTATCGATACTGTCAAACTGAACAACTTTATCAAGTAAATCTTTAAATTGCAAAGAGGCTAAAACTCTAGCAACTCTTCCATTTCCATCAATAAAAGGATGTATGGTTAAAAATCTTTCGTGAAATTCTGATATCGCTAATATTTTTTCTTGCTCTGAACTATAAAGAACTTCCATATATTTTTCTTTCCACCAATTCAGAAGCTCAATTGTTAATTTAGGAACTTGGTCAGCTTCCGGTGGTACAAATTCCGCATCTTCTATTTCTCCACCAACCCTTGCCAACCAAACTTGAACATTTCGTAATCCTAAAACACCTTTAAATGAACTTCCTTGAGTTTCATAAAGTGCAGCTTGTTGAATAGCAAATAAATCTTCCATTGAAATTCGGGAAGAAAATGGAATTCCTGATATTGGTAGAACTGATAAGCTTTTGTTGAAAACCATATCCCTATCAAAAATCTGCCCTGATAAATCACGAGTTATTCCTCGAACTTCTGCAAGCATAGACTTGATTTCAGCAAATTCGTGTTTAAGATTTACGTGAGAATTTAAAAATGAAATTTGTTCTTCTTTTGATAATTCAATATTCAGATACTCTAATCTTATTCCATATCCTTTTGGTGAATCCAAAACACTAGTCACTCTTTCTCCGTGATATATTTCGATATTTTCGCTTCCTTCTGGTATTAGAGAAATTCTTTCAGTTGGTGTGATTTTTTGGTTAGTAACAAATACAAATCCATCTGCATTATTCATTTCAACACCTTCATAATCTCCATCAAATTTGTCTTTAACTTCTTTAAATGTCTTTTGACCCATTCCAAAATAACAACCAACTACATATTTATTGCCATTTTTATAGCAAACAATGTCTTTCCTGCCATCAGGTCCTCCAGTTGGGCATTGTGGGTCAATATCCGTGAATCCTTCAGTATCGACAATTTTTGCAGAAAGCCTTTCGGAAAATGCTTGTCCTTTGTCCCAATTTAATAATATCTGATATGTGTTTGCCAATGATTTGTTAGGTTGTTAGTTTAAATTGCTTAGAACGGTTTTGGCTATGGTTTCGTTACGGAATGGTACGCGAGTATCATTCCGCCGTAACCATAAATTTAGCAAAAAGGCTTGAAATTCCGATTAGGAATTTCAGCCGTAATGAACTATAGCCGTTGTTGTGCTTTCGTTATTTCTCAATTGCTTCGATTATTTCTTTTGCGTCTTTAATAGCGTTTGTATAGAATTCAGAAAGAAGGTTTGATTGATATCGTCTATTCATAATCATTATTTCCAATTTCTTATCATCTATTACACTTTTTAAATCAATATTCTCTAGTTTCCTTGGGTCATCTTTATAAAATTCCAATTGTCGAGGCCAGGGATTTGTTTTATTATATATCCAATAATAATTTTCTTTTACATAAGGCTCATACATTGTTTTGATTTCAGTATTAGCATTAAGTTCCCTACTTTTTAACTGTTCGATATATCTATAATAATTCAATATTTTTGTTTGAAGTTCTTTATCAATAAATGACATTCCATTTGAATTAACAAGAGCATTAATACCGCTTTCGTTTATTTCTATGTTCCTTTCAAACATCATATATATCAGGTACATTTGAACATTGTTGTCTACTTGTTTTAGAGTTTTAAATTGTTCTAAAAAATCATTTGCATAATCAATCGTAGTTTGTGTTTCGGATAGCAAATTATTGGCTTGCATTATGTCATCTTGAAGATTCAATTTTATTGTTTCTAAATGCTCTTCAGCTTGCTTGATATTACTTTTGTTTTCATTCCAATTGTTAATTTGAAGTGCAATAAGAATTCCAATTACGACCAATATTATTTCTCCGAATGCGTATTTCAGATACTTTGCTGTTTTGCCTTCTGATAGCAAGTTTTGTCTAATTTTTCTAAAGAATTTTATCATTGGTTAGCGGTTTCTCGAAAGGTAGGATATTTAATTAACTCGAGTTTCGGTTAATGAAGCACAACGTTTTGGCTATGAGCAGTAGCGTCCCGCAGGGCGCTATTGCTTATAGGTTTTGTGTGTGCCCAGTATGGGCATCTTTTGAACTACAGAAATGTAGTTAATTAATCTAGAGGGTGCAAGTCCCTTATGCGCTGGAGTAACTTCAGGAAGCATTAGTAAGCCGCAAGGGTGGTAACTGCGAAGTTACATCTGAAGAAAGCGGGACTACAAAACTCGGTACTGACGAACAGGAACCGTATACGGAGGCATAGTTGCTTGGGTAAGCAAGCACATCATTGTAACGCCCAACGATTACCAAAAGGGTAGCTATGTAGATACGGCAGGGATCGAGTGAAAGAGGATGTTCTTACCTGGGGAGGTCTCCAAAGTTACGTGTAACTACATGGAGAAGTCAGCAGAGGTCATAGTACTTATAGGAAACGAGCTAGGGCAGAACCCTGGAGGTCTCACAAGCAAGGAAGGACCGAACGTTAGATCACGTCCGGATTCGTATAGGAATCGGTTTATCCGATAGCCTATACCTAGAAGGACAAGAACAGTACAGATGATAGCAAAAGTAGTAGCAGCAAGAAACTTGAGCGACGCCTGTAAAAAGGTAGTCCGCAATAAAGGTTCGGCAGGAATGGACGGGATGCCCACAACAGAGTTGAAAGCATTTATAGATGCCCACCGCTCAAGAGTGGTGCACCAACTCATTTCTAAAAGCTACAGGCCACAAGCTATCAAAGGGGTGGAGATACCCAAGCCGAACGGCAAGACCAGATTACTGGGAGTGCCAACGGTAGTGGATAGATGGCTTCAACAAGCGGTAAGCCAACAATTGGTGATTCATTTCGAACTTGGTTTCGAGATGGAGAGTTACGGTTTCCGCCCAAGGAAGAACCTTCAACAGGCGGTATTAAAAAGTCAAGGGTACATCAATGATGGCTACCAAGACATAGTGGATATAGACCTTAAAAGCTTCTTCGATGAAGTACAACACTATAAATTGCTTCAGCTTATTTATAACAAGGTAAAATGCCCGACCACCTTATGGCTGATCCGTAAATGGTTACGCGCGCCCATTTTAAAGAATGGGCGATTGCATAAGCGCAGAAAAGGATTGCCACAAGGCAGCCCATTGAGTCCATTACTGTCCAATATCATGTTGGACCGATTGGACAAACATTTAAGAACAAGAGGGTTCGGGTTTATCCGCTATGCCGATGATTTCAGTATCTATACAAAATCAAAAGCAGCTGCACGAGCGATAGGGAACGAGGTTTTTCTTTTTCTAAAGGAGAAACTGGGTCTGCCTGTCAACCGGGCAAAGAGCGGTATCCGCAGACCCTCTACATTCAAGGTGTTGGGTTATAGGTTTACGCCAGTATATAAGAAAGGCGTAAAGGGTCATTATCAGTTAACAGTAAGCGAACAGGCTTGGCAAACACTCAAACGCAAGCTAAGGTATCTTACCAAGAAAACACTGCCATTGTCATTAGCGGAAAGGTTACAACG
>NZ_JAQPCG010000018.1 GCF_028464145.1 Maribacter sp. PR1
TGGTAGTCCTTTTTTCCTTGCATACCTCAAGTTACGATCGATCCCCGGATCGGCAATGATCAAAACCGATTTTTTCCTAACTTGTGCAACAGGCACAATGGCTATAAGTAATTGCTTGTTCTCGCCTACTTCTGAAAATCCTCGCGGATTTTCAGTTTGGTGTGTACTTGCAAAGTTAAGTGCTAAACCACGCAACTACTCATAGCCGAAGCCGTTAGCTGCAACCTAAAAAAACGAACAACTTATCAGATGAACAAACTATTCCACATATTCAGAGTTGACGAAGAAGAAGCAAAAAAGATTTCTGGACAACCTGACGAACCCCACAATCACGAGTTTGAAGAGTTATTAATTGGCATTGAAGGTGAATTGGAGCATTTCATTGATTTTAACACTACCAAAATCCAATCTCCTTTTGTGAGTTTCGTAACCAAAGGAAAAGTACACAGAGTAGTTCCAAAGCTACATAATGGCAAATGCGATATTTGGGCAATTCGTTTTAAAAGCGAATTTATTCCAGAAACCACATTTCAACTCTATTCGTTTTATCACACTCAAGCAAATTTAGAACTTGAAAAAGGACATTGTTTTCAGAGACTGGTTACCCTTTGTGAGATGATTTATGCCGAAACACAACAAGACACAACAGACCTTTCCATAATAAGGCAACTATTGGGTGTCCTGTTCACGATGATAGAAGCCGAACGAAAAAAGTTAGAACCACAAGACGAGCCTATTCAAAAAACGCAACATATATCCTTCGGAAACTTCCTGACGATTCTTGAAGAAAATTACCGAAGACCATTTGGTGTGGAATTCTATGCGGAAAAACTTTTTATGTCGTCAAGGAATTTGAACATCATCTGCCAAAATATTTTAGCACAGAGTGTTTCAGAAATAATCGAAACCCGAAAATTAATTGAAGCTAAAAACCTATTGATCTCTACAGAAAAAACCATATCTGAAATAGCTTATGAATTGGGCTACAATGAGAATTCTTATTTTTCTAACGTCTTTAAAAAAAAGGCAGGTCAATCGCCAGGTAAGTTCCGTGAAGAGATGAAAAATAGGTTAATTTCCTAAATCTACACTCCTCTTACCGAAAAGTGTAATTTGCTTCATCGTAAGTGCTACTATCTTTGTAAACAAATATTATTAACAATTAAATTTTATATGATTATGAAAAAAGTACTGATTTTATTAGCAATTACATTTTTGAATGTAAACGTATTCGCACAAGCAAACTGGAAGGTAGACCCTTACCATTCGTCCTTAAATTTCAATATTTCACATTCCGGAATTAGTATCGTGAATGGGAAATTTATGGAATATACCGGAAACCTTACTACAAATGGGGAAGCTTTAGAAGGGGCAAATGTTGATTTTACTGTTAAAGTAACAAGTATCAATACCAATGTAGAAGACAGGGACAACCACTTGAGAAGTGCTGATTTTTTTGAAGTTGAAAAATATCCAGAAATGACTTTTAAAAGCACGAAAATCTTAGCTACTGGAAAACCTGATCAGTATTTATTATATGGCGACCTAACCATAAAAGATGTAACCAAACCCGTGATTTTTGATGTGTACTATGGCGGAACTGCCAAAAGTGACCAGGGCGAAAAATTAGGATTGAAAGCCAAAACCACCATTAACAGATTTGACTACAATATTAATTATGATCCTACCGCAGCAGGTATTGGCAAAGATGTAAACATAGTGGTGCACTTACAGTTTGCCAAGCAGTAATACGTTTAAAAATTATCCAATAACATTAAAAATATAAGAAAATGGAAACAACAAAATGGGCAATAGACCCAACACACAGCGAAATTACATTTAAAGTAAAACACCTGATGATTTCTAACGTAAAAGGAGAATTTAAAACCTTTCAAGGAACCATAGATGGCGAAGATTTTACAAAAGCAACCATTTCGGCAAACATTGATGCAAGTTCTATATCAACGAACAATGATGATCGAGACACGCATCTAAAAAGCCCCGACTTCTTTGAAGTTGAAAAATATCCGGAAATTACATTTGTGAGCAAATCCATTAAAAAAGTAGATGATGATGAATACCAATTAGTAGGTGACCTTACAATTAAAGGTACTACAAAAGAAATCACACTAGATACCGAGTTTGGAGGTTATATGAAAGACCCTTACGGAAACGAGAAAGCAGGTTTTTCCATAAATGGTAAACTGAACCGAAAAGACTTTGGCCTTAATTGGAATGCCGCCCTGGAAGCCGGAGGTGTAATGGTTGGAAATGAGATAAAAATTAATGCAGAAGTTCAATTTGTAAAACAATAAGTCATGAAAATAGGAATAACAGGTGCTACAGGCCAACTGGGCCAATTAGTAGTACAAAAGCTAAAAGACAAGAATCCCGATGCCAAATTAGTGGCACTCGTGCGAAATCCCGATAAGGCAAAACCTTTAGGTATAGAGGCCAAAGCTTTCGATTATGAACAACCAGAAGCTTTACCAAAGGCTTTAGAGGACATAGATCGTTTGGTTTTTATATCGGGAAGCGAGATAGGTAAACGTGAAACCCAACATAAAAATGTAATCAATGCGGCAAAACAAGCTCAAGTTAAGCAAATTGCCTACACCAGCTTGCTGCACGCCGATACGTCGTCAATGATATTAGCTCCAGAACACCTTGCTACCGAAAAAATGCTGCAAGACTCGGGCATTCCGCACACGATTTTACGTAATGGATGGTACACCGAAAATTATACTGCGGGATTAAAGCAAGCAGTAGAGCAAGGTGCTATAATTGGTAGTGCGGGAGATGGAAAAATTTCATCAGCAACACGTGAAGACTATGCCGAAGCTATAGCCGAAACCATCATAAACGATGACCATACAGGCAAAACGTATGAATTGGCTGGTGATCAAACCTTCACCATGCAGGATTTGGCTGCCGAAGTGAGCAAACAAACGGGTAAAAACATCGAATTTGTGAACCTTCCAGAAGCAGAATATGCACAAAAGCTACAGGAAATTGGATTACCTGAAGGGATGGCCAAAGCGTTTGCGAGTTTAGATTATAGCGCTTCTAAAAACGATTTGCATGATGAAAGTGGCGAACTCGCCCGTTTAATTAACCGTCCCACTACTTCTTTATCACAGGCGGTTAAAACTGGATTGAATTAAATTTTAAAATTACGGCAATAGAAACATAGAATCTATTGCCGGTTTTATTCTTTATTCAACACAATTGGTTATTAGAATACGAATAGATTATTAATTGATCCTAGTCCACTATTGCAACGCTATAATAGGTCTGAAGAAGTGGTCAATACGGTTTGTTAAATAGCCAGTCCAATTTCTTCAGCTACCAATGGCGAAATATTGCAGATGAAAGGAGGTATTATTGATATTGTAATATAAATATAGAAGATGAAGGTTATTCCAGGACATACATGTCGTGTAATTAAGAAAACTCAACTAACAAAAAATATGCTGCGCATAGATTTTGAAATTTCGCAATCTAATTCGGCTATTGTATTCAAACCAGGTTGCTATGTAAAGTTACACCTCCCTGTGGCCAACCGAAAAAAGCCTAAAGTGCGCACTTATACTTTAAAAAATTACGATGAGGTCAATAAAATTCTCACTATAGATTTTGCATTGCACCAACCCGCCGGCATAGCAACAAACTGGGCAATGTGTGCTTGGGCTATTGAACTGAACGCTTTATTCTTGTTTGGCGCTGTGGGGCTAATTTTTACGGGAGCAGGAAAATATTCAATTGATTATCGGTTGGGTAAAAAAACGGCCTAATCTAATTTTTGCAGCAAATGAATAGAAAGCAATTTTTAAAATCAATAGCTTTATTGCCCTTAATACCTTACAGTATGACATTAAAAGATTTAAACAAAATGACCTCAACAATGAGTAACACAGGTAAAATGCCTGTGCTTTTCTTAGGTCACGGCAGCCCTATGAATGCCATTGAAGAAAACGAATTTGTTTCGGCATTCAGAAAATTAGGTCAAGAAATTATAAGACCAAATGCGATTCTTTGTATTTCAGCACATTGGGAAACTAAAGGAACATTTGTAACAGCAATGCAAAATCCACCAACCATTCACGATTTTGGTGGTTTTCCACAAGCATTGTTTGACGTTCAATACCCAGCAAAAGGAAGCCCAGAATTGGCGGAAGAAACCAAAAGTATTATTACCAAAACAGAAGTTGGATTAGACGATAAATGGGGGCTTGACCATGGAGCTTGGAGCGTAATCAAACATTTATATCCAAATGCCGATATTCCGGTCATACAAATGAGCATTGATTATTCGAAACCGGCAAGGTATCATTACGAATTGGCTCAAGAGCTAAATAGCCTTCGCCATAAAGGCGTTTTAATTATTGGAAGCGGTAATATGGTGCACAACCTGCGTAGGGTGTCCTGGAACAAGCTAAACGAAGAATTTGCTTTCGATTGGGCTACCGAAGCCAACGAAAAAATGAAAAGCCATATTTTAAGTGGAGACCATCAAAAACTTATCGACTTTAAATCGCAAGGAAAAGCATTTGATTTAGCCATCCCAACACCTGAGCATTATTTGCCTTTACTTTATACCTTGGCATTGAAAGAAGAAAATGAAAAGGTAACATTGTTTAACGACAAATCTGTTGGAGGTTCATTGTCAATGACTTCTTTAAAAATAGAACCTAATTGATGAGCATAGAAAAGGCAGCAGCTAACAACGGTAACCGTTGCACAAGCCATTAATATTCAAAAAAGCATGTCCTTTTAAGCCGCTCTAAGCGGCTTTTTCTTTTATCAATCAAAAGTCAATGACAAAT
>NZ_JAQPCG010000019.1 GCF_028464145.1 Maribacter sp. PR1
ACCTTAAAAAAAGGAAGCACGATGCTTTTGCAAAGAGGAAAGAAAGTTTAGAAAAAAGGAGTGCTCCCTCCCGTCCAAGGACGGGAAGGGGCGTTATGCGCAAGCCTGACGGGCAATTAGTACCACTCGGCTGCGTACATTGCTGCACTTCCACCTATGGCCTATCGACGTGGTCATCTCCCACGGCCCTTTAAAGAAATCTCATCTTGTGGCGGGTTTCGCGCTTATATGCTTTCAGCGCTTATCCCGTCCCGACATAGCTACCCAGCGATGCCCCTGGCGGGACAACTGGTGCACCAGCGGTCGGTCCAACCCGGTCCTCTCGTACTAGGGTCAGCTCCACTCAAATTTCTAACGCCCGCAGTAGATAGAGACCGAACTGTCTCACGACGTTCTGAACCCAGCTCGCGTGCCACTTTAATGGGCGAACAGCCCAACCCTTGGGACCTTCTCCAGCCCCAGGATGTGACGAGCCGACATCGAGGTGCCAAACCCCCCCGTCGATATGAGCTCTTGGGGGAGATCAGCCTGTTATCCCCGGCGTACCTTTTATCCTTTGAGCGATGGCCCTTCCATGCGGAACCACCGGATCACTATGCTCTTGTTTCCAACCTGGTCGACCTGTATGTCTCTCAGTCAAGCGCCCTTGTGCCATTGCACTCTACACACGATTGCCAACCGTATTGAGGGCACCTTTAGAAGCCTCCGTTACTCTTTTGGAGGCGACCACCCCAGTCAAACTACCCACCACGCACTGTTCCCTCTAAAGAGGGTTAGGCCCCGATCAAACAAAGGCTGGTATTTCAACAACGGCTCCCCCACGCCTGGCGACGCAGGTTCAAAGCCTCCCAGCTATCCTACACATTGTTTGACCAAGGTCAATACGAAGCTATAGTAAAGGTGCACGGGGTCTTTTCGTCCCACTGCGGGTAACCGGCATCTTCACCGATACTACAATTTCACCGAGCTCATGGCCGAGACAGTGTCCAGATCGTTGCACCATTCGTGCAGGTCGGAACTTACCCGACAAGGAATTTCGCTACCTTAGGACCGTTATAGTTACGGCCGCCGTTTACCGGGGCTTCAGTTCAACGCTTCTCCCCGAAGGAATGACGTCTCCCCTTAACCTTCCGGCACCGGGCAGGTGTCAGGCCCTATACTTCTTCTCTCGAATTTGCAGAGCCCTGTGTTTTTGATAAACAGTCGCCTGGACCTCTTCACTGCGGCCCCCCATAAGGGGGCGACCCTTCTCCCGAAGTTACGGGTCTATTTTGCCTAGTTCCTTAGCCATGAATCTCTCGAGCGCCTTAGAATACTCATCCCGACCACCTGTGTCGGTTTACGGTACGGGCCGCCTCGCTTGCTTTTCTTGGAAGTCGATACTCTGGATTATCACCTTGGCCGTAGCCTCGGTGTACTATCGGGGCGTTACCGCTCCCTTCAACGTGCAATTCCGTCTGCACGCACCAAATTCTCGCCTCCGTCACTTTTAGCGCGGGCGGGTACGGGAATATTAACCCGTTGTCCATCCACTGCCCCTTTCGGGTTCGCGTTAGGTCCCGACTGACCCCCAGCTGATTAGCATAGCTGGGGAAACCTTGGTCTTTCGGCGTGCGGGTTTCTCGCCCGCATTATCGTTACTTATGCCTACATTTTCGTTTGTAGCCGCTCCAGCATCCCTCGCAGGTACACCTTCAACGCAACTACAATGCTCCCCTACCCCTTGTATAAATACAAAGCCATGGCTTCGGTAATATGCTTATGCCCGATCATTATCCATGCGGAACCGCTCGACCAGTGAGCTGTTACGCACTCTTTAAATGAATGGCTGCTTCCAAGCCAACATCCTGGCTGTCAATGCAGTTCCACCGCGTTTTGTCAACTTAGCATATATTTGGGGACCTTAGCCGATGGTCCGGGTTCTTTCCCTCTCGGACATGGACCTTAGCACCCATGCCCTCACTGCGTTACATCATTTCATAGCATTCGGAGTTTGTCAGGAATTGGTAGGCGGTGAAGCCCCCGCATCCAATCAGTAGCTCTACCTCTATGAAACTAATAACACGCTGCACCTAAATGCATTTCGGGGAGTACGAGCTATTTCCGAGCTTGATTGGCCTTTCACCCCTACCCACAGGTCATCCCAAGACTTTTCAACGTCAACGGGTTCGGTCCTCCACTATGTGTTACCACAGCTTCAACCTGCCCATGGGTAGATCGCACGGTTTCGCGTCTACTACTACTGACTAAAGCGCCCTATTAAGACTCGCTTTCGCTACGGCTCCGTCCCTAAAGGACTTAACCTTGCCAGTAAAAGTAACTCGTAGGCTCATTATGCAAAAGGCACGCCGTCACCCCGAAGGGCTCCGACCGCTTGTAAGCGTATGGTTTCAGGATCTATTTCACTCCGTTGTTCACGGTTCTTTTCACCTTTCCCTCACGGTACTGGTTCACTATCGGTCTCTCAGGAGTATTTAGCCTTGGCGGATGGTCCCGCCAGATTCATACAGGGTTTCACGTGCCCCGCACTACTCAGGATACCACTATCTGAATGCTCTTTGCCTATACCGGGCTATCACCGTCTATGGCCGCTCTTTCCAAAGCGTTCTAGTTCATCGCACATCGAACAGCGTGGTCCTACAACCCCGTTATTGCCGAAACAACAACGGTTTGGGCTAATCCGGTTTCGCTCGCCGCTACTACCGGAATCACTTTTGTTTTCTCCTCCTCCGGCTACTTAGATGTTTCAGTTCACCGGGTTTGCTTGCTTTCGCATGACATGTCTTCAACATGCCGGGTTGCCCCATTCGGATATCCGCGGATCATATCGTGTGTGCCGATCCCCGCAGCTTTTCGCAGCTTATCACGTCCTTCGTCGCCTCTGAGAGCCTAGGCATTCCCCATACGCCCTTTTCCAGCTTGTCGCCTTTCCTTTTGTTCTATTCTATTCTATTCGTACTCTTTACTTTATTATAAAGATTCGTGTTTCTTTCTTTTTAGGTATATACAAATGGCAAAAAACCAAATGTATTCCCTGTTCCAATATGTCAATGAACTT
>NZ_JAQPCG010000002.1 GCF_028464145.1 Maribacter sp. PR1
GATTCCGTTTGCCAAAAGTTCCAGTTCAATCTCGTCAGAAAAGCCATTAAGGTCCACTTCAAAGGTCTCCGGGGCTCCCGACGATACAACTTCGAAATAGGCCGTGTTCTCACAGGCAACTCCATTAGTTGTCTGGCTGACCGTCAAGGAATAATCCCCAAGAGCAGTTATATCCAAGGTTGGCTGGTTTCCTATCTCATTACCGTTTTCATCACTCCAACTGTAGCTTTCAAAAACACCCCCGTCAATGACCAAGTCCGGACTATCAGGACAAATGACATAGCGTTCTTCCATGTTCATTTGCGGCAATGGATTTACAATCAGGTTGAAACTGGATACGTCAAAACAACTTTCCAAATCAGTGTGCTGAACACGTGCCCACAGGGTTTCATTCAGGTTGGTATTTTGATAATCGGCCTTTGAAAGGGGCGACAAATTGTTTAGGGCATCATTCGCGGAGCTATGATAGCTGACATCGTAAAACAAAGGGTCCTGACCGTTCAATACCTCATCGTCCTTTTGGGAAAGGTCGAAAAAGTAACTACCCGTTTCGTCGGAATCACAGATGATGATATCCGATGCCGTATAGGCCGTTGGCGTATCAAATACCTTTACCTGAAAGAAACCCAGGTTGTAGCACTGTGAATTATTGGTATTCTCCAATCGGAAATGGATGGTCTGGGGATTACTCGTATTTTGATAATTCCCAGTAATTGGGTTTTGTGAATTTTCTGCATCGACTTGAGAAGTATAAAAAGAAATATTTGTACCCGAAGCTCCGTTCAAAATTTCATTTTCTTTTTCGGCTAGGTCGAACAAAAAGAATCCATCATTGTTATCGTCACACACCTGCCAATCGGTAACCGAGGGTACTACAGGGGTATCATAAATAATCAAATCAAAAGAGGTAGTATCATAACAACTGATATCGGAGGCATTCTCCACACGAACAAATACAGTGCTTTGATAGACAGTGCTTGAATAGGTATTGGTGTTCAATGGGTTTGTGCCCGCATCCGCATCGCCCTGTGATCCGTGATAGCTGATATTCAAACTGTTTGGGTTTTGGGTACCGATAATTTCCACTTCCGTCTGACTTAGGTCGAAAACGGCTTCCCCATCATTGTTGTCATCACAAAGGGACAGGTCGGTCGGTCGGTTGGCAACGACTCCGGGAATCACTTCGATCATGAAGCTACCCGTTCGGTAACAGTCCGTATGGGTACTGTTCTGGAAGCGGATAAAAACCTCCTCCGCAGCTACCGTATTGGTATAGTTTACAGGCAATGGATTTGTCCCAGTATCGGCATCGGCCTGTGAGGCGAAATACAGGATTTCGAACTTTGTTTCGTCCTGACCATTGAAAATCTCCGCGTTCTTTTGGGAAAGGTCAAAAGTGAAAAGTCCGTCCGTATCGTCATCGCAGACCGTCCAATCGGTAATCGCGGGTACGTTAGGTGCTTCCCGGGCAATAATGTTGAACTGGGTGGTGTCATAGCACTGTCCGTTACTTCTATTTGATACACGTATAAAAACAGGTGTTGTTCCATAATCAAAGGAATGAATGGCTTCCAAGGCATTGACATTGCTGTCCGCATCGGCCTGGGTCAAAAAATAGGCTACGCTAAAATCGTTCGAGTCTTGGGTACCCAAAACCGTCCTATCAAAAGAAGGCATGTCCAAATTATAACTTCCGTAGGAGGTGCATCCTATCAAATCCGTAGGCGTATTGGCCACAGGTGTTTCATAAATCGTAATGTCCTTAGTCTCGGTTTTTGTATCGGTGGCCGTATTCGCCGTAACATTTACGGTATACGTTCCGGGAGTTGCATAAATATGTACCGGTTCTTCATCCGTGGAGGTGTTTCCGTCCCCAAAATCCCAAGTAATCGAAGTAATGGGGCCTGAAGTCTGTACTGAAAATTCCGTACCCTCTCCCAGACAGAAATTTTGTGCCTCTATGCCTACATAAAAGAAACTGGTGATAAAAGGAGGTAAACCCAACATACTTGTGGTACCGGCACCCAAATACACTCCCTCTTCCACCATATTACACCCTACCCCCAAAACCTCCGGATCGTTGACGACCATCAAAAAAGGCCTACCTAACCGGGCCACGTAGATTTTTCCGTCAATTCCCATTTGTATTGCCCCAGGAAAATCCGTATAATAATAGTCCGGGCTCAAATAATCTTGGGTCAACGTGGTACGGGAAGCCATAATGGTATTGCGGTCATAACTGCTTATGTCATACTGGTACACGCCACTGCGCGTACTAACGTACAATAAGTTGCCACTGGCAGAAAATTCAACACCATAAGCACGGTCGCGGTCATTTGTATCGTCAAAGGTTCCTTCCAAACTTAATGGGTCATAAACCAACCCAGTCGCAGTATCGAACCTATACATCTCCAATTTACCATCTTGGCCATAGGCAGATGCCAACATACTTCCATCTTGGCTGGCTTTTATCTGTCCCACAAAAGAGTAGAATGTTGTTCCTAAAACAGGCATTGTGGAAACCACGGGAACCATATTGATGCCCGTATTATCTATTAAGTAGGCCAAAAATTGATTGGTATCGTCAGCACGGGTAATTACCCAGATACTTTGCCCATCGGCATGTTCCACGGCGGTAATACGTTCGCTTATTGGGGTCCGTAACGGCACATTTTTTTCTGAAGTTACATCGCCCAGGCCGCCATTGAGCGTCATATCCACCACATTATAGGTGAGGCCATCGGGTCCATATTCATTATCAATGACAAAAACGTAGAACAAATTGGGGTCACCGGGATGGGGTACGATCATACCGGACTGTGAGGAAGAAGGGTCCCCCAACAATCCCGTACCATTGGGCATGGTATTATGGTTTCGATCCCAAATAGAAATACCATCTGTATAGAACAAGAGATTGCCCACATTATCCGAAATGGTAGCACACCCTTCACGTGTATAGATCTGCCCATCCACCAAGGGTACCGGGGTACCGGATCTGAAATCCAGACCGGCATTCCTACCAAAGTACCAGATAGCGGCTTCTTGTTGGGCAATTGAAAAATAACCAAGGAAAAGAACTAAAAACGTAAGATAGATTTGGCGGATCAAAGTAGGTCTGGTTTCATGTTTAGGACTGTAAAATATGGCCATTTATCCTATTGACATACTTCCTACTATAAAACGTAGGAAAAAACGGTAAAAGGAGCGCATCGATTTAATTGAATAAAACTTACTTTGCATAGATATTTTCATTTGTAACTATTACTACTTAGTCATAAGTGCTGATTTTTTCCTTTTCCCATTTCATATACTTCCTTCTTTCCTTAATTTTGCATTCTATTTCTAGATTGGATACTTATGTCAAATTTTTACGCGTTAACCGTTAAAAACATAAAAAAACTAACCCCCAATTCCGTGGCGGTCACTTTTGAGGTCCCGAAGGATTTGGTCCAGACTTTTTTATTCACGGCCGGGCAATACATCACTATAAAAAAAGAAATTAAGGGAAAGGAATTACGTAGAGCATATTCTATCAGTTCCTCGCCCAAGAAAGACCATATTACAATTGGCATCAAGAAAGTAGATAATGGTGGATTCTCCCATTACGCCAATACCAAACTACAAGTTGGCGACACCTTGGATGTTATGCCCCCTGAAGGTCGGTTTTCATTTAAACCCACGGATAACCCACAACATGTAGCGGCCTTTGCAGCAGGTAGCGGTATTACCCCTATCATGAGCATTGCCAAGTCCGTACTGGATGGAAACCCGAAAAATACCTTTGTACTGGTCTATGGTAACAAATCCTATGAGGAAACCATGTTCTATACGGATTTGGTAAAATTGGAATTAGATTATACCAATAGGTTTTTTATTTATTTCATTAATAGTCAAACGCGCGAGGATAAAGCGCTGTTTGGACGTATAGACACCTCTACGGTCAATTACGCGCTGAAGAACAAACATGCCAAAACGGATTTTGATGGATATTACCTTTGCGGGCCTCAACAAATGATAGAAAACGTAAAGGATACACTCTTGGATAATGATATTCCTGAGGACCATATCCATTTTGAACTTTTTACCGCCACCGAGATTAAGGATGAGATGCCAAAATTACCCGATGGACAAACCGCATTGAGCGTTATGTTGGATGACGAAGAGTTCCAGCTGACCATGGACAAGAAAACGACGGTGTTAGATGCGGTTTTGAAAGAAAATATCGATGCTCCATACTCCTGCCAGGGAGGGGTATGCAGTAGTTGCATTGCGAGAATAAAAGAAGGAAAGGCAGAAATGGCGGCCAATCAAATTCTTACGGATAGTGAAATTGAAGAAGGTTTCGTACTTACCTGTCAGGCCCATCCCACAACGCCTACCCTTAAAGTGGATTATGACGACGTTTAATGCACCTGCACTTTACTTTTTCTTGTAACATATGCCGCTTAGAAGTAATAACATTCCCAAATTATTGAATTGGGCTAATTTGACGTAGTCCTTGCGTTACCTTTAGTCAATTTCTAACTTTAGATATGACTTGGGAAATTATTACCGTTTTTCTAATCATCGGCGCAGTGATTGTTCTATTTGCGTTCGATATCTTCCCCATGGACAAAATCTCTTTTTTTATTATTGGGGCGCTTTTGTTATCGGGATTGGTGAGTCCGGAAGAAGCGGTTAGCGGATTTTCAAATAAGGCGGTAATTACTATACTCTGTTTAATGATTTTGGCCATTGGCCTGGAAGAGAACGGCGTAATCTCATGGTTTGCCAAAGGCTTGAAGGTTTTAAAAAATTGGCCTGCGGTTTTAGTAATGATTGTCATCATGATGCTGTCGGGTGGGATTTCTGCCTTTATCAGCTCCACCGCCGTAGTCATCGTATTCATTAAAATTGTAGCAGAGTTAAAGGCAAAATACGGTTTACTTCCCGGTAAACTACTGTTGCCCATTTCTTTCGCCAGTATCCTAGGGGGCAGTTGTACGCTAATGGGTACTTCTACCAACTTAATTGTGAACAACATTTTTAGTCGCTATACGGATGATAAGCTGGGCTTTTTTGAATTTTCGCTAATGGGACTTGCCTTTTTAGGCACATCGATACTGATTATTGTTCTGTTTTATAGCTTTTTACCCAAGGGAAAAGGAGAACAACTTTCTGAAAAATACAATCTAAACAAGTATATCTTGACGTTAAAAGTGAATCCGGATTCCCCGCTTGTAGGAATACCTCTAGAGAAATCCTTTATGTTCAAAGATCCCGAAATCACGGTATTGCGAATAACCCACAACAATCTTGAAGAAAATATATTAAATCCAAAGTTGAAAATCAGGATCGGTGACGTTATCCTTTTGCATTGCAGCCTTGAAAATCTCCAAAAAATGAGGGCAGAAGGTTACTTTGACCTTGAAATCGACGAAACTACCACAAGTACGTTTTCCAAAGGTACATCCGTAGAAAAAGTGGACAGGGAAGAAGGGGAAGATGACTCGAAGGAAAAAGTTGAGACTGTTCTTTTGGAATTACTTTTATTACCCGGGTCTCGGTTTTTAGGGAAAACACTTACCTCCCTTAAAAAAATGATTGTGCCCCGTGCCATTCCCATCGCCATAAATAAAAGAAAGCCCTTGACCAATCTTAAAAGCCGCCTACATTTAGATGACAAAACCATTACCAAACTCAAGGTCGGGGATAGATTACTGATTCAAACCTCGGCCTCCTTTATACCCAATTTTGAAAACAGTAATAACCTTGCCGTCCTAAACCAATTTGATGGCGGCATGCCATCCACGCCCTATAAAAGAAATCTCTCCCTAATTATTTTGCTTGTGACCATATTATTGGCAGCTACAGGCGTACTTGAAATCATGCCCAGTGTTGTTTTAGGAACCTTGACCATGCTTTTGTTCAAATGTATTGAACTGAACAATATCTATGAGAAAATAAATTGGCAGATTATCTTTCTATTGGCAGGTATGATTCCCTTGGGCGTGGCCATGACCAATGCCGGTGCGGACCTATGGCTAACGCAAGAATTGCTTAATCTTCTGGAGGGTCAAAAACCTATTATCATTATTGGTGTATTATTCCTAACGACCATGCTATTCAGTGCCGTGGTCTCAAACAATGCTACTGCAATCATCATGGCACCTATAGCGATATCGCTTGCCAATGGATTGGCTTTGGATGTAAAGCCCTTTATTCTTTGTGTCATGTTTGCCGCAAACTTCAGTTTTTTTACTCCGTTAGGATACCAAACCAATGCTTTGGTCTATAGTATGGGCATCTATAAGTTTAAACACTTCCTAATCTTGGGTGGGGTTATTTCCTTTGTATTGTTGATCCTGGGTACCCTGTTGTTAAGTACTATGTTATAAAAGGCATGCTTAATCAGGACAAAAGCTTCTCGAATTGCTTGCTAGCACTTTCATACCCAATAGCATAGGCTTTTTCAATTCCTTTTCGGTCTAGAATACCTATATGTTCCAAGGATTTTGGTTCTATGACCAAATCACAGCTTTTTATTTTATCCCTGTTGATGGCATAAATCATCAAACCGGTCACTCTACCCGTGAGTTGTATGGAATTTGTGAGATTCTTTTTATTCAATTCCGATACAATGGAAACATTGCTCCCAATAATATAGTCTACCTTATCCTTAATGGGCTCCAAGGGAAAATTATTCATGATACCCCCATCCGCATATAAACTCCCCTTATAATTCACAGGGCTAAAAACAGGTGGTAAAGCTGCAGAGGCCAATAGCGGTTTTATGAGCTCCCCTGTATTTATACATAATTCCTCCCCCTTTTCCAGATTGGTGGCGACGACATAAAGTTGTTTTTTTAAATCTTCAAATGTGTTATGTGGGAAATAGGCTTTGAATATATCTTCATACCTATCGGTATCTAAAAAACCGGCCTTACCAATCGATAAAAAATTGTATTTAAATAGTGGTGTTTCCTTAAAGAAACGAAGCATGTCCATAATTGGCGTTTCGTTAGCGTACAATGCCCCCACCAGCGCACCAACGCTGCTCCCTGCTACGACTGCCGCTTCCAAATCAAACTCCATCATGGCTTTTATGACACCAATGTGGGCCATACCACGGACGCCTCCCCCTGAGAGGACCAATCCAATTTTATTTGATTTCAGTGAATTGCTATCATTCATTTGCTCCAATAAAAATGCCGTATAAAGCTTTTGCTGCTCCATACGGCATTAAAATTAACCAAATACTCCCTTATGATTCTAATCCAAAAGCATAATAATATTTAGTTCCATCTTCATAAACACCCTCCAGCATAACGCCTCCTTTTTTGTTTTCAAGGATATTGGCCACATCTTCAACATCCTTTACGCGTTGCCCATCAATATGGGTAATAATAAAGCCTTCGCGCATCTGCGTCTCACTTTTGATCTTACCAGGATATAACTTGCTTACCTGCACGCCACCATCCAAATTCAGTTTCTCGGCCAAATTTTTATCCAAGGTTTCAAAATCCGCACCCAAAACATTAAATACTTCTTTTTTCTCCTTTTTAACGATGCCAAATCCACCTTCCGAATTCATAAGGGTTACCTTAAACTCCTTCTCCTTACCACCTCTATTTACCAAAAGTGTTACTTCATCGCCAGGTCTCTTACCCGCGATAATTTCCTGAAGCCTGGGAGAGGTGTGGGTCTCTATACCATTCACTTCTAATATAATGTCTCCAGCTTCTATTCCTGCCTTGTCAGCAGCACTTGCCTCACCAACTTGCTCAACCCAAACACCACTTGCAAAGTCAACATCCTTTTCTTTGGCTAAATTACTATCCATGGTACGAATACTTACGCCCAACATACCACGCTGTACATTACCGTATTTTAAAAGATCTTCTACCACTTTGGTAACAATATTACTAGGAACTGCAAATCCGTAACCGGTGTACGTACCGGTTCTACTGGCAATAGCCGTATTGATACCAACCAGATTACCATCTAAGTTCACTAAGGCACCTCCACTATTCCCAGGATTGATGGCAGCATCGGTCTGTATAAAGCTCTCCACAGCAAATTGTTCTTTATTAATGTTTATACTACGTGCCTTGGCACTTACGATTCCTGCTGTGACCGTAGAGTTTAAACCCAATGGGTTTCCTACTGCCAAAACCCATTCACCCACCTCTACATCATCTGAATTTACGAGGGACATGGTACTTAGATTATCCGCATCAATCTGTAGCAAAGCCAAATCTGTTGTAGGATCGGTTCCGATTACGGTAGCTTTATAGGATTCATTGTCGTACAGAGTAACCTCAACCTCATCCGCGTTGTCGATTACGTGATTATTCGTAATGATATATCCCTTGTCATTAATAATAACACCAGAACCTGTCCCAACCCTAGGTCTGGATTGCATCCCTTCAGGAGTTTGACCTTTGAACATGTCGCCAAAAAACTCTTTAAAAGGATCAGGTAGTTCCCTTGCACCCTGATTTCCATATTCAGGAGACGACTGGGTAGACTTAATATGGACAACGGCATCCAATACTTTTTTTGAGGTGTCCGTAAAATCCAAAGGCCTTATATTACCCTCATCATCTGCAGTGTACAAGACATTTTTTCCTGAGACAGTTTCTACCGTGGTTACGCCATTAATTTCTTCTTTTTGGTTTAATTTGTTAATACCTATTACCCCAAGACTAACAGCAAGGGCTATTGCGGCAGAAAAGAAGTAAACCTTAAAACTTCCTTTGCTTGATTTGTTTGTATCCATTTTTAATATTGTTTTTGTTTTACACCCTTCTTAATGTCAATACCCGTGCCACTTGAAGCCTATCTAATGCTAAATATTTTTTAAAATTTCATAGTTTTTTAAGTGTTTTTTTAGACTTACCAGTCTGTTATCATCAAAAAACTTCCGGAATATTGAAAGGAATGTGCATTTTAACGACTTTTTCTTTGAGGATATGGTGTGACTATAAATTAGTCGAATCATTTTGAAGCGAACTAACAGACTTCCCGGTCGGTTTCTGTCATTTTGAATTATTAGTGGTTATTCCTTACTCCTTTTTTGATAAAATATATTAGGTCTTAAAACCTTTGCGATATTTTATCGTATGTTTAAATAGTATTAAGAATATTAATGTCGTTTTGAATGCGAAGTACCGCTGTCCTTATTTTTGCCAACTCCTCTGAGGAAGAATTACAATATAAGCCCATACAACATGGAGAGGTGCTTTTTGATGCCTTAACGAAACAAACCCTGAAAAAAGTTGAAAAAACCTCCTTATCCTATTTCCATATAACAGAAGAGCAACAAGAAGGAAGTTCATTTGGGGAACGTTTTACCAATGCCATCCAAAATGTTTTTGATCTGGGGTTTGAGAAGGTTATTACTATTGGCAACGATACTCCACACTTACGCTCAAAAGATATAAGGAACGCTGCAGCAGCCCTTATTTCAGGAAAAACGGTAATTGGCCCTTCCCTTGATGGAGGATTCTATTTAATGGGAATTCATAGGGATAATTTTGACCCTGACCATTTTGTAAATTTACCATGGCAACAAATTGGGCTATACAACGCATTGCTGCAAAATCTTGAAAGGAAAAATTGTACTATTTATAATCTGCCTGTACGGAGTGATATAGATGATTTTCAGGATATTAAAACATTATCCAATTACATTAAATCGTTGCCCGTTACAATTAGGGCCATTTTAAACGTATATCTTCGAATTGCAAATAGCATCTACCTCTTTGTAAAAGAATTTTACACTACATTTTATACTGAACTCCCTTCTAATAAGGGCTCCCCTTTGTTGTTTCAAGTCTAACTGAAAATCGTGGGTTATGATTTTAACCCATATCAACTTTGAAACTAACACTTCCACTTCAACATGAAATATGTAATGTTGGTCATGACATTGTTCATGACTGCTTTAATTTTTGCGCAAAACACCGTTTCGGGTAGAGTAACCGATGCGGAGGGCGTAGCAATTCCCTACGTAAACGTTTTACTTTCGGGAACTAATCAAGGAACCACTACGGATGAATATGGAAAATATACACTACAAGTAAATGATACTAGTGATATGTTGATCTTCTCCGTTTTGGGTTTCGAAACCCAAGAGGTTGCAATAAATAACGCTTCAATACTAAATATTTCCCTACTGGAATCTTCCGAGCAACTCGATGAAGTTGTTCTTACAGCCCTAGGTCTTAAAAGGGAGACCAAAGAACTGGGCTATGTGGTCCAAAGCTTAGATGCACAGGGAGTGACAGAAGTAAAAGCCGTTAACTTTTTGGACAATCTCTCCGGGAAATTAGCTGGAGTGACCATTAATCAAGGGCCCACCGGGGTAGGTTCCACCTCAAAGATCACTATAAGAGGCGAAGCTTCCTTCTCCAACAACAACCCACTTTTCATTGTTGATGGTGTACCTATTAATAATAACTCCGTTTTTAATTTTACGAACGAAGCAGCAGCAGGTTTTCAGGAGATAGATTTTGGAAATGGAGCCATGGAAGTTAATCCGGATGATATTGCAGAGGTCTCCGTTCTAAAGGGCCCGAGTGCAGCCGCATTATATGGAACCAGAGCTTCGAATGGCGTCATTATTATTGAAACTAAAAGTGGCAAAAACACCAAAGGGTTGGGAATTAGCTACAATACCAGCTTTTTTGTAGATACTGCCTTTCAATTGCCCGATTTTCAAAATGAATACGGCCAAGGTAACGCAGGTGAGTTTGCCTTTGTTGATGGGCTTGGTGGTGGCACCAATGATTTGATTTCCTACAGCTGGGGGCCCCGTTTGGATGTTGGGAACTTAATACCACAATTCGACAGCCCCGTTACCCTGTCCGATGGAAGCTCTGTTAGAGGAGGCGATACAGCACTTTATAACGGCCTGCCAATTACCCCTACTCCCTTTGAATCACACCCTGATAACTTAAAAGATTTTTATAGGACCGGGACTACTTTCATTAACAATATAGCGATAGGGTCAGGTTTTGATAAAGGCAATTATAGGCTTTCCTTCACAGATTTAAGGAGCGAATCCATTATTCCAGGTGTGAACTTAGACAGGCAAACCATTAATGCCCGTTTGAGTTTTACCCCTATTGAAAAATTACGAATCAACACGACGATAAACTATGTGAATTCCAAAAGCGATAACCGACCATCCAACGGTTATGGGTCCGAAAACGTAAATTACTCTTTAGTAGGCTGGGGGCCAAGATCCCTGAACATGGAAAGCCTCAGAGATTATTGGCAACCCGGATTGGAAGGCGTTCAGCAGTATTCCTTTAACTATACTTATTTTGATAATCCCTTTTTCATCATGTATGAAAACAGGAACTCCTTTAATAGGGACCGTATCTTTGGTAACGTCTCCGCGAGTTATGATATAACGGATCATTTAACCGCAGCTATAAGATCTGGAATGGATTATTCCAGTGAACTTCGTCAATTAAGGCGCGCTTTTAGCTCCAATAGGTTTCAAAACGGGGGTTATGCGGAGCACGAAGTTTTCTTTAGGGAAATCAACACAGATTTCCTTTTAAACTATACCAATCGTTTTAGCGATGTCAGCATCGATTTTAGCCTGGGAGGAAATAGATTGGATCAAAAAGCGTTCACCTCACAGTCACAAACAACAAGTTTGGCCCAGCCTGGAATCTTTAGGCTCTCGAATGCAGCATCACCGATTGAGGTATTTGAGTTTGAATCGAATAAAAGGATCAACAGCTTTTACGGACTACTAAAACTAGGTTACAAAGATTTTCTGTTTTTAGATGTGACTGGTAGGAATGATTGGTCCAGCGCATTGGCCACACCATTTTCAGTCGACAATACGTCTTTCTTTTACCCTTCGGTCTCCTCTAGCTTTATTCTATCAGAGATTGTAGACGTTCCACAGTTTATTTCTTTTGCAAAACTCCGTGCGAGTTGGGCTCAGGTGGGTAATGATACCAACCCTTATCAAACCACTGGGGCTTTTGTTGCCCAGACCCCTTTTAATGGTCAGCCTACTTTTAGTAATCAAAACACGATTGCCAACCCGAATTTGAAGCCAGAACGAACATCTTCCTTTGAGGTTGGGGCCGATTTACGATTTTTTGGCGATCAGTTGCGTTTAGATATTTCCTATTATAATGCTTTGACCGAGGATCAAATTATTTCTCTGCCCATAGGAATCTCTTCCGGTTATACCCAACAAGTGGTCAATGCAGGCAGTGTGCGTTCCAAAGGTTTGGAGATTATTACGGGAATCTCCCCCATAGTCTCAGAAAATTTCTCTTGGAACAGTACCCTGAATTTTAGTGCTAACCGAGCCATTGTTGAGGATTTACCCCAGGACGATGGCCGCTTGACCCTAGCATATTCAAGAATTTACGACAGTCAAAACCAAACGGTATTTTTACAGGTTGAAGAGGAAGGTCGTGTAGGCGACCTTTACGGTACGGGGTATTTAAAAAATGATGACGGTGATTTTATACTAACTAACGAGGGTAGGTATATCCCTGATAACAATTTACAAAAATTGGGCAATTATAATCCTGATTTTATGTTGGGTTTCAACAACCAATTCAATTATAAAAATTGGAACCTTGGCTTTCTATTGGATTGGCGCCAAGGAGGAATTATCGTATCACGCACAAGAGCTTTGGGTAATGTTGGCGGTCAATTGGCAGAAACAGCTTTTCGCCCAGAAGAAGGTATTGTCCCAGAAGGTGTTGTGAATACAGGAACCTTGGAGAGTCCCGTATTTGTGCCAAATACGGTCGCCGTATCTCCAGAGAGCTACTACCGCCAATTTTATGATCGGAACCACGAGGAAAACAATACGTATGATGCTTCTTTCTTAAAGTTACGTCAGTTCTCAATTGGGTACACCTTTAAAGACCTTTCACTATTTAACCAAGATGCGGCCTTAAACATTTCACTCATTGGGAGGAATCTTTTTGCCTTAACGGAAAACCCCCATTTTGACCCAGAGCAATTGTCCGTACAAGGCCAAGGTTTTATAGGCGGTGTTGAGGATATGTCCTATGCTACTTCACGCAGTATTGGATTAAAGGCCGGATTTAATTTTTAATGATGAAAACGATGAAAAAAATATATAGTCTAATGCTTTTGCTTGTTGCAGGAGGCTGTACACAGGATTTTGAGGAAATCAACACGAACCCCAATTCACCTGTAAGTGTCCAACCCAGCCTATTGCTAAGGCAGGTAATCTACGATTATGGAGAGCAAATGTCCTACGAGGGTTTTACAGCGGGGAATCTCTTGGGACAATATACCACAGCCTTAGATTTTAATCTGTTTGATAGGCATAATTTAAAATCGCCTCAATTGGGAGGAAATCCTTGGCCTATATTCTATAAAAACCTCAGGGATAACGAAATTATATTGAATCTATCCCAAGAGAGTCCCTCCTTCAAAGTATATGAAGGCCCAGCGAGGATTTTGAAAGCCTATATGTCAGCGGCATTGACAGACTTGTTCGGTGATGTCCCGTACTTTGAAGCTTTTAAGGGGGATAAGGGTACGGTAACTCCTGTTTATGATAGCCAAGAGTCCATTTATATGGACGATAATGGGATTTTAGATAATCTAACTAAAGGAATATCGGCCATTCAAGCATATGACGGTGTTATTTCATTGGAAGGTGATATCCTATTCGAGGGCGACTTAGAAGGTTGGGTTCGTTTCGCCAATTCACTTAGGATTAAATATCTCATGCGTATATCGAACAAAATGGACGTAGCTACGGAACTACAAACCCTTTTCAACGACGCAAATTATATTCAGGACAATAGCCAAAATGCCGTCTTTGATTTTACGGGTGGTGCGCCTAATAATTTTAGATTGGCCCGATTACGCATTGGGGATTTCAACAATTTTGTAATGTCCGAAACCATGGATGAAATTTTAACCGATTTTGAAGACCCCCGAATTTCAAAACTTTTTAGACCTATTTCCAATAGCGATACGGGCGAGGAGTATAATGGGCTCCTGAATGGTATCGATGCTTCTTCCACGCCTGTAAATTTATCGGACTATTCCTTGGTAGGAACCATTTTTAGGGAAAACACAGGGGTGTTGGATGCCAATTTTATGACCAGTATGGAAACCCATTTTCTTTTGGCCGAGGCCGCACAAAAAGGTTTTATTACTGCTGATGTAAATCAGTTATATGAAACCGGGGTTGCCGAGGCCTGTGCCTATTGGCAGGTTGAGCTTCCCAGTGGGTATCTAACTGGTCCCGGAGCTTTGGAAAATGGTGACCCTCTGGAAAATATCCTTTCCCAGAAGTGGATTGCCAATATGATTAATGGGTATGAAGGTTGGATAGAATACAGAAGAACGGGTTACCCACAACTAAAAACAATATCAGCAAGTCTAAATAACGATTTGATTCCTGTTCGGATGCCTTATCCGGCTGAGGAAGAAGCCCTGAATAATTCCAACTACACTAAAGCCGCCGAGAATACCGACGGCAACAGTATTAACGTAAACGTCTGGTGGGACGAAGAATAAAATAGAAATGAACGATATGTTATTTTGGCAGTGGGCTTTGATTGTAGTATCTAGTTTGATACTGTTTTTCTTGTCTCCATTTGCAAAAAATACCAATCAGTTTTTTAATGCTGTTCAGAAGAGAAAAGCACCCAATACCTTGGTATTAATGGGCAGTTTGGTCATTTCATGGATATTTGCCAAAAGCATAACCAATGCTGCGAACTTAGGGCTGGATTATGGATTTGTGGGTGGGGTTGCCTATGCGGCCTATTATGTATCCTTCGCCGTTGCAGGAATTGTTATTTATAGAATGCGTGTCTATGGTAACTATTCAAGTATACATCACTTCCTTACTTCAAAGTTTGGAAAGATGGCCGTAATGGTATTTTCTGTTTTGATAGCTATCCGATTATTCAATGAAGTGTGGAGCAATACCATGGTTATTGGTTCCTATTTTGGAGAAGTGGGAACGAGTACGTATTACTGGAGTATCTTGGTATTTACCTTGCTTACTTTGGCCTATGTTATTAAAGGAGGAATGAGCAGCTCTATTTTTACGGATGTAGTACAAATGGTATTATTTTCCATCCTGCTCATTGTAATTCTATATACCATTTACGGTCCAAAAACTGATTTCACGGTCAAGGAGACCCTAAATTCTGGGGTTTGGTCCTTTGAAATGGGGTTAAATCTTTTATTTGCGGCACTAATTCAGTCCTTTAGCTACCCTTTTCATGACCCTGTTTTAACGGATAGAGGATTTATCAGCACCCCAAAGGTTACCTTAAGAAGCTTTTTATGGGCCAGTTTGGTTGGAGCTGTTTGTATTGTTTTGTTTAGCACGATCGGGGTTTATGCACAATCCAGAGGAATTGTTGGTCAGGCTGCTGTTGAGGTGGGCAAGGCATTTGGTATTATCACCTTGTTGATTATCAATTTTATTATGATCACTTCAGCGGCATCAACATTGGATTCCACGTTTTCGTCGTTTTCCAAATTAATTGCGGTGGATTTAAATCTTGGCAATACGCTAAGCATAGGAAGGTGGTCCATGGTATTCATTGCGGTACTTGGTACGATACCCGTTTTTTTAGATGCTGAAATACTATCCGCTACGACCATAAGCGGAACCATGGTCATAGGGCTTACTCCAATCTTCATTTTTTGGAAAGGAAAGGTGCCAAAAATCAGTTTTCATCTAAGTGTTATTTGCGGACTGATATTTGGTCTTTTCCTGGTTTTTAATCGGTTCCCTGAACAATTCATATTTACGACCGGTAAATATGCCGATTTACTTTGGATCAATGTTTGGGGCATCTTATGTTGTACACTGTTATACTTTATACCTAAATGGCTAAAAAAATAAAACATATTGGAACAAAGAAGGGGAAACTACTTCTATTTGGCGGTGTATATAGCAATTTACAGGCGCTGGAAAAGCTAATTTCAATAGCTAAAGAAGAGAGTATCCCTCCGGAAAATTGTATCTGTACGGGAGACATTACAGGATATTGCGCCCAGCCGGAAGAAACTGTACATACGTTTAAAAATTGGGGAGCTTTGAGTATTGCCGGTAATGTTGAATTACAATTGGCCAATGACAGTGAGGAATGTGGATGTGATTTTAAGGCTGGTGGACGTTGTGACAGTTTTTCCAAAATGTGGTTTCCATATACAAAAATGAAATTGTCCGAAGAATCCCTGAAATGGATAGGCACTATACCCGAAAATATCAGTTTTGATTATGCCGGAAAAAAAATAACGGTAGTGCACGGTAATTATGGCAACGTATCCGAATTCGTATTCAAATCCAATGCCCAAGAAAGCAAGGAAACTTGTTTAAAAGCTACCCATAGCGATGTGGTGATTGCCGGACATTGTGGACTTCCTTTTCATCAACGCATAAAGGAAAAATTATGGATAAATCCTGGGGTAATAGGGATGCCCGCGAATGATGGTACATCTAGGGTTTGGTATGTTCTTATGGAGGATACAGAAGAAAATCTATCCTATTCCCATAAATCCTTTGAATATGATTTCCAGGCCGCTCAAAGGCTTATGTACCAAAACCATTTGCCCGAGGAATATGCGGACACCTTAGCATCCGGGATATGGGATAATATGGAAATACTTCCAGAAGTAGAAAAAATGGGACAAGGCATCCCTATTGCATTCGATAATTCAAAAAATAAAAATATACCACCTAAAACACAGAATAAAATGGCAGACTCGTATTATGACCCAAAAGATTTAAGAAAGTTTGGTAAAATAACCGAATGGAGCGAAGAACTAGGAACCAAGTTTTTTGATTACTATGGAAAGGTTTTTGAAGAAGGGGCCTTGAGTGCCCGAGAAAAATCCCTGATTGCCCTGGCTGTTTCCCATGTTGTAAAATGTCCTTATTGCATCGATGCCTATACGAAGGACGGTCTACAAAAAGGAATTACCAAAGAAGAAATGATGGAAGCCGTACACGTTGGAGCAGCAATAGAAAGTGGTGCTACCTTAGTGCATGGAGTCCAAATGATGAACAAATACAACAAACTTTCTATGTAGAATTTCGTATCTACAATTAAAAGGAAGTTTTAATACTGAAAAACAAAAAATTATGGCAACAAAGTCGTTGAAGGCGCAAGGAGATGAATTAGCAGTATCTAATAAACAATTGGAAATTTTGAACGGAGGTATTTTTGCAGATGGTGAGCTTCCCTATTTCAAGGATAAAATCGACCAAATTGGTCAATTTCCATTACGACCAAAAAAATTGGAAGTGCTACAAATTAACGTGGGATATATGTGCAATCAGGTCTGTGAACATTGCCATGTGGATGCAGGGCCGGACCGTAAGGAAATCATGACCCGGGAAACCATGCGGCAATGTCTTGAGGTCATTAAAAACACGGGTGCACATACCTTGGACTTGACCGGCGGGGCTCCAGAAATGAATCCTGATTTTAGATGGTTTGTGGAAGAGGCTGCCAAAGCGGGCATACAAGATTTTATAGTTCGGTCCAATTTGACCATCATTAGGGCCAATAAAAAATATTATGACTTACCCGATTTCTTCAAAAAACACAATGTACACGTGATTTCTTCCATGCCACATTGGACGCGAGGAAAAACGGACAAACAAAGAGGTGATGGCGTTTTTGATAAATCGATAAAAGCGTTGCAGGAATTGAACGAACGAGGCTATGGTATGCCAGAGAGCGACTTGCGCTTAGACCTCGTTTACAACCCATCGGGAGCCTATTTGCCAGGAGACCAGGCCGCCATGGAAAAGGATTTCAAAAAAGCATTGAAAGAAGATTTTGGAATACAATTCCATAATTTGTTCGCGATTACAAACCTCCCCATTGCCCGATTTTTGGACTATTTGATAGCCTCTGAAAATTACGAGGATTATATGTACGCCTTAGTAGAGGCTTATAACCCTTCCGCAGTGGCCCATGTTATGTGCACCAATACGATTTCAGTGAGTTGGGATGGTTGGTTGTACGATTGCGATTTCAATCAAATGCTCGACTTGAAAGTTGCTAGTAAAATCAAACATATTAAAGACTATAATGAAGATATTTTAAACGATAGAAATATCATTATTTCACAACATTGCTACGGCTGCACTGCTGGTGCGGGAAGTAGTTGTCAGGGAACGGTGGCGTAGTCTTGATTGGTTGTTTCCCAGCTTGAGAGATGTCTTGCTATCAGAACTGTGTATGATGTTTTTCCGGATACTGCATTGGAATACTATCGATGGGCTCCCCTAAATTTTGTCTTAGATCAATCTCTATTCCCCTTGCAATCGTGGAAATAGGTACATCATTGGCAGAACCTTCAAAGGGGTTTTCTCCAGTACGTCCAATACGTTCCATGGTGTGAAATATCCAGGCAACGATAATATAAAAGGGAATCGTTGCCCAAACGAAGAATTTACCGATAACCGGATTCGATGTAGCAATTTCATTTCCAATTTCCCCAAATTGTGGTACAAGCGCCAAGGGAAGAATCAATATAAAGACCCACATAAAGTAATGGTTTAGTGTAGCAAAATGCCTAGGATATGGGAAATTCTTGATTCTTTCACTTTGTCCTTGGAGCGTAAATAGTTCTTGCAAAACCCCTTCGAGCTCTAAAAAAGAAAATTCCCAAATTAACCCTTTCTCTTTCAGTTTTCTAAGGTGGTGCGATTGCAAATAAAGCAATGCTGTCTGTTTGTTGGCTTTTTGCGAAATAGAATCCAATTCATTTTTAGAAATATACGGCTGGAGATCATTTTCTAATTTATTTTCCATTTCTGGTGGAAGTAATCCCCATTCGCGATCTGTCCTTTGCTTCAATATGGTTTCCCAAGGTTTTGTTGTTCGCATAGCATAACGCAATGCAGTCATCCAAGCAATATGCCGATAGGTCAATATCTTAATTTCCTGTTTTATTTGTTCTTCATCTACAGTTGTTTGACAGTATTCACTTGTAATCATATCCTGTAAAAACATCCCAAAGGTTCTGGAAGTGTTTACTATGCCTACCCAAATCTTTCGCGCTTCCCAAATTCGACCATAGGAAGAGTTGTTTTGAAACCCTATAACAAAGGCAACTGCCGTTCCTATTAAGGCCAACGGTGTCCAAGGTATTTTTAGCCATTGCAAATCCAAAAAGAAGTAACCTGAAATGTAAATAACTATTATCACTAAAAACAGCAGGGTTTCGAATCTGGTCCACAGGACCATTTCTAAAATGGAGTACTTTTTTTTCGTATGCATAAGGAAATCCTTTAATTGGTCCGTTCTAAAATAAGAATAGAATGATTAATTGTTGTAATATGTCTTCCAAAGATTAAAATCTAAGAACCCATTATTATAGTTTGAAAGGTTTTTGTCGCAAAAGTTTTACACTTTAACCGACCACCCGGTTTGTTTTCTATTTCCAAAAATAGGTAGTACACCTATATTATGAACTTTCACCGATTCTTTTGTTCACGATAACCAAAGATTTTATTTTCAAGTACAAACCATCGGTTATTTGTACAGACCAAACGGTCAGATTAACCCAAATCTTGAAATCATGGAGAAAACATTAAAACGCATGGCTACCATGCAACGTATGCAGACCACTGGATTGGAATTATTTTATAGTAATGGCTATTACAATACCAGTGTTGATGATATCTTGAAAAAACTCTCGCTTTCCAAAGGTGCCTTTTATTATCATTTTGAGTCCAAGGAGGATTTCTTTATACAAATCATTCAAAACCTCTTGGCCAGAAAAATCTACAGTGTGTTGATTGAACCTATAGAAGGTCATGATAATCCACTTGAACGTATTGAAGATTGCTTTGATGACGCCCTGGAAACCGCGGTTCATAACGAAATGGATTTTGGTTGTGTTCTTAATAATTTCTTGACCGAATTTCGCGGAAAGGACCAAAAAATCATGAAACATCTATTTGATATATTTTCCATTTGGGAAGTAAATCTAGTTTCGGCTTTACAAAAAGGAAAGTTCAATGGATATGTGGATCGACATGTGGATTGCGAAGCCGCAGCCACTTATTTAATTAGCTCTTATTTTGGTGTAAGGACTTTAATGGTAGGCACTGCCCCCAGTGCAAGGAAATATAGATTTATGAGTCAATTGAGAATGTACCTTAAATCATTGGAGCCTAAGGCGATTGCGGTATAGAAATTTAAAGTATATCCTTTATTTTGTCGTACACTTTTTGTGGTGAAATGGTTTCCATGACTTTATTATAACCCGCTGGAAACTTGTTTCCGTAAACCGACGTCGGAATTAGGGGAAACTTCTCCCTATCGGATAAAATTTGATTTACATAGTTTTGCCCAAAAGGTGTGAATCCTGCGTAAGGATGGGTAACACCCCATAAAGTAATAACCGGTATTCCAAACATTGCAGCCAAGTGACCGTTTCCGCTATCCATGGAAACCATTACATGTAAGTTGCTAATCACCCTTAACTCTTCCGGAAAAGTAAGCTTCCCTGCTGCTGATATACAGTTATTGAATTTAGACTCCCATTGTTCCAAAATTTCAGTCTCTTTTTTACCTCCCCCAAAGAGCAAGATTTGGGTGTGATTTAAATCATTTAAATAGGTAAGTAATTTTTCCATTAGATGGTGAGGATACACTTTTCCCTGAAATGCTGCGAATGGAGCAATTCCAATGGTTTTGTGGTTTCCTATCAACCATTTTTCCTTAATCCCTTTGGATAGGTCTAATTTTGGCAGTGTATGTTTTTCATTCAATGAAAATACAAAGCCAAGACTTTTAAATACCTCAACATAGCGTTCATGCATCGGTTTTAAAGGTTTTATCTCTTTTGATTTTCCTGAGGTAAGTTTCTTTTTTTCAGACCTACCCTTATTCATTTGCTTGAAGGGGATACCTTGTGTTAGAAAAAAGATCTTTAGGATGTTACTACGGAGCACGTTGTGCAAATCCGCCACTGCGTCAAACTCTAACTCTTTTAATTGTCCAAATAATCGCCAAAGTCCTAAAATACCCTTATGCTTTCCCTTAGTGTCGGCAATCACCACATTAACATTGGGAATACCCGACACGATAGGCTTATAAAATGCTTTAGTAAGAAAAGTGATTTTTAAATTTGGATATTCTTGGGTCAATGCAACAAGAACCGGTACCGTCATGGCCACGTCTCCCATTGCTGACAGTCTAATGACCAATACCTGTTCGATTTTATTTTTGTCCACGTAAGATGGGGTTTAGTTCCTCATCATTGTACATCTTCATTTGCTTATATACTTTCATATACTTTTTACCCCCTTCAATATCATGGAGTAATTGATCAATAGCTGCGGATAAATCTTTTTTTTGTTCCAATAATACCTCCAATTTTGCTTTGCAAGTGCGAATGTGTTCACTGGATGCATCCAGTCGATTCACCTCTTCCCGCATATGATAAATTTTTAGGGCGAGGATTGATAGTCTGTCTATCGCCCAGGCCGGGCTTTCCGTATTAATGGTTGCATTTTCCCTAATTGTAACCGATTGGTATTTTTTTAAAAAGTAGCTATCAATATACTCCACAAGATCTGTCCTATCCTGATTGCTCGCGTCAATCTTTCTTTTTAATTGCAAGGCAGTTTTGGGTTGGATATTTGGATCCCTTATAATATCCTCATAGTGCCATTGAACAGTATCTATCCAATTTTTTCTATAAAGTAGATGTTCAATATCACCTTTGGGATAAGGGTTATTAAATTCTTGGTCAACATCGTCCTTCTCATGATATTTATCAATACTCTCCGTAAAAATAGTGTATGCAAACTTGCTAAACATAGCCCTCGATTTAATGCAAAGATACTTCTTAATGTGAAATCAGTAGTCTCCCTATAAAACCAAGAATAGGAAGCGTAATGGATACTATCAATAGAATTTCCCTGAACTTTTCCCTTTTTATGGACTCTACATAGTTCGCTATAAGGATTACAGAAGGAAAAAAGGTAATCATAATCGCATAAGATTTATTCGGGATAAGCAGAAGATTAACTAGCAGACCTAAGATAAAGGAAAGTACGACTAACCGAATCATGATAATTCTTCCAACGCCTGCCTTTCCTAATTTAAGAAATGCCCAAACACTTAGAACCACTGTAAGTATTAGATACAGAATAATTTTAATACTAGAAGCTATTTGTATTGGAAGAATCACCCTAAAATCCAAGTAAAAATTATAGTGGTCAAAAATAAAATCAAGATTATCGAAGAGGGTTAAAAATCCTACCAGGATAATTATAAAACAAACGCCTGCCGAAAGCAAAACCAACCAGTTTCGAATGTTTTTGGGTTCATAAATATAAATAGCGGCCATGACCAGTATCAAATATAGAATAGCCCAATCATAGAAAAGACTAGCGACCAATATCCAAATACTGGCGTCGAATATTTTTAATTTTATTTCCCTAAGGGATTTAATACTTAAAATACGTCTAGTTGACAAGAGTAAAAAAAAAGTGCATAAAATGGCATTTGAATCCCCTAAAGACTCTGGAAAAGCTACTAGAAGTAACGTAAAAAAAAGGATGGCAAAAGAATTTGTACCTGTTAGTTTATTTCTTTTTACAATAAAATCCATAATAAGAACACAAAAAAGCAAAACAGCCAGAACCCCTACCTCCTTTAAGATATTTAAGTCCGAAAAATCACGTAGTAATAAATAGCTATGAACAATGGGGTAGAAAAAAAGGATAAAACCTAGAAGTATAATAAAATTTACTGGTTTTGTTTTACCAAAAATGCTTGAAATCATAGATGATTTTTATACTTTTGCCTTGTAAATATAGGAATAAGATGAAATCATTATTTGAAGGTATCGAGGATTTGTTCGTCAATGTACTTTTTGCTCCCTTGGATGCGTTGAGATTTACCGAAAGTTGGACACTTTCCAATGTTTTAAATTGGATTTTTATGTTAATCGGTTTTGTTGCATTTGTTTACTGGATGCTGGAGCTGAAAAAATATAATGACAACGGCGAAGAGGATAAGACAATAACTTCTCATTCCTACCTATAACTACTCCCAAATAATCCTGGAAATTTTTGCTTCTTAGTAGTGAATGAACCTCTAAAGGTCAAATCCTATGTCCTTTCTATAGTTTATTCCTTCGAATTTCAGTTTTTCTACATTTTTGTATGACGTTTTCAAAGCTTCCTTGAAGTCCTTGCCATAAGAAGTTATGGCCAAGACCCTTCCCCCATTGGTCACTACTTTTTCGTTGTCCAAAATGGTCCCGGCATGGAAAACAAGGGAGTCCTCTATCTCGTTAATTCCCGTGATTTCCTTACCTTTCTCATAAGTTCCAGGATAACCTCCAGAAACAGTCATTACGGTCGTAGCGGAACGTTCATCTATTTGTAAGTCCAATTCATTTAGAGAACCATTTGCCACTGCGCTCATCAATTCCACAAAATCATTCTTTATTCGAGGAAACACCACTTCGGTTTCCGGATCTCCCATTCGAACGTTGTATTCGATGACCTTTGGTTCATCCCCTACCTTTATCAATCCAATAAAAATAAACCCCTTGTAAGGAAGGTTGTCCATTTTAAGCCCATCTACGGTAGGCTTAACCACTTGGTCGTGGATTTTATCCATGAAAACCTTATCGGCGAATGGAACAGGGGATATTGCACCCATACCACCCGTATTAAGTCCAGTGTCTCCTTCCCCTATTCTTTTATAATCTTTTGCAGTTGGTAAAATTTTATAATGGTTTCCATCAGTCAAAACAAAGACACTTAATTCTATGCCGTCCAAAAACTCCTCGATGACCACTGTAGTACTGGCCTTACCAAACTTTTTGTTGACCAACATGGAGTTCAACTCTGTCTTGGCCTCCTCCAAATCCTTAAGAATTACAACACCCTTGCCGGCAGCCAATCCATCAGCTTTTAGGACATACGGTGGAGTAAGTCCTTCAAGGAATTTAAATCCTTCCTCCACCGATTCTTCTGTGAAACTTTGATACTGCGCTGTTGGGATATTATGGCGCATCATAAACTCTTTGGCGAACTCTTTACTGCCTTCTAATGTAGCTGCCATTTTCTGTGGGCCAACCACTGCTATATCTTTTAGTTCCGTATCCCCCAAAAAGAAATCATGGATACCATTGACTAAAGGGTCTTCCGGTCCCACCAAAACCAAGTCAACTTTTTTTTGAAGCACAATTTTCTTTATTGCATCAAAATCATTTACACCAATTGGTATGTTTTCTCCAAGTTCCGAAGTTCCTGCATTCCCAGGAGCAATAAATAACTTTGATAATTTTTGACTTTGAGATAATTTCCAGGCCATTGCGTGTTCACGACCTCCCGACCCCAGAATTAGTATGTTCATTTCGTTGGTTTTGGCAAAAATAAGGTTTGCTTTCCAATAATACTATTTAGAAGAAAAATCCCGATGCTCCTTTTTCTGTAACTCCTCCGGAGAAAGCGATTTAAAATAATCGTATACGATTTTAAGTCCCTCTGATCGACTCACTTTTGGTTCCCAACCAAGGAGTTCTCTTGCCTTAGTAATATCGGGCTGTCGTTGTAAGGGGTCATCTTTTGGTAAAGGACGATAAACAATTTTCTGAGTGGTGCCTGTCAACCTTATAATTTCCTCTGCAAACTCCTTTATGGTAGTTTCATTCGGATTTCCAATATTGACTGGGCCGGGATAGTCACTAAATAACAATCGGTATATACCTTCTACCTGATCATCTATATAACAAAAAGAACGGCTTTGGGAACCATCACCAAAGACCGTTAAGTTCTCACCGCGTAACGCCTGACCCATAAAGGCCGGGACTACCCGACCATCATTTAATCGCATTCGTGAACCGTACGTATTGAAAATCCTTACAATTCTTGTTTCAAGCCCATGATGTCTATGATATGCCATGGTAATGGATTCCATAAACCTTTTGGCCTCATCATATACCCCCCTTGGTCCCACAGGACTTACATTGCCGTAATATTCTTCATTTTGTGGATGTACCAAAGGGTCTCCATAGACTTCGGAGGTAGAGGCCACCAAAATTCGGGCACCCTTTTCTTTGGCTAAGCCTAATAAGTTTAACGTACCCAAAGATCCTACTTTTAACGTCTTAATAGGGATTTTCAAGTAATCTATTGGACTTGCCGGAGATGCAAAATGAAGGATATAATCCAAAGTACCAGAAACGTGAACAAACTTGGTAACATCATGATGATGAAATTCGAAATTCTCCAAAGGGAATAGATGAGCGATATTGTCCAAATCGCCGGTAATGAGATTGTCCATACCTATAACGTAAAACCCTTCCTTTATAAACCGATCACATAAATGCGAACCCAAAAACCCAGCAGCACCGGTAATTAATATTCTTTTCATCTAATACGCTTTTTCTTCACCTTTAAAGGCATTTACCACAGTTTGCACAATAATCTTAACGTCTAGAAAAAAAGACCAGTTTTCAACGTAGAAAATATCAAACTTAATTCTGTTCTGGATATCACTTTCCTTTTCAATTTCCCCTCTATATCCCCGTATCTGTGCCAGACCTGTAATGCCTGGCTTAACAAAGTGCCTAAGCATATACTTATCTACCCTGTTCGCATACTCATCCGTGTGCTTTACCATATGCGGCCTTGGTCCAACCACTGACATATTTCCGAATAGTACGTTGTAAAATTGTGGAAGCTCATCTATACTAGTTTTCCGTATAAACTTTCCTATTCTTGTGACTCGCATATCATTTTTAGCCGCTTGCTTGTCATCAGAATCCTCATTCACCGTCATTGATCGAAATTTAAAACACTGAAATTCTTTATTATCGAACCCAGTCCTTTTTTGTATAAAAAATACAGGTCCTTTAGATTCTAATCTAATCAATAAGGCTAGCAAGGGTCCTAACCAAATTAAGATGCCGAAAATAACGAACAAAGAAAAACCAATGTCAAAAGTCCTTTTTAAAAATGCATTTAATGACGTATGCAAAGGAATGTCCCGCAGGGATAATATCGGCAAATAGTCATAGTATTCAAACTTCAATTTTTTAGCAAAAATGTTTTTATTGTCCGGTAAAAACTTAAGTGTTTTTAAATTGTTATCCGCAAAGTTTACAAAAGAAGCTATTTCATCATTTTTTAATTCTGAAACCGAGCAGTATATTTCATCAATATTATTATTAACAATATATCTGAAGCAGGTTATAATATCAAAATTTTGATCCCTGGTAGAAAACTGCCTTTTAAACTTATAACCGTATTCCTTTCGTTCCTCGAAAACTTCAATGAGTTGGTTGGCCTTTTTACTTTTTCCAATAACTACAACGTTTCTAATGTTTCCCTTCCATAAACTTCTGTATTGCATTAACAAAATATAGTTGAGAAACTTTAAGGCAAAAACACCAACAAATACCAGTAGAAAATATTTTCCCAATGCCAACCTACTCATCAAAGGTTGTTTAAAGAAACCTATATAGGCGTATAAAACCAGAAAAAAGAAAACGAATTGAGTAAATAACTTTCTCAGTATTATAACTACCTTAGAGTATCTATGAACCTCATAGAATTCATTTTTAAAGGAAATAATAATCCAAGCAATAGAAATGTAGCTATGAAATAGCCAAGGGTTTTGGAAATTTATGGGAAGAAAATAGGTAAACAGATTGATTACCAGCAAATCCGTGAAATAGGATAGTGGAGTGATAAATCCGGAATATCTATGCTGCTGGCTTAAAAACATTTATATTCTTCGGAAGACTAATTTCGTTTTACATTTAAAAAAATCAAAAATAATTAAGAGTAGGGAAAGTGGGTAAAAAAACAAATACCTTTTAACCAATTTAGGTTCATCATAGATTCGATATAGCCATCTCAAATTATATTTATTAAAAAAACTGGGGTAATATTCTATTCCAGATGTTGTTTGATGAATGAAACCTCCGCAAGTATAACCGCACCCAACCCATCCTGCTTTATATAAATCCAATAAGAAAATTTCTTGAAAAGGGGTCCCCATACCTACTACTAAAATGTCTGGGTTTAAAGTAATAATAGTCTTAATAGTATTTTTTCTTTCTTTCTCGTTTTCAAAATAACCATTTCTATTGCCAACAATATTCATTTTAGGAAAATTTCTCCTAACTATATGGATAAAACTTCCTATCGCCTCTTTTGTTGAACCGATAAAATAAACACTTTTGTTTTTTTCAACAGAGTCAATAAAAACCTTCTTTGCCAAAGAGGTCATATCAAAACTCTTTCTTGAGACTTTTACCCCTAATAGGCCAAGAATACTTACGAGAAGAAACCCATCCACATAAATAAAGTCAAAATTTTCTAATATTCCTCTATTTCGAATCTTTAAATAAGAAAACGGGTTAATAAATGTATGTAGTCCATTTTGTTTGTAACTCTGTTCTTTGTTTGTTCTTTTAATTGTTTCTATTAACTTATTCATATTTGTGAAATCTGGCAACTCGTTCCGTTTTTATTATTGGAAACATAATAGGTCAAGACTAAAGAGAAGATAACAATTCCTTTGTGCGTTTCTATATAAGATTCTAACAAACCAAAAAAAAGAAACAAAATAAGCACCGCCAAAAGATGATAATCTTGAATATTCAAAGCATGTCTAAAACAATAAACAAATATCGACAAAAAGCAGATTACTCCAAAAATTCCAGACGCCATAAAACTTTCTAAATATTGATTATGTGCATCGTACCATTTTTCGACGCCCTCTTGAAAATTTAAAATTTTAAATTGATGGGTTAATTCATTACGAACATCACCTATGCCAACTCCAATAAAGAAGTTCTCTTTAATAATATTTATACTAGCGTTAATTTTCTTTTTTCGAGTTACTATACCCCCTACTTTGTTCTTTTCCATATCTCCAACTACCAACTCCTTATAAGTTTTTACAAAACGTTGTCTAAGGACTGGCACTGTCTTAAAAATAGTATAAAAAAGAAGACTCAAAATTACAATAGAAAATAGTAGTCCTAAAAACTTAAATCTCTTAAACCCCAGATAAATGGTATAGGTGGTGGAAAAAATAGCCAAAAACAATAATAAGCCCCTTGAACTGAGTAGTATTATAAAGAGAACTTGCAGCACCAAGCATAATAAATAAAAGGGGGGAATTAGTTTTCTGTGAAAAAATGCGCCAATTATATTAAGCACAATTAATAAAGAAAAATAGTTCGGCCCAAATTCAAGATGACGGCTTAGGTGGTAATTATTATATCTCCAATCGAGCCATCGTTGTATCGGTATATCGTTATTAGTTAGAAAAATAGCATTCTTTAAAAAGCAGTAGACGCATGCAAAAGTAGTTGCTAATATGAAAATTTTTATTAAGAACGTCTTACGGGGCAGGGCTTTGTCGTTTAACATCAATATCAAAGGAAAGGCTATCAAAGACATAGACCTCATCATTATTCTAACCCCACTATTAATATCCTCTGTATATAATAATGAACCTAATCGTGTTAAAAATAAGAGAAAAAAGAACAGATATAAATAACTAAAAAAAACCTTCCCCGTTTTAAAATATTTAAGCAGTACCAACCCCGTAGAAGCAATAATGAACATGCTATTAATATTAATCGAAAAAGGGTAAGATACTACGATTCCTAAAAAGGATAAATAAATTAAATTATCAATTAACTTTTCGTGTGGCCAATAAACCGATAAATTATGCTTGAGAGCCATTTGCAATCTTTAAATTATGAGGTTTAATCTTATATACCTCTAAATACATCAGAAGACCAATTAAAATGAAAACAATTGTTTGCGAGGTAAAAAAGTAATAGTTGTTTAAAAGAAAAGAACAGATTTCGAGTAAGAAAACCGATACAAAAATCATTCTTTGATAGTTCACTTTTTGGTCTATTATAGGTGGTTTTCTAATGAACCTAAACAGGGTTCTGAATAAAACAATTTGATATACTATAAAAAGGAATAAACCTATAATTCCTCCTTCGGCAAAAAACAAAAGAAAGTTATTATGTGCGGCTACCCCATCCTTATTGGAAATGCCAAAATAAAAATCATTGAAACCGCCTAAGCCAATACCAATAGTCTTTTCAAAGGTCGTCATTTCCAAAACAGAATTCTCAATAATTACAAACCTAGTATTACTAGATGGGTCCTTGAATGCATTTTCCGAGACTACCAGTTTTTTGAGTCGCGGAGAAACATCTGTTTTAGCGACTAATAGATACAAGCCAAAAAACACCAAAAGAATCATCATCAAAGATTTTAAAAACTTAAATGCCCTTTTCTCTTTAAAAAAATAATAGGCCAAAAAAGAAAGAAAAAGAAAGGCCAAAGGCATCCTTGAATGTGTGTTGAAAAACAGATAGAACAAAAGCAAAAAGCCTATGAAAGTAAAAAGATTCTTTTTGGGCACTAAGAAGTATTCAATCCAAAGTATAATCAGTATGACTAAAAACATGGAATTTGCGAGTGGATGCCCTAGAAAAGATCCTGAAAACCGATATGCACCATTCATAAATCTAATGTCCAAAAAAAAGACTTCAAAAAAGCCAAAAAATATGGCTATAAAAAAAAGGACCAGGATAAAAACCCTCATTTTGTCATTAAAAGCAGTAATACCCCGTTTATTTAGATATATATAGGTTAATATAGCTACCAGATAATACATCGTAAAACGAATTAAACTGGGTATAACTTCAATAGGAGAGTTAAATAAAAAACCAATAACAAAGAGCCATAAAATTAGTATTGCATAGAGATTTAAAGGTAGAAACCTAACAATTTTTCTTCTTTGGGCAAAGGCAAAAAATGAAATTAAAAAAATCAAAAATGCATAGAGAATATTTGTTGTTTGGGCAAAATTAAAAGGAAGGGCTTTACTCACCAGAAGTTTGTCTACAAAATATGTAAAGGAACTAATAGCAATCACAACTAAAACCAGTGAAAACTTATTTATTTTCATATTGTAAACGTTCATTGCAAAACCTATTGTATTAGAGTTTGTGCTAATTTTTTCTTCTACTGCGTCAGTAAGGTCTTTAGATTGCTTACTATGGTTCTAGCAGATGACGGAGTGTTTTTTGACAAAAAATCGTTATTTGAATTTTTAGCGTAATTTACCTTTTGTGTCTGGAACTTCATAACTAATAATTCCTTTAGTTGTTTTTCTGAGAATATTTTAACAATGTGGTCGTTTTTGAGAAATCCGTTTTTAACCTTCCAGAAAGGAAAATTAATCATTAGTGATACTACTTGGACGCCATAGTTAAGACCTTCTACTATACATGTAGATAAATTGCTTAGTAAAATTCCGTAATTATCAATAGTGTTTATGAATGGTTCGTTTTTAACAATCTTCACATCCTTGATGTTTTGAAACTGCTTGTAGTCCTCTTCCTGCTCTCTTGGATGCAATTTTATATAAAGAGGCACCCTTTCACTAGGATACATTTCTTTAAGACACTTATTTATCAAAAGAATATCTTTAATTTGAAATTCATGATATGAAAACATCCCATGCCACTTATAGGCCGACGTTATGAAACACACCGATTTTGGATATTTGGGGATGAAAGATTTATCCTTTTCCTTAAAGTAGGTTATCATGCGGGGCAAACCGGTATTAAAAACTTTAACTTTCTTTAAAGTGTATTTCTTAATCTCATCTGAGGAAAACTTCCCAATGGTATATACGTGGTTTAGGTTTCCACAAGCGATTGTGCTCGGCAAATAAGGACTTAGTGCTGTTTTAGCGAACGTCTTTGAGATAAAAAGCACTAGTCTCTTAGAAAAATACTCTTTAAAATCTGATAGTTTATTATTCGATTTTAAAAATACGTCTGAGAAATTAAAGGCAATAGGAGGGTTAATCAATCCATCCAAAATCATTGAGCAGGTTTTATTTTGCTTATTTGCATAATAAATAAACTGACGCTGAATGGCACCATCGTTGCCAAACACAAAGGAATCATAATTTGCAGTAATATCCTTTATTGGTTTTCTTAATTGATATATAACCTCTATTCTTTTGAACAAGGAAATATTATAAAATGATTTTGACAGCTTTTGATTAGAAAAGGGTAAAGTTTTAATTTCTTTTGGGTACTCTAGGTTTTGAAAAAAAAAATTATTGGTATTCAAATAATCGCAAACAAAACCCTCTTTGACAAGTAAGTCTATAACTGGGTTCATATTTAGGAGATGCTCCTTGTTTTGTGGGACGAACAATATTTTTTTAACACTCATTTATTTCTCTTTTGTTTCCCAGTATTTTTCAAAGTGCCATCCAATAATTTAATATTTTTTCTTCCTAGAAAGACATCGTTCCATATGGATAATCTTGGTGATATATAATTTAATCTATGTTCAAAATACGGAAAAAGAACATGAACGCTTTGTACGCTAAAAAGTGCTGCATAAATCAGCAGGGAAGAACCGATACCGTAAACGTTTACGTCTTTCCTTTTTATAAATACCGCCTCCAGAGATAATTGACCGCCAATCACTGTTACGTCAATATCTAATTCGCTAAATATTGCCAAAATTTCTTCAATCTCCTTTTCATCCTGAAAAGGATGAAACTTGATGGCTATCTCGTTAAAAGCAAAATATTCCTTACTAAACCACCGAACAAAATGATAAAGATCTTTTTCTCTAACTACATTTTGATTTTTTACTGCATCAAAAACAAAAATTTCATTAAATGAAATGTCCGAGTAATTATAAAGACTATCATCACCAATTCCTACTAATATTCTATTTGAGTTCTCTTGATTTAAATATGATTTTTCCGATAAGCAATATATTTTTGATTTCTCTTCTTTCAAATTAGATAGAAATCCGCCAGGTACGTACCTTAATCGTTTAGCACAGAAAACAGGAAATAATTTGAAAGCCGATTCTAATACTTTAATATGTAAAGGTATCTGTTTCGGAAATTTTTTTAATAGTTCTTGCTCTGACAGATAGGCGTCCAAACCGTCTTCAATATAGTTTACACAAACACATTTTGGATGTGAAAAAAAAGCCCTGTATAAAGGAACTCTAGAGTTCGGGCAAAAATAGGTAAAGGCATCGTCAATATTTTCTTCTATAATTGAATCTATTTCATAAAGGACTTTTCTATTTGCCCTAAACCTTAGATTAGGTAATTTTTTTAAGGTATTGAATGGGTGATAATATATGTATTTGGGGAGTTTTACCGTTTTTACTGCAAGAGGAGTAGTAACACCTCTTGAAAGAATAAAAACAACTTTTTCTTTATTGATATTTCCATTCTCAACAATTAAGGTTGCCGTTAATAAATTTATATTACTATGTATGTGAAATAAATATTTCATAAAATATTGAAAATAATAAAAACAATATACTTACCGGAATTATCAATCTTTTCTCAAAAGAATAGAAAGATTCGTTGATTTCTTTATAATTTTTTCTCACGACATAAACCGTAAAGAACAATAAGTACGCAATACTACTTGAAAATGGCAATGATTTAATCGATAAATATGGAAACAATAAATAAAAAAGTGCAATGGTCACAACCCCTGTTATAATAATCCGTACATACCCAATGATTAAATTGTTCATAAATGTAAATAATTGGGTGTGCATTGCCGTATATCTTTCGATAAGTAAGAACATTGCCATTAGAAAAAATACAGAAGCATCGATTAGATGAACTTTTGAACCGATGAAATCTAAAAGTGTATTCCCTAAAAACAAAAGGAAAATTAATCCTGAAATTATAACCAAATAAGAAAACCCCATGGAAAAACGTACCTTTTCAATCATTTCCGAAATCTTTCCTTGACCCCTTAATTTCGTAAATTCTGGAATTTTGGAGTAAAAGGGAGCCCTTGAAACCTCTTTTAATTGCGCAAATATTTTATCTGTTAGTAAATACGAATTTGCAATATCTAAAGGCACGAGATTAGCTATTAAAAGATTAAGGCCCTGTTGCGTTCCTGTTCCTGACAAGCCCACAATAAAAGACCTCCATGATAAATTAAATACCATTTTATCTATACTTCTTTTCGTAACAGATTCCATAATGTCTTTCTTTTCAACCAGAACTCGTTTGGTCAAAAAATAATAGTTAAAGAAGTTTAATATTATCCAAAAATTAAGGACAATCATAAAATTCAATAAAGTAGGGCTGATCAGCATAATAACCACTAATGAAAGAGACGATAATCCCTTCAATAGAACTTCCCATCTTTTGACTAAGGCCACCTTGTTAAGGCCTATTAAACATGAAATATATAGGTTGCTGTATAAAAAAAATGAGCACCCAATTACCATTGCCACACTGGCATACCAAAAGTCTAAATTGCCCGAAATAGAACTTTTTAAACTGAAATAGGTAATTGTTGAAATCAGTATAAGAGAAATAATGAAAATGTATCTATAGTATAACTTTGATCTTTGAAAAATTCGTGAAATCAATTTAAAATTTGGAAGGTCTTTGTTTTTGGAAGTAGAGTTTAATTCGTCTAAGTTTTCTACCCCTGCATTTGCATAAGCAAATAGCCTAGATAAATTTTCCTTTAGTCCAAAATCAAATATATTCTTCAATTGTATAATCGTTGCTAGTATCAAATATATTTTAGTTTCAATACTGGAAAATTTTACCAATATCAAGGGTAGCACAATAATAGTATTGGTAGATATGGTTATTAAGCTCGCCCAAGTAGTTAAGGTAGGGGAGTTCCATAAGCGATTAAAAAAAATAATCATAGTATATATTACCGTTAACTATTAACCAAAAAGGTTTTTAATCCTAGAAAAAAGGTGGCCGTGTGTTAAACTTATCAAGTTTATCATTATTATATGCCACAAAATGAATTCCATTTGAATTTGCGGCCTCAAAATCGTTTATAGAATCACCTATTAAACATGTTTCTTCTTTGTCCAACTGATGTTTGTTAATTAACGTGTTTACAAGGATGTCTTTAGGAGTAGGTGATCCGTGAATTGAGATAAAATATTGGTCGATTTCTAGTTTATTACATAAATAATTCAATTCATTTTCATCAGAACCAGAAACTATATGAAACTTGTAATTGGTATAGTTTTCCTTTATAAAATTAAGGCTTTCCATTATTAGGTTGTTTTTATCGGTCAACCTATCCTTCATAATAAGGGAAAAATTATTAGCGTATTCCAACACCTTGTTTTCATGGATTTTTTTTCCAAGTATTACCTCATAAAAATGTCTTATTTTAACGTAACGAGAAAGACCTCCGTTAGCTCGATGATAATTTATTAATTCGTCTACTTTGTCTTCTGGATAATTTTTGAAGATTTCTTTAAATCCAAAATCCCTCATACTCATGGATTCAAGAATTACCCCATCAAAGTCCCATAATATTGTCTTACTCATCTCTTTCTAGTCTCAAAATTTCGGCCTCAACTTTTAATACGTCCTCTGGACAATCCACTGCCAATGAATTGCCGGATGTTTCTACCATTTTTATAGGAATACCTAAATCGAAAAAACGAAGTATTTCTATATCTTCAAAATCTTCATAGGTTGATTTGATGTTTTTCTTTCCAAAAGCTTTTAGTTCCTTATTGTTAAAACCATAAATACAAACTTGCTTTTTATATATAGGCAATTCATTTTTATTGCTTTTCATTCCCGGGATTGGAAGCCTAGACATATAAATCAGTTTATTTTTGTCATTAACTAGAACTTTGGGGATATTTACATTATTCACATCTTCATCTATTCCAATAGAACACATTCCGTTGATAATATAATCCTTGTTCTTCTTCTTTGTTTCCGCTACTTTTAAAATATCCTTATAATTAAGTAAGGGTTCGTCTCCTTGAACATTGACGTAGATATCTGCATCTATTTGTTTAGAAAACTCCCATACTCTATCAGTTCCGGTCAGGCAGTGTTCAGAAGTCATTACTGCATTATATCCATAAGATTCAGCTAATTCCTGTATTCTTTGGTCGTCTGTAGCAATATAAGTATGCTTTTTCCCAAGTGCTTTTTCTACAATCATTGCCACCCTAATGATCATTGGAATTCCAACTAGCTCAATTAATGGCTTACCAGGAAATCTTGACGACTTATAACGGGCCGGTATTACCCCTACTATTCTCATTAAATTATACTGTAGATTGAAGTTGTTTTGACTTTTTTATATTTAGTAGGAGTTATAGCAATTATTTTTAGTTGTTTAGATTTCAAAGCATCATTAAGAATATTTTGATTTTCCTGAGCTAATACAAATTGTATTTGATCGATAGTTGTATCATAACCATCAAAACCGGCAAGATAAATATTCTTAACCCCTAAATCTAACGCTATCTGAAAACTTAAGGTCATGGGGGAATCCTTTGATGCTCCGGTGAAATCAATAGCTTCCAATTCTACTGAAACTCTTTTAACTTCATCAGGTATTATCGTTCCCATATTTCTTGGAAAAGGGGGGTAAACACAGGTCTTTTTCTCTAGCTTGGCCACATCTCCAAGTGTTTTCAAAAGCTTTTCGCTTTCAAAACCCGCCAATGCATAGTATTGTTTATTTTCTATATCTATATACGTGGAAACGTTACGTGCTCCCGCATGAATAATGCAGAAATTATTTTTCTCTTCTACTAGTTTTTTAATGGCAACATTATGATTAAGGGCAGATTTTCCTCCCCCCAAAATTACTGCAGAATCAAAAGTTTCTTTGAGTGATAAAACCGGTAATTTCATGTTGTCTTCTAAAGAATCCTTTTGATTGTTCAATGCATTTAGAATACTTCCAATCGGATAACGATTCATGCCTACCCACTCCATAACTTGTTTTTGGGGCAGGGAAAAGGCCCCGGAGAACATATATGGTAAATTAGTGCCCCAACCATATCTAATTTTTAAGCTTTCAAAAGCTCCAACAACCCTGCTTAACGGTGTGAATTTTATTTTTCGTATATTCTTGCTATCTAAATAAGTTAGCAATAATTCCGTTCTTAGGTTTCCCGCACCCCTTCCCATTCCGGTTATAGTCGCATCCACCATGGCACAACCGCCCTCTATTGCCATTAAGGTATTTGCCAATGCCATTTCCAAGTTATTATGACCATGAAACCCAAGGGTCACATTAGTCTTGGATTTTACCAGTTCTATAATTTCATCCACTTCTTGGGGCATGATTCCCCCATAGGAATCTACCATGTAAAAATAATCTATCGTATCGTCAAGTCCATTGAGCATATCCAAAAAGGAGGGATCATTTTTCCAACTGGACATATACATAACATTAAAGGCAACTTCAAAACCCATTGTTTTTACTGCCTTAGCAAGAGTTATTGCTCGTTCAAAATTTGCAGGATCAATAGCCATTCTTACCATGGATATATAAGGGATGCATGATGTCAAAAGGCTATCCAAATGCTCAACCCTAATATTTTTTTCATCTAGGATAATCACCAGCTTCTTGGAAGGCATGGCTTTTTTTAAAGCTTCCATCACGTAGTCGGGACAGTAAAAATACTCTCCTAAATACCCATTAAGAGGGGTGCTTCTATACCCTATCTCTACATAATCAATAGGGAGCTCCTCCATTGACCTGCAATATTCTTCTACCAAATCTTTACTAAAATCCCAATTGGTGTAATAGCCTCCATCTCTTAGGGTGCAATCCAATATTTGCAGGTTTTCTATAGCTCTCATCTTGTAATCTACTATTAATTTATAAGCCTGTTAGTGATTTCTAAATATAAGTTTGTTAGTGTTTTTTTCAGACTAATCAATATGTTTTAATTTTTAAATTTCATCTTCCTTAATAATATGTTCGAACGAAAGTCTATCCCCAACACCAAGATCTTTGTTCACCCGTTTTCCCAAGACATCGTAATAGTATTTAGGTTCTAATCCAAAACTTGGTCTAACACTTTTTATGTTATCCTTGGTAATAAAATCTCCGTTATTAATATTTGATGAAACGTATAGCGACCTTCCGAACCTCCTACCGGAAATTTGTTTTTGGGTAAGCTCATAGGTTTCCTCTCCAAGAGCAGATTCTGCACTTCTAACATCCATAACCATTTGGGTAAATTCCTTTTCATCCATAGAAAAGGATGCATCTGGCCCACCTATACTATGATCTAATATAAAGTGCTTTTCAATGACCTTTGCTCCCATTGCTATGGATAGAATAGGAACAATACTTCCAATCGTATGATCTGACAGACCTACTTTTGTATGAAAATCTTGTGCGAATTTTTTAATCATTTTTAGGTTTGCCTCCTCGATTGGTGCTGGATAAGATGACGTGCACTTTAATAAGGTTATATCGTTATTCCCTTCATTTCTACAGGTCCGAATGGCTAATTCAATTTCATCATACGTTGCTATACCAGTTGAGATAATCATTGGTTTTTTTTTGGATGCCACGTATTGAATTAAAGGAATATCATTTATTTCAAAAGATGCTATCTTATAAATGGGGCAGTTCAATTCTTCCAAAAAATCAACTGCGGTAAAATCAAACGGAGTGGAAAAACATACTAACCCTTCTTTTTTACTTATTTCAAAAAGTTCTTTGTGCCATTCCCAGGGCAAAGATGCCTCCTCGTATAACTCATAAAGTCCCTTTCCGTCCCATATTGTTCCGCCTTGAACTATAAAATCTTCTTTTTCCGATTTTAAGGTCATGGTAGATGGTTTATAAGTCTGCATTTTTATGGCATCCGCCCCAGCTCTTTTAGCAGCTCTAATGGTCTCCGCAGCAATCTCGATATCACCTCCGTGATTGGCAGATAGTTCAGCTATTATAAAACATTTATCACTCATACTGCTTCTATATTTCTAACAATGTTAAATGCCTCAGCATATTTTATACCGTTTGCTATCCCCCATCTTTGAGCTTGAATTTTAAGTGCTTCCGGAGATCTTGGGTGTGGGTAGGGTCTTTTCTCAAATTCGTATGACTCCATTCCTTTTATCTTTGCCAATATTTGTTCTTCTGAAACCTCAATAAATAAATTTGGAATAAAATGTTTTGGGTCACTACTCGCCCTCCATTCTGTTCCAGATGGTGTTTCAAATGTAATTATGGTCTTGACTTTTTCACTTGTCATGGGACGGCAAGCTGTTATTACAGCTTCAAATGTTCTTTGGTGATCAATATTTACATCTCCACCGTGGTGAGTAAAAATCACCTCGGGTACAAATTCTTGCTTTTCTTTTTCAATTACCTTGATTATATCAAGTAAAGGTATACTATCAAAACGATTATCTGGAAAATCATAAACCCCCACCGAGTTATAGCCTATGGCTTCTTGTGCTTGGATTATATTTTTCTTATGTATTTCCAATTCACTTTTCCACTCTCCGATCTTTCTTTGATTGCTTCTTGAGGTAATTCCTTCTCCAAGTATTACCACCCTACATTCAATACCATATTCACTAATTAAGCGTTTCATACTTGCTCCAAGGCCCAATAATTCATCATCTGGGTGAGCTACCACAACGAGAACTTTCTTATTTCTTAACGATTCTAACATTTGCTTTCAGTTCATTTAAAGTTACTCTTTCTACTTCATAGAATTCAAGTTTCAATGCTTCAGTTTCAATATAAGCAGGAGGATACCCTTCACAATCCAACATTCTTATGTAGTCATAAACTTTATTGAGACATGATAGTTTTGATATATCACTTTGATGAGGTTTTCTTCTTTTAAATTCAAGTATTTCTCCTTCTTGATTATTAGGTTTTATATTATTTTCTATAATTTGAGAAATCATATGTCCTATCACTTTACTGGCTCTTAAAAAGATGTCTTTTGCTGTTCCTTCCAAACTCAAATTTTTCTTTAAGTAAATAGGACCACTATCTATTCCTTTCTGTACTTTTAAAGCAGATATTTTTGTGCTAAGATAGCCTCTTACTATAAGGTTTTGTAAAGGACTTCCACCTCTTCCAAATGGCAAATCAGTCATGTGGAATACTATACATTCGTAATTATCAAAGATATAATCAGGAATCATGTATGACCAGTGCGGAATAAATATTTTGTCCGGGTTAATCTCCTTCAAAGTATCAACCAGTAGTTTTTCTTTTTTATTTATTAAGTGCCATCTGTGAGTTGGAAACTTTGACGCCAGTGAATAAAAAAGCCCAGCATGCCAGTCCTTTTCACTTAAAAATAAAAAACTACTCATTACTTTAATAATATAAATTTTGTTTCAAAATTGCTTGCCTTCTCACTATCAAAACCAATTTTTTCAAATGTTTTAAAAGATGCTAAATTGGTGTTTTTAACCAAACCAACGAAATTTCCATTTTTAAACTTTTTTAGCCCCATATTTATTATTTTTCTTCCAAATCCTTTACCTCTGAATTTAATGCCTATAGAATAATCTATCACCCATTGCTCTATCTGATTTCTGTCAAATCTTATCTGGCCTATTGGTGTCTTTTTATAATAAAGAATATACATCCTTGTATTTTCTGAGCTCAATTTGCCATTGAGCCAAACCAAATGATCTTTCCATAAGATTGGCTGTGAATTAAAAGAGTTATTTCTAACATCCTCATCATTAGCCCAATAAAAAAGTAGCTCAGCATCATGCTTTTCAGCAACTTTAAGCACGTAGTCGTTTATTTTAGAGTGTATTACCACATCCGTATATTTTTTTTCAAAGAAGCAATGTTCTTTTAATGTAGCCTCTCTTTTGAAACCAGCGTTCTCAATAGCTTCATATAACTGTGGTCTCAAGTCAAAAGCATACGTGTAAATTTTATGAAAATTTAACTCTTCAAAAGCTACCTGTTCAATTAAATATAAATAAGTGCTCCAATGAAAATAGAAGTAGTCTTTTTCAAAATCTGTATTTATTACAAAGGACAACTCAGCATTCTTATCACTCCAATTTATATGAACTAGACCGCCATAACCTATGCATTTTTCCCCTTCTAAATATGAAAACAATATTTGATTCGGTTGCTCTTGTACAAACAAATCAGCAATTATATCCCTAAAATAAGCTTCCTGTTTATCTTTGGTTAGTGGTTCTTTTTGTCTTAAATGGTAAATTTGTTCATTTCGCCATTTCATGATTTCTAATCTATCTTCATACCGAATAGGAACAATTTTATTGTTTCCTTGTTGAAACTGGTTACATTCTAAAAAAGGGTATGTCTCTGGAAATCTCATTTTTTAGCTATCCTGTATTTTAACTCTGCCATTTTCCAATCCGATTCATTATCTATGTCTTGAACCTCGAGTTCAGATAATTCTACATAAGAAGTTTCTTTGGTAACTAAAGACTTTAGTTTCAAAATTCTATTTGATTTAAACCAATAAAACTGTCCTGCATCATGATAGGCTTTTTCCATACTCTGGCTCCTCGTTCTTTCGTGTTCTGGATGAAAATAATTCAACTTTCCTTGAGAAATTTTAAATGCCCTTTGAATTGGAAATGAAAAACTAACAATTGGAATTACTGAATCCGCTCCAGTTTCTTCTAATTTTAAAAAAGCACCTTTAAGCTTTTCTTCATTCGTTAAAGGAGCGCAAGGATAAATACAGCAAACGTTTTCAAAACTTTTTCGTTGTTCTAAGTACTTTAACAATACTTCTTCTAATACATCAAAGGTGGTTGAAAAATCATTTGAGTTTTTTGAACTTCTAATAAAAGGGACCTTAGCTCCATACTTTTCAGCTATTTTTGCAATTTCCATGTCGTCAGTGGAAACCATAATTTCGTCAAATAATTTGCTATTTATAGCAGCTTCAATTGAATAGGCTATAATTGGTTTTCCTAAAAATTCCCTGATGTTTTTTCTAGGAATCCTTTTGCTTCCTCCCCTTGCGGGTATAATCGCGAGATTAGCCATCGATAAATGTTAAAACTTTTTCTATGACGAAACCTTGCTCGTCATTAGTTAAACTTGGATACATTGGTAAACTTATGCACTTAGAATAATAGTCTTCCGCATTACCTAAATCTGCATTGGCATAACCTATCCTACTATAATAAGGTAATTTATGAACGGGGATATAATGTATTTGAGTAAAAACATTCTGCTTTCTTAGATAGTCATACAGACCTTTTCTGTTCGAAACTTCAATTACGAATAAATGATATGCATTGCAGGTTCCCTTAGGCAAACTTTGGTATTTTATTTTACCATTAAAAGCATTTTTATACTTTTCGGCAATTTGATTTCTCCTGATAACGCCTTCATTGTTTTTAGCAAGTTGCGTTATTCCTAAAGCAGATTGAAAATCAGTTAATCTGTAATTGTAACCTAGTTCTTGCATTTCATAATACCACCCGCCATGATTTTCCGACATGTCTTCTTTGGTAATTCCGTGTGTCCTTAAGGACAATAATTTTTTATGTAATGTGTCGGAATTGGTGGTTACCATACCTCCTTCCCCGCAGGCAATATGCTTTACTGGATGAAAGGAAAATATTGCTAAATCAGCGTAATTTCCATTACCGCATCTTTGTAATGTACCCTCTGAATCCGTAAAACAACCTCCTGGAGCATGGGCGGCATCTTCAATGAGCCATAAGTTATGCGCTTTGGCCAAATGTCTAAATTCTTCTAAATTTACCGGTAAGCCAGCAAAATCCACTGGAATAATACCTTTAAAAAACCCATGAGGTTTACTTTCTATCAGTTTTTTTACACTTTCCAAAGATAGCAGGTACGTATCCGGATCAATATCAGCAAACCAAACCTCTCCTTGAGCGTATCTAACACAATTTGCGGATGCTGCAAAAGTGATAGGGGTAGTAATAACACGCTCGCCCTTCTTGAGACCTAACGCTAGAACTGCAAGGTGCAAACCAGCGGTTGCATTGCTAACTGCAACAGCATGCTTGGCTCCAACGTATGAAGCAAATTTTTCCTCGAACTCGTTTATTTTTGGTCCCTGGGTTAAAAAATCACCTGATAACGTTGAAATGACGGCGTCAATGTCATCCTGCCCAATACTTTGCCTACCGTAAGGTATGATTGCCCTATCCATCACTAAACTTTAAAAGTTGGGTCAACATGTTCCTTTATAAGGTCCCTTAAACTTTCTACGCTTTCCCATTCCTGATTATCCCCGGAATTATAACTGAAGTTGGGGCTTACTTTTTTCGCATTGAATGTTGAGGTAAAATCTTCTATAACCCAATTATGCGTTGCGGGGAGTATTGCGTAATATTTTCCCAAATCATAAGTATAAAATGAATCCGAGGGGGTAATCATTTCCTCGTGGACCTTTTCACCCGGCCGAATACCTACTACAGGTTTTTGACATTCTGGCCCAATTGCTTCAGCAACGTCCATGATACGATAAGACGGAATTTTAGGCACATATATTTCACCTCCCCAAGCATTTTTTAAAGCATGCATAACCATATCTACACCGCCTTGTAGAGAAATGTTAAAACGTGTCATTTCAGGGTCTGTTATAGGCAGTGACCCTTCCTTTTTCTTGTTAATAAAGAAGGGAATTACAGAACCATTTGACCCCATAACATTACCATATCTTACTACCGAAAACCTAATAGGACTATCCCCTTTAATATTATTAGCTGCGACAAATAATTTATCGGATGTTAATTTAGTAGCACCATACAAATTAATGGGTGCACAAGCTTTATCCGTAGATAATGCAACAACTCCTTCCACATTCGTGTCAAAACACGCGTCTACTACATTTTGTGCCCCTCCTATATTTGTTTTTATACACTCTTCCGGATTATATTCTGCTAAATGTACATGTTTCATAGCTGCGGCATGAATCACATAATCTACACCTTTAAAGGCCCTAATTAATCTGTCCTTGTCTCTTACGTCGCCAATAAAAAAGCGAATTTGGGGGAATTTCTCAATCGGGAATTCTTGAGCCATAACAAATTGCTTTTGCTCATCTCTTGAAAAGATAATTAATCTTCTGATTTCCGAATGATTATCAAGTATATGTTTCGTCAACGCCTTTCCAAGGGAACCTGTTCCTCCTGTAATTAAAAGTGATTTTCCTGTAAAATTCATTATTTTAAAATAGAACTTTTATATAAACTGCTGCTTTTAGGTCTCTTTACAAAGGTAGAATAATTATTCGCGAATTAAATTTCCTACTCTCTTAAATTTATATGGTTATTACGTAGAAGTCCGCTCGAAATTACTCATAAAATTATTATGCTATCTTTTTTAGAAAAGTTGATTAAATCTTTATTAAGTGCCTTTTCATTAATCAATATTAGTCGCAATGATTTGTAAATATGGGATTCTAATTCAATGTGCTCTCCTTAAGCTTAGAATGGCGCCAACACATCTTCGAAACAGAGTAAAATGAAGATAAAATATTTAAACATTAGCTATGCTTATTATAATATGAAATCGTTCAGTTTTCATAAGAAGGTAACACTATGGCTATTCAGATATTTCATTTGACTTCCTATTCAAATAAGTTAAAAAAGATATTAAAAAGAATAAGGACACAAGCACTAAAGGAATCAAAATGATTTTCTTCGCGAAAAATGCCTTTTGTACAACCTGTGATTTGCCAAAATTAATGATACTAACTGGCTCGTCGCTTTCTTCTAGTTCCAGTTTCTTAGTTTCAATGTCTTTTATAAGTAGATTCTTATACTCAAAAAGGTCTGCAATATTCATTTGCTCTTGATTATCCAAAACTATACGCTCACTCAACGAATTATTTCTTTCAACGGCTAGACCATTAGTATAATTAGTAATAATTTCATCAACTTGTTGTAGTAATTTTTGATTGGCTTCAATTCTACTGGAGGCGTTTTCACGATAAACCATGATGAGTTTATCGAAATATTCGTTGGTATTAATGTAATCCATCAACCTTTTAGCGAATTCATTACCTATTTCCGGATTATTATAAAAAAATGTAATTCGATGATTAAATGAGCTTTTATTTTGTAATTCTGCTCGCAAAATATCAGCAATAGCATCCGTATTTTCAAAACTTTGGAGTAACTCTAAATACTGTAAATCGTTTTCGGTGTTATCCTCCTCGACAACCCTGCTAATCTCGACTTTTAACCCGGAAAATTCTATGTTTTCAACACCAATAGATTCGAAAAACAAAGTATCTTTTGCGATTATTTTAGATTGGATTTCGTCAATGACATCGTAAAGATAATTTTTACTCTCCATGTTAGGCTTTACAATAACCTCTATCTTTAACTTTTTAGAAATAATCTGGGTTAAACCGTAGCCTATAGCCAATCCAAGGATTACTAGACCAATTAGTATATAAACATTTCTTTTTAGGTATAGAAATACTCTTAGGATAAACCTGAAGATTGAATTAAAACCTCTTCCAATTAATTGAAATAATTGCCCCAAATCAATTTCATCGGAACTATTCTGATTATTTGCTAATTGATTCTCTGCCATTGCTATGAATTAAAAATTTGTTTTAGTATTCTATCCGTAATTAAATAGGTTGGCTTTACACCCGTCGTTCCCAACCCGCCAGAGGCTAAAGTGCTACCCGTTTCCAAAGGGTTATCCGAAGCATAATATGCATATCTCACTTTTACGTCCTCCCTTATGCTCTTCCTAATTTTGGAAGCGGATTGTATTGCTTTTTGATAATGTACTCCTTCCATTTCCAAACCTATAACATTCCATGTAGACTTATGAAAAAACTTCAGTATATCCCTATTTTGCAGGGAAGTTCCCAAAACTGTAACCATTGTCCCTTCAAATACTTTTAGATTATGTCCGTCAAAGTCAGCTGCACATAATTCATTTTTAAAAGGATAATTGTCTGCCGTTCCCTCAAAAATATGCGCGGAAGGAATCATTAAATCTCCTTTGCCCCCTTCCAAAATACCTGCCTTACCCATAATGGAAAGCGATACTATATTGAGAAACTCGTCCTTTTTTTCTTTTTCAAAAGGTTTAAGTAGTTCATCAATGGTCTCATAGGCCTGTTCCCCAAAGGCATAATCCATAACAAATATAACAGGTTTTTTTGCTTCTTTAGTTCCTGAAAAGTTATAGGAACAAGCTTTGTCTTTGAACTTGGCTGTATCGAATATTTGTACATCGATATTTGTTCCCGAGGTATCATCAATTGATATCATACCGTTTGCCGTTGCCACTTCCTTTACCTTATTTCGAAGAACTTCGTTACCTGTAGCGCTTAGAGCTTCAAAAACCTCCAATCGATTTGAATCAGGGAACTCATTTTTTAGGGCTTCCAGGGCAAAAAAAGAATTCATAACACTGTGCATGTTGGCAGAGATGATATGAATAGGCCTTTGCAATAAATTGTTTTTGTCCAACACCTTCTTAATACGATTAGCCCATCGCTCACCATGAATATGGTGTCCTAAGCGTTCCCTAAGCAATGTGCTGAACGTAATAGCCCGTTTTTCTCCCGTCAGTTCTTCCTCAAGTGCCAATTTTCCTAACCAATAAATTATTCTTAAAAAACGCTCGGGATTAGTTTCAGTACTCAACTTATTATAGACCCCCAAAACCTCCTCAAAAGACCTACCTAGAATATTTGCAGTATGGATTAAAGCAATTTCTCTTTCAGATTGCTCCAACTCATCCTTTTCCAATGCCTTTTCTAACTTGGTCCAGTCTCGTATAGTTTTTTCCGTTTCAGGAATGAGTACCCTTTCACATATCTTTTCGGATTCTATGAACAGGAAAGTTAAATGGGTAAGTATGTCATAAATGTCAGAGCGACCTCTAGTAATCTCTATGTTCATCTGCTCGTCGTCTATCCTGTAGCAGTTTCGCCTTCTTTTTGGCGGAATAATGGGATCTATATGGGAAATTCCATAACCTTCGTCGGAAGTTAAGTTTATAAACCTACATTGCTCTATCCCTTCCGGTAGTCGTTCAAGTACATATAGGAGTCCGTTTAATTCCGCTTTTTCCTCACCTAAGGAACCGTAAATTTCCGGTCTAATGAGCAGGAGGGCATTCTTTAGAGCTTCACCGGATACTCCTGTAGGTTTATAGAAACCTCTATTGAACAGGTGACGCATAGTAATATACATGCGTTCAATTGCATTGGTCGACTCTTGCGCCCTGGTTGTTGTGACTGCTTTGCCCATAAGAGATTTCCCGCAAAACTACGATTAATATTTGTTTTTGTCTTGTAGTTTCTTGCTAACTAAATGCTGTCAATTTATCAGCTACGCTTCTATCATTGGCCAAACGTTGAACCTTATTCTGACCCCCCAGTTTACCTATAGAGTTCATATAAGCTTTGAATCCTCCTATTTGGATTGGGGTAACCTTTAAACATTGCAAGACCTTACCTTCAATTAAATCAAAATAATAACTATTTTGTTGCTGCAAAGCTTCATCCAAGATTGTTATAAATTGATTCATGTTCGAAGGTTCGTTTTCGAATTCAATGAACCACTCGTGATAAGGAAGCTCATCGTTTTTAGGCGTAATCTGAGGCGCCACGGTAAACTCATTGATTTTGGCATCGGTTTCTTTAGTAGCTACCAACATGGCCTCTTCAACTTCCTTAGCGATGACATGCTCCCCAAAGGCAGATATAAAATGCTTCACCCTTCCAGAAACAACCACTTTATATGGTTTTAAGGAAACAAACCGAACGGTATCTCCTAAATTATACCCCCAAAGACCTACATCCGTAGAGATAACCATAACATAGTCCATACCTATTTGCACTTGTTCGATGGTTAGCCTCTTCCTATTTTCGTCATAAAATTCATCAACACGAACAAATTCATAAAAAATACCGGCGTCCAATAACAATAGCATGCCTTTTTCGGTCTGTGAGTTTTGGTAAGCGAAGAAGCCTTCACTTGCTGGAAAAAGCTCAATACTCGCAACCTTTCGCCCAATAAGCTCCTCAAACTTCTTTCTATAAGGTTCATAATTAACACCCCCATAAATAAACAGTTCAAAATTCGGGAACAAATCACCAATATTTTGATTGGTTTTTTCTTTTAATCTTTCGAAATACATTTGAACCCAAGAAGGAATACCGGCAATAACGGTCATGTTCTCCGCTTTGGTTTCATCGACTATGGCATTTACTTTCGTTTCCCAGTCCTCAATGCAGTTGGTCTCCCAACTTGGTAATCGATTCTTTTGCAAATAATTGGGCACGTAATGTGCTGAAATACCAGAAAGCCGCCCTAGCTTTACCCCATTTTTTTCCGTTAATTCTGGACTTCCCTGTAAAAAAATCATCTTTCCATCCACAAATTTGGAATTACCCGTTTCATGTATATAGTTGAGTATGGCATTCCTAGAAGCCTCTACCTGATTTTTAATGGATGATTCCGTAATCGGTATGTATTTCGCTCCCGAAGTAGTCCCGGAAGTCTTCGCAAAATAAAGCGGTTTTCCAGGCCATAAAATATTTTCCTGACCAGCAACTACAAGATTTACATACTCCTTTAACTCCTCATAGTCTCTTATGGGGACTTTATTGATAAAATCTTCGTGAGAATTTATGGTATCAAAATCGTGATCTTTTCCAAACCTCGTGGTTCTCCCTTTTTCTATTAAATCCTTAAAGACCTTTTGTTGGGTATCATGAGGGTTATTGACCCATTTTAAGGTCTTGGACGCAATTCTTTTGGCGAAAATTTTTGCTGCGAACGACTTTAGGGACATACGTGTTTAATTAAAATCTATAAAGTTTTGGGGGTCTACTGGATTTCCTTCGTCCCATAACTCAAAATGCAAATGGGGCCCTGTGGTAAATTCACCTGTATTACCCACGGAAGCAATTACCTCTCCTCCGCGAACCACGGTTCCCTGAAATTTAGCCAAAGAACCATTATGCTTGTAAACACTTAACAAACCGTCTGGGTGTTCTATGATAATTACATAACCGGTATCAGCCGTCCATTCCGAAAAAATAACGGTTCCGTTGGCAACCGCCTTTACCGGTGTATCCCTGGGAGCTACAATATCTACTGCATAGTGTTTACGCTCCAAATCATAATTCATGGAGACCGTTCCGGAAACAGGTGGAAAAAGAACTAAATTTTTTCTGTTTGGATCTCTTTCGAACAAATTGTACTTATCCTCTAAAGCCACTTCAGCCCTTAACATAGAATCCTCTCGAATGGGCGTTAAATCCACAGATGCAGGGTCTATCTTAAATTGCTCAAACAAGGAGTCCCTGTTTATCTCATTATTTTCAATGTCCCCCTTAAGAACCATTCTAATGTTATCTAAATACCTATTGGTATAATTTAAGGTTCTAACTAAGGAATCCGTTTTATAGGTAAGTTCCGTTGCTTGCCTTTTTAATTTTGTCGAGGAATATCCAGGGATATATTCCCGTAGTGGGGTAAAGGCAATCAGAAGTATGGTAAGGCCTATTAAAGCAATCATAAAAAGAGAACCTGTAACAAAAACGTTTAGTCGGCTCAATTTAAACGAGATTTTCTCTTCAAAAGTGCTTTCGTTCAGGATTACCAAGCGATACTTATGAAGCAACTTTCGTTTAATCTCTTTTCTTCTCTTTACTTTTTTGGCCATTGTAACAAAGATATACTTAGAAATGAAAAAAGCCGTTATAACAAATAAAAATAAGCAAAACTAGAAATTGAATTATATACTTTTAATCTGTATCGATAACAACAATTTTAATATAATCAGACAAGCGTTAATATTCTAGTTAGGTAAACTAGTTTTTAGTACATTTGTTATTCGATAAAAGACTTATATTATGACATTAGCAAATATATTTTTGGCAATAGGCCCTTGGCAAATAGCGATAGTGGTACTAGTGGTTCTTTTACTTTTCGGAGGCAAAAAGATACCGGAATTAATGCGTGGATTGGGAAGCGGGATTAAAGAGTTCAAGGATGCCTCTAAGGAGGATGAGACCGTCGATGACACCAAAAAGGAATAATAGTATCTTTCTTTATAATATTTATTTAGCGCTAACCTCATGAGGTTAGCGTTTTTTCATTGTGAAAATTCTTGTGTTAATTTTTTTGAATCCCCACTATATCAAACTCTACACGACAAAAAAACTACCTTTCACAACAAAAAATAAAACATATTCTTCTTTACATCTATTTTCGAAAATAAATCTTCCTTTAATCTGTTATTCAACAAGATAGTGGACGATTGTCGACAATACGATTTTTATAAACATGAAAAATATATTATCCATTGGGATTTTTCTTTTATCCATTGCAGTAGTTTCCCAGGACTTTCAAGGTGATTTAACTTCTGATAATGATAAATCGCCCATTGACGCACAGAACAGTATATCGTATAACCAAAGCGGAAATACTGATAGGGGGTTCCAAGAAGCTTCAAAGTCCAATAATATTCCTCAAAGAACACTAACCAATATCGAAGGGGCAATGGAAGGCTATTACGTTGTTTCCGGTGTTTTTAGCAAATCCAACAAATTAAATAGGCAAGTTAGACAGTTAAACCGTAAAGGGTTTGATTCCGGATACATTCAAAACCCCGAGAACAAGTTATACTACTTATATCTAAATCGCTACGACAATTGGCAAAAAGCCATCGCCGACTATAATACAGGTTTTAATGGTAAATATGACAAAGAAACCTGGATTCTGAATGTTGAGAATAATAGTTCACCTATAAAAGAAATAGCATTAGAAGAGGTGACCTATGATATGCTTCAAGAAAGTAAAAGCGTAAATGAAGATTCGAATTTGCAAATGACTTCCCTAGACAAGAAACAAATAAACACAAAACCCAATAAAACCCAGTTAATAAAGCGTGCTGACGAATATTTCGATAAGATGTGGTATGCTGAGGCAGCCAAGCTTTACGAAATGGCCCTTAACAAGAATAAGGACAACTATTCCTATGAAGTATTGCAAAAAATTGGAGATGCCTATTATTTCAATACCAATATGGAGCAGGCATACAAGTGGTATAACATTATGTATGAAAACTATAGTGCCGAAATGTCCTCAGATAATATATTTAAGTATGCGCACTCCTTAAAAGGAACCGGTAAATATGGTCGATCCAAACGTCTTATGCGCCTTTATACTAAAAAGAACTCAGCACAACTTGGGAACGCCGACCTGAGTCCGGAGCAAAGAGAGATAATGTTGGATCGCTTACTAAGCATGACCGACAAATTTGACGTAAAAAATATAAGTATAAATACCAAATATTCTGAATTTTCTCCTGCTTTCTACAATGAGGGTGAAGTCGTATTTGCTTCTTCCATGGATTCTTCCGTATTTAATACCAGACGGTACAAATGGAACAACCAACCTTACTTAGATTTGTACACCGCCAAGTTAAACGAGGAGTCACAAGAACTTAAGGACGCGGTAAAGTTTTCAAAAAAAATAAATACAAAGTACCACGAGGCTTCAGTCGCCTTTACTCCCGACAACAAAACCATGTTCTTTACCCGAAATAATTATGGAAAAAAGCTGAAAAGGGACAAAAATGGCATAAACAACTTAAAAATATACAGGTCCGAAAAAATAGATGGTGAATGGACGGAGGCAAAAGAAGTTTCCTTCAATAGCGACTCCTACTCCACGGGTCACCCCGCAATAAGTCCGGATGGCAAAAAATTGTACTTCGTGTCGGATATGCCGGGCAGCATTGGTGAAACGGATATTTTTGTGGTAGATAGAATGGAAGATGGGTCATTCTCCGAACCTCGAAACTTAGGCCCCGGAATAAATACCGAGAAAAAAGAAATGTTCCCTTTTGTTAATAATGAAAAACTATATTTCTCCTCCAATGGTTATGTTGGAATGGGTGGGTTAGATGTCTATGAAGCACCCTTTGACAAAGAGGGTGGATTTTTAAAGGTTAAGAACCTTGGTAAACCTATTAACAGCAACAAGGATGATTTCTCCTTTATTATTAAGGAAGAAAGTAAAATGGGCTTTTTTGCTTCAAATAGAGGGGGTGGAAAAGGGTTTGATGACATCTATTCTTTCAAGACCTTAAAAATAGAAGAGGTTCCGGCCATTAATAATGTGATAGCCGGCGTGGTAACAGAATTGATTACCGGGGATATCATGCCGAAAGCGCTCGTTACCTTGTTGGATGAAAATAACATAAAGCTTAAAGAAATCGAGACAGAAGAAGATGGAAGTTTCATCTTTGAAGATTTGGATGCCAATACTAAATATACCCTTAAATCTACCAAAGGATCATATTTTGATGATGAAAAGGAAATTACTACAGTGGATAATGACACTATAAATGTTGACATACAAATGAGGAAACTTAAGGAGATGATTGCTGTAGAAAATGGTATTCGAAAGCTTAAGACGGAAATGATTCATTTTAACTTCGACAAATACGACATACGACAGGATGCCTCGAAGGAACTGGACAAGTTGGTCAATGTAATGAAAGAATATCCCAACATGGTTATTAAGATTGAATCCCATACGGATTCCAGGGGTAGCAAGGTCTATAACAAGTACCTCTCCGATAAAAGGGCAAAATCAACACGTGAATATATCATTTCCCAAGGTGTAGCTGCGGAAAGAATTCAAAGTGCCATTGGATATGGTGAAGAAAAGTTATTGAATAATTGTAATGGCAGCGTTCGTTGTACGGAACAAAAGCACTATTTAAACCGTAGGTCAGAGTTTATCATAGTGGACATGTAAAAATATGGCTCAGTAAATTTAATCAACCAAAAGGGGAAGCTTATTAATGAGCTTCCCCTTTTTTATTCCCTTTTCTTAGTTTACTATTTAGGTTTTAAGGACAATACTAAGCAAGACTTCCGTTCGTCGACGATAATTACTTTATATGGATATTGTAAAATATACCTCCTTTTTAAAAGAATATTTCTTCCGTTGGTCTAATCTTTTTAGTGTTTTGCAAATAGTTTTAGAAGTTTGTTCCACTAACAATAAAAATATAATTATGGGGAAATTTTTACTTCTTAAGGAAATTTATCTTGAAGCATTTAGAAATTGGAAAATCCTAATTCTAGAAAATTATTTCAAGATTTTTTCCTGGTTGTGTTTTGCCTTGCTGTTGATAGCGGCTTACGCACTTATTTTCAGAATTTCTACCGGGTTCGCATTTAGTAATATATAAAATATATCCCCCGGATTGATAAACTACTTATGTTTTCAATGAATTTATAAAATGTAAAAGGCCTAAGAAGTATTCTTAGGCCTTTTTTGTTTCTTGAGTTGATTGTCTGTCTAATTAATTCTCCTTATCATTAAATCTAACCGTTTTTAATATCGCTTCCAGCTCAAACATAAAGTCTCTCTTTTGGGTAGCTGGGGCAAAAGTAAATCCTTCCAAAACCAACTTTCTATTATTGGGTTCATCATTAATGATATACGTCAAAAATGGTCCCGCCATTGGATATTCGGACATTTCCCATCTTCCTCTTACTTCTGCAGCCTTTCTTCCGGCTATTTCTGCCGGGAACACGTATGGTGAAAATGCCTTTTCCGTAATCATATGATTGTCTTTACCAGGAATATCCTCACCGGGTATATACAACTGACCAATAGAGTCCCTCATATTGACAATATCCTGAACAAAAGTAGAATCGTTCTTAAAGGTATTCCAAGGAACACTATACGCAATAATGTTCATATTACCCTTCTGGATTTGTCTGTCAATCCATACAAAGTTGTCTTCCTCCCTTCCCACTTTATATATTGAAGGTACATTTAACGTTATTCCAAGTCTTTCCTGTAATGCCTTTTCCTTACTTAAGGATTTAACAAATCTCCTTTGTGCCTCTTGTAACTCCAATGCTTTGAATTCTTCCTTGAATTCAGGGGCCTTTTCATCCAGGTTTTCTATTATTTCTTCTTTGCTCCTGCCCTTAATCACCCCGATGAGCTGAGGTTTGGCATACATGTCACTTTTCATATGTGCAATGTCCAAGGTATCTTCCATTACATATAGAACAGCCCTTGTATTTCTCACTGAACCCGAAAAGACCTGATGGGGTATTTGGGTAATGCTAAATTGTGCTTCATCCCATGATAGTCCAAGGGCGGGAGCAGCAAAATGTCTCCTTATGTTATCCCCAACTTCACCTTTCCATAATTCATTGTCAACGACTACGGTTAGTGTATTATAGGCGCCGATAGATTCCGGTAAATAATCCTTTTTTTTCCCTTCCTTACAGGAAACAATAAAAACTAAAGTTAATAGGAGAAGTGTGCTTAATTTTTTCATTTTCTATTTATAATTTACGAAGAACAATCACACAATTTCAATTTTGTGCCCGGTTTTAGATTGTTACCACTAATACCGTTCCATTCTCGTAAATTTTCAATACTAACTCCCGGATATTTTTTGGAAATGGTCCAAAGGGAGTCTCCGCTGCGGACTTCATGGACTTTAGTATTACTGGAAATAGTCGATTTGGATGGGGTGCCTTTTGGTTTAACCGAAGCTACTGAATTTCTTCTTGGAAAAATGGTCAATCGCTGTCCTATTCTTAAATCATTGCTCCTTAAGCCATTCCATCGTTTTATCTGACTTACCCCAACACCATAGCGTTCCGCAATTTTACCTAGGTAATCTCCGCTACGAACCCTATAGCGTATACGTTCCTCTTGTGCTTGTTTTACTAACTGTGGCAAAGGACTTTCTTTGCTTTTAAGTTCTTTCTCCACATGCGCATAAATAGCCGTTTCGTTTGCTACAAATTTGCCCATGTGACTAACCGGAAGCCTTAAGGTGTAGTTTTTACCTTCTACAAAAGGTATGGCGTTTAACTTATAAGATGGGTTTAAAATTTTCAGTTCTTCCTTACCAATCCCCACCAATTCAGAAATCTGGTCAAAAGTTATCAGATTCTTAACATGTACGGTGTCGGTTTCAAAATAAGGTCTATCCACCTTTTTTCCTTTTAACCCGTGTTCTTCCGCATATTCAAAAATGTACATCGTTGCCAAAAAGGCAGGTACGTAGCCTGCGGTTTCTCTTGGGAGGTTTCTCCTTATATTCCAGTAATTCTTATATCCTCCGGATCGCCTTATTGCCTTATTTACATTTCCAGGACCGGAATTGTAGGCCGCAAGGGCCAAATCCCAATCCCCAAAAATATTATAGAGCCTGGCTAGATATTTACAAGCTGCCTCGGTAGATTTTATGGGGTCACTTCGTTCATCCACATAGCTGGTAACATCCAATTTGTACATCTTACCTGTGCCGTACATGAATTGCCAAAGACCTGTTGCTCCTACCCTCGATCTCGCTTTAGGATTTAAGGCAGATTCTACGATGGACAAATACTTCATTTCTAAAGGTATACCATGGTTGTCCATTTGTTGTTCAAAGAGCGGGAAATAAAACTGACTGGCCGTAAGCATACGCTGCATTAGACCTCTTCTTCTGGTAAGAAATGACTTTATTACATTTTCCAATGACGGATTATACGCCACATTGAAAGGTGTTTTCTGGTTGAGCTTTTCCAACCTTAACTTTAGGGTGTCCGTATTTAAACCCAGAACATAGGTTGAATCTGGTTCTAACGTGGTCACATCCTCATAAATAGCATCGAAAAGAGGTGCGTTGGCTATAAGTTCTTTCATCCAAAGACTATCGTATCTTGCCGCTAGCGGATTATCCTTTAGGTCGTACTTTTTTTGCTCATCAGATTTTATAAGGATAAAATCATTATCTGGAATAGAGTCTACGGCCGATAAGTCGATAACCTGTTCTGCCTGCAATGTGGTAGAATCGTTCTCTACCCCCTTTATGGGTGTTTTTTGATTATTGGTGACTATCGTTGTATCCTTTTGTTGTGCCATAAATAGCGATGGCAGCAAAAAAAATACAACAAAGACAATTCTATGGATGTTCAAGTTGTTCATAGGGCGTAAAATTTCGTAGCGGGACCAACGAAAATCGTACATTTTTCCTTTAGAATAAAATTTAATTTCTTAAAATGTCGATTATATCGATGAACCCCGTTTATCGATAACGCCTTGGCTATTCGTTTATTGCGGCAATTCCAGGAAGTGTTTTACCTTCTAGGCTCTCGAGCATAGCTCCACCACCGGTAGATACATAACTTACCTTATGCTCAAAGCCGAATTGTTTTACAGCGGCCACCGAATCTCCCCCTCCTACGAGTGAAAAGGCCCCGTTTTGGGTTGCTTCATCTATGTAATTACCAACGGCTATTGTTCCCTTGGCAAACTTTTCCATTTCAAAAACCCCGACCGGGCCATTCCAAAGTATGGTTTTAGCTCCAAGAATGACTTTTTTAAAATTTTCAAGTGTTTCTGGTCCCGCATCCAATCCTTGCCATCCGTTTGGTATTTTATCCACCTCAACAACTTTAGTATTGGCATCTGCAGAAAAATCGTCGGCAGCCAATACATCTCCGGGAATATGAACGTTTACTCCCTTTTCCTTTGCCTGTTTTAGAATATCCATGGCCAAGTCCATTTTGTCGTCCTCACAGATAGAATCTCCTACATTTCCTCCTTGTGCCTTTATAAAGGTATAGGTCATACCACCACCTATAATCAAGTCGTCTACCTTATCCAAGATGTTTTCAATTATGGTAATTTTAGACGAAACTTTTGCCCCTCCAAGGATTGCCAATACTGGCTTTTCCCCAGTTTGCATTACTTTTTCAATAGCGTCTATCTCCTTTGCCAATAAATACCCAAAACATTTAGCATTAGGAAAAAACTTTGCCACAACCGTTGTGGAAGCATGTGCTCTGTGAGCGGTTCCAAAAGCATCATTGATATAAAAGTCTCCTAGCTTTGATAATTTTTCGGCAAATGCCTCATCCCCTTTTTCCTCTTCCGCATAATATCTCAGGTTCTCCAAGAGAAGGACCTCTCCGTTCTTTAAATCGGCTACAGCCTTTTCTGCGGATTCGCCTATGCAATCATCCACAAATTTTACGGTCACTCCAATAATATCCGAAACTTTTGAACATATGTGTTTTAAGGACATATCAGGGTTTCTTTCTCCTTTTGGTCTTCCCAAGTGACTCATAAGTATTGCTGACCCTCCGTCTTCTAAGACTTTTATTATGGTAGGCTTGGCCGCCTCTATCCTATTGGTGTCGGTGACTTCAAAATCATTATTTAAGGGAACATTAAAATCTACCCTTATTAGCGCCTTTTTATTTTCAAAATTATAATTGTCTATTACTTTCATGAACTATTGCTTTAAAATAAGAAGCAAATGTAAAGATTAAAAGGTGGAGTTAAAACACTACCGTTCAATTTATGACTATTCTATAATGACCTAAAAACAACTATATTTGAAACCATGCTTTTTATGGACGTTTTAGGGCTTGCTCACATAAAAAAACATCTCACTTCAAGTGCCGATGCTGGACGAATTCCGCATGCCCAATTATTTGTAGGGCCTGAAGGTTGCGGTACTTTGTCGATGTCCCTAGCTTATGCCCAATATCTCATTTGCGGTAATGCCAATGGAGAAAATGAAGGAGGCAATACTACTTGCAATTTAAAGTTCAATTCCTTTACGCACCCAGATGTTCATTTTGCATTTCCTGTTGCCAATACGGCGCAGGCCAAAAGTCATGCAGTCAGCGACCACTTTATTAAGGAGTGGCGAGATTTTATGAAGGATCAGCCTTATGGGAATCTTTTTGATTGGTACAGGTTGATTGACATTGAAAAGAAACAGGGGCAAATAGGGGTCGATGAAGCCAAGGAAATCGTGAAAAAACTATCCCTAAAATCTTATGAAGGGGGGTATAAGGTAATGATTGTATGGATGGCCGAGAAAATGAACACAGCAGCATCCAATAAGCTGCTAAAGTTGATTGAGGAGCCTCCAGAAAAAACTGTTTTTTTGCTATTGTGCCAAGATGAGGAGCAGATTTTACAAACCATACGCTCACGGTGTCAAATTTTACATTTTCCACCTTTGGCGGAGGACAATATAGCGACTGCGTTATTAAACAAGGGAGCCTCCAAACAAGAAGCGATACAAATTGCGCATGAGGCCAACGGGAATTTTAACAAAGCCCTAGATTTGCTTAACAAGGATTCCGAAGATTTGGTGTTCGAAAAATGGTTCGTTCAATGGGTTCGAAGTGCCTTTAAAGCAAAAGGGAACAAGGGCGCAATTCACGAATTGATACTTTGGAGTGAGGAATTGGCAAAAACAGGGAGGGAGACCCAAAAAAAATTTCTTCATTATTGTATCATGGTGATGCGGCAAGCTATGTTGATCAATTATGGTGTTCATGAGCTTTCCTACATGAAAATACATGCCGATGGATTTCAACTGGAAAAATTTGCGCCTTTCGTTCACGAAAATAATATCCTTACAATAACCGAAGAACTGGAAAATGCTATTTACCACATAGAAAGAAATGGAAATGCGAAAATTATTTTTACCGACCTTTCCATTAGGCTTACACGACTCTTGCATAAAAAACCAACTAAAATAAGTTGAACCATGAACCTATTTGAACAAAATGCCACTGAAATATTATTGTTGATTTTCTTGACAATTACCTTTTTACAAAGTGGATTGGATAAGGTTTTGGATTGGAAAGGGAATATAGAATGGTTAATAGGGCACTTTTCGAAAACAATCTTCAAGAATATTGTTCCTTTTTTATTGAGTATTGTACTCTTCATGGAGGTTTTGGTCGGTATACTGAGTATTTTCGGAGTTTACAGTATACTTGCCAATCAAGACTCTACTCTTGCGTTTTACGGAGCTATTTTGGGGTGTATTACTTTGTTGACGCTTTTATTGGGGCAACGTATAGCAAAGGATTACGAAGGAGCCAGGACCATTGTGGTTTATCTTATTCCTACCGTTTTTTTAATCTTCTTGCTGCAAAACTAAAAAACCTTCCAAAGAAGGAAGGTTTTTAGAGGCATCGAGCGGATTCGAACCGCTGTACAAGCTTTTGCAGAGCTCTGCCTAGCCACTCGGCCACGATGCCCTTTGGAAATCGATTGCAAATTTAATAAAAATTAATCCTTTCCTTTTAAAGAAACGAAGTTTGTTTAAAATAAAATCCATGACAAAATTGTCATGGATTTTATTTAGCTCTGTTTTCGAAAAATTAGAGGCATCGAGTGGATTCGAACCACTATAAAAACCCTTGCGAGGTTTTGCCTAACCATTCGGCCACAATGCCATAATATTCAAATGCAAAGCTAAAGGAAAAATTTAATTTCAAAAAACTAGAGCGTATCCTTTTGTCGTTTAAATGAAAGGTTCACCGAAACTTTTTCCACATCGCCATTGATGGGTGGATTTACTTTAGCTACATTTATTTTTGATTTTTTTACCATAGGTAGTTCTTTAAAAATCCTATCTCCTATTCTTTTGGCTACATGCTCCAAAAGTTTTGAAGGAACTCGCATTTCTTCCTCTACAATTCGGTTGATGTAAACATAATCCACAGTATCCTTTAACTGATCGGATTTTGATGCTTGTAAAATATCGGCCTTGACCTCAACGTTTACCAGGTAATCACTGCCAATCTTTGTTTCTTCAGAGAGACATCCGTGATACGAGTATACCCGAATATTGTCCACGCGTATTGTTCCCATTATTCAAATTATAAGTTGAGGTAACAAAACTACAAGAAAGATAAGGATTATTAATAGGTACACCTACAATTACTAATTCCCTGGAATAAATCAACTCCTAATGTGACTACATGGGTACCTGAACTATATCCTAAAATCTCATTAAGAATAATTTGATAGGAATAGCCAAAATAGAAATTACTCTTTTTTAGTCCGGCAATTGGGGCAATATAAAGTGGGTTTCCAATTTGATCGTTTAGAAATCTATAGGTCACTCCAGCATAGTAGTAATCTTCAAAATCGTACCATCTAAATTTTACGTTTAAGTCGGTTACTGAACGGCCATCACTTTCAAAAAGCTGAAAGAAGACGGAAGGCTCAATCTCCAAATTACTGGTTCTATTCTTGGTGTACCTATAACCTGTATATAGGTAATAGTTTCTTAACCTGTTCGGCTCAAAAATAGGGTTGAAACTGCTCAAATCCTTGTCCAATAAGTTTGACGCATTGGCACTTATGTAAAATTTATCGTATCGATACAATACACCCACGTCGAAATTGTGGTTTGTTGTTGCTCTATCGTCCGTGACGGTGGGGTCAAAAGAATCGAAATTCTCAATATCAATCCTAAATTGATTAAAGTTATAGGATAACCCGAAGGATAAAAACTCATCTTCATACCGGTCTAACGTTAAGTGGTGAGCAAAAGAAACACGGGCTCCCCTTTGTTTGGTTTCCCCGTTACTATCGTTATAGAGCATAGCTCCAATACCTGATTTCTCTCCAATGCGCATATCCGCTGCCAAAGATTGTGTGTCCGGGGCATCCTTTATTCCAACCCATTGTGTAAGTCCATTTATCCGAATCTTAACATGGTCCCCTATGCCAGCATAAGTAGGAGACATAACAAATGGGTTGTCTGCCAAGTATTGTGACAATTGCGGTATGGTTAGCTCCTGACCCTTTACTGCAAAGGCACCTATTAAAAAGGCTAAGGTCAATAGTCTGTTACGCATAATAATTCTTAGGTTAAGGTTTTTATCTATATAAGGTAAAATGGCCAACAAATTCACGGCTATCTTCTTCACCGTTCAATTGAATTACGTACCAATAGTCTCCTGTTGGTAACTCTTTGCCTTCGTATTTTCCATTCCAACCTTGTGCGTCATGGGCCTCTCTGGAAACTACTCTACCATAACGATCATAAATCTTGATTAGTATCTCTGGGAACTGTTCTATATTTCTGGGTATCCAATAATCATTTTCCCCGTCACCATCTGGTGTAAAGAAATTTGGAATTTCGATATCTATGAACTCCATGAATATAGTCCCAATCATCTCACATCCGTTTTCGTCTACCACTCGCACCTCATAAGTATCGGTCCGGGTAATATAGAAAGTGTTGTCGTTGCCATTGTCAACACCATCAAAATAATAGGTATATTCTGGCCTTCCTCCATCCGCTATCGCCGTAATTTCATTAAGGCTTTGCTGTTCCAGCACCAATGTCAATGGCTCAAAGTTTTCTATGGTGAAATCTGCCGTTTGTATACATCCGTTTGCATGTGCAATGGTAATGTAGTGGTCACCCGGTGCAATGTTCGTGAAATCCGGATTTAATTGAAATGCAGATGGGTCTACAGAATCCAGTGCATAAAGAACATCTCCAATTACGCTTTCATCCTCCAGTGTAATATTCACGTAATTATTAGGAACATTGCCCGTACATTCATAAATCGGCTCTACAGTAGCATTAAGGTTAACCCCTGGTACTATCTCTACGACTACGTTTGTCTCACAACCGTTGGCATCCCTTACGAATATTAAGTAATTTCCTGAAGCCATATCCATAAAGTCCACCCTATCCTGTACAAAATCAGCATCATTATTAGAATTTAATGCAGAGCTATATGGAGCCGTTCCTCCAGAAATATTCAAGGAAATTGTTCCGTCTTCGCTACCCACACAGATTTCAGGGGTTGTTGTAGCATCGACCATCAACATAGACGGCTCAGTAATTGTATACTCCAAATACTCGAAACATCCATTCTGATCTTGAGCTATCACGATATAGTCCCCTGGCTCCAGGTCGGTAAATGTATTTACAGTATCAAACTGGTTGAGGTTTGGAGAAATGGCATATTGGTATCCTCCAGCACCACCTGACAGTGTAACCGTTATGCTACCATTACCTTCACCTTCACAGGTGACGTTTACCACATCATCGGTGTAGGATAATGGTGCAGGTTCTACAATGATTACTTCTTCAGGTAAAGTTGTACAATCTTCACTCGTTACAGAAACATAATAGGTTCCTGCGGTTAAATTTCTGAATTCACCAATAGAAGTAGGTCCTGCAATACGAGATGCTATGCTCAAGGAGGCGTCCGTAAATAGTTCAAACTGATAATTACCAAGGCCTCCATAGGCCTCCGCATATATTACTGCCGTACTCTCTCCGGTGCAATTGATGTATGCAGCCGAAGAATCTATCAATAGCTCCAATGGGTCAATCATATCCTCAGTTATTGCATTGGACTGAACTGCCTCGCACCCATTAACGGCATCCCTTACAAAGTACTGATAAGTACCTGCCCCAAGTGTTCCTGTTGCTGGGAGCCCCATCGGATTGCTTGTCATTGGTATATATGTGATACCATCAACACTGTATTCATATGTACCACTACCACCAGTAGCTGTCAATTCAAACTCCACTCCTGTGGCACAGGTCAAAGGATCGGTCCTTATCAATTGTGCACTAACGGGTGTAGGTTCAATGATTTCTACAGTATTTGTTGTAACATCACAATTCCAACCATCGATTACCGTAATACTATAAATACCAGCACCCAAATCATTAAAGTCGGGACTTAATTGAGAAGCCGTAGAAAACTCTATGATGGTTCCCGCATCATCATAGTAATTCAATTGATACTCATAAGAGCCGCTTCCTCCTCCAGTTACTATAGCTGATACTGTAGCACCCATATCGCCATAGCATGCCAAATTCGTTACCAATGGCGTTGCATTTGCTGTGATTGGAGTCGCTGGGTTAAGTACTTCAGTATCCGTATATGGACAACCGGCTTGATCTGTAACTGAAATATCAAAATTACCAGCTGATAATCCACTGAAGGTTATCGCCTGTACTCCGGTCGCCAAATAGGTTTGACCCGTAGTAGTGTTGGTCATTGTTATATCGTAAGGAGCATAACCTCCAATAGGGTCTATCAATATCTCTCCTTGGTCATTAGTACAAGTTGCCTCTAATAATGGATTTACAATTGCTGTAAGTGCCGTGTCCGGTGAAGCTATGGTTACTATATTAGTGTCCTCCGAACAGAAAGGCACATCTGTTTCGGTTATTGAAACGAAATAATTGCCACCGGAAAGACCTCCAACAACTCTTGGGTTGACCGAAGTATCCGTGCTCACCACTCCTCCAATAGGATTACCGGCTGCATCGAATATTTGATAATCATAGTTGCCAGTATAGACTGTAATGTTGATCTCCAATTCTCCGTTAGTATCCCCAAAACAAGTTACTGGCGTAACAGCTGTCGCTGTTGCTCCAATGAAATCAAAAGGTTCAACATTATAAGCTGGTGTATCGTAATAACAGCCTGTATCCGTATCCGTAACCCTGAAAGTATAAGACCCTGTTGCAATTAAATCGAAGGTCGCAGTGGTAGCCGTAATTCCTGTTTGGACCGCGTTGGTGTTACCTATCGGCAACAATTCGTAGGTGTAATTATGGGCCAATCCATTATCCGAAACCGTAATGGTAACCGATTCTGAATTGGTACATGATATATCGACATTCGTGGCAATTGTGGCCGTGAAACGATTTATAGGTTGAATAGACACCGTGTCCGTAGCTGGGCAACCATTAGTGTCCCTTGCATACACTGTAATAGTTTGAACCAATCCGTTATCGGCAACACTAAAAGTGTTTCCGGATTGATAGTTTACGTTATCCAAACTATATAAATAGGGTCCTGTACCAGAAGGTATTCCTGGAGTAGCGGCACCATCTTCTACATTTACCGTAATGGTTGCTGTGTTAATGCTATTATCAGCAGCACAATCAAATGTTGTTGCCGTAGCACTAATCACCAATGGTTCAGGTTCCGTAATGGTTTCCGGTTTTATGTCTTCACATCCAAGGCCGGACACGACTCTCACTTGGTATTCTCCAGCGGGCAGATTGTTGAACAATGGATTACTTTGTAAAGGTCTGCTAGGTGCTCCAGCACTTACCCCAATCAATTCATATTGATAATCAGGATTTCCATCCGTAGTAGGATCTAGAATAGCCGTTAAACTGCCATCACTACCTCCATTACAACTTACGTTGATAATGGTAGCGTTCAATAATACGGGCGTAATTGGTGCAACCAGTTCTTGTGAAATAGTTTTTTCACAAACAGGGTTGGTAGTGTCCAAATCTCGTACAACAAAATCATACGTTCCAATTTCAGTAAGGTTTACAAAGACACCTGACGCCTGAGTAACTACATTACCTAATGGTGTTGTCATTACAAACTCCAAGTTTGTAGAGCTACCCATAACGTTAACCGTTATTTCGCCTTCAGGATTCACCGTACAATCTATTGCCTTAACAACCGTAGCCGTCAAATTCATTTCTTCATACAATAATTCAGCCGGTGTGATAAATGAACAACCCCATTGATCTGTAACTTGGACCTCATAGCTTCCGGCTCCAAGACCTGAGAATACTGGTGTATTCTGTGGTGCTCGGAAATTGGAGCCATTGAGTCTTAATTGATAGGTATAGTTGGAGCCCTGCCCCCCAGTAACCCCTACAACTTCAATTTCGCCTTCTAGGTTAGTACAGTTCTCCTGATTTATCTGTAAGCTTGCGTTTATCGGCGTTGGATCATCCAAAACGATAGTATCATCTATCAATTGCTCACAACCTTGAGCATCCCTTACCCATGCTTGATAGGTTCCCGCAGAAAGTCCTCCCAATGAAGGAGAAGCCAAATAGTCCGTCGGAGCACTTGGAGCCGCTACGCCAATATAGTAGGTGTAACCTCCCCATCCACCGGCAACGTCAATGATTTCTATTGTACCGTCATTACTTGGAACACAAGTAATATCCGTAGTATTAACCGCTCCGGTAATAGCAGCTGGTGGTCCGGCTATAGTAAAGGCCTCTGTATTCACACAGAAAGGATTATTGTCCTGTGAAATGGAGACATAATAGCTTCCCGCAGGTAAATTGATGTCTGCTGTGGGACCATTGGTTGCCTCTGTATTTGAGGTAACAACCGTATCATCCAAAGTATCTACCAAGGTGCCATTGGTATCGTATATAGTCCAAGTAAATCCTCCCGGATAAGTCGCATCCACCAGTTCAAAGTTTACGGCACCCGTAGCGGTTCCAAAACATACGACATCACTGGTTTTCGTTACGTTAATGGTAAATGTGTTTGGTTCTAATAAGGTTTCCGAAGCAGAGATAATACAACCTGTATCAATATGTCTTGCCAAGATAGTATATGGCCCTGCAGACAACCCTCCAAAAATATTGGATGCCTGATAGTTTGAACCATTGTCTATACTATATTCAAATCTTGAAGGGTCTCCTAAAGAGGATACCACATTCATGGTTAACTCGCCATCATTCCCAGGGTTACAAGTAACAGTGTTGGTAATTGATGCCGTAGCGGAGGTCAACTCATCAAAAGGAGCAATCACTGCCGTTGTTGAACCTAAACAACCATTACTATCATATACATTAATGGTGTAGCTGCCACCGGCAGTATTAGTTTCCGTATAAACAGGATTGGTTCCTGTTTGAACCACAGCTGGTGATTCAACGGGTACGGTGTTCGGGTCATCTTCCTCTACAAACTCGTATCTAACATAGTTTCCTGAACCTCCTGTAATCGCTGCACCATCTATAGTAATGGTAGCATTATTTTCATTATTGCCAACAGTACACACGAATTCCATAACCGAAGCATTGACATTGGCTATCGGCTCTGGTTGAGTAATAACCTGTGTAATGTCCGTTGTACATCCGTTTGCAGCAGTGGCCCTAATAGTATATGTGATTCCGGGTGCGACCAAACCTTCCAAGCCTTCGAAAGTGGCAGTAGTAGCCGTATTCGATGTTGGGGCAATTGGGAATGATGCGCCACTTCCAGGCCCAGATATAATTTCAAAAGAATAAGGTGAAATTCCACCATCCGTGGCCGAAACCCTAATAATGCCATCATCCGCTCCGTTACAGGTTACATCCGTATATGAAGTTATGGATAACACCGGCAATACCGCAGGAGGAACCGTAACGGTAAACACCCTACTACATTCTGGAGTGGAAGTACCATTGTCAAAAATGGTAATCGTATAGTCTTCAGGAACTGTTGTGCTGAAAACATAAGGATTACTGGGTAAATTAGTTCTGGCTAACACGCTTCCTAGACCATTGGAAATTTCATAATCATAATTACCCGAACCAAAATTAACATCAATGGTAATCTCGGCATCAGGAGAAACGGAACAATCCAACAATTTGGTTAAACTCACATCGGCCTCCAAGACTGGGTAAACTTCGATTGTATCAGTATCCATACAACCATTACTATCGATTATTGCTACATTATAAGAGCCTGGAGCTACATTATTAAATACGCCTCCGTTGTCCACGTAGGTTGTTCCACCATCAATAGAGTATAGTATTTGTGGAGCAGTACTCGAGGCATTAATCGTTAATGAAGTTGGGGAAGCACAATTGTCTACTACCATAGAATCTATGGTCGGATTAGGTGTAAGGTCCAAAACAACCGTGCCCAAATTCGTAAAGCATCCGTATTGATCGGTAATGGTCACATTGTAGGAACCAGCCACAGAGTTAACCGGAATTTCTACTGGATTATCAGGAGTTCCGGTAATTGTTACAAAAGGTGCGGGCCCAGTCACGGTATAGGTATAATCTCCACCACCACCTTGGATGTTTTCTATGGCGATAAGACCAGGTGCATTACATGAAATATCACTTAATTTATTCAATGTCGCCGTTATAGGGTCCAATTCATCTATAATCAAGTTCTCACTTCCAGAAACACAGTTATCCACTCCTCCGGCGTCTACTTCGGTAACCACAATGTAGTATTCACCAGGGGCCACACCGGTTACGGTAACGGAAGTGCTAAAAGGAACGTTACCACCACTGGATTGCACCAAACCTCCGGTAATATCATAGAATTCCCAATGCATGCTAGGTTCAATATTTCCATCTGTATCGGTAATGGTATATGTAATTGTACCATCGTTTGCTCCTGAACAAGAGGGTTCATAAGTAGATACTATTTCCAAAGGATCTGTAGTAATGTCATTGACGTTGACATTGCTTTGCCTTATACAACCACTGGCATCCCTTACATAGAAAACATAGGTTCTTCCTGGTATTAATCCTGTCCATTGAAACATTCCGTGACCTGCGGTTACTGGGTTTCCTCCATTGTCTACTGAGCCTCCTAGGTTCCATGTGGTAGTCGCCGGGTCAAAATTGGCCGGGTCATCCGTATAAGCATACTCATAAGGAGCAACGCCTTCTGTTCCCTGAACGGTTACTTGCAATTCATCACAATTGACCACGACCGTGGTAACCGTGATATCCAAATCGTCTAAAGGATAAGGAATCGTGTATCTAGGAAGGTCTGTCAGACAAATGGTATTACCAAAAGCATCTACCGTTCTCAAGGATGGATACACGTTTTCACCTGAAACATATCCAGTAATGATATCAGAAGTTCCTGGAACGCTATTGTCAGCGACCCAAGTTGTTCCTCCATCCGCACTAAACTCTATTGTACCTAAGGTCGTTGGATAATTGATGAATTGGAATCCATAATCATTTGGATCCACACTTGCACACGCAGATGGTAAAATAGCCGTAATATCAGCTACCAGCTCATCTGGATTGTTAATTGTGATTGGCGTTTGTGAAACTGTACAACCATTACTATCCGTTACATTAATGGTATAGTTGCCAGGAGCCAAATTATAAAAGGTGGTTGTTGGATTTAAAATATTTGTCAGTGTTTGATCAGAAGCCCCTCCATTGTCCAAATCTATAATTTGAAGGGTAAACGGGTTATCACCAGAAGTAACATTTACTTCGATGGTTCCCATCCCATCATGACATAAGGGATCTGTGGGTGTAGGTGTGAAAGTTAATGCAACTGCTGGATTAACCGTTACAGTTTCCATATATTCACAGAAAGGAGTTCCACCCGCATTATCCCTTACATAAACATCATAAGTACCTGCGTTTCCTGGAGTAACCGTGAAGGTATTAGATGGTCCGAACAAACCTGTTGGACTAGTAGTAGTCGGTACGAAAGCGTATGCATAATTCCCATCTCCACCCGAAGCTGTTACAGAAATACTGCCGTCAGCACAATTACTTACATCCGTAACATCTACTATTGCAGATAATAATGGGTCTAAAGTTAAACTTTGCTGAACCGCGGGGCATCCATAAGAATCCCTAACATCTATAGTATACATTCCATTGCCCAAATTGCTGAATGTATAAGTTGTTGCAGTGTTTGGGGACGGTGTCAACCAAGGTCCACTATTAATGCTAAATTGATATAACCCGTTTCCATCCGTTACATCTACTTGAATACTGCCGTCGTTATTACCAGTGTAGCAAGCCGTGGGCGTTAAGGTGAATGTAGGGGTTACAGGAGCAACTATGGTTATAGGTGTATCTATGACATCAAAACAACCATTTATATCTCTTGCCCTTACTAAATAATCACCCGCTGGAACACTTGCAAAAGTAGTTCCTGATTGATACGCTGTGATTACACCTCCTAGTGTGTCCTCAAGTTGATATTCATAGGTCGGCGTTCCTCCCGTTGCACTTGCTGTAATCGTGGCCCCTGTATTGGTACACAAAAATTGTTCTGTGATACTTGCCGAAGCAACAACAGGAGCTGGTTCGTTAATTGTATGATTTAGGGTTACCGTACAACCTGCAATTGGGTTGTCAACATCCCTTATATACACCGTATAATTTCCTGAAGAAAGACCTGAAATGGTTTGTGGTGAAGTCGTGGAGCTTCCTAAAACAGTAGTAAAGTTATCCAAACTATATTCAAAACCACCAGTGCCAAAATTGTCTACATCAAAAGTGATTGAACCTGTATTGTCCCCATTACAGGCAACATCTGCAGATGAAACTATAGATGCTTCAAAAGCATTACCGTCCTCCACGGTTACATCTATAGTAACCGTTTGTGAGCATTGCTCTGGAGATTGAAAAGCCTGAATATTATCAATAGCGACGTCATTTCCGTTCGTTCCAGTAGCTATGGTTCGTATTATAATGTCAATAGTACTGTTGGCCCCTGGGTTCAATGGTGGAATGTTAATGTTTTGCCAATCATTAGGTCCAGTGTTTTCATCGATTAATCCTGTGGTACCACTGTCGATTACATTACCAAATGGGTCAACTATTTCCACCAGAATATTTGGTCTAATTAAACCCGACCCCTGGCTAACCAAGTTAATTACATCCAATTCCACTTCAACATCCCTATTAGGAATAATCTCTATATCTGTTTTACTATAAACAATAGTATTTACTCCTGGGTCACCCACATTTACTGCTAAATAACGACCGTTGGGATCTCCAGAGTTATCTATGGGGCTTACCCATGTACCAAAAGGAGCTACTATGGTGCTGGTAACACTATATTGTAAGTCATTTATATTAAAATTGGCGTCTGAGCAGGTGCCTAGTGAAGCATCCTGAGATTCATAGCAATAATACGTTGTATCAATTTGAGGTATAGACACATTTGATCCCGTTCCAAAGTCCTCTAGCATTAATACACTTCTTGCAGGTGGAGTATTGCTTATATAATCAACAGAAATCGTATGAGTTCCTACAGGAACATCAGTAAACACATTGGAATCTGCTGGGCTATTTGGAGTTCCGTTAAGACTATAGGTATAGTCCAAGCTGGCATCGTCCGGCGAAATAGTTACAACACCTGTTCCGTCACAGGAATAATCCACAGTGGGGGTTAAAGTGACATTTGGTGGTGTCGGGGCCTGTTCAATGGTGACGTTCATTGGGAACGTACAACCATTTGCATCTTGAATATAGACCGTGTGGGTTCCTGACAATAAATAACCTATAGCGTTGGAGGTGTAATTTGATCCTCCGTCAAAACTATAGGTATAAGGGGCGGTACCTCCCTGTGCGTTTGTAATTCTAACCTCGGCACCATCACTTGGATTACATTCTACCAATTGTGTTACCGCAGCAGATGCTGAAAGTGTAAATGGTTCTGTTATGGAATATGTCTGGGTGACATCACAATTGTTAGCATCTCTTACCCTTATAGAATATGTGCCCGCTCCTTGGTTGTTAAAGGTGTTTTCTGTTTGGTACGTACTACCGTTATTTATACTGTAAGTGTAAGGGGCTTCACCCCCAGTTGCTACAATTGTTATTGCGGCCTGATTTTCTCCACTACAAAGTATAGGCGTATTGGAAACCGATATGGCCAATGGAGCATCTTGAAGTATCGTAATATCATAACTGGCCTCACAATATCCGGCATTTCCATTATTATCGCGTACATATACATCGTAATCGCCTGCAGCACTAACAGTGACAGGATTAGCGGCAGAAAAATCCCCAGATGTTGGGGCCACTCCATCTCCTACAACGGCATATACATAATTACCGTCTCCACCGGCAGCCGTAATATCAATATCCGTGTCCGTGGCACATGCAGTAATATTACCCGCACTGGAAATAACACTTAGTTCTGGGTTAACTGTTAAGGTTTGTGTGTCCGTGCAACTATTTCCATCCCTTACATTTACCGTATAGGTTCCTGGAGCAAGGCCAGAAAAAGTATTGGAAGCGCTGTAAGCTCCCCCATTTATATTGTATTCAAAATTACCATCTCCTCCTGAGGTAACATTGGCTGTTATGGTCAACCCAACTGCATCATCATAACAAACGTTATTAGGGGTTAATAGTAAAACAGGAATAGTTGCCGCATTTAAATCAAACGTGAAAGGCACAACACAATTATTAGCATCGGTAACTGTTCCCGTATACGTTCCACCTTGTGTTAGCCCATTAAAAGAGCCATTGGTATTGGTTCCGAAAGTAGAACTATCAGGATTAACCAGTGTATATACATAACTTCCCCAGCCACCCGAAGCGGTAACAATCACACTACCATCATTTAAACAGGTAGGTTGTGTAACACTTGGTGGCATCACAGCAAGCGCTGAAGGTGGGCCTTCCAAAGTATAGGTAGTAGAATAGTTACAATTCGTATCGGTATCTATAATATCCAAGGTATAATCTCCTGCTTCAAGATTAGGCAAATTGATAGTTCCCTGAACACCTCCAGTAGATACTGTCCCTGATGGTCCAGTAACGGTGTATGTAAAGTTTTGACCTACCTGATAATTGATGTTAAATTGAACCGTGCCATCTGCAAATCCAAAACAGGAAACCGCTTGCATTGTTGAAGCACTCATGGTTATGGGTGAAATAGGTGCAACCGTGTAGTTCTCTTCATAAGAACAACCATCTACATCGGTTACCCTAATCGTGTAAGTATCCGGGGCAAGATTATTAAAATCTGCCGTATTGCCAGAGGTGGCATCCGGAGCAATTGAAGAGGGTGCAATAATTTCAAAAATAAAAGGTGCCGTTCCATCTACTGCAGTGACCTGAAGGTTTACGGTTTGAGCGGGACAAGTTATTTGCGATTCCACTACGTTAATATCGGTTGGCGAATTCGTATCCTCTATGAGGATTGGGTCTGTTGCAACCAGACAACCATTAGCATCCCTTACGGTTAAGGTATAATTACCAGGGGTAATATTTTCAAATCGATGTGCGTTTGGAGTAGAGTCCGGAATAAATGTTACCCCGTCGATACTATAGCTATAGGGAGCAGTTCCACCTGTTACATTTTGGGCCTCAATAATGGCATCATCGACACAGGTATAATCTTGAATTAATACGGATGTAGCGTCCAAGGCACTAGATGGAGTATTTACCTCACTGAACAAAGGATATCTACAGCTTGCACTGCCTTTTCTTTGATCTACGATAATGGTATAATTACCAGCAGGTAAGTTTGGAAAGTATCCAGAAGCATTAGTCGCAAGTGCATTATTTAAGTCATACGCATTGAAATCAAAATCATTAGGATCTTGGGCTCCAATGTCCACCAAATAATACGTGAGTTGATATCCATTACTATCGGTAAGGTTTACGGAAATACTTCCGGTAGACTCTCCAAAACATAAAACATCTGCCACGGTATTGGCACTAAACTCTGCAGCTGGTCTAAATTCTATGGTAACCGTATTAGAATAGGCAAAACAGTTGTTGCGGTCTACCACCACAAAGGTATAGTCCCCTGGATCCAGAATATCAAAAATTTGGCTGGTTTGAAACTCCGATGAAGGAATGTCTTGTGGTGTAGGATAGGAGGTTACCGTTGTACCCGAATCGTCCACAAAGGACCAAATAGCATACGTATGAGGGGTCTTGCCACCATCGGAACTCATGATTATATTTCCTTCCCTACAGGTAATATGCTGGGATACCCTTGCCTCTAATTCTAAGTCGTTGGTGTCTGTAATCGTAACTTGCTCTGTATGGGAACAGCCATCCTGAGTTCTAGCAATGACAATATAATCCCCAGCATTTAAGCCCGAAAAGGTAAAGTCATTACTTGTTTGGGCCGTTTCATCGTCGATCAAAGTTCCTTGCCCTCCATTAGAGCCATCGTCCAATCGAAGTTCATATTCATAGTTTGGCTCCGCATTATTAATCTCAATATTTATGGAGCCTTGCGTAGTACACGTTACATCTGTACCTGTAACGTCATACGTTACATTCCTATCCAAAACACCTATTACAGGTGTACTAAAAATACAGGCATTGTTGATGGGGTCTCCATTGAGGTCTAATTGCGTTACCTCAACTATATAGCTTCCATTTTCACCTGGATTGAAATCAAAACTAGGACCGTTGTTAGCGCTAAAAGGAATTACTACAGTATCCGTATCTGCATTGACCAATTGGTAACCGTAACCATTACCTAAATTGGTAATGGATATATTTCCTGGAGTAGCACAAATAATATCTTCTTTATTATATTGAATGTCCAAGTTGTTTTGGAATACGTTGAAGTAAAAACGACTAGTACAACCATTCTGGTACGTTACGGTCAGCCTATATTGACCTTCACTGTTCACTATATAGTTATTACCAGTTCCTACTTGACTCCAAGTACACGTCAAAGCTTTATTGGCACAATCATCTCCTGATGAAGAACAACTGCCTTCATCCAACTGTTCCCAAGCAATCGTCTGTGCATCAACAATATTTACCTGTAGCTGTTTGGTATCCGCTGAACCACAAAGAAAAAGTTTGGGCAACATGTCATTATCCACACTACATTGGACTATTTCCCCTGCAATATCATTGTAGGGGTCCGCGTCGGTATTTACGTTATTGAAAAGTTCAATAATTGGATTAGGTATCAATCCTGCGCCGTAAGGCGTAACCGTAATGATCTCTTTAAAGCCTTTACATGGGTCTGCTACGATTTTATCCACTATATAGGTACCCACTTGGGTCACTACGATGGTGCTAGGGTCGTTGTCAGGATCTCCATCAGAAATTACCGTATCGGTGGCATCAAACAGATTGTTACCGTTGTCGTCCCTTACCCAAACATAATCGTCAAAACCGTCTCCCGCGTTTAAAACTGCTGAACTTCCACAAAGCTCTACCGTACGTTGAAAATTACAGTCCGATAAATCATCCAGCAAAAAGTTGGTTGCTCCGGGAATGGTAAAGCCACAAGCGCTAAAATCCGTTACACTGGGGTCATCGGTAATCTGTGCACTATTTTGAACGCCTCTATAGGTGGAATAGGCTAAATTTTGAATTAAATCGGAACAGGCATCGATAAAATCAAAACAGTTCTCCGCTACCTTTACCCGCATCCTAATACTATATTCCGGTGCATCTTCCAGTACCAGATTATTCGGAATGGTAAAAACCACTTCCCTAGTGGCCGGTGTATATACATAAGTTACCCCTGGAGGCAACACAAAATCGGAAGGAATAAAATCAGATCTTCCATCTGGTGGAGAAACATTCACGGGAAGCACGTCTCGTATCGTGTAACTGTCCGCATCATCGTTACCAATATTTTCAAAGGAAAGTACGTAGTCCAAGACTTGGCCCAAATTTACTCCTTGGCCGGTAATATCAACACCCCCTGGCGTGTTCACCCTTTTTTCCAAAACTATATTAGGCTCAATAATCTCTACTGCGAACGTGGCTAAAAATGGACCATATCCATCTCCAGTTGAGGTAAACCTTAAAGTGGCTCCAGTTTCATCGTTTGGCAACACATTATTGAACTGATTATTTAGTTCAAAAAGGTCTAAATCCGTTCCTAAAGTATTTGTACCATAAGGAGTTCTTGTAGGAACCTCGGCCCCATTTGTTGAGATGGTCGAGTTGAAAAAGTTGTTAGTGGGATTAAGCCCGGTGGTGAGGTTGGTGAATCCACTGCCACTTGTATTACCTTCAATAAAAAACCTATCATTGGTTATTCCCCTATCTCCCTCCAAAGCACCAACTCCAATTCTTGCATTTACGGGAAAGGGAGCAGGTAATGTTCTAAAACCGTTAACTCCGATATCTACATTTCCTACACTACCGGAAAGACTAGCATAACCATCAAAAGTAGAGATGAACTTCCCTGATTCGTTTGGGTTTTCGTAGATAATGACCATGACCCAACCTGCAGAACTCGAACCGTTTCTTCTACCTCTTGTAGCCCTAATGTTTGCTGCTGTATAGGCTCCATTTGGATTGGCATTGGTACGTACCAAGTCCGTGATGTTTTTATAGCATATAACAGGTGCATCCTTAACAAAAACCCCAGGATTACCTGGTTGATACCCATCTATAATGATATCATCCTCTTGTCCTAAAGGATCAGGATTATTATCCGCTACCAAATCGACATAGCCACCACCTGGGATTTGGAATTTAATCTCGTTCCACTCCTCTATTCTAGGGGTTCCATTAAATTGTGCTCCGCCATCCGTACTTCTTTCATTGGGGTAAGTCCCTGCCCAATATAATCCGGCATATCGTATTTGAGAACAGTCAGGGTCTGTGAGATTCAATTCCGCACTACTAGAGCTAAATGTTGACGGGTCACTATCAATATCTATATACTCCATCCACAACGAGTTGTTGTTGTTTGATCCGTTATAGGGGTTGTTCGCCTGTGCTGGATTAGACTCCGTTGCCCGGTTAAGAATATTATTACCGACAAAAATGATGTCCCCTCTTACCTCAATGTTACCACCATCTAGACGAGGAGTAAACGGCACATATTCCTGAGCCGAACCACTGAAATAGGAAATGGAAAATAGAAGAGTAATTAAAACAGTAATCCTAGAAACTGGTAGCTTCATAATGCGGGAAGGTTTGGATATATTCAAAAAAGCAGAATTGATATTCATCTTTTATTTTGGAATTGTTTGGTCATTTTTGTCCAGATGATTTTGATTCTGAACGGTTTGCTCCAATATCAAAGATTATTCATACTAAGATGGTTTGGAATTTAATGTTGTAGTATGGTCATGTAATGTTGTGAAAAGAGGTTTGTTGTTGGTGACTAAACAAGAATTTTCCAAATTTTATTGGGTTTTTTGGTAGTCCACATGGAAGACAACCTAAGTGTATGTAGCTTAATTCTGTAATTTATTAGGGCTGCCGAAGATTTAAGGCTTTTGGTTTTCAATTGAAAAATGAGCTGAAGTCGATAAAAATTAGGTTAGAAATATTTGGTGTTTCTATTTCATTTTAAAATAATTCAATAGTCCTTTCGCAAACTTTGTTTCCTCCCAAAAAGAAAAACCAAGGGTTTTGCCCTTGGTTCCATTCTAATAAGACTTAAGTCTTTTAACTATGTGTTAGGTCATTTGGCTTTGAGAAACTCTCATTATCCACATTTTATCATCGTAGGCATCATTCATTTTTGAATAGTAGGAGATGAGGGCATTTGTCCATGAATCATGACGCTTTAAATAAACGTACCTCCAATTGTTTTCGGGGTTTATGAAATAACTAGCACTTAATCCATACGAGTTCAATAAGGAGACAAATCTATTTGCATTTCTTGGATTGGCAAACACATTGGCTATGATGTAGTAGCCAGACCCGATACCATCGAATTCATAGTTCTTTGGCTCAGTGCTATTAGAAGCCACTTTATCTTGAGCCACCACATTTTTACGTAACACGTCGGTATCATATTTAGACGATTTCTCACGAAGTTTATTCACGTTATCTACATAGGCCTCGTTGGTATATCTGTTTTCCACGTTCATAATCCAGGTCTTACCTTCATAAGCTCCATTAAGGTTAGAATCATGAGCTGCCACGGCCTCATCCCATGTATCATATCGTTCCAAATAAACATACTTTAGACCATTGTTCGGATTATCGATATAGTCCGCATTGATACCATTGGATTCCAAAGTATTTAAAAACTTATCCAAATATTGCCCGCCTTTGTAAACGTTCGCCACCACGTAGTAGCCGTCGGTAACATTGGGCAAGTCCCTGAATTTTCTGCTTTTAACCCTGTCTTGTACTACTGCGTTTTCTGGTTTATCAACAATCCTCTTTCTTCTAGCAGGTACTTGGGTAATAGCGTCCTTATCAGTGTTCTTAACTAATGCTGAAGCCTCAGTATTTCTATCTTTTGCATTATTGGTTTTTGATAATGTTGGTTTTTTCGTATTTACTACAATGGCATCTCTTTCAATTTTATTCTGATTGGTATTGATTTCTTTATCCTTGTCATTATCCATATTCTGAGCTGCTGCCAACTTCACGGCTGTATCTTCGCCTTTGAATAAATCTTCAGCTCTTTTCTCTAGGTCTGGTCGTTCGCCATTGGTTTCATTGCGTACCATGCGCATGACCATGTTGAAACGACGTTCTAAATCAGCCTGTCTATTAGATTCCAAAGAATCTTGACGGAACATGAGCTCTTCTATTATAGCGTCATTCTCCGCTAGTTTTCTTTTCAGTTCCTCAATCTCTTCATTGGTTGCAATGTTCTCCGGTTCTAACTCCAAATCATTTTCAACCAAATCATCGTAATTGTCATCTTCTAGCATTACCCTATCTTCTGTGAGGTTTGGCGTGAAGGAATAGGCAAAGGAAATTTCATGTGTTAATCCGAAATTATCAAAGTTGTTTGATAGTCCCTTCTCCATGGTGTACCCTAAGGATATTCTTTGGTTGAGGTTAAACCCTACACCTGCTGCAGCACCATAAAAACTGTCATAGCCACCTTGTATCCATCCTATTTTAGGCAAATCAAGAATTAAGCTTCCGCCCAGGGTGACATTATCCTCTTCTCCATCCATTCGAACACGGGCCAACGGCATTAATCGCCCAGCCTCTAAGATACCCGATGAATTTTTAAACTGATGGGTATATTGTAAATGTCCGGAGTAGGTCTTATTACTAAAATCCGTAAGGGATTCGCTGGTTTTTAAATTATAGTCAAAAAGGTTTTCTGCAAAAGCCCCTATGTCAAAATTACCATAGGACAGGTTGAAACCTGGTTGAAAGGATATGAGATTCTGATCTTGGAATCCCGCTAAAAAAGGATCTTCCTCGACAGTCGTGGCCCTACCCTCATCAAAGCCACTGTTGTAGTAAGATAAGTTGGCGCCAAAAGTGAAGTTACTTTTATCACTTAATTTAACCCCATAGGCATAGTTGGCCAAAACCCCATAGTTGCTTAATGCTCCTAATCTTTGCGTATACAAACTCAATCCTAGCCCAGTACGGTCACTGATTCGGCCACTATAACTTAAAAAGTAATTTTGGTTGTTGTCGTCAAATTGTACCGACTGGTTTCTATGTAGTAGGTTGATATAAGATTTGTCCTCCCTAACCGTTGAAAACGTAGGGTTGATTAAAAACCTATTGTACTTTAACAAGTTTTGAGAAGGTACTTCATAACCAAAATAAGGATTGTCTTCCTGCGCTTGGTTTTTTGTCAACCCAAGCGCAAAAAGTGCAAGTAAAAATAGTATACGTGTTTTTGGTAGCATGTTTGGTTTTAGCGTATTACAGTAATTGTACCCTGTTTCAGCACCTCGCTGGCATTTCTAATCTTATAGTAAAATACCATGTTTTGCCTGGCAAAAGCTGTCGAGGTCTGTGGCCAATTGTTCTTATAGTTAAATTCATTAATTATTTCCTGCCCTTGACCATTGTAGATGATAACGTTTACATCATCTCTATTGGAATAAGAATTGGGTATTACCCACTGGTCATTTATTCCATCCCCATTAACGGTAATTACATTAGGCACTTTAAAGGTGTCTAAAATGGACACTTCAAATTGCTTCACAACATCACAGTTGTCAATACTCGCAATTAAGGTATATGTTCCTGGTTCGGTTATCGATGCACTATCCGAAGTGCTTATTTCAGCATTGTTTGCGTCCATCCACCTGTAAGTGGTACCCCCGTTCGCACTAATGGTTCTAGACGTTCCTTCCGGAATTACAATACTACCTGAAGGCTCTAGGGTAATCAGATTATCATCCAATGGGGAAATTGTAACCTCATTAGAAATGAGTTGACAACCATCCCTATCTAAAACCAATCGGTATGTGCCTGCTGCGCTTACATCTAAACTTATATCCGTTGTACTTACAACAGCTCCATCTAATTGCCATTCGTAAATTTCAGTAGTCAAATCCAAAGAGGATGACAGGCTTACAATATCACTTGCACTACAGTACACTGAACTCGTACTACTAATAGTAACTGCATCGCTCGTTAATAGTTGTACGGATAAGGTATTCGATGATTCGTTATAAGTATCTATGCTCGCATCTAATTTGTAGTTTCCATTCTCTTGGTTGGACGCTAAGCTTATTGACTTTCCATTCTGTCCAGCAATGTCCGTACCTTCTTTTTGCCATTGGTATGCAAATGCATCTATTAAATCGGTAGTTACGTCCGTTTTTGTTCCATTTGTTGCGACCGCGTTTATGGTTACGACTTCAAGGATAATGCTAGTTGTAACACAAGAGGTATAATTATCGGCATAATCGACCACCACCTCAAAGGAAGCCGGCGAAACTGCAATTGTAGTATCGGAGTTTTTACTGGAACTACCACAACTTCCGCCTGTTTCTGTTATTTGGGCATAATATGTACCCTCTTCCGTAATATTCAATGTATTATTGGTTTCTCCTGTAATCTCAACATCATTCCTGAACCACTTATATGTGGGCGCACTGGCATTCGTGGAAACGGATAAAGTCTGTTGTTGTGCCGGAAGCACCACTATGTTTTGAGGATTATCCCTAGTTACGGTAAAGGAACCTGGATTGCTCATAGATACAGCTGCAGATCTTTCCGTACAAATACCTGTTCCCGTAATTTCTACCGCATAATCGCCTTCAAATCCGACTACACCACCATCTACTGTGTACGTAGTTCCGATGGCACCAAGTATAGCAGTATCATTTTTATACCACTGATAACTCCATGAAGCATCTGTCTGGTCAATAGATAAGGTTTCAGAATCAGTAGGACAAAGTAATGTCTGACTAGGTGTGCTAATTGCTATACCAGTTCCTGTTCCTCCAATAGTAACATCTACAATGTTAGAATCCGTATTACCAGATCCAGTACAGTTGGGGCCATAATCTATGTACGCATTGTACATTCCACTCTGGGTAACGTTCAGGGTATGACCAGATTCTCCAGCTAGCAGCGTTCCGCTTCTATACCATATATACTGATAGGTTTCTGGGTTTGGTATGTTGTCAACTTGGAGGGTAATTGGCCCTGTTGCGCAGACCGTTCCTGGAGGCACTCCATTACCAAGCTCACTAATGTTCAAATTGGTAGTAATGTCCATAAAGAACATATTATATGCTTCTGATTCTGCACCGACTTTAACGGGGTCGGTACTCCTGACCCGCATTTTATAACCAAGTCCTCTAGTGTCTTCGGGTATGGAAAACCCAATGTCAAAATCGTTCGTATTGTTTTTGTCCGTTACGTTGGCCAACTCCACTGGAGACCCAAAGCTACCATTAGCATCCGAGAGCTCTAGAATAAATTGATTTCCGGAATTTGCTGTTCCAGCCCACGTTACGTTCACAAAATATTCATTAAAACCTCCGCTACCTGCACAAATATAGCCCCAAACGGAAGTTCCTGCTAAATTGGGGTTGTCTGCCGGTTCCGGCGCATTTATTACTATGGCCTGTGCGGAAAGCTGTAGGGAGCCTATTAGCACAATGATTGCGGTTAAGAAGTAAGATTTGTAAAATTTTTTCATAATGATGTGTTGTTTTGTGCCCCTTAAGTAATAGTGATATTGTAGGTCATTCACCTTAAACCTTTGGTACTCAAAACAAATATGACACTTATAACGCGCGTGGGGAATTTAATGTTGTAGGCAAGTTTAAAATTGTTGTGAAATGCATTTTATCCATTGTGAGCGTATTTTAATCGTAGGTTTTACGGCAATTTTGCTACTTTTGTAGCTTGAAAAATTACGACATGAGCGAGACATCCAAGTCTTTAAATTTTATTGAACAGATTATTGAGGAAGATCTTGAAAAAGACTACTCTCAGAGTAATTTGCGATTTAGGTTTCCCCCTGAGCCAAACGGATATTTACATATTGGTCATGCAAGTTCTATTTGCCTTAATTTTGGTTTAGGTCTGCGTTATAAAGCTCCTGTTAATTTGAGATTTGATGACACCAATCCTGCCAAAGAGGAACAGGAGTTCGTAGATGCGATAAAGAAAGATGTGTCCTGGCTTGGTTTTAATTGGGATACCGAACGGTATGCCTCTGATTATTTTCAACAATTGTATGATTGGGCAGTTCTTTTAATAAAAGACGGAAAGGCCTATGTTGACAGTCAATCCTCGGAAGAGATGGCTGAGCAAAAAGGTACGCCCACCGAACCTGGCGTAAACAGTCCTTATAGAAATCGTTCCGTTGAAGAAAATCTCTCACTTTTTGAAGCCATGAAAAAGGGAGAATTTAAAGAGGGCTCACATGTTTTGCGTGCTAAAATTGATATGGCCTCCACCAACATGCTCATGCGCGACCCCATTATGTACAGGGTCTTGCATCGTGCCCATCACCGAACAAATACCGATTGGTGTATTTATCCAATGTACGATTGGACACACGGTGAAAGTGATTATATAGAACAGGTTTCCCATTCACTCTGTACCCTAGAGTTTCTTCCTCATAGAGAGTTATATGATTGGTTTTTAGATCAAGTAGTTGATCCGAAAAAATTAAGGCCTAAACAGCGAGAGTTTGCCAGAAGAAACTTGAGTCATACTGTTGTAAGTAAGCGTAAGCTAGCCCAATTGGTGGAACAGAAGGTCGTAAAAGGTTGGGACGACCCCAGAATGCCAACTATTTCCGGTTTAAGAAGAAGAGGGTATACTCCAGATGCTATCCGAAACTTTGCGGATACCATCGGTATAGCAAAGCGGGATAATTTAATTGATGTTTCCCTGCTTGAATTTCATGTACGTGAGGACCTCAACAAGATTACACCGAGGGTGATGGGCGTACTGGACCCTTTGAAAGTGGTCATTACAAATTATCCCGAAGGAAAAGAGGAATGGCTGGAAGCCGAAAATAGTCCAGAGGACGAATCCTTGGGGTCCAGACAAGTACCATTTTCGGGAGAACTTTATATTGAAAAAGCAGATTTTAAGGAACAGGCAAATAAAAAATTCTTTCGGCTAAAATTAGGGGGCGAAGTTCGGCTAAAGAACGGATATATCATCAAGGCCGAAAGCTGTACAAAAGATACCGATGGGAATATTATAGAGGTACAATGTACCTATGACCCTAAAAGTAAGAGTGGAAGCGGCACTCCGGAGAGTTTGCGCCGTGTAAAAGGTACATTGCACTGGGTGTCCACAAAACATGCCGTTCCCGCCGAGATACGCCTATACGACCGCTTATTTACCCATGAAAGCCCGGATACACAAAAAGACAAGGATTTTATGGAGTTTATAAACCCTAATTCTTTAGAAGTGATTACTGGTTATCTAGAACCAAGTTTGAAAGACGCCAAAGCAGGAGAACGTTTTCAGTTTCAGCGCATAGGATATTTTTGTGTGGATCGAGAAACAGCTCCTGAAAAGCTTATTTTCAATAAAACGGTGGGTCTACGAGATTCTTGGGCTAAGATTCAACAGAAGGGCTAAACCGTTTTGATTTTCAAATTAATACTTGAAAAAAGCCCCAAACACATACTGTTTAGGGCTTTTATAGTTTAAAGAAGTACTATTTTTTGTTCTCGTCCTTTTTGACATTAGTCTTTTTCATGGATTCCCCAATCATATTACTGGCCGTAAACGAAGCTACCATATTATTTAGCATATCACTACCGGCCTGTGGTGAATTAGGCAATAAAATAAGATTTGTATTTGTTTCCTCTCCTATGCTCTGCAAGGTATCGTAATGCTGTGTTACAACTATCAAAGCAGATGCCTCTTGTGAATTTATACCTACTTTGTTCAGTACTTCAACGGACTCCTCCAAACCGCGAGCTATTTCCCTACGCTGATCTGCAATTCCCTGCCCCTGTAAGCGCTTACTTTCCGCTTCGGCCTTAGCCTTTTCTACAATAAGGATACGTGCCGCATCACCTTCAAACTGAGCCGCTATCTTTTCCCTTTCAGAGGCATTGATACGATTCATGGCCGCCTTTACCTGTGCATCTGGGTCAATATCCGTCACTAAAGTCTTTATGATGTCAAAACCATAATCAGACATGGCATCATTAAGTTCCGCTTTTACCGCCAAGGCAATATCATCCTTTTTTACAAAGACATCATCTAATTTCATTTTTGGCACTTCTGCACGCACCACATCAAAGACATAGGAGGTAATCTGTTCGTGGGGATAATCCAACTTATAAAAAGCATCATATACCTTCTCTTGGATAACCCTATACTGTACGGAGACCTTTATACGCACAAAGACATCATCCAAGGTTTTCGTCTCAATAAGGACATCCAGCTGTTGTATTTTTAGACTCAAGCGGCCTGCAATCCGTTGAACGAACGGTATTTTAAATTGCAAGCCAGACTGCCGAATACTGCTATACCTACCAAAGGTCTCAATAATAGCGGCCGTTTGCTGCTTTACGATAAAAACGAAGGACAAAAGTAAAAGTCCCAAAAAAATAATAATCGGTATCCATATGAAAGCTCCCATAGTCAATTTTTTTTAAGTTAATGAATGTACGAAAACATCGCCTCTTATTAGTAGCAATTATAGGCAATTTGTTACAAAGACCCAGAAATAACTCCGTCCGCCAAATTTATCGTTCTTTCGATTTTCTTACTTTTAAACAAAAGTGGTTCACTCATGTCCAAGGAAAAACCAAGAATTGCACGGTTAACTTCTATTCTAACCGATTTACAATCAAAAAGGTTGGTTACGGCCAGCAACCTTGCTAAAAAATACACCGTTAGTATCCGGACCATATATCGCGATATGCGAACTTTGGAGCAATCAGGAGTTCCTATTGTAACTGAAGAAGGAAAGGGCTATTCCCTTTTGGACACATATACCATTCCTCCCATCATGTTTACAGAGGAAGAGGCCAATGCCTTGGTTACAGCCGGGCATATCATTACAAAAAACAAAGATGCTTCGCTTTCAAAATATTACGATAAAGCAGTAACCAAGATTAAGTCTGTCCTTAGGACAAATCAAAAAGTAGATTTAGAATACATTTCAAACCGCATTCAGGTAAGAGATAATACTGGTGTTGAAAAGACCAGTGAAAATCTAATTCAATTACAAACTGCACTGGCGAAGAAACAGTTGGTTCATATTCATTATCATTCTCTAGATGACAAGTACAGCCAGCGGAACATAGAGCCCTTTGCCCTTTTCACCACACAAGGTAACTGGGTACTCATTGCGCTTTGCAGAACAAAAAATGCCTATCGATATTTTAGGTTGGATCGAATAACGACCCTTTCCTTATTACCCCAGTTCTTTGAACCTCATGAGCTAAGCTTGCAACAATATTTTGATGCGTGTAGAAAAACTTGGCAACCCCTGACACACCTATGACACCAGACGACACTACATTTGCTAAAACCTAAAATAAAAAATATGGAAAAAGTAGAAGTAGCACCTTTCCAAATTATTGGAATAACCGTAAGAACCACAAACCAAAACAATCAAGGAGCCGAAGATATCGGAGAATTATTTAACAAATTCCTGTCGGAAAATCTAATGACAAAAATCCCCAACCGGGTTGAAAATGATATTTATAGTGTCTATACCGACTATGAAAGTGACCATACCGGCCATTACACGACACTATTAGGTTGTAAAGTGTCATCTTTAGACAATACTCCTCCGGGAATGGTAGGAAAGTCTATTTGTGGGGGTACTTATACAACATTTGTAGCGAAGGGGGACTTATCAAAGGGAGTCGTGGCCAAGGAATGGATGAAAATTTGGGACAGTGGCATTAAAAGAGCTTATTCAGCGGATTATGAAATTTACGGGGAGAAGGCTCAAAACCCTAAAGACGCCGAAGTTCCTATTTACATCGCAATCTAGCCAATGCGTAGTTTATCTGAGCAGGAACGTTTTTATCTGAATCAGGTAGAGCCCAACAGAAGCTGCTTTTTGGCAATACGTGATATTATTCTTAAACAGCATGAAACTATTCACGAAACTCGTAAATACGGCATGCCCTGCTTTTGCTTCATAGGGAAAGCCATCTGTTATTTATGGACCGATAAGAAAACGAATGCTCCTTATATACTCTTGGTTGACGGTAATAGGTTGGAACACCCAAGTTTGGAGTCGGGAAACCGTACTAAAATGAAGGTTTTAAGAATTGAGCCAAAAAAAGACCTCCCTATAAAAGAATTAAAAAGGATTCTATCAAAAGCCCTAAAACTTAGAGAAATAACCTAAAGAATCAAATACCGTTCGTTACAATATAGGCTTATGCCCTCTGTGCCTGCTATTTACACAGAAAACAATACGACTGATACAGTGCTGCTCGCCAATTATAATTGGATCCACTACATTTTATAAGAGTTTATTCGTCAAATATCATACACCAAACCAAACCAACATTTTAAAATGAAACCATTCCCCGTTTTCCAAGTTTTAACCGCTGCATGCGCTTTTCTAACTATTACTTCTTGTCAAGAAAAAGAAACTATTCAAGAAAATATACGAACTCCAGATGCTATGTTACAAACCTTAATCAAAGAACAAGTAGACAGCCTATATTCGGTATACTCCAGGTTCGATTACGATTGGATAGACTTCTATGAAGACCGCTTTACTGCCATTTATCCAGAATCTCCGGTAAAGCTGAATAGTAAAGACTCCTTAAGGGCACAGTGGGAAGGCATTTATCAAGACTTTGATGTTCAGTTGTTGGATAGGGGGCAACCCAACATTATTGCTTCCGAGGATATGGCCATATCCTATAATAGTTTTAACGAGATTTTTGTCAATAAGCAGACTAGAGACACCACTAAAAGCACCGGAACCTACATTGTTGCTTGGCGAAGACAACCCAACAACACTTGGAAAATAGCTTTTGAAACACTCCATAACAATTAAGAACATAAAACCGATCCACTCAAAACCAACATTATGAACATACCATTCAAGTCTACTAAGTTTACGTTCCTAATTTTTTTATCATCCTTCGTGCTTATACTATTTGTGTCCTGTAGGGGTGACAAGAAAAAAGAAAAAATCGAAGAAATGATTGTTGAACAGGAAGTTGACTCGGTAATAGATATTGTAACTGAAAGTATGGAATTTCAGTCTCCGGACACCATTCCTTCCGGATGGGTTACTTGGAAATATCACAATGAATCTTCACAACCCCACTTCATATTAATCGATGACCCTATAGACAGCATTACTGTTGAGGATTTTGAAAATGAGTTGTTGCCCCCCTTTGGAGAGGGAATTACCTTATTATATGAAGGAAAAAATGAAGAGGCTTTTGCCGCCTTTGGCAAAATACCCGAATGGTATGCAGGTACGGTATGGCCAGGCGGTGTTGGTTTGATATCAGGAGGACATACCGCACAAACTACCATGAAATTAGACCCGGGTTATTATATTATAGAATGTTATGTAAAAATGCCAGGAGGTATGTTTCATACGAATATGGGAATGTACAAGGTGCTAGTGGTGTCCAATGGGGTTTCGCCATTATCGGAGCCATCTGCTGATATAAACGTTTTGGTTTCGGGCGAAACCGGTGTTTCATTTGAACCACCAAAGAACGCCGGAACGTATACCTTTTCGGTACACTATCTGGACCAAAAGAAGCATGAGCATTTTCAGGGGCACGATGTAAATTTGGTGAAAATAGCCGACGGAGCAGACACAAAAAAACTTGAAACATGGATGAGTTGGCTGAATCTCGACGGTCTCATAGACCCTGTTCCAGAGGGGTTTACTTTTTTAGGGGGAGTAAACGACATGCCAGCTGGAAAAACTGGCTATTTTACGGCAACACTAGAACCTGGCGGCTATGCCTTGATTTCTGAAGTGCCCAATGCAGCTAGTAAGAACATGTTTAAAACATTTGAAATTGTAGAATAAGCTTTTCAGCGTGTTATCCAAAACTCATCTGTATGAAAAAACTATTACCCTTTTTTTTGATTTTATTTCTTTTAATAGGTTGCTCCAAAGGACCTAAATATGACATTGTCATCGAAAATGTCGGTTTATTTGATGGTTATAAGGACTTGGGCCTTGTAAATATGGCTATCAACAGTGATACAATAGCTGCTATCACGAATCAAAAATTAGCTTCAGATTCAATAGTAGATGCAACAGGAAAATATATAATTCCCGGTTTAGTCAACGCCCACGTCCATGCCAATACGTTAGAAGATTTAAAAGCAGGTTACCCTTTAGGTGTTTTGACGCTTCTAAATATGCATACTGGATTGGAGGATCGAGAACTTGGATGGAAATCCCTGACAAAAGATTCAATTGGTTTTTCCACTATATATGGTGCGGGTCATGCTGCTACGGTACCTGGAGGGCATCCCACTCAATTCAGCCCAAACATGGAAACCATCACTGACTCAATTAGCATTGAAGACTGGATGGAACATCGGATTTCAAAAAAGGTTGATTACATTAAAATAATTCACACTTTGGGGGGGTGGATGGGTGAACCAGCGGTTCCAACTTTGTCGTATGAACAAATAGGGGGGCTTATCCAAAATGCACATGAAAAGGGGTACAAAGCAGTAGTTCATGCCGGCGAAGTTGAAGAAATGGAAACTATTGCAAAGTATAATCCGGATGGTTTTGTACACATGCTGAGCATGAAAAAAGATTATCCAATTGAGGACAGCTATTACAAAGCAATATCGGAAAGTGGAGCTTTTGTAGTGCCTACTGCAGGCATTAATTTAAAACCAATGGATGGATTACCGCCTTTTATGTTGGAATGGATTACAAACAATCTATTGGATGCAAAAGAATCTGCGGAGATAATAAAAAAAATGCACGATGCTGGGATATTAATTGTAGCGGGTACTGATGCCCAGGAAGGGCAAATGAATTTTGGAGAAGATTATTTTTTGGAATTAGAATTATACAAAATGGCAGGGTTGTCTAACCTAGAAGTACTTAAAACAGCTACAGGAAATGCTGCTAAAGCTTTTGATTTACCTATTGGAGAAATAAAAACAGGGAGCAAGGCAACTTTTGTTATCCTCAATGAGAACCCATTAAGTGACCTTGCAAATCTTAGAAAGGTAGAACAGGTTTGGAAAAACGGAAAAACACAATAATTAGAAAAGGTCTTAGGTCTTCATCAAACGTATGCCTGTTCAAAAAACAAATAACTCTAAACCGAAACAAGAAAGTTATATGAAAAATTTTAGTCTTATTTATTTTTTTGTTTGCGTCCTGTATGTTTCCTACGGTCAGGGTACAAGCACTAGGAACAATGATATAGAAATGATAAAGCAAAACATAATAGATTATGACACAGGTTGGGATTCCAAGGACATAAATCGAGTATTGGCCGGATATTCGAAAGGTATTGATTGGACCAATGCTTTTGGCGACAGGGTACAAGGCAAGGAAGAACTTAAGTCTTTGTTGGAAATCATCTTTAGCCTTGATTTTGTCATGTCCGGGAAGAACAATTACCAAACACCGGATATTACTTTTCTCAATGAAGATATAGCGTTGGCGAGGTCTACCAATATCCGTACAGGTCAAAAATGGCCAGATGGCAGCCCGATGAAAGACCGCATCATCAACCATTTAAGGGTCTACAAAAAAATTGAAGGTAATTGGCTTTGTATGAGCCATATGATTAGTCAGGCTCACGAAAAACAGCGGAATTAAATTAACTATAAATAAATAGCATGAAAAACCTTTTTTCCTTTATTCTAGTGTTTATGCTTGTTTCCTGCAATGAAAACAATAAGGCAAGGAAGACAATTTCACCTGAACCTGTCGTAAAAAGGATTGATAAGCAAGCAGAACTTGACAAAATTCAAGAGATGAGAGCCTCTTTTGAAAAGACTGTTAAAGAGCAACGATATGGCGATTTGGGAAATTTTGTAACGAAGGACCTCATCTCCATTGGTCCGGGCAGTGATGATTGGATAGCCTATAGAGCACTTAGGGAACAACACGGCAATAAATTCAGGTATGACAGTATTAAAATGAGCCCTAAGGAGACTGTGATTCTATCGGATACCATGGCCTACGATTTCGGTGTAAGTCGTACCTATTATACAGATGAAAACGGAACTGTCCACGAAATGGGAGATTCTTTCTTGGTGCTTTTAAAAAAGGTAGACGGCGAATGGAAATTATATAGAGAACTGGCTTCTTCTCTTGTGGAGTGAACATTTTTTGTAAATTTAACGATGGTATTCACAAAGTCTTACTTTATGAGAAAAATAGCGTTCTTAATGCTGCCTTTCCTTATGATTCACTCCTGTAAACAGGATAACAAAAGCAATTCGGAACAGGTAAATAGCAGAACGCCAACCGAAGTTTCGACCTCAAAAAACATAGACTATTCTGGAAATTATGTAGACGATGGCTATGTTAAGAAAAATGAAGGTTATGACTGGATAGCCGTAATCGTAAATAAAATAGATGACAATAGCATCTCAGTTTCAGTCCGTTCAAGGGCGGATAAAAAAAGGCCAACCTGCACCTTTGACACCAAGGCCTATAAGAAAAATGAGGGTGTCTACGAGGCGGTTTATAAAGGTAAAAAAATAAGATTTCGTTTTTCAAACGACTCCATATCTATAGCCCCAGAAAATCCAGAAGACGATGGGGTTTTGTCCTTTTTCTGTAGTGGTGGAGCCAGTTTCACGGGAACGTATCGAAAAATAGATGGTGAACTTGACAAAAAACAGGTCGACCCCACTTCTTTTTCCAAAGTACTCAATCTACAAGGTGTTGGTTTTAATGTCTCATCTTTAGAAAAAGAAGAGAACATGCTCTCCATATTTACTTTCGGATTGCAGGAGCAGGAATATAATGAATCATTCAATATAACTGGTGAAAGCGTAATTAATGCCGAAGTTGAGGACCTAAACTCGGATGGCTCCCCAGAACTTTTGGTTTACACGCAATCCGTTGAAAGTAATAAATACGGCAAGGTTTATGCCTTTTCGGTAAACAATATGAAATCCATGAGCCAAGTATACTTTCCTCCCGTATCGGAAAATTCCAGAATCAATAAAGGATATAATGGCCATGATGAATTTTTTGTTGTAGAAAACAATCTGGTTCAGCGCTTTCCTGTGTTCAACGACGAAGACTCTAGTGGTGAGACTAGACAAGTTTCCTACACCTTAGTGGACGGAGAAGCTATGAGAAAATTTGAAGTGGATTCGATTACGGATTATTAAAACAGGCAAATAGTGCCGTCGAGGCGCTAATTCTAAAACTTTTGCCAGAATTATCAGGTAGCTTCACGCCAGAATTATCAAATAAGCCAAATCTCCATGAATCCAAAGGTTTCTGAGTTTATTGGAAAACAAAAAAGATGGCCCGATGAAATTGCGCTAATCAGGCAAATTTTGCTGGATTGTGGACTTGTGGAAGCTTTTAAGTGGGGCAGTCCGTGCTATATATACTATGATAAAAATATTTCTCTCATCGGTTCCTTTAAAGATTTTTGTTGCCTTGCTTTTTTTAAAGGTGCCCTACTCAAGGATTCCGAAGGTATCCTAAAACAGCAAGGGGAAAATACGCAGTCGGCAAGAATAGTTCCTTTTACCAACGTAAGTGAGATTATTCGGTTAAGGCCAATACTCAAGACTTATGTCTTAGAAGCCATTGAGGTGGAAAAATCAGGTTTAAGAATTGATTACAAAAAAGCCGAGGCAATGGAGCGCCCTGAAGAGCTTCAGCTTAAGTTTGATAGGGACCCAGACTTTGAGTCGGCCTTTCAAAACCTTACCTCCGGACGACAAAAAGGATATTTATTATATTTTTCAGGTGCAAAACAAGCAAAGACCCGAGAATCCCGTATTGAAAAATACAGGGCCAGAATATTAGATGGTAAGGGAATGCACGATTGTGTCTGTGGCCATTCCCAAAAAATGCCTTCTTGCGACGGGTCCCATAAATATATTTGAGTAAATTGGAATCTGTAGGAACCTAATGATTCCATTGCCATGAACAAGCTCAACTATCTTTTCTTGCTACTAGCCTTGGTGGCCGAAATCATAGGCACCGTGGGCGGTTTTGGGTCTTCTGTGTTTTTTGTGCCTATTGGGAATTTTTTCTTTGATTTCCATTTTGTTCTAGGTCTTACCGCCCTTTTCCATTTGTTTAGCAATGTGAGTAAAATCATGTTGTTTAAAAAAGGACTGGATAAAAAGTTGCTGATGAACATTGGTATACCGTCCGTTATATTCGTGATTATTGGTGGGTTTTTGACCAAGGTTGTGGATAGTTCCTTTTTGGAAATAACGCTTGCTTTGTTTTTGGTTAGCCTTAGTTTACTGTTCCTAATTAAAAAAGACTTGGTTATTAATCCAAATAAAAAGAATGCGATAACTGGTGGGGTGTTGTCCGGATTTTCCGCGGGGTTGTTAGGTACGGGAGGTGCTATTCGAGGTCTTACCATGGCGGCCTTTAATCTGGAAAAAAGTGTGTTTATCGCTACCTCCGCCTTTATTGATTTTTTTATAGATTTTACTAGAACCTTTGTCTATTTCAACAATGGCTATATTCAAAAAGAACATCTGATTTACTTGCCTTTTTTATTAATCATTGGAGTTTCCGGCACTTATCTAGGCAAACGTATCCTTCAATATATCAAGCAGGATAAGTTTAAAAGAATATCCTTGTTGCTCATATTGCTCATTGGCCTTGTAACCTTGGCCAATATTCTAATAAAACTATATTAATTACCGGATTTACACTTGTTTTAGATTTTTGTTAATCCCTAACTTTTCTCCCCTTATGTTATTTCTTGGTAAAACATGATGTGGTCCCTGGTTCTATGTTTTTTTATGGCCTATTTTAGGAGCTTAATCTGTTTACCTTCGAGAAATGACAAAAAGAAAGTTGGCCTTAGTTCTATTATCCTTAATCAGTGTACTGTTTTTTTCAGGATGTAAAAGCAGTTCTAGCGCAATTTCCTTACCTACCTTAAATTCCGATGAAACCCTAAACAAACCTTATGTTATCTTGGTATCGTTGGATGGCTTTCGCTGGGATTATGTGGAGCGATTTAACCCTCCTTTCTTAACCCGGTTTATTGAAAAAGGTGTTCGGGCAGAGTCTTTGATTCCTTCCTTTCCCTCCAAGACCTTTCCAAACCATTATACGATTGCAACGGGTATGTATCCTGAAAAACACGGACTTATAGGTAACCGTTTTTACAGTCACAAAAAGGACCAGGTTTACAGTATTGGAAATCGAGAAGTTGTGGAAGACGGAACCTTTTATGGTGGAATTCCCCTTTGGATACAAGCGGGAAGGTCCGGAATGGTTACGGCAAGTTACTTTTTCGTGGGCTCAGAAGCGAATATTCTAGGCTCATGGCCTACTTATTATGAAAAGTACGATGAGTCCATAAAAAACAAGGAGAGGGTGTCAAAGGTGCTCCAATGGCTTTCATTGCCAGTAAAAAAAAGACCACATTTAGTAACCATGTACTTTTCCGATATGGATGATACTGGACATTTATTTGGCCCAAATGTCGATAATGAACTAAAAAAGACCCTAATGGGATTAGACAAAAACTTGGAATCATTATTTGAAGGGGTAAAAGCTACTGGGCTTCCGGTGGATATCATAATAGTGTCGGACCATGGTATGGTGGAGGTGCCTAAAGAGAACTATATTCCTATAGACCCTTTAAAAAACGATTCGTTGTACTCCATTATCGACAATGGCGCAATTGTAAACATTCATTTGAAAAATAGGCAAGACCTAGGGCCCGTCATTGATTCTTTACGAGAAAAAGAAAATCATTTTAAGGTTTACCAAACAAAGGACACCCCTGGATTTGAATATAAACCCAAAAACAAGGATTGGGGTGAGGTTCAGGTGATTCCAGATTTCGGGTATTATTTTGCCTCACAAAAGAATATTGAAACAAAAATTGCAAACGCGAAGACCACTTTTGGAGTTCATGGGTATGACCCAAAACATCAAGAAATGCATGGGATTTTCTATGCCAACGGCCCAAGTTTTAAAGAAAATTACACGGCTTCTTCTTTTAAAAACATTCACATATATCCTTTGGTGTGTAAAATCTTAGGATTAGCTGTTCCTAGCGACATCGACGGGGAATTAAAATTTGTACAACAGATGCTACAAAACTAAGTGTTCTAGCCTAATCTGGCGATTGCCCTTTTAATTCTATCCATACTCTCGGTTTTCCCAATCATGGCCATGATATCGAAAATATGTGGTCCTTTCATATCTCCTACGAGCACCAATCGTAACGGAGGCATTACCTTACCAAAAGACAATTCTTTTTCGGAAATCCAAGATTTTACTTTAGTCTCCACATTTTCAGAAGAAAAATCCTTAATAGTATCCACAACCTCTAGCAAATCTCCCATAATTTCCTTGGTGCCTTCCTTCCACTGTTTTTTTACAACCTTTTCATTATATTCAGTAGGTGCGACAAAGAAATAATCGCTAAGCTCCCAAAAATCGGAAACAAAAGTTGCCCGCTCCTTAATAAGGGATACTACGTTGGTCACATATTCTTTAGACCCTATTTCTATTGGCTTTTCAGAAAGTACCTTCATATACATTTCGGCCAAAACCGCATCTTCCTTTTGATGCATATATTGCTGATTATACCATTTGGTTTTTTCTGGATCAAACCGAGCTCCAGATTTATTTACCCTGTCCAAAGAAAAGCTATCTACCAGCTCTTCTAAAGAAAAAAGCTCCTGTTCCGTACCTGGATTCCAACCCAAAAGTGCTAAAAAGTTAACCACGGCTTCTGGGAAATAACCCGCTTCCCGATAACCCATAGCATCGTTCCAAGACAAAGGAAAAACCGGAAAACCTCCCTTTTCTCCATCACGCTTGCTCAATTTCCCTTTGCCAACAGGTTTCATAATCAAGGGTAGGTGTGCAAATTGTGGAGCTTCCCAGCCAAAGGCATCATAAAGTTGCTGGTGCAAGGCCAACGAAGGCAGCCATTCTTCCCCTCGAATAACATGGGATATTTCCATTAAATGGTCATCCACAATGTTTGCCAAATGATAGGTGGGCATACCATCACTCTTAAAGAGTACTTTATCATCAAGAATATTTGTATCTATCTCTATATCTCCCCTTATAATATCCTTTAGATGCAACTTTTCATCCGGCGGAGTTAAAAATCGAATTACATAATCTTCCCCAGATTCCAGTCTTTTCCTTACTTCTTCAGGCATAAGGGATAGCGAATTATCAAGTTTTAATCGGTTGTGCCAATTATAAATAAATGTTTTTCCCTTGGCCTCATGGTCCTTTCTATGAAAATCCAATCGCTCCGAAGTGTCAAAGGCATAATACGCCTTACCTTTTTGAATTAATTTCTCTGCAAAATCTTTATATAAGTGTTTGCGCTCACTTTGTCTATAAGGTCCATACTTTCCATAAGTATCCCCCCGGGCCACCGGAGATGAAGGTCCCTCATCAAATAGAATGCCGCACCAATTAAGGGCGTCCACAATATACTGCTCTGCTCCTTCCACAAACCTGTTTTGGTCCGTATCCTCGATACGCAGGATAAAATCGCCCCCATTTTTCTTGGCAAACAAATAATTAAAAAGGGCGGTTCGTACTCCCCCAATATGTAATGGCCCTGTAGGACTGGGCGCAAATCTAACACGTACTTTCTTTGTCATGTCGCAAAGGTATAAAAAGGGATGTTCGCTTAAAAGAGGGGTTTCTCTTATTACATATAATTTGGGACATTGCTTCTTCTTTTGCTATAATAGGCGATTTAAAACTAGGGGTAAGATGCCTTTTAACAAATTTTTCTAAGCTTTAAAATTGAAAACCTTATATCTTGGTATAAAAATCTACGCAAATTGCAGTCTTACAGCATTATATTAGAAAAATTAAATGAGTTCATTCGTAAACATTACACCCAAAAACTAATAAAGGGTGTTATTCTTTTTACGGCACTTGGCCTCTTATTTTTTCTTGCCGTAGTAGGTATTGAATTTGCCCTCTGGTTAAATTCGACCGGAAGGCTTATCCTGCTCATGGCTTTTCTGTTGGTTGAGGGCTATTTACTTTATAAATACATTTTTGTTCCTGTTTTTTATCTGTTCAAAATTAAAAAGGGTATCACGACAAAAGATGCATCCTTAATGATCGGGAAGCATTTTCCAGAAGTGGGCGATAAATTGTACAATCTCTTGGATTTGGCCGATAATCCAGAAAAATCGGAGCTTTTACTCGCAAGTATTGAACAACGTTCGGAGCATCTAAAACCTATTCCTTTTAAAAATGCGGTCAACACAAAAGAACCACTGCGATATATAAAGTTTGCCTTAATTCCGCTTTTGTTTTTTGGTGTTTTATGGGTTTCTGGCAATTGGGAAACTTTCTTTGGAAGCTATACCCGGGTAGTGAACTATAATCTAGCTTATGAACCGCCCGACCCCTTTAGGTTCGAACTACTTTCCCCTCAATTACAGGTTGTCGAGAGTGAACCCTTTACCTTTCAAGTTGCAACTAGTGGTGAAGTTAAACCTGAAAATGTTTTTGTTGTTTTGGACGGAAGAGAAATCTTATTACAGGAGGTGGACGGGATTTATCAATATACCTTATCGCCCCCAATTAACACGGCGACCTTTAATTTTAAGGGAAACAATGTAAGATCTAGAGACTATCAACTTATCGCCCTGAAGGCACCCGCTATTTCGGACTTTAATATGCGCTTGGACTACCCAAATTATCTTAAAAAAAATACGGAAATCATTAAAAGTACAGGGAATGCACTGCTTCCTGAAGGCACTAAGGTTACCTGGGAAATCAAAGGGCAGGATACCGAAGAAATAAAGCTTATTACAAGGGATACCAGTCTAGTCTTTAATAACGAACAGAATAATTTCACCTTATCCAAACCGATTTATTCCAACTTGGATTATCAGCTTTCGACCTCAAACTCGAACGTCCGCGACTATGAAACCCTAGGCTATTCCTTTCAAGTAATAAAAGATGGATATCCGACCATTAAGGTGGAGCAAGTTTTGGATTCCTTGGAGCCAAATATTTCCTATTACTCCGGGGAGGCGACGGATGATTATGGCCTAAGAAAAGTAGAATTAATTTATTACGAGCAAGGGAATGAAGAAATCAAAAAAGCATTGGACCTAAATAAGCCCCAAAGCAACTTTCACCAATTTTATTATACTTTCCCATCTGGTTTGAACTTAGAAGAAGGAAAAAATTACGCGTTTTATTTTCAGGTCACAGACAATGATGGGATACATGGTGGTAAAAAAGTGAAAAGCGGAGTTTTCACTCAAGAAATTTTAGACGGAAATCAATTAAAGAACAAAGAGCTCGAGTCCCAACAATCGATAATAAACAACCTAGACAAATCTCTGGAAAAGGCCGCAGAACAGCGTGAAACCTTAAAAGAGATCAATGCCTTGCAAAAAGAAAAGAATCGTCTGGACTTTAACGACAAAAATCAGGTCAAGGATTTCTTGGAAAAACAGGAGCAGCAAGAGGAATTAATGCAAAAATTTAGCAAAGAGCTTAAGGACAACCTAGAAAAAGGAGGAAAGGATGACAAACTAAATCAACTTCTACAAGAACGTCTGGAGCGCCAGGAAATAGAGGCTAGAAAAAACCAGAAACTACTAGAAGAGCTCAACAAGATTGCGGATAAAATTAATAAGGATGAGTTGGGTCAACGACTTGAAGAATTAGGAAAGAAACAACAAAACTCGGAACGTAGCTTAGAACAATTGGTTGAGCTTACCAAGCGCTATTATGTTACCGAAAAAGCCTCACAACTGGCCAATGATCTAGAAAAACTGGCAGAACAGCAAGAAATTCTATCACAACTTAATATTGGCAAAGATTTTTCCGAAAAGGAGCAACAGAAATTGAATGAGGACTTTGAAAATATTGCCAAGGAACTGGAGGAATTACAAAAGGATAATCGTCAATTGAAAAAGCCAGTCGAACTGAACATCGACAAAGACAAGGAAGCGGGAGTAAAGGACAATCAGAACACTGCTCTTGAGGAAATAAAAAAGCATCAAGGTAACGAACAAAGTTCGGATACGGAATCCATGGAGCAAAATGCAAATAAGGCCAAGCAAAATCAAAAGTCCGCTGCCGAAAAAATGAAGGAGATGAGCGAAGAACTAGGCAAATCCTCAATGAGCGGAGGATCGAGCGGTTCTTCAGCTGCAGAAGATGCTGAAATGCTTAGGCAGATTTTGGATAACCTAATAATTTTTTCATTTAAACAAGAGAATCTTTTTGACAAACTGAGCATCCAGGAACGGGAAGATATTTCGCAATATTCTGAAACCGTTAGAAACCAAAAAGAACTTCGTGGTTTATTTGAGCATGTAGACGACAGTCTTTTTGCCTTATCCTTGAGGCAGGCAGAACTTTCGGAATTCGTAAACGAACAGATTACAGAAGTTTACTATAACATAGACAAGTCTTTAGAAAGTATAACCGAAGGACAAATATACCAAGGGGTATCTTATCAAAAATACGTGTTGACTGCATCCAACAGCTTGGCAGATTTTCTTGCCCATGTTTTGGAAAACATGCAACAAAGTATGCAAATGGGCAAGGGAAGTGGGCAAAGCCAAGAAGGATTTCAATTACCTGATATAATTAAACAACAACAATCCGTTGGAGAAAAAATGGGTCAATCCGGAAGTCAAGGACAAGAAGGTCAAAAAGGTGAGGGTAAACAAGGTGAATCCGGAGAAAACGGGGAAGGTAAACAGGGAGAGAACGGACAAGGGACAAAAGGAAAAAAAGGTGAACAAGGTGGCCAAGGCCAGAGTGGAAGTCAAGGTGAAGGAGAAAATGGAAAAGGTGGGGAAGGGCAAAATGGAAACGGTAATCGTGAAGGAGGTAGTGGACAAGGTCAAGGTTCTATGAGTGAATCTGAATTACAGGAAATCTACCAAATCTATCAAGAACAGCAAAGAATTAAACAAGAACTGGAAAACCAATTGGAAAACCTCATTAATGATGGGGACAGAAAACTGGGGGAGAAACTAATCCGCCAAATGGAAGATTTTCAAAATGAACTCCTAGAAAATGGAATAACACAACGTACGATAACCAAAGCCAACACCATTCAATATGAGTTGTTGAAATTGGAAAATGCCGCTTTGAAGCAAGGGCGAAAATCAGAACGCGAAAGCAATACAAACAAACAGGACTTTACTAATCCAATAACCACCAAACCCTCATTATTAGATAATTATCGTAACGAGATTGAAATTTTAAACAGACAAGCCTTACCTTTGCGCCAAAATTTTCAAAACCGCGTAAAAGAGTACTTTAAGGATAATGATTGAATTTCATTTTGAAACTGATTTTAAACTTACTGAAACCAAAAAACATGCTGATTGGGTAGAGCGCATTTGTGTTTCGGAAGGATATAGCGCGGGTGATATTAACTTTATATTTTGTGATGATTCCTTTCTGTTGGAAATTAATAAAAAACATCTTCAACATGATACCTACACAGATATTATAACTTTCGATTATACTATCGGGAGGAAAATTTCTGGAGACATTTATATTTCTATTGAAAGGGTTCAAGAAAATGCAGAAACCTATGGTGTTTCATTAACAAATGAACTTTTAAGAGTCATGGCTCACGGTCTACTACATTTAGCGGGATATCAGGATAAAAAAGAAAAGCACATAAAAGAAATGCGCTTTAAGGAAGAAGAAAAAATTAAAATGTTCCACGTGGAACAATAGATATGTTTGGAGAAGAATATGATGTAATAGTAGTCGGAGGAGGTCATGCCGGAGCGGAGGCCACAGCCGCCGCAGCCAATATGGGATCGAAAACTCTTTTGGTAACCATGAACTTGCAGACTATAGGACAAATGTCCTGTAATCCGGCAATGGGCGGAATAGCTAAAGGTCAAATAGTTAGGGAAATAGATGCCTTAGGTGGATATAGCGGAATAATCACGGATAAATCTGCTATACAATTTAAGATGCTGAATAAATCCAAAGGACCAGCTATGTGGAGTCCAAGGGCTCAAAGCGATAGAATGCGATTCGCTGAGGAATGGAGGCTAGCTCTAGAACGCACTCCAAATGTTGATTTCTATCAGGAAATGGTCAATGGATTACTTATTGAAGATGATAAGGTTGTCGGCGTAAGAACATCACTAGGTCTAGAAATTAAAGGGAAATCGGTAATTCTTACCAATGGGACATTTTTGAATGGCCTTATCCATATAGGTGAAAAACAGTTTGGTGGAGGTAGAGCGGGAGAAAAAGCCGCAACCGGCATAACCGAACAATTAACCCAACTCGGTTTTGAAAGTGGAAGAATGAAGACTGGTACTCCACCAAGAGTCGATGGTAGATCGCTAGACTATTCCAAAATGATTGTTCAGCCAGGAGATGAGAAACCTGAAAAATTTTCTTATTCCGATACTCCAATCTTAAAAACACAGCGAGAATGTCATATGACCCATACAAGTAAGTTGGTCCACGACCTGCTTCGAGAAGGTTTTGACAGGTCTCCCATGTTTAACGGAAGAATTAAAAGTATAGGACCAAGATATTGCCCTTCTATCGAAGACAAAATTAATAGATTTTCAGATAAGGATTCCCATCAAATGTTTATTGAACCAGAAGGCTGGGACACCGTAGAAGTATATGTAAACGGATTTTCCACATCCTTACCCGAAGATGTACAGTTTAAAGCATTAAGGTCTGTTAAAGGATTTGAAAAAGTAAAGTTTTTTAGACCTGGATACGCGATAGAATACGATTACTTTCCACCTACTCAATTAAAGCACACATTAGAAACAAAACTTATAGATAACTTATATTTTGCAGGGCAAATCAATGGAACAACAGGTTATGAAGAGGCCGCATCTCAAGGATTAATGGCTGCAATCAATGCTCATCTAAAAATTAATGAAAAAGAACCCTTTATATTAAAACGAGATGAAGCCTATATTGGTGTTTTAATTGATGATTTAATCACCAAAGGAACGGAAGAGCCCTACAGAATGTTTACCTCAAGAGCAGAATACCGAACTTTATTGAGACAAGATAATGCAGATCTTAGGTTAACACCTAAAGGATATGAAATTGGTCTAGCCAAAAAACATCGTATGGAAAAAATGGAAGATAAGTTAAGTAAGTCTAAATCTTTCGTTGAATTCTTTAAACAAACTAGTGTACTCCCAGAAGAAATTAACCCGATTTTAAATGAAATTGAATCTTCACCAATTAGGCAATCCGATAAAATGTTTAAATTATTCTCAAGGCCTAAAGTAACCATGGACCACATGCTAACTTTAGAACCTGTAACCAAATTTGTTAAAGAAAACAACTTGAACAATGAAGTATTGGAACAAACCGAAGTTCAAGTAAAGTATTCAGGATATATTGCAAAAGAAAAGGTAAATGCGGATAAACTTCAAAGACTTGAATCCGTTAAAATTCCACCCAATTTTGATTACAAGAAATTAAACTCGCTTTCATTTGAAGCGCGTGAAAAACTAACTGCTATCCAACCGGTAACTATATCACAGGCTTCTAGGATTAGCGGTGTAACCCCAAGCGATATAAGTGTTCTTTTAGTATACTTAGGAAGATAAACCATTGTTCCACGTGGAACAATTTATATAAAGCGTAAGAACTAAATGAAAGTTTACCTCCAAACAAAAGATTATTTCCACACACAAGAAACCTTTGAATTACTTTATGATTCTGAATTGGATATGTTGGTAACGCATCCTAAACCTGAAAATTTGAATAATTATTATGATAGTAAATCCTATATTTCTCACACCGATAGGAAAGAAACTCTAATAGATAAAATCTACCAATTAATAAAAAAATATAGTTTAAAAAAGAAATACAAACTGATTGATACTTTTAAAACAGAAGAAAAAACGATTCTGGATATTGGTGCTGGCACGGGAGATTTCTTAAAAAAAGGAATTGAAGAGAATTGGAATATCAGTGGAGTAGAACCCAATGCAATAGCACGAGACATTGCAAAAGAAAAAGGTATTGACTTAGAAAAAGACTTAGAACATCTACCTGAACAAAAATATGATGTAATTACCTTATGGCACGTCTTAGAGCATCTACCAAATCTAGAAAATCAAATAAAAAAAATTATAACGAAACTTAAACCTAATGGGTATTTGTTCGTTGCTGTACCTAACTATAAATCCTATGATGCACAAAAATACAAACATCATTGGGCTGCATACGACACACCCAGACATTTATGGCATTTCTCACAAAACTCAATAAGCAAGCTTTTTAATAATTATAAACTGAAAGTTGTAAATACCAAACCCATGTATTTCGACTCTTTCTATGTTTCACTATTATCTGAGAAATATAAAACAGGCAGACCAAATTATTTTCGTGCCTTTTGGAATGGACTTATATCGAATATTAAGGCGATTAGAACAAAAGAATATTCTTCAATCATATATATATTGAAAAAAGAAAACTAATTGATTTAGAATAGCTCAGTGGGCAGTACTTACCAAGAACCATATACATCATGCCCAATATTATAAACAGTCTTTAAATGGTCTAAAAAGCGTATATATATAATAGGTTAAATTTATAAATTATAATATTACTATAAATTAAAACTATATAAAGTGAATTCTTAATTTTATCAATAAACCCACTTTTGAAAACATCAATACAAAAAGCTTTGTTACTTTTGCCCAACTTTAAAAAACAGAAGATGAAAAAAATAATATTAGGATTAATCGCATTAATGGCAATATCCTGTCAGCAAGAAAAAATTGCTTTTGTTGATAATGTAAAACTTATGAACGAATATCAAGAAAAAATTGACATTGAAACAAAATTCAAAGAAAAAGCAGAAGTTCTAGGAAAGAAAAGGGATAGTATCTCCCAAGCTTTTCAGGCTGAGGCCTCTGAGTTTCAAACTAGGGCTCAACAGATGTCCCAATCCAAAGCGCAAGAGGAATATGCGCAGTTCCAACAAAGAGGCCAACAAATGGGTCAACAACTTCAAATGGAAGACCAACAACTGCAACTTGCCGGTCAAACAGAAATGGATAGTGTAGTTAGCAAAGTAAAAAAAGAAATTGAAGCCTTCGGTAAGGCTAATGGATACAGTTATATTCTAGGAGGTGGTGATGGAGGTAGCGTTCTTTATGGTAAAGAGACTAACGATATTACAGAGGAAATAATCAAACTGTTAAACGATAATTATAAAAAATAGAGGATAAGTAAACCAAACATTAAAAAAGGACCTTGATAAGGTCCTTTTTTAATGTGTTATATTTTCAATCTTCTGTTCTATGTCAAACTTATCTTTCGGAATAAAACCCTTGGTTATTAATACCACTCCACAAACAATCAAAATGATTCCAATTCCCTTTTTTATCAATCTTATCCTAGTACCCGTTAACTTTCGCTTTAATTGCTTTGCCAAAAGAATTTTAAATATATCAGTAACAAAATAGGCCAATATCATTGTAGCAAAAAAAACTCTTATTCTATACGGTTCATTATCCAAGCTAGGACCAACAATTATTATTATCCCCAACCAAAATACAAGCACTCCTATATTGATAAAATTCAAAAGGAAACCTTTAATAAAAAGACTTAAATAATCATTTCTTTTGGACTTAATAGGTGCCCCCGCGGTTTTCTTAGATCCATGTTTAAAAAAAATGGTTATCCCATAAACCAAAAGAATTACACCTCCAAATACATATAAACCTGGCTGATTGCTAAGGTTTTCCAATAATTGATAACTACTGAAATAAGCAATAGTAATAAAAACAATATCAGCCAATATAACCCCTAAATCGAAAATGAGGGCCGCTCGGAATCCTTTAAGGGCACTCGTTTCCAATAAAACAAAGAACACAGGGCCAATCATAAAACTTAGAATAAAGCCTAATGGAATTGCCGCATGTATATCCTCCCACATATGTGACCTACATTCTTTTTATGCTACCACCGAAAACAGTCTTTTCCTCCAGCTTTAATGGATTACCATATACCAAAACCTCACCACCGGCCTTTACTGCAGCCTTTACATATTCAGTAGCATAAATCTCAGCCCTAGATCCTGCATTGACATTTACAGTAGAAAATTTAGTTCGTAAACTTTTACCTTCATACACACCACCAGTATTGATTTGAACGTCCTGTAGATTAGAAATACCTGTGGCCCTAACTACACCTCCAGATACGGACTTAATTAATAATTGTTCTACTTGGGTAGCTATGCTAATCTCCCCGCCTTCCTGTGCCTTTAACTCCAAAACATCTTGGGTAATGGTACCTTCGGAAGTAATCCTTGCATCCTCGTTGACATCGATGATCATAATATCATCTGTATAATACAAGTCCACAAATGTTTTATAACCACTAAAGAATTTCAATAGTTCCATTCTTATTTTTAGGATACCCTCATTATTTACAATTGCAACCTTATCCGTGTTTTCCCCAGTTATTACGGCCTTATTTTCTGAAGACCTGATTAGATTAATGGAAATACCATCGAAACCTTTTACTTCTGCAAATTTTTCCAGAGTTTTTGTCAACTTACTTTCCTGAGCAACCAATTTAGGTACAGAAAGTACAAACAACAATATTAGAAAATGCTTCATTAATCTTATTTAGAAACCTGATAATCAGGTTTTTGATTCAAGGATTCCTAAGAATCAAAATTCATTCAAAAAACTATTCCTTCTTACCTATTAAGGAGAAATCCAAATGACGCTTAATCAAATCGGTGTTCTTTACCATTACGATAACTTCATCACCTAATTGATACATTTTTTTTGTTCGTTCTCCAACTATGGCATATTGCTTCTCATCAAAGATATAATAATCTCCCTTTATGTCCCGTATGCGAACCATACCTTCACACTTGTTTTCTATTATCTCAACATAAATTCCCCATTCCGTAACTCCACTAATAACACCAGTAAATTCCTCATCCTTATGATCTTGCATAAATTTAATCTGCATATACTTGATGGAGTCTCTTTCGGCATTAGCGGCCAGACCCTCCATATCGGATGAGTGTTTGCACTTCTCCTCATATTTATCCGCCTTCGCCGAATTTCCTCCATCTAGATAATGCTGTAATAACCTATGAACCATTACATCTGGGTAACGTCTGATTGGAGAGGTAAAATGTGTATAATAATCGAAGGCTAAGCCATAATGTCCAATATTATCCACAGTATATATAGCCTTGCTCATACTACGAATCGCCAATGTATCTACCAAGTTTTGCTCTTTTTGCCCCTTAACATCTTCCAATAATTGATTCAGGGAGGCACTAATTGACTTCTTATCCTTAAAGTTAAGTTTATGACCAAACCTAGATACAATTCCATTTAGAGCAATGAGTTTATCCTCATCTGGGTCATCATGTACCCTGTAAACAAAAGTCTTTTTAGGTTTTTGTTTTCCTATAAACTCGGCTACCTTTCTGTTGGCCAATAACATAAACTCCTCTATTAGCTTATTGGCATCCTTAGACTCCTTAAAAAAGACCCCTACAGGCTCATTTTGCTCATTAAGGTTAAAACGGACCTCAACCTTATCAAATGAAATTGCTCCTTGATCCATGCGTTTTTTCCGCATAATCTTAGCAAGCCTATCCATTGTCAAAGTGGCTTCCACAATTTCCGAATCCACGGAATAGCTATCAGTTCTAATAGATACATTTTCTGGAATATTTCCTTTACCCGTCTCTATTATATGCTGAGCCTCTTCGTAAGCAAATCTCTCATTAGAATTTGTAACCGTTCTGCCAAACCACTGATTTCTGATTATTGCTTTTTTATCCAATTCAAAAATCGCAGAAAACGTATATTTCTCTTCATTAGGCCTTAAGGAGCACGCATTATTTGATAGCACTTCTGGCAACATCGGCACCACACGGTCTACCAAATATACAGATGTTGCTCGGTCATATGCCTCGTCGTCCAAAATGGTATCCCTATGTAGATAATGCGATACGTCCGCAATATGAATTCCTATTTCATAATTTCCGTTGTCCAAATTTCTAAAAGAAAGTGCATCATCAAAATCCTTGGCATCTTTTGGGTCTATCGTAAAGGTTAGAACATCCCTCATATCCCTTCGTTTAGCAATCTCCTCTTGCTTAATACTAGTATCCAAAGAATCTGCAAAACGTTGGACCTCAACAGGAAATTCATAAGGTAGACCATACTCTGCCAGAATAGAATGTATTTCTGTATTATGTTCGCCAGGCTTACCAAGTACCTCAGTAATTTTTCCATATGGCGAATCCACACCATCCGGCCATTCCAAAAGTTCTACAATCACCTTGTCCCCGTCTTCGGCGTCGTTGATTTTATCCTGAGTAATAAAAATATCTGTATACATCCGAAAATCCGTAGGACGAACAAACGCAAATGTTTTTTGCATATCAACAATGCCTACAAAGGTATTTTTAAAACGTTCAATAACCTTTACAATTTCACCTTCGAGCTTCTTGCTTTTTTTACTGGGATAGATATAGACCTCCACAACATCTTTATGGAAAGCCTTATTTAGTTTGTTATTAGGAACAAATACATCATCATCCATACCCTCTACGACTATATAGGCATTACCACGACCAGTAATATCTACCGTTCCCGTATGATAGGTTTTTGTATTCTCCAAAACCTTATAATTTCCTCTAGACTCTTCTTGGATACGCTTTTTTTCCTTGAGCTGCGCTAATCTTTTAATCAGTGTATTTCTATCTTGGGTGTCAGTAACCCCAATCTTGGCAGCTATTTGTTTATAGTTGAAACTTTTTTTAGGCTCCTTCTCCAATACTGTAAAAATCCCTTTGGTAATTTCGTTTTTTCTATGGTTTCTACTCTTCTTATTTTTTTTTGCCATTCATGTTTCTATTTGTTGGAAAATTACGAATTATAATCCAGTAGCTAGCTCAGGTTTAAAATCATAGTTGTTATCAACATATATACTACTATACTACTTTTTCTTTTAAAATTTAAAATTAAAATGATGATTATGATAGCCTGTTAATATCTGGTAAAACTTATTTTAAGATAACTTGACTTTGTTAGATACTAATAGTTGTTGACAATCTATAAATATAAAATAGCAATGAAAATCAAGCTATTAAAAAAGTTATCAGTATGCGTTGATAACCTATTTCAACAGCTATTTATTGATAAGTTTATGTAAATTTAATGTTAACTAAAACGAAAGATTTCTTAAAAATCGGATTACAGTTTCTTATAATAATATTCGCTTTGTATTTAAAAAGATTGTAATGTGAAAATTCCTTTATTGAGCAAATTTAGAATTGCTTATTTGTTAACATATTATTAGCACTTTATAACTAATTTCATACTACTAATAAACAACGGAAATAAATCATAATAGAAACAATGTTGTAAAGCTTTGATTTTTTGTGGTGAACTTATGGATGTTGTACCTTTGATTATAGTTGTAAGATTCCCAATTGCTTATAATTGTGGTTCATATAAAAGAACTAAACCATGATATGGGACCTAAATGATTTATTGATGGTAAAAATAATTTTTAGGGCAAATAACATATCTGTAGGAAGAGGAGTCTAAATATCATCTTCCAAAACAATTTAAATTTATACAGATGAAAATAGCTATAGGAAATGATCACGCAGGTACAGATTATAAACTTGCAGTCATAGGTTTATTAAAATCAAAGGATATTGAAGTGGTCAACTACGGAACAGATGGCTCTGATAGTGTGGATTACCCTGATTTTGTGCATCCGGTCGCCCAAGATGTCGAAGAAGGTAATGTAGACTATGGTATTATTATTTGTGGCAGTGGTAACGGCGCTTCCATGACGGCCAATAAGCACCAAAAAGTGAGAGCCGCCTTGTGTTGGACCAAAGAAATTGTAGAATTGGCCAGAGAACATAACAATGCCAATATTTTAAGTTTACCTGCAAGATATATTGCACTTCAACAAGCTTTGGAAATGGTAGATGTTTTCTTAAAAACGCCTTTCGCCGGTGGAAGACATGAAAGGAGAATAGATAAGATACCCTGTAATTAGATTGTAGGCGAAATGGGTCACGGACACAATCATCACGGCCATGGGCATGCCCACCCAAAAGTTGAGGGTAAAAACCTTATAATTTCTATACTTCTTAATATTCTTATTACTGCATCTCAGGTAGTGGGTGGTTTAATTTCGGGAAGTTTAGCATTACTGTCCGATGCACTTCATAATTTCAGTGATGTTCTATCACTAATTGTTAGTTACATAGCAAACGTACTTTCAAAGAAAAAAGCATCCACAACAAAAACCTTTGGTTACAAAAGAGCTGAAATTATAGCTGCTTTTGTCAACTCGGCTACATTGATAATTGTGGCCATCATTCTGATTAAAGAGGCAATTGAACGTTTTATTTCTCCAGAGGAAGTGGAATCAAATTTGGTTATATGGCTTTCCTTATTGGGTATCCTTGCCAATGGTTTCAGTGTTTTTCTTATTAAGAAGGATTCGAAGAAAAATATGAACATGAAATCCGCCTACCTTCATTTGTTAACGGACATGTTAGCGTCTGTAGCAGTTTTAACAGGAGGGTTGTTAATGAAGTTCTATGAAATCTATTGGGTAGATCCTTTATTAACTTTAATCATTGCTATCTACTTAATTTATATGGGTTTTGATCTATTAAAGGATTCTACCCGTGTTCTCATGTTGTTTACTCCAAATACGATACAAGTACAACATATTGTGCAAACCATAACCAATTTAGAATCCGTTAAAAACGTACACCATGTTCATATTTGGCAGTTGAATGAGGATGAAGTCCATTTGGAAGCCCATATCGATTTTACCTTGGATATAAGACTTTCAGAATTTGATAAAATTTTAAGTCAAATAGAGGAGGAGCTATACCATAAGCACGGTATAACACATCTAAATATTCAACCGGAATTTGGTAAGTGCGATAGTAAACATGTCATCGTTCAAGATTGATGATTTAATAAAATGAAAACGTATAAATCAAAAATCAGCTGGGGCCTTATAGTAATTCCCACATTATTTTTCGTAGGAATCATAGTATATATGATAATAACAAAAGAGAAACAGTCTGAAATTTTATCGGCCGGTGTTGTATTCTTTTTCATTTTACTATTTATTTATTATCTCTTCACCAATACTGTTTATACCATTAAAAATAGAATACTATATGTGAAATGTGGTTTTTTGTATCGAAAACACCTGGATATTTCCAGGATAAAATCAGTAAGGAAAACCAATGATATAATCTCCGCGCCCGCCGCATCGATCGATCGACTACAAATAGCCTACGATGAATTTGGAATTTTGATTATTTCACCAAAAAACGAACAAGGTTTTATTAAAGAACTTTTAAGTGTTAATCCACAAATTATTGATAGAAAAAGCTAATGCATATAGAAGTTAAAAAATTTAAGGAGCTAACTGTTCATGAGCTTTACGGTTTGTTACAATTACGGAGCGAAGTTTTTGTGGTGGAGCAGGATTGTGTATATCAAGATTTGGACGGAAAGGATAAAAAAGCAATCCATGTCATCGGTAAAAAAAACAATGTAATTGTGGCCTATACCAGGATATTTAGTCCTGGCGACTATTTTAAGGAAGCTAGTATAGGTAGGGTAGTGGTTAAAAAAAGTGAGCGACAATATGGTTATGGAAAGGTAATTATGAGAGCCTCTATTAAGGCGGTGGAAGAACAATTAAATACCACAAAAATTAGACTTTCCGCCCAAACCTATTTATTAAAGTTTTATAATTCTTTGGGTTTTACAACCGAAGGAGAAGGATATTTGGAAGATGGTATTCCCCACATTTCAATGATAAAAAAATAAAGGGACTCTGAAAGAGTCCCTTTATCACTAAGTATTTTTTTGTTAAATTAAATTTTAATAGGTTGCTTATTGCTGAGATTAATATCTTCTAACATGGTATCCGTAAACTTATAGTGTCCTCGGGTAGTAATAATTCTAAATCGGTTAGAATTCATTCGGCTCAAGGTATCCAAGAAAAGCCATTTCGTTTTTAAAAGTCTTGGCTTTTCAGATTTTAAACTGATATCAAAAAAATATTTTCTTCCATTTTTTATCGCTACAATATCTGGGGTAATTTTTTCTTCTGCACCTTTTCTACTGTAGGATTTAGGCTTCTCATAACCCTCCATATCAGCTTTTATATTTTCGAAACCGGTGGCTTCTAAATGATGTATTGATTTTTCTAAAAACTCTGTATTATCTGACTTGTCTAACTTTACCATACTTGATAAGATAGAAAAAAAAAGGAGAATTCCAAAATTCAAGCACTGATTAACAGCTTTTTAACCTATTTGACAAGAAATTAAAGCAAATTTTTGGCAATACCACTTTCCAATAAATAATTTAATCGCAAAATAAGATTAATGGGTTTCTCTGCTTTGTTGTTTTTAGAATGGTACAAATAGCCCTCGGTTCTTGGATTTAAGCCTTCAAACATTATTTTTCCGTGAGGTAAGGAGTCATATTTATAGTTCTTGCTGATACTGGACTGTGTTATTCCTTTTTTCCTTAGAACATTGATTAGTTTTTCACGGTTGACAAAAGTGATTTGACATGAAGTAAACACAGCCGGCTCGTCTTCGTAAATGGAGGTAACCAGGGCATAAAAATCAGTTGTCTTTGAGGCATCAAACAACCAACCTTGTCTCAAAGATTTATTTTTTAAATAGAGAAGTTCAAAAGCAAAAGTGGGAAGGCTTTCATTTATATAATCCAGCTGTGCCTTTTCATCAATATGGAATATTTTATTGGACGTTTCTTGCTTAAATAAAACATCTATACCCTGGAATTGTTGGGCGCTATCATGTATACGTTCAAAATGATAGTTCTTCAAATATTTTGAATAATATTTATCGAGTAAAATGGATAGCTTTTTTTCCTTTTCCAGATCTGATTTAAATGTACTTTTCAAACCTGAATATTTTAAGCATTTATTTTTTCATACAATGCAGTACCAATTCTTTCAACAATACCTACGACCAAGGCATTGCCCATAAAAAAGGCTCTTTTGGTATCGCTTATACCCTGTAATTGGGTGTGATTGTCCGGAAACATATTTAGACGCTCCAGTTCAACAGGTGTCAAACGGCGCATCCCTTTTGGGGTTTTAACTACATGTTTAAATCGAGAAGGACTTCTTCCTCCTTCCCCTGTAATGATTGTTCGCGAAGCGTTGTCAAGGGCATCCGGAAATATCATAGCACCTTCACTGTAGTTATAGCTAAATCCACTTTTTGCAGTTCTAACTTCTTTTTTTGAACCTTTTAAATATTCCCACTTCGGTAAATCATTTGCATCGATATAAAATTCCTGGCTTATTTTGCTATTCTGAAGGATATCACCCAAAACAATCTTTTTACCATCATATGAAGGCAAGGTTTTAATGGTAGTTACTTTACCATCAATAAAAACTCCTGTATTTTGAAAAGGAGATAGTTTTTCTTTTACATTGAAATTTTCGGAAAGCTCGACCAAATCACCTTCAATGATAAACTCTTTAAGATTTGAAGTAGTGGAATTTAAGGGAAACGCACCCGCCAACACACCTTTTTTTAGCATCCATTCCAAGGAATTCTCTTTTCTAATGTTATCGTAAATACGTGTGCTTTTATGATAACCAATAAAAAAAACACGCCTTCTGCGTTGAGGCATACCATATTCCGCAGCATTGATAACACGCCATTCTACAGCATATCCCAATTCCTCCAAGCTCCTCAACATAATGGCAAAATCACGACCCCGTTGACTGGAAGGTGACTTTAGTAAACGGTCCACATTCTCTAAAAAAAGATATTTTGGAGGGTGTTTTTTTTCGGATAGTATTCTATGGATACTCCACCAAAGCACCCCTTTTTTACCAATAAGGCCTTTGGAATTTTGTAGAGTGGTAGCAACCGAATAGTCTTGGCAAGGGAATCCCCCTACGAGTAAATCTGCATCGGGAATTTCTGAGGTGGGCACTTCTGAGATATCGGAATTACTATGATTTTCAGAACCAAATCGTGCCTCATAGACCATGGAAGCATGCTGTGTTTTGGTGCTAGGTTCCCATTGGTTGCTCCAGACAACCTTATATTTTTCGGTTTGTTCCAACCCAAGGCGAAATCCGCCAACACCGGCAAAAAGTTCTATTACGGTCAGTTTTTTCATGATGGGCTAAGGTAGCCAAATTATAATATGAGATCCAAAAACTATTTCAAGTAAAAAGAAGTGGATTCTTTATTTTTACAAAAAAATGGCATGCGTTTTTCTATTTATTGTTTAGTACTGATATCGATTTTTGGTTGCCAACCCGAACGCAAGGAAGATGTAAACATCCAACCTTATATTGAAGAAATCAAAAATGAATATGCACCAGATAAACGCGTGGCACTTTTTCAGGTAGAACCAAAGGAATTTAATGGGACTTGGGTGATAAAAGGGGAAACCAATCTACCTGATGCAGCAATGGAACTTAAGGAGAGGCTGGAAGACAACAATATAAAATACATAGACAGTCTACAATCGCTTCCTTCGAAAGAACTTGATGGAAAACATAACGCACTTGTAACTATTTCTGTAGCCAATTTGCGAAGCAATCCAAAACATTCTGCCGAATTGGCCACCCAAGCAACCCTTGGCACTCCTGTAAAGGTTTGGAAAAAGGAAGGAGGATGGTTTTATATTCAAACGCCCGACAAGTATTTGGCTTGGGTAAATTCCGGAGAAATTTTTTTAATGTCAGACAATGAGCTAGAAGAATGGATGAACCGAGATAAAATTATTTATACAAAAACCTATGGGCATGCTTATTCCGAAAAGAATACGAAAGAACGAGTTTCAGACCTGGTGGCAGGAAATATTATAGAGGTTGTTGCCAACGAACCTAGTTTCTATAAAGTTAGGTTTCCTGATGGTCGAGAGGCTTTTGTTCCTAAAGAAGAGGCAGAACCGTATAATCAATGGTTAGATGGTTTGGAAAAAAATACAGAATCCCTCGTTTCAACTTCAAAGACCTTAATAGGAGTACCCTACCTATGGGGAGGAACTTCTACGAAAGGTATGGACTGTAGCGGATTTACAAAAACTATTTATTTTCTAAACGGGGTCGTTATACCAAGAGATGCATCGCAACAAGTTCATACAGGGAGATCCATAGATTCTGTAAAGAGTTTTGATCAACTTCAAAAAGGAGATCTATTGTTTTTTGGCAGGAAAGCCACAGATTCTACCGCTGAAAAAGTGGTCCACGTAGGAATGTGGATTGGGAACAATGAATTTATTCATGCATCGGACAGGGTACGTATTAGCAGTATGGACAAGGATGCCGACAATTTTGATGAATACAACTTAAATCGATACCTACGCACCAAACGTGTCTTGAACCAAGAGGACCAAGCTTTGATTAATTTACAGCGCAACTTTACCTTTTTAAGCTCAAACTAAGAACCATTATTTACCAAATACGTGAACCAAATGGGCTTCGTCCGGTTTGCGGTTTTTGCTAAGAATACTTACGACCACATAGGTAAGCATGGACAACAAAAAGGCCGGAATTATCTCATGAATATCCTTCAGGGCCTCATAATTAAATCTGAAAACAAACCTCCAAATGATGTTTGTCAACATTCCAACAATCATAGAGGCTAAGGCACCCAGGTCCGTACCCCATTTTAGATAGAGTCCACCGAAAATAGCAGGGAAAAAGCTAGCTGCAAATACTGCTCCTGCAAAGGCCGTTAACTCAACAATACCGGCAATAGGGTAAAGTGTCAATAAAAACACCATTAAGCAATAAAAGGCCATGAACCATTTGGTTCTAGGTATTATTTTGGATTCCTTCATGGGCTTGGCCACATGCCAAATATCCTTGACAAATGCCGTTCCGATAATGATGATGACCGAAGCCAAAGAAGACATACCCGCAGCGAATAACCCCGCTACACAGATGCCGCTCACCAATTTATTGTCAAACTTATCCAGCATAAATCCAACTACCTCATCCGTATGGTTTATAAGATAGTTGGCTTCTTCAGGCGTTGTCATGCCATGCACCAAAGCTCCTAGGCCCATGACACAAACCAGGGAAACACCTAAAAAAACAGGTGTCCATATCATGGCGAACCGCATACTTTTGGAATTATTGACCGAATAGAAACGAATAAGGTTCTTGGGTTCCGATATTTGCTTCATCCCTACGGCAAGACCGATTCCAAGGATGTATAGGAACGAGACCAATTCCCCAAAGGTTACCAACCCGGATTTGATAGGGGTACCCGCCTTGGTCAAGTGTTCTGTATTTGAGATGGTTTCAAACAGATTATCCACCCCGCCGACATACATAAAAGGAATGGCCAACATTAAAATGGCCACCCCGAACATGATGATGCCCTGTATGGCATCGGTCCATAAAACACTATACATACCACCCCAAATGGTATAGGCACAGGTTACGGCAATAATGGCGAAAGAACCGTATGCATAAGGAATATCCAATACGGAGGTTAATACATGGGCGCAGCCCTTGGCTATGCCTACCATATACCAAAGGGTTGCGAAAAGGATGATTAAAGCGGAAAGTACTCTTATGGTTTGCGCCAAGGAACTTTTATAGCGTAAATGAAAATAATCGGGGATGGTAAAGGATTTTAATCTAGCGGTTTGAAATCGCATTTTGGGCCCTAAAAGTTGCCATGAGATAACACAGAAAAAAGTCCAAATAAAACCCATCCAAGCCCACGAGAGGCCAAATTCAAAGGACTTTCCAGCCTGGCCTATATAAGTATTGGTACTGGCCGAGGTCGAAAAAAAAGCCAGCGAAATTACCCAGCCCGGTATTTCCCTTTTGGCCACATAAAAACCTTCAACCCCCTGAGAGGCCTTTTTCTTGAAAAACCACCCAATGTACAAACAACCACCTACATATAGCGTGGTTAAAATGAGGGTTACATAGTGTTCGTAAAAGTATTCCATCAGTGCTCCGGATTATGGTCGTTTTCCTCTACATGAATATCCCTTCTAAGGACAAGTATCGCATTGATGATGACTAGAATTAAAATTCCCATATAGGGAACCCAGGTTAGAAAATCCATAATTCTTTTAATTGGTTAGAAATAACTTCTTCACTTCGTTTTTGGTGACCTTTCCAAGAACATTTCTCGGCAATTCTTTTTCGAGGATAAACTTCCTAGGAATTTTATATCCGGGCAGTTGGGATTTTAACCAAACAGAAAGCTCTTTGGTGTCGAGCCCTGACGAAGTTGGCACAATACAAGCGCCTATAACCTCTCCCCACTCTTCATTGGGCAATCCAACAACGGCGCAATCGTTTATCAAATCATGTTTGCGCATAACATCCTCAATTTCCAAGGCCGAAATCTTATACCCGCCGGACTTTATAATGTCCACACTGTCCCTGCCCAAAATTTTATAAAGACCATCGTTGAACATACCGATATCTCCCGTAATGAACCAGCCGTCTTCTGTAAACGCTTTTTCCGTTGCATCGGGTTTTTGCCAGTATTCCTTAAAAACACTAGGGCCTTTAATCTGAAATTCCCCGGGTTCGTTGGCTTCTACCGGATTATTGTCTTGGTCTACCAAGCGCATTTCAACCGTTGGCAAGGGCAAGCCCACATGGCCAGGTCTTCGCTCCCCTCGATAGGAATTGGATAGTCCCATGCCAATTTCCGTCATTCCATAACGTTCCAAAAGTGTTTGGCCGGAAATGGACCTCCATTTTTCCAGAACAGGAACCGGTAGCGCGGCTGATCCAGAAACCATCAACCTAAGCTTGGATGCTGCTTCGGACATCTTTTTCTTTTCCTCTTCGTTTGCGTCGTCCCAAAAGGCAATTAGCTTGTAATAAATCGTAGGGACGGCCATAAAAAGGGTGAGCCTTCCAGAGCAAATAATTTCCCAAACCTTTTCATCATTGAACTTTGGCAAAAACTCACAACATGCCCCGCTCCAAAGTGCACAGCTCATCACATTGATAATTCCATGGACATGATGTAAGGGAAGAATATTAAGAATGTAGTCGTCCTTTTCCCATTCCCAGGCCTCTACCAAGGCCGTAATTTGTGCCTCAATATTGGCATGTGTCGTTACGACTCCTTTGGGCTTGCTTGTCGTCCCACTGGTATATAAGACCATGGCTCTTCGGTCCGGGGATATATCAGGCAGAGCGGACTTATTTTCAGTAAACATCTCTTCCATGGGAACAACAGAAATTCCCAGGTCAGCCTCTAAAGGTTTCAAAAATGTAATAAAATCCTCGTGGGCAATTACCATTTCAGCTTGGGTATCCTCCACAACATACTGGATGGACGGTAAGGGATGAAGAACGCACAAAGGCACGGCTATTCCGCCAGCCTTCCATATTCCCCACTGAATCGCCGTATATTCAAAAGAGGGAGGTACCAAAAAGGTGATTCTACCCTCATTTAAATCTGTGGAATTACCTAACAAATTAGAAGCTACAGCATTGGAAGAAGCTATAAGCTGGTCGTAGGTATAATCTTGATTATTGGAGGATATAGCCTTTCTTTCGCCAAAAGTTTTGGCGCGCTCAAATAGTTTTAACATCGTTGGTCAGTTTGTTCTTAAGCCATTAGCGCAAAGCAAAGGCAATGATTTTATTCCCTTTTTTGGTTCCTATTTTCTCCCCACCACAAGCAATGGCAATATACTGTTTTCCATTAAACTCATACATGGCGGGCGTGGCGAATGCCGGAGCCGGCAGCTCATATTCCCAAAGAAGAGTGCCATTTTCCTTATCAAAAGCCCTGAAAAACCCATCTTTTGTCGCTGCAATGAACAATAGACCGTTTTTCGTAACCACGGCACCCCCATAGTTTTCTGTACCTGTGCCCATACCCCTTTCCCCCAATTCTGGAGTATTGCCCAAGGGAATGGACCACTTGTAATTACCTGTATTTAAATCTATGGCATGCATGGTGCCCCAAGGAGGATCAATGGCGGGAAGACCATTGCTGTCCAAGAATTTGGTATATCCGGCATGTTTATATTTTTCTTCTGTTTCGGTATTTTGCGCAATCTCATCCGCAACGGTGTGCTTTATTTCTTCATCAAAAAGAAACAGTAGCAAAGCGTCCATCTCTTCCTTGGAAAGCTGGGGAAAACCGGTCATCATTCCTTTTCCGTTGGTAATGATCTGTGAAACTTCGTTTTTTTCCTTTCGTAGTTGTAAGTCAAGTAAAGAAGGATAACCACTGCCCTCATTTCCTTTTCTATCGGGTTGATGACAGGACACGCAATATTTTTGATAGGTACTTTCGCCCAAGGGGCCATTATAGGCCTCTTCATTATTTTCAACAACACCCAGCATCCAAGCCATTTCGTTGGAATTAACATAAAGAATTCCCTCTTCGGGATCTACGGAGGCCCCACCCCATTCTGCAGCCCCGTCATAACCAGGCAACAATAGAACAGGAGCAATATTTGGTGGGGCGTAAAACCTTTTGTCTGCCGAAGCAAAGACGTCCAACAACTCCTCTTTGTTTTCTGCAAACGGACTAATATTCGCTTCGGTGAGTTCTTGGGAAAGCCTCGCAAAGGGTTTTGGACTTTTGGGTATGGGTTGCGTAGGCCAAGTTTCTTCCCCTTCCAATTCCGATTTGGGAAATGGTATTTCCTCTATATCAAAAAGGGGCTCGCCTGTTAATCGGTTAAACACAAAAACATATCCCTGTTTGGTCACCTGGGCCACAGTGGGAATTTTTTCACCACCCCTTTCTACCATAAGAAGATTGGGTGGAGCGGGTGGGTCCCGATCCCAAATATCATGATGGGTAAACTGAAAGTGCCAAAGCCGTTCTCCCGTATTGGCGTTTAAGGCTAAGAGCGAGTTGGAAAATAAGTTCTGCCCAAGCCGGACTCCTCCGTAAAAGTCGGGCGCAGCGGAGCCAGTGGGCACATAAATGATTTCAGCCTTCTCGTCTACGGCCATGCCGGCCCAATTATTGGCAGCCCCCACAAGGGGGCTTTTATAGGCCGTAGAATCTTCCCAGGTCTCGTAGCCAAATTCACCGGGACGAGGTATGGTGTGAAAGGACCATTCCAACTTGCCGGTAATGATGTTGAAAGCCATTATATCTCCTGGAGCCGCTCCCACTCCTTCCGATACCCGAAGCGGCATTACGATCAAGTCCTTAAAAACAGTGCCCGGGGTATTGGAGATGACAAACTTGTTTTGGGCACTTTCATCCATACCTGAGCGTAAATCAATTCTGCCATTCTCACCAAAGGACGCTATGGGCTTACCGCTTAAGGCATCCAAGGCATAGAGATAAGCACCACGGGTACAAAGAATTCTTTTGTCCTCTCCATTGGACCAATAGGAAACGCCACGACTCGTAGAATGCCAAACTTTAACGGAATCCCCAAACTGCCATAGTTCCTCTCCAGTTCCTGAATGGAGGGCCACTACCCTTAAGGCAGCAGTCACGCCATATAGGATAGAATCCACCACTATGGGGTTCATTTGCATTTGCCCCCAATCCTCCGCCTCATAGGTCCAAGCCACTTTAAGCGTTTCTACATTTTCTTTGTTTATTTGGGACAACGTGGAAAAATGGGTTCTTCCCGCATCGCCCAAATAGGAAGACCAAGTGGCATATTCCTTTTTTGCTGTCGATACTGTTTTCTCCGTTTCGCAGGAAACTAAAACGAGGGAAAGTAAAAAGACTGCACTTATTTTAATTGGCACCGCCAAAGGGCATATTACCCCGAGGCTTGCCTCGAAATCAAAAATTTGTTTCTTGCGAATGCCTTGTGGGATCGCCCCAAGGTAGTTTACTATTTTCATGAAGAGTAGAGTTTGAAATAAAGATAGCCAAAAGCCTAAAAGTAAGCAGCTAAAATTCTTTTGACGGCTGGTTTATAGGAGTTCCCAAATAGGTTTAAATGCACTAGGAGATAGTACAATTTATACAAATCCGTTCGTTCGTTTTCACCCGGTTCAGGAGAAATGACTTCCCTATATGCCCTGTAAAAGGAATCCCCAAAGCCTCCAAAAAGCTTCGTCATGGCAATATCTACTTCGTAATGACCCCGATAAATCGCGGGGTCGATTAAAAAGGGTGTCCCATGGTTTGAAATCAAATAATTACCGCTCCACAAATCCCCATGCAATAAAGAAGGGAATACTTCGGGAAACATATCGGTACAGACCACCATCATCGTATCTTCTGAAGGAATTTCATCCTTACCCAATAACCCCTTATCAAAAGCTAATTTTAATTGGGGAAGCATTCGTTCTTCCACATAAAATGTAGTCCAGTCCAAATGCTTTTTGTTGGATTGGGGCAAACTGCCTATAAAATTATCTTCCTCCAGCCCAAACTCATTTTTAACCGATGCTTGGTGTAGTTTTGCAAGTTGGCGCCCAAAAAGAGCCATGTCCTCAATATTCGCTCTTTTACTCTCAATGTATTCCATTAGGATAAAGGCACCGTCTTTGTACGGTTCAACCTGAAAGGGCTGTGGTGCGGCTATGGCTCCTGTTTTCAACAGGGCATGAAGTGCATTTTTTTCCGCTGTGAACATAGATAATGCCATTTTTTCGGCATTAAGCTTACAAAAGAACCTTTCGTTTTCGGACTCCAACAGAAATGCCCTGGATATATCCCCTCCGGAAAGCGGCGAAACTCGCTCTATTTTTGTGCATAGAATATAGTTAAGATGTTCTATTAGCTCTTTGTCCAAAACGATTATAATTTAAAGACCATATCCTTTCTGGCGATTTGAAAGCCCTCTTCCAATACTTTTTGAGTCTGTTGGGATTCCCTGTTCAACAAAGGATTGGTGTGGTTGAAGTGGATAAAATGAATTTTATTTTTTTCCAATAACGAAAGCCCTTGGAATAGCTGCATACTTTCAATGACGAAAGGATGGGGTATTTCTGAAATATCCCGATAATTTATTTCTTCGGCATCATAAAAAGTGGCATCGACCAAGGCATAGTCCACGTTTTTTATTTTTTCCTTAATATCCTTTTCCCACCTCTCCCATTTATCAATATCCGGAATAAAAAGTAAGGTTTTATTCGGCCCTAGTATCTTGTAGCCTACGGTTTCCGAATATTCATCACGATGAGGTACGGTAAAAGGGATTACCGTCAGTTGTTCCGAAAGAGATATTGCTTTTTCATTTTCAGCTTGAACAAGTCGTATGTTGTTATTTGTGACCAATTGGCCCCATGGCCCGTTTTCACTCAAGAACCGATGCATTTTAGGCATTGTATATACCGGGATATTTTTCGTGTTTGCCGCTTCCTTGCCCAAATACATGAGCCCGCTATAGTGGCCAATATGGGCATGGGTAAGAAAAATACCATCTGGATAATCGTTTTCCTTGAACGGCGTATTCAACCTTAAATCCCTAAGTTGTTTGGGCATATCGGGCGTGGCCTCTACAAGGAATGTTTTGTTGTTATTGAAATCTACAATCCCTAGGGACACCACCTTTCTAGACCGTTCACCGGTTTCAAAAAGATGGGCACAACACTTTTTTTCACAGGCGATATGTGGACTGCCCGCATCTTGAACCGCTCCCAAAACATACACGTTCAATCCTTTCTGTTGACGGTCAACAGGGGAAAGCTGCCCAAAAAACAGATGGGGAACCAGTAAAAAAAGAACGAGTTGGATAACAGTGAACTTCAATAGGGAAAACTTAGTTGTTATAAAACGCGCGAATATCTTCGGACAGTTGTATAAGGTCGGGTTCATGTGTGTACATCATGTGGCCGGCCTCATAATATTTCATGGAAACCTTTTCGGTTACAATCCCGTTTCTTGCAAAGGTGTATTCGGCATCAAAAAACGGCGTAATAAGGTCGTAGTACCCGTTGGCGACCATTACCTTCATTTCTGGGTTGCGCCTCATGGTCTCCCCAAGAAAAGGAGCCGTGTTCACAGGCATCGGTTCCCAGTATTGACCATCTGGTACAGTGCGCCATCGCCATCCGTCGCCACCACCGGAGGTAATGTAAGGTCGGTCCATGTCAACTTTTAAATCGGATGCAAAATAATGGTTGATTCCCGCCGTATAGGCCGCGCCGATTTGGTAGCTTGCCGGGTCTCCTAGGTGGGGACGTTCGGCCACATCATCGGATTCATCGCCCATAAACCTTCCGTCCAATCGACCAATGGCCAAACCGTGGTCCTCCAAGAGTTTTTTCTGAAATCGTTCTACGAGAATGCGCAAGTCGGATTTAAGTATATAGTCCTTGTCTAGCCCCGTAAAATAATTGAGCTTCTCGGCTATGTCATTCCTCTCGGCATTGTTCAGGAGGTTGCCCTTGTAAAGGGCTTTGGTGTAATCACCATAGGTAAATTCCCTGCACTCCCTTACAAAATCGGTCAAGGTTTTTCCCTGTCCCGCCTTTTTATGGTACCAAGCAGTGGCCGCCATACTTGGTAAATAGGTGATATAGGAAGTGATGTTATAATGGATCGAGGTAGAACCGGCATAATCCAAGGCCTGGGAAATAAGGATCATACCGTTGAGCGCCATATTTTGACCCGAGCCCTCCAAGGCCTTGCCCAAATAGGCGGCCCTTGTGGTACCGTAACTTTCACCGGCCAAATATTTGGGAGAGAACCAGCGCCCGTTATCGGTGACCCATTTCCGTATAAATTGAGCAAAGGAAGCGACATCCTCATTGAGGCCATAAAAGTCCTTTCCTTTTCCTTTTCCCACCAATTGACTATACCCTGTGCCCACGGGATCAATAAAAACAAGATCGGTAAGGTCTAAAAGGCCATGTTCATTAGCCACAAGGTTATAAGGAGCGGCTCCATCGTCTTTCTTGGCATCTGAATCCACTTTTATGATTTTGGGCCCAAAAAGCCCCATGTGTAGCCATACGGAGGCCGAACCCGGACCACCATTAAAAATAAAGGTGACAGGTCTTGTTTTAACATCCCCTACAGGGTTTTTGGTGTAGGCAACCGACCAGAAAGTAGCTATGGAGTCCCCTGCTTTATTGGTCAAAAAGGTTTCCTTGGCCGTCGCTTTATAATTGACGGTCCTCCCTCCAAAAACACCTTGATGCATGGTTTCAAACGTCCTTGCCTTGGGAATAGGTTTTGCGGTTTCTTCTTTATCATCGGTCTGCGAAAGGACAAAAAGACTTGAGGTAAACAAGAGGGTAAAAAGCGATAATTTTTTCATAGGATATGGCTCTAAAAAGGAATTTGGAAGATAATCATTTCATTTAAAATTTGTTGTACATTTCGAGGCTAAACCTAACCATCCAAATGGTATGTCGCAATTCGCCAAACCATTGACTCAACGCCTGTATTCTCTGGACGTTTTCAGAGGATTCATAATGTTCCTGCTCATAGCGGAGGCTACAGGTTTCCATGAAAGCTTTGCCCGTTTAACGGAAGGCTCTATTTTTTATCCACTGGCGCTTCAATTGCAGCACCATCCTTGGAACGGACTTCATTTTTGGGACCTCATACAGCCCTTTTTTATGTTTATTGTGGGCGTGGCCATGCCTTTTTCTTTTAAAAAACGATTGAAAAAGGGAGGCAGAAAGGAATTAAACAAACATATTGCCATGCGATGTCTAAAGTTGTTCCTTTTTGGGGTCCTGTTACATTGTATTTACAGCCTCGGCCTAGTATGGGAGTTGTGGAACGTTTTGGTTCAATTGGCGTTCACCATTCTGATTGCCTATACCATAATGGGAAAAAGCGCAAAGTTTCAAATAGGGTTTACAATTTTCCTTTTGCTGCTGACGGAATTCCTATACAGGATGTATAATCCGGAAGCCCCTTACGCAAAGGGTCACGAAACATTTGGCGCATGGGCAGACCTTTTGGTGATGGGGAAGGTAAATGACGGATATTGGGTATTCATAAATTTTGTGCCAACGGCGGCCCATACCATCTGGGGTGTTGTGTGTGGCCAACTTTTGCAGAATTCTGTGTCTGCATCAAATAAATTAAAGACCTTCCTGTTTTGGGGAGTTTTGGCAACCACCCTTGGGTTTACTTTAGACTTTTTTGAAATTACACCGATTATTAAACGCATAGCGACTACTTCTTTTACACTGGCCTCCGGCGGCATTTCCATTTTGGCACTTGCCTTATTTTATTGGATAATCGACGTAAGGGGATACAAGAAAAAATGGCTGCAAATTTTCGCAGTTGTAGGTACCAACTCTATTTTTATTTACTTATTTGCAGAAACGTTTGGGCATTTGATTTTCAGGGAGTTCGATATTCTTTGGAACACCGGTCTTTTTCATAACCTTGAAGCCCATAAGGATTGGCTATTGGTTTTGGAATCATTGTTAATACTACTATTTTTATGGTCCATCACCTATTATCTGGACAAACGCAAGATTTATTTTAAAGTTTAGATATAAGAAAAAATTAAAACGCCCAACATGAAGAAAACATCAATAGTAACTAACACGATATTTAGGCTCAGCGCATTTGCGTTTATAATTTTTCTTTTGGTTGGATCTACGTGCTTGGCCCAAAAGCCCTATGAAGGAAAGGTTTTGTTGGCCGTATTTGCACATCCCGATGACGAGAGTACCGTTTCTCCCATTTTGGCTAAATATGCGAGGGAAGGAGCCAAGGTCCATTTGGTCATCGTTACTGACGGTAGATATGGAACCAATGATTTTCACGACCATATAGCAGGAGAAACACTTGTTGCTACCAGAAAGAAAGAAATGAAATGTGCTGCGGAATTGTTGGAGGCGGAGTTGATTCATTTGAATTTTCACGACCAGCTTCGGGCAGCAGAGGGTTATGACGGCCATGTTCCCCACGCCAGGGAAATGATAAAGCAACTCAATGAAATTGTAAATAGGTTAAATCCGGATGCTATTATAACCTGGGGACCGGATGGAGGCTCCACCCACATGGACCATAGATTGGTGGGAGCGTCAGTAACCCAAGTGTACCTTAGTCAGGATTGGAACAAACCCATGGACTTGTTTTATTATGGCACCCCTTCTGACGCAATCGATGACCCTGAAGGAAAGATTTTGAGAGGGCAGGCAGGTAAATATTTAAGAACGAAAGTCTCCTATACCGATCAAGATTTGGAAAAAGCCGCAAAGTCTTACAGATGCCACTACAGTCAAATTGACCCGATGCTTACTGAAGAAAACTTTATGGAGCGTAAGTCGAAAAACGGAAAATTTGTATATCTAAGAAAATTTGAAGCCCCAAAAAACGATTCAGATTCTGTGTTTGGAAACAACTGAAAAGGGCTTTAAGGCTTCGATATAGTATCAAAAACCAAAGGATGGGGATTTCTAAAATAGGGTTACGTTCAAAATCTATAACACACCTTGACATAATTCTGTTAATGGCCATTTTGTCGGTAGGTTTTGCCAACGTCTACTCACAACAGGCAGAGGAAAAGGGTTGGACCAACCTATTTAACGGAAGTGACTTGGAGGGCTGGACCACAAAAATCCATCATTATGATGTGTTTGATAATTATGGAGACACTTTTCGTGTTGAGGGTAGTATAATTAAGGTAAGATATGACAAGTATGAGGGGTTGTTCAATGATCGTTTCGGACACTTGTATTATAATCAGCCCTATTCCTATTTTCATCTATCCATGGAATATCGTTTCGTTGGCAATCTTTTTCCAGGCGCTCCGGATTATACAATTTTGAACAGTGGTGTTATGTTTCACTCCCAGGACCCTAAAACCATATTAAAGGAACAGGACTGGCCCATTTCTGTAGAAATGCAGTTCTATGGAGGTGTTGAAAAAGGAAAGGAACGACCAACGGGAAATATGTGCTCCCCAGGCACGGATGTAATCTATAGAGGAAAATTGGACCCAAATCATTGCATTAATTCTTCCTCGGACACCTATTTTGGTGACCAATGGGTAAAAGCGGAGCTCATAGTTTATGGAGATTCACTTGTAAAACATATGATTAATGGAAAAACGGTATTGGAATATTCGAAGCCGCAAATGGGAGGAGGCGTGGTCAATGGTTATGACATTGATATTTCTATACCGGGAAAACCTTTAAAAGAGGGGTTTATCGCCCTGCAGAGCGAAGGTCAGCCGATAGACTTCAGAAATATTAAAATAAAGAACCTTAAAGGATGCATGGATCCAAAAGCCTCTAATTACAAGACGTATTATATTGAACCGGGCAAATGTACCTTCGACTAACGCTTGCCCAAAAGACCATTGTACTTTGAGCCATTGCCAAGTAATTCCGTAGCGGCCAAGATGGCATCATCTTGGGCCAGGTAATATTGATATAAACCGTCGCGATAGAAGTAGCGCTTCACGATTTCGTCCTCAAGATTTTTTTGTATTTCATTTTGATATCTGTCCAGCGCATTAATCTTGCCTTTTTGAATATTTGCCAATAGGGTCTTGTAACTGTCCTTAACCTCTTGCCCTAAAAAGTCATTTTCCGGTCCGGATAATGCCTCGGTAATCGCTTTTTCAGCTTTGGTTTTAAAAGAAAAGTCGCTTTGTCTTACAAATGTCTTAAAGTTGTTGAAGTCCGAATTGGAAAACTTGAAATCACCCACATTTTCCACGTTATGACTAAAATAATAATCCGTGGCATAATCGAAAATCACATTATTTTGAAGCAATGCCAAGGTCAGGTCATTTGTTTTTACGGCCGCAATCTCCACATCTGGTAGAACCCCACCACCGTCTTGAACTTTTCTTCCATTTCTTGTGGTAAAATCATTGAAGGTTGTGTTTCTAACGGCGTTACCGTTATCATCCCTATTCCAATAATCCAATGCTTGGATACACCTTCCTGATGAGGTATAATATCTAGAGATAGTTACTTTAAGTTGTGTGCCGTAGGTCAGTTTTAAGGGTCGCTGTACCAAACCTTTTCCAAAACTACGGGCCCCCATAATTACCGCCCGGTCCAAGTCCTGCAAGCTACCTGACACAATTTCACTGGCAGAAGCACTACTTCCATTGACCAGCACCACTAGTGGTATTTCTGCATCCACGGCTTGATTTGTAGTTCTGTATTCCCGGTTAAACTTTTTTACTTTGGATTTTGTGGTAACGACCAATTCTCCTTTCGGCACAAACAAATTGGTAACGTTGATCGCCTCTGAAAGTAAGCCTCCGGGATTGTCTCTTAAGTCCAGAATTATTTTTTCGGCACCCTTTCCTTTTAAATCCAATAAGGCCCTTTTTGTTTGGTCCGTAGCCTTTGCGTTAAATTTTGACAAAACGATATATCCGGTAATATTGTCTATCATTTTGTAAAATGGTACGGCATCCACCTCTATTCCTCCACGTTCAATCGTAGTACTGCTAATCTTGCCCTGTCTTTTATAAATTACATCAACAGTGGAACCTTCAGAGCCCTTTAGAAGCTCACTTGCATTATCTTCAAAATCGGCCACTTTGATATCTCCTATCTGTATAATTTGGTCCCCTGCTTTGAGCCCTGCCTTGTCTGCAGGATATCCCTGGTGAGGCTCTATAATCAATAAGCGGTCCTTATAGGTGCGCACAAGCGCTCCAATGCCAGAATATTCACCTGCATTATTAATACGATAGGATTCAACATCCTGTTCATTTAAAAATTTGGTGTATGGATCCAAATCCTCCAACATGTTCTTAATGGCGGTATCCATAAGCTCAGCTGGATTGGTTTCGTCCACATAGTTCATGTTGAGCTCTTTAAAAAGCGTTGTAAAGATTTCTATCTGTTTAGCGATCTCAAAAAAGTCGCTTTTAAAACTACTTCCTGCAACAAGAAAGGTTAGGGCCAGAACGGGAATTATTACTCTCTTTCGTATTATTTTATTCATGAATCCGGGCATTAAATTTTTCTAAAAGCAGCTTCATTTTGGATTCCACATCCTTAAAAGCCGGCATTTCCTTTCCAAGGTATAAAAATAAAAACGCAAAGTTCTCTTGAGTATTGTTAAATACCATGCCTTTGTTTAATCGGTAGGACTCCCTTAAAAGTCTTTTTATTCTATTTCGATGAACGGCATTTTTAAAATTCTTTTTAGAAACCGTTACGGCCGCCTTAATCGGAACCTCTTGTTTATCGACCTTTAGGTATATCAATTTTAACGGAAAAACAGATAGATTTCTTCCTTCGGAAAAAAGTTGGCCAATTAGCGTCTTGCTTTTTAGCTTTTCCTTTTTTCCAAAGGAAAAATTTTCAATCGGGCGAGTTGCCTCCATTTTTACAACCGTGTTTTTACTTATTCGGCTTGCCAAACGTTATTTTCGGCATTTATATCCGCCATTAATTGGGAGGGATCAATCACAATTGCCTCTATGCTATCCATGGGTTTATTAAGTGTAAAATCATAACTAGGAAATGCCCAAGGCCAATCGGGCAGCACTGTTCTTTCAATTTGAGGATAGGGATTTCCTTTTTCACCGCGCATCATTCTTAGAGGCGCATAGAAAGTTTCCCTAGTTCCATCTTTATAAACGACTAAAATGTCCAAAGGCATGGGCATTTGACCAATTCTGTCCATGGTGATTTTTGTACCCTCTCCTTCCATTTCAACGGATTTAATTCCGTAGTCGATGGTGTTAGTGGTTTGGGTCCAATCCGTCAAATACCAATCCAACTCCATTCCCGATACTTTCTCTGCCGTACGTTTTAAATCATTGGGGACTGGATGCTTAAACTTGAAATCCGCATAATATTTTCGAAGAGTTTCCATGAGTTTGTCCTGCCCAATGATATAACCTAATTGCGCTAAAAACACAGCACCCTTACTATATGCCGCTATACCGTAAGCAAAGTTTAAATCATATCTGTCCGCATGGGTACTTTGCGGCTGTTCTTTACCAGACAAAGCTAAATTATAGTAACTCTTATAAGAGTTTTCAAAAGGGTTCTCCTTATTTTGATCACGAATTTCGTTGCTACAAAGTGCGGATATAAAGGATGTAAATCCTTCGTCCATCCACTCGTGTTTGGCTTCATTGGTGGCCAAAACATGCTGGAACCAAGAATGTGCCAATTCATGAATCATAGTTCCAACGACGCTTCCAGGTCTATCCCCGCCCGTAATTAAGGTGGCCATGGCGTACTCCATTCCCCCATCACCACCTTGAATGACGGAATATTGCTCATAGGGATATTCACCAATATTCTTGCTGAAAAAATTCATGGCTTTCTCTGTCATAGGTTGCACGGCTTTCCAAGTATCTTGGAATTTGGGGTCGTTCTTGTATAGGAAATGTAGCATTGGGCCGTTATCCATTTTTAGTGTGTCGTGAATATATTCTGGATCTGCCGCCCACATAAAATCATGCACCATAGGAGCTTTAAAATGCCACGTTAGGGTTTTCCCTTTTTGCTTTTTCACGGTTGTTCCAGGTGCTTCATAACCATGGCCTATTTCTTGCGGGTTTTGTAAATACCCCGTACCGCCAACGATATAGTCCTTGTTCAATGTCAATTTCACATCAAAATCACCCCAAACACCATGAAACTCTCTGGCGATATATGGGTCCGCATGCCAACCCTCGAAATCATATTCGGCTAGTTTCGGATACCATTGGCTCATGGATAGGGCAACACCATCATTATTGTTACGGCCAGATCTTCTAATTTGAACAGGAACCTGCCCCTTAAAGGACATTTCAAAAGTTGTTTTTCCGCCCGGGGGAATTGGTTGTGCCAAGTCCACAACGAGAACAGTGCCTTCCTCATTGTAGCTTACCTTTTGCCCATCTTGGCTTAAGGATACTACATGCAAGTATCCAATTTCACTTTCAGACAGGCTGGAAATGCGACTCTTCTTATCCTCTGTAATCATTCTTCTATCCGGGTCCTGAATATTCTGCAACCGAATATCCATTTCACTTCCAGGTTGAAACGCATTCAAATACAAGTGATAGTAAACCCTACTTAGCTCATCTGGCGAGTTATTCGAGTATACCAATTTTTGGGTTCCCGTGTATTGAAAATTATCGACATCCATGTCAACATCCATAGTATAATCCACATGTTGTTGCCAATAATTGGTTTGGTTTTGGGCATGGGAAAAAACCCCTATGCAAAATAGGGTTATAAACGAAAGAATTAATTTTTTCATGTTATCTATTTTCAAGATTATAGTTCTAGCTGACCATTGCTCACTTTGCTTGCCATAATTAATGCATTATAAGCATTAACTATTTTTCCCGAGGTAGAAACCTCACTTAAACTAGCGCTTTTGGTATTGTCTCCACCTAAAATCACCTTCGTTTTTACGGGCAAACCAGAGTTTAAAATAATTTTCTTGACCTGCTTAGCACTTAGGTTTGGATATTGAGAAAAAATTAGTGCAGCTATGCCTGATACTGCTGGTGCGGCCATGGAAGTTCCTGGAGAGTATTCGTACTCATTATTTGGATAGGTAGAATAAATATCCGTACCAGGAGCAAAAACATCTACGTTAATATTTCCGTAATTGGAATAGGAGGCAACAAGCTCTGAGCCGTAATTTGGATCAAGAGCTCCGACCGTGATAACGTTGTCCGAAAATTCTGGACCATTGTTAATTTGGTCATTGGGAAAATTTGGGTTGGCCGGATTGTCCAAATCCGCACCATCGTTCCCTGCAGCATGTACAAAAAGAACATCATTGTCCGCTGCGTACTTAATAGCGTCATATACCCATTGAGCATTCGGAGAAAACGATTTACCAAAACTACCATTGATTACTTTGGCACCATTGTCTACAGCGTAACGGATACCACGGGCTATATCTTTATCATACTCATCACCATTTGGAACGGCCCGTATGCTCATAATTGCCACGTTGTTTGCAACTCCGTTGGCACCTTTGCCATTGTTTCTTTCCGCTGCGATTATTCCGGCTACATGTGTGCCATGACTTTCGTCGTCGACCCTATTATTCGGGTTTCCGTTGCCATAATCGGTGTCGTTCAAATCATAAGGATTGTCTCCTACTATTTCCCGACCGTTGAAATCTTTGTTTAGATTATAATTAAGTTGTTCCGTAAAGTAGGTAATCCCTTCGCCCAATTCTTCAATAACTTCAGGGATGGAGTCCTTAAAACTAAACATTTGAAGAAGTACTGCTTTGTTTTGTTGCATTGCCTCGGTTGATGCTTCAATACCGGCAACATCCGATTTAGTATAACTTTCCTTGCCCAGATACTCCTTGACCGCAGCATCGGCATTCTTTACCGCCTGTAAAATCTGTTCATAGCGTTGTTTGTTTTGTTGGGCAGTGTTATACTCCTCGTCCAACTTAGCTTTTGCTTTTGCCAAAGCAGTTTGATCACCAATATTCAGCCTAAGCATTCTCACATATTCCAACTGCTCATTATAAGATTCACCTAAGAAATTATACCCATGAATATCATCCACGAAACCATTGTTGTCATCATCTTTGTTATTTCCCGGCCTTTCATCCTCATTGGTCCAAATCACACCATCTAAATCTTCATGGTCTAAATCTATCCCCGAGTCCAGCACTGCAACTATTACCTTTTCGCCTTTTTTGTTTTTTATGATTTCTTCATAAGCTTTATCTACGCTCATCCCAGGTATAGTATCAGCCACCAAATCTAGATGGCCCCAATGCTGTTTTTCTTTTTCTGTCAGTTCCGAAACCTTTAGGGGAACGGTGTCAATATTTTCAACAGGGGTTAGAATTAGTCCACTGCTACCACCGCAGCCCAGGAGGGCGACAAAAGAAAAAGCCAAAAACGATTTAGTCATTCTACGTATCATATATAGTTGTTAAATTATTCTGATTTATTAATTAAAAATTTCGTGGAAAGTAAAAGTTTGATTCAGCCTAACCCCTTTTTCCGTTTTGTTTAAGGTGCAAATTTGGTTATTTGCATCGTGTTCAAAAAAAAGAAAGTAGTTGTTTTCTACAGCTGTGTTCAAGAACTTTTCCTTTTCGGTCAAGGTTAGTAAAGGCCGGGTGTCATAACCCATGACATAGGGTAAGGGTATGTGCCCTACTGTTGGAATCAAATCTGCGACAAATACAATGGTCTTCCCCTTATAATTTATTTGGGGCAACATCTGTTTTTCTGTATGTCCATCAACAAAATGGATGCCAAAACCCAGATCCGATTTTTTTAAAAAATTATTTTGGCTTATTGAGTCTATAAATTTAAGCCGCCCACTTTCTTCCATAGGGAACAAATTTTCCGCTAGGAAAGAGGCTTTTTCCCTGGCATTGGGATTTATAGCCCAGTCCCAATGGCTGCTATTGGACCAATATGTGGCATTTTTAAAAGCGGGCTCGTATCCCGTTCTATTCTTATTCCATTGAATGCAGCCACCACAATGGTCAAAGTGCAGGTGGGTCAGAAAAACATCGGTTACATCATCTCGGTGAAAACCGATTTTATTCAAAGAGTCGTCCAAGGAATAATTTCCCCAGCGGTGGTAATGCCCAAAAAATTTTTCGGATTGTTTATTTCCAAGTCCGGCGTCTATAAGAATAAGCCTATCGCCTTCTTCAATTAACAGACTTCTGGCCGCAATATCAATAAGGTTGTTTTCGTCTGCCGGATTTGTCCTTTGCCAAAGGGATTTCGGCACCACACCGAACATGGCGCCTCCGTCTAATTTAAAATTACCTGTCTCTATGGGGTATAGATTCATTAATCTACTGGATAATGGAATAAATCGGGCAAATTAATTAAAATGAATAGGAAAATCGGGATATTTAAGAGTTTTTAACGCTATGGCTAAATTATTAAGAATATGATTTGAACGCATTTATTACAAGATCGGCCTTTACATTTTTCTATACATCTTTTAGGATTAAATCCTCTAAAGAATGATGGGCCAAAGGCTTGGCCAAATGCTTCTTGATTTCATCATAGCTTTCCGAACGAGCCACATCTGCAGAGTTCATGGAAGAACTCAGTACAAACACTGTACATTTTTCCTTTGAACTTTCAGGGAGTTCTTTATAGTTTTCAATAAACTCGTAACCGTCCATTCCGGGCATACGAATATCTAAAAATATAATATCGGGAAACATGTTTAGGTCTTCTTTTAATCCTATCAAGTAGTCCAGAGCCTCTTTTCCCGAGGTCTTGGTAACTACTTCTTCAACTAGTTTTGATTTTGAAACAATAGCCTTGTTGATGTAATTGTCTATTTCCGAATCATCTATCAATAGTACTTTCATAAACATGTATTAATTAATTCTTAGGAGCCATATTGGGTAATTTAATTGTAAAAGTAGACCCCATATTTAGTTCTGACTCCAGCGATACCGAACCCCGTAGCTTTTCAAGAATCTCCTGAACTATAAATAATCCAATACCAGAACCCATGACTTTGGCAGTGGCCCTATAGAACATATTATAAATTTTGGTCTGACTTTCTTTATCAATACCCATACCATTGTCCTTAATAATTATAGAGGCCTCTTTGCTATTTATGATTACATTGATCCAAATCGAAGGGCTGCGCTTTTCCAGATCATGATATTTGATGGCATTGGAAATAAAATTATTTAATAGAACAGTTACTCTTCTTTTATCTGAGAAAAAAGGTTCTTTATTGTTGATCTCTTTAACCACATTAATACCACTAGTGTTTTTTAGATACCATAAATCTTCTAACGACCTGTCAATTAAGGTACTAAAATTTATTTTCTCTATTTTAACATCGAGGTGCTTATTTTGAGAATATTGTATTATTTCTCCGATAAAATCATCTAAGCGAGTAATGGAGTTTTCCATCATGTTAAGATTAACCAATTTTTCAGACTCCGACTCCTCTTTTTTCATAATATCTACCAAGCCCAAAAGTGATGTTAGCGGGGCTCTTAACTCATGAGAGGCACTGTATACAAAGCTGTCTAACTCCGAGTTGGTTTTTTTTAGCTCTCTGTTTTTATTCTCGAGTTTTTTTCTTTCCTCTTTCCTTTCGGAAATATCCCGGACAATACCCAATATAACCCCATCATTTAATTTTTTAGCGCTAACCTCACCATAAAAAGAAGATTTGTCCTTGCGCAATAATTGCCTTTCGGAAAGAACGGACTGCCCCAAGTTTAGTTCTTGAAACCTGATTGGGAGGTTTTCCAACTCTTCATTGGTGGCCAGATTTTTAATATTTTGTTTGAGCAATTCACTTTTTGAATAACCAAACATTTCTACCCCACGGATATTGGCATCAATCATATTTCCATTAAAATCCGTTAAAAAAATACCGTCAGAGGCTTGTTCTATAAGTGATTTAAATTTTTGCTCGCTTTCCCTTAAGAGCAGTGTTTTATCCTCTACCATTTTCTTGAGTTTTATAGGACGTTCCAGTATGGAATTTGTATAAAAACCAGCGAGAATAGAAAGAAAAACACCCAGTATACCTAGGGCGAGGACACCACCAAGAGCAAAGCTCTTATTCGAAATCACATAAAGTTTCCACTCCCCATTGTAATCTGTGATAGAGCGGTTTAACGCGTTTTCCTGAAGTTTTTTTTGTGAAGAAAAAAATATTTTTTCGGACCCGTCTGGATTAACCTTTGAAAGTTGATAAGAGTACTGACTTTGCTCTAGGGAATCCAAGGAAATTGCAGATAATAAGGTAGATAACTTTATTACTGCTGCCGCAAAGCCAGAAAACTCATTATTTGTATAAATTGGAGTGCGGCAGACAAAACCAGAACCACCTTGTTTTAAATTTATTGGTCCGGCAATATAATATTCACCTTTTTCAATGGTTCTGACCGCCCCAGGTTTTCCCACGGAGTCCATTAAAATGTTAAAGCCCAAGACTTCATTTTCTTCTATTGGGTAGACATGGGTAATAACTCCAGAACTATCCACAAGCTCAAGTGCGTCAACACTGGTATTCGTTTTCAACAGTAACTGGGATATATTAGAAAAATCTTGGGGGACACCATAGTTTTCTACTAAAAAGGCCAGACTTTGCGTACTTGAAAACCCTTGGTTCAAAACATTTTTAATCTCTCTGTCAATGCGGGTGGCTTGTCTACTAACCCCATCTTCCTCGGAACTCTTAAGGATAAGATATCTTTGATAGGCTACAAACGTAGTTATACTTAGGATTATTAGAAACACCAATAAACCTGGGATTACAGGAGAACTTAGTTTTATTTTTTTTAAAGGGTTTCTCATCACCATCCGTATTCGGTTAATACCTCATTAATAGAGGGAATACTCAGTATAGATTCTTTACTATCTATAAAAAGCTACTAATTCTAATCGGTCCAAAGCAGCGTTTGGGACGGTAGTTAAATTCTTTTTTTTAGGGAAAATCAGTCACAAAAATATAAAAGCATATTGAACTATAGTATTTTTGCTGATAAATTGTAGGTAAAACCTGCAATTACGCTTGTTGAATTTTCTTTTTGTGCTATTAGGTGAAAATGTTCAGGATTTACTTTAGTGTGGTTTCTTAAAATTCACGATATCTGTATTTTAAAATCATTAAAAGAAATTTATTCCTCCAGCTACCACGTTAACAACTGCTGTATATTCTTTTTTTTAAAAAAAGTAATTCATCCTAGAGCTGGCCGGCATCATCATTCTGGGAATAATTATATAAAGGCTGGCTTGGCGTTTTAAATTGCCAGCTTTATTAGCCTTAACCTGTTTTACTCTAAGTAATCTTTCTTTACCCCTGAATTCTTATATTTTTTCTATAATACAACATCATCATAAGGTATAGTTTTTTGTAATGACCAACCGATGAAATCCTTCTGGTTTGTTTTCATTAGTAGCAACATAATAAAACCCAATCAAAACCTTGGTTTATCAAAAATATATCATCATTTTGGCAGAATATTAAAAGCCTTTTCTAAGCGCTAACTCCAAATTGACTTGAAAAAATTAGAACGTAGCTTATCTTTAACCTCCGTAGTTGCGATTAGTATTGGTGGTATGTTGGGCAGCGGTATATTTGTTCTTCCCGGAATAGCGGCGGCAAAAACAGGCTCTTCTGTTTGGTTGGCCTATCTTTTAGCTGCAATATGTATTTTCCCAGCTGCTTTATCAAAGTCCGAGTTGGCAACGGCAATGCCATCATCAGGAGGAACCTATGTATATATAGAGCGTGCCTTTGGACCACTTTTTGGGACCATTGCAGGCATAGGTCTATGGTTGTCGCTGTTACTTAAAAGTGCTTTTGCCTTAGTTGGTTTTGGTGCATACCTAGCTATTCTGGTAAATATAGGAACAGGCCTTACCCAATACGTTGCCCTTATTTTCTTGTTGTTAATACTGTTTTTAAATATACTAGGTGTAAAAAAAGTAGGAAAGGTTCAAATTGTAATTGTTTCGATAAGCATTTTAAGCCTTGCATTAATTTTACTTTTTGGACTCCCAAGAACTTCTGCAGAACTTTTAGACCCTTTTTTGCTAAACGGGAATATGGGTTTATTTTCTACTGTAGCATTTGTATATATTTCTTATGCTGGCGTAACTAAGGTTGCCGCTATTGCTGGTGAAATCAAGAACCCGAGCGTAAACCTACCAAGAGCCATGATTTTATCACTCTTTATTATGACCACAATTTATGTGGTTGTGGCTTTTGTATTGGTTGGCAACCTTCCATTAGAAGACTTAAAAACGGATATCAAACCTATTTATACGATTGCTAATCTATTGGGCGGTAGTGTTGTTGGTTATATAGCGGCAGTTGTGGGGGTGATCACCTTAATTTCTATGGCTAATTCCGGTGTACTTGCGGCTTCGAGGTTTCCCTTTGCCATGGCAAGAGATAAATTGTTGCCAGATTTTATGTCAAGAATACACTCAAAATATTTAACGCCAGTAGTAACTATTGCCATGACATGTTTTTTTATGGCCCTTGTCATTTTGTTTTTAGATGTGGAAAAAATCGCAAAATTGGCAAGTGCCTTTATGGTTATGATGTTTATTTTGGTCAATGCTTGTGTTGTTGTTTTAAGGGAAACTTCTGCGCAATGGTACGCCCCACCTTATAGATCGCCGCTATATCCCTTTGTACAGTTATTTGGAATAGGCAGCGGTATAGCCTTGTTGATATTATTGGGCTTGGGGCCTTTAGTAGCCATTGCTGCAATACTGGCAATAGGTTTTTTGATATATTTTTATTTTGGAAAAAACGCTACTAGAACGGGTATATTACGAAAATACGGACACAGACCAGCGTTATATCTTTTTTACAAAAGAAAGGGAAAAGGACAGATAACGTACAGAAATAACCAGACTGAAGCTTTACAGAATTTAGACGGCAAGTTAGCCTCGGATGCGGGGGTAGTAGTGCCTTTATTGGGCAATGAAACTTCACCGGAAATGTTGGTGGAAATAGCAGCGGCAATCAATAAAAGAGATAAGATACAGACGGTAAACATTACCGAAGTTCCAAACCAAACATTTTTGGATGCCATGGTAGAGGAAAGCCCTATAATAGCTTCATTGGAGCGACGAATTTCCCAGTTGGCAAAATCAAAAAATATTACCATAGATTTTGAAGCTGCGGTTACCCATGAAATTTCAGACACTATTCATGAACTAAGCAACCAGACTCATTGTGATTGGTTGGTAATGGGCTGGAATGGCAGGGCTCATAGTGGTATTTTAGTAAGCAACCCAATAGGTTGGTTATTGACCAACATCAATTCTGATTTTGCATTGTTTAAAGATGTTGGGGTGAGGCACATTGGCAAGGTGCTTCTAGCTCTGAGACCTGGCCGTAAGGATAAAAACTTTATTGCCGTAGCCGATAGAATTTGTACTTTTTATAACGCTTCACTAACCTTACTTCACATAGTATCAGAAAACATGTGTGAACAAGATGAGAATGCTATGAGGAACAATTCATTGAATTTGCTGAAAAAAGTACCCACGAACAGTTCTGTTTTGATAAGTAGAAGTAATGATTCTATCGGTGCTATTTCCAATGTTTCGGCAGGATACGATTTATTGATTTTAGGAACACCACAAAAAGACAATTGGCTTAGCGTTTTATTTGGTACAGGTAAGGATAAATACACCGAGAAATCTGCCTGTTCGGTTTTACGACTTACGATGAAAGACCATTAAATTTGATTTAAGGCCTATTGTTATAAAGTTTGACTAAAGTCTTATTTTTAACAAAAAAACAAAATAATGCTAGAACTAGCAGGTATTATTATCCTTGGAATTATAGCACAATGGGTTGCTTGGCGTTTAAAACTGCCCGCAATATTGCCATTAATTCTAATTGGTTTGTTGGTTGGTCCCTTCTCTACTTTATATACTGAGGATGGTTCAAAGTTAATAGAACCTGTATGGAACGGGGAAAAGGGTTTATTTCCGGGAGAAGGGCTTTATTATTTTGTTTCGCTTGCCATAAGTATTATTTTGTTCGAAGGAGGGCTTACATTAAAACGTTCTGAGATAAGAAATGTTGGCCCGGTAATTACCAAACTCATTACATTAGGCAGTATAGTTACTTTTTTTGCCGCTGCAGTTGCCGCTTATTTTATTTTCGGACTTTCATGGCAAGTATCCTTTTTATTTTCTTCTTTAATTATTGTAACAGGACCAACGGTAATTACACCTATCCTAAGAAATATTCCTTTGAAAAAAGACCTATCCGCTGTTCTCAAATGGGAGGGAATTCTTATTGATCCAATTGGTGCATTGGCCGCCGTATTGGTTTTTGAGTTTATAAGTGTTGGCGAAGGGCAGGCGTACACACAGACCGCGCTTATAGAATTTGGAAAAATATTACTTTTTGGATTTACCTTTGGGTTTACCTTTGCCCATGCATTGGCCTTTGCAATAAAAAAGAACTTTATCCCCCATTATCTCTTAAACGTTGTTTCACTTTCAGTCGTGTTGTTGGTTTTCGTGGAGTCCGATCTTTTTGCCCATGAATCCGGATTATTGGCTGTTGTAGTTATGGGCATGGTATTGGGCAACATAGACCTACCCAATATTAAGGAACTTCTATATTTTAAAGAATCCCTGAGTATCTTATTGATTTCGATTCTTTTCATAATACTTGCAGCGAATATTGATATGGCAGATCTACAGCTTATATATAACTGGAAAACCGTTGCACTTTTTGGATCAATAATATTAATAATAAGGCCATTAGGTGTCTTTTTAAGTTCCATGGGCTCTAACCTAAAACTAAATGAAAAACTATTTATTAGTTGGGTAGGTCCCAGGGGGATAGTGGCTGCCGGTATTGCCTCACTTTTTGGTTCAAAATTGATTTCAAGGGGAGAACCTGGAGCGGAATATATAACCCCTTTGGTTTTTATGATTGTTCTGGGAACGGTTTTACTGAATGCCACGACAGCTAGGCTTTTTGCTAAAACGGTCGGTGTCTTTCTAAAAAAGTCGGAAGGCATTCTTATTTTAGGCGCTTCAAAGGTATCTAGACTAATCGGCGAATATCTACACAAGAATAATAGACATGTAGTTTTAATCGACAATAACCAAACCAATATAAACAAAGCAAAGAATATTGGATTGGAAGCCTTTGTTGCCAATATTTATTCTGACTCCCTAATAGATAATATAGAACTAAACGATATCGGTTATTTAATGGCTTTAACGGGTAACTCGGATATTAACAAGTACGCTATTTCAAAGTTTGAAAAGCAATTTGGCGAAAACGGTTCATTTAGACTTGTAGATGCCGAAGAGATGAACGACCCTGAAAACAATCCCAAAGTTGGCCTATTTTCCCATACGGACGATTTTATCAAACTAACAGAAACAGCCAGAAAAAATCCGGTAATCCGTGAGATAAAACTAAAAGACACCGAACATTATGAGGGCCTCATAGAAATTACCAAAGCGGACACGGATGTTATCCCTCTATTTCTTAAAATGCCTGATGGTGAAATCAAAATAATTTCTGCATTCAGCAAGGATTTCACGGATATACAAGAAAATTCTAAATTGGTATATTTGGGTAAAGCCCTACCTATAGACGAAGAGTCGCGAAGTAAAGAAATTAAAGCTTAAAAGGTTTTTTACTGTTACGATTTTACGCAGCAATTAGTCATTCAATTTGAGTACCGCCATAAAAGCCTGTTGTGGAATTTCAACATTGCCTACTTGGCGCATTCGCTTTTTACCTTTTTTCTGTTTTTCCAATAACTTACGCTTCCTGGATATATCACCCCCATAACATTTGGCGGTAACATCTTTTCTAAGGGCCTTGATTGTTTCCCTTGAAATGATCTTGGATCCTATAGCGGCCTGGATAGGAATATCAAACTGCTGTCTTGGTATTAGCTCCTTTAATTTTTCGCACATTTTTTTTCCAATATTCGCCGCATTGTCAAAATGTATAAGAGCGGATAAAGCATCCACAGGCTGGGCATTCAACAAGATATCCACTCGCACCAATTTCGATGCCCTCATGCCTATAGGCGCATAATCAAAGGAGGCATATCCTTTGGAGACGGTTTTTAGTCGGTCATAAAAATCGAAAACTATTTCTGCTAGCGGCATATCAAAATTCAATTCTACCCGCTCCGTAGTTAAATAGGTTTGGTTGGTAATCTGACCTCTTTTTTCTATACATAAAGACATAACATTACCCACAAAATCTGCCTTAGTAATGATTGTAGCCTTAATATAAGGTTCTTCAACGCGATCTATGGTAGAAGGGTCCGGCAAATCACTAGGATTATTTACGATTAGGGGCGTATCCGGGTCCTTTCTAGTAAAAGCATGATAACTAACGTTAGGCACGGTAGTAATAACCGTCATATCAAATTCTCGCTCCAAACGTTCCTGGATAATTTCCATATGTAGCATTCCCAAAAAACCACACCTAAAACCAAAGCCTAGGGCAGCACTACTCTCAGGGGCAAACACTAGTGAGGCGTCATTTAGCTGTAATTTTTCCATGGAAGACCTCAATTCTTCAAAGTCCTCGGTATCTACCGGATAAATTCCGGCAAAAACCATAGGTTTAACGTCCTCGAAACCTCCAATAGGATTTTTAGTGGGCTCGTTGGCATCGGTAATCGTATCCCCTACTTTTACTTCCCTTGCATCTTTTATTCCTGTAATCAAATAACCTACATCGCCAGTACTAATAGCTTGTTTAGGGTGTTGGGTAAGTTTTAATGTACCTATCTCATCGGCAAAATAACTCTTCCCCGTTGCTACAAATTTTATTTTTTGATTTTTTTTGATGGCGCCATTAACTACTCTAAAGTAGGTTTCTACACCTCGAAACGGATTATAGACGGAATCAAAAACCAATGCCTGTAGAGGCTCATCTAAGTTACCTTTTGGTGGAGGTATACGCTCAATAATGGCACTTAATATCTCTTCTATGCCAATTCCGGTTTTTGCACTAGCCGGTATTACCTCTTCAGGTTTGCAACCCAATAAATCAACGATATCGTCCGTAACTTCTTCCGGGTTGGCACTTGGTAGGTCTACCTTATTGAGAACTGGAATAATTTCCAAATCATTTTCCAAAGCTAAATATAGGTTGGAGATAGTCTGTGCTTGAATGCTTTGTGCGGCATCCACTACTAAAAGCGCACCTTCACAGGCCGCTATAGATCGGGATACTTCATAGGAAAAATCAACGTGCCCAGGAGTGTCGATCAGATTTAGGATATACTTTTCACCCTTGTAGGTATAATCCATCTGAATGGCATGGCTTTTAATTGTAATACCGCGTTCTCGCTCCAAGTCCATGCTATCCAACAGCTGTTCCTTTTTTTCTCTTTCCGTAACGGAGCCGGTAAAATCCAAAAGCCTGTCGGCCAAAGTACTTTTACCATGGTCAATATGGGCAATAATGCAAAAATTTCGAATGTTTTTCATAGCAATATTTGAAAAATAGGGCGAATTAAAACTTTCTATAGTACTAGTTTTAAAAGCAATTGCAAATATAATCTAATTTAAACGCACATTTTAAATAGGTGGGGTTAAATAAAACTCGAGATTTTAAGTGCTATAAAAAGACCTTTGGGCCTTTAGTGAAAAATGCCGTAATAATTGTTAGATTTGATGTTCAACCCAGACCTAAAGTGAAACCAATACTGCTATTTATCGTAGCCGCACTTATATGTACACCAGTTGCGTTTTCCCAGTCTTTCCAACTTTCCGGCAAGGTAAAGGACGATGTTGGCGAACCAATTCCATTTGCTTCGGTTTTTTTATTGCAGGCCAAGGACTCCTCTATGGTCAAAGGGACTTCTGCAGATGAGTTTGGAGCCTTTTTAGTAGAAAACATTACCCCGGGGATTTATTTTTTGAAAGCATCTTATATAGGACAAACTTCGGGAGCTCTTCCTCTTGATATACGTTCAGATACTAAAATTGGGGCGCTTATAATCCCCCAACAGGCGGAGGAATTGGATGAGGTTATCGTGGTATCTGGCAGGCCGAAGGTAGAACGAAAGGTGGACAGAATAGTTTTTAACGTTGAAAATACAGTACTTTCCCAAAGTTCTTCCTGGGACATACTAAGGCAGACGCCAGGGGTTATTACCATGCAGGACGAGCTTCAGATTCGAAATCAGCCTGCCGTGGTTTATATTAATGACCGTAAGGTTCAGCTATCCCCGGCAGAGGTGAGAAGCCTTTTGGAAAATTACCAAGGGCAAAACATTAAATCCATTGAGGTTATCAACAACCCACCGGCAAAATATGATGCCGAAGGAGGAGCGGTTTTGAATATAGTTACTAACAAGAATATTTCTTTGGGTTACAAAGGAAATATCAACACAAATTATACACAGGGCATATTCCCAAAATTCAATTTTGGCACATCTCATTTTTATAAAACAAAAAAATTAAATGTTAATGCGAGTTATTCGTACGCCCCAAGGAAAGATTTTAGAGACGTTAAAAATGAAACAAATTTCATAAATAATACAGGAGTTTTTTCCAGATGGGATACCGATTTTGATAGAACCAATAGGTTTAAAACGCATAATGGAGGGCTTACGGTAGATTACGCTTTTAATGACCGAAATGAAATCAACCTAACATCCAATATGCAAATTTCGCCAGAACGGGAGTATAATAATTTTCAACAAACCCTTATTACCAATGCGGCCGGAGCTTTGGACTCCACATTGACCACCGAAAGTTTTTTGGACGAGACAAAAAATAATATTTCCGGAGATTTAACCTTTAAACACCGATTCAAGAAAAGCGGTGCCATTTCTTTCAATGGGCATTATACCAATTTTGATCTAACAAGAACACAACGCGCCAGCTCCAATTATACTTTGCCCTTTAGTAGCTTTATTCGTAACTATAGCTTTTTTACCGATGCCAAGCAGGATATAGAAATTATTACCGCTCAGGTAGACTATAACGGTCTATTGGGGACGGTTGGGCTTGAGACCGGGTTAAAGACCTCCCTGATCAATTCACAAAGCCAATTGTCATTTTTTACAGAAAATAACGGTCAGGTATTTGTACCCGAGCTATCGGATAATTACTTGTACGATGAGAACGTATATGCGGCCTATATTAGCGCTTCAAAGGATTGGGAAAAATGGAGCCTAAAAGCGGGAATAAGGGCGGAACACACCCTTAGCTCCGGAAACTCCCTTGCCCTTGCCCAAGTAAACAACCTTGAGTATTTTGAGCTTTTTCCTTCTGTATATTTATTACACAACATAAATGAGAACCATAGCTTGTCTTTGGATTACTCCAGGAAACTGGAAAGACCTAGATATGAGGACTTAAACCCGTTCAGGACATTTATAAATGAGAATATCTTTTATGAAGGCAACCCTAATCTTGTTCCTAATTTCAGCAATAATTTCAATCTTAATTATACCCTTAACCAAGAATATTTCTTTGATTTTTACTACCGGGACAATGGTAATTATATTTCTACTTTGTCTTTTCAGGACAATGAAAATCAGGTTTTACGGGATGTGACCCAGAACGTCCTAGAAAGCACCTCCTATGGCTTTGATTTTAACTATGGTAAATCCGTGAGTAACAATTGGTATCTCTACAGCTATATTTCCATATTTCATGAGGATGAGACCTTCTTGGCTTTGGAGAGCGATGCTTTTTCGGCAAAAAATGAGGTTAATGGCTTTTATTTAGACCTTACCAATTATTTAACGCTCTCCAAGGACGGTACTTTTAAAGGGGAATTGGGGTTAGTCTATTTATCTGGTTTTTTGTCCGGTTCCTATAAAATGTCCGAAACGACCAACCTAACCTTCGGGCTCCAGAAATCTTTTTGGAACAGAAGGGCAGAACTAAGCCTTAACTTCAACGATATTTTGGGCAAAGCAAACCCTAGGTACGCTTCAAGATATTTAAATCAGGACAACGCCTATCTTGCGATTCCGGAAACTCAAAACTTTAGACTTTCCTTCACCTATAACTTTGGGAACTTTAGGCTTGAGGACAATGAGCGACAAATTGAAAAATCGGAAAGAGACCGTATCGGTTCCGAATAAGCAAATAATTCTACCCCTTTATTAGAATTCCTACAAACATTTTACACTGTAAGATATTTCCGAACAACTTTGTTTATATTCGCTCACGACTACCATTTACCAATGAACAACGCATTAAGTACGCTTATCTTCTTTTTACTACTGACCACTATTACTTTGGCCCAAGATTTCGAGGTTTCGGGAAGGGTAAAAGACCAAAACAACCTGCCTCTCGTTTTTGCCAATGTTTTACTTAAAAACAAGGACTCCGTTCTATTGAAAGGATCAGCAACCGATGAAGAAGGGTTGTTCAAGATTGAAAACATAAAGGCGGGAACATACTTATTGTCGGCCAGCTATTTGGACAATTTAAGCGAAACACTGGTTTTAACGGTCACTTCGGATGTTTCTTTGGACGATTTGATTATTGAACAAGCGGAGATGGAATTGGATGAGGTCGAAGTCACATTTAAAAAACCTACTATTGAACAAAAGGCGGACCGATTGGTTTTTAACGTGGTAAACACCTCACTGGCCCAAGGCAATATTTGGGATATTCTTAAACAGACGCCAGGGGTTATTATCATTAATGATAAAATAAACATAAAAGGCAGTTCCAACATTGGGGTAATGATCAATGGAAAATTGGTGAACATTCCACAATCAGATATCGTGAATCTTTTATCCGGAAGTTCGGGAAACAATGTAGAATCTGTAGAAGTCATCTTAAACCCTCCGGCAAAATATAGCGCTGAAGGCGGGCTTCTACTAAATATCAAAATGAAAAAAAACCTGATAGCCGGGTATAATGGTTCCATTTACAATAGATATACACAAGCAGTGTTTCCTAAACATATGATTGGCACGGATCACTTTTTCAAGGGAAAGAAAACGGATTTTACCCTAACCTACAGTTTTAGGCAAAACAAGAATTTGAACCGATTTACGGACGTTACCAATTTTTTTGACACGAGTAATACGGTCGATGAGGTCTGGACGACCGAGCAAAAGACCATAAATAGGAGTAAGCAGCATAATATCAGTGGTTTTTTTGACTATCAAATCAACGATAAGAATAGCCTGAGCTTTTCTACCATCAATTCTTTTTCGGTCCCCGCGAACAGGTTTATCACATCGGAAACTTTAATTGAGGACACGGCTGGAAATCTGGATTCGAGTTTCTATACAACCAACAATTCGGATTACGATGTTTTTAATACGGCATACTACTTGGATTGGACCCATCGATTTAAAAAGAAGGGAGAAAATATCACCTTGGCAAGCAATTATACCTATTATGACTACGATAGGGGACAGGACTTGAACACGGATTTTTTTGATACCGATGGTGAAGTAACGGGAGAAAACGATTTCACAACACATTCTGGCCAAAAAACATCGCTTTATAGTGCTCAGGTGGATTACACCAACCCTATTAAAGAAAACTCCACACTGGAAACAGGCCTACGCTATTCTGGTATTAGCTCTGAATCCACCATAACCCAAGAGGGTTTCGACAGAACACAACCAGGAATTAATCCGACCGAGGCCGGGGTGTTCGACTACAAAGAAAAAATTATGGCCGGTTATGTTAGCTTAAACAATAGTTGGAAGGATTGGCAATTAAATATGGGGCTACGTTCAGAGTACACCAAAACGGAAGGCGACTTGGATACTTCTGTCAACCCTGTGAAAAATTCGTATCTCGAGTTTTTCCCCTCCGTGTCCTTACAACACAAATTGAGCGACAAACATAACTTGGCGTTGCGCTATTATAGAAGGATTACCAGACCCACGTATAGTGACCTTAACCCTTTTCAATATTTTCAGAGCAATAATGCCGTCGTAGAAGGAAATCCCTACTTGAGACCAGCTACAAGAAACTATGTTTCTGTGGAGTATAATTTTGACCGTTCCTACTCCTTGGAAGTGTATTATTTCCATAAAAAGAATGACTTTTTTGAGCAAGTGGTTCAGGATAATGAAACGAACCTACTTCGTTTTTTGAGCGTTAATTTGGAATCCAATATTACTTATGGCGCAGAGTTTCGGTGGAATAAGGGGCTTACAAAATTTTGGGATACGTATTTACTTTTAAGTTATTACTATAAGGAAAACGGATTTACGGATATAGATACCGGGGCCATTTTGGATAATAGTATATGGACGAGTAATATACGCTTCAATAATTATTTTACACTTTTGAAGGATCGTTCGCTTTATGCCGATGTATTATTTAGATACTCCGCGCCAACCGTATTTGGTAATTCCAATAGAGAATCTACCAGTCAACTAACGCTGTCCTTTAGCAAAAGCATTTTAAAAAGAAGGGCATCCATCTCTTTTTCGATCGAAGATGTGTTTAATGATGGAAATTACTTTTCGACGAGGGATTACCTGAATCAGGACAACAGCTCTTTTTCCAGGCGCGAAACACGTTTATTTTTTGTTGGATTCCGATACAAATTCGGGAACAATAGAATTCGGGACAACAAAAAACAAAAAAGTACGGATGAAGGGGAAAGGATTTAATTTTCTATCCAAGCATCATGGACCCACAAACCCCCAAACTTACCAATAGGTAAACACCGGCGAGGATTACCAGAACTTTTCCAGCCTTCTTTTTTTTGTTCGTAATTAGAAGCACTCCAATAATCAGTAGGAGAACAGCGGGCCCAAACATAATCAATAAAATTAGGATGAATAACCCGTCCAAATTGCCAACTTCCAAGGGAATTATACTCATACGATTTCGTTTTGAAGTTCTTTTAACCTATTTACTATATCGTCCCTGTAGAAAAGGTTCATCGTCTCAAATGGGATTATTTTATTGTCCTTATTTACGATATGAACACAGGATTTCTTTATGGCCCTTACGTCAAAATTATGGGCATCTATAAACTGCATGATAATGATACGAAAAAGGTTGTCGTATCCAAGTTCCGGGGCATCTATTTCTGGAAGACAACACATAATGCTTTTTAGGTTTTCCGATGCTTTTTCAACAGAATTACCAGTACTGAAAAGTTCTATCATTTTGCCATGAAGTTGTTCGTCCTGTTCGTAAATAATAGTGTTTTTCCCTTCGTTCAATAAATCATCTGGATTAATGTAGCGCGTTAATGGGCTAACTTCCTCTCCCAACTTTAGGGCATAGGCCATGACCAGGGCATCCGGGTTACAAGGGACGGGAATAAGGTCATCCGGTTCAAAAATAGGAGATTGTTCTAAAATTTTTCTTCGCACCTCTGTAAGCGTGATTCTATTTTCGTCGACCTCAAAATTTTCTAAACGTCCCGCTATCTGTGTAGGTTGAAAGGTGACCCCACGCACACATTTTTGCTTTAGGGCAAAATCTATGGTCTTTCCCATTTCATGGTCGTTCAATCCTTTTTGCAAAGTAACGACAAGCGTTGTCGAAAGATTTAATTGGTTTAAATGTTCCAAGGCTTGTAGTCGAATATCGGCCAGGTCTCCCCCTCTCAAAACTTGTAAAACGATATTGTCCAAAGAATCGAACTGGAGGTAGATTTCAAAGTCTGGGGCATAGGTTGCCAAGCGTTTGGCAAAGTCATAATCTTTGGCAATTTTAATACCATTGGTATTAACCATCAAATGGCGAATGGGCAGAGTTTTGGCATAGTCCAAAATTTCGAAAAACTCAGGATGTAAGGTGGGTTCTCCACCACTTAGTTGCACAACATCGGGTTCCCCCTCGTTTTTTACAATAACATTCAACATTGTTTTTACCTCTTCCAAGGTTCTATGTCTCCCATATGTTGGCGAAGAACCGGCATAACAGGTAGGGCAGGTAAGGTTGCAGCGATCCGTTAATTCTACAACGGTAAGGCAGGAATGTTGTTCATGATCTGGGCAAAGTCCGCAATCATAAGGACACCCGTAATGGGTTTTGGTGTTAAAGGATTTGGGATATTCAGAAGCTTTATTATAATTCCGGATATTTTTATAGTACGGAATATCATCTGCAATCAATACTTTGGAACGTCCATGTTTCGGACAGTTTTTTAACATGTACACCTTTTCTTTTTCAAAGATGATTTTAGCATCGACCCTACGAAGACAGTCTGGACATAGACTTATCGTAAAATCATAGTAGGTGTAATTTTTCTCGTGCATAGGACAATCCTTGTTGGATAAATTTATAGTAATAGAGCAAGCAAAGTAAACATAAAATTTGAATGCTGCTTAGGCCAAAAATCTCAAAGGAGTTGGGCTTAAGAAATTCAATATAAAAGCGAAAACCAAAATAACACACCATGAAAAGCTTAAAATAATCCCCGCTTTTTAAGGGGTACGACTGTTTTTGCAGATTTCTAATCAGTAAAAAAAGAAGTGTTAAAAAGAATATTTCGTAAAGTGCTATTGGGTGACGATCAAAACCATCACCCAAATCCATTCCCAAAAAGAAATCGGTGATTTTTCCATATGTAAACTCATTTATACCCGCCACGAAACACCCCAACCTACCAATAATGATTCCTAGAATTATAGGAAGCGTAAATAAATCGCCAGATGATTTTTGCTCCCCAATAATCTTCTTTGCCAATTCCACGCCTAGCAACCCCCCGAATAAGCCGCCCATTATGGTCTTATTGTTTAATATCGCTATCCACTCCTGGTTCCAGTGGAGCATTGGGTTTTCAAAAAAGGCCATTACTCTGGATAAAAAGAGAGCTCCAAAGATGGCGCCAATGATAATGGAAAGGCGGTTATTGGAGGAAATGCTATCGAAGGACCTTTTGCGGAGAAACAGGTAATATCGGAATGCCACAAAGAAGGCAGTGTACTCTAATATTAAATGAACATTGACTTTGTAACCAAAAAGGAAAGGCTCATATGGAATGCCAAGAAAAAGCATTATTCCCCTCCTTTGGAAGGCTCAGGTAAAGCTTCCTGCCACTCGGCTATAAATAAGTTTGTATCTCGGGTACCACCATTATTTCGGTTACTGGAAAAGGCTAAATATTTACCATCGTTGGAAAATACGGGAAAGGCATCAAAGGTTTCGCCATGGGTAACACGCTCCAAATTCTTACCATCAATATCTATAAAATATAGGTTAAAGGGAAATCCCTTTTCAGCTTCAAAATTACTGGAGAACAAAACCTTTTTTCCCGAAGGATGAAAAAACGGACTCCAATTGGCGTTACCCAAAAAGGTAAGCTGCTTTAGGTCGCTTCCATCGGCATTACAAATAAAGAGTTCCATTTCCGTGGGTTCTACTAAACCTTCGGCCAATAAGTCCTTGTATTTTTTGATAGCCTCCGGAGTTTTAGGTCGGGATGCCCTAAAAATGAGTTTAGTACCATCAGGAGAGAAAAATGCACCTCCATCATAGCCTAATTCATTGGTAATTTGCTTTACATCGGTGCCGTCCAGATTCATTGTGTACAATTCCAAATCACCGCTACGGGTAGAGGTAAAGACAATTTTATCCCCTTTTGGAGAAATTGTGGCCTCTGCATCATAACCCGGTTCGTCCGTTAATTGAGCCGTAATATTACCTTGGAGATCGGCTATGAAAATATCGAACGAATCATACACGGGCCAAACATAATTTCCGTTTTTTCGCAGAGGAACTTCTGGACATTCCGTATCCACCAAATGGGTAGAGCCATATACGAAGTGTTTGTTGTCCGGCATAAAATAGGCACAGGTAGTTCGGCCATAACCCGTACTTACCATAGGGGGAATGGAATCGGTTTCCTTAAAACTATCCTCTATGTTCATTAAAAACATTTGATCACAGTTAAGTCCCCAGGATTCGTTATTGGATTGAAAAATCATTTGCTTGTCGTCCCAACTCCAATACGCTTCCGCATTATCCCCGCCAAAAGTAATTTGCCGAATACTTTTAAAATATTTTTCCTCAGGATAAATCAGAGTGTCGTTACCCGCCATTAGAGAGGTGGTTTCTTCTTGTGGCTGGGGGATGTTCTTGGTTTCGTTTTTACAACTGGAAACTAGGCAGATAAGGCCAAAAACAAATAGAATTCTCATGGAGATGTGTATTTTTGTCAAAAATAAACGCTATGCTACGCAATCTAATATTTTTGTTCGTTTTTTTTATAGTGTTAATCTCTTGTAAACAGGATGTCAATAGGAATGTGACCATGCAAGAGGACGTGGCCTATTTGGCCAGTGACAGCCTACAGGGGCGCGAAACAGGCACACTTTATGAAAAGGAGGCGGCCAATTATCTAGAAAGGAGATTGGAAGAGATTGGGTTGCTTCCAAAAGGCAATGCAGGCACCTATTTTCAAACTTTTAGTTTTAAACCCAAGACAGACCCGCATTCCGAGGTTCAATTTGTGGGTGGCGATAGTACTATTACTGGTACCAACGTTATTGGGTTTATAGATAATAAGGCAGATAAAACCGTGATTATCGGGGCACATTACGACCATTTGGGTATGGGAGGTGAAGGCTCTTTATATGCAGAAGGAGATGCCATCCACAACGGAGCGGACGACAATGCAAGTGGGGTTAGTGTATTATTAAATTTGGCTGCTAAACTCAGGGATACCGTTACACAACACAATTATCTTTTCATGGCTTTTTCCGGTGAAGAAATGGGACTTTTAGGGAGCAATTACTTTTCCAAAAACCCAACTATCGATTTGGCTCAAGTAAATTACATGCTCAATATGGATATGGTGGGGAGAATGCGGGAGGACAAGACACTTTCCATTAGTGGAACGGGAACTGCACCTATTTGGGGCCAGGTTTTAAATGTGAATAACCCAGGATTTAAGTTGGTGTTGAGCGAATCCGGAATGGGGCCAAGTGATCACACCTCTTTCTATCTACAGGATATTCCCGTACTACACTTTTTTACGGGACAGCATGAGGATTATCACAAACCATCCGATGATTCCGATAAACTGAATTACAAAGGCATGGAAATGATTCGTGACTTTATTCTTTCTGTGATGTATGACCTGGATGATGATGACAAGCTGGCCTTTAGAAAAACAAAAAATGAAAGTGAGGATACGCCTAGGTTTAAAGTAGCCTTGGGCGTTATGCCCGATTACTTGTTCGATGGAAAAGGCATGCGAATCGATGGTGTTACGGATGGGAAACCAGCTGCTCTTGCCGGACTTCTAAAAGGTGATGTGGTGGTTAAATTAGGAGACAGTACGGTCGTGGATATGATGAGTTATATGCGGGCGCTTTCTGTTTTTGATGAAGGTGATGCTACCGAGGTTACCGTAGATAGAAATGGAGAAAAAATATCGGCGAACATAACATTTTAAAAATAGGTTTACTTTTGTTCCCCTTTAAAAATAGAATATAATATGCCCAAGATCGGCGACATAGAATTACCGGACTTTCCTTTGTTACTTGCTCCTATGGAGGACGTGAGTGACCCACCCTTTCGTGCACTTTGTAAGGAACAGGGTGCCGATGTGGTCTACACGGAATTTATTTCTTCAGAAGGGCTGATTCGTGATGCTGCAAAGAGCGTCATGAAGTTGGACATCTACGAAAAGGAGCGACCCGTGGGCATTCAGATTTTTGGAGCCAATCTGGAAAGTATGCTGCAGTCCGTAGAAATTGTAGAAAAGTCAAAGCCGGATATCATCGATATCAATTTTGGATGTCCGGTAAAAAAAGTAGTTTCCAAAGGTGCGGGAGCAGGAATTTTAAAGGATATCGACCTTATGGTCTCCCTGACCGAAGCTATGGCAAAACATACCAAGCTACCCATTACCGTAAAGACGCGATTGGGCTGGGACGAGGACTCCATCAAAATTGTTGAGGTAGCCGAGCGATTACAGGATGTAGGCTGTAAGGCCATTGCAATTCATGGTAGAACAAGGGCACAGATGTACAAGGGTAGTGCCAAATGGGAACCGATTGCCGAGGTGAAGAACAACCCTCGCATGCACATTCCTGTTTTTGGCAATGGCGATGTGGATAGCCCGGAGGCAGCGGTTAGAATGCGGGATGAATATGGATTGGACGGGGCAATGATAGGCAGGGCAAGTATTGGTTATCCTTGGTTTTTCAAGGAAGTAAAACAGTATATTAAGACGGGTATACGTATAGCACCGCCTACGATGACCGAAAGAGTTCAAGCGGCTAGGAGGCACTTGGAAATGGCCATTGACTGGAAGGGTGAAAAGTTAGGGGTTTTTGAGACCAGAAGACATTACACCAATTACTTTAAGGGGATTCCCAATTTTAAGGAATATCGCATGAAAATGGTTACGAGTGATGATGCAGTCGATGTTTTTGCTGCGTTCGATGAGGTTTTGGAGAAATTTGGGGATTACGAATTTGAGCATGCCTAGGCGGCAATCAACTTTTTATTGATTCGGCTACTCGCAATTTTAGAGGCGATGACACCCAAAACAAGAATTGTGGCCAAGACAATTAAGACGTTGAATAGTTTGAACTCTACCGGATAGGCCAAGGAGGGTGTAATTCTTAACCATCCGAATGCTATCTGACTCCAAACGAGAATGGAACCCAGCAGCACTCCGATAAACCCGCCGAATCCGGTGACCAAAATCCCTTGCACAAAATAGATATTTCGTAGCTCCCTAATCGTGGTTCCTAAGCTGTAAAGCGTTTTGGAATTCTGCTGCTTGTCCAAAATCATCATGATAATGGCCCCGACCACATTGAATAGGGCAATGATCAAAACCAAGGTAAAGATGAGGTAAGTCGCCATATTCTCGGTATTCAGCATTTTGTAAAGGGTACTGTTTAGTTCCTGTCGGTTTTTTAAGACGATACCTTCTCCTAAAGCATCCATGATTTCAGAGCGGACGCCCTGTTCATCAACTTCATTGTCCAATTTAAAGTTGATACCGGAAATATCATTTTCCGTTTTTTCCAAAAGGGCCTGGGTCAAGGTAAGGTCTGCAAAAACATATTTGTTGTCCAGATCAGCCTCGACTGCATATACACCACCAATGATAACGGGTAGTTTATTATATAAAGAACTCACACCCTGCTGAGAGATGGAGCCCTTACCCGGCTTAAAGGCATAAATCTGCATGGGACTTCGATATTGGTTGATGGTCACACTGAGAATATTGGCTATTCCCACACCGGAAACTACTTGTTGGTCATTGATGGTCCAATCCCCCAAGTATAAGATGGTATCTGTATTTATTACTTTGATATAGTTAGAGTCGATTCCTTTGATATAGGCAATATGGTTCTTTCCTCGGTGCTCCAGATAAACCTTTTCCTCAATTTCCTTGGAATAGAAAGCCAACCCTTCAATATTGTTCAAACGCCCTTCTTGCTCTGGGGAAATGGAAAAGAACTTACCGGCAACGGGTAGCGCTTTTAGTTCCGGATCGAACGAATTGGTAAAGGAAAGGCTGAATGTTTTGAGTCCTGCAAAACCGGAAAGCACAATAAAAAGAGCGGCCGAACCTATTACGATAACCAAAAAGGTTATAAAATTGATAATGTTCACCGCATTTTGTGTGCTCTTGGAGCGCACATATCTTTTAGCGATATAGAGCGGAAAGTTCAAGAATCAGGACTTTTTTCTTTTAGGTAATAAATCCCTGTTTTCAATGGGGTTCTCTTCCCTTTTCAATGATTTCTCAATTTTTTCGATATAATCCAGGGAATCGTCCAAATAAAATAGCAATTCGGGAACCCTACGTAACTGGTTCCGGGTACGCTGGGCCAGTTCATGCTTTATTAAGGGTTGATTGGACTTAATGCCCTCCAATAGTTCTTTGGCTTGCTCTGGGGGGAAAATACTCACATATACCTTGGCAATGGAAAGGTCGGTTGTAATGGAAACTTTGGAGACTGAAATTAAGGTACTTCTAAGTCCGCCCTCAATGGCGGCTTTTTGCAGTATAGCTACTATATCCTTTTGGATTACCCCAGCTATCTTTCGTTGTCTTTGTGTTTCCATACCGCAAAAATACACAGAATAATGTATCTTGTTCGTATTCTGGGGCCTCACAAATCTAAAATATCCATGAAAAAAATAGAACACTTGGGAATTGCCGTGAAAAACTTGGAAAATTCCAACGCTTTGTTCGAAAAACTATTGGGCGAAGGACCTTATAAGGAGGAAAAAGTGGCTTCGGAAGGAGTAAAAACTTCGTTTTTCAAAAATGGCCCCACTAAGATAGAGTTATTGGAGTCCCTGAATGAAGAAGGACCCATTGCCAAATTTTTGAAAAGTAAGGGTGAAGGGATTCACCACGTTGCATTTGAGGTGGACGATATTTATGCTGAAATGGAGCGATTAAAACAGGAGGGGTTTCAGGTATTGGGGGACCGACCTAAAAAGGGAGCGGACAATAAATGGGTGGTGTTCGTGCATCCTAAATCCACCAACGGGGTTTTAATAGAGCTTTGCCAAGAAATAGAGTAGTTAAAACGGGTCCTTGAGTGTAGTAGAAATGACATCATAAAATTTTGCGGCATATAAAAATAAGTGGTAATATTGCATCCGCAATTTGCGGGTCCTATAGCTCAGCTGGTTAGAGCACCTGACTCATAATCAGGGGGTCCCTGGTTCGAGCCCAGGTGGGACCACGTCAACAAAGATAAACCTTTCAAGCAATTGGGAGGTTTTTCTTTTTTATACGGGTACAACATAGGTACAACATTTCAGTAACATTCAAATTATTGCTCTTAAACTTTTATTATTTGTTTGGTGATTGATAACTGTAAAACAGATTGTTTATTTGAACCTTTTATAAAAGTGAGAAAACTCAATTAATCAAAAATTGGATTTTCGACGAATAGGAGGTTATAGGAACGATAGGTTTTTTTTATCTTTTGGCCTGAGAAACAAAGTCTTGCTGAAGGATTAATTAAATGTTGGAATTATTACATCACTATTCCAATAAGTCATTTAATCATTATCTTGGGTTATGGGAAAATTACTCAACAGAATGGCCATTTGGATACCCGGGCAAAGTTCCATAATAAAAATGACCAACTTCTGAGGCCTAAATACCCCAAATCGCCACATTTGGCTCATAGGATTTAAAACCAAGGTCTGTAAGTAACAATAAGCGTATTCTCCGTAGTAGTATTCTTTCCACCTTTTGAGATGTGACAGATTATATTTTTGCTTTAATGGTTACGGTTACCTGCACTCGAATTGCAACTTTAAAATAAACTGGATTGCGAGAAAGGGTTCCAAAATATTGGATTCCAATTGTAGGATATGGACCGTTCAAAAGCGCGCTTTCTATGATACTAAAATCGTCTCTATGGGTAAATAGCAAATTTCTTTGATCGGCGTCGGCTACGGCAATACCATTTTCAAGACTCGATGATTTTGATTCCATATTTCCCACCATTAAAAAACCGGCACTGACAACCACGGCTTCTTCATTACCTTCAAAATCTTTGTAGGTATATCTAATTTCATCTATTTTAATTTTGGTAATCTCGGCATTATCATCTTCAATTAAGGAGGCAATATCTGGGTCGTTTGCAATGCTATAATACCCCAATTGGGTTTCAACATTTATAGAGTCTTCTGTGGAAGAGACTGCGGACTCTTCCAAAATTTCCAATTCACCATCAAATGTAATGGTCTCATCGAATTCTTCTTCGATTAATTCTTCAACCAAATCACACCCCATAAATATGAAGGCCAAAGACAGCAACAAAATTGGTTTGAGGTTTTTCATATTCTTGATTTAGATTTGAATTTCTAATGTAAGTGTAGCGTCAATAGTAACATCAACTGTAAATTCGATCGGGTTATCAGAAACACTACCTACATAATCCAATTGCAGGGTGTTAAAACCTCTAACTTCATTAAGTAATCCATTTATATTGGTAAAATCACCATCAATGACATAAGGATTTGGATTGGTAGCCGCATCAGCTAAATTGACTTGGTGTGCCCCAAAAATATCCGGGCTGGTTACGATTAAGGGAATCTGAAATTCTGCTTCAACAAAAGCATTTTCATTACCAGCAACATCTTTGTAGAAATATCGTATCCTGTTAATTTTAATAGCCTTAACTTCAGTTCTGTCATTCTCTTCCCTAAACTCATCTAGCTCAGGTGCATTTGTTAAGTTTATCACGGCACTTTCCATAAAACCAACCGCCTCTTCGGGATTCCCGGTAGGTTGCACGTCAATATGAATAAAACGATTAAAGGAAACGTTTACATCGTATTCCTCATCAACGAGTTCGTCGATTAAATCACATCCCATGAATGCGAAGGCCAAAGACAGCAACAAAATTGGTTTTAGGGTTTTCATGTGAGGTCCTTTTTTGAAATATGACCGCAAGCTATTCTTCGTATCCGCTTAAAAAAATACCTAGTGTTAGGTATTTTAAAAACTAAATTCGATTGATAGGTTTGAGGGTCATTAAACCATAACCAATGAACATTCAATTACCCAACATGGGAAAAAGGAGAAGTCAAATTATAGTGCTGCTTATTGTTTTTTGTTCAGTTACATCTCATGCCACTTTAGCAAAGACCTTAGAGGAATCTTTAGGAGATGTCATAAAAAAAGTACAAGAAATGTATGACCGCGGTGAACCAAACACCGTTATTGCTGCTTACATAACTGAAACTGTAGACAACCATATAACCAGCACAAACAACGACGAACTGTTTGAAAACCCTTTAAATTGGTTTAAACTTCTTGGCCAGAGAAATCTAAATACCGATTTAGAAAGTGAGGCTTACAACGATGTTGCCAATGTTGCTTGGTCTAATGGGCTTGGCAATTGTGAAGAAAATTCAGCCTTGGTCTACTATATATTAAAAAAGGCTGGGGTAAAGGAAAATGTTCGCATTATGAGAACGGAAAGACACAGCTTTACCGTTTGGGACATTCATCCTTCTGCCATAATTGACAAACCTTCAACATGGGGCAATAACGCCTTGGTCGTAGACCCTTGGCTAGGTAGGACCACGACCCGCGAAGAAGTAGAGACCGGTAGATGGTTCATGAACAATGAACCCGAATCAAAATTAAACGACTTCACCACTTTTACAGACCCTGAAGCTAATTCTTGGAATATAATAAACGCACAATACAATAGGGAGAATAACATAACTCCCAGACCTGCAAGAGACGTAGATTCTGATGAAGATTGCTTTATAGCCACAGCGGTATATGGTGACCCAAACGCTGAAAACATACAAGTACTAAGAGTGTTTAGAGACAAAGTTTTAGAGAAAAATGTTTTTGGAAAAGTTTTCGTTGGCACCTACGAAAAAATCGGGCCTGTGTTTGCCTTTTATATAAGAAACGATTACCAGCGCAAAGAATGGGTCAAAAGAAATATAGTTGAACCGGCCGTTAGACTTGCAGAAAAACATAATTGACCAAAATATGAAATTAGCATTACGTATTATTTTAATTTTCACACTCTTTGCAAGTATTTATTTAATGCTACCCGCTATTGCAGCATTTAACTCAATAACATCGGACCCCGAGGGGTGGATGGGCGGAATAAGTGCTGAAGCGACCATGGTATGGTTTGCTGTAATTCTGCTGGGATTTGGATTCTTAGGGTTTGTAACCATACTTGCGTTGATAGGGGCAATATTTGGCCGATCAAACAGAAAGTCCGCTTTCTGGTTATTTAAATTACCTGGCATTCTTGGTATTATTCTGAGTCTACTGTTGTTTATAGTATTCTATCTATGGGACATTGAATGGTCCAAACATTCACGTGTATTTATATTCCTAACCATACCATTTCTTATATATGCCATTTATGGGCATTACATCAGAAAGTCAAACCCCAAAAAAACCGCTTCAAATGTTTCAACCAACTGAAGATATTAAACTTAGCATCAAGTCTTGTGAAAACATGAAGGTTGTATGTGAATGGATGGAAAATCGATTTTTTGGGTTACCACTATTCCATCAAAGTGTAGACATCAAAGTCATTGGACATCAGAGCATTTGTGCTTGCAAGAATGAACAATTAAGTATCCCAAAGAATATTGAAAAGCTTATCGCAAAACATTTGAAAGAGGATTTCAATCGGATGGTTGATTACATTAATTCGATAGATGGGGAAAAAACTTTTGCTTTACTTCATTTAAAAGTAAAATTGGAACATAACCTCTTGCGAACGCTCATGGATACCAATTATCCCAATGCATTGAAAAATAAATTTTTCACATTCTTGGCTTGTAATTTTTGCGCCCCGGTCACGTTGGCCTTAGCCTCGGTTAAAACGAAAAACAACTATGAGTCATTGGCCGTCGGCATAAAGGGAATAAGCCACTATTCAAGTGTATTGAGATTGAAGTATAGCGAAGACCAAACGTATGATATAAAAGCAGGGCTTGATGTTGCCGTGAATCCCGCTCATCTCGCCAAAAGGTTCTTAAGAACTATGTCCGGTTTGGTCGACGACAAATCGATTATCAATGAGTATCTGGAAAAGCATTTGAAGCCTGAGAAAGAACAAATTGTGAAAAATTTATGTGCTTATGTCTTTAACGAAAATAAAATGCCTGAAAAATTATCAGACAATATCTTCAAACCACAAACCACTTTAAGCACAGTCTAAAGAGATCATGTATTACCAAAACCTATTAATTTTTATCTGCGCCTTTTTCTTGGGGATTACTTCAGAAACACCTCAATATTATGTAGTAACCGAAGGGGAATATACTTTGGTAAAGCATGTGGACGGAATCAAAGTATTCAATAAAAAAAATCCCAAAGATGGATTTATCGAATACCGGGCACAGGTTGAAATTGATGCACATGAAATACAAAAGGTCCTGGATTTTTTCAAGGATTATAACGAACATACCCATTGGGTCTACAATTGTACCTCATCAATACTTCAAGAAATCGAAGGGCAATCCTACCTATATCAGATTTGTAAATCTCCATGGCCCTATAAAGACCGAGACTTACATCTTTTGACTAAAACGAGATGGGACGGTAAAAACAAAGCAATAGTGACTTTTGAATCAAAGCCAGAAATGGCCCCTGAAAATGAACGATTTGTCCGTATTGAAAACTTCAATTCCATATGGGAGGTCGAGAAAACCGAAAAGGGTATTTTGGTATTAGTTGAAGCAAGTTTTAATCCAAAACTGGGGGCAGGAAACCTCTTTCTAAAATCATACTCGGTCAAAATTCCATTTGAAACACTTAAAAACTTCAGAAAGTATTATCGTTGAAAAACAATACCTTTAATGGAATGACCAACAAATACTTACACCTCATATTTTTTATTCTTAGCATTACTTTCTGCAATCTAATTTACGGTCAGAATGCTCAGGTGGACAGTCTATTGCAATTGTTGGAACAAAGCATTAGCGAAACAAAAAAAGAAAAAATCCATCTTAAATTATCAAAAGTGTTGGAAAGGACTGATATTTCAAAAAGCAAAGAATATGCGACCCTTGCCCAATCGTCTTCCAATGATTCAATAAAAAGCGAGGCTTTAAATCAAATTGGAAGAGCATTGTTTTACCAGAATAACCTGGATTCTGCAGAAGTGAACTTCCAACAATCAATTGATATTCTAAAAAAACTTGGGTATCAAAATCAAGCCGCATCGGTTGGAATTAGTCTAGGGGCGGTACAGCTAAGGAAGGGTGAATACAAAAATGCGGTGGAAACTTTACTGACTGGAGCAATTTACTTTGAAAGTATAAGTGACAGTATGAATATGGCCAAATGTTACAGCAATGTATCCTCTGCATTTGGCGAACTGGGCGATTCAAAAAAAGCTATTGTGTTCGGGGAGAAGGCGCTTTCCATTTTTATCAAAAAAAAGATGATTCCATATCAGGTGATAACATTGCCGAACCTGGCCGGTGAATTCTTGAAATTAGGAGATACTACAATGGGAAAAACCTACTTCATGCAAGCTGAAGAATTGGCAAAGCAGCGCAATGACAAATTCTCATTGGCACGCATCTACAACAACCTAGGTAATATGTACCTGGAAACAAATACCAAAAAATCAGAAGAGTATTTGCTTCTTGCACTGAAGTACAAAAACGAAACCAGGAATAATGATGGTATTGCCATTCTGTACAATAACCTTGGTTATCTCATGCTTCAAAAAAATGACCCGGAAAAGGCCATATCATATTTGAAAAACGCATTGCCCCATAGCAGTGGAACGAATATTGCTACAACTTATAATAATCTTTCAGATGCCTATATACAAACGAAAAATTATCAATCTGCCCTGAAATACACCCAATTGAAGAATAAAGTAAGCGATAGTATTTCGAATATTGAAAACCAAAAAGCGATTGCTGAGATTTCAACCAAATATGAAACAGAAAAAAAAGAGAGAGAAATTTTAAATCTTCAAAATAAAAACCTACAGATAGATATTGAAAGGAGACAAAATAGAAATCTGCTATATATAGCTATTGGTCTAATATTTATTGGACTTATTTCTGCCTACGGATTTATCAAAAACTCAAGAAAAAAGAGAGTGATTGCTGAACAGCAAAAAGAATTAGAACAACAAAAAGTTGAAAAGTTGCTCAAAGAACAGGAACTTGTTGGTATAGATGCCATGCTCGATGGTCAAGAAAAAGAACGCCAACGCATTGCCCAAGATTTGCATGATAGCCTTGGGGGTAAACTATCTGCCCTAAAACTCTTTGTAGAAAATATGAAAGAGAAAGACGAAGTGTTGTACGAAAAAATAAAATCTGTATTAGATGATTCCTATAACGATGTTCGAAATATCTCGCACCAAAATCATGTAACCTCAATGATAGACCATGGCCTCATACCTGCAGTAAACAAGGTAGCTGAACGCTTAAAATCCACTGAAAAATTAAATGTAGAAGTGACCAATATAGATTTAAGGCAAAAAATCAAGACCTTCATTGAGATACAACTTTTCCGAATTATTCAAGAATTAATAACCAACACTATCAAACATGCAAAAGCAAAAAATGTAACCATTCAGTTTTCAGAGGAAGAAGATTTGCTTAATGTAGTTTACGAAGACGATGGCATTGGTTTTGACATTAACAAACTATCACAAGGTATAGGTTTCTCTAACATTAAAAATAGAATTGAAAAAATAAATGCCGTGATAACTTATGATTCGGGCTTTGACAATGGCACAACAGTAATAATCAATGTTCCTCTATGACCGTAAAACTTATTTTAGTTGATGACCATAATCTCTTTGTTGAGGGGCTCCACACAATTCTTAATGACCAAATAGGTATTGAAGTCATGGCTAGCGCTGCAAATGGATTGGAGTTATTGGATTTAATGGAAATACACCGTCCAAATATTATATTGACCGATATACGAATGCCCAGAATGGATGGTATAGCAATTGCAAAACTCTTTAAAAAACAATATCCAAAAACCCATATCATTGCCTTGAGCATGTTTGATCAAGATGATGACGTTTTTGATATGCTTGAGGCCGGCGCCAAAGGTTACGTTGTCAAAAATGCAGAAAGGGATGAATTACTCAGGGCAATTCATGAGGTTCATAAAGGTAAGTATTATCTAAGCCCAAAATTTGAAGGTATTTACCAAAGATGGCTGGAAAAAGATAAAATCGCAGAGCCAAAATTGACAAGGCGTGAGCGTCAAATATTACGATTGATCTCAAGAGGAAAAACTAGTCAGCAAATCTCGGAAGAACTGAAATTAAGCAGGTTCACTATTGACACCCACAGAAAAAACATCCACAAAAAATTAGGCACAAAAAGTAATCTGGCCCTAGCCAAACAAGCATATAAAATTTTGGGAATGGATTAAGCTTACTTTTTTTCAAAACCTGGGCCAAAGGGCCAAATCAGGTTTAATCCCTGTAACGGTCAATGTGTTTTCATCCAAAGTTACCTCAGCTGAGCTGACACCATCATCTTTAGGGTCGATGGCCAATGTGCTACTATTAAAATTAATAGGCCCCTGCCTTTTTGTTTGTTGGAAACAATAAAAATCATTTATTGCAGAGCATAACAATTAACCTTTTAAATTAATTCGATTTTTATAAGGTTTCAACTTTACACTTAGCTATTTCATCCCTAAAGTATAGATTCTCCTTAACTTTTCTTACAGAATCATTTTATCCCTATCTTGGAATATGGAAAAGCTAGGCAACAAGTTGGCAATCTGGTTCAATCGACAAAGGTCAATGCTTAGAAGGGTGGATTCTAAGTTGGGTCACCTTTCCCTTAACCAGCTTTCAATCCTTATCACAATCCTTTTTGGTCTATTGCCGTTGACATTTTTTTTTATCATTGGCTATAATAATTATTCCGGGGTACAGATTCTTGCAAGCTATCTTTTCGTTGCTCTGCTTTTTATTCTAGTTCTGTTGGTAGTGATAGGCTGGTTCAAAGCCAAGGAAATTGCGAAGGATGATGTAGAAGGTTTTTCATTTGTAAAGCTATCATTTAAAAAAATAGACAAGGGATATTTTGGTTTTAATGACTCCGATATGGAAAATTTAGAGCTTTTGATAAACCTTTTGCCTTCTAAAGGAAAGGTTACTATTAGGGAAGTGCCAAAAAACAAGCAATCGGGGAATCTTAGGTTTCTTTTCTCATTTTTAGACTATATTATCAAAGATGGCATTCAAGGACTTGGAAAGGAATCGAGAGACTCACTTTCAAGATTAGTTCAAAAAAGATTTTCTTTCGATGGTTCCGAAATCAACGAGAACACATTTGTATCAAGTTACTCCAAATGGTCACAGAAAACCAAAGATGGAAACTATAATGATACCAGAAAAGCTATAGCAAAAGCTTTAGGACTTTCTTAATTGTCATTGATTTTTGTACAAATCCCGAAAATAAAAGGCAATAAAAGCGCAATCTTCATTTCTCTATTTTTCACTTGCATCAAGTGATATATGTTTGTCTTGTACAAAAAAGTAAGCGGCCGTTTACATATTCTCTAATTCCAAAAGATTAAATGATATGGAAGAGCAACAGAATGTGTTGACAATACTCAAAGAAATCAAACATATCCTTGGCCATCAGAAAAAGGTCATGAATGTGGAGGACCTGGTAGCCTATACCGGACTTTCCAAAAGTAAGATATACAAACTTACCTCGTTAAAGCTCATCCCTATGAGCAACAATAAACATATTAGACAGATATTTTTTGATAAGGACGCCATCGACAAATGGCTGGTAGGTAACCCCAACCTTTGTGATGAACAACTAGAACAGGAATTCAACAAACAGCTTCAACGGAACCGGAAGGACATATAGCTAAATCTCTACAGGCATTATGGAAATCATACCCTACATCAGGGTCGGGACCACTTTTTACAAGCTGGTCAGAATTCCGACCATATCTGGACATTTCAACGAGCAGCTGGTCCCTTGGAACGAGCACATCATCAAGCAGGACCATGGTAAGGACTATCTGGGCAAGGTACCCAAATATGATGGGTTTGCGTGCATTCCGTGCCATGTCAATTTCAAAAAGGAACACCATGGTTTCTACAATACTTATTCCCCTTTGACGCATGAACCGAAAGAGGGATGTATAATAAGGACACGGGGCTTTTTGAAGCATATCTTCGGAAATCAACTGGAGCTGGGACTGGACTATCTGAAACTCCTGTACCAAAGACCGGTGCAGGTGCTCCCCATCCTCTGTCTGGTATCCACCGAAAGAAACACAGGGAAAAGCACGTTCCTCAAATGGCTCAAGGAAATTTTTGGCAACAACCTGACCTATCTGACCAACGACAGCTTTGCAAGCCAGTTCAATGCGGATTGGGCCAACAAACTTTTAATATGCATAGACGAGGTGCTGTTCAACAAGGAGGAACTCACCGAGCGCATCAAATACCTGAGTACCACCAACCGGAACAAACTGGAGGCCAAGGGAAAGGACAAACGGGAAGTGGAATTCTTTGGTAAATTTATACTGTGCAGCAACAACGAGGACAGTTTTATCAAGATCGATGTCCATGAGACCCGGTTCTGGGTGAGGAAGATCCCATCCCTTAAAAAGGAGGACACCGATTTTTTGGACCAGTTGGCCCAGGAAGTACCGGCTTTTTTGGATTTCCTTTCAAAAAGGGAATACAGCACAAAACAAAGAACACGAATGTGGTTCACAGCTAAACAGGTTTATACCCCTGCCCTGAAGAAACTGGTGAACAATAACCGGAACCGGGTAGAGAAGGAATTGGCCAGCTTATTGCTAAGTGCCATGGAAAAGTTCGAGATGGACTCGGTTGACCTTTGTCCCATCGATGCCCTGCACATGCTCAACCGTACGCGGGTCAAGACCGACCTGACCCAATTGAGGCGGTTGCTGAAAAAGGATTGGAAGCTGGACAACCAGCCCAATTCCAACAAGTACCAAAAGATTACCATCTGGAACAACGGTGAGATCAATACCGAGGACGCCAAAGGGAGGTACTTTACCATAAAAAAGGAATTTTTGGTCCAAAATTTTGATGATTTGATGACAGATTGATATAAGCTCAGTGTTTATAAGGGTTTAGGCTGTCATCACTTTGTCATCATTCTGTCATCAAAATAAAAAATGATGACAGGGACAATGAAGAAAAAAACAAAAACGATGATACGATGACAAAATGATGACGGAGGAACAAGCAGTATTTATAAGGCCTCCCAGAGGTTTGTCATCAAATCATCAAAAATCGATTAAAAACAGAACCATGAAAGAAAAAAGATTGGACTGCGAAAAAGCCCGCAACATTGACATCGTTTCCACGCTGGCCAATTTGGGGCACTTTCCAGTCCGGAAAACGGAAAAAGAAGCTTGGTTCCTCAGTCCATTGCGGAAGGAGACCCAAGCCTCTTTCAAGGTATCGTTGAAACAGAACTACTGGATAGATTTCGGGACCTTCGAGGGAGGCAGTACCATTGATTTGGTGATGAAAATGGAGAACTGTTCCGTAAAGGAGGCATTGGAACGATTGTCCGGGAACACGGACCATTTTTCTTTTCACCGGCAACCCGTTCCCAATGAAAAGAAAGATGGTGAAAGCCAAATTGAAATCATCGAGGTAAAGGAAATCGAACACCGGGCCCTGCAAGACTATCTGCAGTCCAGAAAGATCTCGACCAAGACCGCAAGAAAACTTTGCAAGGAGGTCCACTATGAAATAGGTGGTCGAAAATACTTTGCCATCGGACTGTGGAACAGGTCCGGGGGCTGGGAGCTGCGAAACAGCTATTGGAAGGGGTCCACCTCGCCAAAGGATGTTTCGATGATGGTGAAGGGATCAAAGAAATTGGCCATTACGGAAGGCATGTTCGATATGCTCACCCTAATTGAGCTGAAACCGGATATCGGGAACAGCCATGATCTTTTGGTATTAAACACTACGGCCTTCGTAAAACGGATGATCACAGAAATAGGGGAATATGAAAATGTGGAGCTGTTTCTTGATAGGGACAAAACGGGACTGGGGATGATGGATCTGTTATTGGAAAAATGCCCGAACAGTAGGGATATGTCATTTCTCTATGAGGGTTTTAAGGACATGAACGAATGGAAGGTAAAAAGCGGGAAGGATGAAGTTCGGCAACGAATTCAAGATGTGTCATTGTCATGACAAATCTTGCTTTGGCTCCCGAAGGTCGCAAAAGATAAAGTAAAAATGAAAAAAGAGTTCGTCCAGTTCCGATGCTCGGTCTACGAGAAGAAACTGCTAAAGGTAAAGGCCCGTAAGAGCGGCCTTTCCATCAGTGAGTACTGCCGACGTGCGGCCTTCGAAGACCGGATAGTGGAGCGGATGACCGACGAACAGATAGAGGCCTATAAGCTATTGGTCAAATACCAGCGGAATTTCAAATTGATCACCAACATGTTCCGAAAGCGGAACCCCAGATTGGCAGAGGAAACTGCCCAATTGGCCAAGGAGATACGACAACACCTTTTAAGCTTCAGGAAATGATAGGCATGGGAAAATCCATATCGCACACCGCAGCCTCCATGAGCTACGGAATGAACCAGGAGAAGGAAGCCGAGATCATCCACAGCCAATATCTGGCCGGGGAGACCCCAAGGGAGATCACCGAGGAGTTCAGGATCATCCAAGAACAGAACGAGCTTTGTAGGAAGAACACGCTCAGCTTTGTGCTAAGTCCCACCATCGAGGACGGCAGGAAACTGGAAAGGGAACGACTCAAGGAAATGACCGAGCGGTTCCTCAAGGAAATGAACCTCAAACAGCACCAGGCCGTTGCCTTTGTCCATAGGGACAAGGAACATGTGCACGTCCATCTGTATGCCAACCGGATAAACTTTCAGGGTAAGGCCTACAATGACAGCTTCATCGGAAAGCGGAGCCAGCAAGTGGCCGAGCGGGTGGCCAGACAGATGGACCTGACCACGGTAAGGGAGGTACAACAGGAAAAACTGTACAGGATACAACATATCCGCGCTCAAATACAGAAGATCCATGAAAAGGTCATGGGCAAGGAACGGCCAAGGGGTTTTGACCAGTATATCAAATCAATGGAGCAGAACAATGTAAAGGTCATCCCGAGCATCAACAGACAGAACCAATTGCAGGGCTTCCGTTTTGAGTACAAAGGAACGAACCTCAAGGGAAGCGAAGTACACCGATCCATGTCCATGGGAAGGATAGCGGGCCAAATGAACTTTGAAAAGGAAAGGGCACAGCGGATCGCCAAGGACAAAAGCATGGAGCTTTTGGGCAGGGCAGTGAATGTCCCGACAAGTCTGACCCAGACCATCATAAAGAAAACCATCAAGCTGGCTATCAAGTTGGTCAGGGACACCGGAATAGGAATCTAAATATAATACTATGGCAAAACTGGATGAAATAGCGGAACTGTTGACCGAGGAGATCAACGGGTTTGAGAAGAGCATTGGCAGATTGGAAAGGGTACATGAAAATTTGCGGAACCTTCCGTTAAAACCCGACACCACTGAGATAAATGCGCTTCTAAAAAAATGCGGTAACAATCAAAGAAGGATGGTTGAGGAACAGCTAAGACTGATGCAAAGGATCCTTCACAAGGTGGAGCGGTCCATTATGTTACCAAGTTGGGCCATTAAATTTTTATGGGGATTGTTGGTCAGTGTTCTATTGGTCCTTGGTTTTTCGGTCTTTCAGTTATCAAGGTTATCCAAGAAGGAAGAGGCTGCATTTGGAAAAGGACGGGACAGTACCATGGGACATTTTGAAAGATTCTTTGACGAGAGCCCTCAGGTAAAGGAGCTCTACCTCAAATGGAGGGAGGAAAATGGCAAAAAGTAGGGCAGCGCCCTATCCTATTTTTGATTGACGCTTATCTTCCCGAACACTACAAAAATAGGCCAGGGTCCACGCGCTGAAGTTGAGGTAAGGATTTGGGGTAAATTATGTTAAAAAGTGTCTTTAAATAAACCACTAATAGTTCACAAATTATACTTCAAATTTGTTTCATACGAATCTTTTCGTAACTTTGTTCGACCTAGTTTAAATGACTGATGTAGTGAAAAATACCCCAACAAAATCCGAACTCGAAATCCTCCAAGTATTGTGGAAACTTGGCCCTTCAACTGTTCGGCAGGTAAACGATGAAGTCAATAAGGAAAGGGATGTAAAGTATACATCCACTTTGAAGCTCATGCAGATTATGATTGAAAAGGAAATTTTGGAGAGGGATGATAGCCAAATGAAGCATGTGTACAAACCCATTGAAGAAGAGCAAAAAACCAAGGGTCATATGCTTAATAATTTTGTAAAGAATTTTTATGGAGGATCTGCCAGTAAATTGATTATGCAGCTCACCGGAAACAAAAAAACATCCGAAAAAGAGCTTAGGGAAATAAAGGAGATTTTGACCAGATTGGAAGAAGACAACAGTTCTACAGACCGTTGAAAGGTATTTTACAAATAAGAAATGAATCCGGATATAATTCTTAACGCTATTTACAAAACCCTTCTTCACTCCTTATGGCAGGGGGGGTTGTTAGCAATTGTTGGCGGTCTGATTATTTTTTTTGGGAAACATCTTAAACCTTCAATTAAGTATTTGTTGCTCACTTTTTCACTTTTCCTTTTTCTAGGAGGCACAATCTACACCTTCTTAAGCGAATTGAATCAGACCAATCGTTTTCTTTCTGAAAAGGCATACCCATCCTCAAAAACTTTGCTCGAACCCAGTTTAAAAGGCGAGGAAAATTTATTGGTTTCGGTTGCCGATAAAGTATATACTTTGTACGATTATTATTTGGCACATTACGATAGGGTATTCGTATTTATCTGGTTCATTGTTTTATGTTTTAAGGTGGCATTGATGTCTATCGATGTTTTTCATATTCGCAAGCTTCAAACAACAAAGATCAAACTCGTTGATTCCAAAATTGAAAAAATTCTTTTATCCCTTAATGATAGGTTAAGTCTGAAAAAAAGTATCGGAGTTTTTGAATCAGCAATAGCAAAAACACCTTTGGTAATAGGCGCCTTAAAACCAATAATACTTCTTCCTGTGGGGTTGGCAACATCGATGACCATTGAACAAATTGAAGCAATTATGGCCCACGAAATGGCCCATATCAAGAGAAAGGATTTTTTGGTAAACTTGATCCAATCGGTAATGGAGATTATCTTCTTCTTTAACATACCAGTACTTTGGGTTACATCTTTGATTCGAAATGAAAGAGAACTATGCTGTGATGATATTGCTATAAACATAACGGGCAACAAAATAATATATGTCAACACGCTGGTTGAATGTATTGAATACAGACCACCTATCTATGGCATAGCCTTTGCAGGGAACAAAAACTTACTTTTGAAAAGGGTAAAGCGTATTTTGAGCATACAAAAACCCTCGTTAAACTCTTTTGACAAGCTATTTATTGGCCTATGCCTAGTCTGCGCAATTTTTTTAACAAGTATACTTGGTACGAAACCAACCAACGGAAGCAACCACTACTTTTTTAGTTCCTTTATTGATGGTTCAAAAGCCTCTAAGGACGTTGACAGGGTAAATTCCAATGCAATAATCGAACAATTAAAAAAATCAAATATAATTTCTGATTTGGGAAATTTTTCGGTCAAGATTACAAACTATGCTCTTTATGTCAATGGGAATAAACAGAGCGAAACACTTCATAGACAAATATTGAAGGACTTTGTAAAGGATTATCAGTATAGACTACACTTCACCACAACCGTAAAAAGCGGATCCGATTAGTTTGTACCTTACTATTTATGAATACTATTGGTCTAAATCAAATTAGTGCTTAACACGATTCTTTTCATCTTCAGCCCCTTTCGATTGATGTCTTGGTTTGCTTGAAAACTCCTTACCCAACCGAAGACGATAGCTTATAAGAATCCTTCGTGTATCCCCTAAATTTTTATATCGGGCATCAGTACTGTCCAGATTTCTAATTTCCCCTCTGTTTATATTTGTATATAGCAAATCACTTCCGGTAATACTCAAAAAGGACCTTTCACTTAGCTTTTTGGAAATCCCAATATTCAAGGCTCCTTTACTATTATATAAAAATTGCCCACTTGTTACTTTTGTTCGATAATTGCCATCCAATTGGATAACCCAATCCTTAGGCAGTTCAAAGGAACACAATCCCTGTAAATAACCGTTCGTACCTTTATGTTCCAATAAGCCATCATAGAAATTGCTTCTAATTCTAACGAAATCCAAAGAGCCATAGAATTGAAACCGAAGCCAATCGGTAACGTCGTAATTACCATCCAATGCAAAATTTATTAATTCCGTGCTACCAATATTCCCGGGGCGGCTGAAGTATAAACCATTCTCTATCTCGATAGTCTCATTAACCTGATTCTTGGAATAGCTATACCCCAAAGTTGCCGTGGTTCTTTTTTTCAGGATATAACTTAGCTCTACCTTGTTGGAAAAAGAAGGAAGCAGAAGTGGGTTTCCCACATAAAATGTGTACTTGTTCAGAGGTGTAATAAATGGGTTTAGGTCTTGATAATAGGGGCGGTCGATTCTTCTTCCATAATTAATCCTTAATTGATGATTCTCCAAGGAGTCAATTTTATACAGCGCAAAAAAAGTAGGGAATAGCCCGTCATATGACCTTCTGAAAACCGAGTCGGGTTTTACAACATTACCCAATTGATATCCTTTTGAGATTGTCTTTTCATATCTAAGTCCCAGTTGTAGACTGAGTTTACTATATTCTTTGCTCAAATTCACATATCCTGCATGAACATGTTCGTCATATAAAAATTGATTGGTCTTATCATAATCGGGAATCAAATCAGCTTCTATTTTTGAGAAATAATCGGCCGAATTATCTGTTTCGGTATAGGATGATTTAGTCCCTATTGAAAGTATCACGGCATTATTGAATGGATGGGTATAATCGGCCTTTGCGGATGATATTTTTAGTTTAGAACTTAGATTACCGATTAGAACTTCTTGGGAAGTCAGTTCATCTTGATTGTAATAAGTCCGGTCATCGAAGTTTTGTTCATTCCCGGTTTCATAAATAATATGGTCCAAGTCCACTCCAAGGCTGGGGCCATCTTCTCGAAAGTTATGCCTTAAATTTAAATTGATACTAGCATTGCTAAAACTTTCGTCCTCGCCGTTTCTGGTTGTGGTTAAAGAATCCAATACTCCGTTGGCATCGGTAAAAGTACTAGTTGAATTGGTTGTGCTTTCAGGATGTCTTGATATTCCCCCGACCACTATTCCCCAAGTTGTATTGTCCGTCTGATAAAAATCGGCACCTATCGTTGTCGTAAATTGATACCCTTTTCTCCTAATAAACGAGTACTGATCAAAATCTGTAAGCGTGTAACCGACTTCATCCTTGAAATTCCGATCAACATAAAAATTGACAAATCCATTTCTAGTGCCGTATCCAAAATTGCCGTAAACATTGATTTTATTTTTTCTGAAATTGAAGTTTAGACCGTCCCTGGTTTCACTGTATTTATGTTGTATAAGACTCAGGTTCAATCCCAAATTGAATCCGACGATGTTATTTCTTTTTGTCTTAATGTTGATAATGCCCGCATTGCCCGCTGCATCGTATTTTGCCGGCGGGTTCGTCATAATTTCGATAGCTTCCAAGGATGAACTCGGAAGTGAACTAAGGTAGCTAGCCAAATCAGCTCCGGAGAGGTAGGTAGGTTTATCGTCGATATAAACCGTTACCCCCGGTCTCCCTTTAAGGTTTATCCCACCGTTATCGTCCACCCTTAAGCCAGGTGATTTCTCCAGTACTTCCAATGCAGAGATGCCTTCATTGCTAATGACGGCATCAACATTAACCACAGTGCGGTCCATCTTTTGTTCTACCAATGGTTTTTTTTGAATTAGGACGACTTCTTCCAATTCAAGATTTTGATTCTCAACCACAAAATCATCAAGTTCTACATTGGTATTTATGGTGGTTATATGTATTGAATTCGGGAATTTTGTCATTCTCTCATAGAACGAAAAATATATCTCATAATCCCCAATCCTTATTTCTTCAAACTCGAATTTCCCGTTTATATCGGTTAACTCTATTTTCTCAATGTCGGTGGAGTCTCCTTGCTCTGATAGGGAAACATAACCCTCCAGTGGTGTGCCGTTTTCATCGACTACCCTGCCCTTTATGGTTTGAGCTTGAACTGCAACTATTTTTATAAAGTTAAGAACAAGAATTAGAAATACTATTTTTCGATAATCCATAATGGAATTGATTTTAGGGTAAATATTGAAAGGAATGCTTCATTTGAATATCAAGACGGCGATAAAATCAATCCGTTGAAACGGTATAGGTAAGTTGTAAGTGCCCTTTAGGATTTTGGACAAAGTTGTCAATGATATGACGATGGACTTTATCGGGTTGCCTTTTACCATCAATATGGAGTTCATCGTTGGTGAGTTCAATTTTATAATTCATCGGGTCACTTATCAAATGAAGTTTCTGTAGATACTCAATAACTTTTTCCCTTGATACCCGTGACATTTCTTGAACTTTGTCCGATGGGTCGGTATTGGTTGTTGACATATACTTTGTTTCAATGTCGTTTTCAGAAGTATATTTATTTTCCTTGCAGGACATATTGAACGACAGCATAAAAAGAAGTGTGAACGATAGAATGCTGACTAGTTTTGCTGTGAAATTTGATTTTGGGCTCCTAATCTTTCCCTTATACCGTGCAAAAAATGAACTGTTATTAAATTCTTGTAGTTTTTTCATGATGAATATTTTTAATGATTGTGAAATCAATAATTCAAAGGTACGATATTTTTCGTACGAAAAAAATATTATGATTTAAAAGGGGGTTGAATCATTATCTTCGAAGCAGATTTTCATGAAATTTAATTAGGAAATGGAGGTATGGAACTTGGCTTTAATGAACTTATTCTGGGTATAAGCCTATTTTTATAATTCCAATTAGGAATAAAACAGATATTGACGTGCGTTAAAATTTCTTTTGGAAACAAAAAAACCTCAATACATGGCGAGATTGAGGTTTGTTAAAATTAAAAGTAGGATACTCTTATTTATTCTTTAGAAGTTGTTCCAAATAACTGACCTTATCCTTTTCAGCTTGAACAAGTCGTTCATAAAGTTCTACAACCTTGTCCAGGGGGTTAAAATTTGGCTGAACATTGATTGCATTAATAGTAGAACTGTCGTTACTGGTAAAAGTATTTGAAATAATATTAAGAACATTTTCCTCGGAAAAATTCTCAATTCCTTCCTTGGTCACACCCAAGGCCTTGGCAATCTCCTCCAACTTAGCATCGTCCACCTTCTCGCTGTTCTCTATGTTGGAAACGGCCTGTTGGCTGATGCCCAGTTCCTCGGCCAGGGTCTCCTGTTTCATGCCCCGTAGTTCCCGGATGCGCCCTATCTTTCTTCCGATATGGTTCTTGGTCTTGGTCTCCATACCTCAAATATAATGTCTTTCCTACAATAATCCGATTGTAAAATACAAAACTGATTCAATAAAATACAAACGTCCGTGGTGGGGTATTTGGAAATGTGGCCTTAATATGATCGCTGATTCTCGAACCCTTTAAAACACGTTCCCACGACACATTACACAAACATACCGGAAAACTTTGAAAGAGCGGAGGAGCTGTCCGAACTGCTCAATGGCATCCTTAACATCATTACCATCGATAGGGCCTTTCTATCCAGAAAACAAAATGAGGGAAATACCGAATATTATTTCCTCACCCTTTTCGTGGATGTCAACAATGACCCGTTGCCCAACGAAATTCGTTCCCTAGTTGCAAAGAAAGGAAAGAAGCACCCGGATTTCAGGATAAGGGTCTACACGGAGAGCCAATCCGAAACAGGCCTTGAGAGGGGTTCACTCTATTTCCTGGAACATTGCTGTCTCGGGGAAAATGTCTTCGCCCATCCCGAGGGGGAGAACATCATGGATTTTTCGACAATGGCATACCGGAACCTCATGAAGAGGGCTTCCCGCTATCACAAATCTGAAATAGCAAAAGTAAATGCCTTTGCCAATACCGCGGACATACTTATCAAGGAAGGGGATTATGCCATTGCCACCTTCAACATGCACCAGGCCTTCGAACTTTCGTTCAGGTTCATCGAACAGATGTGCATCGGAAAGGGCATGGTGACCCATAGCATCATCAGCCATATCAACTATTGCAAACACTACTTTCCCACGCTACAACCCTTTGTGGAACCTTCGGGAACGGACGACAATGAACTATTGTTGCTGTTGGAACATGCCTACAGCGTTGCCCGTTACGGAAATGAGTTCGAGATCACAAAGCTACAGACCAAGGCCATCCATACCCAAATGAAGGATTTCATCCAAGAAGTAGAGTCCATTTTCCATAGGCACCTTGATCAGTGCAAGGACCAAATCGATAAGATTGGTAAGGATTTTAAGGAAGCGTTCCCGAAAGTGACCGAAAAAGCAGAAAACAACGAGGAGGTATCCTTACTCGAACAATTGAAGGAACTGGAAAAAATGCATTTCCATGCCCTGAAGCCCTATATCCCGGAAAGAGGACTCTATAGCACCGCACTCATAACGGAGGGATATGAAGAAACCTCCTTTATGATCTCCAATTTGATCAAGGTCTGTATCGTGGCGTTGGAAAATGAATATATCCCTACACGCGCAGTTGCCCGACCCCACCACAATGTAAGTGAGGTTCTTGGATATATCCTAGATCTTATCCCCCATGATGAAATGGATTTCCTGGACAAGGTCAGAAAACTGCTTTCGGAACAAAGAGCAGCGACAACCCAATAAATCCATTCACATGAAATCAAAGAAGAAAAGGTTAAAGACCTTGGCTGGTCACACAACTTTTATCCTTTGATTAAGGAGAGTTCTTGGATAAGGTGAACCGGTTAATAGAGCGAATCGAACTTTGAATCTATAATCATGTGGAGTTTTCATTCAGAGAGGTTGATGAAAAACTGCAATGATTGTGGCATATCAACATAAAGTTTATCTTTCGTACAAATAGAAGATTATTGAGAACAATTACTAATAACCTTATTTTTTACAACAAAGAATTTCAGCTAAATTCTTTTTGCTTACAGAAACAATATTTTATTAGACTGATTGTAATATTTATAGCGCAAATTAACTGTCTTTGGTTCGTTGTATGTCAACCATAAAATTTGAATGCTGGTTCTTAAAACATGATAAAATACCTTAGCTAATAATCTAAACCTTCGACCAATTAGGGTTATTGGAGGCCTACGCTGAAGCCAAGTCTTTCAAGATTAAACATTAGTTTCCGAGCAAGAAATCTTTTATATTTACAAGAAAAGGCTATATTTTATCGTTAGATAAACTAAAGGATAGGTGGTTGTAATTTTTAAACTTCTTCTATTTTTGCATCACTTACAGAGGGCATGGGACAAATTGATTATATAAAGGAAATTGCAAAATACGGACTGGAGAATGATCAAAAGAACTTGATGGATTCTCTTCAGAAAATTATTTCCTATTATAAAGATAGTAAGAGAATCAATATGGCCATGCAATTACAGTCACTTGTCAAGCATGCAAAACGCGAGTCAGGTCAATTAACAAGAGTAGGGACTAATCATTATTTCAATCAGCAAACTCAAAGGGAAATTGATGAATTGGTCATTGATAAGTTAAGGTCTGAATATCGATTAAAAGACTTAGTTATTGATGAAGATATTAAGAGGGAATTAAGTCATTTTATTAGAGAAAATTCGTCAGTTGATTTTTTACAGCAATTCAATTTGACCATATCGAATAAGTTGTTATTACATGGACCTTCAGGGTGTGGTAAGACTTTAGCTTCCTATGTGATAGCCGGAGAGTTGAATAAGCCCATGTATATTATCAATTTAGGGGCAATTGTCTCTTCTAAACTAGGGGAAACAAGTAAAAATCTAATGAAAATATTCCGAAAAGCGACTCAGGAAAGCTGCATAATTTTCATTGATGAATTTGATTCAATTGGAAAAGTGAGAGATTATAACCAGGATCATGGTGAAATGAAAAGAGTGGTCAATACAATTCTTCAATTGTTCGATTATCTTCCACCTACATCAGTAATTATTGCAGCAACAAATCAACAAAAAATGATTGATGAAGCCTTGGTCCGCAGGTTTGATTTAAATCTAAGATTTGAGTTGCCCGACACTTTGAAAATAGGGGAATTGATTAATCTGACCCTTAAAAATGGACAATTCCGTTTGCCAAAAGATGTTGATTTGAGCAATATTATTGAGATGTGTTCAGGTTTAAGCTATTATAGTATTCAGAAAACACTGATCAATGCAATTAAACGCACATTATTTAATCAGATAGATAATAAAAATATTGCCAAAGTTGTGAATACTAATATCTGGCTAGACTTGATACAACAAGAAAAGAGAACACTTCAAAAGAGCTAATTTTCAGTTTCAAGATTTGCTTCTCCGGAAATATCAATTTCTGGAATGATTGTTAAGTTATTGCATGCAAGCATTTCTTCATATAGATTATGTTCAGTTTCATTTTTGACTTCTTCTGTCACAGTAATTACAATTGAAAATGGATGCTCTGCAGTTCTATAGTGATGTAACAACTGAGAGTCTATATTGGACTTGCTTACGCACCGAACGGCAATGGCCATACTGCCATCTAGCCCAACAATATCAGATGGTTGCAGGCGGTACTCTTTTTTTTGGACGTTTGAAAACAAAGCATTTTCTAATCCATAATGATCCTCACTCCAAGAAAATCCACTCTTAATTTTATAATGATCAGCATTTCTTAAAGCAATATCAGTAACTCGTTTATTTTGAACAAGATTAAATCCTATATGTAAAGGAAGATAAGCTAAATGATTTCCTCTATCTGGAAGAAACTTAAAGGACATGGTAATATTTATTATTAATTTATTTTCTGCGGTTAACAAATATTCTGGCAGATTGATTGGAATTGCTATTAATTGATCATTTCGAATTATTTTTTCCAATACCATTATTATACTATTATCATCCGCCTCTAGACTATGAGCTTTGTTAGGTTTCCCAAACCCCACAAGCTTCTTAAGCAAAGGGTCTGTTCCAGCAAATTCGGGAAACTTACCACTTTTAAAATAGTCCGAACTATTTATTAATAGGGCCTTAATGGATTGCATATTAAGGCTTGGATAGGACTTGATTAACTCAGCAGCCATAGATGAAATCAATGGGGTAGATAAACTTGTCCCAGCTGTTTTAGTATAATAGTGCCCCGGGTTCGTTAAAACTTCAATTCCTGAATCTGAATGGTGTAGATCCCCTCCTTCGACTACTAAATCCGGTTTGTTTAAATATTTGTTCTTCTGGTGTTTTAATAAAGGTTTATTGTTAACGTCCCGATTATAATCATAATGTGATTTTCTGGAATAAAAAGCCGGATGGTCTGCAGATGGGGAGATATCCGTATGGTCATTCTGCTGATAATTTCCAGCTAAGGAGCCTATTGATAAATTATTTAATGATTCTGAAGGTACACATATATTAGTGTTCTCACAACGATGGACCGGTGAAGTTGAATTAGGACAATAAAAAAATGTTGGATAGTCATGGTCTTGATGGTAATCTGTAGTCAATAATTCTTGTAGCGAAACACTATCAAAATTACCTACTGATATAAAAATCAAAATATCCAAGCTATGAGACAATTTATCTAATTCATAGGCGAAATATGAGAATGTCTCATTGTAATTCTTTACCAAGGCCATTGTCAAGGACATATTGAAAATTCGGACGCCATGCTGATTGTTTGCTTGTCGAATAGCTTTGAGCATTGCAGGGAAATTAATGGCATCCGTATCATGGTGGAGTACTTTTATCGGCAATACTCGGCATTTCGCTTGGTATTCTTCTTGAACAGTGGCGGGCAATTCACTACCGAAAATGCAAAGTCCCGCGACCAGTGTTCCATGACCAGACTGATCTTGATCCGGGTGATCAGTGATGTTAATTGTTGGTAAAATAAGGCCTTCAAATGGTTCAATAGTATTAACACCCGTATCAATGACACCCACAATTGGAAGATTGTCTATAATAGTGGTTGTAAAACCATAGGACATTCGTAGTTCTCCAAAAGTACCAGGACGAACAGTCAAGGGTCGGGAACTAGTTATGGCCTGTACGACATCAAAATTGTCAGATATTTCATGAAGCTGCCCTTCAGTTAATTGATGAATAAAATATAAATCACCTGACTGATTAGAATCAAAGTTAATCCGTGCGTCATCGAGGTACTTATTCAAACGCTCTTGCTGAGTTATGGCAATTTTCTGGCTAGGGCTAACTAAATTAAATATTGCACCCTCGGTGGTTGGTACAATTATTCGATTATCAAGGAACTCGAAATGATCAATTAAGGCTATTAAATTAAAATCTTGTTGAGTATAAGGGACATCGGTATCTTGGTTATTGAGATAAGTTAAGTGTTCCTGAAATTGTTCAAAAGCTCCTTGATCAACTACTTCAAATAAAACTGACTTGTTAAAGGCGTTAAACGCTTGTGGCAATAACCCATACCGAGCATAAAACTTTTTTCTTAGGTCGTCGTTGTAAGGCACAAAAAAATGAATCCATAATAAATCAATATGAGAGGGGAAATTAATCGTTCGACGTTCATTTCGAGCTCCTATAGCCGCATCGTATTGTTGTAAATCTTGATAAAGACCTGCGATTCTTGCTCTATTGATAATTCGTTCTGCATCAGGGTTCTGATTGCTTGAAAAGCCCCGAGTTTTTTTAAATCCGTTATTCTCCTTTCCTTCATTTTGTAAATATGTATGTCTATTAGGCATATTCTTGCATCTTTAAATGAATCCAGTTTTATGGCAATTTCTAGAGAAAACCGTTAAAATAACTTTCTGCAATTCTAATATTAGGGGAATTGTAGAAGCAGATTTCAAATAATAAAACTAACTAATTCAAGCAATTTTTCAAATGTTATTTTAATTGACAAAGATGAAAATATTAAATGCTATTTGGAATAACCTATAGTAGAACCTCTATTGCTTTGTCGACAACAGATGAATCCAATTCTTTCAAATAGGCTTGGGTTATGGCCATGTTTTGATGACCCAATGATTCGCTGATTACATCTGTTGCAACACCTTTTTGTTTAAGGCAGTTGGCAAAACTGTGTCGGGCTACATAACTGGTCACAGATTTTTCAATTTCAGCCAATTCTGCAATAACCTTTAAATCCTTGTTGTAATTTTTAAGAACTTTGGTCTTACGGTTCTCTATCTGGTTTGGGGTAAGCTCATCATGGAGCAAAATGGGAAAGACATATTTTGAGCCCAATGAATTTTTGCGATAATAATTCAAGATTTCCTGAACAGGAGGTAGGATTTTAATAGTGAAATTCCCCTTGGTCTTAGAACGGGTATAGTAGATATTTTCCCCTTTAATGTCCTTCCATTTCAATTTCATCATATCGGCAAAGTTCATCCCCCTGGTATAGAAGCTAAAAACAAAATAGTTTTTGCTGTTCACAAGCTCTGGGTTTTCAGAAAGGTCAACATTGATTATTTGTTTTACCTCTTCAAAGGTAAGGGCCCTTTTGGCACCCCTTCCTTTCAACCTGGAGACTTTGTATGCACGAAAGGGATAAAGGGACTCCTTTACGATATTTCTTCTGATGGCATGGTTGTACAATGCCCTTATGGAGCGCATCCTTACGCCAATACCGCCATCTGTGCCACCTCGTGAACGCAGATAGGCCTCATACTTTTCAAGAAAGGCCGGCGTTATATCCGTAAAGGAGAGATCTTTGTCAAACTTTAAATATCTAAGGACTGATTTACTGGTATCGTTGTGGAAACGGGCATTGCCCATTCTGCCAGCTAGCTTCAACTCCTCCACTATTTCATCCCAAAAGTCAAAAACATTTCTTCTAATAGGATTGAATGCCAGCCTAAAGTTATGTTCGAATTCCCTCAAAGAGAAATCGGATTTCTCCATTTCCAACTCAGCAATTACTTTTAAGGCCCTGTCCCGAAATTTTAACAATAACCGATTGTCCTGAATAAAATTGCTGTGGTTTTTATTAAAGGAACCGGTGCGTTCATTCCACTCTTTTGGAAAGGCATTGTAAATGGTCTTGAAGTATTTAGATCGCCTATCTTTGGTCACACGAAGGCATACTGGATAACTTCCATCAGAAAGCTGTTTTTTTCTTAAAACCGTACGTACATTAATCATTTTCAGCGGTGCTTTGGGTACAACATAGGTACAACAAATGGTCATTTAAAGGTAGTATTGATGCTTCTAAATGAAAAGAAAAAATTCATAAAATATTGAAAATCAACACATAAGAAACCAAATGAAAATTTATGATAACTAAAAAAAGCTGCTCATAATCAGGGGGTCCATGGTTCGAGCCCATGTGGGACCACGGTTTGATAAAAAGTCTTCACAATCGTGAGGACTTTTTTTATTTCACTAATTAGCTCAACAAACTAAAAAAACCCTTTCATGCTCCAACTCTTTTGCCTTCAATAATTCCATACCTGTTGAAGAATTTGGTTTTAAAAACGTGCCAATCCATCTCATTGGGGTTTTCTGGAATATCCAAGAACTTCGAGTTGTCCTCTGCCTTTAGGTGGGTGCTTAAAAGGGCAGTGATAAAGTGTTGGTTTACTTAATGTATACTTACTTCTTCTTTTAAGTTGGGGTCTTTAGTTGTTCAGGAGCTCAAGATGAGCTATAGCCCCATAGTGGTAGGCAAGCCTATGCTTGTTAGTTTAGTCATATCAATATCATTTAGACACCACCTTGAGTAGCGGTAACCAGTACATGATGTAATTCACAATACCTATGATGCCCTAGCAAGAGCTTTTATGAAAATTATAATGTAAATTTCTATAGTCATGTTTTCTGGTTACTGCTATCTCAAATTTAAGCCTTGTCCTGATGGCGGTGGTGGTTTAAAACTATCTTTGAAGATTTCAGCTTGGACAACTCCACTTTGTAGATTGCCTTTCTTTGTGATTTCTTATTATTGATTGGGCTCTATTAGTAAAGGGGTCTTACCGTCTGTAATAATAATCTTACTGTTCTGAGACCGTGAAAGTTCACGAAAAGCTTCAATGCTTCTTATCTGTATAAGCTCATCGGTAAGCCCTTCGGAAAGAATTTTTTGAGCATCTCTTTCACCTTTTGCTTCAATTATTTTCCGGTCTGCTTCTAAGGTTGCCTGCTGTAAAATGAATTCCATTCGCATTGCATCCTGTTCGGCCTGTAATTTTTGCTCTATAGAACTGGCTAAGCCCATAGGCAATTGAATACTTTTCATTAGTACAGCAATAAGTTCGATGCCATCGGCCTGTTTGGATAGGTTATCTTCCATTTTGACCTTGATTTCCTCTTCTATAGTGGCCCTCATCCCCGAATGCATATCCTTTGCATAAAATTTAGCGCAAACATCTGAGGAAGCGGACCTGAAAACACTCGTGATTATAGATTCATATTCCTGACCTAGGTTTGTCAGTACGGAAGGAATTTTGCTTTGTTCCAAACGATATAGGATGGAAATCTCAGATTCCACACTTAGTCCTTCTTTACTAGGCAAGCTCAGAACTAATTTTATATTGCTTGTTTGAGTAGACTCCTTAATTACCTTGCTTACAAAAGGATTGTAAAAAACGGTACCTTGGGTAATTACTTCATCGGAAAACTCACCCAATGTCTGCTTAACCCCGGTCTCCCCTGGTCTGATTATCGCACAACTTGTCAATAGGAAGACCATTGTTCCCAATATTAAAAATTTCTTTTTCATTTTTCTAGTTAATTTTAAATCCTGAATTGATACCCGATTATGTTCTTAATATGGGTTTTTTGATTCTAGGTCGGTCAATAGGTTCATATACTGATACGTGGTCCAAATCCTTGAGGTATGATTTCCGTGCCGGTTAGTTTATATTTTTGGTATCTGGTGGGATGTAACCAGTCGAACAACGTATCTTCTTTGGGAAACATGGGGTCGTTCAAAGCCAATAAACGCTTCAAATCTTCTTGGGGTTTTCTGTTATCTATAGTCATAGGCATTATTCCAACTAAAGAAAGAGTATTTAGATGTTTAGGTAAAAAGTTTATTACCGGCTCTTCGTAAAAGGGCTGAGATATTCCATTATTTATTTCTATTTCCCAAACCTGTACCTCTAAGGTGATAAAAAGTTCCACGGTGGCATTAATTTGGCCTTGAGAATCCATTTCCTCTCCATAGGTAGATTCCATAGTAAAATTTAATTGCAGTTCCATGTTTGGAGGTGCATTTTGGTGTTGGTCGTGTTGAGCAAGTACTAAAATTGGAAATATCAAAAGTGAAAATATAGTCTTCATAGTCTCGGATTTTAAAAGATTAATTATTCCTTCTAATTAAAATTACGATATATAAATCATAAATTATTATTTATATATATTATAATAAGTATAAATATATTTTATGTATGTAAAACTACATAAGACTTACTATTCTGCCCAGCAATCCCATTATAATTTGGGCTCTAAAAAAGTATGCGATATGCCTTTTGTTTAATAGGAAAGCAAGATATCCCTTTGGGAATCCGAATAAGAACTGCCAAAAATCACTCCAGTAACTTTCCTTTAGGATTCTGTATCAAATCTGTTGATTCAATTACCTTTTTTAAGTGCAGGACTTTTAGGCTCAATACCTTTCTTGGTTACTGCTAGTTTGTTATTACCATCTAATTTTGAAACAAAATTCACTTTCATTTCAGACTTCGTCTCCACATAATCGGTACCTTCATGTGCCCCTCTATTTTCCTTGCGTTCAATGGCGCGCAGAATTGTAGCTTTTGCAGAAAGGGGAGACCCTTCGAGATCAAAGGCAAGCATTACATCTTCAAAACCTTCTGAATCCAGTCGCACATCCAGATTTTTAGCTGCTGCTTCCAATTCATAGATATACGAAAAGAATAAATAGGTCTGTAAAATTAAATTTAGTAAGCTTCAGCTATGTTTGCTGCCATACTTTCTGTATTAAGGCTCATATATGAAGTAGGGTGTCCAGAAAAAAAGAGGCGCTGAAATGCAATTGTAAATGAGTAAATTAAAAAGTATTCTCAGCTTGTTTTAATGAATATTGTCCAAAAAAATTCAAAGAAAACCGGCAAAACAAGACATGGCTGTATCGTTTGAAAATGATTAAATTTAAAGAGCTTACTTTTTTAGCGCCTTAAAATTACAAATGAAATATAAAATTACTTTAATTGTTGTTCTAGTCGGGCTTTTTGGTTTGCTCTTCGCTTATAAAAAAGGGGCTTTTGAGATACAAAAAGATGAATATACTGTATTGAAACTTCCGGAAACGGTTGATTACAATTTTCATATCAAACCTATACTCTCGGATAACTGTTATACTTGTCATGGCCCGGATGCCAATAAGCGTAAGGCCGGACTTCGTTTGGACTTGGAAAAGACGGCGCTATCGGAACTTTCGGAATCCCCGGGGCATTTTGCCATAGTTCCGAAAAATTTGCGCGAAAGTAAGGCGTACCAGTCCATTATTTCTGATGACCCCAATCAGTTGATGCCACCGCCCGATTCAAAACTCGCTTTAAATTCGTATGAGAAAAAACTAGTTAAAAAATGGATCCAGCAAGGTGCCAAATTCGAGAAGCATTGGGCATACCTTACCCCAGAAAAAGCATATTTACCCGAAACCGAATTATCCAATTGGGGGAATAATGAAATTGATGATTTTATTTTAAGGAAACTGGAAGAAAATAAGCTCAGACCTTCGAAAAAAGCGTCAGACGAAACCTTGATACGTAGAATAAGTCTTGATTTAATTGGACTGCCTCCAGACCCCGAAACGGTGCAAAAGCTTCTAGCCAACCGATCCAAGGATAATATTGAAAGGATTATCGATGCGTTTTTGGCTTCGCCGGCCTATGGGGAACGCATGACGCAATCTTGGTTGGATGTTGCCCGTTATGCGGATTCACACGGCTATCAAGATGATAGTTATCGAACCATGTGGCCTTGGCGAGATTGGGTTATACATGCATTCAATAATAATCTTCCCTATGATACATTTCTAACTTGGCAATTGGCGGGCGACCTGTTGCCCAATGCCACCAAAGAACAAATTTTGGCAACAGGTTTTAACCGTAACCATCCAATTACGCAAGAAGGAGGAGTCATTCAAGAAGAGTACCGTACCAATTATGTGCTGGATCGTACCAATACCTTAGGAAAAGGTATTCTGGGACTTACCTTGGAATGTGCGCGTTGTCATGATCATAAGTACGATGCGATATCCCAAGAAAACTATTTTGAAATGTTTGCCTTTTTTAATCAAGTTGATGAAAAGGGTTTACAGATGGATGCCGTGCAGGCAAAAAATCAAAAATTCTTTGCCGACCCACCTTATATTGAGATTTCGGCCAACGAGACTAAAGACGTACTTTCCTTTATCAACATGAAGAAAACGCCCAAGATCAATGTAATGGTAATGAATGATTCGGCTCCCAAAACTACCTTTGTATTAAACCGTGGTGAATACGACCAGCCAACTGATTCGGTTCAACCCAATACACCCGAAACGATTTATAGATTTTCCGATGATTTGCCCAAAAATCGATTAGGGCTTGCACGATGGTTGACCGACAAAAAAAACCCGTTAACCGCCAGGGTCTATGTCAATCGTATTTGGGGGATGCTTTTTGGTAAAGGTCTTGTTGAGACCTCTGAAGATTTTGGGGTACAAGGCAGTCTTCCATCCCATCCAAAATTACTCGATTGGTTGGCGGTAGATTTCATGGAACACGATTGGGACATCAAATACTTGCTTAAAAAAATAATGCTTTCCGCAACGTACCAGCAAAAATCTGAGTTGCGCCCCGATTTGAAAAATAAGGATCCAGAAAACAAATTATTGGCACGAGCACCTCGTTTTAGAATGAGCGGCGAAATGATACGCGATTATATTTTAACCACAAGCGGGCTTCTCAATAGGGAAATTGGTGGGCCGAGCGTTAAACCCTATCAACCGGCAGGCCTTTGGGAAGAAACCAATGCCGGAGGTGACCGTGGGGTGTTAACGAAGTATATTCCAGACGAAGGTGACGACCTTTACCGTCGATCTTTATATACTTTTTGGAAAAGGACACTGCCACCGCCGAATATGACCATATTCGATGCACCCACCCGTGATTTTTCGGAAGTGCGCCGTCAAAAGACCAACACGCCACTACAGGCCTTGGTTCTTCAAAACGACGTTCAAATATTAGAAGCTGCTCGGGTAATGGCCCAACGTATAATTAGGGATACGCCGGGAAATCCAGATTATGTAACCGATGTTTTTAGACGTATTCTCGTTCGTTCGCCGAAAAAAGAGGAATTATTAGCTCTTAATACGTATTACTACAATGCACTGGAAGTGTATCGCAATGCTATTGAAGATGCAAAAAAATTGGTGATTGTTGGGAATTATAAACAATTGGATGTTGATCCTGCAGAAACAGCGGCCCTAATGCTTACGGCACAGGTAATTTATAATCTTGACGAAACCATTACAAAAGAATAGGACTATGGAAGAAGAAAAAAACAAAAAGGAAAACCCATTAAAAGTCAATAGGCGCCATTTTTTTTCACAAATGAGTGTAGGTATTGGCTCCTTGGCCCTAGGCTCTTTACTAATTCCCGATCTTTTCAAAAACGGTCCTACGGAATTGGCTGATCAACCTTTGGGGACACCTCATTTTGCACCTAAGGCAAAACGAGTTATTTACCTTTTTCAGGCTGGTGCACCTTCGCAATTGGAGACCTTCGATTATAAACCTACCCTACAAAAACGTATGGGCGAAGACCTTCCTGAGTCCATTCGCAATGGACAGCGATTGACTGGCATGACCGCCAATCAAGATAAATTTCCATTAATGCCCCCTGCCATAGATTTTCATCAACATGGACAAAGTGGAACCTGGATCAGTGATTACTTCCCACATATTGCTAAAATAGCGGATGACATTACGGTAGTGCGCAGTATGCACACAGAAGCTATCAATCATGACCCTGCCATTACCTTTTTTCAAACAGGCAGCCAGATTTCTGGGCGTCCAAGTATGGGCTCGTGGATGAGTTATGGGCTTGGTAGTGAAAATAAGAACCTTCCTTCATTTGTTGTGTTGACCTCCAGAGGGAAGGGCAATAGCCAAGGTTTATATTCAAAACTTTGGTCTAGTGGTTTTCTCGATTCAAAACACCAAGGGGTATTGCTAAGATCAGGAAAGGACCCCGTCCTCTATTTGAACGATCCCGATGGAATTTCCAGATCGGTAAAGCGTGATTTGCTGAACGAGGTTTCGGAACTTAATAAATTGCACCATGTGGAAACAGGGGATGATGAAATAGAATCGCGTATAGCACAATATGAAATGGCATACCGTATGCAAATGTCCGTTCCCGATGTAATGGATATTTCCAAGGAACCGGAATCAATTGTGAAACTTTACGGGGAAGATTGCCAGGTGCCGGGAACCTATGCTGCTAATGCCCTCCAAGCAAGAAGATTGGCAGAGAATGGTGTGCGCTTTATTCAGCTTTATCATCAAGGTTGGGATCAGCATGGTAATTTGCCCAATGAAATGGCCGGGCAGGCGAAAGATGTCGATCAAGCGTCTGCAGCTTTGGTGATGGATTTAAAACAACGTGGCATGTTGGAGGATACCTTGGTTATATGGGGCGGAGAATTTGGCAGGAGTAATTACTGCCAAGGAAAATTTGACCCTTCAAATTACGGTCGTGACCATCACCCTAGGGCTTTCAGTATCTGGATGGCCGGTGGAGGCATCAAACCTGGTTTGAATTATGGGAAAACCGATGAATTTGGTTACAACGTCATAGAAAACCCAGTTCATATTAATGATTTTCACGCCACTTTAATGCACGTACTTGGCCTGAACCACGAACAACTGACCTATAAATATCAAGGGAGGCGTTTTCGGCTAACGGATGTTGCGGGCAATGTTATTAAAGACCTTTTAGCATAACGCAATGGAATACCGTTCTAAAAACCGCTGGGTAAATTATCTTGTGTTAGGTCTTTCCGTGTTCCTATTATTTTGCCTGCTTTTTGAGTCGTATATAGAACTTCCTAGATTGGTTTCTTGGTTGGGCCGTTGGCATCCATTAGTACTTCATTTTCCAATAGTTTTTTTACTTATCTCGATTTTTTTATCGTTAACCGGAAAAAAAGTCTCTACCACGCTACTTAATATAGCGGTAGTATCCGCATTAATTACTGCTATTTCTGGATTTTTTCTAGGCAAGGATACGCTGATAAAAGGTGATTTACTCCTTTGGCACCAATGGCTGGGTGGTTCGGTGGCCTTGCTCTCGGCACTCTGGTATGCCTTGTCAATTTTACAGTTGGGACAAAGCAACTTCACAAAAATCATTCAAGTAGTTTTAATCGGAGGTATATATTTTACAGGACATTATGGGGGAATGATAACCCATGGCGAGGATTTTTTGGCACTTCCAATAGAGAAACGAAACAAAAAGATACCGGATAATCCAGTAATTTATTCAGATGTGGTGACACGGATATTGGACGATAAATGTGTAACATGCCATAATCCAAATAAAAAAAAGGGACAATTGTTGATGACAAGCTTCGATGCACTCTTAAAAGGAGGAGAGAGTGGGAACATATTGGTGCCCGGTGATCCTGAAAACAGTCAGCTTATTCAACGGCTACACTTACCTGCAGACGATGAGGAACATATGCCACCAGAGGGCAAAACACCTTTGAATGAGAATGAGATTTCCATATTGGAACAATGGATTGCCCTAGGAGCTTCAGATACCCTTCGCTTGGAACAGCTGAACAAGTCGGAACCTTTGGTAAGCTTAATAAAAGGTCTGATGGAGCCCAATGCTATGGAAAAATGGGCAAAACTACCCAAAGTAGCGGATAGCACTTTGCAAATACTAGCCTCTGACTATTTGACCATAAAAAGGATGGCCAGCAACTCTAATGCCTTAAGTGTAGATTTTTATCTTCCTCCAGAATATGATTCCAAGCCTATAACCGACCTTCAACGGGTTGCCAGTAATATTATAGAACTCGATTTAAGCGGCATCCCTATTGGCGAGGAAGAAATAGCTTTTATTGCCACTTGTTCCAATCTAGAGTGGTTGGAAATTGATAAAACACCGATTTCCGATACCGAGGTAGAAAAACTTGTGAACCTTAAGAATTTGTCATTTTTAAAAATCTATGAAACTTCTATTACGGACAATAGTGTTCCTATATTCAAGAGACTTCCTAGCCTAAATAGACTTTATCTTTGGAAAACTTCTATTACCGAAAATAGTTTGTCCGATTTACAAAAAGCAAGGCCAAGCCTTTTGGTCAACGATGGTATAGATGAAAAGACGAACGCATTCTTTGTCGCAAAAGATACCATTACGAAAACAAAGAACAGTAATCAATTGGAATAGCCTTAGTAAATCGCTCTTTTTGTCTTCCTATTTCAAGCCCTTAGCTTTCAACAATTCCATTCCAGTAGAAGAACGGGGTTTAAAACCGGGCCAATCTGCCGCATTGGAATTTTCTGGAATATACAAGAATTTGGAGTTGTCCTGTCCTTTTAGGTGCGTGCCTAAAAAGGCAGTGATAAAGTGTTGGTTTACATTGTTGATTTTTCGTTGATCCCAAGTGGAATCCGCATAGCGATAATATTCATTGATGTTAAGTCCAGGCGCCAAAGATGCTGCTGGTGGTGGATTCGGAGCCACATTATGCCTAGCGTTCCTGTAGGTAAGGAGGTATCGGTCCGCGTTGACGGCCCCTTCGTAAATGGCCTTGATTCCATCTTCGTATCCCGATATGTCATCTTGACTCCCAGCAACGAACAAGGTTGGTTTTTTCAATCCCTTTAAACCTTCCGCATCCCATACCCCTCGTTCCATACCCCATGGGGCTAAGGCAACTACGGCCTTCACACGTGGATCTATAGATTTTTGGTAACTAGGATTACTGGCAATGAGGCTATTAATAGCCGTACTACCTCCTGTCATTTGTCCAAAGAAGCCGGCGGCCGCATCACTGTATCCAGCTCCACCTACATTTAAAACGCCATAACCTCCCATAGAATAACCAACAATACCCGTATGGTCCACGTCTATAATTTTTCCGAGAGGATGATTAGCTAACCCTTCCATTTCATTTAAAACGAATTTGATGTCCTTGGCCCGATTTAATAAGGTGCTGTAAAAGGCATTTGCATCCCTAAACGTAGAATCCGTATGATCTATGGCTACCACTACATACCCTTTTGAAGCTAGGTTCTCGGTCAGATAGGTCATCAAGTAACGTGAGCCTACATAGCCATGGGAAACAATGACCAATGGAAACTTACCATTAGATGTTTTTGGTTTTGCATCCCGCACGGCCCTTCCCTTAAAGGTAAAGGGAATTAAAGGGCGCAAAGTATCACCGCGTGTGCCCATCACCTCCTTATAGGTGACTGATATATCCGTGTTAGAAGCGACTTCAGCAGGATACCAAACTTCAACAGTTAAAGGTCGGTCATAAAGTGGATCTTCACCTCCTTTAGAATTTAAAATATCAATTTGGTCTTTATGGACAAACTTCAAGGTACGTACCCCAATGGTATGTTCGCCACGAGCAGAAAGTTCGGGAGCATCTGGTAATGGATCGCCATAAAGAAAATCTTGCTGTGCGATAATCGCGCTTCCAGGGCATAGCATAAGAATGAAAATGACCAAAAATGGTAATGAATAGTTTTTTCTACCTTTCATGAACGGAGTTTTAGTTGGGTAATCAAGATACGTAATATTGTCCGTTGGTCGGTGTGCGTACTAAAATCAATTGTGCAGTCTTTAACGGATATACCTTACAAAATTCAAAAAACAGAAATTAAAGATATTGAAGGTCAAAGAACAATAAATAGGAGCCTATGAACATGCAGGAAATGAAAAGTACGGTAATGGAAGCTGGCAAGGAAACGATGCAGAAAGTTAATCACTTTGCCAAGTTGGAACGTTTTATCGCTGCGGTATTGACACTGACACCCTTCATATTGTTTATAGTGGACGATAGTTACACCCAAGGCCTACGGGATAGTATTAGCAATTATGTGTTTATGGAAAGGAGCTACTGGTTTGGAAGTTTATTGACCTTGGCCGGGGCGCTTTTCATCTTCAATGGTGCGCAACATCTGGGGGTACAACAATTTGCCCAGATTTCCAAAGCGGAAAGCCGCTTTGGGAAAGGGTATAATATTATCTTTGGTCTGGCTTTGTTCGGGGTGCTCTTTTTTGACCATGAAAATTACACCATATTACATTATGTCTTTGCCATTATATTCTTTGTAGGCTGTGCCTTGGCCATGATAGTGACCAGGGAAACTCCGCTGAATACTTGGGGCGATGTTCTTGGCACCCTTACCCTCCTGTCCCTGGGAGTTCATTTTCTGCTAGAGTATGTTATTTGGAAAAACGATAATCCTTTTTCCCTATTATGGGCAGAGTGGGCAGGACTTTTATTGATTGCGGTCTATTTTATTGCAGAGTCCATGCATCGGGATGAACGGGAGAAAAAAGTTGGGATACATTAACTATATGTAGGTTTAGTTTTTTATACAAACCCTATAGTTAATCCATAAACTTAGTGCGAATGTTTATGATTGGCGTAGTGTTCCTTTAGCAAGTCCCTGCCAAAATCTCCATCAAAATCCCGCCATACGGAATGTATATGGTTGGCGTTGTTTTGACTATTGTCAAATTCAATCAGAAAGGTTTTCCCTTGTATGCGGTAGTAATGTGCTTTTCCAAGGGTTGTGGCCCCCGCCCAAGCAAACAGTAGCTCGTCCATTTCTTCATTGCGGATGCTGCTCATACGATTCATGGCCTGTTCGGCAGGAATTGTGGAGGCATATTCGTAAATAAGGTCCATAAGCAATTTTTTCTGTGGGTTGGTTAGGTTACCGACCAATATGCCTTCTGGGGCTAGTTTTTCCGCAGTTGGTTTGTTGTAACTCACAATATCGTTATAGGCCTTTTCATTAAAAATGGCCTTCTTTCGCTGTTCCTTGTTGAGCATATTTATAAGTTGTAACCCCAAATCTTCCTCGTTTACCAAAGGGCTAAAACCTTTCCGTTCCCCTTCCGAAATCCGTCCAGGGTTGGAACCAAAGAACCTTGGCGTATACGAAACGCTATCCGCTACAGTGGTAAAATGTAGCGATATATGATGCCCTGCAAAGGTCCACATCCATACATCATCCTGTGCTGGATTTCCGTAAATGGAAACATAATACCGTTCCGGATCACGATACACGGGATCGCCGGAACTGGCCGCCAATACCTTTTCTAAAGCAATGATTTCGGTGGTTTGTTGATACCCGGACGCACTTAGGGACGATTGAAGCAATTGATGCACCAAGGCTTTTTGGTTGGTACTAAGTTCTTTTAAGGGCAGTCCTTGCCGCTCAAAGGAACTCCAAGGTAAAAAGTGAAAATCATCTCGTGTGTCCGCATTGAAATCTTGAACAATGGTTGCTTTTTGTTCTGCTGACAAAGAATTTATAAATCGCTTGGCAATGGTTACATCTTGGGAAAATCCCCAAAAGGGAAAAACGGCAACCAACAGTGTAAGGATACTTTTTTTCATCTTACTATGAATTTAAGTTACCTAATGATTAGGTTGTTGTAAGATATTGATTTTTAAATACTTTTAGCAAATGTGCAGTATGTCCTTTTCCTGAGGTGTATCGATTTCAAATTAGCAAGAAACTTATTACATGTTGCCAATTTTATTTTATGGGTCAATTAATAATTCTATTCGGTTCCCCCATCTTTTTTAAAAAAATATTAGAGTTTCTTTTGCGTATTATTTTTTCTTGGCATAAAGGATACTCCGTTCTAAATTCTGTTAATTAATAATTCAACAATGAATGCAGTGTAAAATATGTAGGTGGAAATTGGAAAGAACTTTCTTAGAGGCTTTCTAATAGTCAATTAGCATTAACCTCCTGCTTTCTGAGCAGGTTTTGGAACAATGCTACCGTTCGCTCTTGGTAGGCCTCTGGAATACGGCCCCCGATTATCCATTCGTATTTAATCCCTTTTCTGCTCCGGAGCTTAAACTCGTCCTTAAGGCATAGCAGCGCTTCTTCCCTAGTACTTTCGTCCATTTGTTTGAACAGCTTTCTAATGTTATCGGTCATGGTAGGTTTGGGTAAGCACCAAATATATTTCAAATTTAGATTTTGAAAAATTTTAATCGTTGTATTGGAACACTAAAATTAACGCAATCCATTTTTTACGAGGAGTCAACACGTCCAAATCTACCGGTACCCGAAGAGTTTATTCGTGGGTATCGGTCAATTCGAACTCGTCCTTCATCATTTTTATGACATTGATCAAGGATCTGGTGTTATGATAGTTGACCTTCCAAATCTGGGCCTTGGCCCTTTTTTTGGCTTCGGGGCTCGTATCCAACCCAGCGTCGTACCAACCACCATAGGTCTGGTCTAATAAATAGCTTTGGATATAGTGCCACTGTTTCTCGAACAACTCATAATATTTTGGTTCCTCGGGATACAATTTGGATAACAATAAAAGGGTGTTGAGGCATTCCGCTTGTGTCCACCATACTTTTCGGTCGTCCTCTATGGTCCTGTCCTTGTTATCCCAATAATAACCCCCCTCATAAAATCCCCCTTTTGCATCATCCCAGCCCCAATCCAGCGCATGGTCCACCATTTTTTTTGTTTTTTTCATGGTAACGGAATCCTGTTTCTTTCCCAACACATGGGAGGTTTCCAAGAGTAGAAAAGCGGTCTCCACATCATGACCAAAGGAGACATGGTCCAAGAAGAAGTTTTCTTTTCGAGCGGCTTCCGTAGAATCTTTATAGGAGACAGGTGTCCAATCCCTTTGTAAATGCAGGGTCAAGTAGCCTATTTCTGTAGTTATCGTATCCCGAATCAACAAAAAAAGTTCCTCTAAGCGTTCCTTGACCAAGGCATTGGGCCAGACTTCATACAGGGCGGTAAAACTTTCCATGAGATGAATGGAGGAGTTTTGGTCCTTCCAATCCTTCCTTATAAAATTATCATAAGTGTTATCATTTTCGGTGACTTCCAACATCCATGAACCATCCATTTGCAACACGTCAAAATAGCCGCCATTTTCAGGATCATGGGCATGTTCCTCCAACCATTGGAAGGTTTTTTTTGCCATATTCAATGCTGCGGTATCTTTTGAAACTTTGTAATAGGTGGCCAGTCCATAGATGGCAAAGGAATTTCCATAAGCGCTCTTCCCTGATGATAGCAATTGTAAGGAATCTCCAGAGATACCCAAAAGGGTGTGGAAACCGCCGTGTTCCTCATCCCACATTTCGTCCCTTAAGAATTCGAAGCCATGTTTTGCGATACGTTCGTAGTTGGGGTCATCATAGTACAGGGCCAAGGTGGAGGCCGTCCAAACATGCCGCGCCTGACTCACCAACATTTTGTTCTGTGGGCCTACTTTGTCCCATTTATAATCAAAATCCGACCAAAACCCTCCGTTTGTACTATCAATCGTCTTGGGATACCAGACGTTCGACAAGGTATCCAAGGAAGCTTCGAATTCTGAAAGCAGTTCTTTTTTGGTATCCGTGGTTTTCGTTGCTTTTTCCGTGCACGAAAAGGATAGGAGCAATACGAACAGGACTAAAAATGGATAGGAATTACGTAGTAGGTAAGTGCGGACTAAAATCATATTTTGGCGTACGGATGATCTTAGATAAAGCTAATGAATTATTCCAAAAAATGTAAGGCCCTTTTTTTGGTGGACTTCTCACGCTCGTGGCCCTCGGTTCGAAATGACGGCTGGCTCCTTTTTGTCATTCCTACAGCGTCCCGATAACTATCGGGACAACGAGGAGTCTCGTTTTTGGATTTCTCACGCTCGTTGCCCTCGGTTCGAAATGACATTTTAGGTTTTATAAACAATACAAATGACTAATTTATTTTAACAACCCACGCTCAATCTTCGGAATCCGAAAACGTTCGGTTTCCGCATTAATGTGTTCGGCTTCAAAAATAGCAGCGGCCCTTTCCAAAATCTCTGGGTGTTCTTCCGCTACATTGTTCGTTTCGGCCAAATCGGTTTTTAGATTGTACAGTTCCAGGGTAGGATCTTCATCATCCTTTAGGTGTTGTCGCACCACCTTCCATTCGTTCATGCGTATGGCTACTTGCCCACCGTATTCTGGAAATTCCCAGTAGAGAAAATCATGAGGTTGTTGCCCTTCTTGCTGTAACAAGGTCGGTAAAAAGCTGATACCGTCCGTATCGGCAGGTTTTTCAACCCCCACAATATCGGACAAGGTAGCCATCAGGTCATACTGAACCGAAATATGGTCCGTTTGTGTGCCAGGTTTTATATGGCCGGGCCAACTGGCAATCATAGGAACACGAATACCCCCTTCATATACAAACCCCTTGCCTTTACCGCGTTCCTCCCCAAAAGGACCAGAGCTATTGAAAAATTCACCATCTGTACCTCCGGTAAATGTTACTCCATTATCGGAACTAAAGACAATCAGAGTGTTTTCATAAAGGCCTTCTTTTTTAAGATGGGCGATGAGTTTGCCCACGTTTTCGTCCAAATAGGAAATCATGGCGGCATATCCTGCCCTGGGATTTTGGTGTGGAAAATAGCCCTTGTCCCCAAGATAGGGTTCTTCGGGACCAAACTTTTCCTTGTAATAGTCTACCCAGCGTTGAGGTGCCTGTATGGCATTGTGGGGTATGGGCGTAGCCCAATAGAAAAAGAAAGGATTTTTTTGTTGGTCAGAAATAAAGTTGACCATCTGCTCGAACATCAGGTCGGGAGCGTAATCCGTAAGCGTATAATCGGCATAGCTTTCAGGGTCGTTGGGGTCGGTTCCATCCGGAAATTTAGTGGAAGGGGCAATGGTGTCGTTTTGTAAATGAACCCGGTTTTCATTGTGGTAGAGATGCAGGGGATAATAGGTATGCGCCTGCCGCTGACAGTTGTAGCCGTAGAAAAAGTCGAACCCCATTTTGGTAGGGATAGACGCTGTATGTGGAGCGCCTAAGCCCCACTTTCCGACCATTCCCGTGGTATATCCCTGCTCCTTCAATTTTTGTGGTAGCAAAACGGTATTCGAGGGTATGGGTCGCTGCCCTTCCAAGGTAGAATCTTTGGCCATCGCCCTATAATTCCAGACATCGCCCCGCACGCCCCACTCATCGTTACCGCGTATAAATGCGTGACCGGAATGCTTTCCAGTCAACAACATATAGCGGGCCGGGGCGCATACCGGGGCACTGGTATAATGTTGGGTAAACAACATTCCGTTATGGGCCAGGGCATCGATATTTGGGGTTTCGATTTTTTCCTGCCCATAAACACCAAGCTCGCCATAGCCCAAATCATCCGCAAGAATGTAAATGATGTTTGGCTTAACTGTAGCGGAGGTTTCCTCGGTTTTTTGCTCTTTGCAACTTAATGGCAATAGGAACAGAACGGGCAGAAGATAAAGGGTTGATTTCATGGATTATGTTTTCTGTGTCTACAAGCTACTAAAAAACTTTTTTGCACGGTTAAAACATCAAGTATTAAGTTTTGAGTCAATAATCAACTTAAAAAATCGATATATTTTGAATCAATCATAAAATGATTTGTTTGATGCCTTAGGAACCAAAACAAAATAAGCAATATGTCAAATCAAGAAAAAAAACCATCCGAAGACCAAAAGAGTAAACTACCCTTGGTCATCTCCCTGCTTCTGGTGGTAGGCATTGTCGTTTCTTATTTTGTTTTCCCCGAAGTACAATCCTTTTTTAATGAAGCCTGGGACGTTCTGACGAGCGACGATGAGGAACGCATAAAATCTTGGGTCAGTGGGTTTGGATGGATGGGTCCTGTAGTTCTGGTATTGACTATGATAGCTCAAATGTTTCTATTGGTCATTCCTACGGTATTATTAATGGTGGTATCCATTTTGGCCTATGGGCCTCTTTGGGGAAGTCTGATTATTTTCGCAGCAGTATTTGCTGCGTCTTCAGTAGGATACCTAATCGGGGGTTACTTTGGAAGCTCTTTGGTGAATAAAATTATAGGAAAGAAATCGGAGCAAAAAGTAGAAGACTTTTTGGACGATTATGGTTTTTGGGCGGTCATTATGACGCGCCTCAATCCTTTTTTATCCAATGATGCGATCAGTTTTGTAGGTGGACTTTTGCAGATGGGCTATTGGAAGTTTATCGGGGCGACCTTGGTGGGTATTGCCCCTTTGACCCTCTTTATTGCCTATTTCGGGGGTTCCACGGACGGATTAAAAACAGGGTTACTCTGGGGTTCTCTGGTGAGTTTGGTCGCCTTCGGCCTATATGTTTGGTGGGACAAAAAACTGAGGGATAAATAATAATCCCGGGATTATTGATTGCTGTTATTCAACAAGAATTTATACTCATTCTAGAATTCACCATTCAAAAAACAGATACTTTCTTATATTTACTAGGAACCATCTAGCGTTTTTCAACAATACATGAAATCCTTTCAATTAATATTGAGCCTGTTCTTACTATTTTCGTTAAGCCAAGAACCTAAAGGGTATACCCAACAATTACCAGGTAGTGCGTTACAGATTGAAATGGTTCCAATTCCTTCCGGAACCTTTATGATGGGAAGTGAAATCCCAGAAGATGAAAATGCCCACCCTCAGCGAGAAGTTGCTATTGACGGATTTTGGATGTCGTCCAAAGAGATTACCTGGGAGCTTTACAGGGAGTTTTTAAAAAGGGAGCTGGATGCCTCCGCGATAAAAAGCAAGGAGATGCTTCCTGAAGTAGATGCCGTCATTGGTGCCACAATTCCTTACGTGGATATGGGATTGGGCATGGGCTCAGAGGGTTCGCTGCCCGTGGGTAATGTTACTGTTTTAGGGGCATCCCAATTTTGTAAATGGCTTTCTGCCTTAACGGGCGTCTATTACCGACTTCCAACAGAGGCGGAATGGGAATATGCCGCTAGGGCAGGCAGTGAATCTCCTTATTTTTTTGAGGACGGAAAGGAAATTGGAAAGTATGCCTGGTTTGAAGATAATAGTGATGATAGCTATCAAGAAGTCGGGCTAAAAGAACCAAATCCTTGGGGACTCTATGACATGTATGGAAATGTTGCCGAATGGACCTTGGACCAATATCATAAAGAGGCCTACCAAGGCGAACAAATACTACACCCAGTTTCAAAACCATATCCTACCGTGGTACGAGGAGGTTCCTATAAAGATAAAGCTGAAAGTTTACGGTCATTTGAACGGATAGGTTCAGACCTTATCTGGAAAGTAAGGGACCCACAATTTCCACAAAGCAAATGGTGGAACACCGATGCAGCCTTTGTTGGATTTAGAATCGTTAGACCCATAAAACCACCGGACATTCAAGATGACAATTCATTTTGGATTTCTGTAAATTAATAATAACAATACAATGGAACAAAAGAAAAACACACGCAGGAAATTTGTTAAACAAACGACGATGGCATCCGCGGGCATCGTTTTAGCCCCTTCCTTAAAGTCCAACGCCATGTACAATATCTTTAACGAAAAGAAACTTAAAGTTGCCCTTGTAGGATGTGGAGGAAGAGGTTCCGGAGCGGCGAACCAGGCCCTACAGGCGGACGATAATATTGAATTAGTGGCTATGGCCGATGCTTTTGAGGACCGTTTGCTTACTAGCTACGATAACCTGTATGAGAAGTACAAGGATTCTGGCAAAGTCAAGGTAAAGGAGAAAAATAGGTTTGTGGGCTTTGATGCCTATAAAAAAGCCATCGATTTGGCCGATGTGGTCATTTTAGCGACCCCTCCGGGGTTTCGACCTACCCATTTTGCCTATGCCGTGGAACAAGGGAAGCATGTATTTATGGAAAAACCTGTGGCCACAGATGTTCCCGGTATTCAGAAAGTCTTAAAATATGCCCGAGAGGCAAGCAATAAAAACCTAAAGGTGGTCGTAGGGCTTCAAAGAAGATATCAGGAGAACTATTTGGCAGTGTTGGAACAAATTAAAAAGGGTGTCGTAGGAAAATTGGTCGGCGGCCAGGTGTATTGGAACAGTGCCGGGGTTTGGGTAAGGCCACGTAAACCGGAGTATACCGAATTGGAATATCAAATGCGAAATTGGTATTATTTCAATTGGCTTTGCGGTGACCATATTTTGGAACAGCATATTCATAATATCGATGTGGCGAACTGGTTTTTGGATGAGTTTCCCGTTTCGGCCCAGGGTATGGGAGGAAGGCAGGTACGTACCGGTAAGGAACATGGAGAAATATTCGACCACCATTTTGTAGAGTTTACCTATCCGAGCGGAGCGGTCATTTCCAGTCAATGTAGGCATCAACCGGGCACGTACAACCGAGTGGCAGAGCAGTTTCAGGGTACTAAGGGATTCGTGAATACCAATGATGCCGCTGCGGCATTGATCTATGACTTAGAAGGAAATGAAATTGCCAAATTGGAAAGTTCCGAAGGACATAATCCCTATCAGGAGGAGCATAATCGATTGTTCAAAGCTATTCGTGAAAATAGCGTCCTGAATAATGCAGAATATGGAGCCAAAAGTACATTGACTGCCATCATGGGGAGAATGGCCACGTATAGCGGGGAGGTAATTACATGGGATGATGCCATAAAATCTACTCACCAGATAGTCCCAGATGAAATGACTTGGGATACGCCACCACCGGTAATGCCAAAACCAGATGGGTATTATGAAATCCCTACCCCGGGAAAAACAAAGGTTTTGTAGAATCTGATAAAAAAGGCTGCCCAGAATCATGAACTTATAAAAAGGACCGTTCCCAATGGTAATCCTTGGGCCTGACACTTTATTACCTCAAATGTTATGCTTAAATTTCTGTTCAAAATCAAACTAATTCAAAAAATGAGTTCAAAAATTAAAGGGTACAAGGTCCTATGTACGACTCTTGTACTAACGTTGGCATGTGTATTCCAAACCTGGGCACAGCAAGTTCCCTCTCCAAAAGATGTTTATGGTTTCCAGGTCGGGGATGATTATAAATTGGCAGATTATGCACAAATAGAGGATTATCTAGGCAAGCTTGCCGCTGCTTCCAATCGGGTTCAAATCAAGGAAATAGGAACTACTGTTTTGGGGCGTAAGATGTATATCCTGTTCATTTCAAGTGAGGAAAACCTGGCCAACTTGGACAAATGGAAAGACATAAGTACCAAATTGGCCCGGGTTAAGGTTTCGGATAAAGAGGCCGTGCAACTTTCGGAAGAAGGCAAAGCGGTAGTATGGATAGATGGTGGGATGCACTCCACAGAGTTGGCCCACGGTCAAATGACTTCCGAGCTGGCGTATACCTTGGCTACTTCTGAGACAACGGAAATGAAAAAAATCAGGGATAATGTCATTACTATTTTAATGCCGGTAATGAATCCCGACGGATTGGATATTGTGGTAGATTGGTATAGAAAGAACATGGGTACCCCTTATGAGACCTCCCGCCCTCCAATTTTATATCATTATTATATGGGGCATGATAACAATAGGGATTGGTTCATGAATACCATGCCAGAAACCTATAATGTGACCAAGGTCATTTATAATGAGTGGTATCCACAGATTGTTTATAATCACCACCAATCTTCTCCTTCTTGGACTAAGATTTCCATACCACCTTACGCGGATCCCGTAAACCCTAAAATACATCCTGCTATTACGGCAGGGGTAAGCGAAGTAGGTTCGGCCATGTCCAAACGATTTTCCTTGGAAGATATGCCCGGTGCCATTGCAGATAATTTCTATACCATGTTTTGGAATGGTGGTGGCCGTACGGTTCCTTATTACCATAATATGATAGGTATCCTAACGGAAACAGGACATACGACACCTACGCCCAGATTTTATGATCCTGAAAAACTACCAAAAACAGTAGCGGGAAGCACCCCTACAGATGGTACGGATATAATGTATCCAGATCCTTGGAAAGGTGGGGAATCCCATTTTAGGGATGCGGTCGATTATATGCTGACTGCTACTTGGGCTACTTTGGACTTGGCAGCAGACCGCAAGAGTAATTATCTGTACAACATTTATAAGATGGGAGCCTCCGCCATTGAGAAATCAAAAACTGAAGGCCCTTTTGCTTATGTTATCGGAAAGGATCAATGGGATGCATTTGAGTCGGTCAATTTGGTCAACGTACTCCTAAAAGGAGGGATAGAAATTGAAAAAGCGACCAAAAGCTTTACCATCGGCGATAGGAAATACGAAAAGGGTTCTTATATCATCTACGGAGGCCAAGCTTTTAGGCCCTATCTCATGGATCTGATGGAAAAACAGAACTACCCAACACGTTTTCAATATCCAGGAGGACCACCGGATACACCATACGACTTAGCGGGATGGACCCTGCCCATGCAGATGGGAGTTACCGTAGATAAGATAAAGGAGTCCTTTGACGTTTCTACCGAAAAGGTGACAACAGTTGCAGGTTATTACGAAGGAGATGTAGATGGAAAAGCCTCGTTCGGATATGCCCTTAGTGCCAACTCCAATGCTGCTGTGATTGTTACCAATAAGGTCTTAAAAGCGGGTGGTAAGGCCTATAAAACAAAAGCATCCTTAAAAGTGGGGAAAACAACTTTGCCCGCTGGTTCTTACATCGTTTCTGGAGGGAGCGCATCCTTAGAGGAATTAGCTGATTCCTACGGATTAGAAATTATGGGGCTTTCGGATAAACCGGAAATTGAATTGACCAAAATTCACCTTCCCAAAGTGGGACTTTATAAATCGTGGGTATCCAATATGGATGAAGGATGGACACGTTTTGTGATGGATGAGTATGAATTTGAAATGGATACACTTCATGATAAGGATATTCAAACCGTTGATTTATCGCAATATGATGCATTGATCATACCATCGCAACGACCAAAATCTATTTTACATGGACATACGAATTTGGAAATGCCAGAAAAGTTTACTGGAGGAATTGGGCTCGAAGGCTCCCTAGCCTTGAGCAAATATGTAAAGGCAGGTGGAACATTGATTGCCTTCGATGCAGCGAGCAACTATGTTATTGAACAATTCGGGTTGCCTTTAAGCGATGCCACAGAAGGTGCCGATAGTAAAGAGTTTTTTATTCCCGGGTCCCTGATCAAGACAGGGATAGACACCAAACATCCTTTGGCCTTTGGTATGCAGGATACGGTAGCCGTTTCTTTTAACCGAAGTCGCGCTTTTAAAATTGACAAACAAAGTAAAAAAGGAGAAGGGGGCGAAGAAGATATTGAAGATGCCCCAGCACCGGAAGTTGAGGTAATTGCCAATTATGCCCCAAAGGATTTATTGATGAGCGGTTGGGCCATGGGCGAGGATAAATACATTGCTAAAAAACCTGCTCTGGTAAAGGTAAGTTATGGGGAAGGTTCCGTGATTCTCTTTGCTTTTAGACCGCAATTTAGAGCGCAACCCCGTGGTACGTATAAACTAATATTCAATGCCTTATATGAGGGTGCTTCCGAATAAGGATATAGATTAAATAAAGAAAACAAGTAGACCCACCTTAAATAGGTGGGTCTTTAGTTTATATTACCCCACCATAATCAATAAGGCACCTAAAGCTGTAAGGACCAAAATCATTTTTCTGAAAAATTCCTCATTAATTAATTTGATGATGCGAATACCTACAAAGAAGCCCAAGAATATACCAGGCAACAATTTTACATTGAGAACCAAGGATTCCCAGGTAATGGTCTCCCAAACAAAGAAGTGAAAAGGAAGTTTTAAAACGTTTATAATTAAAAACAACCAAGCTGCCGTACCGATAAAGTGATTTTTTGGTAGGCGCATAGCCAAAAAGTAAATATTGGAAAAAGCTCCTGCTAAATTTCCGACCATTGTCGTAATTCCCGCAAGCGTACCAATGGAGCTCGAAAATGTCCAATGTGTAGGTACGGTTTTTATCTTTTTTCTGTCCCACCAATACATCATAAAAACCGTAATGATGATGATGACGGCCATCCCTATTCTAAAGAGACTCTCCGGGAGATCTTTTCCGATAAAAACACCTATGACCAACCCAAAGACCATCCAGGGTAATACCTTAAAAACATAGCTCCACTGGGTATGGCGATTGTAATAGATAACGGCAAATATATCGGCTAGAATTAAGAGCGGAACCACCATGCCCGTGGATTCCTTAGCGCCAAAAGCCAATGCCATAAACGTTACATTGATAACGGCAATACCTTTTATTCCGGCTTTTGACATCCCTATCACAAAGGCGGCCAACGTAGCCAAAATCCAAGATGTTAAAGAAACTTCCATGGTTCAAAGGTAATAGCCCAAAGGTTTTGGGCAAATCACAAAAGTATCTTAAAATATTATATCTTTAGAAGCTAACTAACAACCAAACTATGGAATTAAGCACCCTCGACTACAGTTTTATAGTGGTCTTCTTCTCAATTGTCTTAGGGATAGGAATTTATGTTTCGAAAAAATCGGGAAAGGATTCTTCGGAATTTTTTCTTTCAGGGCGAACCATGCCCTGGTGGTTACTTGGGCTGTCCATGGTCGCAACAACCTTTTCAACTGATACTCCCAATCTGGTAACGGATATTGTAAGGTCAACCGGTGTTTCGGGTAACTGGGTATGGTGGTGTTTTTTAATTACAGGTATGCTGACTGTTTTCGTTTATGCAAAACTATGGCGTAAATCCAATGTAAATACCGACTTGGAATTTTATGAAATGCGGTATGGGGGTAAACCTGCGAGCTTTTTAAGAAAGTTCAGGGCCATTTATCTTGGGGCTTTGTTCAATATCATCACCATGGCCTCAGTAACATTGGCTGCCATTAAAATAGGTGGAATCATGTTAGGCTTGGAACCTTGGGAAACCGTAGTGGGCGCAGGGCTTATTACTGTAATTTTCAGTGCCCTTGGAGGTTTTAAGGGAGTGGTCTATACCGACTTTCTCTTATTTTTTGTGGCTATGTCCGGTGCCATTGGGGCAGCCTACTATCTGGTCAACATTCCCGAAGTGGGAGGAATTACTGCCTTAATGGAAAATGAGAATGTGACCAGTAAGCTTAATATTCTGCCGGATTTTGATAATACCCAAGTTCTGATAACCCTCTTTATTATTCCTATAGCCGTGCAATGGTGGAGCTCGTGGTATCCAGGTGCGGAACCGGGCGGTGGAGGATATATTGCCCAAAGAATGTTGGCGGCAAAGGATGAGAATCACGCCATAGGGGCAACTTTCTTTTTTAATATTATGCATTATGCATTACGCCCGTGGCCTTGGATTTTAGTAGCCTTGGCTTCTTTGGTGGTGTACCCTGATATTGCGAGTATTGCAGAGGCTTTTCCTAATGTAGCGGAGAGCAAATTAGGTAATGACCTGGCTTATTCTGCGATGCTAACAAAGCTTCCGAGCGGTCTTTTAGGTGTTGTTTTAGCTTCTTTGATTGCTGCGTATATGAGCACCATTTCAACACAATTGAATTGGGGCTCTTCCTATATTGTTTTTGATTTTTACAAAAGACAAATAAATCCAGATGCTACTGAAAAGCAAATGGTAGCGGTAGGTAGGATTTCCACGGTAGTATTAATGGTTTTAAGTGCACTATTCGCTTTGACGCTTCAAAATGCCTTTGAAGTTTTTGATTTGTTGATACAATTTGGTGCGGGTACAGGTCTGGTATTTATCCTTAGATGGTTTTGGTGGCGGATTAATGCTTGGAGTGAAATTACGGCTATGTTCGCATCAGGAATCTTGGTGATTATGTTGGCAAAAACGGATTTAGGTACAATATTGTTCGCTCCTGAGACCGGAATATTCCCGGAATGGGCCAATTATCCATTCATCGTAGTTGTGACCACATCGATTTGGGTGCTCGTAACCTTATTGACACCACCCGAGTCCGATGAAACGCTAAGATCTTTCTATAAAAGAATTCAGCCCGGCGGACCAGGATGGAAAAAGGTGGTTGATAAATCTGTTGCGGATAATGAAGAAATCGTTAAACCAGGAGAGAAATGGAGTGTACCTCAGGGTATTACCGCCATGTTATTGGGTATCACCCTAATTTACTCCATTATGTTCGCTACTGGGTATTGGATTTATGGAAGAACCACAAGTGCCCTAGTGCTATCCGTAATCGCCTTAGTTACCGGATTTCTACTGATAAAGGCATGGGGACGAATGAAGGATAACATACTTTAAAATCCGTAATATGAAAAATAGAATTCTTTCGGTCGATATATTTAGGGGAGCAACTATTTTGTTAATGGTTTTGGTGAATACACCGGGTACTTGGTCCAACGTATATGCCCCTTTTTTGCACGCGCAGTGGCACGGTTATACCCCAACAGATCTAGTGTTTCCTTTCTTCTTGTTCATTGTGGGAACATCTATTGTGTTCTCCTACCGGAATAAGGAAGTCAATTCCGGTACGTATAAGAAAATTATAATTCGGACTTTAAAATTAATTGGATTAGGACTTTTTCTCGGAGCATTTTTAATCGAGTTTCCATTCTTTAAGGCATGGGAAAATATTCGTTTCCCGGGAGTGCTCCAACGTATAGGAGTCGTTTTCTTTTTTGCCTCTGTCCTATTCATCAATTTTAAATGGAAAACATTGCTAGGTATTGCGATTGGATTATTAGTGGGGTATTGGTTGTTGATGACCGTAATACCCGTGGAAGGCGTGGCATCCACCTTGGAAAGAGCGCCCAATAATTTTGCCAACTGGTTGGATGTAAAGGTTTTTGGTTCCCATAATTATAAAGCGGATTATGACCCTGAAGGACTATTGAGTACCATACCATCGATAGCAAGTTCACTATTAGGAATTTTTACAGGATTAATTCTTGTTTCCAAGCAGAAAAAAAAGGCAACATTGTTAATGGGTATTGGAGGTAGTCTTTTAATTGTTGGCCATGTTTGGGATTTGGTTTTTCCCATAAACAAAGCCTTATGGACCAGTAGTTTCGTATTGGTCACGGCTGGATGGGCCAATCTGGTCTTGGCTTTAATTTATTACATAACCGATGTAAAACAGATTAAGTTCGGTAGCATATTCAGATATGCAGGAGCCAACGCTATCATCATTTACTTTCTATCAAGTTTTATTGCCAAGGTCATGGGACAAATTAAAGTGGGTGACACATCACTTCATGGATGGTTGTTTCAGAAAGTATACGTTCATGACGCCATTTCCTTGGAAATGTCCTCGCTATTATACGGCCTTACAGTGGTGGCGTTTTATAGTTTATTGGGATATATCCTGTATCAAAGGAAGATTTTCATTAAAGTATGATGGTTTGGCATTGTTTCACCGAAAGGTTTTCTTTCCATCTATTTTTCCTCCTTTCCTTAATGACGTATACGGTCGTTGGGCAGGAGGATTACAAAGAAGGTCATGTGGTTACTTTAAAAGGGGATACTTTGTATGGTTTCGTTAGTGACCGAAAGCTTGGTGCATTCGGTGGAATTCATGACAAGATAAAATTTAGGGGAAAGCGACTAAAAAAGCGGTTTTCTCCCGATCAGGTCCTATCGTACAAAAAGGGGGATTCCATCTACAGGAGCTTAATTTTGGAAGGGGAGGCCGAATTTCTCCGTGTCGTATCCGAAGGATTCGTTTCCTTATATATGTATGAATTGCAGGAACAAGGAGAAGAAATGGTATTGGACATCGCGTATCTGAAAAAAGAGAAGAACAGTGACTTGGTGCGTGCAGACCAAGGTTTATTGGGTTTAAAACGGAAAGTACTGACACGGTTTTTTGATGATTGTCCTCCTCTAGTGAAAAAGATTCGGGATAAGCAATTTAAGTACGCCTATCAATTAGTAGATTATTATAACGAGTGGAAGAAACGGTAAAAAATGTTTTGGGAACGGCCTTAAGCGCTTGCTGCTATGAACCAAAGACCGGTTTCTATAGGGATGGGTTTTGTAAGACCGGAAAAGAGGATTCCGGTACACATGTGGTATGCGCCATAATGAGCAAGGAGTTTTTGGCCTATACCAAAACCATGGGCAATGATTTGTCTACACCAATTCCACATTGGAATTTTCCGGGCCTTAAGGAGGGAGTCAAATGGTGTCTGTGCATTACACGTTGGTTACAGGCGGAGAAAGCTGGTAAGGCCCCAAAAATAGTACTGGAGGGAACACACAGCAAGGCACTGGATTATACCACTTTGGAAGTTTTGCAGGCCTATGCGGTCGAAGAATCGTAAAAATATCGTGTTACGAACCTTGCATCAATTTGGCCACATACTTACCAATAACATCGAATTCCAGATTGACCACCGTTCCTGCTTTGTAGGTGTTAAAACGGGTGTTTTCATACGTATATGGAATTATGGCAACATCAAAAGTAGTTCTTCCGGAATTCACAACAGTTAAACTGGTACCATCAATGGTGATAGAACCTTTTTCAATAGTCGGGTTTCCATTGGCAGCATCATAGGAGAATGAAAATATCCAGCTTCCATTCGCTTCCCTGACATTAGTACACAAACCTGTTTGATCCACGTGGCCCTGAACAATATGTCCGTCCAACCGAGAACCCATAATCATCGCACGTTCTAAATTAATGGAGTCACCAATTTTTAAATCACCAAGATTTGTTTTCTTTAAAGTTTCGGAAATGGCCGTTACCGTATAGGTGTCCCCGGAGATTTCAACGACGGTAAGACACACCCCATTATGTGCTACACTCTGGTCTATTTGAAGTTCAGAAGTAATGCTGGACTTTACGGTCAAATCTAAGTTCCCTCCGGTAGTTTCCAATTGGGTAACGGTACCTAATGTTTCAATGATTCCGGTAAACATGTGTCGTTTTATTTAAGTAATTTTGAAGATTATATTAGAAAACAAAGGTACATATATAATGAAGGAAAATGGGAAGATAAAATTGGGTATCTCAATTGGTGATTTGAATGGTATTGGGTGCGAAGTAGCGCTAAAAACCTTTGAGGATAGCCGTATGTTGGATTTTTGTACGCCCGTTATCTTTGCCTCCAATAAAACAATATCCGGGCAGCAAAAGGAATTGGGTATATCCATTCCCTTCAATGGTGTTCAAGAGGCTTCCAAGGCTGTAGACGGTAAATTGAATATTGTCAATGTTTGGAAACAAGTTCCTGAAATTAAGTTTGGCGAAGCTACGAAGGAGGCGGGAGAGTTTGCCCTTCAATCCTTGAAGGCTGCAGTTGCATCCCTAAAGAAGGGCGATATAGATGTATTGGTAACGGCACCCATCAATAAGAACAATATACAGTCGGAAGAGTTTACCTTTCCGGGCCATACGGATTACCTGGCACAGGAACTGGAAGGTGATAGCCTCATGTTCATGGTTACGGATAAACTTAAGGTAGGTTTGTTAACTGACCACGTGGCCGTTAAGGATGTAGCTTCTGCAATTATCCCTAGATTGATACGAGATAAGGTGAACACCATAGAAAAGTCACTTAAAATGGATTTTGGTATTAGAAAGCCTAAAATAGCCTTGCTGGGCATAAATCCGCACAGTGGTGACAATGGTGTCATTGGAAAGGAAGACGAGGAGGTCTTGAAACCGGTCATTAAAGAAATGGTCAATATGGGACATTTGGTTTTCGGGCCCTATTCGGCGGACAGTTTTTTTGGATCGGATGGTTATACCAATTTTGACGCCGTCTTGGCCGCTTACCATGATCAGGGACTAATTCCGTTTAAGACTCTGTCCTTTGGTCAAGGAGTTAACTTCACGGCAGGCTTGGATAAAATAAGAACTTCACCAGATCATGGAACCGCCTATGAGATAGCTGGTAAAGGCAAAGCGGACCATAGTTCTTTTAAAGAAGCTGTGTTTATGGCTTTGAAGATTTTCAAGAACAGAACCGAGTATTTAGCACTAACTGAAGATGTTTTAAAAAAACAGAGAATCAAGCGCTAAAGAAAGGGAAGATGGAGGCCAAAAAGTTATGAAGATAAATAGTTAACAACTATTGTCCGTTATTAAAATAATAGTATCTTTGCACCCGCCTTTTAAGGTAAGGATTTAATATTAAGAGTTGTACGTGATGAAGCAAAAGGAGTTTAATATTCCTTTTTCAGGATTGAAACAGGGAAAGCACGACTTTAATTATAAAATCGACAATACGTTCTTTGAATCTTTTGGTTACGATGAGTTTAATGAAGTAGATGTTGATTTAAGTGTTGTGTTAAGCAAAACAAGTACCATGTTGGAGCTTGATTTTGAGGCTATCGGCAATGTAAACATCGACTGTGATATTACCAGTGAACCTTACGACCAACCTATAGATGGAGATTTACATTTGGTGGTAAAGTTTGGGGATGCATATAATGATGACGATGACGAGATTTTGATTTTGCCTCATGGTGAGCATCAAATCAATGTGGCACAATACATCTACGAGATGATTATACTGGCAGTACCTCAAAAAAGAGTGCACCCAGGTATAGCAGATGGCACATTAAAATCGGAAGCCTTGGATAGACTTCAAGAACTTCAACCAAAGGACAAGAAAAACAATAACGACGAGAGTGATCCCAGATGGGACGAATTAAAAAAACTATTAACGGATAAATAAGGTTACAAATGGCACATCCAAAAAGAAAAATTTCCAAAACTAGGAGAGACAAAAGAAGAACACATTATAAAGCAGTTGCACCTACATTGGCTACGGATTCTACAACTGGAGAAATGCATTTGTACCATAGGGCACACTGGCACGAGGGTAAATTATACTACAGAGGTCAGGTTTTGGTAGACAAAACTGAGGATGTAGAGGCCTAATCCACTTTCAAAAAATAATGATAACTCCCACTTCGAAAGAAGCGGGAGTTTTTTTTAGGCAAAATCCCATGTGATTCTTTATTCGGCAGAGAAAGAGATAAGTAGGAATCGATTTTATATAAAGCGATGATTTTTTTCAAAAACAGGTTGTTTTGCAACAAAAAGTCGATGAAAATCACTAATTTTCACAACTTTTGACGTGTTTTTGAAAGTTTTTCACACGAAAGCAATTAAAATATGACCAAAATTACGGCAGCCATAACCGCTGTGGGAGGCTATGTTCCCCAATTTGTCCTCACCAATAAAATGTTGGAAGAAATGGTAGATACCAACGATGAGTGGATTACTACCAGAACTGGAATAAAGGAGCGGCGTGTGCTAAAGAAAGAAGAGGGAGAAGGATCTTCATACTTGGCCATCCAAGCCGCAAAACAGATACTTGAAAAGAAGGACTTAGACCCTACGGAGATAGATTTGGTCATTGTAGCAACGGCAACGCCGGATAGTATGGTCGCTTCAACGGCAGCTTTTGTAGCTTCCCAAATTGGAGCGGTAAATGCATTTGCTTATGATTTGTTGGCCGCATGTTCCAGCTTTTTGTTTGGAATGTCCAATGCAGCTAGTTATATTGAATCTGGAAGGTATAAGAAGGTATTATTGATCGGTGCGGACAAGATGTCCTCGATAATCGATTATACCGATCGTACTACCTGTATTATCTTTGGCGATGGAGCCGGGGCAGTGTTATTTGAACCCAATGAGGAGGGATTTGGCTTGCAGGATGAATACTTGAGATCCGATGGATCGGGCCGACAATTTTTGGGAATGGAAGGGGGAGGTTCCCTTATGCCGGCTACGGAACAAACCGTGAAGGACAGAAAACATTTTATTTTTCAAGATGGTAAGACCGTATTTAAATTTGCGGTTTCCAATATGGCAGATGTAGCAGAACGTATTATGAAAAGGAACGACCTTACGGATAAGGATGTCTCTTGGTTAGTACCACATCAGGCCAATAAACGTATTATAGATGCAACGGCAAACCGTATGGGGCTGGACCATGCTAAGGTACTTATGAACATTCAACGGTACGGGAATACCACATCGGCAACCTTACCATTACTATTGAGCGATTACGAGGACCAATTAAAAAAAGGAGATAACCTAGTTTTTGCCGCCTTTGGTGGTGGATTTACTTGGGGTTCCATTTATTTAAAATGGGCCTATTAACGGGAAGACCAACTAATATATATGTACAACTATGGATATTAAAGAAATTCAAAGCCTAATTAAGTTCGTAGCTAAATCTGGAGCTAGTGAAGTAAAATTGGAGACGGACGATATAAAAATCACCATCCGTACCGGAAGTCAAGGTAGTGGCGAGACAACATATGTCCAATCCATTCCTATGGCCCAGGCCCCAGTGGCACCTGCAGCAGCACCGCCTGCGCAACAAGAAGCTCCTGCAGCTCCCGCTGCACCTACCAAGGAAGCGGAAAAGAAAGACGACGATTCCAAATACATCACGATAAAATCGCCGATTATTGGAACCTTCTATAGAAAACCATCTCCCGATAAACCTACATTTGTAGAGGTGGGCGATACCATTTCTTCCGGAGATGTACTTTGTGTAATCGAGGCAATGAAGCTTTTCAATGACATCGAGTCCGAGGTATCAGGAACTATAGTAAAAGTATTGGTAGACGATTCCTCACCTGTGGAGTTCGATCAGCCATTGTTTTTGGTAGATCCAGCTTAAATCGGTTTCAACCGGTTCATTGGGCAAATAGTCCATTGCTTAAGAAGTAAGACGTACACTAAAAGATCAAGAGATGTTTAAAAAAATATTGATTGCAAATAGGGGAGAGATCGCTTTGCGAGTTATTCGTACCTGTAAGGAAATGGGTATAAAAACCGTGGCGGTATACAGTAAGGCCGATGAGGAGAGTCTTCATGTGCGTTTCGCGGATGAAGCGGTCTGTATTGGACCTGCGCCCAGTAGCGAATCCTATTTGAAAATACCGAATATCATTGCGGCCGCCGAAATTACCAATGCGGACGCCATACATCCAGGATATGGTTTCCTTTCGGAAAATTCCAAATTTTCAAAAATATGTGCGGAGCACGATATCAAATTTATTGGAGCTTCTGCTGAGCAGATAGACCGTATGGGAGACAAGGCTACGGCCAAGGCGACAATGAAGGCCGCAGGGGTACCTTGTGTACCTGGTTCTGAGGGACTGTTGAAGGATTTGGCCGATGCCAAGAAGACCGCTAAAAAAATGGGTTATCCCGTGATGATAAAAGCCACTGCCGGGGGTGGTGGTAAAGGGATGCGTGCCGTTTGGGGCGAGGATGAAATGGAAGATCATTTTGAAAGTGCCGTGAAGGAAGCTACTGCAGCTTTTGGGAACGGAGGCATGTATATGGAAAAGTTGATTGAGGAACCCAGGCATATTGAAATCCAAGTAGTGGGTGACCAGTACGGAAAAGCCTGTCACCTTTCGGAGCGTGATTGTTCCATACAGCGTCGCCATCAAAAATTAACTGAGGAAACCCCATCCCCTTTTATGACGGACAAATTACGCGATGAAATGGGGAAAGCAGCCGTAAAAGCTGCGGAATATATTAAATATGAAGGTGCCGGTACGGTAGAATTTTTGGTGGACAAACATAGAAAGTTCTACTTTATGGAGATGAATACCCGTATTCAGGTAGAGCACCCGATTACCGAACAGGTTATCGATTACGACTTGATCCGTGAGCAGATTTTAGTAGCTGCCGGGGTTCCTATTTCTGGTAAGAACTATACACCAAAACTACATTCCATAGAATGTAGGATTAATGCGGAAGACCCGTATAACAACTTTAGGCCTTCTCCGGGAAGGATAACGACCTTGCATACCCCTGGAGGTCATGGTGTTCGTATGGATACCCATGTGTATAGTGGCTATAGTATACCACCGAACTATGATTCCATGATTGCCAAACTGATTACCACGGCACAGACTAGGGAAGAAGCGATTAATAAAATGAAAAGGGCCTTGGACGAATTTGTTATTGAAGGTATTAAAACCACGATTCCGTTCCATAGGCAATTGATGGACCATCCGGATTATTTGGCGGGGAATTATACCACCGCCTTTATGAACGACTTTAAGATGGATCCTCCACCTGAAAATTAAAATGATAAAAACTCCAACAGCCATGTTGGAGTTTTTTTTTGGTATATATTGGTCACTGAGCGAAGTCGAAGTGACATCCTGCCCTCCGAAACGACAAAAAAGGTCTAGTAGAAGCTTGTCCCGAGAAGCTTGCCCTGAGCGGAGTCGAAGGGGAGACGAGGGATAGCTGAAGGTAGCCGAAATGCCATTGGCCTGTAAGCAGCAGCGATAAACGAATTTCCGCAAAGCATAATCAAAAACGGGCCATCTATAAAACCGTAATCCATTTCCTAATCGGGATTTGGTTATCTTAGGTGTATTGTGTGTAAATGACCAATGATTATATTCAATTGTTATGTATAATCACAATAAACTATATGAAAACACTTTCTCTAATTTCTTTGTTCTTTTTTTCATTTGCCATTCATGCTCAAAACTTTCAGGGTAATCAAGAGGATATTAACTTAATTCTTTCCAATATTAAGGACTTTTCAAGCTCCGTCATGAATTCGGAGTATCAATCCATTGGTAATGCATATACGGATGATGCCAAGATTTTTCCAAATAATAGAGAAATAATAAAGGGGCGTGAGGCCATAATCGGGTATTGGACGCTTCCTGAAGGTGTTCAAACCAAATACCACAAAATTACTCCTGAAGAAATTAAGATTATTGGAAATGAGGCCTATGATTATGGATACTACGAAGGTATCACTTTAAGGCCGGATGGAACGGAATCAAAATGGAAAGGAAAATATGTAATTGTCTGGAAAAAAATCAATCAAGATTGGAAGATGTATCTGGATATTTGGAATGGAATAAAGGATTGACAATATATGTAGAAACCTAATGGATCAACTATCTTTAAGCAAGAAGTTGATGCATTTATGAAAACCCTCTCCACAGTTCTTATTTTATTTTTTTTGACACTCACCCTAACGGCCCAAGACATCGCTGGCGACTGGCACGGGATGCTAAAAGTTCAGGGTGTACAACTGCGGTTGGTGTTCCATATTCAAGAAGAAGGTGAAGGCTATACCACCACTATGGACAGCCCAGATCAGGGAGCCAAGGGTATTCCTGTAACTTCCACTTCTTTTGAACATCCTACTTTAAAAATAGGGATGCCCAATTTGGGGATTGTGTATGAGGGCACTTTAAACGAGGCAGGTACCATCACCGGGGATTTTAACCAATATGGGCAGATCCTACCCTTGGAACTGAGTCGGGAAGTCCCAGAAAAGGGAACCGTACTACGCCCTCAAGAACCTGTAAAACCCTATCCCTATTATACAGAGGAAGTCACCTTTACCAACAAAAAGGCGAATGTGGAGTTGGCCGGGACCTTAAGCCTACCACAACAGGAAGGTGTTTTTCCTACAGTAGTTTTGATTAGTGGCAGTGGCCCCCAAAACCGGGACGAGGAATTGTTTGGGCATCGGCCTTTTTTGGTCCTGGCCGATTATTTAACCAAAAATGGTATTGCCGTGCTGCGTTATGATGACCGTGGGACTGCCTTGTCCACAGGAAATTTCAATTCGGCTACAAGTAGGGATTTTGCAGAGGATGTAACGGCTGCTGTTTCCTTTTTAAAAACAAGAAAGGAGATAGACAAGAACAACATTGGTCTTATCGGTCATAGTGAAGGAGGTATTATAGCGCCCATGGTTGCAAGCAGCTCACAAGATATTACCTTTATTGTGCTCATGGCAGGAGTGGGCATACCCGGGGATGAACTATTATTGCTACAGCAACGCGCTATCGGCAAAGTTTCAGGCTTTAGTGATGATATGCTCATGGATATTGAAATGGCGAATAGGACCGTTTTTTCCATGATCAAAGAATCCACCGACCTCACGCAGCTAAGTTCGGACCTTACCCAATACCTAAAAGAACACCCAGACAAGTCCAAACCAGCCGGGGTCGAGGCGGACACCTATGCACAACTTAAGGTGGACCAATTGCTGAGTCCTTGGTGGTTAAATTTTATTAGGTACGACCCGGCTATAGCCCTTGAGGAGGTTCAGTGTCCTGTATTGGCCATCAACGGTGAGAAGGATCTACAAGTTCTTCCAAAGCAAAATCTTGTGGCCATTAAAGCGGCTTTGGAACGCGGAGGAAACCAAAAATTAACTATAAAAGAGTTGCCGGGACTTAATCACCTGTTTCAGGAAAGCAGCACAGGTTCCCCTGCCGAATACGGGCAGCTATCCCAAACCTTGGCCCCTGAAGCATTAGACACCATTTTAACATGGATCCAAAAACAGGTACGCCCATGAACCTAAGCGATTTTATATAATTTTGAATGTCTGGTCGAGCCGTCATATCGAGCGCAGTCGAGATGCGAGACCTTATGTAAAATACACTATGACTATTGGCCTCTCGACTTTAGTTTATCTTGAGCGAAGCCGAAAGACAAGAGGTGACACTAAGAAATTATTAATTGTTGACCGAGTTTAATAAATACGAAAGAACTAAATGAACCTAAGCTATTGGGAATATAAGTCTTGGTTTACCGATATGGATTTCACCATTGTGGGTAGTGGTATCGTTGGACTGAACTGTGCACTTCGATTAAAGGAAAAACACCCCAAAGCGAACATTATTATTTTGGAAAAAGGAGGGCTGCCCCAAGGCGCCAGTACCAAGAATGCTGGGTTTGCTTGCTTTGGTAGTATTTCAGAAATCCTGTCCGACCTAAAATCCCACACTGAAGCCGAATTGCTAGCTTTAGTGGAACAACGGTATTTGGGCATCCAGTCCCTTCGGAAACTCTTGGGCGATGATAACATCGAGTATTATAACTATGGTGGCCATGAAGTGTTTTTGAAGAATGATAAGGTCCTTTATGATACGTGTTTGGATGGTCTCGATGCTGCCAATCAATTGCTAAAACCTGTTTTTAAGGAAGCTCCTTTTCAGGTGACCGAGAACCTCTTTGGGTTTAAGGGCATACAGGACAACTATATCACCCATAGTTTTGAGGGGCAAATCGATACGGGTAAAATGATGCGGTCGCTGTTACAGAAAGTGCAACAATCCGGCATTCAAGTCTTGAATGCCACAGAGGTCATCCAAATGGAAGACTTGGGTACTTCGGTTTTGGTAAAGTGTACCGATTTTGAGTTTAAAACCATGAAGCTTTTGGTCGCCACGAACGGATTTGCCCAGCAGCTTTTAGATGAACCCGTGAAACCGGCCCGCGCACAGGTTGTCATCACTAAACCCATTTCAGGATTGCCAATAAAAGGGACCTTCCATTTAGAGGAGGGGTATTATTATTTTAGAAATATTGATAACAGAATATTGCTTGGTGGAGGTAGAAACCTCGACTTTAAGACAGAAGAAACCACTGACTTTGGTTCTACTGCAATAGTACAAAACAAATTAATGGACCTATTGCAAACCGTCATCTTACCTGATCAGGAAGTTGAAATCGACTATGCGTGGAGCGGTATCATGGGTGTGGGCAGGCAAAAGCGACCCATCATCAAACACCTTTCGGAAAACATAGCCTGCGGCGTTCGTCTAGGCGGTATGGGCATTGCCATTGGAACCTCTGTGGGAAGGCAATTGGGCGACTTGTTTTAGGGAATTATACCAGTTCTGGTTTAGGAATGTGCCAAAATTTACGCTGTTGCTTTTTTCTGTGCCGAAGCCGTGGAGATTGCAAATAGCCTGGGTTCTTTGCAATTTTCACAATGAAGGCATAGGGAAAATGAACAAGTAAATTGGCTCATTTTTAAATTGGAAATGGTTTTACTACCGTTCAACTATTTTTAAACCTTCTTGTCCTTAACCATATTCTGGATTCCATTTTCTTCCTATATTGCATGTTCCCGTTTCTGGGAATAAAGTGCCCCAAGCCTTTATAATGTCTTCCTACCTTTTTGCTTTTTTATGTTTAAAAGAGAACTCCGTTATATGGGAAGAAGTTTCCTTGTTACATTACTTTTGGTTTGTCTGTTTTCATCTTGTGCGGTGAACCAGACCAAATATCAGCGTAGGTATAATGAGGTTTGGCGTGAGATGATTCAGTCGCAAGCCTGGAAAGAGTCGCTAAAGCAAAATAATGAAGTAGCCGACACAGGGCTCTATGCGAGCACAGAAGATGAAGTTCTTTTGGATTCAGAAACCAATAGCTATAAGAAGAATTTGGCCTTTGAGCAAACCTACCAAACCTTGGTTTCCAGAGCTTATTTTAAGATTATAACGGAAGCAGAGAAATTGGACGCCCGTATTACCGCAGAATATAAACAGATACAGAACCATCCAGAAAATTTTTCCAAAAAGGAACGAGAGGAAATGGAACGCAAATTTAAGGCACACAGGGCCATGTTAAGCGGGTTACGATCATGGAATGTTTTTAGTGAGGATAGGTCGGGTGACTTAGACTACTTTAAAAAGGAAAATCGAGGCGCTATCCAAAAAATGATGGATGATAACCAAGGCTCAGATCAAATGATTAACTTCCTGATCTATAAATTAGCCGATTTATACCATGTTGAAGAAGCATCTGGAAATTAAGAAAATTGCGTATCAACATTGTGAGGACTTTGTCTCCAATCGTTCGTCACGGTTAAAAAAACAAGTAAAGGAACTGGAGGAAGCCTTGACCTCAGAGACCAAAAGTAGTGCCGGGGACAAGCACGAAACGGGCAGGGCCATGGTTCAGTTGGAACGGGAAAAACTGGGCAATCAACTGGCCGAATGTGAAAAAATGCAGGAACTGCTCAATAGGGTACAACCAGATTCCCAGAATAGTACCGGAGGTATGGGCGCCTTGATCGAAACGGCAAATCAATACTACTATATTGCTATTTCGGCTGGAGAAGTTACATGGGACGGAGTTTCTATTTACTGTATTTCTTCGGCTACACCCATAGGCAAATTGTTATTGGGAAAAACTGTTAGGGAGACCTTTTCATTTAACGGGAACACTTTTTCCGTTTTATCGATATCCTAAAAAAATCGTGGATTTTTTGACTATCTTGACGCCAAATTAATGATTGTTGCGACTTTCCTATGGATAAAAAGAAAAAGCTACGGAGTTCAGAATGGTTCGGGGATGATGGTAAAATGGGTTTTGTACACCGTTCTTGGTTGAGAAACCAGGGATATCCCGATGATTATTTTGAAGGTAGGCCCGTCATCGGTATCTGTAATACCTGGTCCGAGCTTACTCCCTGCAATGGTCATCTTAGGGATTTCGCCGAAGTGGTCAAAAAAGGCATTTTAGAAGCGGGAGGTGTTCCAATGGAGTTTCCCGTCATGTCCTTGGGAGAAACCATTATGAAACCGACCACTATGTTGTTTCGAAATTTGGCAAGTATGGATACCGAAGAATCCATCAGGGCCAATCCGTTGGACGGGATTGTATTATTAACGGGTTGCGACAAAACCACCCCGTCTACGATTATGGGAGCTTGTAGTGTAGACCTTCCTACGCTTGTAGTACCTGGCGGACCCATGTTGAGCGGTCGCTTTAGGGGAGAAAAGGTAGGTTCCGGATCCATGAACTGGATGATCAAGGAACGGCAGGAAAACCAAGGGTATTCCGCAGCCGATATTCGCGAAGCCGAAGTATGTGTAGCACGGAGTATAGGTCACTGTAACACAATGGGAACGGCATCGACAATGGCCACCATGACCGAAGCTTTAGGCTTGACCCTTCCGGGATACTCTTCGATTCCCGCAGCGGATTCCAGAAAAAAAATGTATGCACAACTCTCAGGACGTAGGATTGTGGAGATGGTGAAAGAAGATTTGACCATGTCCAAAGTATTAACAAGAAACGCCTTTGAAAATGCCATTATCGTCAATGCGGCCGTAGGAGGCTCTACGAACCTGATCATTCACCTTACCGCTATAGCGCGTAGAATTGGAATCGATTTGAAATTGGAGGATTTTGATACCATTGGAAGCAAGATTCCTTTGCTGGTGAATATGAAGCCTTCCGGTAAATACTTGATGGAAGATTTCTATTATGCGGGAGGTCTTCCCGTGGTGATGAAGGAATTGACACCACTTTTACATAAAGAAACCATAACCGTTAACGGAAACGCCTTGATAGCTAATTATACCGATGCGGTTTGTTATGATACCGATGTCATTGCGAAGCTTGAAAAACCTTTTCAGGATAAATCCGGCATCGCCGTGCTCAGGGGTAATCTGTGCGAAAATGGGGCGGTAATCAAACCTTCGGCAGCTTCGCCCAAACTGATGAAGCATCGGGGTAAGGCCGTGGTCTTTGAAACGATGGAAGATTACCACGAACGGATAGATGCCCCCGATCTAGATATTGACGAAAATAGTGTCATCGTACTTAAAGGGGTAGGTCCCAAAGGTTATCCCGGAATGCCGGAAGTTGGTAATGTGGATTTACCCAAAAAATTGTTGGCCAAGGGTATTACGGATATGGTCCGTATTTCTGATGGCCGCATGAGTGGTACCGCAGCGGGAACCGTTGTGCTTCACGTTTCACCGGAATCAACAGTGGGAGGAACGCTTGCCATAGTTGAAAATGGAGATTGGATAGAACTGGACGTAAACGAAAGAACCTTGCATTTGGATATTGATCAGGCCGAGTTGGACAAACGAAAGAAAGCATGGATACCACCGAAACCTGTGGCAGATAGGGGTTACGTAAAAATGTATATTGATCATGTGGAACAGGCCGATCAAGGAGCCGATTTGGACTTTTTGGTCGGAGGCTCGGGGTCCAAGGTAGAACGCGATTTACACTGATATGGTACTGATTTACTTGCTTCTGGCCATTGTGGCCATCATTTTTCTCACCACCCGATTGAAGGTTCATGCCTTTATGGCCCTGTTGATCGTTTCCATTGCTTATGGCCTCTTTTCAGGAATGTCCTATTCCAATATAATAGTTTCCATAAATGAAGGTTTTGGAGGGACTTTGGGAAAAATTGGGTTGATTATTGTCCTTGGGGTCATCATTGGGGCGTTTTTGGAGAATACAGGTGGAGCTTTCGCGATTGCCGAAAAGGTATTAAACTTCATTGGTAAAAAAAGAATTATCACTGCCATGGGGGTTTTGGGATATATCGTTTCCATTCCCGTTTTTGCCGATAGTGGGTTTTTACTCTTACATCCGTTATCGAAAAGTCTTTCCCAAAAAGCCAAGATTTCTATTGCAGGTCCGGCCATAGCATTGGGACTTGGGCTTATGGCATCACATACCATGGTGCCCCCAACACCGGGACCCATTGCTGCTGCAGGTATTTTAGGAGCAGATTTGGGAATGGTCATTGCCTTTGGATTTCCAGTGAGTATTATAGCTTTGATCGTGGGGATTTATTTTGCGGCCAAATATGCCTCCAAAACCTATATTGAACCGGAGTTGATTGGTGGTGCGGATTCCGAAAGAATTTACAAAGAACGCCCCAGTGCCTTAAAGTCATCCATACCTATCGTCATTCCTATATTACTTATCGTATTAAGGTCTGTTTTGAATCCGGAGCGGACGGGAATCGACAATAGTTTCGTGGACTTTTTGGATTTTGTGGGCGAACCCGTTATCGCTTTGTTAATAGGTGTTTTTCTATGTTTGCTTTTACCTAAGAAATTAGATTACGAAATGGTCTCCTCCTCGGGTTGGATAGGGAAGGCCATTATGGACGCAGCATCTATAATTCTGATTACCGGTGCCGGTGGTATTTTTGGAAAAATTCTACAAAACTCGGGAATTGCAGAAACATTGGGTGATTTATTGAGCAGTTATAACCTAGGGATTTTACTCCCTTTTATTATTGCCGCCGCCATCAAATCCGCACAAGGTTCTTCTACCGTTGCGTTGGTAACTGCTGCCTCTATTATTTATCCCATGATGACCTCCTTGGGCTTTGAAACGGAGATTCAAAAAGCCTTGGTCGTCGTAATCATTGGGGCGGGGTCTGCAGTTGTTTCCCATGCCAATGATAGCTTCTTTTGGGTCGTGACCCAAATGAGTGGAATGAATGTTAAGAACGGATATAGATTGTTTAGTCTTGGAAGCGGTATACTTGGTTTCACCGGCGCCCTTTCAGTTTTTATTTTATATACCCTATTCGCTTAAAAACCATGGCATTTTCTTATTCTGTATGGAAGACAAAGTACTTCTAAAACTCAGGTTTGTTACGGTTGGCTTTTTTCTGGGACTTTAATTTTTTAGATTTTAACCTTCTTTCTATGGAAGATTTCGAAGGTTTGGTGCGCTTTCTTTTTTTTCGAACAACTAAAGCAGATTCCAAAAGATGAAAAAATCTTTTAATGACCAATTCCTTGTTTTTGTGTTGACTTCTAGATTCGTCGCATTGCAGAAGTAAGTTTCCTTCTTGGGTTAGTTTGGAATGGAGCTTCCTCAAGATTCGGACTTTTTCGGTATTTGAAAGTCCATCCGAATGGTTCAAATCGAAAGTCAACGCTACCTTGGACGAAACCTTATTGGCGTGTTGTCCACCGGGGCCACTACTTCTAATAGCCTTGAATTGAAGTTCCTTTAATACAATTTCCTTGTCCAAATTATCTTTTGGATACAAAGGTAAACAAACCTATAGGGACCTCTTACTTTATGAACATAGGTGCAATTAGCAATGCAAAAACAATCAATGTCAAAAATAGATGTATTCTTTTCATGGTTAAAACGATTTAAATTTATCGGTTAACGCAAGAAAATTGATTTTAGTTTACTGTTTTTAAATTAATTATCAAATTTGAGAAAATCACCAATGAGGTAATGTTAATCGGAAGCAGTTGTTTGTAATCTTTGATTGATGGTTTCAAGGGAAACGTTTAGGTAGACTTTTTTTTCAGGTTCTAATTTTACAGGTGAATGAAAGAATAATTTTGCTTCGTCCTCAGTTTCTCCCAACACGAGATAGAAAGGGCCCATCGCATAACAGGTTTTCACGACGGTAGGAATCCCAGAGGTTTCAGAAATCCTGAATTCATGGGCATAAACAATTATTTTCCGCTTGGTGTTGGCATATGATTTTAGCACATCAATGGAAATACTATTTGCTTCGCCAAATAGTGATGCTACATAAAGACTTTTTGGATTTTTGTAAAGGTCCATGGGCTTACCTTTGGCCATTACCTTTTTATCTTTTAATACAAATACTCTGTCCGTAAAGGGAAGTACATCTTCATAATCATGTGTTGCCACAACACATGTAATTCCGTTTTCTTTTAAATACTTAAAAATATTTCTTCTTAAGCTATTCTTTAGAAAGTTGTCAATATGGCTAAAAGGTTCATCCAATAATAGAACTTCAGGTTTTTGTGCCAACACTCTGGCCAAGGCGACCCTTTGCTGCTGACCGCCACTTAGATTCTTCACTTTCTTGTCGGCGAACTCCGTCATTTCTATCATTTCCAGTAGCTCATGGGTACGCTCCTCTAATTCTTTTGGGTAAAAGACAGAAAGATATTGGCTAATATTCTCTGATACGGTTATGAAGGGCATCAGGTCAAAATCTTGAGAAAGATATTTCATAAAAGAGGCTCCAGGTACAAGGTTGAAAGCTGGTCCAAGGACAGCTTCATCCTCCCAGAAAATTCCACCTTGTTCTAAATCCATCAATCCGTAAATAATCTTGAGCAAAGTGCTCTTGCCACAACCACTTTCCCCAATGATGGCAACATGCTCCCTCCGCTGAATCCTTAAATTAATATCCTCAAGAATAGCGTCCTTATCATAGGTAAAGGAAACATTTTCAATTCGTAGCATACTTGGTGTTCTTGTCTTAAAATACAAAAAATCCGCTCTTAAGAAGAACGGATTTTTTAACCTTTTATTGATTTGAGAATCCGTTAATCTTTGAATTCCTTGAGTATAGACTGATTTGGCAATTCTTCGTATCCCATATTATATAGCGTAAATCCAAAAATATCCGCATACTGTTCTATGGTTTTGCTTACCGGCGTACCCGCACCATGACCTGCATTAGTTTCAATTCTAATAAGGGTAGGATGCTCACCTGCTTGTTTTTCCTGTAGCTCTGCGGCAAACTTAAAGCTATGGGCAGGAACAACACGGTCATCATGATCTCCCGTGGTTACCAAGGTTGCCGGGTAGGACGTACCCTCCTTTACATTATGAACGGGAGAATAGCCCTTTAGATAATTGAACATCTCCTCACTTTCCTCTGAGGTCCCATAGTCATAGGCCCATCCGGCACCTGCCGTAAAGGTATGATACCTTAGCATGTCCATGACACCCACCGCAGGTAAAGCCACTTGCATTAAATCCGGTCGCTGGGTCATTGTAGCCCCTACCAACAGACCCCCATTAGACCCTCCCCGAATTGCCAAGTATTCCTTAGACGTATACTTGTTTTGGATTAAATATTCCGCAGCTGCGATAAAATCATCGAAAACATTTTGCTTTTTGGTCTTTATACCGGCATTATGCCATTTTTTACCATATTCGCCACCACCCCTAAGATTTGGAACAGCGTAAATACCACCTTGCTCCATCCAAACAGCATTGACAATACTAAATGAAGGAGTAAGGCTTACATTAAATCCACCATACCCGTATAAAATAGTCGGGTTTTCACCATTGAGCTCAACACCTTTTTTATGGGTAATGATCATCGGGATTTTGGTACCATCCTTGGAAGTGTAAAAAACCTGTTTGGATTCGTATTCATCAGGGTTAAAATCGATATTTGGTTTCCAATATTGAGCATACTCACCAGTTTCCACATTGTATTTATAGGATGATCCCGGGGTATTATAATTGGTAAAGGAAAAATAAAACTCCTTTTCTTCTTTTTTGCCGCCAAACCCACTGGCACTGCCTAATCCGGGCAGTTGTACCTCACGGACCAAATTACCATCATAGTCATATTGAAAGACTTTGGAAATAGCATCTACCATATACTCAGCAAAAAAGTAACCTCCGCCGGTATTGGGGCTTAGTACGTTTTCGGTTTCAGGAATAAAATCTTCCCAGTTTTTCGGAGAAGGATTTTTGGCATCTACGGTAACGATTTTCTGATTGGGCGCATTTCTATTGGTTACAATGTATAACTTGGAGTCGACGTTTTCAATAATGTAGTTGTCCGAATCTGTATCATCGACTATTGGGATCAAGAGTCCATTTGGATCTTTCAAGTCTTGTATAAAAAGTTTGTTTCCAGAAGTGGATACAGATGCAGAAATAACCAAGTACTTTTCATCTTCTGTAACACTTGCACCTATATACCTATGCTTTTCAATGGGTTTCCCCCCATAGATTAATTGGTCCTCAGTTTGAGGTGTTCCCAGTTTGTGATAGAATACTTTGTGTTGATCGGTCTTTGCCGAAAGTTCACTTCCCTCAGGTTTGTCATAACTGGAATAGTAAAAACCATCATTTCCTTTCCAAGAAATACTACTAAACTTTATATCGACCAACGTGTCTTCAACAATTTCACGCGTTTCCGTATCCATTACTATTGCTTTGCGCCAATCACTACCCCCTTCTGATATTAAATAAGCTGCTAGAGAACCATCCTTGGTGAACCGTAATCCGGCCAAAGAAGTTGTGCCATCCTCGGAAAACGTATTGGGATCCAAGAATACTTCGGCCTCTTCATCCCCTTGGGTCCGGTAGACCACATATTGATTTTGTAAGCCATTATTTTTATAGAAATAAGTATAATCACCTTCTTTGAAGGGAGCGCTAATTTTTTCGTAATTCCATAGTTTTTCCAACCGATTTTTGATATCGTTCCTATAGGGTATGTTTTCCAAATAACCGAACGTGGTTTCATTTTGTTTTTTTACCCATGCCTCGGTTTCCGGGCTTCGGTCATCTTCCAGCCACCGATAGGGGTCTTTAACTTCGGTTCCAAAATAATTATCTATGGTATCAACTTTGGTTGTCTCCGGATAGTTCACAGTGATAAGCTCTTTTTTTGTTTCTTTCTTACAGGATGCCAAAAGTATGGCAATGAGCGAAAAGAACAGGAATTTTCTCATGGTGTTTTTGAATTAGTCAGGTTAAAAATACCATAAAAAAACCTCCAAAACATAGCTGTTTTGAAGGTTTTAACATTATTTGGAGTTTACGATTATACCAGACCTTTCGCTACCAAATATTCAGCGATCTGTACGGCATTAGTGGCTGCACCTTTTCTTAGGTTATCTGCAACAATCCACATATTTAAAGTGTTCCGTTGTGTTTCGTCCCTTCTGATTCTACCCACAAAAACCTCGTCCTTATCGTGCGCATAAATTGGCATGGGATAGGTATTGGTATCCGGGTTGTCCTGAACGGTAACCCCAGGGGTATCGTTTAAAATTTTTCGGACTTCCTTCAAATCGAAATCATTATTAAATTCAACATTTACCGATTCGGAATGTCCGCCGGCCGTTGGGATACGTACTGCAGTAGCACTTATCGAAAACGAACGGTCATCCAATATTTTTTGAGGTTCACGGGCCAATTTCATTTCCTCTTTGGTGTACCCATTTTCCAAGAAAACATCACAATGTGGTAAGGCATTTCGTCCTATGGGATATGGATAAGCCATTTCACCAGAAACTCCCGCTATTTCATTTTCCAATTGTTGAACTGCCTTTACTCCAGTCCCAGAAACGGATTGGTAGGTTGAAATAATCACCCTTTTCATTTGATATTTTTTGTGAAGCGGGGCAAGAGCCATAACCAATTGAATGGTAGAGCAGTTTGGATTTGCAATTATTTTGTCGTCTACAGTAAGGGTATCGGCATTGATTTCCGGTACGACCAGCTTTTTATCAGGGTCCATACGCCAGGCCGAAGAATTGTCCACTACAGTGGTACCTGCCGCTGCAAATTTTGGAGCCCATTCCAAGGAGGTATCTCCACCTGCTGAAAATATGGCGATGTCCGGTTTAGCCGCTACGGCATCTGCAAGACCTATAATAGCGTATTCATTGTCCTTATAGGAAAGCTTCTTCCCTATAGATCGCTCCGAAGCCACCAATAAGAGTTCGCTTATGGGGAAATTGCGTTCTGCCAAGACTTTCAACATCACCTCACCTACCATCCCCGTGGCTCCAACTACAGCTACTTTCATATGTATATCATGTTTTGATAAGGGCACAAAAATAGGTAATACTAAGAGGTGGGCAAGAGAAAAAAGATTAAATAATTAAAATATAACAAAAAGTTTTAAATTTAACAATTGGATATTCCAAATTGTTTGTTGCTATTGACCCTTAACGATAGCTGCATTACTATGCTATTATATTTGAAATGCCGTATAGGTAAATGATTGCATGCAAATTCATCCCAAATAGTAATTATCTTATAAAAAAAGACCGCCAATCTGTTAGCGAAACAAGATTAGCGGTTTTAAAATTAGACTGCAGTGCAGCGGTTCACCCTTTCAGAGGATGTTTATTTTTTCAAGGCATCCCTAATTTCCATAAGAAGTTCCTCCGTAGTTGGTCCTTTTGGTTTTTCTGGAGCAGGTTCCTCCTTCTTTTTAGTTTTGTTATAGGCCTTAACGATTATGAATAGTACAAAACCAACGGTAATCAAATTGATTATGGCGTTGACCCATTTTCCGTACATAATTGCATTCTCAGGTTTGATAACTTCTCCATCGGTACCAACAACAGCTTCGTCCAATACAATTTTCATATCGGCGAAATCCAATCCTCCTGCAAAGTGACCTACAATGGGCATCATAATATCCGATACAAATCCATTGACTACAAGCCCAACGGCTCCAGCCAGAATTACCGCAACTGCCAAGTCGATGACATTTCCGGTCATAATAAAGTTCTTAAATTCCTTAAGCATGATTTAGTGTTTTTAAAATGGTTAATAAGCCTGCAATGTAAGAAAAAAATGCCTTCTTAATAATATGTTAATGAGAGGTTTCTATGGGATGTATACTCTTTTTACACGCTGAGATATTCCTGTAATCAACTCATAGGATATGGTGTCAGCTGTTTTTGCTACTTGGTGCGCGGATAATTGGGGGCCAAAAATAATGACTTCGTCACCTTCTTTACAATCAATATCGGTTACGTCTATCATAATCATATCCATACAAACGTTTCCAATAATTGGTGCCAACTTGTCCTTTACGAGAACATGCGTCTTTTCTTTTCCGTATTGCCTTCCTATTCCATCCGCATGACCAATAGGTAAGGTGGCCGTAGTTCGGTTGGTTTTGGAAAAGTAGGCTCTATTATACCCTACACTTTCACTAGGGTCTATTTGGTGTAGTTGTGATATAATTGTTTTTAAGGTCGCAATAGGTTTTAATTGAACATCTATTTTTGGGTCATTGCCATATCCGTATAAGCCAATACCGCTACGAACCATGTCATATTGGGCATCCCCATAATTTAGAATACCGGAAGTGTTCAATATATGTCTTATTGGCTGTATATTTAAGCTGGCGCAGAATACCGAACTTAATTGTTCAAAAAGGGTAATTTGATTTCGGGTGAATTCTTCTTCGTTTTTATCTTCGGTTGCGGCCAAATGGGAAAATACGGAAACTACCGATATGGACTTGTTATCTTGTACTCTTGACACTAGTTTCTGCAAGTCCTTTTCCCCAAAACCTAATCTGTTAAGTCCAGAATTAAACTTAATGTGTATAGGATAATGATCTAATTCCTTTTCTTGAACAGTAGCCAAGAACTGATCTAAAATTCCGAAGGAATAGATACTGGGTTCCAAGCAATGTTCTATGAGCGCTTCAAAATTTACCGCTTGCGGATGGAGTACTAATATGGGTTTTGTAATACCCGCTTTTCGTAATGTAACCCCTTCTTTTGCATAGGCAACGGCAAAATAGTCCGTCCCCAATTCCTGAAGCTTTAAGGCAACGATTTCAGAATCACTTCCATAAGCAAAAGCCTTTACCACGGATAAAAATTTGGTTTCAGCCTTTAGTTTAGATCGTAAAAAGCGATAATTGTGTTCTAGTGATTTTAAGTCGATTTCTAGAACGGTTTCTTTGGCCTTAGGCATCGGAATTTTTGTTAGGGTCTTTTATTTCTTCGGAATCAACATCCATGTGCCTTACCTTTTCTTTTAACATGGCTTTGTAAAACGCCCCACGGCTTAGAGGTTCATATTCGTTGGTTTCCCCGAGCATGACCAAATTGTCATTGTTGGATTTTCTAAAGCTATAATTAGCCAAATTACCGGTGCGTGTACAAATAGCATGGACTTTGGTAACATATTCTGCAGTGGCCATAAGTGCAGGCATGGGGCCAAAAGGATTTCCTTTAAAATCCATGTCCAGCCCAGCTACAATGACCCTGACGCCTTTATTTGCCAAATCATTGCAAACTGTTACAATTTCATCATCAAAGAATTGGGCCTCATCTATTCCTATGACATCACAGGTGTCTGCCAAAATACGAATATTTGCCGCTGCCGGAACGGGTGTAGAGCGTATCTCATTGGCATCATGGGAAATTACCATATCATCATCATAACGGGTGTCTACCATGGGCTTGAAAATCTCTACCTTAAGTTTAGCGAACTGGGCCCTCTTTAATCTGCGTATTAATTCCTCTGTTTTACCTGAAAACATGGAGCCGGCAATGACTTCTATCCAGCCGAATTGTTCCTTGTGGTTAACGGTATTTTCGAGAAACATTTTGTATTTTTAGACGAAAATAAGAGGTTTTTCCGTTCTTATTCATAGAATCTTAAAGTTATTAAAAAAAGGTGCGGAATTAGCGTGGAATAAACTAATTTGTAGTTATGAAGGAAAAACTAAAGGCGGATTTGATTAAAATGTCGACGGATATCATTACCTCAAGAGAGATTAATGATATTACGGACTTGTATGAAGCTGCCAAGAAGCTTTACGAAAAAATCGCAGTATTAAAATTTATAGAGGAGGAATTGAACGACATTCAGGTGGATGTTTCCAAAAACGTAATTGCCGAAAAGTTCGAGAAAATGGCTAATGCAGTTATGCGAGGCAATACATCTGTTCCAGAAAACAACCCACATGAAGAGGATATCATGATTCCAGGAATGGATACGATAAAGGATATGGTCTCCGAAATGCCCAATTCCGATAATCTTGAGGAGGTTTTAACAGAATTTATGTCCAAACCGGACCTCATGAAAAACGATAAGGATTTGTTTATGCCTCCTTCAGGTTCAAAAAAGGAAGAGATTCCAAAATCCTTAAATGATCGTTTGGTGACCAAAGAGCTCAAGGTAGATCTCAACAATAGGTTGGGTTTTATAAAGCATTTGTTTAATGGGAGTACCGAGGATTATAATCGGGTATTGTCACAACTAAGCACTATTGATAGTCACGAACGTTCTGTTTCCTTCATTAAAAACATGGTAAAGCCAGATTACAACAATTGGGATGGAAAAGAAGAATATGAGTTGCGTTTTATGGAGTTTATAGAACGTAGATTTTCGTAAAAGATATTTTAAAATCAAACGAACCCAACACCAGATGTTGGGTTTTTAGTTTCTAAGGATGGGAAAATTGTATTTGGTGCCAACACCTATTGGAAATTTGGAAGATATAACCTTAAGGGCCATTCGCATTTTAAAAGAGGTTGATTTGATTTTAGCTGAGGATACAAGGACAAGCGGCAAGCTTCTTCAACATTTATCGGTCACGACATCTATGCAAAGTCATCATATGCATAATGAACACAAAACCGTAACCGGTATTGTTAATAGATTAAAAGGTGGTGACTCCATTGCCTTAATTTCCGATGCAGGCACACCTGCAATTTCCGACCCAGGATTTTTGTTGACCAGAGCCTGTGTGGAGGCAGGTGTTGAAGTGGAATGTCTTCCAGGTGCAACCGCTTTTGTACCCGCATTGGTAAATAGCGGTTTACCCAATGATAAGTTTGTATTTGAAGGTTTTTTACCGGTTAAAAAGGGAAGACAAACGCGATTGACCCTTTTGGCCGAGGAACCTAGAACGATGATTTTTTATGAATCTCCACATAAGCTAATAAAAACACTCGCCAATTTCGTGGAATATTTTGGAGCGGACAGACCTGTTTCAGTCTCTAGAGAGTTAACCAAGCTATATGAGGAAACTGTTCGAGGCACTGCAAAAGACGTATTAAAGCATTACACGGAAAAACCACCCAAAGGCGAAATTGTTATTGTTGTAGGTGGAAAGGAATAATTTTTTCAACCAAATAAATCATTTGCCAGCACTAAAAATAACCTAAATTGATCCCATGTTAACGCCATGGTTCATTTCTGGGTTTACAGTAATTGCAGTCTATTTTTTGGACCGATGGGAAAATAGGCATATAAAATCCTTGTTCGATTGGGTTCCTGCCATTTTGCTCGCTTATATTATACCCGCCATTATTTCGTATGTTTTCAACGTAGACTATTCCCAGGCCGAAATCCATAATTTTAGTAGGGATTACTTTATTCCCTTGGCCATAATTGCGGTTATGAGCAGTTTATCCCTAGGTCAGTTGAAGTCTATTGGTTATAAGCCGATACTGGTTTTTCTGGCGGGCTCCTTTTTCATCGCTGTTTTTCCGGTAGTTCTTATGATGCTTTTTTCAGATACTGAAGTTATTTCAAAAACTTTGTTGACCGAAAGTTATTGGATGGGCATACCGCCCATAGTGGGCAGCTGGATCGGAGGGAGTACAAGTCAGCTCGTACTAAAGGAATTGGTGGAATGTCCTGAAAATATTTTTCTTATGGTTTTGGTCATGGATAATATATTGGTAAATATTTGGACCATACTCATGTTTCAAAGTATAAAAAGAACCAATACCCTTAATCGGTGGTTTAAGGTTACTGATGTGGCACTGCCTGAAGATATTCGTATTGAAAATAAACGTGGATGGAACCCTTGGCTTACCTCCTTTACTCTTTTTGGAATTGTACTATTGAGTAATTATTTAATAGAAAGTTTTGTGTTGAAGGTGGTTTTACTGTCATTTGCTGGGCTTGCCTTTAGCAACTTTATTCCCAAATGGAATTCTGGCTTTGCCTTGAAGGCCGGTAGTATTTTGATTATCGTGGTAATGGCTGTTTTAGGACTCAAATTACAGATAGCAACTTTAGGGTTTAACATACCCTTTCTTGGTTTTTTAAGTATTTGGCTTGTTGGTCATTTTATTTTTATGGTCCTGGTGGCTAAGCTGTTGAACGTGAACATGGCCTGGGTGCCTATTGCCAGTATGGCTAACGTCGGCGGTATCGCAACGGCTCCCGCAGTAACCGCAGCCTACAATTTAAAGTGGATGCCCCATGCCATAGTATTGGCAATATTAAGTATGGCCACCGGAACTTTTTGGGGCATGTTGACGATTTGGCTTTTAAAAAATTTAGTGATACTTCAATAGGTTTATTATTCAACACTAATACCTAGACCCATCATGCTTGCCCTTCTCCCAACCATTTTTACTTAGGTATTGGTCGGCACTTTCCACGGCTCCACCTTCAATTGTGGTGCCCATAGAGTCGTTCCAACGGTTGAGATAGCCAAATAGGGAAATCACGCCCAACATTTCCACAATTTCGCCTTCGTCCCAATATTTGTAAAGTCGTTCTTTTATTTCGGCATCTACAGCGTTGGGAACTTGGGAGGCCTGTAATGAAAAGTCCAATGCAGCCCGTTCCGCATCTGAAAAAGCGGAATGAGTGCGATACTCCCAAATATTGTCCAATTTTTCCTGTTCCGCACCATAACGTTCAGCCGCCCTAATAGCATGTGCCTGGCAATACCTGCAACCTGTGGCGTTACTACTTACCCAGGCTATCATACGTTTCAAAGCAGAAGTAACCCTACCCTCGTTGGCCATAACCGCCTTATTAAGGTTTATGAATGCTTTCGAAATAGCTGGCCTATGCTGCATGGTCAATACGGAGTTAGGGCAAAAACCTAAAGTTTCATTAAAGAATTCAGCCAATTTTTTTGTTTCAGGGTCGTGATTGGGGTCAAGGGGTGTTACCAGTGCCATAGGATGCGCTTTTAGAGTATAATTATGGTATTTTTGTAATCTACAAGAAACAAAAAATTATGGGTACAACAAATCATATATCAACCAAATGGTTGGGGAACATGGCCTTTGAAAGTAACAACCCTTCTGGTCATAATCTAAAAATAGATATCGCAAAAGAAGATGGGGGTGACGGGAGCGGATACAGACCTAAAGCCTTAATGTTGTCCGGTCTTGCAGGTTGTTCCGGTCTTGATATAGCCGGACTTATTAAAAAAATGAAACTGGAAGTTGCAGAATTTCATATAGAGACTATTGCCAACCTTACGGACGAACACCCAAAATATTATGACAAAGTTTTAATCGAATATCATTTTCATGGCTCCAATCTAGAGGAGAAAAAGTTACAACGGGCTGTAGATCTTTCCGTTGAAAAATATTGTGGGGTTATGGAAATGTTCAGGAGGTTCGCAGAACTTGATATAAAAACTATTTTTCACAAGATATAGGACTTCAGTATATGCGCTGGACCATTAAACCCAAACCTAAGCAAGCCGATATTGAATTTTTGGCCAATGAATTGAATGTGGACGAGTTGGTTGCACATTTACTGCTTCAGCGCGGTATTAAAACCTATGAAGAGGCAAAAAACTTCTTTCGTCCTCAGTTAAAGGATTTGCACGATCCTTTTTTAATGAAAGATATGGATTTAGCGGTGGCCCGAATAGAAAAGGCCATGGCTACAAATGAAAATATTCTAGTCTTTGGAGATTATGATGTGGACGGTACCACTGCAGTGGCACTTCTCTCTTCATATTTGTTATCATATTACCCCAATGTAGCCACCTATATTCCGGATCGCTATTCGGAAGGATACGGCGTATCCTACAAGGGAATCGATTTTGCGGAAGACAATGGATTCTCATTGATTATTGCTTTGGATTGCGGTGTAAAGGCTGTGGACAAAGTAGACTACGCCAAGGAAAAGGGAATTGATTTTATTATTTGTGACCACCATAGACCGGATAAAACATTGCCCGCTGCCGTGGCCGTTTTGGATGCTAAAAGGGAGGATTGTGACTATCCGTATGATGAGTTATGTGGATGTGGTGTAGGATTTAAATTGATTCAGGCACTTGGTTCCCGACGTGGTCAAGGAATTGAGGATTTGCTGCATTACCTTGATTTAGTGGCTACGGCAATTGGTGCGGATATCGTTCCGATTACTGGAGAGAATCGAATATTGGCATTTTACGGGCTTCAGGTTATAAATCAAAATCCAAGGGCCGGTTTTAAGGCGATAATACAACAGGTAAAGAAGTCAACACTTACCATTACCGATGTCGTTTTTATTATCGCTCCTAGAATCAATGCGGCAGGAAGGATGGAACATGGTCAATATGCGGTAAACCTGCTTATGGAAACAGATTTATCGGTTGCCACGAAATTTGCTGCAGAAATAGAAAAATTTAATACGGATAGAAGAGGGTTGGACCAGGAAATAACGGAAGAGGCCCTTATACAAATTCGGCAAAACAAGGAGGAAAACCGCTTTACTTCCGTAGTATTTCAGGAGGATTGGCATAAAGGCGTTATTGGCATAGTAGCTTCACGGTTAACTGAAACGTATTATAGACCTACCTTGGTCTTTACAAAAAGTGGGGATAAATTGGCGGCATCCGCACGTTCCGTAAAGGGCTTCGATGTATATAACGCCTTAGAGCTTTGTTCCGATTGTATAGAGCAATTTGGGGGTCATAAGTATGCCGCTGGACTCACATTGCTGGAGGAACAGTACGATACTTTTAAAGGACAGTTTGAAAAAGTAGTCAAGGAAACCATAGACCCTATGTTATTGACTCCGGAAATTATTGTGGATGCGATTATGGAGCTAAAGGATATTACCCCAAAGTTATTACGGATCATAAATCAGTTTGCACCTTTTGGCCCCGGGAATATGTCACCCGTATTTATGGCAGAGCAATTGGTGGATACAGGATATGCCCGAACGGTAGGTCAGGAAGGGGCACATTTAAAGTTAGCTGTAACGCAACAGGGTAGTCATAAAATTGAAGGTATAGGCTTTAATTTGGGGGATAAACTTTCAAAGGTTACGAGTAGAAAACCTTTCAATGCGGTATTTTCCATCGATGAAAATGAATGGCAAGGAAATATTAGTCTACAACTTAAACTTCGCGATATTCAATGAGGATAGAACATTTGGCCATTTGGGTAAGTAACTTGGAACGTATGCGAAATTTTTATGAGGAATATTTCGGAGCAACTTCGGGGGCCAAATATATTAATGAGAAAAAGGGATTTTCTTCCTTTTTTTTAAGTTTTAAGGGTGGTCCAAGGTTGGAAATAATGCATCGACCTGACATATCGAAAAAAAAGTGGAAGCAAGACCCTGCAGATGAATCTTTGGGACTAATACATTTTGCAATATCTGTTGGTTCCATGGAAAAAGTGAATAACCTGACAGCGCAACTAAAGCTAAAAGGAATACGGGTACTGGGGGAACCAAGAACTACGGGGGATGGATATTACGAAAGTTTGGTAGTGGACCCCGAAGGAAACAAAATAGAAATTACCGTTTAGTGTATGAGCAAAAACATTGATTCGTACGCAGCCTTACGATTTAAGGAATTCAATATTTTCTTACTGGTCCGTTTTGCCATGGTTTTTGCATGGTCCATGCAATTTATAGTAATAGAATGGCAGGTATATTCTTTAACCAAAGACCCGTTATCCTTAGGTATCATAGGATTAATGGAAGTAATTCCCGCGGTAGGAATGGCCCTGTTTGCTGGGCATATTGTTGATCAAAAGGAAAAAAGGAATTTATTGGTCAAATGTATATTTGGCTTTTCCGTGATTAGTTTTGGTTTATTCGTTCTCAGTTGGCCCTCCTTGGAAGAGACTTTGGAGACTCATACTATTCTGTACGGTATTTATGGCCTTGTTTTTTTAGGTGGGTTGGTAAGGGCCTTTTTAGGACCTACCATTTTTTCGTTGATAGCACTTATAGTCCCCAAGAAAATATACCCTAATGCCGCAACATGGAGTAGCTCTACATGGCAATTGGCATCTGTTTTAGGACCGGCATTAGCTGGTTTTTCTATTAGTTTTATCGGCGTTCATTGGTCTATGTGCGTCATCTTTGGATTTTCTATTCTAGCATTGATAGCACTTTTTCAAATACCCAGAAAACCAATAATGAACCCAAAAATAGGGGAACCTGTTTTTCAAAGTCTACTTGAGGGACTCAAATTTGTGTTTAATACCAAGGCAATATTGGGTGCATTGACTTTGGATATGATTGCGGTACTCTTTGGTGGTGCAGTGGCCTTACTTCCGGTTTTTGCCCAGGATATTTTGCATGTTGGTTCGGAAGGGTTTGGAATACTTAGGGCGGCGCCCGCTGTAGGTGCTTCAATTACTATGTTGGGGTCTACAAGATTTCCATTACATAAGAATGCTGGTAAAAAGTTATTGTGGGCCGTCTTCGGATTTGGGATATGCATTATTGTTTTTGGCATGTCCACCTATTTTTGGCTTTCAGTAATCGCTTTGTTTGTTAGCGGGGCGGTTGACGGAATTTCCATGATTATACGCCAGACCATTCTTCAGTTAAAGACTCCAGATCATATGCGGGGAAGAGTGGCGTCCGTGAATTCTATGTTTGTGGGATCTTCCAATGAACTTGGGGCTTTTGAAAGTGGCGTTACCGCAAAGCTGATGGGAACTGTGACCGCGGTAATTTTTGGAGGCGGTATGACTTTGATAACAGTTGGAATTACCGCCTTTGCATCCCCTACTTTTAGAAAATTGGACCTTACAAAGGACATCGAGGATCATGAAAAGGAATAATACCTGTATAAAAAGTCGTCTTTATCTTATAAAGGTTGCAATTAAAACATTATCAAAAATCATTTCATATTCATTAAGATGAATCATCCCTTGAACGGAATCGTTTAAATACAAAATTTGATTATCCCCATTATGTCTTAGTTCAAATGGGTAGGTGCCAGAACTGGGCCCAAAATATTCTCGCTTTCTTTTAATGTGTACTTGATTGTTGATTGTGTCAAAATCCCAAGTAATAACACCTTTATTATAATGTGAAAATTGGCCCGTAAAACCTCCGCCATAACTGGTAAGACTCCAAGTTCCAGAAATAGAGTTCCTTTTGTTTGGAACTACCTCGTCATTACTAGAACAATTAATGAGAAAGACTGAAAAGATAGAAATGAATACACTAAAAAATAATCTTGTTCTCATCTTTTATTATTAAACATAAAGATGAATTTATAGCAAAAGGTTGCGCAATTTTAAAGGGAATAAACATCAATATTTTTCTAATTTTAAATTTTGTCCTTCGAAAACGGCATAGGTGAAATAGTTTATCCAATCGCCTGTATTGGTATATTTAGAATTTTCCGATAGGCTTATTTCTAATGGTAAATGCCTATGGCCAAAAATAAAATGGTCATAATGTTCCGTCTCTAATTTACGCTTGGCGTATTGCACCAACCATTCATTTTCCTCCCCTAAAAATTTGGCGTCATCATCGCCGGAAATCAATTTATTCTTTACCGAGAAGTATTGTGCCACCTTTACACCTAAGTCTGGGTGCAGCCACCTAAAGAACCATTTTGCAACAGGATTTGTAAAAACCCTTTTCATACGCTTGTATCCTTTGTCATGAGGACCAAGGCCGTCACCATGACCTACAAAAAATGAAACTTCATTGATTAAAAATTGTTGGGGTTTGTGAAAAACAGGAATATTCAGTTCTTCTTCAAAATACCCGTCCATCCACAAATCATGGTTACCTACAAAATAGTAAATTGGGATTCCGGTATCGGATAATTCTGCCAATTTTCCAAGGGTTCTAATAAAACCTTTGGGAACTACGGTTCGGTATTCGAACCAAAAATCGAACAAATCACCCAACAAAAATAGAGCGCCTGCATCGGTCTTTATTTCATCTAGCCAGGCTACGAATTTTTTTTCCCTCGGAAAACTTGCTTCTGAATTTGGAGCTCCCAAATGATTATCGCTGGCGAAGTAGACTTTTTTGCCTTTAGGAAGTGCTATAGTGGTCATTGACAGTAAAGATATGAAATGTTCATTCTTAATTGTCACTTGCGTACCACTCCGCAAAGGAGGTGTCCGTTTCCTGTAATTTTAAGGAAAACAATTGAATGTTCTTTGGAAGTCTGGACTTGATTTTTTTTGCAAAATCTATGACCATGTTTTCACTGGTGGGTTGATAATCGGCTAGGATAACGTTATGCCCCCGATTCGTTAACTCCTTTGCCAAATCTACATGGGGCGTGTTTTTATTGAATACTGTGGCATGATCAAACTTATCCACTATTTCTTCCTTAACTATTTTTTTTAGGTCACCAAAATCTATGACCATACCCAATTTTACATGGGATGTATCCGAAATTGGTCTACCTATAACCGTTACCGAAAGTTTATAGCTATGTCCATGTACATTTCTGCACTTGCCATCATAACCATATAGTGCATGACCTGTCTCAAAATTGAACTGTTTGGTAATCCTAATATTTCCCATTATATGCTATTGATAGTGCAAAGGTATTCAATTTGTAAAACCGACCACTTTAAGAACTACATTTGTCGGCTTTTTAACTGAAATCAAATGTCCGGACTGGCAGAACAATTAGAGTTTGCAGAGAACCCTTTATTTGAAAAACTTATTGCCGATATCTTGAGGGATGGGTATAGTATTTTGGATGATTTTTTCCCTATTTCAACAATTGATGGATTACGGTCTGACCTATTGTTTAAGTATGAAGATGACCTTTTTAAGAAAGCAGCAATCGGAAATAGAATAAACGAGGTGATTAAGACGGAGGTTAGGGGAGATTTTATTCTTTGGATGGACGAGAAATCGGTAAATAAAACCCAAGAATCTTTTTTTTCGAGAATTAATGACCTATCCAACTATCTGAATAAAACCTGTTTTTTGGGAATACTGAAAAAGGAATTTCATTACGCGGTGTATCCTGAAGGTAAGTTTTATAAAAGACATTTAGATACTTTTCAAAATGATGACTGTCGCAGACTTTCGGTAGTCTGCTATCTAAATGAAAATGACTGGTTGCCTGAACATGGGGGAGAGTTAGTTCTTTACCTGAAAGATGAAAAGGGGCTGGAATTTGAAAAAACAGTTTTCCCGTTGCCAGCAAGAGCGGTGATTTTTGAGAGTCAGAAAATAGAACATGAGGTAAAACCCGCAAAGAGGGAGCGGTTAAGTATTACCGGTTGGTTAAAGACAAGATAGTTTCTAACGCCTAAACTTGCGTCTGGTTCGTACTCTATTAACGAAATAAATAACCACTACAAATAAGGCGAGCAGTGGAAAGACAAGGTCTCCGTTTAAAAACTGTAGAATATCCATTTAAATCAATTTATCAATACAACGAATGTGACTAGGTCTTATTGCCTACTTTTTAAATTTCGAAAGAGCATTTCTGGTGAAGTCCGAAAGCACCAAAGTCCCGGTAATTGCGGCACGTTCTACCAACAATTGTTCCCAATGTTCCGTATTTTTCCAAAGTACTTTTTTCCACTCGGTTAAACCCTCTGGGTTATAGGAAGCCAATTGATGAACAAAAAAATCGAGTTCCTTGTCCAATTCAGAAATTGAATCGAACACTTTGCCAAAGAGGCCTTTCTCTTGGGCCCAATAGGCGTTTTTCCATTCGGTGGGAGCCAAGGACAACTCGGAAAGTGCACCAACACCTATCTTACGTTCCACGGCAGGGGCTATGACTAAGGGAGCTATGCCAATACTTAACTCAGAAAGTTTTATGGATGCATTTTCGTGGGCATAAACGTAATCGCATGCTGCAGCTAAACCTACACCACCACCTACGGTTTTTCCTTGAATTCTTCCCACAATCACTTTTTTACAGGTTCGCATGGCGTTGATAACATACGCAAAACCACTGAAAAACTCCTTTCCCTCTTCTAAGTTCGATACAGCCATTAATTCATTAAAAGAAGCTCCTGCACAAAATGTCTTATCCCCTTCGGACTTCAGCAGAATTACATGGACGTCTTCATTTTCGGATAGTTCGTTAAATTCCTTTGCGAGTCTTTCCAGTAAAACGGCAACAAAGGAATTACTTGCCCGATGGCCAAACTCAATGGTAGCTACCTTGCCGTTGATGCTCGTATATAAACTTCCGTTCTCTCTATCGGTCCCCATAGTATATCATTTCTATCAAAATTAGTGGTTTTGTAAAAGGGGCCGAAACTTTCTTCTGAATTTAAAAACCAAAGCTCCTCCCCGGATAAGCATCCAAATGGTAAATGCTATCCAAATGCCCAGTAAACCCCAGTCTAACCATTTCCCTAAAAACAAAACGGGCACAAAACCTAAAAAAGTCGCTATTAGAAGGGTATTCCTCAAGTATTTCATTTCTCCTAATCCTTTAAAAACACCATCCAATACAAAAGCAATAGTGTTTAAGGGTAGCCCCAAGATTATAATATAGAACACACTATAAAAGGTAGTTAAGACCAGCTCCTCATTCGAGAAAAGGTTTCCTATTGGTCTGTAAAAGAGGAAGGAAATTCCCATGAGGACCAAACTTACATATAAGCCATACTTCACTATTTTTTTGGCTAAAAGCCATAGACCATCATAATTTTTTTCACCTAAGAGCCGGCCTCCCATAATATTGCCTGCAGCACCATATCCATCTATAAAAAAGGCTGAAAAAAGCCAAAGGTTTATAGCGATGGTATGAGCCCCTATAAATTTATCTCCCAAAGCGGTCGCTTCCCTAACCGCTAATATTAGTGCAGTATTCAGTGCCAATGCCCTTACGAAGAGATTTAAACTCATAACCACCAATCGACCTAACTCAGGATGTATCGGAAAGGTTAACCTCAAACTTATTTCGGTCTTTTTCCATAAAAGCCATAATGCCATTACGGCCATTACGGACTGGGAAATTAAACTTGCCCATGCCGCTCCATCTAAATATAATGGCTCCAAGAAACCTTCTATGCCATAAACGAGTAAAAAATCCAATAGTACATTGAGCACTGCCCCTGTAATGGCAATCAGCATTGGCCAATAGGTGTTTTGTAACCCCCTGAATATACCCATGACCGCAAAAACAAAGAGCGTTAATGGAAACCCCCAAACCCGAATGGAATAATAGCTGATACAATACTCCAAAATTTTTCCTGAAGCATTTAAAAGCTCGAATATCTCACGAATTATAAAAACGGTAGACAATAAAATGAGAACACTTAAGGCAATGTTCAAGAAAATGGCCTGTGCGGGTAAGGTTTTAACTTCTTCTAACCTCCCTGCGCCTAAATATTGTGAAATAATGGCTGATATAGCACTTCTGGTTTGGCCCAAAACCCAAATAAGCATGGACAAGAATGACCCCACGATACCTGCAGCTGCGAGAGATTCGAGTCCGTCCACGGGAATGTTCCCTACAATGGCCGTATCCGTAATGGAAAGTAAAGGTTCCGCTATGCCGGCAATTGTTGCTGGTATGGCCAGGCTGTTTATTTTTTTTAAGGTAACGCTCGTTTTCAAAATAATTTTAAACTACAAGTTCATAGCAATGAAAAGGATATGTACTTTGTTTAGGAAAATAAATATCTTCCAGCTTTTTATATCCTCTCGCTTCGTAAAATTTCTGATTTCGTTTGTTTTGACTAAATGTGTCCAACCTTACGGAGATAAATTCATTCGCTATGGCAAATTTTTCTGCATAATCCATCAACTTTTGGGCATATCCTTTACCCTGCAGATCAGGGTTCACGGCAAGCCTATGTACGTATAGATTTTTGGTGTTTGGAGTTAACCAGTTTACATTTTCATACTCTTCATCCATTAAGGTAGAGATAACTATACAGCCTATAATTTTATCGCTCTTTTTCAGGACATATAACTCATTTCTATCAACATCCTCCAAAAATTGGGCTTTTGATGGATATTCCGTTGTCCATTGAAAAATGTTCTTAGACTCCATATGAACCCTACAGGCCTCTGTCATTATAAGAATATCAGGAATTTCAGATATCTTTGCAGGCTGAATCATAAAACGATTTATTAAAATTGTAAATTTAGAGGAATAAACAATAAAACAACCATGAAGAATATTCTTGTTCCCATAGGCACGTCACCTGATGCCAGCGAAACCTTACAATATGCTGTGGACTTTGCAACCGATTTTGGAGCTGCGGTCTATGTAATGGAAGTATTTAACGTTACTTCAAAAGCAGGAACTTTAGCAAATGTATCTGAGATAGTTGCGGAAAGCGGTAAGGAACGTTTAAAAGGAGTCATCGCTCAAATAGATGCCAAACAGATTGATATAAAAATAGCTTCCTATAATGGGGAGTTGGTAGATGGCCTTAAGGAAATAGATAAGGAATTAGGTATCGATTTGATTATACTTGCTCCACGAAGTAATGACATTCAAGAGGAAGTATACCTAGGTTATACCTCCGGAAAAATTGTGAAGCAAACTAATATTCCTACTTTGGTAGTTCCTAAGGGCACCCCTTATAAAGTGTTTGACAATGTCTTGGTTGCCTTTAAATCAGGCATATTGAAGCGAAAAAGAATTTTGAATCCATTGATTACAATATCCGGAAAGCATCGGTCGAATGTAAATTTACTATTGGTGAAAACACCGGGGTATTCCGATGATGATTTGAAGATAAATACAGCACTCATGGATATTAGCTCCCAGCTCACAATTACTGAAAATGCTTCTACCTATTTGGGTGTATTGGAGCATTTCCAATCCAAACACCCAGATTTACTGTGTGTATTCAGAAGAAAAAGGGGATTTTTTAAGAAACTTTGGGAGAAAAGTACCATTTTAAAATCTGAGTTTTCTGTTCGCATTCCAGTATTGATTTTGAGTACGAAGAAAGATTAAGTTGTATTTTGATACCTTCTAAAAAAGTATTTTCTTTGACGGGCTCAAAAATGGGGGATTAGCTCAGTTGGCTAGAGCGCTTGCCTGGCAGGCAAGAGGTCACCGGTTCGAATCCGGTATTCTCCACCAATAAATACAGGGCTTCCAAGAAATTGGAAGCTTTTTTGTTTTAGTGTTGCACGCAGATTGCATGCATTTTATTTTTAATGCTTTTTTATAAACTAAAAAGCAAAAATAACATTGAGGGCATAACGGCTTCAATGGTCATTTAAAGATTAGTTTCTTAGAATAAGATGAGTAAAAGCATAAGATGAAGGGCACTATAGCCTTGAATTCTTAAGTAACAATAATTCCTTATTTAATAAAATCCCTTGATTTAATCAGTTCAGTTAGTAATTCTGTTGTATTGCTGCTGAATATCAATCATATTGGGAAATCGAATATAAATCAATAGTTCTTTAATAGGAACAGCTAAAGAGACTTACTACATTTTCTAAAGAGCTTTGTAAAGCGGCCTTTTTTAGGGACTTTCTTACATTGGAAAATCATTGGACTAAATTGCATATTTTTAATGTTCGTGTAATGGATATATTAACCATGCGAATTATATCCCTACGTCTCGAATTGCATTCGGCTATGCCGACCTGAAATGCTATGTTTCGATACTCGAAACCCCGCATCACAGGTTATGAAATTCAATGGAAGCAATTTGACCAGACATTCATAAAGGTAATTTCAAAATGACAAATTACTTAGTATATCAAGGATTATGGACACAGGAACGATTGTAATCATACTTCTACTGGCTGTTGGCTCAATACAAGGATTAATTTTTGGATTTATCCTTTTAAAATCCACTAAATATAATAGGTTCGCTAATAGAATATTAGCAATTATTTTAATTCTACTCTCTTACCGTCTTTGTGTTCAAATAATGAGGTTATTTGGTTTGGGATATTATGATAGCTGGTATTATATAATGATAGACATAAGTTGGGTCTATGGTGCGCTTATTTACTTTTACACAAAAGCACAAACACAATCCAGTTATAAGTTTTCAAGAAAAGATTGGATACATTTTCTTCCTGTCATTATTCAAATATGCTGTAGTGTTTTTGTAAGACTTCAGAATTTATATTGGGATGGTACAAAAGAAAGTTTGTCGTGGTTAGGATATTATGGTTATGTACTATGGATGAACAATTCAACCATTTATATAGTGGCTAGTATTTTAATTATTGTGTATGCCTACAAATCTCAAAAACTGTTGAATTCAGTAAATGAAAAGATTGAAATTAATACTATTAAATTGGCCTGGATTAAACGTATTATAAAATCATTTTTGGTCTATTTCTCATTAGTTTTAATTGTTCTTTTAGTTGACCTAATAATTTATAAATCTGCAAACGATGGTTCTTATTTTTACTTTACACGATTTTATTACTATCCTTTCTTTATAGGGATTGCCATAATAACATATTGGATAGGATTAGAAGGTTTTTCTAGACGAAACGACCCAGAGCTTACAATTAAGACCATTATTAATCCTGACGATTTAGAACGACTTAAAGACATATCTAGAAAGCTTGAAAATGCAATGGAAAACGATAAGTTATTTAAAGACCAAGAGCTTTCACTCAATAGTATTTCAGAACAGTTAAATATTAAACCGTACCTCATTTCAAAAAGTCTAAGTGAGGTTTATAACAAACGATTTAATGACTTTGTAAATGAATATAGAGTAAAAGAAGTACAATCACTTTTGCAAAATTCCAATCATTCAAAATATACTTTGCTGAGTATAGCTATGGACGCAGGTTTTAATTCAAAGTCTTCATTTAACCGCGCTGTTAAAAAGCAACTCGGCATTTTACCAAGCGAATTAAAGACTAAAAAGTAAGGTGTCAATTCTCATAATGATACTATTTTAATGCACTAACTAGGTTTCAATTTGCCATTTGAAACTATTTTTCATTATCAAAAATATAGGTTTGTGTCAAATCAAAAAATCTATAAATATGAAAATTATTAATGTATTATTATTTAGTTTATTACTGTCAATTCCTAGTAATATGCGAGCCCAATCCACAGATATTGACTTAAATGTTTTAGTTGGTAAATGGAAACTCGATATGAGCCCACAGGATAAAACAGATTCAAATTTTGCTATGATGAACATCACTAAAATTGAAGGCAACACATTAAAAGGCGAATTTTATCGCGAAGGTGTAAAAATCAGAAATGCTCAAATCAACACGCAACTGGAAGTTATATATGGTGCTTTAGTTTCAGGTGATAACTCAGGTATTTAGAATACTACTTTCTATTATAAAGATGGTATGTTGCAAGGCACGACACACTCAATAGATAAAAATTTTTTAGCAGTTTGGACAGCAACAAAAAGTAATTAAAAGCCTATGAAATCTAACCTATACTTAATTGCACTTATTTCTATTTTAATAAATTGCAAATTGGCACAAAATTCAGCAACAGAATTTGTTCCGACTTTTTCAGTTTCTAAAAAAACTACTCATAAAATTCCTGAAGGACAAGACTATACTTTTGGATATTTAGAAGTTCTCGAAAACAGAAATAACCCTAACGGAAACAGAATAAAGTTACCAATATACATTTTCAAAAGTCGAAGCAAAAACCCAAAACCCGACCCCATTTTATATACTGTTGGTGGTCCTGGTTATACTTCTATGCGTGCATCAAAATATATGGAATACTACAAGTATCTTGATGATAGAGATTTTATTTTATTCGAGCAAAGGGGTACTCAATACGCAAAACCAAGTTTAGATTGTCCCGAATGGGCGCATGCGGTTTATGAATCTAATCTTCCTAATTTCGACACTACCAAAACCGATAGCCTTTTCCAGAAAGCAGCCAAAATATGCAACGAAAGGTTACGAAAGAATGGAATTGACTTAAACAGTTACACAACTAACCAAATTGCTGCCGATATTAACGACTTAGTAAATGTATTGGGAATTGAAGAATACAACTTGCTTACTATGTCTTACAGCACTAAAATTGGACAGGTTTTAGTACGAGATTATCCAGATAAAATTAGGAGTGTAGTAATGGATTCACCGCTTCCATTAGAAGTTAATTATGATGAAGAAAGCGTGAACAATCTTTTAGGGGCATTAGATAAATTACTTAGTGATTGCCAAGCAGATTCTGATTGCAATAATGCGTTTCCAGACATTAAAAGTCGCTTTCTCAAATATTTGGAAGAAAAAACAATTAATCCACTTGAGGTAAAAGTAGAAAATCCCAAAAGTGGCGAACCGGAAACTTTTTATCTCAAAGGAAAAGATTTAACAACCGTTTTCACTTCAGCTTCTACGGGAAGTGTACCTAATATTCCATTCGAAATAAACAAACTACTTAATAATGATTTAACTTCAGTAAAAGAAAGACTTCAATATTTATTCCAAGAACCTGGTGGTGGAATTGGAAAGGGAATGCGCTTATCAGTTTGGTGCGCAGAAGAAAATCCATTTAATTCTCAAGAAAAAATCGCTCTCGAAACGAACAAATATCCAGCAGTTAAGGGGTTATCACCAACCGTATTTGGTAATGAAATATGTAATATTTGGAATGTTCAAAAAGTTTCAGAAATCGAGAATGAGTCCATCAAAAGTGATATTCCAACTTTATTAATAAGTGGAGAATATGACAATGAAACACCCGTTAAATGGGCTAGATTAATGACAAATAATTTAACGAACAGCCATCACTTAATTTTTAAAGGTTGGAAACACGGCCCAACTACTTATTGGAGCAATCCATGTGCTATGCAAGCTGCGAACGAGTTTTTTAACAATCCGACTTTTAAACCAAATCCAGAATGTTTTGGACAAATAGAAAGTCCTATATTTAAAACTGATTAATAACTGCTTACAAGCTATATATAAAACCGTCACATTATTTTTTATTGTGCCATAAAACGAACGATTTTTGGGACTCATATTTGCAATTGAACTTGGTGGGAGACAAAAATTGGTTTATCAGAAAGTAAGTCATCTTACTTTAAGGTCATTTATAAAAGCGATAGGAAATTGATCAACAGTGAAGTTTTCGAATGTATTAATGATTGAAATATGATTAATATAATAGTTAAGATCTAATCCTGCCACCCAGACAATTTGAAATTAAAGTCTGAAAAATCAGTGTTTTAAATTTTTTAAAACTACCCAACCCCCAACGTATCACGCTATCAGCGAGCCTTAATCGCTTGCCTATTCGCATTCTTTTATTACGTATACCCTGTATTTATTGGAGTTCAATATCTTTTTCAGTTAGCTAATATTCAATGGGGAGCGTTAATTTCTCTATAATATAGATTCTTGACTTTCAATTTTTAAACGTAGTTCTCGATTAATTGATTTTTCGCAAAATTTAACTTAATCTGTTAAGTAGTTTGATCAAGATGGTTGTTTAAAAAAATGTATATCAATCGGTATACTCGATTTTCATTAAATAAAATTCAAAACTGATCTGACCAAAATGCGCATCAAATTCTCAAAACGTTTTACGTTAGTAGGGGCTTTTGCCCTTATATTTATTTTCCTTTCATTCTTTCTTAGGCTGGTATTTTTGCTATGGAATTTCACTGAAGTCGACTTTGGATTAATTGGACTGTCTACCTTAATTTTAATTGGATTGTTTTATGATATAGGTACAGTTTCCTTTTTTGGGGCAGTTGCCGCCCTTTATTTTATGGCCATGCCCAAAAGATTTATAGGTTCCTATATTGACAAAATAATATGTTATTCCGGTTTCGCAATAGGTCTTTTGATTATATACTTTTCCTTCTTTGCTGAATTTACATTTTGGAGTGAGTTTCATAGGCGTTTCAACTTTATAGCTGTGGATTACTTAATATACACATACGAAGTAGTTAAGAATATTAATGAATCTTATCCATTGCCATTTCTAGTTGGAGGTGTTTTATTATTGGTCATTTTAACGGTTTTTATTTTAAGCAGATATAAAATTTTCAATCAAGCTTTTAGTAGTAAGGATAACTTTAAAAAGCGTTTAATTCCAAGCTTGGCCATTTTTGGGATAATGATATATTTTACATTGTTCGTTAAGAACGAGCATGCAGAAATCTCCGAAAACAGATATAATAATGAGTTGGCCAAGGCCGGAATCTATTCATTTTTCGCTGCCTTTAGGAACAATGAACTTAGTTACAAAGAGTTCTATAAAACCATTAATAATCAGGAAGCCTTTAAAGAGGTCAACAAGAAAATTGCGACCGATAGTACTTATTCCGATTTATACAGTTTGAGAAGGTTTATAGTTAATGATGGCGAGGATAGAAAACCTAATGTAATTTTTATATGTGTTGAGAGTTTAAGCGCTAAATTTTTAGGTGTATTTGGGAATGAGGACCAACTTACACCAACTTTAGACTCACTATCTGGAAAAGGGCTGTTTTTTGACAATTTATTTGCTTCAGGCACCCGAACTGTAAGGGGTATGGAAGCGATTTCACTTTCCATTCCACCAACACCCGGAAGAAGCATTGTTAAACGCCCTAAAAATCAAAACTTATTTACCATAGGGGAAGTGTTCAAATCAAAAGGCTATAGCCGAACTTTTTTTTATGGAGGTGATGGCTATTTTGATAATATGGATAAATATTTCAGTGGGAATGGTTTCGATATTGTTGATAGGGGAAGGGGTTTCCTTCCCTCTGGGGATATAGTTACGAACCGAAAAAATATTGATGATAATGAAGTGACTTTTGAAAATGCCTGGGGCGTATGTGACGAAGATATTTATAAGAAAGTAATTAAGGAGTCTGATATCTATGCGGCAAGTGGAAGACCATTCTTCAATTTTATAATGACTACATCCAACCACAAACCTTATACTTATCCTAAGGGCAAAATTGATATTCCATCTGGGTCAGGTAGAAATGGCGCTGTGAAGTATACGGATTTTGCCATTCGCAAATTTTTAGAGGAGGCAAGGAAAAAACCATGGTTCAATAATACAGTCTTTGTTATTATGGCCGATCATTGTGCAAGCAGTGCGGGGCGTTGGGAGTTAGATGTGGCCAATTACCACATACCTGCAATGATTCTAAACCCCAATATTACCAAAAACGAACATATTGAAAAACTCTGCTCCCAAATCGATATTTTCCCAACTTTGTTCGCCCAATTAGGTTGGGACTATGAAAGTAATCTATTTGGCAAGGATGTATTTAAAATGAATAAGCAAGATGAACGGGCATTTATTGGTAATTATAGAAAGTTAGGATTATTAAAGGGCGATGAGCTCATGGTCCTCGGAGACCAAAAAACGGCTAATTTTTATCATTGGAATAAATCGGATAATAGTTTGGAGGCGTTGCCTTCCAATTCCGAATTTTTAAAGGAATCAATATCCTATTTTCAGGTGGCCGATTATTTGTACAATAATGATGGGTTAACCATAAAAATGAACCCATGAAAAAGGTTCATTTTGTAGTAAACCCAAAAGCGGGCAAAGGAAAAAGTAAAATAAGCGAAGAATATTTACTAAGATTCTTTAATAAGTACAACTATAAAATTGTAGTCAAATATTCCAATTACAAGGGACACGCTAAATTTTTAGCAAAAGAATCGGTTGTTGAGAAGGCTGATATTATAGTCGCTTGCGGTGGAGACGGAACCATAAATGAAGTTGCATCAGCAATTGTAAATTCCCATATTATCTTAGGTATTGTCCCTATAGGATCTGGTAATGGATTGGCTTCCAACCTAAACATACCCAACGATACAAATAAGGCCATTGCTCTTATCAAGAAAAATAAAACCTCACGTATAGATATCGGTAAGGTTAACGATTCTTATTTTTTCAGCAATATGGGAATTGGTTTTGATGCTGCCGTAATCAATTCTTACCACCTAGGAAATAGACACCAACTTCTGGGTTATTTAAAGTCTACAGTAAAAACGTTTTTTAACTTTAAACCCTTGCAGGATATTACCCTGGAACTGGCCGGAAAAACTAAAAATATCAACCCGTTTTTGTTCTTTATATCCAACTCCAATATGTTGGGCTACAATGTTTCACTTACAAGAAAGGCATCTTTACAAGATGGACTTTTGGACATTGTTTTAATTGAACACGCCAACAAACTGAAAATCTTGTGGTTTGCTTTTTTACTGTTTATTGGGCAATCTCAAATAATAAAAGGGCTAACCTATAAGCAAGTCAAAACTCTAAAATTGCATTGTAAAAATGGAAGCTATAAATGGCTTATCCAACAAGATGGAGAACCATTGGTAGTGGAAAAAAACGAGATTGATGTTGAGGTATTGCCCAATGCACTAGAGGTCTTGGTATAATTTTTCATAGGTATTCCACTTATTTGATATTGTAAATTATTATTCAGTCTAGCCAATTAAAAATTAATCAATTCAGTGTTGTGTAATAAAGCATAAATAGTTGTTTTATTAATGAAAGTTCATTGATTTTATCAGTTAGTCTAAAATACTTCAGAACGGTATGCATAACTCTAGCGATATGAAGTTCATATGGAGTTTACTAATAATTGATCCTAGTAAAATATTTGAATAAAATGAGGGAATCTCAAAGACGAAACATAAAAATAAGCGCAACCCAAAAAGTAAAATTAAAATAAGATGAAAAAGCGGATAATATTAATGTTCATCCTGGCAATGACTATCGGAAATAGTGTTTTTGCCCAAGATTGGCTCAAAGATTTTTCCAAAGCGAAAGAATTGGCCAAAACAGAAAACAAATCCATTGTTTTGGTATTCCAAGGTTCGGACTGGTGCGCTCCTTGTATCAAGTTGGACAGAAGTATTTGGAGTTCCGAGGAGTTTAAAACGTATTCAAAAGAGCATTTCCTTATGGTGCAGGCAGATTTCCCCAGAAAAAAACAAAATGCACTACCTAAAGAACAAGCAGATGCAAATGCCAAATTGGCCGAGGCCTATAACAAAAACGGAGTTTTTCCCTTAGTTGTCGTATTTGATAAAAACGGTAAGTTATTGGGCGAAACTAGTTATAAGAAAATAACACCAAAGGAATATATCAGTTTGTTAGAATCTTTTACACTCTAGATTTTGAAAAATTGGGCTTACTTTATACTATTTCACTTCATATGTATATCGGCAACATCACAACAAGTCTATCCACGCACTTTAAAGTTAATGGGGAACAGGTTCGATCTAACCGTTGTGGCAGTCGATTCAACTTCTGGCAATAGCTTCGTTAATGAAGCCATCGCGGAAATATCAAGAATTGAACGTTTGATATCCTCGTGGGACAAAAATTCACAGACATCGGAAATCAATAGAAATGCAGGTGTAAAACCAGTTATTGTTGATGACGAATTATTTCTACTTATTAAACGAGCTATAAAAATTTCAAAATTAACGAACGGTGCTTTTGATATTAGTTATGCATCCATGGACAAAATCTGGAAGTTTGATGGTTCTATGACCGAAATGCCTACAAAAGAAAAAATCCAAAAATCAGTTGAAAAAGTCGGGTATGAAAATATAATCCTGAACGCGGAAAACCATTCCGTTTTTTTAAGGCTCCCGGAGATGAAAATTGGTTTTGGCGCTATTGGCAAAGGATATGCTGCTGATAAGGCGAAAGCATTATTACAAAATAAGGGTGTAGTTGCGGGTATTATCAATGCATCTGGAGACTTAGATACTTGGGGCAAACAACCAAACGGAGAAGACTGGACGGTAGCCATAGTTAACCCTTTAAATAAAGAAAAAGTTTTTTCGTGGATGCCCATCCATAATAGTGCAGTAGTCACATCTGGTAACTACGAAAAATATGTAAGATTCCATGATATTTTATATACTCACATTATTGACCCTAGAACTGGGTATCCTTCAACTGGAATTTTAAGTGCAACCATTTTTACAAAAACAGCAGAGTTTGCCGATGCATTGGCAACATCACTTTTTGTAATGGGTGTAGAAACTGGGTTGGATTTTATAAATCAACTAAATGGTGTTGAATGTATTATCGTAGATAAAGACAATAAAATTATAACCTCAAAAAATATTGAATTAAAACAACTTGAAAATGATTAAAAAAGCATTGTTAATAGTAGTTATTCTTACCTCATTTAGTTCTTGCGTGGTTGTTAAAGAATATGAAAAGGTTAACCTAAATGATCCGGATATGGCCTTGTCACAAAAGAGATTTGATCGGTTTCAAACCAATTTTCAAGTATATAGGGAAAGTGCTTCTGGAGCCAATGGTGGTAAGTCTGGTGGTGGTTGTGGCTGTAATTAATTTGTTATAAGCATAAGATTTTGAAAAATTTATTCATAATAGTGGCTATATTTTCCTTAGGAAAAATAATTGCCCAGAACGATTCAAGTAAAGAATATAAAAAGCGTGTTTTGGAATCTGCGGAAGTAGATTTTTTGTCTAGTTATTATGTTCAAAATGGAAAAAATGCTTCAGTAACCGGTGGTATTGGTAATGAACATCTTACAGATTTTACACCTACAATTGTAGTAAGTATCCCATTAAATGAAGATGATATACTCACTGTAGATGCAGGTATATCTACGTATACATCGGCATCTTCCAGTAATGGAAATCCTTTTGACAGAAATATACAAGTTCCAAGTGGAACTAGAATTGTCACAGGAGCTTCTTCGAGTTCCAAAGAAACTACGTATACGAATGTATTTTCACCTACACCATGGGCAGCTTCAACGGGGGCTTCCCGTCAAGATACTTGGGCCAGTTTTAGTTTGGATTATTCACATAGTTCAGATAACAGAAACACTATTTGGAATGCAGATGCATCCGTTGCAACAGAATATGACTATTTTTCCATAGGTTTTGGAGGAGGATTGTTAAAGCAATTCAATGAAAAAAATACCACATTAGGGCTGAGTGCAAAGGTGTATTTAGATATATGGAAGCCCGTTTACCCCACTGAATTAAAAGCTTATGAGGCTGTAAATGGAAATTTGAATTTAGGATTTTTTAGTGGAATAACCATATACGATCAAAACGGTAACGAAAGTACAAATTGGAGTCCTATAAGCGGATTTAGTCTGATTCAAGATAAATCTCGTAATTCCTATTCAGCATCAATTAGATTTTCACAAATATTAAGCAAGAATGCTCAGATATCTTTCTTTTTAGATGTAGTAAAACAACAAGGTTGGTTATCAAATCCTCTGCAAAGGGTATATTTTGGTGATATCCCAAATTACTATATTGGTAATCCTTCGAGTATACCCAATTACACTTCCTTTACTAATAAGGATGTTTTTCAGTTGGCCGATGATATAGAAAGAATGCCCAATAGCAGATTTAAAATTCCAATAGGTATGCGTTTTAATTATTACATAAACGAATACCTTGCCCTAAGAACTTATTACAGGTATTATTTTGATGATTGGGGAGTAAATTCGAATACGGCAAATTTAGAAGTTCCAATTAAAGTTTCTGAAAAATTTACGTTCTACCCTGCATTTAGGTATTACAATCAGACCCATGCGGATTATTTTGCACCATACGAACAAAATTTATCTACGGGAACTTACTATACCTCAGATTATGATTTGTCAAAATTTAGTGCCCAGCAATACGGTTTAGGTGTGGGGTATACGGATATTTTTACAAAATACCATCTTTTAAAATTTGGGTTAAAAAGCATCAATTTAAGATATAGTGCATACCGTCGTAATTCTGGTTTTAAAGCAAATATTATTACCGGGGGTTTCACATTCGTATTGGATTGAAACGGTATTTAATTTATAAACAAACGGTTTCAAAATTTTAATCCCATTCTATTATGAAGAACCTTATACTAGCAGTCTTTTTGATAATTTCCAGCGTTACTGTAATGGAATCTCAAGATGTAGAACCAGTAACATGGGAAGTTTCTGTTTCAGAAATATCCAAAAATGAATTTAATATAATTATCCAGGGTAATTTACTAGATGATTGGCATTTATTTTCACAATTTACAGACGAGGGGGGCTCGTTACCTGCCAAATTAAATTTTATTAATTCCGGGGAGAACTATCAGTTAATCGGCCCTACTACGGAAGGTGACACTTTTAAAGCTTACAATGACATTTTTAATGTAGAAGAAACCTATTTTATCAATGAGGCCAGGTTTACTCAAAGGGTTAAATTATTAAATACCGATGTACGCCAGATTAGTGTAATTCTTAGTTATCAAGTCTGTAATGAAGTTTGTTTAAATAAGGAGAAGCAATTTAATATAGGACTTGATGGTGGAAACGCGACTATGGATACTGTTGTCCTGGACGAGAAGAGTGAGGTTTTTTCAAAGGCATTGCGCCTTGATCTAAAGAACAAGCAGTTGCTCCAATCTTCTGCTACTCCTTTAAGTAATGATAGTAGCCTGTGGAAAATATTTGTTCTAGGTTTCCTTGGGGGGTTGGTAGCATTGTTGACGCCTTGTGTGTTTCCTATGATTCCGCTTACGGTTTCGTATTTTACCAAGCAATCCGGTTCAAAGGTAAAAAGCACTATGAACGCTATGACCTATGGTCTTTTTATCTTTTTAATTTACCTCGCATTGAGTATTCCATTTCATTTCTTGGATTCGGTGAATCCAGAAATTCTTAATACCATATCTACCAATGTGTGGTTGAACATTGCATTCTTTTTGATTTTCGTGGTGTTTGCATTTTCCTTTTTTGGGTATTTTGAGTTAACCCTTCCACATAGTTGGTCCAATAAAATGGATTCATCTTCTAACATTGGTGGTATTTTGGGCATATTTTTTATGGCATTGACCTTGGCCTTGGTTTCCTTTTCATGTACAGGGCCAATTTTGGGATCACTTTTAGCAGGTTCACTTTCTGCAGATGGGGGAGCCATGGAACTAACGGCAGGTATGGGAGGATTTGGTATTGCCTTGGCCATGCCATTTGCCTTATTCGCACTCTTCCCAAAGTTATTGGTTTCCCTTCCAAAATCAGGAAGTTGGTTAAATACGGTAAAAGTTGTGTTAGGTTTTATAGAGCTTGGAATGGCCTTTAAATTCTTGTCTAATGCCGATTTAGTGAGCCATTGGGGATTGTTGAAAAGAGAAGTGTTTATTGGAATTTGGATAATTTTATTTGTGTTATCGGCCCTATACTTCCTTGGTATAGTTCGCTTTCCTCATAAAAAGAGAAAGAAACTTAGTTTTGGCAACATAGCAACGGGAATTATTATAGGGGGCATTATTATTTACCTTAGTTCCGGGCTTCAGAAAAACGCTCCATTAACACTGCTCAGCGGTTTTCCGCCACCATCTTTCTATAGTCTTTACGACCAGGAATACGACTGCCCTCTAGGACTTGATTGTTTTAAGGACTTCGACGAAGGTTACGCCTATGCCAAAGCAAAGGATAAACCAATCTTGTTGGATTTTACCGGATGGGCATGCGTTAACTGTAGAAAAATGGAAGAAAATGTTTGGAGTATTCCCAAGATTCATCAAATTTTAAAAAATGATTTTGTATTGATTTCATTGTATGTTGACGACAGAAAACCATTGGGCAAACTTTCAGAATTTAATTATAAAGTTAGCGATACGCACTTAAAACTAATCAACACTGTCGGTGACAAATGGGCAACTTTTCAGTCTATAAACTTTAAAACTTCCTCCCAACCTTATTATGTCACATTAAATCCAAATCTTGAGTTGTTGAACCAGCCAATTCAATATTCCGGAATAGAAGAATATTATTTGTGGCTAAAGAGAAGTCTAGACAAAACGAATTATTGAACCCGGCACAAAAAATCCAATTTTATAGTTTTCTGATACTTAAATATGCTAAAACCCATTGATTAATGCGTAATAGTACCACTATAGTTGTTATATGGTTAATGATGAATTGTATAACCTAATTACATAATTTATTTTAAAGTTATTCTGCTATCATCACTTAGAATCCATCACTCATAATGAGTTTTATTTTACGAGGACTATATATTTAAATTTATTACCAATCTTTAAAATAATCTTTATGGTCAGTGTTGAAAATATTCCATCTAATTATTGTTTTGCCGGAATAGGTATGTTATCTATCTATGATAGAAAAACTACGTCTAGAAAGCCTATTATGCTAGAAATGCCCATAGCATGTAGCCTATCTGTTGATGGGGGATTATTATTCTCGTTCAAAGAAAAAGACTTTATTTTTGAATCTTTGGAAGCAAGACAAAATCTCAGAAAAGAATTTGGTTTAGGGTTTAGTCCATTTACACCACAAGATTTTTTTAACGGTCGCTTTATGGACGACTTCGCATATGATGAGCTGACCGAAACCATAAGTACTTTTATTATCGGTGGGGATTTAACATCGCTCGGAAAGGCTCGTCCAGCCTCCTTTATTGGTAATATAAAGATGATCGACGACTTAATTCACTTAAACACCAATTTTACGTTGAGTAACTACGAGTTTTTAAACTCAAAGCCAGAATATCTTACAAAGTCTGGGAAATCGAAGCTGGTCGAATTTGAAATAGCTTCTAAATTAGTGTTTACCGCCTAATATATTTTCTATTGGAGTACGCCTCATAAATAGCAATTCCAAATAAAAAAACACTAATCACATTCTTTTTTGAGCTTTAATTCATTACTCCCTGATTCAATTTCTATTCGCGTACCATCATCTTCATCATTAACTTCAACAAGGGTCCATTGGATATTGAGTCCGGTCAATGGAGAATCCATATTTAATACGAGGAGAGATAAATTATCATTGCTTTGGGATGTTATTGACCAGGTACCTGTAACAGTAGTGTCCATATTTTCAGCCAAAATGGTGCCGTCCATATTAAAGCTAAAACTATAGGTGCTATAGGAGCTAGTCTCATTTTCACCATCCAGCGTCACTTCTTCTGCGGACCAATTGCATACAGTTAACAATTCCGTAAACTGAGATTCTGTGAGGTTAATTTCATCCTCATCCTCCTCATCCTCCTCGTCATTATAATCAAAATCATCCTCTTCGTCACAATCATCTTTTGCTTCGGTAATAATATCTTCAAGTGAAATTAAATCATTGATTTCTAATTCGTTACCGTTGAATAGTCTTACAAAAATGGGAAATTCCATATTTATTACAAGCGATACGTTCAAACTATTTATGAGCTCGAACAATTGTTTGTCGTTGGCAATTGAAATACGATTGGTCAATTCAGTATTTATATCGAAAGTCGAGGCGCTGATAGGATATTTAAAATCGATACACTCAATATCATCATCCTCAATATTTTCTCCATTACATTCACTGGCCAAATTACTGAGTTCATTGTTGTCAGTGATTTGTAGTTCGGAGAAATCATTTTTGATAATTGTAATGGGAAATGTGATATTTAAAATATCCTCATCCGATGTAAATGCATCGAAAATATCTTCGATTCGATTAAAATCAGCCTCAGATTCAATTGTCATTTCCTGTCCGTTGGCCTCCACATTTATAGGTAATTGAATATTGAAGCAGTTGGCCATGTCCAGAATATTGTCATTGGAACCATCGTTCATCGAAACACGAAGCATTAAATCCGCAATTTCTGTATTGGCTTCAAGTGACTTTTCTTTTGGCCCTTGCTCAAGCTCATAACTTTCCTTGTTGCAGGAGATAAATACCTGAATGAGAAGTAATACAAAAAGGCTCCAATAGCGAGTTTTCACAGATAAATTTTTTAAATAAGACCGTTGAACATAGAACAACTAACTTAGCCAATTTACGCTCATAGGACTATTTTTTTTACATTTATCCGATTTTAATTAACAAAAAAATGCCCAAAGATTTAAACGAGAATGTATGTGATGATGAAATTTTCGCGGGTATATATAAAAAACTTTCCAAAGATTTACTAGGGTTCTTGTACTATAAATTTAACGGGCGTGCGGATTGTAATGATAAAATGCAAGAGGCTTTTATTAAACTATGGGATAATTGTAGGACCGTAAGTCCCAGTAAGGCAAAAGCCTTTCTATTTAAGGTAGCCAGTAATATGATGCTGAACGAGTTAAAACATGAAAAGGTTGTATTGAGGTATGCAAAACAGAAACCAAAAGATATTAATATCGAGACACCTCAATATTTATTGGAGGAAGAAGAATTTCTAAAAAAATACCAAGTAGCCCTAGCCACATTGACCGAAAATCAACGTGTGGCCTTTTTACTTTTTAAGGCCGATGGTAAGAGCCAAAAGGAAATAGCAGAAATGTTGGGTGTTACGAGAAGAGTGGTAGAAAGCAGAATATTCAATGCTTATAAAAAATTAAGGAGTAGCATGGACGAGTTTAAGTAGAGCGACGCGTAAAAATTGTTTTTGAGTTGTTCTATTTAAGTAGCAGAAAATATATGGAAGAAAATTACCTTATAAAAAAATGGTTGACCGGCACACTTTCTAATGATGAATGGGAAGAATTTAAAAAGCTGGATGACTATGAATTACATTTAAAGTTGGGCGAAAAGGCCAAGTATTTTAAAGCCGAGGAATTTTTGAATCCTGCGGATTTTGATATACTAAAGGAAAGGATGAAGTCTAGACCAAGGCCAACGCAAAAGTTTAATACATATAAGACTTTAATGCGATTTGCCGCCTTATTGGTAATTGCCATTGGAGTCTACTTTGCTTTCAATTCTACTAATTTAACAGAAATAAATACTGGAGTGGGCGAAAAAACTACGGTATTTTTGCCAGATGCATCTGAAGTTTTGCTTAATGCCATGACCGAGATTGAATTCAATGAAAAGAAATGGGACAAAAAAAGAGAAATAAAACTATCGGGAGAAGCCTATTTTAAAGTAGCCAAAGGCGAAGTTTTTGATGTGCTTACTTCGGAAGGCAAAGTAAGTGTTTTAGGTACAAAGTTCAACGTAAAAAGTAGGGATGGACTTTTTGAGGTTGTTTGCAATGAAGGCAGTGTTGGCGTTGAATACCAAGGAGAGTATGAGAAATTGCTTCCTGGCCAATACTTGCATGTTTATGACGGTGGAATAGCTATTGACAAGATTCCAAATGTTAAACCACTATGGCTTAAAAATATTAGTAACTTTAATAAAGTTCCTTTTTCTGAAGTGATTCAAGAGCTAGAAAGACAGTATGGTATAAAGGTGGAAGCCAAGAACGTTGATTTGAATCATGTTTTTAAGGGAGGATTTACGCATGATGATCTTAATAAAGCTTTGGAATCTATTACGTTACCAATGGGATTAACTTATGTTATCAAATCACCAAAACTGGTCGTTTTAAAATATAGTGAATAGTTGGAAGCTACTTTTCTTATTGGTATTCCTCCATATTGGTTCGTTTCTTCAGGGTCAAAATAAAGAGGAGAAGTTACCTCTTGCCCAAGTCCTAACAATTTTAGAAAGCCGGTACCGATGTCAATTTAATTATGTAGTTGAGACAACTGAAGGTATTTTACTTGAGGCACCTCCTAAACTTATGCCACTAAAAAAAGTAATTAAATATTTGGGTAAGGAGACGGAACTTAACTATAGAATAGTATCCCAGGGCTTTATTACTATAGAACCTCGAAAAACATTCGTTTTTTGTGGTCACCTTAAAGATGAATTAACTAAAGAACCGATTATTTCAGCTACGATTCAGAGTGATGACAGTGCAGTGATAAGCGACTCCTTAGGGTATTTTAAGATAAAGACGATTGACCGTAAGCTTACGATTCGGCATCTAGGGTATAAAACAACTATAATTGAAACAGATTTTTTTAATTCCGATGGCTGTTCAACTATTTATTTAGACCAACAAGACGAAAGACTTTCCGAAGTGGTTATTATGAACTTATTGACAAAGGGTATCAATAAGAAAAGTGACGGTTCTTATCTCATAGACTTTTCAAATTTTGGAATACTCCCAGGCCTTTTGGAAACCGACGCTCTACAAACCGTACAAGCTTTGCCGGGAGTGCAAAGTATAAATGAAACCGTGTCCAATATCAATATTAGAGGCGGGTCGAACGATCAAAACTTATTGCTTTGGGATGGAATTAAAATGTATCAATCGGGTCATTTTTTTGGTTTAATTTCCATTTATAATCCTTTTATGACACCCTACACACGCCTAATTAAAAATGGAAGTCAAGTAGACTACACCGATGGTGTTTCAGGAACCATAGAAATGGGAACTGCACGGGATCTTAACGATGAGTTTACAGGGAGTCTAGGCCTTAATTTCATCAGTGCGTATGGTTTCGCGGATATTCCTTTGGGTAGGCGCTCCTCTTTACAAGTAGCTGCAAGAAACTCCATAAGTAATTTAGTAAAAACCCCAACTTATAATTCATACGCCGATAGAATAATTTCTGGCACAGATCTACAATCAAATTTACAGTACCAAAAGGGTGCCGATATAGAGTTTGATTTTTATGACGCCAGCTTACGATGGCTATGGGAAATTAACGATAAAAATAGATTGCGTATCAGCTTTATGAATGTACGTAACGAATTTGACTTTAAGGAAGATTTTGTATCCGATGCTACACAAAACTTCAGGTCAAGCACCTTATTCCAAAATAGCCTCTCGCTTGGATTGCATTATAAAAGAAATTGGAGCAATTCCTTTACCTCTGAACTCCAAGCCTATGTTACGGATTATGGTCTTGAGGCAAAGAATCAAGACCGAATAAAAGACCAGCTTTTTATGCAAGAGAATCATGTCCTGGAAACCGGGTTAAAATTCAATGGTTTTTATACGATGAAAAATGGGCTAAAACTATTGACAGGTTACCAATTTACTCAAACACAAATAACGGATTTCGATTTTGTTGATGATCCAATATATCGTCTAAAAGTTCGAGAAATTATAAGTACCCACGGGCTATACGGGCAATTGCATTTAGAATCACAGAATAATTCAGCACAAATCAATATTGGTTTTCGATTTAATTATATAGATAAGCTGGATACTTACCGCTTGGAACCAAGAGTAAGCTATAACCAAAAGCTTTTTAAGCATTTTACCTTTGAGATACTTGGTGAAATGAAGCATCAGGTGACTTCCCAGGTCATCAATTTTCAAAGTGATTTTTTGGGGATAGAAAAACGCCGATGGCAGTTGGCCAATAATAGTGACATCCCATTAATTAAAAGTAGGCAAGCTTCAGCGGGTCTTCATTATGTAAAGAAAGGATGGTTGGTTAGCGGCGAGACCTATATTAAAGATGTTACCGGAATTACCGCTCAAAGTCAAGGGTTTCAAAACCAGTATGAATTTGTTAAGTCAATTGGGAGTTATAATGCATATGGAATAGATTTTTTAATTAGAAAGGAATGGGAAAAGTTTAATACTTGGCTAAGTTATTCCAACATGGAGAATCATTATAGGTTTGCGTTTTCAGAAAGGTCATTCCCCAACAATTTGGAGATTTACAATGCCATTACTTTTGGTTCATCCTTTAAATGGAACAAATTGAAATTGTCGGCAGGTTTTACTTGGCATTCCGGAAAACCCACTACGCTGCCAATTATAAGGGAAGAAATTGTAAATGGGCAAGTAAATTATGAACCTGCCAATAGCAGTGTGCTTGATGAATATTTTAGAACCGATTTATCTGCGCATTACCAGATGAATTTGTCAGAGCACGTTAAGGCGGATTTAAGTTTTTCTATTTGGAATATTTCAGGGCATAGAAATAATATTAACAAATACTATTATATCAATGACTCCGGTACTCTGCAGGAGGTAAACAAATATGGGTTAAACACTACGCCCAATTTTAGTTTTCGTTTGTCCTTTTAAACCTAATTTATAATGGCCATGAGCTCACGGTCCGTTATTGTCCACTTTTAATTTTAAAACGCTCTAGTCATTTTTTACACTGTTTGTTTTAAAAGTATGTATATCCCAGACTAAGCCTGTTATTTAAAATTCCAGATTGTTATTCATCGAATTAGTTGAAGATTTTTACACACTGCCGTGTAAAATAGCATGCTTAGTTGTTTTGTTTGTAAGGACAAGATTTTTAAATCAAGTGATTTTAATAATGATGTTGATTTCGTGTTGAGGAAAACCTATTTAATAAACCTATTTTTTAATCAACATAGCTTAAAATAAATATAGACGAATGTTCCAATTGAGATGGTTTATTGCGTTGATATTTAGTGTTTTGTAATAAATAAAAATATTAATTGAATATGGGTGTTTACACAGTTTTTCATTATAAAGGAAGTACTAACAATAGATAATTTTTAAATACTATAGCATTGACTAAAACAGTCCATTTTATTTATATAAGTATGATGGTGTTAGTGACAATATTGGTGACCATATATCTTTTTTATACCGGATACACCTATTATTTAACACCCTTGGAAGAGCGGTTTTATCATCCAAACCATAATTGGTTTAAACCCAGTGGTATTCAAGGTCAGGGTTTGGGTATCATAGGAACCTTCTTGATCGTATTTGGGGTTACCATATATATTCTAAGAAAACGATATAATTTACTAAGCAGATTTATCAGACTAAAATACCTGCTTGAGTTTCATATTTTTTTATGCACCGTAGGGCCTATTATGATTCTCTTTCATACAGCGTTCAAGTTTGGAGGTATTGTATCTATTGCATTTTGGAGTATGACGGCGGTGGTGCTTAGTGGAGTTTTAGGGAGGTTTATTTATAACCAAATCCCAAGAACCATAGAAGGTAGGGAATTAAGTATTGGCGAGTTGAACAATATGAAAACAAACTTGGCCGTATCGCTGCACCAGAAATATAATTTAGAGAGTAATACCATTGATATCGTTTCAAACTTAATGAGTGAAGAAAACACGGACGATAGCGGTAAAAAATTGAGCTATTTAAAAAAGGTGTTGGGGCGTAAAGACGTTTCTAAAACGGATCGCAAAGAGATTTTAGGCATTGCAAAAAAGGAGTTTTCATTAACTAAAAAAATTGCAAGACTTCAAAAAATGCAAAAACTATTTAAATACTGGCATGTGATACATATGCCTTTTGCAATTATCATGTTGGTAGTTGTAATCATCCATGTGGCGGTAACGCTTGCCCTTGGTTATAAATGGATATTCTAATGAACGAGGTATTGCTGGAACAATTTATAATTTACGGAACCGTGTTTGCGCTTTGTGCAATCACCTTGTTTTTTTATACCCGTAAAAAAAAGAAGAACTATACCAAGACCAAGGAAAAAGTAAAATTGGCTAAAATAGAAGGCCTTTTTGAACCTGTTTCCCTACATCCGTTTATAGATTTAAAAAGTTGTATTGGTAGTGGTGCCTGTATAACCGCATGTCCTGAAAAGGACATTCTTGGGATTGTAGATGGTGTGGCAACGGTAATAAACACCTCCAATTGTATTGGTCACGGTGCCTGTTTTCATGCTTGTCCCGTAGAAGCGATTTCCCTTAGAATTGGTTCGGAGACCAGAGGTGTGGATTTGCCGCATGTCAGTGAGGATTACGAAACCAATATAAAGGGAATGTACATTGCTGGTGAACTTGGTGGTATGGGCCTTATTAAGAATAGTGTTGAACAAGGCCAAATGGCGGTAAAAAGTATGCTCAAATCAAAGAAACCCTCAAAAGAAGGTGTTTTGGATTTGGTCATCATTGGTGCTGGACCAGCAGGAATTTCCGCGTCTTTGGCAGCGAAGGAAAATAACATGACCTCAATCACTTTAGAACAAGATTCTTTAGGGGGTACGGTTTATACTTTTCCAAGGTCAAAAATAGTGATGACCGCGCCCATGAACCTACCCTTATATGGTAAGGTTAAATTGTTCGATACCAATAAAGATGAACTCTTACAGATCTGGAAAAAAGTAATTGCTGAACATCAATTGGATGTACGAGAACATTCTAAAGTTGATAAAATTGTCCCTATAGAAAATGAAGTATTCAAGATTGTTACCAATACTGGCGAAGAATTTTTATGTAATCAAGTGCTGCTTTCAATCGGTAGGCGTGGTACGCCCAGAAAATTAGGGGTTACAGGGGAGGAAAGTCAAAAAGTGGCCTATAGGCTTCTAGAGCCAGAATTAATTAAGGATAAAAAAGTAATAGTAGTAGGCGGTGGTGATTCCGCTATTGAGTCGGCTATGTTGTTAGTGGATGCCAATGAGGTAATTCTTTCTTATAGGAAGGATAAATTTTCTAGGCTGAAACCCAAAAACAGAGATAAAATCCAAGAGGCTGAAAGCAATAACATTATAAAGGTCATTTACAATTCCAATTTGGTTTCAATAAAGGATAAAAGTGTACTCATGACTATTGATGGGGGAGAACCAGAAGAATTCGAAAATGATTTGGTGTACATTTTTGCCGGTGGGGAACTGCCCACTAGCTTTTTAGAAAGTGCCGGAGTGAAAATAACCAAGCGCTTTGGTCATATTATGAAATCGCATAAATAATATTGAGAAATATAACGAAACATATAACCCTCATTTTGATGCTGGTAATAGGTGCGATATACGGCCAAATTTCACCTGGTGACTTGACCGATGCGCATGCAGATTTGGAGGGTATAAGCAATTGTACCCAATGTCATGAATTAGGGAACAAAGTGTTGGACCGTTTGTGTTTGGAATGCCATACGGAAATACAGACTATGGTCAATAAAAAAAGTGGTTATCACGGCAATACAGAAGTGGTAAAAAAAGATTGTGCGGAGTGCCATGGTGAGCATAATGGTAGAAAGTTTGATATGATGCGGTTTGACGAGGATGCTTTTGATCATAATCTCACCGGATATGAGCTAGAGGGGAAACATGAAACAGTAGATTGTCGCGAGTGTCACACACCAGATAATATTCAAGATTTGGACATTAATAAGAATAAGGAAACATTTTTAGGCTTGGATGAAGCTTGTTTATCCTGTCATGATGATTATCATCAGGGAACCCTTGCCGAAGACTGTAGGCAATGTCATGATATGCAAGGTTTTGAACCTGCACCATTATTTGATCATGCTGATGCAGAATTTGTTTTAAAAGGAGAACATATAGATGTAGACTGTATAGAATGCCACCAAATTACGACCCAGAACGGATTTGAATTTCAGGAGTTTACAGGTATTGAATTTAATGATTGTGTGAGTTGTCATGAAGATAAGCACAACGAACAATTACCTGGTCAGTGTGCTCAATGCCATACGGAATCCTCTTTCAATGAATTTGCCGGAATGGATAAATTTGACCACAACCTTACTCGATTTGAATTAAAGGGTAGTCACAAGACCACGGACTGTTTTAATTGTCATACACCTACGTCGGAGCCACTTTTGGTTTTTCAAGATCAAAGAAATGTCAATGAAAATAGTTGTGTTAGTTGTCATGAAGATGTCCATAATGGATCCTACGGTACCAACTGTGTAAAATGCCATAGGGAAACCAGCTTTTTGTCTCTTAGGAACATGGATTTCTTTGATCATAATGTTACAGATTATCCGTTGGAGGGAAAACATACAGAAGTAGATTGTAGGGAATGTCATGAAAAAAGGTTTTCAACACCTATCGATTTTAGTGCATGTAATAATTGCCATGCCGATTACCACGAGGGTGAATTTACCGAAAATGAAATAACACCAGATTGTGTAACCTGCCATTCATTGGAAAAAGGATTTGATTATAGTCTGTATACCTTGGAGCAACATCAGGAAACAAAGTTTCCGTTAGAAGGGGCACATGTAGCAACGCCATGTTTTGCCTGTCATGTAGATGAAAGAAAAGATAGGTGGACTTTTAGGGAAATGGGGACAGATTGTGTGGATTGCCATGAAGACATCCATCAAGATTTTATAGATGAAAAATTTTATCCAAAAGATGACTGTAGGTATTGCCATAGTAATAAGGCATGGGCCGATGTTCCTTTTGATCACTCAAAAACAGATTGGCCGCTAGATGGCAAGCATTTGGAAGTGGACTGTAGGGAATGTCACTTTACTGAAAATGAAAATAAACCCAAAGAAATAGTCCAGGAATTCGCCAACCTAAATTCGGAATGTTATGCATGCCATGAAAATGTTCACGGGACTGTTTTTGAGGAGGATGGGATTACGAATTGTATAAGCTGCCATGTAACGGATAGCTGGTACCCCAAAAGATTTAATCACGATATGACGGATTTCCCGTTGGAAGGGGAACATGATAAAATAGCCTGTAGTTCATGTCATGAGGTCACCAATGCAGCAGGTGAAGTTGAAACGATTTATAAACTAGAAAAATTCAGATGTATAGACTGTCATTTACAATAGCATTTTTATTTGGGTTATTTCTAGTAAATGCCCAATCGCCACATGGTGAAAATTTTAGGGTGGCCTGTGAACAGTGTCACGACCCTTCTGGGTGGACTATTGATTTTAATTCCCTGCAATATGACCATGATAAGACTGAGTTTCCTTTAGAAGGTTCACATCAGATGGTAGATTGTAAGTTATGCCATGAGGATTTGACTTTTAAAGGAGCTCCAATGGATTGTGCCACGTGCCATACAGATGTTCATAGTCAATCTGTGGGTAATGATTGTGTTCGTTGTCATACTTCAGAATCCTGGTTGGTAAATAATATTCCGGAAATTCATGAAGAAAATGGATTTGCTTTGGTGGGGTCACATAGTAATTTAAGCTGTATAGAATGTCATACATCTGAAACGGCCTTGCGTTTTGATCGTATTGGGAATGATTGCATCAACTGTCACCAAGATGATTATGCCAATACACAAAGTCCAGACCATCAAGCAGGTGGGTTTTCTATGGATTGTACCGAATGTCACAATCCAATGGGTTTTGGCTGGGATTCACAAAGTATAAATCACGACTTTTTCCCGTTGACACAAGGTCATGATATTCAAGATTGTACACAATGTCATACCACAGGAAACTATGCAGATGCTTCTCCGGAATGTATAAGTTGTCACCAAGAGGATTATGCTGCTACGCAAGACCCTAACCATCAAATCAATGGTTTTTCAACCGATTGTGCTTCTTGTCATACAACCGCTCCAGGTTGGAAACCGGCAACTATTAACCATGACTTTTTTCCTCTAACGCAAGGTCATGATATTCAGGATTGTATCGAATGCCATACCAATGGTACCTATGCTGGTCTTACCCCTGATTGTGTCAATTGTCACCAAGAGGATTATAACGGTACGCAGGACCCAAATCACCAAACAACTGGTTTTTCTACCGATTGTGTCATTTGTCATACGACCAATCCAGGGTGGACCCCGGCAACCATAAACCATGATTTTTTCCCTTTGACACAAGGACATGACATACAGGATTGTACCGCGTGTCATACCAATGGCACCTATTCGGGTCTTTCCCCCGATTGTGTAAATTGTCACCAAGCGGATTATAACGGTACCCAGGACCCTAATCACCAAACCAGTGGTTTTTCAACAGACTGTGCTTCTTGCCATAGTACCAACCCAGGATGGTCACCAGCAGTAATAAACCATGACTTTTTCCCGTTGACTTTGGGGCATGATATTCAGGATTGTACCCAATGCCATACCAATGGCACTTATGTAGGGCTTTCCCCGGATTGCGTCAATTGCCACCAAGAGGATTATAACGGTACCCAAGACCCAAATCACCAGACCAGCGGTTTTTCAACGGACTGCGCATCCTGTCATAGTACCAACCCGGGATGGTCTCCTGCGTCAATAAATCATGATTTTTTCCCATTGACACAAGGACATGACATTCAGGATTGTAACCAATGCCATACCAATGGTACCTATACTGGACTTTCACCGGACTGTGTCAATTGTCATCAAGATGATTATAACCAGACCACTGATCCTAATCACCAGGCAGCAGGTTTCCCAACCGATTGTGTTTCGTGCCATACAACGGCTCCTGGTTGGAGCCCTTCGACTTTTGACCATGATAATTATTTTCCCATTTATTCTGGAAACCACCGTCAAGGCGAGACTTGGGATACCTGTATAGAATGCCATACTACACCAAACAATTTTACGGTTTTTGACTGTATACATTGCCATCAGGATGACCACAATACAAATCTGGGCAATCAAAGATGTTATGAATGCCACCCTAATGGCAGAGAATAAGTTTGCATGAAAAAACTATTAAATTTTATAATGGCCTTCATGGCACTGGTGCCTATTATGTCTGGTCAAGAAATTGATAAGACGTTAACGGGTAAGGTAACTTTTGTGACCTCCCAGAATATCTATGTCCGTTTTACGGACACAGAACCAATAGCAATTGGTGATTCTTTGCAGCTAAAAGCTAGTAGTGCATCTTGCTTGGTCGTTACCAGTAAATCTACAACCTCTTGTGTTTGTGAAATTATAAATGGTTGTGCTGTAGAAAAAGGAGATGCCGTTACTTATAACGTTATACCTAAAAAGAAGATTGAAGCACCTAAAATTGTAAAGGAGGAATTAACTTTAGGAACGACCGATTTAGCAGAAGAGGAACCCTTTTATAAAGAAGATATAAGAGGTAGGATATCCGCCAGTAGTCAAAGCATTATTGCGAGTAACAGGGATGATCGCCATAGATTTATGGGAAGGCTTTCCTTGAACGCAGATCATCTACGGAATTCTAAATTTTCATTTAATACTTATTTAAACTATCGGCAAATATTAGATTCTGGTGAAAGTTCTTCACTTCGACAAAATAGTCTTTTCAGAGTCTATAATTTAGCGGCACATTACGAAGTATTGCCCTCTTTGTCGGTAATTTTAGGAAGAAATATCAATCCAAAAATATCATCATTGGGTGCTATTGATGGACTACAGGCCGAAAAGTATTTTGGTAAAAAATATATAGGCGCCATTGTTGGTTTTAGACCTGATATTTTTGATTTTGGATTCAATTCCAACTTACTGCAATATGGCGGTTATGTTGGTGTTGCAACAGATAGTGACGATTTATATTCCCAGACTACTTTAGGGTTTATACAACAGCAAAATAGCGGTGAGATAGACCGTAGATATGCTTATTTTCAACATAACAGTACCATTTTAAAAAACTTGAACGTTTTTTCATCATTGGAGGTAGATTTGTTTAGCAATTTGAACAATGAGGTGAGTAATGATATTAGATTGACCAATTTGTATGTTTCCGCTAGATATCGATTCAATAGAAAGCTAAACTTGTCACTGTCTTATGATTCAAGAAAACGCATTTTGTATTATGAAACCTTCCAGACAGATATTGAAAGATTGCTGGATAATAATATGGCACGTCAGGGAGCACGTGCCCGTATTAATTTTAAACCTTACAAGGGTATAATGGCGGGCGCCAGTTACAGTAAACGATTTCAGAATAATAGTGAAAACAAATCGGACAATATAAATGGGTTTGTTACTTTTTCTAGATTGTCAAATATTGGAGGTAGACTCTCCCTATCATATAACAGAAATGATTCCAATTATTTATTAAGTAATATTGGTTCCGCACGTTATTATCGCGATTTTTTACGTGGAAGATTAAATACCAATGTTTACTATAGATATGTGCATTACGATTATGTGAATATGCTCAATACTTTTGATCAACATTATATGGGAGCTGATGTATCCTATAACATTACAAGAAAACTATTATTCAGTATTTCAGGGGAGTATACTATGTATAACCAAGAAAATAACATAAGGATTTTTACAAGATTAATACAACGATTTTAAATTTTATATCATGAGAATTAAATTAAATATAGTAAGCGTACTAGCTATTACGGTAATGGTTAGCTCCTGTAATAATGGACCAAAGGTCATTGCACCTTCCACAGAATCAGATGGAGTTTCCGAGTCTAGCGGAAGTGGCATTTTCGCTCCTAATCCAGATATTCAGGTCACCCAAAATAATACGGGTGCCTTTAATGAAGATTTACATAAAGTGGTGGTTAAGGAAGTGCTGCCTACAGACCGTTATGTATATTTAAAAGTTATTGAGGACTCAAACAAACAATTTTGGATCGCTTCTAGAAAACAGGAAGTGGCCAAAGGGGATGTTTATTTTTACAGAAACCCACTTTTGAAAACAAATTTTGAAAGTAAAGAGTACAATAGGGTATTTGACACCATTTACCTGGTTACCAATTTAGTTGCAGAAGACCATTCCAAACATGTGGGCCAATTAAATACTGCGACCAGTAGTCCTACCATGGAGAAAGTTAGGGTTGTAAAAGAAGATATTCCTACCCATACGGATAAAAAAGTTGAATTTAAAGGAGCTATTAAAATTTCTGAATTGGTAAAAGACCCCAAAAAATATGAAGGGTATTCCGTTCAAATTAACGGAAAGTGTGTAAAGGTCAACCCTAATATTATGCAGCGCAATTGGCTCCATATCCAGGATGGTAGTAAGAATGACTTTGATTTAGTAGTTACCTCAAGTTCATTTGTTCCAGAAGGTTCGGATATCACTATTAAGGCTACCGTAAGTTTAAATCGAGATTTTGGCGCAGGTTATAAGTACGACCTGATTTTAGAAAACGGTACCTTGATTAAATAGTTATTTTAGATTAGGATATTATTTTAAACTTTCGCTTTTTAAGGTACGCTAAGGTGCTTATAATTACTATTGTTACTACAACAATATATACCCAATTCGGAATAGGAATGGGGTCTCCAGTAGCATAAGAATGTAATCCGGATAAGTAATAGTTTACACCGTAATAGGTCATAAGTACGGATGCCAATCCAAAAATTGTGGCAACATTATAAGCAAAAAGGCCTGTTAACTTTGGTATAATACGCATATGTAGAATAAATGCATATACCAAAATAGTAACCAAAGCCCAGGTTTCCTTGGCATCCCAGCCCCAGTATCTTCCCCAAGACTCGTTGGCCCAAACACCACCTAAATAGGTGCCGACACTTACCATAAATAGTCCACCTATTAAGGTAAGCTCGCTGATATAGGACATTTCTTGTATAATTCGTTTAATTCTATCCATATTGGATTCTTTCAAGAAAATCATGAGGACAAGATTAATTAAGCCTATGATGGCACCTAGCATCAAGAAACCATAACTACCTGCTTCTAAAGAAACGTGAATGGTTAGCCAATAGGATTTTAAGACGGGAACCAAAGGCGTAATTTCAGGATCAAGAAAACTTAAGGTAGAAACCAATAAAATGGTTGCCGCTAATACCATGGTTGCGGCAAGCCCTCCAAAAGATTTTCTTGTAAACAGAACACCTGCCAATGTAGAGGTCCAGGCAATATAGATCATAGATTCATAACCATTACTCCAAGGTGCACGTCCGGAAACGTACCAACGTAGACCAAGCCCTATAGTGTGCAGTACAAAGCCAATTACCACCAAGGCAAATAAAATTTGATACACCTTTTTAAGTTTGATATTTGGTTTAAATACGGAGAGGAACAGGAAAAACAATAATGCCAGGCCTAAAAGAAAATAGAAGATTGCCAATCTGGTAAACACATTCATTTTGTTCAACAGAATTTCAGCATTTAATTTTGTATCTGAAGGTAGCACCTCACCACCGTTATTCTTCTGGTAATCCTTTAGCTCAGTAAGTAATAGGTTAGCCTGATCATAGTTATCACTAGTAATTCCGGACTTTAATGCAGAAGCATAGGCATTGAAAAATTTATCGGCCACATTATTTTCATGATTATGACCGTCGTTTTGGCTGTGATTATGGGTTGAATTGGATACCCAAGTATTATTTGGGTCACCAGGATTTGGAATAATTTTTAAAAGTGACCCAGAAAAGGCCATACTCAGAATATTGATACGTTCATCAATTTTCATGAGTTCTTTTTCATAGACCCCTTTATCAATGGGATCCAAACTATAGATCCTACGCATTTCTTCCCGTAGTTTATAGGTGCCATTTTGGTCAAAGAAGTCTTTGTATGCGGCATAATCTTCCGCAACACTTAACAATTTATGAATGTTTTGATGTTTTCCCAATTTGATGATCGGTGCGCTGTACCACGCTTGCTTATTCGCAAAAAGACTCAATATAATCTGGTCAGCACTTAACCCGTACATACTTTCCTTACGGGCCAATTTCCGCATAATTTCCCGAGAGAGGGTATGCATAGGTTTCATCCTTCCTTTAAAATCCTGCACTACCAAAGAACTGAACTCGCTGGCATGGTCTGCTTCAACTGCATTTTTAACAAAAGATTCTTGAGCATTCGCGGATAAAGAAATAAACAGGACTAGGATAAAAGTGCCGCTCTTTGCTCTAAGTTTTTTGATTTTTTGGGTGACTTGGTAAAAACGGGTGTTCTTATTGAACAGAGTCCATAGCATACCTATGGTCAATAGGGCATAGCCTATGTAGGAAATCCAAGTACCCCAAAAATCGTGGTTTACACTTAAATAGGTTCCTTTCTCATCTTTGTCAAAAGATGATTGAAAGAAACGGTAGCCATCATAATCTAATATATTATTCATAAAAATGCGATAATCAAAGCGTTCATTGTTTCTGGAATCCATAAGGGTAACTTCACTCGCATAGGAAGAGGCACTGTTAGTACCAGGATATTTTTCAAGTATAAATTCGTTGAGTTTTATTTGAAAGGGCACAACCACTTCTTTGGAACCATAGGATACCGAGATGTCTAAATTATTAAAGTTCAATAGCTGAGGTCTTCCTGAATTTCCTCTACTACCGTACACCATAGCTTCCTGCGAATTACCATTAACGGATATATCCATTACTACGGCGTTTACGCTCTCGTTTTTGATTTTTGAACTTTCAGAAACCATTTGAACTTTACCACTTTTCATAAATTTTGAAAACACCACATTTGTACTGCCATCAGAGTAAAGTGATCTTAAGCGCAAAGGGTTATAGGTATTGAAGCCCATAATAGTGTCCTTTTGTTGTGTGGCCATTACGGTCTGTGTAAAGGTTCTATCGGAAGAAAAAAATAATGAATCATTGCGTAAAACAATGTTGAAAGCATTGGGTAGTAGCGTTTCCTTGAAATTATATACAAAATTGCGGATGCGTTTTGTTTGACCTTGATTGATGAAATACTCTTCCCTTCCATTTGCCCCTGCAACTACAATTTGTATAGTAGGTTTACCGTCAATACTCTCGACCAACCTTTGTTTGGGGTTGGGTATAAAATCTTTGACTTTTATCTCAACAAGATCATCACCAATTAAATAAGATTCACTCCAACTATTATTTCCTAAGGAGGCGAACAAAACAGGTTCTTCAAAATCATAGGTTTGCCCAGCTTTTGACACCTTAAATTTCAAAAATGAATTGGATGATAAAAAGCGGTTGGAAGCATTATTTTCTCGAATATGCATAACACCCTCAAAACCAAAGTATCGTGTTACACCCGCACCTATTAAAATGATAATGATGGACGCATGAAATAGTAATAATGGCCATTTCTTTTGAGGAATCATTCGGAACTTGAAAATATTCACAATAATGCTAATACCGAATAATAGAAGTAAGAGTTCAAACCACCAAGATTTGAAAATGACCTTTTGTGCCGCACTGGTGCCAAAATCGTTTTCCACAAAAGTGGCGATAGCTATGGCTGCGGCGAATAGTAGTATATAAAGTCCGGCAGCTCTGGTGTTAAAAAGACTAGAAATAAGTTTTTTTGATTTCTGAAAGATGTTCAACATGGTAAAATGACTGGCAATTAAGAGTTTGTGTGGAAAGTAAAATCAATTGACATAAACAATTGGTTTATTGCTATACTATTTTAAGATTAAGCAAAACCAAAAATTTAATGCCCTTCTTTTTAGTATAACAGCCGAAAGTCTAGAATTACTCAAACAAAATCCTTAAAATCTAGGTTATGGAGTACTTGAAGTCTTTCACAACAGAAAAGGGTAGAAAAAATATAAAATTCAAATCAATTAATACTGTTTAGACACTCTTATCTTAACGTTTATACAACGAAAGCGTCGAAACGCCTTTCGGGTAGATCAATTCGGTTACCTATTTTGAAAAAATGATTGTAACATATTGTTTATTAAAGGAATAGGTTAGGGGCTCTAGCTCTGAAACGATTCGAACTTTTAATTTTAGCAATGTTCAAAGTAAATATTACTTCATTTTCCAAATTTACTCTAGCGTGTAATTATCCACAATCATAATCTGAACATGTATATTTTAATTATTTTATAAGTTCGAATATAGTTTGGACTATAAATAAATTCAAATAAGTAATATCGGCTTTCAACTTCAATAGTCAATTCCTTTGTGTAACCAATCTACAAAATTACTTGCTGCAGCATTCATATTATGGGCAATACCCAATTAATCTTTTAAGAGACTTTCTAATGCGCGTTTCGATACTTTCATATACATAAAGATTGATTTGACAACAAAATATAAGTAATTTCTTACATTAGTTGCGATATTTAAATTGATTAATATGAATATCAATTATTTGAATTATGTCCGAATTCTCAAAACGTAGAGTAAACATTGTTTACAAGCTTTCCTTATTGACCATGATTATTTCAGTGCTCTGGTTTTTTTTAGCACGAAGTTCGGAATTGTTCGAGTTGAGCAACTATATCGGGGTAACGGTCCCTTTTTTTGTGTTATCTGCGGTAATCTCGAAGAGGGGGAACCTGACTTTGGCCAGATTTATTTACCTTATTGTCTTTAATTTGAGCGTTGCCGTAACCTCTTCCTTTATCGGTAAGGCCGGTAGCGTGGAGTTCATACTAATGTTCGCCATGGGGTTACCTTTTTTATTTTTTTCATTTCGAAGGGAAAGATTGTATATCCTGATTTTTCCATCGTTATCAATGGCGCTTTGGTCTCTTCTGTACGCAACTGATTTCAACTTGTTTACAACTACGAAGCTGGATGAACTTATGGCCGGAAGGTACGTTTATCCTATTTCCATTCTCACCACTTCAATTTTCACTACTTATCAATTGGTGTTCTTTTCGGTCATTAACCTCCAATTTTTTTCGAGGATTCATAGTGAACGGGAAAAAGCCATCGAAGCATCCAATGCCAAGTCCAAATTCTTGACCATGATGAGCCATGAGATTCGGACACCGTTAAATGCGATTACCGGGCTTTCACATATCTTGGGGGATACGAACCCTAGAGAAGATCAACGGGAGAACATAGAGGCATTGAATTACTCGGGGAAAATATTACTTAACTTACTGAACAACGTATTGGATTTTAGTAAAATGGAATCCAGTGGAATACAACTCAATCCGATTCCCGCCGATATAAAAGCAGCTGCGAGACAGATGAAACAGATACATGGTCCCGCCTGTTTGAAGAAGGGAATTTCCTTGGAACTGGAAATTGATGAAGAACTTCCAAGTGTATGGTTGGATATAGACCGTTTCAATCAGGCGATAAACAATCTGGTCTCCAATGCCATAAAGTTTACAGAAAAAGGAAGTGTGACCTTAAAAATTAAGAAACAGGAGGAAAAAACTGGGAGTATACATGTTCGCATCGAAGTCATTGATACTGGATTCGGTATTGCGCAGGAACAATTGGAGACTATATGGGAACCGTTTACTCAGGCTTCTACGAGTACGGATCGTTTTTATGGTGGCACGGGACTTGGCCTCCCCATTGTCAAGAGCGTTTTGGAAGCTATGGATTCAACAGTAAAAATTGAAAGCGATGTAGGAATCGGAAGTCGCTTTTACTTTGATCTCGAATTAAAGCTGGCCTCGGATGGAAGATTGGACTATGACACTGAAAAAAAAGAGCGGAATCTCAAGGGCAGAAGAATCTTGTTGGTAGAGGACAACAAAATCAATATCATGGTTTGCAAACAGGTATTGGAGAAGGCAAACCTAGTTGTTGATGTTGCCTTTGATGGGCTAATGGCTGTCAATATGGTAAGGAAGAACATTTATGATGTCGTCCTAATGGATATTCAGATGCCGGTAATGGACGGATACACTTCGGCAATGGAAATCAGAAAATTCAATACCACTGTACCGATATTGGCCCTATCCGCCTCTGTATTTTTAGAAGTAAAGGACAAGATTCTTCAAAGTGGAATGAACGGTTTCGTATTTAAACCCTTCAATCCAGAAGAACTGTTCAACAGAATCGAAGAGGTGATGGATATGCCGATGGCCTCCTAATTTTAAAGGGAAGAGTAGCGGGTTTTAGGTTATATGGAAAAATACCTTTCGCATAATAGTTCTTAAAATTCCAATTTAAATTGGTTCAATTACCAAAAGATCAATAATGTAGTTGTCAAGAGATACGGCCCCTTGATGGGTTAATACCCAAAGTGAAACAACTACTTTTTCCTTTTTTACATTAAAGGTTTCATCTTTTTTAAGGGGCGCAGTAACCCTTAGTACCAGACTTGGTATCCAGACCAAGATCACCATAAGTGTTTAAAACTCCTGAACTAAGATTTCTGGGTGAGGGTTTTGCTGAGCTCTTCCAAGGATATTCCTTTTGTTTCCGGCATCATAAACTTAACGAACAACAGTTGTAGCACCATCATAAGGGCAAAGAAGGTAAATACCATTCCGGCACCTATAGTGGAGAACAAAAATGGTACTGCCGCAGGGATAGCGGCTGCTAAAATCCAATGTACTGAAGAGCCAAAAGATTGGCCACTACCCCTTAAATGATTAGGGAATATTTCAGAAATAAATACCCAAATAATGGTCCCTTGACCAATGGCATGGGCTGCAATGAATATAAAGAGGAATATCGGCACGGCCATGCCTTGCCATCCAAAGAAAAATGCGCAGGCCACTAATGAAAGCGAAATAATATAGCCAATAGAACCGATATACATTAACTGTTTTCTTCCTAAGCGGTCCACAAGGTTTATACCCAATAGGGTAAATAACATATTGGTAATGCCAATACCTACACTGCTCAATAGCGCAGTGCTCTCTCCCAGACCAGCTTCTTCAAAGATTCTGGGTGCGTAATATAAAAAGGCATTAATTCCCGAAGTCTGATTAAAAAACGCGATAAGAAAGGCAAGAATCAGTGGAAAGCGATACTTTTTCATGAATATGTTTTCATGGCTTTCTGGCTGTACATCGTTTTTTTGAATTTCTGAAATCATCTCTTGTACATCCCCTTGTGGATTAATGATCTTGAGTATTTTTCCCGCTTCTTCATCTTTACCGTTCATCAATAACCACCTTGGGCTTTTGGGTACGGTTAAAATGAACAACGTGTAGATTATGGCCGGGAAGGCCTCAACTCCTACCATCCATCGCCAATCATTTTCACCTATACCACTTAGGAGATAGTTCGATAGAAAAGCCACAAGAATACCAAAAACAAGACTAAATTGATAAAAACCTACGAGCTTGCCTCTGCTGTTTGCCGGTGATATTTCTGAGATATAGGCTGGAGCGGCAATAGTAGAAACACCAACGCCAATACCTCCTAGGAAGCGGAAAATGGCAAAAGTTAATGGGTCATTGGACAGGGCAGACCCAATTGCGGACGCGGTATACAAAATTCCTATAGCAATCAAAGTATTTTTTCTTCCCCATTTGTCGGTAGGGATTCCTGCGAAAATAGCACCGATTACAGTTCCCCAAAGCGCACCGGACATAACTACCCATCCATGGAAGACATCGGAACTTTCCCAAAGTGCTTGCAATTTTTTATCGGCACCGGAAATAACTACGGTATCAAACCCAAACAAAAATCCTGCTAATGCGGCAGTGATTGACCAAAGTACAATTTTGTTCATCTTTTTATATTTTAAAACCTTTAAATATAGTAAATCAAACCCGTTAAATCTTTAAGCAAATCCGCTACTTTAGTTCATTGGGATTGATAATTTTGTAAAAAAACAAAAATGAACGATTTGAAAAACAAGGTGGCCTATATTACGGGAGGCACTAAGGGTATAGGATTAGGAGTTGCAAAATCTCTTTTGAATGCAGGAATAAAAGTGGCTATTAGCGGAAGGTCGGATGCCAGTGTACAAAAAGGACTTAAGAGCTTGAACAATGAAAATACTATGGGAGTAGTATCTGATGTTAGCAACATCGAGGATGAAATGAATGCTATTAGTCAAATCATAGCTAAATGGGGGCATCTAGATGTAGTCTTGGCCAATGCCGGGGTCGGTAATTTTGCTCCAATCGATGAAATGACGGAGGACCAATGGCATCAGATGATAGATACGAACTTAAATGGTGTTTTTCATACCTTAAAGGCTTCAGTTGAAGAGCTTAAAAAGACCAAGGGTTATTACATGACGTTGGCAAGTTTGGCGGGCACAAACTTTTTTGCTTCTGGAGCAGGTTATAACGCGTCCAAATTTGGAGTAGTTGGTTTCACACAGGCCGCTATGTTGGACTTAAGAAAGTATGATGTTAAAGTCACTACAATAATGCCAGGCTCAGTAGCATCACATTTCAATAATAATGAGCCGGATGATTCAGATGCTTGGAAGATTCAACCCGAGGACATTGGCCGACTTGTTCTGGACTTATTGAGGATGCATCCAAGAACTTTACCCAGTAAAATTGAAGTAAGACCCACAAGACCAGATAAGAAATAGGCTAAACCTCTTTTTCAATAAAAGGAATTTTTGGGTCAAGGATTTCCTCAATCAAACTAAAGAGTAATTGCTCAAATTCTTGAACAACGGCTCTATCTATGATGGGGTTCTTTTTTGTGTCCCGAACGGAAGTTTTTTTACAGAATAGCATTACACCTTCTTTCAAGTTTTTAATGCTTATAATCCCTGCATAGATGTTTTCAGATTCATTGGTCTTCAGAAACATATAGGAATAACAGAGTAATTGAAAGGCTTTGCTAAAGTCATAATTTTCTATGATATCACTCCAATTGATAACCTCTAAATTTCTCTTTTCTACCTTCCCTGTTTTGTAATCTATGATTCGGGTTATTCCATCGAAAGTATCGATACGGTCCAATTTTCCTTTAAGAATTATATTCTTATTGGAGCCCGGTAAAGTAACCGCTACATGTAGCTTTTTCTCCAATCCGAGGATTTTAATGGTATGATGGGATAATTGTTCAATTTCGTTATCCACAAAGTTTTGGATATACTTAATAATGACATTGTAAGCTATAAGGTTTTTACCGCTATCATAGGCTCCATCCAAATATGTTTTTTTAAAGTTGGTCCGTACTAAGGTTGTTATCCTTGTCCGTGCGTCTTTAAGATCATCTTTGAGAATTTCCTTACCTAGGAAAGGAGTGTAGAGTTCCTCCAGCGTGTCGTGTATTATGGTCCCCATTGTATTTGCGGCAATATTTTCCTCAACGTCATCTGAATCTTCTATCCCCATTAAGTTTCGCTTGTAGAAGTCTAAGGGGTTTCTAATATAATTGCTCAGTGAACTAGGCGAGAATCCTTGGATAGCATAGGCATTTAGCATTTCCAGTAAATTTTGAGTTTTATGCACCTCCCTCTCAATTTTTTTTATTTCCTGGATTTTAGGTGCTAGAACCCTTTCGGTTACATCTTTACGGTTTTCATCCGTAAGAATTTGGGTTATTAACCTACTTTTCTCCCCACCTTCCAAGACATCCGGTTCTGTGTTGTAGATAAGAAATACTTTTTTTGCTCGTTGAATAAGTCTATAAAAGTGATAAGTGTATACGGCATCCTTCTCTTTATAGGTGGGTAACCCATACTCTACTTTTAAATCGAACGGAATAAAGGAGTTGTTAGATTTTCCAGAAGGTAATATCCCTTCATTTACGGAAGTTAGAATTACAGTTTCAAAGTCTAGATTTCTACTTTCCAACATCCCCATAATCTGTAGGCCTTCTAAAGGATCTCCTTGGAAGTCCAAGGTTTCCGAGGCGATGAGCTGTTGGTACAGACTTTTTAAGCTTTTAAGCGAAGTTAGATACTCGTACTGATCAATTAAATCCTTAATTTGATTGAAGAGCGTATTTATTTTAAAAAGTTGCTCCAATGCCAAATGGTCCTCGGCTTCCTCAAATATATCTTTAAACGTTAAAATTAAAGTATTACATTTTGAGACATAGGTCTTTGGATTTTTATATGTAGAGAATAAAGATGAAATAATTGTTGAACGATTGTCCAAAAGCTCTTGGATTTTTTTATCGGATAAATAAATCCAGTTTTTATGATAAATATTGTTTATTATGGCACCCACATCTATGTTACAAAATTTTAGAAGTGCTACCGAAAAGGGATTGTTCAAGAATTTGGTAAAGTCTTTATAGAACCAACCTCTTTTTGTTTTGGATAGATGTAAATCTATGAAGGAAGTAAAAAATGTGGCTATTCCTGAAAGTTCCACTTTCTGCCCCATTGTAATGTTGATGTCTGGAATACTTTTTGGAATGCTGTGTAATAAGGGATTTAATAAGGATTCATCCCCGAGTATAACAGCGGTATCCTTTAATCCTTTTGGATTTTCTAGTGCCATTCTTTCCAATAGACTTCCAACGTATTTTGTTTGGGCTATATTTTTTGGCACACCTACAACTTGTATTTCTTTGGGCTTAGAATAGTATGTACTTATACCCTGGGTCTTATTGGATTTTAGGTACGGCCATGAATTTTTGTGTTTTCTTATAAAAAGTCCTGCATCGTGTAATTTATCTTTTAGAAAATATTCGTCTATATCCCAATATATTTTTGAATTAGAATTGGCAAGTATTGTTTGAATGATATTACTTTCTGCAGTATTTATGGCGTTAAAGCCCATGAAAATATGGGATTTATTAGTATTCGCCACATAATCAGTAATTTTTTCAGAAGCTTTTCTGTAAACGAGTCCTTGGTGGCCTGCCTCATTCTTTAGGAGGTTAGAATTGTAGGTACTATAAATTTGGTTTAATTGTTTCCAGAAGTGTAGATAGTTTTCCATTAAGGACGTTCTATCTTTTTGTAGGGACCAATGATTAACTTCTTGGATTGCCGATAAGCCTGAAAATAAGGATGAAGTGTCAACAAGGTATCTGTCTAATTCATTGATGTCCTGTAACAGGGTTTGTCCCCAATTAAGAAAGGATTCGAAAGACTCTTTTTCATAGGTGCCAACTTGCAAATAGGCTTTATAAAGCTGAAAAAGTTGTTGGGTTTGAGAAGCGTAGGATAATCCAGAAATATTTTCAACAAACTCTTCGATACTATATATGCCGGGTGAGACTATTGTTTTACCTATTTTTTTAGAAATGATTTTTTTTAAAAAAGTCCCAGCTCTTTTACTAGGAAGGACATAGATACATTGATCAATATCAACTCCCATATTGTATAATTCATCAATGACCTTTTCAAGAAAACTTACCATTGATGTAAAAATAAAAAAGCTCCGCGTTATGCGGAGCTTTTATTGTATTAAAACACTTAATGTTTATATAAGGTGAACTTATTTTACTAAGTTAATTTCTACCCTTCTGTTTTGTGCTCTACCAGCTCTTGTATTGTTAGTAGCAATTGGCTTGTCTTCACCGTATCCTACAGCTGATAATCTGAATTCTTCGATTCCTTTGTCTACTAAGAATTCTTTTACAGAAAGAGCTCTAGACTCAGAAAGACTTTGGTTCAATTTAGCACTACCTACACTATCAGTGTGACCTTCAACTGTAAATTTAGCAGTTGGATATTCATTCAAAATTTGGATGATATCAACCATTACAGAAGTAGACTCAGCTTTGATAGAAGATTTACCTGTATCGAACAAAATTGTTCTTGCGTACTCGTTCAATTGTTTCTGAACTTCCTCGGTAACTTCTGGACAACCAGCGTTAGCGACAGTACCGGCAACGTCTGGACATTGATCGTCTTTATCAAGAACGCTATCTCCATCACTATCAGGCCATGGGCATCCGTTATTTTCAGATGGACCAGCTTCGTTTGGACATTCATCATCCTTATCAGCTACACCATCTCCATCAGCATCTGGGCAACCAGCTAGAGCGGCAAGACCAGCTTCGTTAGGACAAGCATCGTCCTTGTCAGCTACACCATCACCGTCAGCATCTGGACAACCGTTCATTTCTTTAGAACCAGCTTCGTTAGGACAGCTATCTTTGCTGTCTTCTATGCCATCACCGTCTGAATCTGGACAACCGTTGAATGCTTCAAGACCAGCAACTTCTGGACAAGCATCATCTTTGTCATATATACCGTCTCCATCCGTATCAGTACCTCCAAATTTAACAGAGATACCAGCTAAATGTTGAAAATGCTTAACTCCGTAATCTTCGAAAGCATGTTTGTAAGTAGACTGTAAGGTAAGGCCAATATTTTCTGTGAACCAAAAGTTGATTCCAAGACCACCATTAACAGTACCAGCTCCGATTTCATCTACCCAAGTGTAACCACCACCTACTTCGATGAAAGGATCAATAACCGATTCTCTTTTGATGAAGTCATATTTTATTGTACCATCTATAGCATAGTGAGATAAATCATCAACGCTAACGTCACCTAATTTGCTGATTTTGTTTAGGGAACCTCTGGCTCCGATAGAAAAACCATCACCAACACTTTTCGATATCCCAACATAAGAGATAGAAGGAAGAATGTTCCAATGATCGTTGACATTAAAGAATTCATTACCAAAAGAACTTACATCCCCAGTTGGATATACGTCTATGGCGTTAGCCCCGAACTGCACTTGCCAAGGATTATTCTCGTCTTGCGCTTGTACGTTGTTAAAACCTACAACAAGTAGGGCAACAACCAATAATTTGCTAAGATGTTTCATGTTCAAAATTTTAAGTTTTAAGTGTTTATTAGCTGCAAATGTAAGTTGTTAAATATTATTAACAAAATCAATTTCCTGTTTTTTTAACTCATTTAATAGTATAAAATGCACATTTAAACGACATTTAGTTCCCTTCCTACTTTTATAAAAGCATTAATTGCTTGGTCCAGATGTGTTTTTTCATGGGCTGCTGATAGTTGCACACGTATTCTCGCCTTGCCCTTGGGTACCACAGGATAGAAGAATCCTATGACATAAATACCTTGCTCTAATAGTTTTTCTGCCATCTGTTGCGATAGTTTTGCATCATATAACATCACAGGTACAATCGCAGAATCGCCGTCTATAATGTCAAAACCTGCTTTTTTCATGCCTTTTTTAAAATATGCTGTATTGGCCTGTAATTTATCTCGTAGGCTGGTATCGTTAGCCAACATTTCAAAAACTTTAATGGATGCGCCTACAATAGCTGGGGCTAAAGAGTTTGAAAACAGATATGGTCTTGATCGTTGTCTTAGTATTTCTATGATTTCTTTTTTTCCTGTAGTATAACCACCCATTGCACCGCCCAAGGCCTTTCCTAAAGTACCGGTTACAATATCAATACGCCCCATTACATTTTTTTCTTCCAGAGTTCCAATGCCTTTGGGACCAATAAAACCTGTGGCATGACATTCGTCTATCATTACCATGGCATCATACTTATCGGCCAAATCACAGATTTTATCTAAAGGGGCGACCAAACCATCCATGGAAAATACACCATCGGTTACTATGATTTTAAACCGTGCTCCACTTTCATTAGCTTTTTTTAGTTGACTCTCCAAATCCTCCATATCACTATTTGCATAGCGATATCTTTGGGCTTTACATAGTCTTACCCCGTCTATTATGGAAGCATGGTTTAAAGAATCTGATATAATGGCGTCTTCAGCCGTAAGTAAAGGTTCGAATACACCGCCATTGGCATCAAATGCTGCGGCGTATAGAATGGTATCCTCGGTTCCATAAAAATCGGCTATCTTATTTTCTAATTCCTTGTGGATGTCTTGAGTACCGCAAATAAATCTTACGGAGGACATTCCAAAGCCATGGGAGTCCAAAGTATCTTTTGCCGCCTGGATAACATCTGGATGTGAAGAAAGCCCCAAATAGTTGTTGGCACAAAAATTAATAACCTCCTCTCCTGTAGAAATTTTTATTACCGCATCTTGGGGAGAGACAATAATTCTTTCCTTTTTATAAAGGCCGTCTTCCTTTATCTGTTCTAGTTCTTCCTGAAGGTGTTCTTTTATTTTTCCGTACATATTTTAAGTAAATTCGATTATTATATCTTCGTTAATATACGCAATGATTTTATTCTTAACCTCATATCCCATATCCCTATAAGCATTAGCGTAGGCTTCTATTTGTTCCTTGTATTTTGGACTTTTTTTACCGGTTTTATAGTCAATAATATGAACTTGGCCTTTATTTATTACCACCCTATCGGGTCTTAAAACTTCCCCATTGGATAAAAGCAGTTCTTTTTCGTTAAGTATAAGGTTGTCCTTTGTAAAGAAACCCTTTAAGTTTGAATGGTTTATTACTTTATAGAGTATATCTCGAACCGTATTGTAGTTAGCAGGACCTAACAATCCTTTTTTACGAGCACTTTCTAAAGCTACTTCTAAATCTTCTTCATGGTCTATGTTCCCAAGAATATGATGTATAATGTTTCCTTGCTGTATTGCAGCTTCCCTTTCCGTATCCCATAGCATACCCGCCTTAGTATGGATTTTAAATGCTTTTCTATCCTTATGCGTATATATATATGGTATGCTTATTTCTGAATCATTAACATCATTTACTCTTAATTGCTTTGGAACCGTACCAAAATCATACTCCATTTTGTCTTGTTGCCACATTCCCTGCTGGCTTAAGTAATGCATAAAAAGTCCCGAATAATAATCAGTCTTGAAGATTCCATCCCTTTTTAGGTCCTGATAACTTATAATATAGAGCGCGTTTATTGCTCTGGTAAGTACTACATATAGTAGGTTGTAAGCGTCTAATTGTAATTGTTGATGTTCTTCTTCATATAAGGCAGCCTCTATGCTTCCATAATTTAGAACTTCCTGTTTTTTACTAATAAGTAACTCTTGGAATCCTAAAAATGACTTCGAATCCACAGAAACCCATAGTTTGGGATCTATTTCTTCAAAAACTTTGGTGTTTGCATATGGAAATATAACTACAGGAAACTCCAACCCTTTGGATTTATGTATGGTCATTATCTGTATTGCCGAAGTATTTTCGGGAGTACTGATGCTGAGTTTGCCCGCTTTTATTTCCCAATGAGTAAGGAATGATTGCAAATCTGTACCATGGTTTTGTTCTATCTCAAAAACAAAGTCCATAAATGACATGAGGTGAGCATCAGTTAAAGGAGCGAGATCAAAAGTTTTGATGGCGTACTCCATTGTATCTAACAGCGATTGGCCTTTATGTTTTTCTACATTGAAATGATAATGGTCGCTAAGCAGTGAACCGGGGTTGTTTAGATGTTGATGAATAAAATCGTGTTTATTTTTAATTGCACCCGATAAATACTCCAGTAGCTTATAGTTGTTTTCTTTATTATCCTGAACCAATATATAGTGTACTAAGGAAACTAAGAATTGAACCTTTGGGCTGCTGGATAGCAAAAGGGAATCGGAAGAAATAACCGGAATACTGTCCTTCATGAGAAAATCCGTCAATATTACGGCATGTTTTCGTTTGCGGACTATAATGCAAATGTCGCTATAATCGAACCCATTATCCAAGGACTGTTTAATTGCCTCGACAACTTTTTCGGCGTAGATATAATCTTCTTCCTCCTCTAAAAAGCTTAGCTTAACATATCCTCCGTTTTTGTTATTGGTTTCTTGCTTATTCCCTTCTTCAAAAAAACTTCGGTAAAGTGAATTTTCTAAAAGTGGAGAGATACTTTGAAAAAAACTGTTATTGAATTTTATGATTTCGTCGTAACTCCTATAATTCCTAGGCAGCATATATGCCTCGCTGCTTACGGAGAAAGGATTGGAGTTTTGTGTTGCTAAGTTTAAGAATTGTTCGGCCTTACCGCCTCTCCATCTATATATGGCTTGTTTAGCATCTCCTACCAAAAACAATGAACCCGTTCTGCCCTGTGCGTCTGCGCCTTCGAGTGCGTTGGCTATTAGTGGAATCAAGTTGTTCCATTGCATTTCTGAGGTGTCTTGAAACTCGTCTATAAAATAATGCCTGTATTTTTCACCCAAACGCTCATAGATAAATGGTGCGGGCTGATTTTTTATTTCCTTGGAAATTATACTATTAAATTCAGAAATGGATAGTTGGTCCTTTTCCAATTGTATTTGCTTTAATTCTTCGTTTATGGTGTTCAATAAAGTTAACGGAACAAGATTATTATAGATGTTAAGGAGGTAACTACGTTTGTAGATAATCTCTTTAAGGTCTAAGTATCGCTGCAGTAGGTTATTGCAAAAATCTTCCGTAGGGGGTTCCATTTTGGCCTTTAGCACCTTACCTTCCAATAGATTTTCCTCAAGCTTGTTGTTATATAAAAGGGAAGGTTTTAATTGGCCTTCCAAGACTTTTTTGAAATGATTGGGCAAAGTCTGCCTCGGGAAATGTTCCATGGCGACCCCCATGGATTCTATATAGGAAATTGTTTCTTTGGCAATATGGAAGGCATTTTTCTCCGTATCCTTTTTTAAGGAACGTAAATGATTTTGTAATGCTCTAAAGTCGGATAGTTTTTTTTCACCAAAACTTTGAATATGTGATGTATTGTTCTCATCCAAAAGTAACTTTCCAATTTTTAAAAGATCAAAACCAATGTCCCAACTTTTATCGTCATCGATTTTTTCCATGGCAAAATCCATAAGGATTTCAGTAAGTTCTTGATCTTCCCCCGCTTTTGATAAGACTCTGGATACGGCTTCGATTAGGAGCATATCCATATCCAAAACAACTTCGAAATTTTGTGGAATTTTTAAATCTCGTGCAAAAGTGCGTATAATCCTATGGGTAAATTTGTCTATGGTAGAAATATCGAAAAAGGCATAGTTATGCAGGATTTCCTTTAATCTAAGCTTACTGAGTTCCCTTAAGGAATCCCTGCTTAAACGTAAATCATCCATCAATTCAATAAAGAGTGAAGGTGCCTTCTCCAGAGAGTCAATTTTGCCAAAGGTGAAAAGGCTTTCAAGGATACGATATTTCATTTCGTTTACCGCCTTATTGGTAAACGTTATCGCCAATATCCGTTTAAAGTTATTTGGGGAAGAAAGCACAATTTTTAGATATGCCTTGGAAAGAGCGTAGGTCTTACCAGAGCCTGCCGAGGCGTTAAATATCTTAAAAGGACTTTCTTGTACCAATTTTTCCTTGCAAAATAAGGATTATGGAACAGTTCTTAACAAATTATTGGGTTAATATAAATGTTAAAATCCTTAAATTTGAGATACAATAATTATTAATCTAAAAACAATAAAATTATGGCTTTTCAATTACCGAATTTGCCTTATGCATATGATGCTTTAGAACCTCATATAGATGCAAGGACAATGGAAATTCATCATACAAAACATCATAATGGATATACCACAAAACTAAATGCGGCCATCGAAGGAACGGACCTAGATGGTAAATCAATAGAAGATATTCTTTCCGGATTGGATATGGATAATACTGCGGTTAGGAATAATGGCGGTGGTTTTTATAATCATTCACTATTCTGGACTATTCTTTCTCCAAATGGAGGAGGAGCACCCTCTGGTGAATTGGCTAAAGCAATTGATAATGCTTTTGGTTCTTTTGATGGGTTCAAGGAAAAATTTACAAGTGCAGCAGGGTCAAGATTTGGATCTGGATGGGCTTGGTTATGTGTCCATAAAGGAGGAAAGGTGGAAATTTGCTCTACACCGAATCAGGATACACCCATTATGCCAGGAGTAGGCTGTGGAGGACATCCAATTTTAGGGCTTGATGTTTGGGAGCACGCATATTACTTAAATTATCAAAATAAGCGCCCCGAATATATCAATGCTTTTTTTAATCTTATAAATTGGGATGAAGTTTCAAAATTATATGCGGCCAATAAATAAAATAGGCCATTAAAAAAACTTAAGAAAAAGTAAGACAACCACTTACAGAGTACTCTGTAAGTGGTTTTTATTTTGATATAATAGAAAAGGGTGGAGAAGTCTCCACCCTTTTTGTCCCAAATCTTACCATAAACTTAACCTACTTATGCTATGGCAAGACTAAATTACTGGTATTGTGGGAAATAAAAAAAGAAATGTTAAAAAATTTTAAGATACGCGCAGCCATCTAATTTTTGGAGCTATGGATAATACTTATTCAATCGAGTAGTTTCCAAATAAAAAAGGTAGAGCACAGCTCTACCTTTTTTCCCCAAATCTTACCATGAACTTAACCTACTTATGCTATGGTTCTTCAAATATATATTGAATCAATAATCGAAAAAAAGCTATTGGTTAAACGGCGTAAACCTTAGTTGAAATACCTAAGTTGTATTATTATCTTACAGTTAGGGAAGGTAGTATGGAATAAAAATGTAGAAAATAAAAAAGGTGGAGAGTTCTCCACCTTTTTTGCCCCAAATCTTACCATGAACTTAACCTACTTATGCTATGGCAAGCTTAAATGTAAGGGTAGCGCTATCTGAAAAGTTATTACATCGACGAAATGCACTTTTTTACGATGAAACGCATGATGTTTAGGTTGAAATGACATCTTTCCTTTAATAAGCCCTTTCATTTTTCCCTTCATAAAAGTTGATAAAAGCCCTATTGACCACCCTATTTCCACCAGGAGTTGGATAGTTTCCTGTAAAGTACCAATCCCCTAAGTTTTTTGGACACGCCTCATGCAGACTAGAAATGCTTTGGTAAATTATCTGTACCTCTGCTTTGATATCTGCAGGGCTTAAAAGTTTTCCAATTTTGTCTGAAATGGTATTTGCACTGAAAGGCGTATAAATTTCCTTTACATAGTTCTTAATATCCTTGTCTTTGGAGTTAACTTGCGCTATACATTTTTTGTAAACATTCTCAATTACATGCATAGAGTTGTTTTCTTCATGTAATGCTAAAGCGGCTCGGAAAGCAATAAAGTCTTCCAATTTAGCCATGTCGATACCATAGCAATCCGGATATCTGATTTGTGGCGCCGATGAAACTACAATGATTTTTTTAGGAGACAGTCTGTCCAGTATTCGCAAAATACTTTTTTTGAGTGTGGTTCCCCGGACAATACTATCATCTATGATAACCAAATTATCACCTTTCTTAACAGAGCCATATGAAATATCGTAAACATGGGCCACCAAGTCATCACGACTATCGTCTTGGGTTATAAAGGTTCTTAGTTTGGCATCCTTAATGGCCACTTTTTCAATTCTCGGTCTAACCTCCAAAATCTCATGTAATTCTTCACTAGTAATTTTGGAGCCAATGGATAATATTTGTTCCTCCTTCTTTTTGTTGAGGTAATTTTGGGCCTCCTTGACCATACCAAAAAAGGAGGTTTCCGCAGTATTGGGTATGTATGAAAACACGGAATTTTTTATATCCCCATCGATTGCCTTAAGAATTTGGGGAAAGACCAATTTCCCTAGCATTTTTCGTTCTTGATAAATTTCTTTGTCGCTACCTCTAGAAAAATAGATACGTTCAAAAGAACATGCCTTGCGCTCCCTGGGTTCCAAAATTTGTTTGATTTTGGTAGCACCGTTCTTTTTAATAATGATTGCATTACCTGGTTCCAATTCTTGAACCTCTTCAAAAGGAACGTTGAAAACCGTTTGGATTGCAGGTCTTTCCGAAGCCACTACAACTATTTCGTCATCTTTATAGTAATAAGCAGGTCTAATTCCAGCGGGGTCACGCAGTACAAAAGCATCTCCATGTCCTAAAAGTCCGGCCATGGTAAAACCACCATCGAAATTTTTAGCCGCCCTTCTCAATATTTTTGACACCTTTAATCTTTCAGCAATCAATGGAGAAGCTTCCTGTTTGGTATGTCCTTCTTTTTTAATTTGCTTGTAAAGTTTGGCTACGGCATCGTCCAAAAAGTGACCTATTTTCTCCATAACCGTAACAGTATCCGCCATCTCTTTTGGATGTTGACCTAATTGCACCAAATTGTCAAATAGCTCATGGACATTGGTTAAGTTAAAGTTTCCTGCAACAATTAGGTTTCTATGCATCCAGTTGTTTTGTCTTAGAAATGGATGCACACTTTCAATACTGTTTTTCCCAAAAGTTCCGTAGCGCACGTGACCTAAAAGAAGTTCGCCGATATAAGGGATGTTCTTTTTCTGTAGGGCAACATTATCTTCGTATTCGGGATGCTCCTTAAGCTCTTTATTTATTCGATCGTTGATCTGTGCAAAAATATCCTGAATGGGCTGTTGTTGGCAGGAACGAACGCGACTCATGTAACGTTGACCTGCATCCACATCCAGTTTAATACTTGCGAAACCAGCACCATCCTGACCACGGTTGTGCTGTTTTTCCATCATTAGGTACATCTTGTTAACTCCGTAAAAGGCCGACCCATATTTTTCTTTATAATATTCCAGCGGCTTTAGCAATCGGATAACCGAAATACCACACTCGTGCTTAATAGCGTCACTCATTGGTATAAGTATTAAAAAAACCCCAAAGATGGGGCGTGGGGTTATTGTAATTCAATTTCAAATTGTGTTAATGCCTTGAATTGATGCAATCTTTTATTTATTTCGTCTCGATCCAAATGTAGCATGCGTTCCGTTCCAAATTTCTCAACCGAAAAGGATGCCAAATTAGAGCCATGAATAACGGCTTTTTTCAAATTTTCAAAGGTAACATCATCCGATGCTGCCAAATAACCGGAAAAACCTCCTGCAAAGGTATCCCCGGCACCGGTAGGATCAAAAACATCCTCTAACGGTAAAGCGGGCGCAAAGAAAACCTGTTCCTCATGAAACAACAAGGCTCCGTGTTCTCCTTTTTTAATGACCACATATTCAGGACCCATTTCAAAAATTTTCTGTGCGGCCTTTACCAATGAATATTCACCTGTCAATTGTCTGGCTTCTTCATCATTAATGGTCAAAACATCTATCTTTTCGATGACCTCGGTCAATTCGCTCAGTGTATGGTCCATCCAAAAGTTCATGGTATCCAATATGATGAGCTTTGGTCGTTTTTCCATTTGATTAATTACACTCATCTGAATATTCGGATGCAAGTTTCCGAGCATCACTACGTCGGAATCTTTATAGTTGGACGGAACTACAGGATTAAAATTGGCCAGAACATTAAGTTCGGTAGCCAATGTGTCCCTTGAGTTTAGGTCATTGTGATATTTTCCTTTCCAGAAAAAAGTTTTGCCTCCTTCAACTATTTCCAAACTGGAAATATCAATATTTTTCTCTGTAAAAAAGTCCAAATATTCTTGTGGAAAATCATCTCCTACAACAGAAACAATGGCAGAATCAACCTCAAATTGCGATGCCGCCAAACCTATAAAAGTCGCCGCACCACCTAGAATTTTATCCGTTTTTCCAAAAGGGGTTTCAATAGCGTCAAAAGCAACCGTACCAACAATCAAAAGCTTACCCATAAATCATATCCAAAATGAAGTTGCAAATATAAGGATTTGGATAACGAATTGTAATTGTTAAGACAAGACAATTTCAATACTTATTAAGATTTACTTTCTCCCAAAATCAGCGGGGATTTCTCCCCAGGCTTTGGTTTCCCATTTTACAATAGGAGTTGAATATTGGTTTTTTTTCAGCCAGTTTTCGGCTCTTTTGATCAAATCGAACAACCCTTTGTTTTTTTTGTTTTCCGTGAGTTTGGTATTGCACTTTTTTTTTCGAACCCAGCTCATTGCGGTACGGGAGTCCGTATAAATAATACGGTCACTTTTTCTTTCTTTTAAAAAGGCCAAACCATGGACAATGGCCAGGAACTCACCAATATTATTGGTACCTTGCCCAAAGGGACCTTGTTTAAAAAGCGTTTTCTTTGTTTTGGTATCTACACCTTGATATTCCATTACTCCAGGGTTTCCACTAGAGGCGGCATCTACGGAAATAGAATGGTAATTGGGTTGGCCAATTTTTAAAAGTTCAGCAGGTAAAAGCTCCGACTCCCCTTTCTTCTTGCCCTTATAATCTTCGTAATTTCCATTATAGGCCTTTTTGGCCATTTCAAATGTCAAAAAGGACTTGTATTCAGCACCTTTTATCCCACTTATGGCAGCCTTACAGTCATCCCAAGATTCGTATATGCCAGGTTTTTTTCCTTTCCAAACAACGTAATGCTTTTTCTTTTTGCTCATTTGGATAGGAGTTCTTCAATAACCTTTGGAAAATATTCATATTCTAACTTGTGAACTTTATTTGCAATGTCCTCTGAACTATCAGCTTTGGTTATTCTCGTTTTCACTTGCGTAATAAAAGCCCCTTCATCGTAATTCGCATTTACATAGTGTATAGTAATGCCCGTTTCTTTTTCATTATTTTCCTTGACGGAGTTATGTACATGCATACCGTACATGCCTTTCCCTCCATATTTTGGCAATAGTGCGGGGTGAATATTGATGATTTTATTGGGAAAAGTATCAATTATCTTTTCCGGGATTTTCCAGAGAAAACCGGCCAAGACAATTAAGTCCGGATTTAGACCCTTAAGAATATTTAGAACACAATCACTTTTAACGTAGGCATGTCTATTAAAGTAAAGGGCATCGATATTCAATCTGTTGCAACGGTCCAAAACCTGGGCGTCTCTTTTATTCGTTAGAACAGCCGAAACTGTAATGCTTTTATTATCACTGAAATAATTGACTATATTCTCTACATTGGAGCCTGAACCTGAAGCTAATAAAACAATTTTTTTAGTGTCCAATGGCAAAATAGTTAAGTTGATTCATTAAAATAATATCAATACGTAAGACAAAAGAAATCAGAATTTAAGTAAGCACCAAGATTTTATTTATAAATAAACCCGGTAAAACATTCGTTTTTTGCATGAAATTTTATTCATTCAAATACGGTGGTATGAATTTTATTTTATTAAATTACAGTACATTTTAACGACAATTGGTGTATTTAATCCAAAGTTTTTTATTTTTGCCATCAATTTAAATTTTTAAAACCAATATTATTATGTCAGACATTGCATCAAGAGTAAAAGCTATCATTGTTGATAAATTAGGAGTTGATGAAAACGAAGTGGTATCAGAAGCTAGCTTTACCAACGATTTAGGGGCAGATTCATTGGATACTGTTGAGTTGATTATGGAGTTCGAAAAAGAATTCGATATTCAAATCCCTGATGATCAAGCTGAGAACATCGCAACAGTTGGCCAGGCCATTAGCTATATAGAAGAAGCAAAGTAATTTGATGATTTCTTAAACAGAATTAAAATTATCCATGCGGTAAATTCTCCGCATGGATAATTTTTTTTAATTTACCTTCGGTTTATTTCTAAACTAAAAACAAGTTCAATGCAATTAAAGCGAGTTGTGGTTACCGGGTTGGGAGCTCTTACCCCAATAGGTAACAATATTGAGGAGTATTGGAACGGTCTTGTAAACGGAAAAAGCGGATCTGCACCCATTACCTATTATGATACTGAAAAATTTAAGGTAAAATTCGCCTGTGAACTAAAGGATTATAATACTGAGGATTATTTCGACCGAAAGGAAGGTCGTAAGCTGGATAGGTTTGCGCAATATGCATTAATATCTTCCGATGAGGCTATTAAGGACTCAAAATTAGATTTGGAAAAGCTCGATAAGTTTAGGACCGGAGTAATCTGGGGAGCTGGTATTGGAGGTCTGGAGACTTTTCAAAATGAAGTAATGAATTTTGCACAAGGAGATGGAACCCCCCGTTTTAATCCATTCTTTATCCCTAAAATGATTGCAGATATTGCACCTGGTCATATCTCTATAAAGCACGGTTTTATGGGGCCAAATTATACCACGGTCTCAGCTTGTGCATCTTCTGCAAATGCCTTGATAGATGCATTAAATTATATACGTTTAGGACATTGCGATGTTATCGTATCTGGTGGAAGTGAAGCAGCTGTTACCATAGCAGGAATGGGAGGGTTTGGTGCTATGCATGCACTTTCAACGCGAAACGATAGTCCGGAAACGGCATCCAGACCATTTGACGCTACAAGGGATGGTTTTGTTCTTGGAGAAGGAGCAGGAGCTTTAATTTTAGAGGAATATGAACATGCAAAAGCTAGAGGGGCGAAAATTTATGCAGAAGTTGCCGGAGGGGGACTTTCTAGTGATGCCTACCATATGACCGCCCCACATCCAGAAGGAATAGGTGTAGTAAAAGTGATGGAAAATTGCTTGAAGGATGCCGGGATGAGCATTGAGGAAGTGGATGCAATTAACACCCATGGTACCTCTACACCATTAGGTGATGTTGCAGAATTAAAGGCTATTTCAGAAGTTTTTGGTGAACATGCGAAAGACATAAATATAAACTCTACAAAATCGATGACGGGTCATTTGTTGGGAGCTGCAGGGGCAATAGAAGCGATAGCTTCCATATTGGCTATGGAGCATGGTGTTGTTCCTCCCACTATAAATCACACAACAGTCGACGAAAATATAGATCCGAGTCTAAACTTGACGCTGAACAAAGCTCAGAAAAGGGAAGTAAAGGTCGCTATGAGCAACACCTTTGGTTTTGGTGGTCATAATGCTTGTGTCGTCTTTAAGAAAATAGACTAAGTTCTTTATGACCTTTCCTAAAAATATCTTCAATTCCCATCCTAAACAGGATGGGGATTTTTTTTTAGGCTTAAAAAGGATTTTGGGATTTAAACCAAAACAATTGGTTTTTTATAAAAAAGCTTTCCTTCATCGGTCAATGAATAGAAAAGACGAAGAAGGAAACCCAATGAATTATGAGCGGCTGGAGTTTTTAGGTGATTCCATGTTGGGCACCATTATTTCCAAACATCTTTACAATGAAGTCCCTGAGGGTGACGAAGGGTACTTAACCAAAATGAGATCGAAAATCGTAAGCCGAGAGCATTTGAACGAACTTGGTAAAGATTTGCAGTTGATAAAATATGTAGAAAGTAGAATTCCAAAAACCCATTTTGGCGAAAATATACATGGGAATGTTTTCGAGGCTCTTGTGGGAGCCATATATCTGGATAGGGGGTATAAGTATTGTGAGAAATTTATAAACAAAAGGGTCATAGAACCCTATGTGGATATTGAGCAGTTAGAGGGAAAAGTAATAAGCTATAAGAGTTTGGTTATAGAATGGTGTCAGAAGCAGAAAAAATCCTTTAACTTCAATGTTTATGAGGATACAGGTAATGACTCCCTTAAGCATTTTGCCGTAAAATTATCCATAGATAACCAGGTAGTGTCCAAGGCAAGGGCAACATCCAAGAAAAAAGCGGAGGAAAGGGCATCCAAAAGAGCATTTTTTGCCCTACAGGATAAAATGAAATAATCATAGTTACAATTACAACAAAACACTAACCTTTTCATAACAATAATGATATCTTAAACTTATTTTCCAGTTAGGCATTATACTTTAATAGTTCTATATTTACCGTTTTTCCGTGCATATGTCGGCAGTTTATAAAATAAAAGATGATTTTTATGATGATTCCTTTCTTTTAGTCGCATTGCATAGCACTTTGGAGGATTTTGCAATTGCTTATGGATTGAACAAGGTTCTAAAGTCCAGATTCAAAAGAAGCCGGAAGGGTTTTGAATTATCGGAGAACCGATCATTTCCATTTTATGAATGGGAGGATGAATATAATTATAGGTATTGGGTACTTATTGCCAACCATAGTTCAAAAAAGGAATTGGTGAACAATAATGACTTATTTCAAAATGAGTCTACCTTCTCTACCCCACGCTTAATACCAGAACTTAAGGAGGTGGATTATTTTTTAAAAATAGAGGAGGACGATGATACCATGGTGGGGGAAGAAATAATAAAGACTATTTTAGGTATGCCAAGGATTATGGCGGCTTATGAAGTCGATACAAATAAACTTAAGTCTAAAAACAATTTAATTTTTTAATAAATGCCAATCAATAAGAAGACAAAGATAGTAGCAACTTTAGGCCCGGCTACTAGTAAGAAAGATGTGCTAAAAAGCATGATACTGGCAGGAGTAGATGTCTTTAGGATTAATTTTTCTCATGCGGACTATGAAGATGTCAAGGAACGTGTTTCCATGATTCGTGAATTAAACGAGGAATTGGAAACCAATACTTCAATACTGGCTGATTTACAAGGACCAAAATTGAGGGTGGGCGTAATGGCCGGTGATGTCGTAGTTAGCCCCGGTGATGAGATTACTTTTGTGACAGGAGATCCTTTTGAAGGTACTGCCGAAAGAGTCTACATGAATTATAAAGAGTTCCCGCGCGACGTAAAGCCTGGAGAACGAATTCTACTTGATGATGGAAAGCTAATGTTCGAGGCGGTTTCTTCAAACGGAGAAACAGAAGTGAAAGCCAAAGTAATCCAAGGAGGGCCTTTAAAGTCCAAGAAGGGTGTAAACCTTCCTAATACAAATATTTCCCTACCTGCCCTTACCAAAAAGGACATTAAGGATGCAGAATTTGCGATTTCCTTGGAGGTTGATTGGATTGCACTTTCGTTTGTAAGGTTTAGTCAGGATTTAATCGACCTACAAAACATAATTAAAGAACATTCCGAACACAAAATTCCAATCATTGCCAAAATTGAGAAGCCTGAGGCAGTTGAGAATATCGACAAAATTGTGGCATACTGTGATGCATTAATGGTGGCAAGAGGTGATTTAGGCGTAGAGGTGCCAGCACAGGAGGTTCCTTTAATTCAAAAGAAATTGGTGCTTAGAGCTAAAAAAGCTAGAATACCGGTCATTATTGCAACCCAAATGATGGAAACAATGATTACCAGTTTAACACCAACAAGGGCAGAGGTGAACGATGTAGCCAACTCCGTAATGGATGGCGCAGATGCAGTAATGTTATCTGGAGAGACTTCTGTTGGTAATTACCCGGTACAGGTCATAGAAAAAATGGCGAGTATACTAGGAAGTGTTGAGGCATCTGAATTGATTAAAGTGCCACATGACCCACCACATGTACGTACCAATAGATACATCACTAAATCCATTTGTTATCATGCTGCCTTAATGGCAAATGAAATAAAGGCAAAGGCTATTTCTACCTTGACCAATAGCGGTTATACCGCTTTTCAAATTTCGGCATGGAGACCCAGTGCCCATATTTTGGTATTTACATCCAATAAAAGAATATTGACCCAACTAAATTTACTTTGGGGAGTGAAGGCTTTTTATTACGATAAGTTTGTTTCAACGGATCAAACCATTGAGGACGTTAATGGTATCGCTTGTAAAAAAGGCTTCTTGGAAGTAGGGGACATGTTGGTAAGTTTGGCGGCAATGCCTATAAAAGATAAGGGCATGGTAAATACCCTACGGGTAACGGAAATTGAGACTTGTAATTTTTAAGGTATATAAGTTAAAACAAATCAAAGGTCCGATGAATTCATCGGACCTTTTTTAGGTATATCAAGGTAAGCAATTCCCTTATAGGAAGTTAAAAACAAAAAAGGGAAGTACAAAACTTTGGAATTTTACATTTTTACGAGTAGGTGTACTAATTTAGGTTATAGTCTATAATATGATAGGCCCCTAGTTTTCCGAGTAACTCGGAGGAAAAAACTCTATTCTTAGGGACAGGTATAAAAACCATTTAAAATTAAAATAGAAAGAACTCTAATTTATTCGTCGCCTACTTAATTGAAAAAACAATATGTTTTCAAGGTTTTGTCCATAGTAGAAAGGTTGGATATAAATAAGCTCAACAACCTTCTGAACCTAAACCCCAAGTGGCATTGTTTTAGGGTTTCTTGAATAAGTCTAAACCTTAACTTTAGTTCTTTTTTATGAGTTGATGTAGGTGGCATAATCAAATTGATGATTAGCTTCGTACACTTAAATTCAACTCATTTTGATACTGGATTTTCTTTTGGCAATGTTGTGGAGTTTCTCCCCGTTTGGTGAGGCCAAGGTGGGTATTCCGTATGGTATGCTCAATGGGTTGAACATCTATGCAGTCTTTGTTTTTTGCTTTTTGGCAAATGTCCTTGTCTTTCCTATGATGATGTTTTTTCTAGATAAGATCAACATTTATTTCATACGGTGGCGTTTTTATAAAAAATCTGCCTTATTTGTTGCGAGAAGGGCAAAGACGGGTTCAGGTGATAAGATTAAGAAGTTTGGGTTTTTGGGATTAATGTTATTTGTAATGATACCGCTTCCCGGTACTGGTGTCTATGCAGGTAGCATTGCAGCTTATCTATTTAAAATTGAGCGCCAAAAGGCTTTTTGGGCCAATACTACGGGTATTTTCTTTTCTTCGGTCATTGTATGGTTAGCTACCTTGGCCTCCATGAAAATAATTTGACTTGGCTCTATATAAAGGATCTTGATAAATTTAAGTTCTAAAAATCAAACTTCAGCTGAAAGGAAACAGTTTCGTTTTCTGATTTAGGATGCTCCTTTTTTTCAGTATTTAGATTGGCGAGTGAAATCCCCAATAAACGTACAGAATTTTGAAGTTTATCCTGATACAGTAGTTCTTTTGCCGTTTCAATAATCAACCTTTTGTCCGATATAAAGTAAGGCAATGTTTTACTCCTTGTATTTAGGGTGAAGTCGCTATACTTTATTTTTAGCGTAACTGTTTTTCCCGCAATTTTCGATTTTTGTAATCGTCTTTCAAGTTCATTGGCAATATGTTCCAATCGTTCCAACATAAAAATTTCACTACTTAAGTTTTCATTAAAAGTACGTTCGGCTCCAACGGATTTCGGAATACGATGAGGTTTTACAGGGCTAGTGTGGATGCCACGTACTACATTAAAATAGTATTTTCCGCTCTTGCCAAAATTCGTTTCTAGAAACTCTTCAGATTTGCTTTTAAGGTCTTTCCCTGTAAAAATGCCAAGATGGTACATTTTATCTGCCGTTACCTTACCCACACCATAGAACTTTCTAATTTCCAAATCTTCCAAGAAAGCCAGGACCTCCTCTGGATTGACCGTTTTTTGTCCGTTTGGCTTGTTTATATCGCTAGCGACCTTAGCTACAAACTTATTTATGGATATACCCGCAGAAGCATTTAGCCCAGTTTCCTCTAATATGCGTTTTCTTATTTCCTGGGCAATAAGTGTTGCAGAAGGGTTACCCTTTTTATTCGTTGTCACATCCAGATAGGCCTCATCTAGCGATAAGGGTTCAACTAAGTCCGTATAATCGAAAAAGATGGCACGGATTTGCTTAGAAATCTCCTTATACCTGTCAAAACGCGCTTTTACAAAGATGAGTTCGGGACAGTTTCTCTTGGCTACTACACTGCTCATGGCACTACGGACACCGTATTTCCTGGCTTCATAACTAGCTGCTGAAACAACGCCTCTTTCGGAGCTTCCACCTACGGCAATCGGTTTACCTCTTAGGTTTGGATCGTCCAACTGTTCTACGGATGCATAGAAGGCATCCATATCTACATGGATAATTTTTCGTAATGGAAAATCATTGGACATCCTGTAAAATTAAGGTATATTTAATTTGATGGAACAGCGGAATAAAACGGCTATAATTATTGGGGCAACTGGTTTAACCGGGGGCCAGCTTCTAAATTCTTTACTTAGCGATAACCGGTATCAAAAGATAAAATTATTCTCAAGAACGAGTATCGGCATAAACTCCGATAAAATTGAAGAATTTTTGGGAGATGTCATAGACTTGGAAAACTTTGCCCTTGACTTCACTGCCGATGAGGTTTTTTGTTGTATTGGAACTACAAAATCAAAAACTCCTGATAAGGAGATGTACCGTAAAATAGATTATGGAATACCTAAAAAAGCTGTGAAATTATGTAAGGCTAATGGTATAGATACCTTTTTGGTCATTTCCGCTCTTGGAGCTAATCCTAAAAGTAAGGTTTTCTACAATAGATTAAAGGGAGAAATGGAGAATGAAGTTATGGCAACGGGTTTAAATCATACCTATATTCTGCAACCTTCGCTAATCAGTGGAAAACGAAATGAATGGCGGTTTGGGGAATGGGTAGTAAAGCAACTTTTTAAAATATTTAACCTTTTGTTGCTTGGTCCTTTAAAGAAGTACCAATCTATTCATCCTGATGAAATTGTAAAATGTATGATTTGGTTGGCAAACAATAAACCGATTGCCGGAAGAATTTCCTCAGAAAAAATTAAAAAACTGGCAAAAAATGCTTGAGATAGAACGAAAATTTTTAGTTGATTCAATGGTGTTCATAGAAGGAGCTATTTCCAAGACCAAAATAGTCCAAGGATTTTTAAACACTCATCCAGAGAGAACCGTTCGTATCCGGATTAAGGGTGAGAAAGGTTTTATTACAGTAAAAGGAATATCAAACGATTCAGGTACTACAAGGTTTGAGTGGGAAAGTGAAATTGATATTAAAGATGCCGAAAAGCTTTTGCAACTCTGTGAAAAAGGGATAATAGAGAAAACTAGATATTTAGTGCCGATAGGAAATCATGCTTTTGAAGTTGATATTTTCGATGGAGAAAACAAGGGCTTAATTCTCGCTGAAGTAGAACTCAATAACGAAAACGAATCAATACAAAAACCAAATTGGCTAGGAAATGAGGTAACAGGTGATGTTAGATATTATAATTCTCAACTTAGTAGTAACCCTTTTAAAACTTGGTAATATGAAATGGATGTATTATTTATTGATTATCTCAATTTTCACGGCTTGTGGGGAACCAAAATTGGATAGGGAAATCGACAATCAAGTTGAGTACGTTTCCAAAACCATGTTGGATATTAAAAAAGAGCTGGTCGATAGGGGATATGAGGTGTTTGATTATGTGGACGAGGAGACCAAGGATACGGTTTTAATGCAGCAGTATTTTATTGCGTTTTTAAAATCAGGCGCAAATCGGAGTCAATCTATACAAGAGGCCGATAGTCTTCAATCTCTTCATTTGGCTCATTTGCAAAAAATGTACGAACTTGGGTATGCGGATATCTCAGGACCTTTTGGTGATAATGGAGAAATTAGAGGCATAACTATATACAACACACCGAATCTGGAAATGGCGGACAGTTTGGCGAACAATGACCCAATGGTCAAAGCCGGTAGATTGGTCATTGAAATTCACCCCTGGTGGGCCGCAAAAGGGTATTCTTTGAGATGACCTATTTTAAGAGTTCAATTTCTTTCGTAAACCCTTATCTACTAGTTTCCGTACTTGAAGTCCTATAGATTATCCAGTTGCTTTTTTGTCTGTAGGCTTTCCTTCTTATTTTAAATACCTTTTTTAGTAAATAGGGAACTATACCTAATAAAGAGAATGTTATCCCTAACAATAGCACGGAATACCCATTTGAAAAAAGTGCTCCACTCGATAAAATTCCAAGAATCAAAATTGTTGATAAAGGAAAAGATAACGCTAGGATATTAACGCCAAAGGTCGCATTAAAGGTTTTTTGCTTTTTTCTGATATCCATTTCTTGACTTCCTACAACTGCAATATGCGAGAAGGGCCAAAAGCTACATGCACTTAAACCAAAGGAAAGTAGGACAAGGATATCTTTCTGAATTGTAATGTTGGCAACTATAATAAAAATACCAGATACCACGGAAACAAATCCTGCTCTAAGAAACAACAAGGAGAAGATTTTAAATATTTGTTGTTTCTTTATTTTTACTGCTAGGCCTATAAACAGCAGTACCAAAGGGGTCATAATAACGCTGAGCCTTGTAAGCGTATCGCTAATGATAAATGGCAATGACTCCATTTTAAAACCAAAAAATACCAAAATCAAGGCAATGACTATAAAGATATTTACGGGTTCGGAGATCATTGCCATTGTCAAAGACTTTAATTTCGAAGCTCTAGACTGATTTGTAATAGCTCTTTTGCTATAGTACCAGTTCATGGCTACGAGATATAAAATGATTAGGACAAACACTTTGTTGCCCAAATCTGCCATCGCAGCTTTTGCTAAATATTCTTCACCTAAAAATTCAAGAATAAAAGGAAAACAGGAAAGACCAGGAGCCAGCGAAGGAACGAGTAATCTAGCGGTTCTATATTCTGGAGTACCCTTTTTAATTCCTGTTAGAGGCATCAAGTAGGGGAATAAAAGAAATAGGACTACGTTTAACCCAAGTGCCAAAATCGGTAAAGAAAGCAAAGCGGCATCTATTTTAACACCGATAAGCGCAATAAAAATGGTTGCCGGCAAGGCAAGGTTTAGTATTATTTTTTTGATACCGGTTAACTCCTCTTTGGATTTAAACTTGTATTTGAGAAGTAGACCTATACCAATAAATAATAAAAAGGTAAAGGTTTTTTGAAGGGTGTAATCCATCTTTACGCCAATACGTCTGTTAAAGCAGCCGTAAATATTTTCATTTCCTCCATGGTGCCCATGCTTACCCTACACCAGTTTTTCCCCATAAACTCAAAAGCTCTAACACCAACTTTCTTGTCCGTCATTTTTTCTAAAAATAGTTTACCGTCCATTTCAATAGGGAAGATTATAAAACTTGTGGAAGAGGGAACATAATCGTAACCTAGTTTAGATAGGCTCTTATAAACGTATTCCCTAGCTGCAGCATTTTTAATTCTAGATGATTCTTGGAATTCAATATCATCCATACTTGCCATCGCAGCGAATATAGAAGTATACGATATGCCCATACCGCCTCGTGTTATTTTTTGGATTTTTTCCAGTGTGGATTCTTGGGCAACGACATAGCCCACGCGAAGTCCTGCCATTCCATGTATTTTTGAGAATGTACGCGCTATAATAACATCTTTACCTTCGTTTATTAAACTAACCATACTTTGTTTAGCACCATCTTCTATAAACGCCAGATAAGCTTCATCTATGAAAACGGGTACCTTTTCAGAAACTCGTGAACAAAAGTCAAGTAATTCATCGCTATCCGTAATACTCCCTGTTGGGTTGTTAGGATTACATATATATACTAATTTGGTTTCAGAATCTATGGCCTCCTCCATGGCCTTTAGGTCATGGGACCAATCTTCTTTTAAGGGAACAGGTTTCCAACTGGCTCCAGTAGCCTGTGCAACTTGCATAAGGGACATGTAAGAGGGGTCAGCTGAAACTACATTGCCTCCATTTAAAAACAGCACCATGCCGGTTTTTTCCAATAGATCCGAAGAACCAGGGCCCATCATAATATGCTTTGGACTTACTCCTTCCTCCTCGGCAATTTTATCAATAAGATCAAACAGCTCGCGCCAGGCATATCTATTTCCCTTGACAGCAACTTTTTTTAAGGCCTCTATGGCCTTTGGGGAAGGCCCATAGGGATTTTCATTGGCATTTAATTTCGCCAAAAGTTTAGATTCCTCTGGAAACTTATCGGGTATAAATTCCTTAAAGAATGGACTATACAAAGCGTTGCCTTCTAAATTTAAAGGGATATTTACTTTTGGGACTTCAGCAAGACCTAAATGCGGGAAAAGAGTAACTCCCCCAGCTGTAAGTAATCCTGTCTTTAACCAGTTTCTACGATTTAATTTTCCTGTTTCCATTAGTTCTATATGGTTTAATTAGCTATAGACACCAATTTAGAAATAGGTCATTCCAAATCCTATCCTAATAATATAAAAATCAAGGGGTTAAATCTCGTAAAATGTAGAATTAAGCAGGGTAAATTATGGATATGATAATGAAAAGATTAAAAAACGGGGTTATTTTGCGAATATCCCATCCTTTTCAATCAAAGGAATGTTTATAAGGTTTTGCTCGCTTACCGTACCTTTTTCAAAAACAAAACGCTTTTCATAAAGTTTATTATCAGCGTAGTAGGTAACAAAAAACTCGTTATTTAGTCGAAGAACTTCTTCTTGTACAAGTTCAACTTTTTCAAAGGTCTTGGCACCAATAAGTCCGATAGCGTGACGCATAGTAGAGGTTTTGACCTCGTCATCATAACCTTTGGAAACAATAATAGCCATTTCAATAGGGGTGGTTCGATTATTGATGATATAGGCGTTCCAGTCTTTAGATAGAAATTCATCGTTCCATTCATGGATCAAAGCGATATAAACATCCTTGGCAATAGGTATTTCTATATCTTTTTTCAATCAATTTTTGTTTAAGGGATTAATACATAAAAAAGAAAGTAGAAACGCTTTCTTTACTATACCTATAAGGCACTCTTAAATTGCTCCAAGAATCTGATATCGTTTTCACTTAATAGTCGAATATCACTGATTTGATGTAATAAAAGAGCAATTCTATCAATTCCCATTCCGAATGCAAAACCGGAATACACATCAGGATCAATTTCACAATTCTTCAATACATTCGGGTCCACCATTCCGCAACCCATTATCTCGAGCCAACCGGTTCCCTTGGTCATTTTGTAGTCGGTTTCAGTTTCCAACCCCCAATAAACGTCCACTTCTGCACTAGGTTCCGTAAATGGAAAATAGGAAGGACGTAATCTAATTTTAGATTTTCCAAAGAGTTCCGTTGTAAAGTATTGTAATGTCTGCTTTAAATCTGCGAAAGAAACATCCTTATCAATATATAGGCCTTCTACTTGATGAAAAAAGCAATGAGATCTTGCGGAAATAGCTTCATTTCTGTATACCCTGCCTGGGGAAATTGTTCGTATGGGAGGTTTGTTGTTTTCCATATACCTTACCTGTACTGAGGAAGTATGGGTTCTTAAAAGAATATCAGGGTTTGTCTGTACAAAGAAAGTATCCTGCATATCCCTAGCAGGGTGATATTCCGGTAAGTTAAGCGCGGTAAAATTGTGCCAATCATCCTCTATTTCGGGACCTTCGGAAACATTGAAACCAATTCTGGAAAAAATGTCTATTATTTTATTTTTTACAATTGATATGGGGTGCCTTGCACCAAGTTCCGTTGGGTTTCCAGGCCGTGTAAGGTCGCCAAAAAGCTTTTCTTCAGTCTTCATATTTTCCAAGGACCGCTTTAATTGCTCCACCTTTTCGGTAGCTGCTTGTTTAAGGTGGTTTATGGTTTGACCGAATTCCTTCTTCTGTTCATTAGGGACATTTTTAAACTCCGCAAAGAAGTCGTTTAAAATCCCTTTTTTACCCAAATATTTTATCCTGAAAGCTTCTACTGCCTCAAGGTTATCCGTAGTAAAGGAAGATACTTCTGCTATTTGCTCCTTTATTTTATCAATCATATGGCTTGATTAAAGCAGCAAATTTAAAACTTTTAAAAAAGGTAGGATATCTTTTTACAGATTAAGATATTTTATAAAAGTGTATAGGTTGACTTTCAAGAATGGAGTCCAATTCTTTTGTTGTATTTAGTCTAGGTGGTAAATTTCCATGATTTCCTTTAAAATACCTTCAAAATCTATATTTAAGTCGATTAATTTTCCAGAATGAACATCGAATACCCATCCATGAACCGTAAGTTCCCTTTGTCTAAATGCTTTCTGAACCACTGCGGTTTTGATAAGGTTTACACATTGCTCTTGTACATTAAGTTCAACTAGCCGATCATATTTTTTTTCTTCGTCTTCAATAGCATTCAATTCTTCTTTATGGAGTCTATATACATCTCGTATACAACGAAGCCATGGATTTAAAAGCCCAAGATCAGCGGATTGCATTGCGGCTTTTACGCCTCCACAGGCATAATGACCACAAACTAGAAGATGGTTTACCTTTAGATGTTCAACGGCATATTCGACGACGGACATAGCATTGAGGTCTATATTGATGACCATATTGGCAATGTTACGGTGAACAAAGACTTCACCTGGGCTTAAACCCATAAGTTCTTCTGCAGTAACCCGACTATCGGAACAACCTATATACAAAAACTGTGGACTCTGTCCTTTGCCTAAATCATCGAAGTAATTGGGATGTAATGAAAGTTTATCCTTTATCCATTTTTCATTGTTCTCAAATACTTTTTCTAAGCTCATTTGTTCAGAGGGTTAATGTTATGGATTGGAAAGATAGCTTATTATGTCAAAAAAAAGCCAATGTTCCTAACATTGGCGATTTTAAGTATCTGATGGTATAATTAATAGAATTCAACGGCACCCGAGGATACATTGTACATAGCTCCCACAATCATAACCTCTCCATTTTCTTCCATTTCAGCCAAAACTTTACTTCTTTCCCGAATATTTTCAATAGTAATCTCCACATTTTTCGCCGAAACATTATCTACAAACTCTAGGTTACCTGAGTTTCTTTGGCTTTCATCTTTTGGTTCTTTTACTGCAGCGACAGCAGGCTCTATCTTATTTATCAAAGCCGTAAGATTTCCCAATCTCGCATGATCACAGGCCCCTTTAATGGCGCCGCAACTCGTATGACCAAGGACTACGATTAGTTTAGTGCCTGCTAATTTACTGGCAAACTCCATACTACCTAGGATATCCTCGTTCACAAAATTACCTGCAATCCGAATACTAAAAATATCTCCAAGTCCCTGATCAAATACCAATTCAGCAGAAACTCGCGAATCGATACAGCTTAAAATAGTGGCAAAAGGAAATTGCCCTTCACTGGTGTCGTTCACCTGCTCCAAAAGGTTCCGGTTAGCTTTTAGGTTGTTTTGAAATCTTTGGTTACCCTCTTTTAAAAATCGCAATGACTTTTCAGGAGTCATTGTTGCTTGGGTTTCTTTTGTATGTGCTTTCATTTTTCTTTTTTTGGTTACTAGCTAAGGCTCAAATCTGATTTTGGCTTTTTATCAAAAAACTCAACAAAACTCTCAGGGTTTTCCACTACCCCTCTTTTGGAGATTAGTTTAATATCTATATTGCGCTCTTTGGCCTTAAATCTAAAATCTTCGAGAATTTCTATAATATCGTTATCGAGATACCGCGTATTTAGAACATTAAGTTCTAAATACGTGTTTTCGGGAAGACTATGCAACTCTTTTAGAATGGCTCCTTTGTTGAAAAAGGTGACCTCCTCGGCCAAGGTCATCTTTATCCTTGGTGTTCCGTTGCTTTTGTCTTCTATATGTAAAAAGTGGGAATTTTGGTAACTTTTCAGTAGGATTACAATAATTCCAACGGCTAGGCCAAGACCTATACCTACTAAAAGGTCAGTAAATACGATACCTACTACTGTAACAAAAAAAGGTACTGATTGTTTCCATCCTAAATCGTACATTTTTTTGAAGAGCGCCGGTTTTGCCAATTTATAGCCCACAATAAATAATATGGCGGCAAGTACGGATAGCGGTATTTTATTCAATAAAGTTGGAATAAGAATTACGGAAAACAGTAGTAAAAAACCATGCACGATAGCGGACAATTTGGTTCTACCACCGGATTGTATATTTGCTGAACTTCTTACAATTACCTGGGTAATGGGTAAACCACCAATCAGACCTGAAAGAATGTTACCTGTTCCTTGTGCCAATAACTCCCTGTTTGTTGGTGTAACATTTTTGTGTGGGTCCAATTTATCGGTCGCTTCTACACAGAGCAAGGTTTCCAAACTCGCAACTAAAGCTATAGTGAAACCGGTTACCCAAATCTGAGGGTTTGTAATAGCTGAAAAATTAGGGAAGCTGAATTGGCCAATAAACGAATTCAGATCATCTGGAACAGGAACACTTACCAAGTGGGACTTGGCAATGGAGAAAGTATCGCTATCTTGTGTAAACGCATAAAAAAGAATACCCAAAACCACTGCCACCAAAGGTCCTTGAACCACTTGAAAGAACTTCGCTTTTTTAGCCAAAACATTGTCCCAAACTATAATTACCAATAGGCCCACGATTCCAATAATCATAGAACCTAAAATTAGATTGTCGAAAATATGATATATGGCGGAGAATGTATTCTCTCCTGTAGGCTCAAGAAAACTATCAGCTCCCTCCGGTTCGGCATCATAGCCAAAAAAATGGGGTATTTGTTTTAGTATGATAATAATTCCAATCCCCGTTAGCATACCCTTAATGACAGAGGAGGGGAAATAATACCCAATGACACCTGCTTTCAAAACCCCGAACAAGATTTGTATTATTCCTCCTAAAACAACGGCAACCAGAAAGTTTTGATAACCACCTAGGGTTCCAATCGCAGTGAGTACAATAGCGGCTAATCCTGCTGCAGGACCACTAACTCCAATCTTAGACCCACTCAGCGCCCCGACAACAATACCACCAATAATACCGGCAATTAAACCTGAAAATAATGGTGCGCCACTGGCTAATGCAATACCTAAACAAAGGGGCAACGCTACAAAGAAGACTACGATACTCGCTGGAATATCACTTTTTAAATGTTTAAACATAAATATTGAAGTCGTTAGGTCATCCAAACAAGGAAGACTGATTAATTAATAAAATAAATTTCACGGAAAAAAACCTATGATTTTGGGGGAGGTAACGAAACTTCTGTATTGCTTGAAGAAAAACTTTCTATATTATTTTTGAAAACCAAGGAGTTTTGAGGTATGGGAAAGCTGAAATCGTGATTATAAGAAATAAGAAAAAATTCTGTTTCTAAAAATTCTGTTGTTTCTTGTTTCTCCTCCTCCTCATTTAAATCCATAACAATTTGACTCTTGTCACCAAGCTCTAATACAGTTAAAATGGAAGGAGCTAAAATGGCAACCAGTAATGAAATTGATAATAAATAGATAAAAAAGGTTTTCAATAGTAAGCGGTTAGGTTAATCACTAATATACAAGAATGGATATAGATTCCTGTTAATTTTTATTAAAAATCTTTTAATAGTTTAAGTTGGTTTACTGGCATCCAACCTGTTTTGCCATCAGCAAGTCTAATTTTGGTGTAATTGTTTAAACTATCCACTACATTAACCTTGGTGCCGGAATGTAAAACAAAAATTTCATCACTGGCTTCATTGGGTTCTGAACTTACAGTTACTTCATCAGCAAAGATTATGGCGGGATTGTCCGAGGTAAAAGAACTCATCTCAATTGAAGCGAAAACAATAAAAACTACACATAGAAACAGCGCTATAATGCTACTAATAAATGCAAGTCGTTTTTTTGTGGAATATTGAAAATAGTAAAAAGCGATATATAAAATAACAAAAAGCAGCATACAAAGAACACTAGCATAAGCCCATTCGTCAAAAGTAAGTGAGGAAGTGATACTTTTGTATATCCTTGAAAACCCAGTTTTTGGCAAAGTTTCTATAGCATCAAGTGTCATATTTTGGGCATAACCTAAATTGGTTTTTACTTCTGGGTCATCTGGATTTAGCAAAAGGGATTTCTCATAGAAATAGATACTCTCAGGAATTTCATTTAACTTGTAATACGCATTGCCCAAGTTATAGTATAATGCTGCCGAGTGTTCATTACTTTCCAATATGGAGTTATATAGGTCTATAGCTTTTTCGTAATTTCCATTGTTGTAGGCTTCGGTGGCCTCATCAAAAAGGACATCATTCTGGGCACTCGAAATGAATCCCATTAGCAAACCAAGTAGTAGTATTAATTTTTTCAACATGGTTATAATTGTTTATCCATTAATGAAATGACCTCACTTGCCTTATCATAATCCCTTTGCATTTCCACCTTTGAGAATGGACTATATCTTGCAGCTTCACAATTTTGCAATAGACCTAAGAATTCGTTTACTGTTGATTCTTCGATTCCCTTTTTTAATAATAATTCTGAAATTTTATCCTTGCTAAACTCTGAAGTTTCAATCTTTAGTTTTGCTTTAAGATAGTTATGTAAGGCTCTTTCGAGAGCAACATAGAAAGCCTCCTTATTTCCTAGCTCCTTCCTCGCAGCTGAAAGATATTTTTTGGCCAATTTATTGGCTCGCTTTACTTTGTTACCTACAACATCTTCGGCAATGGCATCCCTTTTCTTTCTAAGAAATATAGCCAAAGGAATCAAAAGTAAAGGACCAAATAGCAACCAATAATACCTAGCGGAACCAAAGAAATAAGAGGTCCCTTTTTGTGCAAGGTTCGGTGATAATTTTATAAAATTGAATTGATTGCCATTGGTTACCACTTGCTGTTTGCTTGACTGTCCAACAATAGGATCGGTTAAGTTACCTCCATTTGTTGGCCCCTCAAGAACATTGATCAAAACCTCCTCAGAATTCAGGGATTCATATTTTTCGGTCTTTGGATTAAAAAAACTGAAGGAAATGGATGGTATAGGATATTTCCCCCTAAAAGCAGGAACTATGGTATAACTGTTGCTAACTTTTCCCTGCATTCCACCGAGATTTGTTCTTACCTCTTCAGTAAATTCTGGTTCATAAACCTCCAAAGCGCTTGGAAGTTCTGGTTCTGGGAGTTTAAAAAGTTTTAGATTTCCTTTACCGCTAACTTCAACAATAGCCTGAAGCGATTCCGTTGCATTAAGGCTAGTTTTAGAAGTGTTTACGGAAAATTCAAAATCTCCAACGGCACCTGTGAAATCCGCAGGTTGGTTGGCAACAGGTAAACTTTTCACATTGATTACCCTATTTCCGGCGGAAACAGTTTTATTAGTTTGTGAATAAATTCTACCTCCAAAAAAATCCCTTTGCCTTGTGGGCACATCAACCGTAACATCCAAGGAAAGCGGTTCTATTTCCAATTTACCCGCTTTTTGAGGGTAGAGAACCACCCTTTTTAGGACCACATAACGGTAGGGTTTGCCTTGGTAGGTCCCATTTTGTGCCGAAAGTCTGGAAACCTTAATATCCTGACTCCAAAAATTATTGTATTTAGGGTTATCCAAGGGTTGATAATTGGATACGCTGATATTAGGGCTTACGTATAGTTTATAAACAACACTAATGGCCTCGTTTAAATAGGGGTTTGTCTTGGAAACTTCTGCAACTAAATGTAGATTTTCGTCCGCCACATCGTCTGCGGTCATCTCATCACTAGGTTTATCAACCGCAGCTGTAACTTCGATTTCTTTCGGTAAAGACTTATACGTTTTGCCTTCTATAACTATAGTGGCCTGCTGAATGGTGAATTTACCCTGTGCTGTTGGCGCTAAGGTGTAAGAATATGTTTTAGAGTAGCTTCTAACTCCGTTGATCCAGGAGGAACTAATGGATTGGGAAGGTCCCATGAGCACTCTAAAACCGTTAAAATCCGGGGGATTAAAGTTGTCCCCGTCTTTATTCATTGTAAAGTCTACTCGAAGACGCTCATTAAGGCCAAGTTTTGGTTTGCTTAATTTCATTTCAAAGGTGACCGCTTCCTCTTCCTGTCCTCGCAGGAGGATGGAAAAGAGAAATAATGGAACCAGAAAAATAAACTTTTTAGACATCATGCGTTTTTACCAATCTTTTTCATTTTTGACTTTCGCGCCTTTTACTTTTTTGGCGTCTATTTTTTCTTGAACTTGTTTCTCTGCGTTTTGCATGGCCCTTAAGAGATTTTCCACTTGCTGTTTAGAAAGTTGGTTGGGTTTCCGCTGAGGCTGGTCTTGAGGTTGGTCTCCTTGCTCCGGTTTTTTCTTTTGTTCTTCTTTTTGATCTCCGTCACCCTCCTTGTTTTCATCTTTCTTTTCATCACCTTGATCTCCCTGGTCCCCTTGGTCTTTCTTATCTTGGTTTTGATCGTCTTTATTGTCCCCTTCCTTGTCTTGATCTTGGTCTTTTTTATCCTGTTGATCCTGCTGATCTTTGTTCTCGTCGTTTTTATCCTTGTTTTCTTCCTCCTCTTTTTTCTGCATTTCTTTGGCCAAGGCAAGATTGTATCTTGTTTCGTCGTCGGTTGGGTCGTTTCTAAGGGCTTCCTTATAAGCTTCAATAGCTTTAGGATATTCCTTGCGCTTCATAAACACATTGCCCATATTATGATAGGCTTTATGCTTTTCCTCTTTGGATGATGTAGCTTCTCCTGCTTCCTTAAATCTGCCAAATGCTTCGCTATACGTTTCTTGGTTATAATAGGCAGTACCCAAATTATATGGGGCAGCCGCATTCTCAGGACTCTCCGCAATCGCTTTTCTATAATCTACTTCGGCCTGAACAAAATTATTTTCTGACAGGTTTTTGTTGCCATCCCAAGTGAGGTTTGTAGAGTTCTTCAGCGCTTTTGCTTTTTCTTTTACATCTTCTTCTTGTGCTACTATGAAAGTGGAAATGAATAGGAGTAAAAATGTTGTAATCAGTTTTCTCATTTTATTCCGGATGTTTATCGTTAAACAAATTAAGCCGCTTCAACCATTTTGTCTTCCGGTCCAAGATAAAGATTTCCAAAAATAGGAACAATAAGCCAGCTCCCAGAAACCATTGAAATTGGTCTTTATATTCCGCAAATTGTTTGGCTTCAAACTCTTTCTTATCCATTTGAAGCAGCTCCTCCTTTATAAACTCTACAGCGGCATCTGTGTTGGAGCCATCGATATATTGTCCGTTGCCCTCGTCGGATATTTCCATGAGGACATCTTGGTTTAACTTGGTAATGACCGTAAGGCCTTGGGCATCCTTTTTCAAGGATTCCATAATACCGTTTCTTTTTATAGGGATAACAGATCCTTTTGGGGTTCCTACCCCAATGGTATAAATAGTAATACCTTCCTCAACGGCTTCTTCTACCGAACTCATGGTCGATTCTTCAGAATGATCCTCACCATCCGAAATTATAAATAGCACCCTATTGGTCTGTTCCTCATCGTCATAAAAAGTTGTAGCCAATTCTATGGCCTCATTGATAGCTGTTCCTTGTGAGGTAAGCATATCCGTGTTCATACTTTGCAAAAACATTTTGGCGGCGCCATAATCGGTGGTAATAGGTAATTGTGGAAAGGCTTGACCAGCATAAGCTATAATTCCTATACGGTCACTGGCCAATTGATTAATGATTTCTGAAACCAATCGTTTTGCCTTTTCCAACCTATTTGGTGCAATGTCTTCTGCCAACATACTTTTGGAAACGTCCACGGCAAACACTATGTCCACTCCTTCCCGCTTTACAGTTTCAAGTTTGGTGCCTATTTTAGGGTTAACGAGGCCCATAATTAATCCGGAAAGCCCCAAGAGGAAGAAAATGAGTTTTAGAGTGCCTTTATAGTATGATCTAGTAGGGGTCAATCGTTTTAACAAGAAGCTATCACCAAACTTCTTTTGTGTTCTTTTTTTCCAAATAAGGAGGAACAGGTACAAGACTATGAGCACCGGTATGGTGAACAATAAATAAAAATATATTTTCTCGTCGAATTGAATCATGTTCTAAATAAAGCTTCTAAATAAGGTGTTTCTCAAAATCCATTCCAAAAGGAGTAGGGCACCGGCAATTAAAATCCAAGGCCTAAACTTCTCCTCATAGCGGTAATATTTGAATTCCTCTATATCCGTTTTTTCCAATTTGTTTATTTCGTCATAAATTTCTTCCAAAGTTTCATTATCCGTGGCCCTAAAATATTTTCCTCCCGTTACATCGGAGATGCTTTTCAATAGGTCTTCATCGATTTCTACTTGTCGCATTCCATATCTAAATGAACCATCTGCGTTGTAGGCAATGGGGGAAAGGGCATTTCCATTGGTTCCCAAGCCAATGGTATAAGTTTTAATATCGAACTCAATAGCAAGATCTGCTGCCGTTTGTGGTTCAATAAACCCGGAGTTGTTTACACCATCCGTCAATAAAATAATAATTTTACTCTTAGCCTTACTTTCCTTTAATCTATTTACGGAGGTGGCTAATCCCATACCAATGGCGGTACCATCCTCTAACTGACCATATGTAATCTCCCTTAGAGCATTTAAAACAATATTTTTATCGGTAGTAACGGGTGTTTTTGTATATCCTTCACCAGCATAAGCCACGAGTCCAATACGATCGTTAGGCCTCTTTTTTATAAAATCTGCAGCCACTTCCTTAAGGGCCGAAAGGCGGTTTGGCTTAAGATCTCTAGCCAACATACTCGAGGAAACATCGATAGCCATAACAATATCGATTCCTCTTGTGGTTTTGGTGCGCGTAGAAATATCTTCTGTTTGTGGTCTGGCCATCGCCACGATAATGGCGCTTAACGCCAAAAGCCTTAAAATGAATAGCCCAGGTTTTAGCTTTGGCAAAAAACTTTTATGTTGAAAACTCTTTACTGTTGCAATCTTAAGGGCCGCGGTTTCTTCTTTTCGTTTAAATATATACCAAAGTATCGCTAATGGCAGTAGAAGAAAAAGCCAAAAGAAATCCGGATTTGCAAATGATATATTTTCTAACATTAAACTTCTGTTTTTACCTCAACACTGGATAAGATTCTCTCCACTATTTCCTGTGCGTATGTATCATCATCTAACCATGTAAGGATAACATTTTGTTGGAAACCTTTTCCGCCAAAAAGTAATACCGTGTATTGCCCCTTGACCAATTCGTCTGAATCGGGTATTGCAAAATCTCCACTACCATAGACTTTTAACCCTTTTACGCCACTCACGGTTGTAAACTCCTCCTGTTTGGTAATTATGTTTTTTGTGCCTTGCGATTCAAACCCCTCTATAATTTGTTCTACCGACTGTTCAAACGCGGCTTCGACATCTTGGTTCATTGTTATTGAAGTCGTTGCCACCGTAAATAAACCGATAGGGCTATGATAACCAAAGGCTTGAATATCCTGGATATTTGCTTTGGCCTCTGGTGGTAGTTTTACCTCTTGCCTAACCAAAACCTGTGGAGTTTCGAGAATTATTGGGGGATAGCCATAAGAACTGGAAATCCAATCACCTTCCAATAATTCTTTGGTGGGATGTCCCAGTACCGTATCTTTAAGATAGGTGAAGCCAAATTTGAATCCTGCGACGAGTATTCCCAATACGATAACACCCGCCAGGGTAGATAAGCCAATAATAAGTTTCTTTTTTTGCTTTCTTCGATCTAGTTCCTCCAAATATTCCGCTTGCTGCATTAATTCTTCTTCGGTAGGTTCCGGTAATGCATCATGGGTTCTAACTACAATTTGCTCAACCAATTTTCGGTCCTGTTCAGCGACAGAGGTAGAAGGCTTGGTTCTCGCAAATTTGACCAAATCTGCCGTTTGCAAGATATTCTTGAATTGTTGTATGGTATCTTGATCTAATTCCAACTCTCCAGAATCACTTAAAAGTTCCAGTTTTTCAATCAATTGACCTGTAGTGCTCTCCAATGCGGATACATGGGCATCTTCCTCTAAATAAGAGCGAACGATAGTGGTAAGCTCGGAATAATACTCCTTGAACTCGTCCTGAATCAGATATTTCGAGTTTTCCAGTCGTTTTAACTCTAACAGGGCTCTATCATATGGGGGCAATAACGCTTCCTTTTCTTCTTGTGTCAAAGGTTTTTTACGAATAAAGAACCAGTAAACCAATCCACCAAGGAGGAACAGAACCAATAAACCGATCACTGCATATCTCCACCAATCCGTAAAACTTTTATCCACATTGATCAATGGTTTTATGTCGTACATTTTTTGGGCGACCGTGTCCACGGGAACGGTTTCAACGTTGATCATCATGGAGTCCGTAAAATAACCTAAGCCATTAATCTCTATTCTTTGTGTTGGTAACTTATAGGAGCCCGAATCGAATTGGGTAAGCGCATAAATTTTTTGAAGTGTAAGCCTATCTTGTTTTTTGGTGGTATCGGTAGCAAATGCTTCCACGGTTTCTAAGGGAGAAAATGTTTGCCCCTCAGGGAAGATAACCTGGTCCGTAGAATCGACTTCAACCAAAACCTTCCAATTAATCTGCTCTCCAATTTTTATAAAGGTGGTATCCACCGACGTGGAAATTTTGGGCTGGTCCTGTGCAGTGCCAATTAAGCAGCATAAAAAAAGACAAAAAGCAATAGCATACTTTGCCCGAGACAAAATCGCAATATGTTTACCGTCTATCCTTTGCATTTTCACTATCCTCTTCTTTTAAAATATCCCAAAAGCTTTTTCACATAGCTTTCATCTACCCTACAGTCCAATACTCCGCAACCCGATTTTGTAAAGGTTTCCTTGAAATAATTGACCCGTTCCCTGTAAAAATCAGTATAGGAATTACGGACTTTTCTAGATTGTGTATTGACCAATTGCAGCGCACCTGTTTCGGCATCCATCATTTGTACAACACCAAGGTTTGGAATCTCTTCCTCACGTTCATCATAAACCCTAATTCCCGTTACATCGTGCTTATTACCTGTGATTTTTAAGGTTTTCTCGTAATCGGAAGCAATAAAGTCGGACAAGACAAATACTATCGCCTTCTTTTTCATAACATTGGTAAGGTATTTCAGAGCCTCCGCAACATCAGTTTTATTACTATTGGGCTTAAATTCCAACAACTCTCTTATAATTCGGAGCACATGGGTCTTACCTTTTTTGGGAGGTATAAATAGTTCTACTTCGTCGGAAAACAGAATAACACCTACCTTGTCATTATTTTGTAGCGCACTAAAGGCAAGAGTCGCCGAAATTTCTGTTACAATTTCGTTTTTAAATTGATTCTTAGTACCAAAGAATTCGGAACCACTAACATCTACCATGAGCATCATGGTCAATTCCCGCTCTTCTTCAAAGACTTTTACATAGGGTTCGTTATATCTTGCGGTAACGTTCCAATCAATGCTACGGACGTCGTCTCCAAATTGATATTGTCTTACCTCACTAAATGTCATTCCCCTACCCTTGAACGTAGAATGATATTCCCCACCAAAAATATGGTCGGACAGACGTCGCGTCTTAATTTCAATCTTACGAACTTTTTTGAGTAATTCTTTGGTATCCATTTTTTTCAGTAAACAGTAATTAGTGAGCAGCGATCAACAACAAAATCATTATTCTCTTTAGATTGAAAAATGAATTCTTAAGTGAAAACCGTGAACTGATTTATGGTACTTCTATTTCGTTTACAATCTTATTAATAATTTCCTCAGAAGTAATATTTTCGGCTTCGGCCTCATAGGTGATGCCCACTCTATGTCGTAAAACATCATGAACGATGGCCCTTACATCTTCTGGAACCACATACCCCCTGCGCTTAATAAAAGCATAACATTTTGCAGCAATACCCAAATTGATACTACCACGAGGAGAAGCTCCAAAACTGATAAGCGGTTTAAGGTTTTCTAGGTTATATTTTTCAGGATACCTCGTGGCAAAAATGATATCAAGAATATATTTTTCAATTTTTTCGTCCATATAAACTTCACGTACTGCCTTTTGCGCGCTTAGGATTTGTTTTAACGAAACTACGGGTTTAACTGTTTCATACGCCCCCAAAAGATTCTGACGCATTATCAATTGCTCCTCATTCATTTTTGGATAATCGATAACGGTTTTTAACATAAATCGATCAACTTGAGCTTCCGGCAGGGGATAGGTGCCTTCCTGTTCCACAGGGTTTTGTGTAGCCATAACCAAAAAAGGCTTATCCAGGATAAATGTTTCGTCACCAATGGTCACCTGCTTTTCTTGCATCGCCTCCAATAAGGCGGATTGCACTTTGGCAGGTGCCCTGTTAATTTCATCGGCTAGAACAAAATTGGCGAAAATGGGACCTTTTTTTATGGAGAAGTCATTTTCTTTCATATTATAAATAAGAGTTCCTACGACATCTGCAGGTAAAAGATCCGGTGTAAACTGAATTCTGCTGAAACTCCCCTTAACGGCTTTGGCCAAAGTATTGATTGCTAAGGTTTTTGCTAGTCCAGGAACCCCTTCCAATAAGATATGTCCTTGGCCCAATAGCCCTATCAATAATCTTTCTACCATGTGTTTTTGACCCACAATAACCTTGTTCATTTCCAGAACAAGTAAATCTATAAATGCACTTTCCTGAGCTATCTTCTCATTGACCGCATTTATGTCTACAGTTGTATTTTCTTCCATGTATTAGGTAATATTTTCCGAAATTTAGCTAAAAAATTAACAGTTGTGCAAATTGAAAATTAATTAGTTGAGTAGCTGTTAATGATAGGTTAAAAAAAGCCTCAATGCCCTATTTTTGTGAAGTATTTAAGGTATTTCTTTTTAATTTAACTTCCTTATGAAAAGCACCACAGAATATTCCAGAATAATTGCCGGTACCATGACATGGGGCAAATGGGGAAAAAAGCTTTCTACAGAAGAAATAATCGGTCTAATGAACCAATGTTTGAATTTGGGAATCACCACTTTTGACCATGCCGATATTTATGGAGATTACACCAATGAGGAAGCCTTTGGTACTGCCTTTTCAAAAAGCGATATTCAAAGGGAAAACATTCAATTGATAAGCAAATGTGGGATACAATTTAAGGTGGAGACTAGAAATAATAAAGTAAAGCATTACAATTATAAAAAAGACTATATTATTTGGTCCGTGGAGCAGTCCCTAAAAAAATTGAAGACCGAATATTTGGATTTTTTGCTGTTGCATAGGCCAAGTCCGTTGATGGATCCTGATGAGATATCCGATGCCGTTTCCAAATTGAAACAGGATGGTAAAATCAAGCAATTCGGTGTTTCCAATTTCACGCCTTCACAGATTAAATTATTGGAAACTTCCATACAAGTAGAGGGAAATCAAGTGGAATGTTCATTGACCAACAACGTGGTGATGGATGACGGTACTTTGGATGATTGTATCATAAATGAACGCATGGCCATGTCTTGGAGTCCCCTTGGGTCTTACTTCAATCAATCGTCAGAACAAAGCGAGCGAATTAAAAAGGTAATGAATCAGTTAATAAAGACATACGGGGCTTCCGAAGATCAGCTATTGCTTGCTTGGATTTTGAAACATCCGGCTAGACTATTTCCAGTGGTGGGGACAACGACCCCGGAACGACTTAAATTAGCGATGAAAGCCGTGGATATCAACATTGAACAAGAAGATTGGTTTCTTTTACTTGAAGCCAGTAAGGGAAAGGAAGTTGCATAAAAGGGAATAAAAAATAAAAAATGAACAGAACAGCATTTATAACAGGAGCGACAAGTGGGATAGGAAAAGCGACAGCGGAGATTTTTGCTAAAAATGGTATAAATCTTATTTTATGCGGTAGACGTAAGAACCGTTTAGATCAGTTGCAAAAGGAATTAAGTAGAGCGGTAAAGGTCTTTACCTTACAATTTGATGTAAGGGACAAGGAAGAGATTCAAAAAGCAGTGGATTCCTTGCCCAAAGCATTTTCAAAAATTGATATTCTCATAAACAATGCGGGAAATGCCCATGGACTCGATTCGATCGAAGAGGGAAATATGGAGGATTGGGATGCGATGTTGGACATCAATGTAAAAGGATTACTCTATGTATCCAATGCTATTTTACCTCAAATGATCGAGAGAGAAGCCGGTCATATCATTAATATTGGTTCCACGGCAGGTAAGGAAGTATATCCAAAAGGTAACGTTTATTGCGCCAGTAAACACGCGGTGGATGCCATAAATCAAGGAATGCGTATCGATTTAAACCAGTATGGTATACGCGTAGGGGCTGTCAATCCAGGATTGGTGGAAACGGAATTCAGCAACGTGCGATTTAAGGGGGATGATGAAAGGGCCAATAATGTTTACAAAGGTTTTGACCCCTTAAAACCAGAAGATATAGCTGATATTATTCACTTTGTCGTTACTCGGCCCAATCATGTGAACATCGCAGATCTTGTAGTAATGCCTACTGCACAGGCCTCCTCAACTATTGTCAATAAGAAAGTATGATCAATAAACGCTTACTTGTTAAAAACTTGCTTGCTCACAACGATGAAAATAGTTTTTACGACAAAAAGCGTTTTATTACTATAGGAGAAAAAGAGGGCAAAGCAAAATTCCTGAAACATGTATGTGCACTAGCCAATAGCAACCCTAAAAACAATTCCTTTATTGTTGTGGGAGTTGAGGATGAGGACAATACCATCGTAGGTGTAGATTTTTTTGATGATAGCAAAATTCAAAATTTAGTAAACGCCTATTTAGATAACCCGCCATTAATTTCTTATGAGAATATACCATTTCCTCAACTTGAGGAAGGGAAAGTTGTTGGTTTGGTGACCATTAGATCTATTGGAAAAATATGTTCACTTCGTAAAAATATCTGGAAGTACTATGGTGGTTCTGTTTTCTTTAGGGAGGGTAGTATCAGCCTGCCAAAAACCTATGGAATAGAGCTTAAGGATACTAATTCCAATACTGTTGCTACCATAGAGCAGCATGCAAGGAACAACATTGAATTAACTTTGGATGGTGTCATAGATTTTCTTAACAACCGACATAAAGATTTGGAGAGCGATTATAAAGTGTTCAAGGAACAGTTTGTTGTTTGTTGGGCGGGTAACACCAAGGTGGTCAAAGGGCAAACCTATTATAACAGAGTGGATATAGAACTCATAAACGAGCAAGTAAAACTATTTTATTCCAATTTGGATGAAGTCACTATTTCATTAGACGAGAATTCTTTTTCTACCATGGAATATGTTCATTTAGGACTAGGGTCAAAACAAAAATACTACCCATTGGAGAAAGTGGTCATACGATTTAAGGACAATGGCACCTATAAAATTGAATCCAAGCTCTTGTTTCAACCTCCACAATTTGATAGAAAAACCCTTTTTCATGTCTATAATAGTAGCAATGCACTGCTATTAAAAATAAAGAATAACACCCCTTTGAAATCTATGGAAAAAGAGGATCTAAACTATTTAGCGGATACTTATTTAATATGTTATTTGAACGGTTTTGAAGAAGCTAGAAGCCAAATGGATTTGGCAAAGAACTTGATAAAGGATAAATACCCCGAAACCTATACTTCATTGAAGGAAGCACTTCGAATACTTAGAAAGGTAAAATACAATTGATTAGACATTAATAATCCAATAGTGACCATAGGGCTTCAAATAAAAATCTTTGTTTGCATTTAAATTAATTGGCTTTCCTGTAATAAGATCAATCGAAGCATCACCGGTTAAAATCCCGATGGATAAGAGCCATGAAATATCCAATGTTTGTGAAACTTCATCGAAATTCGAGAATACCCATACGGATATGTCATCAAGCTTTCTTTCAAATACAAAAATGTGGGGATTGGGAGCTTCGTGAAGTATAACATTATTCTGATCTTCAAAAACAGCATGCTCCTTACGGACTGAAATCATTTTTTTTAGGGCCTTGTAAACGGAAGTGGCCGGTCCTTCAGAGCTGTTCAATTTATCAACTACTTGCCAATTGTGTTTAGGTCTGTTCACCCAACGATTATCGTTTTTATGTTTTTTATCTTCTAGAAAAGTGTAATCGTTCAGTGTAGCTATCTCATCACCAGCGTAGATTAGGGGTATACCTCCATAAGATAGTATTATACCGTGAAGCATTATAATTTTATCAATAGCGTAACCAATACTTATTTGGTTATTTTGTTCTAATGCAGCTTCCAGCCCCAAAAGCGATGCGGCGCTCCCAGTGATACGTCCGTCTCCATTTTTGGGATTATACATAAACATAAGGCCTTTGGCTGGAGACCATTCCAAACGACCACAATAATAGTTTAGAATAAATTGTTTGTGTGGATTTGGTTCCCATCCCATGGCCCTGACATGTTCATCATCATAACCGAGTCCAATATCATCGTGGCATCGAATATAATTTATCCATGTAGTATCTAAAGGTTTACTTGGGATTCCCTTTAAGCTCTTGTGCATAAGGGAGCATTTCTTAGTGGCAATTGAATTCCATAAAAGAGCCATTAATGAAGCATTGTAAGCAATCTCACACTCGTTTCCCTCATATTGATTTTCACCAAAATATTTAATAATATCCCTTGGGGCAACAATGGCCTCTGCCAATAGAACGACACCTGGCGCTAGTACTTGAAGGCACATTCTGAATAAGGAAACAAGGGCATGGGCTTCTGGCAAGTTTTGGGAAATTGTTCCTAATTTTTTCCATAAAAAGGCCAGGGCATCAAATCGGATTACATCCACACCCATATTCGCCAAAGCCATTAAATTACCCAACATTTCCAAAAAAACATCTGGATTTCTATAATTAAGGTCCCATTGGTACTTATTGAATACGGTCATGACCCATTTATCCATTTCCTCGATGTAGGTAAAGTTACCAGGAGCCGATTCTGGAAATATTTCAGGTAGGATTTTTTCGAATTCATCGGGTGTAGTTCGATCCTCAAAGGTATAGTAGTAGTTCTGATATACCTTATCGCCTTCTTTTGCTTTTTTTGCCCACTCGAATTCATCGGAAGTGTGATTAACCACAAAATCCAGCATCAGAAATATATTGTTCTCCCGAGCTTTTTTTGATAGTTCCAAGAAATCTTCCTTGGTCCCATATCTGCTATCAATTTCGTGGTAGCTATTAACAGCATAACCACCGTCATTTTCGCCTGAAGGTCTAGCGGTTATTGGCATTAGATGCAGAAAATTGATTCCTAAATCTTCAAAATAGGATAGTTTTTGTTGTAAGCCCTTTAAGTCCTTGCTAAAACGATCAACATACAATTGCATACCTACGAGTTGTTCGCTCTGATACCAATTACCTTTCTGTAATCGTTGTAAATCTTGTTTCTTTAAATCGTCAGGTCTTTTTTTGAAAAGAGCCTCTAATCTTTCTGGTAGTTTTTCCGAAAATATACTTTTATCTACATCAGGATATAATGAAAAGAACAAATCCTTGATATAAGCAAGGTTGGTATAAAATCTTTGTCTGAATAAATCCGTTGCAGTTTTGGAGCCCTTTCCGTATATATTTTTGGAGGCTAGTAATTTATGCAATGCAGCTTGGTTCATTCTATGTATCTAATTGTTTTTGGGTAGGTAAGGATTCAATGGCTCCAAAATTAGTCGTTGTGATGGCTCCAGCTTTATTTGCCATAGCCACCATTTTGGTGAGCTCTGTTTCATCGTCCAGCAAAGCTTCAAGGCTATCATGTGTAGAAATTTGTTTTAGCAGGCACCCAATAAAAGAGTCGCCGGCACCGGTGGTATCTACAGGGGCCACCTCTATACTCGGAATTGTCTTTGAAAAGTCCTTGGTGCTCAGTAGGGTGCCTTCTTTACCCAAAGTAACTACTATAATAGCAACACCGGTTTCGTGTAGTACGGAGCAAGCCTCATTTAAGTCTTCCTTTCCGGATAGTAATTGGGCTTCTTCTAAACTGAACTTTCCAAGATGTGATTTTTGGATAAAGGGCATGCATTTTTTAATAAAAACATCCTCTTTTTTCTTCCATAGATCTTCCCTATAGTTAGGGTCAAAGCTTATAAAGGAGTCTTTTGTAAGGGCATCGAAGAAGAATCTATTATAGGCTTCCTCTAAATTTCCGCCTAGCATTGCCGTTGCAGCGCCAAAATGAACCATATTGTTCTTAAATTCTTTTTTTAATGCGGGGTCGTATTTAAGTTCCTTGTCCGCTCCCCTGCTAAAAACAAAATCACGTTCGCCATCATCATCGATGGAAACGAAAGCCAAAGTGGTAAAGACCACTGATTTTTGAGCCATTGTGGTATCGACATTATTTTCTTCGAGTACGTTTAACAGAAAATTCCCAAAGGGATCATCGCCAACACATCCCACAAAAACACTTTTGCCTTCTAATTTGCTTATGGCACATGCAACATTTGCAGGGGCGCCACCCGCTTTTTTTGTAAACTCTTTGGCTTTGGATAAATTTTTACCTTGGTTTTCAGCCACAAAATCAATAAGCAGTTCGCCTATGCAAAAAACCTTTTTCATAATGCAATAATGAATATTATAGTTTCTAAGGTAATCAGAAAAAGTAGCTTAGAATATATTTTGTGGTGAATAATTGATTGTTAAAGGTCCGCAGGAGAAACAAAGGTACTTTTTAACTCCCTGGTTTATTACGTCTTGGAAGTTTAATTCTTTGTGGGAATTAATAGAAATCCCTACCTTTTTAGTGCAATTAAAAACCTTTTGAAATGGGAATATTCGATGAGATTAAAAAGAAACTGAGTCACGAATTTATAGACATAGTAGAATGGTTGGATTCGTCCAATGATACTATCGTGCATAGATTTGAAAGATATCAGAACGAAATAAAAAATAATGCCCAGCTAATTGTTCGCGAAGGTCAAACGGCTGTATTTGTGAACGAGGGGCAATTAGCAGATGTTTTTACCGCGGGTACATACACATTGAGCACAAAGAATCTTCCAATTCTTACCACGCTGAAAGGTTGGAAATATGGATTTGATAGCCCATTCAAGGCGGAGGTTTATTTTGTAAATACCAGACTGTTTACCGATGAGAAATGGGGAACCAAAAATCCATTCATGTTGAGTGATAATCGTTTTGGATTAGTAGAAATAAGGGCTTTTGGAACCTATAGTTTTAGAATAATTGACCCGGGCAAATTCGTTGTTGACGTGGTAGGTACAGATGGCAATTTTACGAATTATGAAGTTAACGAGCATCTTAAAAGTCTTATCGTTACCAGGTTTACGGATACTGTGGGTGAGGCCAACTTACCTATTGAATTATATGCCGCAAATACCAGCGAGCTTTCCGAAACCTGCCAAGAAGTAATGCAGCCCGAATTCAATAGGGTAGGAATTGAACTCGAAAAATTCTATATCGAGAATGTTTCCATGCCAGAGGAGCTTAAAAAGGAAATATTTGAGTATAGTCGTTTGGACAAATTGGATATGACCAAACTTTCCCAATTTAAAGCAGCAAAAGCTATGGAGGCTGCCGCTAAAAACGAGGGAGGTACTGCAGGGGCAGGTATGGGCATGGGTATGGGTTTTGTTCTGGCACAACAAATGGGAAATATGATGTCTCAACCATCTAACCAACCTACGGGAAATAAACCCCAACAAGCGGCTGCTCCGGCCCCTCCTCCAGTTCCAGTACAAGTGAGTTATTTTTATGCTCTGGAGAGTCAACAGGCTGGTCCTGTTTCCTTTGATAGGTTAAAGGAGTTGTTTGCAAGCAGGACGATAAATAAAGATACTTTAATATGGAAACAAGGTATGGATAGTTGGACTACGCTGAAGGAAGTTGAGGAATTAAAGTCATTCCTTGGGGGAAATACGCCACCACCTTTGCCAAGTGCCTAAGATTCATTAAATCATTACGTAAGTTCCACTTGTATTAAAAGTGATGACCATTCCTATGGAAGACATTCAACAGTCAGAACATAAAAAAGCATGTGCAAATTGTGGTGCCGAACTAAAGTTTAAACCTGGCTCACATCAACTTACTTGTGAATATTGTGGCTATGAGGAGTTTATAGAGCAGACTAAAAGCAGTTTTGAAGAACTGGAGTTGGCCCATTACTTAAAGGTTGTTGGTGAGAATGCCTATACGGAGACCATTGAATTGTTGCATTGTAAAAACTGTGGAGCCAATCAACATGTAGAGGAAAATTATAAGTCTTTGGATTGTGTTTATTGTGGTGAGCCCCTAATACGGGAAGACATAGAAGTGGAGGGCTGGATTACACCTGGTGCTTTGGTTCCTTTTCAGTTAAATGCCAATAAAGCCAGAACTGTTTTTAAGAAATGGGTAGGAAATCTTTGGTTTACACCAAATAAACTTAAAAGAGCCGCTTTAAATCCAGAAGGCTTACATGGACTGTATGTTCCTTACTGGACTTTCGATGCAGACTTAAATGCATCTTATCAGGGACAAAGAGGTGATTATTATTATGAAACTCAGACGTATAATAGTAACAAAGGAAAAAGGACCCGCCAAGTTAGAAAAACTAGATGGACATATGCCTCCGGTACTGTTGATGGTTTCGTGGATGACATCTTAATAAACGCTTCCAAAAGAAAAAGAATTGATATTCCACTAAAAGTTGCCTTTTGGAACTTAAAGGACTTAGTGGTTTTCAATACCAAATATCTTTCTGGTTTCGTAACCGAAAAATATACGGTTTCACTTAAAGAAGGACATCATCAATCTTTTCAGGAAGCCAAAAATAGAGCATACACTTGGATAAAAAGAGATATCGGTGGAGACACACAAAGAATCGCCAATGCCGACATAAAACTTTCCAATGAAACTTTTAAACACGTATTGCTACCTATTTATATAAGTTCATACCGCTATAATGGAAAGGAATATAATTTCTATATCAATGGGCAAACTGGTAATGTAAGTGGCAATAGACCGTATTCTTTTTGGAAAATTTTCTTTTTAGTGCTCTTTATCCTTGTGATAATTGGACTATTTGCGATTTTTGCACAATGAGATCACGAAGAACCCTAGTTATAGGAGATATACATTCAGGATTAAAGGCGTTAAAAGATTTACTTGAAATAGCCAAGGTTACAACAGAAGATACCTTGATTTTTTTAGGTGATTATATAGATGCTTGGAGCGAGGCTGTTGAGACCGTCAATTTTTTGATTCATTTAAAGACTACACATCACTGTATTTTTCTGAGAGGCAATCACGATGAACTCTGTTACGAGTGGCTTACCGGCGCCGGCGATAACCCTACTTGGTTTATGCATGGTGGTAGGGCAACGGCGCAATCCTATGCAAAAACGGATGAGGAAACCAAAAAGTTGCATATGACTTTTTACGAGGATCTTGAAAATTTCTACTTGAACGAAGAAACCAATAAGCTCTTTCTCCATGCAGGATTTACTCATCTCAAAGGAATAGAACACGAGTATTTTACCAAGTCTTTTTATTGGGATCGTACACTTTGGGAACTTGCCTTGTCCTTAAACCCTAACTTGGACCAAGAAGATGAATATTATCCCAAAAGATTAACACACTACAATGAAATATATATAGGCCATACTCCCGTTACCAGAATGGGCAAAACGACTCCCCAAAATGCGGCTAATGTATGGAATGTGGATACGGGAGCGGCATTTAAGGGGCCATTGACCGCCATGGATATAAAAACAAAGGAATTTTGGCAAAGTGAGCCTGTTTACACCTATTATCCTGAAGAAAAAGGCAGAAATTGAAAAATGAATTTGATTATCATGTTAATTCATTATATTATTAACGAACTTTGATAAAAAATATACTATGGCAGAGAAAAACATAAGATTGGAAGTAATGCAGGCGTTAGAACCTAAGGTTGCCGGCTTTATGGATTCTTTTCTAGTTCCAATAGAAAAGATATGGCAGCCCAGTGATTTTTTACCCGATTCCGAAGATGACGGTTTTTTAGAGAAGGTTAAAGATATTCGAGAGGAATCCAAAGATTTGGGTTACGATTTTTGGGTGACCATGGTTGCCGACACTATTACGGAAGAGGCTTTGCCAACTTATGAATCTTGGCTAATGGACGTGGTTGGGATAGACCAGCATGGAGACTATAAAACCAATGGATGGGCCAAATGGGTTAGGGCATGGACAGGAGAAGAAAATAGACATGGTGATGTATTGAATAAGTACCTCTATTTATCTGGAAGGGTAAATATGAGGGAAATTGAAATTACAACCCAACACTTGATTTCGGATGGTTTTGATATAGGAACCGATAGAGACCCATATAAAAATTTCGTCTATACTTCTTTTCAAGAATTGGCCACGAACATATCGCATAAACGAGTGGGGCAAATGGCAAAGAAAAAGGGAAACGCCTTATTAGGTAAAATGTGTACTATCATTGCAGGTGACGAGATGAGACACCATCTTGCCTACAGGGAATTTGTAAAAACGATATTTGGTGAGGACCCTTCGGGAATGATGTTGGCCTTCGCTGATATGATGAAGAAAAAAATTGTAATGCCTGCCCATTTCTTACGAGAGTCTGGAGGTTCTATTGGGACGGCATTCGAAAATTTCTCTAATTGTGCACAACGTCTGGGTGTTTATACGGCTCAGGACTATGTTGACATTCTTCGAAAGCTAAATACCTACTGGGATTTGGAATCCGTAAGATCTCTAAATGAAGAAGCGGAAAAGGCCCGAGACTACCTATTAAATTTACCAGCGAGGTTAGAACGCATTTCGGAGAGAATGAAGTTTCCTGAGGACCAATACCATTTTAAATGGGTTGAGGCAAACGGCGCACTTTAGGGAATTGACTACACAAAAATTTAAAAACCCCAACTACTTAAGGTTGGGGTTTTTCTTTTGGTTGAATGGGGTATTAAAGCTTTCCGTGTTTATGCTCATCTTGCCATTTTAGCAAATCTTTCCATTTACCTTCATAGCACATTTTAGCCTGCATTGGCCAAGAGGCCGGGTCATGGACTTGGTAGCGCTTTCCGCCACTGTCCAGCACCTTCTGGCAATCTGCGACCGAGGCTTCTGAAAGTGCTTTCCATGTCTTTATCCCGGCATCTTTGAACATCCCCTCTATTTTAGGACCTATTCCTTCCACGACTTTAAGGTCATCTTGCTTTATGGTCTTGCCAAATATAGCCTTGGCCCCGGCACCATCAAAAGGAATAGTGGCAATTGCCGCTTCTGCAGCCATAGAGGCCTTTGAAGCTTCTAGATTTGCCGAGGAGGACACCTTTTTATTACAGGTGTCTAATTCCGCTTTAAGCCTTGCATTTTTGTCTTCCAGTATTTTCAGCTCGGCAGAATTATCAATAGTTGTGTTGCCCGACTTTCCAATAAGGTAGCCTAAAATTCCACAGATTACACCTACTAAAAGCGGTATAAGCCAGCACCAAATATTCATAGTTTCAAAATTCATTTATTTAATAATTTATGGTGAGTCGATTAGTATTAGTCGTTTAAGGTTACTACGGTTTTCCTATTTTTGGACTTCCCTTCCTCAGTGTTATTTTCTTTTCAGCTATTGGTTCGGATTGCCCTTTGGAGGAAGTGTTTATTTTCTCTGCGGAAATGCCATTGCTCATAAGATAATCCTGGGCAAAATTGGCCCTATCCAACCCTAGTTTCGTGTCGACCTGGCCAGTATTTTCCGTATGTCCGACAATGCTTATTGTGGCATTTTCAACTTTATCGATATACCTATGCATATCAGCTACTTTTTGGCGCTGTTCCTGATCAAAATTAATAGAAGCTTCAGCAGTATTAAAATATAGGACTAGCGGTTTTTCCTTAATTTTATCAAATAAAGCAGAAAGTTCTTCTTCGGACGTTGGTAATAAAATGGATGATGAGGAAACGTTAAAGTTATAATTGTCATTGACTTTATAGTAAAAGTCGCCATCCCTAATGGCAAAAGGATATGATGTTGATTCCGGCTGTTCAATTGTGACCGATTCTCTTGGAGGTTCTTTAATCACGGTAGTAGCACATTCACTGCAATAGCTAATGTAGAAATAGGTACCCGCAAGAATTGTAATCAACATCAACAATAAATTTGTTGTTGTTTTACTCATTGCTTAATAATGTTTCGTATTCACCCTACAATGTATTAAAAAATTCTTAAAATTTTGATAAAATGACAGGCTTAATATCTAGTAATCAGGACAAAGTGTTTTTCCATTCATACATGGATTTTTGCCATTCATACACATATTGAAGTTGTAGATATAAATCACTTTCTACCGTAATGTAATTTTTTAGAAATTGTAGTATTAAATAGTATGATTCCTTTTACTCCCGACAAGGTTTCGGCATTGTAGAAGGAAACTTTCAATATTTGAGTTAGTTGGTTTAATAAAGGAGCTCCATCTTTAAAAAGATTTTGGAGCTTTTTTATGCTTACAATTGTATAATTCAGCCAATTATACAAAAGTCAATTCAATATATACATGCGTACCAAATTTTTGGATGGGGAAGTTTTAAATTCAATAGAACAAAATATGGAATAAAATGAAAAAGGTCAGGAAAAGAATTCTTGGATTATTCAAATTCATATGTATGGTTGTTATACTAGGAATTCAAAATTTGATAGCGGGAAGCTGGACCGTAAATGAGTCCAATCAAAAAGCGGTCTAGAGGGTGTTTTACCCCTTAGACCGCTTCTTAAATTTTATTCTGGGACTATATATCGAATTTAATACCCTGAGCAAGGGGTAATTCTGTAGTATAATTAATAGTATTAGTCTGTCTTCTCATATAGACTTTCCAAGCATCCGAACCACTTTCTCTGCCTCCTCCTGTTTCTTTTTCCCCTCCAAAGGCTCCGCCAATTTCTGCACCAGAGGTTCCGATGTTCACATTTGCAATACCGCAATCGCTTCCTGCCACAGAGAGAAATTTTTCTGCCTCCCTTAAATTATTGGTCATTATAGCGGAAGAAAGGCCCTGAACAACACAATTTTGAATTTCAATAGCATTTTCTACATCCCCCGAATATTTTAATAAATAAAGTACGGGTGCAAAAGTTTCATGCTGTACAATCTCATAGTCATTATTTGCTTCAGCAATTGCTGGTTTCACATAACAACCACTTTCATAGCCCTTTCCTTCTAGCACACCTCCGTCAACAATAAGTTTTCCACCTTCTTGAACTACCTTTTTTAATGCTTTTGAATACAGGTTTACCGCATCCTTGTCTATTAATGGTCCAACATGATTGCTCTCATCTAAGGGATTACCTATACTTAACTGATCATAGGCAGATACCAAGGCGTCTTTTACCTGATCATATATTGATTCGTGAATAATTAACCGCCTAGTAGAGGTGCATCTTTGACCCGCAGTACCAACGGCACCAAAAACCGCTCCAATTATGGTCATTTTAATATCAGCATCCGGGGTAACGATAATGGCATTATTACCTCCAAGTTCCAAGAGAGATTTTCCTAGTCTTGCAGCAACAGCTTGGGCAACTATTTTCCCCATTCTAATGGATCCTGTAGCGGATACTAATGGAACTCTTTTGTCGTGGGTCATCATTTCTCCCACTTTGTAATCGCCATTTATTAAGCAGGAAATCCCTTCAGGCAAGTCATTGGCCTTAAATACGGAGGCTGCTATATTTTGGCAGGCAATACCGCATAAGGGAGTTTTTTCCGAAGGCTTCCATATACACACATCACCGCAAACCCAAGCTAAAGCGGTATTCCAAGCCCAAACTGCGACAGGAAAGTTAAAGGCGGAAATTATGCCTACTACGCCCAAGGAATGATATTGTTCGTACATTCTATGCCCAGGACGTTCGGAATGCATGGTTAAACCGTGTAACTGTCGTGAAAGACCAACGGCAAAGTCACAGATATCAATCATTTCTTGTACCTCACCCAACCCTTCTTGGTAACTTTTTCCCATTTCGTAGGAAACTAGTTTCCCCAAAGGTTCTTTTAACTCCCTTAATTTATCACCAAACTGGCGTACAATTTCTCCGCGTTGAGGTGCAGGTTTTTTTCTCCAACTTTTAAAAGCTTCACTCGCCTTGGCAATTACTTTATCAAAATCTGCCTGAGTGGTTGATTTAACCTTGCTGATCATTGCACCATCTACGGGCGAAAATGATTCGATCAAATCTCCGGAAGCAAAATTTTCTGAACCGGTTGAAGTACCGTTATTTATTTCTTTTATACCTAAAGCTGATAGGGCTTCACCAATACCAAACTCTTTTGCAATTTCTGACATTTGTAACTTTTTTTAGCTTTATTGTTAAATTTGAACAAAAGTACAAAGAATAGTTTGCTCCTCACAAACCAAATTCTTTAGATGAATTTTACGGACAGCCAAAGTAAAATACCCACTAATGCGGGTGCACCTTGAATTAAAAAGATTTTTTTGGATACTGTAACCCCACCATAAATTCCTGCAACTAAAACGCATACTAAAAAAAAGAGTGCAACATTGGAGGACCAGATTGGAGAAGAAATCAGCAGGGACCAAAAAAGACCTGCTGCAAGAAAACCATTATAGAGCCCTTGGTTGGCAGCCATACTTTTTGTGGGCACAAATAAATCTTGGGGGAAGTTTCTAAAAACTTTTCTTGCCTTAGTGGTCCAAGCAAACATCTCCAGCCATAAAAAATAGCAATGCAATAAAGCGACCAAAACCGTAACTATTTGGGCAATGCTTATAATCATTCTTCCTTAGCAATAAATCGTTCATCAACAGGCATTATGCTACCGCACTTATTGCATGTTCTAAGTTCTTCGGAACTATAAAAGTGTTTGAAATGTTCCAAAAAATCTTTTTCAATATCGTTAAGCGTAAAATATGCCTCATAGAGTTTGTGGTTACAATTATCACAAAACCAAAGTAGACCATCATCTACATTCATGTCCGCTCTTTTTCGTTCTATAACCAGACCAATTGAATTTTCATGTCTTACGGGTGAATGAGGTACTTTGGCAGGATGTAGATACATGTCGCCAGGGCCAAGTTTCATGGTTTTCTTTTCCCCATCCTCTTGTATGAAAACCTCTATATGACCCTCCAGTTGATAAAAAAGCTCTTCTGTTTCGTTATAATGATAGTCTTTTCGGGCATTTGGACCTGCAACTACCATAACAATGTAGTCACCCGCATCTTTATATAGGTTTTTATTGCCAACGGGTGGTTTTAATGTATGTCTGTTTTCTTCAATCCATTGATTAAGATTGAACGGAGGTTTTATACCCATTTTAATTGTTTTTCTAAAGGTAAAAAAAGTGAACTACTAAACGCAGCTACAAATAAAAAACCTTGGTTTCACGGCAAACAAAAGGCTTGAAAATCTTATTGTATAAAAATTTGGGTAAAATAAAGGTTCCCCGATGCATTTGCCTTTATGCATAAGGCTGAATAGGAGTAGTTGCCCTCTATATTATTACTGTGTTCCAGACTGCTCAACCAAGCAATCATGGCTTCTTGCGGAGTATCATAACCTTTGGCTACATTCTCCGTAACTTTTATAGCTCCTATTTTTGTAGATATACTTTCTGCCCTTGAAGTAAAATTATCATGACTAGTTTTACCTTGGGAAATCATATATTCTGTATGCTCATTCGTAAAATAATAACTGGTGCTTTCGAATTGTAATTACTTAAGTCCGATTGAAATCCTATGTTCATTTATTAACTCAAATAGCTGATTCTCTTTATCGGTTTGGGTATTCGAAGAAACGGTAGTACTTAAATTATTTTGGGCTTCTATTTCTGAATCTTCACTTTTTGAGCAAGCGTGTAAAAGGGTATAACCTAAATGATGGTTTTAATTCACATTTTTTTCATTGGGGGGCTAAAATTTGAATCAACAATAGGCCTACCCATGAGCTTAAAAAGAATATGATCCGTATGGAGCGTGTTTAATTCGTTGATAAGACAAATTCCCAAAAAGGTGGATAATCGACAAACTACATAATAGTTTAGTACATTTTATAGCACCTTTATAAGCAAAGGTAAGGGTTCCAAAAAAGTAGTATTTACTTTAGAGGTATAGGACTTAAAAGCTATTGTTTGTAAAATAGCTGCGTAAAGTAAAAATCCCCATTAGAATCCTGCTTCACACTTACTGCCGTATGTGAAAAACTACCTTCCATTGTTTTTTTATGACTGGAGCTGTTGTACCAACCTTCAAAAGCTTCTACGGCTGTATCATACTCCTTGGCTACGTTCTCGGCTACCATTTCTACGGCAACTTCGGAATTTATGCTTGAGGCCCGAGCGCTAAAATTATCATGACTTATACTTCCTTTGGAAATCATATAATCTGTATGGGTATTGGCATACTTGTAAGCAATTTCACTAAACTTTAATTCATTTAGGTTTAGGGCAACCCTATGGTCATTGACCACGGTCAATAATTCTTGTTCCAATTGAACATTGTTCTCAGCTTCCTCAATGGTTGTTTCTTCCTGTAATGGTTCTGCTGTGCAGGAAAGAAATAAAACAAGCAACACTGGGATAGCATAAAGCGATCTCATTTTCATATAGTGTTCTTTACAAGCAGGCCTTAGCGAATAGCTTTGTAGGAAAGTAAGATTGGGTAATTGTTCTCGTGCTGATTGGGGAAATCAACGATGTAATATTAAATAAAATTGATGTTCGGTACGGTAAAACTTCTATATTTTTCGACCAAATGCTCAGATTTGGCGAACAAGTGTTTTTAGTCGGTGGTTTATTGTTTTTTGTCGAGGGTCTGTATTATTCGGTCAAGTCACCTTTAAGCACATCGTCAAATATGAAAGCACCAATATCTACTAGAGGTGTATATAAAACAGATTCAGTTTTCAATTTCTCGCTGGGAAAATTAAAATTGGTATTCAATCGTTCCATAAAAACCAAGAGCGCACCTAAAATAACTGCCACCTTAAATATTCCAAAAATAGCTCCTGCTAGCTTGTTCAGAATTCCCAACATGGCAAAATCAATAATTTTTGTTAAAATTTTACCTAGAATATGAACGGCCAGAACAATAAGAACGAAAGTAATAATCAAGGCTGCAATGTTGATAAATTTTTCGTCCCATTCCATTCTTTCGGAAAGATAATCTCCCGCTATGTAAGAAAAATGGATGGCGCCATAGATACCTGCAATCAGGGCAATAATTGAGGCAATTTCAATTAATAGGCCATTACTTAAGCCCTTCCAAAGTCCCCACAAGAGTAATAGCCCTAATACAATGTCCAAAAAATTCATCTACCTAGTTTCAACAAATATAAAGCTTTAGATTAGTACCTTTATATCTGAAAATTTCAGCTTTAAGGTATTATAAGTTATTATGGCTAGGGACACAGAATTAAAGGACCGATGGGAGGTTTTGGTGAGCAAGCTCTCCAATAGATTTGCTGATGGTGATGTTTTAGAATTGGATGCCATAATTTACTTGGTCGGCGTACAAGAACTTGGACAGTATCATAGGAAATACAAAAAAGATGATAAGCTGGACCTTATGCATATCGCAATTTGCCGATTGTTGGAACCTTATGGGTATTACGAATTCGATTTTTTTGATGAAGATGGTTGGCCGCATTATAAGGTAAAGGAGAGTCTACCAACCCTAAAAGCTGGAGAACAAGCCGTATTAATGAAGGAGGCCATAGTAGACTATTTTTTAGAAAAGGAATTTATTAGTTAGATGCAAACCAAGCCCTATTACGCCGTAATATTTACCTCTGCTCGTACCGCTGTAGACCAAGGTTATGATGAAATGGCACAGAAAATGGAGGAATTGGCAAAAAACCAACCAGGTTATCTGGGTTTGGAAAGTGCTAGGGAGGAAGTTGGGATAACGGTGAGTTATTGGGATAGTCTTGAAGCGATAGCGAATTGGAAAAGCAATTCAGAACATCTTTTGGCACAATCTAAGGGTATAAAGGATTGGTATAAAAACTACCATGTTCGGGTTTGCCGGGTAGAAAGGGAATATATCTGGAAAAGGAACGTCTAATTACTTCACAACTAAGAATGCCTCTCTTTGAAAACTGATTAAATCCCACTATCTTACTACGAATAAGTAGCCCAGCTGCAGTAAATTCAAGTAAATTTTATGGGAAAATATATTATTTCACTAGATCAGGGTACTACGAGTTCAAGAGCCCTCTTAGTGGATGAAAGAGGTAGGATTCAGGGAATGGTTCAAAAAGAATTCAAGCAGATTTTTCCTAAATCTGGTTGGGTAGAGCACAATGCCAATGAAATATTGGAAACACAGCTAGGTGTTTTAAAAGAATTAATCGCCCAAAATGATGTCGATTTAAACGATGTTCAAGGAATAGGTATCACCAACCAAAGGGAAACAGCCGTAGTTTGGGATAAAAATACGGGAGAACCTATTTATAATGCCATTGTTTGGCAGGATAAGAGAACCGCAGGTATCTGTGAACATCTTAAGAGGGAAGGACTTTCCGAACACGTTAGGAAAACAACAGGCTTGGTTATCGATTCCTATTTTTCCGGTACTAAGGTAAAATGGATTTTGGATAATGTGGAAGGGGCCCGCAAAAAGGCCGATAAAGGAGAGCTGCTATTTGGTACTATTGATTCTTGGTTGGTATGGAATATGACCGTTACCAAGAACCACTTTACGGACTACACCAATGCATCAAGAACCCTTCTGTATGATATCGTAAACCTAAAATGGGACGATAGGCTCTTGGAAGCCATGGAAATCCCTAAAAGTATGCTTCCACAGGTGAAGCCCTCAGCATTCCATTTTGGGGATTTTGAAATCGACGGAGTCAAAATTCCAATTGCAGGGATTGCAGGGGATCAACAGGCGGCATTATTCGGGCAGGGTTGTTTTAAAAAAGGGACGGCAAAAAACACCTATGGGACAGGCTGTTTTATGCTAATGAACACTGGCGAAGAACCTCAATTTTCTAAAAACGGCTTATTGACGACCATTGCCTATGGCTTGGATGGAAAGGTACATTATGCTCTTGAAGGCAGTATATTCATCGCTGGTGCCGCAATACAATGGTTAAGGGATGGACTTGAAATCATAGACGATGCCAAGGAAACTGAGGAGTTGGCAGATTCCGTGAAAGGAGAGAGTTCTGTCTACGTTGTGCCCGCCTTTGCAGGTTTGGGGGCACCATATTGGGACATGTATGCCCGAGGTGCTATTTTTGGCCTCACCAGGGATACGGGAAAGGCTCATTTGGCAAAGGCAACTTTGGAATCCTTGGCGTACCAGACCAAGGATATTCTTAAAGCCATGGAAGATGATTCCGGATTGCAGTTGAAAAACCTTAGGGTAGACGGCGGCGCATGTGCCAACAATTATCTAATGCAATTTCAGGCGGATATTTTGGATACGGAGGTTCACCGGCCGGAAGTTATAGAGTCTACTGCCATGGGAGCGGCATTTTTAGCGGGCATAGAAGTAGGGCTTTGGACACAAGCGGATATTGACCAGAATAGACCTATGAACAGGATATTTGAACCTAGCTTTGACCGTGCCAAAAGAAGACGTTTGTATGCCAAATGGAAAAAGGCTATTGAAAGGTCCAAGGCATGGGAAGAGGAATAAGCTTATTATTTTATCATTAAATTATGAAGTGCGGGGTCTAAGCTCGAGAGCTACCTCCTATCTTTATAGAAGAAAAAGGGTTATGCAGCATATAGAATTCTCCAATTTAAACAGAGCGAAATATATTGAAAGACTAGAAACCGAAACTTTTGACCTGGTGGTTATTGGGGGTGGAATTACGGGTGCTGGGATTGCTTTGGATTCCGCATCAAGGGGTTTAAAAGTAGCGTTGCTGGAAAAAAACGATTTTGCTTCCGGTACGAGTAGTAAGTCCACCAAATTGATACACGGAGGCTTGCGCTATTTAAAGCAATTCGATTTTTGGTTGGTTAAGGAAGTGGGTTCGGAAAGAGCCATTGTTCATAAACTGGCTCCGCATTTGGTACTCCCTGAAAAAATGTTGTTACCCTTGATTGAAAATGGTTCCTATGGAAAATGGTTGACGTCCATAGGGCTGAAGGTGTATGATATTTTGGCTCAGGTCTCGGGCGATGACAAACGGCAAATGTTGGAGAAGAAGGAAGCGTTGAAACTGGAGCCTCTTTTGCCAAAAAAAATATTGAACGGTGCCGGTTATTATGCGGAATATCGAACGGATGATGCACGACTTACCATTGAAAACATAAAAACAAGCTTACGCTTTGGAGCTCAAGCTTTGAACTACGTTACAGTTACCGATTTTATATATAAGAAAGAAAAGGTCGCTGGAGTAAAGGCGAAAGATGAGGTTTCGGGGGCTGAGTTCAATATCAATTCAAAATATGTTATCAGTGCTGCAGGTCCTTGGGTAGATGACTTAAGAGTCCTCAACAATTCTAAAAAAGGAAAACAATTGCATTTAACAAAGGGAGTACATTTGGTTTTTCCTTTTGAAAAGCTTCCCGTGAAACAATCCGTTTATTTTGATATCCCCGATGGTCGAATGATGTTCGCAATCCCTAGGGGCAAGATTACCTATGTTGGTACTACGGATACCAATTATAATGATAATAAGGACAAGGTAAGAACGGATATAGCGGATGCCATTTATCTTATTTCTGCCGTCAACAATATGTTTCCCGACATTCATCTAGAGTTAGATGATATTATTTCCTCTTGGGCGGGATTAAGGCCGCTGATTCATGAAGAGGGAAAGTCCGCATCCGAGTTATCCAGAAAGGACGAGATTTTCGTATCGGATACGGGACTTATTAGTATTGCCGGTGGTAAGTTAACCGGATATCGAAAAATGGCCGAACGGGTCGTGGACCGTGTTGTGGAAAAATTAAAGCTAGAGCACGAAATGGTGTCCAAAAAGTGTTTCACCGATAAAATATCGCTCTGTGGAAATGATAACTTTAAGAAGTTTAAGCACGTAAAAAAATATATTGAAAAAGTTCATGAGCGTATTAAACCAGATGGATTTTCCAAACATGATGCTTGGTTTTTGGTGACGAATTATGGCGAACAAACAGAAGCTATCTTAGCGCTTTATTACCAAAGAAAAGAAAAGGATAACGCTACCAAACTTGTCTTGGCGGAATTGGAATATGGTATCGATTGCGAAATGGTAGAAAATCCTATGGATTTCTTCATCAGAAGAACGGGTAGATTATATTTTGATATTGAAAGCATCAAAACATATATGAAACCGGTCTTGAAAGAGTTTAAAACTATTTTCAAATCGGACGATGCCCAAATTTCGGTATGGAAGGAAACCTTGCAACAGGAAATTAAGGAGCATTCAGATTTTTCCTTGAATAGGGCTTAATCCTGTTTTTTTAGTTTACAAACCATGCGATTTGCTTTCCTTCCTTACTACAATTTATATCCGGACTTTTATAGGGGTCATTGATAAATTCCTCGCTAATTTTTAGAAAGCAAGGGTTGTAAATATCATGACTCTCATTTTTAAAAATAACATGACGACCATTTTTTAAATTTATCAGGGCTCCATTGACATTGCTTGGCGGAGTAACTGGATCTAAACCTCCGGAAATCAGAAGTGTTGGTATATCTGAAACTACAGATTCATTTTCTAAATCATCAGCCCTGAAGGAATGCCAATTGGATAAGGAACCAAGCCCTTCAAAGGTAGCAACATCAAAACCTAACTGTGACTTCTTCAAGATTTCGTCCATTTCGGCGCTATTAAAGAAGGGTAGCTCCTCATAGGCCATAATTGAATTATTCATAGGCCAATTCACAAGGGAATAAATGAATTCTACTCGTTTTAGTGCATTGATGATGGGTTCTGAATATCCTTGCTCCAAGGCCTCAATAATATTTGGAATATAGGCTATGGAATAGCTGCTATAAAGAGATTGATGCAATATTAATAGGGCGTCTCTATAATTCAGTACCAATACTTCTGAATCATAATTTAATTGTAGGGGTTGTGTTTTTAATTTATTTAGGGTTTTAAATAAACGATTTTTAAGATCAGGATATCGTTCGTTGCATTTATCGTTTAGTTTACATTGCGCCAATACCTCGAAAAGAGAATTTTCAAAATTTAAAATCAAGTCACCAAACAATCCTATTTCCGGAGGAAAAACCCCTATGAATGTAGAAGAGCGAATACTTTTAGGGAAATCGCGCATTATCGTCAAACCCAATCTTGTACCATAGGAAGCTCCATAAAGATTCCATTTTTCATAGCCCAATACTTTACGCAGATCCTCAAAATCGGCAGCATTTTCCCGACTATTATATCCGGCGAGATCAACTTCTTTTTTCTTAAGCGTATTTTTACATTTATTGAAGATAGAGTCCAATGCCAATTCTTCCCCTTTAGCATCTAAATCTCTTCTTATTATTTTAAATATTGCCTGCCCCACATTTATACAGTTTGCAGCTGATTCTCCAGTTCCACGTTGGTCCATAAGAATAACATCCCTATCATCTCTAAGTGGGTGATTTTTCCAATACTCCTCCATAATCAAAGTAGCTGCACCAGGTCCTCCCTGCAAATAAACAATTGGTGCCTTGGTAGAATCTAATTTTTTAGCCTTCAGTATTTTGTATACTAATTGGAGTGTCCTGGAATTAGGATTAGCTCGGTTTTCAGGTACCTCCAAAACTCCATCAATGGAGGCATACTCAGGAGTCGTATCGCATGAGGTCAGTAGGATAGCAATAAAAAATAGTATAAATAAACGCATGTTTTCTATCACTTTGATAATCTGAAAGATAATAAAACAAATTAATCCAATTTCTCCGTCAAGGCTACAAAAACTTTTTTGGCATTTTTACTTTCATAAAGTACCTCATACACCGCATCAATAATGGGGGTTTTCACTTTTTTCTTAAAATCGTTCTTTATTTGGTAGGCACTTTTGGTGGCGTAATACCCCTCGGCGACCATGCTCATTTCCATTTGTGCACTCTTTACGGTATAGCCTTTACCAATCATGTTTCCGAACATTCGGTTTCTACTAAATGTAGAATACCCGGTAACCAATAAATCTCCCAAATAGGCGGATTGGTTTATATTCCGATCTATTTTATGTATTCTTTTGGTGTAGCGTTTCATTTCCCGAATCGCATTGCTCATCAATACACTCTGAAAATTATCTCCATAACCAAGGCCATGGGCAATACCGGCTGCGATGGCGTAAATGTTTTTTAGCATTGCGGCATACTCGGTGCCTATAATGTCCTTTGTTATTTTGGTCTTTATGAAACTACTAGAGAGGTTTGTGGCCACCAATTTGGCTTTTGCTGAATCGGCACAGGCTATCGTTAGATAAGAAAGTCGTTCCATGGCGACCTCTTCGGCGTGGCAAGGCCCTGTAATCACTCCTATATTTTCAAAAGGAATATTATAGGTATCATGAAAATGATGACCAACAATTTTTCCGGTTTCGGGTACGATACCTTTAATGGCGGAAAATATGATTTTATCATCCAAGGACACGGTAAGTTTGGCCAATTCTTCCATTAAAAAAGCAGATGGAATGGCAAATATCAAGATATCGGCATATTCCACTATTTCATTAATGTCATCCGTTAGGAATAGCTGCTCGGTCTTAAACTCCACAGAGGTAAGATAGTTGGGATTGTGCTTTTGTATTTTCAGATATCCAATGGCATCGGAGTTTCTCATATACCAGCCCACCATATCTTGGTTGGCGGTTAACATTTTAACTATCGCGGTGGCCCAACTCCCGCCTCCCAATACTGCAAATTTCACTTCTTCCTTCATACAATTAAAATATTAATACAAAATTACCAAATAATAAATTGCGTATGATATAATGATTATCAATTAGTTATGTTTTTTGGCACGGTGCTTGTTTTCTTTTAATCGGAATTAAAACTATAGGTTATGAAACATGTAAAACTACTTTTCGGATATGCATTACTGGCGACTTTATTGGTTTCCTGCTATGCAGATGTTATTGTGGAGGATGAATTCATTGAGGAATCCGCCTTCAATACAGACCAGGTTTTGCAATCGTACGACCTATGGTATGTAGATATCAATGAAACCCGTGGAAATGGGCAAGTTCCTTTTTTACAAAGGGCCTTTACCGTTAGTTTTGATCGTGGCACTTTTTATGCCAATAATAATATTGTGGGTATCGGGAAGACTGGAAACGGATTTGGAATCGATGTTGGTTTTTATGATGTGTACCGTGGCGTGGTAGAAATAGATCATGATGTGGATGGTACTTGGTTATTGGAGGTGTACGCCGTAAACGGAAGTACGATAGAGCTCTACGACCCCAGCACGGATACATCATATATACTGCAAGGTTATCAAATAAGCAATTTTGATTACGACCAGGTGTTTTATGATAATATCAATTACTTTATCCAGGAGTACGATGCTTGGGAAAAGACCTATACCAGTAATGAAGGGGAATTGAACGATTTTGATGACGAAAACTTTCTTAAATTTCTACCCAATATGTTTCGTTCTTCGGTCGACGCACCTGGAACGTCCTTGGGTAACCTGCAATGGGATTATGAAGGAAATTATCAGGTCTATGATGTTGCCAACGATGCTTCCTTAAAGACCTTGACCTTGGATTATGATTTTTTTGGTAACGATTATTTTGAGCTTTACGTAATCAATGATGGTACGATAGAATTATACCACCCAGATAGCGGAACCATTTACGAATTTAAGCGTAGGGGATCTCAGCAATATTTAAAAACAGGCAAAGGTGCCGTAGCTAAGAAAAGAATAAAGACTTCCCATCCTACCATGGATGTGGTAAGGAAGCGAGCAAAATAGTTTTTAGGTTGGTTAGTTGTTCAAACCGCCAGGGAGTATAAAATCTCCCGGCGGTTTTTTGTTGAAATAGCAACTATCTGTTATTTACCGGGAATAGCTTCTGGCCATCCCTTTCTATATTCTGAAACCGTTTCCCCATAGCTTTTGGCTAGGGATTCTGCTTCTTCACTGGAATAGATTTTCTTTGCTTTTTTAAAAAAGTCCTCTTCCTCATCCTTTAAATGGTGTTCCACTTTTTCGGCAAGTTTCTCCATTGTGGCCAGCCAATGAGGGGAACTCATATCGGTATCGTCCAATTCTTCTATGAGTTCGTCCATTTCATGGTGTTCTGCCATGCCGTGTCTGGCATCTTCCTGCATCTTATCGGAATCTATCAATGGGGAATAAAAAAATCGTTCTTCCGCAACTTCATGTACTTCCAATTCCTTCTTCAATTCCTCCCAGATATCCTTTCTTTTTTCGGAATCTCCTGAGGTTTTTAGGATTTTGGAGCATAATTCCCGTTGGATATCATGATCGTCCTTGATGGCTTTATAAATGTTCATTTCTAAATCTTTTTGGGGACTCTAATTTGGCCAGCTTAATAAGAGAGGCAGCAATTAGCTTCCGGATTAATAGAGAAACAAGGTAAGCCATGGGCACTCCTATGCTTACCTCCATTAAATCAAAGATTAGTTCTAATGCGTTTTAAACGCACTCCTTGTCCGAAAGCGGAAGCGGTCTATAGGCATAGTATTGCAACACTTCTTCCAGCGCCATTCTTAAAGCTTTGTTTACGGGTACAATGATATTTCCCAAATGAAAATCTATTTGGTTGAGTTGCATATAGTACTCCGTAAACACGGGTACGGATATACCTTGGCTTATTTTTCCCGATGCCGACGCAAAATTTTCCGCTTGACCTTCCTTGATGATTTTGCATGTGGCCAGTCGCAGTTTGCCATATTTGTCCGTGTTGGCCGCATAACCGAACAACCGGCATATAAGCCCGCGATACTTATAAGTATTGCAATGGCCTTGGTCCACAACGGTAAGAGGCCGGTAGTTTGCGCAGGTAGCCGTTTTAATCTCCCTTAGGGACTGCAACATTCTTTCGGCCCCGCCATTTAAAAACAAATGAAAGGCCCATGGTAAAAACTCCAAAGGGGAAGCTTCGATATCCGGATAGGTGCAGCACCTTCCACATCCAGAAAGACAACTTAAACCCGTATTATTTTGAAAAGCTGAGGTTTCCTTTTCCAGTTGATGGAACAACTGTTCTATCAACGTTACTTTATCTGGTAAGGTCATTTATTTTTCGAGCGAAGGTAGATTTTAAAACACTCGCTTTTACATTTCATTTTACATAAAGGATAGAGTTAAAACTTTAAAGAATATTAAAACCCGAACTAGTATTTTTACATTTGGAGAATATCTCTTTTAAAAAAATGAGAGCTGTTATCTATACAGACTTTTCGTAGGCTTCCTTTATCCAACCTTTTAGTTCCAAGTCTATATCTTCAACATCTGCTAGTTTAACTCTATGGGTACACATTGTGCCAAAGGGGCCGGAGTCTTCCAACCGGCCGGTCATGGGTTTGTCCTTTAATTTAAACCCTAGGTCAATTCTTGTTTTTGTAGCAGGTTTGATCAAAATGAATTGCCTTTTCCGTATTACACTTACACTTGTCTTTTTTGGGGTTATGGTAACATCTTGCCCTAAAGTTTTTACGTAACTAATCAGCCCTTTATAGATGGAAATTAAGTCTTCCTTTCCCTTATACTGTTCCGAGACTAAATCGGTATCAGAAACCGTTTCCTCTTTGGATAGGCTTACAATAGTATTGGCGAATCCATGGGTAACCTGATATTCCGTTTTTAAAAATTTGACACCCTCGGAATGCTTGGTGAAGGATTTTGTCTTTAAAATTTTCTTCCATTCCTCCAGAGACTTCCCGGTTTTTTCGGGCATGTTTTGAATCATAGTTTGTAAGGCACTATCCATTGTATTCAATATTTATTACACCAATTAAATCTCCCTCACCTTAAAAAAGGAATTTGACCTTAAATTAAGAATTTGTTTCTAATTTTTAAATCCAAATAGCTCACTGCTACAGGCCATACGTCTTTTTAGCACTTAGTATTTGTTCTTCTTTGGTGGTTTTTGGATACAGTATATATCTTGGTGCAATTATTGGCTTGGTTGTTTCAATAGAAATCTTGGTGATTGATGCAAAGGGAAATTTACCACCGATCATTTTATTGAAGATTTTTTCCATTTCGTTGAATTCCACATCCGTTTTTCCTATGATTTCCGCCTTACCTTTTATTTGAAAACCTTTCTGCACTAGGATATCAATAAAACTTATACAAACATTTTTATTCTGTTTTATGTTTTTTATCGTTTGTGGTGACGCAATGTTGGCAATTATGATGTGTTTTTTGCCGTAATAGTTGAAAATTTCCTTTGGAGATACGTTTGGAACCCCTTCCGATGAAACGGTAGCCAGCCAGCACAAAACGCTGTTGTGGATGTATTTTTTTATATCTGTAGTAAGTTCCATTTCAGTGGTGGTAATCCTTTTAATTGAAAAATCTTAGTTAATAGTTATGCTCTATCACCAATACTTTAAAATCTGGGATTTTAGGGCAGTGGTTTTACCATGATATCCTTAAAAAATACGATGCTGTTAGGGTCATGGGCTTGTAGTGCAAAAGTCCCTCCTTTCAATAGGCGCATGGAGCCTTCATTTCTTTTAGGTTGATCAGGTTCTGTATAATCCACAACAACGGTATCATTGATTTTAATTATGACCCTGTTGCCTTCTACCTTTATGTATTCGGTATACCACTCGTCGTCATGTACGTAGTTTTCCTTTACATCTACGATGTCATAGAGACTTCCGGTACGTTTCCAATCGGTGTGGGAGTTGTTAACCTGAACTTCGTAGCCTTGTGAAGGCCAACTGTCTTCTTGATATTTTGTATGGATGTAAATCCCGGAATTCGCCCCAGGTTTGGTCATCACGGTAGCTTTAAACTCAAAATTTTGGAACTGATGGTCTTCTACTTCACCGTTATAAAAAAGATGCCCTACGTCTCCTTGAACCTTAATGGCCCCGTCCACAATGGAAAAACTGGAGGCATTTTTTCCGACTTTCCAACCTTCTAAATTTTCTCCGTTAAACAGGGAAATCCATCCATCGTTTTTGGAGTTGTCTTTTTGCTGTGCAGAGGCCGAACCCACTAAAAAGAGTTGGGCGATAAATAGAAATAAGATAAGTCTAGGTTTCATTCTCAATTGCTATTTTGGTTGAGACTACAATGTATTGAAAAATATTATGACCAACTACTCTTTCATGATTTTGAAAATCAAATGCAAAAAGTGGTTTTAGAACAATAATAATTACTCCAGAAGCAAAGGAGGGCCAACTACTCTCATCTCATTATCTTCAAAAATGCCCTCAATTTCTTTTAGAGTCGGTTCATGGTCCAATCCTGCCATGGTTACAAAAAAATCCTCAAGTTTTCCTGCGGGTTGCAAAATGACAGTCATCTTTCCCGTTTTGGATTTTTGGGTCCACGCATGGGGAACATTTCTAGGTAAAAATATGCTATCGCCCACGGCCATTTGATATTTTTCATCACCCACCTGAAAATAATATGCACCTTCCAATATGTAAAATATTTCATCTTGTGAAGTATGCACGTGAAGTGGGGTACCTCTCCCTTGGGACAGAGATGTCTGCTCAAAAACGGCCAGCTCGTCGTTTGTGTCTTTTCCTGATATTTTAACATCCAAAATATTGGAATTCACCCCCCTTAGTTTTAGATGCCCATGAATTCGACCTTCCCCTGCATTGACTTTAAATCCCTTATCCTTCCCCTTCCTTTTAGTAGTTTTTTGGGTAGGGATAGAGGCAAAAAGCGGAATGGTGGTCAAGGCTATAAGCGCTGCAAAGAACCCTTTTCTTTTCATAGTATGAAGTATTAATTTGACCTTAAAGTGATATTCTGGAAAGTACTGCGGTAAAATCTAATGTACGTAATTAAAGTATTGATAATACGAACTACCATAAATAAAGCCCTAATGGTGAGATGGATTGACTCTTTAAATGGTTGGATTTAGGATTTAAGGATGTATGGTCAAAGTTAGAATCGCTTATTGCAAAGTGATATTTGCTACTGTTCTCAATAAAGCTGAATCTTAGAAAAGTACACGGTAAAGCACCATTAAGACACCAACAATAAAGATTGAAGTAAAAATCTGCTTATTGTACTTTGCTAGCCAGTTGGGCAAAAAAATATCAAAATTGTCCTTGTCAGAATCCGAATATTTTCGGGCAATCAATGTTAATGGACAGAACATTCTAAAAATAATAAGGTTTATACCTTCTGCTATAATCAAAGCGATTCCGATCCAAGTGTAGCGATTAATTCTATTGGTAACCCCCGAATAAAGCACATAGAATATAACAAAAACAAAAAAAGACCAAATGATAGTGTGGATTAACTTAAGAATAAATAGTTTTTTAGCTGAATCCATAATTCTTTTGATGCTGCGAGGTCTTAACTCCAGAGGCGCAAACTTGGCCTAAATTAATCTTTGTTTATCTGTAATAATTGATAGTACTAGATGTTCAGTTGATTTTGAAATTCACTTAGATATTTTGCTATATGAATACCATCCACTAAGCCATGGTGCGCCTCTATTGAAACGGGCAACATTTTTTTTCCTTCCCGAAGCGTAAATTTTCCAAAGGTGATTTTTGGTACGGATTCTTTTTGACCATAATTTGTTGGATGTAATAATCCGCTAAAATTTCACGCTGTAATTCTATGTTGAAGGTTTCGAAATCAGAAGAAAAATTCACAAAGCCAAAACCGAACGTTTCATCTTCTCTTGTTATGGTAATTCCTGCATGTATTTTTCCGAAGGCTATTACTTCTCCATTTGTGATCCTATATTTTAATTCATCTACAGCATTGACGGCAATCATTGATTTATGTAAATAATTCGCGAAAAAGGATTCTTCCTTTTCTTTGGAATTCTTATAGCATTGCTCACAATTTACTTCGGTGACTATTCCAAACGTTGGACTTTTCATTTTTGAAAAAAAATCAAAATGCTCTTTTCTCTTCCATGTAGCCAGGTCAATTTTTTTCATAAAAAATTTTTATATAGGTTTTTGATTATAATTATTGCCAATATACTTATGGGCAGTATATGGATTTGCAAGTAATTTGGTATACACAGAGAGCTAAAAATCCAAGAGGGCATGGCACCATTGTTTAGAGCCATGGATGTGTTTGTTAATTCATTTACTGCGTATTCTTAAAGGTATCTTCGAAAATTTTTACCCAATCTCCATTGATCAATTGTTCTCCATATTCTTTAAAGCCCCCCTCGGGAGAGCTACCGAAAACGAATCTGGTCTTTTCATCTTTCCATACAATGAGTTTTTCTTCCTTAAATTCTGCAGGATATCTAGCGGACCCTTCTTTAGAAAATCGGTAGTAGTAATATTTTTCGTCTGCCTCATCGTAGAGGATTATCGTATGGAGTTGCAAAAATTCGGTATTCAACTCAATGACCAGAATGCTCCTGTTTAAATCATAGGAGATTTTTTCGTAGGCAGAACCTTTTTTGGTAACAATCCCATTTTCGTAAATTTTTGATGTACCCACCCATTCTCCAACCAAGAAGCTTAGTTGCTCCATCTTTTCTTGCTTTAGGTCTTGGGAGAAAACAGAATGACACAGAAAAAACAGAACAATACAATAAAGATATTTATAAGCTTTTCGATATTCCAAATTTCTTCTTTTAACGTCTCTGCTATGGCAAGTAGGTCAGGCAAGGAAACTTTTCGTTTCCGTCTGGTCTGCGAGCCAGTGCTTTTTGTTTTGTAATTATTTTTTCTTTTTAATTGCCAAATCCAAAAGATTTGGCGGACTTAGTAAATACTCCCAAGCCCTTAAATATAGTACATTATGCCCTATTTGTAATAGGCCTTGTTATGCCACTTTTTTTGTGTGATCTATTGGGACTATAATTCATCTCGATTCCCAATACTTCATTTTCAAACTATCGAGCTTTTTGGTCATTTCTATTGTTGGCAACCCGATATTTTTTCGATTGGCATTTACTTTTTGTATGTCCGAAATCATATTGGCATGTCCTCCGCCATTTTGCAAATAAGTCCCATGGGTTTGTGGCTTTCCATTGAACAGCTCTAAATTGTCCAATACGGTGCCTAATGTATATGGTGAGCACTTTCCTTTTTCGATAAACTTTTTGATTCTAGGAATGAAATAATTTATCCGAATGCTATCGTCGGTGTGAAGTAGTAAAATAGTCGGGTCGGAATTAATTTGGTCAAGATTGTAAGGTCCTATGATTTGTTCATTTGGATAACCATATTCATCAATTATCTGAACAAGCCTTTTGTCATTGACTTGAAACATACTGTCTTGGAGTTTTGTGCTATTTAATTGTTGGTCAAGACGAATCATATTTTGAATTTCTGAACGTAAGTCCAAATTAAGGCTAGAAATAAACTTTGCTCTTTTCTGCTCATAATCCGAAACGATTTTTTTTCCACGTTTCGAGTTCAGCAAATTGTCAAAAATATTTTCGTTTTGGAACTCGCCAATTGTTCCTCCAACCGCAATACGTTTTTCAATAAAGTCAAGCGCCAAATCTTCTTTACCTAGTTCGGCACAAACTTTTGCAAATAGTCCTATGTCATTATGATTGCCAATAGCTAGTGACTGACAGCTCAGAAACGCTTTTTGAAAATCTTGAAAGGATGTTTCGTAATTTCCTGAATAAAATTCTATTTCTGCTTTGGTTGTGTGGGGAAAATAGTCCGTTATATAATTGCAATCTGTTTTTTCCGTCTGTTGACAAGAAAATAAAAGAAATAAGGTCAATACTTTTATAGAAATTTTCATAGATGGTCAAAATTTGGCATATACTTGAGATATATAAATCCGAGGGTCTAAATAATTCATTTATAAGGAATTTCCTTAAACCAATCCCATGGCATGTTCTTTTTTGCCGTAAGGTGATTCAGAAGATCCGTAAAGATGATGCCCGTGTTTTCGGAAGTACTCATGACCAAAACCCCCTTGCCCAATTCAGGAAAGAGAATGGAATAGTGGTGAAATCCACTGCCGCGACCTTCCTTAAAATAACCGGTGCCATATCTTGTTTTCATATATCCCCAACCTAAGGCATACCCCAATGTAATGTCCTTGTATTCTTCGGCGACATCATTTTTATCGGCGACACTTTTTGAGATTGTTTTTAACTGGGTTTGTGGGCTATAAAGTTCCATATAAGAACTTTCTTTAAGGATTTTTTTATTCAATACAGCCGTCAGGAATTTTACATAATCGCCAAACGTCGTTTCCAAAGTGCTCCCAGCCCGTGGCTCATTATCCTTGTCCTTGGGGAACATCCGCCCATCCTTGGCATAACTTTCGGCGTAGTCGTTTTCAAATCGAGGTTTCCATTCGTAGGAGGAATTTTTCATACCCAAAGGCTCGAAAACAATCTCCTGTGCTAGCGTTTCCAATCCTTTTCCGGTAATTTTTTCTAAGACCACCTGCAAGTAAACAAAACCTTCCCCACTATAATCGTACTTCGTACCCGGTTCAAAATTCACCTGTAATTTTTTGTCCCTGGAACGCCAATTTTGGAATCCTGAGGTATGCGACAAACACATACGGGCCGTAATTTTAGGGTAAAGGTTATCTGTTTTTAAGTCGGAATAATCATCGTGCCAACGTGTTCGGGGCTCGTATTCATATATTTTTTTGGGTAGATAGCTTTCCAATGGCTTATCCAAATCAATCACATTATCCTCTACTAATTTCATGACAAGAACACTAAATACCGCTTTGCTTAGCGAAGCTCCATATATATTGGTAGAATCGGTCAAGGCCCATTTTTCGGATATATTTTTATATCCTTTTATATGTGTATAGACCGGTTGGTTATTATCAAAAACCGCAACTACTAAACCTTGCACCTGGGCCACATCAGCTAGACTATCGATGGTATGGGTTAGGCCTTCTTTGGAAACGCTACTGCTATCAATACGTTTAATGGTTACACCAGTATCTGAATCACAACTACCTAAAATAGCCAAACCGATGAGGGCGACGATAGATTTTAAGGTGGTAGAGGGTTTAAATCGTAAAAAAGGGATGGCTAGCGGATAATAACATTTATCACTTTTTAGCACATAAATTATATTGAATATTATGATGAGAATACAAATGGGGACAATGGAGACAAATAGAATAAACCCCCATTTTTCTATAGTTACTAGCGAGACAAATGACAAAATGGCCATTAACAGAGTTGTTATCTGAAAATTAATGACCTTAATTCCGTGTTTATCATAAATAGGATTGTCCTCTCTTTTATGGATCCATAGAAAAAGAGGGATTAACACGTTGCACAACGGAATAAAGATTCCCAATAAAGGAGTAGCATGTATAAGAAGCAGCCATTTCTTTTTTAGAGTTTCCTCTTTAGGGTTTTCCAACGGAAGGAGGTCGTTTATTTCAACTTCCAGGGCAACGGCCAATAGTTTTACCGTATTAAGGTGCGGATTCACCTCCGAATTTTCTATACGTTGAATGGTCCTAACGGTTACATTGGTTTTTCCCGAGAGTTCTTCTTGGGAAAACCCGTTTAATTTCCTGTAATATTTTACCCTATCGGCAACTGAATTATTATCCATGACTTTTAATTTTGATTACAAGACAAATGTATGGGTAGCTGATTGCCTTTGTAACGACATTTAGATGTCATGTTGCTGTCATTGCCCATTTTTTATATGGTTTTAGACCGTTTTAGATATTTATAAAGGACTATTTGATGAGATTGGTATGTGCTAAATAATTTTTTTTGGTTTCCCGAAGTTAAGCAATGGAACCCGAAAATTTGGATTCGAAAACCATTGAAATTAATGACTGGTAAATCCTTTTTTAAATACGGATGGATTTTCCCCGGTCACTTTTTTAAAACTCCGGTTGAAGTAAGAAAGACTTTCAAACCCGCATTCAAAACATGCTTCGCCTACATTCTTCCCCATGAGCAATAAGCGTTTTGCTTGACTTATACGGTACTGGTTTAAAAAGGAAACGAAGGTACTTCCGGTTGTCTTTTTAAAGTATCTACAAAAAGCAGGTTTGGTCAGTCCACAGAGGTTGGCCATTTCATCCAAGGTTAATTTTTCTTGATAGCGTTCATCTATATGTGAATATATCTTTCGCATGCGCTTTTGTTCCTTGTTTTTTAACTTGTTAACATAGGGTGTTTTATGTAACAGTTGAAACTCCTTGCTTTGGGATAGGCGTTTTAGAATATTTAATACGGATATAAAGAACTCAAAGGGTTCCAATTGATATAATTTTTTTAATAACGTTCCCACCTCTTCCTTGGTCTTGCCATGAAATGCAACCCCATATCTGGATAGATCCAAAAGGCGGTCCAATTGCTTCAATTCCGGGTAATCCCGTAATACATTATCCTTAAAACTGGGTTTTATATGTAACACCTCTTTACGGTAAGGTGTAGTAACTCCATGGTCGAAATTCAAATGGGGTATGTTAGAGCCTATGAGCACAAGGTCGCTACCCTCAAAATTCGATATATGGTCGCCCACATGCCGTTTCGCATCGGCACCTTCGATATAGACCAGTTCCAATTCCGGATGAAAATGCCAATAAAAAAGGTGGCTCAGTTTAGGGTCGTGCAATAACCTGAACGGACTTTTAGAATCGGGAGATATGGTTTCCAGTTGTACTTTCATCAAAGCGAATTTCTACGTATAATATAACTAAATTGATAGTTAAATATGCAATAAAGTAATAAAATGTTAATATAGTTCAAATATAGATTAATATTACGGTAGCCGGGAGAATTGTTTCATACTAGTTTTACCTGAAGATTGAGACAAACATAAACACGACACAACATGCAACAATCCAAAGAAAAAGTAGCAATGGGAAATATGGCCCATCAGGATATTCCAGGAAATCCGTCGACCGCGACAAGCAGTAAGCAAAAACTCAATGACCGATCTAATGGAGAACCACTTCGCGTGCTTTCCGAGTCCGATTGGGAGTTTTGGAAGCATAACGGATACATTGTCATCAAGAATGCCATAACGAAAGAACAGGCCGAAAGGACCGCCAAATTTCTTTGGGAATTTGATGAAAAGAAACCCAATGACAAAAGTACCTGGTATGCCCAGCCACGAGCAGAGATGAAAATGAAGGAACTTACGGGTACTGGCATGGTTGAGGTTTATAACCATCAATACCTATGGGATAACCGACAGGCCCAAAAAGTATATGATGCCTTTGTAGATGTATGGGGAACGGAAAAACTATGGGTGACCATTGATCGTGCCAACCTAAATTTTCCGCAGCGGGAAGGTGAAAATAAAAAAGGTTTTATCCATTGGGATTATGATCCAGAAACCAAACCTCAAAATGTACAGGGCGTTTTGGCACTTGCCGATCAAACCGACGAAAACATGGGCGGTTTTCAGTGTATTCCTTGGCTCTATAGAAACTACGATACCTGGAAACTGACACAGCCGGAGGACAGAGATCATTTTAAACCCGATATTTCCGATTTGGAGGATAAAATAGTAAAGGTGAAAATGGAAGCAGGTGACCTTCTTATTTTTAATAGTACCGAACCCCATGGAATTAGACCTAATAAATCGGGTGATAAGGTGCGGATAGCACAATACATTTCCATGATGCCCGCCGAAGAGAAAAATGATGCCCTTAAAAGTTGGCGAATAAATTCTTGGAAAAATAGGGTTGCCCCGGAAGGTTATGCATTTCCTGGGGATCCTAGAAAATGGGAACAAACGAGATACGAAACTGCCAAATTATCACCACTTGGAGAAAAATTATTGGGCCTGAAACCATGGTAGATTGCTAAATCATTAATAATCACTCGGTTTCTAGTCGCTTCTTGGAAATAATACTATTTTTGCGCCCTTAAAATAAAGAGCCGTGCGTAAGTATTTGAATTTATTCGATTTTAAGCAAAAAGTAGATTACAAGACCGAAATCCTATCTGGGTTAACGGTTGCTTTGGCCCTAGTACCGGAAGCAATTGCTTTTGCCTTGATTCCTGGGTTTTCCCCGTTAACCGGACTATATGCAGCTTTTGTTTTGGCCTTGGTAACTTCTATTCTTGGAGGACGACCCGGAATGATTTCCGGAGCAACAGGTGCCGTTGCGGTTATTTTTGTTGGGTTGATCTTAGAGTTGAAAAGAAATTTCCCGGGAATAGAACCGGAGACCATTTTGAATTATGTCTTTGCAACCGTAATCCTAGCAGGGGTATTACAAATAGGCGCCGGACTCCTAAGACTTGGTAAATTTATTCGTTTAGTCCCTCACCCTGTGATGTTCGGATTTGTGAATGGTTTGGCTATCATCATATTCATGGCGCAGTTTCCCAACTTTTATAATAAAACTACCGGAGATTTGTTGAGTGGGGCTCCCTTGTACATCATGTTGGGGCTTACCCTTTTAACTATGATTATCATATGGGGACTGCCTAAATTAACAAAAGCGATTCCTTCTTCATTGGTTGCCATCATTGTAGTTTCTGCAATAGTTATTGGCTTCGGCATAAATACGATGACCGTGGCTGATATTATGGGGGAGGGAGAAAGTATTAAAGGTGGCTTCCCGCCATTATCCATACCTCAATTGCCGCTTACTTGGGCAACTTTTAAGATTATAATACCGTATGCCGGGATTGTTGCAGGAGTTGGACTCATAGAAAGTTTGTTGACACTAAATATTATTGATGAGATTACCGAGACTCGAGGTAGTGGAAATAAGGAATGTGTTGCCCAGGGAACGGCGAACATCCTTTCGGGATTTTTATCGGGAATGGGTGGTTGTGCCATGATCGGTCAAAGTTTGATAAATACTTCCGCCGGTGCAAGGGCTCGTTTATCCGGGATTACCGCGGCCATAATGCTGTTGGTCTTTATTATGTTTGGTTCCAGCTTAATTGAACGTTTGCCCATGGCGGCTCTAGTAGGGCTTATGTTTATGGTGGCCATTGGAACGTTTGAATGGGCCAGCTTTAGGACCTTTGGTAAAATGCCTAAGTCCGATGTCGTAGTAATGGTATTAGTGACCTTGATAACGGCGGTAACGCATAACCTTGCAGTAGCCGTACTTTTAGGAGTAATTATTTCCGCATTGGCCTATTCTTGGGAAAACGCAAAGCGAATCCGTGCTAGAAAACATGTGGATGAAAATGGGGTAAAACACTATGAGATTTATGGGCCGCTGTTTTTTGGTTCTACTACGCTATTTGCTGAAAAGTTCGATGTGTCCAATGATCCAGACGAAGTTATTATCGATTTTAAAGAAAGTAGGGTGGCCGATATGTCCGGAATCGAAGCCTTAAATAAAATCACGGAACGATATGCCAAGGTTGGTAAAAAGGTGCACTTGAGACATTTGAGCAAAGATTGTATTCGCCTACTCGAAAACGCAGATCAAATCATTGATGTGAATGTGATAGAAGATCCAACCTATAAAGTTGTCGTAGATAAGGTTTAGGGGCTCTACGCCATGTGCCTGCCATATAGATAACCAAGAACGGATAGTATTAGGATAACGCTCAGCACGGTAACCCTAAGGTTATATATATTATCTTTTTTAGCCTGTTTTCTTATTCGGTCTCGTATTAGCTTTTGTTGAAAAGGAGTTAACTCCTTAAACTTCAATTGGGTTTTGCTGGTAAGGTCTTTATATTCCGCACGGATGTCACTGTAGCTGCGCCTTTTCTTTAAAAGTGCCCTATTTGCTTTAACTACTAGCATTGGTTGACTGGCCGACCCCATTTCTTTTCCTTTACAATATTAGTAGAGGAATACAGAACTTTGTTACAATTGTAATTTATGCATCTTAAATTCGTTTATGTTTGTTACAAGTTGCCATATAAACCTTCAATAAGTGAAAAATAGAAAATTGAGGTTAAGCGATATTATTTTTATCGTTTTTATAATCTTATTCATTGTACCCCAAACCAGACGACCCATTTTGGTCATGGCCAATAAAGTAAGGGCCAAATTTTCTTCGCTCACAGTTGTAGCTAAGGGGGAGCAGGAGCAATTGGGACCCTTTACTTATACCTTGGATGGTTTGGATGGCGAAAATCTAAATGTGGATATTGGAAGAGGAGAGGTTGTTTTTATAAGTTACTGGGCCACTTGGTGTCCTCCCTGTATCGCCGAATTTCCAAGTATTGACGCATTATATAAGGATTATGGAGACAAAATCAATTTTGTGATGATATCCAATGAGGACCCTGAGAAAATAAGGAAGTTTCTAAAAAAGAAAAATTTTGCCGTTCCAGCAGTCATTCCAAAAATGGAACCTCCAAAAGACCTTTATGAAAAAACCATACCTACCAATTATATCATTGACCATACAGGAAAGATCATAGTCAAAGAAAAGGGAGCATTAGACTGGAATAGCCAGAAAGTTAGGAAGGTGTTAGATGATTTAATTGCAAAAAAGGAAAGTGACAAGAAACAAAAAACCCTTTCTCTGAACAAGAAAGGGTTATAAAAAGTTTTGCTGCAATGAATTATAGCGTACGTAAATACTCAGCTACGCTTCTTGCCTCATCCTCACTAAGGTTTTGGTTCAGCATAATGGCATTGTTATATTCCTTAAGTAATGCTTTTGCTATAGGGTCCTCCTTTAACATGACGTCAGGATTTAATATCATGTTCATTACCCATTCTGGACTTCTTCTTTCATATACTCCTTTTAAAGCTGGTCCAATCATACGCTGCTCTGCCATATGACATGCAGTACAGATAGCCTGAAACTTTTCCTCTCCAGCAGCAGCCAGATCTGCGTCAATTTCATCTCCAAAATCAACATTTTCAATTGGGCCCACACCTTTGTTGTCCATATCAACGGGAACACCCCCAGTAGTTTCTGTTGCCTTAACTTCCTCTTTTTTGGTACGGTTCATTTCAAAACCATCCTTTTTTTCTTCTTTCTTTTCGCCGCAGCTTAGAACCAAGGCGGCAAGGGCCAATAAGGTGAATAATTTTCGCATCTTTTTTTGAGTTTTATCTTAATTAATGTTGGAGAGACTAAGATATGAAATTTTATTTGTTGAAGACCTTTTTAAATGGGAAGAACCACTAATGAATCTCTTTAAGAAATTCCAAGGAACGACGTTCAGTATAGGTTTTATTTTCTCTACCATAAAAACCTACATGCCCACCGTATTCAGGGACTTCTAAAAAAATATTTTTGTTTTTTTCAGCTTCGTTATAGGGATAACAGGCTTGACCTAAAAAGGTGTCGTTCTGTGCATTAACGATTAAGCAGGGTATATTTATAGAAGGTAAAAACTGCAAACAACTGGATTTTGAGTAGTAGTCCATGGCATCCGTAAACCCGTGGGCTTTACTTGTATAGATATTGTCAAAATCCTTTAAAGTCTTAACCTGTTTTATCTCAGAATTGGAAATCTTATCCGGAAAAAGCTGTTTTTTTATTTTAAGCTTATCGATGAGGTTTCCCTTAAATCTTTTGGCATACAGTACGTTTTTAAACTGTAATAGTTGTTCAAGGGAGTCTCCTAATTGACAGGGAACGGAGATTGCCACGGCAGCGTGAACCTCCTTTGGAACCAATCTACTTTCCCCCAAATATTTTAGCAGAAGATTTCCGCCAAGACTAAAACCATAAAGATAGATTACTTCATAGCGGTCCATTTCAAGAATATGATGAACCACATCATTTAAATCTTCCGTGGCCCCGGAATGGTAGGAACGATATAATATATTCGGGGAACCACTGCAACCTCTTAAATTTAAAGCACAAACATCAAAATCGTTTTGACTTAATATTTTTGCAGCCCCTTTAATATAGGCCCTTTTGGCATCACCTTCCAGACCATGTATAATGATGGCCACTTTTTTTGTGGGTTCCGGGTAGTAACTCCAATCCAAATCCAAGAAGTCACCATCAGATAATTGAATCCTTTCTCTTTCCTGTTTTAAACCTTCTACTTTTCTAAATAATCCTGAATAGATGGTAGAAAAATGTCCGTGTTTAAAGAGTAGTGGTGGATTGTAATTAGAGCTAATAAGCGGCATAAATAATTATTTTGGAAATGTTTCCAAGATTTTTACTTGCTCTTCTATAGCCTTTTTAAATTCAGATTTTAAGTTGGAAACCAAGCTGGAGACGGATAAGGTGTTATGAATAGTGGCAACACCTTGACCAGCGGACCAAATCGTTTTCCAGGCCTTTGCTTCGGTATCCAGTTCCTTTCCAAAATCTATTTTGGTATCCTTTTTCAAATCCTCTTCCGTAATACCAGCGGCCTTGAGACTCGCCCCTAAAAAATTGGCATGTACCCCCGAAATAGATGCTGTATAAACCACGTCACTAGCTCCTGCGTCTATAATCATTTTTCGATATTCTGGAGTGGCCTTACTTTCTTCGGTATTGATAAATCGGGTGCCCATATAGGCTAAATCCGCACCCATTTGTAAAGCTGAGGCAACATCTCGCCCTGTACTTATGCAACCGGAAAGAATGATAGTTTTAGTATAGAATTGTTTTATTTCAGAAACAAGGGTCATGGGGTTAATAGTACCTGCATGCCCTCCTGCACCTGCGGCAACCAATATGAGTCCGTCCACACCGGCTTCCGAAGCTTTTTCTGCATGTCTTTTTTTGATAATATCATGGAATACCAGGCCACCATAACTATGAATGGCATCAACAACTTGGGAAACTGCGCCTAGAGAGGTTATCACCAAGGGTACTTGGTGTTTTATACATAGCTTTAGGTCTGCTTCTAATCGAGGATTTGTCTGGTGTACGATTAGGTTAACACCAAAAGGTGCCGGTTTTTTTCCGGTTTCCTTTTCAAATTCCTTCAGGGCGCTTTTAATTTCTATCAACCAGGATTCAAAGCCTTCACTACTGCGTTGGTTTAATGCCGGAAATGTACCTACGATACCGTTTTTACAACATTCAATGACCAGTTGTGGTCCCGAAATAAGAAACATGGGAGCTGCAATTACTGGAAGGGAAAGGTCTTTGATAAATGAATTATTTGTTGTCATGGGATATGGTGTTGAGTTGAAAAATTAAGCAAAAAAGTACAATCATTCCTAAACGATTAATCAAAACTATGGTATTTTTATGAAGTATTATGCATGCATAGCAAAAAACAGAATAGAATGTACTTAAAAGAATTTGAAATACGATGGAGCGATGTGGATGCCAATAGACATTTGGCCAACTCCGCCTACCTAAATTATATGAGCCATACGCGCATGTCCTTTCTTATGGAAATAGGTTTTGACCATAAAACATTGGCGAAAAATGAAATAGGACCGGTTGTATTTTATGAGCATATGTATTATTTTAAAGAGGCTTTCCCGGGAAAACCCATCAAAGTATCTATGGAAATTATGGGAATGAGTGAGGATGCCAAGTTTTTTGAGTTTCATCACAATTTTTACAACCACAAGGGAGAAAATTTTGCCCATTGTGAAATGATGGGAGCATGGATGGACCTTAGAACAAGAAAGATTACGGGACTAACCAATGACTTTCTGAAAACATTTAGTGGTGTTGAAAAAGGAGAAGGTTTTCGCGTTTTGACAAAGGCAGATACCCGGAAATTTTCTAAAACACCTAAAAACTTGCAGTTTTAACAGTATACTTAAAAGCATCATTTTTGCCGTGGAGTCAAGCCTCGTTTTTTGTAAAATTAATTTTACTATTTTTATTCCATGTTGGAACAAGTAAACAATAATGCCGAGGCAGCTTATACACAATTACGGAAACTTATTGTCACCAAAAAAATAATCCCTGGAGAATCTATTGGGCAAAAAGAACTTTCTCAAATTCTGAATACCAACATTGATTGTCTTGACATTGCTTTAAAAAAGCTAAGAAAGGAAACCTTAATAACCTTGAGTTCCGATAAAGAAGTTACCGTACGCCAAGTTAGGACCAAAGAAATCATTGATGTACTGGATTGTAGAATTGCTTTGGAAACCAAAGCTGTAGAACTTTTTACATTGAGCGCCCCACAGGCCAGAATAGACGATTTAAGAAATTTAATGGTGCCCTTTGAAAATGGGCCTCGGAACGCCCATGTGTTTCAAAAAATTGATAGGCTTTTCCATGAATTGATTATAAAGAACTGTGGAAATCCCAAATTGATAGATTTATTTATGAAATCGAATTTTTGGCCCGAATTGGAACTTCTAGGTCCCACCCGTCCGTTAAAGGAAATATTACAAGAACATTTGGATATAATTTCGGCCATTCATAATAGGGAGGTCGATAGCGCTGTTCATTTAATGCGCGAGCACTTAGAAAGCTGTAAATGCTCCGTGCTTTAACAAGCCCTACTTCCCGTTTACTTATGGTCTGATTGGTTTTCTACTTGCTAAATATACTCCAGCCAAAACCAAGAGTGCGGCCATAATTTTAATCAAGCTTAAACTATCATTTCCCGTAGCCAATGCAAAAAGAATTCCTACAAGTGGTTGTAAATAGGTAAAGGCGCTTACGGTAGAGGCTTTTAACTGTGTTAGGGCGAAAACATTGAACAAATAAGTTAGGAAAGTAGTCCCAACAACGACAAAGCCAATAGCCCATAGCGCTTCCATAGGCATAGCTGACCATTCTATGGACATAACTTGGGTATAGGTTATTGGAAGATTTATAATCACCGCAATGCTGAAAAGCCATTTCATCAATGTTAATGGATGATATTTTTCAATTAGTTTTTTTACTAAAATCAGGTAGGTTCCGTATGTAGTCGCATTTACAATGAAGAGTATGTTTCCTAAAGGAATATTGGGTGCATCCTGTCTTACTTCCACACCCATCAATATAAGTAGAAGTGCTCCCGTAAAACCTAAAAAGATGCCAAAGGCTTTCCGCCAAGTTATTTTCTCCTTGATTAACAATGCGGACAAAACCACTACGATAATCGGCGTGATGGTTACCAAAACCGAACTGTTTATGGGTGTAGATAACTGTAGTCCTTTAAAAAAAGCCAACATATTAATGACCATGCCAAAAATGGAACAAACGATAATTCGACCCCAATCCCGAACTTCAATTTTTTCTTTTGGTCCAAGAAAAGAACAGGTCCAAAATAATATGGCAGCCCCTGATACCCTTAACATGATAAAGCCAAAAGGCTGAACATAATTGGGCATGACCCCTTTTGCGATGGTATGATTTAGTCCATATATCGTCGTGGCGGCTAAGGCGGCAAGTATGGCAAGAGTTCTCTTACTCAATGATGAATTGCTTCTTTCGCCGCTTCAACGGTTTTTTTACTATTCCCGATGAAAATTTTATCATCCACTAGTATCACAGGTCTTTTTAGAAAAGTATAATGATCCAAAATCAGACTTTTATAATCATCTTCGCTAAGTTCTTTGTTGTTCAACCCTCTTTGTCTAAAAAGCATGGCCCTTCTACTAAATAATGATTCGTAACTATCAGTCAAGGTACGCATCTCTTCCAGTTGGTTTTCTGTAATTGGTTCGGATTTTATATCCTGTAAATCAAAGTCTTCCAAAGGCTGCAATTCCTTTAGAATTCTTTGACATGTATTGCAAGTGCCAAGGTGATAGATTATTTTGCTCATAGTGTTCATGAATTGATGCACAAAGAAACCCAAATCTGTTTAAATGTGCTATTTTTAGGGCTCATTAAAATGTTATCAAGTTGGAAAGTCAGTTAGAGTTAACCTTACAGAGCAGAAAAAATTTACATAAAATATTGACCACAACTTCCAAAGAGGATTTACTGAAAATTCCGGAAGGATTCAGGAATAATATTTGGTGGAACATAGCACATATAGTGGCTACCCAGCAAATTTTGGTCTATAAATTCAGCGGACTACAAATGAGAATTCCAGAAAAGCTAGTCAATAAATTTATGAAAGGTACAGTGCCAGACGGAACGGCATCCGAGGAAGATATAAAAGTTGTAGCAGATTTCTTGATATCGACTATTGAATGGACCAAACAAGATTTTGAAGCGGGACTTTTTAAGGATTACAAGGAATATACGACCAGTGCTCAATTCAAGTTGAGAAACTTGGAAGATGCCATAAGCTTCAATTTGTTTCATGAAGGGCTTCATACCGCCACAATAAATACGCAGTTAAAACGGATTCTCAAAACCCCTTAAGATATTGGAAGAGCTAGAAATCTTTTGATTTCTTTATGCGGTATGTTGAGAATTATGGGTCCGTCCGCATAGGAGGCAACTTCGTATTGCTCATAAAAAAGCTGTAGACCCTTCTCGGTAAAACCAATATTTTCCGGTAAATAAAACATGTCATTCTCGAACATAAACCCCGTACTGTTTATAGAATTCGATTCTGGAATATTTTCTTGTGTTCTAAATTCTTTTTCAGCCAAATTTTGAAAGGTTTCCAGGTTCTTAAAGAGTTCCATTGTTCGGAGTTCTGTTCCTTTTTCTTTGCTGAAATTCAGAAAACGTAAACTACGATAACCATGGGCTCCCCCTGTAAATAGATAATAATCTAAACGTACGGTAACAACCTTTTCGTTTTCAAAGGTGATTTCTCCGGTTACATTGGCCTCCCATTTGGTAGATTCTTCAGGGAACTTCTCTTTTAATTTTGCATATTCACTTTGAAAAGATTCAATGGCCGTATTTATGGAGGAAGCATCGATTTCGTCATCGTAATTTAGAATGGAAATAACTTCTTCACGAATGGCCGTATTGATGACTTCATCAATTTTTTTGTTTCCAATGGCCTCAGGTACGGTAATATCAACTATTGCACACTCTTGACAAGATTGAATCCCAAAAGTAAGCGGTTCAAAAGTTATCGACCTATCTTCATTACACCCAATTAGGAACAAAATAAAAATCAGTAAAATAAAAGGGTATCTCATATCTATTTTCAAGTTGTACAAATGTAATGCTTCATTGTAATCCCCAAAAGATAACGATACATTTGTATATATAATTATATGGTATGGCCGATAAAAAATTGAGATTCAATAGTAAGGTTATCCATGGGGGTCAAGAACCAGACAAGGCCTATGGCGCGGTAATGACTCCTATCTACCAAACCTCTACATATGCTCAATCCTCACCTGGAAATCATAAAGGCTATGAATATTCCAGAAGTGCGAACCCTACAAGGACCGCATTAGAAAAGTCCTTGGCTAGTATTGAGAACGGAAATTACGGACTTGCATTTGCTAGTGGTTTGGCGGCGATAGACGCTGTTTTAAAGTTGATGGCCCCGGGTGACGAGGTAATCTCAACCGCCGACCTTTATGGTGGAAGTTACCGATTGTTTAAAAAAGTTTTTGAACAATATGGTATAGTGTTTCACTTTGTGGATATGGAGAATGCCTCTAATATTCAAGAGTACATCAATAAAAGAACTAAACTTATTTGGGTGGAGACACCAACTAACCCAATGATGAATATCATAGATATAAGGACCATTGCACAAATTGCAAAAAGTGAAAATGTGTTGCTGGCAGTGGACAATACGTTTGCCACACCTTATTTACAGAGACCTTTAGACTTGGGGGCGGATATTGTCATGCACTCCGCCACAAAATATCTTGGTGGACATAGCGATGTTGTTTTGGGAGCCTTGATAGTAAACGATGTTGAACTGGCAAAAAAACTGTATTTCATTCAAAATGCCAGTGGGGCAGTCTCAGGTCCTATGGATAGTTTTTTGGTACTACGAGGTATAAAAACCCTACATGTACGTATGCAACGCCATTGCGAAAATGGAAAAGCCATTGCTGAATATCTGGCAAACCATTCTAAAATCGATAAGGTAAATTGGCCTGGTTTTAAAAACCATCCGAACCACCATGTAGCCAAAGAACAGATGTCCGACTTTGGGGGTATGCTTTCCTTTGTGCCTATGGCAAGTAGTTTTAAGGAGGCCATCCAAATTGTTGAGAAGTTAGAAATATTTACCTTGGCGGAATCCTTGGGTGGGGTAGAAAGTTTGGCAGGTCATCCCGCGAGTATGACCCATGCCAGTATCCCTAAAGAAGAAAGGGAAAAGATAGGAGTTGTAGATTCCTTAATTAGATTAAGTGTTGGTATCGAGGATCTAGATGATCTGATTGAGGATTTGGCGCAAGCAATAGGATAACAACGTTATTAATGCAGGGTTTAAAGCTAAACCCTATATATTTTTCATCGAAATATAAATTTTATCGCTAAAACTATAATTTTTAATGTATTATGAAAAAATTAGGGGTATAATTATAATAATAACATAATTTTGCTGATATATTTTGAATTCAATAATTTAATTTAATATTGATTAGCTCAATGAAAGAAAAAATAGAAGCATTTATGGATGAAATCAAGGCCAGGAATGGTCATGAGCCAGAATTCATCCAAGCGGTACAAGAAGTTGCAGACACTGTAATACCATATATTGCTCAGCATGAAATATATAATGGCAAGAATATTTTGTTAAGAATGGTAGAGCCAGAAAGGCTTTTATCCTTTAGGGTTGCATGGGTAGATGATGATGGAGAGATTCATGTAAACCGCGGATACCGAATACAGATGAATTCTGCAATAGGCCCTTATAAAGGTGGATTACGTTTTCACCCAACGGTAAATGCAAGTATACTTAAGTTTTTGGCCTTTGAGCAAGTCTTTAAAAATAGTTTAACTACACTTCCTATGGGAGGTGGAAAAGGAGGTTCGGATTTTGACCCAAAGGGCAAATCCGATGATGAGGTAATGAGATTCTGCCATGCATTTATGTTGGAACTTAACCGACATATTGGTCCAAATACGGATGTTCCTGCCGGTGATATTGGCGTAGGAGCACGGGAAATAGGATTCTTGTTCGGGATGTACAAAAAAATCCGAAATGAGTTTACCGGGGTATTAACTGGAAAAGGTCTTTCTTGGGGTGGGTCAAAAATTAGACCGGAAGCCACGGGTTATGGTACCGTATATTTTGCCCAGAACATGTTAAAAACTAGAGGCCAGGATTTTGAGGGCAAGTCTGTCGTAATTTCCGGATCTGGAAATGTGGCACAGTATGCAGCGGAAAAGGTAATTCAATTGGGTGGGAAGGTTATTACCCTTTCAGATTCTAGTGGATTTATTTATGATGCGGATGGTATCGATACTGAAAAGCTAGAGTTTGTTATGGACTTGAAAAACAATAAAAGAGGACGCATTTCTGAGTATGTTGAGAAATTTTCAAATGCGAATTATCACGAGGGCAAAACACCTTGGGAGATTAAATGTGATATTGCTTTGCCATGTGCTACACAGAATGAGTTGAACGAAGAGGATGCAAAACAGTTATTGGACAACGGATGCATTTGTGTAGCGGAAGGTGCCAACATGCCTTGCACCGCAGATGCAGTTCATGCTTTCCATGATGCAAAAATTCTTTTTGCACCCGGTAAGGCTTCCAATGCAGGAGGTGTTGCCACATCCGGTTTGGAGATGTCCCAAAACTCGTTGCGTATTAGCTGGACACGTGAGGAAGTAGATGATAAACTAAAAGGAATTATGGCAGATATCCATGATTCTTGTATTGAATACGGAAAAGAAGAAGATGGATATTGTAACTATGTAAAAGGAGCTAACATCGCAGGATTCGTTAAAGTTGCCGACGCCATGTTGGCACAGGGAGTAATCTAACATTCTTAAGAATAAACTATACAAGAGCCGAGCAATTTGATTGCTCGGCTCTTCTGTTTTCAGGACTTATTTACCCTGTACTATCCTATATTTGCTAAAAGTTTCCATACTCTATGCAAGTTACCACAAAGGCTATCGTATTAACTTCTCTTAAATATGGAGATACGAGCTTAATTGTAAAGGTGTTCACGGAATCCGATGGGTTAAAATCCTATTTGTTAAGGGGTATTTTGGCGACTAGGAAAGGAAAAGTAAAAAAGGCGTTGTTCCAACCCTTGACGCAATTGGAATTGGTGGCCAATCATAGAAATAAAGGTTCCTTGGAACATATAAAAGAAGCCAAGGTACACCACCATTATCAAACGTTACATACTAATTTTGTAAAGAATGCATTGGCCATGTTTTTAGCGGAAATGCTCGGAAACAGTGTTCATGAAGAGGAAGCAAATCTGGAGCTGTATGATTTTTTGGAAGCATCCTTGCAATGGTTGGATTTACATAAAGAGATTGCCAATTTCCATTTGTATTTTTTATTGATTTTGACCAAGTATTTAGGGTTTTATCCGGATACAAATAATATAAAAGCTCCATACTTCGATTTACAGGAAGGGGAATTTATTTCTACATCCTCCCTCAATCCCATTTTATCCGGAGAAAATCTTTTGTTTTTTAAATCCTTCTTAGGCATAAATTTTGATGCGATTAATACAGTAAAAATGAAAAAAAGCCATCGCCAAGAATTGCTGCAATCTTTAGTTTTATACTATGAGTTGCACTTGCAAGGTTTTAGAAAACCTAAATCACTGGCGGTCCTTAATGAAGTATTCAGTTAATATGCATAGATTTTTACCCCTCTTTGTTTTTTTCTTCGTGTTTATAGGGTGGTCCCAACAAGTGACCGTTTTAGATGATGAAACCAATGAACCCATACCCAATGTGGCTATTTTTAACCCTGATAAAACTAAAATAAGTATAACGGATTTCGATGGAAATTTCGATGTCTCTGTTTTTATGGATGAGGATAGGCTCATCTTTAAGCATATAAGTTACGAACTTAAAAAAGCAACAAGACTTCAACTCATAAAGAATGATTATAAAATTCATTTGGTTATGAAACCCGAGAGATTGGATGAAGTGGTTATGTCAGTTTCGAAGTGGGAACAACAAAAAAAGGAAATCCCAAATAAAATTGTTTCACTTGATGCACAGACTATTGCTTTTATTGCACCACAGACTTCCGCGGATCTTCTGCAGAGTAGTGGAAAAGTGTTTGTACAAAAAAGTCAGTTGGGGGGAGGGAGTCCTATGATAAGGGGTTTTGCAACAAATAGGTTAGTGCTTTCCGTGGATGGTGTACGAATGAATAACGCTATTTTCAGAGGTGGAAATTTGCAAAATGTCATTTCCATTGATCCATTTACCATAAGAAACACGGAAATTATTTTTGGACCAGGCTCGGTAATATATGGTAGTGATGCTATAGGTGGGGTAATGAACTTCTATACCAAGCGGCCTGTTTTGAGCCAAAAGGGAGACTCCCAAATTTCGGGAAATGCCAATTATCGCTTTTCTTCTGCAAATATGGAGAACACCATACATGCAGATATCAATCTGGGAAAGAAAAAATGGGCATCTCTCACAAGCTTCACGTATAATGATTTCCAAGACTTGAAAATGGGAAGTAATGGCCCAAACTCCTATTTGCGCAATAATTATGTACGTACCATAAACGGGGAAGATATACTTGTGCCCAACGAAGATCCCAGGAAACAGATTACATCAGGCTATAATCAGAAAAATTTCATGCAGAAATTTCTGTACAAACCAAGTGTAAATTGGGATTTGAATATTGGAGCGTATTTTTCGGAAACTTCTAATTACTCACGATATGATAGACTAATTAGGCCTTCTCGGGATGGTGATGGACTAAGATCTGCGGAATGGTACTATGGACCTCAAAAATGGTTTATGGGTAATATGCAGTTGAAAAGGAAAGGTAATGGAAAATTATATGATACCTTTAAATTTACTGTCGCCTACCAACATTTTGAAGAAAGTAGAAATAATAGGGATTTTCAGGACATTATATTGAATACTACAATGGAAAAAGTGGATGCCCTAAATCTGAACCTGGATTTTGAGAATAAGAAAATAGGTAATTTTAAACTATACTATGGAGGAGAATTTATTAATAATAAAGTAGGTTCTCAAGGTTCTGATACCAATATAGAAACTAAAGGCACAACGGAAGCAGCCTCTAGATATCCAGATGGGGCTACATGGAAGAGTTTGGCGGGTTACATCAACGGAGAATATAAGGCAAAACCCAATTTTATTCTGATGTCCGGATTACGCTATAGCCATGTTTGGATTGATGCCATGTTCGATCGTACGTTCTATGCCTTTCCTTTTGAAGAAGCGGATGTAAGTACCGGAGCATTAACAGGAAGCTTGGGTTTTAGTTGGTTTCCCAAGCAGGATTTACAAATAACTTTTAACGGATCTACTGGATTTAGGGCTCCAAATGTGGATGATATTGGTAAAATATTTGATTCCGAGCCTGGCTCTGTGGTTGTTCCAAATCCCGACTTGGAATCGGAATATGCCTATAACGTGGAACTAGGAATCCAAAAGAACTTTAAGGATAAGGTCGTTTTAAAGGGGGCAACTTTCTATACCTATTTAGTGGATGCACTTGTTAGAAGAGATTTTAGTTTTAATGGACTGGCCCAAATTGAATACGATGGTGAATTGAGTAATGTACAAGCCATTCAAAATGCTGCTAAGGCTTATGTATATGGTTTTGAATTTGGGTTGGATGCGTTTCTATCGGACCATTGGTCCTTAGCATCCAATTTGACCATCACTGAGGGTATCGAAGAAGAAGAGGACGGTACGAATTCGCCGGCAAGACATGCCCCTCCGACTTTTGGTGATTTTCATCTAAAATGGAAAAACGAAAAATTAACGACCGATTTATTTGTGAATTACAATGGAGAAATAGCTTATGATGATTTGGCCTTATCGGAAAGATCCAAGGATTATATCTATGCAGCGGATACCAATGGCAATCCCTATGCCCCTTCGTGGTATACCTTAAATTTTCGTTCCCAGTATGCCTTTACCAATAATTTAAATGCAATAGTAAGCTTGGAAAATATTACCAATCAGCGCTATAGAACATATTCCTCTGGCATTGTAGCTGCTGGTAGCAATCTTGTAGTGGGGTTTGGCTATCATTTTTAAACAAAAAAGGCCCGAATTTTCGGACCTCTTTTATAATATTTAAAAGAACTATTGTTCTATTGAATCTTTTATTTCTTCAGCTTTGTCGGATACTTTATCTGCAGCCTTTTTCGTGGCATCTTTTACTTCCTCTCCAGCTTTTTTGACCGTTTTTATGGCATCTTCAGTAGCCTCTTCAGCCGAGTCTAGAGCTTTGGAACCTGCTTCTTGTAAATCCTCACCCGCTTCTTTTAGGTCGTTTCCTGCCTCTTCTAAAGCTTCTCCGGCTTGCGATGCGGCATCATTTGCTTTTTCTGCTGTTTCCCTGCAGGAAACAAAGGAGACACTTAGGGCCAAAATAAGAATCGTACGAAGTGCTAATTTTTTCATGATGTTAATTTTTAGTGTTTGTGTAAAATTATATACGACTAAAACGCCAATCTGGATCAAAGCTTAATTTTCTAAATGCGAAACACCATTTCATGCCGCCGCAGCGCCTCAATTCCAACTAAATTAATTAATTTTGCAGGCTTAAAACCCAGAACCATAAGCATTTCGTATGAAGTTCGCAGAATATAAGGGATTAGACTTGCCAAAAGTTGCAGATGAAGTTTTAAACTACTGGAAAACAGCGGATATCTTTGATAAGAGTATTACTTCTAGAGAGGGTAAGGACAATTATGTCTTTTATGAAGGTCCACCGTCCGCCAATGGAATGCCTGGAATACACCATGTAATGGCACGTACCATAAAAGATATTTTTCCAAGGTACAAGACCATGAAAGGGTTTCAGGTAAAAAGAAAAGCCGGATGGGATACGCATGGACTACCAATTGAGTTAGGTGTTGAAAAGGAATTAGGTATTACTAAGGAGGACATTGGTGTAAAAATATCGGTAGAAGAGTATAACGCAGCTTGTAAAAAGGCCGTAATGCGTTATACGGATGTTTGGAACGCGATGACCGAGCAAGTTGGTTATTGGGTAGATATGGAAGACCCTTATATTACCTACAAGTCTAAATACATGGAATCTGTTTGGTGGTTGCTAAAACAGATTTACGATAAAGGACTAATTTATAAGGGATATACCATTCAGCCATATTCGCCGAAGGCAGGAACGGGACTTAGTTCACATGAATTAAATCAACCGGGAACCTATCAAGATGTTACTGATACAACGGTTACCGCTCAGTTTAAGGCGGTAGAGGAAACACTGCCCGAGTTTCTGAAAAATGAAGGGACCATTTTTTTCCTGGCGTGGACGACAACTCCATGGACCCTTCCTTCCAATACGGCCTTAACCGTAGGTTCAAAAATCGACTATGTACTTGTAGAGACCTATAATCAATATACTTTCGAACCCATGAATGTTATTCTCGCTAAAAATTTAGTAGGAAAGCAATTCACGGGGAAATATTTTGAAGTTGAGCAAAAGTCAGATTTATTGGGCTATAGTGCTGGAGACAAAAAGATTCCGTTTTATCAGGTAAAGGAATTTAAAGGGAAAGATCTAGTTGGTATAAAATATGAACAGTTATTGGATTATATACTGCCCTACGAAAATGCCGAAAATGCATTTCGCGTTATTTCCGGAGATTTTGTGACAACTGAAGATGGTACTGGGATAGTACACACCGCACCAACCTTTGGTGCTGACGATGCCTTGGTTGCAAAACAGGCCACACCGGAAATTCCTCCTATGTTGGTGCTAGATGAAAATACAAATCTGGTTCCTTTGGTGGACTTGCAAGGAAAGTTTAGACCAGAATTGAAGGAGCTTGGCGGAAAATACGTTAAGAACGAATATTATGATGAAGGAGAAGCGCCAGAGCGATCGGTTGATGTGGAAATAGCTATAAAACTAAAAGAAGAAAACAAAGCCTTTAAGGTTGAAAAATATGTACACAGCTATCCCAATTGCTGGCGAACGGATAAACCAATATTGTACTATCCTTTAGACTCATGGTTCATTAAAGTTACGGATATAAAAGACCGTATGTTCCAATTAAACCAGACCATTAACTGGAAGCCAAGAGCGACCGGGGAAGGCCGTTTTGGAAATTGGTTGGCGAATGCCAATGACTGGAACCTATCCAGGTCTAGATATTGGGGAATACCATTGCCTATTTGGAGAACAGAGGATGGTAAAGAGGAATTGATTATCGGATCCGTAGCGGAGTTAAAGTCCGAAATGGAAAAGGCAGTCACAGCAGAAGTACTGGAGAAGGATATTTTTGAGGAGTTCGTTGTGGGTGATATGTCGGAGATCAACTATGAAAAAATCGATTTACATAAAAACATCGTAGACCGGATTACATTGATTTCGCCTACTGGCAAACCCATGAAGCGCGAGAGCGATTTAATTGATGTTTGGTTTGATAGTGGGTCAATGCCCTATGCGCAGTGGCACTATCCTTTTGAGAACAGGGAATTAATTGATGCGGGGAAAACATTTCCGGCCGACTTTATTGCAGAAGGTGTAGATCAGACCAGAGGGTGGTTTTATACCTTACATGCAATAGCGACTATGGTATTCGATTCTGTTGCCTATAAAAATGTTGTTTCCAATGGATTGGTCCTGGATAAGGAAGGAAAGAAAATGTCCAAGCGGCTGGGTAATGCCGTTGATCCATTTGATACCATGAAAGAGCATGGTGCCGATGCTACCCGTTGGTATATGATCAGCAATGCAAATCCATGGGATAATCTCAAATTCGATACAGAAGGTATCATTGAGGTGAAACGTAAGTTTTTTGGTACTTTGTACAATACGTATTCCTTTTTTGCGCTCTATGCGAACATTGATGAGTTTAGTTATTCCGAAGAAAACATTCCAATAAATGAAAGACCGGAAATTGACCGATGGATTTTGTCCGAATTAAATTCCTTAGTCGCTTTGGTGGACGAAGCTTATGCGGATTACGAACCAACAAGAGCCACGAGGGCTATTTCTGATTTTGTACAGGAGAACTTGAGCAACTGGTATGTGCGCTTATGTAGGAGAAGATTTTGGAAGGGTGACTACCAAAAGGACAAAATAGCCGCTTACCAAACCCTCTATACTTGTTTACTTACAGTTTCTAAACTTTCCGCCCCAGTAGCTCCATTTTTTATGGACAAGCTGTACAAGGATTTGGTCGCAACTACCAACAGAGAACCTTTTGAGAGTGTACACCTTGCGGATTTCCCAAAATCTGATTTAAATTTAATAGATTCCGGCTTGGAACAGAAGATGAAAAAAGCTCAAACCATTTCCTCTTTGGTGCTTTCTATTCGTCAGAAGGAAAAGATCAAAGTACGACAGCCGTTACAAAAGATAATGATTCCTATTCTGGATGAGCAGGACAAACAGGATATTTTGGCAGTTTCCGAGTTGATAAAATCTGAAGTAAACGTCAAGGAAATTCAATTATTGGATGATGCTTCAGGAGTACTTGTTAAGCGCATAAAACCTAACTTTAAGACTTTGGGGCCTAAGTATGGAAAAGAAATGAAACAAATTGCCACGGCTATAGGTGCTCTAAATCAGGAGGATATCCAAAAAATTGAACAAGAAGGCGAATTATCCCTACAAATAGAGAATAAAAGCATTATTTTACAGTTTCAGGATGTAGAGATTAGTTCTCAGGATATAGAAGGTTGGCTTGTAGCCTCATCCGGTAAAACAACGGTTGCCCTGGATGTGACTATAAACGACGATCTGAAAAAGGAAGGTATTGCTAGGGAACTTGTCAATAGAATTCAAAATTTAAGAAAGGAATCTGGTTTTGAAGTGACTGATAAAATTGATATTAAGATACTCAAGGACGGTCTGGTAGAACAGGCGGTTACCAGTAATCTTAATTATATAAAAGCGGAAACTTTGACAGCCGAATTAGATTTTGAGGAAAATTTGGACAATGGCACTGAAATTGCCTTTGATCAGGTGAACACTAAATTGTTTATTACAAAACATTAACGAAATGGCAGAAGATTTAAAAGAAAGATACTCCGATAAGGATTTAGCAGAATTCAAGGGGTTAATAGAAGAAAAGATAGTAAAAGCAAAAAGTCATTTGGAGTTGCTTAAGAGTTCTTATATGAACGACGGTAACAACGGAACTGATGATACCTCCCCGACCTTCAAGGCTTTCGAAGAAGGGTCGGAAACCATGAGTAAGGAGGCTAACACCCAATTGGCCATTAGGCAAGAAAAGTTCATTAGGGATTTAAAGAATGCACTTCTCAGAATTGAAAACAAAACCTATGGGATTTGCCGTGTTACAGGTAAACTTATAAATAAGGAACGTTTAAAATTAGTTCCCCATGCAACCTTGAGCATAGAAGCCAAGAACATGCAAAAATAACTAGGACGCCTTTCGGGGCGTTTTTTAATGGTTTATTTTGAAGTTATTTGCCCTCATCTTATTATTAGTGCCTTTGAATATGACGGCACAAAAAAAAGTCCATAAAGTAGTATTGAATGAATCCATAAAGATGATTCAAGTCAATGCCGAGAACTGTTATAAAGTAGTTTTGGTAACTGGAGAGAACAACGCTATTGAAGTGGAAGCTCAGATGGATGGTGAATATAGCAAGGACCTGCAGATGAAAGTTTTTGAGACTGGTAATACCTTAGAACTTGGTGCAGGATTTCAACCTGTTTTTAAAAATCCAAACGATAAATTAAGTGCACACAAAGTAATTTCCATTGCATTGAAAATTACTGTTCCGGAATTTAAAAGTATTCAAGTATTTGGTAGTAGTTCAAGGGTTATAGCCTATGGCAAGTATTCTAATTTGAATATTACACTTTCGGACGGTACTTGTGAGCTGCATAAAGTCTCGGAGGAAGTAAATGTAAGAACACAAAGTGGAAATATTTTGGTTTATTCACATAGCGCAAGAATTAATGCAGATACAAAATATGGGCAACTTTCAAATAATCCTATACCCAAAGGCAATAGTCATTACAATATAAATTCGGTTACTGGCAATATCATCCTCAATTATACCGAATAATATTTCTATTTTTGCGCCGTTGAATAAGCACATGAACCTAAAAAAGTCAATCTTCCTTATTTTGTTAATACTCCTAATAGACCAATGGAGTAAAATATATATAAAAACGCATTTCGTTTTAGGTGAATCTGTAGATGTGTTTAGTTGGTTTAAAATTCTTTTTATCGAGAATGAGGGTGCAGCTTGGGGTGCCAAATTAAGCGATATACTGCCTATTTCAGATGCTATCGGTAAATTGGTGTTGACTATTTTTAGATTATTCGCAATTGTTGGAATTGGTTATTGGTTGTTTGATGTAGTGAAAAAGCAGTCTTCCAAGACGTTGATAATTGCTGTTTCCTTAATTTTCGCTGGAGCTTTGGGTAATATATTGGACTCCGTTTTTTATGGACTAATTTTTGACGATAGCTATAACCAAGTAGCTACATTATTCACGGATGAACCTTATGGTGAGCCCTTTTATGGTAAGGTAGTGGATATGTTATATTTTCCCTTGATAGATACAACTTGGCCCGATTGGGTGCCTTTTTTAGGCGGAAGCAATTTTAGATTTTTCGAACCTGTTTTCAATATTGCCGACACAGCGATAAGTACTGGGGTAGGTATATTATTGGTCTTTAATAAAAAGGCATTTGGCAAGGAGGAAGAAATAACGGATACACCTGAAGTTTCTGAAAAAAATAATCAAGAGTCTTTAAAGGAATAATTGGTTTCTGGAGTTACACAATAGTCTAGTGGAACATCATTTGTATTGACATCTGAAATTGATTCTTCTGCTTCAAAAAAACTTAGTCCAACTTTTACAACTTCCTTCTTACAGTTATAAAGAAAATTATCATAATACCCTTTTCCATAACCAACTCTATTTCCTTTTAAATCAAAGGCTAGTAGTGGAATAAAAACCACATCAATTTTATATGGGTCGATTTCAATACCATTTTCGGGCTCTGGAACTCCCCACTTACTATTTTTAAACTTGGTGTTATCTGTTAGTAGAAAATGTTTTAATGCATTTGAATGAACTTTGGGAACGACTACATTCTTGTCCTTTCCTTGTAAAATAGACAATATATTTAAGGTGTCAACTTCTTTTTTGGAGGAAATAGGTAAGAAGATATGATAAAAATCTTCTGACCAGATAGAAAGCTTTAAAACGTTGTTTGAAATTACTAGACTTTTCGAAGCGACTTCAAAAGGGGTAAGCTCTTTTCTAAGAGCGTAATATTTTGTTCGCAAATCTTTCTTCAACATTATTGAAAAATGATTTGAAATTTATTGTTAAGTACTTTACTCTTTTCCTGCAACAGCAAAGAAAACTTTAAAAAATAGCATCAAAATGAGATAAGTGCCAAGGGTTATAATGTAGTTTTCCATATTCAATAAATAAGTATCCGAGGTTTTGAACTGCTTAAATTTAAGTAAAAAAAACATTAAATATCCTTGAAAAGCACATTTTAACCGTTAAAAAGCACTTTTTTATATGAAAATTAACAGATTAAAGAATATTATAAAGTGTTAAATCAACACAACATGCTGATAAATAGAAGATTATGTATTTTTAATGGCAAATTAATTTTAGAAATGATATTTTGAGTTAACCTAGGTTAATTTATGTGAGTATTAATTTAAATTCTATCCATACTCAAAAAAACATTTACCTAGAGTTAAAAACAATTAAAAACCGTTTTCGTTTCGGGAAAACCACGTAATTTCAAAATCTAAATTGACTTTAATTTCTCCAAAATTTTATGTCCCAAATACCTATAGATGTACAATTAAGTTCCCTTCCAAGCGGACCTGGTGTTTATCAGTTTTACGATAAAGATGGTAAAATACTATATGTAGGAAAAGCAAAAAACCTTAAAAAGCGTGTTTCTTCTTATTTTACAAAAAAGCATGAATATGGAAAGACAAGGGTTTTAGTAAAAAAAATAAAAAAGATAAACCATATCGTTGTTCCTACCGAATCCGATGCACTTCTATTGGAGAATAACTTAATAAAGGAATACAAGCCTAGATATAATGTATTATTAAAAGATGACAAATCTTATCCATGGCTGTGCTTAAAAAAAGAACGTTTTCCCAGATTGTTTCCTACTAGAAGAGTTATAAAAGATGGTTCCGAATATTACGGGCCATATACAAGTATGAAGACTGTTCGTACTCTTTTGGATTTAATTAAAAGTGTTTATCCCTTAAGAACTTGTAATTATGATCTTTCTGAGACAAAGATTAATAGTGGTAAGTATAAAGTTTGCCTGGAATATCATCTTGGAAACTGTAAAGGGCCTTGCGAAGGTCTACAATCGTCCGAAGATTACAATAGGCAAATAGAAGATATCAAGGAGATAGTCAAAGGAAATTTTAAATCTTCCTTGCAATACTTTAAAGGGCAAATGAAGTCCTTGGCCGCTGAAATGAAATATGAAGAAGCACAACGTATAAAGGATAAAATAGATGTTCTGGAAAACTACCAGGTAAAATCGACTATTGTGAACCCGAAAATAAGCAATGTGGATGTTTTCACTATTATTTCGGACAACGCCCTGGCCTATGTTAATTTTTTACAGCTATCTCATGGTTCCATTATTCGTTCACATACCATGGAAATAAAAAAGAAATTGGATGAAACCAATGAAGAATTACTTCAATTGGCCATAGTGGAGATACGACAACGTTTTAATTCCCAATCCAAGGAACTTTATTTGCCCTTTAAAGTTGAACTGGACGAATCCTTAAAAGTAACAGTGCCAAAGCTTGGCGACAAGAAAAGGCTTTTGGAGCTTTCTGAGCGTAACGCCAAATTCTTTAGACAGGAACGTTTCAATCAAATCAAGATAATAGATCCTGATAGGCACACCAAAAGGATTATGGCCCAAATGAAGAAGGACCTGCGACTAAATGAAGAGCCTAGGCATATTGAGTGTTTCGATAACAGTAATATACAAGGAACCAATCCAGTAGCTGCCTGTGTAGTATTTAGGGATGGAAAACCAAGTAAAAAGGAATATCGGCACTTTAATATAAAGACTGTAGTTGGACCCGATGATTTTGCATCCATGGAAGAAGTCGTATCTAGAAGATATAAACGTCTTTTAGAAGAAGAAGAATCCTTACCTCAATTAATTATTATTGACGGAGGAAAAGGACAGCTTTCTTCGGCATTAAAAAGTTTGGATGCCCTAGGGTTAAGAGGAAAAATTGCTATCGTAGGTATTGCTAAACGATTAGAGGAAATTTATTTTCCTGGGGATACCATTCCCCTTTATTTGGACAAGAAATCGGAAAGTCTTAAGATTATTCAGCATTTAAGGAATGAAGCTCACAGATTTGGTATAACTTTTCACAGAAATAAGAGAAGTAAGGGAGCCATTAGTTCTGAGCTCGAAAAAATTGATGGTATAGGGGAAAAGACAGCTAGGGAATTATTGAAGAAATTTAAATCGGTAAAACGTATTAAGGAAGCGTCAATGAATCATTTGGCTGATGTAGTAGGGCCTTCTAAAGCAAAAAAAATTTATGAGTCGTTTCACTAAACAGGAAAAACTAAATACATGGGTAGGCCAATGCCTAGTCATTTTAGTAGTAATCCTTGTTTCCATAAATGCTACTGCGCAATCCACGAATTCAAAAAAACAAAAAGTTGGACTTGTGCTAAGTGGAGGTGGGGCAAAAGGGCTCGCACATATAGGAGCCTTGAAGGTAATTGAAGAGGCAGGCGTAGAAATCGACTATATTGGAGGTACAAGTATGGGTGCAATAGTGGGTGCTTTATATGCCGCCGGGTATAGTGCTTCGGAATTGGATTCAATATTTAGGGCCACAGATTTTGTCAATTTAATTCAGGATAATCTCCCAAGAAACGCCAAGACATTTTATGAAAAGGAGGACTCTGAACGCTATGCTCTTACCCTACCCTTTGATAATTTTAAGGTTAGCGTGCCAACGGCATTTTCTGGAGGTCAAAATATTTATAATGAGCTGGTTAGATTACTATATCATGTAAAGGATGTTGAAGATTTCTCAAAATTGCCTATTCCTTTTGTTTGTATTGCTACCGATATAGAATCCGGAGAGGAGGTTGTTCTTAACTCTGGATACCTTCCACAGGCCATAATGGCCAGTGGTACGCTACCTTCACTTTTTGAACCTTCGAGCATCGATGGTAGGGTGTTAATTGATGGAGGAGTGGTAAATAATTATCCAATAGACAAGGTAAAGGATATGGGAGCTGACGTTATTATTGGAATCGATGTTCAACATGGGCTATCGAGTAGGGATGCCCTATTATCCGCTACGGAAATACTACTACAAATTAATAACTATAGAACGGTTAGGGACATGGTTGAAAAATCCAAAAAAACCGATATATATATTAAACCCAAAATAGAGGGCTTTACCGTGATTGAGTTCGATAAGACTGGGGAAATAATTGAGAGGGGGGAAATTGCCGCAAAGGAAAAAATGAACGAGTTGGAACAGCTTGCCGGAAGCTCCATTTCGAGGAAAGTTCCTGTTAACATTATTGGGGTAAATGATACTATAACTATTAATAGGTTGATAATCAATGGGAATAACCAGCATACTCGGGGTTATGTAAAAGGAAAACTGAGGTTTAATCTAGCAGAGCCCATAACATTTAAAAAATTGCAGCAAGGGATAAGTAACCTAACGGCAACCGGCAACTTTACAACGAATAGGTACAAGTTGGTTTCAAACGGACTAGGTGAAGATTTAATATTAAGATTGAATGAAACGCCTAATACCTCGTTCATTAGATTAGGGGCACACTATGACGACCTTTATAAAAGTGCAGCAATTATAAATTTTACGAAGAGGAACTTGATGTTGAGGGATGATGTAATTTCTTTTGACCTTATTTTAGGGGACAATGTTAGGTATAATTTTCAATATTATGTGGATAAGGGAACTTATTGGAGTTTTGGCCTTAACTCTAGATTTAATGCGTTTAGTCAAGACATAAGTTTTGATTTGATACAGCAGAATTTTGAAGTGCCATTGGGGACAAATCTGAACACCCTAAATATTGATGTTTCAGACTTTACCAATCAATTATATATTCAAACCGTCCTTCAGGAAGAATTTGCTTTTACCTTAGGTGCGGAATTTAAATACTTGAAATACAGCACCAGGACCATTCAACCTTTTGCAGGCGAAACTTCTACTCCAAGTCCAACGACCTCCAATGAAAGAACATTTTTTGAAAATGGAAGTTTCTTAAGTGTTTATGGAAATTTAAAACTGGATACATATGACGATCGCTATTTCCCTACCAAAGGCTTGTTTTTTGAGGGCGATATGCATTATTATATTTTATCTTCCGACTATAACCAAAATTTCAAGGATTTTTCTGTTTCTAAGGCTAGGATGGGAATGGCTTTACCTATATCGAACAAGCTTTCCATTAATATTGAAACTGAGGGAGGTTTTAAGTTGGGAACTTCAGGAGTAACAACATTTGATTTTGTTCTTGGGGGGTACGGAACCGATCTGATAAATAACTTCACACCATTTCTTGGGTATGATTTTTTGAGCCTACCTGGTAATAGTTATGTAAAGGCTTATGGAAGAATGGATTATGAGTTTATCAAGAAAAACCACCTTTTATTTGCAGCTAACTATGCCAATGTTCAGGATGACCTTTTTAGAACCGGTGAGTGGTTTACGTCACCGGACTTTTCCGGTTATGGAGTTGGCTATGGGTGGGAGTCATTTATAGGACCGGTTCAGGTTCTTTATTCATGGTCACCGGAAAGGCAAAACTCCAATTTTTTCTTTAGCATAGGGTATTGGTTTTAATAAAGACCAAAAAATGGGATGGTTTTTTCTTAACAGAATCACAAATGGAATACCAAAATGTGAATTACTGTTAAGTTGAAAGTTAAAGTAAGTTAAAACCTACCGTGGTAGAAAATGAAGTTTTAATTTTACTCATGTAAGGGGTGGTTCCCTTACAACTTTAAGTATTGGTTTTTCATAATTTAAAGTTTGGTTGGTTATTTAGGAAAAGCCCAGTTTTATGACTGGGCTTTTTTTATACAATACTTTGGAATAAATTTTGTTTAAGATATTGTAAGGTTGTTTATTGATAAGTAATTGAATAGTATTTTTATAAAAAAATCAGTGTATGAAGAAGGCTTTGATTTTATTATTTTTAATGGTTGCAGGGAACTCGTTTGCCCAAAACCAGAAATCTGCCTTTGAGTCTGGAGAATGGTTGAAATTTAGAATGCACTATGGATTTTTAAATGCCAGTTATGCAACCCTACATGTGAAAAATGCCAAGATTGATTCTATCCCTGTTTACCACGTTGTGGGTCATGGAGAGACAACGGGTTTTGCAAGTCTGTTTTTTAAGGTAGATGATACTTATGAAAGTTATTTTGATAAGGAGGATGGGAGGCCCTATAAATTTATAAGAAAGATAAATGAAGGAGGCTATACCAAAGATGTTGAAATCAATTTTCATCATGATAAGGACAAAGCCGTCCTTAATGATAAAAAAAACAAGAAAAAGTTTAATTTTGCCCTTCAAGATAGCATACAGGATTTAATTTCTGCGTTCTACTTTTTGCGAAATAATTATGAGCCGGAAGACTTGGTTGTAGGTGAAGCCATTGACTTGAAGATGTTGTATGATGATGATGGTGTCTTTAATTTCAAGCTTAAATACCTTGGGAAGGAAATTGTAAACACCAAATACGGTAAGGTAGAATGTCTTAAGTTTAGGCCCTTGGTTCAATCTGGTAGGGTATTTAAGGAAAAGGAAAGTTTATCGCTTTGGGTTTCAAATGACGATAATCGAATTCCTATCAGGATTAAAGCGGATTTAGCGGTTGGTGCTATAAAGGCAGATTTGGATGGCTACAATGGTCTAAAGCATCAATTCAAGATAATAATGGATTAAATCAGAATGGAAGATAAAGATCGGGTCAAATCTCAAATTTTAAAACTTGAGGAAAAGTATAGGGATTCTGGCCAAGATTTAAGTTCCTATTTAGATGGTTTGCTTTATCAGCGTTACTTGACGTATTGGGACTATATCCATTTAGATACGCTTTTAAGTCTTCAAGTTCCGAGAACCCACTTTCCAGATGAGGAAATATTCATCATGTACCATCAAATTACGGAGTTATATTTTAAACTCATTTTACATGAACAAAAGCAACTTGTAGATGATAAATCTCAAAATCTGGAATTTTTCATAGAGAAATTGAGGAGAATCAATAGTTATTATACCGCCCTGATATCTTCTTTTAGTATTATGATCAAGGGTATGGAAAAAGAGCAATTTTTGCAGTATAGAATGGCCTTATTGCCAGCAAGCGGGTTTCAGTCGGCTCAATTTAGAATGATAGAAATATATTCCACACCGCTTGAAAACTTAGTACACGAATCCAAAAGAGATGAATTTTCAAAAGAAAATACAGTGGAGGAACTATATGAAAACATATATTGGAAAAAAGGGGCCACAGATATTTCAACGGGTGAAAAAACCCTGACATTAAAGCAATTCGAATATAGATACACTCCTAGATTGGTTCGTACGGCCAAGCAATTGTTAAATAACACAATTTATCATAAATACTTAGCTTTGCCTGGCATGGCTCAGCAAAATAAAGAATTGCTTAGCGCGTTAAAAACAATGGATTTGAATGCAAATGTCAACTGGCCATTAATGCATATGGGTTCAGCCCATCGATATTTGGGGAAAGATTCAGGTGACTTGGATGCAACTGGAGGTACAAATTGGAAAGAATATTTACCACCTAGTTTTCAAAAAGTGGTGTTCTTTCCAACTATATATACAGAAGAGGAATTAAATAATTGGGGGAAACAATGGGTGGACCATATCTTTAACCCCAATAAACTAAATACCATAGAGTAAATGCGAAAATATTGGGGCATAATATTTACGTTAGTTTTAATAGGGGCATGTAAGCAAGAAAAGGTTGTGGTTAGCCATGAAGAACTTAAAATAAGCCCGATTGAAGATCCCGTAGTAATGCAATTCGGATTTAATTTTGACGAATTCAATGTTCATCAAGATACCATTAAATATGGTGACAGTTTTGGGGAATTAATGCTAAAGAATAAGGTTGATTACCCAAAAATAGCGACGATTTCCGAAAAATATCGTGACACTTTCGATGTTCGTAGAATACGGGTAGGTAAACCTTATTTAATATTAAAATCGAAGGATACAACAGAAACGGCTGAAGTTTTTATTTACGAAAATAACCCTATAGATTATACCGTTGTAGACCTTAGGGATAGTGTACAGGTCTACAAAGGGAAGAAGGAAGTAAAATATGTGGAGCGAGAAGTCTCCGGAATTATTGAAACCAATTTGTCCGAGGCAATATTAGACCAAGGAATAGACTATAATGTTACCCACAACCTCGCAAATGTCTATGCATGGACCATAGACTTTTCCATGTTGCAAAAGAATGACAAGTTTAAGGTCATCTATAAGGAAAAATACATCAATGATAGTATATATGCAGGTGCCGAACCCATTGACGCGGCATATTTTGAGCATAATGGGCGACCAATTTATGCATTTGCCTATGAAAATGATTCGCTAAAAAGCTTGGTAGATTATTTTGATGAAGAGGCGAACAACTTAAGAAGAACTTTTCTTAGAATGCCCGTTGAGTTTGGTCGATTATCTTCTCGATACAATCTTAAAAGAAGAATTAGATATTACGGTTATAAAATTAGACCCCATAAGGGTACCGATTATGCCGCATCTATTGGAACTCCTATTATGGCCACTGCTGACGGTACGGTTACGGAATCTACGAGAAGAGGGGGCAACGGAAAATATGTCAAGATTAGACATAACGAAACCTATTCCACCCAATATCTGCATATGAAGAAGCAGAACGTAAAGAAAGGTCAGTTTGTTCGCCAAGGCGATGTAATTGGTTGGGTTGGAATGACGGGAAATACGGGAGGCCCACATGTATGCTACCGTTTTTGGAAAAACGGAAGACAGGTAGACCCATTAAAGGAAGAGCTTCCACAGGCAGAACCTTTGGCAGAGCCACTAAGACCAGATTATTATGCTTATATAAACCCTATAAAAGAACAATTGGATTGTATAGTTTATCCTGAAAAAGTTGAAGAAGAAGACTTGTTAACACTTAATGAAATAGATGGCACTAAATAACATAGACCCCACTACTACCAATGCGTGGGATAAATTAAACCAACACTTTAAAGATTCAAACAAGACTAAAATTAAGGACCTATTTGCGAAGGATATGGATAGGGCGGACAGTTTTAGCATTAAGTGGAACGATTTTCTTTTGGACTACTCCAAGAACAGGATTACAAAAGAAACCATGGGGCTGTTATTCATATTGGCAGACGAACTCAATTTAAAGGATGCCATAGATAAGTATTTCAATGGGGATCAAATAAATCAAACCGAGGGTAGGGCCGTTTTACATACGGCATTAAGAGCGAAGGAGTCTGATGAAATAATGGTAGATGGAGAAAATGTTGTACCTGAGGTTTATGAAGTAAAAAAGCATATCAAGGAATTTTCTGAATCTATAATTAGCGGTAAAAGTAAGGGGTACACAGGCAAAAAATTTACCGATGTAGTAAATATTGGAATAGGAGGTTCAGATTTGGGTCCCGCAATGGTCACCGAAGCTTTGAAATTTTATAAGAACCATTTGAACGTACAATTTGTGAGCAATGTCGATGGAGACCATGTTCATGAAATTTTAAGGACCCTAAACCCAGAAACTACCTTGTTCGTTGTGGTGTCCAAAACATTTACCACCCAAGAGACCTTAAGTAATGCGACAACCATTAAAAAATGGTTTTTGGAGCATGGTACGCAGGAAGATATTGCAAAGCACTTTGCAGCCGTATCAACCAATACCGAAAAAATTTCCGAATTTGGAATTGCGGATAAAAATGTCTTTCCTATGTGGGATTGGGTCGGGGGAAGATTTTCACTTTGGAGTGCGGTGGGACTTTCCATAGCACTGGCTGTAGGCTATGATAATTTTGATGCCATGTTGCAAGGGGCCAATACTATGGACAGCCATTTTAAGGAAACGGATTTCTCGGAGAACCTTCCGGTAATCATGGCACTCATAAGTATATGGTACAACAACTTTTACCTTGCAGAAACAGAAGCTATTATTCCCTATGCACAATACCTAAGTCGGTTCTCAGCGTATTTACAGCAAGGTATTATGGAAAGTAATGGCAAGAGTGTTGCAAGAAACGGAAAACGTGTGGGCTATGAGACCGGGACCATAATTTGGGGAGAACCAGGTACAAATTCCCAACATGCATTTTTTCAATTGATACATCAGGGAACCAAGCTAATTCCGACAGATTTTATTGGTTATAAAAATTCATTACACGGCAATACAGATCATCATAATAAATTAATGGCCAATTTCTTTGCCCAGACCGAGGCTTTAATGAACGGAAAAACACAGGATGAAGCAGCTGCCGAATTAAAGGGACAAGGCCTCTCTAAAAAAGAAATAGACAATCTAGCACCTTACAAGGTTTTTGAAGGTAATAAACCAACAAACACACTATTAATAGATAAACTGACTCCTAAAAGTTTAGGTGCTCTCATTGCTTTATATGAACATAAGATTTTTGTTCAGGGTATAATCTGGAATATCTTTAGCTATGACCAATGGGGTGTAGAACTGGGAAAACAATTGGCCGGAACTATTTTAAAGGATATAGAAGGTGACAATTTATCCTCTCACGATAGTTCAACATTACGACTTTTGCAATTTTTTAAGAGTTGATTTGTATGATTCGTATTTTTTAATAAAACGCGGTAACTTCTTCATAATCAGTATTTGTTTTGTTTTTTTTCCGTTAAATTTGCACCGGTGATTTAACGTTCCCTTAACGTAAAAGGTCTAAAAATGGGAGACTTTTGCACCAGTTATAAAAACTAACAAATACTAGAAAAAATGAAAAAAATCTACTTTGCATTTGCGGCATTTTTATTGACTGCTACTGCTTTTTCACAAACGACGATTACAGGTACTGTGGTAGATGGTGAAATGGGAGGCCCATTACCAGGCGCTACTGTTGTGGTAAAAGGTACTTCAAATGGAACTTCTACCGATTTCGACGGAAACTTTACGATTGAAGCATCTGCTTCTTCAGGAACTTTAAGAATTTCATATATTGGTTTTATAGCGCAAGAAGTTTCCTTCAATGGAGGAAGCGTTGGAACTATTTCACTTATGCCTAGCGCTGAAGAATTGGAAGGCGTTGTAGTTACTGGGGTTCAAGATATTGCAAAGGACAGAAAAACACCGGTTGCGGTATCAACTATTAAGGCAGAGGAAATTCAGTTGAAGTTAGGTTCTCAAGAATTTCCTGAGATATTGAATACTACTCCTTCAATATATGCTACTAAATCGGGTGGTGGTTTTGGAGATGCGCGTGTTAATATACGTGGTTTTGATACCAATAACTCGGCTGTAATGATTAATGGTGTTCCTGTTAATGACATGGAAAATGGTCAGGTATACTGGAGTAACTGGGCCGGACTTTCGGACGTAACTTCTGCAATTCAAGTGCAAAGAGGTCTAGGTTCTTCAAAGTTGGCCGTATCCTCCGTGGGTGGTACCATTAATGTGATTACAAAAACTTCTTTAAATGCAGAAGGTGGCGCCATTGGTGCTACTGTAGGTAATGATGGTTATGTAAAGACATTGGCATCTTATTCCTCAGGTTTATTGGATAATGGCTTATCTGCTTCTTTGCTATTAAGTAGAACAGGTGGAAGTATGTATGCTGATGGGACCAAATTTGAAGGCTATAATTTCTTTTTAGGCTTAGGTTATACATCTGGAGACCATAGTTTGGAATTTATGGTTACCGGAGCTCCACAATGGCACCACCAAAGAAGTTTTGCTCCTTCTATTGCGGATTATATCACGTATGGAGACGGAGATGGTGAACCAAACAGAAAATATAATAGTGACTGGGGTTATTTAAATGGCGAAGAATATAACTTTAGACGTAATTTCTACCACAAGCCGGTTATAAGCTTGAACTGGAACTGGGAAATTTCAAGTAAAACAACCCTTGAAACTTCTGCCTATGCATCTTTTGGACGTGGTGGAGGAACTGGAGAAATAGGAGAAATCAATGGAACGAGACAGTTTGCCCTGCCAAAATCTGCTGATGGTCTGGTTAGAGTCGATGATATTTTTGCCTATAACAGTGGTCAATTGGTTCCTGATTTCAGTGCCACACCTAGAGAACAGATAAATGGGCTTTATTTAAATAACAGTGATCAAAACCCAAATGAGAACAATACCAATGGTATTACCAGAAGGGCTTCGGTTAATTCTCATAACTGGTACGGTCTTTTGGCTAACTTCAATAATCGAATTTCAGACGACTTGACGATCGATTTTGGAATTGACTTAAGAAGGTATACAGGTTATCACTACAGAAGAGTAAATGATCTCTTGGGTGGAGATGCTTATCAAGAAACTGATAACAGAAATGATCCAAATCAAATTTTCAATGAAACGTATAAGGCCAATCAGCCTTGGTGGGTCTTTGGAAATATAGATGATGAGGAAAAAATAGATTATTATAACACAGGATTGGTAAATTGGTTAGGTATTTTTGGACAGGTAGAGTATAACTTCACACCGGATATTACTGCCTTTGTTCAAGGGGCTTTATCCAATCAAGGTTTTGCAAGGGAAGAATTTTTCAACGAAACTCCTCCAGAAAAGACAGATTATGAAAATATTTTAGGCGGTAATGTAAAAGGAGGTTTAAACTGGAACCTTGATGCTAGAAATAATGTATTTGCTAATGCAGGTTATTATTCAAAACAACCTTTGTTTGACGCAGTTTACATCAACTTTGGTAACAACCTAAATCCAAACTTAACAAATGAGAAAATAGTTGGTTTTGAGTTGGGTTATGGTTATAGAAGTTCAAAATTTAGAGCGAATGTGAACTTATATACTACAAGTTGGAAGGATAGGTTTGCTAATGCCAGTGCCACTTTCAATGCTGGTCAACCCGATGAAATTAGGGGAACAGCAAATTTATTGGGAATCAAACAAGTGCATACGGGTATAGAAATGGACGGTCGTTTTCAGGCCAGTGATAAAATTGCCTTGACAGGTATGATTTCAGTTGGAAATTGGGAATATAAGGACGATGTAAATGCGACTTATTTTGATAATGACCAAAATCCAATTGTAATAGGTGGTGTAGAACAACAAGAAACATTGGAATTGGATGGTATAAAAGTCGGTGATGCAGCTCAATTTACGGCAGCGCTTATCGCAGATTACAATATACTTGATAATCTTAGTGTCGATTTCGGTTACCGTTATGCGGATAATTTATATGCTCAATTTGATCCAACAGATGTAGGTCCAGAAGGATCACTTAAATTACCTTCATTTGGACTTGCCGATGCAGGTGCCACATTCAGAGTTCCTTTTGATGATAAGATGTTGAGCTTCCGTTTAAACGTGAATAACGTGTTTGATACGACGTACATTGCGGAATCCGATACCAACATCTTCGCCCAACCTGGAGATGATACCTATGATGGTATAAGTACAAGTAACCGAGTGTTCTTTGGTTTTGGAACAACTTGGAACTTTAGCGCAAGGTTCAATTTTTAATAAGTTATATACATAAAAGGAACCCTACCGAACGGTAGGGTTTTTTTATGCTTAAAAATCACTATTTTTAAATTTCACAAAAACAACACTATGTACGAAACTATTCAAATGCTGCATTCCTATTTGGCCTATGTAGCTTTGGCAATTTTAATTATTGCCGTGGTTAATGCCGTCTCAGGACTTGTTAGCAAACGAGTTTTTACGATGAACAAGGATTTAAGAATTAGCTTGTTCGCCCTTATTCTTTGCCATATTCAGCTTTTGGTAGGCCTAATTCTATATTTTGTGTCACCAAGTGGGTTAAGTGCCATTCAAGAATTTGGAATGGGAGGTCTAACCTCTGCCGCAAGATTATTGGCTGTAGAACACCCATTTGTTAATATTCTGGCGATTGCCGCCATTACTATTGGCTGGTCTAGACATAAGAAGTTCGTAGAAGGAGATAAAAAATTTAAAAGTATCGCCATTTTTTATGGAATTGGATTAGTTTTAATTTTGAGTAGAATACCATGGAGTCAATGGTTCTAAATACGAGTAAGATGATAAAAAATTATTTGATTGTTTTAATGCTGATAATGGCAAGTGCTATAAATGCGCAAAAGGTAGCATTGTTCAATGGTGAGAATCTGGACGGATGGGAAGTTTTCGGCACCGAAAAGTGGTATGTAGAAGATGGGCTGCTAATCTGTGAAAGTGGCCCGGATGCGGGTTATGGATATTTGGGAACTGAGAAGGAATACAAAAACTTTATTCTGGATTTGGATTTTAAACAAGAAGCGGATGGTAACAGTGGTGTTTTTATACGCTCATCGGTAGAAGGAACTACCGTCAGTGGATGGCAGGTTGAGGTAGCCCCTCCCGGCAAATTTACGGGTGGAGTTTATGAATCTTATGGAAGGCAATGGCTAAAGAAACCAAAACAGGAAAAGGACAGTGCCTTAAAATTTGGGGATTGGAACCACATGACCATCAAAGTGCATGGTAAACAAATAACCTCTTGGCTCAATGGTACGGAGATGGTTTCCTTTAAGGACAGAATTATAGGTAAGGGAGAAGGTTCGATTTTGCTGCAAATCCATGATGGTGGGGGTATTAAAGTAAAATGGAAAAATATAGAGTTAACCCCGTTGGATTAATTCACTGGTTTACTTCCTTGATAAGGTATACAAAGGCGGGAAAATGGTCACTATATCCTCCAATATAGTTTCCACCCGCATATGTTCTTAACGGATATCCCTTATACTTTCCTTTTAGGTCTATAAGATACGGAGCATTGAAGATTCCCGCTTTCCAATAACTATAGCTTTCAGCATTGTTGTTTATGAGGTTTGAGGTTAAATATATCTGATCAAAAAGATTCCATTTGTCTCGGTAAGCCAATGAACCTACTCCCTTTTTAAATAATTTTTCCATGGGCCCGAAGAGGCTCAAGGAGTCCAGTTTTTTTACACTGCCTTCGACCTTTAGGACTTTTTTAAAACTAGGACTTATGGGGTCATCATTGAAATCGCCCATACTTATAATTTTTGCATTTGGATTCAAATACCTTAAGGAATCAATTATTCTTTTATTTAATTCCGCTGCCTTAAGACGATAAGGCCTACTACGCAATTCCCCACCACTTCTAGAGGGCCAGTGGTTAACGATGAAGTATATTTTTTCATTATCAAGGAAACCTTCGACCACCAATTGGTCTCGGGTATAATCTCGTTCACCATCTTCGTTGAACAATAATAATCTTCTGCTAGTGAAAGTAGTGGGTATAAAAACTGTTTTGGCATATAAAAGCCCTACATCTATTCCTCGCTCGTCAGGAGAATCAAAATGAACAATACCGTAGTTCATTTCTTTTATATTAGGGTGATTAACCAGGTCTTTCAGAACTTGCTTATTCTCTACTTCACAAACCCCAATTACATCCGGAGATGATTTTGTGGTTTCGAAACCTACATTGGAAATCACCTTGGATAGGTTATCAATTTTTTTCCAGTAACGAATATCGGTCCAGTGGTCTTTACCATTGGGCGTTCTGTCGTCGTCAAAAATCAAACTGTCGTTCTTGGTATCAAATAGGTTTTCAAGGTTATAGAACGCAATGGTTCGTACCTTATATTCTTTTTTAGTTTGTCCTTGAGTAAATACTCCAGAAAAGATAAAAAAGTAGATTATATATCTCATTAGGTCAGAAATATATGATTTTTAAACAGAAAATTCTCACTAAATAATTGTTTTTAAATATATTACAGTACCATTAACAATTTGCACTAACCAACCAATATGCTCAAGGGTATAGCATTTATCCCAATTTTTATATGCTTCCAGCTTTCATTTGGACAAGCACGATATCCAATATTTGGAAAAGTTCTTGATCAAAATACTCAAGAACCTATTTCTGGAGCCAGCGTAATAATCGAAGGGGAACTAGAGGAATACAATACAGATACAGACGGTGGATTTTACTTGGAAATAGCCCTGTCTGGGGATTATATATTAAGAATAGCATATCGAGATTATGAGGAAAAACGACTACCTATTATGCTAGAAGGAAATGAACTTAATCTTGGATCCATTTATCTGCAAAGGGATATTTCAGTTGAAAAGCAAGATAATTTAATCACACTTACCGATGCTGAATTGCTAGATGATGAGGGTACCTCAAACTCTTTGGGCCTTTTACAATCCACTCGTGATATATTTCTAAGTAGGGCGGCATTTGACTTTGGTCAGGCTTTCTTTAGGGTACGTGGATATGATGCCCAACAAGGAGAAGTGTTACTGAACGGCGTGCTGATGAACAAAATTTATGATGGCCGTCCACAGTGGAACAACTGGGGTGGTTTAAATGATATAACTAGAAACCAACAATATACCAATGGGCTTGAGGCTTCCGATTATACATTTGGAGGTATCTTGGGAAACACTAATATCAATCTAAGACCTTCTGGATTACGACCAGGGTTAAGGCTTTCGACATCGGCATCAAATAGGACATATAACGGCAGAATAATGGCTACGTATAATTCTGGTATTACAAATAAGGGATTGGCCTATATGGTTTCTTCATCAAGAAGATGGGCCAAGGAGGGATTTGTAGATGGTACATTGTATGATGCTTACTCCCTTAGTGGCCTACTAGAATATAAAATCAATGCTAAAAATAGTTTGTTGGTTACCGGTATTATCGCATCGAATAGAAGGGGCAGGTCCTCGGCAATTACCGAGGAGGTATCCGGTTTGAGAAGTAATACATATAACCCATATTGGGGCTTACAAGATGGTAAAATTAGAAATTCTAGGGAACGTAGAATTTCGGAACCTTTGGTGATGCTAAATTATTTTTACGAAACCGATGCACTTGATATATCTATTGGTGCTCTTTTTCAAAAAGGCAGCCAAAATAAAAGTAGGTTGGGCTACTTTAATGCCCCGAACCCAGACCCTTCTTACTACAGGTATTTGCCTAGTTTTTATATCAATAGCCCTATAGGTGCAAACTTTATAAGTGCTGAGGAAGCTAAAATCACTTTTCAAGAAAGTCCCCAGTTGAAATGGCAGAAACTATATGATGCCAATTCAAGTAGCTCTCAAAATGGAAAAGCGGCATATTTGCTTTATGATGATGTAGTTTCAGACACACAGTTCACAGTCAACCTAAACGGAAATTTAAAACTATCAAATAAAATAAATCTTGGTTTTGGATTCATGAACAGATATTTAAAATCGGAAAACTTTGCGGAACTAAACGATTTGTTCGGTGCAGATTACCACGAGGATATTGACCCTTTTTCAAATACCCGAAATAATCTTGTAGACGATGTTCAGAAACAGGAAGGCGAAACTTTTAATTACAGTTATGAATATGATGCGAAAGAAATAAAGGTATATACACAATTGACTTTTGACTTAAACAATTGGAAAGGCTTCTTGGCAGGTCAATTTATTGATAATCAATTCTTGCGTAATGGAATTTTTCAAAATGAAAGATTTCCTGAAAGTTCAAAAGGTGAAAGTACGACCATGGAGTTTTCCAACTTCGGAATTAAAGGTGGACTAACTCATTCGATAACCGGAAGGCATTGGGTTTCACTCCAAGGAGCATTGATAAACAAGGCGCCTTTATTGCAAAACGTTTTCGTAAACCCAAGAGAATCAAACAATATAGTTCCCGATTTACAGAAAGAAACCATTTCTACGATAGATATCAATTACTTTTTAAGAATGCCCAATTTAACAGGGCGTTTAACCGGGTTTTATACGAGATTCCAGAACAATACCGATGTCAATTATTTTTTCGTTGATTCGGGACTTGGATCAGATTTTGTTCAAGAAGTATTAACCGATTTGGACAAGTTGCATATGGGAATAGAATTGGGTTTGGAATACCAGCTGACATCCACCTTTAAATTATCCATGGTTACATCCATCGGCAAATATATTTATGCAAGTGACCCTAATGTGACCATTAATTTTGATACGGCTTCAGCGGAAGAGGAACTAATTAATGTTGATGGATTTAAGGAACTGGGCCCAGCCAAAATTAAAGACCTCAAACTTGCACAGGGGCCACAAAAAGCATTTGCTTTTGGTATGGAATATAGGGATCCAAAATATTGGTGGGTAGGAATGACAGCGAACTATTTGGCGAACAACTATGCTAATATCTCAACCATTACAAGAACATCAAGTTTTTATCTTGATCCAGAGACAGGGCAGAATTTTCCAGAGGCGACAGAAGAGAATGTAAATAGATTGCTGAGGCAAAAGCCTTTGGATAATTTCTATTTATTAAATCTTGTAGGTGGAAAATCCTGGTTGAAAAAGGGAAAATATATAGGTCTTTTCTTTAGTGTAAATAACCTTTTTGATGCCAAATTCAGAACTGGGGGTTATGAACAAAGTAGAAATGGCAATTTTGGTCAGTTGCAACGGGATAATTTAAGCGGAAGTCCTTCTTTCGCCCCAAAATATTGGTATGGTTACGGAAGAACCTATTTTTTAAACCTTGCAGTAAGTTTTTAAACCATGTTGGAAAGAAAAATTATATATAGAACTTTTGAAAGAGTTTTCTGTTTCTTGATCTTGTTACAACTATCGGGATGTGTCAATGGTAGGAATTTTGATGCTTTGGAAAGTTCTTGTGAAACCCAATTAAAGGCAAACACGACATATGCCCAATTGAAAGAACTTTACAAAGGTGAAACTCTTCAAATCCAAGAGGATTTAGTAATTGAAGGCTATATTAATTCATCTGATAGTACCGGCAATTTTTTTGGTGTGCTTTATTTTCAAAACAATCCTGACAATCCAACTGACGCCCTATTTATTGAAATTGATGTAAGGGATTCCCATCTTTTCTATGAATTAGGGGATAAGGTTTTAATTAAGCTAAAAGGCTTATATCTGGGATATACTAGAGGTAATTATAAACTTGGTGGTGTCTTTACCTCATTTGGAAGTACTTCTGTAGGAAGATTGCCTTACAATGCAGTTTTTCAACATGTTTTGATTTCCTGTGATTCTAAAAACTCGATCACACCAACACTAACCAGCATTCCTGAGCTAAAGGAAGAAATGATAAACACATTGATTAGATTCGAAAACATGGAGTTTTCTTTGGAAGAATTGGGTAAACCCTATGCGGAAAAGGAGGAAGAAACGGAACGAATACTTTTAGATTGCGATGACAATGAACTGATTATGCTAAATAGCGGATACTCAGATTTTCGGGCAGATTTGATTCCCGTTTTAGGGGGCAGCATAACCGGGGTGTTAACGAAAGAGGGTGAAGATTATAAGCTTATAGTTCGCGATTTAAGTGATATTGATTTTACCCAGGATAAATGTGAAGATTTGATAGATGAATTTACTTCCAACCAACTATTTTTCAGTGAACTTGCCGACCCGGAGAATAACGTAGGAGCTCGTTTCATGGAGCTTTATAATTCATCTACCGAGCCACTTTCCTTAAAAGGGTGGCAAATACTAAGATATACTAATGCCAATACCGAGGTGAGTTCTTCAATTGATTTATCTGGATATACCATTGACGGAGAAAGTACCCTTGTTATTTCACCTAACGCTGAAATATTTGAACAGGTTTATGGGTTTTCGCCAGATATAGCGGTGGGAACTAACTCACCTGCAGATTCAAACGGAGATGACAACCTTCAATTAGTAGATCCTTTTGGAATCGTCATTGACGTATTTGGAATTCCCGGAGAGGATGGTTCCGGCACAAACCACGAGTTCGAGGACGGAAAGGCAATAAGAAGACCGGAGGTGAACGAGGGAGCATCTGAATTCCAATTCTCACAGTGGGAAATCTACAATGATACCGGAGAGGCTGGTACTTTGAATCAGCCTCAATTGGCACCCGATGATTTTACTCCTGGAATAAGGTAATCCTTATTTGATTTTTTTTAGTGAATCAGCAGTCAAGGGTTTTACCAAATAGGATTCTACCGTAGAGTAGGATTTGGCCTTGGCCATATTTTCAGGACTAACAAAGGAACTAACAATATAAATTTTGGAGTTTTTTCGCTGGTTTTCCGGAATGTTTTCAAACTCTTCCAGAAAGGCCCATCCATCTTTTTGTGGCATATTGAGGTCTAAGAGTATAATTTCGGGAATAGGGACGTTTTCTATTAATAGGCCAATTAAACTATCTATAGCTTCCTGTCCATCCGCATAACTAAGGGCATTATCGCAAAACCCAACATCTTTCATGAGTTTTTTCGTAGTAAAGGCGAAAAACTCATCGTCATCTATGATACAACAACCGTCAAACTTACTCATTCACAAGTGTATTAGTTTGCATTAAAAGCCATTAAAATCTTCGTTATAACTACAAAGGTAATTCATTCAAACCATGATTGGTTTTAAACAATTTAAACAAAAAAATTAGGGGGACTTAAAAAAACTATGCAGTTAATTAACTCCTTATTGGAATTTTGCAAATTATGTTGCAAAGCAATACAAATTTATAAAAAAACAAAAGTTATTTAACAGAATTAAATCAACTATTATTTGGATAGGGTCTTTATAATATCTTCTAAATCGTTTGGGGTTATTGGCTTAAGAATATAATTTGTTACATTCTTATAATTTTTAACTTTCTCTAAATCCAGTGGTTCCACAGAAGAACTTATAATATAGATTAGGGTTTTTTCAAGATTATTACTAGGTATATGTATAAACTCATCCAAAAATTCCCACCCGTTGAATACGGGCATATTTAGATTTAAAAATATGACCTTAGGTATTTTCAGCCCCTGGTCAGAAATTTTTTTGAGCCCTTCCAGAGCTTCTGGACCATTGTTGAAAATAATCAGATCATCACAAAAATCAACTTTTTTCATTATCCTTTTTGTCCCATAAATAAATACGGGGTCATCATCTATTATACAACATTTTTCAATCTTACTCATATCATTTACTATATTCTATTCTGGGTTAGAATCAGTTTTTAACCTTTTACAATATTACTTTCAACTGGTATCTTCCTCAAATAGATTCTATTTAATTTTGGCTCACGAAAAAGCCTATTCCTTTAGCATTTTGATTGGTACGAAAGGTATGGTACTACAAGCTTTGTTTTTTTCGTGTCTTTAAAATATATTAAAAGACCATTATCACAAAAAACGATTAACATCCATTCGTTTTCTTCTTCAGATTTAAAAATGCACGGCTTTTAACCTGGAGTATTATATTAAAGTGAATTAGTATATAAATTAGGGAAAATACTTTCAAAATCAAAATTGGCAATATCCTTATAACTATAATAGTTTTGTTCTATTTCATTTTAGGCTTAACAAAGATTATCCTAAATCTTTGGGATAATTTAAAATTTTAAATCTGTGTTTAAAGTGGGTATGGTCAAAGAAGTATCTTTGAAAAGGAAATTAGCGATTTGTGTTTCAAAATGTATAAGGAAATATGAAGATTTCGTAAGCATTTAAGTTAAGATTTTAGTCAGTTTTTTTTTGGAAAAGAATTATTTATATAAAATTATGAAGGAAAATATTTTTGATTCTATTAGAAAAGGTAGTTACCAAGAGGTGAAGGACTTATTGGAAACAAATCCTAATCTATTGAATAAGAAGGATGAAAGAGGGTCCACTCCATTGATCTTAGCGACTTACTACAATCAAAAAGAAATTACCTCTTTATTACTTCAAAAGGGGGCGGATATAAATGAAAGGGACGGAGCTGGGAATACACCATTGATGGGCGTCTGCTTTAAGGGTTATTTGGATTTGGCCAAATTGTTAATTAAGGAAGGAGCCAGTATAAACGAACAAAATTCTATGGGGGCAACGGCTCTTATTTATTCGGTTACATTCAACAAATACAATATTGCCAAACTATTATTGGAAAATGGTGCAGAAAAAAACATTAAGGACCTACGGGGAAATAGCGCATTAGATTATGCCAAGGAAAAGCAGGATGCCGAACTTATTCAATTATTAGAATCTTAGACTTAAAGCATGATTATGAGCAAAAGTATTAAAATAGCTTTGGTACAGTCCCCAATTATTTGGGAAAAACCCTCGCAAAACAGAGATTTTTTTTCTTTAAAAATTAAGTCAGTTTCTGAAGATGTAGACTTAATTGTCTTACCTGAAATGTTTACTTCAGGTTTTACAATGTCACCTGAAAGAATGGATGAAAATGAAGGAGCAATTACGGTAAAATGGATGCAGGAAAAAGCTAAAGAACAAAATGCCGCAATTACAGGCAGTATTGTCGAAACCGAAAATGGATACCATTATAATAGATTATATTTTGTTGAGCCCAATGGAAACATTTCCAAGTATGATAAGAGGCATACCTTTACACTTGCCGGGGAAAATGAAAAATATGAAGCAGGTAATGACCATTTGATTGTCGAATACAAAGGTTTTAAAATTTGCCCCATGATATGTTACGATCTTAGGTTTCCTGTCTGGAGTAGAAACACTTTTGACTATGATATTTTAATGTTCGTTGCTAATTGGCCAAAACCCCGAGTTGGCGCATGGGATACTTTGCTTAAGGCCAGAGCCATTGAAAACATGTGTTATTGTATAGGTGTCAATAGAGTTGGAGTTGATGAAAAGGGACTGGAATATGTGGGTCACTCGGCCGTCTATGATGCACTAGGAAAACAATTGGTTTATTCAGCTGAGGAGGAAATATTGGAAACAACAATAAACAAGGAACACCTTGTTGAAATCAGAAATAAGCTAAGATTTTTAGAAGATAGGGATCAATTCAAATTATTGTGAATTAACCAAAGAAAATAACATTACTAAATCATCTTCTTTCTTAAGAGATAACTTCTCCTTTTTTGCAATATCAAGGAATGAAGACGGCAGTTTTTGTTTGATGGATTTTTTATTGGACGGTAACTTTGATACGTTGCCATTTTCTTCTTGAAAGTATAGGTCCGATGTTATAACCACTCGATCAACACTTTCAATATTTAGGAGCTTTGCGTCCGTAGGTGCTTTTTTTATATTAATATCATAAACCTTATAAAGGTTATGCTTTCCATTTACAAGGATTTCAGCAAAAATTGGTTTCTTTTTATTATCTAACTTCAAAGGAATAAATTTCTTTCCATTTAGAAAAACATCAATCCCTTTGGCAGGATATAGAGCTATAATATTCTTTTCCTTTAAAATCTCTATTTCATTATGATAGGCGTTAAATCTAGCTAAGAGCTTTACCTTTTTTTTATTTGTAAAATCAGTAATGGTCCCTTGCTCCCATTCTTCATTCAAATAGATACTACCAACTATTTTGTTTCCGCTCGTTTGGGAAACTCTTAAAAAAGGAACATCCAAATTTCCAATTTGTATAGAGCCTTCATCCCCTTTTGCATAGGTATTGGGTTGTGAAAACAGGGAAAATGTTGTTGAAATGAATAAAAAAGCAATACTTATTTTAGATATTTTCATGTATTTTAATCAAGAATATTAAAGGTAATGTTTTCAATCCAGTTGGCCCTCATCTCTATGAGGTTGGGGTAATAGGAAACTCTTTCGGGCTGTATTTTCTTCAAGTAGTTTCCTGTATCCCATTGCCCATTATTGTTTGCATCAAAAATCACTCTTAATAAATACTTACCAGGATTTAAGTTGTTAAATTCTAAGGGTTTCGGCTCTTTGAGCATCTGCTCTCTTTGAACTTCCTCCTTTTCATTGGTAAGTTGAACAACTATAGGGTATTGAATAGTGTTGCCGCTTAGATTTACCGTTAAATCACCATAATCAGCAAAACTATTCGTGCTTAAAGCATAATTCAATGTATCGTTGGATATTCCAAAAAAATCGATAACCGCACCTGGTAATAGCTCCATTGTATATCTTTCATTTGGTTCCACTTTGAAGTCAAAATTTAATTGGTTGTACAAGCTATCCAGCATAACAGTATACGCCACTTGAAGGGTGTCTTGCTTTTGTAAAACAATTTTTGAACTGTCTATAGCTCGTAAAGGTGTATTGGCATAAATAGAGAAATTCTCATTGAAATTTAAAGTACCGGTTTGGCTAGGGGTTAGTTTAAGTGAATCTATGCCCACCTTTCTGCTTTTAACATTGAAAGTGTCTATTAATTTTAGATTATCATTGGTGACAGTAAAGAGTATGGAGTCCATTTCGTATGGAGTAAACCAAAAATTTAACGTGTCCTTATCCCTTTCTTTAAGAATGGTCGTTTTTACGGAATCGGGAATTATGGTAATGGGTCGGATAATTATATTATCACCTTCACCATAATATCCAAAACTTATTTTGTTTTTTGCCACCAAAGAGGGTACAGTAATACCATAATCTGGAATTTCCCTAAATAAGTTCAATAAGTATATCGAATCCGTAGGAAGTTGAACGGTATCTTTTATAAAAGCAATTTTGTCCGTATTCTGGTCAAAAATGTTGTTTTTTGCCTGGTCTTTAATTGCCATTAAAGCATAAGTACCTTCCTTCAAGTTTTGTAGGTTAAAAATTATGGTACTGTCCAGCGTGTTGGTTATATAGTTGGGAGGTCTTTTGTAGATAGTAGAGTCTGTATATGAGGAATCGATACTGTAGAGCATTACACTTATAAACTCATCAGCTTCCTTATTAAATGCATCTTTTACAACTCCTTGTAACTCTAGGGAATCAATATAATCTCCAGTAGAGAAAACATAAGTTAGAAAGCTATTTGGGTTACCTTCGTTATTGTCCACAATACTTTGCCCAAAATTAATGGTGTAGGTCGTATTTTCCTTTAAGGTATCTTTTAGAACAATTTCCACGAATTTATTTGCATTTCCCTGCGGACTTAACATGGGTTGATACTTCAGCGGCGGCGACACAATAAGTTGCTCTTGAACTTTTTCAAGTTTTACCAACTCATCAAAATATAATCTAATTTTATTGCCTTTAAAATTAGTGCTCATATTTTCGGGTTCAGCTCTAATCAGAACTGGAGGAGTAACGTCTTTGGGGCCTCCGGTCGGAGTTCCTTTTCTGGCACATTGGTAAAATGCCGTTATTGCAAGAAAAATAAAAACATAGGCTAAGATTCTGCGTAGCATAAAAAGATAATATAGGGCAAAGAAACAATTTATTCTTTAAAAATTATGTGACAATGGCCATGCTTACAACATATAAAGTTGTGCCTTCAATATTTAGCAAGGATTCCGCACAAAGTTCCATCGTTGCCCCTGTAGTTATAACATCATCTACAAGCAGGATGGTTTTGTTTGTCAATAGGTCTTTATTGACTAGAATATAGAGCGACCTGTTGTCGTACCATCTTGCCAGCCTATTTTTCTTGGTCTGTGTTCTGGTATTTGCTGTTTTGACCAAAACATTTTCTATACAATCACATTTTAGGCGGGCTGCCAGTTGCTTTGCAAATAAGGTAGTTTGATTATACCCCCTTTTTTTTAATTTTCTTCTGTGTATCGGAACTGGGATTACAAAATCTATTTTTGGGAGGTAATTGTTGTGTAAAATAATTTGGCCATACCAGTCTCCCAGGAACTTGCCAATCTGCTCCTGATTTCTATATTTTAAGTTGTGGATTAGGTTTTTTACAACTCCGTGTTCCGTAAAATGAAGGAAGGAACTCGCTTTTTTTATGTTAATTCTGCCATAAAAGATACGGTCAACAGGGTTTTCTTCGTTAAAGTTATAATCGGTGAGTGGCAATTGATGTCGACAAACGGTACATAAAAGTTTCTCTCCTCTATTTAATCGGTTATTACATCCAAAACATGTAGGAGGCAATAGGAGGGTGTTTATATCATTTGCTATATTTGAAAGCTTGGTGAGTAACAAATCTTACTAATTTTTTTAACCTACTAAACACCCATTTATTTGGATGGACAATCAAGATACTAAATTCAATTATAAAATAATTCTTGCCGCAATGGCAGCAGTTATAATTGGTATCTTAATTGCCTTTTATTACAGCTATGCACAATCCAAGACGGAAATCAACTTTTTGGAGCAGCAAAAAGATGTATTGGTGAAGGACCTTACCATCATGAAGGCAGACTTAGACCGACTTTCCGCATTAAATGAAATGAACGATATTGAGTTACAGGATGCCAAGTTTCAGGTACAACAATTAAAGGACTCAGTAGGTAGATTAAATTTCACTGTAGGCAGATTAAGGGAATTCAAATCGGAATTAAGAAGATTAGAGGCCAAAAACGATAGTCTAAAACTCAAAAATAACTTTCTCCGCTATAACAATACCTTGTTGACGGATAAATACGATGATGCAAGAAAGCAGATAGAACTGCTTAGGGCCAATAGCAATTCGTTGGCCGAGGCTGAGGCATTGCAACGAAGAAAGATTATGGAGTTGAATCAGCAACTGAAAGTAAAAAACTATCTAAAGTTGGATTACTCCGAAGGTTCAGGTTTTCGTTTAAGAGGCTCGCGACCTGTGGGTACGAATAAAGCTTCAACTATTGAAAAGCTACGGGGTTGCGTCACCGTTCTTGCTGACCCTAATGTAGATGAATCCGAAAAAATAATCTATCTGCAATTTTTAGATCCAAATAAACAGATCATAGAGGATAATGCAAATACAATTACCGTAAACGGAAATATTTATAGCAAAAGGGTAGAGTTCCAATATTTGGGTGTGGAAACTTCCATTTGTGATTTCGTGACCATCCCTGAGGGTTCCTTAAAGGAAGGAACGTATACCCTTAATATCTTTGAGGATGAAAGACTCATCACTTCCTCCGAATTTCAATTAAAATAATCATACTTCTTTTAGACTAAAATTCTATTTTTGCAGCATGGCAAATCAAGAAGATAATTTTAAGAAGGTAATTTCCCATGCGAAGGAATACGGCTATGTATTCCAATCCAGCGAAATATATGATGGTTTAAGTGCTGTTTATGACTACGGTCAGAATGGGGCAGAACTTAAGAAGAATATCCGGGAGTATTGGTGGAAGGCCATGGTCCAGTTGAATGATAACATCGTTGGCATTGATGCTTCAATTTTCATGCACCCTACGACCTGGAAAGCTTCTGGTCATATAGATGCATTCAATGATCCGTTAATTGATAATAAAGATTCGAAAAAACGATACAGGGCGGATGTACTTATTGAGGATTACGTCGGTAAAATCGATGCTAAAATTGAGAAGGAAGTAAAAAAGGCTGAAAAACGTTTTGGTGATAACTTCAACAAGAAAAAATTTCTTGAAACCAATGGACGTGTAGTAGAATACACAGAAAAAGGAAAAAGTATTTTAAGCAGAATGGCTAAATCCCTGGAAAAAGAAGATTTGGCAGATGTAAAAGCATTAATAGAGGAATTGGACATTGCTTGCCCTATGTCGGGCTCCAAGAACTGGACAGATGTAAAACAGTTCAACTTAATGTTCGGAACAAAGCTTGGTGCTAGTGTGGATTCTGCAATGGATTTGTATTTAAGACCAGAGACCGCACAGGGAATTTTCGTAAACTTTTTGAATGTTCAAAAGTCGGGTCGAATGAAAATTCCATTTGGAATTGCCCAAACCGGAAAAGCTTTTAGAAACGAAATAGTTGCCAGACAATTTATCTTTAGGATGCGTGAGTTCGAGCAAATGGAGATGCAGTTCTTCATACAGCCTGGAACTCAGCAGGAATGGTACGAGCATTGGAAAGAAAATAGAATGAAATGGCACCTGTCCCTAGGTATGGGCGAGGACAACTATAGATTTCATGATCACGAAAAGTTGGCACATTATGCAGATGCTGCAGCGGATATAGAATTTCGTTTTCCTTTTGGTTTCAAGGAATTGGAGGGAATACACTCCAGAACGGATTTTGACTTGGGTAGCCACGAAAAATTTTCAGGAAAAAAACTACAGTATTTTGATCATGAAACCAATAAAAACTATGTACCCTATGTTTTGGAGACTTCTATTGGTTTGGACCGTATGTTCCTAGCGGTATTTTCAAATTCATTACAGGAGGAGGAATTGGAAAACGGAACTTCAAGAACTGTATTGAAATTGCCAGCGGTATTAGCGCCGACGAAAGCAGCTATTTTACCTTTGGTTAAAAAAGATGGTTTACCAGAAATAGCCCAGGAAATCATTGAGGACCTTAAATGGGATTTTAATGTAACCTATGATGAAAAAGATGCAGTAGGTCGCAGATATAGGAGACAGGATGCAAATGGCACCCCATTTTGTATTACTGTAGACCATCAAACCAAGGAGGATCAAACGGTTACTATTCGCCATCGGGATTCCATGGAGCAGGAAAGGGTTCCGATTTCAGAACTAAAAAGCATTATTCACCAAGCAGTGGATATGCGTTATTGGTTGAAAAAAATGGAAAACCTACAGCCCATAGGCTAAATTAAAACCTCCATAAAAATTTCTATCGTTTCCAGGGTAATAATACCGAGGCTCAGCTCCTCCAAACCCTTGGGTGTTGATCAGTACCGATCGAGCATAAAGAATATCAAACAAATTATTCACACCAAAATTAACTCCAAAAGTGAATTTTGGTGTGATTTTTTTTCTATAGCCGGCTCTGAAATTTACAAGATTAAAAGAATCACTATACAGGTCGTTGGCGTCCGTCAGCGGAATACTCCCAACATGTTGATAAATCAGATTTAGATAGTAATTACCAAAGAATCGATTTTGCAATCCCATGGTTATCCTGTGATTGGGTACACCCGTTAAATCATTTCCTGAGTAGTTGTTCCCATCATCCACAAAATCTGTGAATTTATGGCGGTTGAGGTTGTAATTGATGAAAGGGTTTATTTGAAAATTAGAGGTTGGTGATAACAAATTATAGTCCATAGCAAGTTCCAGACCTTGATGTCTGGATGCACCAGCATTTTTTTCTATAAATTGATCGTCCCCGACTTGTTCTCTAATAAGTAGGTTTTTTACATTAATTTGGTAAAGGGTTACATTAATTTTTAGTCTATTATGAACAAGTAAAAGATTTGTTCCAACTTCGTAATTAATACCTGTTTCTTGCTTAATATCCGGGTTTATAACCCCTTCCGGTGTTAGCGTTCTTTCCAAGCTTGGGTTGGTAAATCCTCTACTGATGTTCCCGAACAATTCTTGATACTCATTAAACTTATAATTAAGGCTTAAACTGGGTAGTAGAATAGGGTCAAAATTCCTGCTACCACTATTATTCAAATTTCCTTGGTTAAATCTATCTTGAAGATTAAAATCTGTTTTATTCAGGTTTAATCCCAATTGTGCCGTAAATGAACTTGAGAATGGATATTGTAAGGTCGAAAATAGATTCCATTGACTTCGAAATTCTTTATTTTTTGCGAACTGATTTCCTTTTAAACTACCATTTCCGTTATTTTCCTGGTAAAGATTTTCAAACTCATCCCAATCATATTCATCCTTGTATAGTTCCCCACCGAACGAATAATTGGTCTTTTTGTTAAGTAATTGAAGATTACCTGAAAATAGTGACCTGAAACCAAACCCATTGGTAATTTCCTCTAAAATACCAAATGGCCTCGCCTCTATTTTGTCCAGATAATTATAGAAAATACTGGTCGCATTTTTAAAGTTTTCCGAGAATGTATGCTGTAGTGAAACACCCATTAGTGTCTGGTTGTTCGTTTCATACCCTTTTGATGCGCGCCAAGTAAACGTGGCTTGAGTAGGGTCTTCATTAAAAGCTGTAATTCCTAGGGAACTTGGTATTTGTGCCGTATAATCTATGTGGTTAACCAGTAATGAGAGTTTGTTTTTGGAGCTTAGCTGATACGAAGTGTTGAGCAAAAAACCATCACGTTCAAAATTGTTATTATCTCTATATCCATTTGTTTCTAAATGTCCATATTGAAGATTGAGTCGGAGTTTACCATCATAATGGTTTATAGCCAAATTATTTTTTATCAAGCCGTAAGAACCAACGGTAAAATTATTGCTAAGGTTCGTGGATCTCCCTAAAGCTTCTTTTGGTGTAAGAATGATTGCACCTCCAAGATTTGCCCCGAATTCTGTTCCTTTGGGTCCTTTTACCACTTCTATTTGACCAAGATTTTCCAAATCATAGGATTCTATCGTAGATGATCCCGTGCCGTTCGTAACAGGAATGTCATTATAGTATAATCGTAATTTATCCGTTCCAAAAAGTGTTCTTGCGCCAATGCCCCTTATAGTGATCCTGTTGGTGTTAAGCGCCCCGGATAAGATATAAACACCTGGGATTTGATTTATTGAAGACACCATATCCACCGGACTATAATTTTGAAAGGTTTTGGCTGAGATAACATCCGAAGGCGTAATACCTATAACCTTTTTTGTTTTAAGGGCATCTATAAGGATTACTTCCTCTAGTTGCGTAACACTATCCCTGTTGACTGGAATTTGGGCTTGGGAAAAAAAAACAGTAAAGAGTAAAAAAAAAGGTAAGTACTTCATTGAAATATAGATGAAATACAAATTTAGGACTTAAAATCTAAACCCAATAGAGAGTCCTGCCCTATACATAAATGCATTTTGAAAATCTTCCGGGTTAATATTTCTCCCAATCCCTCCATGTATTTCTAAAGTAAAACGCTCGCTTCTTGTAACCCATTTATTTCCAATTCCTAGGCCTAACGCTGTTGTGCCATAGTCGTTATTTCGGGCACCTAAAGCACTGGTATTTGTTTCATCTTCACCTGAATAATAAAGCCCGAATGCTTCTGCAAAAAAACCACTTCTAGGTATATACCCAAAGTAGGCTCTAAGGTTGGGGCCTATTCCAAAATTACCATTGTAGTCTGTAGCATCTCCATTTATATAAATAGTTCCACCTATACTGGTATCCTCGGTAAAAAAATATTCATAGGAACCTTCAACGGTGGTAGTTGCCAAGAATTGACCAATATTAAACTTCATTTCATGATTATTTTCAAAACGAGGATAGGCCTGGCCCAACATAGATAATGATGTACCACAGGCAAATAGAAGCAATAAAGAATATTTCATGATTATTGTTTTACATAACATTAGAACACGAGCAAAGGTTGTTCCAAATTATGCAAAGTTAGGATTTTAGTGAGGTATTGATTGGAGATTTGGGAGATGCTTTTCTATTTTTGGTCAAAACCCAAAGGAATGAAAATAGTTTCCTATAATGTAAATGGAATACGCGCCGCGCTGAGAAAAGATTTTTTGGTTTGGTTAAAAGCTGTTGATCCAGATGTGGTATGTCTGCAAGAAATAAAGGCAAATAAGGAGCAGTTGAATCTAGCGTTATTTGAGGAAGCCGGCTATCCTTATAATTATTGGTTTAGCGCACAAAAGAAAGGGTATAGTGGGGTGGCGATTTTGTCCAGGAAAAAACCAGATGAGATTACCGTGGGAACCGGTATAGAGTATATGGATTTTGAAGGACGGAACATAACCGCACATTTTGGAGATATTGCTGTAATGAGTATGTATTTACCATCAGGGACTAATTTGGCTAGACTGGAACATAAACTTACCTATATGGCCGATTTCCAAAAATATGCGGATGAATTTAGAAAAAATCATCCCAATTTAATTGTGCTTGGTGATTATAATATTTGCCATCAGGCCATTGATATCCATAATCCTGTGGGTCTAAAAAATGTTTCCGGTTTTTTGCCTGTAGAGCGGGAATGGATTGGCAATTTCATTAAGAGCGGTTTTACGGATAGTTTTAGACATTTTAATAAGGAACCCGATAATTATACCTGGTGGAGCTATAGGGCAAATGCTAGGTATAACAATAAAGGATGGCGTTTGGATTATGGGATGGTTGCGGAACCTTTATTGGATAAACTGGAGCGATCAATTATTCTGTCCGAAGCGAGGCATAGTGATCATTGTCCAATTTTGCTGGAACTAAAAGATTGAACTGAAATTAGAATCGTTGATATTTTGTAATTTTGATTTTTCAAAAATATAACCAACCTACATGAAATATACCAATCTTCCACATACCGATATTGAAGTAAGTAAAATTTGCCTGGGTACCATGACTTGGGGAAATCAAAATACGGAGGAAGAGGGCCATGAGCAAATGGATTATGCCCTTGATCAAGGAATTAACTTTTTTGATACCGCCGAGCTCTACCCCATTCCGGCCCATCCAGACAGGCATTCGTTGACTGAAAAAATAATTGGAACCTGGTTTAAGAAGAACGGAAATCGCGATAAGGTCGTTTTGGCAAGTAAAATTGCAGGTAGGGCAGATTTTACAAAGTTTATTAGGACGACCGGTTTCACACGGGAGTCGATAATCGAGGCTCTAGAGGGCAGTTTACAACGGCTACAAACAGATTACATTGATTTATACCAGTTGCATTGGCCGGAACGAAACACGAATTATTTTGGGCAAAGAGGCTATGTCCACGATATTTCTGATCACTGGGAAGATAATATTCACCAAGTTTTGGAAACATTACGGGATTTAATGCGGGAAGGAAAGATTAGACATGTGGGTATTTCCAATGAAACGCCTTGGGGAACCATGCGATTTTTGGAAGAAAGTAAGGTACATGCTTCCCTGCCGAGGACCATCACGGTACAAAACCCTTATAGTTTACTTAATCGCCAGTTTGAGGTGGGAATGGCGGAAGTTTCCGCAAGGGAAAATATAGGTTTGTTGGCCTATTCCCCGTTAGGTTTTGGCGTATTGAGTGGTAAATATTTAGGCGATAGATTACCGGAAGGGTCGCGTATTGCACTTTTTCCTAATTATAAAAGATATAGTTCAGAAACCGCTGTGGCCGCTACCCAAAAGTATTATGAATTGGCGCAGGAGCATAACATCTCTTTGGCCCAGATGGCCTTGGCATTTGTGAATTCCAGGCCTTTTTTAACCAGTAATATTATTGGGGCCACGACCATGAAACAACTAAAGGAAAACATAGGGAGTGTTGATTTAACTTTGACTTCGGAAGTTCTTGAAAGTATTGAGGAAATACATAATCTTTATCCAAACCCAGCTCCATAACTATGAATTTATTGGTTTTTTTAAAGGTAGGATTTTGGCAAGTGGTCTTAATTATTGCGGTCATCATAATCATTTTGACCTTATCTAGAATAATGCGGGATAAGCGTTAGTTAAGAAAATGCGACCTACCTTTTCAAGGTTTACCTTTTGTTATGAATTCATGGAAAATATCCAAATTATATCCTTTTGATGTATTTACTATTTAGGTAAAATTCTATTAGCTTAGAGTCTTTATAAAATGGAAATATGCGTAATTGTACCCATATTTAAATTATTAGAAATCATCTTTGAATATTGATATAAAACAACCTTCTAATTAATTTTCACTTTATATAAACATGGAAAAAACAGTTTCGGAAGCTATTGTCTATAGGCGGTCGGTAAGAGTGTATAAAGATGAACCTATTGATCCTAAAAAAGTGAAACAATGCTTAATGAATGCCACATTAGCACCAACGAGCAGTAATCTTCAGCTTTGGGAGTTTTATCACATCACAGATAAGAAAACTATAGGTAAATTGGCAGAGGCTTGTTTTAACCAAAGTGCCGCCAAGACCTCCCAACAACTTGTAATTGTTGTAGCTCGTAAAGATTTATGGCGAAAACGAGCAAAGGCCAATATCAACTTTTTGAACAAAGTGTATGACAAAGATAATCTTACCGAACGCGATTTAAAGCGTAAAAAAATGGCTTCGAAATATTACAGCAAACTGATTCCAACGATTTACACAGATTTTTTGGGAATTCTTGGTTACATCAAATATGTTTTCTTTCAAATCGCTGGTGTTTTTAAACCTATTTATAGGCAAACCCGATTAAGTGATATGAGGATTGTAGCTCATAAAAGTGCTGCCTTGGCCGCTGAAAACTTTATGATAAGTATGGCTGCGATTGGCTATGACACATGTCCCATGGAAGGCAGTGATACTTTAAGGGTGAAAAGAATTCTAAAACTGTCCAGGGGAGCAGAAATAACAATGATTATTGGTTGTGGAATACGAGATGATAAGGGAATCTATGGGCCAAGATTTAGGGTGCCATTCGATGAGGTATACTTCGAAATATAATTATTAACCAAAGATGTATTTACTTTTTTGCCCTTTTAATTTAAAATACAAAGAAAAACCTTATTCATTGTAGCCATCTAGAAAACAACATGACCATTATGGCTTTTACGAAACCCATTATCCCAAGCGAAAAATAGAATTAATCACACAAACTTTTTTGTCGCCAATCAAAATCTTGAAAAGTCCTGAGACTAAAAAGCATTACCCAAAAAGACTACCGACCACATCCTCAATCTTGCCGGCCAACTGTACGTTGATCTTCGTGTTTTTTAAACCTATTTTATTGTTTTTGGAAACAACAATGGTGGTATAGCCCAACTTTTCAGCTTCAAGAATGCGTTGTTCCACTCTTTGTACGGGTCGTATTTCCCCGGCCAGCCCTACTTCGGCGGCAAAACAAATTCCTTTTTCAATGGGGATATCCTCATTGCTTGATAAAATGGCCGCAATTACGGCTAGGTCAATAGCGGGGTCATCCACAGAAATGCCCCCGGTAATATTTAAAAAGACATCCTTGGCACCCAATTTAAATCCGGCCCTTTTCTCCAAAACCGCGAGGAGCATGTTCAAGCGTTTTGCATTGTAGCCCGTAGTGGAACGTTGTGGGGTTCCATAGACTGCCGTACTTACCAAAGCCTGTATTTCAATCAACAAAGGTCGCATGCCTTCCACGGTAGAGGCAATGGCGGTTCCGCTCAAGCCTTCGTCATTCTTGGATATTAAAACTTCAGAGGGATTATTAACTTCTCGAAGCCCGCTTCCCTGCATTTCGTAAATACCCAATTCTGCCGTGGAACCAAACCTATTTTTTAGGGAACGAAGGATTCTGTACACATAATTACGGTCGCCTTCAAACTGTAATACCGTATCCACCATATGTTCCAAAATTTTTGGCCCGGCAATGGAACCGTCTTTTGTGATATGACCAATCAAGATGACCGGGGTATTGGTTTCCTTGGCAAATTTGATAAGCTCTGCCGTGCATTCCCTAATTTGGGAAATACTTCCGGCAGCGGATTCAATATAGTCCGAATGCAAGGTCTGAATGGAATCGATGACCACGATATCAGGTTCGGTGGTCTCAATCTGTTTAAATATATTCTGTGTTTTTGTTTCGGTAAGAATAAAACAGGTTTCGCTGTTGGGGTGGATGCGGTCCGCTCGCATCTTGATCTGTTTCTGACTTTCCTCCCCAGAAACATACAAGGTTTTATAAGGAAGTTTTAAGGCAATCTGTAATAATAGCGTACTTTTTCCAACTCCGGGTTCGCCACCCAACAATACTAATGCACCCGGAACCAAACCGCCACCCAATACTCTGTTGAACTCCAAGTCGAAGGTGTTAAGACGAATTTCTTTTTCAACACTGATTTCATGGACCAAAAGTGGTTTGGACACCCTTTTATTTGTGCGGACTGTTGGCTTCCAACTCGATTTTTCCTCTTTTTGTACAACTTCCTCAACAACGGTATTCCATTCTTTGCAGGCTGCACATTGACCTACCCATTTGGCATATTGCGTGCCACAATTCTGACAAAAAAAAGCAGTTTTTGTTTTGGCCATCTTTAGCTCTTCTTATTTGTGCTAAAGGTACTAAGAAGTTTAAAATGGAATATCTTTTTTCAAATAGTAGAACTACTCTTTTTCTGATTTTCTTTTCTTGAATTCCACAATGGCCATAAAGAAAGAGGCCCATGCCAGGAATAGGGAGAAAGCGCTTAGGGCTACTGATAAGTCGCCCTTTAGGCCATAATAGGTAAAATAAACGCCGGCAAAGACGTAATATTTAAAGATTCCTTTAAACATAATATGTAGGTTGTTAGATTTGGGATCTAAGTTTTATGTTGTAAAAGTGGATTTTGGAGTAGGTTAGAAACCAAAATCAGCCTTTAATGCATCCATTTTTTCCAATGCCATTTCTTTCGTTAAAAAATCAATTTCTTCCATTTGAAATGCTTTTTCAAATGTTTTTAAAGCTTTCTTGGGTTCCCCCATTTGCTCGTAATACTCTCCTTCAAAATAAAAGCCCAACATCGTATCCGGATATTCTTTTTTACAAAGGTCGGAAAGGGATTTTAAGGATTCCAGGTCTTCTTTCTTCCTGGTAGCCGCATAAATTGCCATGATATCATTCAGCTCTACCGGTTTACTGAACCCAAAGAGGTCCACAATTCCCTGATATTTATTTTCCAAGTATTGATAAACTGGTTCTTCAGAGGTCAATATTTGTGTTTTATATTCCTTTGGACTTATAGGTTTAAACATTCCGAACACGTTGTCGAATGCTTTCCCTATTCCATAAGTAACAACGGAGATATGGTCCGCTTTATCATATTGATCGAAGAAATAATGAAGTGTTTCCTTTTCCAATGCCTTAATTCCATTGTCCAATGCCATAATTTTAGGAGTATCATCGTTCTGTTCACCTTCCACTATCAATTGATAGAATATTTGTTTGTCAAAAGTGTTCAAGCGCATAGGAACTCTACTTTCCATCTCAGGGGCCAATGTGGGCGAAATACTCACATAGGCATCAAAAACGGAATTGTCCTTAAATAACCAATAATTTTGAAAGTTCGCGGTAATATCATAACCGAAAATCATTTTAAACGGTGCGGTGCTGTAGTTAAGGTCCAGATAGGGAATAAGCTCCATTCCAATGAATTCGTAGAATTTTTTTCCTTTTTCACTTGGAAGACCATTTTCAAGATCAAAAGCACAATCATCCAGCCTTATGCTATTCTTACTTTGATTAATTCCCACGATGATACTTTCTGGCATTCCATGAAACTGACTGTAATATTTAGAGGCAGCCACAACTTGATCAAACAGATAGTTTGCATCCAATACCACGATTAACGGATATTTTTTGGTATCATCCAGGTTAGGTGGAAAGTAATATTGGACATCTCTTCGCTCTTGAAGTTTAAAGGACTCAAAAATTTCCTGTGTGGTTTGTGCACTCCCAACAAAGACAAGAAGGAGTGTCAGTATTGTTATAAAATGACGCATAGAAAGTAATTAAACAGAGCAAGTTTTTATTTGTTCCTGTTCAATAACGGTAATAGGAGAAAAGATATTGCACCAAATACGATGTTCATCATGGTCTGTGCAATCCACATAATCCAACCAAAAGCATCCCCGGATACGGAACTTATACCAAAAAGGCCAAGTGCCTTGCTTACCAAAATTGGAAAAAGACCTACTCCACCATTGGTAGTGGCCATGGCAAAGGCGCCAAAAACAAAAGCGACCATGATTTCGTTCAAGGACAAATTAGCAGTTTCTGGAACTGTGAATTTTATGACCCACATCATACCTATGTAGCACGCCCAAATTAAAAGTGTATGGAAGGCAAACGCCCATTTTCTTTTCATTTTAAAAATACTGAAAACCCCGTCTAAAAGCCCCTTTACAAAGGTTTTGATTTTTTTGGCAATTATGGAATTGGATTTTTTGATGAATAAAAAGAATATCAAAAAAGCTACTACACCCGCCGATAATAAGAGAAAAATCCCGTTTAAATTAAAGCCGCGCTGCTCAAAGAAAGAGATGATAATATCGGTTTGTAATAAAAGGGTTACCACCACCACGACCAATAACATAAACAAATCGACAACCCTTTCCGTTACAATGGTGCCAAAACCTTTTTCAAAAGGAACGCCCTCATAAGTCGTAAGGGCGGTAGCTCTAAGTATTTCCCCCGTTCTTGGTACTCCTAAATTGGCAAGATAGGCCATGAATATCATAAGGATGTTATTGCTCAATTTAGGTTTATAGCCCAAAGGTTCAAGAAGAAAGTTCCAACGTATGGCCCTAGAGATATGACCAATGATTCCTAATAGCAGGGAAACAGAAACCCAGAAAACATCGGCCTCCCTAATGTAAAAGAGGATTTGGTCCCTATCCTCAACTGAGGTTTTTAGGTACCAATAAAGAACTAAAAAGACCCCAATGAGTATGGGTACAACCAATTTGAGGGTCTTTTTAAGGGAATTGTTCACGATTTCTTAGGTATGTTCCAAATCGCTAAAATAAGCAAGTATTTTTTCAATGTGGTTTACTACAAAGGAATTAAAAGAGAAATATAGCAGGGTTATTCTAAATAATGGAATTTTTCAAAGCACCGAAGTAATGAAAGAAATCTTCAAACTTTATCTTAGGTATCTTACTGAAGTAAATTTGTTTTTTCATCTGGAAATACGAGGGACGGATTAAAGATCTTTGCATCTTCAAGGGGCATCCAGGCGTATGTGATTAAGATTAAGACATCACCAACGGCCACCTTTCTTGCCGCTGCTCCATTAAGCGTTATCTCACCACTGTTTCTGGGACCTGGTATCACATACGTCTCCAAACGCTCACCATTATCATTGTTCACGATTTGAACTTTTTCTCCTTGAATAATATTCGCAGCGTCCATTAAATCTTCATCGATGGTAATGCTACCGATGTAGTTTAAGTCGGCTCCTGTGACTTTAACGCGATGAATTTTAGACTTTACTACTTGTACTTGCATGGGACAAAATTAATCAATTGAGTGCTATATTGTCAATCAGCCTTACTTCCTCGGCATAAACGGCAATAAATGCTCTATATTTTCTATTGTTTATTTTTCTTTTTAGTGGGGTTAAAGTTTCAACATCTGCGATTTCAAAGTATTCCAATTCAAAATCATCATTTTTAAGAAGTTGGTTATCAACCCATTCCTTTACTTTTAGTGCACTTTTCGTGCCAAATTTATCCTTGGCAGTCTTAAGAGTTTTATAAATAAATCCCGCCTTTAGTCGCATTTCCATGCTTAACCTTTCATTTCTAGAACTCATGGCCAATCCATGGCTTTCCCTAATAATTGGGCATGGAATAATTTGTACAGGAATCTTTTGTGTTTCCACAAGCTTTTTAATAATACAGAGTTGTTGAAAGTCCTTCTCTCCAAAATAGGCCTTATCCGGTGATATAATTTTAAAAAGTTGCTCCACTATTGTTCCCACTCCGTTAAAGTGGTCGTCCCTAAATTCGCCTTCCATTACTTTATCCAAACCATGAAAGTCGTACTTTTTGGACACTATATATTTTTGGTAGATTTCATCTACGGAAGGCGCAAAAACAATAATCTCTGAACTAATATTTTCAATAAGCGCAAGATCTTTTTTTAGGTCTTTTGGATATTTTTTAAGGTCATCCGAGTTGTTGAACTGAGTAGGATTTACAAAGATGCTAACTACAACTTGGTCGTTTTCAGAAACAGCTTTTTCTACAAGGGCCATATGACCCTGATGTAGCGCTCCCATGGTAGGGACAAGCCCTAAACTCTTAATGGGGGATTTGCTTCTTAGTTTCTTATCAAGTTCTTTTTTAGTCTTGATTGGGAGCATGCGAAAATGTAATTAGCGAGCAAACTTACTATAAATACTGGTAATCTCTATATTTTTTGTAATTTTGCACCTGCGTTTCTGCGAAAAATAAAATATAGTTTTTATGAATGGTAAAAAGGTATTGTTTGTATCTTCTGAATTAGTTCCTTACCTCCCCGAGAATGAAGTTTCACATATGTCATATGAGGCCCCCAGAATGGTTAATAGCAATGGAGGTCAAATCCGGATTTTTATGCCGCGGTACGGCAATATAAACGAAAGAAGGCATCAATTACATGAAGTGATTAGATTATCGGGGATGAACCTGGTCATTAATGATATGGACATGCCATTGATTATAAAAGTGGCTTCCATACCTAGGGAACGCATTCAGGTTTATTTTATTGATAACGAAGAGTACTTTAAGAGGAAAGCAACTTTTACCGACAAAAAAGGAGAGTTGTTTCCAGATAACGACCAAAGAGCCATATTTTTTGCCAAAGGGGTTATGGAAACGGTAAAAAAATTAAATTGGTCGCCAGATATTATTCATGTACATGGATGGATGGCAAGTCTATTACCTCTGTATCTAAAGAAGTATTATTCTGATGAGCCTCTTTTTGCCGATAGTAAAATTGTACTCTCTGTTTACGGGAAAACCTTTGAGGGAGAGTTGGATAAGGATATGATTAAAAAAATTGCTTTTGACGGTATTCCTGAAGAAGAAATCGCTTCTTTAGGAACACCTACCTATAATAATTTGTTAAAAGTAGCAGTGGATTATTCGGATGCCATTATTTTAGCCTCGGAAGAAATTCCGGAAGAATTAACAACACATATAGCCAACCAAGAAAAACCTGTGTTAGCCTATGTTCCTGTTCAAGAATTCGAGGAAGCATACGCTAATTTTTATAACACGGAAGTTTTAAAGTAATCTGAATGAACATTTTTCAAAAGCGACGTTTACCCATATCCATGGGTATTGTTTTTACATTGGTTTTCCTTATTTCCTGTGAGCAGGATTTAACGACCATTGGGTCGGGAGTAGCTGGGTCTGATCCATTTTCAACGGGTAAAGAAGTTTATGATGTTTTTGCTTATAACAGAAATGTTGAAGCGATAAGGACGAATAAGTTGCCAATCTATCAGCTAGGATTTTATAATGATCCGGTGTATGGTGAGACAAAGGCTTCTATAACCACACAATTAAGATTGCCTAGCAATAACCCAACGTTTGGGATTCTTCCACAGAGTTCAGAGGATAATGCGGAAAATGATGATAGTGCCACAACGATTAATGAAAATGAAACGGTTCAAGAGGTCTATCTTTACATACCCTATTTAACTAAGGATACAAGGCGTGATACGGATGCTGATGGAGTTGAGGACCTATTCGACGATGAGCCTGAAGACCCCACTAACGATAGTGATGGGGACACGGCTACGAACGCAGAGGAAAAAGCAGCAAGCACGGATCCTTTGGATTCGGAAAGTGTAGATTTAGATGGCAATGGTATAAATGATACTGATGATGCCCCAATATTTACCAATAATTTCCCAAATACTGTGGAATTGGACAGTATTTATGTGGGTGCAAAGAATTATGATGAGGTCGAAACACCTTCAACTTTTGGTCTAAAAGTGGAGCGTTCAACTTATTTTTTAAGAGATTTAGATCCTGACACAAATTTCCAAGAGGCACAACAATATTATTCCAACCAGGAATTTTCTCCTTCTTTTGTGTCGGAGGTATTGTATGAAACCGATGAAGCTTTAACTATTGATAATAAGGAAATACTTATCCCTAATAAGGATGATGAGACAACAGAAGATATTGACGAGTCATTGACTTTTACTAAGTTGGCTCCTGGAATAAGAGTTCCCCTTGATGCAACTTTTTTTCAACAATATATTTTAGACAACGAAGGGGGTTCAGAACTTTTGAGCCAAGCTAATTTCTCTGAATTTTTACGAGGAGTTCATTTATCATTATTAGAATCTGTTGGAGACCCAACAATGTTTTTGTTGGATTTGACCAGGGCAAACATCACAATTACCTATACCTATGATGCGTACAATACTTCTGATGAGGATATTGAGGAAAGAGAGAATACCTATACCTTAAGTTTATTGGCAGGATCTGCCGCGACTGGCTTTTTAGGTAATGCCGTTAATACCTTAATAAATGAAAATTATCCCACTGACATTTTAGAATCCTTGGATAGTGGAAACAATGCCTCTAGAATATTTTTAAAGGGAGGAGCTGGCATCACTACACAGATCAATCTTTTTGAGTCTGACAATGGAGAGAATATCTTGGAGGAAATTAGGGCCAATAATTGGATCATTAATGAAGCCAATTTGGTTTTTTATGTGGATCAGAATTATTCTGGAATGTCCAGCGAAGCTGCGGAACCTCCACGATTATATCTTTACAATGCTGAAACCAATCTGCCGCTGTATAATCCAAATACAGAACAAAGTTCTGAAGAATCTCTTTTTGGTCGCTTTCTTAATTATGATGGAATCATAGTTAAACAAGATGGCTTGGGTTATAAATATACAGTTAGGATAACAGAACATATTAACAATTTGGTAGTAAGGGATTCCCTAAATAGGACGCTTGGTCTTACGTTGACAACTAACATACAGAATACTAATGTAACAAATGCAATGCTTACTTCCGGGGAGGAAGATATTCCTGTAACCTCTAACCTTACCCCTTTAGGCACGGTATTATTTGGCAGTGCTCTTTCGGAGACGGATCCAAATTTTGACAAAAGGCTTAAATTGGAGATAAGTTATACCAAAGCTGAATAATTCTTACCATTGTTTCACAAGATTATTGTCCTTTAACATACACTTTAAAGGAATTTTTCGTTCAATTAACAATTAAGGTCCTGAAGTTCTATCTTTTAGGATACTTTTGTAGTAATACTAATAAACCTAATTAAAAATAATATGTGCGGAATTGTTGGCTACATAGGACATAGGGATGCTTACCCCATAATAATAAAAGGGTTGCAACGACTGGAATATAGAGGATATGATAGTGCCGGGGTAGCACTATTCGACGGAAGCGATATAAATTTAGTTAAAACCAAAGGAAAGGTCGAAGACCTAAACAATAAGGCTAAGACAATATCTCAAAAGGGTTCTGTTGGAATTGGACACACGAGATGGGCTACCCACGGTGTTCCAAATGATGTTAACTCTCACCCACATTACTCGAATTCTGGGGATCTGGTGATAATCCATAACGGAATTATAGAAAACTATGAGTCCATTAAAAAGGAGTTGATTAAGCGTGGTTATAGCTTTATTTCTGATACGGATACTGAGGTTCTGGTAAATTTAATAGAGGAGGTTAAAAAGACGGAAGAGGTTAAATTAGGGCAAGCTGTACAAATAGCTTTAAATCAGGTGGTTGGTGCTTATGCAATAGCTGTATTTGATAGAAAGAAACCAGATGAGATCGTTGTTGCTAAACTTGGTAGTCCATTGGCAATTGGTGTTGGGGAGGACGAATTTTTTATAGCTTCGGATGCCTCACCCTTTATTGAATTTACTAACAATGCCGTATATCTGGAAGATGAAGAAATGGCTATTATTCGGTTAGGTAAGGAGATAAAACTTAGGAAGATTAAGAACGATGCCGTAGCCTATCCAAGAATATTGGAGCTTCAAATGAATTTGGAGGAAATTGAAAAAGGAGGTTACGATCATTTCATGCTGAAGGAAATATATGAACAACCAAGAGCTATAAAGGATACTTACAGAGGAAGGTTGCTTGCTGATCAAGGAATTATTCGGATGGCAGGAATAGACCAAAATTTGGAAAAATTCATGAATGCTAATAGAATTATCATTGTTGCTTGTGGTACTTCTTGGCATGCCGGACTTGTGGCTGAATATATTTTTGAGGATTTAGCGAGAATTCCTGTTGAGGTGGAGTATGCATCCGAATTTAGATATAGAAACCCTGTAATTACCGAGAAGGATGTATTGATAGCAATTTCACAATCCGGTGAAACGGCAGATACATTAGCGGCAATTAAATTGGCAAAAGAAAAAGGAGCTTTTGTTTTTGGAGTATGTAATGTGGTAGGTTCTTCAATTGCTAGAGAATCTGATGCAGGAGCATATACGCATGCTGGACCGGAAATTGGTGTGGCATCGACAAAGGCTTTCACAACTCAAATAACGGTTCTTACCTTGCTGGCACTAAAATTAGCCAAAGAAAAGGGCACTTTTTCACAAACTAAGTTCCACGAATTCCTAACGGAGTTAGAAACGATCCCGGACAAAGTTGAAAAGGCATTGGAGTCTAATCCGTTAATCGAGATTATTTCAAATGTTTATAAAGATTCTACCAATTGTCTTTATTTGGGAAGAGGTTATAATTTCCCTGTAGCTTTGGAGGGAGCCTTAAAACTTAAGGAAATTAGTTATATACATGCAGAAGGTTATCCAGCTGCCGAAATGAAACATGGACCTATTGCTTTGATTGATGATCAAATGCCGGTATTTGTTATTGCCACTAAAAAGGGTCATTATGAAAAGGTGGTAAGCAACATTCAGGAAATTAAATCCAGAAAAGGGAAAATTATTGCCATCGTTACAGAAGGTGACGAACAAGTGAAGGAATTAGCGGATCATGTTATAGAAGTTCCTGAAACTTTAGAGAGCTTAACTCCATTACTTACGACAATACCGTTACAGTTATTGTCTTATCACATTGCTGTAATGAGAGGTTGTAATGTAGACCAACCACGTAATTTAGCAAAGTCGGTAACTGTTGAATAACAACTTAAAAAATAGCAAATTTTAAGGGTAGTCTAAAAGACTACCCTTTTTTTTGGTTTTTTCTCTTTTTATAGGGGGTATTTTTGTTAAAAAAATACTATGCATGCATAATTTATTTCATTTTTGTGCTATTGATTTAAAATAATTGGTAAATTCACACCAAACTAATTTTAACTCAATTTTAGAATGAGAACAATTCTATTTTTAGCCTTGGTCTTTGTGGGAGGTTTTGCTTTTTCACAAACTACGATCAATGGTAACGTTGTTGATCAAAACGGCGAACCCATACCGGGTGCCAATATTGTGATTGTAGGAAAGGCCATTGGAACAACTACAGATTTTGATGGTAATTTTGTGCTACAAACTTCTGAAGTTCCTCCATTTCAGTTAAGCATTACGAGTATTGGTTATACCGACGGGCAAGAAAGCATTACATCTAATAATCAAACTATTAGGGTAGTTCTTTCGGAAGCGCAAACCTTTTTGGATGAAGTTGTAATTTCTGCTTCCAGAACACCTGAACGTATTTTCGAATCCCCGGTTACGGTAGAACGTATGGGTATCGAGGCCATTAAAAATACTGCTTCTGCAGATTTTTATGGCGGTTTAGAAAATTTAAAAGGGGTTGATGTCAACACTAATAGTTTGACTTTTAAATCTGTAAACACTAGAGGTTTTGCCTCATTTGCAAATACTCGATTTATGCAATTGGTGGATGGTATGGATAATTCTACACCTGCATTGAACTTCCCTATTGGAAACTTGGTAGGTATGGTAGAGACCGATGTTTTAAGTGTTGAGCTTCTACCCGGTGCCTCTTCAGCCTTATATGGTGCAAATGCATTTAACGGTATTCTTTTTATGAGGAGTAAAAGTCCGTTCGATTATGAAGGAATTAGTATTTCCATAAAAAGAGGGATAACTTCCCAGGAATCAGCAGGGGATAATTCCTATACTGATGTTGGTATACGAGCGGCATACAAGTTCAGCGACAAGTTTGCTGCCAAGGTAAATTTTGGATATTTAAAAGGAACCGATTGGGCCGCAACAAGTGAGGTAGATAAATTTGACCCAACCAGGACAAGGGCAGATTTAAATTACGATGGTATCAATGTATATGGAGATGAAGTTTCGGCTGATATAAAGGACGTAGCCGTAACCTTGGAAGGACTTGGAATACTACCAGCAGGAGCCAACGCCTTGGTGCCTTCTCAAGAAGTAAGTAGAACTGGATATAATGAAAGAGATCTTACCAATTATAATGCGGAAAGCATCAAAGCCGATTGGGGGTTGTATTATAGGCCTATTGAAGGAAGTAACCTAGAATTTTCCTATGTGGGTAAGGTTGGAACGGGTTCTACAATCTATCAGGGAACGAATAGATATAATATTAACGGCTTCTTTCAAGAGCAGCATAAATTGGAAATAAGGGATGATAATTTCTTTGTTCGTGGTTACGTTGTTGCGGATAAGGCTGGTGACTCCTACGATATGGTGTTCACCGGTATAAATATAAACAGAGCTTGGAAGGATGACAATACTTGGTTCGGTGAATATACAGGTACTTATGTACAGGCGACGCTATCGGGAGCCACGGACGAGCAAGCACATGCAGCAGCTAGGGCGCAAGCGGAGTCTGGTCGTTTTTTACCTGGCTCTCCTGAGTTCCAATCGGCATTTAACAGAAGCATTAATAACCCGGATTTGTCTACGGGTTCAAAATTTCAGGATGCCTCTAAATATTACCATGCTGATGCAAATTATAACTTTAGTGAATTAATAGACTTTGCCGAAATACAAGTAGGAGGTTCATATAGAAGATATAATTTAAATTCTTCTGGTACAATTTACACGGATTTTGACGGACCAATTACTTATAACGAATTTGGATTATATACACAGTTGCAAAAGTCTATAGCGCTGCAAAACGAAAAAAGCCTCAAGCTAACGGGATCTGTACGTTACGATAAATCAGAGTTTTTTGACGGCTTCTTCTCGCCCAGGTTGTCAGCTGGATTGTCACTCAACCGTAACCACAATATTCGAGCATCGGTACAAACAGGGTTCAGAAATCCCACTACACAGGATTTATTTATAGGTCTAGATGCCGGTAGGGCAATTTCGGTTGGTTCCGCACCGGATAATTTAGATCGATATACTCGACCATTTGAAGTGAGTGGTGGTGGACAGGATTTAGGTCAACCTGCTTCCATTGAGCAAACGGGAAGGGCCGCTTATGAAAATTCATATACTTTAAGTTCGGTCGAACGTTTGGGGGAAACAGGAAACCCTGCCGACTTAGAAATTGCGAATCCTGATATTATCAATCCTGAACAGGTGACTTCTTTTGAAGTAGGCTATAGGGGCAAGCTGAATAAATTAGTCATTGATTTTAGTACCTATTATAATAGTTATAAGGATTTCATATCCCAAGAAGTTGTTATTGCTCCCTACTACGGAACTGTTGGCGATGGGTCACTTTCTATAGCAGCTATTTCAAACGATGATTTTCAAGCATATAGTGCTTATACAAATTCGGATGCTGACGTAAACTCTTATGGTGCTTCTTTGGGTCTTACTATGAAAGTATTAGGAGATTTTGATTTAAGCGGGAGTTATACGTTTACCAAACTCGATTTCGATAGGGAAGCAAACCCAGATGTTATGTTAAACTTTAATACGCCCGAACATAAGTTTAAGGCTTCTTTTGGTAACGAAGAGCTTTTCAAAAATTTTGGGTTTAATGTAAACTACCGTTTTAGCGACGATTATTTTTGGGAAGCTACCTTTGGAAATGGTCTAGTTCCGGAGTTTCATGTAGTGGATGCGCAAATAAATTACTCGGTACCAAGCATAAAATCTTCTTTTAAACTTGGAGCTAATAATTTATTGGGTGATGAATATTTTACGGCTTTTGGAACCGGATTCATAGGGTCTATGTACTATCTATCCTGGACCATCAATAACTAATTGAAAATTTAATAAGGTTTAAAATGAAAAAAATTAAATATATAGTTCTCTCTTCTTTGGTTTTAGGGTTTGTTGCCTGTAATGACCCTGAGGATGTTTTGCTTGAAGAGCCAATTGTAGTGGAAGATCTACCGGAATTGACCGCAGGATCTGCAGATTTCTCTAACTACGTATCTCTAGGAAACTCATTAACCGCTGGTTTTACCGATGGCGCTTTGTTTCAAGCGGGTCAAACCTATTCGTTACCCAATATTCTTTCCCAAAAATTCACTCTTGTTGGAGGTGGAGATTTTACTCAACCATTAACTAGTGATAACCTTGGAGGTCTCGCTGCAGCGGGAGATAGAATACAGGGCCCAAGGTTGGTTTTTGGTGGAGCTGGTCCTGTACCATTGGAATCTGTTATTGGTCCTGTGACCGTTGGAACCGATATCGTTCTTAATAATCCAACAGGGCCATTCAATAATTTGGGCGTACCGGGAGCAAAAAGCTTCCATCTATTAGCGCCAGGTTATGGAAATTTAGGTAATGTTTCTTTGGGACTTGCCAATCCTTATTTTGTTAGAATGACAGGATCAACACCGGAAATAAGTGTACTAGAGATGGCAGTATCGCAATCTCCTAGTTTTTTCTCACTTTGGATAGGTAACAATGATGTTTTGGGTTACGCAACCACTGGTGGAGATGGCACTAATCCAATAACACCAGTTTCTGGTGCTCCAGGAGTTGGTTTTGATGGTAGCTACGGTGCACTTGTGGCCACGTTAACGGCTGGTGGTGCTCAGGGAGTTGTGGCTAATATTCCTAATGTGACTAGTATTCCGCATTTTACAACGGTACCTCATAATCCATTAGACCCTACAAATCCTGATTTTGGACCACAAATAGCCACACTGAATGGAATTTTTGGTCAGTTAAATCAGGTCTATGTTTTTTTAGGTGTACCTGAACGTTCTATAGAATTTTCTACTACAGCTGCAAGTGAAGTTGTTATTAGAGATGAAACCTTAACGGACTTATCAGCACAAATTACCGGTGTATTAAGTGCCAGTCCTACCTTTCCTGCCTTCGTGCAATCTTTTGGTTTGCCTGCACAGGCGGCACCTTTGGTCGCAACATTATTAGGAAATACCTATGGCCAAACAAGAGAAGCTACCGCAGATGACCTATTTGTTTTACCAAGCTCTTCTATTATAGGTACCGTAAATGTAGAATCGGTAGGTGCTTTAATGAACGCTGGCTTACCAGAGGAATTAGCTGGGCAGTTTTCAGTAGAAGGAATTTCACTTCCTTTAGAAGATAAATGGGTTTTAATACCTAGCGAGCAAGAAGAAATAGCAGTTGCAACGGAGGCGTTCAATCAAATTATAGCAACGGTTGCAAGTCAAGCAGGGTTAGCTTTGGTAGATGCCAATACATTGTTGGATCAATTGGCAAATGGAGGCATTACAAGTGGTGACTTTACCTTAACTGCAAATTTAGTAACAGGTAGTGCATTTTCTTTGGATGGTATACACCCAACAGCAAGAGGGTATGCACTTCTTGCCAATGAATTTATGAAAGCTATTGATGCCACTTATGGTTCTAATTTTGAAGCATCGGGTAATTTGGTCAATGTCGGTAATTATCCTACAAACTTTTCGCCGACACTACAATAAAAGAAGGTTTGAAATAAACAAAAAGGGTGCATTTTGATGCATCCTTTTTGTTTTGTAAAAAACCCGAAAAAACAATTTTTGTTTAAAAGGGAAAGACATATCTTTGCAGCCTGAAAACCAGAGCATTTTTTAAGATATTTTTAAAGTAATATATAAACAGAATAGTAATGTCAAAAGTTACAGGTAAAGTTTCGCAAATCATTGGACCGGTGGTTGATGTAGAATTTCAATCGGGAGATGACCTTCCTAAAATCTATGACTCATTGGAGATTACCAATAAGGATAATACCAAATTGGTTTTGGAAGTTCAGTCACATGTTGGAGAAAATACGGTAAGAACTATTTCCATGGATTCTACAGATGGACTGAGTAGGGGGACTGAGGTTGTTGCAACAGGTTCTGCGATTCAAATGCCTATAGGTGATGACGTTTATGGCCGTTTGTTTAATGTAATCGGTGATGCAATCGACGGTTTGGGAGATTTACCAAAATCTGGAAAAGATGGTTTGCCAATTCATAGGGAAGCTCCAAAATTTGAAGACCTTTCCACCTCTACAGAAGTATTGTTTACAGGTATTAAAGTAATCGATTTGATAGAGCCTTATGCAAAAGGAGGAAAAATTGGTTTGTTCGGTGGTGCCGGTGTAGGAAAAACGGTTCTGATTCAGGAATTGATTAACAATATCGCCAAAGGGCATGGTGGACTTTCTGTTTTTGCCGGTGTAGGTGAGAGAACACGTGAAGGAAATGATTTGCTTCGTGAGATGTTGGAGTCCGGTATTATCAAATATGGTGATGATTTTATCCACTCCATGGAAGAAGGGGGTTGGGATTTATCGAAAGTAGATAAAAAGGCGATGAAAGAATCGAAAGCGACTTTCGTTTTCGGACAAATGAACGAACCACCGGGAGCCCGTGCACGTGTGGCGCTTTCCGGTTTGACTATTGCAGAATACTTCCGTGATGGAGCAGGGGAAGGTCAAGGAAAAGACGTTTTATTCTTCGTAGATAATATTTTCCGTTTTACACAAGCGGGTTCGGAGGTATCGGCACTTTTAGGTCGTATGCCATCAGCGGTAGGATACCAACCCACTTTGGCAACGGAGATGGGTGCCATGCAAGAGCGTATTACATCAACTAAAAGAGGGTCTATTACATCAGTTCAGGCGGTATACGTACCTGCGGATGATTTAACAGATCCGGCTCCGGCAACTACGTTTGCCCACTTGGATGCAAATACGGTATTGTCTCGTAAAATTGCGGAGCTAGGTATCTATCCTGCTGTGGATCCTTTGGATTCTACTTCAAGGATTTTGACAGCCGAAATTTTAGGGAAAGACCATTATGCATGTGCGCAGCGTGTTAAAGAGCTTTTGCAGCGTTATAAGGAGCTTCAAGATATCATTGCCATCTTGGGTATGGAGGAACTTTCCGAAGAAGATAAATTAGCCGTTGGTAGAGCGAGACGTGTGCAGCGTTTCTTGTCACAACCTTTCCACGTTGCTGAGCAATTCACAGGTATCCCTGGTGTATTGGTAGACATTAAAGATGCTATCAAAGGCTTTAACATGATTATGGACGGTGAGTTAGATCATTTGCCAGAATCAGCCTTTAACCTTAAAGGAACTATTGAGGAAGCTATTGAAGCTGGTGAAAAAATGCTTGCCGAAGCTTAGCCGAGGTAAGTGCTGAGCGAAGTCGAAGCATCTTTTAAAATTAATAAGTATGTATTTAGAAATAGTATCGCCCGAGGCCACTTTATTTTCTGGGGACGTTAATTCAGTAACCGTTCCAGGAATCAATGGTGAATTTCAAATGTTGCAAAACCACGCACCTATTGTGTCCTTATTACAGGCCGGTAAGGTCAAAGTTCAGGGCAATATGACTATTGCTGAGGAATATGCCGCTAAGTTTACTAAAGACCAAAACGGAAATACAATTTTGGAGATTTCCAGTGGTACGGTTGAATTGAAAAACAATAAAGTTATTGTTTTAGCGGATTAGTCAATATTTTATTAAAAAAATCAAGAACCCACTGCTTTTGTAGTGGGTTTTTTTATATTGATCATTCAATTTTCTAATCGTTTGAATAATAATAACCAACTTGAAATTTCCGAGGGTCGCCCGCCAATAACTCAATTGATAATGGCGGCCCTAGCTTTTTCTCTACTAGTTTTTTTCCTGATATTATTTTTTTGGGGTTATAACTTACTTCGGTCTGAATATAGTTACGAAAGGTTTCAAATAACCAGTCTATATACAGCCATTATTATGGCGGGTATGGGTGTATTATTTGCTAAAAGTAACAGTATTGTTTTAGACAGAAAGTCAAGTCGTATCATGAGGCGATGGCAACTGTGACCTATAAGTTTTGGAAATTGGGTACTACTTTCTCCAGTTGATTATATTTCAGTTTTTAAGGCCCATAAAACCTATTCTATAAATTTTGATACTAGAGCACCTATAAGATATGAAATTAATTTATGGCTAAAGAAGGGAGGTCGAAAGCGTGTTTATTTTAGTCATGATGCTGAGGTTGCTTTACAAATGGGGGTGGAAATTGCTAAATTCTTAAAAGTGGATCTTTGGAATGCTACGGACCCACACCATAAAATAAAAATTCGGGCTACTGAACTCTAAGTAAGGGATTCTTTTAAACGAAATTCTAGGATATCCCCGGGTTGGCACTCCAGTTCTTTGCAAATAGCTTCCAAAGTAGAGAATCGAATAGCCTTTGCTTTTCCAGATTTCAAGATGGATAGGTTGGCCTCCGTTATACCTATGGCTTCGGCAAGTTCCTTGCTCTTCATTTTTCGTTTGGCCAAAACTACATCCAAGTTAACAACGATTCCCATATTAGATTGTTAAATCATGCTCAGACTGTACTTCAAAACCACGCTTGAAAACTGCTGTACCATAAAGTATTAATAACCCCAATGTTATATGTATAATAGGATTATGGATATCCCTATAATGATTGTGTTTCATTATAATATAATGGATTATCAAGTATAGAAATGGGCTACCTAGTAAATTTAGTAAAGCAAATTGATTCATTCTTTTAACCGCAATTTGGGTGAAGAGCGTTTCCCTTTTAAAGGTTTTAAAAATATTGGAAAGCATATAGAGAAAAATAGTGCCAAAAAGCAAGCCAATAGAAATGGTAATGAACACATTGGTTTTATGCTCTCCATGTATATAGTTTTCCAATAGTGGAATATTCATTTTATACCTTCCATCCATTGATTCAAAATTACCTGTGCCAAATGAGATGGCAACATAGCTTGTAAATATTCCTAATCCTATTGTGATAGAGCGAAACAAATAAAATAAGAAAGCTGAAATTGATTTTGGACCGAACATTTTCATAATTGTAATTTTATATGGTTAGGTCGTTTTCTCTTTTTAGTAAACGCCCATCTCTTATTAGGTGAGAAATTATCAAGATAAAAACAGCTATAATCAATGAAGGATAATGAGCATTTATGATCTCTATTAAATTTCTTTCTAAACTATAATTTATAAGGTCCCCAAATTCAGTATTTTTTTCAAAACTGCTCAGTAAAATTCTTACGGGTAATATGAGTACGGTATAGAGAATCATCCCTTTTCCTATGGTTTCAAATATCTTCCCATTCTTAGTTGAAAAAAAGGAGCTTGGTTTTGCACTATAAAAAAGTTTGCCAAATTGGAGCAGCAGCCAAAGCAGGTAAAAAGATAGAAGGAAATCAATAAATAATAGAGTAGGGAATAAAAAGTCAATAACCCCCTCAAATGAAGAATTGAGAATACCAAAGAGAATCAATAAATACTTTATTACAAAATAACCCTTGGATATACTATTAATGATAACATCGAACGTAGAAAGAAAGACGGCAAAAAGGATAATATTAACAAGACCAGAAAATGAGGAGAGTGGATTTCTCATAAAATTACTGTTATTCAATAACAAATATAATAATATTATTGAAAAACAATAATAAAATATTGATAAAAGGAAAATTTAATTCCAGTCCCAACAAATGAATTTCCAAGATATATCCTCTAAAGTCTTTGGAAACACATATTTGGCCCATGGCCAAATAACTTTTTTCTTTTAAAAGGATATCTGCATTCTCAAACATGGAAGTAAGCAGCGGTATTTCTTTGGCGAATTTTTTAGTCATGCAAAGGGCATAGCCAATCACTTTTCCTTCAAATTTTGCAATAATATGTGGACAATCATCATTCAGATTTTTCAATTGATCAAAGGAATGTAAAATCGTAATAAATCCTTCTTTTTGCTTTTCCTCTTCGGAAAAGTTAGTGGGTGAATTTTGTTTTTGAAGTGCCAAAATTTCCATTAACTCTTCTTCCGTATGGGACCGGGAATATTGGATATGCATTTATTCCACCTTTAACCAAGCTTTTCTGGCCTCGAGTTGTTTTTTTGTAGGCTTGGCACCGTCTTTTTCCATGGGAAGAATACTATAGGCTGGACTGGAAATCAATTCGACGTCGGTACTTTTCGGTATACCAAAACGCTCAAATTCAATTTTCAAAATGTCCTTTGGCTTAAATTGGGAGAGGAAATCATCAAATTGTTTCCCATCTGGAAAAGGTTCTCCATTTATGGAAGTAATGATATCACCCTTGTCTAAATTGGCTTTGTAGACAGGGCTTTCCATTTTGGGATTGGTCTTAATTTCTCCATTTCCATCGCCATCAAGGGAAACCGAAGCACCAAAATAGGCAACTTCTGGATTTGTCTTTAATAGGACACCTACCGAACCTAAAAGGGATTGGTAATCTGGCATTTCACTTTTATAGATATAGGAATTAAAAAAAGTATCACCAAATGCCGCGCCAGCGTACTGGTTTAAGCTTTGGTGTAAGTCTTCTATTGAATAAGCGGTTTGGGTTTTTCCATATTTTTCCCAAACCAGCTTCATGTAATCGTCTAGATTTAATTCCTCGCTACGCAATGATAAATCCAAGGCCAGCCCTAATACACTTCCATAGGAATAATAGGAAATAAACATATTCTCCCTATTGACCGGATCAACCGCAGTTGCAGCATCTACAAAGGGAGCCTGAAAGCTCATTTCTATTGGATTAAAGAATTGCCTTGCCGGCGAATTCCAAACATAGTTGAAGGTTCCGGACAAACCTTCAATATATTCCTCGGGAGAACTTAAACCCGCCCTACAAAGGATTAGCCCAGTATAATAACTCGTAAAGCCTTCAGCAAACCAAAGTGCACCACTCATATTGGCAGCTTCAAAATTAAACGGTTCCAAACTATTCGGTCGTATTCGCTCTACATTCCAGGCATGAAAAAACTCATGGGAAACTGTTCCAATATTTCTTTCCATACCACCATCGTCCAGACTTCTTGTACTTGTTAAAATGGTAGAATTTCTATGTTCCATTCCATCACCGGAGGCATTGGGAATATAGCAGGCCAAAAAGGTATATTTTCCATAATCAAATCGAGGTAATTCACCATACACTTCCTGTTCTGCCAAAACAACTTTTTTCACCTTCTCAAAATAGGTGTTCAGTTCCTCTTCAGTACCGTTATGATGTAATACTAGTTGAATTGTTTGTCCATCAACATTAAACTCCCTTAATCCAAAATCGCTGATTTCCGTAGGGCTATCCATAAAATAGTGTAGGTTGGGAGCAGCGTAGATAGTTCCTGAGACCAAGGGTAATTGAGTCGCGACTTTCCAATTTAAATCTTTCCGAACCTTAAAATTCACTTCAACCTTTCTGTCAGATAAGGTAGGTGCATACATAAAGGTGGCCGGAATGTTTAAATGGGCATGTGTTTCGTCTATCTGCGAATAAGTGCCACCCCCACGGTTGGCAAACAATGTATAGGAAATATGTACAGTGCCATCATGACCTGTAATATTCCAGGAATAAGGGTCCGGTCTGCTTACAGGAAGTCTTTTTCCTTTACTGTCCATGGCTTTAAAACCATACACATTTTTTGCAAACTCATGTAGGGCATATCTTCCTGGAGAGCTTCTGCTCATTCTAACGGATAGCTTATCCTCATTTAAATCAGGGAAAGTTACTTCTACCTTAGCCTCATGGTGTACGGCATTTTCAAAGGAAATAGTATAGGTGTTGGTTTGGGCAGTTATTGGATTTCTTGATAAAATTAAAACAAGAAGGATAAGTAGAAGACGCATAAGTAACTTTTTAGCTAATATACCGAAGCTAATCCTATCTATGTTAAGCAGTAATACCTAAAATATTACTTTACCGCCTTTTAGATAATCTTTTTTAAAAATATTCAAGGGTATTTTATCCATTTTTGAAAAAAGTCATTTTTCATTGATTAACTGAGAATTGAATAACCATTGGTCAATATTGACTAGTTACTCATTTAAGGTCTTCCAATTCTATCTTATTCGCCGAATTCTCAACAATATTTTTAATGATGGTATCAATTTCTTGGGCTGATATAATGATGAAATTTAAAATTTCATCTTTTTCGTCAAATTCGATTTCCTTATCCTTAATTAATTCTATTAATCCCATTAGTCTGGCTACAGGTGCTCGGAAAACATGGGATTGTGTCCAGGCAATTTCTCTTAGTCTAGCATTCTGTTCTTCTATGGCTTTTAGATATGCGATACGTTCGGTTACATCTCTGGAATTTGCAACGATTCCATTCAAGGACGGTTCGTTCTTTTGATTGGTCACAATAGTCTCTACCCATCTCCAATTCCCCGCTTTGTTTTTAAATCTAAACGGCTCAATTTTTATTTGGGACTTTTGTAAAATTTCTTTGAACTGATTGAATACGGATTCTTGGTCTTCTGGGTGTATGTAGTCAAATGCATTGGTTCCAATAAATTCCTCCGGTTCTATTTGTAATATTTTTGTGGAAGTTGGACTCACATAAGAATAATTGGCATCCTCGTCCAATATGGCAATAAGTTCACCTCCTTCTTGTACCAATGTTTTAAAACGCCGCTCGCTATGTTCCAGTTGTAGCCTTACTTTTTTCCTCTCTGTAATATCTTTAGCTACACAATACATTAATTCGTCGCGCTCATCCCAATTGGCCGACCATAGTACCGAAACTAGTGAGCCGTCTTTATGTATATATCTATTTTCAAAATTCAATGTTTTTTTGCCTGAAATGGTAGCTTCCGTTGATTTTTGGGTTATTGGTATATCTTTCCTGTAAACAAAATCCATCAAATGTTGTCCGATTAATTCTTTGGGTTTATATCCCCAAATCTTTTTGCAAGCATTGTTAATTTGCATAAAAGTACCTTCCCTATCTACGGTACAAATTACGTCCAGAGAGGAACTCAAAATCTTTTCCAGTTCTTCATTTTTTTGATCTACTTCTTTTTTAGCTTTCCGCAACTCTAATAATTGAATAACCTGTTGAGCAAGTGTTTTTAATGCTTTTACTTGTTCCGTACTTATCTTTTTTGGTTGACTGTCAATGACGCATAAGGAACCAAGTCGTACCCCATTGGACCAAGTTAAAGGAACGCCAGCATAAAATGTAATACCTGGCTCCTTCGCTACCATAGGATTGTTTTTAAATCTATTATCCTTTCTTAAATCTTCAACGATTAATTTATCTATATCGTCATCTACTAGATGCTTGCAAATAGAAACCTCAATCTGTGTTTCATTAAAGCCGACACCATGATGTGACTTAAAGTATTGTCTTTTTTCACCCAATAAAGTGATAAGACTTACTGGTGTACCACATATGGAAGCCGCTAGGGAAGTGATATCGTCGTATACTTTTTCAGGTATGGAGTCCATGATTTCCAACGTATCCAATAGTCTCAATCTTTCGCATGCAACGTTATTATCTGCCATCATAATATTGGTTATTTAAAGACATCCTTTTTTGTAAGAAAATTCTTTAAAAAATGTTTGCAAATTTAGATTTAATCTTTTGTAAATTAAAGTCTAATCTCAACTTTAATTTAATTTTAATTTTTTTAGCTTTTATTTAAGTATTTAATAATCGCAATTTTTTGAGGTTAAATTCTTAATTCTTTTTTCCAATTTTTATGTGATTTGGAGACTTCGTTGAAAAACCATAGTTAATTTGATAATTATGTGGGTTTAAATTGGCAGAGACGTATTTTTGCTCCATGAACAAATTTCCTGCGAGACTGTTAACTTTAATAGAAAATCGTAAGAAGGAAGGCGCTTTTAGAGCATTATCTTCTGTAAACGGCGCTATTGATTTTTCATCCAATGACTATTTGGGCTTTGCAAGAAGCGAAGAACTATTTTCAAAAACTTTTCAGCTGTTACTGAAGTATGACATTGGCCAGAACGGAGCTACGGGCTCTAGGCTATTGACGGGAAATCATTCTTTGTTTGAAGAATTGGAAAAGAGATTAGCTACTTTTCATAATTCTGAAGCAGCACTTGTATATAACTCGGGTTATGATGCAAATATTGGTTTTTTTGGCTGTGTGCCTCAAAGAGGGGATTTTGTATTTTATGATGAACTAATACACGCGAGTATTCGTGATGGCCTGCAATTGAGTAATGCCAAAAGCTATAAATTTTCACATAATAGTTTGGTAGCTTTAAAAGATAAGATTGGAAAAACGGTCTCTCAAATTGGCAAACAGAGTAATACAGAAATATATATTGTCACCGAATCCATATTTTCTATGGACGGAGATGCCCCGGATTTAAAAGAATTAACTGCTTATTGCAAATCTGAAGGTTATCATTTAATCGTGGATGAAGCACATGCCGTAGGGGTCTTTGGAAAAAATGGTGAAGGAAGAATACAGGAATTAGGTTTGCAAAAAGATGTCTTTGCTAGGGTCGTTACTTTTGGAAAATCCTTGGGAGTCCATGGGGCCGCTATTCTTGGTGGAGCGGGACTTCGAGAATTTCTAATCAATTTCTCCAGAACTTTCATTTATACAACTTCCTTACCTCCCCATAATGTCATTACTGTTTTATCAGCTTATGATTATTTAAGTAGTAATGGTGTAAATCGGCGAAAGCAGTTATTGGAGAATATAGTTTTTTTTAAAAGTGTAATTGAGAAACAAAAGTTGAGCAATTATTTTATAGCCAGTAATTCCGCTATTCAATCCTGTGTACTTCCCTCAAATGATACGGTAAAGATTGTTTCGAATAAATTAAAGGATGACGGCTTTGATGTAAAGTCCATTCTGTCGCCTACTGTGCCTGAGGGTAAGGAAAGACTTAGGTTTTGTTTACATAGTTTTAACTCTAAGGAGGAAATAGGTTTGGTATTACAATTATTGTCCAAGTATATTTAAGGTATGGATGGTAAATTCTATCTTTTGGCTTCCTTTGAATATGTTGCCGATGTTCAAATCCTTAAAGGAAAATTAGAGTCGGAAGGTATTCCTGCCTTCCTTCGGGATGAAAACACACTAAATTCCGATCCGCTGATCAGCAATGCCATAGGTGGGGTCAAATTACTGGTTTACACTAAGGATAAGGAAAGGGCATTGGAAATTTACAATGAAGTTAGAGCGTATGCATTGGATGAAAATAATAACCCAATTATCTGTCCCAATTGCAAAGCAGCTAAATCTGAAGTATATTATAACAGGAAAGGAATTTTTTATAAACTTTTTCCATTTTTTGAGAAAAGAAAATATAAGTGCCTAAATTGTGGCATGATTACTAAATCGAGTTAAGAATGCAAAAAATCTTTGTTACCGGTATTTCAACAGGTGTGGGAAAAACAGTTGCTTCGGCGATAATAACGGAAGCCTTAAAAGCAGATTATTGGAAACCCATACAATCCGGAGATTTGGATCAAACCGATAGTGATACGGTAAAGAATCTAATTTCAAATGATGAAACTAAAATTCTTCCCAGTAGCTATGAGCTGACAACGGCTATGAGCCCACACGCGGCTGCAGAGATTGACGGTGTTAAAATTGACCGTTTTCACATCAATGAACCGGCTACGGAAAAAAATTTGGTAATCGAAGGTGCTGGCGGACTTTTGGTTCCTCTCAATGAGGAGGATACTATGTTCGATATTATTATGCCAGAGTACAAGGTCATTGTGGTTTCTAAACACTATCTAGGGAGTATAAATCACACCTTATTGACTATTGGATGGCTTCAAAACAAGGGCTATGATGTTTCCGTACTTTTCAATGGAAATGAAAATCCACACACGCAAAATATAATTCTACATAAAACGGGTGTTTCACTTATTGGAAGGATAGGTGAAGAATCAAAAATAGATAAGGAAGTTATTGCTAAATATGCTGGACAGTTTAAACATATCTTAGAGACCCTCTAAACGTTTCAGAATTTCAGCATTTTCAACGGTCGCCTCTACTTTATAATATCTAGCCAAATAAGCGTTTATGTATTCATTTTCTTCAATTTCCAATTTATCGAATACTAAGCGACCCTTTCTAACCACCACAGTTTTAGGTCTAAGTTCCTCCATTAAAAACTGGAGTTCCTCCATCGAGTTTCTCCTTGGATTGTTAAAAAAGGGATAAAGTTCTTCCCTGCAAATATTACTTGGGTGGGTAGAGGCCAAGGAAGGGGGCAGTTCGCTTAGGTTCCAATATCCAATATGATATCCAAAAAACAAGATATTTTCAGTATCCAAATGATTCTCTTTTATATAAAAAGGCACACTAAAGCCTTCTCCATTAAAAAAAGTTCCTCTGGCTATTTTACTCTTAACGACATTTACATATTCCAAATAACTTTCTACAGGTATCAATAACAGAATAAATAGAAATGATTTGGGAATTGTTCTTTTAGATTGGTGATATAGTTGATGAATCATTATGGCGACGAGAATAACCAACATTGGATGTACCTGGATGAGATAATGGCCATTGACCCTTCCTCCCTTGAAAAACGAAATTAATACGCCAATTATAGCAACCCATAAAAGTATTGACGTCCTTTTTTTGAATGATATAATGCCTTTTTTCCAACAATAGTATAAAAAGCCACCAATTAAGATAAAGGTTGGTGCCAATTTAAAAATGGGGAAGCGCCTTGCTTCGGTATACTCCAACGAGGCCAATATTACAGAATCCCACCAGATTTGAAATTGATTATTGATATAATAAGGAAGTATAGTCAATAGCACAACTACGATAATTCCTGTACCAAATGAAAGCACTTCTAGAGGCTTGATCGAATTCTTCCTATTAAAAATCTCGTAACATAGAAACAACCCGATTAATAGAATGGGGTAGGCCATATTGAGCTTTACCATTACAACCACGCCCATCAATAATCCGGAGGTAAATAGCCAAACAGGGCCTTTTTTGGAAGCAATCAAATAAAGTGCGGGAATAAAAAATGCCATACAAATATGCTCTGACATCACTCCCTGCAGGCTTCCAAATAAACTTAACAATACAATACAGAATAAGGATGCCCAAAGCGAGATTTGATTGGTAGTAATTTTGGTTCCAATTTTATAGGTATAGAATGCCGTGATAGCAACCAGTAAAGCTCCAAAAAGTCGGATAGCGATAAAACTTTTTCCAAATACATAAATTATCGAAGCAAAGAATGCAAAAGTTAAAGGAGGTTTCAAATCCCAAAGTTGGGTGTAAGGCAAATACCCATCGACCCAAGATTGCCCTAGGAGAATAAAGGTACTTTCATCTCGGTCTACATAGTCCCTAAAGAAAAAAGGGAAGCGAATTAGAAATGTAACACCCGTTAAAATTAAAAAAACAGTCCTGCTTTTTAGTTGGGAATTACAGAAAAAAGCCTTTTTTAGAACGTTAAGATTCATCCACAAGTTTAACTTTATTTCCCATCTTTGCAAGATAGAGAAATTGAGGATTACGGAATTCTATGAAAGGGAAAAATCTATCGGAACGGGATAAAAAATATCTTTGGCATCCTTTGACCCAACACAAAACCGCAGCTCCACCTATTGGTATAGTCAAAGCAGAAGGTGCCTTGTTTTGGGATGAAGAAGGGAATTGTTATATAGACGCCATTGCCTCTTGGTATACGGCCATGTACGGTCATGGGAACCAGGCTATATCGCAAGCCATAACCGAACAAATGAAAGAATTGGATTTTGTAATGTTCAGTGGCTTTACGCATCCTCCGGCAGTTCGTTTATCGGAAGAATTAATGGCTATTCTGCCGGAAAATCAATCCAAGATTTTTTTTAACGACAATGGCTCCACTGCTGTCGAAGCCGCAATAAAAATAGCAATTCAGTACCATCACAACATAGAGGATAAAAGAGATACCCTTATTGCCTTGGAAAATGGGTTTCACGGTGATACGTTCGGTGCTATGAGCGCATCTGGTCTTTCTTCCTATAATGGTCCGTTTGAAGATTTCCTATTAAAGGTCGAACGTATTCCTGTTCCTTCGGGTGATAATATCCATGAAATTCTGTCTCAATTAGACCTGATTATTTCGAAGAACAGTTGTGCTGCTTTTGTGTTTGAGCCCTTAGTGCAAGGAGCGGCAGGTATGAAGTTTCATTCTGCAGAAGGACTGGATAAGCTAATAAAAAAATGTCAAGAGAACAACATTTTGTGTATTTCGGATGAAGTAATGACGGGTTTCGGAAAAACGGGAAAGAACTTTGCTTCAGAATATTTAGTAAATAAACCTGACATTTTGTGTCTAAGCAAGGCGTTGACCGCAGGTATGTTTCCCCTCAGTATTACGAGTTGTACAAAAAAAATTTTCGATTCTTTTCTCAGTGAGGAGGTTTCTAAAGGATTTTTCCATGCACACACCTACAGTGCACATCCCCTGGGCTGTGCGGCTGCCTTGGCAGGACTGGAATTATTGAAATCGAAAGAAATCAAGGAGCGTAGAAACTATATTGAAGCATCCCATACCTCCTTTGTTCTATCCGTTCAAGGTCACCCGAAAATTAAGAATGTACGTTCCATAGGCGTGATTCTTGCTATTGATTTGAACTTGAATACAGAACGATATGGTAATTTGAGGGATGAATTATATCAATTTTTTATGGAAAGGGGTATCCTGTTAAGACCTTTGGGAAATACAATATATGTTCTACCTCCATATATCATAACAGACGAGCAGCTACATAGTATATATGACGCTATTAACCAACTGTTGCTAAGTTTAAAGTAAAAATGGCCACGGATAAAATCACGATTACTGCAATTTCATCTATATCCCCATTAGGAGAAAATTTAGAGGATGCCTGGGAAAGTTATGGGAATGACTATCATTATCTTACACAGGAAAATTTCGATGGTAAATCAACTTGGATAGGTAGGCTAAATGAAAGCACGATGGAAAGTATCGAGAAGTTAGGTCAATCCAATTCCAAATATAAAAACCTGGATAATAGTGTATTGTATGCTTTGCTTGTGTCCAGAAATGCTATTAAATCGGCAGGATGGGATAAAACATATGAAGGCGAAAATAATTTTGGAATAAATATTGGGTCTTCAAGAGGTGCTACGGGTTTGTTTGAAAACTTCCACAAAGATTATTTGAAAAAAGGTAGAACCTCCTCCTTGACTTCTCCAACAACTACATTAGGCAATATTTCGTCTTGGGTAGCGCACGATTTAGGAACGATAGGGCCCGAATTTTCACATTCCATCACCTGTTCAACGGCTTTGCACGCACTGTTAAATGGTTTTGCCTGGCTCATGAGCGGGATGGCTGATAGATTTTTGGTGGGTGGTAGCGAGGCACCGTTGACTTCATTTACCATTGCTCAGATGAAGGCGCTAAAAATTTACTCCAATAAGATAGCGGGTGACGGTCACAGCTACCCATGCAGGGCCATGGATTTGGATAAAAAAGAAAATACGATGGTTTTGGGGGAGGGGGCTTCCATGGCATGTTTGGAAAAAGGTGTTTCAAAAAATTCTCTGGCAGTTATCAAAGGCATTGGTTATGCCACAGAAACCTTAAATCATAACGTATCCATTTCTTCAGATGCAAAATGTTTTCAAAAATCAATGGAAATGGCATTAAAGGGCATTCCTAAAGCGGATGTTGATATAATTGTGATGCATGCCCCAGGAACTATAAAAGGTGACCAATCGGAAAATAATGCTATTAAAAAGGTTTTTGGTGAAAAGATACCTTTTTTAACCACTAATAAGTGGAAGACAGGACATACTTTTGGAGCATCAGGTATGTTGAGTATTGAATTGGCCGTGCTCATGTTGCAATATCAAAAAACTATTAGTGTACCGTATATTGAAAATGGAAAGGACCCAAAGGATATTAACAGCATCTTGGTCAATGCCGTAGGTTTTGGAGGTAATGCCGTGAGTATACTACTTTCTAAAGTTTAGAATATCAGATTATCATATCTGACCTAATTCTGCTATTTTTGATAACTACTAACATCATTGAATTTATGAGCGAAGCAAGACATGATTGGGCCAAGGAGGAAATTCTGGAAATTTACAACAAACCTCTAATGGAGCTGTTATATGATGCAGCTACTATTCACAGAAAGAATCATGACCCCAATGTTGTTCAGGTATCCACTCTACTTTCCATAAAAACGGGTGGTTGTCCCGAGGATTGTGGTTACTGTCCACAAGCTGCCAGATATCACACAGATATTGTAGGGAACGATTTAATGACGGTTTCACAGGTAAAGGCCCAGGCATTACGGGCCAAAGCTTCGGGTAGCTCTCGTGTATGTATGGGCGCGGCATGGAGAAATGTAAAGGATGGTCCAGAGTTTGACGAGGTTTTAGAAATGGTAAGAACCATTAATAAACTCGATATGGAAGTTTGTTGCACCTTGGGGATGCTTACCGAGAATCAAGCAAAGCGTTTAGCGGAAGCTGGATTATATGCTTATAATCACAATTTGGATACTTCAGAGGATTATTATAAAGATATAATTTCTACACGTGCTTTTGAAGATCGTTTGGAAACAATTGATAACGTTCGTAAAAGTAATGTAACCGTTTGCAGTGGTGGAATCATAGGCATGGGGGAGAAACTAGAGGACAGAGCGGGCATGTTGGTTGCTCTGGCTTCATTAAACCCTCAACCGGAATCCGTGCCCATTAATGCATTGGTAGCTGTAGAAGGTACACCTATGGAGGATATTGAACCAATTCCTATTTGGGATATGATAAGAATGGTAGCAACGACAAGGATTGTAATGCCCGAAACTCAAGTCCGCCTTTCTGCGGGTCGAACAGAAATGAGCAGGGAAGGGCAGGCAATGTGCTTCTTTGCGGGGGCCAACTCTATTTTTGCCGGAGATAAATTATTAACCACACCAAACCCTGATGTTAACCAGGATATGGAAATGTTTAAACTTTTGGGGTTAAACCCACAAAAGGCCTTTACCAAGATTTCCCAACCAAAAACGGTAGAGGCATCAGACTCTCAATACAAGGGCCTAAATGAAAAACCAAAATGGTCCAGGCCTGGACATAGTATTGAACGCAATGAACAGGCCAAGAAAAAGGCGAAATTGACGGACTAGTCCTACATTTTCAAAATTTTTATAAACTGTTTTAGATACGTTAACTAAATTTGAGGCTCTAAAAAACCCAAGTAGTATTGAAGTTAACAGAAATTCCAAAGATAGAATCTATAACCAAGGACGAATTTATCAGGGATTATTTCAAGCCTCAAAAGCCTGTTGTCATAAAAAAGGCAATTGAGGATTGGCCAGCTTCTAGGAAGTGGAATTTGGATTACATGAAAGGGGTAGCTGGAGATAAAGTTGTGCCACTTTATGATGATAGACCCGTTCAGCATGAAGATGGTTTCAATGAACCACATGCCAAAATGAAGATGGCCGAATATGTAGAACTGTTAAAAACCCGACCTACTAAATACCGGATTTTTCTTTGGAACATCTTAAAGGAAGTACCTGAACTGCAAAAAGACTTTTCTTATCCCGATTTTGGAATCAAACTTATGAAAAAGCTTCCCATGCTGTTCTTTGGCGGGGAAGACTCCCACACTTTTATGCATTATGATATTGATTTTGGTAATATCTTCCACTTTCATTTTGAGGGAGAGAAGGAATGTATTCTTTTCCCGCAATCGCAAACCAAATACTTATATAAGGTTCCACATTCATTAATAACCCATGAAAGTATAGATTTTTCAAATCCAGACTTAAAAAAATGGCCAGTACTGAAACAGGCAAGCGGCTATAAGACAAGGCTTAAGCACGGGGAAGTTTTGTATATGCCAGAAGGATATTGGCATTATATGAAATATATTACTCCTGGTTTTTCAATGAGCCTAAGGGCCATTGCTCGGAACCCAAAAAACTTAGCCAAGGCATTATACAATGTTCTTTTTATGCGGCATTTTGACGTTCTAATGCGAAGAATTAAAGGGCAAAAGTGGATTGATGAAAAGAATGAAAAGGCGATTACCAGAACGAACCTTCTTAAAACGGGCTAACAGCTTGTATTCGGTAATTAGGAAATAAGTTCGTTTGTTTTTTCATACACCAAATGACTTTCCCAACCTCGGTATAATAGGTAGTCCGCAAGTTTTCTTTTTCTTTTTTGAATGTTCCGTTCATTGATTTGAGCCAATCTTTTTTTGGCCAAATTGTCCAACGTGGTAAAATATTCTGGACCATCTATTTCCTTAAGGGCCGTTTGGATATTGTATCTTGAAATATCACGGAATTTTAATTCATTTACAATTCTATTTTTTCCCCATTTTTTTATCTTGAATTTACCTCTAGCAAAACTTTTGGCGAAGCGCTCTTCGTTGAGATAATTTTCATTGATCAAATGGGATACAATGGTGTCAATTGCAATAGAAATCATCCCCATTTCCTTTAATTTTCGCACAACTTCCTTATGGCAACGATCTTGGTAAGCACAGTAGCCCTCCAGCTTTCTGGTGGCCTCATCAACCGTATAATTTTCTTTGTGATTCATTAACTTTTAGACATCCTTTTCATCCTCTTTGGACCATACCAAAGCCAAAAGCCCGTTACTGTAAATAGTAATAGGGCCAGACCCATTACCGTGGTGTAGAATAATTTTATTTGCCCGTCGGTAGTACCAAGATATTGGTCCAAGATAGAACCGTCATGCACTTGTTCTATAAAATCAGATCTTCTTTGTTCGATTTTTAAAATAGTTCCCGTGGCTCCGTCTAATTGAATTCCATAATAATTATTTTTGAAACTAAACTTTACGACACCTTTGTCCGGCCTAACGTCAATTCTGTCAATATCGGGAGATAATTGATTGGAAATCGAGTCCCTAAATATGATTTGGGCGTTGGTTTTTAGTTTTTCCAATGGAAGCCATTCTGCCAATTCCGCTGAAGTGCCTTGCTCCGTATCCGCTAAAATCACTCCATTACTATTCTTTTTCCAACCTAAAAGAAGCCCTGTTATAGAAACAAAAAGAAAAAAGAAAAATAGTAAAGCCCCTGTCGTTCGATGTAACTTTCGAAAAATCCGTAAAATTTTTGCTTGTTGTTGTCGTCTATTATTTTGTGCCATTAAAAGGGATTCAATTGCTAAAAATGTTAAAGGTAAGGGAAGAAAAATTGTTGTAGAAAATGTTTGAAATATTTTAAGATAATCAATTCCGGTTTTATCATTTGAGGTTTTCATAAACAAAAAAAGCGACCTCTTTTGGAAGTCGCTTTTGATGGTTAATATATTGTTTTACCGTCTTTATTCTTAAAACGGTATTCAAGATACGTATACGCATCCCTTGGTTGAATTTTTATCCATCTTTTATGTTCCAAGAACCACTTGGTTCGGATAGATGGGAATCCTCTGGTAATGTAGGCAGCAATGAAAGGATGTATGTTCAATGTTATGCTATTATCTTTAGCAGGTCCTTTCAATAGTCGTTCTAAGTCTACATTTATTTTGTTTATCAAAACAATTGGAGCTTCAATCTCCTGTCCGTTCTTGTTCGGATTCTCTTCGGTAGTTTTGATATTCATTTCGGGTCTAACACGTTGTCTTGTAATCTGTATTAACCCAAACTTACTAGGAGGTAAAATTTTATGTTTTGCCCGGTCATCTTTCATCTCATCCCTAAGATGATCAAAAAGTTTTTTTCTATGTTGAGACTTTACCATATCTATAAAATCCACCACAATAATTCCTCCCATATCCCTTAGACGAAGTTGTCTAGCAATTTCGGAGGCGGCCAACAAATTAACTTCCAAAGCTGTATCTTCTTGGTTCTTTGCCTTATTGGAACGGTTACCACTGTTGACATCTACAACGTGCAACGCTTCGGTATGTTCTATAATAAGGTAAGCTCCTTTGCTCATGGTCGCTGTACGACCAAAAGAAGTTTTAATTTGTCTGTCTATTCCAAACTTTTCGAAGATGGGAACAGTATTCGTGTAATGTTTTACAATAGATTCCTTTTCTGGAGCTATCTCGGAAACGTAGTCCTTAATCTCTCTATATAAGTTGTCGTCATCAACATGAATTCCGGTAAAACTATCATTAAAAACATCTCTAAGTATAGAGGAAGCTCTATTAAGCTCCACTAATACTTTTGAAGGCGTTTGCGCCCGATATAATTTTTTACACATTGCTGACCATTTGTTCAGCAAGTTTTCTAGATCTTTATCCAGTTCTGCGACTTTTTTACCCTCTGCAACTGTTCTGATGATGACTCCAAATCCTTTTGGTTTTATGCTCTTTACGAGTCTTTTTAACCTATCCTTCTCTTCTTTGCTTCCTATCTTTTGTGATACGGAAACTCGATCGGAAAAAGGCACCATGACCAAATAGCGTCCTGCAATGGATAGCTCAGAACTTATTCTGGGTCCCTTGGTGGAAATCGGTTCTTTTACAATTTGCACTAAAAGTGATTGATTGGCTTTAATAACATCGGTTATTACACCATTTTTATCAATATCTTTTTCAAACGGAAAGTTTTTCAAGGAAAAATCCTTTAATTTTCCTGAGCTCACTTGTTTAATGAACTTTAACATAGAGGATAACTGAGGGCCTAGGTCATGATAATGCAAGAAAGCATCTTTTTCATACCCTACATTTACAAAAGCCGCATTTAAACCTGTTACAGGCTTACGTATTTTGGCTAAAAATATATCGCCAACAGAAAAGTTATTGTTGTCTTCCTCTTTATGCAGTTCAGTGAGTTTTCCGTCCTTTAACAAAGCAAAGTCAACGGCATCGGAACTAGATCTTACGATTAATTCTCTATTCACCTGAATGTATTTGTATCTATCCTAAAATTTGAGGATAGATTGATTAAACAATGCTGTAAACAGATTTTTAAAAATCTGCCGAGATACTCATAGGAATCTCTATGTCAATGAACGTAGGTATAAAACGAAAAAGTAGTTGTAAAACTACTTTTTCTTGTGTCGGTTAGCTCTTCTTCGCTTCTTACGCTTGTGAGTAGCTACCTTATGTCTTTTTCTTTTCTTACCGCTCGGCATAAAGTTCTTCTTTTAGATTATTATTTTACTTGTACGTTACTTTTAACACCTTCTACAAAAACCTTGGCTGGTTTAAATGCAGGAATGTTGTGGGCGGGGATTTTAATGGTTGTATTCTTAGAGATATTCCTTCCGGTTTTCTCTGCCCTGGTTTTGATAATAAAACTTCCAAAACCTCTTAGGTAAACATTATCACCACTCTCTAAAGAAGTCTTTACTTCTTCCATAAAGGATTCAACTGTTGCTTGTACATCTCCTTTTTCAATTCCCAGTTTATCTGAGATCTTAGATACAATTTCCGCTTTCGTCATCTTACAATATTAGATTTTCTGTATTTTTTTCGGGTTGCAAATATATAAATTAAATTCAATCTTTCTTTCTAAAGATCTAATTTTAAGTATTTAAACTTATACTTTTGTCGCTTATTATTTTTGTTGATGTCTTTTTCGGATAAAATTTTAAAGTGGTACCAAGAAAATAAGCGGGATTTACCATGGAGAGGTATTAGGGACCCTTATAAAATTTGGTTGTCCGAAATAATATTACAACAGACGCGTGTTGCCCAAGGAACACCATACTATTTTAAATTCATAGAGGCTTTCCCTACTATAAATGATTTGGCCAATGCCAAGGAGGAGCAAATTTTGAAACTATGGCAGGGGCTTGGTTATTATTCCAGAGCCCGTAACTTGCATACTGCCGCCAAAATGGTAGTCAATGAAAATGATGGAATCTTTCCAGGCACTTATAAGGAACTATTAAAATTAAAGGGAGTTGGAGATTATACGGCAAGCGCAATTTCTTCTATATGTTTTAATGAACGCCAAGCTGTAGTAGATGGAAATGTCTATAGGGTACTATCGCGTTATTTTGGAATTGATATTCCCATTAATACAACCAAGGGAATAAAATATTTTAAAAATTTGGCCCAAGAAGTATTGCATTCAAATAATACAAGCGATTATAATCAGGGCATTATGGAATTCGGGGCAATACAGTGTACACCCAAAAACCCTAATTGCGAAAAATGCCCGTTGAGCAATAGTTGTGTGGCCTTGGAAAAGGACAAGATTAAAACCTTACCCGTTAAGGTTGGAAAGACAAAAGTTAGAACTAGGTATTTTAATTATTTGGTTCCGATAACGAGGAATCTTGAGAATGATAAGTTCACTCAATTAAGACAGCGAAAAGGAAAGGGAATTTGGCAAAACTTATGGGAATTCCCTTTATGGGAAAGTGAAAAAGAGATTGACGCAATCGAAGTTGAAAAAGTAGTTCTCAAAAAATTCAAATTAGATGGACTTTCTGAAATTACCCTGCACAATGAAAATCCGATTGTACATAAATTATCGCATCAACATTTGCATACCAAATTTTGGATCATAGAAGGAGATTTTAAATTTAAGAAGTGTATTAAGACCTTGGATTTAATTAATTATCCCGTACCGGTATTAATTGCGGATTTCATGAAAACATTTAAATTTTAGTACTTTTGATTATTAGAAAAAAATTATGAGCGGGACATTAAATAAAGTGATGCTTATTGGGCATCTGGGAGATGAAGTAAAGATGCATTATTTTGAAGGAGGAGGATGCATAGGAAGGTTTCCCTTAGCAACCAATGAAACCTATACCAGTAAACAAACGGGAGAACGTGTTACCAATACGGACTGGCATAACATTGTAGTAAGAAATAAGGCCGCCGAAATTTGTGAAAAGTATTTGAGCAAAGGGGATAAGGTATATGTGGAAGGGCGTCTTAAGAACAGGCAATGGCAGGGCGAGGATGGCAATACGAGATATACGACCGAAGTGCATGTACAAGACTTCACCTTTTTGACTACAAAACAGGAAAGTATGTCCAATAATTCTGGACAGACATCGCAGCCGCAGAACACATCCGATGAGGATAGGACCCCCCCTAAATCCCCTGCACCTTTAAGTCAAGAGGAGGATGATGATTTACCATTCTAAACTAGTTCTAAAAAATATTAATTGGATCCTGACCCTTTACGCTTAGCTCTTAATTTTATGGTGATGGACGGTGTTTTTGCACTAAATATTGCCGTTTTGGTAGTTCTTTTAATCTGTTCGGCACTTATTTCAGGTGCGGAGGTAGCCGTGTTCGGACTATCGGTTACGGAAATAAACCAAATCAAGGAGCAAAAAACAGATAGAAGCGGTATTCTAATAAAGTTAATGGAGCGTCCAAAGAAACTTCTGGCGACCATATTAATTGCCAATAATGCCATAAACATAGGAATCGTTCTAATTTTCAATTTAATTGGGGATACTCTTTTTTCAGAAATTAACATGGTCCTCTTCAATCTTGTTTCCGTACGGTTTTTACTGGAAGTGGTGGTTGCTACATTTCTGATATTGATGTTTGGCGAAATTTTACCAAAGGTATACGCGAACAGAAACCGATTGAGCTTTTCAAATTTCATGACCTACCCTTTAAAGGTCTTGGATTTTATTTTTTCTCCCTTGAGTTTGCCAATGCGCTCAGGTACAATTTTCTTGTACAACAAATTGGGAAAGGAAAAATCTAACCTGAGTGTTGATCACTTATCGCAAGCCTTGGAATTGACCTCGGATGGGGATACCACTAAAGAGGAACAAAAAATCCTACAAGGAATAGTGACCTTCGGAAATACCGATACCAAACAGGTAATGCGACCCAGGATTGATATTTTTTCACTTAATGACCAGATGAAATTTCCGGAAGTTCTGGAAGAAATTAAAAAACACGGTTACTCCAGAATTCCGGTTTTTACCGAAAATATCGATAATGTCCTTGGCGTATTATATGTAAAGGACTTGTTGCCATATTTAGAACGTAAATCCTTCAATTGGATGACTCTGATCCGTGAGCCTTATTTTGTACCAGAGAATAAGAAATTGGATGATTTATTGGCTGATTTTCAAGCCAAAAAGAATCATCTGGCGGTAGTGGTAGATGAGTATGGTGGAACGTCAGGAATTGTTACCTTAGAGGATATCATTGAGGAGATTGTTGGGGATATAAGTGATGAATTTGATGATGAGGACTTAGTTTTTTCCAAGTTGGACGAATATAACTACGTGTTTGAAGGTAAGACAACGTTAAAGGACTTCTATAGGGTCATCAAACTAACGGAGGAAGATATTTTTGAGAGTAACAAAGGGGAGTCCGAGACCATAGCCGGTTTTGTTCTGGAAATGGCTGGAAGTTTTCCAAAACGAGGGGAAGAAGTAATCTTTCAAGATTATAAATTTGTCGTAGAAAGTTTCGATAAAAAGAGACTAAAACAAATAAAAGTAACGCTACCTCATGAAGTTTAAAATTTCGGTTCTGATTGTTGTATGTTTTTGTCTTTTTTTTGCTTGTGATGAACAGGCCATCCCAAAACCAAAGGCCCAAATTAGACTGGAATATCCTCCCGGAAATTTGTTGCCTTTGGAGACCGATAACTTTAAATTTCAATACAATCAATTGGCCAATGCCAAACTAAATGCTGAGAATGCCTTTTCTTTGGAATACCCAGAAATGAAGGGTGCTATTTTTCTAAGCTACAAGAAAGTCGAGGGTAACCTGGAAAAGCTGATAGTGGATGCAAAAAGATTAAGTTACGAGCACGCTATGAAGGCGGATAATATTGTGGAACAGCCCTACGTAAATCCTAACAAGGAAGTATATGGTGCCCTGTTTGAAGTACAAGGTAACGCAGCCTCCCAATCACAATTTTTTGTAACGGACAGTACCGAGCATTTTCTGACGGGCTCGGTATATTTTTATACCAAACCTAATTACGACTCCATTTTGCCAGCGGCTGCCTACCTCCAAAATGACATTAGGAGGATAATCGAATCCTTGGAATGGAAATAAAATAGTTTCAGAAAATGTACAAAGAAGAACTGCTAAGTTGTCATGGAAGGATTTCACCCTTTGTTCACGAAACACCTGTTTTAACTTCATCCCTAATCAATGATAAAATTGGATGTGAGGTATATTTTAAATGTGAAAACTTTCAGCGCGCCGGTGCCTATAAAATTAGGGGGGCTACGAATGCTATTTTGAAGCTTACTGAGAATCAAAGAAAAAATGGCGTAGTTACGCATTCGTCCGGTAATTTTGCACAAGCGGTTTCTTTAGCTGCCAAGAGCTTGGGGGTTACATCGCATATTGTAATGCCCACAACAGCACCCCATGTAAAAAAGGAAGGCGTTTTGGCTTATGGCGGTATTGTTTATGAATGTGAACCCACTGTGGAAGCCAGACAATCATTGGCGGACCAAATTTCTAGTGATAAGGGAGCCACTTTTTTACATCCTTCAAATGATATTGATGTAATTATAGGACAGGGAACCGCAGCCATTGAACTTTTAGACAAGCAACCAGATTTGGATGCTATTTTCTGCCCCGTGGGAGGAGGTGGTCTAATAGCGGGTACTTCACTATCAGCAAAATACTATGGTCAAAATTGTAAGGTATTGGGAGGTGAGCCTTTTGAAGCAGATGATGCCTATAGGTCATTGCTTTCGGGTAAAATAGAAAACAATGAAACTGCCAATACAATAGCAGACGGTTTAAGGACAACCTTGGGCGATACGAATTTTCCAATAATTAAGTCAAACGTTTCCAAAATTGTTCGGGTTACGGAAGAGGAGATCATTTCCGCTATGCGATTGGTGTGGGAAAGGATGAAAATAATCATAGAACCCTCCAGTGCTGTGGCACTAGCAGCCCTGTTTAGGGATGAATCAGAAAATGAGGGTAATTACCATAACAAGAAAATCGGAATAATTATATCCGGAGGTAATGTAGATTTGAGCAATTTACCCTTCTAGATGAAAAGGTTTAAAAAACAATTAAAAAGAATGTTGATTTCGATTTTGTCTATTCTGTTCATTTTGTTCGTAATTGGAGCATTATTCATCAATTTAAGCCCTGAATTTGGAGGGACAATCTCAAAGGAGCATAAAGAGCGTTTTACTAAGTCCGGAAACTATAAAGATGGAGTCTTTGAAAATATAGGCGGCGTAAAGATGTCGATGGGTTTTGGGGATTATATTAAAGGAATACGTGGGTTTTTTTCACCTAAACCGAATACCGTACCGGAAAAGGATATCCCCGTTTCAAAAGTCGATTCTGTTGAATTGGCAAATTACCAGGGTCCGGCGCGCTTCATTTGGTTTGGACATTCCACTTTCCTTCTTCAAATAATGGGTAAGAATATACTATTAGATCCTATGCTGGGTCCAGTACCCGCCCCTCATCCCATGTTGGGCGGTAAAAGATTTAGTGAAAGTTTACCAATAGTAATAGAGAAATTGCCCAAGATAGATATGGTGATATTGTCCCACGACCATTACGACCATCTGGATTATGGATCTATCATTAAATTAAAGGATAAGGTAAAAGTGTTTTTCACTCCTTTGGGAGTAGGTGCACATTTGACGGAGTGGGGTGTGGACACCAAAAGTATTGTAGAAATGGATTGGTGGGAGGAAACATTTTTTAAGGGGGTTTCCCTTAAGTGCACTCCGGCCCAACATTTTTCCGGAAGAGGTTTAACGGATAGGGGAAAAACCTTATGGAGCAGTTGGGTGCTACAAATAGATAGTACTAATATATTTTTTAGTGGTGATAGTGGTTATGGCAACCATTTTAAGGAAATAGGGGATAAATACGGACCTTTTGATTTTGCCATGATGGAATGTGGGCAGTACAATCGGCTATGGAAAGAAATACACATGATGCCCGAGGAAACCGCCCAAGCTGGTTTAGATGTAAAAGCGAACACGATTATGCCCATTCACTGGGGAGCCTTTAAATTGGCGATGCATTCTTGGACCGATCCGGTTGTTCGAGTAACACAAAAAGCTAGGGAATTGAATCTACCTATTATTACACCAAAAATTGGGGAGTTCATTTATTTAGGCGAAACCAGTGTTTACCATGAAGATTGGTGGGAGAATGTTAATTAGAAGGCCCAAGAAGGGCCTCAGCATTACTTATACTTGAATTGATTTTTTCCTTTACTTCCTTAATTGCCATCTCTTCCTCATCCAACCATTTTTTCTTTTCTTCACTCAAGGCCTCACCTTCCAAAATTTCCTCTGGTTCAAAACGGTCTCCAAAATTCTGCATCCAGTCCATCATCGCTTTATGAGCTTCCTGTAAATCTTTCATCGCCTTTGCCTCTTGAGATTCCGTTCCCAATGAATCGGCGATAGGCTTTAATTGGCTTACTAATTTTCCTAATTCACCAGTTTTAGGCATGACCTCATCATGTATGGCCATTACCTGTTCCATTTGTGTAGGGCCCTCTTTCTTTTTCTCTTCTTTGCAGGAGATAAAAATTAAAAAGCAGCTAATAGATAAGAGGATAAAATTTTTCATATTCTTTATTGTTCAATGGTGGTTTTTCCAATAGTGTATATATAATCTTTTACCTTGGTATTGGTAATTACTGACTTCAAATCGGTTATGGATAGAACGTTATGGTTAAATTCTATGATGGCCTCTTTCTTTTCATAACTCACGACTGCAGATGAAACACCTTCGATGGCTGTTAAATTTGAACTGATTTTATCAGCGCACCCTTCTTGACAGGCCATGCCATTGATTTCGAACACAGCAGTCGTTATTTTATTTGTTTCATTTCTTAATTTTTGTCCAAAGGATAAAGCTGAGACAAACAGAAAAATGACAATTGAAATACTTAGTCTCATGTTATTTACACATTTTGATAGACGCCTATGATTTTTCAAGCGTCACAATCTTTGAATCGTAAATATACTACTTGCCCTAAAAAACAGATAAGATTTTGTTTCAAAAAATTGAAATGAAAAAAGGCCCACTTTTAAATTAAATGGGCCTTCTGATTACTATGGAATTTTTCTATTCGAAATCAGCCGGGGAAACCCCTTCATTTACTTTTATATCCGAAAAGATGAACTCAATGTTTTGAGGCCCCATACTCTGTGTCAATTTAAAAGGGAACAATATTCCGGAAACTTCCTTGTAATCGTCGAGCATCATGGTCTGTTGCATGGTTTGTCCTTGCATCTCCAGAACATTTACCTCTTGCAGTTTAAGTCCGGATTCCACATCATAAAAGGCCGTTTTATTATCCGTGATTTTCACTTTGTACGCTTTTTTTTCACCGACCATATCGGTTCCTTCCAAGGAAATATCTCCTGCGGCCAGATAATTAAGTTCAGGGAAAGGGGCAGACTCCTCCTTTATTTTTGTTATTTCCTCATCGGAAAAGTCCTTACGTTGACCCTGCGCTACTACATAACCTTTATCACCGTCCAAGACTTGTTTACTAACAGAATTGCCCATCATGGTAATATCCTGCATAAACTGATCCTTGGACGTTTTTTTAAGTTCAAGATTCAGTTTCATCCCTTGCATTTCAGCTTCGGCGGTCATGGAATAAGAATCTACACTTTCTAATTTGTCCTTACCACCAATGGCTTCAATGTATTTTTCAACCACTTTTTCGGCCGTTAGACCTTCAGGAGTAGCTGCATTATAATCTGGTTTTTCTGTCTTTTCCGCGGTTTTGGTATAGAAAAGAACGGGTAACTTTTTCCCTTTAAACTCGACGTTTTCCAAATTCTCTAAAACTTCACTGCCTTTACCGGCAACAACAACGCGTGCATTCGAGGAGCTAAAATATTTTTTTGCTGCATTTTGAACATCTTCTACCGTGATATTTTCCAAACTCTCTAGATAGGTTTTGTAAAAATCTTTTGGCAACCCTTCCTTTTCAATGTTCAATGCGTAATTGGCAATGGTCTGTGGCTGTTCCAAAGCCATCACAAACCTACCGGCATATTTAGCCTTTGTATTTTCCAATTCCTTTTCGGATACCGGTTCAGTAATAATTTTATCAATTTCTTTTAGAATTTCAACTACGGAACTGTCGGTAACTGCATTACGTACACTTGCCACTGCCCTAAATCTAGTTGGTTCGTATTTGTCGTCTCCAATAACAGAATAAGAACCATAAGTGTACCCTTTATCCTCTCTTAGGTTTAGGAAAAGTCGGGCTTCTCCACCACCACCTAAAATTTGGTTCGCTACCAATGCAGGCAAATAGTCATCATCCTTCATTTTAAGGTTGACGATATTCTGTACCGCTATTTCAGATTGCACGGCATTGGGCATATCCACGAAACTAATCTGCGTATTGTAGACATCTTTAGGTTTGCTATAGGAATATGAAGGGGGAATAGCTTTGGTCCAAGAAGTAAAATGTTTTTCGGTCAATTCTTTTACCTCATCGAAATTTACGTCACCTACTACGACCAAATAGGCGTTGGCGGGAACAAAATATTCCCTATAGAATTTTTTTATATCTTCTAGCTTAACATTGTTTACGGTTTCAATGGTTGTGAATTCACCATAGGGGTGGTCTTTGCCGTAGGCCAGTGCCCTTTGAACCCTACCGCTAATGGCAGAAACATCTTTTTGCTCAGCTTTTAGCCCTGTAATCAATTTTTCCTTTTCCTTTTCAAACTCTTCCTGGGTGAAATTTGGGTTAATGGCTGCATCGGCCATTAGCTCCATTATTCTAGGAAAATATTTGGAGAGCGAACTTGCGAAGGCACTTTGCGACCCAAAATTAAGTCTAGCCCCAAGGAAATCGATTTCTTCGTTGAATTCATCCTTGGATATGTTCCTTGTTCCATTGCCCATCAAAGATCCCGTTAAACTTGAAACACCAGCTTTATCGCCTTCTAGGATGGGAGGGTTGTCAATTGTCAATTGAATGGAGACCCTTGGGAGTTTATGGTTTTCGACCACCAAAACCTTTAAACCGTTATTAAGGTCAAAACTCTGAGGTTCCTCAAGGTTGATTTCAGGAGCTGGTCCTGGCTCGGGCATTTTGGTTCTATCTACTTGAGCCTGTATCGCCAAGGTAGATAGGACGGTAAAAAGTAGTATATATAATTTTTTCATTTCAGTTCTAATTTGAAGGTTTTTCTTCTGGTAAATAATCGATTACAACGTGTTGGTTCGGTTTCAAATATTTTTTGGCCACTTCCATAATTTCTTCACGAGTTACTGACCTATAAATATCTATTTCCTTATTTATCAGCGAGGTGTCGTCATAAAGCATATAATTTCTTGCCAAGGAATTGGCAATACCCTCCACACTGGAATTTGAATTCACAAACTGGTTCTCAAATTTATTTTGAAGCTTTTGATAGTCCCTTTCAGAAATCAAATCCGTTCTTACTTTGGCAATTTCCTCCTCCATTTCGGCGATAAGCGTATCCGTGGAAGTCTCGCCCACTGGTAGGGCAAAAACCAGATACATACTGTAATCTTCTTGTGGAATATTAAAGGCGCCAACTTGCAATGCCTGCTTTTGATCATCTACCATTTTTTTGTAAAGCTTGGATGTAGGCCCATCACTCAAATAGGTTGAAATCATATCCAATACATAGGCATCCCTTTCCTTAAAGCCAGGTGTTCTATATGCCAACCCTGCTGCCGGTATTTGGATATTGGGATCGTAGGCTGTAGCTTTTCTTTCTGTGGTAATGGGTGTTTCTTGGGGATAATTCCGAGCTACTTCCGCTCCCTTTGGAATAGGTCCAAAGTAATCTTTTATCATTTGCTTGGTTTCTTCAACCTTAATATCCCCGGCCACAACCAGAACAGCATTATTGGGGACATAATACTTTTTATTGTAGGCGACAACATCATCCAGGGTTGCTGCATCCAAATCCTTCATATATCCAATATTTGGATCTTTGTAAGGGTGTTTTTCAAAGAGATTTTTTCCCAATACAGGAAGTAACTGGCCGTATGGAGAATTATCGTAACGTAACCTTTTTTCCTCTTTTACTACTTCGATTTGTGTATCTACACCATCTTGGTTTATTACTGGGTGCAACATTCTTTCCGATTCTAACCATAAGCCCAGCTTAAGATTATTGGATGGGAAAACCTCGTAATAATAGGTTCTGTCCTGTGAGGTGTTTGCATTGTTCGTACCTCCGTTGGAGGATACAATTTCGAACCACTTTCCTTTTTCAATGTTCTTGGTTCCCTCGAACAATAAATGCTCAAATAAATGTGCAAATCCTGTTCTGCCTTCAGTACGATCTTTACCTCCTACGTGGTACATCACCGAGGTGGTAACGACGGGAGCCGTATTATCTTGGTGAAGAATGACATGGAGTCCATTGTCGAGGTCATATTCTTCATAATTTACTTCTTGCGCCTGGATAGTAACGCAAGAAAGGAGAAGGCTCGAGGCCATGAGTAATGTTTTCTTCATTTTTTAGTGTTTAGTGTTTATCACTTTAATGTGTCTATTGTTAATGATTATTGTTACACGAAAATAAGGTTTTGTAGGTTTAATCTTAAATAATCAAAGGGTTTTATAGCCTGTCCGCTAACAATATCACAAAGATTTATTAACTTATGAAAAAGAAAAAAATAAATGAAAAATTACACACTACCTATTCGATTTGGAATTGTAACCAGTGCTTGTCTTATTGCCTACTTTTTGATTTTGGCATCACTAGGGTTACATACTAATGTTTTTTACAGTCTTTTTAATGCAGTAATTACAGGATTTGGTATATATGAAACTATAAAGTACCTAAAGATAAAAAGGCCCGAAACATTTACGTATAGTACAGGTTTTGTGGCCGGTCTTGTTACTGGCGGAGTGGCTACCCTTCTTTTTACATTGTTTTTTGCGTTTTATTCAACCGAGGTCAACCCTGGTTTTTTGGAGGAACTTTCCACAAAATGGGCCAAGGAATATGAAAACTTTGAAGCTATCGTATTTTTGGTAGTCGCTACCATGGGTTTCGTAACTTCACTTGTGCTTACACTCTCTTTTATGCAGCTTTTTAAATCTTCCAATAATTTAAAACGAAAGAGTAGCTAAATTCGTAAAAAAACCCTTGTGGGTTATGGAATAAGCAGTATATTTGCACCCGCCTATGGAAAAAATCCAGTAGGTTTTAACAATACATTTTTAACGATATGTACGCAATTGTAGAGATGGCAGGGCAGCAATTTAAAGTTGCGAAAGACCAAAAAGTGTACGTTCACCGTTTGCAAACAGAAGAGGGAAAAAAGGTAACTTTTGACAATGTTCTTCTTTTGGATGATGGTAAGAACGTTACTATTGGCGCCCCGGCTATAGACGGAGCCGCAGTAGAGGCAAAAGTCATTAAGCACCTGAGAGGTGACAAAGTAATCGTTTTTCACAAGAAAAGACGTAAAGGTTATAGAAAGAAAAATGGGCATAGGCAATCCTTAACGGAGATTGTAATTGAGTCTATTGTTGCAAAAGGTGCTAAGAAGGCGGCCCCGGCTAAGAAAGAGGAAAAACCGGTCGCTAAGAAAGCTGCTCCGGCAAAACCAAAATCTGAGGGTAAAGCAGCTCCAGTAGAAAAATCTGTTGCCTCTAAACCAAAAGCAGCCAAAGCAAAAGCAAAGGCTGATGACCTTAAAAAGGTTGAAGGTATCGGACCAAAAATTGCAGAGACCTTAAATGCTGCTGGTATTTCAACTTATGCAGAATTGGCAAAATCCACTCCAGAGAAAATTGCCGAAATAATCGCTGATGTTCGTGGTAACCACGTAACCGATACTTGGCCAGCACAAGCTAAATTGGCAGCTGAAGGTAAGTGGGATGAGTTGAAGAAATGGCAAGACGAATTAGACGGAGGTAAAGCTTAATCGCAATTCTCCAAAGTATAATAATATAAAACCTTAAAATTATGGCACATAAAAAAGGTGTAGGTAGTTCTAAAAACGGTAGAGAGTCAGAATCAAAACGATTAGGTGTTAAGATATTTGGTGGCCAGGCAGCAATTGCCGGTAATATTATCGTTAGACAACGTGGTACAAAACATAATCCTGGTGAAAATGTTTACGCAGGAAAAGATCATACGTTGCATGCCCGTGTAGATGGTATGGTTAAATTCGAGAAAAAAGCGGGAGGTAAATCCTACGTTTCTATTGAGCCCTTTGAGGCGTAAAAGAAATTCTCGTTTAGAATAACATAAGCCCTCACAACTGTGAGGGCTTTTTACTTATAACAATTTGTCGGCAACTTCTTGCCAAGTATTGACTCTTTCTATTCCGGTGGTGTTCACGTTGTGCGGTGAGGTAAAGAGCAGGGAACGCCCGTCAAAATGAGTTAGGTTGTAGCTTCTGTCATCAATTAGGACATCTCCCTTGAGAATATGTTTATGTCCGCATAGGATTCTATTTTGCCATGGAATAAAAGGAAAATGTTCATCTAACCAATCGCTTTTTTCTTCTAAGGAGTTTGGAAACTGCATAGCGGCAGATGCGATATAAACTTCATATGTATCAGCTAAAACATTCAATATTTTTTGGCTGTCGACGACTGGCTTTAAGTCCCTAAAAAATCCTCTTCTCCTAGCATGATTCCGAACGCTATCCTGATGTGCATCGGGAACCATATGCCAAACTTCTTTGCCTAAGCATAGCTCTTCTGTAAGTTCACCATTGAATTCTTTATTATATATCTCTATATGTGCGCCGTAGGTATCCGCCAATACCTCGTCCATATCTACATAAATTATCATTTTTTTGAACGATTTGGAGTTATTATTTGTCCAGTCCAGCCTGTGCCAAGGTAATTAGGAGTGCCAGTTTTATGGATTCTTCATGGGGCTCATCGTTTACATACCATTCGTGAAGCGAATGGGCTCCACCACCTGAACCACCTCTTCCAATACACACCGCGGGTATACCCTTGGAAACGGGTATATTGATGTTCGTTGATCCTCTGCCTAAAGACGGTGTGACACCAAAATATTCTGTGGCAGCCATACTTCTTTGGACCAATGGAATATCTTCAGAAAGTTCACCTGATGGCCTATCGCCAATTTTTATAAGTTCGTAGGTGACTTCATCTTCTATTCCGCTGCTATTATATTCATTTATGGCTTTTTCTACAGATGATTTAAAAATAGCTTCTATTTCTTCCAAATTTTTTGGGCTAATGGCACGCATATCCACCTCCATCCAAGATTCGAAAGGAATTGAGTTTACAGATGTTCCTCCCCCAATGCGCCCCACATTAAAACTCGTTTTAGAAATATCACCTGAGGTATATTCCCAAGCCGCTTTCGAAAAAACATCAATAGCCATACCCAAGGCATGATGTGGGTTGGCCAATCCAAATGCTCCCCATGAATGACCTCCTTTACCCTTAACCAGCAATTTATACCTCTTGGAGCCTAACCCGGCATTGCTCACTCGTCCCATACTACCTCCATCAATGGCAATCCAGGAATCTATATCCAAACCCGATTCATTAAATATGTATTTCATGCCTCGTAAGTCACCCAAGCCCTCTTCACCCACGGAACCCACTATGAGCACGTCCTTTTGGGTTTTAATATTCGCCTTGTTCATCGCTTTTAACATCGAAATAAGGTTAGCCAAAGCTCTGGTATCATCACCTATACCGGGAGCCTTAAGTGTATCGCCAATTTTTTTAACCGTCACATCTGTACCTTCGGGGAAAACGATATCGAGGTGCGCATCAATTCCAACATATCCCGTTTCATCGGAAACACCTTTTCGTAAACCGATTACATTTCCCACGTTATCCGTCCAGATGCTATCTAATCCAGCTTCTCTAAGTAGCTGAGCAAATGCCACACCTCTTTTATCCTCTTTAAAAGGGGCCGCAAGTATTTCAGTGAGTTTTATATGGTCTTTAGTCGTTTGTTCTTTTTGTTCTTCAATTTGGCCAAAGGCAACTTTTACCTTTTTATCTTTTGCCAAACGAGCTATTTCTTTAGTATATTTTTTTTCAACAGAAATAGTATTCTGTGCTTGAATTAGATTCGCCAACAGGCCAAATGTCAGTAGTCCTAAGTAGATTTTCTTCATAATACTTTTATTTAAAATTGCCCGATTGATAAATTGTCTGGCACTCAGCGTGAATTTAAAGGATATTCCATAAAAGGAAAATAGCGGAGGCAAAAAAATAAAAGCCCTTACACAATGTAAGGGCTTTTTTTATCATATTTATATATTTAATATCTGTAATAATCGGGTTTAAATGGACCTTCGACGGTTACCCCTATATATTCCGCTTGCTCCTCATTTAGCTCCGTTAATTCAGCTCCAAGTCTAGAGAGATGTAGCTTCGCTACTTTTTCATCCAAATGTTTCGGAAGCATATAAACTTGGTTTTCATACTTGTCGTTATGATTCCATAATTCGATTTGAGCCAAGGTTTGGTTGGTAAATGAATTACTCATTACAAAACTAGGATGACCTGTAGCACACCCTAAGTTTACAAGCCTACCTTCGGCCAGTATAATGATATCCTTACCCTTAACCGTGTACTTATCAACTTGAGGCTTGATTTCATCCTTAGTAGCTCCATGGTTATTATTTAACCACGCCATATCAATTTCATTATCGAAGTGGCCTATATTACAAACAATGGCCTTGTCTTTAAGTGCCTCAAAATGCTCACCTCTTATGATATCCTTGTTTCCTGTAGTAGTTATAACGATATCTGCCTTGCTAATGACGGTCTCCAATTTTTTCACCTCAAAACCATCCATACAAGCCTGTAGTGCACATATTGGGTCAATTTCAGTAACGGTTACTATGGAACCGGCACCTTTAAAAGAAGCCGCAGTACCCTTACCTACATCTCCATAACCGGCCACTACAACTCTTTTACCAGCTAACATTGTATCTGTTGCCCTTCTTATGGCATCAACAGCACTTTCCCTACAACCATATTTATTATCAAACTTAGATTTGGTTACGGAATCGTTTACATTGATAGCAGGCATTGGAAGTGTTCCCTTTTTAACACGCTCATATAAACGATGAACGCCTGTTGTTGTTTCTTCCGATAATCCTTTAACCCCACTTGCCAACTCTGGGTACTTATCAAGAACCATATTGGTTAAATCCCCACCATCATCCAAAATCATGTTCAGTGGTTTTCTATCCTCACCAAAAAACAAGGTTTGTTCTATACACCAATCGAACTCCTCCTCGTTCATACCTTTCCAGGCGTACACAGGTATGCCTGCTTCTGCAATAGCTGCTGCAGCTTGATCCTGGGTAGAGAATATATTACAAGAACTCCAAGTAACTTCGGCCCCAAGAGCGACCAAGGTTTCAATTAGAACCGCTGTCTGAATCGTCATGTGCAAACAACCAGCGATACGAGCGCCTTTAAGTGGTTGCTCATCTTTATATTCTTCACGCAAGGACATTAATCCTGGCATTTCAGCCTCAGCTAATTCAATTTCTTTTCTACCCCATGCCGAAAGGCTAACATCTTTTACTTTATAGGGTACAAATGGAATGGTGGTGGTGCTCATATCTATTTTTCTTTTTACTTTCGTTTAAAGCACAAAGCTTTTTTAAATGTCCTGCAAAGGTACAAAATACCCTAATAATCAATGCCTCTTTACAAAACTATAACAGTTAATAAAGATACCTCGATAGCTATTTGGAAGGTTGAAGAGACGGAGGGTTTTTTAGCCGAAGGAATTGAATTGTCAGACCATTGCCAATCACGTTACGATGGCATGAAATCCGAATTACACCGAAGGGCCTTTTTGAGCATCCGGCATTTAATGGCCATTTACGGGTATGTGGATAAAGACTTATTTTATGATGAAAGTGGTAAACCACATCTTAAGGATGGTAATTTAATTTCCATTTCCCACTCCCATAATTTTACGGGAATTATCATAAGTAAATCTGACGATGTAGGAATCGATATAGAAAAACAAAGGGAGAAAATTCTTAGAATTGCCCACAAATTCACTCCTTTTGAGGAATATAGGACATTGGCAAATACAATGGCAATTGTACGAAAATTAACCATTGTTTGGGGGGCCAAGGAGTCACTTTATAAGATTTACGGTCAACAAGGCATCAGTTTTTTGCATCATATCAATGTAGCGGATTTTTCCTTTTCCGAAAATAGGACTACCGCGGAGATAATTTATGAGGGCGATATTTCCCATTACAAAGTGGACTTCATAGAATTTGAAGGTTTCACCTGTGTTTATGCCATTAAAGATAAAACCGACTAGCTTTTGGTTATTCAATCAAATATCTTTACTCGATATAAGCGCTATAATTGCTCTAAAAATTAATCGGTATAAATAAAAATTTGATGCCCTTTTTGTACCCTGAGGTATCTGGAATACGTAAAAAGCTGACATGGAAATATCTGTAGAACTTACCTTTTCTCCTTTGCAGGATGATTTTGAGGAACACATCATTAATTTTATAAAAAAACTGAGGAATTCTGGACTTGTGGTTTTGGAAAATCCTTTAAGCACTCAGGTTTTTGGACCTTATGATACCGTAATGGAAGTCTTAAAAGTCGAAATCAAAACTGCTTTTGAACTAATGGACAAGGGATTGATGTATATGAAAATGGTAAAATCCGATAGGAGCGCGTATGAGCCCCATTTTTGATTTTTTTTTAGGGCCTTATAAGGATAAGGAAACATTTATTATCGTGATTGAAGCGATTGTTTTTGTTACCGGTATTCTAAGTGTTTGGTATGCAAAAAAGGAGAATATTCTGGTCTATCCAACAGGTTTGGTAGCCACGGTCCTTACGGTCTATCTATTATATCGAGATCGGCTGATGGGGGATATGATGATGAATTTTTATTTTTCGGTCATGAGCGTATATGGTTGGTGGAACTGGGCAAGGACTAAGAATAATAAAAAGGTCGTTCATATTTCCAGAACCAATTCTAGAGAGAAAATAATTGGCTTTGGCCTTTTTCTTATGACCATGATCATTACTTATGTGGTGTATCGAGTTTTTGATGTAGAAATTGGTCCCTCTAACTATATAGATATATTTACTTCTGGAGTTTTCTTTACGGGAATGTGGTACATGGCTCTTAAAAAATTGGAAAACTGGACACTATGGATATTGGCCGATATCATAACAGTGCCACTCTACGCCTACAGAGGTTGGGGCATGCTTTCCCTGCAATACCTTATATTTACCATCTTGGCTATCCAAGGTTATTTTGAATGGAAGAAAAGTATAGACAACAACCGTCAAATATTATAAAAGTAGTTCTCTTTGGCCCGGAATCCACGGGAAAAACTACCTTATCGGAACAACTGGCGCGACATTACAATACGGTTTGGGTTCCGGAGTATGCAAGGGAATACCTTCAGAATAAATGGAACAACGAACGTAAAACTTGTGAGCCAGAAGATTTACTTCCTATAGCTGCAGGCCAAATGCAATTGGAAAATGACCTGACCAAAAAAGCAACGAAAATTCTCATTTGCGATACCGATTTACTGGAAACAAAAGTATATTCAGAGGCCTATTATGTGGGAGATTGTGATCCCACATTAGAAAAGTATGCCATTGAAAACACGTACGACCTTTATTTATTAACCTATATAGATATTCCTTGGGAGGCAGACGATTTACGTGATAAACCAGATGAAAGAGAGGAGATGTTCGAATATTTCAGGGCGACTTTAGAAAAGTTTGAGCGCAATTTTATTATCTTAAAAGGAAATAAAAAAGAGCGACTTAATCTCGCAGTGGAACATATAGATAATTTATTAGGAAAATGATAGAATTCACAGAACAGGACAGAAAACAAATGGCAGAAAAAGGAATTGCCAAAGAGAAAGTAGTAGACCAAATCAACACCTTTAAAGAAGGCATTCCTTTTGTAGACTTACAGGGTGCCGCTGTTGTTGGAAATGGCATATATCGTTTTACAGATCAAGAAGAACAAGATTTAATCGCCTTATACGAAACCAGGGTAAAAGACTTGGATGTGCTAAAGTTTGTTCCCGCTTCTGGAGCTGCCTCACGTATGTTCAAAGCCCTATTTGCTTTTTTGGATAGTTATAAACCCAAGGACGAAACTTTAAAGGCCTATTTAGAACGTACGGGCGATAAGGACATAAAATTACTTTCCGAAGGAATGGAAAACATGCCCTTTTATGATAAAGTCATGAATAGGCTGCCCAATTCATTTGAAACAGAGGGAGAAAAAGTCTATCTGTTTGTACAAGAATTGTTGGGCGAGAATGCCTTGAATTATGGCTTTTACCCAAAGGGCTTATTACCATTTCATAAATACGGTGAAAATACCGCGACCCCCTTTGAAGAACATTTAAAGGAGGGTGCCCTATATGCAAGCTCCTCCAATACCTCAAATTTGCATTTTACAATTTCTGAACAGCATGAAGAAATGTTTAAATCCGAACTTGAAGAGGTAGGCGATAGAGTTTCTAAGGACACCGGGATTTCATATGTCGTGGATTATTCATTTCAAAAACCTTCTACGGATACTATTGCGGTAGATATGGAGAATAAACCATTTAGAAACCCTGATGGGACTGTTTTGTTCAGACCCGGAGGTCATGGAGCTTTAATAGAAAATTTAAACGAACAGGATGCAGATATTATCTTTATTAAGAATATAGATAATGTAGCTGTTATGAAAGATGCCAAGGACGTAGCGGACAGCAAAAAAACATTGGCGGGAGTTTTATTAAAAGTTCAGAAAAGAGCTTTTAATTACGCAAAGATGTTAGATGGTGTCAATGCTTCCCAAGCGGATTTAGGTACAATCAAAGAATTTTTGGAGAATGAATTAAATGTAAAATTTAAGGAAGGTTATGATAAGTTATCCGATGGAGAAAAGAGGAATCTTTTAAAGTCCAAAATAAATAGACCTATTAGAATTTGCGGTATGGTAAAGAATGAAGGGGAACCGGGTGGGGGGCCTTTCTGGATAAAAAATGCGAAAGGTGAAATCTCCTTACAAATAATAGAATCTGCTCAAATAGATATGGATAACCAGGAACAGGTTGAGATTTTGCAGCATTCTACACATTTTAACCCTGTGGACTTGGTTTGTGGAATTAGGGATTATAAAGGCGATAAATTTGATTTGCTGAATTTTGTGGATACCAAACAAGGTTTTATTACAGGAAAGACAAAGGATGGGAAGGAATTAAAAGCCTTGGAATTACCTGGTCTGTGGAATGGAGCAATGGCTCATTGGAATACTCTTATGGTAGAGGTGCCTTTAGTAACCTTTAACCCCGTTAAAACAGTTACGGATTTACTTAAAGAATCCCACCAAGCATAAAGATTGTTTGAATTGAATAAAAAAAGTGTGTATTCGTTACACACTTTTTTTATTCCTGCACACTATTATACAACCGATAGTAAAGCGGATATAATTCTAATTTATTATATACCAGTTTGTTATATCAAAAATAATCCTCTTATTTTTTGTGGTATCATTTTTTCAATAGTTGATGTAAAGAAGTTTAATCTAAATCAATAAAAAAATGAAAAATATAGTATTTGCCACAGCATTAGCAATAGGCGGTTTGACTATAGGTACAGCTGCAACTCCCATTATATTTCATGATGGAATAATGGAAGAGGTCATTGTTCAAGGTTATGAGGAAATTGCGGTTTCCGATGTTCCGGAAGCAGTGACTACAGCATTGGAAGCAGATTATCCAGGTGCTAGTATCAATAAAGCTTACATGAATGAGGAAAGTACCTATAAATTAGAAGTTTCTACCGAAGACGGTAGTAGTATGGAACTCTATGCAGATTCCGAAGGAAACTGGCTTGAGATGTAAATTGTTCTCTATAGTTTGTTTATTTGAAAAGGCTGCTTCGGTAGCCTTTTTTCGTTAAAATGTTCTAAAAGATTAGGGAGTGGAAATCCAATTTAGAATGTCATCCGTAATTTAAAGTAGTATGATTTAATAACGATTAAAAATTTTAAGATGAAAAAGTATTTAATATTGATTTTGATAATGGTTGGTGTGATAATGAGTGGACAAGCAATGCAGAATCAGAATGATGAAGTTTTAAAGAAAGAAGTACTTAACGATGATTATGAACGTATATCTTCCAGTGAATTGACACCTCCAGTAATTGAGGAAATTCTAAAACAATATCCTACATCAAAATTAGGTGCAGCCTATAGAAACACTGAGGGAGAATTTAAGTTGATCATGGTTCTGAAAAGTGGAACTAGGAGAACGGTTTATATTGACCAATATGGGAATTGGATAAGAAAGAAAAAAATTAGGACAAATTCATAATAAAAAAGGCTGCTTCGGCAGCCTTTTTTATTATTATAATGGGTGTGCCTAATTTAAATTATGCATCCGTTTTAAAATCGCTTCTTTGTATATGTATAACTTTTACCCAACATAGGACCTTTAAGCACACATTTACCCAAATAAATCTTAAAAAATATTATTTAAATAATTGAAATCCAAATAGTTGTATTTATTAGTTAATCATGGCATCATTTTGCTACTATACCTCTTGAATTTGAAAACAATTATTAATTATTAAATATTTAGAATTATGAAAAGGTTAGTTTTATTAGGAGCATTAGCAATAGCAAGTTTACCGGTAATGGCACAAGATGCCGATTTAGCGCAGGCAGATGCCACGGAAATGGTTGCAGTTGCGGATGAATTTACCGAAATTGAAACTTCAGAATTACCAGAGGCGGTAACCAATGCAGTTTCAACAAACTATCCAACAGCAACTATCAATAAAGCTTATGTGAACGAAGAAAAGCAATATAAGCTAGAGGTTGCCTTGGAAGATGGTACGGCAGGAACACTTTATGCCGATAAGGAAGGGAATTGGTTAGATATGTAATCACAAAAAGATAACTTGTTTGTATCAAGTTGGTTTGGTCAGAAAAAGGTAGCAAATTGCTGCCTTTTTCTATTTTTTGACCCTTTAGCTAAATTCAGTAATCTTTAAGAAAATTTTAGAAGGAATACTTATAGGCAAATGTTACTTTTACGATTACCCCATTTAAGAGAACAAGAAAACCTATATGCCCAAGATTCTGATTATAGAAGATGACACCTCTTTTGCTCAAATGCTTCAAAAGTTTTTAAGTAGAAATGGTTTCGATGTAATCTTAAGTTCAACGGGTTTGGATGGTGAAAAGCAAATTGAAGAACATACTTTAGACGTAATTCTCACGGATTTAAGACTTCCAGACTATGATGGCATCCAACTTATAAATTCAATTCAAGATGATATTCCAGTAATTGTGATGACAGGATATGCGGAGGTTCAAACCGCAGTAGAAGCCATGAAACAAGGTGCATATGACTATGTTTCAAAGCCTTTTACCCCGGACCAAATTCTATCTACAATTGAAAATGCTTTAAAAGGTAAAGGTCCATCAACCAATAAGAAAACACAGCAAGAAAATAAAACAACCTCTGAGGAGACTTTGTCAGAATCGGTCAATAGGAGAGGTGAGCATCTCGAGTTTGTGAGCGCGGCATCGGAAAAGTTGCAACAGTATATTTCCCTGGTTGCTCCAACGGACATGTCCGTACTCATTACGGGGGATAGCGGAACCGGGAAGGAAGTAACCGCAAAATCAATTCATTCTACAAGTAAAAGAAATAAGGCCCCTTTCATAGCCTTGGACTGCGGGGCAATCCCCAAGGAATTGGCGGCCAGTGAGTTTTTTGGTCATCTAAAAGGAAGCTTTACAGGGGCCATTTCGGATAAGGTGGGTAGTTTCGAAGCTGCAAATGGTGGGACTTTGTTTTTGGATGAGGTAGGGAATCTTTCCTACGAAAATCAAATTCAACTGTTAAGAGCTTTACAGGAGCGTAAAATTAAACGGATAGGGAGTAATAAGGAAATTAATGTGGATGTCCGTATAATTTCTGCCACCAATGAGGATTTAAAAGAAGCTGTCGGGCAAGGTGATTTTCGGGAAGATTTATATCATAGATTAAATGAATTTTCATTAAAAACACCTTCATTGGTAAACAGAATGGAGGATTTGAGTATTTTTTCGAAATATTTCTTAAGTCTTTCCAATCAGAAATTAAATAAAAATGTACAGGACTTTAATGGTGAGGTATGGGAAATATTTAAAACGTACCACTGGCCGGGCAATATACGAGAACTACAAAATGTAATACAAAGGGCAGTTTTATTGACAGAAGGTGATAAAGTAATTTCCACAGTACTGCCCATTGATATGTTAGAACCTTCTACTGTAGAAAATAGTTCTGGTACTATGACCAAGGAAGAATTTGAAAAGGATCAAATAATAAGGGCATTGAAAAGAACAAATTATAATAAGTCCAAAGCGGCCAAACTATTACAAGTCACGCGAAAGACTTTATATAATAGAATTAACCACTACAATCTAGATTTTTAGTTCAACTCTGTATGCAATTGAGAAATGAGTATTTGCAATCGCTTCTCAAGTATTTTATACTCCTTTTTTAATTCTTGAGCTATAAATTCCCCGTCATCACCATTTTCAAATTTTTCCAGTATCTGGATACAACTGGCAATTTGTAATTGTCGGAACATAGGCAGCATTCTGTGGGCTGTTTTACCCAATTGTTTTTTGTCATTGTTTTTGAATGCAGTATGTATTTCCTTTTGATTATTAATGGTATTCTGTTCAAAAGTGCTCAATATTTCTTGTATGGCTTTTTGGTCGTTGCCTAGAAAAGTTTTTAGTGAGATGAGGTCATACATTTTATCATTTTTTTGACCTTCGTTATTTTTGACTTTAAGGTTATTTACAACTTTAACATTGTCTGTAAGCTCTGCCATTAAACGGAATATCTCATTTTTTGCAAAAGGTTTTTTCAGGACTCCACTGAACCCCTTTTGCACGAAAAAGTCTTTGCTCATATCCCTTCTGCCGGTCATGGCGATTATAGGTTGTCCCTTATAATGTTCATAATCTTTATTATGCAGTTTTTGTAAAACATCAAAACCTGTGACATAGGGCATTTCAATATCCGTTAGAATAATATCGTAATTTATTTCACTATTTTTTTCTAATTGGTTGAAATCCGAAAAAAGGTAGGTTCGTAGGTTCTCTCTCTTCATCATTTCGCCAAGCATATGTAAAAAGGAAGTATCATCGTCTATAACGACAACACGCAATGGTTTACCTGAAAAATTATAATCTTCTTTCTTCTCCTTGATTATTTCTTCAGCGGAAAAAATAATGGGTAACTCCAAAGTAAATCTACTTCCTTTTGCTACTTCACTTTTTAGACCAATGCTTCCACCTAATAATTCAGTGAGCTTTTTGGAAATGGTAAGACCCAATCCATAGCCCCCATATTTTTTTAAGTCCTTGTCCTTAATCTGGGTGAACTCGTTAAATATATGTTGCTGTTCATCTATTGGGATTCCAATACCTGTATCGGATACAACAATTTTAACTGCACCGTTATTTTTAATCAAATGGGCCTCTAGTCGTACCTCACCTTTATTGGTGAATTTATAGGCGTTTCCCAAAAGGTTGGATACAATTTGCCGAATTCTTAGCGGGTCGCTTATAATTGGCTTTTTTAGTGCATCATCTATTTGGATTTTGGTTTGAACCGTCCCGTTTTCCTGGGTCGTTCTAAAACCCTCGACTGTTTCATACAGTAAATGATAAAGGGAAAATGGAGTTTTTTCTGGGTTCATTCTGCCAGCTTCCAATTGAGAAAAATCTAGAAGGTCGTTGACCAAATTATTTACGTAATCCGTGGCTGATTTTATATGGACCAGATGTTGTCCTTGACTCTGTGTAATATCAGAGTCCTCCAAAAGGTTGGTATACCCGGTTATTGCATTTAATGGAGTCCTTAAATCGTGGCTTACAGTCCCAATGAGCTGTTCCCTACTTTTCAGTAAACCTTCAGAGTATTTTTTTTCTTTCTCCAATTTTTGTCGATACATACTGGCTTTCCAAAAATCCCTATTCAAAATAAAAATGAAAATACCAACGACTATAAAACCTAAAAGAGCAGCAATTATGGCTAGGCGCACACTCCTTTTGAGGGCCGTTTCTTTTTTTATGTTTTCATTGATTGTATTCTTTAAAATTTCTTGCTCAAAGGAGGATAGAATACTTCTTAATTGTTGGGACAATTCAACATCTGTTTTGTTAATTGCAATTTCCCTAAGTGCCAAACTATTTTCGTTGAGCCTGTTTTCTTTTTGAACCTCCCTAAGCAATGCCTTAGAAGCCTGCAAAACACTATCGGCCTTTAGCTCTTTTTCCTCTTCGGAATCTTTAGGAACATTTTGGTTTAAATATTTTGCTAGGTCCCTAATGACCTCTTGAGCTTTTGGTGATAAGTCCTTAATATTTGGTGCAATACCTTCTGGGGTGATTACACCCAACGACTCTTCTAACTGATCAAACTCTGTTAGGGCTTTATTTATTGCCAAATCGGTTTGGTCCCTGGTTTTAAGTCTTCTTAAAACCTTATTGTTGGCAACTTTTCGCTCTAGTAGTATTTGAAGGCTGTCCAATAGTTTTTTCTGGTAATCGCTGGTCGTAAAAGATTTTAGTTGCTCAATGTCCTTATATGTTGAGTCTATTTTTAGTATGTAGGTATCAAAGGCTTTTTTTTCTTTGGACTGTAGGGCAAGTTTGGAAAGACTTTCGGCCTCATATAGTTGAGTTATTAAAGAGCTGGTCTTTAAAAGTTTTGAATCACTCCTTTCGGTTTCTTCCTTGGTGATGTAGGTTCCTATTTCTGAATAGACATAATAGGTTGCAATCCCGGCTAATACTAGCAGTAGTAAGTAGCTAAAAACAATTTTGATAGTAAACTTGTTTTTGGATTTTTCCATGAATACTAGTTACGAACTAAATCAGATTATAAGTTTTAAAGCGGTGTTAAATCTTTGTACTCCTTCTTTGTTAAGCTATTGGGTTTCTTTTTACCATAATTTTATTTTTTCTATCTAAAAGTGACCTTTTAAATACTTATGTGTCTTAATAAGTGAATTAGAGAAAGAGATAACTAATGCGATGTCATTAACAGAAGATAATAACGAACCTTTATAGAAACACTAACTATTAACTATGAAGGAACCATCAAATGAACCATAATTTTAGATTGAACTCGATTCCTCGGTAATTGTAATTGAACCATTCTTTTTTTAGAAAAATGGGTTCTATGGTTATTAGAAAGTTTAGAAAATTGGTTTTTTTGGTTGGTTGTGAAGGGAGTTGCTTAGGCGGCTCCTTTTTTTATACCATTATGCCAATTGTGATCAAATCAATTTTTTTCTAAAAAGAATTCAATAATTTAGAAAAACTAATTTACATTTGTTCCATCTCAAAGGGGTGCCGAATCCAATTTTGGAGGAAGCTGAGATTATACCCAATGAACCTGGGCGGATAATGCTGCCAAGGGACGGCCACGGATAAAGGTCCTTAGGGCTTTTTGAAAGCGGCGCGAGATGGTGCAGTAGCTAACATGTCATAAGCACGATCTTCATTGAATATTACGTGATTTAATTTCACAAAAATCAATTTTAATTCAGAATAATAGCCCCTTTTATTCGTAAAAAGTTTTACGAATGAAATACTCTATGTTCACAACAATGACCCTTTTGGGTCTAACCATGGGCTCATTGGCCCAACAACAACCAACAGATTCCCTAGAGGGAAAAAAAGTAGTATTGGACGAGGTTTTTGTCTCCGCAGTACGGGTGACCAAGGAATCACCGGTTACCTTTTCAAACCTGACCAAGGAACAGATCAAACCTAGAAATTTGGGTCAGGATATTCCGATTCTCATGAATTTTTTGCCTTCCGTGGTAACAACATCTGATGCCGGAGCCGGAGTAGGTTACACCGGAATACGGGTAAGAGGTAGCGATGCAACCCGAGTTAATGTCACCATTAACGGAATACCGTATAATGATGCCGAATCCCAAGGAACTTTTTGGGTCAATATGCCCGATTTTGCTTCTTCCACCCAAAGTCTACAATTACAGAGGGGTGTTGGAACATCCACAAATGGTGCCGGAGCCTTCGGAGCAAGCTTAAATTTATTGACCGATGGTTTTTCTGAGGAGGCTTTTGCTCAAATTTCGTCTTCCGTTGGAAGTTTTAATACCCTAAGGAACAATTTTAAATTTAGTACGGGTCTTTTAAACGATCACGTGGAAATCTCGGGAAGGTTATCCCGAATTACTTCAGATGGTTATATCGATAGGGCTTCCTCGGATTTGGATTCCTATTTTATACAAGGGGCTTACAAAGATGAGAACACCCTGATAAAAGCCTTGCTTTTCGGTGGGCATGAAATAACGTATCAAGCTTGGTATGGTATCGATGCGGCCATGTTGGAAACCGATCGTACTTTTAATCCATCGGGAATTTATACCGATGAAAACGGAAATACTCAATTTTATGACAACGAGGTGGATAATTATAAACAAGACCACACCCAACTTTTATGGAACGAACAAATATCCGAATATTGGAGTACCAATTTAGCATTGCACTACACTAGGGGAAGGGGCTTCTTTGAACAGTATAGGGAGGATGATGATTTTGAGACCTATGGTTTTGAACCGTTGATGGTTGATGGTGAGGAAGTAAATACGACCGACCTGATCCGTAGACGCTGGTTGGATAATAACTTTTATGGAACCGTTTTTTCCGCCACATATGATAAGGAAAATCTTAATCTCATTTTCGGAGGAGGCTGGAACAAGTATGAAGGAGATCACTTTGGTGAGGTCATTTGGTCAGAATTTGCCAGTAATAGTGCATACAGAGATCGGTACTATGATGACACCTCCAAAAAGACGGACTTCAATATCTATTCCAAGGTCAATTACAATTTGAACGACAAATGGTCACTTTATGGGGATTTACAATATAGGGCCGTAGCGTATCAAGCCAATGGGGACGATACGGGACTGGTGGATGATACTTTTAATTTTTTTAACCCTAAGGCCGGTATCACCTTCGATTTGAACCGAAACAACAATTTTTACTTCTCATATGCCAATGCCAGTAGGGAACCCAACCGAAACGACTATGAAAATGGCAATCCGAGACCAGAAAAGTTGAACGATTGGGAGTTGGGTTGGCGCTATATCAATCCGGATGTTCAATTGAACACCAATATTTATTATATGAAATATCAAGATCAATTGGTACTAACTGGGGAATTAAACGATGTTGGGGCACCCTTAAGGGCCAACGTAGGAGATAGTTATCGTTTGGGTCTTGAAGTTGATGCCCAGATAAGATTCAATGAAAAATTTACTTGGAGGCCCAACTTGGCCTTAAGTACCAATAAAAATGAAGATTTCTTATTTCAACGAGATGGTACGTTGGAAAATTTAGGAAATACGAACATAGCCTATTCTCCGGATATTGTTGCAGGCAACGTAATCACCTACAGTCCTACGGATGCTTTTCAGATTTCGGTATTGTCTAAATATGTAGGAAAGCAATATATGGGCAATATAGATTCAGAGGCTTCTGTTTTGGATGCCTATTCCCAAACGGATTTAAATGTCCAATATGAAGTTGCCTTCAATGGTTTTTTACAGAGTATTGTATTTTCCGGGTTGGTCAATAATTTGTTTGACACCGATATCGTTTCCAATGGCTATTTTTTCACCTACGACGATGATTTTTCTACTCCAGGGGTAATCACCACTATTGAAGGTGCAGGTTATTATCCACAAGCGGGTATTAATTTTCTATTGGGAGCTACGGTTAACTTCTAAATGAATAAATGCCTCAAAATAATTTCAATCCTTATTTTGGGGCTTTTTTAATTCGTTACCGTAACACTATTTCCACCATAACTAGTCCGATACTCCAACATGTCGTAATAGCGATTTCCGTCATCTGGCCTGTTAAGCATCTGTCCGGTAAAAAGACTGTACTCGTAATCTTCACAGGAACAGGTGGCCACTTGGCCATTCAAAGTCATGGTAGAACAATTGTTTGGGGCGTGGTTGGGACAACTCGCTTCAAAAGCACGAAATTGGTTAAAACCTGCATTGATAATAAATATCCCTTGCGTGCCAACACCATCCGCAGTGACTAAAACTGCACTACCAGTATTGGTTAATGGGCTGTAGAGGGGAAGGTTCAAGTTGGCGTCGAATCTGAAGTTTATTTCTTGTAAATAAGGATTTCTATTGGTGCCATTGTTTTCGCAAGCAAATAAAAATAGCAAGAATAATAGACCGGATATTCGTTTCATGTCCTTACAATGTTTGGGGAATAGATAAGCAAATTTGAGCAAAAATATATATATTTGTGTTAAATCCTCTCTAAATAAGTTGTGCCTACACGACTGTTATAGAGGATTTTGCTATTTATAAAACGATGACACAATGAGTAACGTATCATATTATACAGCCGAGGGATTAAAAAAGCTTAAGGAGGAATTAAATTATTTAAGGGATGTGGAACGCCCGAAGGCCTCCCAGGCTATTGCCGAGGCACGCGATAAAGGCGATTTATCCGAAAATGCGGAATATGATGCCGCAAAGGAGGCACAGGGACTTTTAGAAATGAAAATCTCAAAAATGGAAGCCACTTTGTCCAACGCTAGACTAATTGATGAGTCGCAATTGGACACCTCCAAAGTTCTTGTACTTTCCACCGTAAAACTGAAGAACCAGACCAATGGTATGGAAATGAAATACAAATTGGTAGCAGAAAGTGAGGCCGATTTGAAATCCGGAAAAATCTCGGTCAATTCGCCCATAGGCAAGGGTCTATTAGGTAAAAGCGTAGGAGACGTGGCGGAAATATCAGTGCCAAATGGTAAAATGAAATTTGACATTCTGGAAATTACAAGGGAATAATATCTGATAATTACCTAATTTTAATCCCATCATAGTCATTTTATGATGGGGTTTTTATTTTTTTAAAACGTAGAACATGGCATCAATTTTCACTAAAATTATAAAAGGAGAAATACCCAGTTATAAAATTGCCGAGGACGAAAATTACCTTGCGTTTTTAGATATAAATCCCAATGCCAAAGGGCATACCCTGTGCATTCCAAAAACGGAAGTTGATAAGTTGTTGGATTTGGATGAAGCCACCTACAGTGGCCTCATGGATTTTTCAAGAAAAGTAGGTAAGGCCATTGAAAAAGCTATCGATTGTAAAAGAGTAGGATTAACGGTAATAGGTTTAGAAGTTCCTCACGTTCATGTCCATTTGATACCATTGACCTCCATGCAAGACGCTACTTTTCAAAACAAAGTGAAATTTTCAGATGAAGAGTTTGAGGAAATTGCAAAGGATATCAAGGCTAAACTTTAATAGTTCCTCCCAATAAAAAATAGACACCAACGGCCACTATCGTTATCATTAACAATAGAATAATAAAAAACAGAAAGGTTGGTTTGGTCGACTTCTTTGCGGGCACTACTGTTTTTTGGTAGTAGTCGAACATTCTTTCTATATCATCGGTCCATTTTACCGGATAAATCATAGAACTACATTTCCTACACACGATTTGGTTGGATATTTCATTCGTAGTTTTATGAAAAAAGGGACTGTAGGTATGCTTTTGGTAAAAAGTGAGCTTTAAATCCTGATTAAAGCATTCAGGACAATTATTGTTTAAATCTGCTTCCTTAATTACTTTGAGTTTTTCCTTTGCCATGACTATTGGTGTACTTTGAACGTAATTTGCATTATTGTGCCTTCCTTCCCGGACGACAGTACTTTAATCTTACCTTGATGGTATTCCTCCACTATTCTTTTTACTAAAGAAAGGCCTAGTCCCCATCCTCGTTTTTTAGTGGTAACTCCTGGGTTAAAAATAGCATTATATTTTTTTTTGGGTATTCCCTGCCCTGAATCTGCGATGAGTATATTAACAAATTTTCCGTTAGGTACAATTTCAATAGCAATACTTCCTTTCCCTTTCATGGCATCAATTCCATTCTTGACCAAATTTTCAATAGTCCAATTATATAAGGAACTATTCAAAAGAACCATGGTTTTTTCTACTTGTGAATTGAACGAAAAATGGATAAGTTTAGAACTTCTTCTTTTAAGATAGTCGTAGGCACTCTTAGTCTCCGATACGATATCGGATTCATTAAGCTTAGGAAGAGAACCTATTTTTGAAAATCTTTCGGTAATGGTTTGAAGCCTTGCAATGTCCTTTTCTATATCTCGGGTTATTTCCTCGTTGATATGCTCTGATTTTAGTAATTCGTTCCAACCTAAAAGTGAGGATAACGGCGTTCCGATCTGATGTGCAGTCTCCTTGGCCATACCTGCCCACAGTTTGTTTTGTTCGGACGCCTTATTGGTTTTAAATAAGAAATAAATAACGGCTCCAAAAAGCAGGATTATTAATAATAGTGCAATGGGATAGAACTTAAGTTTATTCAGTACTTCAGAATTACCATAATAAAGCGTTGCCAAATGTTCCCCTTGCTGATCTATGGAAATTGGTACATTTTCATCTTGGAACTGCCTTAGTTTTTCGGCAATATAAAGTGAATCCGTAACCATTTCCGAAGGTATATTGTTTACACGGATAGAACTGTCCTTATTAATAAGGATCATGGGTGTGGAGGTGTTGTTCTGGAAAACCTTTAAGTGGAGGCTGCCAAGATCAACATCTTCTGGGGATTGTAAGAACTCGGATTGGGCAGTGGCCCAAATTTCCATTTTTAAACGCTCTTCTTCCTTAAAGGTTTTAAAAAAGCTATTTGTATTCCAGAGAATTAGACTCACAACAATAAAGGAGCCAATTACTAGAAAAATATTGGTTGATTTGTTTTTAGGACTAAAATTCATCCAACTATTTTGTTCTATTAAAGATAACCTAAAATGTAAATATTTGTTGTGTATTGGACTTTATACTATTTTATTCCCCAAGCATTTTGTTTACTTTTGGCTTTTGAAGTTAAAGCGCATATAAGATGGAAATTGAAGGAAAAATAAAAATGGTAGGCGAGACTAAAACATTTGGCAACAATGGTTTTAGAAAACGCGAAGTTGTAGTAACTACAGACGAGCAATATCCACAGCACCTGATGGTAGAGTTTGTTCAGGACAAATGTGATTTGTTGAACAACTATGGTGTGGGCCAGGACGTTAAAATAAGTATCAACCTACGTGGAAGGGAATGGACCAATCCCCAAGGTGAAACAAAATATTTTAATTCTATCCAGGGATGGCGAATAGAAAACCTTCAACAAACGCAACCGGAGGGAATGCCTCCTGTTCCTCCCATGGAAGCCTTTGAACCAGCTGACAATATCAACGAAGAGGATCACGATGATCTTCCCTTCTAGGATATCAAGTAATAACATTTATACTTTAATTATGAAAGCTTGTTTGACCTTAAAAAGGTTAAACAAGTTTTTACATTTTTACCCAATTTGTTAATTTGAAAAAAAGTTTTTGAAATTGCAGAAAGGTAGAGATTCCATATATTTTTTAGGAGAGGAGATGTACTTCCCCCCGGTGGAGAATGCTAACTCTGAAGGATTATTGGCAGTAGGTGGCGACCTATCCTCTGAAAGATTGCTTCTGGCCTACCAAAATGGAATTTTCCCGTGGTTTAATGACGATTCGCTTATACTTTGGTGGAGCCCTGACCCAAGGATGATATTATACCCAAAAGACGTAAAGATTTCTAAAAGTATGCGAAAGTTGATAAGGGAGAATAAATTCAATATTACTGTGAACACTAGTTTTAACGAAGTTTTGGAGCATTGTTCTTCCATTAAAAGAGAAGGTCAAGCAGGTACATGGATTACGGAGGAAATGAAGTCGGCGTACATGGAATTGCATAAAAAGGGCATTGCAAAATCCTATGAAGTTTGGGAAGATGGGAATTTGGTCGGCGGTCTTTATGGGGTGGACCTAGGTCATGTATTCTGTGGAGAAAGTATGTTCAGCAGAAAACCCAATGCTTCTAAATTTGCATTTATTAGGTTGGCTCAGAATCTTCTGGAGAAAGATTACCGCTTCATAGATTGCCAATTGTATACTGATCATTTAGCAAGCCTTGGTGCAAAAGAAATACCTAGAGAATCCTTTATAAAGCAATTAAAGATTTAAGACTAATTCCGTTAGAAAAAAAAGTTTATTTTCTGTAGATTGTGCATAATTTTCGGTCCTATACTCCATTCCAAGCTGAAGTTTCGTAGTCGTACTTAAAACCCAACCTAATTTTGATGTTAATCGTTGGTCAAATGCTGGTAACAATGATTTTCCAACACTAAGCAGTGATTCCGTAGATACCATTAGATAAGGTTCGCCTATATCCAATTCCTTACCTTTTAAGGGAAAATCTAAAGCAAAACGATAACGGAACCTATGAACAGTACTAGATTTGGTAATACGTTGCTGGGCGCGTAGACGGTGGCCGTATCTAATGCTTCCCCGTTTTAAGGTGATATTGTATTGTTCCGTGAACCTAAGTTCGTTTTCAGTACTATTTTCAAATGTTTCCTTAAGCCTATATTTAATACCAAACCCAATGCTTTGATTGTCTAATACTTTAAAGTTAGAAAAATGATTTAAATCTATTTGACGAACATTTAATTGTAAGTCTGAATCCCGATAAAAATATGAGCGTTTTTCCACTGAGAAGTTATGGGAGTAATTGGAGCTAACATCATAATTAAGGGATACTTTAGGATTCCAGTAACCAGTAAGGTTTTCCTGTGCCTTTACTAATGAAGGCATCAAAATCACAAAAAGCAATGAAAATATAAAAAGTAGTCTAGTAGAGAACGTGGTCATAGTTTGGAGGTAAAGACTTCCTTGTTTTCTTCATTTTCCCGTTGGCATCAAATAATATCTCATAGTCATAATATCCCTTGTCTTTTTTACCAGCAACTATAAATTCATAATTTATGGTCGGTAGAAGTAAGTTCTGAAAAGCATTTTTAATCGTTTTTTCCAACGATTCGTTTTTATAGGTAGGATATTGTTGCTGTATCCTTTTAATACGATGTTTGGTAAATGAACTTCCGAGATAGCGCTCAATGTTTTCGCATGTTTCCGAGGGGATATCTACTTTTTTTATTAATATTTCCACATCTTCTAGAACGCCTTCTTCATTAAATTCAACACTATACCAAAGTCTGTCTTTTTTAAACTTAGCCTCATAACTAACTTTGGTACTATCCGTTTCGCGATAAAATTTTATACGTCTAGCATCATCCAGTTTTTCATCGATGAGTTCAAGCGCGGAGGAAGGAAATTGTGATTTCTTAATTCTATATTCCCTTTCATATTTGTGCTGTGCGTTTAAGGAAACACACAGCAAAGCGAATAGCAATAGAATATTAAACTTCTTCATATCTAAAACAACTTATTTCATGGTCATTGACCATTCCCGTAGCTTGCATCATTGCATATATTACGGTACTGCCTACAAATTTAAAACCTCTTTTTTTTAGGTCTTTGCTTACTAAGTCCGAAAGAGGCGTTTTTCCAGGAGCTTCCTTATAATTTTCAACACGATTTTTTATTGGAGTGTTATTCACAAAGCCCCAATAATAATTGCTAAAACTTCCAAATGTAGATTGAACTTCCATAAAAGCTTTAGCGTTGGATACCGTTGCATTAACTTTTAATTTGTTGCGTATTATTCCGGCATTGTCTAACAAATCCTTTATTTTGTGTTGGTCGTACTGCGCTATTTTTTTATAATCAAAACCATCAAAGGCCTTTTTAAAGTTCTCTCGCTTTTTTAAAATAGTGATCCAACTTAGTCCAGCCTGAAAGGTTTCTAAAACGAGAAATTCAAAAAGGGTCGCATCATCCTTTACAGGTACGCCCCATTCCTTGTCATGATAGGCCTCATATAGGTTATCACCTTCGCACCAACCACAACGATTTATTTTCATAGGAAATGTATTAAACCACAATTCAAATTCTAACAAATGTAAAAATTCCCGCTACAAAATCTTGTAGCGGGAATTTTATTCTATAGCATCTTTCGTTATTAATTAACGGCTACGGTAGATTTCTTGCTCAAATCTATGTATTGTAACTCTCCGTTTTCCAAAGCTTCCTCAATGTCCGCTTTTACATATTTATAAATGTTAAAGAATTTTTTACCGTTGAGAGATGTAATTTTAATTACATCGTTATCATAAACCTTTACCACTTTTACCTTTACATCGTCCAAGCTTTTATAGTTGGCAATACCTCCGCGTTTAATAATAAAATTCGAACTTGGAAAATGAATGTGATTAAAAGGTAGGTTAGAGTCTGTTTGAATGGTGAAGATGTCGCCAACCTCTATTTCATTAGATTTTTCTTGACCAAAAACACCAAAAGACACCAAAAATAATGTTAAAAATGTGAGTACATGTTTCATAGTTTTATCGATTTAAGGTTCATAAAATAGTTGTAAAAACAGGAAATGTGGCTTGGATAATGGGTACTGTTGAAAATTACACCCCTAAAATTGTCATATTATCATTAACATCCCTATAAATCTTACAATTCAAAAATATAAAAGCTATTTAAACTAACAGTATTATATCTGTTAAAAAAAGTTAAACTTTCAATAAATGATAGTAATACTATTATATTAGCGAGTGTAATAGAGTTAAGTTTGCAGTATGGAAGAGCTATTTCAAGGAGTTAGAATACGTGTTAATGACAAGTTATTTGTCAAGGATCCAGAATCCTCAACCCTAGGTAAGTCAATCGTAGAGATTAGTATCGTGATGATGGGCGAATTAGGTTTTGAAAAATTTAACTTTAGAAAGTTGGGGGAAAGAATAGGGTCCAATGAAAGTTCTATTTATCGTTATTTTGAAAATAAGCATAAGCTTTTATTGTATCTAACATCTTGGTACTGGGGCTGGATGGAATATCAATTGGTATTCGCAACCCATAATATTGCAGAGCCAAAAGAAAAGTTGTCTAAAGCAATCTACATGATTACCCGTGAAATTAAAGAGGATTCTAATTTTTCACATATTAACGAAGTTCTTTTAAATAATATAGTGATTAACGAATATTCTAAATCGTACTTAACAAAAGAAGTGGATGAAGAGGATAAAGAAGGATTTTTTGCCAGTTATAAGCGCCTGGCTAAAAGGTTAAGTGATATGATTCGTGTTTTCGACCCAAAATATAAATATCCTTCCAGCCTCGCTAGTACTATATTGGGAGGGGCATTACATCAACATTTCTTAAAAAACCATTTCTCTTCATTGACAGAATGTAATGATAAAGTTACACCAACCGAATATTTGACTAACCTTGTCTTTAACGTATTAAATCAAAATTTTAATGACTAATCAAGTAATGACCGCTTGGCAACGGCTAATAGGTATGTTGCGCTTGGATAAACGTGATGTTTTTCAAATTTTTTACTATGCTATTTTCGCAGGTCTTGTAAGTTTGTCCCTGCCATTAGGGATTCAGGCAATAATCAACTTAATTCAAGGGGCCCAGATAAGTACATCTTGGATTGTCTTGGTCGTTTTGGTAACGCTAGGAGTTATTTTTGTAGGAATTTTGCAATTAATGCAAATTAGGATTATTGAAAATCTACAACAAAAAATTTTTACGAGAGCCTCTTTTGAATTTGCTTACAGGTTTCCTAAAATAAAGATGAGTGAGCTTCATAACTACTATCCACCGGAGCTCGCAAATCGGTTTTTTGATACCTTGACCATACAAAAGTCCTTATCCAAGGTACTCATAGATTTTCCAGCGGCATTACTACAAATTATCTTTGGTCTGCTATTACTTTCCTTTTACCATCCTTTCTTTATTATTTATGGCATGCTTTTATTAGGGCTTATTTATATAGTCTTCAAGTTTACGGCCAAAAAAGGTCTGGATACCAGTCTGGAAGAGTCCAAAAACAAATACAAGGTGGCACACTGGTTACAGGAAATCGCAAGATCTATTGTAAGTTTTAAGCTTTCCGGTAAAACTTCTCACGCCATAGATAAAAATGACACTTTGGTTACCAAATACCTGGACGCTAGGGAAGGACACTTTAGGATTCTAGTGATTCAGTTCATTCAAATGATTGGATTTAAAGTGTTGGTAACAGCAGGATTATTGTTGATTGGAGGTCTGTTGGTACTGAACCAAGAGATGAATATTGGTCAGTTCGTAGCAGCTGAAATCATCATTTTATTAGTGATAAATTCGGTTGAAAAGTTGATTATGGGTCTTGAGACTTTTTACGACCTACTTACATCCTTAGAAAAAATGGGACAAGTTGTGGATAAGGAGTTGGAGTCCCAAGAAGGTGAAAAACCTTTTTATGAAGGGGAAAGCTTTTCAGTTGAATTGGAGGATGTCCGTTATAATCTGCCAGATACGGGTAGAGTAGTGCTTAATGGTATAAATCTTAAAATAAAACCCAACGATATTATTTATTTAAAAGGGGGAAGATATTCTGGCAGGACGAGTCTTCTAAGAGTTATTGCCGGAATATTGGAACCGGATTCTGGTGGGGTTTATATTAATAATGCCTCAATGAAGGGGATAAACCTTAGCTATTATCGCTCATATGTGGGACAATCCTTGGCAGACGAATCGCCATTTGAAGGTACTATATTGGACAATATAACTTTCGGTGATAAGTCTATACCCCAAGAACAAATATACTGGGCACTTGAGAATGTTGGGCTCACCAGTTTTATTAGAGAGCAACCGGACGGTTTGCAGACAATCATATATCCTGAGGGAAAACAAATACCCTATATCGTATCCAAAAAAATAGTATTGGCCAGGAGTGTCGTTAACAAACCTAAGTTGTTGGTGCTAAAAGATCCATTGGACCAGTTTGGCAAGGAAGAGTCCAATCACATTATAAGGTTTTTAACAGATCCAGTCAATGGATGGGCCCTTATGGTGGTCAGTGAAAACGATGCTTGGTCAGAACATTGTAATAGGGTAATTACATTGGAAAATGGTAAAGTGGTGAACGAGAAAAATAAGTAGGGTTATGTTGAACATTTCACACAATAAGCTAAATCAGAAAGTCTCCTTGGAGCATTTTAATTCTGTCAAGAAAGTTTTTCATCAGCGACATTATAAGCATTTTAATAGGTTTCTGTTCGCTTTTGCCATGATTGGAATTATTGTTCTTTTTTTGCCATGGACCCAGAATATTACGGGAACAGGTTCTGTAACCACTTTAACACCAGACCAAAGACCACAGACTATACAATCACCGATTCCTGGCAGGATTGAGAAGTGGTTTGTACGGGAAGGGGACTATGTGGAAAAGGGTGACACCATCCTTTTTATTTCCGAAGTGAAAAACGAGTATTTTGACCCTAGATTGGTAGAAAGAACAGGTAATCAACTTAGGGCGAAGGAGGCTTCGGTAAATTCTTATCAAGGAAAAGTCAAGGCGTTGAACGTACAGATTTCAGCACTAATTAATGAACGAAAGTTAAAGTTGCAGCAGGCACAGAATAAGCTTATGCAAGCCAAGTTAAAAGTTAAGAGTGACAGTATTGACCTGGAGGCCGCCAAAACGAATATTAGAATAGCAGAAAGACAATTTGAGCGTACAGATCAATTGGAAAGCGAAGGCCTAAAAGCAGTTACCGATGTAGAAGAGAAAAGAATGAAGCTTCAAGAGGCCCAAGCCAAATTAATATCCCAGGAAAATAAACTTTTGGCCGCTAAAAATGAAGTTCTTAATTCCGAAGTGGAAATAAACAGGGTACAGGCTGAGTATACGGATAAAGTATCAAAGGCCCAGAGCGATATGTATACGGCACAATCTAATCAATTCGACTCCGAGGCACAGGTCAATAAGTTAGAGAGTGAGTTTACCAATTATGAAATAAGAAATGATCTCTATTATATCAAAGCCCCTCAGAATGGATTTATAAACAAGGCAATACAAGGAGGAATTGGAGAAACCTTTAAAGAAGGTGACCGTTTGGTGGGAATTATGCCTTCGGATTATGATGTTGCCATTGAGACCTTCGTAGCTCCATTAGACCTTCCGTTAATCCATTTAGGGGAAAAAATCAGGATCAGATTTGACGGGTGGCCGGCAATTGTATTTAGCGGATGGCCCAATGTATCTTATGGAACCTATGGAGGTAAAGTGGTAGCTATAGAAACATTTATAAGTTCTAATGGAAAATATAGGGTGCTTGTGGCACCGGATGAAGATGATCATGCTTGGCCAGAGGCGATTAGAGTTGGGTCTGGTGCAAATACCATAGCCTTATTGGAGGATGTTCCCATTTGGTATGAACTGTGGAGGCAGTTAAATGGTTTCCCTCCTAACTATTATCAACCAGAAGGAGCACAAGCGGAACCTGTCAAAAAATAAGTATGAACAAGTACATTATCCTTAGTTTGCTTTTTTGTAGTTCTTTTTTGTTACATGGTCAAGAGAACGATTCTATTGTACTTAAGTTCAATGAATATCTTGGATATGTAAAAAAATACCATCCCATAGCAAAGCAAGGGGAGCTTGCCATAGGAATCGGCCAAGCTAATCTTATGAAATCTAGAGGTGGCTTTGATCCTAAAGTCCAAGTAGACTATGATGCGAAAGAGTTCAAGGGAACAGAATATTATGATCGTCTTAATGCAACTTTTAAAATACCCACTTGGTATGGAATTGAGCTCAAAGGAAATTTTGAACAAAATGAGGGAGCTTTCATAAACCCTGAAGAGTCGGTTCCTGATCAAGGTCTCTATAGTGCAGGAGTTTCTGTATCCCTTGGTAGGGGATCATGGATTAACGAGCGTATGGCCACTTTAAAAAAGGCAAAATTCTTTAGGGAACAGACTATGGCGGATCGGGATTTATTGGTCAACCAAGTATTGTTCGATGCCTCATTGGCTTATTTTGATTGGTTACAGGCGTATAGGAACAATAAGGTCTATTCTAATTTTTTGGAGAATGCCGAAACCCGATTTGTAGGGATAAAAAAGAGTGCCTTGGCAGGTGATATTGCGGCTATTGATACTGTTGAGGCCCAAATCGCGGTTCAAAATAGGGCTTTAGAGCTGGAGCAGGCACGGGTGAATTTGGTCAATAAATCCATGGAACTTTCAAATTTTCTATGGCTGGGAGATAATATTCCAGCCGATTTACAACCCAATGTGGTCCCAGAATGGAATTTGGATATGGGAATTGATGCCACTCTGGAAATCTTGGGCAAACCTTTGGATAGTTTTTCACTGGAGAACCATCCTAAATTAAAGTCATTGGGATATAAGGTAGATGGTCTACGCGTGGACAAAAGGCTCAAAACCAATAAATTACTTCCGACTATAGATGTTGAGTACAATTTATTGACCGAAACCCCGAAATATATCAATTCATTTGAACCCGAATTCTACAAAGGTGGTATTACCTTTGAGCTACCTTTGTTTCTGCGAAAGGAGCGCGGCGATTTAAAATTGGCGAAAATGAAATTGTTGGATGCCGAACTTGAATTTAATAATGCACAAGTTGCTATTCAAAACAAGGTGTTGGCCATTTATAATGAATTGGATTCTTTTGAAAATCAAAACCAATTGATAAGTGATATAGTGGCTAATTATCAGCGCATGCTAAGTGCCGAGGAGCGAAAATTCAGTTTTGGCGAGAGCTCACTTTTTTTAATCAACTCTAGGGAAAGTAAGCTGATAGATGCCGTTTTAAAACAGAACGCTGTTCAAAACAAGTATTATACGGCCAAAGCAAAACTCTTTAATAGTTTGGCCGTAAACCCTGAGAATTTATAATAATGGGAAAAAGAAATTATGAAGTTAGGTAGGGAAGAGCAACGTGCAAATATAAAGTTAGTTGTCATGGACACTTTTTTCTTGATTTCGGGAATTGTATTGGCTGCTTTTGCTTTAGAAAGCTTTCTGTTGCCCAACAAATTTATTGATGGTGGAGCAACGGGAATATCCTTACTAATTGCTGAGACCTCCCAAATACCATTGTACCTACTCATCATAATGGTAAATATTCCATTTATTGTGCTTGGGTATAAAGTAATAGGCAAACTATTCGCTTTAAAGACTGCCATAGCTATCTTAGGTTTAGCACTTGTATTGGTCTTCATAGATTTTCCAGAGATTACAAAAGATAAGTTGTTGGTTGCCGTTTTTGGTGGGTTTTTCTTGGGTGCAGGTATAGGGCTTTCTGTTAGAGGGGGAGGAGTATTGGATGGAACCGAGGTTTTGGCAATTTACCTGAGTAGAAAATTGGGTACTACTATTGGGGACATAATTATCCTAATTAATATCCTGGTTTTCTTGGGGGCTGCATATCTTTTATCTATAGAAACAGCCTTATATTCCTTGCTAACCTATTTAGCGGCTTCTAAAACTTTAGATTTTGTAATTGAGGGTATTGAAGAGTATACAGGGGTCACGATTGTTTCGGATGAAAGTGAGGAAATAAGATTGATGATCATAGAAAAATTAGGTCGAGGATTAACCCTTTACAAGGCAAAGGGAGGGTACGGGAAGCATGGTAAACATACAGAATATGACGTGATATATACGGTAATTACCCGTTTAGAAATTCGCCGCCTAAATATTGAAATAAACAAAATAGATCCTAAGGCATTTGTAGTGATGGGAAAAATAAATGACACAAGGGGTGGAATGATAAAGAAACGCTCTTTGTAAGGTATGGTTTAAGTATCGTACTAAATAGCCAAATAAAGCTTATTATAAGAATGCAGACCCAAGAAATTTCATTATCAAATTTACTAGAAATAGGTTGGGCTAAAGGTATGTCTTATCAACAGTACAGACTTTTGGTTCAGAAACTGGCATTGGAGAAAAAATCAACAGGACCCATCCAAACGGAGTCGCTAATAGACTACACCATGTTGAACGACCGTCGAATGAAGAGATGGGATAAAGTTTTAAAGCTTGACGATGAAACAGTACTGAAAATAAAAAAGGTAAACCAAAGAATAAATTGGTTGGTTTTAACTGAAAGTTGGTGTGGCGATGCCTCACCTGCTTTACCCGTGATGAACAAAATAAGTGAATTGAATCCGAACATTTCCTTCAAAATACTTTTAAGGGATGAGAATTTGGAACTTATGAATCAATTTTTAACAAACGGTAGTATGTCTATCCCCAAATTAATTTCCTTTGACGCAACGGATAAAGATGTTATGGGAACTTGGGGCTCAAGATCCAAAGCTGCTACCGAATTGGTGGAGGATTTTAAAAGGGAGCATGGTGAACTTACTGCGGAATTCAAGCAAAACCTTCAAATTTGGTACAATAAGGATAAGGGAAATAGTATCTTGAAGGACCTACTGAGCTTACTTTCCTTGAAATAAATAGGTAATGGTTCCTTTTTGAGAAGACCTATCAGATGTGCTAAATTGTGCCTTGTAAGCATAGGCAAGGGCATTGTCGACCAAACATCCGTTGGATGTACCAGAGCTTTTTTCGTTGAAGCTGGCGTCGATTACATTTCCTAAATTATCTACTTCAATATTTACGACAACTTTTCCTCCCTCGATACAGGTGTAGATAGGAGGAGGTAAACGGTATCCATTTCTGTCTACCAATGAAAAGGAAATAGAGGTTCTTCTTTCTGCAAGGTTGTTGGTGTATTCCTGTTTTTGGGCTTCTTTTTCGCCCAACATTTGCTTTTTTTCCTCTCTTTTCTTTGCCAATTCCTTAACCCTCTGGACAAAATCGGCATCGGATAAAAGGTTTTCCGCTATTTCACCCTCATTCTCCATGGCCCTTTCTTCCATAATTTCCTCCAAAGTCTGTAATGGTTCGGGATTTCCGTAGCTTGGTTTGGCCGTTTCATTGAATGCCATGTGGCTTTTTATCGCTTCAGTCTTGGAAAGTTCCTCCAATAATTCTTCCTCCTCTTCGGTTAGTTCTTCCGGTAAATCTTCAAGTACCATTTCAACTACATAATCATCATCATCTTCCTGTTGGGCTCCCAAATGTATATTGTACAAAACCAAGACAACAATCCCCATGGAAAAAAAGGTGATTAAAAGTGATAATTGTTGTCTGTTGAGATTCATGTGTATATAACCTATATTTTATAAAAATATTACAGTAAATCGATGAACGGGGAATTTAATAAAATTGTATCGATATAACTATTACTGCAACATTCGTTCCGATAATACCCTAGGGTCTCGGGCTATATCTACGTTAAAATCCCCTATTTTGGTTCTTCTAAGCTGAGATAAGTGACCTCCAGAATTCAGGGCTTTGCCAAAATCATGTGCTATAGAGCGTATATAAGTGCCTTTACTACAGGTTATTCTAAAACTTACATCGGGTAAATTAATCCTTGTTATCTCAAAAGCATCAATGGTTACTTTTCGGGTTTTAATTGCAACTTCCTTACCTTCCCTGGCATATTCATATAACCGTTTACCATCTTTTTTAATAGCCGAAAAAACGGGTGGGGCTTGCTCTATTTCACCTAAAAAATGTAAAATAGTTTTTTGTAAAAGGACTTCTGTAATGTGTTCTGTTGGAAACCATTCATTGATTTCGGTTTCTAAGTCGTAGGATGGGGTAGTGCTGCCCAGTGTAATAACACCGGTATATTCTTTGGTTTGTCCTTGGTACTCGGGTATTTTCTTGGTGAATTTCCCGGTGCAGATAATCAATAGTCCAGTAGCTAGAGGGTCCAGGGTACCTGCATGGCCGATTTTAATTTTTTTTAGCTTGAACTTCTTGCGAATGGCCCATTTCAACTTATTTACCGCTTGAAAGGAGGACCAACCCAGAGGTTTGTCTATTAACAACAACTGACCATTTAAAAAATCTTCTTTGGTCAATGATTCCATGTTGGGTCTTTTTTTTAAGGATTTAGAAAACCATAGATGATGGCAATAAGCCCTACAACCAAGCAGTATATGGCAAAATAAGAAAGTTTGCTCTTCCTTACCAACTGGATCATCCAGGTACATGCCGCTAATCCTGCAATAAAGGCAGCCAAAAAGCCTGCTCCCATGGCCATATTATTCCCTCCGTTAAAATTAAGTTCACCACTCATAAGGTCTTTGGCAATTTTTCCAAAAATTAAAGGAACGACCATCAAAAATGAAAATCTTGCCGATTTTGATTTATCCACCCCCAGTAGTACGGAAGTAGAAATGGTTGCCCCACTCCTTGATATTCCAGGTAACATAGCTATGGCTTGAGAAATACCTATAGTCAAAGCACTTCCAAAATTTACTTTTTTATTGGTGTCTTTAGCCTTGTCCGCAAAATAAAGAAGTACGGCCGTAATCAATAGCATAAAGCCTACGAACATAACATTTCCGCCAAAAAAAGCTTCCAATTGTTCCTCGAAAAATAGTCCGACGAATACTGCGGGTAGCATGGAAACAATAATTTTGGCGGAAAACTGACTTTCCTCGTTCCAATTAAATTGAAAGAGCCCCCTTATAATTTCCCAGATATCTTTCCTAAAAACGACGATAGTACTTAATGCGGTCGCAAAATGAAGTACTACGGTAAACAATAGACTTTCTTCAGGGACAGAATTATCCCCTAAAATTGCTTTACCCAATTCCAAATGTCCGCTGGAAGAAACAGGTAAAAACTCGGTCAATCCTTGAACAACACCGAGTATAATGGCATCTAAAACATCCAACTTAATCTTTCTTTTTGTGGGGATTCAACAAAATGGCGTAGACCTCTATTCCCAAACCAATTAATACCAGTGTTGGTGCCAACCGTATCCTTCTAAAATTATAGATTTCTGGATTGAAAACATCTGGATCGTCAGTTCCACCACCACTCATCAAAATAAACCCAAGGGCAATACAAGCCAAGCCAATAAACATAAAGAGGTAATTTTTCTTTTGGAAAATGAATTCCCGTTTCGGTGCTTGCTCTATTTTGTTCTTTTTGCTCATAGGGCAAATTTAATAATATAATTCGTCTGTTCTTAAATTTAAGAAGCGCTGGGTGGCAAAGTAAGTACTTAAAAAAGAGATAATAATACCCAAAAGGAAAACACCAACGAGTAAGATCACTAAAATATATGGATCTTCAAGAAGTCCTAAATCCTGAAAATTTGTATTAACATAATAAATAACCCCTGTTATGGCCAAGAGTGCCAACAAGGCTCCAAGCATTCCCAATTTAATGTTTTGCCAAATAAAGGGCCTCCTGATAAAAGTTTTTGTGGCCCCCACCATTTGCATGGTTTTTATGATAAACCTTTTAGAATAAATGGATAATCTAATGGAGCTGTTAATTAATAGCACTGCTATTAAGGTAAATATTGCACTGGCCACTAAAATCCAAAATCCTATTTTTTCTACGCTACTGGCCACCATGCCTACCAAAACACGATCATAGCTTACTTCATCCACAAAACTCTTTTCTTCTAGGGTAGAAGCGATTTCAGCAACTTTCTCGGCAGTTACAAATTCCGCGTTTAGTTTTACGTCGATGGAGTTTTTAAGTGGGTTATAACCCAAGTAATCCACAAAATCCTCTCCTATTTCCTTGCTGTGTTGTGCTGCAGCTTCTTCCTTTGAAACATAGGTTGCCGACTTTGTGTAATCTGACATGGCCAGGGTTTTTTGTAACTGCTCAACTTCAATTTCCTTGGTATTCTCCTTTAAAAAGACGGAAATGGTTATCTGTTCCTTGGAGCGATCGGCCATTTTTTTGGTGTTTAGGACCAACAGTCCCAAAATACCCAATAGGAAAAGCACCAAGGCAATACTCAGTACCACTGAGAAATAGGACGAAATTAGTTTACGTCTTTGATATCTTTCAAATGCTTTGCTCATACAAACGGATAGTGGTGTAAAAATAGAAAAGTAATGTGAATTGAGCCATAACAAATCGTGATTCTCAACTAGAAGCTGAATGGGGGATTATATATGACCGATTAATAAAAATGAAAACTAACAGATAAAATCAATCACAAAAATTGAAAACACTCACCTTTTAATTGAAAAATGTCCTCTAAATAATAACGTGTCCAACTTAAGTTGATACCAATAGTCATCTGCAGGAACCGGGGTACCCAAAAAAGTACCATTCCATGAGGCATTTTTAGTATTGTCAAACTTTAACAATTTACCATATCTGTCATATATGGAAAGTTCTACATCGTTAAACGATTCTATTCCTTCCGGCTGCAGAATATCGTTATAGGTATCGCCGTTGGGAGTGAAAAAGTTGGGAATAACAATATGAAGGAAACCTGAAGTGATGACCCCACAGTTATTTTTATCTCGAATGTATATGCTATAGGCTCCACCGGGAACCGACTCAAAAATTGGACTGTCTTGATAATTGAAACCATCTAAGGAATATTCAAAACTACCTTCATTTAAGGTCTTAACTATAATTGAGCTATCATCGGAAGAGATTTTGTCAAGTATTGGGATATCTATTTGTTGCAAATCAATTGTTCTGGTATTGAAACAACCGTTAGCGTCAGTAACGATTACGGAATATTCACCAGGCATATCAACCGTGATGGTTTTTGTGGTTTCTCCAGTACTCCATAAGTAGGAAACATTGTCCAGCTCGGCCGTAAGGTTTATTGTAGTGCCTTCGCAAAAAGATAGGTTGCTATCGGTAACAGGAGGCAAGGGATTAAAATTTAAAGTGACTGCGGTTCTTGTGTCCGACGGACATGAAATTTCGGTAGAATTGCTTTCGGCGTAATAGGTACCTGCCATATCGGGTGAAAAGCTTGTGCTGTTTTCCATAAGTAAATTACCTCCGCTTGGGGCGTCATACCAATTAATGGTATACGGCGCTGTATTCTGAACGGACAGGATGGGCGTATTATTTTCGCAAACTTCAACATCACCATTACTAATAGGCGGAGGGGGTATAGGAACTATTTTAATTTCAAACACATCTGAAAGTACATTGCAAAGGTCGTTGGATACATTGATGGGGTCCTCTGCGATTTTTACACGATAAAAGCTCGTAGTGTTCACTAGAGGGGTAGTATAGGTGTTGGAAGTTTCCCCAATGATATTCACCCAATTTTGATTATCCGAGCTTGCTTGCCATTGGTAGGCATGGGTGGAGAAAATAGAATTGTCCGGAGTAGCTATCAACGTAGCTCCCACTGCTCCTTGATTTTCACAGGTAACCACATTTGTTTCATCTAAATCTGTGGTAACCGTAACGGAATCACCACAGGACTTAAATACGATATCGTCAATGGCCAAATCGTTACCGCACCCGCCATTGCTATTGTTCCGCATTTTGAGTATCACGGAAGTCTGCCCGGGCAAGGTTTGAAAAACCAAGGCATATTGTTCCCAGCTAGGGGTAGAGCTGGCCGGTATATTGCCCGTATCGCCCTGCGCCAGAAGATTTGTGTCCGTCTCATCCCATATTTGAAACCTTACGTTTACGGGAATACTATTGCCCTCACATCCTTCTCTTGGCTGTACATTGACCAACCAAGACGAAAATTCGTAGGTGGTATTTTCGCAAAGCCCGTCCACCTGCCTTTGATAGAATTCACCCGCCGTGAAGCTTGCATTGACTATGAATGCCTTTCCGTCCGTATCTCCCGGAGTATGGTCCTCTACGTTATGCCAATTAAAATAGTCAGTGGTGCTGGAAATGGTGTAATCCCCATCATTAGGGGTGCCCAGTGTAAAGTTGTAGGAAGTGGTTCCGGGTGGGAGCGCTGGCCCATCCGTAGTGCCAGATCCAAAATCCTCCGTAAAGATGGGGTCACCTGAACTACCTGTACAAAAACCCAGCTGCGCCTTGACTTCTGCCGAGGTAAACCATAAAAATAAGAAGGCAAAAAAGAAGTATTTGGGACTTGGTGTGCTCACGGATTTAAAGATACAGTTTTCGCTTATAAAGTTCGATTTTACATTACTATTTAGGGCCTTGGGTGTAAATCATCAATATCTTTTCAACTTTCATCGAATAGGCCTATTTTTGTAACCTAATGATTATGGGATCATTGCGGAATGTACGGTATTCGAATATTCCAATGTGGTCATTTTTTTTATAGGAACGATGATGAATTACAATTTCAACGAAATTGAGGCCAAATGGCAGAAGTATTGGGCGGATAATCAAACCTTTAAAGCTGAAAACGATTCTGAAAAGGAAAAGTTTTATGTATTGGATATGTTTCCCTATCCCTCGGGGGCAGGTCTCCATGTAGGGCACCCGTTGGGATATATAGCCAGTGATATATATGCACGATATAAAAGACATAAGGGTTTCAATGTGCTACACCCCCAAGGATATGACTCTTTTGGTTTACCGGCGGAGCAATACGCCATCCAAACAGGTCAACATCCTGCTATTACAACAGCGGCCAACATTAAAACCTACCGTAGACAATTAGATCAGTTAGGGTTTTCGTTTGATTGGAGCCGGGAAGTGCGAACCTCGGACCCAAGTTATTATAAATGGACGCAGTGGATTTTTATACAACTTTTTAACTCTTGGTATAACAAGGAAACGGACAAGGCGGAAGATATTAAAAGTCTGATTGCCCATTTTGAAAAGGAAGGTAACGCAAAGGTCGATGCTGTATGTGATGAAGATGTAGTAGAATTTACAGCAGAGGACTGGGATTCTTTTTCGGATAGCAAAAAGCAAGAAGTTCTTCTAAAATATAGGTTGACATATTTGGCGGAAAGTGAAGTGAATTGGTGTCCTGCTTTAGGAACGGTTTTGGCCAACGACGAAATTGTAAACGGAGTTTCCGAACGTGGTGGTCATCCGGTCATCCGAAAAAAAATGACCCAATGGAGCATGCGAATCACCGCCTACGCACAACGTTTATTGGATGGTTTACAAAAAATAGATTGGCCACAACCTCTAAAGGACTCACAGACCAACTGGATTGGTAGAAGTGAAGGCGCTTCCGTAACTTTTAATGTCATTCCAACAGAGCGAAGCGACGAGGAACCTCATCAAATCGAAGTCTTCACCACAAGACCAGATACTATTTTCGGGGTTTCTTTTATGACCCTCGCCCCGGAACATGAACTGGTTTCAAAAATTACTACGCCTGAACAAAAGGATGAGGTTGAAGCCTATATCGAAGCCACGGCGAAACGATCGGAACGTGATCGTATGGCCGATGTTAAAGCAATAACCGGAGCATTTACCGGGGCTTTTGCCGAACATCCCTTCACCAAGGAGCCATTGCCTATTTGGATCGGGGATTATGTATTAGCCGGTTATGGTACCGGAGCGGTGATGTCCGTTCCCTGTGGTGATCAACGGGATTATGACTATGCCGAACACTTTAATATTCCTATTCCCAATATTTTTGAAGGAGTTGATATTTCAAAGGAAGCTTTTGCCGATAAGGAGAAAACCGTAATCGCAAATTCTGATTTCTTGAACGGGCTACCCTACAAAAAAGCGGTAAAACGCGCTATTTTCGAATTGGAAAAATTAGGACAAGGAAAGGGGAAAGTGAATTTCCGCTTGCGCGATGCCGTTTTTAGTCGACAACGCTATTGGGGGGAGCCTTTCCCAGTATATTACGACGGGAACGGTATGCCCCAGATGATCGAGGAACAGTATTTACCGATTACCTTACCCGAAGTGGAGAAATACCTTCCTACGGAAACCGGGGAACCCCCATTGGGCAACGCAACCGAATGGGCCTGGGACCTGAATAAATCGGAAGTAGTGAATAATGAACGTATTGATTATAAGCATGTATTTCCATTAGAACTGAACACCATGCCCGGTTGGGCCGGAAGTTCCCAGTATTTCAATCGTTATATGGACCCGCATAATGATGAGGAAATTTTCTCCCAAGAGGCCATTAACTATTGGCAGGATGTAGATCTTTATATTGGTGGTAGCGAACATGCTACGGGACATTTATTGTACTCTCGTTTTTGGCAAAAGTTTATGTTCGATAAAGGTTTGGTCCCCAAGGACGAGTTTGCCAAAAAGTTGATCAATCAAGGGATGATTACAGGGACTAGTGCTTTTGTTTATAAGCTTAGTTTAATGTGGGCTTTAACCTCGAGACACAGTGATAATAGAAAATATTTAGAAGAATTATCCCAAAAATTTCCGGATATTTTTCATTCGTCCGAGTTATACGAAAAAACATTTAGCGATGGACTTACATTAAATGATTTAGCTGCGAAATTCGAGTTTCCTAAACTTCTCAAATTTTTGAGTGAAATAGACGAGAACAAGGTTAACATTTCGCAATTTACTTTTGGTGAAATAAAATTACATTCTGATGTATCCTTAGTAAATGCTTCTGACGAATTAGACATTGAAGGTTTTAAAAAATGGCGCCCTGAATATGGCGATGCAGAATTTATAACGGAAGAAGATGGTTCATTTAAGGTTTCACGCGAAGTCGAAAAAATGTCCAAATCCAAATATAATGTGGTCAACCCTGATGCCATTTGTGAGGAGTACGGAGCGGACAGTCTTCGCCTGTATGAAATGTTCTTAGGGCCCTTGGAGCAATCCAAGCCTTGGAACACCGCAGGTATTACAGGGGCACATTCCTTTTTAAAGAAAATGTGGAGGTTGTACCATACAGGTCCAAACGAGACTTTTTATGTGTCGGACAACGCACCCTCGAATGATAATTTAAAGACCTTGCACAAGACCATAAAAAAAGTAGAGGAGGATATTGAGAACTTTAGTTTTAATACTTCGGTTTCTACCTTTATGATTTGCGTTAACGAACTTTCTGCCCAAAAGTGTTCCAGTAAAGAGATTTTAGAACCGCTTGCTATTTTGGTATCTCCATATGCTCCGCATATTGCTGAAGAACTTTGGGAAAAGATGGGACATTCGGAGTCTATTGCTACCGCGCCTTTTCCAAAATTCGAGGAAAAGTATTTGGTGGAAAGTAGTAAGGAGTATCCCATTTCCTTCAATGGTAAAATGCGGTTTACGATGGAATTACCATTGGATATGAGTAAGGAGAATATTGAGGCCGCTGTTTTGGCACATGAAAAGACCCAGCAACAATTGCAGGGAAGGACACCTAAAAAGGTTATTGTGGTTCCCGGTAAGATTGTAAATATCGTCGGCTAACGTGTTTACAAGCTTATCGAAATGCTCTATTGCTTTGTGTTGATGAAATAAGTTACCTGTAGTTTATTTAAAATTTCTTTGTCAGGTCGAGCGCAGTCGAGACCTAATATTATATTCATAAACGTAGGTAACCTCTCGACTGCGCTCGAGGAGACAGTAAGTTATGATCAACTAGGCCCAATCAGATTATATTTTAATATTCCAATCTCCTTCTTTAATCTTTCTATTGGAAAAGAAGTTTTTTTTATAATATTATATATTTTTAATTAACCCCCTAATTTTTAGGGGGTGTTTTATTTAAAAATTACTTTTAAATGACTTTACCCCTTCTTTTGTCGAAATTTTATTCTTTAAAATTTAAAATAATCGCACCTTTACCCCATAATTGATAAATCTATAATTATGATTGTTGGTATTCCAAAGGAAATTAAGAACAACGAAAGCAGGGTAGGTATGACACCGGCCGGAGTTTTTGAATTGGTAAAGAACAACCATACCGTTTATGTGCAGTCAGGAGCTGGGGAAGGAAGCGGTTTTTTTAATAAGGATTATCAACAGGTGGGAGCCGTGATATTGGATACCATTGGCCAGGTATACGCCATGAGCCAAATGATCGTAAAAGTAAAGGAACCTATTGCAGAAGAATATGATTTAATCCAAGAGGGGCAGATAGTATTCACCTATTTTCATTTTGCCTCTAGCGAAGCGCTCACCAAGGCGATGATCAAACAGAAAGCCATCTGTATTGCCTATGAAACGGTTGAAGATGAAGAAGGTACTTTGCCTTTATTAACGCCCATGTCCGAAGTGGCCGGGAGAATGGCAATTCAACAGGGGGCAAAATATTTGGAAAAACCTGTTAAGGGACGTGGTGTACTTTTGGGGGGAGTTCCGGGCGTGGCACCAGGAAAAGTTTTGGTATTAGGTGCCGGTGTCGTGGGTATACAAGCTGCTAAAATGGCAGCGGGTCTCGGAGCTCATGTTACCATAATGGATATTAATATGAAGCGTTTGCGCTACGCGAACGATGTAATGCCACCGCATGTGGTAACGGAGTTTTCCAACGAATTTAATATCAGAAAACATATCAAGACGCATGATTTGATTATAGGAGGTGTCTTGCTAAAAGGCGCCAAAGCACCGAATCTAATCACTAGGGATATGTTGAAAGAAATGCGTCCTGGAACGGTTATAGTGGACGTGGCTGTAGATCAAGGCGGATGCGTGGAAACTACTAGGCCAACCACCCACGAAGACCCTATATATATCATCGATGATGTAGTACATTATTCAGTGGCCAATATGCCCGGTGCAGTTCCTTACACTTCTACGATGGCATTGACCAATGTTACGTTGCCCTATGCCCTAAAACTGGCCAATCTCGGTTGGGAAGAAGCCTGCAAGCGTGATGTTTCTCTTAACAAGGGATTGAACATCGTATCTGGGAAGGTGGTCTACGAAGAAATTATTGAGGCATTTGGTTGGGAAGAGGCCTTGGCATAACGGTACAATTTGTCAGTTATATAAACCCTATCAAGCCCCATATTTTAGAATTATGGGTTTGGCGGGGTTTTTGCTTTTCAATAGAGGATTCCTAATGCAATAGGAATCTTATGTATATTTATTGAAATAAAAAATTGAAACGTTATGATGGGATATTATATATTAATCGGTGCAATAGCGCTAGTCAGTTGGCTAGTGAGCAGTAGATTAAAAAGTAAGTTTAAGCATTATTCAAAAGTCCATTTACAGAATGGCATGAGTGGGGCTGAAATTGCCGAAAAAATGTTGTCGGATCACGGTATACGGGACGTAAAAGTCATTTCTACACCGGGAAGGTTGACCGATCACTATAACCCTAAAAATAAAACCGTAAACCTTAGTGAAGCGGTGTACAGTCAACGCAACGCTGCTTCTGCTGCTGTGGCGGCCCATGAATGTGGACATGCCGTTCAACATGCACAGGCTTACGAGTGGCTAACCATGCGTTCCAAATTGGTTCCCGTCGTGAGTGTTACCTCAGGAATGTCAACATGGGTAGTATTTGGCGGGTTGATTTTAGGAGCTGCTGCCGGAGTTGGATTTGGTTACTGGGTCGCCGTGGCGGGTTTAATTATGATGGCCATGGCCACCCTCTTTAGTTTTATAACCCTGCCCGTAGAATATGATGCCAGTAACCGTGCGCTAGCTTGGTTAAAAAATAGGAATGTAGTAACCCAATCTGAATACAAAGGTTCTGAAGATGCTTTAAAATGGGCTGCTAGAACGTATTTGGTAGCTGCAATTGGTTCTTTGGCAACTTTAGTATACTGGGGACTTCAGGTTTTTGGAGGAAGGGATTAATATTTCCTATTTAAAAAATTGGAAACCTTCCCGTTAACGGGAAGGTTTTTTATATGGTAATCTGCCGATCTATCTGTTGGGCAAGGGAAATAAAGGTTTCCGTTCTGGAAACTCCATCAATTTGTTGAATTTCTTTATTGAGGACGTGCATTAAATGCTCGTTATCCTTACAGAGGATTTTAATCAGAATGGACCAATTGCCCGTAGTGTAATGGCACTCCAATACTTCAGGAATTTTTTCCAATTGCTTCACGGCAACCGGGTTGCTCATGGCTTTATCCAAATAAATTCCGATATAAGCCATCGTTGTGTATCCCATAGCCTTTGGATTAATAATAAACTTAGAACCGGCCAATAAACCTGACGCTTCCAGTTTCCTTAATCGTTGATGAATGGCGGCACCCGAAATACCTATGCTTCTGGCGATTTCCAATACCGGCTTTCTGGCATCTTCCATTAAAAATCTTAGAATCTTTTTATCGATACCGTCGATCTTGGCATATTTGTTATCCGACTTCATAATTATAGTTTCAATATGAAATCAAAAATACAGAATACCCTTGAAATTGTGACTTAACTTGCCACCGAATCTGGATTATAACCTAAATAGGGAACCTCATATTCCTTAAAGTTAATTCCGTTATTTTCAAGGGCTTTCAAAATAGGTTTATAGACCTCTTTGGTAATGGGAATTTGAACGCCGGGGGTAGTTATCTTTTTATTGAGGATTTTTAAGGCGGCGATACCCACTGGTAACCCTACTGTTTTTGCCATGGCCGTATGGACCCGGTCTTCACCAATGACCACAAGTTTGGAGTCGATTTGTTTTTTCTCTCCATGAAGTTCATACCCAAATTTATGATACATGACAATCATATCCTTTTCTTTTTCACCTAAGGTCCATCTATCCTCTAAAATTTTCTGTAGTGCCTGCGCGGGTGTGGCATCGATAATCCCAATTTGTTTGGAGTCATCAAATAAATTTAGTTCAATGAGTTTTTCCCAAGTACTGTCGTCCTGGTCTATTTTAAGATAATGGCGTAGTTTCAACTCCACGGAATCCGTAGGGGAGTACGGGAGAAATAGATTAATGAATTCCCTGTAGGTCATACCTTCGGAATTTTCTATGGTATAAGTGTCATCCGTTGCTCCCAGTTGTACAAAAATATTCCAGGCTTTAGAGAATCCAACACGCCTCATCGTACCTCTATAAATGGTAAGGGCATCTTGAAGGCCATAGGCTTCTCTATAGTTCAAGGAATCCCTATTGGCATAGCCTTCAAACTTACCAAAACCTTCTACTTCAAAAAATTCGGTTCTCCTAAATAGTTTATGATAGGGAATATATTTATAAGTTCCTTCCTGAATGAATTTGGCAGTACCCCCTTGCCCGGCCAGAACTACATTTCTTGGATTCCAGGTAAACTTATAATTCCAAAGATTGTCATCGTATTCCGGCGCCACCAACCCGCCGCAAAAGGATTCGAACAATAAGATCCTGCCGCCTTGGTCTCTAATCCGGTCAATAACCTGCATGGCACTCATGTGGTCGATTCCAGGATCCAAACCAATTTCGTTCATAAAGACCAAACCGTTTTCTTTTACTTTTTGATTCAATTTTTTGAGCTCTTGACTTATATAGGATGCGGTAACTAAATGCTTTTTATAAGTAAGGCAGTCTTCGGCAATTTTAATGTGGAACCTGGCCGGCAACATGGAAATAACTAAATCGGCACCTTGAATTGCGGTAATTCTTTCTTGATCTTTAAAAATATCCAATGTTATTATTGAGCAATTTTGATGCGATTGGATGCGTTCTGGAATTGATGTGGTATCCAAGTCGCCAATGGTAATCTTTAATTTTTCAGATTCAGATTTTTCCAGCAAATAATCCAACAAATATGAAGTGGATTTTCCAGCTCCGATAATCAAAATTCTGTGCGCCATGGTTATTACTTACTTTTGGTTGATATTACTCTACTAAAGTATCAATTTGTTATATATATAAAAAAATTTAACCATAAAGTTATAAAATCAACTTTGAATGCTTGTGTTTCTAATAGAAAATCCGTGTAGTACGGACCAATAGTTTATTGTAAAATTAATTTTATATCAACTTTAATAAATAAAAATTAAATAGATGAAAAGAACAATACTCGTTTCCGCCGCTATGATGGGGTTTTTAGCAGTCGCCTTGGGTGCTTTTGGGGCGCATGGTTTGGAAAAACTAGTGGATCAGGATGCGATAAGCACATTTGAAACGGGAGTTCGCTACCAGATGTATCATGCTTTATTTCTATTTGTTCTCGGAATGGTACCTGATCTTTCCCTAAAGGCACAACGAATTATATATAGATTGGTCATAGTTGGAGTGGTCTTCTTCTCTTTTTCTATCTATCTTTTGGCTTTAAATAGTGTCACGGCTTTTGATTTTAAAGTTATCGGCATTATTACTCCAATAGGAGGAACTTTATTATTGATAGCATGGGCATATATGGGGTATCAGCTATATAAATCAAAACTTAAATGACATTATAAACGGTATGAACAAAACAAAGCTTTTTGGGCTGATATTGGGACCGCTTTCATTCATTTTAATTCTTCTATTTTTTCACCCCGAAGGATTATCAAAGGAAGCCAATGCAGTATTGGCCTCCACGATTTGGATAGCCATTTGGTGGATTACGGAAGCCATTCCTATTGCCGTTACAGCTTTATTGCCGATAGTACTTTTTCCACTTTCAGGAGGGTTAGACCTTTCGGCAACCTCCGGATCTTTTGGCCATAAATATGTGTTTTTATATATGGGTGGTTTTGTCATTGCCATTGCCATAGAAAAATGGAACCTACATAAAAGATTAGCCTTGAATATTATTCATTTAATAGGGGCGGATATCCGAAAGATCATATTGGGTTTTATGGTCGCAACAGCTTTTTTGTCCATGTGGATTTCCAATACGGCGACGTCAGTTATGATGTTGCCCATTGGACTAGCGATTATAAAACAGCTAAAGGACAACCCGGCTACAGAAGAAGATGAAAACCTACTTTTTGGTAAGTCCCTCATGTTGGCCATAGCGTATAGTGCTTCCATTGGAGGAATGGCTACATTGATCGGTACACCACCAAACCTTGTGCTGGCAGGGGTTGTGTTGGATACTTACGGGTATGAAATTACGTTTATGCAATGGTTTATGTTTGGTCTACCTATTTCTATCATTCTAATATTTATCTGTTGGAAATATCTAACGCGTTTTGCTTATTCGTTCAAACAAATAGAATTTCCAGGAGGAAGAGCTGAAATACAAAGGTTGAAAAATGGCTTGGGAAAGATTTCCTATGAAGAAAAATTAATTGCTTTAGTATTTGGTGCAACTGCCTTTTGTTGGATAACCCGCTCTTTTTTATTACAAAGAATTTTACCAGGACTGGACGATACCATTATTGCCATATTTTTTGCGATTCTCTTATTTTTAATTCCAGCTAAAAAAAGAGGAGAACAATTAATCAATTGGGACGAAGCGGTTAAAATGCCTTGGGGTATTATTTTGCTTTTTGGAGGAGGAATGGCATTGGCAAAAGGATTTGACGAAAGTGGACTTGCTGTATGGATCGGAAGTCAAATGACGTCATTGTCGGGGCTGCCTATATTTTTATTGATTTTGGTCCTAATAGCCGCAGTCAACTTTCTTACAGAAATCACATCAAACCTAGCTACCACGGCTATGCTGTTGCCCGTATTGGCCCCTATGGCTCTTTCAATAGATGTACATCCTTTTGTGTTAATGGTGGGTGCTGCGGTTGCCGCTTCCTGTGCATTTATGTTGCCCGTTGCCACGCCTCCGAACGCGGTAGTTTTTGGATCCGGATATCTACGAATTCCGGACATGGTTAAAAAAGGTTTTTTTATGAATGTTATTTCAATACTTGTTTTAAGCTTGTTCGTTTATTTTCTTCTACCCCAATTATGGGATATTGTTATCAATGGATTTCCTGAAAACCTAAAAAAATGAGATTTCTGATTATTCCAGATAAGTTTAAAGGGTCCTTGACCAGCGAGGAAGTCTATCATGCAATCAAAAAAGGAGCCGAACAAGTATATGAAAATGCTTATTTCCATTTTGTGAAAGCTTCGGATGGTGGGGACGGTTTTCTGGAAGCGATCAGAACATATAGAAATTGCTCGGAAATTACGATGCAAACACTAGATCCACTGGGAAGAAAAATCACATCCAAATATTTGTATGATGTACAGAACACTTCAGCCTACATAGAATTGGCGAATAGTTCGGGAATGGAATTGCTGAATTCATCCGAAAGAAATCCATTTTTGACTTCCACTTACGGAACCGGGCAGCAAATTAGGGATGCTATCACAAAAGGTGCAAAAGAAATTTATGTAGGTCTAGGAGGTAGCGCTACCAATGACGGTGGTATAGGCATAGCCCATGCAATGGGATTTGAATTCATGGATAGGAAAGACAGCCCTTTGAAACCCATCGGAAAAAACTTGAAACAGATTCACGATATATCAAAATCCAAAACTTTTTTGAATGTATCCAAGGTTCAGATTTTTGCAATCAACGATGTAAAGAACCCTCTTTCTGGTAAAGATGGCGCTGCATTTGTTTATGGTCCGCAGAAAGGAGCGGATGCCGACATGGTAGAAGAATTGGATGAGGGATTGAAAAATTTGGCTGCTGTCTTAAAAGATAAATCCAATATCTATTATGCCGAACTTCCCGGATCAGGTGCCGCTGGTGGAGTAGGCTTTGGTCTAAAATCTTTTCTTAATGCTGAATACCTTAGTGGTATTGATTTCATATTGGAAATTTCCGGGGTTAGGGATAAGTTGGAAAATCAAAGCTTTGATTATCTGATTACGGGGGAAGGGAAGATTGATGCACAGACGCTTAGTGGTAAATTAATACAGGGAGTAATGGGCCTTGCCAAGGAATATAACATTCCGGTGCTTGCCGTTTGTGGTAAGTTAGATGTTAATCTGAACGAACTTACAGAACAGGGGGTCCAGGATGTGATTGAAATCCGGGATATTGACAAGAGCTTGGAGTTTAATATGAGAAATGCCAAAATACTATTGGAAGAGAAGATGAAACAATACTTTAAAAAATTGCTTTAAAGACCTTTATTTCAATAGGTTTTCAGTGATTTTAGTTTACGAATTTATCAGTAAATCAAATTAATAGTATCAAATACACAAAACAAACGTATTTTTTTAATATATTTTTATTAATTATTTAATTTTCTACGCATTATTTATTGAAATTATATTATTTCATCGCCAATTTCATATTTCTTACCGAAAAGTGTACGAATACCTATTGATTTTCAAGGGCTTCAGGGTTAAATTTAATAGCTTTGGATAACCAATATTTCGTGTTATGCATAGTTCGTCTTCTAAATCCAAAACAATCTCTTTGAAAAATTACGGAATTGATCATAATAATTTTCATTATCAGGAAACTCCAGAAGAACTTCAAAAGGCCACCCTTGACTTGGGCATGGGAGTGGAAACCAACAACGGGACCCTTGCGGTGAATACGGGCGAATTTACAGGTAGATCTCCCAAGGACCGTTTTATTGTAAAGGATGATATTACTAAGGACAAAATATGGTGGGGTGCGGTTAATATACCATTTGAACAGGATAAATTTACAGCATTGTACGATAAGGTCATTGCTTATCTGAATACAAAAGAATTATTCGTTCGAGATAGTTATGCATGTGCTGACCATGAATATAAATTAAACATTAGGGTAATCAATGAATACCCATGGTCCAATATGTTTGCTTACAATATGTTTTTACGACCAACGGAGGAAGAACTGGAAATCTTTCTTCCGGAATGGACGGTGGTTAACGCACCTGGATTTATGGCTAACCCGGCGGAAGATGGCACAAGACAACATAATTTTGCTATACTAAATTTTACCGAGAAAATTGCCCTTATCGGGGGAACGGGATATACCGGTGAAATTAAAAAGGGTATTTTTTCAGCGCTGAACTTCATTTTACCGGTGTTTAAGGAGACGTTGCCAATGCATTGTTCTTCAAATGTTGGAGAAAAAGGCGATACCGCCATATTCTTTGGACTGTCCGGAACCGGAAAAACAACACTATCAACAGATCCAAATAGAAAATTGATTGGGGACGATGAGCATGGTTGGACGAGCAGAAATACGGTATTCAATTTTGAAGGTGGCTGTTACGCCAAAGTCATCAACCTTTCAGAGGAGCAAGAGCCTGAGATTTATGGTGCCATAAAACCAGGTGCTATTCTAGAAAATGTAGTCTTAGACGGAACTGGTAATGTTGATTTTACGGATACTTCCATTACCCAGAATACTCGGGTAAGTTATCCTATTTATCACATTGAAAATATTCAAGAGCCTTCCATTGGAAAGAATGTAAAGAACATATTCTTTTTGACCGCTGATGCTTTTGGAGTATTGCCTCCGATATCAAAATTAACACCAAGTCAGGCTGCATATCATTTCATTTCTGGTTATACGGCCAAGGTTGCTGGGACAGAGGCAGGTGTCGTGGAACCAATGCCCTCTTTCTCTGCTTGTTTTGGGGCACCTTTCATGCCTTTGCACCCTACCAAATATGCCGAAATGTTGAGTAAAAAAATGAAGGAAGCCGGTGTAGATGTTTGGTTGGTTAATACAGGCTGGACGGGTGGACCTTATGGTGTCGGCACTCGAATGAAACTCAAATACACGAGAGCCATGATTAGTGCAGCACTTAATGGGGAGCTAGGATTGTATTCGTATGATACGTATCATATCCACTCCGTGTTTGGAGTGGCCCAACCCAGGGAGTGTCCTGGGGTGCCAACCAAGGTTTTAAGTCCAAGGGCTACTTGGAACGATGATGAAAAATACTATACGACGGCGTTTAAACTTTCCAATGCCTTTCGGGAAAATTTTAAGAAGTTTGAAAGTTATGCCAATGAGGAAATTAGACGCGGGGGTCCACAACGTTATGCCTTTTAATTAAGGATGGTATGGTTTGAAAATAAAATGAACGCTCTTGAAAATAAAAAAGGCCATACTGAAAAGTATGGCCTTTTTGCTCTGCACTAACGTGAAGATTATTTATTTGCGTTGTTAATATATTTTTGTAGCGCCATGGTCATAGATGGGGTTTCTGGTGTCGGGGCCTTGATGTCGATTCTTAGACCAGCACCTGTAGCTGCTTCAACTGTAGAGTTTCCAAAAACAGCAATTCTGGTTTCGTTCTGTTCGAAATCGGGAAAATTATGTAATAATGACTCTATTCCCGAGGGGCTAAAGAATACCAAAACATCATAATAAACATTTCTGAGATCGGAAAGGTCACTTATGACCGTTTTGTAAAAAATACCACGGGTCCAGTTAATATCCAGTTCGTCTAAGGTTTGAGGAACATCTGGTTTTAGGACATCGGATGATGGTAGTAAAAATTTCTCATCCTTATATTTTTTTATTAACGGGACCAAATCGGAGAATAACCTTTTACCAACGTAAATTTTTCTTTTTCTGTATACTACATATTTCTGAAGATAGTATGCTACAGCCTCTGATTGGCAAAAATATTTCATGCTATCCGGAACCTTAAAACGCATTTCTTCGGCAATTCTAAAGAAATGATCTACCGCATTACGACTCGTAAGAATAATGGCCGTAAACTCTTTTAAATCAATTTTTTGCTGACGCACATTTTTTGCGTCAACTCCTTCAACATGAATAAAGGGTCTAAAGTCAACCTTTACCTTTTCTTTGTCTATAAGCCTGGAATATGGAGAATTTTCCATTTTTGGCTCAGGTTGAGAGACCAAAATTGTTTTTACTTTCATAAGGTACTCTATTTAAGAAAGCTACCCAATATGATTAGGGGTGCAATTTCGAGTGCGCAAAGGTACAAAATAAAATAGAAAAAGTAGGAACTTATGAATTTTTGATGAATCCTAATCACTGTAACCCAGCCGATAATATTTATGATAATAAATATGGTTATGGCTAACAATACTAAGTTGATCGAATCAATATATACGAAACTTAAAAGTACATTGGCAAGGAATAATACAAGACTACTATAATTTAAATAGGATGTTTTTTTAAATAGTAGTTCGCTGATCAATCGATAGGAACCGAAAATAAATCCATTAGCTAGTTGTAGGAACATTTTTACTATTAAGAAAAGAAATAACAATCCAAAAATTAAAGAAAACGTTATTCTAGAATTCTCAGGTTCCAGACTCCAGTAAGCCTTCCAAGAAAAAAACGCGAATAAGGAGATATTAATGATTTGAAAAGTAGTGAGCAGAATATGAAACCAACTGAATAATTTCTCCTTTTTGTTGTACATAATAATGTACTTGTTATTGAAAGGTAAAATGATAAAATTCAAAAAACGGGAATAGAAAAACTTTTTGGCGATAACAATAAGAAGAAGGCTACCTAAAAGCACCAATGTAATCCAGTCTATATTTTCTGTAATTCTGGTTATCGGCTCCATTACTCCACGGGTATTGGTTTTCCATTCAGACCAGGATAAAGGCCATTTTCTGAAATTACGATTCTTACATAGCCAACTTTTTGTTTTTTAAATGGTGGGATGTCCAAGGTAAAATTTACGGTATCGTTTTTTGGGAGGAAAGCGATGCCCTCTTTTGCAGGACTGGGTTTAACCGACTTTAGGCCAATAGTATTTTTATACGGGGTTAAATATGCTACCGAAAATTTGAGCTTGGAGAGCTCAATATTGAAATCATAGGGGTTAACGACCTTAAGGTTATATCCAGAGGTTCCCAATTTTATATTATCTTCTTCCAAGAGACATTCCAATTTCCTAAAGGAGTTGAAGTCGCCTATATATTTTCCTTTATAAGTCCAACCGTCAGACTTGGTATAGGAAAAACTGTTATCGTTAATATACTTGGAAAGGTAAGCGACTTTTTTCCCCCTTACTCGTTCTTCAGAACTGTCAATAGAATATTGGTTTTTCCTGTACATGACATTATTTAGCGAAAAGGTAGGTATTCCCCCAGTGTAAAACTCATACATAGGTGCATTTCTATATGAGTTTTCGAATACCACGGGAATTTCACCGACTTCATCTTTAATTCCATTTACCCACTCTTTGTTTCCGTGGCTTTCATAATAGAAATTAAAAAGCAAGGGTTGATATATTAAACCGGCCCTTAAGTAAAGTATTAAAACAGCATTAACGATTCCCAATCTTACAATCCATTTCATGGTTCCTTTGTTTGTCAACATATAATTGAAAACAAGTATTGCCAAGGGTATGCATATTACAATTATCCACTGGGTCTGTACTCTTCGATTAAAGCTAGAGATAAAGAAAAATAGGATTACACCATAGGTCAGGAATAGAAGGGCCCTGTTAAAAAGGTCTTTTCCTTTTGTTTTTAGCAAGGCATAATAGATGAACGGAAAAGTGAGTCCGAAAATGGCAATAAGATTTACAAAGAAACCTAAGGTATATTTTTCAAAGTTATAGGCGTCGTTAGGTCGCTCATATAAATGATATTTTATACTCACAAAGTCATTCTCGAACAACCAATAAAAATGCGGAGAATAACAAAGTAACGCTACTCCAACTGATAACCAGGCATATCTGTTTTTAACCAAACTTAAATTGGAAAACAAAACAAAAACAATAACCAAAACCGCATGATACTTACTATACATTAATGCGGCCATACATACACCCAAGAGGATTCCTGAAGTCAACCGAGGCGTTTTTAGAAAGTATTTGTACGTAAGTAAGAAGCAAGAGGTAAAGAACAACAAGGGAGTATCCGGTAACGTAAAAAAGCCGTATGCGTTCAATAAGGTCATAGAAAATACCAAGAGAAAAAAATGAGGAATATGGTTTTTCTTCTTTGGATTATCTATGAGCAACCATAGGACAATTAAGTTTGCTGCAGAAATTACACAACTCAAGAACCGGACCCCTAGTTCCCCATTAAAAAAGAAGCTGCTTAACTTAATAAGGAATGCCACCATGGGCGGATGGTCAAAATAACCCCATGCCAATTTTTGACTGTAGTACCAATAATACGCCTCATCGAATATTAATTCCGTTAAAGCAGATTGAATTAGATTTAGAATAAAATAAGCAGCAAGAAAATAATAGAATTGCTTAGGAATTTTGGCTAACATTCGTGGGCTTTAATGGCGCAAAATTACAAATTCTGGGGATTATTCATTCTTTAAAAATTTCATAAACACCTTGTGTCTACTTTTCCACCATTTTTAAAACATTACTTTTGTGCTAATATAGCATATGCAAATGTCCAACAGTGTTGTAATCATTCCCACTTACAATGAAATTGAGAACATTGACGCCATTATTAGCGCTGTTTTTCAATTACCGAAAGACTTTCACGTTCTAGTAGTTGATGATAATTCACCTGATGGAACAGCACAGCAAGTTTATGAATTGCAGGAACAATTCAACGGGAAACTTTTTATAGAAGTAAGAAAAGAGAAATCTGGTTTAGGCACGGCCTACATACATGGTTTTAAGTGGGCCATTGATAAAAAGTACGACTTTATTTTTGAAATGGATGCTGATTTTTCCCATAACCCCACAGATCTTTTACGACTTCTCAAGGCATGTGAAAATGGTGCGGACGTTTCGGTTGGTTCTAGATACAAAAAGGGGGTAAATGTGGTCAATTGGCCATTATACAGAGTTCTTTTGTCTTACGGGGCTTCCTTTTATGTAAAGATGATAACCGGTATGAGGGTTCATGATCCAACCGCAGGTTTTGTATGTTATAAAAGACACGTATTGGAGAATATTAATTTGGACTCTGTACGTTTTGTTGGATATGCTTTTCAAATTGAAATGAAGTTTAGGGCTTATTTGAAAAATTATACTATAAAGGAAGTTTCCATTATTTTTAGGGACCGTGTCAAAGGGAAGTCAAAGATGAGCTCCTCGATAATTAGTGAAGCGATATGGGGTGTTTTTGTAATGAAGTTGCGCAGTCTTTTTCAAAAAAATAAATTTTAAGTATGGGAAAAACGTTATTAAAAAATGGAAAGATTGTAAACGAAGGAGTAATTTGCGAAGTGGATGTGCTTTTGGATGGTGATACCATTTCTAAAATATCCAATGATATATCTGATAGCAACGCTACCGTAATGGATCTGGAAGGTAAATACATGCTCCCAGGGATTATAGATGATCAGGTACATTTCAGAGAGCCAGGACTTACGCATAAGGGAAATATTTCTTCAGAAAGTAGAGCTGCCGTCGCGGGTGGCATCACTACTTTTATGGAACAGCCCAATACCAATCCGCAGACTACGACCATCAAGAAACTGGAAGAAAAATTTTCGGTAGCCAATAAAACTTCATTTGCCAATTATTCTTTTTTGTTTGGAGGGACCAACGATAATTTGGAAGAATTAAAACGTTTGGACAAAAATGCCTGTTCTGGAATAAAACTGTTTTTAGGGTCTTCTACGGGAAATATGCTGGTCGATGATGAAGTAGTCATCGAAAATATATTTAGGAATACTGAGATGGTCATTTCTGCCCATTGTGAGGATGAAAACACAATTCGCGAGAACCTGGCAAAATATAAATCCGAATATGGTGACGATATTCCAATAAAATACCACCCAATTATTAGAAGTGAGGAAGCTTGTTATATCTCATCATCCAGGGCAATTGCTTTAGCGAAGAAAACTGGAGCTCGATTGCATGTTTTTCATCTTTCCACTGGAAAGGAAACTGATTTGTTCAGGAATGATATTCCATTAGAGGAGAAGAAAATTACGGCAGAAGTATGTATCCACCACCTATGGTTTTCTGATAAAGATTATCAGGATAAAGGTACTTTGATAAAATGGAATCCAGCAGTTAAAACTTCGACGGATCGGGAGACACTTTGGCAAGCCTTATTGGATGATAGGATAGACGTAATTGCCACAGATCATGCACCTCATTTACTATCAGAAAAAAATAATGTATATACCAAGGCACCAAGTGGAGGTCCGCTGGTACAACATGCATTGCCCGCAATGCTTGAAAAACATTTGGAAGGGGTTATCAGTTTGGAGAAGATCGTAGAGAAAATGAGCCACAACCCCGCTAAGTTGTTTCAAATTGAAAAAAGGGGATTTCTAAGGGAAGGGTATTTTGCCGATTTGACAGTGGTGGATTTAAAAGCTCCTTGGCAGGTATCTAAAGAAAATATTTATTATAAATGTGGATGGTCTCCATTTGAAGGAAATACATTTCAATCAAAAGTCAGTCATACGTTTGTGAACGGACATTTGGCTTTTTCAGAAGGGAAACTATCAGAAAAAAGAAATGCAAAAAGACTAACTTTTAATCGATGAGGATATTTAGTATTGCAATATTAGTATTGTTTATAGTTTGTTCTTGCGGTGAAAAATTAATCCAGGAACCCGATAATTTAATACCAGAGGATAAAATGGTCCAAATCTTAAAGGATATGGCCATTGTCAATGCGGCCAAAGGTACCAATATGGGCATTTTAAAAGATAATGATGTTGAACCTACCAGCTATGTTTTTGAAAAGTATGAAATAGACAGTTTGCAGTTCGTAGAAAGTGACCGCTATTATGCCTCGTTACCTTTGAAGTATGAGGCTATCTATACAGAGGTTGAGGCGCAATTAGAAGAAAAAAAGGCATATCTGGATGAACAGAAAAAAATAAATGACAGTTTAAAACTTTTGGAAAGTAAACGAAAAAAGAATGCCGTTTTGGATAGTATCAATGCTACCACTACTTCGAAAGAAAATGTTCCTCAATAAATTTTCGAGAACAAAGCTCAATACACTCATCCAAAGGTGTAAATCCGAATTGTAGTGCCGTTTTAATTTTCTTACTTGAGTATATTTCAGGATGCTGCAGGGAATAAATGGAATTTTTGGTTATGGTCCTGGGGTTTCCTGTTATCAAACTTTTGATAAAATCGAAATATCGGCCTACCTGTAAGTGCCAAATTTTTAATTTTTTGTGAGGAATCTTTTTTCCAATACGCTTGGCTATTCGAGTCATGATTTCCTTATAAGTGAAATTCTCGGATACAAGAATAAATCGCTCATTTTTAATTTCGGAAGTCATTAGTTTAACCATAATTTTTACAACATCTTCTACGGCGACAAAACCAGTTCCGCCGGGCGGGTAGAAGGAATACCCTTTGTTAACCGTTTTGAAAAGTTTACCACTTCCTGTACTCCAGAACCCGGGCCCCAAAATAACACCAGGATTTACAATGACCACATCTAGATTTTCTTGGGTACCTCTCCAGACTTCCATTTCGGCAAAATGCTTGCTTAAGGCATATACATTGGTATGATGTTCTGTCCAATCATTATCTTCGGTAGCTTTTTCTCCTGAAACACTTCTACCAATGGTCCCTATAGTACTCACATAACATAGTTTTTCAACCTTATTATGAATACAAAGGTTTACGATATTGGCCGTCCCTTCCGCATTCACTTTTTTTAATTTTTTAAAATCTTTTGGATCAAAGGAGATGAGTGCAGCGGCATGGTATACCTGTATCACATCTTTAAAGGCAATTTCTAATAAAGGGAGGTTCAAAATATCACCGGAAACCCATTCAATCTCATTAAAAATAGTGTCCGAATTCTCAGTGTAGTAAGAAAATACCTTTTTAACCTCTTGTAGTTTGGCTTCCGTCCTATAAATTGCCCTTACCTTGGTTCCGTCCAAAACTAATCTTAATAATAAATGGGAACCTACTAACCCTGTGCCTCCAGTGACTAAAACCATAAACCAAAGTTAGGAAATACGTATGGATAAATTCATCATTAAATCAAGACGATCGACGGTGTTTTTCCTTTTATATTTGCAATGAATTATAAAATAATCATTACAAATGACATCAAATTTTGTCAAGGAGTTGGAATGGAGAGGAATGTTGCACGATGCAATGCCGGGAACCGAGGAATATCTTATGGAAGGAATGCAATCTGCATATGTAGGAATTGACCCAACAGCTGACTCTTTGCACATAGGGCACTTGGTAGGCGTTATGATGCTTAGGCATTTTCAATTGGCAGGTCATAAACCTTTTGCTCTGGTTGGTGGAGCAACGGGTATGATTGGAGATCCATCCGGAAAATCTGCTGAGCGAAACTTGTTGGATGAAAAGACTTTAAGACATAATCAAGAAGCTTTAAAGGAGCAGCTTTCTAGATTCTTGGATTTTGAAAGTGACGCGGAAAATGCTGCAGTATTGGTCAACAATTACGATTGGATGAAGGATTTTTCCTTTTTGGATTTTATTCGCGATGTGGGTAAGCATATCACGGTAAACTATATGATGGCCAAGGATTCTGTAAAAAAACGACTTTCTGCGGAAGCAAAGGAAGGGATGTCCTTTACAGAGTTTACCTATCAGTTGGTACAAGGTTATGATTTTCTTCACTTGTATAGGACGCATAATTGTACCCTACAAATGGGAGGTAGTGATCAATGGGGAAATATTACTACAGGAACGGAATTAATTAGAAGAATAGATGGGGGTAAAGGATATGCGCTTACCTGCCCGTTAATCACCAAAGCTGATGGCACCAAGTTTGGAAAAACAGAAAGTGGTAATGTTTGGTTGGATTCCGAGCGTACTTCTCCCTATAAGTTTTATCAGTATTGGTTGAATACTTCCGATGCTGATGCCGAGAAATATATCAAGATTTTCACCTTTCTTTCCAAAGTTGATATAGATAGCCTTACAGTTGAACATAAGGAGGCTCCGCACTTAAGGCTGCTTCAAAAAAAATTGGCCGAGGAAATAACGGTCATGGTACATTCTCAAGAAGATTTGGACAATGCCGTAAAAGCTAGTGGTATACTCTTTGGCAAGTCTACATCGCAGGACCTAAAGGGACTAAATGAAAAGACTTTTTTGGATATATTCGAAGGAGTCCCTCAGGCTGAGGTACCTATGACTTCATTGGATAATGGATTGGATATGATTGCCGCCTTATCCGCACAGACCGGCTTTTTGGGATCTAATGGGGAAGCTCGCAGAGAACTTAAACAAAACTCCATTTCCGTAAATAAGGAAAAAGTAAAAGAGGACTACGTGATTGGTAAAGAGGACCTGATTAATGGAAAGTTTATTCTGCTTCAACGGGGTAAAAAAAATTATTTTGTACTTACTGTAAAGGGTTAGGCAACCTTTAGTCGGCTTTGGTATCTTCTTTAAAACGGATGTTATGAAGAGATTCTTTTTGTCGATACTTGTCCTTGTTTTTTCTTGTGAAACGTCAGATGACCAAGTAATTCTTGATTACCAGTTGGAAGGAGAATGGATGTTAACGGAAATTAGCTGTTTCTGTGCCTTTGACCCTGAAATTGATTTTACAGAAACCAGACTGCTATTTGATGTTGATACTAGTTCGGTTACGGTAATTAATGATGGAAATTATCAATTGTTCAAGGAATCCGGTATATATAAATATGGAGGTCAGAACAATATTATCAGCTTTCCGGACGAAACCAGTTATCAATTCGAGGTTAAAGGAAGCCAACTTTCCCTTATTTATCTCGATGAACCCAATATAGCGGATGATGAAGTAGCCTATTACTTCAGGAGACCATAAATTCGTTCATAATCCTTTCTCTTTAATGAAAATTATTAGTCTTTAAGGCTTTACGTTAACTTAACGCAACGTATTACAATCTATGGTATCTTATGAAAGGATTGTAAAAATTCAAATGGTGAACAAAAATTGCTTTTTCTTCTTAGTGGTATTACTAATGTTGGGTTGCACAAGTGATGATTTGGTGCTTAAGGATACCGAATTGCAATTTACGAGTCAAAAATGGAAGTTGACCCAAATGACAGGGAGTTGGGTAAATTCTGTTTCGGAAGGAGAAGAAATGGAGTGGCAGGAATATTATATTTTTCATCCTGATGGTTCATTTGTAAAGAGTAGGGAGCAAGATGGTATTATAAAGGAGGCCAGTGGAACCTTTGAAATAGTGGAGTTTGATAATGATGATGCGGACTACTTGTCGCTCAACTATGTTACCGGTGAAGAACTTGTCGGGAGTTGTTCCGGTAGCGATAAAAAGGAGACGTTAAGATATTTATCATCCACTGAAATATACAATACTTGGATGGCTTGTGACGGTCCCGGTTTATATTATGTTCTGGAGAAGGACTAAAGTGCCATTAAGTTACAGCCACGTATGTCGGAATGGTCAAACCTACCCAAAATTTCAAATTTACCTGAAGCATGCATTTTTCCTAAGTCTTGGGTTGCGATAAAGGAACAGGAATTTATATTGGCCAAATCGATGACATTAATACCTCCAACTTTTCCAAAGGGCTGAACCGTTAGAGGGTCTTCGGTATCCCTTATCAGTACCTTCATCCATGGAGGACATTCAAAAAGACTATTTCCTTTAGAATAAGCCTGGGAGAGCAACTCGGTCATACCATATTCCGAATGAACTTTTTCCACTCCAAATCCTTGCTTCAATAATTCATGTAATTCCTTACGGATTAGCTCCTTTCGTCGACCCTTCATACCACCCGTTTCCATTACAAGGGTATTCTTGAGTCCCAATTGATAACGTTCAGCAAATTCTAACAAGGCGAAGGAGACACCTATTAAAAGGACTTGTTGGTTTTCGGCCTCCAATTCCATTAAGACCGACTTTAATTTCTCAAAATCATTGAGAAAAAACCCACTTTTAGGATGATTGCTTTTCTTTATGAGGTCATTCACCATATAGATTAAGGATGAACCATTGCGCTCCATATATGAAGGTAAAAGGGCAAGAATACAGTAATCTTCTACAGTTCCATAGAATCTTTCAAAACCTTTTAGATAACTTTCCTTATAAATTTTTAAATCAGTGACGTAGTGTTTGCTGGTTGTTGCACCTGTTGTACCGCTGCTTAAAAATGTAATTTGACTAGTCTTTGTAGCGCTAACAATTTTATGCTTCTTAAAGAATTGTATGGGTAGGAAGGGAATGTCCTCCAGTGTGGATACCTCCGCAGGATTAACCTTTAGATAATCACAAAATCTACCATAAATTATGTTGTTATTGTACTGAAATAGGAAGGTGTCCAGGCATTTGGATATAAAGTCTTTATCAGAATCAATGTTGAAAATACCTTTTTGGTTCATGCAACTTAACAATTAATGCAAAGGTACAGAACCCTCTAGAAAGTAAGGAGTAAATGGTTTGAATTGAATTGGAAGGGATTGTTATTTCACCACCAGTTTTCGGTTTATAGATTTCTTATTCTCTGTCACTTGAATTACATAGACACCAGGTGAAAGACGGGAAATGTCCAAAGTTTTGTTGGAAATACGATCAGTGAGCACCAATTCCCCAAATACATCATATATCCTAATTTCCTTGGTATCGTTTTTTTCCGTGGTCACATAGACCATATCGGCTGTCGCCGGATTGGGGTATAATTTGAAACCAGAGATTTCCTCGTTTTTTAGATTCCGAAAATCAATAGAGTCTTGACCGAAAGCCAGGAATGAAAACCCCATAAGTAGGATGACGTAGATTTTTTTCATTGGGCATTGATTTGGGATCAACAGGTATAAAACTACTTATATAATGGGCTTGGTTAAAAAAAATGTTGTGAAGGTTAATATTTTGTATGTCAATACAATAGACTGTGCAATTCATCGATTTATTGTGCAATTCATCGATATGTGCTATTTTAAAAAAGAGATGGGGAATTTACTTGATAATAAGCTTTCTAGTGGCCATTTTGTCCTTTTCAAAGACCCGGAGCACGTAAACCCCTGCATCCAAGTCGGTCAAGGCCAATTCTTTTCCTAAAATGGTAGTCTTTAAGATCAAGGTGCCAAAAACGTCGTAAATAAAAATTTCCTTCGGACTATTGTTTGCAGTAGAGATATATACCTTACCATTTGTAACCGGATTGGGATACATGCTAAAACCTGCAATATCCCCTTTGTTTTGGGTGCTTTGCCCATAACTAAAGGAGAAAAAAAGCAAGAAAATAATGAGGTAAAGGTGCTTCATATATAGCTGGTTACAAATGCTATGCCACAAATATAGGAATTATAGAACCTGAAAGTCAATAGGATAGCCCCCTTTCTTTAAATTTTTCGATGAAATGTAAAAAAGCCTCGCGTACGCGAGGCTTTATAAAATTTACATTGCTAAAACTTAGTTAGTCGCCCAACTAAAGATTGCAGGATCTACAGTAGCTGCAGCATCATATGTTAATGCGGGATCAGAAGTAGCACCTTCTATAGTAACGTTAGTAACAGCACCTCCGTCCCTATAATCAATCGATGTGTCGTAACCTGTCAAGGAAAGACCTGTTATGGTAGCACCGGATTCTTTTTTGAATTGAAGTGCAGTACCACCAACGGTAGAAACTGCAGTAAAGTTAACCAAGGAAGGATTGCCATTGTCACCATCGGCTTCAACCGCAGTTGAGAATCCAGCTTCGGTATGAAGAACATAGGCATCGGTCAAAGTACCGTTCCAGCCTTCTGTCCAGTCCACAGCGTCGTCCTGGTTGTTTTCCAAGTAAAAGTTGGAAGCGGAAACCGTTCCACCGAAGAACTCGACACCATCGTCCGTTCCGTTCAAAATGGCAACATTGCTGATAGTCGTTGCGGAACCTACTGCATAAAGTGTAAGACCGTTGTACTGGGACTCAGGGTTTATCTGCGCACCGGCGTAGTTGATGATCAAATACTCAATGCTACCGGAATCATCAGCGTCATTGGTTCCACCATAAATAATATTACCAACTTCGGCAGTGGCATCGGTACCTTTTGTAGTGGTAGCGTCACCAGCAATAACCAATCCACCCCAATCACCAGGAGATTGACTATCTGAAGTCATGATAACGGGCTCAGATGAAGTACCTTGAATATCGATTTTTGCACCTTTCTGTACAATGATATATGTACTGGTTTCATCACCTGAAGCGGCACCAGCTGTAATCGTTGTTCCGGCAGGAATAGTTAATGTTGCGCCATTCTCAATACTAACTTGACCATCTAAGGTATAGGTGTTTTGCACTTCAAGAGTCAGGTCTTCTGTAATTGGGCTAATGGCAGCTAAATTAATAGACTCTGTACAAGCGTCGCAGGATCCACCGCAATCAACACCAGTTTCGTCTCCGTTCTGAATTCCATCTGAACATGTAGGTTCTTCTTCACAAGCGTTAGCACAGGTACCACCGCAGTCAATACCTGTTTCCGTACCATTTTGTATTCCATCACTACAGGTAGGTCCTGGAGTGTCATCATCTTTGTCACAACTAACCGTTAGTACGGCAGTTGACATAAAGAGAAGAAAAAATTTAAAGATTCTCGTTTTCATAATTAGGATTTAGATGTTTAAATAAAATGTTCTTATTTTAAAATGAATAGGTAACCCCAATTCCAATGGTTCTACCTAGTTTATATGACCTTACGGTTTCAGTTCTAATAATCCTTTCTGGTGCATTTGGGCCTAACCTTTCGTTAATATCATTAGAAAAAGCCCTGATTTCATTTCTATTTTCAAGCACTCCTTGTGTTCTTTTAATTTCTGGGTTTAATAGGTTTTGACCGTTTAATGAAACTTGCCATTTCTTAGCAAATTCCTTACTTATTCTACCATTCAAAACCACAAAACCTTTCTCAACAATGTTGTCGTTATAGGAATAATCGTAGATGTTAAATCCTTCTGGACTACCCAATACAAAAATCTTGTCCGAAGCGTAGTTAGCATTTAAAGATGCAGTAAATGGGTTTTCGGATGAGGTCTTTAAGTTTAGGTTTGTGTTTAATATAAAATCTGAAGCACCCTCTAAACCAGTTGAATTGTTGGTGCCGAATTTGAAGAAATCCGTTGCACTCAAACCATCTTCGGTAGGAACAAATTTTAAATCTTGCTCGTGATGCATTACTGTTGCATTTAATACTAAGCTTAAATCAATTCCAGAATACACATCGTTTTGCTCGTCGTAATAAGGTTTTAATAGGTTTAATTTACTTTCTAGCTCTAAACCAAGTACTTCAGCTTTTTCTCCGGTGTTCTCAAAGGTCCAAATACTCTCACCACCTCTCTGAACCGTTCTGTTAATTGGATCTTTAATGTCTTTGTAGAAAACAGCTAAAGAGATTAACTGATCATTAGAAGGGAAGAATTCCCATTTAATATCAAAGTTGTTGGTAAAGGAAGCGGTAAGGTTATCGGCATTACCCGTAACTTCTTGACCTGATGGAGCCACGTACCTAAATGGAGCAATTTCTTTAAATTCTGGTAGTGTAATAGTTCTACTAGCAGCAAAACGTAAAGCATGCTTATCATTAAGTGTGTATTTTAGGTTTAAACTTGGATAGAAATTCTGATATTCTTGATTAGTTTCACCTACTAAGCGTGTACCACTACCACCAACGTCATAGATAACATTGATATCATCTTTTTGAGCTCTTAGTCCAGCATTTACATTTAGTTTGCTAAGTGCTACATTAAAATCAACATAGGCAGCTTGAGAAGTAAATTCACCTGTGTAGATATCTTGAGGAACTCCATTTTCGTTAAGACTTAACCTACGAACTTCTATAGAACCATTTCCGAAATTTTGAGTTGAAATAATAGAATTTAAATCGTCTAAACTTGAAGAGCGTGTACTAAACCTATCTACATCATTAGACTCCACAACCCCAACGAATTCAGAGCTAAAGTCTCTTTCTTTATTGCGATAGAAAACTCCTAATTCAATATCAAAAGCTTTGTTGGAATCTTCCTCTTTAATAATGTGTAGGACATCATTAATATAGCCGTTGTATTCATTATCCTCAATAAGCTGAGCTGCTTTTCTTTGGTTAAAACCACCTTGTGAGTTAATAGCTACGGAGCTTTCTGGAGTGGTGTCAAAAAACACTTGGTTACGAATACGGTTGGGTTCGTCAGCATTTAATAAATTATAACCAAAAGCCCAATTTAACTGGTTCTTTTCAGATAATTTGTGTTCGCCTAATAACTGGCTTACTAAAAGGTTGGTTTGTTTTGTATTTTGGTCTCTTACGAATTCTAAAGGAATGCCAAAACTGCTAAAGGCCCCGGTATCATCACTTACCTGGGCTTCACCGTTTCTTCCGAATTCTACCACATCGTCGTTCAATGTACTTAAATACGTGGTAGTGGACTTCAACTTATTCTTGTCATTGATGAACCAGGTTAAATCCATCAGTGCCGTGTTGTTTATTTCTGATTGAAAAGTAGTATAATCTGATGCACCAACTTGCACAAAACCGTATTCCAAAATTTGATAAATACCTTCGTTATAACGGTAACTTTCATCATGAGCTCCGGTAAGTACAAATGAAAGTTTTCCATCAAAAAACTTTTTTCCTAGGGTAAGGTTTACACCATAGTTGTATGGATTGCTTTTTATGGATGGGTCCCAGGATTGTTCAGTAAGTTGTTGAACAAGATTGCTGTTAGCATCATAAAATCCAAACGTAGTTTCATCTGCAAGGTTTGGGCTTATTTTAAAATTATCTGCCTCATTAACGGAAGAGTTAACGCCACCAGAAATTCCAACACTTAGTTCAGAACTTCCAATTAACTCTCTCGATGTTATATTAATGTTACCAGAAGCTTGATCTGCAGATGTTCTCGCTGAATATGTTTTGCTAATACTGACGTTTTGAATAACTCTTGTGGGAAACAACCCTAGATTAATGTTCTTCTTGTCAACGTTGTCAGACGGTATAGGTAAACCATTTAAGGTTGTGGATAAGTATCGGTCACCAAGACCTCGAACAAAAATATCTCCAGAGGCCTCACTTTCAGAAACACCAGAAATTTTGGTTGTGGCGGTTTTTGCATCAGATATACCTAAATCACCTAATTCTTTTGCACCTATACTTTCTACAACGGTAACTGCGTTTTTCTGATCTAACAATAGAGCTACCTCGGAGTCTTTTCTTGCTACAGTAACTACCGTCACCTCGTCCAAAGAAACTCCAGCGGAGGCACTGAGTGGTACATTAATGGTAGTGACCTTTCCTGCTTCTACGGAAATGTCCGGAAGCTCTACAGTTTCGTAACCTAAATAACTGAAAACAACAGTGTAGTTTCCCGGCTCTAAATTGGCGATTTCATAAAGGCCATCGAAATCGGATGTTGTACCTTTTGTAGTTCCCTTAATTAAAACATTGGCAAAGGCCAATGGTTCGTTATTTACTTCTTTGTCGGTCAATGCCCCGGCAATACTTCCCGTGTCTTGGGCGGATACGGTATGTAGACCTAAAATCAATAAAAGCGTAATAAATTTTCTCATTAAAATGTTCTTCATTATCAGCCGCAAAGAACGTCAGGGGTTGTAAAGGTCGGGTTATGGTCATGTTAAATATGGATTGCAAAAATGTTATCTAAACGTTACTATATTAAATCAACGTTAAGCGATTTCGAGATAAGGGTATTATCAGTACTTTTGATAAACTTAGTGTGTGTACAATACCTTGAAAAAACACATATAAATCGGGATTTCGATTTGATAAAGAATACCAGAACCTAATACAACCAGATAAAAGAACAGGATGAAAAAGAAGGATATTAAGATACTTTTAGTGGACGATGAACCGGACATTTTGGAAATTATCAGCTATAATTTATCTTCTGAAGGATACGAAGTCATTACCGCTAAAAATGGTGCGGAAGGAGTCTCCAAAGCTAAAAAGAAACAACCTCACTTAATTATACTTGATGTAATGATGCCGGAGATGGATGGTATCGAAGCCTGTGAAATTATGAGGAGAACACCGGGCTTGGAGAATACCATTATAACCTTTTTAACGGCTAGGGGCGAGGATTATTCACAAGTGGCAGGTTTTGATGCCGGTGCAGATGATTATATTACAAAACCCATTAAACCAAAAGTTTTGGTTAGTAAGGTAAATGCCTTACTTAGACGTATGTCCAAAGGGGAAAGTCCTCAGGAAGATATAACCAAAGTCGGGGATATCGTAATTAACAGGGAAGAATATAAAATCGTTAACCAAGGGGAGGAAATTATCCTTCCAAGAAAAGAGTTTGAACTTTTGGCCTTATTGACTTCTAAGCCAAATAAAGTGTTCAAACGAGAGGTAATACTGGATAAGGTTTGGGGCAATGAGGTCGTTGTTGGCGGCCGTACCATTGATGTTCATATTAGGAAGTTAAGGGAAAAAATCGGGGAAGATCATTTTAAGACCGTGAAGGGCGTAGGATATAAGTTTGTATTGTAATGCCTATTAAAGCTAAAAAATCCTATAGGTTTGCCTTACGTTCTGCCCTGTATATAGGATTAATTTCTTTCACAGTTTTTGGAACGCTTCTTTGGCTTTTCAAAATGCTTAATTGGGGTCTTCTTGGACTTGCTACCATAATTATTTTTGTTCTCTCCTTTTTGGCACTACAGTTTAGAATAGAGCGGTTTATATATCGAAGAATAAAAAAAATATACGATGATGTTGCGCTATTGGAGTCCACGCCACTTACATCGCATCCAGTTACGACCGATATGCGGACCCTTACCGCAGAAATTGAAAAATTTGCCAAAGACAAGAAAATTGAAATTGACACCCTAAAAATCAGGGAGGAATATCGTAAGGACTTTTTAGGGAACGTTTCCCATGAATTGAAAACCCCATTGTTCACCGCTCAAGGCTATTTAGAAACCCTCTTGGATGGTGCAATCAATGATAAAAACATAAGAAAGAAATATTTATCCAGAGCCAATAAAGCAGTAGAAAGACTTATCTATATTGTAAGGGACCTGGATTTAATCACAAAATTGGAAGTTGGTGACCTAAGACTGGAAAAGGAAGATTTTAACATTGTGGAACTCATACAGAGCGTATTTGATCTTCTGGAAATGAAGGCGGCCAAGAAAAAGATTGTCCTCACCTTTGATATGGTCTATCCTAAACCAATTATGGTGAATGCGGACGAGGAAAAAATACAGCAAGTTCTGACCAACCTTTTAGTGAATTCCATTAAATACGGTAATGAAAATGGGACTACAGAGGTAAGTGTAGAAAATTTGGTAAAAAATAAGGTAATTGTTAGGGTGACGGATAATGGCGAAGGAATCCCGGCCAACCATATTCCTAGATTGTTCGAACGTTTCTATAGGGTAGATCAGAGCGGTAGTCGTAGAGAAGGTGGAAGTGGTCTAGGTCTATCCATTGTTAAGCATGTTATTGAGGCTCATGGAGAGAAAATTTACGTGGAGAGTTCAAAGGACGTAGGTTCGGAATTTTCATTCACTCTTGAGAAAAGTAAAACTCAAAATACAAACTCCAAGAAATAAAGACCTGTTCCAATTTTCTTAGCTTTGCGCTCTTATAGGAAAATTGTGGGCAGCAAGAACAAGCTTAAGAGATTTAAGGAGAACGAAACCTTTAAAAACGTAATTCAGCCGACTCGGGAAGAGGTAGTTGAAGGCTTTTCACTTCAGGGGAACTGGAATGACCATTTTAAAAATGACAATCCAATAGTTTTGGAGCTCGGTTGTGGGAAAGGGGAGTATACGGTGGGGTTGGCAAGGAAAAACCCGGATAAAAACTTCATAGGAATCGACATTAAAGGAGCCAGATTTTGGCGAGGTGCAAAAACTGCAATTGAAGATGGCTCGGCCAATGTAGCTTTCTTAAGAACTCAAATCGAATTAATAGATTATTTATTTGGAAAAGATGAGGTTTCTGAAATATGGATTACTTTTCCTGATCCCCAAATAAAATATAAACGGACCAAACACAGAATGACCAATGCCGTTTTTTTGGAGAAATACAGGCGTGTTTTAAAACCAGAAGGGGTCATACACCTAAAGACCGATAGTGAATTTATGCATGGATATACGCTAGGTATTTTACATGGTCTAGGGTTGGAAATTCTATACGCAAACCACGATATTTACAAAAATGAAGGTAGTCCAAAGGATGTTCTGGAAATACAAACATTCTACGAAAATCAGTATCTTGAGAAAGGCAAACCAATAACCTATATCCAGTTTAGGGTACAATAAGCACATGCAACATTTGCTCATTCTTTTCTTCGCTACATTTTCAGCGGCGTTCATGGCCACTGTACCTCCTGGATTACTGAACCTGAATGCAGCAAAGACCAGTGTGGAGAAAAATAAGCTCAATGGGGTTATTTTTAGTCTGGGCGTGTCTACCGTTATCATGCTGCAGGCGACCATAGCTGTCTTTATCTCTAAATTTCTCGATAGAAATCCGGAGGTTGTTTCTACTTTACTTGAGCTTGCTATAATCGTTTTTGCAGGGTTGGCGATTTATTTTTTTATTGCCGCCAAACGAAACAAAAAGACAAAAATAAAAGCGATAAAAATCAGTAAAAGAAATAGTTATTTTAAGGGAATGTTCCTAGCTACACTCAATTTATTGACCATCCCTTACTACAGCGGATTAAATATTATGTGGAATGCTTCTGGATGGATCAAGTTTATGTTCCTGGATATTATCATCTTTGTTTTGGCGGCTGGTTTAGGAACGTTTTCGGTACTCTATCTTTACGTCTTTTACTTTGACAAACTGGAGCACAAGACCAATAGATTTGAAAGGAATGCCAATTATATACTGTCCTTTCTTATGGTCATCCTGTTACTCATTACCGTAATTCGTGTCGTAAATAGGTAGTCATGCAGGATAATCAAAATTTTTTTGAAAAGGTATACGAGGTGGCAAGACAAATCCCACATGGTAGGGTAACTTCATATGGTGCCATAGCGAAGTATCTGGGAGCTGCAAGAAGTGCCAGAATGGTAGGTTGGGCCATGAACGGTGCGGGAAAAATGGAAGATGTTCCTGCGCACAGGGTAGTTAACAAAGCAGGGCTTTTAACCGGGAAACATCATTTTGACGGTAGCAACTTAATGCAGCAATTACTGGAAAATGAAGGTATTAATGTCGTTGATAACCAGATTCAGGATTTGGATAAGTACTTCTGGGATCCTTGGAAGGAACTAGGCTGATCGGTTTAATCAAAAATCATAGTAAAAACAGTCTTTTCATCGGATACTACATTGATACTTCCTCCATGGAGTCGCATTATTTGTTTGGAGAGACTTAATCCGATGCCTGTACCGGAATTTTTTGTAGTAAAGAAAGGAACAAAAATTTCATTAAGTAAATCAGGGGGTATTCCTGTTCCATTATCCCAAACTTGGATATACTTCTTATTCATTTCGTTAATACCGCATATGAACTTTATCATTCCATTTTCTTGGCCTTCTAACGATTGTTTGGCATTTTTGCCCAAATTTAATAGCACCTGCGATATTTGTTGTGAATCGATATAAAGTTCTAGTTCTTTGGGGTTTACTTCGACTTCTATGCTGATAGGATGGTCTTGGTTCTGTTCTTCCAACAAAAGTTTAACCCGCTCCAAAAGCTTATTAGCAGAAACGAGCTCCTTTTCAGGTTCCGGCACACTTAGGAATTTACGGTAAGATTGTACAAAACTCATAAGGTCATTCCCTTGGTCCTTAATTACTTCCAATCCTTTTGCCGTATTTTTTATTTGGTCTTTACTAAATTCAGAATGATCTGTGAGGGTACTTCCTTTTTTGAAATAGCTTAGAATCGATTCTGAAATTGAGGTAATCGGGGTAATGGTATTCATGATTTCGTGGGTAAGCACTCGGATTAGTTTTACCCAGGAATCCGTTTCCTTTTCATCCAATTCTCGATGGATGTCATGAACAACTACCAATAATAAATCCTGTCCCTCAATGGTCAATGGAGTACATTTAAGACTTAAATCCCGCTTTCCCCTTTCATTGCCAAGCTGATATATTTTATTTTCAAAGGGCTCCAATTTTTGAAAAATTTGATAGAGTTCGTGGTCTACCTGATTCAACTGTTTTATATGGTTCAATGGACGATAATTCAGTAATTCTTGTACTGTGGGGTTGGCAAATAGTATATGTCCTTTCGCATTAATGGTGAAAATACCAATATCTGCCTGCCTTAATATTTCTTGATAATATTGCTCCTGTGCCTGTTTCTTTAAATGAATATCCTGTATCATGCTATTTAACATGTTTAAGCTATGATTGAGCTCTTCCAAGGATTTTACACTAAGCTTTTCGGGAAACCGAAGCGTAAAATCTTCATTTTTAATAGCATCGAAGAAATAAGCGATTTTTCGATTTGTCTGGTTCACATAATTTATAAGTGCCGTGGTTTGGGCGATTATAATTAAAACGCCAATACCACAGGAAATATAACTTCCATTAAAGAAAAGATAGGTTGCTACGACCACTGTCAACACAATTAGGATGATGCGGAAAAACAGCTGTAAATAAATGTTACGGCTTACCATATTACTTGGATGATTTTTTAAGCTTATTGTAAAGGGTCTGCCTTGAAATGCCCAACTGTTCTGCCGCCGCACTGTAATTGCCGTCGTTTTGATTAAGGGCGTTGGTAATCATAATCAATTCCATCTCTTCCAAGGTATTTGGTCCGTTTTCTATGGATATGGAACCTTTGGATTCCAATAAAAAATCATCGGGCTTTAATACATTCCCTTCGCTCAAAATAACTGCCCTCTCCATGGTGTGGAGCAGCTCTCTTATATTTCCAGGCCAAGCATAGGCCATTAACTTATCCTGCGCTTGTTGGTTTATCCTTAATCCTTGTTTCCCATACTTGCTGATGAACTTGTTCAAATAGAAATCAGCTAACACAAGTATGTCGTTCTCACGGTCCCTAAGCGGTGGTACTTCTACACGAATGGTGTTGATTCGATACAATAGATCTTCCCGAAACAAGCCATCGGAAACCATTTTGTCCAAATTACAATTTGTAGCACAGATAAGCCTAATATCAATTGGAATTGGTTTGTTGGAACCCACCCTAACAATAACCCGGTTCTGTATAGCGGATAATAATTTGGCTTGCATCTGGAGTGAAAGATTGCCTATTTCATCCAAGAACAAGGTTCCACCATTGGCCGCCTCAAATTTTCCGGCCCTATCTTCCTTTGCATCGGTAAATGAGCCTTTTACATGACCAAACAATTCACTTTCGAACAAATTTTCTGAAATGGAACCCATATCCACGGAAATAAAAACCTCATTTTGTCTTGGTGATAATTTATGCAATTCCCGGGCAATGAGCTCTTTTCCGGTTCCGTTTTCACCAGTTACCAGTACGTTAACATCTGTCTTGGCAACTTTTTGAACAAGATTTAAAACCCGATTCAAGGCCTTGGAGTTCCCTATGATGTAATTGGAGTTTTGGTTGATTACCTGTTTAAGGTTTGTTTCCTTCTCTTTTAACTGTACGACTTCTTTTTGTGTCTTTCTTAGCTCATAGGCAGATTTTACCGTAGTTAATAACCGTTCGTTGTTCCATGGTTTAAGAATGAAGTCGGACGCACCTTCTTTTAAAGCTTCTACCGCTAGATTAATTGCACCATAGGCGGTCATCATGATTACCGAAATATGCGGTGCCTTTTTCTTGATTTCCCGGAGCCAATACAATCCTTCGTTTCCGGTATTTACACCGGCGGAAAAGTTCATGTCCAACAGAATTATGTCGAAAGAGCTAAAATTGGGAAAGGAAGAAATTTGGTTGGGGTTTGAGATTGTTTGCACACTCTTATATTCAAACTGTAATAAGATTTCCAAAGCGCTTAGGACACTTTTATTGTCGTCTATGACTAATATTTTTGCATCTACCATAAAACTATAGCATTACCTATTGATTGAGTTAAAGCTACAAATTGACTTGAATACTTTTTTATAAGTGTCAAATTATTTTACAATATCTGTACAAGTATTTTACAGTGGTTTTCAATTTTCATTCTTGAATTTGATATAAAATACTGAATTACAGTTTTTTAAGATTGTGGCATGTAAATAGTATTAAGAATGGCATACTATTAAAAAAATATGACGCATAAATTTAAAATAGCACTATTTGTACTTCTTATGATAGGAGTAAACGTATGGGCCCAAGAAAAATGGTCGTTGGATGAATGTGTATCCTATGCGCTGGAAAATAACTTACAGCTAAACGATTTTAAATACACCAATCAATCCAATAAGGAAACCTATGCTCAGTCCATAAGAAACTTACTTCCCTCGATTAACGCCAGTTCAGATTATTTCATCAATTCGGGTCGGGCGGAAGATCCTAATACCGGAACTTTTGTAACCCAAGATTTCTTTAGGAATAATTACTCCTTGGAATCTTCGATCGATTTATTTCAGGGATTCCAAAAAATAAATTCAATTAAAGCCTCAAAGTTTTTGTACAAAGCTACTAAGGAGGAGGTATTACAACAGAAATTTCTATTGGCCTTTAGAGTGATGCAAGCTTTTTATGATATCCAATTTTTTCAGGGTTTGGTCACTATATCTCAAGAACAGTTAGCCGTTTCAAAATCCAATTATGAATTGGTGAACAAACAAATTGAACTGGGCTTAAAAGCGGGCGCCGACTTATATGAGGCCGAGTCCTTATTGCTTACGGATGAATTGAATCTTACCCAAAGCAAGAATCAGTTAGCAGCGGCCAAGCTTGCCCTAATTCAAGAGATGAATTTAGAAGGGACCTCGCAAATAAACATTCAAGAACAATTGACAGATATAGGTAATGATATTGGTGGGGAAGAAATACAATCGGACTCTATTTATACCTTTGCCCGTGATTTTTTGCCTTTGATCAAGGCACAAGAATTAAGGGCGAAAGCTGCCAAAAAACAGGTTGCTGTATCCCGTGGGCGATTGTACCCTTCACTAACACTTTTTGCCGGTGTTGGGACCGGTTATTTTGAAACCAGAACTGATAGCTTGGGAAGTACTTTGCCATTTCGAGATCAGTTTAGAGACAATACCAATCAATATATTGGGGTAAGTTTAAACGTACCTATAAGCAATGGGTGGTCCGCAAGATCAAGAATTAAACAATCCAAGATTGAAAAATTGAGAGCGGAAAATAATTTAAAAACACAGGAACAAGTACTTTTCCAGACCATACAACAATTGGTGCAAGATCATAATTCCCTGTTGGTGGAGTTGGAACAAAGTGATCAAAAAGTTAAAGCACAAAACTTGGCATTTAACATTGCCCAGAAACGTTATGAAAAGGGTCTGATAAACGCATTGGAATTGTTCACGGCAAAAAATTTATTTGCCAGTGCACAAAATGAAAACTTGCAAGTAAGGCTAAGATCGGAGATTAATAAGAGTACCATAGATTTTTACAAGGGACTCCCTGTATTTAACATAAACTAATAAAAAGATTAGAAAATAGAATGGATATACAATTAGAAAAGAAAAAAGGATTACGACCCAAACATTACGGGTATATAGCATTGGGTATATTATTGCTCTTCGTAGGATATCAACTACTTTTTGCAACTTCGGTTTCAACTTTTAGGACTGAAAAAGACAAGTTGTCCATTGCTGAAGTTTCGCAAGGTAAGTTTGATGATTACATCACCATCAATGGTAATGTTGCACCCATCACAACCATTTACATGGATGCCTATGAAGGAGGACGGGTTACCGAAAAATTAATAGAGGAAGGAGCCATGGTGAAAAAGGGAGATATTATCCTAAAGTTGGAGAATATGAACCTTTATGAACAAATATTGGCTAGTGAAAGTAATTTGGCATTGAAACAAAATGATCTGCGTTCCACAAAATTAACTTTTGATTCGCGTCAAGTTGAGGGAAGACGTTCCTTGGCAACGGCCAGTACGGATTTGCAACGCCTAAAAAGAAACTTTGAGCAGAACAAGGCCCTTTATGACGAAGAATTGATTTCTCAAGAGGAATATCAGCTTTCAAAGGAAAACTATGAACTATCCAAAAAACAATATGAGATCGTTAAGGTACAGACAGAGAACGACAATGAGTTGAGAGAAAAATCCTTACCTGTATTGGAGGCTGATTTAAATCGTATGCAAAAGACCTTGGGTATGGTGTATCAGCGTCTGGACCATTTAAATGTACGTGCCCCCGCAGATGGCCAATTGGGTTTTTTGGATGCAGAAATAGGTCAGAATATTTCTCAAGGTCAACGTATAGGACAGATCAATGTGCTTACCGATTATAAAATTGAAGCGGATATAGACGAACATTATATTGATCGTGTAAAAAGGGATTTGAGTGCTATTTTGGAACGTAATGGAAATGAATTCCCATTACGGGTAAGGAAAGTTTATCCCGAGGTCAGAAACGGAAGGTTTAGGGTAGACTTGGTCTTTAATGACAATAAACCTGAAACAATACGTACAGGTCAGAGCTATAATATCAGATTACAATTGGGAGAATCCAGTGATGCCTTATTGGTGCCAAAAGGTAGTTTCTTCCAAAGTACAGGTGGCCAGTGGATATTTGTTGTTGGCCCAGATGGAGGAGAGGCACTAAAGAGACCCATCAGAATAGGAAAACAAAATTCTCGCTATTATGAGGTTTTAGAAGGATTGGATGCTGGGGAAAAAGTAATAACCAGTAATTATGACAGCTTTGGAGAAGCTGAAAGAATCGTATTAAAATAAAGAAAAACTGTCACATTCAGATGTACTGGATGTCATTATAACAATCAATTTAATCAAAAGTAGAGATGATAACTATTAAGAATTTAAAAAAGAGCTTCAGGACCGAGGAGGTAGAGACCTTGGCTTTAAATAATGTAAACCTTAAGGTGGAAGATGGTGAATTTGTCGCCATAATGGGACCCTCTGGCTGTGGGAAGTCCACCTTATTGAACATAGTAGGTATGTTGGACAATCCTACGGAAGGAAGCTACAATTTTGCCGGTCATGAAGTTGGCGGGCTTAAGGAAAGCCAACGTACCCAATTGCGAAAGGGAAATCTAGGTTTCGTATTCCAAAGCTTTAACCTTATCGATGAGCTAACGGTCTACGAAAATGTGGAACTACCACTCATCTATCTAAAAATGGGAAAGAGTGAGCGAAAGGAAAAAGTAATGAAGGTGCTGGAACGTATGAAAATCGCACATCGAGAGAAACACTTTCCGCAGCAATTATCCGGTGGGCAACAGCAACGTGTTGCTATTTCCAGAGCGGTGGTGACCAATCCAAAGTTAATTCTTGCGGATGAGCCAACGGGTAATTTGGATTCCAAAAATGGAATCGAAGTTATGAACCTATTGACGGAATTGAACCAAGAAGGAACTACAATCGTAATGGTTACGCACTCTGATCGAGATTCACATTACGCGCATAGAGTGGTGAATCTGTTCGACGGACAAATCGTAACAGAGAGTCAAAATAGGGCTATAGGGGCCATGATGTAAAAGGAGTTTATTCACTTACCCTAAGCAAGACCATTGAGCGTTGTAAAAATGGTTTCTAGGGTTCAATCAAAAATCAAGCAAATCAAAAAAAGAACAGTCATGAAAACAATTATACAGATAATTCAAAAAAAACTATTCATCACAGTTTTTTTGTTTCTTTCGACAATGGTCTTTGGCCAGCTCAAAAATATAGGGACGGACTCTTTTGAGAAGGTCATTGTAAGTCCACACATAGCAGTAACCTTTGTGGAGGGCAGTACCGAATCCGTTACCATTCATACCAGTACGGAACCTCTTGACAAATTGAATATTGAAGTGGTCGGCTCAACCCTAAGATTATATCTAGACGGCGCCAAGACGTACACAGACAGCAAAAAAGTAAAAGGTGATCATTATGATTATAAAAAGCCCATTTATAAAGGAACTGTAGTAACGGCCACTGTTACCTATAAAACGTTAAAAGAACTTTCTCTCCGTGGTGAGGAAAAGTTTGTTTGTGAAAGCCCTTTATCCGGCAAGGAATTTAAACTTAAGGTCTATGGCGAGTCCCAAATTTATATGAACAGCGTGGATTTCGATAATTTGACCACCACCATCTATGGTGAAAGCTATATTGAATTAAAAAATGGAACAGTTAAGCGTCAAAAAATTACGGCTTATGGTGAAACGACGGTCAATGCTTTGGGCGTGGATAGCGACGAGGTTAAAGTTGTGGCCTACGGTGAAGGTAGCTATAGAATAGCTGTGAATGATAGATTAAAAGTAACCGCGTACGGTGAAGCGACCATTGCGTATCAGGGTTCCCCCCAAGTAAGCAAAGGCATAGTAATCGGCGAAGCCAAAATATCCCCAATCGATTAGTCATAGGAGGAAATCATGTTCAAAAATCATCTAAAAATAGCTTGGCGAAATATTAAGAAGGACAAACTCTTTACCACCATTAAAATTGGTGGTTTTGCCATGGGGATTGCCGCCTGTCTACTTATTGCCATGTTTATTAGGAATGAACTAAGCTATGATGATCACTACCAGAATAAAGATAGAATTTTTAGGGTGGTGATGCAGGGCGTTATGAACGGTGAAGTTTTGAAGAGTGTTCATTTTCAAAATCTTTTTGCCGAAACCCTAGAATCTACGTATCCTGAAATTGAAAAAGCAGGTAAAATCAATACCAGTGAGCTCTTTGGGGCGGGAAGAAGAGCGTTTCGCGTTAAAGGGACATCTCAAAATAATTTTGAAGAGGGCTTCATCTTTGCCGACCAAGGTGCATTTGAAATATTGGAGTTCGATGTAAAGGAGGGCAGTCCTGATCAAGTACTGAGCAACCCAGGTAGTATTGTGATGACGGCCGAAAAGGCTGCTAAGTATTTTCCAAATGGTAATGCTCTTGGAAGTACTATTTTCCTTGATGACGATACCAGTAAACCATATACGGTTACCGGGGTTATCGATGAAAATCCTATGCAAAAATCACATCTAGATTTCGACTTTCTTTTAGTAGTAGAAGATAAAAACACCAGTTGGACGACCACCAATTATTTCACCTATCTATTAGTTGATCAAAATACAAATATTGCAACCTTAGAAAATAAAATGGCTGCAATATTAGAGGATTATTTTATACCGGCACAAGTAGAAAGAGGCGTGGGGGAAGATTTTATGGAGGTCTTAAAAACCTTAGAATATAAACTACAACCCGTTACGGACATTCACCTAAAGTCCGATATAAAAATGGGTGACCGGTTGAAACACGGTGACATACGGTTTGTCTGGCTCTTTGCGGCGATTGCCGGTTTCGTACTCTTATTAGCCATCATAAATTTTATCAATTTGTCCACTGCAAAATCAGCGAATAGGGCAAAAGAGGTAGGATTGAGAAAAACGGTTGGCGCTTTTAAAAGTAATTTAGTAAATCAGTTCTTAACGGAATCGGTGATTTTTAGCCTTATTTCATTTGTATTGGGCATTTTATTGGCGTGGGCCTTACTGCCAACCTTTAATTCAATCGCTGCTAAAAGTATCGTAATGCCATGGTCTGCATGGTGGTTCTTGCCTTTGTTATTGTTTGCGTCATTGTTTGTGGGGATTCTGGCTGGTCTCTACCCCGCTCTATACCTGTCTGCTTTTAAACCTGTCAATGTGCTCAAAGGAAATCTGAGCATCGGTAGTAAAAGTGGGAGTTTACGAAGTGGATTGGTCATTTTTCAATTTACCACATCCGTAGTATTGATTATAGGAACCCTAATTATCTACCAACAAATGAACTTCATTTTAGACAAGAAATTGGGTTATGATAAAGAACAGGTGCTTATGGTGCAAGGAGCCAATTTATTGAGCAATAATGTGAATACTTTTAAGGATAGATTATTAGGGCTATCGGAAGTAAAAAGTGTATCCGTAAGTGATTATTTACCGGTGGAAGGAACAAAGCGTAACGGCAATACTTTCAATAAAATAGGTGAAGGAGATCAAGAACGTGGCGTACCCGGTCAAATTTGGCGTGTAGATTTTGATTATATAAACACCCTTGGCCTTACTATGAACCAAGGGAGAGGTTTTTCGGAAGAATTTGCGAGTGACTCCTCGGCGATTGTCATTAACGCTGCTATGGCGAAAGAACTGGGATTTGACAATCCTATTGGAAAGCGGATTACTAATGGCCAGGAATGGACGGTTATCGGGGTACTTGAAGATTTTCATTTTAAAAGTCTCAAAGAAGAAATTACACCATTAAGCTTGGTCATAGGTAATAGTCCTAGTATTGTATCTGTAAAATTAAATGCTGCCGCTACCACTTCGGCTTTGCAGGATATTGAAAAAGTTTGGCAAGAATATGTACCCAACCAGGCTTTTGAATACACCTTTCTAGATCAAGAATTTACCCAAATGCACGATGATGTTCAGCGCGTGGGCAAAATATTCAACAGTTTTGCCTTGTTTGCCATACTGGTCGCTTGCTTGGGTCTGTTTGCCCTTTCTGCCTTTTTGGTGGAACAACGTAAAAAAGAAATCAGTATCCGGTTGGTTTTGGGCGCCCCTTTTAAAAGTATCTATCAATTGTTAACACTGGACTTTATGAAGTTGATTCTAATTTCCATAGGTATCGCTATACCTATAGGATGGTATATGATGAACCGTTGGTTAGAAGACTTTGCGTATAGAATTACCATAGGATGGGGAATTTTTATCTCAGCTGCCCTCATAGCGCTTGCTATTGCAATACTTACGATTAGCTATCAATCCATTATTGCAGCATTGACGAAACCACTAAAAAGTTTGCGTACGGAATAACTTCAAATTAAAAAACAAGGGACATGTTTAAAAACTATATCAAAATCGCTTGGCGAAATATTAAGGTTAATAGACTATTTTCCTTGATTAATATTATTGGTCTTTCCATAGGATTGGCGATTGTAATTCTCCTGTTTTTGTTCATTTCACATGAACAGAGTTTTGATACTATGTTCCCTAATAAGGACAGAATTCATAGGGTTTTGGTAGAAACGGATGGTGATTTTGGTTATGAAACTTGGGCCTCTACACCTCCCGTTGTAGCAAGTAGTTTGCAAAAAGAAGTGACCAATGTGGAAAAGGCGGCTAGAATGCTGAAACATGATTTTGGGGGTACGGCATCATTACGTGTTAACGATGAGAATTTTACGGAGGATCGGTTCTATTGGGTAGATAAAGAGTTGTTGTCCATATTTGATATTTCCATATTAAAAGGAGACAAGGTAGGTGCATTGGATCGGCCAAATACGGTAATTATTTCGGAAACGACAGCACAAATGTATTTTGGAAACGACAATCCTGTTGGCCAAGTATTACTCGTTGATGGTAGCCGAAAGCTAGAGGTAACAGGAGTGTATAAGGATTTTCCTGAAAATAGCACCTTGGATGCCGATGTAATGGCCTCTAGTAATGGTTATTGGTTTTATGAGAATACGTCTTGGAGTAATTCTAGTTTCGAGACCTATTGTCTACTAAAGAAAAATGTTTCTCTTGAGGCTACTTTGATTCAAGTGAGCCAAATGTTGGATGCCAACGTATCCAAAGAGAACCAATGGTACTCGCTTTCCCTGCAGCCTTTGAGTAACGTACACTTGCATTCTGCTTCTTTCGGCAATACCTATACCTCCCGTGTTGGGGATATCAATGAAGTGAGAAACCTGGGATATTTGGCGGTACTTATACTGTTGATTGCCTGCATGAACTATATGAACCTAACCACGGCACGATCTCAAAAGCGCTCAAAAGAAGTGGGTATCAGTAAAACCCTTGGCGCAACCTCTGGCTCTTTGGTAGGTAGGTTCTATATGGAAACCGGATTAATTACGGTCATTTCGATAGTGTTGGGCTTGCTTTTGGCAACTATGGTATTGCCCGCCTTTAATGCCTTGACCGACCAAGAATTAAAATTTGACCTATTACTTACGGGTAAATTTTTTGCTGTCCTATGTGTAATTTGGGTCATAACTACTTTTATATCGGGAATATACCCAGCGCTTTATTTGTCCCGTTTCTTACCCAAAGAAATCTTATCCCCTTCCCTAAAACAGGGAAAAGGAAACATGGCGGTAAGAAAGGGATTGGTAGTACTGCAGTTTGCTGCTTCTGCATCATTGATTGTGGGCGTGTTGGTCATTTATCAACAAACGCAATTTATTCAAAACAAGAATTTGGGTTTTGCTCCGGAAAACGTAATGGCCATATCCGTAAGGGGATTACGCGGAATGGAGAATCAAAGTGCTATGGTCCAGGAACTAAAGAGTTTAACCGATGTTACCTCGGTAGCTATGGCCCAAGGATATCCTAGTGTTGACGTAAGTGGACGTACCTTAAAAAAAAATCAATCGGATGAACATGGATTGAATATCCAGACCAATGTGGCCGATGCTGAAATAATCGATGTCTTAAATTTGAAACTTTTAGCGGGACAAGGACTTCCAATACATAAAAGTGAAGGCGATACATTGGTGGAAGTTGTTCTGAACAAAAAAGCTATTGATTATTTAGGCTTTTCCCCTGAGGAAGCCATTGGCAAGGAGGTATATATTGGGGTTCCCAACACCATTGTAGGCGTATTGAACGATTTTAACTATGAATCGTTACGCCAACCTATCGGTGCCTATGCATTTCATAATAATACCAGCGAAGGTAAATCCTTTATGTTGGTGCGCTTTAAATCAGGAAATATTTCCAATACCTTGTCGGGTTTAAAAATGGCCTTTAACAAAGTAGCTCCTGATCTAGATTTTGACTATATCTTCTTAGACCAGAATCTAGAGAATCTTTATGCACGTGAAAAAAGGGCCGGGCAAATAAGTATAGTATTCTGTATACTGGCCATTTTCGTGGCTGCCTTGGGCTTGTTCGGTTTGGCCGCATTTACTGCAGAGCAGCGAAGAAAAGAAATAGGTATACGTAAGGTTTTAGGTGCTTCGGTTGCCAGTGTAGCGCAGATGTTATCCAAGGATTTTGCAAAATTAGTATTCATTGCATTACTATGTGGTTTCCCCTTGGCCTATTGGCTTATGGAAAATTGGTTGGAAGGTTTTGCTTATCGCATACAAATTCAGTGGTGGGTATTTGTCATATCTGCAATTGTAGCTTTGGGTATAGCCTTATTAACGGTCAGTTTCCAATCTATCAGGGCTGCACTGACCAACCCTGTAAAAAGTTTGCGAACAGAGTAATACTGATAATTATGAATAAGCTTTTTCTGAAAATAGCAACCAGATATTTACTAAAGAACAAACTGTATTCTTTTATTAACATTTTTGGTCTAGCTATAGGCGTTGCTTCATTTATTTTCATCATGCTCTATGTAAATTATGAACGCAGCTATGATAGATTTGAGGGATCCGAAAATGTTTATCGCGTTTATATGGATTATTTGGAAGGGGACGAATGGGTTCCAGGTGATGCTAACGCTTATATTGTAAGCGCGCCAACTTTAAAAGACGAGTTTCCTGAAATTATTGATTTTGCGAGATTAAGGCAAGTGCGAGATATTCTATTGCTCCAACAAAATGCTATTTTCGATCATTTAAAAGGGTCATTGACAGACCCTTCTTTTCTTCAAATTTTTGATTATAGCTTATCTCAGGGAGATGCCAGTACAGCACTGAACGAACCTTACTCCATTGTTCTTACCGAGGCTTTGGCTGCGAAGATGTTCGGTAAGGAAAATCCCTTAGGAAAAGCTCTAAAAATCTTTGACTCCAACAGTCCAAATTTTACGGTGACGGGAGTACTCAAAGATGATAATCGTAACACCCACATTAAAAATGATTTTTTGGTTTCATTTAAAACCTTTTATACATGGGACGTCTTCGAAAGAGATTGGAAATATACATGGAACCAAAATATGTACTTTACTTATATTCAAGTTGATCCAATGGCGAATGCCGTGCAGTTACAAAATAAAATCAAGAATTTTAAGGTCGACGGATTACTTCATGAACGGCACAATATTGAACCGTTGGAAGATATTCACCTTTACTCCGATAAGCCCTACGAGGCCGAAGCCAATGGAAGTGCCAGTAGGATTACTTTCTTAATGGCCATTGCCCTTATCATCATCATACTTTCCTGGTTGAACTATATAAATCTTTCAACGGCCAAATCTTTGGAACGTGCCAAAGAAACGGGAATTAGAAAGGTCGCAGGAGCTTTAAAACCACAAATCATTTGGCAGTCGGTATTGGAATCGATGCTTCTCAATATCGTTTCAGTTATAATTGCCTTTTTAGTAGTGTTGGCTCTACTACCTTTATTCAACAGCTACATTGGAAAAGACTTGTCAATTCATCTTTCAAGTTTAAAGGGAATACTACCTATGTTGGGTTTTGTTTTGTTCGGGAGTTTGTTATCGGGTCTATATCCCGCTTTCGTATTAAGCAAATATTCGCCGGCTAAGGCACTTAAAGGAAAAATACAAACTTCCGGAAACGGTCTTATTGTTAGAAAAGTTTTGATTATGGGGCAATTTTTGGCGACCATTGTTTTATTGATAGGCACGATTATCGTAACCAAACAAATCAAATTTTTAGGAAATCAACCTATAGGGGCCGACCTTAATCAGGTGGTTGCTTTAAACGGGCAAGTTTTAAATTCCATTCCGGACTCCCTATTTACCAATAAACTTGAAACCTTTAAAAAGGAACTTGTAAAATTTCCTTTTGTTGAAATTACGTCCCAGGCAGAGACGTATCCCGGTGATGGATATGATGAACTAAATTCCAATTCGGGGATTACGTTCCCTGATGGAACAAGAGATGATAAGCGAATTACATATAATTATGCAGTAGATCAGAATTATTTTGAACTGATGGATATCGAATTTATCGCCGGAGGGCCTTTCAGACAAAATTCTGAAGGAAACAGTACCGACATTGTAATGAACGAAAAGTTCGTAAGGTTTATGGGAATTTCCAATATGGAAGATGCCATAGATAAGACCGTTGAATTTTTTGGTCGTGACAACACTATTGTAGGAGTCATAAAGGATTATCATCATTTTGGGCTCAAAACATCCATTGAACCTATGATATTACGTTATGATAAACAAGGCTCCAATTTATTGGTGAAATTCAATGAAGAGGCTTCTTCTGTTTCTGGCATGACAGGAGCCATTGGACAGATTCAGGAAAAGTGGACCGGTCAATTCCCCCAAAGTACTTTCAATTACACTTTTCTCGACCAAAAGTTCGAGGCGCAGTACAAAGAGGACAAAGCCTTTGGTTCGGCCTTTCAGGTTTTTACCATTCTAGCAATTTTGATTGCCTCCATGGGGCTTTTTGGGTTGACTTCCTATACCGTTATACAACGAAGGAAAGAAATTGGAATTCGAAAAGTCAATGGTGCCACTATCATCCAAATTCTCTCACTTTTAAATAAAGACTTTGTAAAATGGGTGGGACTTGCATTTATCATTGCCGTGCCAATCTCATGGTATGCCATGCACCGATGGCTAGAGGGGTTTGCCTATAAGACAACCATGAGTTGGTGGGTTTTTGGTCTGGCTGGAATTTTGGCCTTAATTATCGCATTGCTGACTGTTAGTTGGCAAAGTTTTAGGGCTGCAGTGGCGAATCCTGTGGAAGCATTGCGGAATGAATAATAATCAATCAAAAAAAATTAATCATGCTTAGAAACTATCTGAAAATAGCCTGGCGTAATCTTTTAAAGAACAAAGGGTATTCGGCAATTAATATTGGAGGGCTCGCAATAGGAATGACTTGCTTTTTATTGATAGCAATGTTCATACGAAATGAGCTTTCCTACGATAGCTATCATGAAAAAGGTGATAGGATTTATAGAGTGGTCCACCACAGCAGTCCCGATAATTCGGAGGATAGATGGATTTGGGGAAATGCCCCGGTAGGACCGGCATTAAAGGCCGACTTTCCAGAAGTCATTGAAAAAGTACAATTTTCGGGTAGATCGGATATCCTGTTGGAATATAATAAACGTTCTTTCCAAGAAGGCAATTGCTTTTATATGGAACCGAGTGCCTTTGAAGTGTTTACTTGGCCATTGATTTCCGGAAATCCTGAAACCGCCTTGGAAGCGCCCTATTCCATTGTCTTGACGGAAAGCACGGCGAGAAAATATTTTGGGAATGAGGATCCAATGGGCAAGGCTATTAATGGTATTGGTGGTAGGGCCAATGACGGAGTCTATACCGTAACAGGTGTCATGAAAGACGTCCCGGCCAATTCACATTTTTCTTTTGATGTGCTTATGTCCATGAGTTCGTTCTATCAGACCCGGCCTGAAATTTTTGATGCTTGGGGTTATGTGGATTTCTACACCTACTTTCTGGTCGATGAGAATTTTGACCAAGCAGCGTTTCAGGCAAAGATGCCGGCGTTTTTAGAAAGGAATCGCCCAGAGGAGAATGCGGAATATTATTACGACCTTTCTTTTGAACCTTTAAGTGAGGCGTATTTACAATCGAAAGCAGCAAGACAGCCGGGAATTACAGGTAGCCTATCCAATATATACATCTTTGCAATAATTGGTTTATTTATTCTGATTATAGCAAGTATCAATTTTATGAACTTGGCTACGGCACGTTCCTTGGAAAGGGCAAAGGAAGTAGGTATAAGAAAAGTAATTGGTGCCAATAAGAAAGGTTTGATATATCAATTTTTGGGGGAGTCCATGATTATGGTTCTTACGGCATCATTATTAGGCTTGGGGTTGGTTCTTCTTTGTCTTCCCGGCATGCGGGAAATTACGGGAAAACCATTTTCAACAGAAGAACTTTATAATGGATTTACCCTTTTGAGCTATGTGGGAATGGCCTTGGTCATAGGTTTGTTGTCCGGGAGCTATCCTGCTTTTGTGTTATCGGGTTTTAAACCGTCAAGTGTTTTGAAAGGGATTTTTAGAACCTCACAGAGTGGTAATAGACTTAGAAAAGGCTTGGTTGTATTTCAGTTTAGTCTTTCCATCGCTTTAATTGCAAGTACGGTAATCGTATACTTTCAATTAGGATATATGCTCGATAAAAATTTGGGTTTTGACAGGGAACAGCAATTGGTAATCGACTTTAATTGGGACGGTGAAGTGCTGGACAATATGGAAACCATAAAAAGCGAGTTTATGACCTTGCCAGAAGTAGTCTCCGTTGCCGGTTCGCGTACGGTTCCTGGAAGTCATTTTCCTGCTGCCGGAACCAATATAGAGACTCAGGAAGGACAAATGGAGCACTTTGAACCGTTCTTGTATGAAATCGATTTTGATTTTATTCCCCATTATGAAATAGAAGTAGTGGCAGGAAGATCTTATTCAAGGGAATTTGTAACGGATTCTACCCAGGCTATGGTAGTCAACGAAGCCGCAGCCAGAAGTTTTGGATATGCCGACCCAGCAAATATTATAGGAAAAAGTTTTGAACAATGGGGCCGTGAAGGTACCATTGTGGGCGTAGTAAAGGATTTTAATTATTTGTCCTTACACCAGAAAGTGGCACCATTGACTTTGCGGTACTCGCAATATGGCAAGTACCTTTCGTTAAAGGTGAAATCGGACAATATTCAACAAGCCATAACCAAGATCGAAAGCAAATGGTCGGAACTGGCACCCCATCGTCCTTTTCTCTATAGTTTCTTAGATCAATCATTTAACCAGCAATATGAAGCTGATTTTAAGTTTAAAAACCTCTTTACCATTTTTTCCTTTTTGGCCATATTAATTGCTTGCTTAGGGTTGTTGGGCTTGGCAACATACAGTGCAGTTCAAAGGACCAAGGAGATAGGGGTTCGCAAGGTTTTGGGGGCTGAAGTATCCAGTATTGCCTTACTATTATCCAAGGATTTTATGAAGCTGGTATTGTTGGCCATATTTATTGCAACTCCTTTCTCATGGTATGCCATGAACAAATGGTTGAACGATTATGCCTATCAAATAGATATACATTGGTGGGTCTTTGCCATGTCCGGAGCTATTGCATTGGCCATTGCCATAGCTACTGTAAGTTTTCAGGCGATAAAAGCGGCCAGAGCAAATCCTGTTAAAAGCTTAAGAACGGAATGATATTTTAAAACCCAATCCCCATTAGCAAAGTTGAGAGGTTGGAAGTATCGACTTCGCTCTAACCAACAAAAGAAGAGAACCATGATTAAAAACTATTTTAAAATTGCGTTTCGTAGCCTCTGGAAGAATAAGGCCTATAGTGCCCTAAATATTTTCGGCTTGGCGATTGGAATTACCTGTGCCAGTCTAATACTACTATGGGTCGAGGACGAAGTGAACTTTAATAGCGTTTTTCCTAAACAGGATTTGGTATACTATGTACCGACCAATCAAACTTTTGAGGGTGAAGTATATACATATTATTCCACGCCGGGACCGTTGGCAAAGGATTTAAAGGATGAGATACCGGAAATCACTAAATCTTCTACTACTTGGGGCGGAGAAATTTTACTTTCCGATGGCGAAAATGGAGTCAATCGATATGGCAGGTATGTAGATCCTGATTTTTTGGACATTTTCAGTCTTAATTTTTTAGAGGGAGAATTAAAGGGTGCACTATCAAGGCCAGATGGAATCATCTTGACCCAAGAAACTGCCGCAACGCTTTTCGGTTCGGATAAAAAAGTGCTTAACCGTGTTATAAAAGTCAATAACGAATATAGTTTTACGGTTACCGGGGTTGTGGAAGACCTACCTAACAATGTCACCTTTGGGTTCAACTGGCTTCTGCCTTTTGAACGATTTCAGCTAGGGGAAGAAGATATGTCTTGGACAAAGGAATATGGTAACAACTTTGCCGACACCTTTGTAGAACTTGCCCCAAATTCCGACTTTAAAGTAGTGGATAACAAAGTAAGGGCAATGATTGCCTCTAAAATGGATAGCGAAAATGAATCGCCAAATGAGGCTTTTTTACATTCCATCAAAGATTGGCATTTACGTTCAGATTTTAGCGGGGGAAAAAAGGTTGGAGGACAAATTACCTTTGTTCGCTTGGTAGCATTTATTGCATTGATTATCCTATTGATTGCTTGCATCAATTTTATGAACTTATCAACTGCTAGAAGTGAAAAAAGGGCTAACGAAGTAGGGGTACGAAAAGTATTGGGTTCCAGTAAAAAGCTACTGGTCTCCCAATTTATGATGGAAGCCTTGATTATGGCAGGTATTTCCGCTTTGTTCAGTATTGTGTTATTGCTGGTGTTATTACCACCCTTTAATACTCTTGTTGAAAAACAGATGGAATTAAGGGTACTTGAACCCCTACATATATTTTCACTTCTTGGAATTACTTTGGTCTCGGGTCTTTTAGCAGGTTGGTATCCTGCCCTATATCTTTCTTCCTTTAGACCTGCTCAGGTTCTTAAAGGTACTGGTAAAAGTCATGGCAGCGCAACGTTGATTCGTAAAGCACTTGTGGTTACTCAATTTGCGGTATCTATAGTTTTCATTATTTGTAGTATTATAATCTATCAGCAAATACAACATGTTAGAGCTCGTGATGTCGGTTATGAAAAAGAGAACTTAGTTAATGTTTCGGTTAGTGGGAACATGATAGATAAATTCTACCCAATTAAAGAAGATTTGATCGCTTCCGGTGTAGTCGATAATGTTGCACTTTCCAATTCTTATATGTTATCCAGTGGCAACAACGGAGCAGGCCTGAGCTGGCAAGGAGGTGTAAATACTGATGATGTTCTTGTGAGATTTAGATATGTGAGCCCTAGTTTTTTTAATACGGTTGGTTTAGAAATGGTTGAAGGGCATGGTTTTAATGATGATAGGGCCGTGGATAGTACCAATGTAATTATAACCCAATCTTTTGCCAATCTTATGGGCGATAAGAGTGCTCTAGGTAAGACCATCATGCGCAATAACACCAATTATAACGTAATAGGGGTTGTCAAGGATTATCTCTATGGCGATATGTATGGTAATGGAAAAACAGGTCCCGTCATGTTCTATAATAATTATGATTTTGGTAATGCCATGTATATTAATATAAGACCGGAATCTTCAAGGGCAGAGGCATTAGGAGCGATTGAGCGGATCCTCAAGGAATACAACCCATCGTTTCCATTTGAATATCGTTTTGAAAATGATTTGTTTAATTCCAGGTTCAGAAATGAGGAATTGGTTGGTAAGCTCGCGAAAATATTTTCTATTCTGGCTATCATAATTTCTTGTCTTGGGCTGTTTGGGCTTGCGACATATACTGCTGAGCAGCGCAAAAAGGAGATAGGAGTTCGAAAGGTCTTGGGGGCCAGTGTCTCGAGAATTGTTAACCTACTTTCCAAAGATTTTTTAAAGTTGGTGTTCATTTCAATTTTAATTGCTATTCCATTAGCATGGTATGCCATGCAAAATTGGCTGGAAAGCTTTGCTTATCGTATTGAAATTAATTGGTTGGTATTTGTCATTGCCGGAGCTATTGCCATCTCTATTGCCCTATTCACGGTTAGTTTTCAAGCATTCAAAGCGGCCATGGCCAATCCTGTAAAAAGTTTGCGGACAGAGTAGGGAAACTACTTTTTTCATAATCAAGTATTGATTTTTAATTAATTGGAACTATTTGATTTAAGAATATTCCTTGTAAATATATTGTACATTATTTGTCAAAATATTTTACACTTGATCAATATAATAATTTGTTAAATATTTAATAATCAATTATTTATCTAATTGGCATGAAATTGGTCACGCTATAATATGAGCCACTATATCAACTTGTGCTGAGCATAGTCGAAGCATCAATCAAAAAATCATAGATCATGTTTAAAAATCACATCAAAATCGCTTGGAGGAGTTTAAAGAAGCAACCCTTCTTTACGTTCCTAAATACCTTTGGTCTTGCTATTGGTATGGCGGGAGCTCTACTTATTTCATTATATATCTACGACGAGTTAACCTATGACACCATGTTTGCAGATGCAGACAGAATCTATAGGGTAAATGCAGATATAAAATTTGGTGGCGATGCCCGAAAGTATGCCGTAACCCCTGCACCAATGGCAGAGGCTCTGGAAAACGATTTTTCCGAAATTGAAGAGGTTACCCGGTTTAGGACTAGGGGGAGTGCCCTGGTCAGAAAAGTTGGGGCGGAGGCTAATGTTAAGGAAGAACAGACAACCTTCGTGGATGCCTCCTTTTTTGACATGTTCGGGATTAAACTAATTGAAGGTGATCCAAATACAGCGCTTAAAAATCCGAATACGATAGTAATGACAAGGACAGCAGCGGAAAAGCACTTTGGGGTTTCCAGTGCTGTCGGTCAGGATCTATTGTTGAACAATGAGGAGTCATTTACGGTAACGGGAGTAATCGAGGATTTACCCAATAACTCTTTTTTGAGAGATTACAGTTTGTTCGAGGCTATGGCCGGCAATGAAGATTCCGAAATAGTAAATTGGGGAAGTAATAATTATCAAACCTATTTTAAATTGATTCCCTCTGCGAATGTTGAGGATATTAAAGAGCCCTTGGAAGGTTTTTTGGGTAAATATGTAATTCCCGGGGTACAGCGGTATATGCCCGGAATAACCGAGGAACAATTCAAAGCAGCAGGAAACTATTTGATTTACAGCATAATTCCTTTGACCGATATTCATTTAAGTTCTAATTTGGTTGCCGAGATTAGTGCCAATAATGATATGCAGAGTATTTACATACTCTCTTTTATTGCTATATTTTTAATTGTTTTGGCCTGTGTAAATTTTATGAATCTTTCCACGGCGCAATCCCTGAAAAGAGCCAAGGAGGTCGGCGTTCGTAAAACCTTGGGGTCTAACAAGAGGGATTTGGTAAGGCAGTTTCTGGTGGAGTCTGGCTTAATTTCTTTTATATCGTTGCTTTTGGCTTTGGTTTTGGCCGTATCGGCCCTACCCTTCTTTAACGACTTGGCTGATAAGGACATTTCACTTCCGTTTCTAAATCCTTTCTTTTGGCTAATTTTATTGGGAGCAGTAATTCTTTTGGGTCTTTTTTCGGGAAGTTATCCGGCATTCTTCATGTCAAGATTCATCCCCGTAAATGTGCTTAAAGGCGGTGGGCATAGTAGTGTAGGTGGTGGAAAAATTAGGAATTCCTTAGTGGTCTTTCAATTTGCCATATCGGTATTCTTGATTATAAGTACTTTGGTGGTATATCAACAATTAAAGTACATTCAAAGTAAGGACCTCGGTTTTTCAAAGGATCAAGTATTGGTCGTTAATGACGTATATACTGCTGGAAGCAAAGCGAGTTCTTTTAAGGAACAAGTGAAGCAACTAGGCTTTGTTAAAAACGCCACGTTAAGTAGTTTTTTCCCAACCCCGTCAAGTAGAAGCGATAATACGTTTGTACCAGAAGAAGGACTAACAGATCAGGAGAATGCGGTAAGTATGCAAACTTGGGGAGTAGATTATGACTATGTTCCAACTATGGGTTTTGAGTTGGTTGCCGGACGTAACTTTGATGAAAATTTCGGTAACGATTCTACGGCTATTATTGTCAATGAAACTGCCGTAAAGGTTATGAAACTTAACCCTGAGACTGCCTTGGGAAAAAGATATTCACCCGATTTTAATGCGGAAAATCCTGAGTTTTTTACCATAGTTGGTGTGGTTAAGGATTTCCACTTCGAATCTATGAAGGAAGAAATCGATGCCCTTAGTCTTCGCCTAACTCAAGGTGCCTACGCCATGGCCATAAAAATAGAAGCAGGTAACTTTGATAATGCAGTTTCAGAAATAGAAGGGGTTTGGAACAACATAGTACCTGGAGAACCCTTTAATTATTACTTCATGGATGATTCCTTTAATGACTCCTATCAAAGTGAGCAAAGATTGGGTAATATATTCGTCATTTTTACAATACTGTCTATCATTATTGCCTGTTTGGGATTATTTGGATTAGCTGCCTTTAATGCCGAAAAACGCGTAAAGGAAATTGGCGTTCGCAAAGTGCTCGGTGCAAGCGTAGGACAAATTTCGGTAAAGCTCACCATGGATTTTTTAAAGTTGGTTGGTGTGGCCATTTTAATTTCTTTGCCACTAGGATGGTATGCCATGAACAAGTGGTTAGAGGATTTCTCCTATAAAATTGATATTCCTTGGTGGGTGTTCGCATTAGCCGCCTTCTTGGCCATAGCCGTTGCGGTCATTACGGTGAGTTATCAAAGTATTAAGGCTTCCCTTGTGAATCCGGTAAAAAGTTTGCGGACGGAATAATTAAAAAAGACGGTCATGTTTAAGAATCACTTAAAAATAGCTTGGAGAAGTTTAAAAAAACAACCTGTTTTTACATTTCTAAACACTTTTGGTCTTGCTATAGGAATGGCGGGAGCACTGTTAATCTCATTATATATCCATGATGAGTTAAGTTTTGATAAGATGTTTGCCGATGCCGAGCGTATTTATAGGATTGATACAGACATTAAATTTGGAGGGGCAGAAATGAGATCGGCCGAAGCAGCTGCCCCAATGGCCGCAACCATGCAGGGGGATTTTGCACAGGTGGAATCTACCGTTAGGTTTCGAGATAGAGGAAGCCTATTATTAAGAAAAACTGGAACCGAGACCAATACAAAGGAATTAAGGGTATCATTTGCCGATTCTACTTTGTTCGATTTTTTCGGAATTGATTTGTTAGTTGGTGATTCAAATACAGCTCTGGTAGAACCAAATACGATGGTGCTTACCAAAACAGCCGCGGAAAAGCACTTTGGAATTGACAATGCGCTTGGGCAGACTATGTTGTTGAACAATAGTGATACATATACGGTTACAGGGGTTATTAATGATTTACCAAAAAGTTCTTTTTTAAGGGACCATTCCGTTTTCATGGCAATGTCCGGTTATGCGGATGCCCAATTGATTCATTGGGGGAGTAACAACTATTATACGTTCGTAAAGCTCATTCCATCGGCAAATGTTGCTGACTTTCAAGAACCATTGGCCGGAATGTTCGATACCTACATGTTACCATGGGCGCAACAACACTTTCCTGGAATTACCAAAAAGTCTTTTATAGAGGCAGGTAATTATTTAAGATACCACACTATTCCACTTACGGACATCCACCTTTATTCCAATAAAGATTCCGAGATGAGCGCGAACAGTAGTATTCAGAATATATACATTCTTTCTTTTATAGGTCTATTTTTGATAGTTCTGGCTTGTGTGAATTTTATGAATCTTTCTACAGCCTATTCTCTAAAGCGTGCCAAAGAGGTGGGAGTACGAAAAACGCTAGGCTCAAATAAGAGGGAATTGATCAGGCAATTTTTAACGGAGTCGTGCTTGATTTCATTTATTTCTTTGTTGATTGCACTGGTACTTACTATTGTAGTACTTCCATTTTTCAATGAACTATCGGATAAAGCAGTGTCAATTCCTTTTACCGATCCCATATTTTGGGTACTATTACTCATAGCTACCCTTCTGTTGGCATTACTTTCCGGAAGTTATCCTGCCTTTTTTATGTCAAAATTCAAGCCGGTTAAAACCCTCAAAGGTGGAGCACAGAGTAATGTAGGAGGAGGAAATATTAGAAACGCCTTGGTTGTTTTTCAATTTACAATATCAATTTTCTTAATCGTAAGCACATTGGTCGTATTTCAACAGCTAAATTTTATACAGCGCAAAGATTTGGGCTTTTCCAAGGGGCAAATAGTTCTTGTTGAGGATGTTTTTGCGGTGGGAGATAGGCTGGCGTCCTTCAAAGAAGAGATGTTAAAAATTGGTGATGTAGAAAATGCGACAATAAGTTACTATTTGCCAACGCCATCTTCAAGGTCTAATAGTTCTTATTTTAAGGAGGGAGCAATGACGCAAGAAAATGCCATACAGATGCAGACTTGGGACGTAGATCTTGACTATATTGAGACTTTAGGCATGGAGTTGGTAGCCGGTCGAAATTTCAATGAGCAATTTGCCACAGATTCTATAGCGGTAATAATCAATGAGGCAACCTTAAAGGTTCTGGGTATGAATGCCGATGAAGCACTAGGAACCCGAATCTCCCAGGATATTGATCTAGAAAGGCCTCAATTCTATAAGGTTATTGGGGTGGTGAAAGATTTTCATTATGAATCTTTAAGGGAAAATATCAGTGCACTTGGTCTTTTTTGGAATCAGACTCCAGGAGTATTGGCAGCGAAAATTAGCCCGGGTAAGTACAACGAAACCCTATTTGAACTTGAAAATGTCTGGGAGACCTTTGCTCCGGGACAACCATTTAATTATCGCTTTATGGATGATTCCTTCAATACCACTTATGAAGCGGAGCGACGTTTGAGTAAAATCTTTATCATATTTACTATTCTTTCCATTTTTATAGCCTGTTTGGGATTATTTGGATTAGCTGCTTTTAATGCCCAAAAAAGAACCAAGGAAATTGGGGTTAGAAAAGTGATGGGAGCTACCGTAAGCCAGATTTCTTACCGGCTTACGGTGGATTTTCTAAAATTGGTAGGCATCGCCATATTTATTTCACTTCCAATAGGTTGGTATGCAATGAACCAATGGTTACAGGATTTTTCATATAGAATTGAAATAGCATGGTGGGTATTTTTATTGGCCGCGGTATTGGCACTAGGCGTTGCCATATTAACGGTAAGCTATCAAAGTATTAAAGCCGCTATAGTAAACCCTGTAAAAAGTTTGCGGACAGAATGAAAATTTGAAATCAATCATCAATCAAAAAATCGAGAAACATGTTTAAAAACTATATAAAAATAGCTTGGCGAAACCTACTTAAAAATAGGCAACAGACTATTATAAACTTATTGGGTCTTACCGTTGGTACGGTAAGCTGTTTAGCAATTCTTTTATATGTTTTTGATCAGTTTGGTTATGATGAGCACCATAAGGAAGCTTCTTCCATTTACAGGGTTGAAACCATAATAGAAAGGGATGGTGATGAAAATTTTGACACTGGTGCGGCATCCCCGCCTATCGCTTTTGCCCTAAAAGAAGACTTCCCAGAGGTTGACGAGGCAACACGTGTAGTTCTGGCCGATGTTTTTTATAGTAACCTGATTGGTGCCGCAAAAAGTAAGGATTCTTATTATGAGCCAAGGGTATATATTGCGGATTCAACCTTTTTTAAGGTTTTTACCTATAATTTGTTGGAAGGAAAACTAGAAACTGCTTTAAACGGGCCCAATTCCCTGGTGCTTTCATCTTCTTTGGCGGAAAAATTGTTCAGTGGTCAAAACGCTTTGGGAAAAGCCGTGACATGGGGTAGTGGTGAAGACGCACAGACTTTAACCGTGACCGGGGTTTTTGACGAAACTTATGGTAAGTCCCATTTGAACCCAAATTATATTGTAAGCATGAGTACTCCTGGAATGGGGACTTTCGTTCAAAACTTTCAGGATTTTGCAACAAATAATTTTGTGTATAGTTATGTAAAACTAAAACCTAATGTAGCCTCATATCAAGTACAAAAAAAATTGCCTGAATTCATTACCGAAAGAGGTGCCCAGGACCTTGCCAATGCCGGTATGGACAATAAGGTTTTAATATTGAAAAACGTAACCGATATCCATTTGTATTCGGCAGGAAGAAAAAATCAAATACATGAAGTCTCCAATATTAAATACCTGTATTTTTTATTGACTTTGGCATTTTTTATACAATTGGTGGCATGCATCAATTTTATTAATCTAAGTACAGCAAGGGCCAGTAAAAGAGCAAAGGAAATTGGGGTTCGCAAGGTTGTTGGAGCTGGCAAAAAAAGTTTGATGTGGCAATTTATTGGAGAGTCCTTATTATTATCGCTTTTTGCCATGCTCATCAGTATTCCTATAACCATTTTGTTATTACCGATGCTGAATGAACTTACACAGGCGACTCTCACGTACCAAAACCTTTTAAACCGGGAAATTGCTGTTATTTTGATTGCACTTGGTATTACGACGGGATTCATAGCTGGAATTTATCCAGCACTCATACTTTCCTCAATAAAACCAATTAGAGCCCTTAAAAGCGCTGTTATTCTAAAGTCTGGAAGTGGTGGTTTTAGAAAGGCCCTAGTAGTTTTTCAGTTTGTCGTGTCCATAAGTTTGGTCGCTACGGTCATCGTTGTAACACAGCAGTTCAAATTTGCTCAAAGTAAGGATTTAGGTTTCAAGAAAGATAATCTTCTAGCCCTACGCATAGGTACTGACGAAGCTTCTAGCAAGTTTGAATCCATTAAGTCGGCATTCTTGGAAATTCCAGGGGTGGTAAGCGTCTCCAGTGGTAATTACGCTCCTTCCGAAATTGTTTTATCTGATAATGGCCTCTATCTTCCAGGGGGCAATCGGGAGAACGTAAAAATCGTTAAAAGACAGGGGATTAGTGAAGGCTATTTTGAGACCTTCGATATACCTATCGTAAACGGTAGGGACTTTACCCCTTCGGATACCACGGATCAAATAATTGTAAATCAGGCTACACTACGTGCGTTTAAAATAGAGGAAGAGAATGCTTTAAGTAGTAGATTAGTGCAAAGCTTTGGTGATGAATCCTATGAAATGCGCATCGTAGGTGTAGTAAAAGATTACCATTTTGCTTCAATTAAAGATGAAATTGCCCCTCTTTTTTTACATAAGGAATCTTCTCCGAACTGGTTATTTCTTAAAACCGAAACCAAAGAGTACGGGCAATTACTGTCGGGTTTGGAACAACGTTGGAACGCCACGGTTAAGAATGTTCCTTTCGATTATAGGTTTGTAGATCAAGAAGTTGAAAGATTGTATGACGAGGAGAAACGCTTAGGGCAGATTTCATTGGTATTCACGATTTTGGCGATTTTAATTAGTTGTCTTGGCCTTTTTGGCTTGGTATCTTATGTGGCCGAACAAAAGAAAAAGGAAATAGGCATTCGTAAGGTTTTAGGAGCAAGTATCGGCTCTGTTGTGCAGTTATTGACTAAGGACTTTGTGGTTCTGGTAGGTATAGCCTTTTTGATTGCCTCACCTATAGCCTATTATTTTATGCAAAGGTGGTTGGAGGATTTTACGTATCGAATTGATATTCAATGGTGGGTGTTTTTGTTGGCAGGCGGATTTGCGCTGGTGATTACATTCTTGACTGTAGGGTTTCAATCTTTGAAATCTGCAATAGCAAACCCTGTGAAGAGTTTAAGGACCGAATAGGTCAAATACTTTTTACTCAAAAATTAGTGAACCGATAAAGCGGTTTTGTAACAGTTTGTTTTTAGACTAGTCTTTGTAAATATATTGTACATCTTTTGTCAAAATATTTTACAACTAATAAATGGGTGACTTCTGTAACTAATTAATATTCAGATGATTAATATCATGGCATGAAATTAGTCGTTGTAGAGCTAGAAGTGTTCATCAACCAGTGCCGATCGTAGTAGAAGCATCAATCAAAAAATCGAGAAACATGTTTAAAAATTATTTAAAAATTGCATGGAGAAACCTTCTTAAAAATAAGGGTTATTCGGTAATAAACGTGGGTGGACTGGCCTTGGGTATGGCCGTTACCTTGATTATTGGCCTGTGGATTCAGGACGAGCTTTCCTATAATAGCTATTTTAAAAATAAGAATAAGATAGCCCAAGTGTACCAGTCCCAGACTTTTAATGGTGAAACGGGAACGGGTCCTGCCATTCCCAGACCATTGGAAATGGCGCTTCGGGATGGGTATGGGGATAACTTTAAACATTTGATTATGTGTTCCTGGACCAATGACCATTATTTGAAATATGGTGAAAAAAGTATTTCTAGGCCAGGGAATTATATGCAGCGTGTGGGGCCGGAACTTTTTAACCTAGACATTATAAAAGGGGATAAAGATGGATTAAGGGAAATCAACTCCATTATGCTTTCCGAGTCTACGGCTAATGCCCTTTTTGGGAGCGAAGACCCTATAGGAAAGACTATTAAAGTAAGCAACGAACATGATATGAATGTTAGTGCTGTTTACAGTGATATTCCCTTTAATAACACTTTTAACGATACAGAATTTATCATTCCTTGGGAAAAATATCTGGCCAACAATGAGTGGATAAGAAATGCGGAGGACTCATGGGGTAATAATTCCTTTCAAATGTTCACGCAGATTTCGGACAATACAACGATGTCAAGTGTAACGCAGAAAATTAAGGATGTAAAGAAAACCCTAAATGAGAATTCTGCAGAGTTCAACCCACAAATTTTCCTATTTCCGATGGAGGATTGGCACCTGAGAAATAGTTTTGAGAACGGAAAACAGGTAGGTGGCCGCATAAAATATGTTTGGCTTTTTGGTATTATTGGAGCATTTGTTCTTTTGTTGGCATGTATCAATTTTATGAATCTAAGTACCGCCCGATCTGAAAAAAGGGCCAAGGAGGTGGGTATTCGTAAATCTATTGGTTCGCAAAAAGGGCAATTGATCTATCAGTTTTTAAGTGAATCTTTTTTAGTGGTCCTTTTTGCTTTTTTTGTTGCAATTTTTATTGTACTAGTATCGTTGAACGGCTTTAATGATCTATCAAGAAAGGAAATTTCATTTCCTTGGGCCAATGGTATGTTTTGGTTGGTTTCGCTAGTATTTATTTTATTCACTTCGCTATTGGCGGGGAGTTACCCGGCACTATATTTATCTTCTTTTAGACCCGTGGATGTGTTAAAGGGTTCATTTAAATCCGGAAAATATGCCGGTCTTCCAAGAAAAATATTGGTGGTGGTTCAGTTTACGGTATCCGTTGCATTCATTATAGGTACTGTAATCGTTATGCAACAGATTAATTATGCCAAAAATCGCCCCATCGGATACGATAAAGAAGGTTTGATTCAGATACCTACATTCAGTCAAGACTTTGAGGGGAAATATGATTTAATGCGAACTGAATTTATAGGTTCTGGATCGGTGGTGGAAATGTCTACTTCCAGTAGTCCTACAACCCAAATATGGTCAAATAGAAGTGGATTTACTTGGGAAGGAAAACCTGAAGGTTTTCAGGAAGATTTGGCATGGACTGAGGTTTCACCCGAATATGCAAAGTCACTTAATTTGAAAATTGTAGAGGGAAGGGATTTTTCACGGGAGTTTGCCACAGATTCCTTAGGAGTGCTTATCAATGAAACTGCAAAAAAATATTTGGGAATGCCCGATCCCGTAGGTAAACTTTTAAAGGATGATGACGAGGAGGATCCGGGGCCACCCTTAAAAATAATAGGTGTGGTACAGGACATGATTGCCCAATCTCCTTACGAACCTGTTAAACAGGGAATTTATGTGTACGATCGGTTCAATAATTCAAGTTATTATAACCTTCGGTTGAATCCCAATCAAAGCGCTGGTCAGAATTTAGCGGTAGTTGAAAGAGTGTTTAAGGAGCATTTCCCCGATATACCGTTCGAATATGAATTTGTGGATAGTCAATACGGGGAAAAATTCGCTTCGGAAGAGCGCATAGGAACCTTGTCGGGGGTCTTTACTGCTTTGGCCATCTTGATTAGTTGTCTGGGGCTTTTTGGACTTACTTCCTTTGTGGCGGAACAAAGGAAAAAGGAAATTGGAGTGCGCAAGGTGTTGGGCGCATCTATTTTCAATGTGTGGAATATGCTTTCCAAAGACTTTTTGAAACTGGTGGTAATTTCTTGTTTTATCGCTGTTCCCATTGCCTATTATATCATGAATGGTTGGTTGCAGGAATATCCCTATCGGGTAATATTAAAGTGGTGGATATTTGCTCTGGCCATGTTGGGTGCTATGGGTGTTACGGTTTTAACAGTAAGTTTTCAGGCCATTAAAGCAGCCAAGGCAAATCCCGTAAAAAGTTTACGAACGGAATAAAACAGCATTAATCGGAACAATAAAAAATAATGATTAAGAATTATCTAAAAATCGCTTGGCGAAACTTAATAAAGAACAAAGTATTCACTACGGCCAATATTGTAGGGCTGACTTTGGCTTTTACCGTAGCCATTCTTTTGGCGATGAACGCTTTGTTCGAATTGTCCTATGACCAGTTTCACAAGAATAAAGATTCCATTTATCAAGTATACGCTTCCGCTCAAACTCCAAAGGGTTCTGAGATTGCCCTATCTAAATCAGTGCCTTTTGCGCCTGCCCTAAAAGAAGAAGTACCTGGAATAAAAAACATTGCGAGGGCACTTAGCACCAATGTCTTGGTAATTTATAAAGACAAGGAATTGAATTTAGATGCAGAATATCTGGATGTTGATTATTTCTCGATATTCAGCTTCCCTGTGGTGTTTGGGAATACGAGCAAGCCTCTTCAGGATAGGAATAGCATTGCCATTACAGAAAAAGCATCTAACAAATTATTTGGTACTAAAGATGGTATTGGAAAAACCGTAAGATTAAAAATAGGAAAAGAAGAAAAACCATTTTCGGTTTCTGCGATTTTAAAAGATATTCCCAATAATAGCAGTGCTAATTTTGACATCGCCATTCCCTTTGAGAACCATCGTGAATATGATGAAAATAAAGACGATTGGGATAGCCGTAACCATTCGGTTTTTTTACAATTGGAACAGGGTGTGTCTGTTGAACAATTTGAGGAAAGCACCGTTGAATTTTCAAAGTTGCACTTTAGAGAAGAAATAGAAAGTAGGGAACGTGATGGAGCGTTGCCCGATGTCAATGGGCGTTACGTGCAGTTGAGTTTATTGTCATCTTCAGACAGACGATTTGCGTCTTTTGCAACCGGTGTGGTGCGCGTACAGCGCATCTTCCCGTATATGATATTAGGCATCGCTTTTTTAATCATTTTTATCGCATGTGCCAATTTCATAAATATGAATATTGCCTTAGGCGAAAAACGCCTTAAGGAAATAGGCATGCGGAAAACCCTAGGCGCCATTAAGGGGCAGTTATTCGTTCAGTTCTGGTTAGAGAGTTTATTGGTCTTTATGTTGTCTATTATTTTGGGTTTTATATTGAGTAATCTACTGTTAGAACCCTTTAAGACACTGTTTAATTCCGAAGCTACTTTAGCTAATTTAATGTCACCTACTATTTTACTTGGTTTTCTATTGGGTATTTTGGCCATCACTTTTATTGCAGGTGGGTACCCAGCATTATTATTGAGCAGGTTGAATACGTTAAACGCGCTAAAGGGAAAATGGGAAATGGGCAAGAATGGGTTGCGGAATGTGCTTATTGTGGTGCAATTTGTCATTGCTATTATTTTAATAAGTGGCACTTTGGTTTTTCAAGGACAGATACAGTTTATGCGTAACAAAAACCTTGGCTACAACAAAGAACAAGTGGTGTCTATTCCCTTAAACGGAAAGAAAGATAGTTATCGTGTTATAGAATTGTTACGTAACGAGTTACAAGGAAACCGAGATATCCTTAGTGTTAGTGGTGCAGATAATAACCTAGGGCGCGGTAGAGATGGTAGTGCGTCCACGAGTGTAATGGGGTTTGATTATAAAGGGCGCGGGTTACGGACTAACGTACAAACAGTTGACTATGATTTTGCCAAGACCTTAGACCTTCAATTGGTAGCAGGTAGAATGTTCAGTAGGGAATATAGTGCCGATAGTTTGAGTATGGTCATCAATGAGGCCATGGTCAAAGAATTTAATGAGACGGAAAATCCCTTGGCAACACGTGTCTATTTTAATGAGGATTCCGTAGCCTACTCGGTAATAGGGGTTATAAAGGATTATAATTTTAAGGATGTCAGTAGAAAAATTGAACCTTTAACCCTATTTCTTGACAGGAATTATGATCTATACTATGCTTACATAAAAGTGGCGCCTACGAATATTACCGAATCCTATGAAGCGATCAAGAGGGCATGGCAAACCGTGGAACCCAATGCCGAGTTTATAGGTTCTTTTTTAGATGAAAATGTGGACCGTACGTTTAGGCGGGAAAAAACAATGGCTACCATTATCACCAGTGGTTCTATTTTGGGTATTGTGCTCAGTTGTATCGGCTTGTTCGCCATGTCATTATTGGTAGTTGCCCAACGGACCAAAGAAATCGGCATCAGAAAAGTCATAGGTGCAAGTGTTTCTTCTATTACACTTTTATTGACCAAAGACTTTTTAAAACTAGTAGGTGTTGCCTTTGTTGTCGGAACTCCTATTGCTTGGTATGCTTTGGATAGGTGGTTACAAGAGTATGCGTTTCATGTTCCCTTGAGTATGTGGTTCTTTATAGGAGCGGGGTTTTTAGCCGCCTTGATTGCCTTGATAACTGTGGGAACAAGAACAATAAAAGCCGCAGCTGCGAACCCCGTAAAAAGTTTAAGAACAGAATAAGCTCGGTCAATAAAAACTGGAAATATGTATGTTTAGAAACTATTTAAAAATTTCCTTCAGAAACATATGGAAGAACAAGGTTTTTTCCTTCATCAATATTTTAGGTCTTTCCATTGGCTTAAGTGCTGCCTTTGTCATCGGGGCCATGGTATATTACGATCTTTCTTTTGACAAGTTCCATCCAGACGGTGAACGTATTTATAGAATAACGACTTCATTTAAAAGTCCAAGTGGAGAATTTTATAATGCAGGAGTAACCGTGCCCTTGGCTCAGGAATTACATAATATGGAAATGTCGGAACTAGAGTCCGTAGCACCATTTTTTACGGCATACCCACTATATGTAGAAAATCCGGAAACAGGAAATAAATTTAAAAGACCGGACTTCGTAATTTATACGGATGATTCATACTTTAAAACTTTTGAATATGAATGGCTTGCGGGAAATGAACAAAAGGCATTGCAAGCGCCTAATAAAGTCGTTCTATCCGAACAAAGAGCAAAGAAATATTTCCCAAATGAAGAGCTAACAAATATAATTGGAAAATCAATTGTATATCAAGACACCATATCCACAACGGTTTCTGGCATTGTAGCAAACTTTGAGGATCGAACGGATATTGTTTTCGAGGAATTCATTTCTTTAAAAACAGGTATCACCCAAGACATTACCAATACAATGGAATCTGGTTGGGACAACACCAACTCCGCTTCTCAGTTGTTTATCAAGCTTACAAAAAATGGAAGTTCGGCTGACGTGCAAAAAACCTTAACAAGAATAGCCAAGGAACACGATAATCCTGAAATGGTAGCTGAGGGTAGAACGAATACCTATACCATGCAACCCTTGGCCGACATTCATCTAAATCCATTGTACGGTACATTTGATTTTAATGACAGCCGAACCACAATCTCCGCTTTAAACAGTTTGCTTTTGCTGGCCGTTATTCTCATAGTTCTTGGATGTATAAATTTCATAAATTTAAATACGGCCCAAGGAATACAGAGGTCCAAGGAAATAGGAATTAGAAAAACGCTCGGAAGCTCCAGAATTCAGTTGGTATTTCAATTTTTAGGAGAAACCTTTTTGCTTACTTCCGTAGCGGCCATTCTTTCCTTCTTTCTATCCAAATGGCTATTGTTACTATTTTCTGATTTTATTCCTCAAGGACTTACATTCGATATATTTTGGAACCCATGGGTGCTTATTGGTGTAATATTTTTATTGGTTTTGGTGACTTTATTATCCGGGTTTTATCCAGCCCTTATATTATCAAAATACAAACCGGTATCTGTTCTAAAACAACAAATTATACCCAATTCAGATAAGGGAACAATGCGCAAGTATCTTACCATTTTCCAATTTGTAATCGCCCAGGTGTTTATCATTTCCACTGTACTTGTAGGTAAACAACTAAACTATGTTATGAAAAAGGACATGGGGTTTAAAACGGAGGCCATTGCCTATTTTAGAACCCCTTGGCGCGATGTCTCTTACGATAAAAGAAAACGATTTGTAAAGGAAATAAACAATCTTCCGGGTGTCACGGAAGCAGTTCTGTCCGGAAATCCTCCAGCATCTTTTACTACGATGAGTATGGGGGTTACATACCATAAGGGTGATAACGAAGTAAATTCGGATATACAGTTGTTATATGGTAATCCCGAATTTTTCAATTTGTATGATTTAAAACTGTTGGCTGGCAGAATGCCTTTAAACGATTCTATAAGAGAATACGTGGTGAACACCTCCTACTTAAAAGTTATAGGAATTAGTGATCCCATGGATGCATTGGGTAAAACTTTTAAAGCGAATAATGAGGATTTGCCCATTGTGGGTGTTATGGAAGACTTTAACCAGCATTCACTAAAATATGGTGTCTCTCCTATGGCATTTACGGGAAGCTCATACACCGATAAATGGACCCAGTTTAGAACCATTCATTTCAAATTGAGCAATTTGGAAAGAAGCGACTGGTCACAAACCATTGGTCAGATTGAAGCTATTTGGAAAGACATATATCCTGATTCTGATTTTGAATACACGTTTATGGATGACACCGTAAAACGGTTTTACGAATCCGAACGAAAAACATCTATATTACTTCAATGGGCAACGGGTTTAGCTATTCTCATCAGTTGCCTTGGTTTGTTTGGACTTGTTATTCATACAACGGAGCGGCGTATAAAGGAAATAGGTATTCGTAAAATTCTGGGAGCATCTGTGGTTCAATTGAACATATTGCTATCCAAAGAATTTTTAAAATTGGTCCTTATTGCTTTCATAATTGCTACTCCTATCGCATGGTACGGACTTAATCACTGGTTGGAAGGTTTCACCAACAAAACTGGGTTAAGCTGGTGGATTTTTGTATTGAGCGGGTTATCGATGATGTTTATCGCATTAGTAATCATGAGTGTAAAAACAGTATCCTCTGCAAATACAGACCCAGTTAAAAACCTGAGAATAGAATAGCGTCATTTTCTTTTAAATCCTACGTTCTTAATCAATGTATTGTCAACATATTTTACATTTTTTGTAAAAATGTTAGACAGTGACGAATACTTGTTTAATTATAATTAATTCATTTTCAAATTGTTAATCTTTTGGCATGGTAATCGATTTCTATATAATCCAGCAAGACTAGAATAATCATATCATTACTTTGCATCAATCAAAAAATGAAAAATCATGTTTTACAATTATTTAAAAACCACGTGGCGTAGTCTTCTTAAAAACAAAACTTTTACAATTCTAAACGTCTTTGGATTGTCCGTTGCTTTCGGTGTTGCCATTCTATTGTCCATGGCGGGTTTTTTTGATTTATCATATGATAAATTTCATACCAATGCCCAGGATATTTATAAGGTCTACTCCGTATGGCAAAACCCTAAAGGCCCTCAAGTAAGCGTAAGCCATGCCGCTCCATTAATGCCTGCTCTAGTGGAAGAAGTGCCGGGTATAAAAAAGGCTACCCGCCATTTGCAGCAGGAAGCGGTACTTACCTATGACGAAAAAGAAATTAATATGGATGCCATTTGGGTCGATGCAGATTTCTTCGAAATGTTCACGTTTCCCGCTATTTCTGGAAAAATAGACAATCCTTTGGAAAACCAATCCGATATAGTCATTACCGAAGGAACGGCCAAAGCATTGTTCGGGACTGAGGATCCCATTGGCAAAACGATACAAATTCTTATTAATGGCAGAGACCAGCCTTTTACAGTTGGAACCGTTGTTGGAAATACACCATCGCAGAGTATATTGGATTTTGAAGTTGCCGTTCGGTTCGAAAAAGATGCAGAATATTTAGAAAATAAAAATGAATGGGGTGCAAGATATCATGATGTATACGTGCAATTGTCTGAGAATGTGGAATCAAGCGAGTTTGATAAGGCAACCCGTTCCTTGGTCAGCAATAATTTTGAAGAAAGAATAGCTAATGCCAAGCGCGATGGTGCCCAGCCGGATGCCGATGGTCTTTATTATAAGTTTGAGCTTTTACCTTTATTGGATGAAAATTTTGCGACGTTCCGAAATGGATATGTCGAAGTGAGTCGAGGTAATGCCTATTTAGTATTGGGTGTTGCTTTTTTAATTCTTTTTATCGCTTGCGTCAACTTTATTAATATGAGTATTGCTCGAAGCGGGCAAAGGTTAAGAGAGATTGGCATGCGTAAAACACTGGGAGCAAGACGCAAACAGCTTTTTTTTCAATTTTGGACCGAAAGTGTACTTGTATTTGTTTTTTCCGTTGGAATCGGTTTAATGATAAGCGCTTTGTTGATTGATGAATTTAAAACAATTTTTAGAACGGATGTCTCTTTTGGACTGGTCTTGACTCCAATAAATATCTTATTTTTTGTATTTGCTATTCTCATAATAACCTTAATAGTAGGAGGGTATCCAGCTTTACTTTTGAGTAAAATGGGAACCATTCAATCTTTAAAAGGAAAATTGGATGTCTCCGGTAAGAATAGGGTTAGGGATGCTTTAATGGTCTTACAGTTCGGGATTGCCATTTTAATGATAACAGGGACATTGGTTTTGCATAGTCAGTTGGATTTTATGCGTAATAAAGACCTTGGATTTAATAAAGAACAAGTACTTTCCTTTCCATTGGACGGTAAAAAGAATAGCTATGATGCTTTGGAACTATTACGAAATGAATTAGCTGGTAATCCGGACATCCTAGAAATTTCGGGAGCCGACAATAATCTAGGATATGGAAAAGATGGTAGTGTTTCAAGTAGTATGTTCGGTTTTGAATACAAGAACAGGATAATCAATACAAACTATTTGACGGTCGATTATGACTACGTAGAAACATTGGATTTGGAACTAGTAGCTGGTAGGAACTTTAACAGGGAATTCGCAAGTGACAAGTCTGGGGCAGTTATCAATGAGGCGATGGCCAAAGAGTTTGGGGAAGAGGACCCGTTGACGGCATATATTAGTTTTAATGATTCATTACGCTTTCCGGTAATAGGAGTAGTCAAAGATTACCATTTTGAAAAATTGGATAAGACCATAGCACCCATCACCATGATGATGAGTCGTGATTATGATTTGTACTATGCTTACGTTAAAGTAGCCCCGGTCAACTTGGCAAAGTCCTACGATGCCATCAAAAGTGCTTGGGCGAAGATTTCTCCCAATTCTAAATTTTTAGGTTCGTTTTTGGATGAAAACATAAACAGGACCTTTAGAAAAGAGGAGCGGGTGACCACTATGATCACAAGTGGATCCATACTTGCAATTGCCTTGAGTTGTATAGGTCTTTTTGCAATTTCGCTATTGATTGTTAATCAACGCACCAAAGAAATTGGTGTTAGAAAAGTAATAGGTGCCAGTGTGGCCAATATTGCTTTTTTATTGACGAAGGACTTTTTGAAATTAGTTGGGGTATCATTTTTAATTGCATCCCCATTAGCTTGGTGGTTTATGAAGGAATGGTTGGAGAATTATCCGTTTAAAATTGACCTTAGTCCCATATTTTTCCTTGGAGCTGGGTTGTTAGCGGCCGTAATAGCTTTGTGTACAGTTGGTGCCAGAACGATTAAAGCTGCGATGGGAAATCCAGTAGATTCATTAAGACAAGAATAGCTAAAATTTTAATTGAGCTAATGTCCGTCCTTGGTCAAAAGAACTAAAAAATGCTTTGAATACCGTCTTAATCGAATATTTCTACTGTAGAACCGAAAAACGTACCATTACTGCATAAACTCCCGTTTTTTAAAGAACGGAAAATTGGGTGATGATACCCAATTAAAAAAATAACCTTGCTTCCCAAAGGCAAGTTTATGAAACCTACTTACGTTTATGCTACTAAAAGAACAGCTGATATCAATTGGGGCTACTTTTATATTTCTCCTTTGTGGTATTTCTACTGCCACAGCTCAAGTACAAATTGGTCCGGACTTTGAAGAATCGACTTCTATAAGAGCAAATGCTTTTATGTATGTCGCAGGAGATACAACCAGTACTATTGAATACATTCTCGAGAACCATAATGCGCTTTCTTTTAAGCCAATGGCGGACTATAAAACCAATTATGGCTTTACAGAAGACCAATTATGGGTAAAATTCGACTTGGAAAACAATACGAATGAGGAATTTCATGCTTATTTGGAAACGGCAAGGCCGATTACGGATGTTGCCACACTCTATTTAATTGATAACATTGGAGAAATAATAGAACAGAAGAGTGGAGACCTCATTCCTTTTGATGAAAAAACCGTTCGCAATCGGAAGTCTATTTTTAATATAGAAATTGCTCCAAAGCAAAAGATTACGGTATTTGTTCACCTTAAAAGTGATGGAGAGGTTTTAATGCTCCCTTTAAACTTAATTGATAAAGAAACGTTTTTGGAAGCCACCTATAAAGAACAAATGTTCTATGGTCTGTTTTACGGCATACTATTTATGGCGTTCCTGGTCTATCTGTTTTTTTATTTCGGTCTTAGGGATATTGCCTTCGCATATTATAGTCTTTATGTGTTCTTTATAGCAATGATGCAATTTTCTTTAGATGGTTTTTTTCATCAGTATATAACGCCTAATGGAGGTTGGCTGTCCAATCATTCCGTATTGTTATCGGCGTTGTTGTCTCTTCTATTCTTTGTTAAATATGGAAGTGAATTTTTGGGAATTAAGAAACGGAACAAAATTTTACATTACTCCTATGAGGGAATGTGTGTTACCGTTTTAGTAGCTATAGGGGCTTTGGTATTGTTCCCAAGCCTATTATCGGCTTCTTATCCAATAGCGAATGCAATAGGTTTAATAGTGCTGGTCCAAACGTTGACTACTTTGGCGTATTATAGAAAGAAAGGGATATCAGTTGATATAAGTTTTGTTATGGGTATCTCGTTTTTAGTCTTTGGTTTTATTGTTTTTATACTAAACAACTTCAATGCTGTTGAGAATTCATTTTTTACGGACAATGGTGCCAAATTCGGAATAGGATTGGAAATAATGTTCCTTTCAATTTCCATGAGCAAAAGAATACGAACCCTACGTATGGAAAATGATAGAAACCAATTACTGGCATTACAGCGTTCTGAGGATATGAATGAAATTAAATCATCTTTTATTTCCAATATCAGTCATGAACTTAGAACTCCCTTAAATCTTATCATGGGCGTTGCCAACTCTTTAGATGGACATAATGAAAAAACAGAAATAGAGGAGAAAAGTAAATTAATTCTAAATTCTTCGGAAAATCTTTTGGGATATATAAATGACATTCTAGATTTTACAATTATTGAAAAAGGAAATCAAGAATTAAAAAACTGGCCCTTCGATTTGGAAACTTCTCTAAAGAAGGTCTTTAGCGAAAACCAAATAAAGGCTGAGCATAAAAAATTGGACTTTACCTATAACTTACCCAGTGACCTTCCTAAAGGTATTATAGGTGATAGAGCCAAAGTAATCAAGATTATAGAGCATTTATTGGATAATGCAATAAAGTTTACTAGCAGTGGTACAGTAAGCTTTAGTTTGAGCTATAAGATTTTGGAAGGAAAAAAACTTTGCTTGGATTTTGAGGTAAGCGATACAGGGACGGGCATTTCTAAAGAAAAGATGAGTACGGTTTTCGAGGCTTTCACTAAAAAATCTTTTTTGGATAAAAGGGAGTTCAGCGGTTTGGGGCTGGGACTTTATATTGTAAAAACGTATGTTGATTTACACAATGGTGATATTTCCGTAAGAAGAAACAAAGAAGGAGGAACTAAATTCTCTGTTCATCTTGAAATGGGTTATGCCCCCGAATTGGACATCTCAAAGGATGGTAAGGATTACCGGAAAGAAATTAATTTAGAAGGAATTAATATCTTATTGGTGGAAGACAATAAAATGAATCAACAGGTAATTAAGTTGATTGTAAAAAAATGGAAAAACGCCATATTGACTATTGCTAATAATGGAAAGGAAGGTTTAGAGCTATTGGCTCAAAATGATTTCGATATTGTATTGATGGATTTACAAATGCCTGTGATGGATGGTTTTGAGGCAATAGCGATGATTAGGGGTGGAATGGTATCAGATGAAAAAACAGACATTCCCATCGTGGTTCTAACAGCGGATAGTACCGAGAAAACAAGAAAGGAAATATTCCGTCTAGGGGTAAATGATTATGCTACAAAACCTATAAGTGCAGAAGTTGTTTATAAAAAGGTTACAAATAATTTAAGGAAAGTCATATAGTTTAGGGGGTGTAACTCATTTATCCCCAAACCTAGAGAACATCTCTAATCCTGATTTCTGTATTGTTGACCTATTAAGTGTAAAAATTTTATACATTGCTTGTAAAATAATTTTACCATCAAAAGGCGAATTATTTTTTAAATAATTAAAAATCAATTAATTATGTTTTTGGTACAATAGTGGTTAAACTTTTAGTTATAACACCACTTACATAAAGTATAATCAAGCTAAACTTATGTTACTACAACTAAAGAATATTTTTAAATGGGTCAACTCCGGCGGTCAACGTGTCTTTCTTTTAAAAGATATTAATTTGGAGATTAATGAGGGCGAATTCATTTCTGTAATGGGTCCTTCCGGATCTGGGAAATCCACCTTATTGAATGTCATAGGAATGTTGGACACATTTGATGAAGGGGAGTATAATTTTCTGGATGAATCTGTACATAATTTAAAGGAGAAGCACCGTTCCAACCTTTATAAGGAATATATAGGGTTTGTTTTTCAGTCCTACCATTTATTGGATGATTTAACTGTTCAGGAGAACTTGGAAATGCCATTATTGTACAAAAAGTTCAAGGGTTCTGAACGTAAGGCCATGGTGGCGGATATGTTGGACCGCTTCAACATTGTAGGCAAAAAAGATTTGTTTCCTTCGCAACTGAGTGGTGGGCAACAGCAATTAGTAGGAGTTGCCAGAGCACTGATCGCAAACCCAAAGTTAATTCTAGCGGATGAGCCAACTGGAAATCTGAACTCGCAACAGAGTGAGGAAATTATGGAGTTGTTTAAAAAATTGAACGAGGAAGATGGGGTCACCATTATTCAAGTGACGCATTCTGAAAAAAATGCGGCCTATGGTTCCCGAATCATCAATTTATTGGACGGGAGAAAGGTTTAATTTGTATTATTATTTCCATTCCTTTAATCCATTATTGGAAACTTTATAGAAATATGGTCTTTGTTTCAAATTCTCATGTAGTTCGACCTTTTCCTTAATGAGCTTCCAACTCTTTAAAATCAAATGAACTTTTTCTGAATATTTTTCGCTGCCAAAGCTTAAAGCAAAAACCGATACTTTATGACGTTTCAGCAATTTAATATGTGCTTTAAGGGCCTTTCTATCAAACGTTACCAAAACTCCTTTCTTTTTTGAAATCTTTGGAATTAGATTAGGATCTTTAATGCCTGGTTTGAATATTCTTCTTGTCGGACTTACACTGTGCTTACCTTCTAATTTTTCGATTAGATTCAATGCGTCAGGAATATTATTGTCGAAATTCTCGTCAAAGAAAAACTCCATTAAGCAGATTGATTGTAATAGGAAATCGCATCATTTATAGTCTCATAATTGAGATTGTAAATGTTTGAAATTAACTCCTTGCTATCTCCTGCGTTGTACATTTCAGCAACACTTTGGACGAGAATATTTGTGTTTTTTATTGTTGGCTCGCCAAACTGATGTTCAGGATCTATTATAATAGATTTTTCTTTTCCTAATGGATAATAGGATTTTGCAATATTTTTCGAGTTATACTCGATTTTCTTACAAAAAGGAAGGACTATGCCTTTGATTGCAGTTTGCTTGGATTCATCTGCTTTTATTAAATCCTTGCTATCTAATTCAAAAAGAATATCAGATCCAGAAATCAATATTTCATGATGAGCAAACGGATAGGGCGTTTTTAATTCTTTGGAAAGAAATTCATGCGCTTTGAAAGTTGTTGGATATTTAATACCGTGTTCATGTAGAGTGAAAAAAATTTTTATTTCAACAAGGCTTAAAAAATTTACAGCTTTATGACCTTCAATATCCAATAAATACTTATGATTTGATGAATCTTCGAGTTTATAGTTATAATAATAATTGAAAATATGCGAAATCTTATTCTTCTTAATTTTAAGAATATCGGAAATGCTTGTAATTGTATATATACCAGCTCCTAGTTCAAGTTTTTCGCGTACCATCGTTATCTCAATATTATAAATAGTGACTTGTTATAGATTGTTGCCATTATCAATAACTAATTTTGTATCAATTAATTGCTTTAATTGATTTACTTCTAATATAATGTATAGTTTAGTTATTTTTTGTTAAAGAATGCAAATTTAAGATATTAATCCATGTACCCTTCTGGATGCATTTCATCAAATTCCGTGTTTTCTTGAAAGGCTTTTGCCAATAGAAGAATACTGGCCTCGTCATAGAGATTCCCTACCAAAGTGATGCTGGTGGGGTGTTTGTCCTTGTCCAACCCGGTTGGAATGGCGATTACAGGGTGTCCCGTTAAATTCGTAATGACCAACTGTCTATTGCCAAAGGAAGGAGAGATGATGACGTCGTAATCCTTGATCAATTGGTACATTTTTTCTATTAATACTTCCCTGTGTCTATTGGCCTGTAAGTATTCCACTGCGGGAATAAATCGCGCTTGCCGTAGGGAATTTGCCCTGGACCGTTGGTCTTGTTCCACCATTTTATCAACATCTGACGAAAGCACTAAATCATCAAAAAATGCTCCAGCCTCTGCCCTGAGAATAATGTCGAAGCTACTAAAAGGGAGATCTTCCGGTAATTTTAAGGAATCCATTTTAATCCCCATTTTTTTGAATATTCCTAGGGCTTTTGTCAAATTGTCTTTGGATTTGGAAGTATCCTTATCGATGTCTTCTTTCAAATATCCAATTTTAAGTGTACGGACATCTTTGTTTTTGTCAAACCCAAAAGGATAGTCAGTGGTTGTTGGGTCTTTGGGGTCTTTTCCAGATATGATGCTGTAAACAATAGCACAATCTTGGGCATTTCGGGCCATAGGACCAATTTTATCCATGGACCAACTTAAACTCATGACCCCGTACCTGCTTACCCTTCCATAGGTAGGACGTAAACCTGTAATGCCATTTCGGTTACTTGGTGAGGTAATACTGCCCAATGTCTCCGTACCAAGGGCAAAGGGAACTAAACCTGCAGAGGTTGCTGAACCTGAACCCGCAGAAGAACCGCTGGCTCCTTGTTTGGTATCCCATGGGTTTTTGGTTTTTCCTCCAAACCAAACATCTCCCCGTGCCAGTGAACCGGATACCAATTTAGCAATTAAGACGCCCCCGGCTTTCTGTAACCTTTCAACAACCGTAGCGGTCATATCAAACTGTTGGTTTTTATAAGGTTCTGCTCCCCATGTAGTTTTGTAACCTTCAACGGACATAAGGTCCTTTACTCCATAGGGAATTCCATGTAAAATGCCCCGGTATTTTCCTGTTGTCAATTCTTCATCCATTTTTTGGGCCTGATTCATAGCCAGTTCCTCCGTAATGGTAATGGTCGATTGTAGGACATCGTCGTATTTTTTTATTCTATCAATGAAGAATTGAGTCAATTCAACAGAAGTGATTTTTTTGTTCTTTATCAATGAAGCGAGTTGAGGAATTGTGTAAAAAGCAAGCTCCGATTTTTTGGTAGGTAATTCCACATCATTAGGAATTTCCCAAGATGGGAAATCGGCTTGCGGTTTGGGAGTGAAATTAAGGGGTAGGGGATCAAATTTTAATGCAGGAAATACCGTGTAATCCAAATCATATTTCCTCAAAGAATCGAATCCTTTTCTATTTCGTTGCAAATAAGGATATAGAGTGTCTATCTGTTTGTTTGTAAAGGAAAGTCCCACTAATGCCTGACTTCGTTTTACATCTTTTTTGGAGAACTTTTTTGCCCCACCGCAGGAACTTAGAAAAAAAGTCAAAATAACTGAAACTAAAACAATGTGTTTACCAGAAAAGGACTTTCGCATTTAATAAGGAATTGGTTGGGTTCTAAAATACTACAATTAGGTCTTTTTAAACCTTATTTACAGTACAAAAAGGGATAATAAATGACTTTTTGACTTTTTGTTAAAATAAATAGTTCCTATTGTTTTATCTTCAATTTCAATGTTATGGCTTCTTAATCTCATACCTAAGGACTATCTTTGTTGTTTAGAATGAATATACATAATGAAGATAGATAAAAAGGAGGTTTTAAAGGCTTTGGAGACCATTACAGTTCCTGGTGAAGGCCAGAATATGGTAGAAAGTGAGGCAGTAAGAAATATTCAAATATTTGGTGATGAGGTAGAAGTGGATATTACCATAAAAAACCCTAGCCTGCAGGCAAGAAAAAAAACCGAAGTTGAAATATTGAAGGCTATTCATAGGGAAGTTTATGCGAAGGCCAAAATAAAGATCAATATTAAGGTCGATGCTCCTGCTAAACCTACCAAAACGAATGAAATAAAAGGAAAACCGATTCCTGGAATTCAAAATATAATTGCCGTAGCTTCTGGAAAGGGAGGAGTTGGAAAATCGACGGTTACTGCAAATTTAGCCGTAACCTTGGCCAAAATGGGATTCAAAGTAGGTCTTTTGGATGCTGATATCTATGGGCCTTCCATGCCTATTATGTTCGATGTGGCTCAAGAAAAACCTTTAGCGGTAAATGTGGATGGCAAATCCAAAATGAAACCTGTAGAAAACTATGGGGTAAAACTACTTTCCATCGGGTTTTTTACGCAACCCAACCAAGCCGTAATTTGGAGGGGGCCTATGGCCTCAAAGGCATTAAACCAAATGATTTTTGATGCGCATTGGGGCGAAATCGATTTTATGCTATTGGATTTACCACCGGGAACAGGGGATATACATTTAAGTATTATGCAATCAATGCCTGTAACGGGTGCTGTCGTGGTAAGTACACCCCAAGAAGTTGCGCTGGCCGATGCAAGGAAGGGAGTGGCAATGTTTCAACAAGACTCTATAAACGTTCCCGTTTTAGGAATTGTAGAAAATATGGCCTACTTTACTCCTGCAGAACTTCCAGATAACAAATATTATATTTTTGGAAAGGAAGGTGCTAAATACCTATCGGAAGATTTAAAGGTGCCCTTTTTAGGAGAAATTCCATTGGTACAAAGTATCAGGGAGGCAGGTGACGTTGGTAGACCGGCTGCTTTACAGACCGCCACACCCATAGAGGCTGCGTTTGAGGAACTCACAAAGAATGTGGTGCAACAAGTAGTTAATAGAAATAAAAATATTCAGCCTACGGAGGCGATTAAGATAACAACAATGGCAGGCTGTTCTGCTGTTAAAAAGAAGTAGTTATGACAACAATGACTTCGGACGATTTAAAAGAAAAAGTAGAAAAGGCATTGGATGAAATACGTCCCTTCCTCCAAAGTGATGGTGGAGATATTTCCCTTATTTCTATTGACAATGGCAACTCAGTCAAGGTAAGATTACATGGCGCTTGCGTAGGGTGTACCGTGAATCAGATGACCTTGAAGAGCGGGGTAGAAATGACCATTAAAAAATATGCCCCTCAAATAGAAGAAGTTGTGAATGTTGAATAACAACCTGATTAAAATCATAATTTTTAAACTTTCCCAAGAGTAGTTTAGCCCGCTAATAGCGCTTTACATGATTAAAACAGATATACTTATTATAGGGGCCGGACCAACAGGCCTCTTTGCAGTTTTTGAAGCAGGATTATTACAATTAAAATGCCACCTCATTGATGCCCTGCCCCAGGCAGGTGGACAGTGTTCAGAAATCTACCCCAAAAAACCTATCTATGATATCCCCGGATTTCCGGAAGTATTGGCAGGTGATTTAGTGGATAATCTAATGGAGCAGATAAAACCTTTTCAACCGGGTTTTACCCTTGGGGAAAGGGCGGAAACCATTAAAAAATTGGGCGACGGTACCTTTGTGGTCACTACCAACAAAGGAACAGAACATAATGCCCCAGTTGTGGCCATAGCCGGAGGACTGGGTAGTTTTGAGCCGAGAAAACCCTTACTACAAAATCTAGCGGATTATGAGGATAAGGGAGTCGCCTACATGATAAAGGACCCGGAAATTTACCGCGATAAAAAAGTTGTCCTTGCAGGTGGTGGGGATTCTGCTTTGGACTGGAGTATTTTTTTAGCCGATGTGGCTTCAGAGGTTACTTTGGTACATAGAAGAAATGAGTTTAGAGGAGCATTGGATTCCGTAGAAAAAGTACAGCAACTAAAGAACGAGGGTAAGATTAATTTAGTTACCCCAGGTGAAATTGTAGGTTTAAAGGGTGAGGGCAAATTGGAATCCGTAACAATCCGGAAGACCTCCAACGCTGCAGAGGATATCCATTTAAAAGTCGATGAATTCATTCCTCTTTTTGGACTTTCACCAAAACTTGGACCTATTGCGGATTGGGACTTGGAAATTGAAAAAAACGCCATTAAGGTAGATACCTTTGATTATCAAACCAATATTCCTGGGGTATATGCCATAGGTGATGTTAATACCTATCCTGGTAAATTAAAATTGATTTTATGTGGTTTTCATGAGGCTACGCTTATGTGTCAAAGTGCTTATCAAAGAATTTTTCCAGATAAAAAATATGTAATGAAGTATACCACCGTTGGTGGCATAAGTGGTTTTGATGGTTCCAAAAAAGAAGCACCCAAAGCCGTGGTAAAAGCGATTGATTAGAAATGACCGATATAAAAATCAAAATAACCGACAGAGAAGGTGTATTGCACGAAATTGATGCACCAACTGATATGAACATGAACTTAATGGAAGTGGTTCGTTCTTATGAACTTGCCCCGGAAGGAACTATAGGCATATGTGGCGGTATGGCCATGTGTGCATCTTGCCAGTGCTATGTTATATCGGACCATGACCTGCCAGAGAAAAGCGATGACGAGGAAGCTATGCTATCCGAGGCTTTTAACGTTCGTGAGAATAGCCGTTTAGGTTGCCAACTACATATCAATGAAGATATGGACGGACTAGAAGTAGAACTTGCTCCAGAGGAACTTTAAATCCTCGCTTGATAGGTAAATAAATTATAATATCTACCCTCGGTTGCAATTAGCTCATCATGCGTGCCTTGTTCTGCTATCCTTCCATTTTCAATAACGAGTATTTGATTGGCTTTTCTAATGGTACTTAAGCGGTGGGCAATGACAAAAGTGGTCCTGCCTTCTGTCAAAGCACCCAAACTTTTTTGAATCAAGGATTCACTTTCCGTATCCAGATTGGAAGTGGCTTCGTCCAATATCAATATTTTCGGATTGGCCAATACGGCCCTTGCAATTGCGATACGTTGGCGTTGTCCACCAGATAGTTTTACGCCACGTTCCCCAATAAGGGTGTCTAACCCTTTTTCAAACCGATCCGTAAATTCGTTTACGTAAGCCGCTTCAACGGCGGCTCGTAGTTTTTCTTCACTGGCATTTGGTCTGGGGAAAAGAATGTTCTGCCTAATCGTACCCTCGAACAAGAATTCATCTTGTAACACTACACCTAAATTCTTGCGGTAGCTATTGAGGTTGACTTTGGAAATATCCTTACCATCAATTGTAATTGTACCCGATTCAGGATTCAAAAATGTTGCTGCCAAACCGGCTATGGTACTTTTTCCCGATCCAGAACTACCTACCAAAGCCACAACGGAACCCGACTTAACTTCAAAATTGATATTATGCAAAACCTCTTTATCCTCTTCATAGGCAAAGGAAACATCGTTGAAAACAATATCGCCCTTTATGTTTTCTAGAACTATAGTTCTGTTTTCCTCGTCAGATTCAGGAGTCTTGTTCATGAGCTCTTCCGTTCTATCCAAACCGGCAAGGGCTTCAGTGAGTTGACTTCCAATATTGCTCATTTGTACGATAGGGGCAATCATTTGCGCCAAAAGAATGGTAAACATTATGAATTCACCTTCGGTCAATGTGCCCTCTATAATCTTATACCCTCCGTAACCCATAATTCCAGTCGTTGCAAGGCCGATTAGAAAAGTTGAAGAACTGGTCATAAATGCTGTGGTTACCAGACTTTTCTTAACATTTCTAAACAACTCGGCAACGCCATCCTCAAAAATAGCATGTTCCTGAGCCTCAGCATTGAACCCCTTAATAACGCGCACTCCACCCAAGGTCTCCGTTAATCTTCCCGTTACATCGGCATTTATTTTACCTCTATTTCTGAAAATAGGACGAATTATCTTAAATGCCTTTAGGGCGATAAATCCGAAAATTGCCAATGGCACCAAAGTAAAAAGCGTCATTCCAACACTAATCTTCAATAAGATTACCAAGGAAACAACGGCCGTTATAGTACCACCTATCAACTGTACTAGACCGGTTCCAATGAGATTTCTAACTCCTTCAACATCGGTCATGATACGTGAAACTAGAGCACCGGATTTAACATTATCAAAAAAACGTATAGGTAACGAAAGCACTTTTTTCTGTACTTGGGCTCGCAGTTCCGAAATCATAAATTGGGCTTGGACACTTAAAATATAAGTAAGAAGGAACGAGGTTACGGATTGGACCAATATGGCTACAATAACCACAATGACCAAAATTTTAAGGGTTTCCAAATCTTTGTTCGGTAGAATATCGTCAAAAAGGGACTTAGATGCGTAGGCAGGAACAAAACTAGCTGCCTTGCTAATAACAATAAGAACTAATCCAATAAAAACCAGGTTTCTCCTGGGCCAAATAATGGTTTTGAACGCGGTAAGTATACTGACTTTTTTTTCTGCCATATTGCAAAAATACTTTTTTGTTAAATAGTGAGTGGGATAAAAAGTGGTTCTTATTCCTAAAGGCATAAAATATAATTGTAATACTAAAAATGAACCGTGGAAATATGAAACCGAGAACAGTTGTTATCTCAAAAATTCTTCGCTACGGAGCATTAATCAATTACTCTCCCATCTTCCATTTGTATTATCCGGTCGGTAAGTCTAGCAAAATCTTCGTCATGCGTTACAACCAATAGCGAGAGTCCCTCCTCGGTGCTAAGCCGCTTAAAAATATTAAAGACGTTTTGAGAATTATGGCTATCGAGGTTTCCCGTTGGTTCATCTCCCATTAAAATTGTTGGATTGTTTATTAAAGCCCTGGCTATGGCCACCCGTTGCTTTTCGCCTCCGGAAATGCGTGAAGCCCGTTGTTCCGCCAGATGATCTATATGAAGCATTTTTAACTTTTCATATGCGTCATGTTTAATTTCTTTTAGTGATTTCACGGCCAGTTTTTTAGCTGGTAGCATTACATTTTCAATAACACTAAATTCTGTTAGTAAATAATGAAATTGGAAAACGAACCCTATATTTTTATTTCGAATGCGCGATAGTTCCTCGTGGGATTTTCCAGTAATCAAACGGTCATTTAAAAAGAGCTCCCCAGTATAATCGGTATCCATGGTTGAGAGAATGTAGAGCAAGGTAGACTTTCCACAACCGGACTTGCCCATGATAGAGGCAAATTCACCTTCTTTGATCCTGAATGATATGTCTTTTAGTACATGAAAATCCTTTGGCTTATAGAAGTGTTTGTTAACGTTTTTAGTTTCGAGAACTAGCTTCATATTTCAAGTTTCAAGTTCCCCGGATTATTCTGACCGGATCAATATTTTTCGCCTTGTTTGCTGGTAGATAACCTGCGACAAATGTAGATAACAAAGCAAAGCCGATGCCAATTGCATAAAACAAAGGGCTATAGTTTATTGGATAGGTTTTGATTGTGGGTAGCGCTTCCGTCACAAAGGGCGTATTGTCAATCAATACCGAAAGTCCAAACCCGACCAGCAATCCCAACAATCCACCCAAAAGGCCTATAATCATAGCTTGACTCATAAAAATCAAGGCCACATCTCGCCCAGAAAAACCGGTGGCCTTTAAAATGGCGATATCCTTCATTTTTTCATAGATAAGCATATTCAAAATATTGTAAATGCCGAATCCGGCTACAATCAATAGGGTTATGGAAACAGCGTAGGTTATAAGGTTCCTGATATTGGAACCGGTTTCAAACTGTGCATTGGCTTCGTTTATATCGATGGCTTTAACATTGAATTGACTCTCCAATTGTCTTGCCATTTCAGGAGCCGCCTCTATATTGAACAGTCGCATATTAATATCTGTAATAAAATTTTCGGGTTGCCCTAAAATGCTTTGTGCTGTTTTTAGGTTAACATAGCTCTGCACATTGTCTATCTCCGCAAGCCCGCTTTGATAAATCCCTACTATCTTTAGCGGGAAAATGTCCCCTGCGACGGTGCTCACCTGCACGCGATCGCCTACCGAGAGTGACATCTTATCGGCTAATCCGGCGCCCAATAGGATTCCATTACTGTTGTTGCGTAATGCTTCTGGAGTTCCTTCTATGATGTAATCGTTAATATTTGAAAGTCGGGTTTCTTCTATTATATCCACACCAACGAGTATTCCGCCCAGTTCAATGGAACCCGATAGATAGAATATTTGAGCTTGTAACTGTGGGGTGGCCCCTTTAATTGCATTATTTGTTTTGAGATAATCTAGTATGGGTAGTGCGTTATGTATTTTTTCCTGACTTTTTTTAGGTTTTATAGAGTTGATTACGTTAAATGTGTCCTCAAAATCTGTATATAGGGAAATGGGCTGTTTTAACGAAGGTTCAATTTCATTATATAATCGAATGTGTGGTGTTCTGTTGAGGGTAAGTCCGTCAAGTAAGTCGTTGAGTCCGGTCATAAAGCCCGCCATGGTAATATAGGCGCCTATCCCAAAGGTGACCCCTAGAGTAGCGGTTACCGTACTTTTCATCTTGGTCAGCAGATGCGTTTTGGCAATATTGAGTATAATGCTCCAATTGGTCATTCCTCAGGCTTTAATATTTGCGTACTTGCATCTATACCCTCTAAAATTTCGACTTTTTCTAGGTTTTGAAGACCAATTTTAACGGTTACAAAGCCATCTTCCGTACGTACTTTATTCTCATTGATAAGATAGGACTTAGGAAGAGTAAGCACATCGTCCTTTTGTGCAATAAGGATGTTTCCCTCTCCAGCCAAGCCTGGGTAAAGGGTTATTGGAGGGGTTTTAAAAAGCGCCTCTACCTTAAAAGTCTGTGATCGCTCGTCCTTACGGGGATAAATTTTGTTGACCTTTGCTTCAAAAACTTCATTTTGGTAAGCATCCAAGGTAATCAGTACTTTTTGCCCTTTGGCAAGTTTTACGATATCGACCTCGTCGACCAGCATTTCAATGACGAATACATTATTACTGCCTATAGATGCCAATGGTTCCATTGTGGTCACGATTTCGCCAGGTTCCTTGAATAAGGCATAGATTTTTCCATCGATTTTACTCGTAATGGTAAAGTCGGCCGTATTGGCCTTAGCGGTTTTGTAATTGTTTTGGGCCTGTTGCAATTGTGTAGAAAGCTCATTTCTAGTCCGTTCATAGCGGTTTTTAAGTAGACGTAGGTTGTTCACTGCAAGTTCGTAAGCTAATTTTTTGTTTTCGAACTGTACTTTTGAACCAATGTTCTGTTCCCAAAGTTTCTTTTGACGAAAGTAATTGATGGAATCGTTTTTTAAGGTAAGTTCGGCCGATTGGATTTCATCTTCCAAGGCTGACAGTACGGCAGAACTGCCCTTGTAATTGTCCCTTGCCAACCTAAGATTTAATCGGGCATTATCGGCATTCAACTCAGGAGCTGTATTTGTAATCTGAAACAAGGGAGTACCTTTTTGGACCCAATCGCCTTCCTCCACCAAAATCTCATCCAAAATTCCAGCAACTGCTGCATAAGCTTGATAAAGACTATCAGGTTGCACAGTGACTGATGCATAGACAGATTCTGTCATAGCAGTTCTTTTTGGATATACTTTTTCCTCCTTATTCCCACAGGAATAGAGCATCGTAACAATCAATATTAAAATGCTCTTTTTCAACTTACTTTGTTTTTAACTAGATTTCTTTTCAATAATTCCATGAACCTGGTTTCATTTTAATCATCTTATCCAAAACTAGATTATCCGATCTATTTTTAAGATGATTATAATCATATGAATTTAAACAATTTGCGAACGACGGCATGGGTTATTTATCTACTGCTTTATAAAAAGAGGGGTGTTGTTCCTAAAATTGGTAAAAGCGGATACGTTTATGTACCTTCCAAGACGTAAAAGTTGATATATGAACAAAGTATTTTATCTGGTTATTTTTTGCTCCTTTCTGGCCTGTAATTCTCCTCGGAATAAGAATCAGGAAGTGGAGTCATGGGAGGCCCGAGCTTCTCAAATTGAAATCATAAGGGATGATTTTGGAGTTCCCCATATTTATGGAAAGACCGATGCAGATGCCGTTTTTGGATTGTTGTATGCTCAGTGTGAGGATGATTTCAACCGGGTGGAACAAAATTATATTTGGGCCACCGGACGTTTGGCGGAAATAGAAGGGGAGGAAGCCATTTATAGCGATTTAAGGGCAAATCTTTTTATGACCGAAGCCGAGGCGAAGGCCAATTATGAGCAAAGTCCCGAGTGGCTAAAAAAGCTTTGTGTTGCTTTTGCCGATGGTATCAATTATTATCTATACACACATCCAGAGGTACAACCAAAACTATTAACACGGTTTGAGCCTTGGATGCCCATGTATTTTAGTGAAGGAAGTATTGGAGGAGATATAGAAAGAATTTCTACCCGTAAAATAGAATCCTTTTACGAAAGTGGAATGGAACTTCCTGAAATGGAGTTGTTAAATACGAAGAAAAAGGAAGAAATGGCCGAACCACAGGGCTCCAATGGAATTGCGATATCCGGAAAGTTAACGCAATCGGGTAATGCCATGCTTTTGATCAATCCGCATACCTCCTTTTATTTTAGGGGTGAAGTGCACGTAGTAAGCGAGGAAGGGTTAAATGCCTACGGTGCTGTAACTTGGGGCCAGTTTTTTGTGTATCAAGGGTTTAACGAGAAAACAGGATGGATGCATACCTCTACCTATACCGATGTTATGGATGAATTTAAGGAGACCATTATAAAGAATGATGGAAACCTCTTTTATCAATACGGGGAGGAATTACTACAGGTGGATTCAACAACTGTAACTCTAAAATACAAGACAGAAAGCGGAATTAAAGAAAAGACCTTTCCCATGTACAGAACCCATCACGGTCCTATAACCCATGCTGTGGATGGACAATGGACTGCCTCTGCCATGATGTGGGAACCGGTAAAGGCCTTGGAACAGTCCTTTGTAAGGACTAAAAAAGATGGCTATAAAGAGTTTAGGGAAATGATGGACATTAGGACAAATTCTAGTAATAATACCGTTTATGCGGATGCCGAAGGAAATATTGCTTACTTTCATGGGAACTTTGTTCCGAAGCGTAATATAAGTTTTGATTATTCTCTTCCTGTAGATGGCAGTGATCCACAAACCGATTGGCAAGGTCTACATACGGTAGATGAAAATATTTTGGTCTTAAATCCCGAAAACGGTTGGATACAGAATTGTAATTCCACTCCCTACACTTCTGCATTGGAATTCAGCCCTAAAAAAGAGGATTATCCATATTATATGTCTCGCGACGAAGAAAATTTTAGAGGTATTCATGCAATAGAACTTCTTACGGACAGGAACAGTTACACCTTGGATAGTCTTATCCAATTGGCACACGACCCATACTTGCCAGCATTTGAGGCCTTAATTCCCGGTTTGATAAAGGAATACAATAAGCATGAAGATAAAAACCCGAAACTTAGAGAACCAATTGAGCTGCTTGAAAAATGGGATTTTAAAACATCCAAGGAAGCTGTTGCAATGACCCTGGCCCATCATTATGGCATGAGGTATTATAGAGAAGGAGATTCTCCGGCCGGAATGTCTGCAATGGAACGTATTCAGTTCTGGGGGAATGAGCCTGGGGAACAGCTCAAAATTTTTGAAGATACTATTGACCAACTTGTCGAGGATTTTGGAACATGGGATATACCCTGGGGCGATATAAACCGATACCAACGTTTAAACGGCGATATCATACAGACTTTCAAGGATAGTTTACCCAGTGTTGGTGTTGGCTTCGCTTCGGGAACTTGGGGAGCCCTGGCTGCCTATGGGGCGAGATATACTACACCCGGAGCAAAAAAAATATACGGTACAAGAGGAAATAGCTTTGTTGCTGCCGTTGAATTCGGGGAGAAGGTTAAGGCAAAAACAATTTTGGCCGGAGGACAAAGTGGCAATCCTTCTTCACCTCATTTTGATGACCAAATAGAAAAATATATTAATGTAGATTGGAAAGATGCTGCTTATTACCGAGAAGATGTTCTAAATAGGGGAGAGGAAAGTTACAACCCCGGAAAACGCAAATAAAAAGTATATATCAGTCCTTCGTAACAATTAATGTTGCCTTGGAGCCCGAGGATAGTAACCACTTATTGGAATAGAGCAGTTGGCCGGTATCGTCATACACATCCACTTGAGCGGTATTGGGTGCCGAGGAACCATGATTTAATGCCTCAAAGTCAATCTTGTTAAAACCAGATTGAAGATCCACGTTAATGCCCTTAAAGGCACCTGTTAAAAGAAGGTTGGGTTCAACGACCATATCGTTTACAAAAATCTTTACGCGGTCTCCATCAACAAATTCGTGGTCCCTACAGACGATACCGATAAACTTTCCATTACTTTTTATATCACCCAGATACTGATCTGGAAAGTACTGTCCGGAACCGTTCAATCTTTCGCCCGGACCAATACGAGGGTCTATTTTAAGTCCGGTACCAGCTTGTACCAATTCTTCGTCCGGTAACATTTTCACGGGGTTCTTACGCGTCATATCCAACTTTGGCTGTTCTTTGATAACCGAAGGTATATTGAGTACATTGCCTATATTGGTGGTGCCCTTGTTATCAATCTTGTTTACCGCTTCTATTTTCAATGGCTTTTGCGTAGGTATATCCGTTTGGGCGTAGCTCCATCCAAATACTAAAAAGCATAATACAATAATGATTGGGCTGTGTTTACGCATTCGTTTTCTTAAAATATTGGAATAAAGATAACAAATACCCTGCCACAGGGACTTAACACCCTGTTAAATTCGATTAACGAAGAGGTTAAGGGATTGCTTAGTCTGGTAAATGCTTTTGTAGAAACCTAGTAAAGTTCCCGTTCATAATATTTTCAATGTCTTCTGGGCTATATCCTTTTTCATTTAGTAATGATGGAATCTTTTGTAAATCGGCTATTGTATCCAGGTCCATTGGAGATTGTTCCAACCCAAATCCACCATCCAAATCCGTACCTATTCCCACGTGCAAAGCGTTGCCCGAAAGCTGACAGATATGATCAATATTTTGAACCATATGTTTTAAAGAAGCTCCAGTACTTCGCGGAGTAGATTTCCCCCTAACCCAGTTGGGTACCATCATCCAAGCATCCAATGCCATTCCAACAACCGCGTTTCGTTGTATTAGCTCCTTTATTTGCTCGTCGGAAAATTGACGATTGTGATTCACAAATTTTCTACAATTGTTATGGCTCGCCCAAATGGGGCCATTATAAGAATCCATGGTTTCCCAGAAACTCTGATCACAAAGGTGGGTCGCATCCAAAATCAGCTTTAGTTTTTCAATTTCCTTAAGTAATTCTCTTCCCTTTGCACCGATTCCTCCTACGGAATCTGTGCCAAATGCATAAGTTCCAGGACCATAATGTGCCGGACCAACGGCCCGAAGTCCATGCTCATAGGACTTATGAAGATAATCCATATTTAGAATGGAATCTGCGCCCTCCAAACTCAAAATATAACCTATGGGCGTATTTTCTTTATCTTGTTTCCAGTTTTTTAAATGGACGTTAAACTGTTTCTTTGTCTTGATTTGAACCAATTGATTGGCCTCTTCCATGGTTCTGTACCAAGCAAGTTGACCTTGCGTCTGAGCCCATGCCTGTTGTGGAGATTTCCAGCCTGGCAAATTATTACTGGGCTTTACATATCTAGCAATTTGGGTAGCAACGCAAACGCCTATGTTTCCTTTTCGCATAGCATCAAAAGAAACGGTATTTTTTCCCCTATCCGGCTTGTCGGTCATTCCTTCCTCACTCGCTCGAATATCTTTCACGGACCAAGTAAGGTCCCGATTCCATTCCATGGCATTCATGGAAAGGTCTAAGTGGGCATCAAGAATAAACATATTAGATTGTTATTTTATGGTTACGGGCAGCTACTTTCCATTTTTCGGTAATTTTCCCGTTCTCTACGATGAGTAATTCTGGATACTTTGCTACCGTTGGGCAAATATGTTTAGGAATTGCATAATGTTCCGCACCTACTTCCGTGACCTTTAAGTCATCGTACTCGACGACTAAATGTTCTTCGGATTGGCTAATTTGTTTACCATGTTCCAAACTCAAAAATTCCAATCTGGGAAAAGGCATCTCTGGAGCAATGGATTTGTGCCCCAAATCAAAACATAAAATACCCGCTTTGGGTTTACTTATAATACGGGTAAATAATACTGCTGCCGGAAGAAATTTCATTTCTGGAAAAAGTGCTCCGTAACCAACATCCCACAAAAGTGTGGTACCTGGACTAGCAATGACATTTTCCCTTTTACAGTGAATAGGAAAGGTGGGCGACCCCCCAGCAATAATGATGGGTAGAGGAAGACTGGCCTTAACTACCCTGTCTTTTAGTGCTAATACCGTATCAAATACCTTATCGCAATCCTGCTTTCTAATTTTAAAATCGGGATTTCTTAGGTGACCGTCATACACATGTAAACCCTCAATTTTCAAATGGGGATTTTCCGAAATGTGTTTGTATAAATGGAAAGCCTTGTCATGGGGGACAATACCTGTTCGGTTCATACCCACATTTAAATCGATATAGAGATTGATTATTAAATTATTGGCTTTTCCCAGTTCGGACAATTGGTCCGCAATTGAAAAAGAGTCCGTGAGGGCAGAAAAATGAATCTTAGGGAATGTTTTAACGAGGGTAATAAACCGTTGCATATTTGCTCCTACGGGCTGCATGGCCAATAGCACATCTGGAGCATTGGAAAGGGCCAAAAGCTCAGCTTCGGCAATGGTGGCGCATTTAAACTTATGGATACCAAAATCCATTTGTAACTGAATGATTTCAGCAGTTTTGTGGGTTTTTATATGGGGTCGAAGATTTTCTGGATTCCCAGACATCCGAACCATTTCCTGAATATTATGTATTACCCTATCCTTATAGACCAATAATGAGGGAGAAATGGCTTCTGAACTGTCTTTTAACCGATACCAATTTTCTTGATTCATACTACTTATTTGTGAAGTTCGAACATAGCTTCGATCTCTACGGCAATACCTCCTGGTAACATCATTCCAACAGCACTGCGAACACCGACTCCATTTTCAGGGCCTAACACATCCGACATTAACTCACTAAAACCATTTATAACCAAGGGGTGATTTTCAAAATCTGCAGTACAATTCACCATTCCTAGTGTCTTCACCAATCTTTTAATTCGGTCTATTTCACCAAAATGCGTAACAATGGTGGACAACATGGTTAGACCTACATGTCTAGCACCTGCTTTTCCTCCTTCCAAATCCAAGTTATGACCTACTCTACCTTTATATAGGGACCCATCCTTTAAAACAGGACCCTGACCAGAAACATATAAAAAATTATCTACCACGAGTATAGGGCGATAGAGTCCTGCTGGTGGTGGGGCAGGAGGTAGTTCCAGTCCTAATTCTTTTATTCTTTCAGATACAGTCATTTCATAAAAATTTTTATACAAATTGATTTAATACCAAGACACCAACCAGGCCCATAACCCCTACGGTAGTTTCCATTATCGTCCATGATTTTATGGTATCCTTAATGGACAGATTAAAATATTCCTTGAACAGCCAAAACCCACTATCATTTACATGGGAAAGCATCAAGCTACCGGAGCCAATGGCCAATACCATTAATTCTGCGCTCGCTCCCGTTCCTTCGATAAGCGGCAAAACGATGCCGGCTGCGGTTAAACCCGCAACGGTAGCGGAACCCACACAAACCCTGATTATAGTTGCAATCAACCAAGCTAGGATAAGAGGTGATATAGAAGAGCCACTCAATGCATCACCAATATATTCACTAACCCCACTATCTATCAAAACTTGTTTTAAAGCCCCAGCACCGGCAATGATTAAGAGTACCATGGTTATACCTTTTACGGCACTGCCCACCGTATCCATGACCTCTTTCATCTTTTTACCCCGGGCCAATCCCAAGGTGTAAATCGCGACCAAAACCGAGATGAGCATTGCCATTACGGGATTTCCTGCAAAAACTAAAATTGATTTTATTGTTGATTCTGAAGGTAGAAATAATGCACCAAGAGCTGCAATTGCCATTAGAATAACCGGAAGCAGGGCCGTAAAAATACTTATACCGGTTCCTGGCATTTCTTCCTCCTTTAGGATTTTTGGATTCATAAATTCCTTTAAAGGGGTTGCTTTTATATTTTTCATTGTTCTTGAAAGTAACGGTCCAGCAACTACGATGGCGGGTATCGCTACAATGATACCATATAATAATGTTTTGCTTATGTCCGCATCAAACGTTGCTGCAATAGCTGTTGGTGCGGGGTGAGGTGGAAGATATCCATGCGTAACGGAAAGTGAGGCAAGCATGGGTAATCCTACATATAGCAATGGCAGCCCTGTGGCTGCGGCTATAGTGAAAACCAGGGGTACCAGTATGACAAAACCAACGGAATAGAACATGGGGATGCCCACGATAAATCCAGTTAATACAACGGCCCATTGAATGTTTTTCTTTCCAAATTTATCGACAAGTTTTGTTGTAATTCTTTGGGCAGCACCACTATCGGCCACAAGTTTTCCTAGCATGGCTCCAAGTCCTAAGATAAGTACCAAAAACCCTAGAATATTTCCTATCCCTTTTTGAATGGAATTTACGACATCAATAGGTTCCATTCCTTCAGTAATCCCAACAAATAGGGAAACTAAAATAAATGAGATGAATCCGTTTAATTTAAATTTTGCGACCAAGAGGAACAAAAGAAGAATTCCTAGGACTACGATTAATAAAGGCATTGGCTGTGGTAGTTAAGTCATTATGGTGCACTAAAGATACTATAAAAAATAAGTGTATCCCAACCTACTATAGGGATACGCTTTTGGGCTACTTTGTTTAAAGTATAGGTTCTGTTTATTTGGTTACCTACTGTTGAAAGACTTTATAGAGTAAGCAACGAGAATAGCCTCAATAATGGGTTGGAACTATAAAAACCGAAATCAGCCTATTTCCCATTCCCTAACAAAGGGTTAAAGGGCTGTTGAATCTTTTTAGTATATTTATTTAAGGACCTATTCATTAACTATATGAGAAAAAGAACTTTTTTAAAGCAATTGGGAGGTGCCGCTTTGTTTTCACCTTTTTTGGGGATGTCCCAAGACCCTTTGTCCATACCCAATAAACCCTATCCCTTGGAAGAGGATGCCTTTTGGGAACGTATTCGAGAGGATTACATTTTAAAGCCTGAATATATCAACCTTGAAAATGGATACTATAATTTTATCCCCAGGCCTATAATGGAAAAGTATATACGGCATATTGAAATCGTGAATTACGAGGCCTCCTATTATATGCGGACCCTACAATGGGAAAATAAGGATAAGGTAAGGGATCGTTTGGCAGGCATTGTGGGAGCTTCGTCGGAAGAACTTATTATTACACGAAACACTACGGAGTCCTTGGATATGATTATTGGGGGGTATCCATGGCAAAGAAACGACGAGGCCATTTTTGCGGAACAGGATTATGGTGCCATGAAGAATCAATTCAACTTGATGGCAAAAAAGTATGGTATCAATAATAAAATAGTTTCCCTGCCCAACCATCCGGAGTCAGACGAAGAGATTGTCTCGCTTTATGAATCCCAGATAACACCAAAGACCAGACTACTAATGATATGTCATATGGTAAACATAACTGGGCAAATCCTACCTGTTAAAAAAATATGTGACATGGCTCATAAACACGGGGTGGAGGTTATGGTCGATGGTGCACATTGTATTGGCCATATAGATGTGAATATAACCGACCTTGGTTGTGATTATTATGGAAGTAGCCTCCATAAGTGGTTAAGTGTGCCTTTAGGCAGCGGCATGTTGTTTGTGGCAAAACCACATATCGCCAAAATTTGGCCGCTTTTTGCAGATCATACAGACAACGTGCCTGAAATTAGACGTCTTAATCACACAGGTACCTTGCCCGTACATACCGATTTAGCTGTAGATGATGCCATTGATTATCTAGAGCGCATTGGACTACAACGAAAGGAAGAAAGGCTCCGTTACCTGCAGCGGTATTGGAGCGATGCTGTTCGGGATGTGGAACACATCGTAGTGAATACACCTAAGGAACGGCACCGCAGCTGTGGTATTGCCAATGTGGGCATAGCCCACCTTAAACCGGCCGACTTGGCCAGAAGCTTATTGGAGGAATTCAACATATTTACCGTGGCGATAGATTATGCCAACGTTCAGGGCTGTAGGATTACCCCAAATATTTATACCACCACCAAGGAACTTGATGCATTCGTTATTGCCTTGAAGACATTGGCGAAGAGAGTTTAACTTATTTCGGTCGTTTCTTTTTTAAACCTAAGAAGGGCTGTAATAAAGGGGTTTTTAGAATTATAAAATGATAAATAAACCAACTAAATCCAAATGTTCCCAAAATTAGGATGGATGCTTTTGGAAATAATCCCCATGACAAATCCATAAGGAAATAGGCCAAAATAATGGTTATGGTTTGGTGAAGAATATAAAAAGGGTAAACAGCCCGATTGGCATAAGTGAGCGAATTACTTTTACGGTTTAAATATTTGGCTGAATAACCAAAAAGCACCAGAATCCAAGACCATATATTGCCAACTTTTAAAAGAGCCTCCGTGAAATGAACTAGATAGCCGTCCTCTAGAAATATCCAAATAAAAACTTGACCAAAGAAAGTAAAAATACCCACTAGGAGCGCCTTTGATTTTATTTTATCTACGCTAGTCCAAAATACATTTCCTGCCGAGATTAATAAAAATCCATAGAAGAATAGAACTAGGCTAAAACTAAAATTGAACCAGTCATCTATCAAGGCGTGCGTAATATCAAAGAAGGGTTCCAAACAAGCTTCCAATAAATAAAGGGGTATTATCAGCCAATATAGTCCGAAGGTTTTGCTAAAGATTTTCTTAATCCAATTAATGAAACCAGGTTCTTTCTTTAGCAAATAGATAAATACAGGTCCTAAAAGAAGCGAAAAAATTAATAGATAAGGGAGGAACCATAAATGATGCCAACTAACATTTCCTTCAGGATAGACACCATTAAAAGCAACTGAAGTAAAATAATCCCAATAGGAACCTGAGAATTGATTTTTTGTCAAGCGTTCTAAATATACTTGTGGCGGGACAATGAAAAGCATACCAAATATTAAAGGAATTCCTAACCTTCTGATACGTTCCCAACTGAACTGACAAAGATTTCTTTTCGAAAAGGCATAATAGGTGCCCATACCAGAAATGACAAAGAGAATAGGAAGTCTCCATTGGTTTAAAAAAAGCATGGGCCATTTTATCCATTCATAAATATGATTGTTCTTAATATGCCAGCCCCAAGGGACAAAAAACATGCCTACATGATAAAATATAAGTAATGCAAATACAATGACACGTAGCCAATCCAAATCGTATCTCCTAATTCCCTTCATGATTTTTGTTTTTGTCAAAGATTAAATTAGAAAGTTGCCCGACAAATATTTGGGGTGCCGTTTCTGTCCTGAATTACAATTTTGGAGAAAATGACTTCATGAATGACGAGGGAGATGTTCCCGTATGTTTTTTAAATGCGTTATAGAAAGCAGATTTGGATTTGAAACCTACAGATACCCCAATAGCCTCTATGGTTAAATTGGAAAAGTTTGGATCTATTAGTTTCTTTTTTGATTGCTCAATTCTCTTTTGATTTAAAAAATCATTGAAGTTGGATTGACGACTCTGATTAATGACCTTGGATAAATGATTAGGATGAATTTGTAAAACTGTGGCTAAATCTTTTAAAGATGCTTTTGGGTTGAGGAAGTATTCGTTGTCGATTACATAAGATTCAACGGCTTCTATATTTATTTCTTGTTTTGGATTACTTAGTGTTTCGTATTTGTCCGCAATCCATGATTTTTCAAAAAAGCGAGATTCTGATAGGAGTACGTAGGTGGTTAAAAGTGTTATGAGGGTATGAAAAATACCTAAGTAGTGGTCACCTCCGTCATCGTCATAAGAATAATAGATAGAAAATATAAAGATTAATAATAATAGAAGTACTAGTCCCGTGTTTCTTGTAAAGATGTACTTTCTTGATTTTGCTGTTATTCCCAAATCGGTCAATCTTACTTTTTCTTTCCACACAAGCAATAATGATAAAATCACATAAAGGAGAAAGCTGAATAAAACTAACCAATCGAATAGATCTTTAATGTAATGATAACCATAACTGAAAGAATCGGGAACCACAGCGGCATCCAAAGTTGAATAATAAGCTCCTAAATAGGCATTATATTTTACAGGCAAAGGAGCAAAATAAAATGGTATTTGGGATAGAAAGTAAGTAATAGGTATTACAAAATGCCACCAACTTTCTTTCAACGAAATATTTTGGCGTTTTAGAAAAACATATATAGAAAAATATGAGGTGGGGCCAATTAATAAAACTAATACCTCCGTGGAGTCATTGAGAAACATCACATGTTTTATAAGTCCTGTATAGCATAAATAGGTATCCAAAAAGATAATTGCGGATGCCAGCATACAGCCGGCCAACCATTTTATTCCGGTGTTGGTACCAGATCGCAAGAAAAGTACGGACGCAAGGAAAAAACTTTGCACAACTCCCAAAAACATAAAGCTAGAAACCAAATTATGTCTTATAGGAAGATTTTCTATTAATTGTTCTATTTGGTCCACTATTATTTTTTTTCAATATAGTCGACCAGTTTCTGAGGTCCTTCAAGCAATAACCTTACTACCTTTAAGGTTCCGTCCAAAGTGGTATCAATATGCCATTTTATTAGGGAAATTTGTCCGTTTTCAATTTCTATTCCGGTAATGCTCCTTGGGTGGACACAACTACCATCATTAAAAAAAGGAATGTCCCCAGGTTCCGGGAACCTAGGTCTATGGGTATGTCCTACAATGGTAATCAGTAAATTGTTTTTGAGTATCCATCTTTTAATTCTTCTTTCCAGTTTTATTAATTCCTTGTAATTTTTGGCCGGACTTGTTGGGTCTGCTATTCCCCAAACTTGCAATGGTTTCCATAATACCCTTACCAAAAACCGTCCCCATCGCCAGAAAGTATAGTTCCACCAATCCGCTTGATGGCCATGGGTGAGAAATAGTTCTTGATTGGTTTCCGTATGTTTCAAAATTATGGCCTCATTATAGGTTATTCCCTCGAACAATTCTTTATCTGTATCATCTATGGGTTCAAAGTAACTGGATAGATGGTTGTCTACATAATCCTTATCCTTGTAAACCATATCATGGTTTCCCCAAATCATATGAAGTCGTTGTCCCAAATGAAATTTACGTAGAAGTTGGTACACATTTTTATGGGCTTCAAAGATGGATTCGAAATGAATATTTTCCCAAAGCTCATCTCCATCCCCAAGTTCGCAATAATCAAAACCTTCGTTATAGTAGTGGTTCAGGGCATGAAAGTAAATGTTTCTGTTGTTGGCAAAATCATCTGCAAAACTATTGTCCCCACGATGGCAATCACTAAAAAGAATGAATTTTGAAGTATCGTCAAACTGAATGTACTTTGCATTGGAGTATGCTCTTGAAAGTCTTTTTGAGGAGGACATCTACTAAGTTTTTATAAATATCCGAAAAACTGTAAAATGTGCTAAATAAACTTTAACAAAAAACAATCTCAGGTTTTGTAATTTTAAGAGTCTATTCTAGACTAACGTAGCATATGGAAAATGAGGATAAGATACGGCCGCTCCAGTACCAAATAAGTTTTGGTAAGCTTTTAAAGGAGTATGAAAGGTTGAGCAAGGGCAACGATAAGATATTGGCGGAAAGGGCCAAACAAATACTGGATGCCCAAAAACCGTATCCGATACTTCGGGAAGGCTTTGCGGATTTTGAATTGCTTGAAGAACATAAGGAGGTAATCTCCCTTATGCTTCAGGATAGTTTTTCACCCATATTAGGCGAGAATGAAATTAAAGTGGCTTCTATTCCATATTTTGACTTTTTCTTTAATCCTTCTAAGCGTTTCCAGAATATCGTAAAAGAAGCTGGACCTAACTTTAAGCCCAAAATCAGAAATCAAGAAAAAGGGATTGATTATATCATGGGGTGTACAGTGATATTAAAATTCCATTATGGTGTGGAGCTAGACTTTAGCCGACCTTATTTTTATGATATTCCGGATTCCAATGGGGTTATGCGCCATTACCGCATTATGTACAACGCGGATTTTATGGAGATACTTCCTACTGAACGATCAAAGGAACTTTCGCAGGAAGATATTGATGAGTTGATGGAAAGCCCAGATAATCTAAGTCTGTGGAAAGAAAAGATACCGCCAGATAGTTTTGTTGCAAAAGGATTTATAATTTCCAACATGTTCGATGTCACCTCCGAACATTCAATATCTGAAATTAAGTCCAATCTAATCGCAAGCGATAAAAGATCTAGTGAAAGTTTTATGAGTAACCTTCAGGAAACCTTTAGGTCATTTTTTAGGTTGCCGGGTATTAAAGTAGGTTTCGTCGTCTATAACTCCAAAAAGGACCAATTTGAACCGGTTTACGGAAAAGATATGGGAAGCTTTATCCTTAATGGACAGGATTCCAAATCGTGTCACGAGGCCCTTTGTCAATACTCCTATAAGAAACTTATTAAAGAGAATTCTTATTTCGCCATTCCCGATGTTGCAAAATACGATGAGAAGTCGCATGGAAGTGACCCATACCATGTGCTTGAAGACCAAAATATCAAGAGCGCCATTTTGGCACCGATTGCTTTTGAAGGTGAGCTCTTAGGTGTGTTGGAAGTAGTTTCTGGCCGAAAAAACGAACTAAATGGGGTCAATGCAAGAAAGCTTAACGATGTAATGCCCTATATCGTTTCTGCAGTAGTGAGATCAAAGGTCGAGGAGGAAAATTTAATAGATGCCATTATACAGAATGAATGTACCTCTGTACACTCCTCTGTATATTGGAGATTTCAAGAGGAAGCGAAATTTTTTATTAAAGATCAGTTGGAAAGTAGATCACCATCTTTCAAGGAAATTGTCTTCAAAGATGTATATCCACTTTACGGTCAAATAGATATTAAGGATTCTTCGAAAGCTAGAAACAAGGCAATTCAAAGGGACTTGATGATTCAGTTGTCTCAAATAAATGTGGTTTTAGAGCTTGCACTTGGGAAGAATAGACTCCCTATTTATGAAGAACTTGTATATAGGGTGAACAATCATTTAGAAAGCATTAAGGAAATGCTTTACACCAATAGTGAGCAGGCTATATTTGATTTTGTTAAAGAAGAAATTGATCCGGTTTTTGCCCACTTAAAGGATTCGGACACTGAAATTGCCAAACATATACAGACCTATGAGGCAAAAATAGATATGGGCACAGGCTCCTATTATGATCATAGGAAAAATTATGACGAGAGCGTAACAATGATTAATAAAAAATTGGTTTCGGTCTTGGATAAAAAGCAGGAAAATGCCCAGGCCATGTTCCCGCATTATTTTGAGCGATACAAAACGGATGGCGTTGAACATAATATGTACATCGGTGCGAGTATTTCTGAAAATGGAGGATTCAATAGTTTGTACCTGAACAATTTAAGGTTGTGGCAATTACAGGTAATGTGTGAAATGGAGAATGTACATTATAAGTTAAAACCAGAATTACCTATACCCTTAAATGCTACTTCGTTGATTTTGGTATATAGTTCATCTTTATCCATACGTTTCCGGATGGATGAGAAGAAATTTGATGTGGATGGAACCTATAACGCACGTTATGAGGTTATCAAAAAACGAATTGACAAAGCCTATATAAAAGGAACAGAGGAGCGACTTACCCAAACAGGAAAAATAGCCATTGTATATTCCCAAAAAAAGGATGAGTTGGAGTATTTAAGGTACATTAAGTTCTTAAAGTCCAAAAACTACTTTACCGACAAAATTGAAATTGTGGAACTTGAAGGTTTACAGGGTGTTTCAGGACTAAAAGCTATACGCGCAGAAATTCTCTATAAAAAAGACCAAGAATCTCAAGAATCCTATACCTATGAAGATTTAATGGCCACTCTAAAAGAATAGATTTTGGGATATTAATTCGTGTAATTGCCGTTCTGGACCGTAAACTTTAAAGAAAATGGCAAATGCAATGACCGAAATAATCATACCTATCATAAAGATAGTGTAAGTCCAACGTAGTAACATATATTTCCTATTCAAAACTTTGCCAAGAAAGTAAAGATCTTTGGTCAGGGAAGAATAGATATAATCCTTGTCCTTTACCAATTCATTTATAGCCCATTCGTAGTCGGTTAAGCTCATTTTATGAAAATTCCCAAAAAATAGTAGGTTGACTTTCTTCTGCAGAACGTCCTCATGGGTAAATTCCCCACTTGTAACGTTTGGTCTAGTGGCTAGAACGGCCATAATCATTGAGGCCACACTAAATAGTACAAAAATAGCGGTAGGGTATATTAAGTAATCGTTAGATGGGTTGTCCAGTTTTGGTATAAGATTGGAAAGTGCCAGTGAAATAATTATGGCATTAACGGAGAGAAGTATATTGGCCTTGGTATCCGCAATATCACTAAGTGTAATATGGTTTTTTAAAGTAACCCTGAAAAGTGTTTGGATTCCCCTGTCCGGACTTTCGCCTTTAAACTTTGCCTTTAAAGCTTCTTTTTTTGCAAGGCCTTTTATGGATTTTTTTTCTTTAATGAGTTTTCTTAGGTTTTCATCTTTTTTTTCTTGCCAATTTTCTTTGGCATATTCCGTAAAGTAACGATGTTGATTACCCAACATTTTAATATTGACTTCTACCCAATCACTATAGCTGAAATTTGCAAGGTTTAATAGTTTAAGTTCTTCCCTTAACAACTCCGAAGTTTCTAAATAACTACTCTGTGCAAAATGCGAAGCATCTGCATCCCTTAAAATTTTTTCTGAAAGGGAATTGGGTACAGAGTTTTTTTCCGTTGCCATAATACAATCATTCACTTTGGCAATTAATTCTGGATCATATTCTTGGTCTTTCAAAAATTGGGTAGCAATACTACAACTGTTCTTTTCATGGTTTTTGCTTTCCACCGTGTATCCCGTATCATGAAACCAAGCCGCAAGTAGTAAAACCTCCAATTCCTGTGTGGATAGGGCACATTCGTTCGATATTTCTTTAGTACTTTTAACGACACGTTGCGTGTGCCTTAAATTATGGTAAAGGTAGTTGGGACTTAGTTTCTTAGATAAAAGTTCCTCAACATAATTTTTGGATTTCTGAAGGATATCAGACATAGGGAAATGAATTAGGAAAATCCAAATTACAAAAAATTGAACACAGGGAATTTTATATGAAAAAAAATTGCGCTTTTCTCTTATTGGTATTGTTAATTACGGGCTGTGCGACCTATAAATCTAAATATGCCAACATTAAGGATGCCGAGGATATCGTATTGGATAACGAGATAAAGCACACCTTTTATCTTGTTGGGGATGCGGGCCTATCTCCTCTTGGAGATATGAATCCAGTATTAAAAAACTTCAAGAAACGACTGGACAGCGCGGAGGAGAACAGCACAGCTATTTTTTTGGGAGATAACATTTACCCAGCTGGCCTTCCCGACCCAAAGGATTCTACCGTTGCTTATTTAACCGCAAAGAATCACTTAGACGCTCAGTTAAATACTTTGACCAACTATAAGGGAAGAAAATTGTTTATACCGGGAAATCACGATTGGTATACTGAAGGTCTTGTTGGTTTGGAAAGAGAGGAAAATTATGTAAAAGAAGTTTTGAATGATAAAGATGCATTCCTTCCCAAAAACGGATGTCCAATTGAAGTAATCGAAGTCAGCGATGAAATTGTAATTATAGCACTCGATACGGAATGGTATCTGACCAACTGGAACAAACGTCCCGATATTAACGATAAGTGTGAAATAAAAAGTAGGGAGAAATTTCTCCTTGAATTGGAGGATGCCATAAAAGATTACAGGGATAGAACCACCGTCATTGCGATGCATCATCCCATGACCAGTTATGGCCCCCATGGAGGGCAATATTCCTTTAAAAAACACTTTTATCCAAAAGATCAGCCAGTTCCACTCCCGGGATTGGGGACATTTATAAACGTACTTAGGCGCACATCGGGTGCATCCACGGAGGATATGAGTAATAAAAGGTATTTAGATTTGGTCAAAAAGGTGACTACATTGGCGCAATTTTCAGAGAAGGTGATTTTTGCTTCGGGACATGAGCATACTTTGCAATATATCGTTGAAAATAATACACCACAGATTGTAAGTGGGTCTGGGGCAAAAGAGGGAGACACCAGATTATTAAATGGGTCAAGGTTTTCCACGGGAAGAATGGGATATGCAATCTTGGAAGTCTATGGAGACGGTTCTTCAAGAGTACGTTATTATGGGGTAGGCGAACAAGGGGAAGAGGAGTTTCTTTTTACTTCTGCTGTCCTACCACCTGAAGTGCAAAAAGCGGACACGCTTTACTCAAGAACAACAATAAAGGAAGTTAAGGCCTCCGTCTATACCGAAGAGGAAATTGATAAGTCTGGATTTTTTAAAGCCATTTGGGGAGAAAGGTATCGAAAATACTACGGCAAGGAAGTGACAGCCCCGGTGGTTTATTTGGATACTATTTTTGGTGGTCTTAAGCCGGTAAAAAAGGGAGGGGGACACCAATCTAAATCGTTGAGGTTAAGACATGCTTCGGGCAAGGAGTATGTGATGAGGGCTTTGAGAAAACTTCCTGAGTTGTATCTCCAATCCATGGCCTTTCAAAATCAGTATGTCATGGATGATTTAAAGGAGACGTACACCCAGGAACTTTTGGCGGATTTTTATACGGGTTCACATCCTTATGCACCTTTTACGATTGGTAAGCTCTCCGATGCCGTTGGGTTGTTACATACCAATCCCACCCTATATTACATACCAAAACAGAATGCCCTTGGAAAATACAATGAGGATTTTGGGGACGAATTGTACATGATTGAGGAACATGCCGGTGATGGTCATGGAGACCTTGAAAGTTTTGGGTATGCCAATGAGTTAAAGAGCACGGATTCCATGCTTGAGGATTTAAGGGATGATGAGAAATATGAAGTGGATACGGATGAATATATAAAGGCCAGGTTGTTCGATATGGTCATTGGAGATTGGGACAGACATGTGGACCAGTGGAGATGGGCAGAATTTAAGGAGGATGGTAAGGTAATCTATCGGCCCGTACCTCGGGATAGGGATCAGGCTTTTTCCCAAATGGGGGATGGACTGTTAATGGGTTTGGCAACTAGGATTATTCCAGGTTTACGATTAATGGAAGGATTCAATGAAGAAATACGCAGTGTTAAAGGATTTAATTCTTCACCAAAGACTTATGTACTAGACTTGGCATTATTGTCCGAAAGTACGCTGGATGATTGGTTAAAGCAAGCTAGATATATCAAGGAAAACCTTGGAGATAAGGATATCGACGAAGCTTTTGCCATGTTTCCAAAAGCCGTACAGGATTCGAAAACTGAGGAGATGAAAAGAATTCTTCTGTCAAGAATAGATAATGTGGAAGATACCGCGATTAAATATTTCAGGGTACTTAACAAATTTGCTACGGTTGTTGGAACGGATAAAGATGATTGGTTTGAAATTAATAGGTTCGATGAAAATCGAACCGAGGTAAAGGCATACCGAATCATAGATGGAGAGAAAAAGAAACAATTTTTCAATAAAGTTTTCTATGCTTCCAGTACCAATGAAATTTGGATTTACGGATTGGATGATGATGATATTTTTGAATTGGAAAACCCAGAGGATTATGGTGGAATAAAGGTTCGTATCATTGGGGGGCAAAACAATGATATTTACAGAATAAAAAATGGCAAGGGAGTCTCTGTTTATGACTATAAAAGTAAAGATAATACCTTGGAAGAAACTTCAAGAACCAAGGTCAGGTTAACGGACGATTATCCCGTGAATACCTATAACCCTTTGAATATTCGGAGTAGCAATAACCAGGTCATACCCACAGTAGGGTTTAATCCTGATGATGGTATTAAAATTGGTTTTTTAGATACCTATACATACAATGGCTTCAGACAAAATCCTTTTACCCAACAACATACTTTAAAAGCGTCTTATTATTTCGCTACAAGTGGGGTAGAACTTCAATATAATGGTGAGTTTGCCAATATTTTCGAGGATTGGAACCTTGAATTAAAGACAAGGTTCACAACGCCTAATTTTGCCATTAACTTTTTCGGGTTTGGGAACAATAGTGAAAATTTGGATGATGATTTGGGATTGGATTATAATAGGGTAAGAATTCAAAATTTTGAATTTTCTCCGTCTTTGGTTTGGAGAAGTCCTTTGGAAGCAAAGTTTAGACTTGGAGTTTCTTACGAAATTATTGAGGTAGAAGAAACTGCTGATAGATTCATTAATACATTTTATCAAGGAAATGGGGAAGAGACAGGGAATAGCTTCGTAGGTGTTCATGGAGAATACACCTATGAGAATCATGATAATCAAAGTTTTCCCACTATGGGCATGGCAACTTCGGTAAAGGTTGGTTTTAAAGATAATATAAATATAGAAGGAAAGAATTTCGGTTATTTTATTCCCAGTATTTCGTTTGATTATAAATTGATTCCAAGCGGGCGTTTGGTCTTGGCAACAAAATGGAAAGGTCATCTTAATATGGGGAACGGTTATGAGTTTTACCAGGCGGCCAGTATTGGTGGTACGAATGGTTTGCGAGGTTTCAGAAATCAAAGGTTCACCGGTAAGGCTGCGTATTTTCAGAACACGGATATAAGATTTAGTCTAAGAAAAATAAGAACTCAAATAGTACCTACTGCTATAGGGTTCTTTGGAGGATTCGATTATGGCAGGGTTTGGTCTCCCGGTATTTCCTCTAACCAATGGCATACTTCGTACGGCGGAGGTTTTTTTCTTAACGGAGCAGATATTTTAAGTGTAAGCCTTGCCCTATTTAATAGTGCAGATGGGGCTCGTTTTACTTTTGGTTTGGGTTTTGGGTTTTAATTAACCTGTACTTTACTTAAGTCTAATGTATAAAGATTATTTCCAGTCCCATGGGAACGTTCGTCGGATAGCAATATGATATCTTCATTAACGAAGCAAATGGATTCCAGTTGCGTTCTTATTCCTAAATCTATTTCTTCTATTTTACCATTTGAAAAATTATCCCATGAAAAATCTGTAAAGATGAAGAGTTTGCCGTAACTGAGGGCAACTACCTTTTCTCCGCTTGGAGATATATCGATACCCGTAATTTGACATGTTTCCCATTCATCACATAAATTCACTTTTGCTACCAAGGTAGCTTCATATTCACCCTTAGTGTCGGGTACGCTATAAATATGGGCGACACCGGTAAATGGGTTAGATCTATTTTTAGTTACGATAAATAGCTTGTCCCCATAATGGAAAAGTGCCTCTGCGTCAAAAAAACGTTCGGACTTTTTGGGTGGAAACTCTTTTTGATCTGGATAGTTAAGTTCTATTTTTTCTGCATCGATTTTATCCCCAGGTTCTATTTCTGGATTTGGAACTTTGTATATCGTTAGATTATCTCGACTGTTATCATTGTTTCCAATGTCGGCAATATATAAGTTTCCTAATTTGTCCTTGGTTAAATCTTCCCAATCGTCGTTGTCTCCATTCTTTACTTTCAAAGACTTAACAATATCTCCATTAAAGTCAACCTTATAGAGTATGTCTTTATTTCCACCGTCCTCAATCACCCAAATTGTAGAATCCTTTAGGCTTACCATACCCGAGTTTTCCTTAAGGCTTCCCGGTAAGTCGGTGACCACGGTCAACTGTCCGTAGTTGCTGCAAGAAACAGTTGTTAAGAAAGTCAATATTAATAAAGTTCTAATCATGTCTTAAGAATCTCGAATAAGAATTGATGAATTTGGCTCGAACCAATACCCATAAGTTGTGAGAACCACCAGGTAATTTACCCGGAATGCTAAAACTTAACTAGATAGTAGATGAAATTACGAATCTAAATAAAACTAGTCCTGGTTTGCGGCAACGGTATTGTCGTTTTGCATTTTGATTTTATCAATGAGCAATGCTCCTAACTCCCTACCTTGGCCAACACCTATTTCTACGGCTGCGCGATAGTGGATACCTCCATACATTCTACTGATAGCCGCTTCATCTGCCGCTTCGTTAAAAGAGTTGAACTTTCTCATGGGTAAACCATAAGGCATTTCGGTATCGTCCTCAAAACTAAATCCATCGCCGAAAATATCTGTTAGAGCAGTTGCCGCTGCACCGGATACAACACTATGCCCACTAGTATATTCGGGGAAAGGAGGAGTTTGTAAAATAGGCACCCAGTTTTCGTCGATATGCTGATTAATTAATGTCTCAGGTCGAATAAGATTGCTTCTGTATTTTTCATCCCAACAGCTGATAAAAGCATCGGCAATGGCCATTGATGTTTTGGTATAGGCAAAAACAGTTTTTTCGAAATCACTTTCCGTATCCTTACAGGCTATTTTTGTAATACCGATCCAATGTGCACCAGGCGTAATTTTTTTTGTGGCGAACATTAAGTGTCCACGGGTAACGGAGACATACGGATTACAATCCCAAAACTTGGCAATGGCAACTTCTTCAGATGAGTCACCAACAGCCGTAATCCTATTACTGGTATCATAAACTTCTTTCAATTCTTTATAAAATTTCGAATTTTCATCCATAGAAAATGGTGGAGGGGGCACGGGCTTAAATTGTGCGGCCGAATCCAGAAAAAATGGCCTGATTTTATTCCAGTGTGGTTCAATACCATCCATATATGCAGGAGGTGTTGGTTGCCATCTGGCCGGGTCATCCGTATTGACCGTAAACTTGGGCATAGTGCGCGTTTGGCTATAATTGTCCTTACCCATCCACTTTTTTATATGCTCAGCTACTTTTTCACCATATGCTTTTGAGGCATCAAATTCAACTTTGTTGGTCGTCTCCCACTTATTGAATAGGCTGTCTTGTAAAACATTAAATTTATCCTCGGAGAAAATCAGCTGTTTGCTAATGTTCATATGGGCAATCATAGCTGCCAAGTGAGCGTTCACATTGGGAACAGAATCAAGTTTTGGTATTGGTGTAAGCTCGTTTACTTGCCCTGCCAAGGAATTGTATTCTGGGTTAACCTGAGCTATAATCTCATATGCCGCGATATTTGGGTAAGCAAAAATTCTACTTGCTACGGGCGGAGAAAAGATATCATGTATCATAATCTCTACAACTTTATCTATAGAGGTATGTAAATCTTCCGCGGTTATATTGATAGGTTCATTGCTTTGCGGCTTTTCTTGGGTACAAGAAAATGAAATCAATAAAAGAAGTAGTGCCGAAACTTTCCTGAACATAACTTGTCTATTTTTGTTTTTACAATATAATTATTGTTAAATGGTAGGCAAAATTACACTATTTTGTCTGCTATTCAATTCTTTAGGCTTAAAAATGGACGCTACAGGACGACATTAAACTTTCATTAATCTTTTTTAAGAATTTCTTAGTGCCAAATGTTTTAAAGTCAGTCAATACTTGGCGAAGAATCGATTGGTAAATAAACTTCAGTCACCCATTTTCTGGTGTCGCCCCCCATTTGAGGGTTATTGTGAAATACCTCCAAAGGAGTTTCTGTCACTTTAATATTATTTTTTTTAGCGTGATTTATTAAAGCATACCAAGCTCTATCCGATGAAATATAATTTCCATTAAAGATGGCCTTGATTCCTTTTTTAGATTCTAAATTTTTGAATTTTATTTCACCCAAGTCGGGTAAAGTATCCATTTTTTTTACTGGAAAACCAAAATTATAGGTAAGGCTGTCGTTTTTCTTGTCCCAACTAACCACCTCGACCATTGGGAGACCATCGAATTCAATTTTATTCTTGAGGAGAACATCACTAATAAAATTTGTGTTATTCATCATACCTTGTGCCTTATGAACCTGTTCTTTGGTAATGGTGACATACGCTAACAGTTTAGCTGGCATCTCTTCTTCCCCTATTATCGTTACTTTAAAATTATCTACATGGTCTTTTAATACGGTCATAAAATCGTACACGGTTTTCTCAGACCGTTTTACAAAATCAGTTTTGCTAAAAGGTACTTTTAGCTTATTCACAATACTGTGCATCAAATTATCATCCTTTACACCGACAGAAACCTTTGAAAGGGAATCGTTAATTGGGATTATAGTCCAGTTATATTGATGCACGGAATCTGAAAAAGTAAATGTTTGTAAAATATTAAGAGGGTCCTCTTGTTTTGGACTCGTAGAATTTTTAATTCCCTTACCCCAAAGTTTTAGCGATTGATTAATGGTACCTGGCAATGACTTTGACGAGAAATTAATGGTATAGTCTGATGGTTTAAAAAACAAATACCATACAATTAAAATGGAAATAATAATCACTAAGATTTTAATACCTTTTTTCATTATCAATATTAGATTTTTTGAAAATTTGTCAATGGGTTTTAATTGAAAATTAGGATACCGATTTTTAAGGTATTAGTTTGTACAATTGCGCTTTTTCATCATTGAAAGTTGCCAGTAAATATGGCCGGTCCTTAAAACGTAGAATATTGAGGTGCCGGAGGGATTTAAACATAAAATTTAAACCTATATCGTTACCCATTTGGATTTCATCAGGTGACTTTATCAGGGCCCCAGAAAAGGAATCAAATCTACCGTGATAAGGTTTCACACCAAAATAATTTCCGCCGGCCAGTACTTCTTCCCTTCCGTCTCCATTAAAATCGAATCTGAGAAAATCCATAATTGGAGCCAATTGCAATTCAAAAGGAAAAGGAACGAATTCAAAACGGCCATTTTCATTTTTGAGATAACCGGATTTAAGCTCTCCTACTGTGAGCAACCTTGACTTTTCAAGTAGCTCATTGCCCAATACCTCCTCAATGGGTTTACCTGCAAAGGAGGTATAGGTATTAAATTTTTTACGTAAAAACACCAATTGGCTGGATAATTCATTGAGTCCGTCTAAAGGGTAATATCCATCTTGGTTATAGTTACAGACGATGGTTTCGGTGTTACCGTTGTCATCAAAGTCATTATAATACATTTTTAACGGATGCTTTTTAGAAGCTGTGAATTTCGAATTTGCACCCCAATTTCCCAATAAATAATCAAGGTCACCATCCTGATCAATATCAAAGCTCTCTATACTTTGCCATAGGCCTGTTAAATTCTCGTCCAACAGTCCTTCCTCCAATACAAGATTACCGTTGTCATTTTTGAAGAATTTTGGGCTCATCCATTCCCCGACAATGATTAAATCTGTTTTACCATCATTATTGAAGTCTTCGGCAATTGCATCCGTGACCATACCTAAAGCTTCGAAAGATTTGGTATTTTTCACGGAGTACTTACCATTATCGTTTAAAAGAAGATACGATTTAGGGAGCTTGCCAAAATCACCCGAAACAGATTGACTCCCAATAAAAAGGTCCAAATCCCCATCCGAATCAATGTCAATAGGGACTATGACCGAAGTGTTTTCGTACAATTCCGGAAAATCCAAACGAATTGCTTCGCCCTCTTTTATATGGAAATTGTAATAACTATTCTTCAGTGCTTTGGCCTGTCCGAAAAAGTCTGCCCCTCCCGTACCTACCAATAATTTAGGAGAACTATTGCTGTCTGGCTTAAAAATAATGGATACCACGTCCTCCTTAACAGAATCTTTTTGAATGCTGGGGTAAGTAGAACGGACGAAATTTGTGTCTTTTTGAATATAGATTTGTGCAGGAACAAATTTGGAACCGCCAAAGTATATGTCATCCTTACCGTCATTATTGATATCACCTATACTAGTAGCAGGACCACGGTCCGACGCTTTGTAGGGGATAAGTTTTTGTCGATTAAAATCGGTATAAGCATCTTCCTTGTGTTCAAAATCTAAACCAAGACCATCTTCAACGAGGGTAAATAATGGTTTGACTTCTGTTTTCCTTGATCTTGAGTTTGGAAAAGTACTTTCTGGCGAAATTTCTAAGGTTTGATTTACCGCCACGTTTTTCAATACTTGATGGGATCGATCTGGCCAAATTATTTCCAGTGAATCTATATTAGTCAATTGGCTATACCCAAAGTGTACTATAGGTTGGGAAGAGGACTGGAACCCACGAACCGTGTATAATTCCCTAAACTGTATTTTTCCCTTAGAATAAGACGTGACTTTTGTTCCAATACCTAAGGTGTTTCCTTTCTTATAGTTCAGTTTCACCTTTAAATAATTAGAGGTCATATTGGTTAGGTTTTCATAGAAGGTAACCTGGCTATTAAGGTTATTGGTAATAATATCCAAGTCTCCATCATTGTCTAAATCACCATAGGCAGTAGCTCCTGAAACCAGCGTATCTTGAGGAATCCATTCCTTGGATTGGTCAACGAAAGTTGGCCCGGAACCTCCTTGAAAAATTTTATTACCAACATGGCCAGAGGGCATTAATTCCAAGGCTTTTTTGTCTATTAAATTTGTATTGTTGATTTTTTTTTCAACATTTTCATTCGATAGAAAGTTTATATAATCCAGGTCATTAGGACGTTTTGGAATACCGTTACTAATAAAAATGTCCTGCTCCCCATCTTGATTATAGTCACCAAAAAGTGCGCTCCAACTCCAATCCGTGGCAGCCACACCACTTGCCAGTGCAGTTTCCTGGAACGTGCCGTTAGATTGATTTAAATAGAGCATGTTGCGGGTAAATTGGTAATGATATCCGTAATCGTTAATGCGAAGTTTTTGGACTTGAATATTATCATCGCCTTCGGACGATTTAATTACTTTTTCATCCTCAGGAAGCATATCCAAGGATATTAAATCAGGGCGACCGTCATGGTTCAAGTCTGCCACGTCGCTACCCATTGAAAATCTCGAAGTATGACCAAAATAATTCCTTAGACTTTCCGTAAAAGTACCATCGCCATTGTTGATGTAATAGTAATCATCTTCATGAAAATCGTTACCTATGTAAAGGTCTGGATAACCGTCCAAGTTGAAATCCGAAACAGCTACTCCAAGTCCATAACCATTTATTCCCCCAAAAATACCTGCCTCCTCACTCACATCGACAAATTTTCCATTATCGTTTCTAAGCAGTTTATCTCCTGTTTCGTAACTGCGTTCGTACCTGAGTTTAACGTTTCCAAAAGTATCTTGTGAATGTACGGCATGATTTAAAAGATAGATATCCAAATCGCCATCTAAGTCATAGTCTAAAAATGCGGCATTGGAACTATAGGATTCATAATCTAATCCATATTCGGCCGATTGCTCCTTAAATGTTTCATCCCCTTGATTAATAAATAACTCATTATGTCCATTGAAACCGTTTAACCCTACAACGGCACAAACGTAAATATCCAAAAGACCGTCCCCATTTACATCGCCCATTACAGCCCCTGTATTCCAAGAGCTTTTTCCGGAAACGCCGGCTTTTTCAGTAATATCCTGGAACTTTAAATTACCTTGGTTTATATAAAGTTTATTTTCGGTCTGGTTGGCAGATAAATAGATATCCGGCAAATTGTCATTGTTGATATCACCAATGGCTACGCCACCACCATTATAAAAATAGAGATAATCCAAGATGTTGAGGTCATCTGTTTCTCGAAGGGTATTGGCAAAGTCAATACCTGTATCCTCAGCCTTGAGTTTTTTAAATACCTCACCAGAATTAGTATCGGAACAACTTAAAAGCACGATGCATATGAAAAAAACAAGATATCTAATTCTCATAAAGGCTATAGATTTTTGGAGTAGCATCGTTTATAGCCGCTACAATAAATTCTTTTCCCGATTTATCCTTTAGTATTTTTAGGTGTTTGACCTCTTCCCTTATGAAAAAACCACTTTCGTTATAGTTCTGCCAATCGAATCCCAGTTTTCCATCCCCTAAAAGAACGTTTCCGTAATTGGCGTCCAGTCTAGAAAACTGTGGCTTGAACTCAAAATTATTGCCTGCCATAATCAAATCTAAGTTCCCATCAGCGTTTACATCCGTACACTCTATACCACAAATACAGGAAAATTGAACCTGTGGTGGTAATACCTTGAAGGAAAATTTTCCTTCCCCTTCGTTGATGGCAATCATTGACTCTGAAGTTGCCGCTTCCTTAACAATTGAATTCGCTATCACTTCCTTTGAAAAGAGTTGGTCTACCCTGCGTTTGGCATAGTCGGAAGCTTTAATATTCTCTTTTTTTAGGGCCAAAATCTGGGTGGTCAGTTCCTTTTTTTGATGAAGGGGATAGTCACCTCCATTATAGCGTTGCGTTACGATTTGCTCAATGGTTCCGTCATTGTCAAAATCATTGACCCACATTTTCATTGGTTTTCCCGGTGCAGGTTTATAATGCAGATTATTGCCGGCATTACCCAGAATTAAATCAAGATCTCCGTCGTTATCCAAATCTTTAGCATTAACTGCTCCCCACCATCCACTTAAACTATCCAAGTTACTTTCCAATTTACTGAGCCTACGACCAGAATTTTTAAAAATTTGTGGGGTTCCCCAATCCGAAACGGTTATTAGGTCCTTCTTATCATCTTCATCGATGTCTACCCAAATTGCATCGGTAATCATACCCGCATTCTTTAGGTCGTATGCAGATTTTTCGGTTACATCAGAGAATGTATTGTCTCCATTATTTAGAAGTAATAAATGGTTTGGTTCTACTCCATAGGTACCCACAACACTGCGGGATCCAATAAAAATATCGGTATACCCATCTCCATTAAAGTCGAAAGGAGCCACCACGGAAATGTTCTTGTTTGTACTTGGAAGCTTAGCATCTAGTTTGGAAAAATTGGCTTTGCCATCATTGATATAAATTCTTGCGCCGTACGTACTTTGCATGCCCAACTCGTTTCCTCCATTTCCTACTATTAAGTCTAGGTCACCATCATTATCGGAATCAAAAAATGAAGCAGAAACATCTTCAAATTCTGCATCTACTTCAAAATAAGAAGTATTGGGACTACCTACTTTTCCATTTCCGCTATGAAGATAAAGTGTAGCGGGTTGCCCTTTGGCACCTCCTATAAAAAGATCTTCGTTACCATCCCCGTTCACATCTCCTATGGCCATAGCAGGTCCCTCTTCGGCAAGGGATTGGTATATTAACCCTTCATTGTCAAAATCGTTATACTCGTTTTCTTTATGGGTATAAAAAGTTGGATTATTTACCTCTTGTAAAAATGGGAGACTATTCTTTGTTTTAGGTAACGTATATTTTGTTGAAGCATCGTTATAGTTTAAAGTCAAAGTTTGGTTTGCTTTAACTTTTGTTAGTTTTTGAGTTGAATCATCGGGCCAGATAATTCTTATAGAGTCTATTTCTTGTATTTTCCCCAGACCGATGGTCATTGGGTATTCTACGGAAGATTGGAATCCTCTAGATGGAATTAAGGTTTGACCTATGACTTGATTATCAAAATATAATTTGGCAACAGTTCCTATGGCGAACTTATTTTTATCAGGCCCCTCAAAATCAAGTTTAATGAAATTATGTTCTTTTTTCTTTTCGGTATTGTTTCTGTAAACAAAACTTTCCATGTTCACATTATTTACAACCAAATCCAAGTCCCCGTCATTATCCAAATCGGCATAAGCAGCACCATTCGATTTACTAGGAACTTCAAAACCCCATTCTTCGTTTGCGTTTTTAAAGGTTATATCGCCGTTATTCTTGTAGGCGTAATTCGGTAAGGGTGTCATGGGCATTTTGTTGATAATGGAATCAATAGACTCCTTTCGTCCTGTCAATGCCATTTTTTGGATAATTTCATTCGCGAAAAAGTCCACAAAATCCAAATCGGTAAGGTCGTGGTTAATGCCATTGGTTATAAAAATATCTTTTAGCCCGTCATTATCCATATCGAACAAGAGGCCGGACCAACTCCAATCTGTTGCCTCAATTCCGCTATAATAAGCGACTTCTGAAAAAGAACCATTACCATTATTCAACTGTAGGGTATTCTGGATATATTGCTGGTGGAAATCCTTACTCTGTTTCAATTTAAAAATATTATAACCTTCAAACTCCATGACGGATTTAACGCGTTGGTCAGGTTCCGGAAGCATATCGGTAATAAAAATGTCACTGAGCCCATCGTTGTTTATATCTGCGATGTCAATTCCCATGGCGGATAGGCTTAGATGGTTGGTCCATTTTTTTATTTCCTCACTAAATGTACCGTCATGATTGTTGATGTATAAATAATCTCGCTCATAAAAATCGTTAGAAACATAAATATCCGGGTAAAGGTCTTGATTGATATCTGTAATCATTACACCCAAACCAAAACCAATGAGACTTCCATAAATACCTGAATCCTCGCTAACATCTACGAATTTACCATCATCGTTTCGTAATAACATATCACCAACACCCTTGAATATGTCCGGAACTCCTTCCCAATCTTGAGCTCTAACTTCGCGTTGTTCTGCATACCCTAAACTACTAACTGGAATGTTGCTATTGTTGAGGATATAAGCATCTAGATCTCCATCTTTGTCGTAATCGAAAAAAGTGGCGTGTGTGGAAAAACCAGTTTTGGCCAAATTAAATTCAGAGGCCCGTTCCGTGAAGGTTAAATCACCATTGTTAATGAACAAATCATTATCGTGGTTGTTCCCTTCCATATTACCCGCATTACTAACATATATATCCAGAAGACCATCGTTATTAATGTCAGCCATGGTTACCCCTGTGGACCAAGGTTTATTTCCCTGTGTACCTGATTTTTCGGTAATATCCTCGAATTTGAAATTTCCCTTGTTCAGGTATAAACGATTTGACACCATGTTTCCGGTCATATAGATATCCGTTAAGCCATCGTTATTGATGTCCCCCAAGGCAACTCCTCCGCCATTATAGAAGTTTCTATATTTAAAAATGTTGAAATTCTTCTGGTTTTCTATTCTATTAAAAAACTTTATGCCCGTACTATCCGGCGACATCAAAGTAAATAGTGTATTTTCCTTTTTTTCTTTTTCATTATCTACACTCGATTTATCCGTACAGGAAAAACCTAGTAGTATTATTGATATGGATATAAGAAAATAGGGCTTATTCATTGTTATCATCATAAATAAAGAAAATAGGCGAATTATTGTTCCGCCCAATTATGTAAGATTCAGTATTCTTAAGTTTTATCTTTTGTATTTCTCTTGCCGCACCATCGATTTCCAACATTTTGTACCTACTCGTATAAGGTTGTTGATTGTCCTTGGAATGATACAAAATTAAGCCATGCAATGCGTCTAACCTCCCCAATTGAGTGCTAATTTCATATGTATTGCCAACAATTAACAGATCTTTAAAGCCATCCTTGTCAAAATCATCAATGGCTATATCGTGTATGGATGATGCCTGCGCTATTATGGGCAAAGGTTGTTTTAAAAATTTACCACCACCTTGGTTTATGAACAAACAGCTTCTTAGTTCATACACATATTTTTTATTGGATTTATTTAAGGAAGCATTTCCAAATATATCCTCAATACTAGCTTTAGCAAACGAGTCATAGGATAAATATTTCTTATTCAAGAAAGGCATCTGTTTTACTAGTTCGTCCTTAGAGGCAAAAGGTGTTTCCGTGCCTCCGTGGTAATAAGTAATTAAAGGGTCATTTTGTCCATTGGAGTCAAAATCGTAATTATACAAAGTTATTGGCTTTGTCCTAGATGCTTTGAATTTCGTATTTGCCCCCCAGTTACCGGCGATGAAATCTTGGTCACCGTCATTGTCGACATCCATCGAAACTACTGTGTTCCACCATCCATGAGTAGTGCTGAGGTCATTAGATTTTAGTAGGGTTAGCTTTTTTCCATCGTTTATAAAAATTGAAATCGGCATCCAGTGGCCAGCTACGAGTAAATCATCGATACCATCATCATTAAGGTCTGTCCAAACCAAGTCCTTAACGTTGCCCAAGTTTTTAAGTTCTGGGACAATTAGTTCTGTTGCATCAGAAAAATTTCCCTTTCCATCATTTATGAAAAAATATTGTTGTGGTACTTCTCCGAATTGGGTTGGAACCAAATCCGAGGCAATTATAACATCAACATCTCCATCATTGTCGTAATCGTTAGTGGATATTTTAGAAGCATTAGTACTGATATTGGAAAAAGCTAAGGTTTCTTCCATAAAATCACCTTCTATATTCAGGTATAATCGTGGCCTTAATGGTTCACCATTAAGATATTCGTTTCCGCCACTTGCCACTAACAAATCTAAATAGTCGTCACCGTTAGCATCAAAAAATATACTGGTAACGTCTTCGTTGTTAACTTTTGATTCAAATGGATTGGTTTGACTTTCTCTGAAATTCCCTTCTACATTTTGAAGATAAATTTTTGAGGATTGGGTTTTAGCTCCCCCTATAAAAAAGTCATCCAGGCCATCCCTGTTTATATCCGCAACGGAAATGGTAGGGCCCTCGTTCGACCTAACAAAAGGAACTAATGGTTCCCTGTTAAAATCCAAAGTTTGTTTTTCTTCATGAACAAAGTCAACGGACAAATCTTTTGCAATTATATATTGATTGCTCCCGTTTGACGGTGTAAACTTTGAATCATTTATGTTTTTTTCAAAAACTACTAACCTTTCTTGGTTAGGTTTTATATCTGTGATTTTTTTTATCGTCTTGTCTGGCCAGACAATTTTCAATGAATCAATTATAGAATCGTTTCCAACTCCAAAGTGAAGTATGTTTCCACCTGAGGATAAATAATTATTCGAAGGATAGTGTTCCTGGTATTGTTCTTTTCCTAAGGAATACACAAATACTTTGGAGCCTATTCCATTAATATTCTTTGGAGGTCCTTTTAGTTTTATTTTAATGAAGTTATTTTCCTTCTGATTGTTTTGCAAAATGGAAACAGGCTCATCTAGATTGTTTACGACGATATCTAAATCACCGTCGTTGTCCAAATCGGCATATGCACATCCATTACTGAATGTTGCTTCATCTTTAAACCAAGTTGTGGTGTAATTTGAAAATGTTAAATCACCATTATTTTTAAAAAAATAATTGGATACTTTTTTTTCGGGAATCTCGTCGATTAAGGGCATGTCCGTATTCCTCATTCCAGCATCTATCCTTTTTTGAATATCCTCATTTGCAATGAAATTCATATAGTCCATATCATTGGTGGCACCCTTGATACCATTTGTGATAAAGACATCTTTGTATCCGTCGTTGTCAAAATCGGCCAATAAAGGTCCCCAAGACCATTCTGTTGCAGATAATCCACTTAAAAAACCTATTTCAGAGAAATTTGAGCCTTTGTTGTTTAGGTGCAAGGTGTTTTGCATGTATTGCGGTGCAAAACCATTCTTTAAATATTGTTGGTAGATAGGATAGCCATATTCCAGCCCAGAGGTCTTGTAGGTATGCAGGTTTTCCGGTAGCATATCCAATGAAATAATATCGGAATACCCATCATTGTTTATGTCCGAAATAGCATTGCCCATGGAAAAGTGTGAGGTATGGCCCAATTTTTTGTCATCAAGAGAAATAATCTCTTTAAAAGTTCCGTCTTGCTGATTTAGATAGAGATAGTCATTTTCAAAAAAATCATTTCCAATATATATGTCCGGGTAACCGTCCCGATCAATATCTGAAATAGAAATCCCTAACCCATAGCCACTTTTTCCTTGAAAAATACCTGCTTTTTCACTGATATCTATAAATTTCTCATTGACATTTTCGTAGAGTCTATCCCCGGAAAGGGTGTCTCTTTTTGACCTGTTATTGCCTCTGCCATAGTTTAGGTTTGGGTGAACGGAATGGTTCAAAAGGTACATGTCTAAATCGCCATCGAGGTCGTAATCAAAAAAGACGGCTTTTGTTGAGAGTCCTGAAAAATCCAATCCATAATCTTCCGCTTCATCTTTAAAGGATGGGTTACCTAATTCATCCAGGCCCTGATTCACCAATAATTTGTTTTTTCCTTGTAATGCTCTATATCCGGAGGCTTGACAGATATACAAATCTAACAAACCATCATTGTTTATATCAACTTGCGTTACCCCAGTGGTCCAATTGCCTAGTTTTTTTGTATTCCAATCCATTGATAACCGTTTAAACGTCATGTTTCCTTGGTTTAAATATAAATTGGGAGCTACTTGATTCCCTGCTAGGAACAAGTCAATAAGGTTATCATTATTGAAATCTGCGGTAATTACTCCGGCCCCGTTATAGTAGTACAAGTAATTAAGGATATTTAATTCAGGAGTACTTGTTATGGTATTGGTAAATGTGACACCTGTACTATTAGAGGGTAATTGTATAAATAGTTTGTCCTCAGTATCGCTACATCCCAAGGAAAGTAGGAGAAAACCAAAATATACTAAATGTTTTCGCATACGAACCAAACAATCGAAAATGGGGTTAAAGAAACGGAATTTATTGGCTTTGGCACGAATTTTTAACCTTGTGCTAACTGTTTTAAACTTTTATTAAGTTTTTAATCTAAAAAAAAGAATCCCTTAATAGTAAGGGATTCTTATATACTCAATAAATAGAACTACTATTCGTAACCTGGATTCTGTACCAAATTAGGATTGGCCAAAAGTTGAGGTAACGGAATAGGGAATAACAATCTCTTCTCGTTTCCAATTTCTCCATCATTTTTAAACTGCCAAGCTCTAAGGTATTCTCCAAAACGAATAAGATCTCCTCTTCTCCAACCTTCGGTATATAGTTCTCTTCCCCTTTCATCAAGGATATCACTTTCGCTTACGGAACCTAGGGGGTTAGCATCTCTTATAACACGAAGGGTGTTAATCATCTCCGTAGGGTCACCACCGGTTCTAAACATGGCTTCGGCTTTCATCAGATAGGCATCTGCGTATCTAAATTGAACTTTATGTAACGTAGTTTCACCGAAACGAGGATTGTACTTTATAATACGAATACCTGTTCTTTCACTGTTATTAATTAGGTTAGTAGATCCAGTACCATCAACAAATTCTCTGGTAAAAGCTAAATCTACACCTTGTCTATCCTGTAATTTGGATCCATCCAAGTCATATTGTTGGTTGACCAAAAACCCAAAACCAACATTGGAACCAAATTCATAACCTTCCGCATCTTCCGTAAATTCCCTACCAGTAAAAGAAAGTCCTTCTGGCGGAACACCACCACGTCTTTCCTCTTGTCCATCCAAGGGGGTAAGATCTGTTTCTACTCTATTACTTTCAGGGTCACCTTCAAATAAATCGTAGTATTCAGCCAATGTGCTAAATCCATTCCAGCCACCACCACCGGCAAGACCATATTGGTTCAAGTGCATTGGGGCATAAATCACATTTTGAACGTTGGACTCCGTAAACCAAATAGTTTCACTATCTGCAGATTCCTTAAAGATTTCAAAATAATCATCTTCTAATGCATACCCATCAGCCGTAATAGCGTCTACCAAGGAAATGACTTGGGCCATATCACCTGCGTCAGGAGATCCTCCGCCTCCCGTAAGTTGGTTGACATAAATATGTTTGTTCAAAAGAATTTTGGCTTTTAAGAATCTAGCGGCCGCTTTTCCTGGTCTTAGAAGTTCATCACCGGAATTTCCTGTGAGTACAGGTAATCCTGAAATACAAGTATCCAGGTCAGCTAAAATGAAATCAACAGCTGCTTGCCCGGATAGAACTTCTGGTAATGCCGTGGAGGGTAAACTCGTATCCCTAAATGGTATTTGACCATAAAGGTCTAGAATTCTCCACATGGCATAGGCTCTAAGGAAACGTGCCTCAAGTTTTACGTCTTCTGGCGAATTACTTCTTTCATCCAAAATTTGTGAAGCAGACAATTGGTTTTTATTCCATTGCTCAAATGGTGTAATAACATCTGACTCTTCAAGACCCCACTCGTGTTGGTGTAATTTTCTCCAACGACCATTGTCCCCCCAATCCGCACCCCTAGTGGGTATAATTTGGGCATCCGTAGTCACTTCTAAAAGTGCATAGGTGTTAGCTTGATCAGCAAGTTGTCCTCTGACATCACCATAAAGTGCTTCGAGTGCTGAAGCAGGATTTTCGAGCCCTTGAAATCCTTCACTTATGAAGGAATCCGTTTCCTCAATTTCCAAATCGGTACAGGACACGAAGCCCAGACCTAAAAGGAAACTGGTTAAATAAATTTTTAATTGAACTTTTTTCATAATGTAAACAATTTTTTTAATTAAAATGAAGCGTTAATTCCGAATGTAAATGTACGCGGGTTAGGGAATGTCATAAAATCGATACCCCTACTTGGAATTTCTGAAGCATTTAAATTACCTGTATTTACAGTCACTTCTGGGTCAATTCCACTATAATCTGTGATTAAGAACAAGTTTTGTCCCGTCAGGGATAATCTTAAACTTTTTAATGCGCCTTCACCAGATAAAGGCACCTTATATCCTATGGACGCGTTTTGGAATCTTACGAAATCACCTTTTTCCAAGAATCTGCTAGAAACTGCCGTAGATGCTCCTGGATCTTCGCCCAAGGCAAGTACATCTTGTGTTACGTTTCTTGCTGTACCTAACTGACCGGCATTAAAGAAAGAGTTTGCCGTGTTGTTATATACAGAGAAACCAAATTGGCCCGTAAAAAAGGTAGCTACATCCCAATTCTTATATCTTAAGTTTAGGGAAAGTCCACTTGTAATATCGGGTAATGCATCCTCTCCAACAAATGTTTTATCCACATCAGGATCTCCAACCCCATTACCGTCAACATCTGTATACACAGGGTTTCCAGTGCTGTCAAAACCTTCAAAAATAGCCATGTAATAGGAGAATAAGGACTGGCCAGCTTCAAAACGTTGGGCGAAAGCACCAGTTAAACCAGGCCCATTAATTGGCCCTGTATTGATGGCACCTGCGAAATCTTGGATTTCATTTTGGTTATAGGCAATATTGAAATTGGCCGAGAAATTTAGGTCTTCTTGTTGAATAAAGTCATACCCTATGGCAAATTCTATACCTTGATTTATGATACTCGCATCCACATTACCAAACTGGAAAGGCGTTATTGCAGGAAATGCTGGAGGAGTTCTTAGCAATAAATCTTTCGTGTCTCTACGATAAAAATCTATGCTACCGTTCAATCGGTCACTGTTAAATCCGAAGTCCAATCCTACGTTAAAGTCCAATGTACTTTCCCATTTTAATTCTGGGTTGTCAGCGGCTACGATGGCCAAACCATTTTGTTGAACTACTGCATCATTGTTACTGCCTAGTCCTCCATAACGTTGTCTTGCTACAAAGTTACCATATCCCAGTCCAGCTTGGTTACCGGTTAAACCTGCACTTAACCTAAGTTTTAGAGTGGAGATATTTTCACCGATAAAATCTTCTTCTCCTATTTGCCATGCAAAAGCACCAGAAGGGAAGTAACCGTATTGATTCTCTGGTCCAAATCTTGAAGATCCATCAGCTCTCATAGTAGCCGTAAATAGATATTTACTATTTAAGCTATAGTTAATCCTTCCAAAAAAGGATTGTAGTTCATCCGTATTATCAAATGTATCAGCAGTAACCGCATCTACTCTTCTATCAAATGCATAGGCGACATTATCGGTTGTTGAAGATGGAAATAAACGATTTACTACTAAATCTGTAGTGTTAGTTGCATAGTAAAATTGTTGGAACGAACCATCAATCGTACTTTCGGCACCTTCAACTGAGCTTACCAAATCGTCTCCCATTTGATTGAGGTCCGTAGTGCTGAATCCTCTACCGGTAGTGTTACGTCCTTGCGTCCTAAAATCCTGGTAGGCATAACCGACAACAACATCTAAGTTGGAGTTTTCAAACTCCTTATTATAGTTAACCGTTGTTTCCAAGGTTTTATTGTCTCTATCCAAGGTGTAGAATGTACCAAAACCAATATCACTAATTCCTGGATAATTAATATTATTGGCTGACTGTACAGATACGTTTTCACTATTGGATTTATCGTAACCTGCATTTACTTTAGCTGAAATTTCGGGAGTAAACTTGTATTCTACGGAACCATTTAATAAGAACCTGTCCGTATTACTTATGTTTTGCGACTCAAGTAAAAGGTTAAGTGGGTTTCTAGAAATACTGCCCGGAGGTTGAAAGGTTGGGCTAAGCGGCCAAGTGGGGTTCGCGGAATACGAAGCTCCCAAAAGATCTCCTTCTACGCCTGCTCCAGAATTAATAGGAGGTTGGGATTTATTAACCCTAGAAATTGAAGATTGTAGCGTAAACAACAATTTGTCATCTAAAAACCTTTGATTTAAGTTTAGTCTACCTGTGATTCTTTCGAATTCTGACTTCTCAATGGTACCAAATTGTTTGGAATAACCAAAAGTGGCTCTCACATTACCAGAACCGTAGTTGTTAGAATAGGAAAGGTTATTATTGGTAGAGGCGGCCGATCTAAAGATAGCCTCTTGCCAATCTGTACTTGACCCAAAATCGTTAGCAGCAGGATCAGCACCGTAATCTGGTAAAGCCGTTAAAAATTCGTCTCTATCCAATAAGTCAAACAACCGAACAGGCTGCGCAACACTTAAATTAGTAGAAAATTCGAAAGATCCTTGAGAAGCTCCTTTTCCACTTTTGGTAGTTATTATAACGACACCATTGGCACCACGAGAACCATAAATAGCGGTTGCAGAGGCATCCTTTAAGATACTCATACTTTCGATATCATTAGGGTTTAAGAAGTTTAATGGGTTACCTACTTGTCCACTTCCTGTTCCACCTGCGTTGGACCCAACGGCTTCAGTACTTTCTCCAAATAGCGGAACACCGTCTACAACAAATAAAGGGTTGTTGTTTGCTCTAACCGAGTTTGCACCTCTAATGTTAATTTGAATACCTGCTCCGGGTTCACCCGTAGTTTGCTGAATATTAACACCAGCAGTTTTACCTTGTATTAATTGTTCTGGTGAAGCTATATTACCACCGTTGAAATCCTCGGAAGTTACAGCGGATACCGATCCAGTCGCATCCTTTACGGTTGTAGTACCATAACCAATAATTACTACTTCTTCCAAAGCCTCAGCATCTTCTTCCAAAGTGAAATTAATTGTTGTTCTTCCGTCTACAGACACTTCTTGTGTTTTGTAACCAATATAGCTTACGACTATAACGGCGTCTTCACTAACCGAAAGGGTTTAGTTTCCGTCAAAATCAGTCTGTGTACCGTTTGTTGTTCCCTTTTCCAAAACACTTGCGCCGGGCAAGGGGCCAGAAGCATCGGAAACGGTACCGGAAACTTCTTGTGCCTGTGCTACTCCAAAAGACAAAAGTGCCCCAAGAATAACTAGGCTTTTTAGTAGCGTAATCTTCATAAATAGTTAATTTAAGTTGAGTTTAATTAATTTCAAGAGTTAAAAATATGTAAAAATGTCAAAAACACACGTATAGAATCTAATATATAGTTACGAAACCGTTTTCGTGTTAATAACTTTAGGTAGTCTTTTGGAATTCTAAATTAAAACAACGTCACTTTGGTCAATTCGTAAAAATACTAAGCCTAAAATGTGAATTTGCAATTTTGGCAAATATAAGGATTTTAATTTTCCTTAATGTTTTATTGTTGTTTTATTAATTTAAGTTAAATCTTTAACACTAAACCTTCCCAAGGTTTTTTTAGTCATTTTTTGACTAAATTTCACCACATATTTCAAATTAATGACTACTTAGTTATAGAAAATTGAAAAAGAGAGTTACATTAAAACAAATAGCAAAGGAATTGGAGGTATCTGTCTCAACCGTTTCCAAAGCTTTAAAGAATAGTGAGGAAATTAGTAGGGATACCAAGGATAAAATTCAGGCTTTTGCAAAACTTTATAATTATAGGCCCAATAATATTGCACTAAGCCTAAAGAACAAGAAGACTAAGAATATTGGGGTCATTATACCTGACATTGTCCATCATTTTTTTACAACGGTTTTTAGGGGGATTGAACATTATGCGGGTAAGAGGGGGTACAATGTAATGATTTGCGTTTCGGATGAGTCATTTGAAAAAGAGGTTTTGAATATGGAGCTACTGGCCAACGGGAGTATAGATGGCTTTATAATGTCCTTATCCGCAGAAACCCAGGAGAAAAATGATTACAATCACTTGAATGAGGTATTGAATCAGGGAATTCCCCTTGTATTATTTGATAGGGTTACGGATGATGTCCTATGTGATAAAGTGGTTATCAATGATGAGGAAATTGCATATCAAGCAGTCTTTTCCATGATTAAATCAGGGAAAAGAAACATAGCATTAGTAACTACCGAAAGATATTTCAATGTTAGTACCAATCGGGCAAAAGGCTATGAAAAGGCATTAAAGCGAAATGGAATTGAATTTAATGAAAAATTAATTTTAACGCTGCCTTACGAAAAAGCTGATGATTTTGTTATTTCCAAATTCTTTGATGAAAATGAAATAGATGCTGTTTTGTGCGTGAATGAAATCTTTGCCATTCAATGTATGGATATAGTTCAGCGTCAAGGAAAAAAAGTTCCACTAGATGTTGGGTTTATTGGATTTACTAACGGAATCTTGTCCAAATACTCCGTTCCAAAATTAACCACGGTAGCACAACACGGTGAAAGGATGGGTGAAATGGCTGCAAAACTGCTTATTGACCGTATTGAGAACGATTTGGAAGGAAATTTTAAGACGGAGGTCATTTCTGCTACGCTGATTCAACGTGGTTCTACCATCAATTAGTATTTTTGCCGCCATGGAGAAAGAGGGAATTATTTTTGATCTGGACGGTGTAATCGTGGATACTGCGAAATATCACTATCTCGCATGGAAAAAACTGGCCAATGAGCTGGGGTTCGAATTTACACAAGAACAAAATGAATTGTTTAAGGGGGTGAGTAGAAAATGTTGTTTGGAAATTTTGCTCGACATTGGCAATATTGATGCTTCCCAAAGTCAATTTGATCAATGGATGATTGAAAAAAACGAGGATTATTTATCCTATATAGAAAAGATGGATGCTTCGGAAATTTTACCGGATGTGCCAAGGGTGTTACGATATTTTAATGAAAGAAACGTACCTATGGCATTGGGTTCAGCTAGTAAAAATGCCAAACCGATATTAGAAAAAGTGGGACTACTATCCTATTTTGATAGCATAGTAGATGGGAATAATGTTACTAAAGCCAAACCCGACCCTGAAGTTTTTTTAATAGCTTCGAAAAATTTGGGAGTGGTCGCAAACAAATGTGTTGTTTTCGAGGATGCCGTAGCAGGAATACAGGCGGCCAACCTAGCAGATATGACTAGTATTGGTATTGGAGACCCAAAAACTTTACGGGAAGCAAATTATAATTTTACGGATTTTACAGAAATTTCAAACGAATTTTTGGATAGCCTTATTCAATAGTTCTTTACTTATTCCTATTTTAATCCAATTACATTAAACAATATTTATCCGACAACTATGAATCAGGATTATATACAAGCCGACGAATGGTCCATAATAGAAGAGGGTTTTGATAAGCAACATGTAAAGGCTTCCGAAAGTTTATTCAGTCTGGGCAATGGTGCCATGGGACAGCGAGCAAACTTTGAAGAGACCTATACAGGTGAAACTTTCCAGGGAAGCTATATTGCGGGAGTTTATTATCCGGATAAAACCCGTGTTGGCTGGTGGAAAAATGGATATCCAGAATATTTTGCCAAAGTGTTGAATGCTCCCAATTGGATAGGTATAAAAGTATTCGTAAATGGCCATGAATTCGACTTGGCTACTTGTACTAAGGTTTCTGGATATAAACGTGAATTGAACATGAAAGAGGGCTGGCACAAAAGAACTTTTAGTGCTGTCTTGCCCAATACTATTGAAATAAAGGTCGAGGTAACCCGCTTTCTAAGTTTGAAATTGGATGAGGTCGGGGCTATCGAATTTAAACTAACATTGCCGAACAGTGATGCGGAAGTTTCTTTTGTTCCATATTTAGACAGTGGCATTACCAATGAAGATAGTAATTGGGATGATAAATTCTGGAATACGACGAATGTGTCAACTTCAGGGAACCGTGCCTTTATAGAGGCGCATACAATGAAGACCAACTTTAAGACCTGTGCCTTTATGCAGGCAAGTTTAGATTATAATGGGAAATCAATTCAAGGCAAGTTGGAAGAATCTCAGGAAAACTTCATATCCATGAAATTTTCCCAGAAAATTAAAAGGGGAGAAGATCTAACACTTGTAAAATTCGGAGGATATACAGTATCTCGTAATCATGACGAAGGAGAATTGGTAAGCGCTGCCAACCAAGCATTGGACCAAGCTTCGATTCTTGGTTTTAAAGGATTGTTGGAAGAACAAAAACAGGCCTGGGCCAACATATGGGAAATGAGCGATATCGTAATTGAAGGTGATATCAAAGCACAACAAGGTATTCGATTCAATATTTTTCAACTGAACCAAACCTATCTAGGAACCGATTCTAGATTGAATATTGGCCCAAAAGGTTTTACGGGAGAAAAGTATGGCGGGAGTACCTATTGGGATACGGAAGCGTATTGCATTCCATTTTATATGGCGACCAAGGACGAAAAGGTTGCTAGAAAATTATTAAAATATAGATACAATCACCTAGAAAAGGCCATTGTAAATGCGCAAAAACTTGGATTTTCGAATGGTGCAGCACTTTATCCCATGGTAACCATGAACGGCGAGGAATGCCATAACGAATGGGAAATAACCTTTGAGGAAATTCATAGGAATGGTGCCATAGCCTTCGCTATATATAACTATTATCGATATACCGGTGATTATAGTTACATCCCGGAAATGGGGCTAGAGGTCCTTATAGGTATCGCTAGGTTTTGGCATCAAAGAGCCAATTTTTCAGGTCACAAGAAAAAGTATGTCATTTTAGGGGTTACGGGCCCCAACGAATATGAAAACAACGTCAATAATAATTGGTATACCAATTACTTGGCACAATGGTGTATCAATTTCGCAATAGAACAACTCGGCCGTGTAAAAGAAGGATATCCTAATGATTATAAAAGAGTTGTAGGGAAGACAAATCTTACACCAACAGAATGCGAGGCCTGGAAAAAAGTAGCGGACAATATGTATTTTCCATATTCGGATGAATACAAGGTCTTTTTACAACAAGATGGGTTTTTGGATAAAGATTTGGTCAAGGTAAGTGACCTGAACAAGACGGAAAGACCCATCAACCAAAAATGGAGTTGGGATAGAATTTTAAGGTCGCCCTATATCAAGCAGGCCGATGTATTGCAAGGATTCTATTTCTTCGAAGATAATTTTTCTACAGAAGAATTGGAAAAGCATTTTGATTTCTATGAGCCTTTTACCGTACATGAGTCATCATTATCACCTTGTGTACACAGTATTCAGGCAGCTAAGTTGGGAAGAATGGATCAAGCCTATCAATTTTATCTAAGAACATCAAGGTTAGACTTGGATGATTATAATAAAGAGGTCGAGGAGGGTCTTCACATTACCTCCATGGCTGGCACTTGGATGAGTATCGTGGAAGGTTTTGGTGAAATGAGGGTGATTAATGACCAACTTTCTTTTAATCCCAGAATACCTGAGCAATGGAATGCATATTCATTCAAAGTCAATTTTAGAAATAGAATTATAAAAGTAAAAGTTTCTGCGGATGAAGTAACCTTTGAAATGACCGGGGAAAAAGGAATTCTAATCATGGTAAAAGGAAAGCAAAGGGAGCTGTTACCTAATAATAAATTGACTGTAGGATAGATGGTCTTAAAAGAATCAAGTGTTATCGCTTTATCTCAGGAAAAAGAGATTTAAAAATGAAAGGGAAGATTGTAATCTATCATGTTTTCACAAGACTGTTTGGTAATACCAACACTACAAACAAACCATGGGGAACCATTGAGGAAAATGGGGTGGGTAAGTTTGCGGATTTTAGCGATAAGGCCTTGGCTGAAATTAAGGATTTAGGAATTTCGCATATTTGGTATACAGGAGTTCCTCATCATGCCGTTATAAGGGATTATACGGATTTTGGCATTTCCAATGATGATGCAAATGTAGTGAAAGGGCGCGCAGGTTCTCCCTATGCTGTAAAGGATTATTACAATGTGAACCCTGACTTGGCGACAGACCCGGCCAAACGGCTAGAGGATTTCAAGGCACTAATCGATAGAACTCATAAGCACGGAATTAGGGTAATTATAGATATTGTACCTAATCATGTTGCAAGAAATTATGAGGGTATTTCTAATCCGGAAGGGGTTTCTGGTTTTGGAGTACACGATGATACCAGTCTGGAATATAAAAAGGACAACAATTTCTATTATATCCCTAATTCTGTATTTCAGGTTCCAGATTGGCATGACGGCTACCAGCCTTTGGGAGGTGAAAATCATAAGGCCATAGGGACACTTGAGGAGAAACCGGCAAAGTGGACCGGTAACGGTGCTAGAAGTCCCAAGCCTGATATGAACGACTGGTACGAAACGGTACGCATAAATTATGGGGTTCGCCCAGATGGAGAAATAGATTTTGACCTTCTACCTTATGATTTTGGAGAACGGGACTACAAAGAACACTTTAATTTTTGGAAGCACAAAGAGGTTCCTAATTCTTGGATTAAGTTTAGGGATATAGCCTTGTTTTGGTTGGATTTAGGTGTAGATGGCTTTCGGTACGATATGGCCGAGATGGTTCCTGTAGAATTCTGGAGCTTTATGAATTCATCCATCAAAATGAAAAATGAAGACACCTTTTTAATGGCCGAGGTCTATAACCCAGATTTGTATAGAACTTTTATTCACAAAGGTAAGATGGATTACTTGTACGATAAGGTAGATTTTTATGATGGTCTTAAGCATATCATGAAAGGTTACGGTTGGTCCGATCATATACCAGTAGTACAAAATGGACTAAAGGATATTGAACATCATATGCTCCATTTTCTGGAAAACCATGACGAACAAAGAATTGCAAGTCCGGAGTTTGTTGGCAAGGCCGAAATAGCCAAACCTGCAATGGTGGTTTCTGCAACCATAAGTACCTCTCCCACAATGATTTATTTTGGACAAGAAGTGGGTGAGCCGGCGGCCGAGAACCCAGGCTTTGGAAGTCCGTCGAGGACATCGATATTCGATTATGTTGGAGTTCCGAATCACCAACGTTGGGTAAACGATAAAAAGTTTGATGGAGGTCAGTTAAGCTCGGAGGAAAGAGGCCTAAGAGATTTTTATAAAAGGGTATTAAATTTTACTTTGAAGAGTGAGGCCTTAATGGGCAATTATCGAGAGATTCATTTCTATAATAAGGAACTTACCCAAAACTATAATCATAGGGTCTTATCGTATGTACGTTGGTCAAAGAACCAAAAGCTTATTGTAATCGCTAATTTTGATGTTCAAGAATCATTTTCTTTTGAATTAAAGTTACCTGTCGACTTGATAGAAGAATGGGAACTTAAGAATGAGGAGTTTGTTTTAAAGGAAATGCTTTACGGGGGGAATAATCAATTAAAAATTAGCAACAAAGAGGGATTTATAGATATTCATCTTGCTCCTTTGGAATCATTAATTTTTGAAATACAATAGAATATGAAAAGAGTATTACTAGTTTTGATTACAGGTTTAACTTTAGTTTCTTGTAATATGAAAAAACCGCTAATAATCGGCCATAGAGGCGCAATGGGCCATGAGACAGAAAACACCTTGGCTTCCGTACAAAAAGCCATGGACTTGGGAGTGGATATGATAGAAATCGATGTGTTCAAAGTTAAAAGTGGTGAAATTGTAGTATTTCACGATGAAAACGTGGAAAGACTAACAAATGGTCCAGGAAGTATAGAGGATTATAATTATATAGATTTAAAAAAACTAATTGTGGATGGTGGACATAAAATACCAATGCTTCAAGATGTCCTCAAATTAATTGATAACAAAGTTGCACTGAATATTGAGTTGAAAGGTGCAAATACTGCGGACCGTGTTAACCACATAATGACTTATTATATAGAAAACAAAGGCTGGTCCGCTGAAAATTTCATTATTTCAAGTTTTAATTGGGATGAATTAAGGGAAATGAGAACGCTTAACCCAAACGTGAAATTAGCCATTCTTACCGAAGAAGACCCAACGGAAGCTATACCCATAGCCAAGGAATTGAATGCGGTTGCAATCAACCCCTATTATAAGAATGTAAATCTCCAAGTTGCTAATACAATAAGAGAAGCCGGACTCAAAATTTATGTATGGACGGTAAACGAAGAAGAAGATATTAACGCCATGAAAAGAATCGATGTAGATGGGATTATTACAAACTACCCAGAAAGAATAAACTAATGTACGATGTGGTTATTGTTGGGGGCGGGGCTGCAGGATTTTATGCAGCTATTCATGTCGCAGAGGCAAGACCAAAAATTAAAATAGCGATTTTAGAACGCGGGAAGGAAGTGCTTGCCAAAGTTAAGGTTTCTGGAGGGGGAAGGTGTAATGTTACCCATGCCGAGTTCCGACCAAAAGAACTCGCTTCTCACTATCCTCGCGGAGAAAGGGAGCTTTTAGGTCCTTTTCATTCCTATGCCAGTGGAGATACCGTTGAATTCTTTGAAAAAAGGGGAGTTGACCTAAAAATAGAAGAGGATGGTAGAATATTCCCAACGACCGACTCCTCGCAAACTATCATAAATTGTTTGACTTCAGAAGCTAAAAAGTTAGGAGTACAAACCTTTCTTCTATGTAGTGTTACCGGGATAGAACCATTTACCGAAGAGAATGAAAAATTATGGCACGTTGCTACAACTACCCAAACTTTTAAAACAAAAAAATTACTCCTTGCAACTGGTAGTAATTTAAAGGTTTGGAAGATGCTGACGCAGTTGGGACACAATATAATTACTCCGGTACCCTCCCTTTTTACATTCAATATTCAGGACGAAAGAATAAAGCATATTCCCGGTCTAAGTACCTACGCTGAGGTAACCGTACTGGACAAAAAAAAGTCGCGGAGGAATTATCAGAAGAATAGTGCGCAAAGTGAGATACTTTTTGCGGAGGGTCCATTGTTAATTACACATTGGGGAATGAGCGGTCCCGCTATTTTAAGGCTCTCGGCTTGGGGCGCTAGAATACTGGAGTCCTATAACTATAGTTTTAGAATTAAAGTTAATTGGGTGCCAGAGTATCATTCAGATGGACTCCTAGAGCTATTTATGAAGGTGAAACAGGTAGAAAAGAAGACTATCCTTAGAACTAAGATAGTTGATGTTCCAAAAAGATTATGGGCCAGTCTTGTCCGTGCTTCAGGTATAAGTGATAAACTTACATGGCCCGAGGTCAGTAAAATTCAACTACAGGAGTTAGCGAATCAACTTACCAGTGGATTGTTTCACGTTAATGGAAAAAGTACGTTCAAGGAAGAATTTGTAACGGCTGGCGGGGTAGATCTAAAAGACATAAATTTTAAAACGTACGAAAGTAAGATACAGCCTAATCTATATTTTGCAGGTGAAATTTTAAATATAGATGCAATTACGGGTGGTTTTAATTTTCAGAACGCATGGACCGGAGGGTTTATAGCGGCTCAGGGCATCGTGAATGGCTTAAGTGAAATTGGAGAGAATGAGTAGGTACATTGCTTTTTTAAGGGGAATCAATGTAAGTGGGCAAAAGAAAGTACCTATGGTAGAACTGCGTTCCATCATGTCCAATATCGGTTTGGAGGAGGTAAAAACCTATATACAAAGTGGAAATGTCATTTTTACAAGTAAGCGTACATTAATATCAAAATTAGAAGAACAAATAGAAAAGGCTATTAAGAAAAATTTCGGTTTTGATGTTCCGGTTTTAGTAAAGTCGGTTGAAGATTTACAGAAAATTTTAAAAAATAATCCTTTCGATGATGGAGATAATTTAGCGGTAAATAAGATTTATTTCGTACTTCTGTTTCAAAATCCGGGCCTAGAAAAAATAAATGCTTTTAAGAATGAAGTATTTCCCAGTGAAAAATGGGAATTTAATAATAATTGTATCTACCTATGTTGTGAGAACGGCTATGGTAAAGCTAAACTGAATAACAATATGATAGAACGAAAGTTAAAGGTCGATGCGACGACTAGGAATTACAGAACTATGCACAAGCTAATAGAAATGGGCATAAATTAATTAAGTTCCCATAATTTATAATTTAGGATGGTTGCAAAACAAACCCATGCCAAATAAGGAATCAATAAAACCGCGGCTACCTTACTAACTAATTTAAACCATTTTATGGTAAATAGTATCATTACCAACAAAGCTAGAATAACCAGTAAAGCCCAAAAGGGAGATTTTAGACCAAAAAAGACAATACTCCAAAGCGCGTTTAACAACAATTGGAAACCAAAGTGATATAAGGCGGTCTTAACCCATTTATGATGAAATCCCTTGGCCCAAACCCATCCTGCGGAAACCCCCATTAACACGTAAAGCACCGTCCATACTGGCGCAAATAGCCAATTCGGCGGATTAAAGCTTGGCTTGTTTAAAGTTAGGTACCAATCGTTTACTGAACTTTGTGTAACCACGCTGGAGAGGAACCCAATAATCAGGCATACCGCAACGCTGATAAAAACATACATTAGTTTTTTCTTCATCTGGGTGGTGTTCAAGCTCTAAAATAATCATTTATTTTAATTGCTCCGGCTAAAAACTATCTTTGCACAAAGGTTGTTTTAATGACAGAAAAAGATTTCATCCCTTCTGGATATTTACAGTTAATAAAAGAAGGTAAGGTTGGCTATAAATCCCCTAGTAACATTGCTTTGGTAAAATATTGGGGCAAAAAAGAAGGGCAAATTCCGGCAAATCCATCTATTAGCTTTACTTTAAGTGCATGTTCGACTACCACGATACTCAGCTTTAATAAACTACCAAAACCAACGAAATATTATTCATTTGAGCTTTTATTTGAAGGGAAGCCCAAGCTCGATTTTAATCCAAAAATCATCACCTTTTTTGATAGAATACTACCTTATTTTCCTTTTTTAAAAGAATACCATTATGTTATTGAGACAGGCAATTCATTTCCCCATAGCAGTGGTATTGCATCTTCTGCTAGTGGTATGGCAGCATTGGCGCTCTGTCTCCTGGAAATAGAACGACTACATCTTCCCAATTTAGAAGAAAAATATTTCATGAAAAAAGCTTCTTTTTTGGCCCGTTTGGGTTCTGGAAGTGCTTGTAGAAGTCTAGAAGGGCCAATAGTGGAATGGGGACTTCATAAGGATATACCTGAAAGTTCTAATTTGTATGGAGTAAAATATTCAAGTGAAGTACATCCTATATTCAAAAATTTTCATGACACCATATTGCTGGTGGATAAAGGGGAGAAACAAGTAAGTAGTACTGCAGGTCACGATTTGGTCAATGGACACCCATTTGCTGAACGCCGTTTTGAACAGGCTCATAAGAACTTAACTCGATTAAAATCCGTTCTAAAGGAGGGGGATTTATCAGGATTTGTAAAAATTGTTGAAAGCGAGGCATTGACCTTGCATGCCATTATGATGACTGGTGACCCTTACTTTATTCTAATGAAGCCCAATACCCTGGAAATCATTAATAAAATATGGTTATTTAGGGAGAAATCAGGAACACACGTTTGCTTTACTTTGGATGCAGGTGCCAATGTTCATGTACTATATCCGGAGAACGAGAAAGAGATGGTGAATCAATTTATTGTGAATGAGTTAGTTGTATACTGTCAAAACCAGCAGTATATTTGTGATAGAATTGGGTTGGGAGCTAAAAAACTAGTGGTTTAGGAGCATACTTTAAATACTATTTTGACGTTTTTAAGGTAAATTTTTAAGCAAAACACTTAATTTTTTGAAGAGAAAACCCAGAAATTGGTGTTTTAGTTGCTTATATTTATATAGTTGTAGCGCCTTACAGACTTATATTTAAAAATGAAAGGACCATTATTTTATTCTAAGATCCTACTTTTTGGAGAATATGGAATCATCAAAGACTCTAAAGGGCTTTCCATTCCTTATAATTTTTTTAAAGGGGCCTTGAAAATCAATGACAATTCTGAGATTGCTAAAAAATCCAATAAGGCATTAAAGGATTTTGCCATCTATTTAAAAGGGCTTTCCAAAAATGAACCTGAATTGGTTTCGTTTGATTTTGAATCGATGGAACAGGATATTGAAGAGGGCATGTACTTTGATAGCTCAATTCCTCAAGGATATGGTGTTGGAAGTAGCGGAGCTTTAGTTGCTGCAATCTATGATAAGTATGCAACGGATAAAATTACGGTTCTCGAAAATCTTACCAGAAATAAACTTTTAAGCCTAAAAGATATTTTTGGTAAAATGGAGTCTTTTTTCCACGGAAAATCTTCTGGATTAGATCCATTGAATAGTTATTTAAGCCTTCCAATTCTTATAAACAGTAAGGATAATATAGAGTCTACCAGCATTCCATCACAAAATTTAGAGGGCAAGGGTGCTGTATTTTTATTGGATAGTGGTTCCATTGGTGAGACAGCACCCATGGTTCAGATTTTTATGGAGCAAATGAAAAATGACGGTTTTAGAAATATGTTGAAAAACCAATTTATAAAACATACGGATGCGTGCGTTGAAGATTTTGTAAATGGAAATATAAAATCACTTTTCGGCAACCTAAAAAAACTGTCCCACGTTGTATTGGATAATTTCAAACCAATGATTCCTACAAAATTTCATGAGGTTTGGAAACAGGGTATCGAATCAAATGACTACTATTTAAAACTCTGTGGCTCTGGAGGTGGAGGTTATTTTTTAGGATTTACCGAGGATTTTGAGAAGGCAAAAAGGGCATTAAAAGACTACAAATTAGAAGTGGTTTATAACTTCTAGTACACCTAAAATACATGCTTAGTAGAAAAGACAAACTCTTGCTATTAAAGGTTTTGAGTCTCTTTTCCGTTGTACGTGGGTATAATCTCTTGATGATTGTTATCGCACAGTACTTGGCATCTATATATATTCTTTCTCCTGATCTCCCCTTAAGACAAGTGGTTTTCGATGTAAATCTTTTTATTATTGTTATAGCTTCCAGTTTGGTCATAGCAGGTGGTTATATTATTAATAATTTCTATGATGCGGAGAAAGACTTAATTAACAAGCCTAGAAAAAGTATGTTGGATAGGTTGGTAAGTCAACGGTTTAAATTATCCGCCTACTTTATTCTGAATTTTTTGGCCGTATTTGCCGCTAGCTATGTTTCTTTTAAAGCGGTTCTTTTCTTTTCGGCCTATATTTTCGGTATTTGGTTGTATTCCCATAAGCTCAAAAAAATCCCTTTTTTAGGAAATTTTGTTTCTGCAACATTGGCCATAACCCCTTTTTTTGCTGTATTTGTGTACTATAAGAATTTTGAATCGGTAATCTTTGTCCATGCCATGTTTCTATTTCTTTTGATTTTGGTAAGGGAGGTTATTAAGGACTTGGAAAATATTTCAGGAGATGTTGCTCAAAATTACAGGACCGTACCTATTATTTATGGTGTGGGTGTTTCTAAAATTTTAATTGTTATACTGCTCCTATTTACACTTATTCCGTCTTTGCTATTAACTTTTAAGTTCGATGTGGGCTACATGAATTATTATTTTGCCGGTTGTATTGGTTTGTTCATAGTATTTACGATTATCTTGGCCAAATCTAGCACTAGAAAGCATTTTGTATGGTTGCATAACATTCTAAAATTGATCATTGTTGTTGGTGTGTTTAGTATACTACTTATTGATGTTGACTTGGTACTGAACCGTATTTTATAGTACCCATATCGAGCTTTGTTTTGGTCCTATTTCAATTTTCTGTGTTAAACAAAAACCGAATTCCATATTTCATACATTTCCCTTTGCTACCTTTGTACAAAATCAGGAAGTTATGAGTAGGGATGATTCCAAAAAAGGGAACAAGGCGTCTGGAAGACAAGGAGGGAATTTCAGAAAAAAGAGTTATGCTCGGGGAAATGCTCCAATAAAGAAAAACACTTCTTCCAAACAGTTTAGTGACCCGGATTCCATTAGACTAAATAAATATGTGTCAAATTCAGGAGTTTGTTCAAGAAGGGATGCAGATATCTATATTGCCGCCGGTAGTGTAACGGTAAATGGAAAGCCAATTACTGAAATGGGGTATAAAGTTAAGCTCACCGATGAGGTGAAATTTGATGGTCAGTTACTAAATCCCGTTAAAAAGGAATATGTGTTGCTAAACAAACCCAAGGATTTTACCACTTCAATCAGGGATGAAAAGGGGAAGCGCCATGTTTCTGGGTTAATTTCTAGCGCTTCAAAGTCAAAATTACTTCCTGTGGACAAATTGGATAAGGAAGATGTTGGCCTACTTTTATTCACCAATGACGGCGACCTTACCAAGCGATTAAAAAGCCCTATTAATGGATTGCGAAAAATCTTTCATCTTGTATTGGACAAGGATTTAAGAAGCGCCGATCTTAAAAAAATCCAAGAAGGTGTGCTGGTCGATGAAAAAATAGTAAAGGTCCAAGATATAAGCTATATCACAGATGCTCCAAAAAGGGAAGTGGGTATTGAAATTTATAGTTCCAGAGGTAAGATTGTGCAACGGTTGTTTGAACAATTGGATTACAAAATCATAAAACTGGACCGTGTCGTTTATGGTGGACTCACAAAAAAAGATTTACCTAGAGGACATTGGCGCTACCTTACCGAACAAGAAATCATCAACTTAAAGATGATTAAATAGGAGTACTAAAATAACTAACGAATGAAATTGTTTCAATGCACTAACTGCAACAATACTGTTGTCTTTGAAAACAATATCTGCGTTAGTTGTGGCCATTATTTGGGTTTTTCCTCCTACTATAACCAAATGGTTGCTCTGGACCCTAATTCAATACAATGGAACATACCGGCCTTAGATGGTAATGATTACACTTACTGTTCCAATAACCAACACGGTACTTGCAATTGGTTGGTTCCCGTGCGACACTCATCAAATTTTTGTTTGGCCTGCTCATTAAATAGGACTATACCTGACTTAAGCAACGAAGAAAACTTAAAGCGCTGGAAACGAATCGAATTTGCCAAGCATAGATTGGTATATCAACTTTTGCGACTGAGGTTGCCCGTTATAAGCAAAACTATCAATTCTGAAAACGGACTTTGTTTCGACTTTCTTTCGAAGGAAGATTTTGACAGTGCTGACAAGGATATAAAAACTGGACATGCCAATGGGGTAGTAACTATTTTAATTTCAGAGGCCGATGCAGTAATTAGAGAGAAGGTAAAGCAAGAAATGGAAGAGCGTTACAGAACGCTTTTAGGACACTTTAGACATGAAGTGGGACATTATTATTGGGATAGACTTGTACGTTTTGATAATGCAGTTCTTGATGGATTTAGAAATGTTTTTGGTGACGAATCCACCTCTTATCCCGATGCTCTGAGTAAGCATTATTTTAACGGCCCAATGGGCAATTGGCAAGATTTCTATATAAGTAAATATGCTTCTTCACATCCTTGGGAAGACTGGGCCGAAACCTGGTCTCATTATCTTCATTTAATGGATGCCCTTGAAACGGCCTTTAATTTTGGATTAAGAACAGCGCCAAAACTCAATAAAGAAAGCGAGCTAGAAATGAAAGCCAATTTTGACCCTTACCAAGAAAAGAATTTTGGGGTTATCTTGGAAACTGGCATACCCTTGTTGTATACGATGAACAGTATGAATCGCTCTATGGGGGAGGATGACCCCTATCCTTTCGTAATATCCGATCCTGTAAAAATAAAATTAGAGTTTATTCATAACCTCCTAAATCGAAGGGGTTAGCATTTGAACCAAATTTTGACTCAAAAGGGTTATCTATTTTATCTTATTAAAGCTTTATTGAGGTAAAACAAATAACATGAATATATCACCGGTATTAGGCTTTGCAAAATTATTGGTTAAGAGTAGAAAGACAAAACTTCTGTTAATTGGGGCCCAGCTGGGCTATGTGGGTTATAAATATTTAAAAAACAGAAAACAAAAGTACCCTAAACCCAAATCAAAGGCAGTCAAAACAACGGATTAAAGGACTGGGTAAACCCAAATCCTCCGAACCTTTTAAAGGTGTATTTAGATATTCCTTCTCGGTTAGAATTTCATAAAAATCCTCGGCTATTTGGGGAAGGTTCTTTTTTCGGGATTGAATATTACCAATAATCTCTTTTGCATCTAATTTGTAAAGTTGTTCTGGCCATACCTTAAAGCTATTCGCTATCATACGATCTGTTAACATGCTTTGTAATTTTTCGGCCTCGGTCAAAAATTCCTTCTTGGAGCTATTTTTTAGGAAGTAAACATCAAAAGGCATGACTAAACCCGGAAGATAATCTATGTCCTTTTCAAAGGACTGTAGTCCAGGGAGCAAGTGCCTATTTGAAATGATGGTTGGAATTAAACCGCCAATGTTAAAAAATGCATTATCCCTGTCTCCTGCAATGGGCACTGCGGTATAGCTTCTTTCCTTCTTTGTTACTGCCCATCCCCATTGTTTGGAATGTCTGTCCCAGTCGCCAATTATAATGTCGAACAATCTGGCCCTTATCAGTGTTTTTCTGTCAATTTTTAAATCAGACCCAAGGTCAACTTTTAATTCTTGGAGGTCGTCGGTATCGATGATTTCTTCAACTCCTTGATAAGGAATCCAGTTTCTACCGCCCTCGGTTTCATGCTCCAAAAGGTAGATTCTATTTCCATAATTTTCATTATATTTTCCTAAGGACTTTTGTTGTGGAATGAATACGGCCCTAGGTTGGGTATGAATTAAATTTGCCTTGTCCGCCAATCTAGCGACGGCTAATGCCGAAAAAGGATGCTGTGCGGAAATACCATCTACGATAATATTTTCTAAACCTAATGTTTTTGCCCATTCCGGAATTAAAGGTTTTGGGTCTTTGTTTATACTTCTTAATGTATAGATGTATCCCTCTTTAGATTTCAACTTTAAACTGTGTGTTTGTTTTCCTCCGCCTTCCTCTAAAATTTCCACTCCCCCGAAAAGTGTATCCAAATATACGATAGGGAAATTTACGGGGGTGGACCAAGCTTCGCGGTACTGTTCACCCTGTATTATTGTTTTTATAGGGTTTGCCTTGTATAGCATACTGGGCGAAATGGTAACAGAATCATGTTTGGAAAAATCAAATGATTCCAAATCTTCTGTAGTTTTAACGATACAAGTGGTAAATTCTTTATCCGTGGAAGAAATTGAAAAATAGGTCAAAAGGATTAATACCAAGATGATAATACCTACACCTAAACCAATTTTTTTCATTCGCAAAAGTTACCCAATCAAGAGAACTTTTTGTAATTCAGAAACAAGTTTTAAGAGCCCTAAAACTTTCTTTCTTCGAATAATAACCACAAATCAGGGTCTAAAAGGATTTCTTTAGGTGCTGCTTTTAATGGAATTTCAAAAGTCGTCTTTTTGCTATTGATGTCCAGTGAGTAGGTTCTATCAATAACTCCGTCAACCTGAATTTCCAATGGAAAAGAAAATATATGATAATCCTGTACTTGTTCTATATCTATATAGAGCTTATTCTTTTCATAATGCCACTCCCATTTCAATTCAGGATAACCTTTGGTAAATACCCATTGCTGGAAAAATTTATCCAGCTCTTTTCCGGATACTTGCTCCATCACTTCTTTAAAATCCTCCGTCATAGCATTGGCATTCTGATACCTTTTGTAGTAGGAAACTATCCCTTCCCAAAAAAGTTCATCTCCTAGCTCGCGACGTAACATATTAAGGACCCAACCCCCTTTTTGATATGTATTTACACTTAAAACCTTTAAAGGTTCTTTTATGGAAGGGTCAACTATAGGAGAGGGGTTTTTCTTGAAATAATCAATGATTTCATTCCTGTCTAGCAATAATTCTTGTTTTCTTTTATCATCACCATACACACTTTCTTGATATAAAATAGCAAAGTAAGTGGCAAAACCTTCACTGAGCCATACATGGTTCCAATCATTTTCCGAAGCGGAATTTCCAAACCATTGATGGGCAATTTCATGAGCAATAAGTCCTTCCACTTCATTTTTACCATTGACGGAATTTTCAAAATAAGCAATGGTACCCGCATTTTCCAGTCCGCCCCATTGGGTTTTTGCCTGCATATTGGCCAATTTGGCATAAGAGTAGGGACCGATCTGGTCTATAAAGTACTTTAGGACTTTGGTAGCAACACCATAATCTGAAAAACCATCCAATCGGTTTTCAGGATATACCCAGGCTGATACCGGAATATCGTAGACCTTGTCCAATAGTCTACTCGCAAACTTGGTAACGCCTATAGTGACCACTTTCATGGCAACTGGCGCAGGCTCTTTATAAACGGTTAATTTTTTACCATTCTCGAGGTAGCTTTCTTCGATTTTTTCTCCTGTGGCCACTACATCATAATGGTCAGGTGCGGTGATTTGAAATTCTATTGAAGCTTTATCATAGGGATGGTCGACCGACGGTAACCAATGGCGTGCTAAATTGGGCCAATTATCCCCAAAAAAGGAACGTTGACCAAATTTAGTGGTGTCAATTACCAATCCTCTTTCGGGTACCCCATGGTAGGATACTTTAAAAACTTGATAATCATGGCTATTTTGGCTTGGTGAAATCTTTATTTTATTGTTTTCAAAGGAATAGTTGACATTTTCATCACCTTCCAAAACCTGAGTAATCTCCATCCCAAATTCTCCGGATTTACCTATTAAATCTACACTAAAAGGTTTTGCATCACCCTTAAAATCCACTAAAATTTCGGCTGTTCCTTTTATTTCATCGTTCTCGTCGCTTAACTCAAGATTGAAGATGTAACTTTTAACATCAGCGGAATCATTTCTAATATAGGTATCCTGACAATGAAGAGAATAGTTAAGAAGAAGAAATAAACTAAAGAAAGCAGTGAAACCTAAAAATCGATTTTTCATGAATATAAATGGGCAATAAAAGATAAGGGTCTAATATAGAATATATATCCATTTTATCCACACAAAGAGGGCACCATAAGTCTTAAAAATCAAAAATGGGTCAATAAGAACCTCTCTATAGTCTTCTAGTTTAAAACTCTTTTCAAATTAAATGTGCTTTGAAAAATAACAATAGTTATTATTTAATAAAGAGCACTAAAATTTTGATTTGCATCAAGGATGATCTATTCTTTGTTCTACCTTGATTCAGGTTAAATAAAAATAGGATTGAGATGAGGTTTTCTTTAAGGCAGCTGCCAAAATTATTACTAAGCACTTTTAACGCTTGGTTAGAAAAAGAACCGTTTAAAATTAGTGCGGTAATAGCCTATTATGCGATTCTTTCCTTGCCTGGGTTATTGATAATTATTTTGGAAGTTGTTGGTGCTATTTGGGGCAAAGAAATTGTTAAAGGGGAACTCTTTTCAGAAATATCCTCAGCCATGGGGCCGGAAACCGCTCAATCGATTCAAGGAATGTTGTCCGATCCTGGTAGTGAGAATACCTCTACTTTAGCCACTTTTTTGGGGATTTGTGTGCTAATTTACGGAGCAACTGGAGTTTTTTACCAACTGCAGAACGCGTTGAACGATATTTGGGGTGTATCACCAAACTATTCCAATGAAATTATAGCCACTCTTTTTGGTAGGTTGAAGAGTTTCGGCTTTATTCTGATATTTGGATTCTTATTGCTCATTAGCTTTGTAATCACCTCATTTTTATCTGCCTTTTCCAAGCAACTGTCAAGGTTGCTTTCTACCAGTATAGTGGAATGGACTTTTGTCATGGATATTTTACTGTCCCTCGTTTTTATATATTTCTTGTTTGGCGCTATGTTCAGATATCTTCCAAGTGTGAGAATTAAATGGAGTGCCGTAAAAATTGGAGCTGGACTGACCGCCCTTTTGTTTCTGTTGGGGAAATATGCGCTTGCCTTTTATTTTGGAAAAGCCGAGCCGGGCTCTACTTATGGAGCTGCAGGCTCTATAATCTTGGTCATGCTCTGGGTTTCATATTCCAGTTTAATAGTGACCTTTGGGGCCCAGTTTACAAAGGTTTACTCAGATAAGTATATAAAATCGGCTTAACCCTTTTTTTTCATTTTAGCACGGATTTCTTCAAGGCATAGATTTCCCAGACTGCCTTCATGGGTATGGGAAATATCTCTTTTTGGAACGAAACTCCCTTCATTGATTTCCATCCCCATTTTTTTGTAGGCATCCCTAAATGGCATTCCATTTTGGACGAGCTCATTCAAGGTGTCAACACTATAGAGATAATCGTATTTCTCGTCCTCCAAAATGTTTTTGTTCACTCGAATTTCTTTTAAACTAAAGGTCAGTATTTCCAGACAAGCCTTCATATCCTGAATTGCGGGAACAATGATTTCCTTTACCAATTGTAAATCTCTGTGATAACCACTTGGTAAATTATTGATGACTAAAGTCAACTGGTTGGGTATGGATTGCAGTTTATTACACTTTCCTCTAACCAACTCAAATACATCGGGGTTTTTCTTATGTGGCATAATACTACTGCCCGTAGTTAACTCATCTGGAAACGAAACAAAGTTGAAGTTTTGGCTCATATACAAACATATGTCCATAGCCATTTTGGAGAGTGTTGCAGCAATACTGGCCATTCCAAAAGCTGTAGCTTTTTCTACTTTTCCTCTTCCCATCTGAGCGGATACAACGTTGTACTTCAATGTTTTGAAACCCATTTCCTTGGTGGTGAAGTTCCTATCTATAGGGAAGGAACTACCATAACCGGCTGCACTGCCCAAGGGATTTTGGTCGGCTACTTTGTGTGCTGCTTCGATAAAGTAAAGATCATCAATCAAGCTTTCGGCATAGGCGGAGAACCATAGTCCAAAAGAGGATGGCATGGCAATCTGTAAGTGGGTATATCCAGGAAGTAGAACGGATTTATGTTCTTCGGCTAGATTTAAAAGTAAATCGAAAAGTGATTTTGTCTGATTTTTTATTTCTTTGAGTTCGTCTTTCAAGTAGAGATGCATGGCTACCAATACTTGGTCATTTCTTGAGCGTGCCGTATGTATTTTTTTTCCTGTATCGCCTAACTTTTCAGTCAGAATAAATTCAATTTTCGAATGCATATCCTCGAAGGACTCCTCAATAGTAAACTCGCCTTTTTCTATGGAATCCTCAATTTTATCCAATTCCGAAACTAAGTCCTCTGTTTCTGTTGTATTAAGCAATCCTATTTTACCCAACATTTTTGCATGTGCTTTTGATGCAACAACGTCATACTTGGCCAAATACAAATCTAATTCACGATCATTGCCAACCGTAAAATGGTCTATCTTTTTATCCGTGCTAAATCCTTTGTCCCAAAGTTTCATTTTTGACGATTTTTTATTTCAGGAATCCTTCCAATATTTTAATATACAAATCTATTCCTTCTTCAATTTCGTGAACGTAAATATACTCATCGGCTGAGTGGGAACGCGTACTGTCACCAGGTCCCAATTTTAGGGATTGACAACTTAATGCTGCTTGATCGGATAGGGTTGGAGAACCGTAGGTTTCCCTTCCCAAGGCGATTCCTGATTTTACCAAAGGATGGTCCTTGTCAATTCGAGACGAATTTAGTTTTAAACCTCTTTCTTTCAGTTCACAAGGAGCTTCCGACCTCAATAATTCAGCGATTTCTTTATTGGTATACTTGTCGTTCACGCGAACGTCTATCACCAAATCCACTTGTGAGGGAACTACGTTGTGTTGGCTGCCGGCATTTATCTGGGTAACGGTCAATTTAACGTCCCCCAAAGCTTCCGAGGTCCTGTCAAAGGAATAGTTTTTGAACCACTCCAGAACCTTGATGGTATTATAAATAGCATTATTGTCATTAGGATGTGCCGCGTGTGATGGAGTACCTTTTACCGTAGCATCAAAAACAACCAAGCCTTTTTCCGCTATGGCCAATTGCATTAGGGTAGGTTCCCCGACAATGGCAACATCTATTTTTGGTAAACGGGGTAATAGTCCACGTAAGCTATGCTCACCTGCATTTTCCTCTTCTGCCGAAGCCACCATTAAGATATTATGACTCAAGATTTTGGAACGATAGTAAAAGGTAAATGTGGCAATTAGAGATACTAAACACCCGCCCGCGTCATTACTGCCTAGACCGAAAAGTTTGCCATCTTCAATATGAGGATAAAAAGGGTCTTTTGTATAGGCTTGGTTGGGTTTAACCGTATCATGATGCGAGTTTAATAGCAAGGTTGGCTTGGAATCATCCCAATACTTGTTCTTGGCAAAAACGTTGTTATGCTCCCTTTCAAAGGAGATATCAAAAGCTTTAAACCAATTTTCTATAGCAGCTGCTGTACCCTCTTCTTCATTTGAGAAAGACTGGATAGCGATTAATTCCTTCAATAATTCAATCGCCTTTTTCGTTAGTTGGTTCTGATTCATCTTACAAAGTTAAGGTAGTGAACATAGAATCGTTTTTATCTAGCATGTCCATATTTCCCAAACAAACCGTATCCACCTTATTATTCAATGCATGAAAGCAGTTTTCTAATTTAGGAAGCATACCATCCGCAATTACACCTCCGGCCAAAAGCTGTTTGTATTTTTTGGTGTCGATTTCTTTAACTACGGATGTATCGTCGGAAACATTTAACAATACCCCGGGTTTTTCAAAACAGTAATAAAGCGTAGTGACAAAGATATCTCCTAGACCAATCGCAAGTTCCGATGCAATGGTATCCGCATTTGTATTTAACAACTGTCCCTTGCCATCGTGACTCATAGCGCAGAAAACCGGTGTTAGTCTTAAAGTTAGTAGATGGGCGAGTAAAGCGGTATTCACGCTATCGATATCGCCGGCAAAACCATAATCAACATGTTTTACAGGTCTTTTATGAGCCTGTATGCTATTACCATCTGCACCACTTAATCCTATAGCATTACAGTTTTTAGCCTGTAACCGGGCCACAATATTTTTATTGGTGAGACCCGCATAGACCATGGTTATAATATCTAAGGTTTCGGCATCGGTAATTCTTCGTCCTCCGACCATTTTGGACTTGATTCCCAATTTTGTTGCTAATTGAGTGGCCAATTTGCCCCCTCCATGGACTAAGATTTTTAAACCCTCCAATTCTGAAAAAAGGGTCAAAAATTTTTCTAGTTCACTTGTGTTCTCAATAACGTTTCCTCCAATTTTTACTATGGATAATTTCTCCTTCATACTATGAATTTATGATTCCCCCATCAATGGTCATAGCCGTTCCCGTAATCCAAGAGGCATCTTCGGAGACTAGGAACAAAGATAGTTTTGCTATTTCCTCAGGCGTTCCTAATCTTTTTAACAAAGTAGATTTACCGGCATTTTCCACGGCAGATTCCGGATGTTCGAAAGCTTTAGCCGAATCCCACAGCAATGGTGTATCTACCGGTCCGGGACAAATTGCATTGACCCTTATATCTGGACCATATTCTACGGCCATTTGTTTCATTATGGCAACAGAACCTGCCTTAGAGGCACAATATGCTGGATGATTTGGAAAACTTTTGAAAGCCGCAATCGATGCATTGATTAAAATATTTCCTTTTGATTTTTTTAAATGGGGGATTGCATATTTACTTAGATAAAAAATAGCACTCAAGTTGGTATTGATGGTACTGTGCCAAACCTCAATAGGTAAATCCACCACGTTTCCTAAACCAAGAATTCCGGCATTTAAGGATACGACATCCAACGTTCCAAAGTTGGATATGGCAGTTTCTACCAGTTTTTCATTGTAGCCTAATTCACGTACATCCCCTTCCAAAAAAATAGAATTATCTAGACTTGATTCCAATTTTGAGCCGCGTACCTTATCCCTACCGGATAAAACCAACTTAGCACCTTCTGCCGACAACTTTTCCGCAATAGCTTTTCCCATTCCGCTAGTGGCACCGGTAATAATACAAACTTTGTCTTTCAGTTTTAGGCTCATCTCTTTGATAGGCTTTCCAATATTTTTTTTAAAACAATTTGTGCGGCATAGGTCCTATTATTGGCCTGTTCAATAACCAAGCTTTGTTCACTGTCCAGCACCGCATCTTCGACCACCACATTTCTACGTACCGGCAAACAGTGCATAAATTTGGCCGAACCCAATTTTTCCATGGTCATCATCCAATTAGAATCTTGATTTGAAACGTTTCCGTAATCGGTATAACTGCTCCAATTTTTTACATACACAAAATCCGCGTTTTCCAATGCTTTTTTTTGGTCGTATTCAATGGTCGTATTTTTGGAAATGGCTTCGTTCAGTTCATATCCCTCAGGATGGGTGATTACAAAATCGGCTTCTTGCAGTTGCATCATTTCCACAAAGGAATTGGCCACTGCATGGGGTAGGGCCTTTGGATGAGGAGCCCATGACAAAACCACTTTGGGCTTGACCTTTGTTTTTTGTTCTTCCATGGTAATGGCATCGGCCAAAGCTTGCAATGGATGACCTACAGAGCTTTCCATATTCACAATGGGAATACTGGTATATTTCTTAAAACCGTTCAACACAACTTCGGCTTCGTCCTGTTCCTTATCGGTCAAAGAGGCAAAAGCTCTAATGGCCACAATATCGCAAAATTGTGAAACTACTTGGGCAGCCTCTTTAATATGTTCTGAAGTGTTCTGATTCATTATGGTGCCATCTCCGTATTCCAACGCCCAACCTTCATTACCAAAATTCATGACCATAACCTCCATGCCCAAGTTCATGGCCGCTTTTTGTGTGCTTAAACGGGTTCTAAGACTATTGTTGAAAAAAAGCAGGCAAATAGTCTTATCTGCACCCAGTTTTTTATCCGCTTTGGGGTTAGCCTTTAGTTTCTGAGCTTCTTTTACCCATTCAGATAGATTGTCTATATCACTAATGGACAAGTAATTCTTCATATCTTGATTTTTGTAAAGTTTGATGCGCCTTCAATCGCATCCAAAATAAAATTATCCTTAAGGCCGTTCACAATCCAGGTTTCAATGTGAGCTTTTTTTGCAATTTTAGCGGCCTCCATTTTAGACTCCATCCCACCGGTACCATGGGAAGATTTTTCCATACTGATTTCCTTCTCTAAATCACTGATATAATTAACTTCCAAAATGGTTTTGGGACTGATATGATTGATGGTCTCTTTTACGTAAATTCCATTGGTATTAGTGGCAATAATCAATAAGTCTGCCTTTAGAAGGCTAGCGGTCAAGGCCGCAAGTTTATCATTGTCACCAAATTGAATTTCATCCGTAGCTACGGTATCATTCTCATTGATAATAGGTATAAAATTATTTTCTACCAGCACGTTAATGGTGTTCCTTATATTTTCCTTGGATTCCGGTTTTTCAAAATCTGAATAAGAAAGCAAACATTGTGAGGTGAAAAGCCCCAACTCCCTAAAGTTTTCCTGGAAGATACGCATCAAATGGGGCTGACCTATGGATGCCAAGGCCTGCTTAACCGTAATTTCCTTTCCATTGTGCTCCAAGTTTACAAATTGTTTGGCGGCGGCAATAGCACCTGAACTTACTAGAATGAACTCGTAATCGTTTTTAAGCTTTGCAATTTGCCTACCGATATCCTCAATCTTACCTCTAGAAATCTGGTCGGTTTCCTTGGTAAGGGTATTGGAGCCAATTTTTAATAAAATTCTTTTTTTGGACATTACTTTTCTTGTCTTTAGCTTTTAGCCGTTTGCTTAATAATTTTTCTAACTCCTAACTAAGGTCCCGACTGCACTCGACCTGACAGATTTATTTATTTTACCATCAACCATTTACCTTACCTGACCGTTGCCTTTTACATACCACTTATTGGTCACCAGATGTTGAAGGCCAATGGGCCCTCTTTGGTGCAATTTATCCGTGCTTATCGCTAACTCCCCACCGAGTCCAAACTGTCCGCCATCCGTAAATCGGGACGAGGCATTGTGATACACTGCCGCAGAATCCACTGAAGTCATAAACTCGTCGGCCTTTTCATCGTTGTTGGTTACGATAACGGCGGAGTGGCCTCCACCATACGTGTTTATAGTGCTTACCGCTTCATTTAAGTCGGGAACCTGGCCTATAAGAATTTTATAGTCCAAAAATTCCTCATACCAGACCTTTTCGTGGGGAATTACTGATGTTCCCTCCAAACCTTCCAACTTGGCATCCGTCAAAATTTCGACATTATGCTTTTTCAAGGATTGGGTGAGATGTTGTAAAAACTCCTGCTTTCTTGGTAAATCTCTTGAAATAAGAACTTTGTCCAAGGCGTTACATGCTGATATTTTTGACGTTTTCCCATTGATAATAATGTCGAGAGCCATCTGCAGATCGGCCTCTGTATCCACATAGACAAAATTGTTTCCCCTTCCACTGACGATAACTGGGCAGGTAGCATGTTCCTTCACAAAGGCGATTAACTTTTCTCCGCCACGAGGAACTATCAAATCCAATTTTTGTGATGGATTTTCCAAAAAAGCTTGGGTTTGTAATCGGTTAAATTGGAGATAGGTTACCCAATCTGAGGAGCAACTATGCTCCTCCAATGCTTGGTGCCAAAGGTCTACCAAGAAAAGATTACTGTGAAATGACTCCTTTCCACCCTTTAATAAGATTTTGTTACCCGATTTAAAAGTGATTCCCGCCGCCTCAATGGTGACATCCGGTCTGGATTCATAGATGATTAGAATGGTTCCAAAAGGAGCAGTTTTATTGCTGACTCTAATTCCATTTTCATGGGTAAAGGAAAAACGTTCAATGCCGAGGGGATCCGGTTCGTTGGCCAGTTTTTCCAAAGCCGAAATCATTCCCTCGATTTTGGATTTGTCCACTTTTAATCGGTCGGCCATGGCCAAATCCTCACCATTGTAGCCATTCAAATCCTTTTGATTGGCTTCCAATAACGTTGATTTTTCTATAGAAATTAATCGTGCCATGGTAGTTAACACGGCATTTCGCACTTTTATGTCTAGTGGCTTGCTCAATGTAATGCTGCTTTTAAGGCTTTAAAAAAAATATCGATATCCTTTTCCGTAATATTTAAAGCTGGCAGGATTCTAAGTACATACTTGTCTTTTGCGCCTCCGGTAAACAAATGATGGTCATAAATCAGTTTTTTTCGCAGTGAACTTACCTCAAAATCAAATTCCAATCCCAACATCAATCCTCTACCTTTTACCCTTTTTACTTGTGGAATTTCTTTTGCCTTTTGGCTAAAATATGCACCGATTTTGGCTGCATTTTTTACTAAATCTTCTTTTTCAATGACCTCCAAAACGGCCAAACTGGCAACACAGGCCAAATGATTACCACCAAAAGTAGTTCCCAATAGACCATGACTTGCCTTAATATCTTCATGTATCAATATTCCTCCAACAGGGAAACCATTGCCCATACCTTTGGCAATACTTATGATGTCCGGCTGAATACCATGGTGTTGAAATCCAAAGAATTTTCCACTTCTTCCAAATCCGGACTGTACTTCATCTGCAATTAATACAACCTGGTTTTCCTTGCACAAGGAAGCGATTTCTTGACAAAAACTAGTGGTCGGCTCATCCAATCCGCCAACGCCCTGTATGGTCTCAAGGATTACCGCACAAACATCACCTTTCCCCAGTTCTTTTTTGAGGACTTCTGTATCATCCAAACTTAAAAAGGTCACCTGCTGTTGTTTGTTGATTGGGGCGTTTATTGCTACATTGTCCGTAGCGGCAACAGCTGCCGAGGTTCTGCCATGAAAACTATTTTTAAAGGCAATCACCCTTGATTTTTCAGTGACAAAGGAGGCCATTTTTAATGCGTTCTCATTAGCCTCAGCACCTGAATTGCACAAAAAGAGATTGTAATCTTCGCAATCTGAAAGAGTTCCTAGTTTTTCCGCCAATTCCACTTGTAAAGGGTTTTGGACCGCATTACTGTAGAACCCTATTTTGTCCAATTGGTCTTTTAATCGTTTAATATAATGTGGATGGGAGTGCCCAATGGAAATTACGGCGTGGCCACCGTAGAAATCCAAATACTCTTGGCCTTTGTCATCTGTCACTATCATTCCCTTTGCGGAAACCGGGGTAACATCGTACAGTGGATATACGTCGAAAAGTTTCATCTATCTATCTTTTTTTGAACTCCGTTATTTTATCGTAGGAAGCTACAATACCCTGGATAAGGGATGAGCTTAATCCTTGGTGCTCCATTTCGTTCAACCCTTGTATGGTACAGCCCATTGGGGTAGTAACCCTATCTATTTCCTCTTCCGGATGGTTGCCGGATTCTATCAATAATTTTGCCGCTCCATTACAAGTATGCATGGCTAGTTCCTGAGCTTCCTTCGCATCGAAGCCTAATTGAATGGCCCCTTGTGTTGTAGCTCTTATTAAACGCATCCAAAAAGCAATACCGCTGGCACAGATAACTGTTGCCGCCTGCATTTGTGCTTCGGGAATTTGCATGGAATGTCCCATTCTATTGAAAATCGCCTTGGCCAAATCAATACGGTTTTTACCTTTATCATTACTGCAGATACAGGTCATGGATTCCCCGACTGAAATAGCAGTGTTGGGCATACTTCGAATGATATATCTATCGGATCCGATAATGGCTTCTATCTTATGAATTTCAAAACCGGTGATTGTGGAAATGATTACATGGTTATCGTTCAAAAGGTCTTTGACGCTTTCAAGTATATCGGCAAAATGACTCGGCTGAACCGCAAAAATTAAAATGTCCGACTTAGCCACCGCTTCCCTATTATCTGAAGTAACAGTGACGTTTCCATATTTTTCGTACTCGGAGATGGACTCTGCATTTCTTTTGGTAAGGTACATACTCGTTGCACCATTACTATTGAGTATCCCCTTAGCTATGGAAAGTCCTAAATTACCTGTTCCTATAATGGCTATTTTCATGTGTCTATTTTTTATTGTTTTTCAACGACATCTAGAAAACACTCGCCTTAAGATTTAGTCCAAGATTTTCTTCCAGGCCTAAAATTAAGTTCATGTTCTGTACCGCCTGCCCGGATGCTCCTTTTAATAAATTATCGATGGCAGAAGTAATCAATAGGGTATCGTTATGCTTATGCAGATGAATATGGCAATTGTTCGTGTTCACTACTTGTTTTAAATGGAGTGGCTCTTCCGAAACATGAGTGAAAACCGCATCGGCATAATATCCTTTGAAAAATTTCTTGGCCTCTTCAAGAGTACCGGTAAAATTTGTATATGCGGTAGCCAAAATCCCTCTGGTGAAGTTACCCCGATTGGGAAGGAAAAATAGTTCTCCCGTTTTTTCCTGTAGGGAATTTAAACTTTCGTTAATTTCCCCTAAGTGTTGATGCGTAAAAGGTTTGTACCAGCTTACATTATTATTTCTCCAGCTAAAGTGGGAAGTATCCGAAGGGCTTACGCCTGCACCTGTGCTTCCCGTTACGGCATTTACATGAATGTTTTCCGATAGTTTTCCTTTTTCCGCAAGCGGTAGTAAGGCTAATTGTATCGCTGTGGCAAAACAACCTGGATTTGCAATGTATTGTGCGTTTACGATTTTCTTTGAATTCAATTCGGGTAGACCATAGACAAATTGTTTCCCGTTGAAATTGGCATCCGCCCGTAACCGAAAATCATTGCTTAAATCAATGATGATAGTCTCGGATGAAAACTCATTTTCCAATAAAAACTTGGAGGAATTTCCGTGTCCTAAACAGAGGAATACAACATCAACCTCTAGGTTTACATCACCTGTAAATTGTAAATCCGTCAGTCCTAAAAGGTCGGTATGTGCGGTCGATAAACCTTTACCGGCCCTTGTGGTGGAATAGACAAAATCGATTTCCACCGCGGGATGGTTTAGTAAAATTCGAATCAGTTCCCCGCCAGTATAACCTGAGCCGCCGATAATACCTGCCTTAATCATCGTTTTGGTTTACGTGGTTATAAATTTTTCCTGCGTTAGACTGTATTTTGATAAAGCCCTTAGCCTCCTGGGCCGTCCAACCTTTGTTCATTTCGCCATAACTTCCAAAAGAAGCGTTCATTAAATCGTGCGGAGACGAAATTCCATTTAATCTAAATTGGAATGGGTATAAGCTTATAAATACATCCCCGGACACCGTTTTTTGGGTATCCGTTAAAAAGGCTTCTATATTTCGCATCACGGCATCTAAATAGTTTCCTTCATGTAAGAGCATGCCATAGAAATTTCCTTGTAGTTCCTTTTGATATTGTTGCCACTTGGTCAAGGTGTGCTTTTCCAATAGGTGATGGGCCTTAATGATAATCAAGGCAGCCGCGGCCTCAAATCCAACCCTTCCCTTAATTCCTATTATGGTATCACCCACATGAATGTCCCTGCCAATGGCATATTTGGAGGCCATGTCTTCTAACTTTTCAATATTGTTCACAGGTTTGTCGGAAATGTCATCTATGGCTACCAACTCACCATTTTCGAAGGTCAGCTTCACATCTGTTGGTGTTTTTTCTTCTAACTGACTTGGGTAGGCGCTATCGGGTAATGGCTTGTCCGATGTAAGGGTTTCATCTCCGCCTACGGAGGTTCCCCAAAGACCTTTATTAATACTGTACTTGGCTTTTTCCCAAGGATAATCTACTCCGTTTTCCTTTAAATACTGAATTTCTACTTCACGGGCCAATTTATTATCTCTTATTGGAGTGATAATTTCTATTTCCGGTGCAATAATTTGGAAAATCATATCAAAACGAACTTGGTCGTTTCCCGCACCCGTGCTACCATGGGCAATGTACTTGGCTCCAATTTTTTTGGCATGGTTTACAATTTCGATAGCCTGTACAATTCGTTCGGAACTAACAGATAAAGGGTAGGTATTGTTCTTAAGTACGTTCCCGAAAATTAGATACTTAACTACCTTATCGTAGAAGGTCTGTACGGCATCAATAGAGGTGTATGAAGTTGCTCCCAATTCCAGAGCCTTTTCTTCGATGGTTTTTATTTCTTCAGTAGAAAATCCGCCGGTATTAACGCTCACCGCATGTACCTCGAATCCCTTTTCCTTTGATAAATATTTTGCGCAATAGGAGGTGTCCAATCCCCCACTATATGCTAATACTAATTTCATGCGTTCTATTTTATGTATTGACTTTTACTTTTTTTTCTTTAAAAACAAAGTTTCCTTAATGCTTTTTAACCTTTTAAAAGACTTGCTGGTTATTTCCTTTTTCTTGTTGTCCTTTTCCTTTTTTTCCGAATCGTACAACATCCCGGTACAAAGGCACATTTTTCTTTCCGTTCTGGTCAAAATATCAAAGTTTTTACAGGTTTGACATCCCTTCCAGAATTCAGGATCATCCGTAAGTTCGGAAAACGTAACAGGTTGGTAGCCAAGTTCGTAATTAATTTTCATAACCGCTAACCCTGTAGTGATACCAAAAATTTTCGCATTTGGAAACTTCTCCCTGCTCAGCTCAAAAATTCTGGCCTTAATGGTCTTAGCAAGTCCCTGCCCTCTGTAATCTGGGTGTACGATTAACCCAGAATTAGCCACGAATTTTTCATGACCCCACACCTCGATGTAACAGAAGCCTGCAAATTTTTCGCCATCCAAGGCGATGATTGCATTACCGTTCGATAGTTTTTTTTGAATGTACTCCGGTGTTCGTTTGGCAATACCAGTACCTCGAACCTTAGCGGATTCACCAATGGTATCGCAAATAATCTGTGCGTATTTAAAATGTGATTCGTTAGCAACAACTAGCTTCATTGCTATTAGAGTTTAAAAGAAATATAAAATATGATTTTGTTCGTGCGGAAATGGACTCACCTAATTCCATGAAAATAATAATACCCTTACGGGCGACGACGGCGAGATACGGGACGTGTTGGAGACTGAAGACTCCTTAAAGCTAAAATGTAATTATCCTCGTTCATTATGAGGTAAATGTACAAATAATATAGAACCTACCTAATTGAAGTAAAATTTTTTACAAAAACTTTACTTTTTGTTAGTATGTGCAATTACATCGTAAACCAAGATGCCTAAAACGATGGTGTACTCTAAAGCCAGTAACCATAGGTTCTCTTTGTCGTTCACTTGAGAATAAGCAAAATAACTGAGTACAATTACCCCGGACCAAATAATAGGGTATTTATACGAATTAAAGGATGCTAATAGCACTAAGGTAATAATGTACCATGGGTGAACCGTGGTGGAAATCATGTAATAGATTGTCAATAACCACATCATAGAACCCATAAGGCTCAATAGGTTTTTATTATCTCTAAAAAATGCAAAAAGGAGCGCACAAAGAATAGTGGCATATGGAGTGATTTTTCCATAGGATTTAATAAACTCCCAAGGCTTTTCATCGAAATAAATCGCGATATGTTTTATAATATTATAGAAGCCTGCATTAAACTCAAAATTTGAAAACCAAAGTCCAACGGTCTGCGAATAATTAGAGATAAATTCTGGGGAGTAGAAAGGGATAAACAAAACTAAAGTAGTGATGATTGCGATTCCGTAGAAAAGGATACTTTTCTTAATACCTAGATATTTCAAGAACAACGGCAGAAAAAGGAGGGGAACGAGTTTGACCGAAATGGAACAGCCCAAGGCTATTCCTGCCAGTTGCCATTTATTTTGGGATAGTAAATAGAGGGACCAAACTAAAAAGAAGAGCATGACGCCTTCAAAATGAAGGTTGCCCGTAAGTTCTGCTATGACTAACGGATTTAAGAAATACCAGAAAATTAAATGAGGGGAGCGGTTGAGGTTCTTCAATAATTTACGGCCGAAATAAAATATTCCTAAATCTGCAAGAATTATCGTCAATCGCATAACCATTATGGAGCCCATGATGGATTTTCCACCAAAAAGTGCTGCAAGTGCAAAAAACAATTGATTTAAGGGAGGATAGCTACTGTAGTGCCTAGCACTTAGGCCTCCCATGCCTTGGTAAAGTTCCTGGGCATTGGCAATGAACAAATTCTTTTGTTCTATTAAGCTATTTGGAATTTCCAAGTAAGGATTAATGAAATGTGATACCAATTCTCCGTCCCATATAAAACGATAGAAATCTTGTGATAGATGAGGTTCTAAAGCTATAAACACCAATCTGGCCAAGATACCCGTTACCAATAAAAATCGATAGTTCCATTTCTCAAATTGAATAAGCTTCCAGCAAAAAAAGAAAAGTGCTGCAAATAGGGTAATCAATTTAATGAAGTCTGTTCGCTCAACTTGGTAGGCTAAGGAATAATAAAATATCAAGGAAAACAGCGCAAAAAGTAGAGGCAGTTTATGTAGTTGAAGATACGTGGTAAATCTTCTGGACACTTTGTTAGGTTTGGTTTAAGAACATGCTAATTTACTTGATTTTTTTAGGGATGCTTCTTTTTGTTACCGATTATTCTAAAACCACAGGGATTCCCCATGAAATATAATAAATGAAAAACGGACGGCTTATAGGGCCATCCGCAGGATTCACAATTTCTTATTTTTTCTTTACACGAAGCTGATTCCATACCTTCCGCAAATTTCACCAACTTTAACAAGGTCTGGAGGACCCGGTGGCAATTGGGACAACTCATGGAACATTACCTCAATCCCTGCGGGAAAGGCAGAGGTAATCATTTTAGCTTTTTCCGTGCCTACAACTTTCCAGGCATGAGGTACATTTTTTGGGGCGAAGGCAAGGTCCCCAGCTTTTAATATATTGGTTTTACCATCTACCATAATCTCAACCTCTCCCTTTATTACACGAAAAATTTCATCCTCTTTGGTATGGACATGAGGTGGAATTCCTGCTCCCGGTTCTACATTGTCGACCCATTCCATAATCTGATTACCGGTTTCACTTCCTAAAATTTTGTGGGTCTGAATATCCCCGATAACATTTATGGTTTCACCCTCGTCATCCTTAATAATTTTTGGGTCATTTTTATTTTCAACTGATAGGTCTTTTTGGGATTTGCCACTTAATATTTGTGGAGCAATAAGGGTTACACCCAATCCCAATCCCGTTGCCTTAATAAATTTTTTTCTGTCCATATTCTTAAGTTTTTAAGCAAGTTAATGGCATCCAGGTATTTGCTTCCTATGAAAAACTCCGTAAAGCCTTAGATTTTGGGATTTTTATTATGCCCGGTGCATGGAAGGCGTAAAACCCGTGTGTTGTTTGTAGAAGTAGCTAAAGTAATCCGCTGATGAGAATCCAAGACCAAACCCAATTTTCTTGATACTCTTATCTGAAAACTTAAGTTGATGGCGTGCCCTCATGATCCGCTGTTCTGTTATTAGACTCTTAGCGGTTACTCCTAAAACCTCTTTAACGCATTCGTTCAAGTATTTGCTACTTATATTTAGAATATTGGCATATTCCTCAACCTCGTGTAATTCGCAAACATGCTTATCCATCAATTTTTTATATTGATAAACGATAGATTTCTTGCTGTTGTTTTCCGAAATGACCGATTTGATATTGCATTGACCATCACAATACACAAAAAAAGTATTTAATAATGAAATTATCGCATCTTCTTTATGGTTAAGGTGCGAATCCACCAATTCATCTATCATCTCCAAAATACTAAAAACCCTTTTTTCTATTCCAGGTGCTAAATTGATTTTTGGTATCTCTTCACCCGAAAACAAACGTACCTCATTGATATGAAGTTTACTTAACATGGGGTTGTTCAAAATCTCCGAAGCTAGATACAAAATATATCCGTTAGAGATTTCACTCTCTTTCTTACTTATTTCCCAATCGGTTTTAGGATGTAGAAAAAAAATGGAATTGGCAGCATTCATGTAGGTTTCACCATCGATCTTTATCCAATCGATATTGTTTTTTAGAAGACAGACCGCAAAACAACCTGCATATTTTTTGGTTGTTTTTTTGGTGTTAATCGGCTCTATGGCTACTAAAGAAGGCTTCATATATAGCAATATACTTCATTTTCAATAAAATGACGCATAGCAATACCCTTGGAAGAGTTTATAGCCTATTTTAACTGGCATACTTTTAAGGTCCAAACATAATTACTGGGCGGGTTCTTTCTTAGGGACTTGGGAATATTGACCACAAAGCCATTGTCCTTAGCCCTCCATTTTAGAGGTTCTTTGTAACCTAGTAAGGTTACCGATGTACCTTTGGTAGGTTGGTGGGAGTTTATGGTAATTGTCGCGGGCATTTCGGTTTCACCTTCTTCAGCCAAATAGAGAAAATACGTATTTCCATTATCTTGTTGGGTAATGCAAATGTTATTCTCTTTATAGGGAGCTAGGGTATGACTATTGTATATGGCCTCGTTGTTGACGTCCATCCACTTTCCATATTCCTGTAGCAGCTGATAGGCACCTGGGTCCCATTCCCCTTCCGGAGAAGGGGCTATGTTCAATAAAAGATTTCCCCCTTTGGCTACGATATCTACCAACATCTGTACCCCCTCTTTTCCGGTCATGTATTTTGAATCAGGCGTATAAGACCATCCGTCCCCAGAAATGATGCAGGACTCCCATGGGTAGGGAAGTTCCTTTTCCGGAACCCTATTTTCTGGAGTAAGATAGTTCTGGTTTTTACCATATACGGCACGGTCTACTACAATGAGTCCTGGCTGTTTCTCGCGTGCTTTTGTCACCAGTTCATCCATGCGGATATCCTGTGAGACCATTCTATGTTTTATAAAACCATTATTGGCCGTGTTTTCCGCAAATTTCTCGGCATAGTTTTCCTCAAGGTTTTGCTGATCTCGTTTTTTCACCCAACCTCCATCGAGCCAAATGATATCGACATCGCCATAATCTGTTAGTAATTCCAACAATTGATTATGGGTAAACTGCACATATTTTTCCCATTTTTCCGGATAAAGGGCAGGGTCGTAATTTACATTTCTATCCTGTGGGGGGAAGTATGGGTCCCAGTAGTTTTCATGGTGCCAGTCCGGTTTGGAGAAATAGGCACCCACCCACATATCCTTGGCCCTAAACGAATCGAATATTTCCTTGGTAATATTGGCTTTGGGATTATCACTAAAGGCGCATTCCGGATCCGTAACCTTATAATCGGTGTATTTAGAATCGAACATGGAAAACCCATCATGGTGCTTGGTGGTAAATACTACATATCGCATCCCGGCATCCTTAGCCGCTTTGGCCCATTTGTCGGGGTCAAATTTTGTAGGGTTAAAGGTTCTTTTAAGGTCTTCGTATTCTTTTTTATACAAGAAGTAATTTTCTGGGTTACTTCCCTTGGTGCGTTCGCACCAGCCATAATCCTCGGGGCAAATGGACCAAGACTCCACGATTCCCCATTGACTATAAGCGCCCCAGTGCATTAACAAGCCGAATTTAATATCTTGCCATTGGTCCAATTTTTCCAGAACCAAGGGGTCCGTTTCGGGGACATAACGTTCATCCTCCAAAATGGCTTGGGAGAAGGAATGTATGGAACATAAAAGAAATGAGAAGAGGACTAATTTTTTTAGGGTTGAATTCATGGGTAATTGCGTTAAGACCAAAAATTGGATTATCGGTTAAATAAGCTGAAATATAGCAAATCTGAATTTGAGTTTTTAATGGTATGAAGGTCTAATTGTCGGGTGAGGATTCTTTTACGCTACGATAAAAACAAAATCAAGATAAGTAGTACGCCGATAAATATTAAAAATAGGTTTTTGTGTGGCTCTACTTTTAATTACAGGATTTTTTCGTAAAAATCTTATCATTTGGTCGTTAATGGGTTCCTGAAGTCAAAGGCAATTGCTTCTATTCTGATCACTATACCTATTTTCTCTCCCTTAAAAGTGTAATTTATTATTACCAATTTAAAGTAGAGGTCATGGCTAGTAAGAAGGGACCAATTTTAGGCAGGAACGGCGACTTTACCAATGAATGTTAAACGATAAGGGACTATTTTTCAGTTGTCCCTCCAATGAATTGTTTATTCTTCAAATTTCTCCTAAAATGGAAAAATGCCTTGTAACACTAATCCAAAGGTTGGATGAAATTCATCAATTCCCGGTCATGGTTGTGCACAATACGGCATTCCGTATCAAAATACATTGTAGCTCCATTTTCTTCCGTATAAGGCTCCCATTCGGGAAGTACGCCTTCCACATTGGGATCTGCCTTTTTTACAAAATTGATCCATGCAGAACTCATTTTGTCAGCGAGCTCCCAGGCATCTTCTCCATTGCCCGTCCAGTCTGCCCTAAGATTAACGGTATTGAACGCCAAGGGAATATCCAAACCATGAAATGAACCTTTGGAAGCTTCTTCAACGGGGCTTTTCCAGGCCAGTAAGTAGGCGTAGACGGGAGCGTCCGACTCTTCAGCTCTTGCATCCGCGGTACGAATGGTATAGGGTCTAAACATTTTATCAATAGATAATAGGTCCTGAGGAGTATAATTTGGATATGCTTTTTCGTATAGCGCTACATATTCATCGGTTTTAGCTCCGTATTCCTTCGCTAGACTGTCTTTGGCCTGTTTTAAAGTCAAGGTCTTATTTCCATAAGCTACAGGCATAAGCTCATTCAATGTTGAACCGATCATTACGGGAATATCTTTTGAAATATCGGCAAACCCTGGACTAAAAGGCTGCTGAAGCAATATCTCGCCGTCAGCAGAGGGCGCAAAACCATACATTCCTGACGAACCCGGAGTTCTGGGGCCAGAAATTTCGGCTACTGCTTCATTACCTGCTTTTACAAGATCTAGATAGGCAATGGTATCCAGTTTTTTAATTTCCTCTGGGGTAACATTCAATTTCTCTAGTACGGTCGCGGCCAGTTTCTGTGACTTCTCTTTGGTCATAGCGTTTATCAACGTACCACTTTGTATAATGGCCTTGTTGAACAACCCTTGCGCTGCAGGCATGCACATTAAGGTACCTACTTTTCCACCGCCCCCGGATTCACCTACAATAGTCACATTTGTAGGGTCACCCCCAAAATTTGCGATATTATTTTTGGTCCATTCCAAAGCTTTCACGATGTCAAGCATCCCTACGTTCGCAGATTCTGCATATTGGTCTCCATACTCTGAAAGATCAAGAAATCCTAGAATGTTTAATCTATGATTGACCGAAACCATGACAATATCTCCTTTTTTGGCCAACGCCTCCCCATAGGTCATAGGGTCGTTACTGGCGCCCACAAAGAAACCACCTCCATGTAACCAAACCAAAACAGGACGTTTTTTACCGTCGTCTATTCCCCGGGTCCAGACATTCAAGCTAAAAAGGTCCGTCTCGCTCTGCATCTCATCAGGATACCAGGGCACCACTTGTTTGGCCACCGGCCCAAAATCGGTACATTCGCGAACATCATCCCAGGACTCGGGGTCCTTGGGAGGCATAAATCGTTCGGCCTTGGCATAGGGAATTCCTTTGTAGGCATAGACGCTGTCATTTAAGCTTCCGGTTATTTTACCATGAGTGGTTTCAATTTCTAGGTCTACCTCCGTATTTAGTTCCGGATCGGTTTTACAAGCTGTAAAACTTATACCTGCAACAAAAAGTAGTACGATAAAAGCCCTTATTTTTGGTCTCATATGGGTTCAGTGTTTAAATTTTATTAGTGTTAAATTTACACTAAAAATTAATACGACTTCAAATATTGTTCTATTGCCTGTTTTTTTAATCCCATATATTGGGTCTATCCATGTTCATTGCTCTTAAATATGACAGAAATTGTCCTGCGTGAACAGCTTCGTGATATCCAATCCGTAATAAATATTGTGCTAGGATTTTTTATTTCAATTTCCTGGGTGAACAATTTCGGTTTCGTTTAATCCCTTATCCGAAAATTGACTTATACGTTTTTAAAATCTGCAAGGCCTTCCTCAACGCCGTGCAAAAAGACACCTGCAAACATTTACTCAGACGGCATGGCTAAGTGTCGGTCAAAGTATTCGATTATCTTGCCAAACAGGTAGCGATTGTAATTCCGCTCACGGCTCCACCCATGCGTCGCACCCGGTGCAAACGCAAAGTCGAAATCCTTGCCCTGTTTAATCAGTTCCTCAGCTAACATGGCCGTCGTCTTGAATGGTACCACATGGTCCTGGATGCCGTGAATGAACAGTAGTTTATCCCCCAAATTGCCTGCATAGTTGAGCGCTTTTCTTTCAAAGACCTCGGGGTGTGTCTGTGGGCTACGAACAATCGCAACGTCGTCCGTGCCAAAGAACATCGGGTCAACAGCCGCCGCCGCCGCAACACCCACTTGGAATAAGCCAGGCTTCATCAACAGTGAATAAACGGAGAGTGTGCCACCGTAACTGCTGCCCCAAATGCCGATGCGATCGGGATCGACATAGTCCAGGGACTCCATGTAGGCAACGGCACTCGCATAATCCTCAATATCCTGGTCGGCAAAGCCCAGTAGGAACTCTTCACGGAATGCCCGGCCATAACCGTTGCTACCACGTGAGTCCACCTGCACGATAATATATCCCTTCTTGGCCAGCAAATGCTGCACGAGGCTGTAGTTACCGGCCCAGCGGTTCCTAGCTGTATTCGAATACACGGGCCCAAACAGCACAGGATACTTCCTACCGGGCTTCATGTTGGTAGGTTTGAGAATCCGGGCATGCAGCGTGTAGTCATCTACAAGACTGGGGAAACTAACGTATTCCGCAGCCGCCCAGGTTCGCTCCGTGAAGGCGGGCAACGGCGACTGGGTTACTCGTGTAGCGTCACCACCCTCGCTGCTTATCGCGTAAAGCTCGGGCGGTGATGTGTCGTTGCTGTGCATGAACACCAAGTGCTGGCCATCCGGTGAGGGGTAGCCAACGTTCTGGCCAGAAAGACGCGTCACCTGCTCGGGATTGCCACCGGACAGATTCAGGCGATACACGTGCTGTTCGTACGGATTAACGCCGTTGCCTGCATAAAACAGTGCATCACCAGCAATACTTGGGGCGGACAGCACATCGTAGGACGGATCTGTCAGGAGTTGCGGCCGATTCTTAGACGGTGAGGCATCGATTGTGTAAAGGCCGTAGCGATCACCCATATCGCTTAAGAAAATGACCTGCTGTCCATCCGGATGCCAGGTAGATCCAAACGATGTGTACATGCGGCTTTCCCGAACACCTCGCCAAATTTCGCGCAGTAGGCTTTCTCCGGGTGCAACGACAAATAACTTACGTTCAACCGCCGTGTCGGATGCGGTATCAACCAGTAGAGCACCGTTCGGTGACCAGTTGAAGTCGATGACCTGGTTGGCGTGCGGGTCTGGCAAATCGAGGTATATAATGTTACCACTTTCTACATTGAGCAGGCCAACCCTGCGAATCTCGTTTGGATCGCCCGGGTAACTTCGGCGTACCTCGTTGGGATTGGTTTGGGCAGCGAGGTAATCCGGGAAAGGCACCTTTCGCATCTCGCGTCGGTCAACAACGTGAATTACGATTGTCTTGCCATCCGGGGACCACTTGTACGTTGGCCCACTCCAGATACCTGGACCGATTTCACGTTCCGGTCGGCTGTAGCGTCCCTTCCCTAAGCTCGAGAGACTGGCGATGCCGATCTCGGTGAGCCGGCGATTCTGTTTGGAAGGGAAGTCAGCAAGCCACAGGTCACCGTTTCGTATATACGCCGCTTGGTTGCCGCTTGGCGATATCGAGAGGTCATGTGCACCTGCCTCGACGGGCATCAACTGGAGGTCGTCTCCTTGGCTGAGCGATGTCTGCCAAAGGTCATTACCTCGAAGGCTGACGATGGTGTTCGCGTCCGTCCAGACAATATCGCGTACGGATGCAGATGCCGTATTGGAACTGGGGCGCACTTCCTTCCCATCGCTCGTGGATACCCAGAGGCCACGTACAGGATTTCCTGGTTCGCTCCAGGAAAAGGCGAAGTGCCCGCTGTTCGGTGCCCACACAGGCCGGGAAGGGGTGGTTCCTGTCAGTTTTGGCGTTGCGAACAGGTCATCAAGAGTGAGCTCACCTTCCTGTGCTGTGACTGTTGCGGTCATCGATATCAGTAAGCCTGCCACTACCCATGTTTGCATTAAAGAGATCTGTTTCATGTGTTTGCTTTAGTAACTGTCTAGTAAAATAATCTTATACTGCATAAATAACGCTTTCGCCATTGGAGAGTGTACTTTCTGAATGTCTTCCAAGTCAGATTTTTTTTGGTTTTCTCGTCACCTCTTCCCTCGCGCATAACGTTGTTGTATAAGAATAGTTGCGGGTTTGCGTGCGAGGATTTTCAGCAGGAAAATCAGATGTAGCGAATACGCAACTACCTTTGTTTTAGACTAAACCGCAATTATTTTTATACGGTGTGCCTGTTGCACAAGTTAGGAAAAAATCGGTTTTGATCATTGCCGATCCGGGGATCGATCGTAACTTGAGGTATGCAAGGAAAAAAGGACTACCAAGAAAAGCTGTTCGCGAGCTTCCAGCTCAGTGAACGCATACCGGAGGAAAATTTTTACAGGAGGCTGAAAGGTGCGCTGGACCTGGATTTTCTATATCCGCTGACCAAGGGTTATTACGGGGAGAGCGGGCAAAAGAGTATTGATCCCGTGGTGTTCTTCAAGCTTTGCCTAGTTGGATATCTCGAGAATATCATCAGCGACCGAAAACTCATCGACCATTGTTCGATGCGTTTGGACATCCTCTATTTTATCGGTTATGATATCGACGAGGAACTGCCATGGCACAGTACGATAAGCCGTACTCGGCAACTGTTCCCCGAGTCCGTTTTTGAGGAAGTGTTCACAAGGGTATTGGCCCTGTGCGTGGAAAAGGGAATGGTGAGCGGCCATACCCAGGCCATCGATTCGGCCCCCGTGAAGGCCAACGCCAGTATGGACAGTCTGGAGCTCAAGGTACCCAAAGAAGATCTGGAGGCCCATTTGCACAACGTTCGACATATCAGTGCCATGGATAAAAAAAAACTTCAATAAGAAGGTCCAGGAACAACAGGGCCCCCGAAGAACAACAAAGTATAACGGCCTCCAAGAAAGAGTTGGGCGCGATCGCCTCGCGCACCAAGAAATGGGCCAAGGACCAGGACCAACGTCCCGGTGCGGGCAACAAGGGGAGCAAGTACACCAGCAACAAGACGCACTACAGCCCTACGGACCCCGACGCACGCATCAGCGT
>NZ_JAQPCG010000020.1 GCF_028464145.1 Maribacter sp. PR1
GTGGAGAATATCGGAGTCGAACCGATGACCTCCTGCGTGCAAGGCAGGCGCTCTAGCCAGCTGAGCTAATCCCCCATATACTAGCAGTTAGCATATAGTAGTCGGTAGTCAGTACTTCCAACCACCACTCAACTTCTAGAATTTCCTTCAATATCTCATCCTCAATGAACGTAAGCCCTTTCGGGGCCATGTAGTCCCAGGCAGACTCGAACTGCCGACCTCTACATTATCAGTGTAGCGCTCTAACCAGCTGAGCTATGGGACTGTCCCTACTTCTACGGCCAGGGGCCATATCCGTATTTGTTATATATCGTTATTGCGGAGATTCCCATCGTAAAAAAACAAAAACATAAATCGAAAAAACGGGACCGAAGACCTCGTTGCGGAAGTCGAAGGGGACCGTCCCTAAAAGGGACAATCTCTAGAAAGGAGGTGTTCCAGCCGCACCTTCCGGTACGGCTACCTTGTTACGACTTAGCCCTAGTTACCGATCTTGCCCTAGGCCGCTCCTTGCGGTGACGGACTTCAGGCACTCCCGGCTTCCATGGCTTGACGGGCGGTGTGTACAAGGCCCGGGAACGTATTCACCGGATCATGGCTGATATCCGATTACTAGCGATTCCAGCTTCACGGGGTCGAGTTGCAGACCCCGATCCGAACTGTGACAGGTTTTATAGATTCGCTCCGCCTTGCGACGTGGCTGCTCTCTGTACCTGCCATTGTAGCACGTGTGTGGCCCAGGACGTAAGGGCCGTGATGATTTGACGTCATCCCCACCTTCCTCGCGGTTTGCACCGGCAGTCCCGTTAGAGTCCCCATCATGACATGCTGGCAACTAACGGTAGGGGTTGCGCTCGTTATAGGACTTAACCTGACACCTCACGGCACGAGCTGACGACAACCATGCAGCACCTTGCAAATTGCCCGAAGGAAAAGGTGTCTCCACCCCTGTCAATATGCATTTAAGCCCTGGTAAGGTTCCTCGCGTATCATCGAATTAAACCACATGCTCCACCGCTTGTGCGGGCCCCCGTCAATTCCTTTGAGTTTCATTCTTGCGAACGTACTCCCCAGGTGGGATACTTATCACTTTCGCTTGGCCGCCCAGGTCTCAAGGACCCGGACAGCTAGTATCCATCGTTTACGGCGTGGACTACCAGGGTATCTAATCCTGTTCGCTCCCCACGCTTTCGTCCATCAGCGTCAGTATATGGTTAGTCACCTGCCTTCGCAATCGGTGTTCTATGTGATATCTATGCATTTCACCGCTACACCACATATTCCGGCAACTTCACCATAACTCAAGACCGGCAGTATCAAAGGCAATTCTATAGTTGAGCTACAGACTTTCACCACTGACTTACCGGCCCGCCTACGGACCCTTTAAACCCAATAATTCCGGATAACGCTCGGACCCTCCGTATTACCGCGGCTGCTGGCACGGAGTTAGCCGGTCCTTATTCTTACGGTACCGTCAGTAGGGTACACGTACCCTTTTTTCTTCCCGTATAAAAGCAGTTTACTACCCATAGGGCATTCTTCCTGCACGCGGCATGGCTGGATCAGAGTCCCCTCCATTGTCCAATATTCCTCACTGCTGCCTCCCGTAGGAGTCTGGTCCGTGTCTCAGTACCAGTGTGGGGGATCCCCCTCTCAGGGCCCCTACCCATCGCTGTCTTGGTAAGCCGTTACCTTACCAACTAACTAATGGGACGCATGGCCATCTTCTACCGCCCGAAGGCTTTAACCGCGTCCCGATGCCGGATCGCGGTGCCACGGGGCATTAATCCAAGTTTCCCTGGGCTATTCCCCTGTAAAAGGTAGGTTCCATACGCGGTGCGCACCCGTGCGCCGGTCGCCGGCGGAAAAGCAAGCTTTTCCCCGCTGCCCCTCGACTTGCATGTGTTAGGCCTGCCGCTAGCGTTCATCCTGAGCCAGGATCAAACTCTTCATCGTTGTTCTTTATTTACTCGTCCCAACGACCCCCGAACTTGTCCACGGCCCCGATTCTCTCGATCTAATTCTTTATGTTTCTCTACCATCGCACCCCCATTTAAGGATACGACTCTCTCCACAATATTTCAATGAACTCC
>NZ_JAQPCG010000021.1 GCF_028464145.1 Maribacter sp. PR1
CTTGAACTCCATTGTGTACTCTCTTTTTTGTTTTGACATGTTTTCAAAGTTAATTCAAACAGTCAACATGCTCTTTTCTCAATGTCCAGTCAAATGTAGTAAGTCCACAATTAAGTTTTCCAAATTTTCGAGACTTGCGCAACGGTGATCATTGTTGGGCCCAGTGTTATTCATTTATTTCACTCACGAAAGTATTCCAAGCTGGTTTAGGTTGCCCAGTTTCCCAACTGTGAAGACCTAAGTTATCCATAAAACCACATAAATAAGTTGAATCGACACCTTGTTGCTGGGCATATTGGTTGCAGAATCCTTGAGGATAATCATACATACCGTGATAGTAAACGAACGCTACTTTTTTACTGTCTATATATGGTTTCAAAGAGCTAAACATTACTTGCACAAATTCTGTTTGTTGTACTTCAGATGATGAATTTTCACTTGAAGATGTATATCCTATTTCTGTAAATGCAATTGGTTTACCCGCTGCATTCTGAACCATCCAGTCAATATCATCTTTAACTTGGTTGGTTGGACGCATTTGCCAAGGAATGCTATTTTGCTCGTCTGTTGGGTAATAGGTATAGCAAATAAAATCGCCTACATATTTAAATGTGTCAAACAAGGTTGGATTAGTTTTAGCTGAGTTAAAAGTAATAATTGTGCCTACTTTTACTTTTGGATTTAATGCGTGTATTTTCTGAATAGCAGATACATAAAATACTTTGAATCCTTGTAATTGATTTGGATTGGCACTTAAATATCCATCAATTTCATTTCCTATTAAAATATAGGAAACTCTTTCGATGGATGGAACTTCTGAAAAAATTTTATCTAAAAGCAGTGAAAATCTATTTATCATATCGGGATCATCGAAATCCAAGTTTTCTAAATCATCTGGAACTGATTTGATATTTGTATCTATCATTTTCAAGACAAGAATATAACTATTCAATTTGGTCTTATCTGGATCGAGTAAATTAAGAGGATTTGCCAGATTATCTTGTAATGAATAAGAATTAGGATTAGTTTCCAATGTATTCCATTCAGGGCTCATTCCAAATATATTAATGCCATTTCGAACCGCATAGTCCAGTCCTTCAAGATATCCGTCTAAACCGGGAGCTGTATTTTTATATTGTTGCAGAGAAAGTCCAATTAGTAATTTAGGTTTCGGCATTTCAGTAGGTGTAACTGAATTTTTGCTACAAGAAAGAAGCAGTATGGTTAAAAGTAGGTTTGTAAGTATTCTAAACATTGCGTTGTCTTTTAAGTATTAGACAATTCAAATTGCTAATAGGTTACAGAAACTATGTGTTTTCCAGATTGTGCCCAACTAGCTTATATCTCCAACTTTCTTAAGCATATAACGCCAATTTCGTCAGCTATGCCCAAGTGGATAAGCCGTGTAAACTGGGCTTGCAACAAAAAAATGGACAACCAGTTAAGAGTCATGCCTCTGATGCCTCTGATTTTTGGTTATACATTTCGTTTTCAAATTCCTCTATTGTTTTATAGTCCAATG
>NZ_JAQPCG010000022.1 GCF_028464145.1 Maribacter sp. PR1
TATAGCATCGATGAAAAAGCAGTAAGTCGAGTATCTTTAAAATGAACTAAAAATTAAAGATATGATTACCCAAATTACTGCTGTACCGAAGTTATACATTGGTATCGACATTCACAAGAGAAGTTGGAAAGTGCATTGTGCTACGGATTTGTTTTCAGGCAAGTATTTTTCAATGAACCCAAACCCTGAACAACTTAAAGATTATGTTGCTAAACATTTCTCTGGTTATGAAGTGTCAATAGCATACGAGGCAGGTTGCTGTGGCTATTCAGCGCATCGTTGTTTCGAGTCTTATGGTTGGTTTTCCTTAGTAGTAAATCCTGCTGATATACATAGAAAGGGAAAGGAGAAACATACCAAGACGGATAAGATAGATGCGCAGTTGATATCAAGGGAGTTAAAAGACGGTCGTTTAGATGGTATTCATATTCCTGATGTTGATCGTGAGGAGTTACGAAGTCTTTTTCGTCGTCGCAATGATTTGGTAAAGGATTTTCGCAGGATAAAGAGTTACATAAAAATGCAGCTTTTGTATTTTGGTATTAAGGAGCCAGAAGAATTTGATAATGACCATTGGAGTCATAAGTACAGGAAATGGTTAGATGATATTGTGTTTAAAAACCCAACAGCAAAAGCAACTTTAGAGAGCCGTATGCGTTTTTTCCGTTTCGTGGACCAAGAGCTTCGAGATGTTTCTACTCAGCTTCGTAGATATTGCAAAACGTACCATAAGGAGGATTATATGTTGCTTCGAAGCATACCTGGCATCGGTGGTATAGTTGCCTGTGGTATACTTTGTGAGCTAGGGGATCTGCGACGTTTTAATAGTGTTAAACATTTGGCTGGTTATGTCGGTCTGGCACCTGGAGTTCACCAAAGTGGAAGTAACTATAAAACCCTTGGTATAACTCCACGTGCACATCGTTTGATACGGAGTTATTTTGTAGAGGCATCCTGGCAGGCGATACGAGCCGATCCGGTTATGCAGGCTTACTATCGTAAACACCAAGGTAGAAACGTAAAGAGTGTCATTATCAAAGTAGCGAGAAAACTACTTAGTAGAACTTTAGCTGTTATTAAAACAAGGACCCCTTATTGCATAGGAGTACTGGAATAAAAGATAAACCATAACAAAGCTCACAAAATAGTAGTGAAACCCGTACCACAAAACAACGTGGGTGATTCAAGAAATTGGAATCACATCTTTATAGCAAGTGGCCGAGTTTATTATAATTTATAATCATACAGATGCTGGTGAACCCTAATAAAAAA
>NZ_JAQPCG010000023.1 GCF_028464145.1 Maribacter sp. PR1
TAGTGTAAAGTTCTGATATAACGAACCGCCGTGTACGAGACCCGTACGCACGGTGGTGTGAGAGGCGCAGTCCGTTCCTAACTAGGGGCGGACCCGTCTACTCGATTGGCAACAGTATTTTTGTCAATCGACAATTTCCTCAAAGATTATCTTATTTTCTAATTTAGGAATGCTAATTATTCGGAAAGTTGGAACATATCCTTTTCCATTTGGCTCATAAAATTCCGATTTAAATTCCGTATGAGTTTGATAATTTAAAGTTACTGAATTTCCAACGTATCTATCTTGCGTACTTGGTAAATGAAAATAACTTTTAATCCTATCTTGATAAAATTTTGATGTTTTAATTTCACTTACAAGTCTCTTTTTGTCAGATTCCGAAATTGATAATTCAAAACGGTGATAATAGTCAACAGTTCCAACACTCTTATTTTCTATTATTTCAAAGTCATCTTTTAGTTCCATATTTTGTTCTGAAAGAAGTTCTATAGCATCATTTTTAAAAAATAAATAGTCATCTATGTAAATAGAAGCTGATAGAATAATTGTTCCGATTATCAAAATTCCAGATATTATTTTTCCTGCTTTTTTGTATCCCAATTTTTTTGGAATCCAATAGCTTAAAAATATAATTCCGCTTATTATTATAAGAATTATAAATAAAAATATAAAGGTAAAATTCGGACTGTCCATATTCGCTAATAGTGGTTTCTCATATTGTTGCCAACGTCACGGCTATGGCAAGTAGGGCAGTCAAGGAAACGTTGAGTTTCCGTCTGCGGTTTTAGCCAAAGCTTTTTGTTTTGTTTTTATCTTTTTCATTTTAAAAGCCAAATCCAAAAGATTTGGCGGACTTCAAAAATATGCCCAAGCCTTTAAATATAGCACTTTATGCCCTATTTGCTATAGGCATTGTGCCTGTTGCACAAGTTAGGGAAAAAAGTCGTTGACGATCATTGCCGATCCAATGATCGATCGTAACTTTAGGTATGCAAGGCAAGAAGGATTAT
>NZ_JAQPCG010000003.1 GCF_028464145.1 Maribacter sp. PR1
AAGTGGCCTGCAACGGTTATTTGAACCCCGTCAAAACAAGCCGAAATTTGTCATTGACTTTTGATTGATAAAAGAAAAAGCCGCTTAGAGCGGCTTAAAAGGACATGCTTTTTTGAATATTAATGGCTTGTGCAACGGTTACCGTTGTGGGCTGCAGTTATTATTAGTTTATTCCAAATTTCAATTGTCGCTCATATTCTTTATTATCAAAATAGCCTTTTGATTCTTGGATTAGTCCATCCTTGTTTAAAGTCCATTCTTCAATTCCGCTAATTTTAACTTTATTTCCAGTTCCTTTGGTGCCGTTATTTGTTCCAGTAAGTGTCCAATAAAACCGAGTTTTATCTGATTTGGTGGTCAAACTGTCAAGTGAAACAACCATATCTGGAAAAGTCTCCATAAATCCTTTTGCGACATTTGTTATCGCTTCAGTTCCTTTTGCTGATGAGCCATCATTTATCTGTAGAACGCCATCTTCAGAGAAAAAGGATGAGACAAAATTCGGTTTTTGACTACACCAAGCTTGTGCATATCCACGAGCAAAGATTTTCAAATCATATTTCTTTTTTTCTTTAGAAATTTCCTCTTTAGTCCAAGATATGTTGAGTATTTTCCAATTCCCATTTTCTTTGATGAATGTAAAATGGTTTATTTCTCTTGTTTGAGGAATACCCCATCTGTATAGAATACAATCAGCTCTTGCTAAAGCTAACTGACCTTCCGTAATTATTATGTCATAGTCATTAGGTATCTCACAGTAAGGACTACGTTCCATCTTTTCTACACTTTCAAAGAAATCCTTAATTGCTATTTCTGAATTAGACCAAGTTCCATCTTTTAAAATGCTTATTCCAAGCATTGCCTTATCGGACATCATTGAATCCAATGCCAAAAGATTATAATTTCCAGCATTGAACAACAATTCGTTGATAGTTGTTTTTATTTTTTCTTCATCTGGATTATGTTCTGTTCCCGTTGTTTCGGTTGGAACAATTTCAGAAACTTCGCAATTATTTTTTTCTTGGTTACAACTTAAAACAAACGTACCTATTGTTATAAATGATAATATTACATATCTCAATTTTTTATTCATAACTAGGTTTTCTTTAATTGCTGCCAACGCCGCGCTATGCGCAGTCCGTCAAATTTTTATGGAAATATAGTGAAAACCGTTAACGATAAGATAGTTATCTGTCCTGTTTTTGGGTATCGTGAAGCTCATTATCGGTCGTCGATAAGGCTATGAAGTGGCCGTATATCTTGGCTTTCATGGTATTGGGATTAAAAATTGGACGACCTGATTGCTTTTAGCGTCCTAATATGTAGCGTTGAACAGCCGTAGCGGCGTTCTTGGTTGATAGGTCCCTTATCCTACGGTCCTTGCAATCCGGCATAGCGCGGCGATGATGTCCACGCGCTTTTGGTGCGATGACTGCGCTAGCAGTGCAACAAAAGTAAGCCGCAGGCGATCGACCGGGCGGAACTATAAAGCAGTATCGTTTTAACGATTAAGCGTACTATACTCTAATTTTTTTCTAAAACAAACACTGTTCTCTATTCCCTCATAAGGCGGGTAGTTTGCGGAGACCTCGTAACCATTCTTTTTATAAAGGGCTATAGCTTCGGGTTGGCGTAAGCCCGTTTCCAAAACACAATAGGTAAATCCCATTTCCTTGGCCCAAATCTCGAGGGCCAATAGTATTTTTGAGGCAATTCCTTTACCGCGCATTTCCGGATTTACGTACATGCGTTTTACCTCCACGCTTTGTTCATCAAAACTTTTAAAGGCACCACAACCCATGGTAATGCCATCCTCGGAATATAGGATGCAGTGTTTTAGTTGGTCAATGCCATTGAATTGGGAGTAAAAGGCGGTATCCTCCCCGTCGCGCTCCGCCAAATCGGCATCGAGCAATTGTACCAGATTAATAAAGGCTTCGTTCGTCGAATCTGTCCTTAAAATTTCTTCCATGTCCCATGTATTCAATTAAACAGATATGCTTACACCATTGGAAGTGGCACCGTTGGCATCAAAATAAAAATCTATCCTCCCCAAGTTTACCCCAAAACAACCTACTTGGTTCACCAAAACTTCCCTATCGTTGGCATTGGTCACTATAGTGGGCCTTTCCAAAAAAGTATGGGTGTGGCCACCAATAATCAAATCGGTATGTTTTGTTTTTTTACCTAAAGTCAGGTCATCTGTCCGGTTCTCATTTTCATAGCTGTACCCCATATGGGAAAGACAGACAATGAGGTCGCAGTTTTCGGTTTCCTTTAATTGGGTTTCTATATCCCTCGCAATCTCATAGGGGTCCAGGTATTCGGTTTCCTTATATAGCTTTTGGGTTACCAGGCCTGCCAATTGTATACCCAGTCCATAAACACCTACTTTAATACCATCTTTTATATACGTTTTATAGGGTTTTGTTTGCCCGTCCATCACGGTATTGGTAAAATCGTAGTTCGCAATTAAAAAATCAAACTGGGCGTGGGGCATTTGTGCCAGGAGTCCATCGATGCCATTGTCAAAATCATGGTTGCCGATGGTAGCGGCATCATACTTAAGTTTGCTCATCAATTTAAACTCCAATTCCCCGCCATAAAAATTAAAATAGGGCGTTCCCTGGAAAATATCACCGGCATCAAAAAGCAGGGTATTTGGGTTTTCTTCCCTAATTTTTTGAACCAATCCCGCCCTGCGGGCCAAACCGCCCAACCCCGGAAAATCTGCATGATCTTTGGGAAAAGCATCGATATGGCTATGCACATCATTGGTATGGAGAATGGTAAGGTGTTTTTCACTCCCGGAGGAGCAAGCATTCAAAGTGAGTCCACCGGCACCGATCAGCGTGGAGGTGGCAACAGTATTTTTAATAAATTGTCTTCTTTTCATACTTAGCTTAGTCCAATTTATAATATCTTAAATCTACCTTGGGTGAAAGGGTATCTACTTTGGAAAAATAATCGATCATGGCGTTCCTGATTTTGTAATCGATATCCGTCACCTCCAATGCATCCTTAAAAAACACCATATCATCACCACCCGATACCAAATAGTCCGATGTGGCCACGTAATAATTTCGGTTTGCATCAAATGGTTGACCTTGAATTTTTATGGATTTAATGCTATCATCTTTATTCAGAACAAGTTCAATACCCGCAACGGGGTGCGCTCTTTTGGATGTAATAAGGTAGGTCAACATTTCCTTTACGGAAGGGCCGGAAAGTTCTACGACCACGGTATTGTTTTCAAAGGGCATTACCTCAAATGCAGTCCTTGCGGATACATTTCCTTTACTAATACTGGAGCGAATGCCACCATGGTTCAATAGCACAAAATCAAGGTTCTTTCCAGTCCTACGCTTAAAAATGGGAGCGGCCTGTTCAAGGATAATATCGGCCATGAGGTTACCTGCAGTGGTATTATAACTTCCGTCCGTCTTGGTAATATCTAGCGAGGCATAGGCCAAAGTACTGTCCAAAACATTTTCTACATGGTTATGGTAGGGAAGGATAAACTGTTCAAGGGAGTTCACAGCCTGTGACGTACTATCAATTTTTAGTTCCTTCCCGGTAATATGGGATAATTTTTTAGGTGCTTCCTTGCACGAGTATCCCATTACTATTGTTATAAATACAACAAAATGTTTTATTTTTAAACAATCAAAGTGTTTTAACTTCGTCATACAGTTGAACGGATATTATTTACATTTGTAGAAATGTAAAAATACATGTTTTTAAAAGGAATTAAGGACAAGTTTAAACAGAAATCCGGCCTTAAATTTATAAAGCAGGAACTCGAAAAACCTGGTTATGTAAGTACTAGGAAGAAAGGGATAAGTTCTTTGGGTTGTATCGTGGATTTGGACAAATTTGACAAGTCAGATCTGTTCTATCAGTTTTTGGATGATTTCTCTTTAAGGCCCAATGCCGTAAAGATTATTGGTTATAAGAGCTATTATGACAAAAACTCTCCGTATGCTACGCCAATCTTTTCAGATAAGGATTTGGGTTGGAACGGTGAAATTCAGAACAGCTATGCGTTGGAGTTCTTGAGTAGGGAGTATGATTTGCTGGTGAATTATTACGATGAGAACAACCTGCTTTTAAACTTAATGTCCATTAAGACCAAGGCGAGAATGAAAGTCGGTTTTGGAGATGTAGGTCCCGATTTCAACGATTTGATATTGGAAACGCCAATATCCGATTTTAAAACGTTCAAGGAAGAGTTAAAAAAGTATTTAGGCGTTTTTAAAGAAATATAAGTTAGACACGAATGAAAGAGTTAATGGGTACAGGTGTGGCATTGATTACCCCGTTTAAAGCGGATGGTAATATAGATGTGGATGCCTTAATGGATATTGTTTCCTTTAACATAAATGGCGGGGTAGACTATCTGGTGGCTCTGGGGACAACGGCAGAGTCGGTAACACTAACCAAAAAAGAAAAGCAGTTGGTGCTAGAAACCATTGTACGTGCCAATAATGAAAGACTCCCATTGGTTGTTGGGGTAGGAGGTAACAATACGGCAGGCGTTGTTGATGACCTACATACCTTGAACCTCTCTCCCTTTGATGCTGTACTCTCCGTATCTCCCTATTATAATAGACCCACACAAGAAGGTATTTATCAACATTTTAAGGCCATTTCGGAAGCGTCGTCACTCCCTATAATCATGTATAACGTACCTGGTAGAACGGGGAGCAATATGCTTCCTGGTACCACAATACGTTTGGCCAAGGACTTTGATAATATTGTGGCGATAAAGGAAGCTTGTGGAAATATGATTCAGGTCATGGAATTGATAGACCACAGACCAGAAGGATTTTTGGTGCTTTCCGGGGATGATATTACCGCATTACCAACTATTCTAGCGGGTGGGGAAGGTGTTATATCCGTGATAGGACAAGGGCTACCTTCCGAGTTTTCACAGATGGTCCGTTTAGGGAGAGCTGGTGAAAATGAGGAAGCCTATGAATACCATTACCTGTTGCAAGAGGGAATGGGTCTTATTTTTGAGGAGGGAAACCCGGCCGGAATAAAGGCGATATTCGAAGTTTTGGGAATGTCCGGAGCGTCGGTGAGATTACCGCTAGTGGAGGCGAGTCCTTCGCTAAAAAACAAGATTGCCCATTTTATAGCCTCACTTTCAAGGATACCTGCATAGGTAATTTGCGTTAAATCTTACCCAAAATCAGCTATTTTTAGAAGGAATGACCCTATTTTTGACGGGTTAAAAATGTTTTTTAAATCCATTGGGAATCACTAATTTTGCAAAATGTTTTTTAAAATGAGGCAATTTTTTGTTTTAGGGTTGTTGTTGATTGTTTTTCAATCCTGTAGCGAATACCAGAAAGTTCTGAAGAACGACGATGTTAAAGCCAAATATGATATGGCCGAAAAATACTATGATGAAGGTGATTTCAGGCGTGCCAATAGATTGTTTGAACAAATAGCTCCGAAGTATGTAGGTAAGCCTCAAGGAGAACGGGTTATGTTTTTTCTTGCGGACAGTTATTTTGAACGTGGGGATTATAACATGGCCGGTTACCAATTTGAGCGCTTTATAAAATCCTACCCCAAAAGCGAAAAACTTGCCCAAGCTTCTTTTTTAGGTGCCAAGAGTTATTATATGTTATCGCCTCGATATTCCTTGGATCAAACGGATACGGATAAAGCCTTGGTGAAATTACAGAATTTTATCAATGTCTATTCTGAGTCGGAATATTTTGATCAGGCTAACGAGATGGCCCAGGAGCTCACGACTAAAAAGGAGAAAAAAGCGTTTGAGATCCTAAAACAATATAATAAGCTTGGTGAATTCAACTATGACATGTTGAAATCGGCTATTGCAGCTAGTGATAATTTTATTTCGGATTTTCCAGGTTCGGAATTTAGGGAAGATGCCTATTTTGTAAAGGTTGATGCGCTGACACATTTAGCCATGAATAGTTTTGAAAGCTTACAGGAAGAAAGACTAAACGAGGCGCGAGAAGCTTACAATACCTTGAAGAAACAATATCCGAATACCAAATTCGAAAAAGAATCGGCCGATATAATTGCCCGAATCAATAGTGAATTACAAAAATTCAATACAGAAGAATCAAAATAAACAGTTTTCATTATGAACATGAACGATTTAAAGAACTCCAAGGCTCCCGTTTCTACGGTTACCGTCAACAGAAATGAATTTGACAAGCCTACGGATAACATTTATGAGGCAATTTCCATTGCGGCCAAGCGTGCAATTCAGATCAACTCTGAAATAAAGAAGGAGTTGTTGGAAAAATTAGAGGAGTTTGCAACATATAGCGATAGTTTGGAGGAAGTTTTTGAAAACAAGGAACAGATCGAAGTTTCCAAGTTCTACGAAAAGTTGCCGAAACCTCATGCTTTGGCAGTAGAGGAGTGGTTGAACGACAAAATCTACCACAGAAATACAGAGAAAGACGCATAAGAACATGTTGAACGGCAAAAACATCCTCTTAGGCATTACCGGAGGGATTGCTGCTTATAAGACCACATTTCTTGTTCGCTTATTAATAAAAGCTGGCGCTAACGTTAAGATAGTTCTTACCGAGAGCGCCAGCTCTTTTGTTTCATCACTGACCTTGGCGACCTTGTCCAAAAACCCTGTGGTCTCCAATTTTGTCAAAACCAAAAATCATACGACCGATTGGAACAACCATGTAAAACTGGGGCTTTGGGCAGACCTAATGCTTATTGCCCCTGCCACGGCCAACACGCTTTCTAAAATGGCGTCCGGTACTTCGGATAATTTATTACTGGCTTGCTATCTCTCGGCTAAATGCCCGGTCCTTTTTGCTCCAGCCATGGACTTGGACATGTACCATCATCCTACCACCAAAAAATCCTTCGATACGCTTCAATCTTATGGCAACATAATGATTCCTGCTACTTCGGGAGAACTGGCAAGTGGTTTGTATGGCGAGGGGAGAATGGCGGAACCGGAGGATATTATGGCCTTCATTCAAAATTACTTATCGCAAGGGCTGCCATTAAAAAATAAAAAAGTTTTAATTACCGCGGGGCCTACCTATGAGGCTATCGACCCCGTTCGGTTTATAGGAAACCATTCTTCCGGACTCATGGGTTTTGAGCTGGCCAACGCCGCAGCGAATTTAGGTGCAACCGTAATTCTTGTTTCAGGGCCATCCCAATATACCATTGAAAAGGAATTGGTCCAATTAATAAAAGTGATCTCTGCGGATGAGATGTACCTAAAGGCGCATGAACATTTTCCGGACGCCGACATCGTTATCTGTGCTGCAGCGGTGGCGGATTACAAACCTAAGGTTAAATCGGAGCAGAAAATTAAAAAGTCAGATAAAGAGCTTCAATTGGAATTGGTAAAGAATAGGGATATCTTATTGTCCTTTGGGCAGGAGAAACAATCCCAATATTTGGTGGGTTTCGCCCTGGAGACCGAAAACGAAATTGAAAACGCCAAAGGCAAACTGAAGCGTAAGAATTTGGATGCTATTATTTTAAATTCATTGAACGATCAAGGGGCAGGATTTGGAGGTAATACCAATAAAATTAGCTTTATAGATACCAATTTGGAGATACAAACGTTTGATTTAAAAACCAAGGCTGCTGTAGCCAAGGATATTCTTAATGAAATCGTTAAAAGACGCTATGCGTAAGTTCCTTACACTATTTACTTTTTTATTTATTGTTTGTACGCTTCAGGCACAGGAATTGAACTGTACGGTAACCATAAATTCCGATCAGGTCTCTCAGACCAATCAGCAAATTTTCAGGACCTTGGAACGTTCCTTGAGCGATTTTGTGAATAAGAATAAGTGGACCAATCGGGTATACAAGGAAAATGAACGCGTAAATGCACAAATGTTCATTACCATTACGGAGTACGAATCTGATCGATTCAGTGGTAATATTCAAATACAATCTTCGCGTCCCGTTTACAATACCTCTTATGAAAGTCCGGTGTTTAATTATAAGGACAATCAGTTGAACTTTCAATATATAGAGTTCCAACCCTTGGTATTTAATGAAAATGTATTCGAATCTAATTTAGTGGCCGTGGTGGCCTACTACGCCTATATTATACTTGGATTGGATGCCGATACCTTTTCTTTGGAAGAGGGTACTGATTTTTATAGAAAGGCCCAAAATATTGTCACCCAGGCCCAAGGTAGTAACTATTCGGGCTGGAGCCAGTCCTCGGATCGTAGTAGGTTTGAGTTGGTGGATAATCTTTTGTCCAATACCTATAAAGAATACCGAGTGGCTATGTATAATTATCATAGGAAGGGCTTGGATATTTTAGCCGACAATAATAGTACCGGAAAGCAGATTATTGCAGGAACCATGAACCTTTTCCAGACGATGATCAATAGAAGGCCCAATGCTTTTTTAATCCAAACTTTTTTCGATGCCAAATCCGAAGAAATTCAAAATATCTTTTCAGATGGCCCCAAAGTGGACATCGTTAAACTAAAGGAAACTTTGAATAAAATCGCGCCATTATACTCCAGTACTTGGAACGACATTAAATACTGATTCTTTTTTCAAACCGGAATATAGATTACCTTTGGTTTTCTAAAATTTCTGAGATTTGTTATCCAACCTTTCCATAGATAATTACGCACTCATCGACAGCTTAGAAGTGAGCCTGGACAGCGGTTTTACTATCATTACCGGTGAAACTGGTGCGGGAAAATCCATTTTTCTTGGCGGACTTTCCCTGGTTTTGGGAAAAAGGGCCGATCTATCTTCACTTCGTGATAAGGAAAGGAAATGTATTATTGAGGCTTATTTTCAGATTAAGGATTATAGCCTTCAGTCTTTTTTTGGTGAAAATGATTTGGACTATGAAGACAGCACGGTAATTAGAAGGGAAATTTTACCTAGCGGGAAGTCTCGTGCTTTTATAAACGATACTCCGGTCACTTTGGATATTCTGTCCCAATTGGGGGACAGGTTAATTGATATTCACTCCCAACATCAAACCTTACGGCTGACAGAGAACGATTTTCAGTTAAAATTAATCGATGCCTTAGCGGATAATAAAAAAAGGCTGTTTGCTTTCAAGGGAACCTTGAATTCCTATACAGCCCTAAAAAAAGAGCTACAAGACCTGATCGATTTTCAGAATACTGCCGTAAAGGAACAGGATTATAATGATTTTTTATTGACTGAACTAGAGGCGGCCCCTTTAAAGGAAGGGATATTGGAAGAGCTGGAGGATCAATACGAGCAACTGAACAATGTTGAATTGATTATGGAAGAGCTTGCGAAGGGAGATCAATTGATGAATGATGATCAGATGGGTATTCTTTCTTTGGTTTCCGAATTAAAGGCGGTTCTCTCTAGACTGTCGGGTTATGGCAAGCAGTATACAGGTTTGCACGAGCGAATACAATCTGTTTTTATAGAGATGGACGATATAAACTCCGAACTTCAGATTTTTCAGGATGGTGTGGAGTCCAACCCTTCACTTTTGGAAGAAACCAATGGTAAATTACAATTGTTGTACAATTTACAGAAAAAACATGGTGTTTCGGAGATTTCCGAGTTAATACAAATTAAGGAGGAACTTTCCCAAAAAGCCTTTGAAACAGCACACCTGGATGAAAAAATAGCATTAAAAACCCGAGAACTTCAGGATTTGGAGTCCAATTTGGAGGAACAGGCTTTGGTTATACGTGAAAAACGTAATGCTATTATTCCTGCTTTGAAAAAACAGTTGGAGGCCGACCTTTCGCATTTAGGAATGCCTAGTGCTTCTTTTAAGATTGGATTAAAAGGTGCCGAAACGTTCAAGCCGAACGGAATGGATGACCTCTCCTTTTTGTTTACGGCAAATAAAGGAAGTGATTACGGTGAATTGAAGAAAGTAGCATCAGGCGGTGAACTTTCCAGAATTATGTTAGTTATTAAGTCCATATTGGCGCAGTATGAAAAGCTACCGACCATCATGTTCGATGAAATTGATACTGGTGTCTCTGGGGAAATTTCCAATCGCATGGCAGATATCATGAAAGCGATGAGCAAGGATATGCAAGTGTTCTCCATTACCCATTTGCCGCAAGTAGCCTCCAAGGGAAACCATCATTTCAAAGTTTTTAAAACAGATGAGGAGGAAGGTACCAAAACCAATATGCGTAAGCTTTCCAATGACGAAAGGGTATTGGAATTGGCGCAGATGCTTGGCGGGAATGAATTGTCGGATTCAGCGATGGCCCATGCACGACAATTGTTAAATTAATTTGGGCAGGCTTAAAATAGGATTGGTTTATTTTAAATATCTTTGATTCACAAATAAAATTTAAGAACCAACACATGGCTTATAATCTATTAAAAGGAAAAAAAGGAATCATTTTTGGAGCTTTGGACGAAAACTCAATTGCTTGGAAAACGGCACAACGCGTGCACGACGAAGGGGGGACTTTTGTATTGACAAACGCTCCCATTGCTATGAGAATGGGTCAGATTAAGGAGTTGGCCGAGAAAACAGGTTCCGAAATTATTCCCGCCGATGCCACCAATGAGGAGGAATTGGCAAATTTGGTCACCAAGTCCATGGAAATATTAGGTGGTAAATTGGATTTTGTTCTGCACTCTATTGGTATGTCGGTTAACGTGCGAAAGGGAAGGGCCTATACCGATGAAAATTATGATTTTACGGCTAAGGGTTGGGACGTTTCAGCGCTTTCCTTCCATAAAGTGATGCAATCCCTTTATAAAAACGATGCTATGAACGAGTGGGGCAGTATCGTAGCACTAACCTATATGGCAGCTCAGCGAACATTTCCCGATTACAATGATATGGCAGACAACAAAGCCTATTTGGAATCTGTGGCCCGTAGTTTCGGATACTTTTTTGGAAAGGAAAAGAAGGTCCGTGTCAACACAATATCGCAATCACCAACAGCTACAACTGCCGGACAAGGGATTAAGGGGTTTGACGGATTCATCAGCTATGCGGAGAAAATGTCCCCATTGGGTAATGCGACTGCACAAGACTGTGCGGATTACACCATTACTTTATTCTCTGACCTTACCAGAAAAGTTACGATGCAAAACCTCTTCCATGATGGAGGATTTTCTAATACTGGGGTCAGCCAAGAGGTCATAGATAAATTCTAAAAGTTACACATCATCTTTTTTTCTTAGGTTTTTTTAATGCTTGAAAAGCTGAAATGAATTTATCATTTTCTTTTATTATTCCTGTTTTTAATAGACCTAATGAAGTACATGAGCTGCTAGAAAGCCTTATATTTCAGACCTACACTAAGGATTTTGAAATTGTTATAGTAGAGGATGGATCTTCGGTGCCCTCTAATGAGGTTATAAACCAGTTTAAAGACCAACTGAATATCTCTTATTATCAAAAACCCAATTCGGGCCCTGGGGATTCCAGAAATTATGGAATGCGAATGGCACAAGGGAACTACTTTATAGTTTTGGACTCAGACTGTATTCTACCCCCCCAGTATTTAGAGGAGGCAGAGAGGAGCTTATATGAAGAATTTGTTCACTGCTATGGAGGGCCGGATGCTGCACATGCATCTTTTAGTGATGTACAAAAGGCTATTAACTACGCTATGACCTCTTTTTTGACGACTGGGGGTATTCGAGGAAGAAAGGGATCTATAGATAAATTCCAGCCTAGAAGTTTCAATATGGGTATTTCCAAAGAGGCTTTTGAGAAAACCGGAGGTTATGGGAATATTCATCCCGGTGAAGACCCGGATTTAACGATTCGTATTTGGGATAAGGGCTACGATACTAAATTGATTCCCAATGCCTTAGTGTATCACAAACGAAGAATAGATTGGAACAAGTTTTACATTCAGGTAAAGAAATTTGGAATGGTACGTCCTATTTTGAATGTATGGCATCCTAAGACCGCAAAACTCACGTATTGGTTTCCTACATTATTCTGTATAGGATTTTTGGTTTCCTTAGGATTTGTTTTTTGGGATTTTTGGCTGCCGTCTACGCTATATATCCTTTATTTTTTGGCTCTATTCTTGGATGCGATAGTTAAAACGGGGAATATAAAAGTATCCCTAATGGCTTTATTTGCGACTATGGTACAGTTTACGGGCTATGGTTTTGGTTTTTTGAAGTCTACTATTTATACTACTTTTAGTAATAAGTCTCCAGAGACGCTTTTTCCGGAGTTGTTTTTTAAAACGAATGAACGACCGTGATTTTAGAAAGAATTAAAGTAGGTTTAAAGAAAAGAAAGGTCAAGGTATTCTTGGTCTTTTTGTTTTTTTCATTTTTGGCCTGGTTTGTCAATAACCTGGCACAATCCTTTGTTGGAAGTACTTCCTTTGAATTAGATTATGTAAATGTTCCTCAAGAATTTCTTCTGGCAGAGGCTCCAAAAAGTCAACTTAACGTGCGGCTAAGGGCCGTTGGTTTTCAATTTATTGGTTTTGGGATACGCAAGAAAAAAATTCAAATAAACCTTTCGGAGGTTAGAAAGAAGGATACCGGATATTATATTCCACCTTCAGTATACAGAAGACAAATTCAAGCACAGTTATCCGGCGATATGGAATTGATTGAAATGGATAACGATACCATTTTCGTAAAGTTCACCTCTTTGGTTTCTAAAAAAGTACCTGTAATTCCGCGCGTGAATATAACATTTGCTCAAAACCATGCCTTAGAGGATTCGTTGGTTATTTCGCCAAAAACAGTGACTATAACTGGGCCTGAAACACAAATAGATACCATTGAAAATGTTAGGACATCGTTCATAGAAATTATGAATGCCGAATCAGATTTTTCAAACACATATACCTTGGTCAAGTCAAGGGATTTGGACAAAACAAGTTTTAATCCGTCGGTTGTAACTGTTTCAGGTACGGTTTATAGATTTTCAGAGCAAGTTTTTGAAGTACCCGTTACCATGCTAAATCTCCCTGATAGTGTTCAGGTAAGAATGTTTCCAGATGTAATAAAGGTAGTATGCCAGGCCCAACTGGATACCCTTAAGGAAATCACCTCCGAGGATTTTATAATTACGGCAGATTACTCCAAAGTGGAGGGTAGTGATCAGAACATATTACCCTTAGTTTTGGAAGAAAAGCCCAAAGGAATAAATAATGCGGTTCTAAGGACCAAGGAAATAGAGTTTATTTTAAAAAAATAATGAAGGTAGTTGGCCTTACAGGTGGTATTGGTAGTGGAAAAACGACGATTGCAAGAATATTCGAGGAGCTGGGCGTTCCCGTTTATAATTCTGATGTCGAGGCTAAAAAATTGATGCATTCATCCAAGAAAATTAAAAAGGAATTAGTGGCCTTGTTTGGTGAAGAAGCATATCTCGAGGATAAGTTAAATCGTGCCTTTATTGCAAACGCGGTTTTTAAGGATGAGGTAGCGTTGAAAAAGTTAAACAAAATTGTGCATCCGGAGGTTAGAAAGCATTTTTTGAAGTGGTGCAGAGAACACAAGCATCCCTACGTTGTTCAGGAAACCGCATTACTCTTTGAAAACCAAGCACAGGATTTCTACGATAAGATTGTATTGGTGACCGCACCAAAGGAACTCAGAATCAAAAGGCTATTAGAACGCGACGGCAGTACCGAAGATGAAATTTTGGCACGGATGAAAAATCAATTGGAAGACGAAAAAAAAGTACCTTTAGCTGATTTTGTAATTGAAAATATCGTCCTAGAAAAGACTAAGCGTAAAGTAGCCGAGATAAATGACGCCATCCTTGATTTTTACTAACTATGGTAAATTTTAACATTTGTGTTAAGGTTTGGTTAAACGTGCTAAGGGCTTCCTTGTAAATATTTAATTTTAACATTATAATGAATAAGAGGTTATTTGTACTCTTGGTAGTTCTAATGAGCCTTTCTCTCATTGGATTGATTTTTATCCAAAGTATTTGGATTAAAAATTCAGTTGAGAACAAGGAGGAGCAATTTTCCAATGTTGTTTCAGAAGCTCTAAATAGTGTTACCGATCAGATAGAAGGAAGGGAAAAAAAAGATTACTACGACAGATACCTTTATGCAAAGGATAGCGTCGGGGAATTGAAAGAAACCCAATTTCGAAATTTCTTTTTCATAGACAGGGATGTTAATTCCAACGAGATATTACTTTATGAGCATGGTATCTTAGAGGAGGATTACGGCATTTCTTCCACGTTCTTTGATAACGGTGATGTGGGTGATACCACTTTCATCAAAAACTATACGAGCAAACGTACCACCTCTATTTTTAGGGAAGATTATGATATAGATGGTAAAGGATATCGATTAACGCCTATCCAAAGAGTAGAAAAAATAGGAGGGCTAAGGGATATCGACAAATTTGCCATGGAAGATTTGTTCACGACCTACGCTAAAAGAGTTCCGATTCATAAACGGGTCTCGAAACAGGAAATTGAACTTTTGGTACAAAGAGAGTTGGAGGATAGGGGTGTTGACATCGATTTTGAATATGGAGTTTACAGTAATGGTTTACCCACCAAGCTTAAATCTCGAAAATTTAAATATTCGGAAGCAAACCTCTATAAATCGCCACTTTTCACGGACTTTGATGGGGTTTCCAACTTTGATTTGTTGGTTTCATTTCCTAAAAAGAAGCGTTTTTTGGTGCAATCGATTTTAGGACTCGCATTATTGTCGCTTTTGTTTACCCTGATAATAGTAATAGCTTATTCGGGAGCTATTTATCAATTAATTAGGCAAAAGCAGATTTCTGAAATTAAAACGGATTTCATTAATAATATGACCCACGAGTTTAAAACACCTATAGCAACCATAAATTTGGCAGTAGAAGCTATCAAAAATCCAAAAATAATTGTGGATCAGGAAAAAGTTTCCAGATACCTACAAATGATAAGGGACGAGAATAAAAGAATGCATGCCCAAGTAGAAAACGTGCTTAGAATTTCCAAGTTGGAGAAAAACCAATTGGATATTAGCAAGGATAGGGTAGATGCCCATGATATAATAAATGATGCTGTTACTCATGTAGAGTTAATTGTGCAGGACAAGGGCGGGTATATTGAAACTCATTTGAATGCAGAACGGTCAGAAGTATTGGCCAATGAGATGCACTTTACAAACGTAATTGTAAACATTTTGGACAACGCAATTAAATATTCCAATGATGCTCCCAAAATTGATGTTTATACAGAAGTGGTAAAAAACAATATAGTTATCAAAGTACAGGACCAAGGAGCGGGAATGAGCAAAGTTGTCCTAAAAAGAGTCTTTGAAAAATTTTATAGAGAGCATACAGGAGATATTCACAACGTTAAGGGTCATGGACTTGGTTTGGCCTACGTTAAAAAAATAGTAGATGATCACCAAGGGGAAGTATATGCGGAAAGTGAAAAAGACAAAGGAAGCACTTTTTATATTAAACTACCTTTAATTTAAAAATTATGGAAACAGTAAACAAAAAAATACTTTTAGTGGAAGACGATCCAAATTTTGGTATTGTCTTAAAGGACTACCTATCCATGAACGACTTTGATGTCACCTTGGCCAAAAATGGTATGGAGGGTTTTGAGAAGTTTAAAAAGGACAATTACGATATCTGTATTTTGGATGTTATGATGCCATATAAGGACGGGTTTACTCTAGCAAAGGAAATTAGGGAAAAGAACGAAAACGTCCCAATTGTATTCTTAACGGCCAAAACAATGAAAGAAGATGTTTTAAAGGGGTATAAAGCCGGCGCAGATGACTATTTAAACAAACCTTTTGATTCTGAAGTATTACTAATGAAGATTAAAGCAATACTTCAAAGGAAAGCTTCCAGTAGTTTGGCTGAAAGCAAAAAATTTGAATTTGAAATTGGTGGTTTTCATTTAAATTCAAAATTAAGGTTCTTAAAATATAAGGATGAAGAAGCCATAAAATTATCTCCGAAGGAAAACGAACTTTTGCGATTATTGGCACTACATGAAAACGACCTGATGCCTCGTGAATTGGCACTTACCAAAATATGGCGCGATGACAATTATTTCACATCGAGAAGTATGGATGTGTACATTGCCAAACTTAGGAAATATCTGAAGCGCGACGATACAGTTGAAATTCTTAACATTCATGGTGAAGGATTCCGATTGGTCGTTAAAACTGAAGACGAATAAGACTACTCAAAATGTTTAAAAAAAGCATCCTTTTCTAAAGGATGCTTTTTTGTTTATAGCAATTTAATCGCCTGTGCTACAATTTTTTCCGGTGTCTTTGCTATAGAAAGGGTAATGGCATTTGAAGGTTCTTCCAATGTTTCAAATTGCGATTGGAGTAATCCCGGTGGCATAAAGTGATTTTGACGAGCCTGTAGTCTTTTGCTAATTTGTTGTAGTGTTCCCTTTAAATACAGAAATCGGCATTCATTTTCAATACCATCCTTTAATTGTTGTCGGTATTTGGATTTAAGGGCTGAGCATACGATAACAGCTCCTTGGCCTTTATATGTTTTTGCTAAATGGTTTAGTGTTTTCAACCAGTCTTCTCTGTCTAAATCATTTAGCGGTGTTCCATTTGCCATTTTCTCAATATTGGCGTTTGGGTGATAGTCATCTCCATCAAAAAATGACCACCCTAAGTTTTCTGCCAAGAGTTTCCCTACAGTAGATTTTCCACTACCGGAAACGCCCATTACATATATAATAGAAGGTTTACTCATTTTTTAGTTTTAAAGTTGCTTTTTCCACCATCTTTAAAAGCTCTTTTTTTTCATAATCATGATTTACCCAGATTGTTTCCCTATTTTTTTTAAACCAGGTATTTTGCCTCTTTGCAAATCTTCTGGTGTTCTTTTTTATTTCCGATATGGCAAATTCTTGCGTCCAATTTCCATCCAAATACTGGAATATTTCCTTATAACCAACAGTTTGTAGGGCATTCAATTCCTTGTGGTCGATAAGTGATCGAACCTCTTCCAACAAACCGTCCTTCACCATTATGTCTACACGTTGATTTATTCTTTCATAAACTTTTTCACGAGTAGCATCGATCCCTATGGTTAGCACCTTAAAATTCCGTTTACTTTTTGGTTTTTTCAAAAAGCTGGAATAGGGTTTTTCAGTGCCGATACAAATTTCCAATGCGCGAATAAGACGGTGTGGATTTTGGATATCTACCTCGGTAAAATAATCAGGATCTAATTTTCTTAGCTTACTTTGTAAGGGTTCAATACCATTAGTAGCTAATTCGTAGTTTAATTTTTCACGAATGCTGCTATCCACCTCAGGAAATTTATTTAAGCCATCCGTTACTGCATTCACATATAACCCACTTCCACCTACCATAATCACTATATCCTTCTCTTCGAAAAGCTCATTCAGTTTTTTAATGGCATCTCTTTCAAAGTCCCCAACAGAGTAGTGGTCGTGAATGCTTTTGTGTTGGATAAAATGATGATGGGCAGTAGCTAATTCATTTTTGGAAGGTACTGCCGTACCTATGGACATTTCCTTATAGAATTGCCTCGAGTCGGCGGAAATGATTTCCGTATCAAAATAATTGGCCAGAACTATACCTAATCTAGTTTTTCCAATGCCTGTAGGCCCAACAACGGAAATAAGGACTTTATTCATTTAACAAACTTCCGCAATTATAGCAATGAGTAGCATCATCCCTATGTCCTTCCTTGGCACAAGTTGGACAAGCTTGAGTGTTCACATGCACAAAATGTTCCACACTTTCATCGCCCGATGCTTTTTTGGACCGCTTACCAAATTCTACGGTAACTATTCCAGTAGGTACGGCGATAATTCCATAACCTAAGAGCATAATAATGGTCGCTATTAATTGACCCTGTGGGGTTATTGGTGCAATATCGCCATACCCAACGGTCGTTAGGGTTACAATGGTCCAATATATACTTGTAGGGATGCTGGTAAAACCTGCTTCGTCACCTTCTATGATATACATTAAGGTTCCCAACATAACAGAAAGAATAAGAACGGCGAAGAGGAATACTGTAATCTTAGCCCTACTTGCCTTCAAGGCACTTTTAAGTTGGGAGGCCTCTCCTAAAAATTGAACTAGTTTCAATATCCTAAAAACCCTTAAAAGTCGGAATGCCCTTACGGCCAACAAAACTTGTGAACCCGCTAAAATATAGGATAGGTATAATGGAATGGTAGATAAAAAGTCAATTATACCGTAAAAGCTGAATATATATTTAGTGGGTTTCTTTATACATATAATTCTGGCGAAATATTCTATCGTAAAGAAAATGGTAACTACCCATTCAAGTGTCAATAAAGTTTTATGGTATTCTGCGTCGATATTTTTTACGCTTTCCAGCATGATTAAAAGGACACTGAATAGTATGATGACGATAAGAATAATATCAAACCATTTACCCATGGGCGTATCCGCTTCATAAATAATTTCATGAAGTTTATTTTTCCAACCGGTATTTGACTTATCCTTTTTCAATAAAGTTTATAACGGAATTGTTTTAAGAGTCTTCTTTTTTCTCAGATAGGATTCTATAATAAAATTTGCATTTTGAGTCCCGTTTATGGGAGTTATCAAAGTTTCTAAGATATGAATATTATTTATTTGATGGTTTAAATCATAATAACCAACACCTACCAAAGAGCCTTTCTTTATAAGTATTGCGGCATTTTCACCTAATTCCCTTCCTTTGTCTACCAGGACTATATCCTTATTCTTAAGGCTGTATTTGTTCAAGGACTCCATTACTCGAATATTGTAATCTTCTACTGTTTCTTTTTGAATACAAGCTCCCTTGCATTTTCCTTCGGCGTAATTGGAACAACTTCCTCTTGCCTCACTAATGCCATTAAGTTTGTCACACAATGTAAAATCCTTTGTGATTTTGAATAAATGATTTTTGGCACTGAAATCACCATTGAAATATCCCCACTTTTCAGAACATTGGCTTATCGGTGTAGACTTAAGCTCTAAATACCCATAATCGTTTGTTGTGAGGCATAGGGTGTGCGAGAACATTCTTTTTCTAGGTATAGCATTGTATTTGGGCCTATTCCTTAAAAGTTCTTGATGCTCCTTTAAAAGGGCTACAAGCTCACTACCCGTTTTTTCAAAAGTTACCTTTTTTGTGTCTTTCGCCAACTTTCTGGAACGATCACCAGTTTTTGTAAATAGTTGGTTTACCCTTTTTTTAATGTCCGTACTTTTGCTCAGGTATATAATATCGCCTTCCTTTCCGTGCATATAAAAAACCCCCGTTTCGTTGGGCATACTTCGTACAATATCCAATTGTTTGTCCGAAAGTTCACCTTGGGCTTCTTTTCGTATAACCTCTTTTATAATGGCCTTTTCCGAATCTTTTGCCAGTAGGAGCTTAAACAATTTTACCGTGGCCAAGGCATCACCATTGGCTCTATGGCGGTCGCTTACAGGTATACCTAAGGACCTAACCAATTTTCCCAAACTGTAGGAGTCTGCATCTGGTAGTAAAGCTTTGGACAAATCTACCGTACAAAGGCTTTTGCGTTGGTAGTTATAGCCCAATCTTCTAAATTCGGTTCTTAAAATTCTATAATCGAATTGTGCATTATGGGCAACTATGACGGTATCTTCAGTAATTTCTACAATTCTTTTGGCAACCTCATGAAACTTAGGTGCCGTTCGGAGCATTTTATTATTGATACCCGTAAGGTTTACCACAAACGGCTGTATCTCTTTTTCCGGGTTTACAAGGCTTATGAAAGAATCAATGACTTTATGGCCGTCAAATTTATGTATCGCAATTTCTGTGATGCCCTCCTCATTAAATTTTCCTCCGGTCGTTTCTATATCCAGTATGGCGTACATCTAAACTTTCTGTTCTTATACCTATTTATGGTATCTATTGATAATTTCTTTTCCCAAAGATACTACTTCCAATACGCACCATAGTACTTCCTTCTTCAATCGCAATTTTATAGTCACCGCTCATTCCCATGGATAGTATGGATAAATCAGGGAATTCGGATTTCAAATTTTGAAATAACTGATTTAAGGACTGAAATTCTCTTTTTATTTGCTGTTTATCATCCGTAAAGGTGGCCATTCCCATTAACCCAGTTATTTTTATGTTTTCAAATTGATGAAATTCATCAGAACTTACCAATTCTTTGATCTCCGACTCATCAAAACCGAACTTGGTGTCTTCTTCGGCGATATGGACTTGTAAAAGACAAGGGATTTGTCGGTCATATTTTTTCGCCTGTTTATTTATTTCCTTCAACAATTTAACGCTATCCACACCATGAATTAAGGTTACGTATTCGGCCATGTACTTGACCTTGTTTCGTTGAACATGACCTATCATGTGCCATTCGATATCTTTCGGTAACTCCTCCCATTTCTTGGTCATTTCCTGAACCTTATTTTCCCCAAATATTTTATGACCGGTATTATAGGCCTCCATGATATCGGATTCAGGCTTTGTTTTGGAAACTGCAACTAAAGTCACCTTTTCAGGTAACGTTGCTTTTATAGTATTTAAGTTTTTTGCTATGGACATATTATTCTAAAAATTGATTAGAAATCTTCTCGGCTTTTCTGCTTGTTGTATAGTCGTAAAATCCTTCTTTGGATTTAATACCCAGTTTGCCTGCAGTCACCATATTAACAAGTAGGGGAGAAGGTGCATATTTGGGGTTTTTAAAACCATCATACATTACACTTAGAATAGAAAGACAAACGTCCAGACCTATGAAGTCCGCTAGCTGCAAAGGTCCCATAGGGTGTGCCATACCCAATTTCATAACAGTATCAATTTCCACTACACCTGCGACTCCGTGGTGCAAGGTTTCGATGGCTTCGTTGATCATGGGCATAAGAATTCTATTAGCGACAAATCCAGGATAATCATTAACCGCTTTAGGAACCTTGCCTAATTTTTTTGAAAGTTCCATAATCTGATGTGTCGTGTCGTCAGAGGTACTATATCCCCGTATAATTTCAACCAGTTGCATAATAGGAACCGGGTTCATAAAATGCATTCCGATCACTTTTGCAGGTCTGGAAGTGACCGAGGCAATTTTTGTGATGGAAATAGAAGAAGTATTGGTAGCTAGGATAGCATCTTGATTACAATGGGTGTCCAACTCCTTAAAAATATTCAACTTTACATTTAAGCTTTCTGAAGCGGCCTCTACCACTAAATCGGCTGATTCAACTCCGTTTTTTAAATCGGTAAAGGACGAAATACGTTCCAAAGTTGCTTTTTTTTCTCCTTCAGAAATTTTCTCTTTGGCAATCATTCTGTCCAGGTTCTTGGTAATGTTCAAAATTCCATTTTCCAAGGCACTTTCGTTAAGATCGATTAAATGGACGGTATATCCATTTTGTGCAAAAACATGGGCAATTCCATTTCCCATTGTTCCCGCGCCGATTACTGTTATGTTTTTCATCCCTTGTAATTTTAAAAAGGTTTGATTTTTTTCTTTTTCTAAATCAATTTAAAACTGATTTGTTTTCGAAGGCATTTATAATTTGCAACGCTACTTTTAGAGCTTCCGTACCTTGTTTTAACGTTACGACTGGTGTTGTGTCTGTATTAATGGCCTCTGCAAAGGATTCCAATTCATCTAGAATGGCATTATTTTCTGCTATAGTAGGATTTTCAAAATATATTTGCTTCTTTACGCCTTCGGCATTTTGTAGCACCATGTCAAAATCTCCGGGTACTTCGGGAGCATCCTTCATTTTTACAACTTCCACTTTTTTCTCTAAAAAGTCAACAGCGATATAGGCATCTTTCTGAAAAAATCGTGTTTTACGCATGTTCTTTAGGGATATTCTACTTGCGGTAAGATTGGCGACACAGCCATTTTCAAATTCCAGTCGTGCATTAGCAATATCAGGGGATTGGCTTAAAACGGAAACACCACTGGCATTAATTCCTATCACTTTGGACTTTACAACACTAAGAATGGCATCAATATCATGAATCATTAAATCTAACACCACAGGTACGTCGGTACCTCTTGGATTGAATTCGGCCAACCGGTGTGTTTCGATAAACATAGGCTGTTTTATGGCATCCTTAACCGCAGTAAAAGCGGGGTTGAATCGCTCAACATGGCCAACCTGTCCCTTTACTTTAAATTTGTCTTCTAAAACCAGAAGGTTTTCTGCTTCTTCCAGCGTATTGGTGATAGGTTTTTCAATAAAAATATGTTTGCCCTTTTCCATTGCTTTCTTGGCACAATCGAAATGTGATAACGTTGGGGTAACGATATCTACTATATCAACGGCATCGATTAGGTCATTTATATTTTCAAAATAAGTATAACCAAATTCGGTTTCAACCTTTTTTCCATTAATGATATCAGCGTCATAAAAACCGATTAAATCATACTTTTCAGATTGATTGAGTAAACGCAAATGTATTTTACCAAGATGTCCGGCCCCTAAAACACCAACTTTGAGCATATCATTTCTTTTTTCTCAAAAATACACATACTTTATAAGTTAAAAGAAGAATGTAATTTTCAATTTTAGCATTAACTTTTTTTGGAACCTTCTTTTCTATGTCCAACTTTTATAACTTTGAGAACCAAACCAAACAAAATTGAAAGATACCTATAAGCATAGGGGCATGCGCAACCAATTGGCCGAGGTGCTGATTGGAAAAGGCATTACCGATAACAAAGTTTTAGACGCCATTAGGGAGGTTCCAAGACACCTTTTTATGGATAGTAGTTTTGAGGGCCATGCCTATCAAGATAAGGCGTTTCCCATAGCGGCCGATCAAACCATTTCACAACCCTATACCGTTGCGTTTCAATCCGAGTTATTGGAACTGGAACCTAATCTGAAAGTTCTGGAAATAGGTACTGGTAGTGGCTACCAAACTGCGGTGTTATTAAACTGCAAAGCTAAAGTTTACACTATTGAACGACAGTTGGAACTTTTTAAGAAAACCAACCTCTTCTTCAAAAAAATGGGTTATCGTCCTAAGAAGTTTATTTTTGGAGATGGTTATAAGGGGCTGCCAGAAGAGGCACCTTTCGACAGAATAATAGTTACTGCAGGTGCTCCTGAAGTTCCCAAGGCATTAATGTCCCAACTAAAAGTTGGAGGGCGATTAGTGATTCCCGTTGGATTTGAAGAACAGATTATGACACTTTATGAGCGAACTTCAGAAAAAGAATTTAAAAAAACAGAGTACGGTTCTTTTAGGTTCGTCCCTTTGTTAGAAGATAAAAACTAAAGGGTTTTATGAATTAAAACTTTTTTTAATTCGATCTAAGTTTCTTTTGTTGTCCCTATCCTTAATCGTATCACGCTTATCGTATAGTTTTTTACCCTTAGCCAAGGCTATTTGTAATTTGGCGAGTCCACGATCATTAATAAATAGGGTCAAGGGTACTATGGTAAGCCCCGAGGCTTTTACTTCTTTATGGAGTTTCTTTAATTCCCTCTTATTCAATAAAAGTTTTCTTTCGGCCTTTGGTTTATGATTAAAATGTGAGGCATGTGAATATTCATCGATTTGCATATTGATGACAAATAATTCCCCCTGGTCGTTAAACTCACAAAAACTCTCGGAAATTGAGGCCTTTCCATATCTAATAGACTTTATCTCCGTACCGGCAAGCACAATTCCTGCCGTATACTTATCCAGTAACTCGTATTCAAAGCGAGCTTTTTTATTTTTTATATTGATATTCTTCTGCATGGGTGACAAAAATAAGGACAATTAAATAATCTCTTTGATCTATAAACAGATTTAAAGCGCTTATTTTGTAATGAACTCTAATATCTTACGATTAACTGAAAAAATAATTCATATGCACCGTGTTTTGCTCGTAATGATTCTAGTTTCTCTATCGGGTTGTGAAAAGAGAAAGACCCTTACCGCACAGGAGATTGTAGATAAAAGCATATTGGTTAGTGGTGGTGAAAACTATAAACGTTCAAACATTGATTTTGACTTCAGGGATATGCACTACAGTTCAAAGTTGGAGAATGGAAAAAAGATACTACAAAGACAAATCAAAACCGATACTGACCGGATTTTTGATAGGAAAACTTCATCGGGTTTTGAAAGGTATATTAATGATACATTGATGGTTCTGGCCGATACCACGGCAAATAAATTTGCCAACTCGGTCAACTCCGTACATTATTTTGCTTACTTACCTTATGGGCTAAATGACAGGGCCGTTCAGAAAAAATTATTAGGAACTGTGGATATAGAGGGTAAAGAATATCACAAGGTTGAGATTAGTTTTCAAGAAGAAGGGGGAGGGGATGATTATGATGATGTATATATTTATTGGTTCAATACCCAAACCAATAAGCCTGATTTTTTAGCCTATGAATTTCATGTAAATGGTGGTGGTCAACGCTTTCGTGAGGCTTTCAACGAAAGAACCATTGGAGGTATTCGGTTTGTAGATTATAAGAACTATAAACCTAAACAGGAAAACACTTCAATTTACCAAATAGATAGCTTGTACCTGAAAAATGGATTGGAATTATTGTCCGAAATTAAGTTGGAAAATATAGAAGTTAGTCCGGGCAGTTACAATTGAAAACCAGTCTACTGCTATTGGCAACTCCATCAACTATGTTTACGATAAACAAAGTACCGTTTTCACTGTCGTCTATTTGGGTGTATTTTTCCTCTCCCAAAAGAAGATTAGCAAATTCAGGAGTTGTATTGCTATGTCCTACAACCAAGACTTTTTTGTTTAGGTTATCTATTTTAAATTGATCTATATCCATTATCCTTGGATCATAATATTGTACATCGATATTTTTCTTTACGGAAGTAGGTGCTGCGGTCATGGATGTTCTGTTGTAATCGGTAGAATATATGGCATCTAAATCGACCTCGTTTAGAATTTCTGCCCAATGCATAGCCCTGCCGAGTCCTTTCTGGCTAAGCTCTGGATCGGCATCTTCTGGGTTGCTTCTATCTTTTTCAGCATGTCTTATTAAATAAAACGTGGAAATATTCGGGTTTTCGTTTGTATTGTCGGTAGGTTTGTCTTCTTTGCAGGAAAGAAAGGACATTATAAAGCAAAGTGATAGAATCTTTAATAGTTTCATTGGTGTAGAGATAATAATTCCTTTAATAGAGAACTAAATTTACTTTAAAATAGTACGTTAAACCGCTATTTTTTGTTTTTTTGCATATGAATAAATTTTGTGGGGCACTTCTTATTGTATTTGTAGTTGTTGGTTTAAATGCTCAGGATGTAGAACTTCCAAGTGATTATCGACAACACAATTTAACTGAATACAATTCCAGTCTACTTAACCCTGCCTATTCCTTAGATAAGAACAACCCTTCCTCCTTGGCTTTTTGGTCGAGATGGCAATGGCAGACTTTTGATGGTGATCCTACAACGTTATTTTTTAATTATTCCCATCGTTTAAGTGAACTATCCACTGCAGGTGTTGGTTTTTTTCAGCACAATACCGAAATATTTATAAATACAGGGCTGAGCATCAATTATGCCTATAACATTGAATTAAGCGAACGTGCAAGTCTAGGTGTTGGGGTAAATATTTTAGGATTTCAACAAAAATTGGCAGATCAACGTTTTTTTACGCCAAACCCCATACAGACCGAAATCACCAATGATTTTATAGTACAATTGGCACCAGGGATAAATTTTAGATACGATAGCTTTAGTTTAGGGCTTTCCTCTGAAAATTTAATGGATTATAATATTAGCACCAATGAAAGGAATACAAGTTCGGATGGTAGGATGTTCTTGGCACTCGCAAGTTATGATTTTCCCATAGGTATTCTCAATTCCGATGATAATTCGGTTTTGATACCAGCTATTTATTATAAATCTATTCCCGGTTTTGATGCTCAACTAGGGTTGACTACCTTATTGTCTACCAATAAATTTTGGGCACAATTAGGATATAATAGCTTTTATGGGATTTCCGGTGGAGTGGGAGGTAGATTTTTTAAACGATTTTCTATCGGAGCTCTGGTGGAAGTGGGAGCTTCTAGTGATATAAGTGGAACAGACCCAACATTTGAATTAGTCACCTCTTACAAGCTTGGAAAACCCAGTGCTGAAGAGCGATATCCAACAGAAGAATTAATAGTTGAAGCGGTAACGGAAAAAGAATTGACCAGAGCTGAAAAATTGGCGCAAAGAGAAGTTGAAAAGGAACGGGAGAGGTTGGAGAAAATACAGCGTCAACGTGAAAAAGATTCTATACGGGAGGCATTAAGACTGACAGATTTAGCATTGGAGGAATCCAAAATGGCGGAGAAAAAAAGAAAAGATTCAATTGCTCAGACTAATGAAGACAAAGCTTTAGCCGAAGTGCAGGCAATAGAGAGGCAAAGAAAAATCGATTCTACCAACGCAGCAAATAAAGCCAAAGAGGCTGCCTTGGCATTGGAGCTACAACGGAAACGTGACTCAATAGCTCAGGCTAAATTGGCGGAAGCTGAAGCGCTTAAACAACAGGAGGAAATTGAGCGCCTCGCCCAGCAAAAAGAGGAGGTTACCCCAGAGAAAGGGGAACGTTACGAAGAAGTAGCCAAACAGGGATCATTAGAGCCAGGCTACTACCTGATTGCAAATGTTTTTGGGACCAAGCGCTATTTTGATGCTTTTATGGCAGATTTACAGAAAAAAGGACTAAATCCTGGTTCATTCTATAGGGATGTCAATAAATACAATTATGTGTATTTAGCTAAGTTCAATTCAATCTCTGAAGCACGAGCAGCAAGAGATTCTAACTTTGGAGGAAAATACACGGAAAAAACTTGGATATTTAGGGTTGTAGGGGAATAGGTTTTAATTAATGGTCGATTTAATTAATTTTTTTTTTACAGTTCCCTTTTTATGAGCACCTCCAAGTAAGTAATTGTGTTGAGCAGATATTTTCTATCGGATGTAATTGTGGACATAGCGATTGCTCCTTGAATCATGGTATATAGTTGTTTGGCAAATTGTAATGGGGTGACAGGAATTTTAATTTCTTCCTTATTAACTCCATTTTCCAGGACCAAGGCAATTTTCCCTTCAATTTCCTTTATGGTTTCTCTTGCCGCTGCTGCTAATAATTTATTGTTATGCTGTGCGTCCACACCTACATTTAGCACAGGACAGCCGCCCATAGGAAGCGTAAAAACATCATATTTTTTATAGAAGTTCGTAAGGTTAGCCAATTTATCCAAAGATGTACCAGAAACACTAAAAACATCATCCAAAGCATTAAGCAGAATTTTGCTGTTATATTCAAATGCAGAAAGAGCTAGAGCCTCCTTATTTTCAAAATTACCGTAGAGGGCTCCTTTGGTTAATCCTGTAGCCTCGGTAAGGTCACTCATACTTGTACCAATGTAGCCATGTTTATTAAATACAGGTGCTACCGTTTCGATAATATATGCGGTGGTTCTTTCAGCTTTGGTGGACATGGATTGGCAGTTTTTTACGAAGATAAAAAAACTATACTGCATGGTATATCTTGACCACAAAAAAAACGCCCTAAATAATGTTTAGGGCGTTTTTCTATTTAATATTCAATTTAAACAACTAAATCGTTTTGATTTCTGAAAACCAGTTCATCATCAAATGCATCCAATAAGATTACACTGTCCGATTTAATTTTACCGCTGAGTAGTTCTTTGGACATATTGTTCAACACTTCTTTTTGAATGGTTCGTTTCACAGGCCTTGCTCCAAACTGAGGTTCATAGCCTCTTACCGCTAAGTAATCAATAGCTTCTTCCGTAGCATCCAAAGTGATATTTTGCTTGTCCAGCATTTTCTTCAAACCTTCTAATTGAAGTTTTACAATTTGTCGTATATCCTTCTTGGTCAATGGTGTAAACATGATGATATCATCAATTCTATTTAAAAACTCAGGTCTTATCATTTTGTTCAAAAGACCGAGGACTTCGACCCTTGCCGCTTCCGCTGCGCTATGGGTATCGGTAGCATTCTCAAATTTTTCCTGAATTATCTGACTTCCCATATTACTGGTCATGATTATAATCGTGTTCTTGAAATCCGCTACACGTCCTTTGTTGTCCGTTAGCCTACCTTCATCCAAGACTTGTAACAGAATATTGAACGTATCAGGATGTGCTTTTTCTATTTCATCGAGAAGAACTACGGAATAAGGTCGTCTTCGAACGGCCTCTGTTAATTGACCACCTTCATCGTACCCCACGTATCCTGGAGGTGCACCGACCAGTCTACTAACCGAGTGCCTTTCCTGGTATTCGCTCATATCTATTCTAGTCATAGCGTTTTCATCATCGAATAAATAGGAGGCCAATGTTTTTGCCAATTCCGTCTTACCGACCCCAGTAGTACCGAGGAAAAGAAATGAACCTATGGGTTTTTTCATATCCTGTAATCCAGCTCTACTTCTTCTAATGGCATCAGATACGGCTTGAATAGCTTCATCTTGACCCACAACTCTTTTATGCAGTACATTCTCCAGACTCAACAATTTTTCTCTCTCACTTTGCAACATTTTGGTAACTGGGATACCGGTCCACTTGGCCACTACTTCCGCAATGTCCTCACTGGTAACTTCTTCCTTTATTAAAGTTCCGGCATTCTGCTGTTCTGCAAGCTCATCTTGGAGTTTGGCAAGATTCTCTTGGGCATCCTTTATTTTCCCATATCTAATTTCGGCAACCTTTCCGTAATCTCCATTTCGTTCTGCTCTTTCCGCTTCGGCTTTAAAGTTTTCAATATCCATCTTTGTTTTTTGAATATTGTCGACCACTGATTTTTCCGTCTCCCATTTGGCAAATATCTCATTGCGGTCCTCCTTAACGTTGGCCAGTTCTAAATTGAGCGATTTCAATTTAGACTGGTCGTTTTCCCTTTTAATAGCCTCGATTTCAATCTCGAGTTGCATTATTTTTCTATCTAGGACATCAAGTTCCTCCGGTTTAGAATTTATTTCCATCCTTAACTTGGAGGCTGCTTCATCCATCAAATCAATGGCTTTGTCAGGTAAGAACCTATTCGTGATATAACGTTGGGACAATTCAACGGCCGCTATAACGGCCTCATCCTTAATTCTCACTTTATGGTGTGTCTCGTACCTTTCTTTTATTCCCCTTAAGATTGAAATGGCACTTTCCGTATCGGGCTGGTCCACGATAACCTTTTGAAACCTTCGCTCTAAAGCCTTGTCTTTTTCGAAGTATTTCTGATACTCATCCAACGTGGTGGCTCCAATAGCTCTTAATTCACCTCTAGCAAGTGCAGGTTTAAGAATATTGGCTGCATCCATGGCTCCTTGGCCACCACCAGCGCCCACCAACGTGTGAATTTCATCAATAAAGAGAATAATGTTGCCATCTGCACTGGTAACTTCTTTTATGACCGCTTTAAGACGTTCCTCAAATTCCCCCTTGTATTTTGCACCTGCGATCAATGCGCCCATATCCAAGGAATAGAGTACCTTGTCCTTTAGATTTTCTGGAATATCCCCTTGAACAATACGATGTGCCAGACCTTCTGCAATGGCTGTTTTACCTACCCCTGGCTCTCCGACCAGCATAGGGTTGTTTTTAGTTCTTCGGGATAATATTTGAAGTACCCTTCTAATCTCCTCATCCCTACCAATGACAGGGTCTAATTTGCCACTGTCCGCAAGTTCATTGAGGTTTTTTGCATATTTGTTCAAGGAATTATAGGTCTCCTCGGCACTTTGAGAGGTAACGTTTGTACCTTTTCTAAGTTCGCTTATGGCCGCCATCAGGCCTTTCTCTGTAACCCCTTGATCTTTTAGGATTTGAGATATTTTGCTTTTGGATTTAAAGATAGCCAATAGTAAATGCTCAATGGAGACGTACTCATCATCCATTTTCTTGGCAATGATATTCGCTTCGTTAACTGTTTTACCAGCCTCACGAGATAGCATGATGTCACCACCTTGTACTTTTGGAAAGGAATTTAGTTCCTTATCTAAGATTTGCTTTATTAAGTTAGTATTAAGCCCTAATTTTTTAAAGATAAAGGGAACTACATTTTCCTCTACCTCTGTGATAGCCTTAAATAGGTGCTCGTTTTCTATTTGCTGATGCCCCAAGGACTGGGCTATCACTTGGGCCTGTTGAACGGCCTCTTGTGATTTTATGGTGAAATTATTAAAGTTCATATATATTAGTTTTGTATTGAATGTTACTTTTGTAGAGAAAAGGGCAACAACCCTACCAATTATTTTAACACGACAACATGTCTGTTAATACTTGATTTTTAAAGACAAAAAGTCAGTTCTTTATAAATAAACGGGAAGCCTATTAAAGTTAATGGAAGATGGGAATATTTGGTAATTTTTTTGGTAAAAATGAGGATGAAAGAGCAGAATCAGGAAAAGAAATACTTTGGATTGACCTGACTGAAACAAATCAGTTGGACGCGATTATTGAAAAATCAAAAGCTAGGCCTCAAGCAATATTTAAACATTCGACCACCTGCGGGATTAGTAGAATGGTCTTGAACATGTTCAAATCGTCTTATAGTCTGGAGCCTTCACAAATGGATTTTTATTTTTTGGATTTACACGCCAACAGAAACGTATCTAATGCTGTTGCTGAAAAGTTGGAGGTAATGCATCAATCGCCACAATTGCTAATAGTTAAGAATGGGGTAGTGGTTGCCCATAGTTCCCATGGAGGTATATCAGAAATACAATTAGAAAACCATATATAAAAAAACTCCGCAATCGCGGAGTTTTTGTTAATTGAAGCTTTGTCGAGTTAAAATCGATTTGAGGTTGTTTTTTAAATCTTCCCCGGCATCATAAACCATTTGTTCATTAGTAGGAAATGGAACTCTTGCTGCTTGTAAAAAGGGTAGCAAGTCATTGTCCAACGCACGTTTATCTCCATTATAGTTTGCAAATATGTGTTCAAAAACAAATTCACTTGCCAAAGGGTATTGGTTTATCTGTTGTTGTTTTCTCAAATCGGTGAAATTAACAACTCCTAAGACTTGTGCGCTCTTAAACTGAGTAAACTGGTAAAAATCACAACGTACGGTTTTGAATTTTTCAATTTTGATTTTGTTGCCAAGACTATCCTTAATTACATTTCCGTTCTGATCCTCCACATATTGATACCCATCCTTGATTTGCTTTTCTTTGATGATTTGTTTCTCATTTACCTGTTCAGGTGAAATATTGATATCCTGAAATGAAACTTCCATTGAATAGTCGTAATCAATATTGGATAATCTATTGGTGTGATATTCCGTCCATAGGCTGTTAAGGCCATAGGTGTTCAAATTCAATAACTCATCCTCCAGTCTTTGTGGAATAACCTTATCTGTATTGTTTATCATTTCAACTACCACATAATCCAAACCTTTTTGATAGGCTTCATCCATTTTATCGGATGTGTCTTTGTAATTAGGATTTATTTCTTCTAAATATTTTAGGTCTTCGTAGGCATTTCTGTATTCGGTCTTATACCTGGCATCTTGCAAAAGGCCTATAGCATTATCATAAAGGAATTCTGAGAGCTTGACTTTGGCCGCTATTAAGTCTGAATCATAATTTTTAAAACTGAAATGTGCATTTCTGTTTTCCTCCACTACATGTAAAGGTAATAAGGGTCTTATACGTTGCTGTATTTCTTTTAGACTTGCCAAGGATTCGTAAATAGTTTCGTAATTGGCAGGGTTACCATCTTTCTTAAGAAATTTTATATTTTGGATTTCCCTTTCCGTATTTTTTTTAAAAGCTTCCTCTAAAAGTAAAATATAGGCCTGATTACTTTTCTTTGACTTATTCTCGGCAATGTTTACAATAGCCTTGTTAATGGCTGCATTATAATTTCCAGAATTCAAAGCTTCCTGTGTCTTTTTTACACCGCTACAAGAGCAAATAAAGACAATAGTGCCAAAAAGTAGAAATTTTCTCATAACTATAAATTAATTGGTTTCAAGAATCATATTTCAATAGCTATGCCAGAAATATTCCCATACATAACGGAAAAGGTCAAAGATTAGTGTAAAATCGGTGAAATACCACGTTCACAATCCCAATGAATACTATTGAAATCATAATTTCTACGGAGTTATTAACTTTCGTTTGATAAATTATCACTCGTGTTTTTTATTTTTTAGCAATGAAATCAAGAGCTATTTGTACTTTTGCACAAGATTTTAATACTTTAAAGCAATGGAAAGGGATACTCGAATTTTTGAACTTATTGAAGCAGAGAAAAACCGTCAAATTAATGGTATAGAATTGATTGCTTCCGAAAACTTTGTTAGCCCGCAAGTCATGGAAGCCGCAGGTTCTGTTCTCACCAATAAATATGCAGAGGGATATCCTGGAAAACGTTACTATGGCGGTTGTGAAGTGGTAGATGAAGTGGAGCAATTGGCCATTGATAGAGCTAAGGAGTTGTTCGGTGCAGCATATGCAAACGTACAACCACATTCCGGCTCACAAGCAAATGCATCAGTATATCATGCTTGTTTGCAAGCTGGAGATACTATTTTAGGTTTTGACTTATCCCACGGGGGCCATTTAACGCACGGTTCCCCTGTAAATTTCTCCGGTAAGCTATATAATCCCGTTTTTTATGGAGTTGACGAAGCAACTGGAACATTGAATTATGATAAAATTCAAGAAATCGCAACGAAGGAGCGACCTAAATTGATTATTGCTGGCGCTTCAGCCTATTCTAGGGATATTGATTTTAAAAGATTTAGGGAAATTGCGGATAGTGTAGATGCCTTGTTGTTAGCAGATATTTCACACCCTGCTGGTTTAATTGCCAAGGGCCTGTTAAACGACCCAATTCCTCATTGCCATATTGTAACCACAACTACGCATAAGACCTTAAGAGGTCCACGTGGTGGCCTAATATTAATGGGAAAGGATTTTGATAATCCCTTTGGAATAAAGCTCAAGAATGGTAACCTGCGTAAAATGTCCGCACTTTTGGATCTTGCCGTTTTTCCCGGTAATCAAGGGGGCCCATTGGAGCATATAATCGCAGCAAAAGCAGTTGCTTTTGGTGAAGCCTTAACGGAAGAATTTGGTATTTACATGCAACAGGTAAAGAAAAATGCGGATGCTATGGCCAAGGCTTTTGTAGCCAAGGATTACCATATTATTTCTGGGGGTACAGACAATCACATGATGCTGATTGACCTAAGAAACAAGGGAATTACAGGGAAAGATGCTGAAAAGGCACTTGTACTTGCCGATATTACGGCTAATAAAAATATGGTCCCATTTGATGATAAATCTCCTTTTGTTACGTCGGGTATTCGATTTGGAACTGCTGCCATTACCACTAGAGGTTTATTGGAAGAGGATATGAAAACCGTAGTCGATTTAATCGATCAGGTATTGACAAATCCGGAAGACAGTCAAGTTCTAGAAGCTGTAAAGAAAAGTGTAAATACAATGATGAGCGGAAGAGCCATTTTTAATGAAATGACCGTTAAGGCTTAATTATTGTCATCTAAGATACAATAATCCAAATGTGCAGGTATGAATTTATTTTTCTGTACATCGAAAATTAACCCATCTACTTGAGATTCTAAATATATTCCCCAATATTCTTTATAGGTTAAAGATGTTGGGGTTTTTTCTACTTTACCTATAGATGTTGAATTAACTTCGGGAATAGTATCCTCAAAAACGGGTACGAATATTTCTTCGGGCTGTTCGGTTAATCCTTTGGTAATGTGGATATATTGTTTTGCAATTTCTGTAATAATATGGTTGAATTGCTCAGGAATGCTATTTTCGTAAATTCTTTTTACCACGATATTAGTATCATTTAGAAATAAACTGACTTCTTGTAAGTCTATATCCAAATCTTGATTTTGCGCCAACAAAGTTTCAAAACTTTTGGCCATTGTTGATATAGCATTATCGTTGGTCCCCCAAAGCCCTTTGTTGGAATGCCCTAATACATCTATTAGGTTTAAAGAACAGTTCAACTCTAAGACCAAATCAATCTTTGGGTACAAATCGCCTTTATTTTTCAAAATGACATCTGAAAAGTAATTGAGTTCCAAAGATTTTTGGAACTCACCTAGACCAGAAACTTGAGAGGTGCTGCTGGGGTTTAATAGCTTAAATGATTTGTAGGTGTGCAATTTAAACGGCATCCTTGGCAATTCTTTTAATATAAAGATAGCTTTAATGCCTATTCAGGGGACTTAGGAAAACCTTATAATTTATGAGGATATTATAATATTCTGATTTTTAAAAAGTTAAAATGTTTAAAATCAGACTATTATAGTTTAATGTTTTTTGGACTAGAGAAAGCCCCTTTTCTTTGCTTCTTGAATTAGAGCAAGGTCATTGCCGTTTTTCACCCCAAAAATCGCTTTTAATTGTCTTTTTCTAGCCTCAACGGTAGTATTTGCAGAGGCAATCAATGGAGCTATATCCCTAGTATTGGTTCCTAATGATAAATAGTAAAGAATTTTTTGATCTTGTTCGTCAATATCAATTTTACTGGCCATTCTCCTTCTTACGGCACCTAAGGCACTGGCAGTGTAGTAGGGAGGTTTATTGGTAACGGTGTCTACCATTGCTTTTAGGGACATTTCATCAATTTCGGATTTTACCATGCATCCATCCGGGTTTACGGCTTTGAAAATATTGTTTATTCTATAGCTGTCGCTAAAGGAGGACATAAAAACAACTTTCGATTCTGGGACAATTTCACGGGCTAACTTTCCTAAATCCACGCCGGATCTTGGATCATTGGATTCAGCAGGGAACAATTGAATGTCCAACAAAATAATATCAAAAGGTAATGTCCTTGCTGAGTATTCAATTTTCTCTTTTCCCTTATCATAACTTTTAGCAATCTCAACTTTGACTGTAAAATCATCGAATTCGGCATCCTCTAAAATATACTTATAGCCTAGGGTAGTCATTTCATGATCATCTACCGCTAATATCCTCACCGTTTTCATGCCTTTATCCAATTTCTAGTTTTCCTTTAAACGTTTTGAATCTCATTTTTAGTATTAGATTCTACAAAGTAGAGTGGAATCTCCAAAGTTAAGGTCGTCCCTTGATCAGGTGCCGAATCTACAAACCATTTTCCATTTAATTTTTCGATTCTAGAGCTAATATTCCTCATTCCAATTCCCTTTCGCTCTTTATCAAGATTAAAGCCCTTGCCATCATCTCCCATTTGAACGATGAGGTATTCCTCTGAGCGTTCAAAGTTAACAAAGAAATTGTTACAACCAGAATGTTTAATAGCATTTTGTAATGTCTCCTGAATCATCCGGTATACATTTATTTTTATTTCACCTTTTAAGGCATCATAATCTTCATCCTCATCATAATTAAATGTCGTTGAGATATTTACATTGTCTTTGGCCGAACTTAACAAGGTGTCGATAGAGTTGACAAAATTATTAATTTTTTGATAGGCGGTGTGACTCAATTCGTGTGAAATGGATCGAACTTCCTCTTCCACATTTTTGAGCGCTTTAATTGCCTCCATTCGTGCCTCAATCACTTCATCCCCTGTTTTTTTGTTAAGACCGGTCAACACCATTCGTGCCCCCAACATTTTACCCAAAACCCCATCGTGAAGCTCCTCCGAAATCCGCTTTTGCTCCATTCTTTTCACCTCGTCCACTTTTTGTTTTTGGGTAAGCATAAGGTTAAATACCTCTTGGTTATTTGCATGTTGTTGCTGGGTGAATATCAATTTTTGGTTTTTAGCCCTTTGATTGATTATGATATAGACCGAAAGTCCTAAAAGAAAGAAACCCAGGGCAATACCTGCCCACATTTGTTTTTGACGGGCCAACACTACGGCCTCTTCTTCCAATTGTTCATTTTCAGCAATAAATTCGTCGGTCTCAAAACGGATACGGGCAAATTTGTTTCTGGCTTTGCGTTCTTCTTTGACGATACTATCATTTAAAGCAATATATTTTTGGGCATACTGCGAGGCATTTTCATCTTCTAAACGGGCCAAAAAAGTATACGTTTCCAACAGGCGCTCATTACTTGAGCTTTCCTTGGCCAAGCGCATTGTTTTCTTTGCGTTGACCACGGCCTCTGTCGTATCTTTAAGGTATAAATGATATTGGGCTTCGGTAAAAAAGGAGAATGCCAAGCCTCTTATATCTTGAAGACTATCATTTATTTGTATTGACTTCTCAATTAATTTCTTAACGCCGGTAGTATCATTCAATTGTATTTTGGTATAGGCAAGATTGCTTAGTGTTTTGGCGTAAAGCTCCTTATCATTATTTGCCAAATTTTTATTGCTAAGGCTTTCATTAAAAATAGCCATAGCTTTTTCGTATTCCTCCAGACCCTGATAAACCATACCCCGATTATTCATATTCTGTAAAATATCTTGTTCTGAATAGTCTGTTTTTTTTAAATAAAATAAAGCTTCATCATAATATTCAATCGCTTGTTGGTACTCTTCCAAGTCTTGTGAGATTATAGCCAGGGTATTATAAGAAGAATAAAGTTCTTTGCTTTTGTTTAAGGGCTTTAGGCGTTCTATGGCAGCTATGGCACTGGCCTCACTACCGACATAATCCTTTACCTCCAACTGTTGTATGGCCATGTTGTTTAGCATACGCCCTGAAAGAAAGGAATTCCCTTGGGCTTCAAATATTTTCTGGGCTTCGGAATAGCTTTGATAAGCACTGTCCTTTACTGAGTTTTTAGCATAAAAATAACCCCGGTCCCAAAAGGCATTGGCCAATGCAGTCGAATCATTTAAATCTTTGGACAAACGTATGGTCTCCAAATTTATTTCTTTAAAAAAATTCCTGTCTGGAGAACTGGAGCTATAGTAGGATAGGTTTGATAACAACTTTATTTTTAGACTATCTTGCTTCAGGTCATTCAGAAGCCTATGGGCTTGTTTGAAAGTTTCGATCTTTTGTTCAGAAGAAATTTGATTCGAAGTACTCAACTTAATCAAACTATCAATTTGAAACCTTAGGGTAGTATTCTTATTCGAGCCATCATTAACCTGGCTTTGTAGCAGATTTGAAATAAGAAGGGCCAATACGTAGAATAGTGATTTGTTCAATCGTAATTTTTTAAATCTTGTAACTAATTACTTACAAGATATAAAAATGCCCCGAACTAATTAGTACGGGGCATTCAAATATTTTACTTATTGCTTAGGCTTTACCGTAAGGAGGGTCTCTTCTATCATCAGTTGTAGAACAACCGTCACAGGCTAACATCGTACTCAGGTCTTTCATAAAATCGAACTCATTTGCTGTGTTTTCAACTACATAGGTGGTTAATCCTAATGCCATTAAGGCTACTGCTGCAATACTTACTACTTTTTTCATTTTTTAAGTGTTTTTTAGTTAGGGAACTGTTTTTTTATTACACTACTAATGTAATAAGGTGGTTTCGGGAAAGAGTTGCTTTTGCAGCGTCTTTAGTGAACAGGTCAATTCTGTTAGTATTTGACCCAGTTTTGAGAGAATTCGATTAATTTAGCGAGGAAATGCTCTTTTTAGATAGGGATTTCTTGAGTTGATCCATTTTATCTTTATAGGATTTAGAAAAAGGCAGGTTTTTCTCACCTTCTTTTAGCGCACAAATATTTTTACCGAAGTTGATACGGGATACATAGTCCGTATTTACGATATAGCTTTGGTGTATTCGAATAAAGTTTTTGGGTAATTGCTTTTCAAAAGTTTTTAGCGTTTTAAAAGCATTTGTAACCGTACCGTCTTTCATAAAGAATTCCGTGGTATTATTATCAGCCTGTAAATAGAGAATATCTGCGGTATTGATATATTGGAAATCATTATAGGATTTTAGACAGATGGTCTGTGCTTCCTTTTCCTTGGGCATCCTTTTCCTCAGTTTTAACAAGGATTTTCTAATGTCCAATTCATTAAAGGGCAAAAGCCAATAATCAAAAAAACCATTTTTAATTGCTTCATAGGCATGCTTTTTTGTCTTAGAGATACCTATCACTAAGGGAATGTTCATCAAATACTGATGCATTTCCATTACAATTTGAAAAAGTGCTTGAGATTTTTGGTCCAGGTTAATGAAGACCAAATCCGGTGAGAACTTCAATACTTGGTTCAAGCCATCATCAGGAGTCTTTGCTAATCCTGCGCAACTAAAATCACCGTACTCTTCCAAAAAAGTGCTTAATTGCAAATTGGAAACAGCATCGGGATCGATGATGACATATGAATATTCCAAATCTAATAGTGTTCTACCGCAATTTACTAATAGACTGAAAATCTTTGAACTAGGAAATCCTTATAAAAATGGAGGATATTGTAATATTCTACGGCGAATAGGAGTAATTGAAGGGTTTTTCTTTCTTGAAAATTAAGTTATGGACTACTCCTCTTTTAAAATAGCTTGATAAGCGCCTAAATCCGGAGCAACAGTTCGATCTATATTGCGAATGTCCAAAGGCACCTGTTGTGCAAAAGAAGTGTCTCCTTGGTTTACAACATCGGAATCCAATCCGATTCTAAAATCATAATGCTTTGGATTAAAATAATCAGGGTTTCCATTTATAATGATTGCCTTGTAAGCTTCACCTTGAAAATCATAAAGCTGATTATCTTCTAACTGTTGATTCAAATCGCGAAACTTGATAAGACAGTTTTGAAAACTATAATTGAATAGATTTTCGCCATTCGAAGTTAGGGACAACTCGGAGGAGGAGTTTCCATCTATAATGCTGTTTTTAAAATTTGCCTGAATTAAATCCATGCCCTTGATAGCTTCCGTGGTATTGCGGTTATCAACCCAGAGTGCTTTTCCGCTTCTAAAACCATTACTCCAATAATTGGCTATTGTTGCATGGGTAAAATCATAACTGCCGCCAAGGTTACAGTATAGCGAAGAGTTGCCAGAACTACCTAAAACTATATTCTCTGCAGTAATTGTGGCCGATTTTGCCCAAAGATTGTGAATTGCACTATTATGGATTTGGCTGTTCTTAATATCTAAAGTAGCGGTTTGACTTGCTCCATTTCCTTCTACATAAATACCAATCTCAGCATTTTTAATGGTTAGGTGATTAATATAATTGTCGTTACTCCCCTTAGCAATCCAGACCGCCCCCCATTGTCCCGGAATATTAGAGAAGGCAGGTTCTAGCCGGTCACCCTCAAAAATAACCTCACCTTCTAACAGTTCTTGGTCCATACTGTAGGATCCATTAATATTTATGGATGCTCCTTTTTGGATGAAAAGCCCAGAATTTTCGTGAAAATGTAGTCTGGACCCCGCTTCGATGGTCAATTGTTTACCCTCAGGAACACGTGCATATCCATAAATTACATAGGGTTTTTCTTTGGTAAAGGTTAACTCACTATTAGATAAATCAAAACCATCTACCCGTACTTCGGTTCCATCGTTTTGGGTATAAAGTTTAATAGTCGTTTTGTTGCCTTGCTGGTCAAGGGTAGGATGAAGGAACTTGGCGTCCTTAACCAAAGTGACCAATTCCACCTCTTGTAAAAAAACTTCGTTATCGAACTGTATGGCATCCGTATATAGCATAACATTTTCTGGACGAGTAGATAGATCTACAGTGGTTTCAATAAATATGAATAGACTGTCCTGGGCGTAAAGCGGGATGTCCTGAAAATTGTTTCCGGCTCGGCCATCTACGTTTAGTCTATAATAGCTTTCGGCCCCATTTCTTAATTTAATAGAAGGAATAAGCACATCATCCTTTGTATCATTATATACTTTTAGGGAATATGTGCTACTGCCAATTGTACTAAAAATAGTATCCAAGTACACGGTATCCTTAGAAAATGACAGATGACCATCACTAGAAGCATATTCAAAATCCTTTCTACAGGAACTTGACCAAAGTAGCAATAGGAATAAAATGGATAATAAGGAAATTTTTAATCTCACATCCAATATTTTGACCTGCTATTTAAGAAAATATAGCTTTTATATCTTCTGAAATTCGCATTGGTTTTTGGGACTGTTTGTTAAGCAGGCACCATTCAGTACTAGAACGTACCAATAGGTCTTTTGTTATTTCATGGACCATTTCTACTACTCGAACCGAGATGGCTCCTTTACTTTTTTCAATATATGTGGAGACTATGATAGGGTCATTTAAAACGGCCGGTGCCTTATATTCTATGTAATGAGTCAAAACCACCCAAATAGATGCCTCTTGAATGTCTTTTGGAGCGGTATTCTGCCAATGCTCTTTGGAAATATCTTGAATCCACTGCACATACCTAACATTATTAACATGGTTTAGGTCATCTAAATCGGCCGGTTCTACTACGATTCTTTTCTGATAGGGCATACTACTTCTTTTGAATTTGCACTTCAAAAAGCTTATCCCAATCTTTACCTGTTACAAAAAAAGTCTTCCTTCCGGGGTGATAAGCAATACCGTTTAACACATTTTCGGTATCCACCCAATTCACTGTTTTCGTAACTTTTTCACTTAGTCCGCCAAAGTTAATAACTCCCTCAATGGCACCACTCTTGGCATCTATAATCATGACACCAGGCTTTTGATATACGTTGGCAAAAATTCTTCCATCAACATATTCCAGTTCATTGGTATCTGCAAATAAGGATGTATTGGTAGCGATTTCAATATGGTCTTCTTCCATTAAGGTAGTTGGGTTTAAAATCCAAATTTTATCCGTACCATCACTCTTATATAATTTTTCACCATCATTAGTAAGTCCCCAACCCTCACGGCTTTTTCCGTATTGAAAGTTATCCAGCTTTTTCATATTGTTTAGGTCATAAACAAACCCAATTCCGCTACGCCAGGTTAATTGATAGATTTTGTCATTCAGAATTGTAATTCCTTCCCCAAAATAAGTGTTGTCCAAATCTATTTGCTGATACACCTCTCCTGTTTTATAATCGAACTTTCTTAGGAAAGAACGCCCCTTTTTACCTGTACCTTCGTAAAGTGTGTCCTTATAGAATTCTAAACCTTGGGTATATGCGTTAGGATCATGGGGATATTCATTCAAGATCGTATAGGTATAAATCTCGGGTGTTTTGGAAGCCAGTACTTTCAACTTTTTGGTAACCTCTACAGTAGTACCTTCATAGGTAATATTAGCTTTTAAGACTTTATTGCCTAATTTAGGAATAGAAAAATTCAATTTGCCATCGTTGACCTTTAACTGATTTCCGTCGATACTGTAGATGACATTTTGTATTTCCTTGTTTTTAATATTCTTTATTGAAACCCCTAATTCATCATTCTGATTTATTTGTTTGGCATTTCCTTCAAGGACAATGGTGAATAAGGAAGAAGGCTTTTGGTTTCCGCTTCCGCAAGATGTTACAATGAGTAAACAAAAGCTTACTGCAAGTATTTTGAAAAGATTCATTTAAATATTTTTACTAAATTTTGATGGAAATTTTAGGAATACCGGCAAGTTAATTCATAAAATTTAGAATGTAAAAAGGATTGTGAAAGTTTTAAAAGGTTGTATATTTGCACCCGGCAAGTCCTACACGACCAGCTCCTGTAGAATCCCCCAGGGTGGGAACGCAGCAAGGGTATACGGTCGTAGCGGTGCGATGTAGGTAGCTTGCCTTTTTTTGTACCCTAAAGTCAAGGTTGCGAGATAGACTTTATCTTTGATCGGTCAAACCAGTGATTTTAAATGAAAACGAATTTTAAAGTTGTACTTATCACAGGCGGTTCTTCGGGAATTGGAAGAGCTATTGGTGTATACCTAACTAAAAAGGGACTTACCGTATATGGCACAACTAGAAATCTAGCCAAACATTCCGATTTCCAGGATTTTGAATTGCTCGAAATGGATGTAAATCAACCAGAATCTATTAAAAGAGCGGTTGGTGACTTATTAATGAAGGAAAACCGTTTGGATGTATTAATAAATAATGCGGGTGTGGGGATTACAGGTCCATTAGAGGAAACTCCTAATGAGGAAATATTAAAAACTTTTGGAACCAATTTTATTGGGCCATTGAATGTAATTAAAGCTGTGCTTCCTAAGATGCGAGAGCAAAATTCAGGTCTTATTATTAACATTACCTCAATTGCCGGTTATATGGGTTTGCCTTATCGAGGAATATATTCAGCAAGTAAAGGGGCATTGGAGCTGATTACTGAAAGCCTAAGAATGGAAACGAAGGATTTTGGAATTCAATTAACTTGTTTGGCACCTGGTGATTTTGCCACGAATATTGCTGCTGGTCGATATCATGCTCCCGTATTGGAAAATTCGCCGTATAAAAGGAAATATGGTGCAATATTAAAATCTATTGACCAAGATGTTGATGAAGGAGGAAATCCTGAAGATGTTGGAAGAAAGATTTTTCAAATTATCCATACCAAAAAACCAAAAATTCATTATAAGGTAGGAGCACCTTTACAGAAAATATCGGTTCTTCTCAAGAAGTTGCTACCGGATTTATGGTATGAAAAGCTACTTATTAAACACAGCCAAAAAGATGATAACGGAGCGTAGTTTATTAAGTACTATAGGTTGTTCCAATAAATATTGGAGAAGGCATCTACTATAAGTTCGTCCTTGGCAATGACACACTTGTTCATTGGAACCAGAATCAATTTTTCTGTAATTTGTTCAAAATCGTTCGCTTTATACTGCGAATTGGTATCGAAATCAAATTTTTTCACAATTGCCTTCCAATTCGTGTCGTCAGTTTTAATATTTATACCGATGAACTCGTAACCAGGTTTTTGCTTTTGCAATTCCTTTACCCTACTAAAAATATTTTGGTAATGATTTTTGTCAGCTCCTGACCAAAAATAAAAAACAACGTTCTTGTCTTCTGTTAAAGTTGGTAAGGATACCGTATCATCTTCTATGGAAATCACGTCAATGTTAGGAACAGGGCTGTTGGGTTGTATATTCCGAATCCCTTGATACAAATTTTCAATCTCCTTAATATGCATGTTGTTTCCAGATATTTTCTGGAACTCATCAATGAAGACCTTATTACTATCCGGAGCATTGTGCTCTCTTAACAAATAATTGAAAGCAACATTTCTAAAAAGATTGTCTTTTAGTTCTTTTTCCCCAATCAGACTATCGATCATACCTAATTTGTGCTGATTGAAATGCAAGTGATTTTTTATTGCGCCATTAATTTTATCACAGGATTCAGAACACGTCATATACGATAGATTTCCCATATGAGTTTTCATAAATTCATAATAGGGCCGAAGATAGGTAAGATTGCTATCGCCGTAATCTACATTTTTGCGGTAGTCGTAGAAATTAGAAGGTAAATCGTGTAGTTCCTTCTCCTTTAATTTACCTTTATGCTTAAAAGGATAAACCTCTTTGTATCGGTAAAAAGTGTAATTTATACTAGCTTCGGCGATTGAGTGGGCCATTTCTGTTAATTCTTTCTCCTTGCCTAATTCCTCCAGAGTTTGGAGTTTATCTTTTCTTAGTGCATCAATCTTTTCTGAGAATTCATCAGCCTCCAACTCGTAATATTCCGAGTACATTAACTGTTCCACATCCTCATTTGCCAAAAAGACTTCAAGTAAAAAATTATTTAAATCCTCATTAGTTCCTGAAAAAGACAAAGATTCATCAAAGTAAAGGGTATTTAATCGAATCCAAACACTATCCCCTCGTTCAAGATAAACATATTGTTGTTCAGGACTATGGTTAAAGTGATAGAGACCATCCTCCACTGAATTGAGCTGAAATGCGAATCTGTTGTTATCGTCTAATTTGGCCGAATCTAATGCCGTACTTCCCTTAAAGAGCACAACGTATTCATTTGTAGGGTTAACAATTTCCCCAGCGAAGAAGACCCCATCATTTTTATCAATGGGTGTATTACAACTTATTAACGATAAAACAAGTGCAATAGGTAAAATTTTATCCATACACAAAATGGGCATCATTTGGAATCAAAAATAATCAACGGAGACTTCGCTCCCTGTTAATACCTAGTTAAAACTTAGGGGTTTAAGATATAAGGCCATTTATAGTGGATGATACGCATTCTTTCTTGGTTTTCGCCTTTAAAATTCAGTATTTTTGCACGGATTTTTAAAACGAAGTATATGTTATCGGTATCCAATCTATCTGTGCAATTTGGTAAAAGAGTTCTTTTCGATGAAGTAAATGTATCCTTTACTGAAGGAAACTGTTATGGAATTATTGGTGCCAATGGCGCAGGTAAATCTACCTTTTTAAGAATTTTATCGGGCCAGATTGACCCTACTTCCGGACACGTTCACCTAGAGCCTGGAAAAAGAATGTCCATTTTAGAACAGGATCACAATGCTTCAGATGATTTTACGGTATTAGAAACGGTGGTCAAAGGGAACAAGCCGCTTTATGATATTAAAAAGGAAATAGACGCCCTCTATGCTGATTATAGTGATAAAAACGCGGATAGAATAGGGGAGTTGCAAGTACAATTTGAAGAGATGAACGGTTGGAACGCCGATAGTGATGCAGCCGCACTGCTTTCCAATTTAGGAATCGGGGAAGAGTTACACTACACCTTAATGTCCGAGGTTGATTCCAAACTAAAGGTTCGCGTACTACTGGCACAGGCACTTTTTGGTTCACCGGATGTATTGATTATGGATGAGCCTACCAATGACCTGGATTATGAAACCATTAATTGGTTGGAAAACTTTTTAGCGGATTATGAGAATACGGTCATTGTTGTTTCACATGACAGGCACTTCTTGGATACGGTTTGTACCCATATTGGAGATATTGACTTTGGTAAATTAAACCTGTATTCCGGTAACTATACCTTTTGGTATGAAAGTAGTCAGTTAGCAGCAAGGCAAAGAGCGCAACAGAATAAAAAGGCCGAGGAAAAAGCCAAAGAATTACAAGAGTTTATCATGCGTTTTAGTGCGAACGTTGCAAAAAGTAAACAGGCAACTTCTAGAAAAAAAATGTTATCCAAGCTGAAAGTAGATGATATAAAACCTTCTAGTCGAAGATATCCCGCAATTATTTTTGAAAGGGAGCGTGAAGCAGGTGACCAGATACTTAACGTAGAAGGATTGAAAGCGACAACGGAAGAAGGTGAATTGTTGTTCGACAATGTTAATATTAACCTTACCAAAGGAGATAAAGTTGCTGTTATTTCAAGAGATTCGAGGGCAACAACAGCTTTTTATGAAATTATCAATGGAAATAGAAAAGCGGACAAAGGCAAGTATGATTGGGGAATCACTACCAACCAATCCTATCTGCCCGCAGATAATTCCAGTTTTTTCACCCAGAATATAAACTTGGTAGATTGGCTTAGACAATGGGCCAAGACCGAAGAGGAGCGCGAGGAAGTTTATATAAGGGGATTTTTAGGAAAAATGTTATTCAGTGGTGAGGAAGCTTTAAAAAAATGCACGGTGCTTTCGGGAGGTGAAAAAGTGAGGTGTATGTTGAGTAGAATGATGATGATGAGGGCAAATGTTCTTATGTTGGACGAACCTACAAATCACTTGGATTTGGAAAGTATCACTGCATTCAACAATTCCTTGAAGAATTTCAAGGGAACCGTTCTCTTTACGACCCATGATCATGAATTTGCACAAACGGTGGCCAATAGGGTGATAGAACTTACACCTAAAGGCAACATTGACAGATATTCTACGTTTGATGAATATATGTCCGATAAGGCATTGAAGGAACAGAGGGGCAAGATGTATACTGTTCCTGCCTAAGGAGATACAACCCAAATCTATACATCATGAAGACCTATACCAATTTGGTCAGCATTCTGCTGATGGTTGCCTTGGCTGGGTGCAGTAAGTCTGCTTCGGAACCCCTTGAGATTGAACCCCCTGTTAAAATTGAAGCTGATTATTCCATTCTTCTGGATGAAAGTGGAGTTTTAAAAACAAAAAATTTAAAGGAATCCGATAGCGGGTTAAAAATAGGGACGGGGGAAAGTACCATACCCAGTTTTCCTACATCTGAACTAACTTATTTTGCAGACAATTCACTAAGTTTTTTCCAACTGACCGATGATTGCGCAGGAGAAATTTTGCTTTATGATTTCGAATCGGATAGTCATCAACTCATAGATGCCTTTTTAGACTTAGATGCCTGTAACCTACAGATAACCTCTGTTTCCCACTCAGATTCTCGTGTTTTCATGTCATTTACTAAAAACGAGGTCGGAAAGGAAGATGCTTTTTACGTTAGGATTATCGATATCGATACTGGGGATGAAAATGCAGTCGATATTGAATTGGACCTAAAACCCCTTCAAATTGTTCCAAGTGCAGGTAAACTCTTCGTTTTGACAATAGATGATGAAATTACAGATGAGAATGCACTTTCTGTGATTGATATTGCACAGGAATCCATAGTTTTTGAAAAAATGATTGGGTTCGATGCAAAGAAAATTTTCAGGAACCCAGCTGGTGATATAATCATCAGTTATCCTGAATTACATACGACATTGGATAGCAGTACAATGGCCGAAGTTTATACACAGTATGGCGAATTGACTAAGCCAAACCTTTTTTCTTCCGAATACCATAGGTTTGATGACCAGGGAAAAATGTACTATACCCTGACAACAGAAGAAGGTTCAGGTGTAGCGAGTATTCCCGCAGTATATGACTTTAACTCCAATATTTCGACCCAGTACTTTTATGAAAACTTCTTAACGGACACCCAACTTAGCGTAGAACTAAATATACATTCAACGACAGCGATGGCTTTTGATGAAGAAAATAATTTCATTCTTGTTGGTTATAAAAAGAATGGAAACGAAAATACAGGAGGTTTGTTACGATTAACGCCAACCCCTGATTTTACGTATGTGGATAATCTGAATTTACCAGGAATTCCAAAAACAATCTATGTGAATTAAGAATACATACCTAGGCGTTATAGTATTTACTGTTCCAAATCGCCGGGCTAAAATTCTTACCCAAGGCAAAGCCATAAAAAATAGTAACTGCCACGATACTTTTAAACATAAAGAAGAATAAAATTCCAAATTCGGCTACCGAATTTGTTTTAGAAAAAAGTCCTGTGGGAATCAATAGTGTGGCGATATAGCTAATTAAAACAATCAAAAAAGTAAGGTTAGCTACGTTTTTAAAGGGCCACATCATAACTTTTCTAAAAGGATGCAGATCATTTCCCCATTTATGTATTAAATAAAAATAATTGTTGCCGATTGGAGCAAATAAAAGTGGGTCGTCCTTATCTTCCAATTTAAAAAGTTTTGATGGAGCAATTATTTTAAAACCTTTTAATTCAATTCCATGATTTGATTCTAGTTTTCTTATCTGGGATACAGCCTCTACAGGAATTTTACCTTTAAAAAATTTGGTGTCCAAAAACCGAAGCCGATAATCAATACAAACATTCTTAATTTGATCGATGTGGTAGATTCTGTCAGTTTCAAGTAAATCAAAATTAAAGGAGTTGCCGGGAATGTGGTTATTACCATTCGCAAGATTGTCCTCGATTCGAGAATGTTGGTCGTCAATGGAATTCAAAATTCCCCTGACTTCTTCTATTATGTTGTCATTGACTTGATTATGTTTCGATTTCTCCTTATTCAGTTTGTACTGTAAATTGGTTCTTTTAAATAACATCTTCTTTTTCTTTTTTAGCAACTCTCTCAAAGTTAGCCAATAAATGAGTTTATTTTAAACCCAAAAATTTTCTTTAGTTGTTAAAAATATGTTAAAACAATTAAGCTTGGTTTTTTGCTGTGTAATAATTGAGACTTAGATTGTATATTGTCGGTGATTGATTACCATTCATCGATAATTAATCGCTGCCCTAACCTAGAACACCAATTATGAGAAACTGGACAACCCCCGTATGTCTTTTACTTTTGTTTACTTCCGTTTTAAGCTCGGGCCAAGAGCTACAAAAATCGAATAGTCTTGAAAAGTTTGGAACAGGTTTCAAAGCGCTTACACAAAATTCGATTCTTAGAACAACCGAGGAGACCCAGAGTCACAGTTTTTTACTTAAAGCCTTACGCGCCTCTGATTTGGACTGCATTTTGGATTACGATGGGCAATTCACTGTGTTTGCTCCTTCAAATTCGGCTTTTGATAAATTGTCCGAAGTCACCAATAAATTATTATTAAATCCAGAAAACAAGGAAAAGCTTAAAGCTATAATGTCCTATCATATTATTGCCGGGAACCTATCGGCCTCTAAAATTTTAAGAGCGATGTGTAGAGGGGAAGGTAAAGCATCTTTCACTACGATTCTCGGGGAAAAAATAACGGCAACCATGAACGGTATAGATATTGTGCTAACCGATAATCATGGAAACAAGGCAAAAATAACCTCGGCGGATTCCAGACAACGAAATGGTGTTATTCACGAAATAGATAGTGTTTTCTTCCCTGTAGATTTATTTTGAAACTATCTAAGTTCCGCTTGTAACTCCCTTTCGTAACTATTCTGAAGCTTCGACATTATTTTATCGATTTGCTTATCGGTTAAAGTTCCTTTGCTGTCTTTTAAAGTGAAACTGACAGCATAGGACTTTTTACCATCGGGTAAATTTTTACCTTGGTAAACATCGAACAAGTTGATGTTGCTCAATAGCTTGCGTTCCGTTTTAAACCCTATTTCATAAACCTGCTTAAAAGTTGTGCCTTCATCCAATAACAAAGCAAAATCTCGTTTGACTTCTGGATATTTGGATATTTCCTTAAAAGTGATTTCAGTCCGATTCAGATTATCTAAAATGGCGTCCCAATTAAAATCCGCATAAAAAACATGTTGTTTAATATCAAACTCTTTCAGAACTGATGTTTGTACTACGCCAAAGGAGACCAAAGTGACATCATCTTTTGATTTATAAGAAATCCCTTCTGAAAATAAGAGGGACTCATCTGGTGTAGTTGTCAAGTTTTCAATGCCCAGACGTTCCAGCACCGTATCAACTATAGATTTTAATTGGAAAAAATCCGTTTTTTTTGAAGGTCCGGTCCAACTATTTTCATTGCTCTCACCACAAAGCAAAATACTTAAATATTTTTCCTCGATTCGCTCGTTTTCTTCCTTGAAATATGTTTTGCCGAATTCGAACAGCCTAAGGTTCTGACGCTTTCTGTTCATGTTATAACTGGCAGATTCCAATGCACTGAACAAAGAAGATTTTCTAAGCACGGATAATTCCCCACTCAGTGGGTTTAAAACAGTAACATGTGGCCTATCTTTAATAGGACCGTCCAAAAAATTGTTGTATTCTGGTGAAGTTAAACTATTGGTCAATATCTCAAAATATCCCCGAGCTGCCAATAAATCTCCAATAATCTGTTGAATTTTATAATCTTCGAAAGGACTGGTTGAAGCCACGGAGGCATTTAATTTTTCACTGAATGCGATATTGTTATAACCATAGACCCTAAGTATTTCTTCGATAACATCAACTTGACGCTGTACGTCAACGCGATAGGAGGGGACACTCAATCCCATACCTGCTTCGGTTACGTTTTTAACCTTAATATCCAGGGAGGCCAATATCGATTTTATGGTATCCTCCGAAATATTTTGCCCAATAAGTTTGTTTATTTTTTTAAAAGCAAGGAACACCTCAAAATCTTTTTGTTTGTTAGGATATAGATCAACAATATCCGAGGTAATTTCCCCCCCCGCTATCTCTTTTATTAATAGTGCAGCACGCTTTAAGGCATATTCCACATTTTCAATGTCTATTCCACGTTCAAACCTAAAGGATGCATCTGTATTTAACCCATGCCTTTTTGCTGTTTTTCGAATGGAAACTGGATTAAAAAAAGCACTTTCTAGGAATATAGCCGTCGTGTGTTCCGTTACCCCTGAATGGACTCCTCCAAAAACCCCTGCAATACACATTGGTTTTTCAATGTCACAAATCATTAGGTCATCTTCGTGTAGTTCTCTTTCAATCCCATCTAAAGTGATGAATTTAGTGCCTTTTGGCAGAGTCTTTACTTCGATTTTTCCACCCTTAATTTTATTTGCGTCAAAGGCATGAAGCGGTTGACCTAGCTCATGAAGTACGTAATTTGTAGCATCTACCACATTATTCTTCGGGGTAAGGCCAATAGCCCTTAATCTATTTTTGAGCCAGTCCGGTGAAGGTTGAACGAGAATATCACTAATAGTTACACCGCAATATCTCGGCGCCAAAGTGTTATTCTTAACATCTACATCTATTCTGAGTGACCTATTTGAAACATTGAAATGACTCACAGGTGGTGTTATCAATTCCTTATTGATTTCCTGTTGTTTTAACCCAGCCTTTAAATCCCTTGCCACCCCAAAGTGGCTCATGGCATCGGCACGATTAGGGGTTAGCCCTATCTCAAATACCTCATCTTTTTCAACTTTGAAGACATCCGATGCTAATGTTCCTGGTTTTAGACTGTTGTCCAATATCATGATTCCATCATGGCTTTCACCCAGTCCAAGCTCATCTTCGGCACATATCATTCCATGGCTTTCTTCTCCTCTAATCTTACCTTTCTTAATTTTCCAGGCCTCTCCTTCTTTTGTGTATAGCGTTGTGCCAATGGTCGCAACCGGAACTTTTTGGCCTTTTTCGACATTAGGTGCACCACAAACAATTTGAACGGGTGTCTCTGTTCCAATATCGACCAAAGTAACTTTTAACCTATCGGCATTACTATGCTGTTCACAGCTAAGAACATGGCCTACCACAATGCCTTCAAGTCCACCTTTAACGGATTCAAAGAGTTCTATTCCTTCGACCTCTAAACCTAAATCCGTTAATAATTCACTAGTTTTATGGGAGTTCCAATCAATTTTGATAAACTGTTTAAGCCAGTTATAAGAAATTTTCATCCATCCAATTTAAAGCTGGTAAAGATAAAACAATGCAATAAGAGATTCAACAGACTTGCCTTCCTTTTATTTCTTATTTTAAAATGAAACTATTATGTTGTTAATTCGCAGAGGAAAAAAAATTATATGAAAAAATATAGCCTTCTTTTATTCATTTTCATTTTTATGGGTTGTGGACCCAAAGACAGTGTTAAACAGCCTAATACCGGTATGTGGCAAGCCAAGTTAAAAGTAAAGGATAATAATACCTTGCCATTTAATTTTGAGCTTTATGAAACAGATAACCAGCAGCTACAATTAAAGGTTTTGAATGGTGAGGAAATCATAACGGTTGACGAGATTACGATTAATAATGATTCTATTTTAATTAAAGCTCCTGTTTTTGAAGGATATATAACGGCACAGTTTTCTGAAACAGCAATGAAGGGAAAGTTTATTATTGAAAGTTTGGACAGAATCGTTTCTTTTGAGGCCATTTTCGGAGAAGAAAATCGATTTAGTGCTACCAAGTCACCTAACGGTAATGTTTCGGGGATATGGGAAACAGTGTTTAGTCCAAATACGGAAGATAGCTATATGGGGAAAGGAATTTTTACACAAAATGACGGAGTCGTTTCCGGAACATTTAGAACGACCACGGGAGATTATAGGTATTTAGAAGGAGTCATGGACAAGGATTCGCTAAAATTATCGGCATTCGATGGCGCACATGCATTTCTATTCCTAGCTAAAGTTGATGATAGTATTATGGATGGAATATTTTATTCTGGCAATCATTTTAAGGAACCATTCACTGCAAAAAGAAATGAAGCTTATGAACTTCCTAGTCCCGATTCATTAACATTTATAAAGGAAGGTTACGATGAGCTTACCTTTACTTTTCCTGATATGGATGGAAATCAAGTTGCTTTATCCGATTCAAAATTTGAAAATAAAGTGGTCATTGTTCAGTTGATGGGATCTTGGTGTCCAAATTGTTTGGATGAAACCAAGTTTTTGGTCGATTATTTAGAAAAAAATAAAAATGAAGATTTGGCTGTTGTTGGGCTGGCATTTGAACAAGCCAAAACGAAGGAGTTGGCAAAAAAAAGTATCCAACGTCTAGTGGACCGAATAGGAATAACGTATCCTATTTTATTGGCTCAATATGGAACGTATGATAAGGAAAAAGCACAGGAGAAATTGCCTATGTTAAATCATGTGTTGTCCTATCCAACTACCATTTTTGTAGATAAGAAAGGGGAAGTTAGAAAAATTCACACTGGTTTTAATGGTCCTGCAACAGGTGATAAGTTCGAGGATTTTAAATTGGAATTCAACGAATTTATAGCACAACTTCTTTCGGAACAGTAACGATTATATAATTGTGGATTTTCCTAGGTCTATGTTTTCATCGTTCATATTAAAATCATCATCTAGCTCCATGATATTGTCGGCAATAAAATCACCAACATAGTCTGTGCCATATTTACTACTGCCCATGATGTCCGGCGTCACTATTTTTTTGGAGAATGATTTTAATACAGCGGCGACAACTGCGTTGGATTCTTCAATCAATTTGAAATGCTGTAAGAGCATGGCAACACTGAGAATCGCTGCGACCGGATTGGCTATATTCTTATCCTTGGCATTGGGATAGGACCCGTGAATGGGTTCGAACATCGCGTATTCCATACCAACCGATGCCGATGGGAGTAATCCAATAGAACCAGCGATAACACTCCCTTGGTCGGATAAAATATCGCCAAACATATTATCGGTTAAAATTACGTCGAACTGTTTGGGATTGAGAATCATTTGAACCGCGGCATTATCTATAAAAAGGGTTTCTAATTCTATGTCCGGATAGCTTTGAGAAATGGAATTGACTACTCTTCGCCATAAGCGAGATGTTTCCAAGACATTGGCCTTATCTACTAATGTCACCTTTTTTCTTCTGTTTTTTGCTGCTTTAAAAGCAAGGTGCGTAATTCTACTAATCTCACCTTCGGAATAAGAACAGGTATCCGTTGCGATGTTTGTGCCAGAATCGGTTGTTTTTTCACCGTAGTAAATACCACCGGATAATTCCCTATAAATCACTAAGTCCGTATCCCTTACAACTTTCTTGTTGAGCGGAGATTGCTTAATTAAAGCAGGAAAGACCTTGACCGGTCTTATATTGGCAAATAGGTCCAGCTCTTTCCTTAGTCTTAACAAACCTTGTTCCGGCCATATTTTAGAGTCCGGGTTGCCATCATATTTGGGCATACCAATAGCACCGAATAATACGGCTTCGGAGTTTTTGCAAATCTTTAAAGTGTCTTCGGGTAATGGAGTTCCTTTTTTATCTATGGCTTCAGCACCGACAAGGGCTTGGGTGAATTTAAAATTGTGACCAAAAGTTTCTTCTACCGAACGAAGGCACTTAAGGGCTTGGGCAACGACCTCAGGGCCAATACCATCCCCACCTAAAACTGCAATATCTAATTGCATTTAACTTATGCTTTGAAGATTCAAATTACTCGCCTCGATGATTTCATGAATATCATCGTCTAGGATTTCCTTTTTTCTGTCGGCAAAATTGAGAAATTCGTCATATACTTTATCCAATTGTGTTTTGGTAAGTTCATATCCAACAAGTTTTGCCCTATATGCCAATGCTGCTCTCCCGCTTCTTGCAGTAAGTACGATGGAAGACTCCGTAACCCCTACATCGGCCGGGTCAATAATTTCATAAGTTTCCCTATTTTTTATTACTCCATCTTGGTGAATACCCGAACTATGCGCAAAGGCATTGGCTCCAACAATGGCTTTATTTGGCTGAACCAGCATTCCCATTTTACTGGAAACCATTTTACTGGTATCAAAAAGTAATTGGCTATTGATAGTAGTATCCAAGTTAAGGCTAGGATGTTGCCTCATAATCATCACAACCTCCTCTAAGGAAGTATTTCCTGCTCTTTCCCCTATGCCATTAATGGTACATTCTATCTGTCTGGCTCCATTAATGACTCCAGCTATGGAATTTGCCGTGGCTAAACCAAGGTCATTATGGCAATGACAGGATAGGACGGCCTTTTCAATACCTTTCACATTATCTTTCAGATATTTCATTTTGGCCCCATACTCATCAGGGAGACAATATCCAGTCGTATCAGGTATATTAAGAACAGTGGCACCTGCTTTTACAACGGCCTCACAAACACGTGCTAAAAATTCGTTGTCCGTTCTACCTGCGTCTTCCGCATAAAACTCAACATCCTCCACGAATTTTTTTGCATAACTAACGGCTTCGACCGCCCGTTCTATGATGGCATCCCTGTTAGAATTAAATTTATGTTTAATATGGGAATCCGAAGTTCCTATTCCCGTATGAATTCTCGGTTTTTTTGCGAATTTTAAAGCTTCGGCAGCTACTTCAATATCCTTTTTAACCGCTCTTGTTAATCCACAGACCGTAGCATTTTTAACTAATTTGGCAATACTCTCAACCGATTTAAAATCACCCGGACTTGAAATTGGGAATCCTGCTTCTATAATATTAACACCAAGTTCATCTAACCTTTCAGCTATCACTAACTTTTGGTCCATGTCCAATTTGCAACCTGGAACCTGTTCTCCATCCCTAAGTGTAGTATCAAAAATTTGTACTATATCTTTACTCATTATATTTATGTAGTTTTAGCTAGTTAAACGAATATATAACGCAGATAACGAAAAAAGCAAATTTTGTTAGAACATTTACAACGTTAATATACTTTTCGACTATAACAATCAATTGATTTACAACAATTTAAACATATATTATTACGATGACAAATGCTCATAAAGATGCTTTGTTCGTTTTGGTGAAATCGCTTTCAAAATCTGAAAAGCGTCAATTTAAACTCTATGTAGGCCGCTTAGGGGTAAATACCGACGCTAAATTCCTTGCGTTGTTCAATTTATTGGATAAAATAAAACGATATGATGAAAAGGTAATACTATCTAGTGGTATCGTAAAAAAGGCTCAACTTTCAAATTTAAAAGCTCACCTCTATAAGCAGATATTGGTGAGCCTTCGTTTAAATCCGGTAAATCAAAATATCCGTGTTCAAATCAGGGAACAATTGGATTTTGCCACTATCCTTTATCAAAAAGGATTATATAAGCAAAGTCTGAAAATTTTGGATAAAGCTAAATCAACCGCGATAGACAATGAGGAGAAGAATATAGCCTATGAGATTGTTGAGTTCGAAAAGATAATTGAAACCCAATATATTACTCGGAGCATTCCCGATAGGGCAGACGAATTGGCCGTACAAGCGAAAGAGCTATCTGGTCAGAATGTGATTACCAGTAAGCTTTCCAATTTATCCATGCAACTTTATAGCATGATGTTAAAAGTTGGCTATGTTCGTAGCGATGAAGATCTGCAAAAGGTAAAAAATTATTTTGCCAAGCATTTACCCAAAGTAGATGTGGATAAATTAGGCTTTAGAGAGAAATTATGGTTATATAAAGCGCATTTATGGTATAGCTTTTTAATTCAGGACTTTCTTTCTTCTTATAAATACGCCAGTAAATGGGTGGACCTTTTTTATGATTATCGCGAGATGATCTATTTAAATCCAGTTTTTTTTCTAAAGGGAAATCATTATTTGTTAGAATCCTTATTCTATGTTAAATATAGTTCTCAGTTTAAAGAAACACTTCAACAAATGGAAGTAGCTCTTGAGGATAAAAATTTTCCTAAAAATGATAACATAAATTCACTTGCCTTTCTCTATTTGAACGCAAATAAGTTGAACCTGCATTTTTTGGAAGGCACTTTTGAGAAAGGACTATATCTCGTGAAAATAGTGGAATACGGAATTAACAAACATAAGGACCGTATTGATGCACACCATGTCATGGTACTGTATTATAAAATTGCCTGTCTCTATTTTGGTGTTGGTGACAATAAAACGTGTATTGTCTATTTAAAGAAAATCATAAACAATAAGAATTTAAAGATGCGCGAGGACTTAATGTGTTTTGCTAGGGTCTTAAGTCTTGTAGCGCATTATGAAGCAGGGATGGATTATCATTTAGAAGTTCAACTGAAAAGCACCTACAAATTTTTGCTGAAAATGAACGATATGCATGAAGTGCAGAAAGAAATGATCAAGTTTTTAAGGAATCTTGGGGGTATCTACCCCAATGAATTACGAAAAGAGTTTAAAAAATTGCATACTGAGCTTAAAAAGTATGAAGACCATCCTTATGAAAAACGAGCCTTTCTTTATCTGGATATTATTTCATGGTTGGAAAGCCATTTAGAAAATAAACCAGTTTCTGATATAATAAGGGAAAAAGCACTTAAACAAACCCGATAACCGCTCGCCTCTCTTTATGAACAGGACACACCTTTCCCATTTGTTGGAATTGAACTTGGCCATGTTATGTATAGCTACTTCGGGACCCTTGGGTAGATACGTTGATTTACCTGTTCCTCTTATTACGGGTATCCGGGGACTTATTGCATTTGTTTTATTGGTGCTTTTTTGTAAATGGAGGAATATTTCCTTAAAAGTCGATAAACAGGATTTACCTATAACGATTGTCACTGGAGTATTAATGGCAACTCATTGGTTGTTCTATTTTTACGCACTGCAGTGGTCTAACGTAGCTATTGGTATGTTATCCCTCTTTACTTATCCAGTAATTACGGCTTTTTTAGAGCCCATTATTTTAAAATCAAAATTGCAAAAAATGCACTTGGTTTTGGGTGGACTTGTTTTAATGGGCATCTATTTCCTTAGTCCAAATTTTAACTTAGAGGATTCTAATACCATAGCAATATTTATGGGGTTAATATCCGCATTATCGTATGCCCTAAGAAATATTATTTTAAAACTAAAAGTTGAAAAATATCAAGGTACCACCCTAATGGTTTACCAAACAGGTACTATTGGGGTGCTTATGTTGCCAGCCCTATTTTTGACTCCGATTAACGATATGCTAGGTCAATGGGAAGGTTTATTGGCATTAGGGGTGATAACCACAGCTGTTGGTCATAGCCTTTTTTTGATGACATTTAAACATTTTAGTATTACTACGGTAAGTATTCTAAGTAGTGTACAGCCAATTTATGGAATATTAATCGGAGTCGTTTTTTTAAATGAGATTCCAAAGACTACAACCATAATTGGAGGTGCACTCATTTTAAGTTCTGTCGTTATTGAAAGCTATAGATCGTCCAAAAAGAAGAATATTGACTCTCTGAGTTAATTTCTAGCGAAATTTCACTAATTAAAGTCAACATAATTTTGACTCCGGAATACCAATTAGAAAACCTAAAATTTATGAGCAGGCATCCCAAATAGGTCCTTTGGGCAATGGTGCAATAAAAGTAAGTTCCTCTTTTTTTACGGGGTGAACAAAACTCAACGTTCTTGCATGTAAATGTATACTGGCATCTTTATTACTCCGGGAAAAACCATATTTTAAATCCCCTTTTATAGGACAACCTATAGCAGTTAGTTGTGACCTGATTTGATGGTGCCTTCCTGTTTTCAAATCAATTTCAAGTAAAAAATAGGAATTTAGTTTTTTTACGAGTCGGTAATCGAGGATTGCTTTCTTGCTATCCTCCACTTCCTTGATGTGGGCGTAGGATTTATTTTGCTTTGGATTTCTCTTTAACCAGTGTATTAACGTGTCCTCGTCTTTTGGTGGAGTTTCCTTGACAACTGCCCAATAGGTCTTTTTTGCCTTTTTTTCTGAAAAAAGCTTATTTAATCGAGGCAGCGCCTTGGATGTTTTGGAAAAAACGACTAAACCGGAGGTCGGCCTATCTAAACGATGGACAACTCCTAGATAAACATTACCTGGCTTGTTATGCTTAACCTTTAAATATTCCTTGACAATTTCGCTTAAAGGGGTGTCTCCAGTTTTATCTCCTTGTACAATGTCACCCGGACGTTTATTAACAACAATAATATGATTGTCCTCGTAAAGTACTTGAAGATTCTTCGGTGTAGAAAGTACCTTGGCAGAATTTCCCATAATGCTTAAACGGTGATTTTCTTTCCGGAAAGTGCAAAAAATAGAATAAGAAGAACTCCTGTAGTAACAGCGACGTCTGCCATGTTAAATATACCGGTCCTAAAGAAGCCTAATCTAATTTGAAAAAAATCAGTTACGGATCCAACGGTTATCCTATCTATCAAATTTCCTATTCCTCCACCTATTACAAAGGCAAATGCCAAAAGCATCCAATTATTGGTTTGGGTTTTGGTCAGTATCCTATAAAGTAAAACCAATAGAACTATTAGCGGAAGCCCTTGGAATAAAATAATTTTAGCGGTAGGAGGGAAGTTTGCCCCAAATCCTAACATTGCGCCTTTGTTCTCAACATTGGTGAGGATAAAATGGTTTTTTATTAAGGGGATGAACTCTTGATGGGATACATTTTCACGGACCACTTTCTTGGATACTTGGTCGCAACCAATGTTCAAAAGCACTAAAACAATAACGGCAAGTCTACTTAATAAAACTTTCCTTTTAGTATTCATATAGATTAGTATTGTTCCTCGTCATTGGGAAAATCCATACTTTTTACATCCTTTACATAATTGGAAATAGCACTTCCCATTTCTTCGTACAGGTTCATGTACCTTCTTAAGAATCTTGGATTAAACTCATGTGTCATTCCTAAAAGATCATGCACAACTAATACTTGGCCATCTGCATGCTTACCTCCACCGATACCAATCGTAGGTATTGTTAATTTTTCTGATACTTTTTTAGTGAGCTCAGCGGGTATTTTCTCGAGAACAATTCCAAAGCATCCTAGTTTTTCTAGCATTGCCGCATCTTCCAGTAATTTTTGAGCTTCCTCTTCTTCTTTTGCCCTTACTGTATAAGTTCCGAATTTATAAATGGATTGCGGAGTTAGGCCTAAGTGCCCCATAACCGGAATACCGGCAGCGAGTATTCGTTTAACGGAATCCTTGATTTCTAGGCCGCCTTCAACTTTAACCGCATGTGCGCCGCTTTCCTTCATTATTCTAATGGCGGACCTAAGGGCTTCCTTAGGGTCACTTTGATAGCTGCCAAATGGTAAATCAACTACAACTAAGGCTCTTTCTACCGCTCTAATTACTGAGGAAGCATGATAAATCATTTGGTCTAGTGTAATGGGCAAGGTAGTCTCATGACCGGCCATTACATTACTTGCGGAATCCCCAACTAAAATTACATCCACTTGTGCAGCATCTACGATTTTTGCCATAGAATAGTCATAGGCCGTAAGCATGGATATTTTCTCACCGTTGCTTTTCATTTCAACTAGAGACTTTACAGTTACTCTTTTATATTCTTTTTTAGCAGTGGACATACATTCGTTTTTAATCTGAGCAAAAGTAATGAGTTTTGATGAAATATCGCTTTTGGCAAGATTTGATCTATTTCAACAAACTATCGGGCATAATCATTATTTTTAAACAATCTTAAATATTTATCGTATTGAAACAATTGTTAATACTCGGCTGTCTCTTTATTTCACTTGGTTTGATAGGGCAATCGGAGGAAGAAACGGAAATTAAGAATACCATCAACTCTTTTTTTTCATCTTTTCACGCCCAAGATTCAGTTGGGATGACAAGTGTGGTGAGTAAAAATGTGGTGCTACAGACTATTGGTGCTAACAAACAGAGGCAGCAAGTATTACGACAAGAGAATTTTAATGACTTGATTCATGCCATAACAAGCATTCCGGATTCCATAAAATTCGAAGAAAAATTGTTGGATTACTCCATACAGGTTGATGGGCCAATGGCCAATGCATGGACTCCATATGAGTTTTGGTTGAATAATACATTCAGTCACTGTGGCGTAAATTCCTTTCAATTATTTAAACAGGAAGGTCAGTGGAAGATTATTTATTTAATCGATACCCGGAGGAGGGAAGGCTGTGCAAACCAACCCTAAAAGTTGAGTTTTTTTTCAAAAATCATTTTAATCGTTCCATTTACGGGACGATGTTACTTTCTCTTTCGGAAAGTCCGTAGGAACCGATTGTGTTACATTACCCGTAGCTGCCCATTCGGCACCTCTTTGAAACGTGGTGATAAACCCTACACCTTCCATGGAATAATCAAAATGTCCCAACGTGGTATGAAAAACACGTCCATCGCCATACTCAATGGCCATCAACTGTGGAACATGTTGTCCAAGACCTTTTACTTCTGGATTCCAGGGAGGCGCATTCTTTTCCACATCCGCATAGGCGGTCGCAAGAATTGTGGCATTCTCAAAAGGACCTCGCATACGTTCATACAGTTCATCCTGGGTGTGTAGCCATTTGCTTGGTAACCCTTTCATTATGGGGTGCTCGGGCGCCCTCGTGGTGAGCTCAAACTCATATTCAGGTCCATGAGATCCACAAACACCCTCCGAATCGTCTATAATCAATTCACCGGCATCGTTGTAATACACATACGGTCCGGTACTTTCGTCCCGACCTCCCCAGGCGCCTAAGGCAATCATTTTATTATATTCTTCCCATTCACCCCAAGGATTGTTTGCGGCGTGCACTACTACAAAGCCTCCACCGTTTGCCATATAATTCTCAAAATCCTTTTTGGTCGACTCGGGCCACATCGCAGAAGATGCTCCTAGATTTGATATAATAACGTCGTATTGGTCAAAATTTATATCAAATCTGGATGTTTCAATGGGCTCGGTAGAAATACCGTACTTTGTTGAGTCCAAAGGGTATTTTTCAATGAATGAGGTGTAAGGTTCAGGTCGTGATTCGTTGTATTTTATTCCGAGCCAAACGGAATCCATTCTATGGATATCTACTTCGAAAAGCTCGGTTTCCTCCAAATAATCTTTCATCATCATCGTAGTCTTGGGCCAGACATAATGGTTGTTTTGCCCATCCAGAATCAGGGCTTTTAGTTGAGTAGGCGGGCTATCGGTAATGGCAGTTTCTTTTTCTTTGGTGTTCTCTTTACAAGCAGCCGCCAATATGACAAGGACCACTAACCACTTTAATTTGTTCATTCTGTTAGATTGTAACTGTTTTCTAAAAGTACTGGAACTTCTTGATATTTACAAAAAGGGTCCAGATTCAATTCAGCAATACTTACTTTCATGGTAAAATCAAAATACGAATAATGAGTTGTATTGAGCTTTCAACCCAGGGTATTATGAACGAGAACCCCGAATTTTATAAAATATTTTCTTGTTTTAAATCAACTCAAATTCATGCACAACTGAATAAAAAAATGTAAAATTACACCGCCTCCTTCTTTTCACTAAGGTATTTCCAGTACCGTTTGGGGACATGCTGGGTATGCAGCTTTTTATTGATACGGGATTTAATGTTGGTGCTCTGGAAATAATTGTTCCATAAACCCTGATATTCATATTCTTCATTGGTGAAAGCATCGTTCTTATTTATGCTGTTCACATGAATGTCTTGCAGGTCCAAGGAAATAAGTTCTACACCCTGCAGGTCATAATATAACCCATACTTGCGTTTTACATCATAGATAATCCATTGTTGGTCCGCATAGCGGGAACGAAAGTGTTTTGAAATTAAGGGAAGCACATCAAAGTCGGGCTCAATAGTGGCAAAATAGATGTCGTCCTTTGTCAATTGAAAACGTATAAAAGCTTCCATTCTGTGTTTTTCCCTACCTACTTTATGTGCCAATTGGTTTATTTTTAGCACGGCATCATCTGAAAAGTCGGACGCCTTATTTTCCCGGCTTCCCATTAGCTTTTGGATATAGTGATAGAGTAGGGGTTCAATACCCTTTTTCTCGCTCAGAAAGGCAAAATAGATATTCTTCACCGCCGTGTTACTTCGGTTCCGGATTCCGTTCCAGACGCGTTTGGCTTTTTCAACATTGGTAAAAATAGTTTCCGTTTCGGCGAACAGTCCATTTTGCGTCTGACCGCTGCGTTGAATATCGGCCTGACTTATTTTCTGTTCAAACCCAATGAAAACAGCAGTTAGAAAACCGTTGAAACTACCGTCGTAAATTAATGTTTTTGAAGTGTTCATCATTCCTATTTATTAAGTTTTGTCAACCTTTTTTTCAACTTACTTTTAAAGGCTATATACTTATATCCCAAGTGAAGTAAGGTTTCCCGACTTTGTCCAAAAAACCCCGATTTTTCCTGCGGATGAAAATTTTCTAAGTTGTTCATATCCTTTTATTTAATTGAAAAGTGCTAGCTGAGTACTATACTGATTTCTAAATTTTCCTACGGAGGTCTGTAAAATCATTCCTTTTATGCGTTCCGCATCTAAATCCCTACGCTCCCAATTGGACGAATCGCAAAGGATAAAAAACTTGGCTCGGTTAAGTGCAACTCCCATCTTCTTGAGATGCTCCCAGTTCAATTTCCTGAATTTTCTCCCATTGATAATCTTGTGAACCGATTTCATTCCAATTCCCGGAATTCGGGCTAACATGCTTTTGTCGGCTTTATTGATATCCACGGGAAAATGATTCAGGTTGCGCAGGGCCCAGCTTAGTTTGGGGTCAACCTCTATATCTAGGTTAGGGTATGCATCGTTCAATAATTCATTTACTGAAAACCCATAAAACCTTAATAACCAATCGGTTTGATATAATCTGTTTTCCCTAAGCATAGGCACTTGAGAACCAATGTCCGGCAATCTTTTGTCATCCGCAACAGGAATATAACCTGAGTAATAGACCCGTTTCATGTTATAGTTCTTGTAAAAGTGCGTTGCGGAATACATAATGTCCTTATCCGATTCACCTGTAGCACCCACAATCATTTGAGTGCTTTGTCCTGCTGGGGCATATTTTGGAGTGCTGCGGATTATTTTCTTCTCGGACTTGTAACGCACGATTTCATTCTTCACCTTAAGCATGGGTTTTAAAAAATCTTCGTGCTTTTTATCAGGAGCCAATAGTTTAAGGCCGGAAATAGTGGGGATTTCTATGTTTACCGATAATCGGTCCGCATATAATCCGGCCTCATACATTAATTCGTCACTTGCTCCGGGAATAGACTTCAAATGAATATAACCATTGAAGTTTTCATCTTCTCTTAACTTTTTGGCGACAGTGATAAGTCGTTCCATGGTATAATCCGGACTTTTAAAAATACCGGAACTCAGAAATAGCCCTTCGATATAATTTCGTCTATAAAAATTGATGGTCAAATCCACCACCTCCTGAATCTTGAAAGCCGCCCGTTTTACATCGTTACTCTTTCTGGTCACACAATACGCACAATCAAATATGCAGTGGTTCGTCAATAGTATTTTTAACAGTGATACACACCTGCCATCCTCGGTATAACTATGGCAGATACCGATGCCCGTACTGTCACCTATACCTTTATTCTTATTTGTGCGGTTACTGCCACTACTGGAACACGAAACATCATACTTGGCCGCATCCGCTAGTATATTCAGTTTTTCTTTAATTCGCTCGAAGTTCATCGGTTATTGTAATAATTCCAAAAATATGGATATATTCCTAATTTTGGAAATAATCCATATTTTATTTTGGAAATAATCCATATTTAGTATATTTGAAGGGAATCAAAGAATTTTGTCTCCTCGAGCGCAGTCGAGAGGTTAAATAGGATGAATTAGGTCTCGACTGCGCTCGACCAGACAGATAAAAGGATATGGAAAACGAGCTTACAATAAAAAGATTTACAGATGTTCGCAGGGAATTAGGGTACACCCAGGCCGAATTTGCGGATCTTCTCGGTGTAAAAAATACCACGGCGGATATAGAACGCGGCCGCACCAAATTATCGGGTAAGGTGGTTTCCGAACTTTTAAAACAATTCAAGATAAATCCGTTATGGTTGTTTGGGGAAAGCGATAATCAATATTTGGAAACCTCACAAACAAGTGTAATCCCTAAAGTAGTGACCGTAGATAGTGCGGACCGAGATAACATGGTTTTGGTCAATGCCAAGGCAGCTGCGGGCTATCCCCAGAATATTTCCGATACAAGTTGGTACAAACAATTACCTGCTTTTGACCTCCCCATTCCGGAATTTAGAAATGCAACCTATAGGGGGTTTCAGGTAGAAGGGGATAGTATGCTGCCCAATTTACAACCGGGCGAATGGGTGTTGGCTCGGGCCATTGAGCACGTAGACCACGTAAGTGCGAACAAAATGTACGTTGTGGTCCTGCAGGATTCTGTAATGGTGAAAAAGATTGAAAAAAGACCGAATTCCAATAATATAACTTTGGTTTCATTAAACGAAACCTATCCACCTTATGAAGTCAAACCCTTTTTAATACAGGAAATTTGGGAAGTAAGTAGTAAAATAACTTTCAATGTGGATGCTACAACGGATAATGGTTTGTTACGGCAACTTCAAGAGTCCATGGAGGAACTTAAAAATCAACTACAACACGTTAAAAAAGTGTAATGCTCAGTTTTGTTTTTTTATATATAGCCCACTGCTTTTTAAGCTAAACCCCAAGCTTTTATAGAGATTGATGGCGGCAGTCCTATGGTGTCCGCTAAACAGTAAAATATCATTCAGTTTTCTTTTTTCGGCTTGTTGCAACAATACTTCCATGAGTTTTCTACCGATTCCCCGTCCTCGATAATTTTCGGAAACTATCACATCCTCAATCATGCCCTTATAACCCGAAACCACTTTGTAATTGGCCATCATGGCAATCCCTATTAATTGATTATCCTCATAACAGACTGCGATATCAACATAATCTTTTTCTTCAAGAATTTTTTTCAGAGGGAGTTGTTTTAGTTCGGCATTGAGCTGTAGATAAAGTTGTGAAAGTTGATTTTGTAAGTCTTCGGTAATTTCATTTTTTGTTAAAAGTGTTACTTCCATAATTCTTAAGGTTATAATATGCTAATGATTGTAGCCTTTAACATCTCCCATGGAGAACTCTAATGGTCCCATTTCATGGGATTTTGGAAGAAATGCACCACTATCGGTTACTAGCCATTCATCCCAAGTGGCCTCTACACCGCCAATAGGTATTATTTTTGCCCAAATTTTAAAACTTTTTGGAAAGCCGCTGGGCTGAAGTATCCATAAATATGAATCGCCCGGGGTGGACCCTCCACTGGAAAAGGTGACCAACAAACCATCTGAGCCATCTTCTAGAGTCACTATCTCACGCTTTGTACCGGAATCGAACACTTTGTACGGAGCGACCAACCAAAAGGAATCATTGTTGTAAAAGTCAATGGCATCTTCTACAACATCTTTATTTTCGTTCGCATTTAGCCGCTTACCATTCTTATAACCAATGCTGGAAAAAGGTGCGATAAGATCAAGGTTTACCCTATACTCATCCCATTGAACCTCCACTTTAGCATTTGCCCTGTCCCACTGGTAAAAATGGGACGCGTTTCTAAAAGACCATTCTATAAAACGGGTATTCTTATATTTTTCATAATTCAATGAGTTCAGCATTTTTTGTGCCAAGGCATCTGCTTCAGGTCCTGATCTTCCTTCGGGCAATGGTTCATTGTAGATGGCAAAGATAAGGCCAAAGCCAACGACCAAAATAAGAAGTAAAATTCCTATAATTTTAAGAAGTTTTTTTAGCATAATTTTTTTTAAGAAAAATAAAATACAACAAATTCATCGCATTAAAAACCAACGGCTGCATCATCCCCACGTTTATCGGCTCCCCCTTCCAGTTTACCATTTGGTAGAACCTTAATGGCGTCCACTTTACCAATAATTGGTGTTCTTTCCTCATTTATAATATAACCCTTCGATTTCATTTCATCTTTCAAGGTTTCTGGAAATCCTTCAGGTTCAAAAATAACCATATCGGGCAGCCATTGATGGTGAAAACGAGGAGCGTTGACCGCTTCCTGCATACTCATATCGAATTCATAGGTGTTTAAAATAGTTTGTGCTACCGCCGTGATAATAGTAGACCCTCCGGGTGTACCGACTACCAACCACAACTTTCCATTTTTCTCTACTATGGTCGGCGTCATGCTGCTCAACATTCTTTTTTCAGCAGCTATGCTGTTTGCTTCGGCTCCAATTAAACCAAACATATTGGGAACCCCAGCTTTGGCACTAAAATCGTCCATCTCGTTATTTAGGAAAAAACCGAGTTCGTCGGAATATAACTTTGATCCATAGGCGCCATTCAAGGTTGTGGTCACGGAAACCGCATTACCTTCCGCATCCACAATAGAATAGTGTGTAGTCTCCATACTTTCCACAATTTGAACATTTCCACGTTCCACTTCGGAGGACTTAGTGGCTTTGTCAAAGGAGAAATTTTCCATTCTATTTTCTAAGTATGTATTACTTAGAAGTACATCCAAGGGAATATTTACAAAATCCGGATCTCCCAAATAATAGTTTCTGTCTGCATAGGCCCTCCGTGCTGCCTCGGTAAATAATTGTATGGTCTTGGGCGAGTTATGGCCAAAATCCGCCACATTATAAGGCTCTATCATCTTAAATATTTGATTTATAGTAACCCCACCGCTACTTGGTGGACTCATAGATATAATCCTCAAATCTTTATATTTAAAAATAATGGGTTGCCTCCATACAGCTTGATACTTTTCCAGATCTTCTTCCGTAATGTATCCCCCATTTTTCTGAATAAATGCTGCTAACTTTTGAGCAGTTTCCCCTTTATAAAACCCATCCCTTCCATGTTCTGCAATCTTACGCATGGTGTTCGCTAAAGCTGGGTATTTTATAATATCTCCTTCCTTAAAAGCTGTGGCAAACTTGGTACTATCACCGTTAACCTCGATAAATTTTTCACGCTGACTTGCCAATCTTCTTTCCTGATTGGCGGTAACCGGTACACCTTGCTCGGCCAACGCTATTACGGGTTTAAAGATTTCCTCTAATGGAAGAGAGCCAAATTTTTTGTGAACCTCAATGATTCCGGCTACTGTACCCGGAACTCCTACAGCCGTGGCTCCAATTGTGCTTTTACCTGGGATAACGTTACCCAACGAATCCAGATACATGTCTTTATGACCTGCCAAAGGGGCCTTTTCCCGATAATCCAAAGATCCCACATCGCCATCTGCTTTTCTATATACCATAAATCCACCTCCACCGAGATTTCCTGCAAAAGGATAAACTACGACCAAGGCCATTTCAGTGGCAACCATAGCATCAAAGGCATTTCCACCTTTTTTCATGATTTCAACGCCAATTTTGGAGGCCTCTTCCCTGGCGGATACCACCATGGCTTTTTCAGTGACTAACCCTGTAGGTGGTACTGGTGCTTTTTTGCAATTAATAAATAGTATGAGGGATAAAAAAAGGAAGGTAAATTTTTTCATTTATAATTCAATTAGGGTTGGTTCTCAATAGGTTTTAGTGTGTTATATTTTTGTTTGGAAAAGATAATTAATTCCTTGAAAAACTGGGTGAACTCCTTTTCAAAATCATCATAGTGCTGTTCTAAATCCACGATGGCAAAGTTCATCTTGGACTTGTTCTGTGTTCTTCTGTTCATGCCGTTCAAAACTTTGGCTATGCCCTCCATATTGGCATAGTTTAGCAACCAATTGTCAGAAATCATATAGGGCATCATACGTTTTGTGCCATCAGGAAGAAATTTATAATGATCTTCTAAGTTGTCGTAAAAATTATTCGCATAATTGTCAAGAGGTACGTCTGAATAATCCGACCAGTTTTTGGCTAAAAAATGGTCATAGAAAATATCCACAATAACACGACTGTAGTGACTATAGTTTTTATGTAAACGTTTACTACTTTTCTTTGGAATTTTGTGGGAATCCGTATAGGTATCTATAAATCGATGCAGAAAAATACCTTGCTGAATTCGATGGGGCAGGTGTTGGAACTTATTTCCACGAATACTATCGGCTATAAAATTGCCAATAGTGATTTCCTTATCGTCAAATGAAAGATAAATATGGGCTAAAAAGTTCATTGACCTTCTTTTGTGTTGTAAAAGTCGAATTTACGAATTGAAGAACTTACAAGTAACCCTATAGCTTTATATTTGCAAAAAACCTAATTCACTTTATGACACTAATAAAATCAATTTCAGGAATACGTGGAACAATTGGAGGTAAACCGGGAGATAACCTTACACCTATAGATGCGGTCAAATTTGCAGCGTCCTATGGTATATGGTTAAAGGAGTATTCCAAAAAGGAGAAACTGAAGGTGGTGATTGGACGTGATGCCAGACTTTCTGGTGAAATGATTCAAAACTTAGTGGTTTCTACCTTGGTAGGTTTAGGAATTGATATTATTGATTTGGATTTATCTACAACACCAACCGTTGAGATTGCTGTTCCGTTGGAAAAAGTAGACGGCGGCATTATTCTTACAGCAAGTCATAACCCCAAACAATGGAATGCCCTAAAGTTGTTGAACGAGCGCGGGGAGTTCTTGGATGCGGCTCAGGGAGCTAAAATCTTGGAAATAGCGGAAAAAGAAGATTTCAATTTCTCCGAGGTGGACCATTTAGGGGAAATAAATAAAAACGACAGCTATATCGATATACATATTGATGAAGTCCTAAACCTTTCGTTGGTGAATGCAGATACCATTAAAAAAGCAAAGTTCAAGGTTGTGGTAGACGGTGTTAATTCAACAGGAGGTATCGCCATCCCCAAACTGTTAAATGAGTTGGGTGTGGAAGTTGTAAAGTTATATTGCGACCCAACCGGACACTTCCCGCATAACCCGGAACCCTTAAAAGAGCATCTTTCGGATATCTGTAAATTGGTGGTTGAGGAAGAGGCCGATTTTGGTATTGTTGTAGACCCCGATGTAGATCGTCTTGCCTTTATAAGTAATGATGGTGAAATGTTTGGTGAGGAATACACGCTTGTAGCCTGTGCTGATTATGTCTTGGGTAAAACAAAGGGAAACACGGTTTCTAACCTTTCATCATCCAGGGCATTAAGGGATATTACCAAAAAACACAGTGGCACCTATGAAGCTGCTGCGGTTGGTGAGGTGAATGTGGTCACTAAAATGAAGGAAAACAAAGCGATTATAGGTGGAGAAGGTAATGGAGGTATTATTTACCCCGAAAGCCATTACGGTAGGGATGCACTCGTTGGAACTGCACTCTTTCTTATGTTAATGGCGGAAAAGGGTGGGACCGTTGCTCAGTTACGAGCAAGTTACCCAAGCTATTTTATGAGCAAAAAGAAAATCCAGTTGACCCCGGAATTGGACGTAGATGCCATTTTAAAATCGATGGCGGAAAAATATAAGGATGAAGAGATTTCAATCATTGATGGTGTAAAAATAGATTTTCCAGATAATTGGGTGCATTTAAGAAAATCGAATACGGAGCCGATTATCAGAATCTATACAGAAGCCAAGAGTCAAACAGAAGCGGATGCATTGGCCGACCGAATTATTGGTGAAATAATGAAAATAGCAGGGATTTAAGTTGATCTGCTGGTTAAGTATTGGGACCTTACAATTTTAGAAGTTTTATGCTCCCCTGTATGACTCCATCCAGGGGGCATAAATATATAGGAAAGCTTGTTTTTAATTCCGGGTGCACTGATTACATCTTTACCCAAGGCAATAATTTCACCAAAGTATACATCGATAAAGTTACCACTGTTTATTTTACGGGTGATACCGTATTCAGGCTTTATTTTTGGTTGTTCTTCTTGGTAGGTGCCAAAAACCCGGTCCCAAATATTCAATAGATTACAGAAGTTAGTGTCTATGTAAAGCGGATTTCTGGCATGATGAACCCTATGATGTGAGGGAGTTAGCATTATTTTATTTAAGAATCCGAATCGTGCGTCTTTGACCATATTTTCCCCAACGTGTATAAAGGCACCATAGGTTCCGTCTATGAACATGATTAAAAATAACATAGCTGGTTCTACGCCCAGTAGTAAACAAACCGTGGTTCTTATGGTGTCAGCATATGGGGCTTCCAGAAAAAAATGCGCATAGGTAACGGAGAGATTCATATCCTCAGGAGTATGATGTGTGGCATGTAAACACCAAAAAAGCCTGACCTTATGACCCAGGTAATGGTAAATGAAATGGCCAAATTCCCAGATGATATAAGCATATATAAACCAATACCAAGTGGGGCCTGTTTGGAATATGGCTAGCGGTTGAAACCAGCCAATACATAAAGTGACCATGGCAATGGCAATGAACCTTCCCACAAACCTGTTGAAGATATAAATTAAAAAATTTACTTTATAAACTTTAGTCTGGGGTTTTTTATAGATGAATCCCAGTATTAATTCCAGTAATAATAGTAACGGGATGATGGGGTAGATGAGACTTTTAACACCATCAAAGGTTCTAAAAGAACTAAAGTCACCAGTTTTGATTATTTCCCATGCTTGTGAAATACCTAGAAATCCAACAATTTCATTATATAAAGTTTCTAAAAATTCCATTACTCTTGATTATATCAACTAAAATATTGATAAAACTTGATAAAGTAATAATTTTTATGATGGGGAAGAGTTATGACTATTTTCTGTAAGAAGAAGTCTTTGCAAAGTGGGCCGGAGTTTTGTCCCTATGTTTCCACCTTTTATGTGTCCATAGATAATGTTCTGGTTTTTCTTTGATCTGTTGTTCGGTCAGCCTAAGAAAAGCTTCGGTAATTTCATTTTCTTCCGTATCCTTTCCATTTTCGGTAATGGTTATAAATTTCGCTTGATAATACCCGCGTTTCACCTTACTAACTTTCAAGAAAACAACGGCCAAGCCCAACTTTCTTGCCATGGTTTCTGCTCCATTGAAAATAGGCACCTTAACACCCATAAACTCTGACCAATATTGCGCTTTTTGTACCATAGGAGATTGGTCGCTAACCATACCAAATATGCCAATAACACCATCTCGTTTATCCCTAACTACCGTTTTTACTGTTTGTTGCTGTGTAATTAAGGTGGTGTTCCATCGCTCTCTGACACTTTTTATAAAGCGATCAAAATATGTATTTCCAATCTTTTGGTACACGGCATACCCTTTGGAGTTGACATAATTGTTCATACTTACGTTCCATTCCCAATTGGCATAGTGGGAGCAAACTACAAGAATACTCCGCTTTTTTTCAATTTCTTTTATGACCTCGATATTAAGGACATTATACTTCTGTTTAATTTGATCCTTGTTCAAATTCATGGTTTTTACCATTTCAAGGAACATATCGCACATATGCCTGTAAAAATCCTTTTCAATTCTTTGGATTTCAATGGCGGTCTTTTCAGGAAAAACAAGATTCAAATTTTCCTGTACTACTTTTCTTCTGTATCCTATTACCTTATAGACCAAAAAGAATACAAAATCGGAAAATCCATAAAAAATTCGATGTGGTAAAATGGAAATAATCCATAAAAATGGATACACTAAAATAAAAACCAGTAGTTGCATGCCTTGGGTTTTAATGGGCAAATATAGCTATATTTGAAACCTTAATAATGTAACTACATGTACAACTTGGACATCGCCACAATTGCCATTCTGGCCGCAAATATTATTGTTTCTCTTAAGGGCTTTAATGATAGTTACTTTTTTGACAGATATAAATTTAGTATCGGTGCAATTAAAAGTGGACAAAAGGAAAGAATGCTGACCTCAGGTTTTTTGCATGTTGATATTGCCCATTTATTCTTTAATATGTTCACTTTGTATTTCTTCGCCAATGTGGTCATCAACTGGTTTGGACAAGGGAAGTTCATTATTATTTATTTCATAAGTCTGTTAGCAGGTAGTCTTTTGGCCTTATTTTTTCACAAGGACGAACCCTACTACAGTGCTGTAGGGGCCAGTGGGGCCGTTACTGGTATCTTGTATGCGGCTATTCTACTACAACCTAATGATAGTTTGTATTTAATGTTTATTCCCGTTCCTATACCGGCGTATATTTTAGGTATTGGCTACCTCTTATATTCTATATATGGTATGAAAAGTCGTTTGGGAAATATTGGTCATACAGCACATTTTGGTGGAGCGGTAGGAGGTTATCTCACTACATTATTATTTATGCCTAGTCTTCTTGCGACCGATACGTTAATGGTAATCCTTTTGGCATTACCGATTATCCTTCTTTTTGTGTTGGCTAAACTGGGAAAATTGAATTAAGTAATACTATTCTTACAAAATATAATTATTGGTATTGTTTTTTGTGCATTTCATCGAATAACAGCTTACTATTATAAGACGAGGGGGTTTGGTTCGTTCTTGATGGACTAAATAAAAACCAAATCTTATTTCAATTATGAGAAGATTCCCCTTGTTGGCAGCCGCTACGTTTACTTTGTTTTTTTCCTGTAGCGATGAAACAACCGTTTACGAAGATCCCAATAACAACAATAACCTTAGATTGGAGTCTAACGAAAATATTTTGGAGAGTAGCATAGTTTACGATGAAGCCGGTGTTCTGGATATTTTGGATGAAGCTACTATCACAGGTAAATTTGCTTCTAGTTCCAAAGTTCAACCTGCAGGTGATTACCCCTTAACTTTGGTCGCTCAAGTAGATGTTCCTTCGTTTCAAGGAGGACAGAATTTGACTGCCTCGCATGTTGTGGTTGATGGTGACTATGCCTATGTGTCCTATAACACTGTAGATGCCAACTTTGTTGGCGCTGTAGATATTGTTAATGTTAAGAATCCAACAAACCCGAGAGTAACTTCGCGATTATATTATACCAATGCCGATATCAATGCAATTGCATATGATAATGGTTATGTGTATTTAGCAGGTGGTGTAGATTCTGAACTTTCGGTGACCGCGACTGCAAACTCCTTTGTGGCCAAGATAATGGTTTACAATGGAAGGTTTGACCTGGACTCAGGAATAACCTACGGCTTTCAGGAAGGGTACAATGCAACGGATGTAGAAGTAGTTGCCAATAAAGTAATTGTTACGAGTGGACAAGAAGGATTTGTTAGGGTTTACAATAAATCGGATTTATCAACTATTGTTGAGGCTCCCTATTTAGATTTAAGAGCGGTTGCGGCGAATGAATCTAATATTGCCGTACTGGATGCCAGTGCCGGAGTTTCAATTCTAGATCAAAGTTTAAATACAATTAAGGATATCGCTATTGATTCCGATTTTGGAGTCAATACGAAGCGTACATTGGATTTTTACGGAGAAAATATTATAGTTTCTGAAGGGTCTAAAGGGGCTGGAGTTTACAATGGTAGCAATGGAAGCTTTGTTGAATATATACCCATTTTATTAGATCCTGAGACCGTTGACGATAGCGATGTTGTAACCAATGCGGTTGCAACCAATGAAGATGTATTGTTGATGGCCAATGGTGGAGCAGGTCTGTGCCTATCCGAAAATAAGGATACCTCTGCTGATACCAGCTTGGTAGGAATAATTCAACTAGAAGGATCTATTAACTTTGTAGCTTCCAAAGACGATTATATTTTTGCGGCCTCTGGTTTAGAGGGTTTACAGATTATAAAACTGAATAGGCCTGATGAGAGTTTAGTAGCTCGTTGCTCCGATTTGATAGCCTATTCTGGAAGTGCTAACCTCAATGTGAATGGGGGTGAAAACCTATCTTTTCGTGGTTCTAAAAGGTTTAATAGTCTGAATATAGGTGGTTCACTATTACTTTGCGGATCATGGACAGTAAAAGAAAATGTCAATATTAACCAAGATGCGCTTTTTGAGATGAACGGAACATTTGTCGTAGGACGTAATAACAGGAAGAGAAACGTAAATGTAAATAATGGAGCCAAGTTACGAGTAGAAGGTAATCTTACAATCTATGGAGATTTAGTCTTAAACGATGGCGCTACAATTGAATTTATTGGAGAGAATTCCGTAGCTAATATCTTTGGAAGAGTAATAAGGAATGGTGATACAAATGTCAGTGGAACTTTTAGGGATGTTAGGAATAAATTTCAATAATTTTTTAAAAAGCCTACTCAAATAAAAAAAGCACGAACGGTTTATCCGTTCGTGCTTTTTTATTCTAGCAAATGCGGTCTTAGTTTAATAGCTCCGCCACTTTCTCTTCCAAAGCAGGACCTCTTAAGTTCTTGGCCACTATGACCCCGTTTTCATCCAATAAGAAGGCTGCAGGTATTGCGTCAACATTGTAAAGCCTTGCTATTTCATCCTCAAAATAAGCTATGTTAGAAATATGGTTCCAATCCAGGTTGTCATCGGCAATGGCCTTTTTCCAAGCTTCTGCGGTTTTATCCAAAGATACGCCCACTACATTTAAACCTTTATCGTGGTACTTTTCATAAACGGAGACAATATTGGGGTTCTCGGCACGGCAGGGTCTGCACCATGCGGCCCAAAAGTCTATTAAAGTGGCTTTTCCCATTAAATTTTTTAGCTCTAAGGTCTCACCTTCTGGATTTGGTCCCGAAAAATTTGGAGCGGCAGATCCTATTGAAGTATTCTTTTCTGCTTCTTCAGCTTTCTTTAAACGCTCCAGCGTTTCAATAACCTGCTGTCCTGGTTTGGATTCTTTTATCTCAGGGGAGAAAGCATCGTACAATCTTTGGATTTCTTCAGATTCCAAAGTTTTAGTGTTGGCCGCTCTTTCCAAAAGCAAGGCCGATATAAGTGCATTGGGGTTCTCCTCAACAAATTTTACTTCGAAACCTTGATACTCTTCGGTAAGTTCCCTCATTTCGTCTTGCAAAGCTGCAATATTCTCTGGAGAACCACCAGAGGTCGTCGCACGTTGTAAATCCTCTTGAATCGACTTCGCTTGAAGCGAAATCTTTCTGGACTCTTCCATATAGTTGGAGAAGTAGTCATTTTGAGGCGTTCCTCCGATTTCGGCAAATCCGAGACTATCAATGGAGGCATTGAAATCTATACCCCCATTTTCAAGAATAATAGCAGTATACCCTTGTGCCTTGTCTACAAATATATAATGAAGCTCAGGCTTTTCTGAAGCTCCGGTAAACTCAAAATTACCTTCGGTAACGGTAGTCGTGTCCACTTCTATAGGTTGATTGTTGTCTCCTATTTTTTTAAGAAAAACTTGAGTGCCGTCTTCTAAATCTCCTCTAAGGGAACCATTAATGGTGTACCCATCCGATGATGGATTACAGCTAAAGATTAGTATTAACCCAAGTAAAAGCAATAGTGAATTTCTCATGTTTTCTTTTTAATGAAGTGCAAAGGTAATTATATTATATAACAGGATAAAAAAAGCCCTTCAACAAAATGCTGAAGGGCTTTGGTTTTCTTTGGGTTGCTTTTCAATTACTTAGAACTGATACCTAACCCCTAATCCTATATCAAAGTCAAAATTATCATTAAATCCATCATATCCTAGTACTCCAATTTCAGGTCTAAAATCCAAGGACAGCAATAGGGGAATGTCAAAATTGTATTCTACACCAATATCTCCGGCTGCAAAAACAAATAGGCCGCCATCGCCCTCATAATCTGGTATTCCTGGACTAAAATCTACACTGCCAACTCCTCCACCTACACCGTAATACCAGTTAAAACCGCCATCTATAGGTCTTACCCATTGATAAAGTCCAGCTAGTTTAAAGGCATCATAATTTCTACTATCCCTCCAACCCAGGTCAAATTCTGCCCTATTGGTTCTTCCAATGGATTTTTGGTAAGAAATTTCAGCTCCAAATCCATCACTGTCACCCAAACGCAAACCTAAGGCATGGTCGGATATCTCCTGTCCGCTCATGGAAATTGTACCCATAAAAATAATCAGAGATAAAAATTTTAAAATCTTCATATATTCTAGTTTTAAATTATTAACAAAAAGCAACAATCATGGTTATGTTGCTCACACAATAAAACTTAATTTAGCGATCAAAATTGTGCTACCTTGAATTTATTATTATCTCATTTAGAAAAGAATTTACAGGGGGAACTGCGAATAGATAAGCTTTACAAATCCTTGTATGCCACGGATGCCTCCGTGTATCGAAAAATTCCCTTGGCGGTAGCTTTTCCGGAGACCAAGGAGGACATTAAAACCCTTATTTCCTTTGCCAATACGCATAAAATTGGTCTCATTCCAAGAACTGCAGGAACTTCACTTGCCGGGCAATGTGTGGGTGAGGGCATTGTGGTGGACGTCTCTAGGCATTTTACGGAAATTCTTCATTTGGATAAAGAAAAGAAACAGGTTACGGTACAACCAGGGGTAATTCGGGATGAACTCAATCTTTATTTAAAACCATTTGGTCTTTTCTTTGGGCCAAACACATCCACCTCCAATAGGTGTATGCTTGGTGGAATGGTCGGTAACAATTCCTCAGGAACCACTTCCATTCAATATGGGGTAACACGGGACAAGGTGGTTTCCATGAAAACCATTTTGTCGGATGGAAGCGAAGCTGAATTCAGTGGACTTTCTTCCTCAGAAATAGCGCAAAAGAAGTCGTTGGAATCATTTGAATCTTTAGTTTATAAAAATGTTTTTAAAGAATTAAATAACAGCAAGATACGTGAAGAAATTATAAGAGAGTTTCCTAAATCCTCCATTCATAGGAGAAATACGGGGTATGCGGTAGACGAACTTTTAAAATCCGAAGTTTTTGGAGGTGATGAACATACTTTAAATCTAGGGAAACTGCTCTGCGGTAGTGAGGGTACCTTGGCTTTTACGACGGAGTTAACATTGCAATTGGATGACTTGCCTCCAAGGCTTTCCGCAATGGTGGTTACACATTACCATACTTTGGAGGATTGCCTTATGGATGTTGTTCCCGTTATGGAGCATTCGCTTTATCTCTGTGAGATGATGGATAAGGTTATTTTGGATTGTACCAAGAACAACAGGGCGCAATTGGCTAACCGATTCTTTGTGGAAGGAGACCCAGCAGCTTTATTAATGCTTCAGGTGAGCGCTGATGATGAGCAGGCATTGGATGTTGAGGTAAAAAAACTTTTGGCAACCATTGAAAAGTCCGGACTTAGCTATGCTAATCCAGTTTTAATAGGTGATAATATCAACAAGGCGATTGAATTACGTAAGGCCGGGTTAGGTCTTTTAGGGAATATCGTTGGGGATATGAAGGCTGTGGCCTGCATTGAGGACACCGCTGTAGCGGTGGAGGATTTAAGGGATTTTATTGGAGAATTTACCCAAATTATGAAGGGGTACGGTCAAAGTGCTGTCTACTATGCCCATGCGGGAGCGGGGGAACTTCACTTAAGGCCCATACTTAATCTTAAAAAGTCTACCGATGTAGGTTTGTTCAGAAACATAACTACGGACGTTGCAAAACTTACCAAGAAGTTCAAGGGCTCCTTTAGTGGTGAGCATGGGGATGGTATTGTAAGGGCTGAGTTTTTGCCTCTAATGATTGGCGACAAGAATTACGAATTGTTAAAACGCATTAAAACCTATTTTGACCCCAATAACATTTTCAACCCAGGTAAGATTGTGGATGCTTATCCCATGGATGAATCCTTTCGATATGAAATAGACCGAAATGAGCCAGATGTACCCACTTTAATGGATTTTTCTGATAGTGAAGGTATATTAAAGGCTGCAGAAAAATGTAATGGAAGCGGGGATTGCCGGAAGACCCACCATATGAAAGGCGGTATGTGTCCTAGTTATCACGTCACTAAAAATGAAAAGGATACCACGAGGGGTAGGGCCAATGCCTTACGAGAGTTTTTGACAAATTCAGAGAAGTCCAACGCCTTTGATAGCAAGGAACTTAAGGAGGTTTTTGACCTATGTTTAAGTTGCAAAGCTTGTGCCAGTGAATGTCCTAGTAATGTAGATGTCGCTACCTTAAAGGCCGAATTTCTGTATCAGTATCAAGAAACGAATGGCTATCCACTGCGAGGAAAATTGTTCGCATATAACACGAACCTTAATAAATTGGGAAGTAAATTATCCGGACTAACGAATGCCGTGTACGATTCCAAATTACTAGGAGGGCTTTTAAAAAAATCGGCGGGTGTAGCGCCCGAAAGGAACTTACCAAAAGTTTATAGTGTTGATTTCAATAAATACCTCCAAGATATTAAAAAACAACACGCTATATCTAAAGAAAAGGTGGTATTGTATATTGATGAATTTACCAGGTATTTAGATGTTGAGGTGGGTAAGGATGCCATTAAACTCTTGGTTAGTTTGGGATATGAAGTGGAGCTTTTCTATGCCGAAAGTGGCAGAACATTTTTATCCAAGGGTTTTTTGAAGCAGGCTAAGGCTTTGGTGGAAAAGAATACCCTTGCTTTATTGGATTATGCGGAGAAAGGATGGCCTGTGCTTGGTCTGGAACCATCTGCTGTATTGTCTTTTAGGGATGAATACAAGCGTCTTTCTAACAATAGTGAAGTCGCGAACCGTATTGCTGAAAATGCGTATTTAATAGAGGAATTCTTGGCAAAGGAAATACAGGAGGGAAATTTAGAATCCAATTTATTTACCGATGAAAGGCTAGACATAAAAATTCATAATCACTGTCACCAAAAAGCCTTAAGCAACCAAAAAGTAACCTTTGATGTGTTGAATCTTCCAACAAATTATAAGGTCACTATAATTCCATCAGGTTGTTGTGGTATGGCAGGTTCCTTTGGTTACGAAAAAGAACACTACGTAATAAGTATGAAGGTAGGTGCCCTAAAACTTTTTCCGGCGATTTCCAATGCCAATCCGGAAACTGTAATAGCGGCTAATGGTACGAGTTGCCGACATCAAATCTTCGATGGAACCAAAAGGATTGCGCAACACCCCGTAAGTATCTTGAAAAAAGCGTTGAAATAAGGTCGATTTAAAAGGGGATATCCTTCTTTTTAGAATTCTTCTCGGCAATGGAGGCAATGAGCTGATTTATATTCATCTCCTTCAAGGCCTCGTCCATATAAAATGGGGATAATTTATCATTTTTATACTGATACAGTTTCCAACGTTTTAAAGAATACTCTAGTGCCGTTAGGTTTTCAACCCAATCACCGGAATTGAGATAGGTAACCATAGCATCGGATTTTTCAATATTTTCTTTTTTAGGCCGGTGAATGTGTCCACAGACTACATAATCGTATCTATTATGTATAGCCGTATCTACTACCGTTTCTTCAAAACTGGAAATATACTTATCCGACTTTTTAGCGTTCTCCTTTATTTTGGAAGCTAAGGAAAACTTTTCCTTTTTCAGTCTTTTAAGAAACCAATTGTTTAACTTGTTAAGGTTTATCAGCAAACTAAAACCAAGGTTTCCAAATTTTGCCATCCATTTGCAGTTAATCCACGGAATATCGAAGACATCACCGTGAAAAAACCAGGCCTTTTTACCATTTAGGTCGAGCACCAGCTTTCTAGAAAACTTAATGTTGCCCAAGGAGATATTCGCCAATGTCTTCGGTGCCTGATCATGATTTCCCATAATGTAATGCACTTCCGTACCCTTTGAAGCCATGGAAACTATTTTCTTGATTACGTTTAGATGTGAATTAGGGAAATAACTCTTTTTAAATTGCCATATATCTACGATATCGCCATTCAAAATCAGTATTTTAGGCTGTATGCTGGATAAATAGGCCAATAGTTCATCTGCATAACTATCATAAGTCCCTAAATGAACATCGGAAATTACGGCGATTTCCAACTTTCTCTTTTTCATTCCAGAAATTTCAACAAAATTAAACCTAATGGTATAAAGCAGCCTTAATTATCACATCATCAATTATTAAGCATAACGTTAAAAAAACATTATGATGATTTCACAAGGTTAATTTAAGTTTAAGTAGAGGGTATATTTTTCTTTAATGCTTTTAAAATTTACCTTTGTAGTTATCAATTTTCAATAACGGTCATGGCAGGAAATTCCTTTGGAAACTTATTTAGGGTAACAACGTTTGGTGAATCCCATGGACGGGCTATTGGAGGTGTTTTAGATGGTTGTCCCGCGGGTATACCTTTGGATACGGATTTAATACAAAAAGACTTGGACAGAAGAAAACCTGGACAGTCCACCATTGTTACACAACGAAAGGAACCTGATGCTGTGGAAATATATTCTGGTGTTTTCGAGGGTAAAACTACGGGGACTCCTATTGGTTTTGCTATTCACAATACCAATCAAAAGTCAAAGGATTATGGCCATATAAAGGATTCCTATAGACCTTCCCATGCCGATTATGTCTATGATCAAAAGTATGGTTTCCGGGATTATAGAGGGGGAGGAAGAAGCTCGGCACGTGAAACAGCTAGTAGGGTAGTGGCCGGTGCTATTGCCAAGCAATTTTTAGAAGGTATTGAAATAAACGCATTTGTTTCCCAGGTTGGAGATTTAAAGTTGGAAAAGAGTTATTTACAATTGGACCTAAAAACTGCCGAGGATAATATAGTTCGATGTCCGGATCAGGAAATGGCCTCCAAAATGGAGAAGTTCATAAAAGGAGTTAAAAAAGATGGAGATACCATTGGTGGTGTAATCACGTGTGTAGCTAAAAATGTTCCAGTGGGATTAGGGGAACCTGTTTTTGATAAACTTCATGCCGAACTGGGTAAAGCAATGCTCTCCATAAACGCTGTAAAAGGATTTGAATATGGTAGTGGTTTTGAAGGTGTAGCCATGAAGGGAAGTGAACATAACGACCCGTTTAACTCTGACGGTTCCACAAAGAGCAATCATAGTGGAGGTGTACAGGGAGGTATTAGTAATGGCATGGATATCTATTTCAATGTGGCGTTTAAACCGGTAGCCACGGTAATACAAGGCTATGAAACTATAGATAAAGAAGGTAACAAGGTCGTAACCCAGGGAAAAGGTAGACATGACCCCTGTGTTGTTCCTAGGGCCGTACCCATTGTTGAAGCCATGACAGCCTTGGTATTGGCCGACTATATGTTACTTTCAAGGACAAATAAAATTTAATCTTTACGGTGTAGCGTGTCTGCATTCTATTTGGTATCTTGACCCAAAAGAATAGCAATATGCGTAAACTTGAATTGCATTGGCAAATACTGATAGGAATGCTTTTAGGCATTCTTTTTGGTTTTTTGATGACCCAAGTAGATTGGGGTAAAGATTTTGTTGGGGATTGGATTCAGCCCTTCGGAACCATCTTTGTAAAACTTTTAAAATTAATTGCTATACCCCTTATTTTAGCTTCTTTGATAAAGGGTATTTCCGATTTAAAGGACATTTCCAAATTCCGAAATATAGGGCTTCGTACTATTGTTATTTATATATGCACGACGGTTGTGGCTATAACCATAGGTTTGGTTTTGGTCAATATCATGCAACCAGGAGAAGGTATTTCTGAGGAAACAATTACCAAGTTGACGGATACATACGCCGGTGATAGTGGTGTAACATCCAAAATGGAAGAGGCTTCTAGACAAAAAGGAGCTGGTCCACTTCAATTTTTGGAAGATATGGTTCCAGATAATGCATTATCTGCCATGACCAACAACAGTTTAATGCTACAGGTAATCTTCTTCGCCATATTTTTAGGGATTTCGATGTTATTGGTGGGTGAGAAATCAGCGAAACCCATGAAAAAGTTCTTTGATTCATTAAACGATATCGTATTGAAAATGGTGGATTTAATAATGCTCTCCGCCCCATACGCCGTATTTGCACTCTTGGCAGGTGTAGTAGTTTCCTCGAGCGATCCTGAATTATTATTGGCACTGTTAAAATATGCTGGCGTTGTTGTCCTAGGTTTGGCCTTGATGATCGTCTTTTATTCCATTGTCGTATCAACCTTTACCAGGTATAACCCCTTGACCTTTCTAAGTAAAATGAGTCCGGCGCAATTACTTGCATTCTCAACAAGTTCCAGTGCGGCTACTTTACCTGTAACGATGGAAAGGGTAGAGGAGCATATTGGTGTGGATAAGGAAGTTTCAAGTTTTGTCTTACCCGTTGGCGCCACAATTAATATGGACGGTACAAGTCTGTATCAAGGGGTGGCTGCCGTATTTATAGCTCAGGCACTTGCTTTCGACCTTACTATTGCCAACCAATTGACTATCGTGCTCACTGCTCTTCTGGCATCCATCGGCTCGGCTGCCGTACCGGGAGCAGGAATGGTCATGTTAGTGATTGTTTTGGAGTCCATTGGCTTTCCTCAGGATAAACTGGCCATTGGACTGGCTTTGATTTTTGCCGTCGATAGACCGTTGGATATGTGTAGAACCGTAGTCAACGTTACAGGTGATGCCACAGTAGCCATGATGGTAGCAAAATCTGTCGGAAAGCTAGGAAAGCCCAAAGTAAAGAATTGGGACGACCATTATAATGAGGTAAAATAGAAGCTGATTTATATATTAGAATCGTATATGATTATATTTAATTTATTGAAAATTAAATATTTGGCTTAATTAAACGAGCGATACTTGCTCATGGTGAACATATAGACGCCATAGCATGCCAATCCTGCGGCAACCAGACCCATTAGCCAAGGTCCTGAGGAGTTCTGTTGTAAAAAGGAGAATGCCCCGGAAGTTCCTTGCATACCGCTTGATGCACTGCCGCCAATTGATAATCCGGCGGTGACAAAGAAATAGGCTACTATGCCCACTAAGATTCCTCTTGCGGTTAAACCTGCATATCCCATATTCTTAATGAATTTCCGCTTTTTACTATCGGACATGGCCTTAAGGTTAAACTTGGATATAAACTTACCTTTATAGGCTTTAATGAATTGATAGATGCTCTTGCCCGCAAGACATATCCCAACAGCTAGAAATATGTATTGCTGATATTCTGAAGGTATCATCGAAGATTTACTTCCTCCGCCACTTCCCGATTGTGAAAATGCATTAAGAATGGCGAAAAAACCAAGTCCCATATAAATTAGTCCGCTGATGAAAAAGCTAATTCGCTTTACGGCCCCCTTGCTGTCATCCCCAATATTTTCCGGGTCCTGTATGCTTTGAATAAATCTCCACAGCGCATAACAGCAAAGGCCAAGTCCCAGTGCTACCAAAATAAACTTACCAAAAGGTTGATTTTCCAAAAAATCGATTACCTCTAACTTTCCGGCTTTCTGTCCGCCCAGGTTAAAGGCAGCCATGAAGGCTAAAACCCCTGTTATTAAATAAACGACACCTTTTGCCGCGAATCCGGTCTTTGCTGCTTTCTTTATTTTATCATCCATAGTCACAATATTGATATTTATACTCAAAAACAGTGACTTGGAAGATATACTTGTTAATCCATTTGCGAAACTATAGGAATTTGGACTTTATTTCTGGGGTAGGAATCATACATTCATCCTTTTTGCCATACCAAGAGTATCGATTTCGAGCAATTATATCGTATACGATATTTCGTAACGAACTGGGAATCAATCCAAGTATTTTTGAAAGGGTGCGATACCCTTTTAATTCTTTACCGATTTCCAACGCTGCATCTGATTTGAGATAGTAGGCCACCCCTGGTTCTATAAGTACGACTGAATCTATTTTCTGGGTATCAATTGTTCTTTCGGAAAGTAATTTTTGGGCAATCTCACTTTGCAGGGAAGCAAAGCGAAATAGGTCTTCTTTGTCTCTTTTTATTATAAATTGAACGAAGCCATTACAAACATTGCAAACGCCGTCGAACAATATTATTTTTTTTGGTTCTTTCACTTTATAAAGATAGCTAATGCTTTCTGCTTACTACAAGCTATTTAGGAAAGTTCCCAAATCGGTATCCTTATCCAATCCCAACTTCTTTTTAAGGCGGTATTTGGATTTCAGGATACTATCGGGTAAAACGTTCAAGGTTGCGGCAATTTCCTTGGTGGTCAGGTTCATACGCAAGAAGGCGGCCAGGCGGATTTCCTTCTCGGAGATATCCGGATAAATGGTCTTAAGTTTTTGGTCGAAATCGTTGTGCACGTCGGCAAAATAACTTTTAAACACCTCCCAATCCTTGTCCGAAGCATTCTCCTTTTTCAAGAGCATCACAATACGTCTAAACTCCATTTTAAACTTCTCCGGGGAATTCTTTATGTTTTCCAAGTTCTCCATGAGTTCCTGAATAAAGGTGTTCTTTTGCACCAAGTGAAGGGTTTGACTGGCCAGTTCTTTTTGCTTGTGTTCAATTTCTTGTTGATAGATAGCTTCCTGTTTTTCCCTGGCAATACGGTTTTTCTTTATGCGTTGCCTAAAGCCGAAGAACAGGAGGCCGGAAACGGCTAGGGCGGACGCCATTCCCCCGGCATAGATTCCTTTTTGGAGCTTGTCGGCCTTGGATTGGGCGTTTAAGGTCTTGATCTCTTCTTCTTGAAGTGCTATCTCAGCTTCCTTTTTTTCGGTTTCGTAAATAGTCTTCAACTCTTCAATTTGATTCGTCTTTTTTAAATTGTAAATACTATCCCTATAGAATTCATATAATTTCCTGTCCTTTAACGCTAAAGTTTCGTTTTTGAAGGCCTCTTCATATAATTTAGATCTAAATAGGCGCAGATTGGACTGATATTCCAAGGAATTCACTGAATCGGCTATTTGTAAAGCTGTATTGATATTAAACAGGCTATTTTCCAAATCCTGTTTCTTCAAATACAATTCCGCCTTATTTTGTAAAACTTGTATTCTATTGTTTATAAAACCTTTGCTTTCGTGAAATTTCCAACTCTTGTTTAAATATTCTTCTGCCAAAGAATGCTCACCTGTCTTTACATAGGCCCCTCCTAGATTGGTATATCCTATGGCGGCAGTTCCTTCTAAATCGAATTTTTCACTAATATCAATACTTTTAATAAAATTGCTTATAGCTAATTCTTTATTATTCATCTCCAAATAGGATGTGCCTATATCTATATAGGCTTCGGCAGCAAAAACATTATCATCCGTTTCTAAATATACTTTAAGTGCCTTTTTGTAATATTCAATAGAAGCTTCATAATTTTTTAGATTGTACTGGATATGACCAATTTTCCTAAGTATATCCGCCTCCATATACGGTTCGGTTTCCAGCGTGTCCAAAATTTTAAGTGCTTCTGAAAACTTCAATTGGGCAATACTGTAATTGCCTTTGTTCATGTGGATTGTTCCTAAATGGCCGGTTGTAACTCCATATTTGATAGGGTCCCCAACCTTTTTGAACAACTCGATAGCTTCTTCATACGTTTGAAATGAATTGTCATACTCCCCAAGTAGCCCATAATGATTCCCGATATCGGATAAAGCCATTGCCAAGGTTTTGTCATCATGAAGTTCGATGGCAAGCTCCTTGGTTTTTGTATGATAAAATAAAGAAGAATCCATATTTCCGAGATAATTATGGTTGGATCCAAGTAAATGATAAGAATCCATTATATACTTCTTCAAATTAGCCGAATCTGCCATTTTAAGCCTTTTTCTGGCATAAACCAATGCTTCTTTTGGGTTACTATAAATAGCCTTATTATAGAGTGCTGCCAATGTATCCAGTTTATTTTCGATGGATGTACCCTTACTTAGAATGTCGCTAGTGTTATCTGAGGTTGCTTTTTGTGCGATACAAAATATCGGCATTAAAAGAAGTACTGAGAGTAAATTTTTCATAAAGCATTTAAAAATTGGTTTAAATCCTGATCTTTACCCAATCCCAACTTCTTTTTAAGGCGGTATTTGGATTTTAAGATACTGTCCGGGAGTACGTTTAGTGTGGCGGCAATCTCTTTCGTGGTCAGGTTCATGCGTAAAAAGGCGGCCAGGCGGATCTCCTTCTCGGAGATATCCGGATAAATGGTCTTAAGTTTTTGGTCGAAATCGTTATGCACGTCGGCAAAATAGCTTTTAAACACCTCCCAATCCTTGTCCGAAGCGTTCTCCTTCTTTAATAACATAACAATACGTCTAAACTCCATTTTAAACTTCTCCGGGGAGTTCTTTATGTTTTCCAAGTTCTCCATGAGTTCCTGAATAAAGGTGTTCTTTTGTACCAAGTGGAGGGTTTGGCTGGCCAATTCCTTTTGCTTGTGTTCAATTTCTTGTTGATAGATAGCCTCCTGTTTTTCCCTGGCAATACGGTTTTTCTTTATGCGTTGCCTAAACCCGAAGAACAGGAGGCCGGAAACGGCTAGTGCCGAGGCCATTCCCCCGGCATAGATTCCTTTTTGGAGCTTGTCGGCCTTGGATTGGGCGTTTAAGGTCTTGATCTCTTCTTCTTGAAGTGCTATCTCCGCTTCTTTCTTTTCGGTTTCGTAAAGGGTTTGCAATTGCTCAATTTGTCTTGATTTTTTGGCATTAAAGATACTGTCCTTAATCACATTCATTTTAAGCAAGTCCATCAAGGCACTTTTTTCCATACCCCATAAAGCATAGGCTTTCGACCTGTAGTCCAAAGCATTTTTGAGTTCATTGGATTGCCCAACGGAATCTGCCCATTCCACTGAACGATTTAAGTGATCAAGGGCATTTTCCTGTTGCCCCATTAAGGCGTAGGTATATCCCAAATGATATTCATGGACAATTTTGTTTGCCATGCTTTCTTCATGTTCTAAGTCTTTTACAGATTCATTAAAGGCTAGAATTGCTTGGGTATATTGTCCCTGTTCTCTCAATGCAATTGCCAAATTCGCAAGAGCAAGAGATTTAGATTCCTTAAAGTCATGTTCTTCGGAAATCCTAATACTTGTATTGTAGCTTTTTATGGCCTCCCCATAATCCTTTATTGCCAAGTATACGTTTCCCTTATCGGACCATACGTAGGATTGGAATAAAAAGTCGTTGACTTCTGTATAAATGGCATTGGATTCATTAAAATAGCGAAGCGCATCTTTAAAGTCTTCCTCCTGATAATTGAGCTTTGCAATATTTCTGTAAATGTCACCTCGTCTAAATATGTCCCTGGGAATAGTATCTAGAACACTAAGTGCAGCTTTATAACCCTTCATTGCATTTACAAAATCTCCCTGCTCATAAAAATGATAGGCTCTATTATTTAACGTTACGCCATAATTGAGATAATCGTTTTCCTCCAAGTTCATTCTGGCGACCGTGTCCATAAGCATTATAGCCTTGGCATAATTACCATTCTGTCCCTCTATAACAGAGATATTTGCCATCGCACTGGCTAAATTTCTTTGAATTCCAAATTCTTTTGAAGTTGAAATAGATTTTTGATAGTACAATAAGGCACTATCCATTTTTTGCAGTGCTCCGTAACCGTTGGCCTTTAAAAAATATCCGTCTGAGAGACCATCTCCGTAACCATGATCACTGCTTATGTTCGTTATTTTCTCCGCTAAGGATATAGACTTGTAGGAATCATTATACATGTGTAGCTCTGCCAAACGGCATAAAATGTCCACACTGTCTTTAAAATTTTTGCTCACACTAAGAGTTTGATTTAAACTATCTAATTTGTTTGTCGACTCCTGAGAAGACAAAATGAGACTAAATAAAATGAAGATAATTGACAATGTTCTTTTAATCATAATGACTAAAGTGGTTGATTAACTAATACATATACAAGTTAATCTTAAATGGTTTAAAATCAAGGTTGTCCATGGTTTGTCCATACTAATAGGGTAACGGTCAAAACTAAAAATTAATATAAAATATTGAATATCAGAATATTAAATGAATTATCTTTTCTTCAAAATTTGAATTGTCCATAGTGTTTTAGTGTATCATTTGGGGATTCTGTCCATACTTTGTCCATGGACAATATTAGGTAAGGTCTTGATTAGAAGATAGTTTTGAGGTGTTGAATCCAAAAAACCTTAGAATTATGAAAACAATCAATTTTAAAAACCTGAAAGGGGCATCCATTATGTTAGTCGGTTTAACCCTCGGGGTCAGCTCCTGTAGTAAGGACACCATTGAACCTATTGACCAAAACCAAGGCGTTGATGGAGTAGAGGCGGATAGTATCAATGCCTACCTGGCTAAACTTAGTTATGACCCAGATGTATTACTAAATGTTCAGAGTTCTCCAGGGTCTGAATCCAAGGTAATAAGTGACAACTCAAGCAATAGCCTTGGATCCGTTAATGAGTGTAGAACCAACGAGTATGATATTCGATCCAATTTTGAGGATGTGGCCATCTTTGATCCCACGTTGGGGGTTATTTATCCTGGTGCCCTAATTATTGGGAACAATCAAATGTTGGATGGTTCACCCCAACCGCTTCAAATACAAAGGGCTCCTATGAGATTACGTCTAGACCTTCCTGGAATAGGGGAAAGGGGGACCTTGGAAGTTGGTAGTCCAGATTATGGAACGGTGCAAACGGCCCTAGATGATGGTCTTGAGTACTGGAACAATGACATCGCCCCACAGGGATATGAAATAGCTTCTAATGCGTATTATGAATCTACCACGGCATATACTTCCCAACAAATGAGCCTAGATTTGGGAGTAGGTGTAGAGTGGGCTAGTGGATCTTCTTTCGAATCCCAATTTAGTTATAGCAGTACTTCGGAAAAAAGAGTGGCTGCCATACTTTACAGGCAAGTGTTTTATGAAGTGACTATGGTAACCCCGGATTCACCGGCAGATGTTTTTGGCAGCTCAATTGACCTTAACCGAGTACAATCGTTAATGAATTCAGATGCGCCCCCGGCCTATGTCAGTTCCGTTCAATATGGAAGGATTATCATGGTACGGATGGAAACTACTAGTACGGAAACCAGTGTAGAACTGGATGCTGCCTTGGAATATGCCAGTATCGGAAAAGACGTAAATGCAGATGTTGAGGCCAAATATAAGTCCATATTAGAGCAATCCACCATCAATGTGGTAACCATAGGAGGAAATGCGGAAGTAGCTTCAAAAGTTATTACAGGGAGCGATGTGGCATCCTCTGGAGGCCTTAATTATGTAATTACGGAAGGGGCTTTGTACAGTAGGGATAATCCTGGTGCACCAATTGCCTATACAGTAAAGTATTTGAAAGACAATAGAATTGCAAAAATGGGCTACAATACAGATTACAGAATCGAGGAATGCCAGACCTATGCATATGACCATGAAAGCTTAGATGTAGATAATAATTCCATATTTGATGTTAGGTTCCGATTTATCTATAAAAGCCGTGACGGAAATAATACTACAGTAGGAGGTTATACTACGGTTAATAATGGTCAAAGAAAGGTGGTAAGTCCACCGAATGGCTCCCATGATGTGAAAGTTGAATTTCAATTTCAGGATGCATTTATTTGGACCAAGTTTGGAGATACTAAAAGTTATGGCTATATAAGTTCTCAGAAATGTTTCGAGATTACCAATGAGGGTATTCTCCAAGGATTTCGCATCCATTTGACGCCTGTTTCCTGTAATTAAATAGATTTCCGGATAAGCGAATGACAGTCGGCCGCTCAAGTTGGGTTCAACAACTTGATGTCGGCTGTTTTTTTACAAAAACCCTATTAAAAAATAGTCTATTATCGTATACGATTATATATAATTGTTTGATTATCAACTATTTTTTTGTTTTTCTACTAAATCCAATTGATCTACACTAACGTTGGTCGTGAACATACCATAATTAACGATGGCCTTGCCTTTTTCCAAAGAATCTATAGTTCCAACAGCTTTTCCATCCAGCATGCGTACACGGTCGCCCACTGTAAAAACAGGTCGTGGTTTGTGCTTTTCCTTTAGGATGGATTTTTTCTTTTCTACTTTCTTTTTCTCGCGGATTACCTTGACCTCTTTCTGTACTTCTTGGGCTACTTGGGCTTTTTTGGAGCGTTCTTTTTTAGCTTCTTGTGCCGTTTTCTTTTTCCGCTTGCTATTTTCCGTCTCTACAATCCGCAAAAGTTCCGATATCAAAGGACGTTTTTTATTGTTCTGAAAATACTTATCCGCCGCTACATTTACTTTATTTCCCAATTGTATCATCCGTTGGTCGTGGTCATACAATTCTTGATAGTTTTCCAGTTTTGACTTTATTTTGGCATTCAATTTTTCCAACCTTGCGGCTTCCTCTCGGGCTTTTCCTTCTTCCTCCTTCAATTTTGACCCTGTTTCGGCCATCTTACTGCGTTCTTTTTGTAGTTTGGCGATTGTAGCATCAAAACGAACCTTCCCACGCTCAATTTTCTTTTTGGCCTTATTGATAAGCGAGTAAGGGATTCCGTTCTTTTGAGCGACTTCAAAAGTGAAAGAGCTACCGGCCTGCCCTAAAATCAATTGAAACGTGGGTTCCAGCGTTTTACTGTCAAAAAGCATATTGGCGTTGGTGGCATGGGGGAGTTCATTGGCCAATGCCTTTAAATTGGCATAATGGGTAGTGATTACCCCGTAGGAGCCACGCGCATAGAAAACCTCCAAGAACGTTTCAGCGAGTGCACCCCCCAATTCTGGATCACTTCCTGTTCCAAACTCATCGATTAGGAACAAGGTCTTTTCATTGCACCTTTTTAAAAATTGGTTCATGTTTTTAAGCCGATAACTGTACGTACTTAAATGATTTTCAATGGATTGGTTGTCTCCAATATCCGTTAAAATCTTATGAAAAAAACAAACTTCACTGCGTTCGTGGACGGGAATCAGCAGCCCGCTTTGCAACATTACCTGAAGTAGACCAATGGTCTTTAAGGTAATACTTTTTCCCCCGGCATTAGGCCCGGATATGACTATAATTCGATTTTCCGAGTGTAGTTCTATAGTTTGGGGAAACGTTTTTTCTCCTTTTCTTTTGTTGCTTAAAAATAGTAGGGGGTGAAAGGCATCTCGTAAAAACAAACGTCGCTCTTTGCTTACTTTGGGCTTTAGGGCGTCAATATCTTGCGCGTATTTTGCTTTTGCGGCCGTAACGTCTACTTGACTAAGATAATTCTGATAGTCGCTTAAAAGGGCTTTAAATGGTCTAATTTGATTGGTAAGCTGATTCAAGATACGCTGAATCTCCTCCTTTTCCTCAAACTCCAGATTGTTCAGCTCCCTACTAAAGCGCAATGTAGCTTCAGGTTCAATATAGACGATACTTCCCGTCTTGGAGGTGCCCATCACCGCACCTTTTATTTTTTTGCGGTACATGGCCTTTACGGCCAATACTCTGCGGTTCTCTACGACCGACTCCCTAATTTCATCCAAATAATCGGAAGATTGATAGGTAGCCAGTGCGCTACCAAAACTCTGACTGATTTTTCCCCGAACCTGGTTCATCTGTCTTCTAATGCTCAATAGAGCGTCAGAGGCATTGTCCTTTACCTCCCCAAATCGGTCGATTACTTGGTTTACCAGCGATGGAATTTCAGTATTGGGCTCCAATTCCAGAGCAAAATCATGAAGCAGGGGATAGTATTCCTTAAACTTTTTAAAAAACTTTTGGTGGGTCAAAACGGTATCACAAATGCTAGCTATTCGCTTGAAACCCTGGAGTTCCAGCGTGGTGTTCTCAATTTTAAGCAACCTTAGTTCTCCTTGGATGCTATCAAAACCGTGATTTGGTATTTTGTTGTCGCTGATCAGTGAAGAAAGATATTCCGATGTTTTTCCTAACGCCAGTTCCATTTCGCTCTCATTTTCCAATGGAGCTATTACCAGCGCAGTTTCTTTGCCTAGTTCCGTATTGCATCGAGCCGAAACTTGTTGCAATATTTTAGGGAATTCTAAATCTTGGAGTGTTTTGGGATGTATATTGGCCACGGATTATTCAAAAAATCAGTTGCAAAGGTAGCTATTGGCATTTGAATTAGAAATTGATAATCACCTACGGACTATTTCTAACCCCTTCCAATACATCTGGGCTTAAAGTTTCAGTTGAATCGAGAGTCGTTTTATGTAAAACAGAAATATCCCCTGTAGACTCTAGAACCACGGCTTCAATCTCACTAAAATTGAGGACGTTGGCCTCTCTCAATTTAGCAATAAGTTGTGTTTTCTGTATTCTGGCGTGTTTCAGATTTTTATATAAAATTTGATCACCGTCCATGAGCAGCAAGGGCTTGTTGGAAATTAACCGGTCCAAAGGCCTAAATCTCTTTTGCAGTGCGGAAAAAGCATATGTAAGGGCCAACAGCCCGGTAATGGCTATAGCCCCATGAACAATCGAAGTACTTGAGGTCAAGGTTGAAGAGATAATACTACCAATGGCCACGGTAAAAGCAAAATCGTAAGCGGTAAACTTGGCAAAGGATCTTAATCCTACCATCCTGGTCAATAGGATTATGACTATAAAAATTAAAAAACTTCCTACCAAAGTCTCCCATAAGGGGTCGTTTACGTTATAGATCCAATCCATTTGTATGATTTAAAATTCAGTCTTTGTGGCTTTGCCGTAGGCGTAAGCCATTTGTAAATCTTCTAAAGCTATGAGGTTATTATGGTAATTTGTGGCTTTTAAAATGTATAAATTTGCTCAAAAAGCTGAAATGTCCATAAATATCCACCCAAGTTGGAAACAAGAGTTGAAAGAAGAGTTTGAAAAGCCATATTTCAAACAATTGACCGAATTTGTGCGTCAAGAATATGCTCAACACACCTGTTATCCAAAAGGGAGTGATATTTTTTCAGCATTTGACCACTGTCCTTTCGACGGCACCAAGGTGGTAATCATTGGTCAGGACCCATACCATGGCCCTGGACAGGCAAATGGGCTATGCTTTTCCGTGAAAGAGGGTATTCCGCACCCGCCGTCATTGATAAATATATTCAAGGAAATTCAAACAGACCTTTCCGTTCCTTACCCAAAAAGTGGTAATCTGGAGCGGTGGGCGGACCAAGGTGTATTATTATTAAATGCCACATTAACGGTCCGTGCGCATCAGGCGGGAAGTCATCAAGGCAAAGGTTGGGAAACCTTTACGGATGCGGTAATTCGTACATTGTCAGCAAGGGAATCGCCAATCGTTTTTTTGTTATGGGGTGGTTATGCCAAGAAAAAGATAAAGTTAATAGACGCTGATAGGCATCATATACTTACCTCTGGACACCCATCTCCCCTAAGTGCCAATAGAGGGTATTGGTTTGGCAACCGTCATTTTTCCCAGTGCAATAAAATTTTGACTGATCTGAACAATAAAGTCATAGGGTGGTGAGTTGTGTAGTGTAGGTATTTTTTGTAATTTATAAATAGAAAATTCTGAACTAAATTAAAAGTAAAATCCCCGATAATGAGCAAGTTTGAAAACTTAAATTCTATTTTGTTGATAGACGATGATGAATCCAGCAACTTTCTACACTCCATCTTCATAAATAAATTAGATCTGGATATTGAAATAAATTCCGCCTTAAATGGACAGGAAGGATTAGATTTTATATTGGATAAGGGTTTGGAGAAACTTGCTTTGCCTTGTATGGTCATGCTTGACCTTAGAATGCCCGTAAAAGACGGCTGGGAATTTATGAAGATGTACGAAGAGCAAGTGCCAAAGGAACTAAAAGAGCAGTTGGTTGTTGTTTTGGTTACGGTGAGCGACAACCAAGAAGACAGGGACAAGGCCGAGGCAAATCCGTATATCATGGACTACGCACAAAAGCCACTTTCAGACGACACTTTCAAAAAGTTAATTGGTAAACATTTCAATTTGACTTCTACCGTATAAGGTCGAAATCATCTTAAAAAGGTTTCCTGTTTTAGTTTTTGGTCGACCAAATCTAGCTCTAATAGCGTATCCTGAACGGTTTCCAGGGTTTTAATCGGTAATTGATTTTGACTCCACTCCGTAAGGGCCATCCATTCTTGAATATCTTCCAATTTCTGCCCATATCTATTTGCCAATGTCCGATCTATACTTGGAATTTCCTTAAATTCTGTAGTGTAGCTGTTAATTACCTCTAAAATATGGTTCACCAGGCTACTGTATTGATCGAGAAACTTCTCTCTTCCTACCACCATAAAGCAGGGCCAGGGGGTTGGGCAGTCTCCCAGTCTTTTAAAAATGCGTTTATCTACAAGAGGTTTCGTGGTAAAATGTTCCCACATAAAATAATCTGCATTTCCATTTGCAAGCCCTTCTATGGCTCCCTCTAAACTATTTATAACCTCGAACTGGAGCTTTTTTGGGTCCCATCCTTCATTTTGAGCCTGTACATAGGCCATTAAATGGCTTCCGCTACCAAATCTACTAATCGCTGCCTTAGTGTTCTTTAAATCGCTTATTTTAGAAAAATCGCTATTTGCATCCACATGAATACCCCAAAGTAGGGGAGTGGCAATATATTCCTGTATAATTTTAACGGGGTTGCCCTCGGTGATACTTTTTATAATACCTTCTGTAAGTATTATAGCAAGATCGGTTTCCCCTTCAGCTAGCATTTGACACATTTTTCCGGTTCCTTCGGGAACATCGGTCCATTGTAAATCTATTCCACGCTCCGAAAAGGCACCCTCATCTATGGCTAAATGCCAGGGTAGGTTAAAATGCTCGGGTACTCCAATGATTTTTACCGTTTTCACTTTGTTACTATTTTTTGAAGGGTAAATTTAATGAGTTCCTGAACAGATTCCTTTGGATTTTCAGAGAATTCCCCGGTGGCCCTGTTGGCCAGTATACAATTCAGGGATATGGCCCGATGGCCTAACAGTTTTGAAAGGGCATAAATACCCGATGTTTCCATTTCAAGGTTGGTTATACGCTTATCTCGATACCGGAAATCGGAAATTATTTTAATGAATGTACACTCACTCGGTAAAATCCTTAAAGTCCTACCTTGCGGTCCGTAAAAACCTGTATTTGTGGTTGTTATTCCTAATCGTATACGATTTGAATTAAATTTTTTGGCCAAATCCTTGTCAAAACCGACAATATAAGGTCTGGATTTTTTCATGGACCACTGCGTTTGGGCCATAAATTCATTTTCCATCTCCTTATATTCGTTTAATTCATTTTCATAGAAATGAAGGAGGCCATCAAAACCAATGGCTAGCTCACTTAATATCCACGAATTTACCGGAATATCAGGTTGAATGGCTCCAGAGGTTCCAATTCTGACAATTGTTAATCGTATACGATTTTTTTTGATTCCCCTAGTCTTAAAATCGATATTGACCAAGGCATCTAGCTCGTTCAAAACGATGTCAATGTTATCTGTACCGATTCCCGTGGAAATGACACTGATTCTTTTGCCTTTTAGGTGACCTGTGTGTGTAAGAAACTCTCGTTTACCCTTCTTTACCTCTATACTATCGAAATAGCTCGAAACCTCGGATACCCGATCAGGGTCGCCAACGGTAATTATAGTATTCGCTAGGTCCTTTGGAAGTAAATTGAGGTGGTAAATGCTGCCATCGGCATTTAGGATAAGCTCGGAAGGGCCTAATTGCATTCTATAATTTTAGTATCCTACTAGAATCCGTATTGTAAAGAAAGTCATATTTAAGAGCGCCGCCCAGATACACATCATTATCCTGAATACACGAATAATAACTGGTTTGCCCATCGAGAATCGCCTTTCCCTTCTTGGACAAACGCACAGGATTCAATGAGGTAAAAAGGGGCTTTAGTCTTTGAATGGCCCTGTCGTATTGGGTGTCTCCAAAGCCTAAATTTCCTTGATTACTCAAAATAGTCCCTAAAAATTCGCTCTTGGACTTTGGCTTTTTATCTATGGCTAATTGTAAAATGTTGTTTTCCATTTCGTTAAGACCATTGGCAATGCTTGGAAAACGTTTTAAATGAGTATTAACGGCATCACCCAGATAAGCAAAGTTGTAATCGTTAAAGTCCGTAAGGTTTTCCAGACGTATGGGGTTATTGCTGCAGTACAATTGCCAAACATAATCGGCGAATTCTACATCATCCTGATTTAATACCACCTTATTCTGATAAAGCTTCGTAAGCTTTTCATCTGAAAGTTCGTTTAGGCCATACAATTTTCCACTTTCGTCTTCCTTGCCGGAGCACACCAGTGAAATCTCGGCATATCTCCTATTGGTCAGCAGCCAACTAATAACGGCTAGCATATTCACCTGACAAAATAGGTCATATTCGAACCAAAGGACGATTTGATCTTGCTGTTTATGGTTGCAAAGGGAACGATATTCCTTTAAGGTCTTCTCGATGAACCACGATTTAGAAACTTTGTAATTTTTATGAAGAAACTCAAACCTCGTTTTCCAAAAAGACTCACTACCGACATGAGTTAATGTTTTACCCTCACACAGCATTTCACGCCATGTAATGATATCTCCTTTTATATCCAGCTTCTTAAGACGTTCAGTGAAAGCGTCTCCGTTCGTAATGTGTAGAAGGGAACTCATTTTCGATATAAGGTTTACGTTTAGCGATTAAAAGTAACGTTTAATGTAAAAAAACAAAAGAATTTAACAGAAAAAGACGCAACCCTTTTCCTTAACTTGTACTAAAGCTGAGAATTAGCCCCCAACTCTTTTAACATTAAAGCCTTTTTCTTTTAAGATGTCCATAATTTTATCCCGGTAATCGCCTTGGATGATAATCTTGTCATTTTTAAAACTCCCACCTACGCTTAAGGTAGTTTTTAACTCTTTGGCAAGCTTCCTAAAATCACTGTCCGCCCCTGTGTAACCTTCTATGATGGTAATGGGTTTCCCCTTTCTTTTTTCATACTTGCAAATTAGGGGATTATCTTGAAGCCATAGGTCACTTTTTTGCTCTTTTTCGGGGACATCCTCCGGTTCGTGGTCGGGAAATAGATTTTTTAGCTGGTCTTTTAGGTCCATAAAAACGTTTATTTAGAAAGTATACCCTAAAATTACAGAATAAACCTTATAATCGGATTGCCATGTTTTGTACTTGTCCAATAAATCCCGTGGACTGAAATATCGTAATTGAAGACGTAATTTATCTTTGAACTTATATCCAACTCCCGCTCTCCAATTACCCCAAGCATCGATATTCAGCTCGGTATTGTTTTCAAAGGTAATTTTAGAATCTAAATCATAATCAAATACGATGGCGGCATCTAGAAAGAGGCTATTATTGTTATTTAGATAGCTATAATGTCGAAAACCAAACGGAAATTCGATAGAAGCGTAATCTACATTTGCCTGGATTGAAGAATTATATAAGATTGAAGGGTTAGTGTAACCTTCTTTTTTAAAGAATTGGTAAGTTGGCTCTACAAATAAGCTCCATTTATTTTTGTTAAAAGGTAGAAAGGACTCTAACTCAACACCTGCTCTAAACCCTATACCAGAACCAAAGTCAGTACTTCTTAGGGCGAATGGGCCATTAGAAATGAATAAAGAAGCCATATTAATACCTACATTAGCAGCTATCAGAAATTTAAATTTGGATTTTTCAAGTTGTTCCGGCGTATATGAAGGGTCGAGACATTGATTAAAATCGTTGAATATATTTATTAAGGCTTCTCTTTTATATCTTAAACGCTGTATTTTGGTTGGAGTAATTTGAGAGCATTTCATGGAATTCAATAACTGCTGTTTGTATTGATTGTTTTCCCCGATTTGCATATTTTCTTTCCGGTATTTTTTGTAAACCAAGGGCTCCATTTCTCCTTCCTTGACTGAATAGAAAAATCGTATCAAGTTTTGGTCTTCGTAAGAATATAATTTGGCAGGCCCGGCTACTAATTCCTTTAGAAACAATTGTTCGTTTTTAAAGCTAACCGATCTATTTTGCTCCAATTCAGATGTTTGGAAGGAAGATCTGTTAATGGCAATGGATTTTCTAATATATCTGGGACCATTTTTAATATTAAACTCCTGAATATTGGAAATCAAGGCTTCTTGGGGACTATCTTCCTCTTTATTTTTATATTGAAAGGATGAAGGGTTATTCTTCCAATCCTCGTTTTTAATAAGACAGTGGTTTTTTTCTCCATTATTAGTAACGAAATAACCTTCTTCAAAATTAATTTGGGAGGAAAGGCTCTGCAGGGAAAGGAAAAAAAGGGCAGCTACCCATATTTTTTTTAACATAAAACTGATATTTAGGCTGATGGTTTTGTCAACCCAAACGTAGGAAAAGGACGATTAATTGTGATTGGATTTATTTTTTCATCAAGCCTAACTCAATTAATCTTTCATTTAAAAACTCACCTGCGGAGATATCCTCATAAAGCTTTGGATGTTCCTCATCGATACAATTTTCAAGACAATTTAATGGCATCTCACTAATCGGATGCATAAAAAAGGGCACGGAATACCTGGATGTTCCCCATAGTTCCTTAGGTGGATTCACTACTTGGTGTATTGTGGACAATAATTTGTTATTGGATAGCCTCGAGAGCATATCCCCTACATTGATCATCAACTGATCGGGTCTTGCTATCGCGTCTACCCATTCGCCTTTATGGTTTTTTACCTGCAATCCTTTTCCGTGGGCGCCCATTAACAGGGTAATAAGGTTAATATCCCCGTGAGCGGCCGCTCTAACGGCATTTTTAGGTTCCGAGGTAATAGGAGGGTAGTGTATGGGTCTTAAGATGGAGTTTCCGTTTTTAATGTATTCATCAAAATAGGCTTCCTCTAAGTTCAAATGAATGGCTAAGGCCCTAAGCACATATTTTGCGGTTTTTTCCAGCATTTTATAGGTTTCCTTCCCGACCTTATTGAATTTAGGGAGTTCGGATACCGTTACATTATCCGGGTACTCTTTTTCTAATTTTGGATTGTCCTCGACGTATTGACCAAAATGCCAAAATTCCTTTAAATCACCTTCTTTCCGACCTTTGGCATGTTCTTTACCGAATGAAGTATATCCTCTTTGTCCCCCAATGCCTTCAATTTCATATTTATCCTTTGTCGCTTGGGGAAGGTCAAAGAATTTTTTGATTTCAGCATATAAATCATCAACGAGCTTATCAGATAGAAAATGACCGCTTAAAGCCACAAATCCAATATTTTCAAACGCGGCACCAATCTCTTCAACGAATTTTTGCTTTCTTTCTGGGTCTCCCGAGATAAAATCTTTTAAATCAACGCTAGGGACTAAACTCATATCTTATTTTTTAGCTTTATATCGTAAAATTACAAATTCTTAATGAGTTCCTCGATGTTAGGTATATAACAATATACTGTGTTTTTTGTTACATTTAGGCCTTAACTAATAGTGTGTATTGGACCATATGGATTTTGAAAAATTTCAAGTAGAGGATGCAATGAAGCTACGGCTGTACAAGGCCATGCTGAAACCAAGAATGATAGAGGAGAAAATGTTGATTTTACTACGCCAGGGTAAAATTTCCAAATGGTTTAGTGGAATAGGGCAAGAGGCGATTTCGGTCGGGGTGACCCTGGCTATGGAAAAGGATGAATATGTACTCCCCATGCACCGTAATTTAGGCGTTTTCACCTCTAGAGACATACCCTTGCATAGGCTTTTTTCACAATGGCAGGGGAAACCAGGAGGCTTTACCAATGGCAGAGATCGTAGTTTTCATTTTGGAACCCAAGAATATAAACTTGTAGGGATGATATCTCATTTAGGCCCTCAATTAGGGGTGGCGGATGGTATCGCCCTGGCCCATAAACTCCGGAAAGAGAAAAAGGTAACAGCCGTTTTTACAGGGGAAGGAGGAACTAGTGAAGGGGATTTCCACGAAGCGCTTAACGTGGCTTCTGTATGGAGCCTTCCTGTTCTTTTTTGTGTGGAGAACAATGGATACGGACTATCTACCCCAACAAATGAGCAGTTCAATTGTGAGCATATCGCCGATAAGGGAATTGGGTATGGTATGGAGTCACATATTATCGATGGAAATAATGTCCTTGAGGTTTATTCCAAAGTGGCGGAAATAAGTAGGGACGTTCGCAAAAACCCAAGGCCTGTTTTGTTGGAGTTTAAAACCTTTAGGATGCGTGGTCACGAAGAAGCTAGTGGAACCAAGTACGTGCCCGATGATTTAATGGAGGAATGGGCCTCCAAAGATCCATTGGAAAACTATACTTCCTATCTAGGTAAGATGGGATTGTTAACTAATGATCAGGATAATATACTGAGGAAGGAAATTACAAAGGAAATTGATGAAAATCTTCAAAAAGCAAATAATGAAAAGGCTATTGATATAAATTTAAGTAAAGAATTAAATGATGTATATCAAAAATTTGATTATAAAGAAGTTGAATGCTCAATTCATAAAAAAAATATACGATTTGTAGATGCAGTTTCCGAAGGACTAAAATCCGCGATGGAAAAGTATGACAATTTGGTTATTACGGGGCAGGATGTAGCGGAATATGGGGGTGTCTTTAAGATTACAGACGGCTTTGTAGACAACTTTGGAAAAGAGCGCGTACGAAATACACCTATTTGTGAATCCGCCATCATATCCGCAGCAATGGGCTTGTCTATTAATGGGATGAAGTGCGTTGTTGAAATGCAATTTGCCGATTTTGCGAGTACTGGATTTAATCCCATCGTAAATTATTTGGCTAAAAGTCATTATCGTTGGGCTGAAAATGCCGATGTCGTCATACGAATGCCTTGTGGGGGCGGGGTGGGTGCCGGACCCTTTCATTCTCAGACCAATGAGGCCTGGTTTACAAAAACTCCAGGGTTAAAAGTTGTTTATCCTGCCTTTCCCTCTGATGCGAAAGGGTTGCTCGCAACTGCTATTGAGGACCCCAACCCTGTTTTATTTTTTGAGCACAAGGGGCTTTATCGCAGTATATATGAGGATGTACCTGTTAATTATTATACACTCCCTTTTGGTAAGGCCAATATTTTAAAAACAGGAAGTGACATTACTATTGTTACCTATGGGGCTGGAGTGCACTGGGCCTTGGAAACCCTTAAAAAACATAAAAACATAAATGCGGAATTGTTAGATCTTAGGACTTTACAACCCTTGGATACCGAGTCTATTTATACTTCCGTAAGAAAAACGGGTAAATTAATTATCCTTCAGGAGGATAGTCTGTTTGGTGGAGTCGCCAGTGATCTCTCGGCTTTAGTCATGGAAAATTGCTTTCAATATCTGGATGGGCCTATTAAACGAGTGGCCAGTCTGGATACGCCAATACCATTCAATACAGCGCTGGAACAGCAGTATCTTCCCAAGGAACGCTTTGAAAGGGAGTTATTGGAACTATTGGCCTTTTAGTATTTAAGTTAACAACTTAATCTATTGAGTGAATCTATCCTTTTACTTTTCTAGAGCTTTATACATAGATAATCGGTATTATACCTATATCACGTCCGAGTGGATGTTTTTACCGTATATAGGATAATTATAAAACAAAGATATTTATGAAAAAAGTAATAGTTCTTTTGGGAGTAGTAGCATTTTTGCTAACCTCTTGTTCCATTTCCAAAGATGCCAGGACAAAGCGTAATTTGCTCAGCGGAACCTGGGCGCTAAACGATGTTTCCTTTGAAAACAACACAGGTAATTTTAAAGCGGTCTTGTTTAATGATGTAGAGGACATATGCCTTGAAGGAAGCGAGTGGTTCTTTAGAGATAACAATAGCACTGGGAGATACACCATAGCACCGTCCACACTTTGTAATGGTGGAGATCGATATATCAGATGGTCTGTTGTAGAACGCGACGAAAACTATACCAGTCAATTACAGTTCAAATTTATTGACGAAAAAAATAAGGATATTTCCGGTGGCTTAGGGTATAGACTCAATATTGAGACTTTGACCGAGAATGCCATGACCCTAAAATCGAACGTACAGGTGAACGGAGATCCGGTCACTGTGGTATATAGCTTCACAAAAAAATAAATCCCCAAATTAATAAAAAATGATAACGATGAAATCTAGAATATTTAAGAATACAAGTTATGTACTTGCTCTTGCTTTGGTCATGAGCTGTAGTACGGTAAAAAATGCCAATAAAACCCAAAAAGGTGCCGTAATCGGTGCTACGGGAGGTGCCGTAATTGGAGGTGTTATTGGAAACAATGTTGGTAACGGTAACAATACCGCTCTAGGTGCCATTCTGGGTGCTGCAATAGGTGGTGCTGCCGGTGGGTACATTGGTAACCGAATGGATAGGCAGGCGGAACGCATTGAAGAGGAAATCCCTGGAGCAGAAGTGAAAAGAGTAGGTGAAGGTATCAATGTAACCTTTAATGAGGATGCGGGTGTCTATTTTGATACCAATAAGTCTGATGTTAAGGGAACTTCTGCAACAACTTTAGATAAATTAGCTGGAATATTCCAGGAATATCCTAAATCGAACATTTTGGTTGAAGGGCATACCGATAGTGCCGGTCCGGATGAATATAATATGAACTTATCCCGACAAAGAGCAACTTCGGTTACGGATTACTTGACTAAGAAAGGGATTGACCCTTCAAGGTTTACGACCAAATGGTATGGTGAAAACCAACCTGTTGGCGATAACAGTACTGTGGAGGGTAAAGCACAAAATAGAAGAGTGGAGTTGGCCATAGTCGCCAGTGAGGAACTTAAGGAAGAGGCCGTACAAGAGACAAAAGGTTAAACGCATAAGTATATAAAAACTTAAATCCCTGCAATTAGCAGGGATTTTTTGTTTTACGTATTTTCAGGATATGAATAGGCATGAGGTCATTATAGTAGGTGGTGGACTGGCAGGATTGACTGCTGCCATAGCTTTATCCCGTCATGACTATAACGTAGCGGTTTTTGAAAGTTCCGGTTATCCCCATCATAAGGTCTGTGGGGAATATGTTTCCAATGAAATTGTTCCCTATTTAAAGTTTTTAGGTATCGATTTAGTAGCCGAAGGCGGTGTTGCTATTACTGATTTCGAAATTAGCAATACGAAGGGCAAAAAGGTTAATAGCTCACTTCCCATTGGGGGAGTGGGTATGAGTAGATATGCTTTGGACAACATACTATATAAACGGGCAAAACGGCAGAACGTTCATTTTTATTTTGAAAAGGTTTTGGACATAAATAATACACAAGAAGTATTTAGTATCAATACCAAGCAAAGGTCTGCACAATCCAAAATAGTTATTGGGGCCTATGGGAAACGTTCTAATTTGGACAAGAGGTTAAATCGCGGTTTTATTCAATCTAAAAATGGATGGTTAGCCGTTAAATCCCACTATCAAAATCTAGATTTTCCGGATAACCTGGTAGCATTACATAATTTTGAAAGTGGTTATGGCGGATTGTCCAGAACGGAAACTGGCGCTGTCAATTTTTGTTATTTAGCACGATACGATCAATTTCAAAAACATAGGAATATCCAAGAGTTCAACATACAAGTAGTGTCTCGAAATCCACATTTAAGAGATTTTTTAAAGGATTCGGAAGCGCTTTTTGACGCACCTTTAAGCATAGGTCAAATTTCATTTGATTCCAAGAAACCAGTGGTCGACCATATTTTAATGTGTGGGGATACCGCAGGTCTAATCCACCCATTATGTGGCAATGGCATGGCTATGGCCATACATAGTGGAAAACTGGTTTCGGAAACTGTGCATCGCTATATGCGTCAAAAGGAGTACCTAAGGGAGAATATGGAGAATGATTATAGAAAACAATGGGCCCAACATTTTAAAGATAGATTGAGGTATGGTCATTATTTTCAAAAAATATTGATGCAGGAACATTTATTAAATTGGGGAATTAATACCTTGGGTAGATCCGAGGGTATACTTCGGGCTATGATAAAAAAAACACATGGCAAAATGGTAACACCATGATTGATTTAACGTTTAGGAGCACCCGAAAAGAGCTGTTGGATGACTTTCAAGGAACATCAAAACAACTTAAAACGGTATTGGAGGATATTAATAGGGTGAATCGCCTGTTAGGGGGTAATGTAATTACGGTGGACGCCGTTTTTAGGCTGATTAAGGAAAATGAACAAAAATCGTATACGATTCTAGATGTGGGTTGTGGCGATGGAAACATGCTCAGACAGATTGCTATAAAGGCCAGGAAGAGGAGCATTTCCTTAAAACTGATAGGGCTGGAATTGAGTGATGGTTCCTTAAACATTGCGCGACAAAAATCAACCCATTTTCCAGAAATCCAGTATCTAAATCAGGATGTTTTCACATTGGATAAATTGGATGTGGATATTGTTCTGACTACATTGACATTACACCATTTTAGACAGGAAGATATACCCCAATTTGTTGGAAGATTCGCTAAAATGGCAAATCTCGGAGTAATTATTAATGATTTGCACAGAAGTGGATTGGCGTATTATTTGTTTCGGGCCTTTAGTATTTTTTTTATTAAGACCCATACGGCTAGGTCAGATGGTTTAACTTCTATCACAAGAGGTTTTAAAAGAAAGGAATTGCAACAATTTGCTACAAACCTACCGGGTACTGTACATGAAATTTCATGGAAATGGGCCTTTCGTTACCAATGGATTATTAAAAAAGAGGAATAAAAAGGTATATGCATACAACCAAAATAGTAACTGTGGCCCAAGAATTGCCCGAATATTGTAGTGAAACCAAGGATATATTACCTTATGTTAATAAATGGTTGCATAATCAGGACGAAAGGTTTCGGCGTAAGGTCGTTAAAATATTCGAAGGTGCTGCTGTTGATAAGCGCTATGGAATTATGCCCGTTGAGGAGGTTTTTACAACGACTTCTTTTGAGGAGAAAAATCAAATTTACGTACGGGAATCCAAAAAGTTGGGCAGCAGAGTGCTCAAAAAGGCCCTTAACGATGCGAGTTGGCACCCAGAATCTCTGGATTACATCATAACTGTCAGCTGTACCGGAATTATGATACCTTCTTTGGACGCCTATTTAATCAATGCCCTAGGTCTTCGCCATGATGTAGTGAGGCTGCCTGTTACTGAAATGGGTTGTGCTGCAGGTGTTTCGGGGCTTATTTATGCGCATAATTTTCTAAAATCCAATCTGAACAAAAGAATAGCCCTGGTCGCCGTAGAAAGTCCTACGGCAACGTTTCAATTAGATGATTTTTCCATGGCCAATATGGTAAGTGCGGCTATTTTTGGTGATGGTGCGGCTTGCGTGCTTTTATCCTCCGAGGAGGAAGTTGATGGACCTCGAATTGTAGGGGAGGAAATGTACCATTTTAGGGATGCCACCCACCTTATGGGTTTTGATTTGGTCAATTCCGGACTCAAAATGATTCTGGACCCTGAGGTACCTGAAACTATTGCCAAATTCTTTCCGGATATTGTTCATCCCTTTCTGGAAAAGTATGGAAGCAGCATGGAAAAGGTTGATCATTTAATTTTTCATCCCGGCGGAAGAAAGATAGTCCAAACCGTAGAAGAACTGTTCGGTTCCTTGGGAAAGAATATCGATGATACCCGGGAGGTTTTACGGTTGTATGGTAATATGAGCAGTGTTACCGTGCTCTATGTGCTACAACGCTTTATGGAACGTGGATTGTCCAAGGGTGAACAAGGTATGGTTTTAAGTTTCGGTCCGGGTTTCTCGGCACAGCGGGTGTTATTGGAATGGTAATGGACAAAGAATATAAAGATATGGGCAAAAATTGGGCAATACTATTAGGAGGTAGCAATGGACTAGGTTTGGCAACGGCCAAAAAATTGTCCAGACATGGATATCATATCATTGTGGTCCACAGGGATAGAAGAACGCAAATGGATTCCATCGAAAAGGAGTTCGATGACATTAGGACACAGGGCGTATTATTTAAATCCTTTAATGCAGATGCTTTAAATTCCGAAAAGCGTGCGGGGTTGTTGAGTGAAATTAAGGAGTTACTGCCTACAGGACACAATATAAAGGTCTTGGTGCATAGTATCGCCAAAGGAAATCTTAAACCAATGTATTCAGGCGGGCAAACAGTACTTACAAATCAGGATGTACGTATCACATTTGAGGCGATGGCCCTTAGTTTATACGACTGGGTCAAGGAATTGGTCGACATCAAATTATTTTCTGAGGATGCTCGAGTGATTTCCTTTACCAGTGAAGGGAACACCAAGGTTATGCCAGGGTATGGAGCGGTTTCGGTGGCCAAAGTGGCCCTTGAGGCCTTGACCAGAAATATTGCCTTAGAATTTGCACCGATTGGTATAAAAGCAAATTGTATTCAGGCCGGAGTTACGGAGACAAAGTCATTGGCGATGATTCCTGGATATGAAAATATCGTAAAAAATGCGCTGGCAAGAAACCCACAGGGAAGGTTGACGACACCTGAAGATGTAGCCAATGCCGTTTACATGCTCACTACAGCAGAAGCAAAGTGGATTACCGGAACGGTAATTAAGGTCGATGGTGGGGAAAGTTTAAGATAAGAGGTATGGATGAAAAAGATATTTTGTCCCTTTTACCTTATGAGCATCCCTTTTTGTTCGTGGATGAATTACTGGAGGTTCATGAAGAAGGCACTAAAGGGGCGTTCACTTTTGAGGAGAACCTAGATTTTTATAAGGGGCATTTTAAGGATAACCCCATTACGCCGGGTGTCATTTTAACGGAATGTTGTGCGCAAATCGGATTGGTCTGTCTGGGTATTTATTTGCTTCAGGAAGAATCATTGTCGCCGGGAAATATCCAAATTGGTATGAGTAGCTCCGAAATGGAGTTTTTAAAACCTGTTTTTCCGGGGGAAAGGGTAACGGTTGTCTCTAATAAGATGTATTATCGCTTTCATAAGTTAAAATGTAAGGTGAAAATGTTCGATGCGCAGAACAATTTGATCTGTAAAGGTACATTGGCCGGTATGTTAAAAGTAAAAACAGATGAGTAGGAGGGTAGTAGTGACCGGAATGGGGGTTTGTGCCCCAAATGGTGTTGGAATCAAGGATTTTACGGAGGCACTTTATAAAGGTAAAAGCGGTATTCGGCATCATTCAAGATTGGAACAGTTGAATTTTGGTTGCCAAGTAGCTGCTGAGCCCTTAGTCAAGGATAATGTTTTGGAACGCTATTTCACCCCACTCCAGTTACGGGGCTTAAATGCTTCGGGCTTGGTTTATGGGGTTATTGCGGGCAAGGATGCTTGGGCGGACGCTGGTTTATCACCCAATACATCCAAAACACCGCTGTGGGACTGTGGAATCATTTTTGGAACTGGGATTTTGGGGGTGGATAAGTTTCGGGATGCCATTTATCAAGTAGACAATAAAGAAGTAAGGCGACTAGGTAGCACAACGGTCATACAGACCATGGCTAGTGGTATAAGCGCATATTTAGGAGGGATATTAGGCTGTGGGAATCAGGTTACCACCAACTCATCAGCATGCACTACAGGTACCGAAGGTATCTTAATGGCCTATGAACGCATTTCCTCGGGAAAGGCCGAGGTAATTTTAACCGGAAGTTGTGGGGAAAGTGGACCTTATATATGGGGTGGTTTTGACGCCATGCGAATTCTACCACGTGATTTTAATGATAATCCAAGTGCAGCAAGTAGGCCCATGAGTGCTTCTGCCCAAGGTTTCGTACCCGGAAGTGGAGCTGGTGCCTTGGTTTTGGAGTCTTTGGAAAGTGCCCAAAAGAGAGGGGCGAAGATTTATGCAGAGGTGTTGGGGGGAGAACTTAATAGTGGCGGACAGGTAGGCGAAGGTTCCATGACGGCACCCAATAGCGAAGCCGTACAACGCTGTATTCAGAAAGCAATACGTAATTCAGGGATAAAAGCACCTCAAGTAGACGCCATTAATGGACATTTAACGGCCACTTCAAAGGATGCCTTGGAAATTACCAACTGGAGCGTAGCCATGGGTTTAAGTGGTGTAAAGTTCCCCTATATAAATTCGTTTAAGGGGATGATAGGGCATTGTCTTTCAGCTGCAGGCAGTATAGAATGTGTGGGCAGTATACTTCAATTCGAGGAAGGCGTTGTATTTGGTAATGTGAATTGTGAGGATATTCATCCTGAAATCTTAAAAGTTATAGACGGGAGCAGAATTCCCCAAAAAACGATTCCATATCGCCCAAAAATTATCGCAAAGGCTAGTTTTGGTTTTGGTGATGTCAATGCGTGTGTTATTTTTAGTGCCTATAAGAACTAATCGACCAGCAATGCTATGCAAGAAGAAGAGAAATATCAAAAATTAAAGGATATTGTTAAGGTTTATCTCCCAGAAGATGTTTCTGTATCCGAGATACAACCGACCAGTAATTTCATTACCGAATTAAATATCAATTCCGCCAACTTGGTGGATATCATCTTGGATGTTGAAGACGCCTTCGACATCCATCTAGAAAATGATGATATGAATCAAATGCAAACGGTACAGGATGCCATTGATATTATAGATTCAAAGTTGGCCGTTTAATACGTTTAGCATGAACGATTTTTTGCAATATGCTAAGACAAAGTTGAAATCGGATTGGCGATTGATTCTAATATACTGTTTGGTATATCCATTATGGGGCCTAGGTATGAATTGGTTTGGAACGAGTCTCGAGATTGCAAGATTTACGTATTGGTGGCAAATAATCACCTGTTACATCCTATATATGGTACCCATTTCCCTACTGCTAAGAAATTTACCCTTTCACATGCAATATGCCTATGGACTTGTTGCTATGGGATTCTTGGAATTTGGTGGATATGCCCTTGAAACTTCACATGCCTATCCCAATAACCTCATGGACCAATTCTTTGGGGAACGCACCTTTGCTTTGGCCATGGCCTTATTTTTTGCCTTGTATTTTCCGGCAGGCAATTGGTTGGTGGGAAAAATTTACCATACGCTTTTAAAAAAGTAAATTATACCGGACTAATCTTCTTTTTCGGGAATATAGAGTGATGCAAGAATACCGGATACGAGAGATACCGAAATAACGGTCAATGAAACCCATTCCGGAAGGTGCAGATAATGGGAGAAAAGCATTTTCAATCCCACAAAAGCCAGAATAACGACCAAACTGTAATTGATATACCTGAATTTCTCCAACATTCTCGATATCAGGAAATACATGGAACGCAAGCCTAAAATGGCCAGAATGTTCGAGCTAAATACCAAAAAAGGATCCGCCGTAATGGCCAAAATGGCCGGAATACTGTCTAAGGCAAATAGTATGTCTGTTAACTCGATGACCAAAAGCGCCACAAATAAAGGAGTGGCAGCTCTTACACCCATTTTTTTTATAAAAAAATCATGACCTTTTATCTGAGAAGTTATCGGGTATAGCTTTTTCAGATTCTTAAACACAAAGGATTTCTCCGGATGAAAGTTCTCGTCATCACCCTTAAGCATTTTATAAGCCGTATAGAGTAGAAAAACACCGAAGACGTAAATAATCCACTCAAATTTGGTGATAAGGGCTACTCCAAAGAAAATCATTATGGCCCTGAAAACTATAGCACCCAAAATACCCCAAAATAAAACGCGATGCTGAAATACAGGGGGTATTTTGAAGGACGTAAATATGACCGCAATGACGAAGACATTGTCAACGCTGAGCGAAAGTTCAATAAGGTAACCGGTTATGTATTTGAGAACCGCTTCGTTGGGAGTAAGTCCCGTGGGGTTATCCATCATTCCGGCAGAGAAAAGCCAATAGATTACTCCGCTAAAACTTAAGGCTATCGTCACCCAAATAGCTGTCCAAATACCAGCTTCCTTGGATTTTATAACGTGGTCATGTTTGTGAAAGACACCTAGGTCCAGTGCCAGGAACACCAAAATACAGGCAAGAAAAATAATCCAAACTAACATACCACCAAATTTAAAGCCGTCGAAGGTACTAAATTATGCTGTTTTCTCCATTGATTTTAGTCATAAGAGATAATAAAAATAGGGTATGGATTCAAGTCAACAATTTAATCTATCGAACTAATGAAATGCATAAAGGCTTTTTAGTTTTATATGTATTAAAAAACTTAAAATTAAAATATGACCACAGTAGAACAGTTACAATTAGATAACATAGCAAAAAACGATCATCAAATTTATCCCCTCTTAAAACAACGGTATAGCCCAAGGATATTTAGTAAGCAAGAATTGACCAAAAATGATATAAACCGACTCTTTGAGGCAATACGATGGTCGGCCAGTTGTTATAATTGGCAACCCTGGCGTTTTATCTACGCACACAAAGGTTCCGAGGGTTACGATAAGATTATGGGTTGCCTGAGCGAATTCAACCAAAAATGGGCAGGTAATGCACCTTTTCTTATGTTGGCCGCCTACAAAGAAAAAAACCCGGAGGGTGAAGAGAATTTTCACGCGTTGCACGATTTAGGGCTTTCCCTAGGTAATCTTACCGTTCAAGCGGAATACATGGGACTAGGTTTACACCATATGGCCGGTGTGGATTGGAAAAAGGCACAGAAAGTCTTTAATGTACCCGAAGGGTTTCATATATCTACGGCCATTGCCGTTGGTTATTACGGAGGAGATTTGAATGATTTGCCAAATGAGCTTCAAGATCAAGAGAAAGCCGAAAGGACTCGAAAACCACAAGAAGAATTTGCCTTTGAGGGAAGTTGGAAATAACCTGGAAGACTAGGCATATGTCGACTAAAATTGTCCTTGGTCGGATAATCGGTATATAGAAGGTTGAAAATGTGTAGGTTTAGATTAGAACACTATTTGAAAATGAAAACGTACACCTTAAGGGCATGTTTCCTTGCTTTTTTGTTGTGGGGCATTTATGATATCTCTGCACAAGAAAAAGAGAAGAAAACCATTACGGTACAAAAGTATACGATAATGGACCAATTTGAGCCGGATTTGGTAAAACCCGTATCCGAGCGGTTGGAGTTAAAGGAACAGCGCATTGCCCATCAAAGAAATACCAAAAAAATTCTGGATACCTTGGATATTTCCGACCGGAAAAGAAGAAGATTGTTACGGGAACTAAAACGTAATCCGTTTTCTGAACATTTGGATAAAATTATAATGGCCGAATCCTATTTTGAGGATTCGGCCATTAATGCTGAAAGCAATCAGTAAGATTAGGTTAATGATGCGTTTGCATTTTATCTTTTCGCTTCTGTAATTGCCTTTGCAATTCTTCAACGGATTTAGAAATAGAGGCTTCAAAACTCCCATTACTGGCCTCGGCAAATAACCTAGGTCCTGGGGCACTTAGTCGAATATTACATATTTTGCCCTTTTCTGGGGAGGAGGTATTTTCCTTCTTAAAAAATACATCGGCCCTCACTATAAAATCAAATTTATCCAGTAATTTTTCCAGTTTTTGGGCAGCCATTATCTCCAATCGGTTGCTAGCCTTTACATCGTCATATTCAAAATTGATATTCATAAGCTTATTAATTATAATGTTTAGTTCAAGTTACATAATTCTAACTTGTATTGTGTGCTATTTTTAAATAATTCTGTCCTCAAATTTAAATTTAAGTTAAACCGTAAAAACTGATGAATATCCTACCGATACTATGTAATATTTTCGTATATTATAGGTAATAAATTCCTCAAAACAAGAACGGTATGACCATGGAAACTTCTAAAACCTATAGTAGAATTTTGGATAGCGATTCCTGTTTGGTATGGCTAGATCGAAGCTATAAGGATTTGTTACAGTTAAAGCGCAACTTGGGATCTTATCTCTTTGAGCCCACCACTTCTAAACAATTCGAAATTAAACAGCAACTATCCGATAGCATGGAAGCTTTGGTTCATCGGCATTTGGAATTGGTAAGATTGGCCCGTAGTGGAAGGCAGTTGCTTGCTAAACAAATAGAGATGATTAAGAATTATGTGACGGAAGCAAAAAAGTTGGAGGATAGGATTTATGAATATATGGGGATGACGCAAACTAACTTATAGTTGTTAATAATAGACCAAAATATGCCCCTAAGGAATAGCATAGGGGCATTTAGAGTATTAGGTGAATATTTTACTAAAACTAGTTTGCGTTTTTTCCAATATTAGCAACGGCTACAACCGTATCATCAGATTTGTTGGCCAAAATAGCAACATGTCCATCAAATTTTAATAAACCATCATAATTTATACTTGTTCCACCATCTAATTTTGTTACATCAGTTTCACTTATTGCACAAGTACAATCTTTTAAAGTAATGGCATTGGACCCTCCCTCAGACACAGAATTGTATCTAATATATGCTGGATGCTCAGAAGTATTCGAACCTTCTAATTCTATAAGTATATATGTTGTTCCATCACTATTTTCGGTGAAAGTGGCAGTTCCTGTTATCCCTGAACTATTTAAGGGCATAAGGTTATAGACCGTTTCTTGAAGTATCACAGTGTCTACATCATCTTTTTTACAACTACCTAGGAGTACAATTAAACAAGTTAAGACTAAGGGAAGGGAACTGAATAACTTTTTCATAATTAGTATAGTATTTCATATTTATATAAAGCCAAAAATAAAATGAATATTAGTGTGCAATTAATAATTTTCGATGAAATACTTAAATTTAACTATGATACGATTTAAAAGTTAACTGTTTCTTAATTTTTTAAAAGGGTTGTGAATTTTGTTTTTTCAACTACTCATAAATTATTTTAACATTAATTATTGAAAATGAATGTATTAAGATTTAAATTAATCGTTTTAACATTATTATTAGTTTATTTGGATTTGAGCTGCAGTAGTTCTTCCAACGTTTCCTATAGTCCTGAGGAGATAGCAACATTTAAGGATTTTATAAACAATAAGTCCTACGAATTTATAGCGAATACGGCCAATCCAATGCCGAGCAGGGGAATGAGTGCTATTGCGAATACGGGATTGTTGCCTCCGGGTAGTACCATATCCAATATTCAACTTCAGGGTAATTCCAATTATTTAAAGGTGGAAGGCGATACCGTAACGGCATTTTTACCCTATTATGGGGAACGACAGTCCGGTGGGGGGTATAACAGTGATGCAGGAATTATTTTTAATGATGTACCTTCTAGCTACAATCAGGAATACCTTGCTGAAAAGAATGAAATGCAAATCATCTTTACCATTTCAGAAAAGGCCGAAGGGTATCGGGTAACAATGAACCTATTTCCCAATAAGAAAGCCACTGTTGTAGTTACCAGTTCCCAACGTTTTTCCATTCGTTATTTGGGGGAAATAAAACCCTTGGAAGATGTAGCTTTAAATGATTCCTACTGAACAGAAAAATTTCCACTTCGGTTATTTAGAATATTATAAAAAGAGGTCTATTTTAATGTAGTACTAGGAGATAATTCATTGAAAATCAAGTTGAAATTGTCTATACATGTTCCTTTTTTGAATTATTTTAAGCCATTTTCGTTAAAATAACGTGAAAATGAGCTTGTTTTCCCTCAATTTTCGTCATTCGGTTTTTAGAACGATACCTTTGCGGCTCATATAAATAATAATATAGAAAAATTAGTATGAGCAAAGTAAAAGAAGGTGATTTGGTACGTGTACATTATACCGGAAAATTAACGGACGGACAAGTATTTGATAGTTCCTTGAATAGGGGAGAACCCCTAGAGGTTAAATTGGGACAAGGAAGCTTGATTCCCGGTTTTGAAAAGGGATTGATGGATATGGAGCCCAAGGAAAAGAAAACAATCGTAATACCAAAGGAAGAAGCTTACGGAGAAAAGCGCAAGGAACTTTTTCAAAGTGTACCCAAATCCAATTTGCCAGAAGGTTTGGAACCGGAAGTGGATATGGCCCTTATGGCAACGAATAACGACGGTACCGAAAAGCAATTACGTGTCGCCGAAGTAAATGAAAACGACATTATAGTGGATGCCAATCACCCTTTAGCCGGTGAAGACTTAACGTTTGAGTTGGAGTTATTAGAGATAAAGTAATCCATTTATTTTATAAGAATATAGAAGCCGCCCTAATAGGGCGGTTTTTTTTAGTTTTAATTTTTGAATTATAGTATGTTCGTGGACTATTACAATTAAAAACCTATTAACGTATCCACCTATGCAATTTAGAGTTCTCATCTTTCTAGTGAGTATTTTTATTTTCTTCGGATGCAAAAATGCTAAGGAAGAAAACAAAGCAAATGTGGAGTCGAACACCCAGGTAGTGCCCCAGGATTCTACACCTTTATATGAGGATTTGGAGGGTAATGCAATAGTTTTGAGCAATTATAAAGGTAAAAGGGTATTCTTAAATTATTGGGCCACATGGTGTGCACCCTGTATAGAGGAAATGCCGGATTTGTTAGAGCTTAAAGGTAATTTGGAAAAAGAAAATTATGTTTTTCTTTTGGCCTCGGATCAATCCATAAAAAAAATACGGGATTTTAAATCGGACCGAGGATTTGACTTCCATTTTATAAAGTACAATGGGACTTATGCGGAACAGGAAATACATGCCTTACCGGTAACTTTAGTCTTTAATGAAGTAGGGGAGCAGGTTGCCCGTTTTGACGGTGCCACATCTTGGAACACCCCGGAAATGATCGAACAACTTAAAAACATTCAGTAATGCGTAATGCCGCCGCTATATTAATACTCGTACTTTCGGTTACTATGCTCAATTGCAAGCAAGAAACCAAAGTACAACAAGCGCTACCGATAGAAAAACCATCTATGGTTCAAGAATTGACTTCACCGGCATTGCCTTCCAGTTCATTGCCGCATCTAGTCTCCAATAAGGGTGTTACCTTACTTTCTTGGGTAGAAACAGAGGGCGATTCCATGGCAACTTTAAAATATGCCGAACTAAAAGACGACAAATGGCAAGAATCCGTGACCATAACCAAAGGGGATGATTGGTTCTTGAATTGGGCCGATTATCCGATGATTGCCGAAAACAAGGGTGATCTATGGTCCCATATTTTAAAAAAATCAACGTCGGGCACGTATTCCTATGATGTAAAAATGAACAGCAGACCAAAGGGTGCAGCGGAGTGGGCCACAAATATAGCTTTACATACCGATGGTACACCTACGGAGCATGGTTTTGTAAGCGTTTTGCCTTACCGGGATTCCTTTTTCGTGAATTGGCTCGATGGCCGGAATACGCTTGAAAATGAAGCAGGGGAGCGGGGAGCAATGACCTTGCGGGCAGGAATTGTTTCCGCATCAGGGGTATTGACCGATGAATCTCAATTGGATGCTCGAACGTGCGATTGTTGCCAAACGACTTCGGCAATGACCAATAATGGACCCGTAGTGCTATACCGGGACCGTACAGCAGACGAAATTAGGGATATTAGCATAGTTAGACAGGTAGAAGGTAAATGGTCAAATCCTAAAGTAATCCATGATGACAATTGGAAAATAAACGGATGCCCCGTAAATGGACCCAAAGTGGCCGCTATGGGAAATAATTTGGTCGTTGCCTGGTTTACGGCCGCACAACAAAACCCTCGGGTTCAGCTTGTATTTTCCCAAGACGGGGGCGAGAATTTTCAGGAACCTATCGTAATTGCGGATGAGGACGTAATGGGCAGAGTAGATGTACTTTGGATAAACGAAGAAACAGCGGCAGTAAGTTGGATGGAGTCCACCATAGATAAAAGGGCAACTTTTAATGTCGTAAAAGCTACCTTAAACGGAGAAGTATCTAAAAAACAAGTCATTACGGAAATGGATGGTTCGCGTAAATCTGGATTCCCACAGATGGAAATTGATGGAAAAACCCTGTATTTCGCATGGACAGATTATTCAGCGTCAAAACCCCGTGTAAAAACGGCAATGATGTCGTTAGAAAATCTATAAGTTGCTTTAGTATGACAGAAAGAGACGAATTTTTCATGAAGAGGGCCATAGCCTTGGCTAAGGAAGGTATGCATAAGAATGCAGGCGGTCCGTTTGGTGCCGTGGTCGTTAAGAACGATGAAATTGTAGCGGAAGGGTATAATAAGGTAAAATTGAACCATGATCCAACGGCACATGCTGAAATAGTTGCCATACGGGAAGCATGTAATAAATTGAACGATTCAGAGTTAAAGGATTGTACGCTTTATACATCTTGCGAACCCTGTCCCATGTGTTTGGGGGCTATTTATTGGACCAGACTTAAAATGGTATATTTTGGTAGTAGTCATAAAGATGCTGCAGCAGCAAATTTTGATGACCAGTTCATTTATGATGAAATAGAAAAAAATATTGAGGATCGTAAAGTTTCGTTTGTTCAACTGGGACGTGAGGAAGCTATAGGCGTTTTTAAGGAGTGGCAAGCCAAAGAAAATAAAACGGAGTAATCCTTTACATTTATTTTATTTAGCATACGGTATTCTTTCTAATTATCCTGTAGAGGATTATAAAGAGGGGCGAATCTGGGTGTAGGGCATTGCGTAGTCTTTAATACATTAAAATATTCTATTTGACATAATATAAATTATGATTCATTTATCAATATCATAATCCGACATTACGTCAAATAGCGATAAGTTATAAGTAATTCTAGTGAAATCCTAGTTAAGAATCTATTCTAAATGCCAAAAAATTCAAGAGAATGAGACGCTCTAGAATTTTTGAACAATATGTGCAATTGTTTTTTCCTGGAACAAAGTACCCCAAGTTTTTTTGAAAATTTTCTCATGACCTTATTGTAGGCCAAAACAACTCATACTAAGATTTAATATTCTGATTCACTCGAAACAAATTATCCGAATCGTACCTGTTTTTGATTTGAACTAGCCGCTCATAGTTATGTTTATAACTGGCTTTAATACGATCTTGACCTTCATCCATCATAAAATTAGAATATGCACCACCTGCCGAATAGGGATGTAATGCTTCTTGATACGCCTTGCACCAATCTGTAACTTTAGCAGCATTTTTAGGGTCTGGATCAACGCCAACATAAACACCTGCATATTTTGCATCCCGATATGCCCAAGGCGTATCTTGCGCTCCTACTCGACCTGCTGCACCACTAATATGATATAAGTGCATCTGGGATAATGGTGTTGGAATTTTAGATCCGAATTTTAAATGTTGTGCAGTAATTTCTGGTGTCAAAGCATCAAAAAAATCTGCTCTCCAATACCATTGCATTCCTGTGGGAAAGAAACCATCGAACATGCTTTGTAAAGCAGGATAAGGCATTTCGCCAACATGCGAAAACACAGGGTCAAGGTCTAAAACGGCCTTAAATAGTTCATTAAATGAATCCGCATCTCCAGTATAACACCAAACAATGGCACAAAATTGTTTGTTGTGCAATTCCGCGGGAAATGGTGATTCTGGAACAATCATCGTTGCTATAAACCCACTTAGGTCATCTGATGCATTTTGAATAAACCCATCATACCAAGCCATAATCTCCTCAACACGTTCTATGGGCCAAAAGGTTGGTCCACCGATTACCATTTTAACAGGATGTGCTTGAAAAGTAAAAGACGTTACCACCCCAAAATTACCGCCACCTCCTCGAATAGCCCAAAACAAGTCTGTATTTTTAGTGGCATTTACGGTAACCAAAGTACCATCTGCCAAAACCATTTCCGCTTCCAATAGATTATCTATGGTGAGGCCATATTTACGCGCTAAATAACCTACACCTCCCCCAAGTGTTAATCCCCCTACGCCTGTGGTTGAAATCATTCCGGAAGGTATGGCCAAACCATGTTCGTGTGTTGCCGTATCAACTTCGTTCCAAATATTTCCACCACCTACTTTTACCGTATTTTTTGTGGTATCAACGTTAACAAATTTTATACCCGATAAATCAATCACCAAACCATCGTTACACAAACCTAGCCCGGCACCATTATGTCCTCCACCCCGAATGGCAACCAAAACATTATTTTCCCTTCCAAAATTTACAGCGGCAATTACATCTTCCACAGTTTCGCAGATGGCGAACAACCCCGGCCGCTTATCGATCATTGCGTTGTACACTTTGCGAGTTTCGTTATAATTTGCATCTGCGGGTAAAACTACCTTGCCGGTTAATTGGGAAGCAAAGGTTTTTATGGTGTCGGCGGCGAGCTGTTTTATTGTATTTTTCATGTTTCAAGGTATTGATTTAATTGTTGTTATAGGCGGATTAATTCATTTTTAAAGGGGAATGATGTTCGTGTACCATTTTCCATCCGTCATCGGTATTGACGAATAACAGCGTAATTTGGTCATTGACCACCACGAGGTCTTCACCGAACTTCAAATGAAAGTCGGAATGAAATGTCAAGTTGGCCACCTCACCATAAACTGCAATCTGTAAATCCTTTGCATCGAATTTCACTACTTCGGTAACCGAGCCAAAGACGTTACGTTCATGTGCTTCGTTGGCAACTCCACCGTTACGCGGTTCTCCATTTTTGAATTCGGTAAACTTTGGACCGTAGGCATGGAAGGAAATCAATTTATCCAAATCGCCATCTTTGATGCTTTGGGCAATGGCACCAAAGGTTTCCAAAACTTCTTGTTTGGCCTTTGGGAATTCATCATTTATCAAATCGGTTTTCAAATCATGGACTTCAGCTGTAGTTGTGAACGCTGTTAATGCGACCCCGGAAATGATAAGTGCTACTAAAATTTTCAATTTTGTTTTCATAATTCTATATTTAAAAGGTTTATATTGATTCACTAGAATGTGCTTCTTAAGCGCGCAGGACTCATAGATCTGCATCTTGAATAAACATCTAATTCAATCTATATTCAGTTTGCTAATACTACGCTTGCCTAGTTATTAGGGGGAAATTTGTAAAGTGATGGTTTTCTTCCAAAAGGCTAAACGCTATTATGAATTTAAAGGGGAATGATGTTCGTGTACCATTTTCCATCCGCTATCGGTATTGACGAATAGCAGGGTAATTTGGTCATTGACCACCACGAGATCTTCACCGAACTTCAAATGAAAGTCGGAATGAAATGTCAAGTTGGCCACCTCACCGTAAACGGCGATCTGTAAATCCTTTGCATCGAATTTCACTACTTGGGTAACCGAGCCAAAGACGGTACGTTCATGTGCTTCGTTGGCAACTCCACCGATACGCGGTTCTCCATTTTTGAATTCGGTAAACTTTGGGCCATAGGCATGGAAAGAAATCAATTTATCCAAATCGCCATCTTTGATGCTTTGGGCAATAGCACCGAAAGTTTCCAAAACTTCTTGTTTGGCCTCTGGGAATTCAGCAAGTATCAAATCGGTTTTGACTGCTGGCTGTTCCACTTTTTCTTCGCATCCGGTAAGTAATAGTATAAAAAATAGGATGCCTATTGTAGCTAATTTTGTCTTCATAATTGTAGATGTTTACGTTGTTCTTGACAAAAGTAGCATGGAATTATTCCCTAAAATTCTACGTTTGGACCAAAAAAATATACTTTTAGACCAGTAGAAAAATGAGGATAACTAATTGAAAAACAGCTTTCTATTATTTGAAGTACGATACATGGGAACTATCCCGCAAGACCATAGGAGTAAAAACAGTTTGATTTCGAGAGAAACTGTTTAAATATTAAATCGCGATTATCGCGTAAAATTTGAGGGAAGAATACCGTATTTTTTTTGAAAGCATTTTGAAAAGTAAGCGGGACTGCTAAAACCAGTTTGATAAGCAATTTCAGAAATATTTTCGTTTCGTTTTTCCAATAATTCCAATGCTTTATTCAAACGATAATCCCTTAAAAACATATTTGGTGATTTGCCCACCAAATTCATCATGGTCCTATATAATTTTGATTTGCTATACCCCAAATTCGCTTCAAAATCATTAACCCCTATTGAAGTTTGAGACCATATGCTCTCCGTATATGTCATTAATTGAGTCATAAATTCTTCATCCTTGGTATTTATAACGTTAATAGCATTCACTTTTGCTATCGGCTTATTTTGGTTTTCGCCTTCATAAAGGTCTTTCACGACCGTAGAAATGGAGAAATCTCCTTTGGCGATATCACTTAAATAATCGGATGTTTTTATGGTATCTTCAAAGATGCCGTCTTTTTCCGTTACCGGCGTACCGGCACTAATGCCGATTTTGAACTCTAGGTCCGGCGTAATAACGTTGTGATGTGCATTTTGAATTTTTATTCCGCAATGAACAGCATCCGTTACAGAATCAAAAGCTATTAAAAAGGAATTGGCTTCCTGTTTTACTATGCGGCCATTGTATTCGGTCGTTACCGCTTTAATGGTAGTTATATAACCTCTTAGTGCTGCTTTTAAGGTGCTTAGTTCATCAGTCCGTAGTAGTTTACGTTTTATTTTAAGGACCATTAAGGTTCTGAAAGCTGGGTCGTTGATTATATTAAGCTGAATGTTTTTGGCTTTCTCAGGATCTTCAATACGTCCAAGAAAGGATTCTACGATCATATCGTTCACCTCGATGATACGCGTAGGAACTGCTCCATGGGCATTTTCGTGTAGCTCTATTAGTGCTTCTTTACTTGGCGCCTCTATTAAACAAAAGGCAGTTTTTCTCTTTTCATCGCACCAATAGGTAAGTCCGCGACAATTATATTCATGTTCAATATCCAAATCGGCTTTATGCATTTCTGCAACATGTGCTGCCGTAACCCCGTCAGGAAGGTTATGTAAATCTAAAAATAATGGCATAAGTGCTTATTTTAAACGTAGTGAATATTACTTCTTGCGTGTCAACTCTTCAAATTACGTAATATTAAGGGATTATGTTTTATGAAGAATCGGAAATATGTTGATGTTTATTGATTTACTGCCGTTTCACACCCCTTTATGGGATTTGGTTTCATCTATTTTTATTTACTTTAGGTAACTAAAGAAAACACCTATATGAAGCGTTTACTTGTTATTCCGGTATTCTTATTGATTGTATGTTCTTCGCAATCTCAGGAGCAACTGAAGTTGGAAGATATTTACAGTAATGGTACCTATAGCTCAAAACGATACGGCCCGGTTAGATGGATGAAAGACAACAAGGGGTATTCCACACTAGAGCGAAACCTTGATGTCGGAGGAAGTGACATCGTCCGATATGAAGCTAAATCTGGAGCAAGATCGGTACTGGTATCTGCTGAGAAATTAGTACCAAGTGGAGCGACAGAGCCACTCTCCATTAGAAATTACGAATGGTCTCTAGACAATTCAAAATTATTGGTGTTTACCAATACGCGTAAAGTTAGGCGATACCACACTAGAGGAGACTATTGGGTGTTGGATATGGCATCCGGGGCTTTGACACAATTGGGTAGATCCGTTGAGCGCACCACCATGATGTTCGCTAAATTCTCACCGGACGCTACGAAAGTGGGCTATGTTAGTAAGAATAATATTTTTGTTGAAGACTTAGAATCAAGTGTAATCACCCAAATCACATTCGATGGTAATGACACAATAATCAATGGTACTTTTGATTGGGTATATGAAGAAGAATTGTCTTGTAGAGATGGTTTTAGATGGAGCCCCAACGGTGAGCAAATTGCCTACTGGCAATCAAACACCGAAAATATAGGTACGTTTTATATGATTAATAATGTGGATTCCATTTACTCCAAGCCAATCCCGCTTCCCTACCCTAAAGTGGGCACTAAAAATTCTGAAGTAAAGGTTGGTGTTGTAAATAGCACGGGTGGTGAGACAAGTTGGTTTGATATTCCTGGTGACCCTACCAATAATTATTTGGCCAGAATGGATTTTATTCCAAACTCCCATGAGGTGATGATCCAGCAGTTGAACAGAAGACAAAATTCCAATACGGTTTGGATAGGAAATACCAAGACCATGGAACTCAATACTATTTTTGTGGACAGGGATGATGCTTGGCTCGATGTACATGACAACATTATGTGGCTGGAGAATGAGAACTATTTCACCTGGACGAGTGAAAAAGATGGTGCCTTACACCTCTATAAAGTATCACGGGATGGTAAAAAATTCAGCACCATCACAAAAGGAGATATTGATGTGGTGAAAATTAATTGCATAGACCCAAAAGGGGGCTATGTGTATTACATTGCATCTCCTGAGAACTATACCCAACGCTATTTATACCGCAGTAAAATCGATGGTAGCACTATGCCTGAAAGGGTTAGTCCGAAAAATCAACCGGGGCAGCACGGTTATCAAATTTCTGCCGATGCCAAATATGCTATTCATACCTATCAAAACACTAAAACACCCCCTGTTATATCGCTAATAAATCTTCAAAAGCACAGTCCGCTCCGAGTACTGGAAGACAACAAAGAACTAGCAAGTAAGATGAATTCTTTGGGATTGACCCCAAAGCAGTTTATTAAAATTGATATTGGCGAGGTAGTATTAGATGCATGGATGATAAAGCCCCCTAAATTTAATTCGGAAAAAAAATATCCCATCGTATTCTATGTATATGGAGAACCTGCAGGTTCAACTGTTCAAGATGCATGGCAGGGTGGGGATTTATGGCATCAATATTTGGCTGCGCAAGGCTATATTGTGGTAAGTATTGACAATAGGGGAACACGCACCCCCAGAGGTAGGGATTGGAGGAAGTCCATTTACAAACAAATTGGAATTCTTGCAGCGCATGACCAAGTTGCCGCGGCCAAGAAACTATTCGAAACGTATTCCTTTATAGACACGGGTAAAGTTGGGATTTGGGGTTGGAGCGGTGGTGGTCAAATGACCATGAACTGTTTGTTTAGATATCCTGAAGTTTATGGTTCCGGGTTGGCTGTGGCATTTGTGGCCGACCAAAGACTATATGACAACATTTATCAAGAAAGGTATATGGGTTTGTTGGAGGATAACGAAGCAAATTACATAGCTGGTTCACCCATTACACATGCAAAAAAACTAAAAGGAAACCTCATGATTATACATGGAACGGCAGATGACAATGTGCACTATCAGAGTTTTGAGCGCTTGACAAATGAACTCATAAAGTACAATAAAATGTTCGATATGATGTCTTATCCGATGCGGTCGCACAGTATAAACGAGCGAGAAAATACTTCGCTCCACCTAAGGCGGACCATGGCCAGATATTGGAATCGTGTTTTTGACCGATAAAACAATTCCAAGCTAAGAGTATTACCTATGGGTGGAACTTCCTTTCATAATCTAATTTGCTTGCACAATGGGGATTCTTATTTCTTGGTAAAACCTGCGTATAGCATCACCCCTGAAGTATAGAGGATAACAACCATGACAACCCAGCGTAGCACATCCAATGGAAGTGATTTAACTACAAAAGCGGCAATGGCTACTGCCACGATTCCAGGAATGGCCATGGCAACGGCGGCCTTTCTGTTATAGGCCTTTTCCCGAATAAAACGGACCGAGGCCGGAGGCATTAAAAAAGCGCAGGAACCCATCATAATCGGAAAAGCTACCTGAGGTGACATCCCAAGGGCGAAAACCAAGGCCATACATGGAGCATATAATCCGATACCCGCTGTCATCACGGCCCCCAACCCAAAATTTGCAACTACGGCTACCGCCAGTTTCCAGCCTGTTAATCCAATGGCCTCTCCCCCGCCCTGTATCCATTCCATACCTGTGGCCAGCATAAAAAATGCGGTAATCATTAAGGCAAAGCCTATGACTAAGCGAATCTTTTTTTCTGACATTTTAGCGACAATTCCCGCACCTAAGACGGCCCCGAGGGCTGCTGATATAAACATTAAGATCAAGGTTACGGGTTCCACTTCAATAATGGTGATAAAAATTAAAGCCTGGAATACCACCGGAAGGGTATTGGCAACGTTCATCGTTCCAGGAATATACTTATCCTTGGTTTGTTTCATAAATTTTAGAAGCGCGGTTTGAGGCGCAAAGGCTCCAATACCCAGGACATCAAAGAAATTGACTACAAATCCAATAATCGAGGTTTTGAGCCAGCTACTTTCTTCTAATGAATTTTTATGGGCGAGGAAGTCTTTTGTTAAAACAACCCCGAACCAGAGTGCAAGGCCGGCCAACGAAATCCAAATTAGTGTTATCATAGTTGGTTATGGTGGGTATTAAACAGTGAAGTACATCGTCTACGTACTCGTTTAACTATTAGTTGGGTTAGCAGACCTTAAAAAAGGTCTTGTTGGTATTAATTTCCCCATTGGCCAATTTAGCCTCTATTTCCTTTGCGGTTTTTGTTATCGCTAGGCCTCCCAAGCCTGTACAGCACAATGTGTTTGGCAGCGCATCACCTACACGTTTCATGGTTTCCACTACTTCATCCAATGGAATTAAGTGATTGTAATCCGATAGGGCCATATTTGCGCAGGAAATGGCATTGGTAGCGGCCATAACATTTCTATTTAAACAGGGAGCTTCTACCCTATCGGCAATCATATCGCAGATCATGCCCAAGCTAGATTGTAAGGCCATGGAAGCTGCCGATAGCGATTGATTCAATGTTCCACTTTTTAATAGGACGATGCCTGCGGCCGCCATACCCGATCCTGATCCGCATTCGGCCATGCATCCGCCCACTTCAGCTGCAAAAGTGGAATGTGCCGCAATGAAAACCCCGATCATCCCAGCGGCTAACAAGGCCTTTACCATTTCGTCTTCCGAGAGCTTCAATGTTTTACCTATACCGATTAGTGCACCTGGCAAGGCACCACAGGAACCTGCAGTTGGTGCCGCTACAATTACACCCATAGAACTTTTGACTTCCATCATTGCAGAGGTGTATAGAATGACCTGGTTGAGGACATCACCTTCGACCAACTCTTTTCCATCCATGCGTTCCTGGAAAGTCAAGGATTGGGGTCCTAGAATGCGATTGGTATATTTTGTTCCTTTTAGACCAAGGTCAATGGCATTTTTCATAATCTTATAAATAGCCCGCATCTTTTCAAATACGGCCTCCTTTGAAATAGCACCTCGTTCGCTTTCATAAGCAACGGCCAGCTCCCATAATTCAAGATTTTTGTCAGCATTGTACTCCAACATTTCAGTACAGGTAATAAAAGGAACCGTAAGATTTTTACGTGCCATTATCGGAAGTACGGGGTTTATTTTTTTAATAAAAAGCACTTCGTCCATTGCAAGAAGTGTTTCCTCTAGGCTAGCTGGAATAAACTGATTCGATTTTATTTCAATAAAAGATGAAGTTCCCTCACAGAAGGTCATCTCGTCAAAATCAAAAGACCTTTCTATATGGGCAACGAGATTCCTTGGTGTTTTGCAGTAGACCAAGGTTTGATAAAAATCTCCGGCCATAGATACCGTCGCGCCATCAATTTCAATGACCTCTATCATGCCCCCGCCCATGGAAAGGGCAGTAACTGTTCTGGTCTCACGCTCATTTTTAAGCGTAATCTTATACGTATTGGGATGTGTGGCCCCAATTGGATGAATATCAATTTTAATCTGAATCCCGGCTTCTTCAATTGCCTGAGCATAATTTGGGAGACGCTCTTCATCGGCCTCCCATCCCAAAAAACCTCCAAACAAACCCATATCAGATCCTTGCCCCTTATGGGTGGTGGCCAAGGAACCGTTCGGGTCGAATTCTATATATACTTTTTGAATGTTACCATTCATTAAATCCCGACACATTCTGCCAATGCGCAAAGCAGCTGCACAGTGCGAACTTGAAGGCCCACGCATTACCGGACCAATGACATCATTGAATATGCTTGGATAACTTTTCATTTAGCGATTTATATTTTAACGTTTAAAGCGTATGTCTAAGACTTTAAAGTAATGAAAATTTAATTATCATTTTCTAAACAATTGTTCTTAACCCATTTTACGCACACTTATTAATGGCCGCTTATTTTATAGTATTGGAATTCCTGAAGCTTCTTTGTCGATTTCACTCCCCTCCTTTTCTGCTTTTAGGTTGCATATCATGAGCTTGTTCGTTACCGGTAATTTGTTGAAATAAGTATTTATGAATCTTAAAATAAAGATTCTCGCTTTTCTTTTTTATCGGTAACCAAATCGCAACTTGGTCCTTCGACCTTTCTTGGAATAAGTCATATATGGGACATTTTAATACATCTTCTGAGGCTGGTTAAAATGTAGTTCATAATGCAAAATGCAGCCTTTGTAACGGGTGTTAGGTAACTTAATTTTGTAGTTATAACGATTTAAATTCTTCCTTTAGGTTCACCATGCAAGAGATTTACTAAAGAATAGTTATATTCAGCATCCAATTTTTTCAATGAAGAAAATTCAAAAATTCGGATCTTTTGCAGGTGTTTTTACACCTTCCTTGCTTACTATTTTGGGGGTTATCATGTACATGCGTTTGGGCTGGGTAGTTGGTAATGCAGGATTAATTGGAGCGATTGTTATTATTGGTATCGCCCATGTTATTTCAATAACTACAGGATTGAGCATCTCCTCTGTAGCCACGGATAAAAAAATTGGGGCTGGTGGTGTGTACTATGTACTTTCACGTAGTATGGGAATCCCTATTGGCGGCTCAATTGGTATTTCCCTTTATGTGGGTACCGCACTCTCCATAGCTTTGTACTTGATTGGATTTGCCGAAAGTTTCAATGATTTTTTTGATTTTGGCAAAACTATCAATGATTTAAGGATTACGGGGTCAATTGCATTGGTTGCCATTACCATATTGGCTTTAATTAGTACTTCTATAGCCTTAAAAACACAATACATTATTTTATCCGCCATTGTAGTATCCATTGTATCCATTGTTTTTGGAACAAGGGATTTTGTGCCGGAAACAGTTAGTATGGTCGCTACCGAAGGCGCAGTACCTATGGAAATTGTATTTGCTGTATTTTTCCCTGCAGTTACCGGATTTACAGCGGGCATTGCCATGAGCGGTGATTTAAAAGATCCCAAGAAATCCATTCCAAAAGGTACGTTATGGGCTATTGGTGTTGGACTTGTAGTTTATATATCCTTGGCAATTTTTATTGCCGTAAGTATCGATTCCGAAACACTAAAATCCGATTATAATATTTTAATGAAAATGGCTTTGTTCTCACCTGCCGTAGTAGCCGGTATTTGGGGGGCTACACTATCATCTGCCCTAGGGGGCGTTCTCGGTGGACCAAGAATCTTACAGGCGATGTCGATGGATAAAGTAACACCAAAAGTGTTTTCTAAAGGAAAAGGACGAAACAACGAACCAGTTAACGCGCTTATACTCGTATTCATTATTGCCGAAGCAGGGATTTTAATTGGAGAATTGGATGTTATTGCCCGTATTGTTTCTATGTTTTACCTGACGGCCTATGGTTTTATAAATATTGCATTTTTTCTTGAAAATTGGGCCAATCCTGATTTTCTGCCCACTTTTAAAATTAAACGTTGGGTTGGTTTACTTGGTTTTTTTGCCTGTTTTGCCGTAATGTTCAAGTTAGACATGATTGCCATGTTAGTTGCATTGGCAATTATTGCAAGTCTATACTTTTGGTTGCAACGGAAGGAGGTAAAAATTCAATCCAACGATGTATGGGGAAGCGTTTGGGAAAATATCGTGAATAAAGGCTTAAAAAAAATAAATGCGAATGCCGAAGGTCAATCTAGTTGGAATCCTAACATCATTTTGTTTAGTGGCCGAAGTGAACACCAATCGTATTTATTGGAATTGAGTAAAACGGTATCTGGCCGCACAGGTATCGTTACCAATTTTAAACTCATTGTAGATAAAAACAACAGTAAACCCCTGAAGAAATCAGAGCAAATTGTAACGGACGAGGCCTTTTCCGACCTAGGTATTTTTGCCAGGCAAATTAAAGTGGACAATATCTATACGGGTATAAAAAATATAGCTACAACGTTTGGCTTTTCAGGTGTTGAACCCAATACGATTATGATGGGTTGGCCAAAAGGGTTAGAAGACTCTAAGGAATATGCTGAAATGACAGAAGCCCTGCTCCATTTGGATTATAATTTATTATATCTAGATTTTGATAAAAGGACAAAATTCGGAAATTACAAAGCCGTTGATTTATGGTGGCGCGAAACCGATAGTAAAAATGCTGAAATGATGCTTAACATTGCCCGTTTTATTATAGCTTCACCGCGTTGGCAAGAAACTAATATCAGAGTCTTGTTTGTTAATAATAACAATGTAGATAATGCTATAGTTTACGATAAAATATACAAACTTGTTGAGGATCTGCGTGTAGATGTAGAAATTGAAATAATTAATAATGCCGTACAGCAAAAGGCGTTTTATGATTTGATTGAGAAATATTCCGCTACTACGGATTTAACTTTGGTCGGTATTCCAAATTATAAAATTGAACAGCAAGCTGAATTTATAGTTAAAACCAATCATCTATTTGAAACTATTGGCTCTTCGCTTTTGGTAAAAGCTGCCAATAACTTTAATGTTTTGGACTTGGATTTTATAAAGGAATAATCAAGAAAGACCGGATAGTAGCCTGTTGTATACTAATAGTTTCTCTTTTCAATTAAATAAAACTTCAATTATTTTTCGATAGATTCCCAAACAGACACCATCTTAGCCACTGTGACTGCTATACCATCCCATTCCACATAAATGCTACTCCCCTCCCCCAATAGCTATCGGGGTGGCTCACATAATAAGTGTTCTATTACCCTTGTAGAAGAAACTTTTAGAAGACGACATAATTTTTAAAGATTAATAATCTTAAAAAATTTGTGCGAGATGAAGCGTTGGAAAAGAAAGTGCAGTACCAAATACGCCAGCGCGCCAACTCGCACAAAAAATATAAGGTCTCCCAGACCTTATATTTTTATGCCGTACCCAAGCGAAGTTACATAACGCGGTACATTATGGTACAATTGTAGCGAATTCACAGATAGCGCATTACTACGCTACTTCATATAATATCCGACATACTACGCCCAAGCGTTTTATAGATGAATTGTTACCATTGTTAGCGGTAGTTATTTTTATTATTTCGGTCTAAGAGTTTCAATAACCTTAGCATCTACCCAATAAATATTAGCGTTGCTTTCTTCAAAGCTATCTCCTAAAAACACGCTGTTAAAGAAGAAGTATTTTCCATTTGACGTGATGCTGCCATAAGTATCGTCTACCTCGGTGTTTATCGCTTTACCCATATTGATCGCAGGCCCCCACGAACCATCGTCTAGTCGGAAACTGATATATAAGTCTGAGCCCCCGTACCCACCTTCTCGTTCGCTATCCCAAATCAAATAGCTTTCATCTGGTGCAATGAAAGGATGCGCTGTATATATGCCTGAGTTAATTTGCTTGCCCAGAGCTTTCGGAGTTTCTCGTTTGCCATTAACTAGTTTAGCGTATCTAATTGTCCCGATTGAATCTCGTTCATCAAAGAAGAAAGTGTTGGACGATGATGCGGTAAGACGCATGATTGGAAATTTATCAAACATTTCCCCTACACTTTTCTCGGCCGTCCATCCATCTTCTGTTCGTTGTTTATATGTATTCCCGAGATACATTCTGTTGCTATCGGTTGAAATAAACACCTCACCAGATGAATGACGTCCATCTTCTGAGTCTTCCCACTTTCCATTTTTATATTGAGTCAAATGAGATTTAGGACGTTCCCCTTTTTTTTGTCTGATAAAATAGAACTCTTTCATGTTTGGTGAGACGGCCGCTTCGATTTCTAAATGATTGGTCGAAACCATACCTGGGGCAAACAATTCAGGAATCAATCCTGGTGGTTTTTGACCAAGAAACAACTCTTCTTGTGACTCTGACTTACCTTGTTTAAAGTTCTCTTTCTTGGAATTACACCCATTTGTAACCATTCCTATCACAAACATTGACACTATAAAAATCGGTGTTTTCATTAGTTAAATTTAAAATATGTCATTTACAGTTTATCCATCCATTTTTAGCGGTTGGCATTTATTATTCCGCTAAGGGTTTATATTCTCCGCTGGGAAATTTATGGAACCATCTGTTAAGATTAGTCCTTTATTGGACAACGTTATTTTTAAGTCTTGCATACCACCATTTCTGTGTCCATCAATAAAGAATTTATTTTCGCCCACGGGAACAAGTGCAACTGTTGTGATATGACTTGTTTTAACAGCATCATCCATAAACATTCCTTGTATTTTATTTGCAGCGTTTACACTTAGTACCATTCCAATATCCACTGTTTCGAATTGAAACCGGACGTGAATATTTTTAACTTCTTCGCCCTCAATTTTATAAATATTGTACGCTTTAAATTCACCGGCATGGTTTATGAAATTTGCCCACATTCCTTTTAATTGATCCTTTCCTTGTTGGGTACTCAAGAATCCTTTCATTTGTTCGTTACCATAATCTGAAAGTCCATCAAACTGTTGAGTGCTCCAGGCTTTGGCAAAAAATAGTGTAGTTTCGCAGGCTTCGGTTTTATCATTCGCATCTTTAGAAAATGCATAGGTAAAAACAGACCAAGGCTCATTACCGGTCGTTTCTAATGTATAAGTGCTATCCCTCTTTTTTAAAACAAGTGCGTGTTCATTATCCAATTGATATGTGTTGGTAAAATCTGCAATACTTTTATTCTTAATTGGTAACGGCAGGTTTTCTGCACGTTTACCTTGAAACAGTGAAATGATTTTATCGGTAATTTCTGGTACAAAAGTAACTTCACCTTGAAACTCCTCCAATACAGGGTTTACAGAAGTGGCATTGGATAGAACGATTATTTTAATATCTCTTTCTGGCAATGAACCCATCACTGAAGCATAGCCGGGAAGCAATCCGTTGTTATATATCCATTTCTCTCCTTCTATCTCATCAATTACCCAACCTAGGCCAGATAACTTATCATTAACACCCATAGCTTGCGTAGCGTTATACAGCTTATTCTTTGAGGCTACCTTTAATAAAGTACCTTTCTCCAACGCTTTCATAAATTTGTATAAATCATATGTGGTTGAATTTATATCGGCCGCTCCTTGAAGCCATGAAGGATGAAAGGGGGAATTAAAGTTTTGAAATTCATTCATTCCCAAACCCAAATATGGCTGTGCTTTTTGGTGGTTTGGATTAAATGCTGCGACTGCTGTATTTTTCATATTTGCAGGTTTAAAAACAGCTTGTTCCATATAGCCGGCATAGGGCTGACCGCTCACTTTTTCAATAATATGTGCTAAGAGCAAGTAGCCAAAATTATTGTATTCATAACCTGTTCCAGGCTCAAATTTTAATTTTGAATCCTTAAATTTCTTCAAAAGTTCATTGAAGGTAATTGAAAATACATCGGGCATAAGGCCGTTTCCACTTTCATCGCTCCTCCCAATATTGGCCTCCATACCAGAGCTGTTATTGAGCAAATGTTGAATGGTAATGTCTTTTGAGTAATTCGGCATAAAATCTGGAAAGAAGATTGAAATAGGGGTTTCCAATGTCAATTTGCCATCTTCCACCAATCTCATAATACCAACCGCAGTCAATGATTTGGTGAGCGAGGCAATATTAAATATCGAGTTATGGGTATTCTTTTTTTTACCGGCTATGTCGGCATAACCAAAACTTTGTTGATAGATGATGGTATTTTCAGCACTTATTAAAACACTTCCTACAAATCGATTGTAGTGCGCATAACTTTCAAATAGTGCATCGATATCCTTTTTTAATTCTTTATTGGAACTTTTTTGTCCAAAAGAGTTGATCCCTAAGACCAAGGCGATTAAAATTGCTGTAACCCGTTTCATTTCCTTTTGATTTTTAAGTATTGTTAAGCAATATTAGAAGGCTTGAACGATATCATAAAAAGAATGTGATTGGCACCTATTTTCCTGTGGTGGAAACTCCTAAATATGTGAAAAAGGATAAATTTCACAGGAAAGGGCAATTTCGTCCCTACAATAATACCTTTTGCCCCTTTTATACATCTGATTTACATTAAACGCTATTTTTGATACCAAGCTGTTGATAATGAAAAAATATATAGAGCCCATAATTCACGTTTTGGTTTGGGGAATAGGGTACGTTCTAATTCTAAACTACACATCGACTATCGGTGACTTTAGGAAAGACAAGGGCCCCTATTGGGTAGCCCTACTTTTCGGGATGCTTATGAACACTACTGTTTTTTACACTACTGCATTTTTCTTGGTCCCAAAATTTTTGCGTCTTAAAAAAATAAGGTCCCTGGTAGTTTCTTTGTTAAGTGGTTTCATAGCCATCAACTTATTTGAGAGTATAGTGGATTATAAGTATTTAGCTGTTTTCTTTTCTTCCGCCAACGAATCTTTCCTAGTGTATTTCCTCTATAATTCTGTGGTCAGTTTTTTTATACTGTTAGTCGCATTATCCTACGCACTGATCAAATATTGGATACAAAATGAAAAGCTTAAACGCGTATTGCTAGAAGAAAAGCTTTCTACGGAAATGGTTTTTTTAAAATCCAAGATCAACCCTCATTTTTTGTTCAATGTTTTAAATAGTTTTTATGCCAAATCACTAAAGCATGATGTGCCGGAGTTAGCAGATGGAATTGCAAAACTCGCAGAACTAATGCGTTATATGGTTTATGAAACGAATGAAGAAAAAGTACCCCTAGAAAAAGAAATTCATCACCTTAAAAATTTTATTCAGGTATATCAACTACGTATCGCCGACGAAGACGAGGTATATATTAATTTTAAGATCAAAGGCGATGTTAAGGATGTAGACATAAGCCCGATGCTGCTCATCCCTTTTGTTGAAAATGCAATCAAACATGGTATTGATCCCAAAACAAAATCCCTGATCAATATTTCGCTCGAGGTAGAAGAAAATAAATTATGTTTTAAGGTAACCAATACAATACATCAAGGAATCTCTGGTTTAAAGGATGCCCCTTCCGGTTTCGGTCTTGATAATTTAAAAAAGAGACTCTCCATTTTGTATCCAAATACCCATACCTTGGAAGCAAATGAGGATAAGGGGTATTTTATATCTTTACTTAAGCTGGAACTCGATGAAAGACCCTTATGAACTGTATAATTATTGATGACGAACCAGCTGCTATTGATGTACTTAAATTCCATTTAAGCAGCATTCCTTTTATCGATTTGGAGAAAACGTTCAGAGATCCGTTAGATGCGCTTGAACACCTTCAAAAGCACACGGTTGACGTTATTTTCTTGGATATAAATATGCCAAAATTATCGGGAATCAGCTTCCCTAAGTTTTTGCAAAATCCACCACTTATTATATTTACCACCGCCTATTCTGAATATGCTTTGGAGAGTTATGAATTAAAAGCAGTGGACTATCTTTTAAAACCCATTGAATTCAATAGACTGCTGCAAGCGGTGATAAAGGCACAACAGCTATTAGAAAAAAAAGGCAGTATAAAAACTTCAAGTACTGAAATTTCAAATGATGTTGGGCAACAAACAATTTTTATAAAAAGCGGTTCTGAATTTCATCAATTGTATGTTCAGGATATAAAATACGTGGAAAGCGATGGTAATTATGTCACTTTCCATACCAGTAAAGGACCTGTTTTGGCACGTTATAAAATATCCGAAGTGTTGGAAATACTTCCGAAAGAGATTTTTATTAGAATACATCGATCTTATATTGTAGCATTAAAACATATAGAAACGGTCAAAAAACACTGCGTGGTCATTGCTGCTAAAGAAATACCTATTAGCAGCAATTATAGAGAGGGATTTCTTGCCATAATCCGTGAAATTAGTAAAAAAAGGGGCGCAAAATCAAAGGGTGAATAATTGTTGTTTCCTGAGATAATTACAGGTTGAAAATTTGGATTTTCTAGCATTATAATTATAAGCTAAAACTTGTAGTTTTAGAATCAGAGCTTCTATTGTAGGTAAGTTTTGGGACAAAGATTAAACATTATGTTTAGTTCTTGCCATTCTTTCAATCTACATGTTCAGCGTGTTGGAAATAAACCAAATGGCATTAGATTGTTAGTCCTAAATAGGGTTTGTAGTTACTTTAATATATGCCATTATCTATTCTAAAGCCCCCTTAGCTTAATAATATCGAGTCCTCAATTACTTTAAAATTTTTAGTATTAGGAACATGTTTTGAATTTTCCAATAAGACGATTTTAGTTAGTGAAGAGAAAATTCGTTGAGCTCTTTTTATCATTCTTTTACCTGGAAACATAATATCTTTTTCAGCAGCAAAAATGGTAATTGGAGTTTTTATATTCTTTGCTGTCTGCTTAAGAATTATTGGTAAAGGCGAAAAATCCATGTTACAGTGTTGAAATGTAGTTGACATGAAGTTTATTGCAAAATCATCATATTCAGTAAAAAGGACACCCATTACTTTTTTAATGTGCTTTTGGTTATTTGTTTTGATAAACTTTTTTAAGGGTATGAACATTTTGAATAAACCTACAAGAGGATTACCATTAACGATATAGACTGGTGCAATTAAGAATACCTGTTTTATAGTCGTTTCATTAAACTCTAGTGCTTTTAAACTGATTAAACCACCAAAAGAAAAGCCTACTAAGGTTACGTCTTTCAGTCTTAGTTTTATGATTACTTCAATAAGCCATTTTCCATAATCTAGCGACTTCATATCCAATCGATTCTCTGCACTTTTATTGGGCTGCGCTAAGACATCAATGGCAAAGACACAATATTTTGAAGCTAGATTGGGGAAAGAATCTAAAATTTGTGGTGCACAACCCCCCGTCCCGTGAATCAGTACTAATGGAGGGTTTTTAGTATCACCGGTAATAACAACATTAGTGACACCAAACTTTGTTTCTACTGATTTTTCTGAATATTCAATATTCAGCTCCTTTAACTTTTGATTGTAAAGGGTTATGATTTTTTCTTTTCCTTCTTTTGATTTGAAAAACATAGACTGTTCGTTTTTTGATTGATGATTTATGGATTAATGTATCGTAGAATTTTATTAGGCAATAGATTATTTTTCAATGATTAAATTTTCCAAATACCTGAGAGCTGTAGCCATTATATTCTTTCGATTTTTTGCCTTTTCATTAAAAGAATCCAAAGTCTCTCTAGTTAATTTTCGCCCCTTCACAAAAACATAGGTGGGATTTTTAAGCGAAGTCAAATTGACAAGTGGGTTTTCATCCACCAACAACAAATTAGCAATCTTACCTTCTTCAATAGTTCCAAGTTGATTCATCGTTGCATGTGTTTGAGAAGCATTAACAGTAGCTGTTTTCAAAACTTCGAAATTGGAAAGTCCAGCTTCTTTGTAAAAATTCAGTTCTGTATGAATTGAAAAACCTGGAAGCGTAACTCCAATACCACCATCAGTGCCGCAAATTATAGTAACACCAGCTTCATGCAGTTTTCTAACGATGTTCATGTGAAAATCGTGCTGTTTTTTTATCCTATCAACTGTCGAAGGATCTTCTTGCTTTGCAGTATACCAACGCTCAAATTGTCTTTTACTATCATCCATTTTAATGAGCGGATTCATATACTCCAATGATTCTGAATCTAAAATGGAATCATCCATCATCATTTGATAAATATTGTTGAATACAGTAAGTGTAGGACCATAGCTCGTGTGTTTGGATTGTGAAATTGAATCAATTATGGGTTGCAACTTAATTGTATCTAAATCAAACTGTAACGGTTGCTGTACAATTTCTTCGACATGTTCAATGGATTTGATTTGAGTGTTTAAATGATATGAAAATGGTACCTTTTGAGAAGGGTGAGCAACAATGTCAATTTCAGAAATTTTGGCTTGTTGAATCACAGCATCAAAAATCGCTTTATCCAAACCATAATACGTTTTGATGAAATCGTAACCTCTGTCTTTATATGAAATAACCTTGTCTTTAGCTTCACTCGGATTACTTAGATTTAAATTATCATCACCAATGAATTCCAAGCCTGTTAGTTTAGGCCCTGTTGTAAAAAACGATGGTGAAAAAATATTTTCTTCCATTACATCTTCTTTAATTCTTAAATGCATGGGCATGCCCCAAAGATTTCTAATTGCTGTTACACCATTGGATAGGTAGAGTCCGAGTTCATATCTATCCCACACATGCACATGCATATCGATAAGACCTGGTGTTAGATACTTATACTCTCCGTCAAAAATTTGAATTCCATCGACTTCAATAGAATCATCAATTTTTTCAATAATTCCGTCTTTTATATATACCATTTTATTCACCAAAACAGTGTCTTGGTTCATTGGGATTATATTGACGTTCTTAATGAGATAAGAATTATTGGACGCTGATTCATTCTGGTTAATCTCAAGATAATTTGTGCTTGATGCATCAACCCAAAGTGTAATGATTCCTATAAGTACAAGCAAGCCGATAAGTACGAAGACAATTTTTAAAATTCGTTTTACTATTTTCATTTGGTTACATTTAAACAACAGATTATATTGATTGGTATATGAACCTTAGCCAGCCGATGGGTAGCTATGATTAATACACCTTTTTGTATGCCGTTTTATTCCTTCTTATGTTAAGTGATGACAATGTTAGCTGGTTAAGAGATCATCGATGCGACAGTAACCCATTTCCATTGCAGCGGCCATTCCAGTTGCCAAGGCCTCATCACATTGCTTTTTGGAACCATATTCAATCAATGTTCTAACATTGGTACCCTCGCTTACTGCTTCAAAAGTTAAGGTAACAACAGTTTTATTAATTATTCCTTTTTCTGAACTTCCAATCTTATGCTGCTCATCTTGGACAATCTTCTTATATGTTACTATTTCACGATAGGTACCTGCAATCTTGATTTCTGTGCCTTCTACCTCATTTCTAAAAACGTTCTCATAAATACCGTTGATTCGAAAATCTATTTCGCAAACCGGCATTGACCACCCAGGAGGGCCAAGCATGCATTGACGAACCAGGCTTGCATCGGTGAAAGGTTTCCAAACAGATTCTACTTGAGAATTGAATCTCCTTACTACTTCAACCTTTGTTTCAGAAAGGTTTTTTATAGTCGCTGGTTTCATATTTTTCTCTTTTTTTGAATTGTTAAAATTTTATCTAATGTTTGGACCAAGTGAAATATCCCTAAGGACATTGCGTATGGTTGTTTTAAGCCGTTTATCTAAACTGTTTTGGTTTCATCTGTAAACTAGCGTTTTCAACGATTTCTGAAATTCGTTTATTTCTTGTGTCATCTCTCTTAGCTGAAGCAACCCAGTATAGAAGTCCCTTTTTAGAAGACTTATTTAGACTTTCAAAGTATTTCATTGCTCCTTTCTGTCTTCTAAGTTCTTGTTCTAGGTCTTCGGGTATTTCTAGTCTTTCAACAGTATCTAGAATTGTGCAAGAACCATTTTCTTTTGCGATTTCAATGCTTTTATAGCCAGCCTCTTTCATAAGACTCTGGTCAATTAACATTTTTACTTTATCCTTATTTACTTTTGACCAATTACTTTTCGGCTTTCTTTTACTGAAATACTGCTTGAATCGTTCGTTATCAATTGTCTTTATTGTACTATCAATCCAACCAAAACAAAGTGATTCGTCAACAGATTCACTCCAACTGAGGTTGAAATTAGGAGTTCCTTTTTTATAAAAAACCAACCAAATGGCATCCTTTTCTTTATGATTCAATTCAAGCCAGTCTCTCCACTCTTCTCTACTTCTTGGACAAATTTCTTTAGCCTCTTTCATTCTGTTTTCTCTAATGGTGTACAAAAGTCTTATATAAGTAGTAGTTGTGATTTAAAAAACATGTGCTGTTCGTTTTTTGATTGATGATTTATGGATTGATATAATATTAAGTCCAGCTAAATGCTTATGACTACATTTCCTCTTTTATGACCCATCTCCACATATGTATGAGCTTCGGCCATTTTTTCTAAAGGATATACGCTATCAATAACAGGTCTAAGTTTCTCTTGTTCCGCTAACCTTTTTAAATTAAAAAAAGCTTCTTTTGGCGTTGATGGAGTACCATGATCGATGGATATATATTTGCCATTCGAAGTCAATGCTTTTTTGCTCTTTTCTTTTAGTTTCGATGATTTCGAATTGCCTACGGCATCAATCACATATTTATACCTTTCCAATTTTGTTTCAGCATTTTCTATCGTGTAGTCAATCACCTTATCACTACCTAAAGATTTTACTAAATCGAAGTTTCTACCACTGCATACACTAGTAACATGAGCACCCATATGCTTCGCCAATTGTATCGCCATGGTACCTATACTTCCTGACGCTCCATAAATTAAAACCCGGTCACCCTTATTTATACTCGTCTTTTTTAATAAATGAGAAGCCAGCAATCCACCATAAGGGATTGCTGCTGCTTCTTCAAAACTAAGATTCAAAGGTTTTAGTGCCAGATTCCAATCTTCGGGTAAACAAATATATTCTGCATAAGAACCAAAACGACGTTTGGTAGGCGAGATAGAACCATAAGCAAAAACCTCATCCCCTATTTCAAACATTAACACATCTTTACCTTTACGCTCTACAATTCCAGCTGTTACCATCCCCAATATAGGATTTCTCGGACGTCCAAAACCAAATATGAGTTGAAGTATAAATCTGGGGATCAAAGGTTCATTTAATCTCCGAATAAGAACATCGCTTGTGGTAACTGAAGTAGCACGTATCTTTATAAGTACTTCATTATCTTTTGGTGTTGGTTTTTTAACAGTACTTAGCACCAGATTTTCTACCTCCCCATATTTTAGACATGCTATTGCTTTCATAATTGTTCTTGCTCACAGCAAAGTTGATTAAAATGTGGGGTATAAAAGTTCGCATTTTGAAATTGGAACAAACCTTTCCTTTTCATTATTCCTTTTTAAGAGCATAGATAACTTTTGCATCTACCCAAAAAATATCTACATTTTCAAAATCGTCTGATCCAACATTTCTACTAAAGAAAAGGTATTTACCGTCTGGCGTTATACTTGCAGAAGCTTCCCAAGCGTTGGTGTTTATTTTATCTCCCAAATTAATGCCTTCACCCCAAGTACCGTCATTTTGTTTAAAACTGATATAAATATCAGAGTCTCCAAAACCATCTTCCCTTTTAGCATCAAATAATAAATACGATTCATCTGGGGCTATAAAAGGATGGCTCAAAAAGGTTCCTGTGTTTATTGCTTTTGGTAATGCCTTGGGTTCTTCATGTTTACCGTTAATTAAGCGCGAATAACGTATTGGAAACGTTGAATCGTTTTCTTTATAGGTGTCAAAATAATATGTGCCATTTGAAGACGATGAGAGGCGCATAATATACATAGAATCATTACTTACAGTAGGAGGTTCTAGTTTTTGTAATTCTGACCATCCAGCTTCTGTTCTTTTTAGATACCTATCACCTAAATGCATGGTTTGTCCATCTGGGGATATTACCGGTCTTCCTATCCATGGAGATGCTATTTCAGATTTCTTCCATTCCCCATTAATTTCGTTGTATTTGTATTCGTAAAAAGCTGATTTTTTATTTTCTTCTCCTCTTCTAATAAAATAAAACGCTTTCATATCTGGTGTGAATGCACTATTAACTTCATACAAATCTGTAGACACAAGACCTGGAGCAAAAGGTATGGGCGTTAATCCTGGTGGTTTTTGTCCCAGATATGAGTTTTCTATGGATAAAGAATCATTTTCTTTTACATTCGAATTCTCAGTTTTACAGGCACTTAAAAATAGTACAGATAGCAATACTGAGATTTTAATTGTGAGGTTTTTCATTTCTTAATATGTTTTAATCGACTGGATATATTATGAAGCTATCATGAATTTTTTTTGTTGGTGTATCTCCCAATTTTGTTAGAGCATTTGAAAGTTCTTTTAATGTGAGCACACTTAACGGAAGTTGGTGTTCTTTAGGCTGGTAGTTACTTCCCATGGGGTAATCAACACCAGCTGTCTGAGTCATTTCAATGTGATTTCCAAGTATGGTTGAAACCTCATTAATGTCGGTGAATTTTACAAGTCTTTCAATACTCATTTTAAAAGCAATCCAATCATTTATGTATAGTCTACCAGGATAAAAGGTGTCTCCAGTCAAGAGAATTTTCGTCGAAGTATCATAAACCGCAATTGAAGAAGCTTGGTGTCCAGGAATTGGTATTATCTTCATCATGCGATTTCCTAAATCATAATCCACAACTTCTTCGGGCCAGTTGGCTATCTTAAAAAAATCTTGTACATCCTTAACCTCAAGACCGACTACAGAAGTGTTCGGTTTTCCTTTGAATTGTCCATCGCCTGCAAAGTGGTCTCCATGCTTATGAGTATGAGCAACTATTAATTCAACTTCTCCATTCTTTTCAGACCATTCGTTAATAATTTTATTTACAGTTTCATAAAGCGGAAAAATATCAGCTTCTTTAGTAGCTCCAGTATCCATTAATAGCGCTTTGTTCTCACCAAAAAACAGAAACATAAAAGGTGCTTCGTAATTTGTACACTTGTTTTGACGTAAAATATAAGTATTGCTATTGTACTTAACGACCTGAATTGGTGGGTCAATATTATCATCACAGTTTTCAGAGCCATGAATCCAATTTTGCACACTTAAATCAACAGTTTCTTCGATTGATGGTTGGCATGACGAAATCAGAATTAGTAATGATATTACAATTGTGATTTTTGTTTTCATATGATGGTCTCTATTGGCTTTAACGAGCTCGGCTATGAGTAGTTTCGTGGATAAGCACTTAACGTTGCAAGTATACACCGAACTGAAAATCCGCGTCCCGATAGCTATCGGGATTCAGAAGTAGGAGAGAAAAGCAATTACTTATAGCCACTATTGTGTTCCGTTTTAATTTAACTTTACTTATTGCTAGGTCTTATGCCAAAAATTAGTAAATAACCTATCATCCAAAATTCTCCAATGGTTGCAGGTAGCGTAAGAAATCTATTGAAGCTAAAATCAATTCCTGCGTAGTGTATAACTGTAGAAATTAGATAGCCTATACCACCTAAAATAATTATTCTTCCTAACCAGACAGGCAACCTTTTAGATTTGATAACTATGTATCCCATTGGAAATAGCCATAACCCGAAAAATAGGCCACCAATACCCCAAGCATTCGAAATAATATTTTGAAAAACCTGAATTAGTAAAACTTTGTCTTCCATAGCACTTACTTCAGAATTTGCAATACCTATTGCTGAGGCGATTGAAATTGCACTTATCATAATGGCTAAAGCATTTACCATTCCCCATATACCTAGAGTCCAAGCTTCCCATTCATAATTATCTTTAAATAATTTGAAAAACCAAACTGCGGTAAGAGCCTGAGAAATTACTATACCAAATTCTAATAGCAACCTAATTCTTGCTGTAGAATCTAATTCTACTAAATTTGTTAGCGTTTGTTCAGGATTACCAGACACAAATATTTGAGAATGAAAGACCATAAACCCTAGAATTCCTGTAATAGCCATCATTAAATACCATAAGCCAGTTATTCTAGCGGTCTTAATTAAATTTTTCTGTTCTGTATTTGCAATCATAGATTATTTATTTTTATTATTTTATATTAATTCTGACGCTGTAAAAGAGTAATTGTTACAGTTTTGCCCTAATGGCACACAATAATAGAATATATGGCAATAGATAAATTTTTATAACCAACTAAAGCCTAATCCTATATTAAAGAGTACTGCATCTCTTTTTACATCACCATCTAAAGACGCACGACCAAGCACTAATTTAGACTGCACATTAAGTGCGAAGTTTTTCTTTTTGTAAATCTCATAACCTGTACTTGCCATTACTGCGCAACCAAAGTTCCAATCGTCATTTACATCATCTTTAATATCATATAGTGCCGGCGAATCTATTGCTAGACCAATACCACCGTGAATCCACCATCTATCTTTTACCCAATATTGTAGCGAAGGAATGAATCCTCCAAAATGTCTGTCATTGTCTTGAAATTCGTATATGTTTCCTGGCATGGCAGCAGTAATGGCAAGATTTTCATTTAACATATAGCCCAATTTTAAATCTGGAAACACGAAGGTTCCTTGAGCTTTATCGAAGGTTTGATTACCAGCACTATCTTCTATACTGATAATGCCACCACCTACAACAGCTTCGAAGATGAAACCATCCCTTTGTGTTGTTGTTTCAGAATTTGTGTTTTGTGCATATGTGGTAGTTGATACCAATGCAAAGGTTACACAAGCCATTTTTAATAAAAATTGTTTTTTGATTGTTTTCATTTTAATTGTTTTCATGATTGTTCGTTTTAAGAATTATTGTTTCGATTTGATGGTACAAAGATGCCATAAACCTTGAAGCAACAGTAAACAGTTATGAAGCAAGAGTTATTAAGTTTAGCACAAGACTGTAAATTATGAAGCAAGACTATAGATTATGACGCATTTTAAAATATTTCCAAAGAATAAATCAAGTAATCTCTTACTGTTAATAATTTGATGAAGTAAAACTAATTGTAGCTTATAAAAGGAAGGTTCTATTTTCTAAATCAGAACTAACTATTACACTTAAGGAAAGTATTTGGTGTAATCCCTTCTAATTTTTTAAAGAAAGTATTGAATACTGTTTTAGAATTAAAACCACTATCATAAGCAATAGCCATAATAGTTATGCCTTTGTTTTCTTCTAGAAGAACGCGCTCTTTAAATTCGTTAACCCTATAGGTATTTGTATATTCAGAGAAGTTTTTTTGAAAGCCTAAATTTAATAATTGCGAGACATAATTAGCAGGAAGTTCCAAGTATGAGGCTAAATCTTTTAAGGATAGATCTGGGTTTAAATACAGTTTGTAGTCTATCATTATTTGCTCTAGTTCCTTGCTGTACTTTTTGATTTCGTTGGAATCTAGTAAAGCCTGTTTGTACTGCTTTTTCTGTTTGTAGTTTACATTATCGGGAATAGCTTTTAGCATGATGTCTTTAAACCTTTTGTTATTTTTTAAAGGCTTAAGAATTGGCGATGGATTCAATAATAAAATTAATGGCAACCGGTTATGGTATGCTTGAGTTATTAAATCAATTACCTTTTCGTTATTATCTAACAAGGCATTTACCAATATCAAAAACGTAAATGCCTTATCTACAAGATCAGTATTTAAATACGTCTCTAATTCTTTTAATCCTTCATTACACTTTTCCCTTTCATTGAGCTTTGCATAGCACATGGTTTCACCTCCTAATTTGGTGAGGTCTTTCACAGAAACTCCTTCAAGTGAACCGAAATATGTTAAAGCTTCATTTGGTTTGCCTGACATTAATAAACAAATCCCTATATAAATTGGTGGAAAGGGTAACTTAGGGTCTAAATCTAATGCCTTTTTTAGATAAGGTATTGCAGTTTTATATTCTTCTTTCAAGTAGTGTAAAAAACCCTTGTAATGATGATTTATAGCGGCATAAGGATCTAACTGTAACGCTTTGTCAAGATAATTACTTGCCGCATCTAATTTTCCTTCTACGGTCAAAAGGTTAGAAATGGTTAAGTAAATATCGTCTGCTTGTTGTATTTCCAAAGCCTTGTTGGCATGTTCGAAAGCTTTCTCAAAATTCCAGTTTTGCCAGCATTCTATCCAAGCCAAATTCAATTGTGACCTTGATGAGTTTGGGTCTAGCTCCAATGCCTTTAGCAAATAAGGCTGGGCCTTCTCGTATGCCTCAAATGCGGGTAAAAGCCCCATAGTTCCCATATTAACATAGGCTAGATTTATATCTAGATAGGGATTTGAAAAATTGGGTGATTTATGTATTACTTCTTTTAAGATATTGATACCCTTTATAGAGTTTTTATAATCTAGTTTCATGATGTAGTACCTTCCTTTCAAATATTCTCTATAAATAGCTACAGGTACATCAATTACTTCTACTAGCTTATCTTCGATTTCAAGATGCCCTATGTGTTCGCGTAATTTTTCAGCGATAAACAGACTAATTTCATCTTGAATTTCAAAAATATTTTCAGGGTTTCTATCAAAAGTCTCTGACCAGAAATGAAAGTCATCCAAAGTATCGATCATTTGCACTGTAATGCGCATTTTATTTTTGGATGTTCTTACACTGCCTTCTATAAAAGTAGAAACGTTCAGTTTTTCTTTTATCTCTTTAGCTGTTACTGTTTTGTTTTTAAAATAAAATGAAGATGTTCGGGAAGTAACCGAAAGTTGTTTGATTTTTGCTAATGCGTTAATTATTTCTTCTGTTAATCCATCACAGAAATATTCGTTTTCAATATTGTTACTTATATTGACGAATGGAAGTACTGCTATGGATTTTTTATTAATTGAATTTATAATTAGAAATTATTACTAGAACTTAAATTTACAAAACCTGTTGTTTCTTTACCCGTATGTTATAGTACCACACTTTACCATAAAAATTTGAAATGTTTGGGAAGTAAGTAATTAATTTCGATTCCATATTGACTTCTATATATATTAACGACACCCCTTTTCAAAATACCTTGTTCAAGGGCGTTAAACCTAGATACTTAAAAACAGGAAGTAAAGGTAATGGACTTTACTCGAATCCATAACTAAATGTGAGATGATATAAAATCGATCAAATTTATCTATGGGGCTCCTTTTCTCAAATATCTTTACAATGGAACTCACCGCATCGTTACTTTTGCTTCGATCAATAGGTGCAACCCTGCAGCCCCTGTCCACGGAAAAAAACAGCCAAAAGGAGAATCGAATAGGCCTTTTTTGCCAATGATATACTAATAAGAATTTGGTTATTCCTTTAGGGAATACCAAACAGGTAAAGAAATACTACTATTACCTGAAAATATAATTTTTAAAGGGACTTCTGCATCTTTAATATTTTCTTCATTCACATCCTTACCTGTTCCATAATTAAGTTGTGCATTATTATTTTTATTCACATTGACCACAGCTACCATCCTACTTCCTTTTTGTAGCTTTTTACTGATTAGTTTAGAATTGTTGAAGGACACTTGTATCTTTTTATTGGGAGTTAGCAGATGTCTGTGCTCCCTATCTTGAGCATAACTCGCTCTTCCAATATAATAGCTTAAATGAAAATAGTTCCCTTCTGGCGTTAATTGATATAGGATAACGGAATAATCAACATCTTTTTTATTGATAGTAAATTCTAGATTCCCGAGAAAGGATCCATTTATAATCACATCCTCCTCTAAGGGTTCCGATTTAAATAACAATCCATCACTTATATTGATTTTTTCCTTTTCTAAAGGCCAAGGATAATAGTCTGTGTTGGTCATGTTTTTTCGATCTTTAAAATCAACAGACATTTGAATCTCTGAGTTATTTGGTTTCGATTTTAAAGCATAAAAATCATCCGTTTTAGCATCACTTAAATGAAAAGTCAAGGTATCATTGGACATGGCACTTAAACTCGGTTTGTGCATCCATGTATTGGTTCCCATTACCTGAAAATTCACTTTATCCTTTAGAATACTTGGTTTTTCTTTACCTTTTAAGGTGTAATCGAACCATTGATAAACCAAGTCATATCTAATGTCAATTAAGGCGGTTTTATCTAATTTGTAATTCCTTAAGAACTCCTGAGGTTGGGTTTGCGCCGTCCAATGATCGTAAGGTCCTACCAATACATAGTGATTTGGATTTTTTACATACTTAGTATGCTGGTCATAATAATATAGGGCTCCTCTTTGAGAATCGTCATAATAGCCTGTTATGGTCAATATTGGAATGTCAATTTTTGAAAATTCCTGTTTATAAGGAATCATTTTCTTCCAGTAATCATCATAACTAGGATGCTGCATATAGGTATTCCATAATCTATTGACTTGACCATCCAAGCTATCCAATCTATTAAAGGCAACTCCAGAGGTATACCACGTATTTTTTAAGGTATCCCATCGGTTAAAATCTTGGGAGGCTTTAAAATCCAAAAACTTAGTATTGGTCACATAAAAATTCCAAGAGTAGGAATAATTATGCAGTACATTATTTTCCATGGGATAATCAATTCCGGGTGCAATGGCTACCATGGGAACAATGGTTTTTAAAGCTGGATGCACTTTATGTTTCATGGATGCCCATTGGGTAAATCCGTTATAACTACCACCATACATTCCTACTTTTTGATTGGACCAAGTCTGCTTGCTAATCCAATCAATCACTTCATAGACATCCGTATTTTCATGTTCTAGAGGCTTTACCGGTCCTTTGCTTAATCGTTTTCCCCTTGTATTGGCGATTACTCCAACATAGCCTTTTGAGGCGGATAACATTGCCCCAGTCTCATTGGTGCCTGCGTAAATAGAAGCAATTAAGATGGCCGGTTTCTTCGCTTTAACACTTTCTTTTCTTTCAACCACTACTACGGAAACCTCTGCCCCATCTTTCATGGGCACTATTATACTGTCATTTATACGATATCTGCGTTTATGGTCTTGTTTTATGGCTTCAAAAAACAGATCTCTGGTGGATTCATAAACCGTTTTTAAGAAATATTTGTGGATTAAATTTTGTGCGGTTTCCTTTGAAATCGTTTCAGTAGTTATATTTTCATACGTACGTTCAAAATCAGAAATAAAATAGTCCGTACCATCTCTGGCAATTAATGTGTCATCTAAATTAAGTACCTGAAAATCATCGGCCTTTGTCACATAGGATTTATATAATTCTTTAAAGGCCACTTGAAAGTTAGGTGTGAGTTTTGCTTTAGCATACTGGTGATATAAATCTAAATAAATCTGTTCCGTTTTTGGCTTGTCCTTAATTTCTTTCTCGATCTCGATAGTTGCTATGGCATCGTCATATTTTTCACTTAGAATCTGAACCTTAATCAAGTCTAATCCTGATAACTCTTTTAAAGGATAGGATGCGGCCAAGGCTTGCATATGATTGGCAAGCACCTTAGTATTGGACAATGGTACTTTTTGAAAGTCAAATCCTTGTCCAAAAGAAGTAAGATGAATTAGAGTCAGAAATAATATCAGCAATGTTCTTTTCATGGTTCCCTTTTTAAAAGTGCAATTGGAAAATGCTCAATTTTCATCTTTAGTTTGAATACTGTTTTAACTCCTCTTCGTATAAAAAGTCATCTTGAGTTTGGGTAAGTTTTATAAAATTTTTTACAGCTGGAGCATACAACCAAACTTCATCTGTTTTGGCATTATAGCCTCTGGAATTTGTAATTACACCTTTGTATTGTATCGTATAGGCCATGAACGTTCCTGCTGCTACCGTTTCTTCCTTAAACGACAATACCTCGACATCTTGACTTTGCTTTCCTGTGGTACCATCTTGACTGGTCCAATTTTTTTCATATTTCCACTTTTTACCCACTTCCAAAGGCCAATCATATTTTGGCGTTTCGCTTTCTTCCGGTTTTACGATATCTGTTACCGGAATCGTATCATTGCCCATTGTCATCCCTAAAACACCATCCGCAATAACTACTTCTCGTGTATCTTCCCCCTCTGAGCGTACCTCGCCTTCGTTGGTTACACCTTTATACTTCCAGATCCATTTTTCTCCAACGGCGTAATCGGATAAAGTTGGTTGTGGAGCGATTTTTAAGGTGTCATTGGTGCAGGAATAGAGCCCCATAAAGATCAATACAATTAGCATTACAGGTAGGTGATAATTATTTTTAAAGTTACACATCGTTCTATTTTTTTAATTAAAATTTTATTTCTGAAGCAAAGAAATGATGAATATATAAATGTGTAAAGGGAAAGTACAGGAACGTGAATAAAAGAAAATAAGCGTAAAATTAATTTACAAACCAATCAATTATAAGCTGTTCCAGTTTTTAAACTTAACAGACTGTCGGCTTGAAACTTCAATCTTTTCACCAGAAATCAAGATGATGTGTAGCTTATTATTAAAATGCGGATGAATTTCTTTAATAAAATGTGTGTTGATAATTTGACTCCTATTGGCTCTAAAAAACACGGTGGTATCTAACTTTTTTTCCAGTAGATTCAACGAACGTTTAATCATAGCTTTTTTATCCCCAAAATATAGCCGTGCATAATTCTCCATCGATTCAATATAGTAGATATCGGAAATTGGAATGAAGTAACACGATTCGCCGTCTTTAATAAATATCTTTTTGTGCATGGGCAAAACATCTTGTGACACCTTTGCCTTCTCCGCCAACTCCTGCTTTACTTTTTCTATGGTTTTTGCAAAACGTTCTTCCCGTAAAGGTTTAACCAAATAGTCTAATGCGTTTAATTCGAAAGCTTTTACAGCGTATTGGTCATAGGCAGTTGTAAAAACAACTTCTGGAACTGTGGTTAATTCTTCTAATAAATCAAATCCTGACTTTTCGGGCATGTGTATGTCCAAAAACAATAGGTCTGGATCTTTATTCGCTATTAATTTTATGGCCGCATCCACATTGTTTGCCTCTCCAACCACGATAAATTCCGGATATTTTTTTAAAGCACGTTTTACCTCCTCGCGCGCTAAACGTTCATCATCGATAATAACCGCTTTATATGTTTTCATCTGTTTTATAGGGTACTAGTATAGTCGCTTGCACTATATTATTAGCTATTTCTTCTAAAGTAAAAGAAGCCTCTTTGTTATATTGAAGCTCCAAGCGCTTCTTTAAGTTCATTAAACCTAAACCTCTTGCAGGTTTAGTATCAGTTAATTTTCCTGGATTTTGAACTTGAATATAGACTTGATCTCCGTTCTTACCAACTTTCAAAGTTATTAGCCCACCTTCAATAATTTTGTCAATTCCATGTTTAATGGCATTTTCTACCAACAATTGGATGCTCAAAGTGGGAATTTTAAAATGGGCTAACGTTTTATCAATGGTTATATCAATGGTCAATCGTTCTTCAAAACGAAGTTTTTCCAGCTCTATATAATCTTTAACTAAAGCCAATTCGTTTTTTATTGAAATTAGGTCTTTATCTTTTTCATATAAAGAGGAACGTAATAAGTCGGACAATAGGTCTATCCCACGTCTGGCTACATTAGGGTTCTCAACAATTAAGGACTTTATGGAATTCAAGGAATTAAATAAAAAATGTGGGTTTAGTTGAGCCGATAAATTGTCTAATTGTGCTTGTTTCGCTACTAAGGAAAGTTGAGCATATTCTCTTGCCGTTACAACTTCTTTTTGATAATAGTGATACAGGTGATACGCTAAAATCCAGATAGACATTAACCGTAAACCGGTAAGTAATATGGGGTCCCAATAAAGAAGCGATACCCATATATCCTTATCTTGTTCTGCGATCATGGTCCAGTAACCATACCACTTCAAATTGTTTAAAAGCACATATAAAACAGCCAATAATAGTATACTGGGAATTACACGAACAAGCAGCCTTTTAATGGGTAATTGACTCCAATTTGCCTTTAAAGCATATGTTCTGTACATATGGGTCAGGAAAATTCCGATGCCTACATCCAAAACATAATTACAGAAAGTGTAAAACACCCCATAGTTATCCCTGGTATATACCGTGTATGCCCAATAAACAGAAACCGTACACCATCCTAATAATTGGCACTTCCAATAAAGGGCGTTTGTAGTATTACTTTTGAGTGTTTTTGTACTGATATTCATTCATATACAAAGAAACACATTGATTTTAAATACGGAAAGGAAAAATACATAGACGTAGAATTGAAGGTTTAAACGTAATTCAAATTAAAATTTAAATTCCATACCTATGAGCCTCCCCTCCCCCGATAGCAATCGGGATTGGGCCGTATAATTAGTGTTTATTCACAAGATTTTTTTTTGTTTTTTTAAAGGTATTCATGAATCTTGAATGAAGATTTTGCTGTCATCGAATCTCATTCTTTGATTTCATTACCTTTTGAGAAGATACTTTTTAGAAGAAAAATTAAAAGGAAGCTTGTAGGCAGAATGGCAGCCGCATCATCTCGCCCATTATTTTAAATGTCCACTGGACCTTTAAAATAAATGTCGTCAAAGCAAGAGATTATGTTTCAGTAATGAAACATAATCCGACGTTAATTAAAATAGCGGTAAGTTATACCCAACGGTTGAGAATTACTTCGTGTTATTACTGTAAAATCAGCATTATTCAATTTTTTTGACTTCATCGACTATTTTTCCATTTTCCCTTACAATCATTTTCGTAATCACTCCTTTAAACGAAACAAACTCAAAAGTAAGTGGTGCTTCATTTGCGAAAAATACATTTTCGGACTCTGGGAGAATAATAAGTTGCATATCACCGGAGCTCATTAGAAGTGAACCCTCTTTTCGTGTTATGTTGGCTTTTACATTTTGTCCTGAATAGCTTCCTATATAGTTATCTAAAGTTTCATTAGAGAGAGCTATTCCCTTCTTTTTATTGTTTAATACACTTGGTGTTTTATGATCAAAACTTAAAACCCTTTTCAATTTCCAAGTAGCATTTTCTTTTATCCATAGATGCGAAAATTTAGCAGTACTGGTTAAATAGGGTTCTTTGTTCGCTTCTTTGATATAAAACTCGTGAATTCCATTTTGTATTGCCCCATATACTATTCCGTTGTTATAAAGAGGAAATACTTCTAGACTATTTCCCATTAATTTACGAATAGGTTTCTGTTGCTGGTTGGAACAAACATTTTGTTCAATAGTCAATAGAAAATCTTTTTTCGACCTAGTAATACCACTTTGATCATGGTAAAATTCAAGATCATCACTGATAAGAGGTTCCATGTCTGAAATTATGCATTCATTGAAACCGTTTTCAAAAAGAATTCTATCCATATCCTTAATAGTCTTATAAAGTATGGATGTAGTTTCTACTTGAGCGGTAGTTTTTTGAAATGGTAAAAGAAAGATTACAAATAGAAAAATAGCTTTAGAAAAGTAGTTTGTCATCATGACTGTGTTTAAGATTGATTTTTGTAAAGAGGTTGTATTTTTCCTTTTGTTACTGTTTGTTAATAAGATACGTTCCATCGCTAAATACCATTCCATACACATTCTACTACGCTCCTATCGTCACTTCGTAAAAAGAGGGTTCCATTAACATTGTATAGAAACATTTGTCAAGAAAAAATAGAGAGAAAGATATATTAACGTTTCGCTTATACCAAAGCTCAGGTTACTCTTCGACTGCGCTCAGGGTTAACTACACGAGGTACATTATGATATATTCAATTGTAGCGAATTCCCAGATAGGGCATTTCCGCGCTATTTCATATAATAAAGGCAAGACATTACAATTCTACCGGTTTAACACTTTCAAATAGATCAAGGATTATATGCTGAAGCGAATCTGGTGTAACCGCTCTAAAATAGCCTAACAGGTCTTGACTGGTAGCATAGCGATTCGAATTCATTTTTAGTTTACCGTTTGTGGTATTCCAATCCTCCAAAAAGCGTCTTAAGGCTTTATTTACCTGCTCCTCTCCTATGGCCTTTTGAAATTGATACATGTTGATGGCACCTTTGGCGTAGTACACATACTTTTGGTTTTCTACTAAAGCCAATGAAGGTTCCTTTAGAGCTTCCTTTCCCTTTCCTTCTTTATACCTCTCTTTTTGAATCTCTATAAATTGAAGTAGCTTCTCCTCTGAATATTCTTGTTTTAAAACCATCATAGCTGCATACTGTGACAAGGTTTCTAAAATAAAATTTCTACCTTTTACATTGGCCGCTTCTACCTGCATACCAAACCATTGGTGGGCAATTTCATGGGCAGTGACATAAAATACCATATCTACATCTTCCTCGTCGTCTATATCCAGGACAAAACCTATAGATTCTGAGAATGGAACAGTGCCCGGAAATGATTGTGCAAATTGCGCATAACGCGGAAACTCCATGATACGTAACTGTTCATATTGATACGGACTGAAATATGTGCTATAGTAATCCAATGAGGCTTTCATAGCCATCATCATTCGATCTATGTTATAAGCATGCCCCTTATGATAATAAATTTCAAGGTCAACAGAGCTTCCTAAAGTATCCTGACGGTGCATCCACGTATCTTTCTTTATTTCATATGCTGCTGAAACCATAGAGTAAAAATTAATAATTGGAATCTCCATTTTATAATGAAAGTAGTTACGATTATTTTCGGTCCATTGCTTCAATAAATTCCCAGGTACAACTGCTGTTTGATCTTCTGAGGTACCCACGGTCATTTCAAAATTTATTCCATCAGAATCACTACCAGACCTTGCATTTACGAGTTCCCTATTATCGTCTTGTTCTGCCTTATTGGAACGTATAGGTAAATTATAATCCTCACGTTCATCAGGATCGTTAAGTTCATATTTTCTAGAATATCCTATCGTTGGTAAATCTGAATTATTAAAAAATGTACCGTTGTTATTAATATTTACATTCGAGTTTCCTGATTCAAACCCTTTTGTAGTAAAGCTTTGCTTAAAATTCATGTGTATAGACTCGCCAGGTTTTAAAGCTTCATTGAGAATGTAAATGGCGTAATCAAACTTTTCGTATTGATTGTCTAATGTAAACCCACCTTCAAAGGATACACTGTCCAATGTGACGTTCCCTTCAATACGTTTCTGAATATGAATCGATTTGATGCTTTCCCTAGTGGTATTTTTCAAAATATAAACCCCTTCTGCGGTGTAATCCCGTGTTTCGGGATACAATTCTAATTGTAAGTTAACATCCACTATTTTAGGCTGTGGTATATGTTCAAAGGACTTCAGTTCGTTTTCATAAGCCACTCTAAACGCAGTAGCTTCAGAATTCGTCCAATAGTCGTTTAAAATATTCGTGTTGTAAAATATACCACCTCCAAGGGTAATAAAGGCTAAAAGTACCCCGCCCGAAAACCTAAAAAGTGGCTTGCTTAATCTGTATTTACCTGCTCTTATTCTTTTTATCAAGTTGGTTTCAATCCCTCTAACGGATACTAAAGATGCCATTATCAATAACAGTATACCGAAGAGAAACCAGTACGATTTAATCAACAAGTAGGGTCCTAAAAAGTGCCCATAGCCATTCATATCGGAATAGGACCCTAAAGAACTTCCTCCAAAAAAATATAAATCGTGATCAAACCCAAATAACCCCAATGCTATGTTCGCCATGAAGAACACAATGACCAACATCACACCCACAAACTTATGGTTAACAAGCGATTGGATAAAAAATGCGATGAAGGTGTATAAGGCCAAAAATGGTAAAATCTCTAGAAAGAAGCCATAGAAATACACTTGAATCTCATAGTTATAATAACCACTTAACGTTTGAAATATAATTCCCGACCCAATTAAAGCGAGCATGAGTACAACATAAATTAAGTTCAACCCAATGTACTTACCGGCTAATTTTAAAAAGCTAGACATGGGTGTTGCATCATAAATTAGATTGAGTTTTGCACTCCGCTCCTTCCAGACCAATTCTCCGGAATAAAAGACCAAAACGATGATAAAGAAATAAATGGATGTTTCTTGAAGTTCTTCAACAATAAAGTAGGTTGCCGGATAGCTATCAACGCCATATACCGTACCTAGATTTACCGAATTAATAAGAATGATAATCATACCGCAAATGACAATCCCCCAAAATGAGGCCTGTTTGCAAATGCTGACGAAATAAAACCAGGAAAACGCTTTTAATTGTGCCCATTTTGAGCGAATACCATATAGTTTTTTGGCATTGGGTATAACTACATTAATAACCTCAGAAGCGTCTCCAATTTCTAATACGTGTTTCTTTTTTCCTTTAGACCGCTTTTCCATAACCACGTTAAAATTGAACTTATTATAACCATAGATGAGTGCAAGTATCCCCAAAGAAATCCAAAACAGTTTGTTATATAGTAATACTCCCATAAAAGGAAGCACTTCTATACTCTTTTCCGAAGCTGTCCAATCCTTTGTGGCAAAGGTGGTGGTCGTCAGTGAAAACGGATCTAAAATGGCTTGCCAAAACGCATTGGTAATGGCTTTCGTCAGCATAAAAACCACAAATAAAATAATCCCTTGGGTATATACGACTACTAAGTTTCTGCTTAGGGCACCTGTGACAAAAAACAAGGCCGCTCCAAAAAACAGCGTTGGTAAGGTTACCATTAGAAACGTCTTCAAATAAATAAGGGCATTAAATTTTAGTAGATCATCTGGATTGGTCCAGGGCATAAATTCACCTAGCATCATACCGAATAGAATACCTGTAAATGCAAATAGTAAAACAGCAAACGATCCTAAAAATCGACCCAGTAAATATTCTTTTTTATGGATTGGCGTAGAAAAAACCAATGATTCTATGTTGTATTCAAAATCCCTCAATACCGAAACGCCCATGATCATGGAGGCCAAAATCATAAATATCCCCGTAATGGCGCCCATAGTTTTCGCGATTACGATAGGGGAGTTTTTTTTCAGGAGTCCTAATTCAGCACCTTGAAAAATAAAATCTACCCCGACAAGAGAAAATAGAAATAGAAACAGGAAGAACACATACGTGTCCGGTCTCTTAATACGATATTGTATTTCGAACTTCAAAATTTGGTACCACATATCTAGTTGGATTTCGTGTTAGTATCACTGAAAATTTCCGAGAAATACACATCTTCTAATTCGGCGTTAATTAAGGCGAAACCATCTCCCGGATCCGTATCACTTAAGATGTGAATGGTTGGTTTTCCTAGAAACAACTTTTCGCTAATCACCTGATAATTTTCCTTGTAAAGATTTAATTCTGCCTTTTCGATTGTTTTTTGATAGACTTTGTCTTTTAGTCCCTCTAGTATTTGCAACGGTTGCCCTTGTAAGCAAACTTGGCCTTGATTAATAATCGCCATGTTTGTACAGAGCTCCTTAACATCATCAACGATGTGCGTAGACAGAATAACTACGGTATGTTCTCCGAGCTCACTTAACACATTGTAGAACCGATTTCGCTCTACGGGATCCAATCCAGCTGTAGGCTCATCTACTATTAGCAACTTCGGATTGTTCAATAATGCCTGTGCAATCCCAAAACGCTGCTTCATCCCACCAGAATAGCCTTTAAGGTTTTGTTTTCTGACCTCATATAAATTGGTTTTATACAAAAGTGCCTTCACCAATTCTTGACGTTCATTTTTGTTTACAATTCCTTTTAATACGGCAAAATGGTTGAGTAATACCTCAGCGGATATTTTGGGGTACAAGCCAAATTGCTGCGGTAAATAACCCAATACTTGCCGCAACTCAGTTTTTTGCTTCAACACATTGATGTCTCCAAGAACAATAGATCCGGCATCTGCTTCCTGTAACGTTGCAATGGTTCGCATTAGAGTTGACTTGCCTGCACCGTTAGGACCTAGCAAACCAAACATTCCTTTTGGTATGTCCAGTGTTATGTTTTGTAAGGCTTTAATTCCGTTAGAATACGTCTTTGATAGCTTGTCAATTCTAAGTTCCATACTGTTCGTTTTTTGATTGATTGAGGCAAACTTATGGTGGGCCTTATTAGTAAAAAACAAAAAGTGATGTACTTCAAAGTAGGTGTGACACAAGACCTTAAGAAGTGTGCAAACGTACCTTATCCCCATGAAGCAGGTGTTTATCCCTCAGTATCTATTGTTTGTCAACTAATTTGTAGGAGGAATTTTATTTAATTAATCTTGACCTATGAAGTTGAAAATATCAGATGGGAAAAAGAAAATCATAAACAGGTTTTATAAAATATCCCTTGTAATTATAGGATTGGTCATTGTATTATTTAATGACACTTTTGGCAAGTTGGAAGGATTTGTAGAGTTTATTGTCCTGTACTTTACTCTTTTATTTATCACCATTGCGTACTGGATTTTTAAACAAATCAAAGCAATCATTCGATTAAAGAATGAAAAAGAAAAAACAGAATTACTGCATTTAAAAAGTCAGGTAAATCCACACTTTTTCTTCAATACACTTAACAATTTATATGGCTTAATGGACAAAGATTCCAAGGAGCGGGAAATGGTACTCAAACTGTCCGACATGATGCGATATAGTATTTATGAAGGGCAAAAAGATAGGGTTACCCTTCAACAAGAAATAGATTACCTAAAAAACTATATTGCGCTTCAAGAAATACGCTATCATAAAAAGTCCGACGTTCAGTTTAATACTGAAATTGAGAACCTTGATGCTAAAATAATGCCTTTATTATTTATTATTCTAGTCGAGAATGCCTTTAAGCATGGCTTGGAAAACTTGGAAAAAGGTGCCTATATTCATATTGACTTAACCGAAGGGAATAATGAAGTGAATTTTGTAATTGAAAATAATTTTGAAGTACAGCAAGAATCCAATACATCAGGAATTGGTTTAAAAAACTTAAAAAGAAGATTAGCGTTAGTCAACCCAAATAGGCATGCGCTTTCGTTTGATGTAAACCCTAATAGTTATAATGTTAAACTATCTCTAAAGTTGAAATAATGAGGTATCTAATCATAGATGATGAACATATAGCACACAAGATTATCATGGAGTATTGTGAAATGCTACCTCATATGAAGTTGCAAAAAAACTGTTATAGCGCCTTGGAGGCGCTGGAGTATTTGAATTCACATCAGGTCGACCTAATCTTTTTGGATATAAATATGCCAAAGCTCAAGGGGTTTGAGTTTTTAAAAACATTATCAGCGCCTCCAAAAGTTATAGTCACCACGGCCTATAGTGAGTTTGCTATAGAAGGTTATGAGCTAAATGTTTCCGATTACTTATTAAAACCATTTAGTTTTGAGCGCTTTTTAAAGGCCGTAAATAAAGTTATGGGCTCAAATACCAAGTCAAAAAATAACAGTTCGGAAGAAAAGGATACGGCAACAAAACGTATATTTTTGCGTCAGAATAAATCGTATATCCAAGTAGAAGTAGCTACTATTTTATTTATTGAAGCTGCCGGAAATTACACAAAAGTCGTTGCTGAAGATGAAACAATTACGATAAGGGAAAAAATATCCGATATATTGGAATCTCTACCATCGGACAATTTTATACAAGTACACAAATCATTTGCTGTGGCCATCAAATATATAAATAGAATTGATGGAAATAGAATATACATTCAAGATCATACCATTCCCATTGGCAAATTATATAAAGCCAACCTTATTAATATTTTGAACTAGAAACTCGGGGTAGTTGTTAGATACCATTACACACCTTTATTCTTAAATACCTGCTAAGTAGAATCTTCTGAAAATTGTACAAGAAAGGCATTGGTAAAATCAAAGTGTTACCAAATAAAGGCAGTGCGCCAAACCGCTCAATAAGAAATAGTCTAACAGACCTTTCTCTTTTATTCTGTTGATCAAAGAAAAGTTACCCTTCAACAAGCCCAGGTCAGTCATAACATGGTACATTACTGCAAATACGCTATTCGGGTAAGCGATTCTTAATGGTGCCTATTTGCCCCATATGGTTTGCCGAATGTTCCATGACATGGTACCAGATATAACGGTAGTTCAATCCCTCCTCTATATTCGAGGAGAACCAGGCATCATCTTTGGTTTTGAGTCCCGCTAAGGTTTTTTCACGGACGTCATCCCATAAATCCAAATAATACCCAATAGGCTCACCTTTGAGCATGCTATTAACTTTTGCGTTCAATTCCCCTGCGACACCAACGCTTGCAAGCTCGGCTGATGTCCATTCCCTGCCCTCCAAGGTTGCTACCTGGTAATACGATTCTGTGGACACCAAATGCATGATCAACGACCCTATACTATTCGCATTGGCATCATATAAGAAATCGGTTTGTGATTGGTCCAAATCTTTAACTTGTTCGGTAATACGGTCTTTTAAGTCTTCCAACATATAGACCATGCTTCCAATGTTTGGCGAGTAACCCTCAACCGATTTTAATTCCCCTTGTGCGTTCAATAATATCACGGGTAATACAATAAGTAAAAGGCTGATTTTTGTTTTCAAGGATTTCATAGGAAATTGTTCAAATTAATAAATGGATATGAATCACTTTTTAAGCGTACCATTTTTGTCACTTAAAAATAGTGCAGAAGGTAATCGATTACCTACCAATATCCATAATTATAAATCCTTTTGACATGGTTTTAACACAGTAGTGGGACTTCTACACCATCCCATTCTACTCCCCTCCTATCCTTCTGCTTACCTCAATTCCACTAGGTACAGGTCGCTCAGGGGGAGCTTGTATGCTTTAAGATGAAGCGGTATTAAATTTTAATAAAATAATGGGTTAGAGCGATTCCGCACTAAAGGTGTCTCCTTGGGAGACATCCCCGGTTTCATACCCTTTTTTAAACCAGCGCATACGTTGTGCAGAGGTGCCATGGGTAAAGGAATCGGGTACTACCCTACCCGAAGACTGCTTTTGTAGACGGTCATCCCCAATCGCATTCGCCGCGTTCAAGGCTTCTTGGAGATCACCGCTCTCCATCATTTGTTTGGAACGATTGGCCCACACACCGGCTAGAAAATCGGCCTGTAACTCCAAGCGTACGGAATATTTATTGAACTCGGTCTTGCTCAATTGACCTCTGAGTCTATCGATTTTATCGGTTATCCCCATTAAATTTTGAATATGATGCCCTACTTCGTGGGCAATGACATAGGCCTGTGCAAAATCTCCAGGTGCGTTCATTTGGCGTTCCATTTCCTCAAAAAAACTAAGGTCCAGGTATAGTTTTTCATCCCCGGGACAATAAAACGGACCGGTAGCACTGGATGCGGAGCCACACGCGGAGGAAACATATCCTGAAAACAAGACCAAGGTTGGTTCCCGGTAATTTTCCAAGGTGTTGTTCCAAACATCCTCGGTACTCCCCAGGATCACGGCACTAAAGTCCGCCAGTTCATTTTCTTCGGCAGTACCTTCATAATTTCCAGAAGGAGCGGTTTGCGACACCCCGCCGCTCAATAAATTACTGATCAAGGTCAACGGATTGTTACCCGTTATAAATGAAAATAAAAGGAACAGCCCCACAATGATCAATCCCACTTTGGAGAAGAGCAGTTTTATAATCGGGCCGAGCAAATTGGGACTGAATCCACCAAAACCTCTTCCGGAACTGGACCGACCCCTTCGGTCATCGACATTGGAACTTTGACGCCTACCTTTCCATTTCATGCTCTTGATTTTTAAATAATTAAATCAAATATAAGGCATATGATCATTATTCAATGAGGGAAATTCGACTAGCAAAGGAATTTTTTGACCTAAAAATTAATCGAAGATAAAAGCCTCTATTGCTGGTTTTCTAATATCTTAAGTATAGCGTAAACCAAGTTCAGGGTACTTTTGGAAGCTTCCAGTTGGTTTAATGTCCCAGCTATATAGGTATCCAATTGGGGGCAATACCATAAAAAGGATGCAGTACTACCGGTATGCCCGATTACTTCCAAGTTTGTGTCATCCTCATAAAGGGTTTTGAAAGATACTTTTCGTATCCCAAATCCGTATTCCATACCTACCGTTTCATCGACCCATTGTTGCATGGCCTGGCGCGTGTTCTTTTTTACCAGTTTATTGGTGTTGTAGGCTTCAAGAAAGGTAATCAGGTCTTCGGTTGTGGACACCAAACCTCCCCCGCCCCAATCGGCACTTAAACTTTTAAAGGATGATAATTCCGTATCGCCGACATAAAAATTAGCCATGGGCAGTTCACTCTTTAACGGCGATGATTTTAAATTGATATAGGAAGTCTCCATCCCTAAAGGCCGAAAAATATGCTGCTGAAAAAACGCATGCAAGGAAATGCCACTTACCTCTTCGATCAGCAGGGCCAACAGCACATATTCCGTATCCGTATACTGATAGCCTTCACCAGGAACATGATGAGGTTTCATCTTTTCTTTGGTAAACTGAATCATTTCCTGAGGTGACCACAACTTATCCGTATGCATCAACAGTTGATTGATGATATTGGGACTGCCATCCATAGTTTCGTCCGTAAAATAATCTGGCAGACCCGATGTATGTTGTAAAAGATGGGCGATGGTGATGTCTATTGAGTACTCCTTCCCATCCAATACGTGCAGTTTTTCTATTAATGATTTTGGCAGATATTGGGAGATGTTATCCTCAAAATTCAGCTTCTTTTGATCCTTTAAGATTCCTACAGCGGTAGCCGTGAGCATTTTGGTGATACTGGCCGTGTAAAAAGGATTTTTATTCGTTATAGCATGTTCCGCATTCATGGTATTTTCCGCCAACCTAACATCAATTCCTTTGGATTTGGAATAGACTTGCAAAAAAACACTTTGTATGGATTCCCTTTCCAATTCGGCCGTATACAATTCGGCAATCTTTTGAGGTGCGGTCTGCTGACCAAAAGTCCATATGGAAAAAAAGAGTACTATGGTTCGTATTACCTTATTTTTCATTGTATTGCTTTCTTTATGTAAGATACTTCATTTTAAATAGTCCTTTATTAGAACAAACTGAACCCCAAACCGATGTTAAAGAGTACTGCGTCTCTATGTGCATCTCCGTCTAAAGATGCACGACCAAGAACTAATTTAGACTGCACATTAAGTGCGAAGTTTTTCTTTTTATATATTTCGTAACCTGTACTTGCCATTACTGCGCAACCAAAGTTCCAATCATCATTTACATCATCTTTAATATCATATAGTGCCGGCGAATCTATTGCTAGACCAATACCACCATGAATCCACCATCTATCTTTTACCCAATATTGTAGCGAAGGAATGAATCCTCCAAAATGTCTGTCATTGTCTTGAAATTCGTATATGTTTCCTGGCATGGCAGCAGTAATGGCAAGATTTTCATTTAACATATAGCCCAATTTTAAATCTGGAAACACGAAGGTTCCTTGAGCTTTATCGAAGGTTTGATTACCAGCACTATCTTCTATACTGATAATGCCACCACCTACAACAGCTTCGAAGATGAAACCATCCCTTTGTGTTGTTGTTTCAGAATTTGTGTTTTGTGCATATGTGGTAGTTGATACCAATGCAAAGGCTACACAAGCCATTTTTAATAAAAATTGTTTTTTGATTGTTTTCATTTTAATTGTTTTCATGATTGTTCGTTTTTTGATTATTTTAAATTGATGTTACAAAGTTGGGGTACCTATCCGAGCAAATCGTATTGAATTATAATTCGGAACCTATTCCTTTAAATTGATTCCTTGTTGAAAAAATGTTCGTTATATATTTATTCTCCAAGGTCTTACTTGATGTCCCATTGAGTACCATATCGCTTTGGAATTGTCTTTAAAATTTGATTCCAACGTACAGGTTGGGTTCAAAAAGGAAATACGATTTCCATCGATTGTCCAATTGTTTAAAGGCGTCGGGGGTATTGGTATCTATCATCCAATTTTGAAAATGCACCTGGGGCTCAATAAAAATCCGCTTCTTTTTACCAAAAGCTATATGATAACCCAGATGGTAAGACGTGTAGAGCTTAAATCCGTTGGCTATTTTTTCATTGTTCAGGTCTAGATAGGTTTTGTACTGCGGTAGCACTTCCACCGTAGCGAACAATCCTTTCCAAAGCATGTGTTGGTATGAAATTCCAATACCCGTTTCACGTAGATAGCCTGGATAGAATTCACTCTCGGAATCTATTTTATCCAAAAGGCCATCCCACCACTGTATACCCATGGGCTGAAACAATCTCCAAGTTGCGAATTTTACACCGATGATGTTTTTGGAATCCAATTCACGCTTCACATGAAGCTCAATATGTTGGGTATTGGTTCTTTCGCCTCCGTCACCAATATTAGCTAGGATAATGGCAGGAAAGCTGACCCTATACCTATAATCGGAATCATTACTCAATATAGATTCCTTGTTACCTTGAGCTAAAACACCTAAAGAGCATAGGGTTAGGCTGATGATGAATAGTTTTTTCATTGGAATGTGTTTTTTAATTTTCGGTTTTGATTAGTAATGAATTGATGACGCAAAGAAATCGTACAATGGAAGGTGTATCGTCCTGAATTATGATTCCAAACCTTTTTGATTTCCCTACTATTTTTAGGTTTTTGTAAAGGGGAAAGACTGTATAGGCCACACAAAAAAAGGCTTAACATTTTCTGTGTTAAGCCCTCTGGAACATACTATGTAAGTTTTTAAAACAACGCTTCCGGATTACTGGTGAGTTTCCCTAGATTTTGGGTGATTTTTTCAATATCCCAATCCCACCATTGTAGTTCTAATAACCTGGAAATGGTAGCCTCGGAGAAGCGTTTTTTAATTGGTTTTGCCGGATTACCACCCACAATGGTGTAAGGCGCTACATTTTTTGTAACCACCGCCTTTGTGGCAATAATGGCACCATTTCCTATGTGTACTCCCGGCATAATCGTTGCCCCGTGGCCTATCCATACATCATTACCGATAATGGTATCCCCTTTTGTAGGATAGCTTTTACCCTCCATGGCGTTTTGCCAGGCACCTCCAAATATGGCAAAGGGATAGGCCGTTGCGGCTTCGGTGAGATGATTGCCACCGTTCATAATAAAGGTAGCACCGGAGGCAATCATACAGAACTTCCCAATGATGAGCTTGTCCCCAATAAAATCAAAATGGTATTTGACGTTTTTTTCAAAGTTGGCAACATCTTCAAAATCATCGTAATAGGTATAATCCCCAACAATGATATTCGGATTTGTAACGATGTTTTTCAGAAAACAAAGCGTATCGTAATTTGATAAGGGGAAGCGGGTATTTGGGTCCGGAGCTTTCATGGATTACGTTTGGACATTTTAAATAAACTTAGCGCTAAAATAAGGGTAAGCAAGGCTTGCGCTTTTTCAAAAATACTTTCCGCCAGTAGATTACCAAGGGTATTGAGCACAAAATATACGGAAAACACCAATAACCATCTATTTAGGGTTTTCTCTTGCCATTTGTTGGGAATCACTTTGGCTTTCATTAAAATCAAACTGCCTAAAAACAGCATAACCAAAAGTGCTACCCATTCTAAAATTAGGATCGTTTTGGGTTCCACTATTTTTCCTCCCCAAACCACATGGGATGGGATGAATTGCAATAAAATCAGTATATGAAATAGAACGTAGGCCGTTACAATACCCAGCGCAATTCTTCCAAAAGCGTTTATTTTTTTCATTTTGGTGCTATATTGTTTTGAACTACTTCCTTATAAAAATCCTCCAAATGATGGGTCCCAAAACAGGGGGCAATACAATCCTCTGCCATTAAGGTGAGAAAAAATTCGATGGGTCCATAGGTTTTGACACTGGTAAAAGTTCGCAAAAACCAAATGGTCAGTTTTCTGGACCAATCCGGCAAATGCACAATTTTAATGGGCTTGTTCAAGGTTTTTAGCGCGAGTTCACTTATTTCATTCAAGCTTAAAACATCCGGACCTCCAATGGTCAGTTCTTTGTTACCATCATCCAAAGTGGCTACAATGGCCCTTGCCAGGTCATCGCCATGGATAGGATTGAATTTTTGATGGCCAGAACCGAACAAATAAACACGTCCCGATTTCGCCATTTCTAAAAAATCCTTCATATCCGAGAAAAAACCATTCGGCCGTACGATGGTATATTGCAACCCAGAAGCTTTTAAAGCATCCACAAACTTTTCCTTGGCCTCAAGGATTTTTAGATTACGGTGTTTGTCTCCGTTAATGGCGGACACATACACAAAGTGCTTGACATCCGCCTTTTTAGCTTCTTCCAACAAATTCATGTTGGCCTGATAATCCACATTCATGTAGGTAAGACCGTCTTTTTGCCTGGTGATGCCCACGGTAGAAATTACGGTGTCAATGCCCTTACAGATATCCCGTAAGGTTTCAGGTCGTGTTACTTGGGCCTGTTTTATTTCCAAATAATTCTCATGGTCATTTTGCAAGCTATCGGGATTGCGCACAATGGCTACGACCTGATTTTTCTTTTCGATGAGTACTTTCAATAAGAAACCACCCAAATAGCCCGTAGCGCCTGCCAATAATACGTTGGTATGTTTCATCACTAGTAAAAATTTAATGGTTTTTCAGTCCAATATTCTTTTAAAAATATATCGGGTTATAAAAATCCCATTATCGTCATTTCTCCCTGCGTCACTTTCCACGGCACTGGTAACGAACACTAAATCCCAACCTTCCGTAAGCATGTCCGTCAGTTTTGATGAAATCAAGGCATCGTTCGCTACAATATTTTGAAAGCGTATTCCGCCCAAATTGTAAAAGTTCAACAGTTTCGTTTCTTCAAAGTTTTTGACCCTAATGTCCTTTCTCTTGGAGGTATTCCGGGAATTGTCGTCTTCTGTTTGCTCAGAAGTGAATTCTTTGTAGTCCCTTTCATCGTTGGATGAGAGTATACGTGATCGCCCCAAACCGCTTGAAACAATAGATTCTACACTGGTTATAACCTTAACTTCATAGTCTTGCTGACTAAAAACAGGATTTGTACAAAATACATACAAGGCAAATACTATTACTAATTTTTTCATGTCTTTATAATTGAAATATATTAATTAAACGCTGTGGTCAATAGCTGTTCGATAATGGTGTTGCGTTGCGTTCCCATATCGTCTTGCTGATTACTTAACAGTACCATCGTAGCATCATATTCCGGTATAAAACCGATCATACTCCAATAGCCATTCATATCGCCACCGTGCCAGTACATGGTGGTATTGCCCTCTTGTGTGGTAAACCATCCCAAGCCAAAATCCACATAGCCACTTGGAACATCTTTGGCAAATATTTCCGACTTTTCAGCTTCGGTAAACCAATCCGTTTTTACGGCATTGGTCCAGGTTTCCATATCGCTTGGCGTAGTACTGAAATCGCCTGCCCCAAAAGGGATGTCCATAGGATACGAACTATTGGGATTTCCGTTCAAATAGCCCTGTGCGTGTGTATCGCTGTCAATCTCATCCGTCCCTTTGTAGGATCCTGACATTCCCAACGGATTGAAAATTTTCTGCTGCACATATTCGTGATAAGGCATTCCCGATACCTGCTCTACCAACAAGGCTGCAATGAGGTAATTTGAGTTGCAATACTCTTTGTTGGACCCTGGTGTAAAATCGAGTCCATTTTCAAAGATCAATTCCTTGATAAGCTCATAAATAGTCCCTTCATCCAAGGTTTCCCCTTGTTCGTAAGCGCCTTCAGCCAACAATTGATATTCCGGTATACCGGATTGATGGGATAGTAACTGTGCAATGGTAATTTGATCACCATTCGGGAATTCGGTATCAAATTCATCCAAGGTTTGATCAAAGCTTTGGATCAACCCGTCACGTTTTAATTGTACTACCGCCGCTGCCGTAAGTGTTTTGGTAACCGAACCTATTCGGTACCCTAGGTTTTCCCCTTGGGGCAGTTCCATGTTTTTATTGGCCCATCCAAAACCCTGGCGTACCAAATCCTTCCCGTTTTTGGTGACAATGGCATAGCCTTGAAACCCGATATCGGTGAGGACATTTTCAATGGTGGTGTCGTTGGGATTGGGTGAAATTGTATCGTCTTCTTTAGAACACGATGCAAATAGTAGTACAGTGGCTACTATAAAAGGTAGTAAGAATTTGTGTAAAGTTGTCATAATTGTTCGTTTTTTGATTTATAATTTTGATGCAAAGATTGACCGTAAGTACAAATCAATCGTTCTGAATTATAATCTGAAACGAACTAAGGAAGATGAATTATGAATTGGACTTCATCCAAGCCCTAGGGGTTATCCCCTCTATTTTTTTAAAATAGGTATTGAAAACGCTTTTGGAATTGAACCCGCTGTCATAGGCCAATCCAAGAATGGTCAAATGCGAGTTTTTGGGGTCCAGAGCAATGGATTTAAAACGTTTTAGGCGGTATGAATTCACAAAGTCATTAAAATTTAGATCAAAGGCGGTATTGATCAGGTAAGATATTTTATTGGTGTTGAACCCTAGGACATCGGATACGAATTTTAAACTCAATTGCGGATTCAGAAAAGGTTCCTCTTCCTCAAAATAGGTAAGCAGTTCCTCTTTTAAGGCCTCTATTTGGGAAGCATCTAATATAGTAGGTGTCGATTTTTCTTCCTCTTCCACGGGGGATGCAATATCCGAAAGGCACAGGTTGGAATGGTGCAAATCCGAAAAACCATCCATCCCGTGTAAGGGTTTTAAAAAAGGTTCTTGCCTGTAATTGATGATTTGTCCACGCCTGCGGTCGATCATTTCCTGCAAACGGGAAAAACCTAGCGCTTTATGGTTGGAATTACTTAAAATATAAAGGTCGTAGGGAACAAGCATGGTTTCGTTGCCTCCACCGGCCGTCCATCGTGAAACGATTTCCTCCGGGACTTCAAAAGGCTTTTCATTGATAAGCCGGAACAACCATTTTTTCTCTTCGACTAGTGGCGTGTCCTTTATAAATTCTTCAAACTGCTGTTTTTGGTTGAGCCATATCAAACAAAAACACTTTAAATGATGCGCTAGGGCCAATTCCGGATTAAGGGTTAGGGCATAATCTACACTTTCCAAGGCTTTATCAAATTGACCTTGATAATAGCAGATATGGGCAAAAGTGTAATGATTGTTTGCCGAAAGCGGATCTACATCCAAAAGTTTGTTGGCATATACTAAGGCCTCGTCAAAAAAGCCGAGGGCAATGAACAGTTCCGCCATGGCTTCCAACCCATCGATGTGATTCGGATTAATGGCCAAGACTTTATTGATATGGAGGTACGAATTTTTGAAATCCCATTCCCCCCAAAAAAACTTACCAACAAAAGACAACGGATATTCGGGTAAGGAGGTGTCTATTTCTTTGGCGATCAAAAGATTGCCAATGGCCAGATCCATAGCTTCTTGGTAGGGCATATACCCCCACATGGCCAATAAGCCGTAGCATTGCAAATTGGCATAATAGGCTTTCGCATAATTTTTATCCAAGGCAATGGCCTGATCATAATAAGATATGGCCTCGTTAAGGCTTTCTGGTGTCCATTTTAATTGCAACGAACGCCCTTTTAAGAACAATTGATAGGCATCCACATTGGTGGTGGGTTGCTTTATTAAATGGTCTTGCACCTCAAAATGCCCAAAATTGTTTCGGACTTCATCCGCAATGGCCAGGCTAATCTCATCTTCCAGATCAAAAATATCCGTTAATTCCCTGTCGAACCTTTTGGACCAATAATGCGTTCCGTCCGCAACATCTATTAACTGTGCCGTTATCCTGACCCGTTCCCGGGATTTTTTAATACTTCCCTCAAGTACCGTGTTAACACCCAATTGCCCACCAATTTCCCGAATATCAATATCCTTCCCTTTAAAGGCAAAGGAGGAGGTACGGGCAATTACCTTAAGCTCGTTGATTTTTGTGAGTGCATTGATGATTTCCTCGGTAATCCCATCACAGAAATAGTCATTGTCAATATCATTGCTCATATTGACAAAAGGAAGTACAGCTATCGATTTTTGCGTCATCAAAGGAAAAATTGACGGACGTAAAAATAAAAAATATAAATTTTAAAAGTTCACAAAGTAGCAAACCGTTTATCAATAATACAAACGAAAATCCAACAGCTTACAGATATTGTAATGCCGTTGGTGCAATTCCTCTACCACATCGAACATATTGTCATCCTCTTTAAATAGATTAAAGAAGGCCTTGTCCAAGTCCGAGCTGCTGATGCCTTCATAGGCATGGCCGTAGCCGGAAATCGCTTTGGCATTGGTGATATCCAAAAAATATTGGGATTCTTCCTCGTCCAGGTCGAGCACTTTGGCATTGGAAAAATGCAGGATCTTTCCTTTTAACCGGCCTTCAAAGAGTTCCGCGATTTCCTGTAAACTGTAGTAGTAATCATTTAAGCAAATACTATTGGCCTCCCCGGTCATCACCAAGTAGATGATTTCGTAGTCCTTAAAATGATGGTCGTCCAAAACCAAGGCGTTTAAACTGGCTTCCAGCCCTTCAATGGTGTCACAGGTTTGATAGATGCTGGCCACCCCATACTGCATGGCCAAGTGTTCCAGGTTCTTTTGAACTTCGGTAACCGATTCCGTTTCAATATCATCGACCGCTTCCAAGCAGTAAATGAATTTTTCCGTATCGGTAGGGTGCTCTTGGGGTAACTGTCGTCTTTTTGCTAACACATTCAAGGGTTTATACCAATGTACTAAATCAGCATAACAATTGGACCATTGCTAAGATTTCTTTAACCTTGAAATACCCTTCGACTGCGCTCAGGGAGACAAGTATTTGAAATTGAGTCCTAGACTTGAAAGTTATTTTTGAATGCTTCCCCAATCTATTTATACTTCGATTCCCAAAGCGTTTCCATCTCACCCACGCGTGTATGTAATTGCCCCGCGGCTTCTTGGGTTTTCGCCGTCGGTTGGGCATCGGTTTTTTGCAGCACATTGAGCAGAAAAAGCAATTTGGATTGTAATCCGACAAGCGTTTCGTCCTCCAGTTCCGACGCATAGATACTGCCATAGATCAAATCGCCATCCTCCGGGGCGCCATCCCCTCGAAAGGCCCACAACTTTTCCTTCTTTCTACCTTTTGCCGAGCCGGCATCAATGGCTTCCCGAATCTCCTGCAATCTCCCGTAATCGTTGTAGGTCTGCAGGGACAGGTCGGTTTGTAGGGCTAGGGCTTCCTCGCTCATTTCTGAACGGGGATCCAGTTTTACCGTGATGTCCTTTTCCAAAGTTTTCCCATCTACCTTCAATTGCACTTTATAGGTTCCTGGAGCTACAAAAGGTCCTTCGGGTCCGCTGGGTGTATCGTATTGCACGGCTGCAATGGCAAAGGCACGATTGGCGCCCTGCGGCTCCTTATACCGTAAATTCCATACAAATCGATGGTGGCCGGGTTCGCCCGACAATCCTTTAAACGGACGTATCCAATACGTGGGATGCTGCATTTTAGTCGTATCCAAAACTTCCGCCCTATCGTCACTGGAAAAGCTATTGACCAATGCTCCTTCCGAATCCAATATATTGAGCTCCACCTTTTGGGCATTGGCACCCAAATAATAATCGATAAGGGCCCCGTCCGGCGGATTCTGTCCCGTAGGTTCCTCCGGGGGTAACGGCGTGTCGCTAAACATATTGAACCGTACCCTGTAGGCATTGCTGGGCGAAAATAAATAAGCATTTTTGCCGGACAGGCTGGCCAATTCCCGCAACGGACTTACATCGTCCAAAATCCAAATGGAGCGACCGTGCGTCCCGATGACCAGATCGTTTTCATGCACCACCAAATCCCGAATGGAAGATGCGGGCATGTTCATGCGAAGGGACTGCCAAGAAACCCCATCATCGGCCGAAAAATAGACCTCACGCTCCGTTCCGGCATACAGCAAGCCTTGTTGTTTTGGGTCTTCACGCACCACGTTGACCGGTCCGGAGGGATTCATCCCGCTAACAACTTCTTCCCAAGTTTCCCCAAAGTCATGGGTCTTGTAGATATGGGGCAGCATATCGTCCTTCCGTATGGCATTCACCGCCACATAGGCCGTTCCGGCATCAAAATGCCCGGCATCGATCTGTGAAATTTTGTCCCAGGAAGTAATCGAGGTCGGTGTTACGTTGGTCCAGGTTTTGCCCCCATCCCGGGTCACCTGAATCAGGCCATCGTCCGTACCCGCCCAAATAATGTCTTTGTCCAGGGGCGAAGGTCCAATAGCATACACAATCGCACGTTGCGGCATGTTTTCCATGGCATCGGTTTTGTAATCGCCCACACTGGCCGGCACTTCGGGTCGGGCTCTGGTGAGGTCGCCACTGATCTGTTCCCAATGCTGACCCCCATCATGGGTTTTACAAATCACATTCGTACCGAACAACAACATGCTGTCATCGGCCGGATGAAACAACAAGGGCATCGTACGCAGGTATCGGAATTCTCGGGAACGCAACACTTCGGGACCCACATATTGCGATTGCCCCGTTTTTTTATTGAATCGAATGACGCGTCCACCATAAACGATGTTGTTGTCCAAAGGGTCCGGAGCGACATAGGCATATTCATCGGCGCCCACACCTATAAACTCCCGAAACGAGATCTGTCCCCCATTGCTCCTACTGGCAATGCCAATGGCCCCACTTTCCTGTTGGCCGCCGTACACCCAATACGGAAATTGGTTGTCCGTGCTTACATGGTACAATTGTGACGTGGGCTGGTTGTACCAAGAACTCCACGTGTCACCACCGTTTACCGTGATGACGGCACCTTGATCGGCGGCGAAAAGCATGATTTCCGGATGCTGGGGATTGATCCATATCCTGTGGTAATCGTCCCCGCCCGGGGCGCCTTTGATGGAAGTCCATGTTTTCCCGCCGTCCTCCGATTTATACGAGGCTACATTCCCCACAAACACCACATTTTCGTCCTTGGGATGTACCTTGATTTCGGCAAAGTCACTGCCCCGGCCCCACAATCGGTTTTCCGTGGTGACCAGGCTCCAACTTTCACCGGCATCGGCACTGGTATAGACCCCGCCCTTTTCTCGGGCATCGACTGTGGCATACATGCGTTTGGAATTGCTGGCCGATAGCGCCACCCCTACTCTACCCAGGCCCTCTTCCGCCCCGGGGAGTCCGTTGGTAAGGGGTCGCCAGGTTTCCCCGCCATCCGTGGATTTGTAGAGTCCGCTGTTAGGACCGGAGAATTTGGCGTTCTCCCAGGGTCCTTCCTGATGTTCCCACATGGCGGCGAACAGGATGTTAGGATTATTGGGATCTAGCTCCACTTGGATCGCCCCGGTATTGGGGTTGCTATACAAGGTCTTTTTCCATGTTTTTCCGCCATCTACCGATTTAAAAATGCCCCGCATTTCATTGGCCCCATACGGATGGCCCAAACCGGCCACATACACCACGTCCGGATTGGTGGGGTGTACGATGACCCGACTCACTTGCTGGATATCTTCCAGCCCGATATGTTCCCAGCTTTTACCGCCATTGGTGGATTTGAATATACCATCCCCTACGGCAAGGTCCGGCCGGTGCAGTCCTTCGCCGGTGCCGACATAAATGATATTGGGGTCCGAGGGCGAAACCGCCAAATCCCCCACGGAACCTGTGGGCACGTCATCAAAAATGGGGTTCCAGGTACGGCCATAATCATCCGTTTTCCATACTCCTCCATTGTTTACCCCGATAAAGAATACATTGGGTTGGGAAGGTACGCCCACCGCACCTACGGTTCTACCGCCACGGAAGGGCCCGATCATTCTATATTCCAAATCTTGATAATAGGATGGGTCTAGTTGGGAAAAGCATAGGCCTGTAAGAAGGAAACTCAAACAAAAAAGGGATGTTCTCATTATAGTGGTCATTTAGTGGTCTCTGTTATATTCAATATTTTTTTATTTGGGTACTGCAAATTTCATTGCCAAAACGTCATACAATTCCCCATCTTCCAAGATCCTCGAATCCATGTTTTTAGGGACTACTTACGTATGGGCAAGCGAATCTTTGACGGATAGGCTTTGGAGTGGTGGATTTTGTTGGTCGCCACCACACCTTCGGATTCATCGTAATTATTGCCCCCCGTATTCAAATTACGGGCAAAACGCGGGAAATTACTGCTCGATACCTCAATACGAATGCGATGTCCTTTGTCAAAATAGTTGCTTGTGGCCATTGGGGTCAGGTCGATTTTGTACACTTCCCCTTCCTCCATAAAAACCTCTTTGTCGTAGCCCTCACGAAAACGAGCACGCTGAATGGTCTCGTCCAAGTTATAGGCCCTGCCATCCGGATAGACATCGATCAGTTTGATCGTAAAATCCGTATCCTTGACATCGGAAGATACATAAAGGGTAGATTCGATAAAACCAGTCACCTCTACGCCTTCTTGCAGCACATCGGTGGTGTAGACCAGTATATCATCACGCTCCTCCATCACTTGTTGGTCAAATGCCCCGCCCTTTATGGCATTGCCCGTACAACAAACGTTGCCGCCATAGGAGGTTACAGGATTCATGGGGTCGTACACAAAGGTATCCGGTTGGTCTTTGGACGGTTTTTTTCTGGAAAGCGTTCCATTACCGTTCCCGGTATTGGCCCCGCCATCACTATTTAAATAGTAGGTTTTCATTTTACTGTCTTTTGGGGGCCATTGGGTTGCCGTTTGCCAGGTATTGGTCCCCATGGTATAATACTGAACCCTCGGTGTTTTTTCCTTGAAATCATTGGTTTCCCCTTTTAACCAAAGATCCCACCAGGCATAGATTTGCTCGTCATAGTTCAGACGGGCATCGCCAACACTGCGTTCCCCGACCATTGTATTCTTAGTGGCCCTGGTGTACGAGCAATGTAAGGTTGGGGCAATGACCAAATATTGATTATCCCTTATTTGGGAATCCTTTGCATTATTGCGAACATGGTTAAAAAGACTAAGATTGGGGGTAATACTAACGTCGTACCAAGAAGCGAACCAGAAGCTTGGGGTACCAATTTCCATGGTATCATGATAAAGTCCGCCCGTATACCAATCGGGATCGTTGGGTTTACGGCGCACCATTTTATCAAAAATTTCCTTCTTTCCGTGGATATTCTTTAAGATATCCTGTATCGGTAAGTGCTGCAGGGCCTCTGCCATATCGACGGGTGGATTCTCTGGTGCCAAGTCATAGAACCTTGAAATACGGATCAAATCCTCTTGTGTGGCTCCTTCAGGGATTCTTGGTTTGAATTTATCCTGCTCAACCCCATACAGCCAAGAGAAGAACAGTAATTGCTCCGCTCCCCCTCGATACCAATTACCCTGTTCCATAATACCATCAACGGTTCCTACCCCTGCACCGAAACCTTGGGGCACCATGGCCGCATGTGCCGGGTGATCCAAGGCCGCAACGGCCATTTGCCATTCTGCCGTGCTAGAACACCCGTAGGTACCTATTTTCCCGTTGGACCACGGTTGGTCTTTCATCCAGCTAAAGGCATCATAACCATCGGTAAGGGGAACTCCTAAAATATCCCACTCGCCTTCGGAGAAATAACGACCTCTTTCATTCTGCACTACGTAGGCATACCCCCGTTTTACGGCCTCATAGGCTCGTTCTGCGGTTCTGGTGTTTTGTTCTCCGTCTCGCCAAGAATTAAAATTATAAGGAGTCCTAGAAAAAATGATAGGTACTTTTTCGTCGGTCTTGGGGCGATAGATATCCGTGGCCAAGCGAATACCATCGCGCATGGGCATCATGACCTTTTGGTCGATAATCGCAATTCCTTCTAATTGTTCAAGAATAGTATCGCTGTCTTGTGCCTTTGAAAACGGACTGAAAATCAGGAAGAATAGTAATAGATACGAATAGGTATTTTTCATAAGGTGCTTCTGGTTTAGTTGTGTTCTAAAATTAACTAAAAATCCTATTAAAGGGTGTTTGAAAACAACCAAAAGGCTGAAATTTAAAATCAGGTATTGTCATCCGGTTGTGCTTAGTATCTTTGTTTAGCATCCGTGTTGACCATGATGGCACTATTTTATATCGAAAATACCTATGGCATTTAAAAAATTGCACCCCCACTTACTTGAAGTTTTAGAACGTTTCTCCAATGAAAAACCATTACCTGTTCAAAAAGTGGGTATTCCCGTTATAAAAAGTGGGGCCCACGTGTTTTGCATTGCGCCTAAGGATAGTGGTAAAACGACGACCCTGATCCTAACGACCCTTAATAAAATCAAATGCGAGGCCCATGGCAACAGCCCAAGGGCAGTTGTACTGGTGGCGAATAAGGAGAAAGCACTGGAAATGTACGATGCCTTTCTGGAATATACCAAGCAGACTTCGGTCAGGGTCTATGTAGGGTATAAAGACTTACATATCGATATTCAAAAGTCTGAAATATTTGAAGGTATAGATATCCTTGTCACCACGCCTACGAACCTGCACAAACTATTTTTAACGAATGGCGTCAGTACTTCGCAGTTAAAGATATGTAGTATTGACGATGGAAACTTTGTAGTTCAACAATCGGAGTATATGGCCATGTTGGCGGTAACCCAAAGCATTCTAAAATGTCAATACGTTCTGTATACCGAAAAGTTACATCCTAAACTTCAGCGTTTCGAAGACTATTTTATGGAACGGGCACGATACGTAAACGTATAAAAGGCCACTTTTTAAATTTTCGCTTTGGGTTCTTTGTAAATTAGGGAAGCCACGCCCATCGCACCTTCGGTTCTACCACCACAGAAGGGCCCGATCATTCTGCATTCCAATTCCTGATAATAGGATAGATTTACTTGTGCTAGGGACGAAAGGGTTGCCAAAAGGCAAAGGGTACAAAGAGAAGTTTTTAGGGTGGTGGCTTTTAAAAAGGTTTTACTAAGGTGTACAAGGTATTCACACTACACCTTCAAAAGATACTACTTTTCTGTGATGGATTTATTGGCAAAGGTTAAAAGCCTTATTAATATAGCATAGATTCTAAACTTAAAGAATCTTTATATGTGATTCCGTACCCAAGCAAAGTCTTATAATGCAGTATCTTATGATACAAATGTAAATGTGAATAAAACTATATTGATACTCTTGAATATTATATAATTGCTGATTTTGGCCATTTGGCATTTATTAATAGTAATTAGGTATATGAAATTTATTGAGTAAATTACTATGACGTAACTAAGATAAAATATGAAGTACTGGTTAAGTGTTTTATTAAGTTGCGTTTTTCTTCAAGGATTTTCACAAGACTACTTCGATATTGCAAATTTTACCTATACGAATACACCTCCAAACGATTTTGAAATTTCTAATGCACAAACAACGGTTGAAGAATTAGCCTTTGAATTCAATTTTCCCATTCTAATAAATGATAAAACTGTTCTTCTCACTGGAATGTTTACTAATAAAACAAGATTGCGTGTAGCTTCTACTATTCCAAAACTAAATCTAAATGTGTTTGGATTAAATCTGGGTATTAATAAAACTTTCAATGATAAATGGTCTGGAACCTTTTTAGTTTTTCCAAAGTTAGCTTCTGAGAAAATTACGTTTACCAATGACAACTTTCAAATTGCTTTATTAAGCTTATTTACCAATAAAAAACGCAACGATTTAAAATACAAATATGGTTTGTATGCTAATACTGAAAGGTTTGGACTAATAATCGTTCCTATAGTTGGCTTGTATTATTTGAGCCCTAACAAGAAGTTTGAAGCTAATTTAAACTTACCCATCAATGCTGATCTAAACTATGAATTAAACAATAAATTATGGCTGGGTATGAAGTTTGATGGTTTAGGAACTACCTATAATTTAAATAAACAAAACTATAGTTCAAGTGTTGGGTCTTATGTTTCTAAAACATCAAACGAAACACTTGGCTATTTGAGAATTAAGTTGAATAAATCTTTATATATAAACGCTGAATTTGGATATGCCATCAGTAGAAATTATAGAGTATATCGTTCTGATGATAAAATAGATTTAGCTTTAGTTTCCTTTTATCTTGGAGATGACAGAGAGCAATTAAATGAGCGGTTTCAAGATGGTGTTATTTTTAAAGTTGAGTTATTATATCGACTTCATTTTGATTAAAAAATTTTCTTTTAAATTTTAAATCATTTCAAAGTCCCCCTCCATTTCTACTCTCTTATTCTGTGCCAAGGCCAGATAATAATTAATCAAATTCCCAAAATTCCCGTCACCCACCACCTTAACCCTAAAAACTATAATCCGCGCTCCATAGCGTTACCGTCAATTCGCTATCCTTTAGAATCAAGGAAATCCGTCCATAGCCCCTATATTGAAGGGAATCAAAAAAAAAGAATGCTATGAATTTAGAAAACAAAGTAATACTTGTCACCGGAGCCTCCAGCGGCATAGGCAAAGCGGCCGCCCACAAATTGGCCCAACACGGCGCCAAAGTGGTGGTTTTGGCCCGGAGCGAAGATGAACTCAACGAATTAAAATCCAACATAGAAGCCAAGGGCGGTACCGCATTGGTCGTGGCCGGGGACGTCACCAAAATGGAAGATTTTGAAAAAGCGGTTTCCCAAGCCAAGTCGGAATATGGTACCGTAAATGCATTGATCAACAATGCCGGACTCATGCCCCTCTCCTTTGTAGAAAAATTAAAGACCGATGAATGGGAAAAAATGGTGGACGTGAACATTAAGGGCGTATTGAACGGCGTGGCCGCGGTACTACCGGAACTAAAAGCCAATAAGGACGGGCATATCATCAATATATCGTCTATGGCCGCACACAGATACTTTCCGGGCGGAGCGGTGTATTGCGCCACAAAGGCCGCAGTAAAAATGTTTTCCGAAGGCTTGCGCCAGGAACTGGCCCCTAAATACGGCATCAACGTCACTTCCATAGAACCGGGTGCGGTAGCGACCAATCTTACGGATACCATTACCGATGAAGATATCATGGAGAAAATGAAAGAGATGCAGCAAATGGACACCTTGGAAGCCGAGGATATTGCAGATGCCATTTACTACGCCCTCTCCCAACCGGAGCGTGTAAACATCAACGATGTGTACCTGGTACCCAGCGAACAACAATAATTCACTAAATGAATGTCCGGAATCCTTCATAATTACAACTTGAATGTCAGGTCGAGCCGTCACATCGAGCCTTTCGGCTCCGCTCAAGATAAACTAAAGTCGAGATGCGAGACCTCGATCCTTGATAATTACAACTTAAATGTCAGGTCGAGCGCAGTCGAGACCTCATTTTATACGCTTTAGGTTTAATGACGGTTTACGGACATACAATTCACTATAAAAACAGAAAATAATGACAACGACAACAACAAGTAATAATATTGAGACCACAGATCCAGCAACTGGAGACACCTTGTCCCTCTATCCCTTATTTACAGATGATCAGGTGGAAGAAACCATACAAAAATCCCACGAAGCCTTTAAAAAATGGAAATTCAAATCCGTTGAGGAACGGGGCAAAGTGATTTCGGCCATCGGGGAGGAATTTCAAAATTATAAGACGGAATTGGCCGAGCTGATGACGGCCGAAATGGGAAAACTTCTGAAGCAAAGCAAACAGGAAGTGGACCTATGCAGTGCCATTTGTAGCTTTTCCGCCCAAAATGCACCGGACGCACTAAAAAGCGAGGAACGCGAAATTTCCGATGGTGGCCGGGGCATCATCACCTATTCCCCTTTGGGCGTTATTTATGGCATCCAACCCTGGAACTATCCGGCCTACCAGGTCATTCGCTATACCATTGCCAATTTAATGGCGGGGAACAGTGTGTTGCTAAAACATGCACAAAATGTGACGGGAACAGCCAAACTATTGAAAATGATTTTCGATACGGCGGGCGTGCCCGAGGGACTGTTCAGTGTACTGGTGATTACCCACGATCAATCGGACTCCATTATACAACATGATTTGGTCCGGGGCGTAACCTTAACGGGAAGCCCTGACGCCGGAAAGAAAATTGGGGAAAAAGCCGGTGGCGAATTGAAGAAAATGGTGTTGGAACTCGGTAGTAACGATGCCTATATGATTTTCGATGATGCCGATATTGATTTGGCCGTGGAAAAATGTATCCAGGGACGTATCTATAACAATGGGGAAACCTGTATTGCCGCCAAACGCTTTATTGCGACGGAGGCGGTCTATGACGAGTTTCGGGAGAAGTTTGTAAAAGGTATGAAGGCCCTAAAATCGGGCGATCCAACCGATTCGGAAACGGATTTAGGGCCTATGGCACGTAAAGATCTTCGGGAAAAATTGCACGAACAGGTACAAAAAAGTGTACAGAATGGTGCCGAAATCCTATGTGGTGGCGAAATGCCCGAAGGTGACGGCTATTATTATCCGGCCACCGTTTTAGCGCAGGTAAGCGATGGCCAACCGGCGTATGACGATGAATTGTTCGGGCCTGTAGCTTCGTTGATGAAGGCCAAGGACAATGAGGATGCCATGCGCATTGCCAACGATAGCCGATTCGGACTCGGAGGTGGAATCTTTTCCAAAGATGTGGACAAGGCGGTGGAAATGGCGAGCAAATATTTTGATACCGGTATGGTATTTATTAACTCCTTTGGCCTGGCCGAACCCAATATGCCTTTCGGAGGTGTCAAGAATTCGGGTTACGGACGTGAACACGGTGGATTCGGGATGAAGGAATTCGTAAATGCGAAGTCCATTATGATCGGTGAAGATTAGCGTACCGTATATTTTGTCCCTCGAAGTTATTCAGATCCTTAAAAAGAGGCTGTCTAAAAAGTCATTTCTGCTGTCCATTCGAGCCTTTCGGCTCCGCTCAAGATAAACTTAAATCGAGAATTATAACTTGTTGGTTTTTAACGCATCTCGACTGCGCTCGATGTGACATATGAATAGAATTTTGTCTTTTTAGACAGCCCTTAATTTACAAAGTACGGATAACCGACATCGCATCCATTGGGAAGAAAGAAAACAATGGCAAGGATTCCTAAATTTATAAACATAAAGACAATACGAATGATACAAACGATAAATCTAAAAAAACGTCCGGTAGGAGCCCCTACCCTGGACAACTTTGAACTCACGGAATCCGAGAATAATTTAACGATAAAGGACGGCGAAGTACTATTGGAAACCAAATACCTTTCCGTGGACCCCTATTTACGGGGACGGATGAGCGATGCCAAATCCTATGTCCCGCCGTTTGAAGTGGGGAAACCACTCAATTCCGGCATCATCGCAGAGGTTATCGATTCCAAAAATGAAAACTTTACCAAAGGCGATTTTGTAAGGGACCGATTGGATTGGAAAACGCTTCAAGTTTCCAAGGGAGAAAACCTTCAAAAAGTCGACCCGGATAAAGCGCCCTTGAGTGCCTATTTGGGTATTGTGGGCATGACGGGATTAACGGCCTATTTGGGGCTGCATGAAATCGGTAAACCGAAAAAAGGGGAAACCTTGATCGTATCCGGTGCTGCAGGTGCCGTAGGTAGTGTTGTGGGCCAGATCGGGAAAATCTTGGGCCTTACGGTCATTGGGATTGCCGGTTCCGATGAAAAGGTGGAATTATTGACCTCCGAATTCGGTTTTGACCGAGGTATCAATTATAAAACCACGGAGGATATGAAAGCGGCCATAAAGGAAGCGGCACCCGATGGTGTAGATATCTATTTTGACAATGTGGGCGGGGAAATCTCCGATGCCGTCCTTTTTAGCATCAACAAATTCGCCAGAACGATCAATTGCGGGGCGATATCGGTCTATAACAACACCGAAACACCGACCGGGGTTAGCGTACAACCCTTTTTGATCAAGAACAGTGCCTTGATGCAAGGGTTTATTGTTTCCAATTACTCCGATAAATTCCCCGAAGCCATGGAGCAGTTATCCAAATGGTTGGGCGAGGAAAAATTGACCTACCGGGAAACCATCGTGGAAGGATTTGAAAATACACCCCAGGCCTTTTTGGACATGATGGACGGAAAGAAAAAGGGAAAAATGATCGTAAAGGTCTAATCCCTGTCACCTTGAGCGCAGTCGAAAGGTCACCCAGAGCGACCCGTACTGAGCGGAGTCGAAGTAAGTCGAACCGTCTTCCCTAGAGACCTGTGTTGAGTGGAGTCGAGATACTTCGAAGGGGGATTAGGAATAAACGGGTCACCTTGAGCGCAGTCGAAAGGTCTCCCCGAGCGCAGTCGAGGGGTTTCTCCTCTATTTTAAATAACTTTACCAGCGAGGCTCAAACCAACCGAAATGAGACCACCAAAATAACTTGTATATCAACTTTACTTGCTTTGAATAGGGACAGAACACCATCTAGGTAAACAGTGGTACTTCCGCTTCATGTTTAAAGCTAAAGCCTTCATTTTCTGAGGTATACCCAAATGGTATTCTGTTAATTACAATCGTTTCACAACAGATAATCGTCGGTTGGCAACATAATTTTTAAACTGAAGGAATAATATATTTACTTTGAAAGAAAAACACTACAAATATTTTTGTTTTAATAATGAAAAGAACGGTCCTCTCTTTGGCAACAGTATACCTACTCTTATTATTAGGGCCTGAATTTTCATTTTCCCAATCCCAGTTAGATTCTTTAAACTTCATTCCGGTTAAGGCATCTCTATCCCAAAGTACAGTTTCTGAGATATTTGAGGATAAACACGGCTTTTTGTGGGTTGGGACCACCAAAGGAATCAATAGGTACGATGGAACCGATTTTAAGGTTTTCGAGGAATCCCAGGATGGCACTACGGGTTTGACCCATAGCCATATTGAATATATTTACGAGGACGCAAAAGGGGTGCTGTTAATTGGTACCAGTAGAGGGCTTAACCTATACGATGAGAAGCTTGCAGTAATACGGCCTTATACATTCAAATCGGAGAGTGAGAAAATTCAAAGTGAGCATATTTCGGTAATAAAAAACATCAATGAGTTTTTATGGTTGGGCACCTCCGAGCATGGCCTTTACCGTTATAATACCGAAACAGGAAAGACAACGCATTTGGAGTTTCCAATATCGGAGCAGGACCAGCCAAATAATAATCGAATTGTTGAATTCTTTCAATTATCCAACCATAATTATTTCATCGCAACAGAAGGCAAAAGTTATATCATCGATGATCAATTGTCCATAAAAGACGAAATAAATAACGCACAATACACGAGTAGCGCTGTACAGGTAGATGACTCTCAATTTTTTATTGGTACTAGGGATGGAGATCTATTTATTTATCATCTAGAAGATGATACGTTGACTGAAGAGAAGTCGGTCATGATCAGTCAGGGCCATGCCTTGCTGGCTATGGAGCAGGATGATTCCGGAAATATATGGTTGGGAACAGAAAATGGCGGATTGTCCCTTTATGAACTGGCAAACGGTAATGTATCCAATACCAAATTGGATTACAAAAGGCCAGGTTCTATCCCCAATAATTCCATCTGGTCCTTGCATAAAACGAGGAATGGGGTGATGTATGTTGGGACTTATAAGAAAGGGCTGAGTTTTTATGACCCGAACTACTACAAATTTCAAAAAATAGCAACAAACCCATTTGATGAAAATTCACTGAGCAATAATATCGTAACTTCTTTCACAGAGGACAAAAATGGGGATTTATGGATTGGAACAGATGGTGGCGGCCTAAATTATTGGAACAAGAAGGTGAATCGCTTTGAACACTTTTCCTTGGATAAGGGGAATTTAAATACCAACGTGGTGCTTACCCTTGCGTTTAATCATGATAAATTGTGGATTGGTTCATGGGGCTCGGGGCTTACCCTATTTGATACGGTGACAAAAGAGTACGAAGTTTGGGATACGACCAACTCCTTTTTAGCCTCGAATAATGTCATGGACATCCTAAAGGATATCAAGGGCAGGATTTGGATTGCCGCTTTCCGGGGAGGTCTTCAAATTTACTATCCAGATACTGGGAAATCTGAAAATATTGAATTAGAATCTGAAATCTACAGTGAAAAAATTTCTTCGGTCGCACATGTATTGGAGGACAATGAAGGAACTATTTGGGTGGGCACGGAAACCATGGGAATTTTCCGATTAATTGAAAAAAATGGCGCATGGTCGTATGATCAATATCACAATTTAAGCGATACCAATTTCTTGAGCAATAATTTTGTGAATATGATCACACAGGATGATTATCATAATATCTGGGTGGGTACACAGGCCGGTCTTAACAAATTTAATCCGGAGGACAACACCTTTACACCCATTACTAAAGACGACGGATTAATAAGTGATACGGTACGGGGATTGGTACAAGATGAATATGGTTTTCTATGGATCAGCACGGATAAAGGGATTACCAGATATGATGAGGAAACTGGTGAGTTTTTAGATTATGATATGTACGATGGTCTGCAAGGTAAGGAGTACAATTCTTCTGCCTTTTACAGGACTTCCAATTTTGATATTGTTTTCGGAGGCTCAAATGGGTTTAATATTTTTAATTCCAAACAGGCTACAAAACAGAAGGACACTCCAGAAGTATTGCTGTCCAATCTTAAAATCTTCAATACCTCCGTTCGCCCAAATGATTCTTTTGGTGTTTTAAAGGAAGACATCAACCAAGTTGATTCTATAACCCTTAGTCATAAACACTCTGTTTTCAATATTGAATTTAAAGCATTGACCTTAAAAGCAGCAGAGAAAGTGCATTATGCCTATTATTTAGAAGGATTTGAAGACCAGTGGAATTATGTAGGTAATAAAACATCAGCTACCTATACCAACTTAAATTCCGGTGATTATGTACTTCACGTTAAATCCACAAATTCAGATGGGGTTTGGAATACCAATGAAAAGCTGCTTCACATACGTATTACCCCTCCCTTTTGGGAAACATGGTGGTTTGGATTGATTTTAATCTGTTCTGTGTTAGGACTAGCATATTTAATTCACTACATCCGTATCCGAAGCCTAAAGACGAATCAAGTTAATTTGGAAAGAAAGATTCATGAACGGACAAAGGAACTTCAAATCCAACAAAAAAAATTGATCAAAGCGGCCGACGAGTTGTCCATCCAAAATGAGGAAATTCAACGTTTTACCTACTCCGTAACACACGATTTAAAAAGTCCCTTAAGTGGTATAAAGGGAATTGCGAACCTTATTCCCTTGGATATAAATATGGAGGAAAACCCAGGGATGGAAAAATATCTGGAGATGATAGACACCTCCTGTGATACGATGAGCAATTTAATAGGAGATCTGGGAAAAATGGCAAGAATTGGAAAAATAGAGAACCAAAATGAATTTTTGGATACCAACGAAATTATCGATTTAGCCAAGAATTTGGTAGGCGGAAAATTGGAGGTTAATCACGTAAACTTGGAAATTGCCAAAAATCTGCCTGAAATTTATGGGGATAAGAATAGAATGATTCAGGTTTTCGGCAATCTATTGGATAATGCCATCAAGTACATGGGGGATCAAAAGAACCCCTTAATCATTGTCAAAGCGGAAAAAACCAAAGAAAAGGTCCAATTTCAGATCATAGATAACGGATCGGGAATGGATGAAAAATCCTTAAAAAAGCTATTTTCTCCGTTTGAGCGGTTCCACCCAGATGTTCAAGGGAGCGGTCTGGGCTTGTATATGATAAAACAAATTGTAACATCCCACGGCGGAGACATTAGGGCAGAATCCGGTGGGAAAGAAAAGGGAACCTCTTTTATTATAACGCTACCAAGCGCAAGAATACGAGGTAAAAATCACTACAAAACAAAAAGTTCGAATGAATTGGCTTCCATTTAATTCTACGAACGAAGCAACCCTTATATTTTATGATTTTTGAATAGAATCAACCGTTGATTCTGTTTCTTATCCCGTTTTATTGATTTATCACTTTCCCGAAAACCAGTACTGATTTACTCCCCGTAACAAGCAGGTCTTACAACGCGTCTCCCTGAGTGACCTGTACCGAGCGGAGTCGAGGTAAGCCGAAGGAGATAATGATTGTAAAGGTTTAATCACAAGGCTTTCCGTTGTGTCTCCCCGAGCCTTTCATTTTGCTGCGCAAGGTGCGTTCAAAGAAAACATATTTTCTTTTCACCCAATGCTCAAGATAATCTAAAGTCGAGGGGTCTTTCATTTGTAACCCAATGGTACAACCTGTCACCTTGAGCGCAGTCGAAAGGTCTCCCCGAGCGCAGTCGAGGGGTTTCTCCTCTATTTTAAATAACTTTACCAGCGACGCTCAAACCAAGCGAAATGAAACCCTTGAAAAATCTAGTATCCCTTCTTTTTTTATGCTGCATAACGAATTCGGTTACCAGCCAACTGGTCAACATCGAATCCAAGCGCATGCAGACGGATTCCACCCGATTTGCCCTAAAAAGTGATGTCCTGTTCGATTATACCGACAACAATGGGGATTATATCTTTCAAGTGGCTTCCAACTTTACCACGCAGGTAAAATCCAAGGATCTAAAGAAAATAGTCTTTTTCATCGGTAATTATAAACTCATCCGAAGTAAAGCCCAGGATTTTCAGAACTCTTGGTTTTTCCATTTGCGGTACAATCAGAAACTATCCGATGTATTCCGAATCGAGGCTTTTATCCAGAACCAGAACAATACCTTATTGACCATTACAAGTAGGAATCTAGTCGGCGCGGGTATTCGGTTAAAGTTTTTATCTACCGAAAGAACAACCGCCTATTTTGGGAATGCCTATATGTATGAAATTGAGGAAGTGGCGGAAACCGACCAGCGCTTCTTTAATCACAGAAACAGCAGTTATTTATCCGTCAACCAAGCATTTAAAAATACCAAGTTGGATATAACTGGAACGGTATATTTTCAGCCCCTGTACGAGGCGATCAGTAATCACCGAATTTTATGTCAGTTGAAGGCGGAGTTGCCTATCACTAAGGTCATTAGCCTTTCCGCACTCTACAACTACTTCTACAGCAGCTTTTCTCCCATTAGGGAAAGTGACCGGTCTTCCAACCTAAGTTTCGGGCTGACGTTTACGATGTAAATCTATTGGATTTTAGGCTTTTTCTGGCCAACTATTGGAAAAATACAATTGGCTTTATCCGTTTTGAATACCAGTAGGGAAAAGTGCGCAATGGATGTATTTTGAATCTTTGGTACTATGATTACAAAACTGTACCATTTTCCAACCAACGTTGCAAAAGGGTTTCATTATGGGAAATGGCCACAAGATGAAATTTTTTGAATTTTGTAAACACCCGTGATTCATTTAGTTTTTCCATACAGACAGAAACAGGCGAAAAATAGTTGGAATGAATTAAAAGTAATTCACCGTCCCTTTTTAAAAGATAGCCCACATGGCCTTCATCAAAACCTATAAAATAGAGACCTTCTTGAGTCAAACGATCGATTTCGGCCAAGGCATTTTCCGGAGTTTCTTGTACAACACTTTTAATTTCAGACCCACAACTGATCATTTTTGCTTCATCTATGGGAGATTTTTGGGCCAAGGTATATCGATTTAGCTTTACACCAATATCACGCAAGGTGGTAGATATAAAATATCCACATGCTATTTTTCCTTGATTGGGAACTTCTGTATGACCCCCAAAACTCCAAGGCGTGCCATACCAGTGCGGAAGGATTTCATTAACCAACTGATCGGTGAAGGCCTTTTTAACTTGATCAAGGGAAATAGTGCCGTTCCTAAGGTCTTCCTGTAATCGTAACCGTAGGGATTTGGCGGCCGCTTTGGTATTTGTGTAGGAAATGGCGATACTATCGGGGTCCATCTCTAAAAGTACTGTTTTCTTTTCGTTCTCCTCCTTTAATTCTACAGGAGGTCGTATCATTTCCAATGTATAGGATACCTTACCATTTTTATTGGCGTTCACGGTCGAGGGAGGTGTAAAAATCAGGGAAAATAATAACGAAAGATAAAACATGATTTTTCCAGGTGCTAATGTTCCTTATAGTAGAGTAACGTATTCATTACGAATAAAGTACGTATAAAAAGTTAAATTCCTGCACTTCCACTTCCCTTATTACCTAAATGTTGAGGTTTACCCCCCACCAAACTTCGTAATCCCTAGGTACCAAAGGTCGGTAACTTTGGAATCCTTGATCGGCAATCTTAAGGCCTTCAATTTCATTTTTTTCATTTCGCACGTAAGCGATGAAAATGAAGGAATGTCCGTAGGGGTCCAGTTTCTTCACATCAGCTCCCTTTACCACTTTTTCGTAGTCTTCCTTAAATCGCCATACCTGCATCAACGCACCGGGTTGCAACTCCCCTGCCCAAACCCCCTTTGTATCGACCAAGGTTCCCATACCGGCATACGCCACGGCCCCTGCGTTTCCCTTGCCTCTATAGGCTTCCGGAAGGCTTCGCCAACCCCTTTTCGTATCGGAAGCGGACACATAGAGTAAATTATAGACCTGTTTTGGGGTATACCTTTTTGTACCCATATAATCCGGTAAGTCCTGATAAACGGAGTGGCCATGGATTTCCTTGTAAGCTTTTTCAAAACGGGTTTTGCTTACGGTAAGACAGTGACCATTGGGCTCCTTATTTTCGCTTTTGATATAGTTCTCCACGATTCTTTGCGCTACCAGGCTTTTTGGAGTTGCATCAGCAGGTGGTGCGTCATCCGCTTGTACTAGCGTGTCCAATGTACCGATAGCTTTCAAGGACTTCTCAACTTCAGGCAGGTTAATGTAATTATGGTCATCAAACACATAGCTCCAGGCACTCAACTTTGTTTGGTTGCTGCTAGGCCGTTCCTGCTCAAGGTTCTCCTCAGGTACGGCAAGGGTTATTTTTTGTTGGACCTTTTGTGTGGAAACACAACCATTCAAAACCAATCCAATAGCAATACCCCTGAAATACTTGCAGAACTTCCCAAGCCCTATGGATACCAAAATACGTGTCATGTTCTGAGCCAAATAGTTCAAATTACTCCTTTACAAAAACCATACAGTGCTGCCAGGGAAGGTTGCTTATGTTTCGTTTTAAGAAAAGACCTGCGTCTTTCATCTCCTTAACGGCTTGGGCTTCGGTCATTTTATGGAGTTCCTTGATGGGGACGGAGGCGTCCTCACCACGGTATTCGATAAGATACAATTCTGCATTCGAACGCATTGCTTTTTTAATCGATTGTATCATTTCCCGCGGATAATTGAACTCGTGGTATACATCCACAAGCAAAACCTTGTCCACTGAATTTTCAGGAAGGTTTACGGATTTTTCACTTCCCTGGACCAGTATCACATTTTTTGAATTTCCCTCCTCTTTTTTGGCCTCCATGGCAGCCAACATTTCGGGCTGAATATCTACGGCATATACCAATCCATCCACAACAATGGGTGCTATTTTAAACACATGATAGCCGGAGCCTGCTCCAATATCCGCAAGGGTATCCCCGGGCTTAATATTCATGTTTTGAAGTAGTTTGAAAGTGTTTTCCTCTTCCTCCCGTTCCGAACGTTCCAACCAAGACATGCCTTGAAAACCCATGACATGGGCTATTTCACGCCCTTTGTACCATTTTCCGATACCGTTTGGGTTGCCCTTTTTATACACATAATCCGCGGTAGCATCCTGTGTCTGCCCCTTACACGAGCAAACCATAAGTAATCCGATGCTTAGGAGGATTCTGGTTGCCATACTTCTTGTTTTCATCATTCCGATTTAATATCCTGCTGCCTGACCATCCTTACGCGATTCCGATGCGCCGGTGTACACCTTATTTTCCAAATCGACACCAATTGCTTGATATCCACCGTACATCCCCACACCAAAACCGATACGATGCCCTTTTTTTCGTAGTTCCCGTAGGGTTTCGGGTGCAAAACCAGTCTCCAGATTCAAGGTGCCCCCATTGGTCATTTTGGATCCTGTAGGTTGCGAACTGCCACGATGTCGCATTCTGGGTGCATCCCCGGCTTCCTGTAAATTCATGCCAAAATCAACAACGTTCACTACAATCTGCGCATGCCCTTGAGGCTGTACCGCTCCGCCCATAAGTCCGAAGCTTACCCAAGGTTTTCCACCTTTAGTGATAAATGCAGGAATAATGGTATGAAAAGGTCGTTTACCCGGTTCGAGTGCATTGGCATGGGTTTTATCTTGAACATTGAACATTTGTCCCCGGTTTTGTAGTACAAAACCCAATCCGTCCGGTACCATCCCCGAGGCAAACTCTGAATAGATACTTTGAATCAGGGAGACCATATTACCATCTTTATCGGCTACCGTCAAATACGTTGTATTCCCTGTCTCAATTTCCATATCCCCAGCAGGATAGGTATCGGCAGCTTTGTCCGGATTTATGAGCTTTCTGCGTTGCGAAGCATAGTCATCGGACAATAGGGTTTCCAAAGGAATTTTGTTGAATTCAGGGTCCGCATAGAATTTGGCCCGGTCTTCGTACGCCAGTTTTTTGGCTTCCGTGAGCACATGTAGGTATTCGGTGCTACCAAATCCCATTTCGCCGATATCAAACCCTTCAAGAATGTTCAACATCTGCAGTGCGGCTGTACCTTGTCCGTTGGGCGGAAGTTCCCAAACATCATACCCCCGATAATTAATGGACACCGGGGCTACCCAGTTGGAAGTATGGCTAGCCAAATCTTCATAGCTTAAAAATCCGTCATGCTTTTTCATATAACTATCAATGGTCTTGGCAATGGAACCTTTGTAAAAGGCATCCCGACCCTCTTTGGCAATGAGCTGATAGGTATTGGCCAAATCGGTATTTACAAACACCTCGCCCTTTATAGGCGGACGGCCATTTGGCATATAGGTGTCGGCAAAACCCGGTTGGTCTTGTACCGACTCATAACTTGATGCCATTTCATAGGCAATCACTTCCGATACCGGAAAACCATTATTGCCATAATCAATGGCAGGTTGTAAAATTTTATCCATAGACAGCTTCCCGAATTTTTCATGCAATTTGAACCAGCCATCCACACAACCCGGCACGGATACCGGCAGCGGGCCATAAAAAGGGACATATTTCATTCCATTTTCAACAAAATAATCAATGGATAGCGATTTGGGCGCCCTCCCACTACCATTGAAACCATACAATTTTTGTTCTTCAGCGGACCACACGATGGCGAAGATATCCCCCCCAATACCACAACTTGCGGGTTCTACGAGACCTAATACCGCATTGGCGGCTATGGCCGCATCCATGGCACTACCACCTTTTTTAAGAATCTCTAGGGCAGCTTGAGTAGCCAAAGGCTGACTGGTCGCCGCCATACCGTTCTGCGCCAGAATTTCCGAGCGCGTGGTAAAGGTTTCACCGGTTAAACGATCCTGGGCGTTTAAAAGGCTACCCAAGGTTAAGAAGGCAATAATAGTGGGTAAAAATTTCATTTTCATATTTTAAAAGGTGTTCTCTATTCAAACCAAACCGATTTTAATAGTTGGATTGGATTAAAAAATTTGATTTTTCCTTTAAATATAAGGATAGTGTATCTAACATTTCCCTTTATTAAATATGATGTTAAAATTTGTTTACGGGTTGTAAACTCTTTTCAAAATATTTTTTCTAGAGGAAACCATTAGTTTTTTGGTTAATGTGGTTTATCTTCTTAAAAAACTTTGCAACTGAATTTTAATCCTTATCTATGCCCTGTAAAATTAAAATTCCCAAATCAGTTATAAATAGTATTTAACCTCACTCTTATGTATTTCAAAAATTTTTTAATCAAGACTTTATTTCTAGCTGTTGTTGTATTTGTTTCAAGTTGTGCTAAGGATAATGAAGACGGCAACGAAAATCAGGTAAATTTAAATGACTTGATTACTATAAACATTCCTGAAGATTATTTACACGGTTTTACCATAAATTCGGTTGTTTTCGCCTCGAAAATGGATGGTTCCTTGCTTGCGTCATCACGTTTTACCTTTTCTGACAGGGTCGTTGTTTTGCATACCGAAGAGAATTTTCCGTCCGATGAAGAATATATGTTGACATTTGCCCTTACGGATAGTGGTTATGCGACCCATTTGTTAACATACGCTAACTTAACTAAAACCAAAATATCAGAGATTAATTTAAAACAGCCGCTTAGATATCCAAATGGAACTACAAACACATATACAGCAAGTGGTTTTCAAACTTCGGATGGGATACATTCTTTTGCAGGATTAGGTAATTCTGGTACTTTACATGCATTTTATTTTGAACCTAACAGGACTAACTTTAATCTCATACAAAGTCAAGATAAAAATGCTCCCCCTTACAATAAAATATATTTCTTTGGACAACCTAATACAGGTTTCCCTGAATATTCCTATTTAATGCTTGACCTGCCTTTGAATAATGATTTTTCACTTAACAAAAATGAATTTTTAAATGAAGGAATTGACTCTAGGTCATTTACCATCTATAATCCATACACGTCAAAAATAGATAGGCCTCCGTATCTTTTAATTTATGGCTATTTGACCGAGAATGATGAGCAATTTCATCTATTTCATAGTGTTTCATTTACCGGCGCTTACACTGGAACAGATAATTATTTTTATACAAGCAACCTATTCCATAGTTTTTGGTATAAAATCTACAATGGGGACTATTATGCAGAAAAAAGAGGGCTTCCAGGCATGAATTTTGAAGTTCCCAACCTATCCATAGACTATACTTTAAAGGATTTAACGATCAATTTGGATGTTAAGGGAACAGACCATGAAGTGGGTAAAATTCAATTACTGGATTATGAAAGTAATAATTCAGTAAATTATATATGGAATTTTAGCTTTGATAGCCAGAAGATTTCATCCATTATTATTCCGGAATTTCCGCCTGAAATGGATCCTAGCCAATTGCAAGGATATTATGAAAGTAAAACCTTCAAAGTTGGCTCGGCAGAAATATACAATTATTTTGGTTTTGACACTTATGATGACTACATCACAAAAATAGTGAAGGACCAAAACCATTTTTTTCAAGTTAGTCAGGGTTTTGAAATGAGTCCCACCTCTGACTATCCAATGTTTAATTTCCCCATTGACGATAATATTTCAGAATAGCTATCATACAAACTTGCATGTCCCAGGGAGAGATTTTATCTCTTCATCTGAATTTTTATGTATATTAATTGCTCTATTACCATTGCTTATCCTTTTGTTTATGGCTTTTTGACTATACCTCTAATAATTGTCCCTGGTGCTAAAAATGACTGTTTATAGTGTACACCTTCGTTATTTTAAACCCGATGATTGTGGAGTTTAGGCATTTTATTAATTTTTTAAAGCCATAAAGGCAATATTTTTAATTGCAAGTTTATTTTTTGAGTTAATCTTGGATTGAAATAGGCTGGTCACCGTATAACATTTACTATGCCAATAATGTATCCAACAAGTTTAGCTATTAAAAAAGAAATGCTCATATAAGGGTTGATACCAGAAGTGAACATCGATGGAAGTCATACATTTTATTGGTTCATCGCAAAAAGGACCGCTTTGGTATGTCAATCCAACTCCCGAATCTTCATATCACGGAACCACGATTCAAAATACCAGTTTTGAAGGGCTATTTTTCCCTTGGTTGACTTCCCAAAAGCAGGTCGGTCCTTAAAATTTGATGTTGCGACCGTTTTTGTCCATTCTGGAGAAGTTAAAACAGCTTCTGCCGTAAGAATGCCATTGAGATAAAATTGAATTTGGCCATCCTGTTGCACGATTTTGGCGGTATTCCATTGCCCGGTAGGTTTGGCCTCTACCGTATTCAATTGGGGAGAAAGGCCCCAAAGACAACCGGGTCTTTTCAAGGGTGTACCTGTATCCATATGTTTTGGTTCCAGAAGTTGGTATTCCGGTCCGGTCTCATAGGTGGCCCTAAATTCAGGGGATTCCTGAACATTTATAAAGACACCACCATTCCCGCGAAGTCCCATTTGCCACTCAAAGGTCAGTTCGTAATTCTCAAATTCTGTATCGGTTACCAAATCCCCGAATATTTTGCTTTCATCGGTGGCATTGCAGTAAACGGTTCCGTCCTTCACTTCCCATGCGGAATAGCGGGTAGAATCCGGATTGTTGAATAAATGCCAACCGTTCAAGGTCTCACCATCAAATAGTAACCTCCACCCCTGTTCTTTTTCAATATCCATCAATTGATTGTGCACCTTATTTTTGATAGCGAGCTCCTTGGAGCGTTCAATCTGAAATTTCTTTTTGTCTTGCTGCTTACAGGAAAATGCCAGTAACAGACAGCAGATAAAACTTAAGGAAATGCGATTCATTGAAGTGGTCATTTGGAATTACTTTCTTTCATGGACTTTATTGGTGTACCTAAACTATAAAGACTTCTAAAGTAATCAAAATTGACCTAACCCGCTGTTCAAAACTTTAGGAATAGGCCAGAGCTTGGATAATGAACAAACTGATAAAAAAATGAAAGTAAAAATTATTCAATTACAAAAGGCTTCATGAATATATCATTGTATTCAACTTGTTTTGGCTGGGTCAGAAGATTTTCATCAAACAATCGATTCAAATTGTTGCCAGCCCAATCTTCAAGCTTGGCATCCACCAAAAGATTGTAGTTTCCAGCATCCCAGAATTTTGTAGGTATAAACCGTACGGATGTTGCCAAACTGGAAACCTCCCATTGGCCGGATAAGGCTTCTCCATTGTCATTTTGAATTGTTAAACTTTCTTTTGCCAATACAAAGTCTACGGGTTCTTCAAATTGTATGGTTAAGGGCGACCTACTATCGGGATTGGGAGGAATTATATTCCAATTTTCAACATCAGGTTTAGTTTCATCCCGTTCGGTCACATGCCACGTTTTTCGATATCCTTGTTTTAAAGTTTGCCCATCGGTTGTTTTCCATGTATCGCTAATAACTAAGATGTAGTCATTGCCTGTTGATAAGGGAGGACCCTCTTCCCGATTCGGAATTAGGTCTGTCTTTATTCTACCCGGATCCAACCAAAGGGTCAATCGGTCATGTTCCCGGTTCCACAATTCGGTTTCTAAAGACAAAAAAAGCTGTTCTTCCTTTTTTTCAGTTTCATTATACACGGTGATATAATCCAAGGCATTACCCACATTTTGCATGGGCCTTGAAAACTGAATATATATTTTAAGCAAGTTTTGGGGAACGGTATCTTGAACAGGATAAATTTCTATGATTTCGGCAGTTTTTTCTGAGATTGAGGGAGGTATAACAAATTTGGACAATACTTCGTCACCTTTGCGAATTTCATAAGCTTCACCAGATGTAAAAGGTACTACAGGCGTAAATCTTTGCTGCTCGCCCACTCCATCAAAGCTCCCCAATAGAGCGGTCTCCTTCTCTCCTTGAAGATAGACGGCAATATCTTTTGAATTTTCAGGATACGCGAAACGAATACTAACTACCTTTTCACCCTTCTTTTCCATTTGAATATCTAGGGTATTTGTCGCTTCGTTACAGCCTGACAAGGAGCATAATGAAACATAAAAAAAGATCAGGTATCTCCTGATCTTTAGTAAGTTTTGGTTCGCATCAACCAAGATGTTTACATTCTTCTGCATTTATGTCCTACATTCTCTGGGTACTCCTACTTCTTAACACAAGATCACCTTCTGAGGTACGCTGCAGATATACGACGTTGTCATCTCCTAAATTGTCCATCTGAAGGATGTTCACCATGGGTAAAGAAATGTAGTCTACACCTTTGGCAACGGCCCACTCGTCTACAGGTTGCGTCATGGATTCCTTGGAATTTGCAATGTCCATATGGTCAATTTTCATAACGGGACGATTGCTGTTGGACATCAAGAAATAGGTTTTCCCTTCCTTTTCGTAAGAAATCATATCTAAAGGTGAATTTCCCGATCCCAATTCTGCTACGGTTCTTCCTTTGGTATGTTCCCCATTCTTTAGCTCGTCCATTGGAAATAACACCAAGGGTGTACAGGTATAGCTCGCCATCAGGTAGTCCTTTCCATCCATATTGATGACATCGAAAGTCTTAATGGGGGATTGTGTTTCATATTGCCCATGGGCGGCATGATAAATCTCTAAAGACGCGTAATCTTGTTTTTCCGAAAAAGGAAAAGGAATACTTCTAAAGGTGGAACCAAATTCCTTGTTGGAAAGTCCGCTCACCAACACTTGTCCGTCATGATATTTAATATCGGAAATGGCCCAAACACGAAGTGGTCGTTCCCTGCGGTCCTTGGCGTCCTTGTCTATGGCATCCTTCAGGGCTATTTTGGAATGACTTATCTCGTTCAATGATACGTTCTCTAGGGATTCCCCTTGTAGTTTCATAAGTACGGGGGTGCCATCCATGGTTGAAATGGCGAAATAGGCCGTTTTGGAAACTGGGTTTACCGCCATATCGTTGATTTCTATCTTGTCTGGTGTGGTCCCCAAGGAGGAGGCAATTTTTTTATCGAATCCATCGATACTGATGTCTTCCGAAGTGGATTTCGATTTGGAATCATTTACATCCAAGGCATAAATCGTTGCATTTTTGGAATCCCCCAAGAACAAAATGCCTTCAGGCCCAAATGTCAATTGGTTTATTGATGCTATTTCCGGATTACCATATACAAAATTGGCCGTTAAGCTTGGTTTACTTTCATTTTCAGGCAGTAAACCGGCAGCGGTGGTCAGCAAAACGAGGACAATCACTAAAAATAGGGGTATTATCTTTTTCATAGGTTCTTAGAGTTTAAGTTACTCGTTAAGTTATTGAATTCCTTGGTCTTATAATATTTTTCAAGAGTCAATTAACTCAAGTTTAACAGGTTAGGTTGGCGCTTATATTTAGAATAAAATATGATTTAGAATTTTACTTGTATTAATGAGTAAGGGAATTATTATAAAGGTTAAATATTTTGGAAACATGTAAGTGACCAGTCAATTTTCAAAGACTCTAGATTTTAATCTTGTTTGAAGCGTTTAAAAGACAAATAAAGGTTTAGAAGAAAAAATAAGAATATCGTCATGATGAAAATCATCATATTTCTTTCATCGAGATTAGGAGAAAAAATAATCTAAAAGATACCATCAGCTATTGCTTTTGTATGAATTTGTTTTACCAAGCCCCTTAAGAAATTTCCAGGGCCAATCTCGGTAAACTGGGTAGCTCCATCCTCAGCCATTCGCAACATGGTATGACGCCACAACACTGGGTGAGTCAATTGAGCAATCAAGTTCTTTTTAATCGTTTCAATATTAAGTGTTGGTCTAGCGGTAACATTTTGATAAATAGGACAAATAGGAGTATTAAATGTAGTTTCTTCGATTGCAATTTTAAATTCATCAACTGCAGGTTGCATAAAAGGAGAATGAAATGCACCACTTACAGGCAATTGTAATATTCTTGATGCGGCGGGTTTTAGTCTTTCACAGGCTTTTTTTAAAGCTTTTTTATCTCCAGAGATAACTACTTGATTTGGTGCATTGTAATTGGCAGGAACCACTATCCCATCTATTTGTTGACAAATGTTTTTAACAATGACATCGTAAAGACCAATTATGACAGCCATACCGGTATTTTCATCGGCACATACTTTTTGCATCGCTAGAGCTCGTCTTGAAATTAACTGTAATGCAGAGACAAAATCCAAAGAACCTGCATTGGTCAGCGCAGTAATTTCACCTAGGGAATGACCCGCAACCATATCAGGTTTAAACCTAGTCCCTAAATTTTGAGTAAGAATGTAGGAGTGTAAAAAGATAGCAGGTTGGGCATATATGGTTTGCTTCAAATCTTTTACCGATCCATTAAACATGATATCGGTGAGCGGAAATCCTAAAACTTTATTGGCTTTATTGAAATAGACTTTGGCTATAGGAGATTCATCATATAACTTTTTTCCCATTCCCGGAAATTGTGAACCCTGGCCAGGGAATAAGTATGCGTGCATATTTTTATACTTTTAGGAAATTGTCCAGATAATAATCTTAATTATTAATTCTTAAAAAGTTTAAGGACAAAATGTCGAAAAAAAGGTTCAGATGTGTAATCACACACTAATTATTAAATAACTTGAATAATTAGTTCCTACAATAAGAAATACAGATATATTTTTTAAACGCATTATTAATAAGTGTTCTTATTTTATTTGAAAGCGATCAATAATTAATCGACTTAAATTATTTTACCCAAAATATAAACTATGGCTTCGGGATTTCTTAAAGTTCTTGAAGATGTTGCAACGCTTTTAGACGATGTACCATGAGCAAAGTAGCAACAATGAAAATCTCCGGTAATTTTGTCGATGACGTGTAGGTTAATGGAGAAAAGGACTCAGCATTTGTTTCTAAGCGGAAACTTCCTGATTTAAAAGTCATAACGAAAGGGATATCAGGTAATTCAAATTTATGCTAAAATCATTTATACCGTTTCAATATCTATATTGCCAATACAATCTTTAAATCAATCTGGCGTTTTCACAAAGTATTACTATTTTATTTGGTTTGAAAAAAAAAGATCTTAAAATATTTTTTCTACTAGCACTTTATCTATTATTTATTGGAGAAATAATTGGTCAAACAACTTTTGCAGACAACTTCTCCAGCCCGAATTATAATAGGCAAGATGGTACTGCGAATTGGTCTACCGATTGGATTGAATCTGGAGATAGTAACAATGGGCCTACTTCACAATATATACGCATACAAAGCCAACAACTTTATATGTATTATCTATGGACCGAAGATATTCGGAGAACGGCGAATCTTACAGGAGCTACTGCGGCAACACTGAGCTTTGATTACACAACAAATAATTTGGGAGGAACCAGACAACTCGGTGTTTATATTTCCAGTACGGGCGGTGCCCCCTATACTCAAATTGGAACACTTTCGGGCAATGGTGCGTTTACACAAGATATATCGGCCTTCATTTCCGCAAATACGGTCATACGCTTTGCAAAATCGAATGCTAATTGGGGGTCCAGTGACAATGCAAATATTGACAATGTTCTGATTAGTGCTGTAATACCCGTGGATACGGACGGTGATGGCATCGAAGATGTGGCAGATCTAGATAATGACAACGATGGTATTTTGGATTGGGAAGAATGTACCTTTATAGCAACCACCACACAGAACTTTAGCTCTTCCGGGGGGACTTCGGTTACAAATACCGCATCCTCTGGACGCGGTATTATGTATATTGATTTTATCTCTATAGACAATTCCTTTAACCTAACGGTAAACGGAACGAACATTGCCACCGAGTTTCAATTTCAGCCTGGGGCTCCTGGGAACTTTGCTAGGTTCGATACGGGCTTTACTTATGGGCAAGGAGGCGTTCCGCAACTTTGGTCCATGACGGGAACTCTGGCCAACCCTATGCTACGGGTTATTGTGGATGCCGATGGAAATTTAAAACTCTTTGGGGCACAATCCTCTGGTGGTGCTTTAGTGCCATTGACCCTCGATACCCCTCCGGTAACCGTTCCTTGGAATCCTTCTGGAACCAATACGATTACTATTGGTCAGTTCGTGACCGGGCCCACCAATATGAATGGTCAGATCAGGTTTAGTGGAGAATGCGATACGGATGGCGATGGTATTTTCAATCGATTTGATCTGGATAGCGATAATGATGGTATCTACGACGCCGTGGAAGCAGGGCATGGACAGGTACACACAAACGGAGTGGTCAATGGCACCGTTGGTACGGACGGGGTTCCCGATTTGGTTCAGACCGACCCCAATGGTGGAAGCCTTAATTATACCAATACCGATAGTGATGGTGATGGCATATTGGACAGCATAGAATTGGATTCCGATAATGATGGGTGTAACGATGTTTTGGAAGCCGGCTTTACGGATTACAATGCGGACGGACTTTTAGGTCCCATTCCCGTTACTACGGATGGTAATGGAGTGGTAAATTCTGGAACGGACGGTTACACGATTCCAGCGGATGGTGACTCGGATGCCGTTTTTGATTATAGACAGTCCGGAGCACCGCCTAGTATAACTGCTCAACCTGTAAATGCACCTATATGCCCTGGTTGTAATGGTAGTTTATCGGTTTCGGCCACAAATGCCGACCTCTATCAATGGCAAAGGTTTACAGGAGGTTCTTGGACAGATATTACCGATAACGCCATGTTCAGCGGTGCCAATACTGCAACACTCACTATCTCCAATCCCACACCTTCGCAAAATGGAGAACAGTACCGCGTGATCTTGAATAATCTGTCTTATGTATGTACTTCTTCCACTAGTACCATAGCCAGCCTGCAAATTCAGGTAAACACCATAGTTAGCAATAGGCGTATTACCTATAGGGTACAAAAGAATTAATCAATTCAACAGGTATACCTACCAATTATCCAGTAGCTTTCTTCTAAAAATGGACTAACGTACATTTTTTAGTCTATTGCGTTCCTTTTATTGACCTTCATCGTTTATTTTTATCCAAAAATTAATATATGGCTTCAGGATTTTTTGCAGTATTGGATGATGTAGCTACTTTATTGGATGACGTAGCATCTATGAGTAAAATAGCGACCAAGAAGACTGCTGGGATTTTGGGGGACGATTTGGCCGTAAATGCGGAAAAGGCTTCCGGTTTTGTATCAAAGCGCGAAATACCGGTGCTTTGGGCTATTACCAAAGGGTCTCTTTTGAATAAGCTTATCATTTTACCTATCGCCTTTTTGCTTAGCGCCTTCCTGCCGGTGGCAGTAACCATTATCTTGATTCTTGGGGGGCTTTATTTAGCTTACGAGGGTGCAGAAAAAATATATGAATTCTTTTTTCCACATAAACATGATGCACCCACACTAAAAGAGGTAGCCCCTAGTAAAAAAGATATACTGGAATTGGAAAAGGAAAAAATAAAATCCGCCATACTAACGGATTTTATATTGTCCGTAGAGATAGTCATCATCGCCTTGGGTACGGTCATCAATGAACCACTTACCACGCAAATCGGGGTGGTTACAGTGGTGGCACTTTTGGCCACCGTCGGAGTTTACGGAATTGTAGCCCTTATTGTTCGTATGGATGAATTCGGAGTGCGCCTTATTAATATAAATGAAGAGGATAATAGTATCTCTGATAAAATAGGTCATTTTTTTGTGAATGCCCTTCCCGTAGTGATCAAGTCCTTGGCGGTAATCGGGACCATAGCATTACTATTGGTGTCCGGGGGAATCTTTGTACACAATGTCCCATTTCTACATCACATCTTCCCCAATATCCCAACAATTTTGGTGGAGTTTGCAATAGGGCTTATTGTCGGTTTTCTGGTATTGCTATTGATCAAGGGAATAAAGAAAATCTTCAAAAAGTAGGTTCTCTATCACTTACCTATCGTTGATTTCCACCAATTTATCCTCATTCCATTCACCACTGGCTACGACATCTCCCTCAGCATCAAAAAATTTACCGGAACCACTTCTTTTGTCCTCTTTCCATTGTCCCGCGTATTTTTCGCCATTTGGCCAATAATACGTACCAAATCCGTTGCGTAGATCATTTTCATAATTGCCAGAATAATATTCTCCATCGGGCCAATAAAATGTACCGTTGCCATGTCTTTGGTTATCTTTCCAAGATCCTTCATACCTACTCCCGCTATCCAAAAGCGCTATCCCATTCCCATTGGCTTTTCCGTTTTTAACCTCTCCGATGTAGTGCATCTGGTTCCCTTTTTTACTTTTAAAAGTAAGGTACTCACCAAAGGATTTCTGCTGTAACTGCTTTTTAACCCGTTCTAGTTGAACTCTGGTCTTTTCAAGCGTAAAATTGAGAGAGTCCAGTTTTCTAATGGAGCCCTCTCCATTTAACAGCGCCATTTTTAAACTATCCGAATTAATTGCAGAACTATCCGGTCTGTTCGTATTATTGGTGTTTTGTCGCAATAATTTTTCTGCCAATGCTATGCGTAGTGGAATTGACATTTTATGTTCGGTAGTTCCATTCATGGAATTATTATATGAACTTATGGCTGTTTCATATTCGCCCTGTAATAGCAAGGAATCAATTTTCACTAATTTTTCAAATTCCTCAAGTTGACTTAAAATGATTTCTTTTTCCTGTTCAATTTTAGATACTTTGCCCTCTAATTTTACAGATTTATATATAAAAAGCATTAGGCCAAAAAGAGGAAGTGCTACGGCCAAGAAGAGCAGTGCTTTTTTACGTTGCATATAGTTATTGTTTGGTACATAAGTACATACGCATTAATCGGTCAAATGGATTTCTGGTAGTTTGTTTTTAATCCTTCTAAAGTCCGGTGAGAAATACATATGAAATCGAAGGGTCCAAGATTGCTTATAATTACCACCGTTATAAAGGTCCTGTCCTTGGGAATACATTAAACCTGCAGCAAAAGTCAATCTTGGGGTGGCAATATAGCCAATGGTCGTCGTAAGACGCAAATCCTCCATGGGACTGGCCACGACCTCTTTCCCACTTTGCATTATGAGTTCCGCTTCTGGAGATATGTAGTATGTTTTGGGTTTCAATTTATGATCGTTTAATGGAATTTTTGCGCGAAACATATAACGCCATCGGTTTCTAAAAATGTAATTGCTGTTTTCCGCAAATCCTTGTGTCCATCGGTGTTCTATCCGAATACGATGATAAATCATGGCATTATAAAGGGGCATGGCAAATTGGTATTGATGCCAAATACGCCATTCGGGCACTACATTGCGGTCCGTTGATTCCTCGTCCGTATTAAAATTTATCCGTACTACCCCACCGAGACTAAAATTTGTTTTTTTATCGTAAATATACCCTATCGCATGACGGTTATAAATTTGTCCAATCTGACCTATAAATGGTGTATTAACCGATTCCTGAAAACGAAAGTGGGTCTGGGCGTCCCAAAAGAAACGCTTTCCTATTCTAATGTTCCCGTAGGTATTGAACCAAACTTTTGATACGGGTTCTTTATACTTGGAATACGGCGGAAGCTCTATCGGTTCAGATTCTTGAGAATGTAGGTTGAATACAAAAACACAAACGAACAAAAAACATCCAAATAGGCTAATTTTATGCTTACCCATACCTATTTGTTTTTGGATGTTACTTGCTGATGTAGCAATTTTAAAACCGCTGCCGGTCGTCGTTCCCTGCGGAGCTTTCGTTCTAGTTTCCGGGTATCCATTTCCCTTAAATCTACCATGCGATTATTCGTGTAGATAATTTGATTGTTTAGGGGTTCAATTTGGTCACAGTTTAGGGTATCGGTTATACTTTCGATAAAATAGGGTATCAGAATTTCCGTGTAGGACTCTACGATGCGTTTTTTGACTTCCTCTTCCATGACCGTCGCCATAAAAGGGTTCCAAATATCATCGGTGTATAAATTTTCTATTTCCATTTTTTTCTCTGGAAGTGAAGCGATGGATGTGGACAGGGAACTGATTTCGTTAAGACATGTTTTTAGGCTTTCTCCATAAGTCAGTTTTTCACTCGGATTAGAAATTGTTGCGTAGGCACTTAAATTTTTATCGGCCAGGCCAATCAGTTTCTTTAAGCTTGTTTTATATGGGTTAGAAAGACTTCCGGACAAGGAATCCACTTGTTGCCCTAAGAGATTGTTCAAAGAAATTAAATCGTTCTCCAATTCTTGCAGGGACTGCATTTGGAGATCATCGGACATTTTTGGATCAAGCCTTTCCAAGATTTGGGTTAAACTAGTCTTGGCGTAGTCGGTAATATATTCCACCGTTTTTAAGTTTACTCCACTAAAATCAAAATCGTCCTTATTCGAAAGCTCAAACGTTCGTTCCGTTTCATTCAATTTTATAAGAATATCCTTTTGAGGTTTTCCATTAGGCCAAAGTCTTTGGGTTATTTTTTCGTTATCGAGGTAGGGAACAATACTATCCTTGTATAGCTCTATATACGTTTCTAGCGGATTTAAGTATTCTTCTTTTAATCTTTTGGCAACATCATATAAAAAGGCTGCTTCTTTATCTGTTCTTTTCACTATATTCAAGTGACTATTGCTTAATATGGTCAAAGCCATATTGGAAGAAGACTCATAGTTGGATACAATATTTTTTAAGGATTTATTTTGCAAGCTGTCCAAAGCAAAATAAGGAACCCTTACTTTCATGATTGGAGAAAAGGGGGTTGAGCCCAATTGTGTAATAAGAAAATTTATTTTTTCGTATTGATAGAGATTGTCCGAGATTAATTGACCTATTCGCCTTTGAGTTGAGGGGTAAGATTCCAATTGTATTTCTAAAAGCCTGAGAAATCTATGATCCAAGGGTATGGTGCGGTAATTGAAATGGTCTGATTTAAAAACTGGAATTTCTTTCTTCATCCCATCGGTCTCCATTTTTATTCGTGTTAAGAGTCCCTCTTCAAAAAACCAGTTTTCAATATCTACCAAAATATCGGTTCCATAGCTTGTCCACTCATCATGGGCCATACCGTCTCTAAGTAATCTTCCCACGAGAGCACTACTATCATTCTCGATTTGAAAATTTTTCTGGGGTACGCCATCTTCAAAAGTGATATTGCTCTTAAATGTTGTCTTAGTAACTTCCGAGTTTTCTATTTCCTGAATGGTGGAAATCCATTCACCATCAGGAGCACCGTTATCAAAATTACCCGAGCTTTTTTCCTGTGTACCGCTTACCAATATGCGATATTCAAAATCAACGACTTCGCTTTTACTTTCCGAGGTAAATTCACCAAATTGAAACTGCCACGGTCCGTTGGCCCTGGAATCTTTGAAATTACCTTTGATTAGAAAAGAAGAATCCTGATCCTTTAATAAGGTTTCCAAATTGGAGCGTTGAAACAGGAAAGGGCCGTCGTAAATAGAATCTCCATTGGCCACAACATATTGATATTTCGCATTACCGGAATAAGGCCCAATTTTTAGAAGTCCATTATATTGTTCTTTTTCCTGTCCAATGATTATCAAGGAAAATAAGCAAAGTGTTAGCGTGGATACGTACCTAAGTAAAAACTGATTCATTTACCAAAAATAAGATTTACTATAGACTCTTTTAATCCGTTGACTTAATGGAGTATAAAAAGAATTAAAAGAACCAAAAAAAGTAGCAAAAAGCGATTTATAATTTTAAGCTAAACTTTCCACTATTTGAAGTGCTCTATCAATTTCTTCTTTGGAATTGTAAATATGAACGGAGTGTCGTATCATTTTTTCTCCGACGGAACGGGGTTGTAACCTTTCCCGCTCCCACATGGTTTTTTGCAAGTCCGGACCTGATATTCCCGCAACTCCATAGGTCGTGATTCCTGCAGCCATTTCTTCGTTGGTAGAGGAATAAATCGTCACATGGGGCATTTGTTTCAATCCATCACGCAAGTACATGCCCAATTCCTTGATGCGTTCCAACCAATTTTCCGCACCTATGGTATTGAAGAAATCGACCGCTGCATCATAGCCGGCTAGAAGTCCGGCGTTTCCGGTACCGTTTTGCATCAATCTAAAGCCATGATCGTCCTGATTGTCCCAATTGTAGCTTGCAATGGTGGACCAAATATCACCTGCCACCTCCTTGTTTATGTATAAAAGCCCACTCCCTGCAGGGGCAAGAAGCCATTTGTGCAAACTGGAATAATAGGCATCACATCCAATCTCCTTGACATCCACGGGAATATGACCAACACATTGGGCACCATCCAAAACCGTGAAAATTCCTCTTTTTTTAGCTTCCTGGCATATTTCCTTTACAGGCATTACCGTACCGAATCCAGATACCATATGCGGTATGGCAATCACCTTGGTTTTTTTGGTCACCTGCTTGTATATTGCGTCCACAATTTCTTGTGGATCGTTTGCAGGTTCCGGTAGTGTTGCTTGTTTGTAGATACACCCCTTACGTTTTGCCAGCAATTGCCAGGCACCAAAGCCACCACCGTGCTCCTGATTGGTATTTAAGAGTTCATCCCCTTCTTTAAGGTTTAAGCCCATGCCCACGTAGTTCATTCCAAAGGTTGCATTTTGCGTCAAAGAGATTTCCTTGAAATCACAATGGATAATCTTGGATAGTTTTGTTCGTAATTCCTCATAGGGAAAATAGCCGCTCAATAACTTTGGACCAGAATTGTTCTTATAATCAATCGTAGCGGCCTCCACATTGTAATGAAGCATGTGATGCATCATTTTATCCAAAACGTAACCTGGCGTAGGTCCCATGGTTCCATTATTGAAATAGGTCTGACCTTCCTTTAACGGAAATTGTTTTCGAATCGATTTCCAATACCCATCATCATAGGTATCCGTTTTTAAAACATCAAGTGACCATTCCTTTTTAGGGTCGAAGGACATTAGTGGAGCTGATAGAAAAGCCATGGCCCCCTGCTTGAGAAATTTTCTTCGATGCGACATAGTACTTCGGTTGGTTAGTTTTGGTATTCCATTATAGATCGACTTGCTTTTTGGTCTGATTGAATTGCTCTTGCAATTCCTTAAATCGCTCTATTTCCTCGTTTCCTGGTTTCTTATCGGCCCTACCGATGATATTGGAGAGATAGGAGATTTGGGCAACCATCATTTGCTGGGGATAGGCTCCTTCATCATTTTTGATTGTCTTAAGCAAATTTTCCAATTCTTCCTTTTCCTCCTTATTCTTGGTCTCCTTTATTTTCTTCTCCAAGTCCGACTGAAATTTTCTGGCCTCGGATAAAAGCTGATTGACCTTGTTTTGAAGTGCCAATTGTTCCTTGATAGTTTCCAAGGAAACACCTTCCTGCTCTAATCTTGGGTCCATCAGAATTTGAAAAGACTGTTCTAAGGTTTTCCCATCAACGGTCAATTTAGCCGTATATGATCCTGGGGGAACCATCGGACCATTTTTGTAGCTACGGCTCTTATTACTGCTCCATGCTCCTTTTTCCCGCAAGTCCCACTCGAATCGATTGATGCCCTTTTTGGTTTCCAATTTGGTATCCACGTATTCAAATACCATACTTAGCCCCATATCTTCTACCTGTTCCTTGGTCGATTTCAATTGGGTGGAATCGCTAACGATTTTGGCAACTGATTTCCCTTCGGCATTGAATATCTCCAAGGAAACCCCACTTTTTAATTCTTTGGGCAAATAATAATCGATGCTTACACTTGTTGAAGAATAATTAGGAAAATCCCCAGAACCCCAAGGCGTTCTGTATCTATAGGTGTCTTCTGGTTTAAAAAGTACAGGGTTTGCGTTTAATTCTGCTATGCTATTGTCCCTAAGTGCACTAATATTATCCAAAATCCAGAATCCACGTCCCATGGTACTCAAGACCAAGTCTCCTCGATTTATAATAATATCCGTTATCGGGGTCACAGGTAAGTTCTGTTGAAACGCCTTCCAAGTTTCGCCATCGTTGAAGGAAATAAACATTCCAAATTCAGTACCTGCATATAGTAATCCTGCCATCTTTGGATCCTCCCTAAGGACCCTTGCGGTATAATCCGATGGTATTCCGTTACTTTCCGTACTTATCAAGGTCCAACTTTTACCGTAATCATCCGTTTTATATATGTAAGGCGTAGTATCACCCAATAGATGTCGGTCTACTGTAATATATGCTTTGGCAGGGTCTAATTGCGAAGGTTCTACAGACTCCACCCTACCCCCTTTGGGCATTTTTTTTGGGGTGACATTCGCCCATGTCTGCCCTCCATCTTGGGTAACGGAAATAACACCGTCATTGGACCCGGTCCAAATAAGGCCAGGGTTGATTTTTGATTCCCTTATAGAATATAATGTACTATAATATTCTTCCCCTGTGATATCACGGGTAATAGGACTACCTGAAATCACCTGTTTATCGGTTTCATTTGCCGTTAAGTCTGGGGAAATAGTTTGCCAAATTTGACCATTGTTCCTTGTTTTATGAAGGTATTGAGAACCCATATAGACTACGTTCGGGTCGTGGGGAGAAACGTGAATGGGCGCTACCCGTTGAAACCTGTATTTTAAGTCTTTCGGATTATGTCCATAAATATTTGAGGCCCCAATGGAATATTCCCTATCCGTTCCCGTAAGCTTGTTAAATACGCTAAACCGACCTTTACAGTTGTTATACACCACATTAGGGTCGCCAGGTTTTGGGATGGCAGGACCGGTTTCACATCCGCCAACATCCATCATGATTTGTGTGCCCTGCGCACCGCTAGCGGTCGGCGCCGAACTTGGAATAGCTATGGTCGTGTTATCTTGCTGCGCCCCATAGACCCAGTAGGGATATTGGTCGTCTACCGCCACTTGATAGATTTCTGCTGTAGGCTGATTGAACTGTGTTGACCATGTTTTACCCCCATTGTGGGAAACATTAGCCCCTCCGTCATTACATTGGATCAATAAGTCTGGATTGTTCGGATTTAACCAGATATCATGATTATCCCCATGGGGAACGCTCATACGTTTCCACGTTTTACCACCATCCGTCGATTTTAATAAGGGATTGGCGTTGGAATAAACAATATCGGGGTTGGTGGGGTCCAATTCTATATTGGTATAATAAAAAGGCCTATTGACCAAGCCTTCATTGCTGGAGGTTTGGGTGAATGTTTTTCCCTGGTCTACGGATTTATAAACTCCCCCCTCCTTTCCAGGAGCTTCGATTACGGCATAGAGAATACTGGAGTCCGTAGGGGAAACGGCCAAGTCTATTTTTCCGATAAGGCCTTTGGGCAGCCCATCTTCCAATTTCACCCAATCCTTGCCTCCATTGACGGATTTATAAATTCCTCCTTCTTTATTTTCACCTCCGGAGATAATTGTCCAAGGTGTTCTTTTGGCTTTCCAAGCGGCCGCATAGACCACGTTGGGGTTACCGGGTAAAAGTTCCAAATCCGCAAAACCTGTTTCGTTGGAAAGGAATAAAACTTTTTCCCATGTATTTCCGCCATCAGTTGTTTTAAAGATACCACGTTCTTCGTTGGGCTTAAAGGCATTACCGATAGCCGCTACCCATACAATATTGCTGTTGGTAGGGTCTATTTCAACGGCTCCAATTTGCCCTACCTTTTCCAACCCGATATGGGTCCAGGTTTTTCCTGCGTCAACAGATTTGTAGACACCTTTTCCACTGATGATATTGCTTCGTAATCCATCGGAACCTGTTCCGACATACACAATATTCGAATCATTCGAGGCCATCTCTATGGCGCCAATCGAGGGTGTTTTAAAATATCCATCAGAGACATTATTCCAAGTAGTGCCGTAATCCTCGGTTTTCCAGACCCCGGCCCCAGAAGCACCCAGATAAAAAGTACCGGGTAACATTGGTGTTCCGGTTACCGTTGTGACTCTTCCTCCCCTATTGGGTCCAATGGTACGGTACTGAAATGCGTCGAAATTTTGACCAAATATTGAAAATCCTAGAAATAAAAAAATTGTTGATAGTGAAAGCCCTTTCATGAACATGCGTGTATTATTGTTGGTTTATTTAAAGTTAAGGAATACGGAAGGTTTACCAATTCTAAGGATTATATTTTTCCTAAAATTGTAAATCTTCAGTTAATGTAATAAAGAGAAATGGAAATTAGAACCCATTTTTCATCATTTCCCTATTTATGCTGCTGTGCCAACCATTCCATAATGGTTACCGGTCTATCATTAATTAGCACCGGGCTTCCGTCAAAATCAAAATCGGCATCATTATCATGGGAATAAATCCAGGACCAATGGCCCGGAAAATGATAATCCTCTCCTCCATACATCCCATTCAAGTCAATGACATGGTCGTAAAGAGAAAGATGTACGTTGGGTGCTCCTACTGCAACTAGTCTTTCATATAACGGAATTACCGTTTCTTCAGGAATCGTGGTCGTGTCATCCTTAGAATGTACAAACCAAATGGGAATATTTTTGATGCTGTTCAACTGTTCATTGGATATATATTCATTGTGATAAGCCAGAGCACTAATATATCCGGCAGCAAAATAATCGGGATTGTTAAATAGAAGTTTTAGACTCATGTATCCTCCATTCGAACACCCTCCAATATAGATTCTATCAGAATCTATATTCGGATTGTTTTTTACAAAATCCCTGATCAATGCCATCAAGGCTTCGTTATAGATGTCATTGGTGTTCCCCCGGGTATACTCCCCGGATTCACTTTGCATCCAAAAGGTTGGGGTCTGTGGGGCCAATACATACGCTCCCTTGAAAATCTCCTGAATTTCTTCGGAGGCATAATTGGTCGCTTTATTGGCAATCAACGGAATACTGGCATCTGTACCTCCTTCGCCGCCTCCATGTAGCCAAATGATCAAGGGAAAGCTTCCATCTCCTTCCGGCGTAAAGCTTCCATAGGTTAAATCTATGTTTTTATGGCTGAAGCTTCCGTTTAAATCAAAAATATCCAAATCGGGGATGATCCTTCTCCCTTCCTTGTTCCAAGTAGTTCCTGAAGGTATATGGGTAACGGTTAATTCATAGTCTATCCATTGGTTGCTGGCCCTTCCATTACTACTACGATAATATTTAATAGGTGAACTTAATGCATCATTAGGCGCCACCAATAACACTAGGGTAGTAAATGATCCATTTTCATCGCGGTCCCCATCTGCATTCGATGGATAGGCATAGAGCACCTTTCTTATTCCTTCAGCCTCACCAGGCCGCATTTCTACATTTTCCTTACTTCGTACGACCTTTACCTTAAAATCGTTATGGCTCAGCCTATCTTCAGTGTTCGGTTTTGGTACAATAACCTTATTAACGCCGGGACCCCAATCATAGGCGTCTATAAGTACAGTATTGGTGCCATCCATAGTGCTTTGTGCAGAAATTGATAAAAAGGGAACAAATAATAGTGCGATTAGAAGAATTTGCAGTCGTTTCATAATTAAGCTGGTTTTAGTCCCTTAAAGTAATCGATTACCTCCAATTTACAAAACCATTATACAAGACGCTTCATGAAGGGTTTTATTCAATTCCCTTTTAAATGATGAAAAGCTTCCTGTAATTTTTTGGTAACGGGACCAACAGTAGAATCGGTGTAGTAAGAATGATCGTTTATCTGCTGTATGGAGGCTATTTGGGTGCTTGTACCCGTAAGAAAGGCCTCGTCCTTATTGTAGATTTCATCCTCGGATATAGCCTCTTCCTTTAGTTCCAAGCCTAGTTCCCCACAAAGTTGGATCACCACCAATCTCGTAATACCATTTAGTATGAACTCGTTTGCAGGATGGGTGTAGACCACATTATCCTTCACAAAAAAAACATTACAATGCGACGCTTCCGTAACCACGCCGTTCCGACATAGCACCGTTTCATAACACTCATGCTGCATGGCTTCTTCATTGAGCATAACGTTGCCCAAAAGGGAGGTCATTTTAATATCGCATCGAGACCACCTGAAATCCTCACGGGTAATTACCTTGGCATGTATTGTATTAATATCCGGTAGCACCTTGGGCAAGGCGTACATAAAAACCGTAGGTTGAATATCTTTTGGGAAGGCATGTTGTCTAGGAGCTACCCCGCGCGTAATTTGTAAGTATAGGAAACAATCCTTTCCTATTAAGTCGGAAGACTCTAATAGGTAATTGATTTCCTTCGGAATCTGACTAACGTCATATTGGATTCGGATTTTGGCAAGTCCCTCCGCAAGCCGACTCAAATGCGCCTCTTCATAGAAAAAGACTCCATTTATTTGGGCCATGGCCTCATAGATACCATCCCCAAAAATAAACCCTCTGTCAAAGACCGAAACTTGGGCTTTTTCAGAGGGTAGAATTTCTCCGTTCAGATAGACTTTATCAGGATAATTCGACATTTTTTTAGTTTGAGGCTACTTGTGTATCGGAATAGGTAACCCTGTAAATGGCATCGCCATAGTCATCCGAAATCAATAAAGACCCATCTTCCATCCAAAGCAAGTCTACCGGTCTTCCAGTAACCTTTTGAGTTTCGTCATTCAACCAGCCATCAATAAAGGGCTCCGTACTCTTTACTTCACCATTTTCTATATCGGCCAGCATAATTCTATAACCTATTTTTTTACTTCGATTCCATGAACCGTGCTCAGCGATAAATGCTTTTCCATTATAGGTAGAGGGAAACATATTTCCCGATTTAAATTTAACAGCCAACGGTGCTACATGTGCTCCCAAAGCTTTTGCAGGTGGCACAAAATCCGAACAAGGACGTTGATCTCCGAATTCCGGGTCCTGTACGGTGCCCCCATGACAGAAAGGATAACCAAAATGTTGACCGGCCTCCGTAATATGGTTCAATTCACAAGGAGGAATATCATCGCCCAACATATCCCTACCATTGTCCGTAAACCACATTTCGCCTTTATCATCCCAGGTAAAGCCTACGGAATTACGTACTCCTTTAGCATAGATTTCGCGATTAGTGCCATCAGGATCCATTCTGGTAATCGTTGCAAAGCGTTCATCTTGCGTAGGATTGCAAATGTTGCAGGGTGCACCTACGGGTACATATAATTTATCATCAGGTCCAAAAGCAATATATTTCCAACCGTGATGAAATTCCGTTGGGTAATCGTCGTACACCAATTCCTTGTTTAGTGAATCCCCTAATTGACCTTCTATATTCGGATATTTCCATAGACTTCCTACTTGGGCAACATACAGGTCACCGTTCCGCATGGCGATTCCGTTTGGAACTTCCATCGTATCGAGTACCATGACCGTTTCTGCATTATAGTCCCCATCCTTATCTTGTATAGCGTACACGGTGTTCTCGTTTCTTGTGCCCACGAAAAGTGTCCCGTTATCGCCCATGGCCATGGAACGTGCACCATCCACTCCCCTAGCATATACCTTAATGTCAAAACCATCGGGTAAATTGAGATCCAATAATGCCATGTCCGTACTATCCATGGGTACTTCCTCTTTAGCAACAGTATTTTCCTCCTTTTTCGTTTCCTTGCAGGAAAATATGCCAAGGGCTAATGCTGCAGCAAAGATTGATTTAAAAAAAGATATCCTATAATTCATAGTTTTTAAGTTTTCTACGAAGATACTCAAGCATCCTTACAAATTGAAAAATTTTGAATCTTTACCACATGGCAGGGTAAGGTAAATAGTTTTGGGTTGATGATTTAATAATCAAAAGCTAAAAACCTGTTTGGCTTTTAGCTTTTAGTATTTGTTTTTGTGAAAAGACTAGACCTTCAAATTGCCTTGTTCGCTTAAATCCTTTTTTTCACCGGTTATGGTTCCCACACCCATTTTTATTAGACTGATAAACATATTGTCCTTAGTATCCCAATAATGGGCATCTTCGGGAGTAACTTTTATTGCTGAAATGTTTGGGTCGGTTTTACCGTCGAACCAATTATCATCACTACTTTGATATAAATCGTCTATGATAATCTGGTCATTTACGATTTCTGCTTTTCCATAGACCGTTAAGAACTCCATAGCCATTGCTTTGGAATAAAAGAGTTGAACTTTTGAATCCTTGTTAATGTTCTTATTGTGGGTACTGTCCTTTCCGCTTAAGAACCAGATATTACCTTTACTATCCACTTTTTTGGTGCTCATGGGTATAGCATGTAAAGGAAATTTATCCAATTGTGTAGCCATTAAAGCAAAATCTATAGAAGTTGCAAGCTCCTTTAATTTGGATACTGCATCCGTATTCGAAAGATTTTTAGTTGCCATGTTTATTATTTTTTATGAGTGAATTAATTTTCTACTGATGGTTTATCGGGAATTAATCTAAATCTTCGGTAATAATGTCCTTTTTTGGAACATCCAACTCCAACAAGACATTATATACACTATCCATCATCGGTGGCGGTCCACAGAGATAAAACTTTTTATCAAAATTCTGAGTATGGCTTTTTATAAATTCCTTGTCTATTGTACCATGGGGAAACTTACTGCTATGTTCATCAGAAAGGATATTGATAAAATTTTTTCCAAGCCACCTTTCAAAATCTGATTGAAGAATAATATCCCGTTCACGTTGATTAGCAAAAATCAATGTATTACCCTCCAAATTTCCTTTTCGGGCCAAATCCTTAATAATCGCAATAAACGGCGTAACCCCTGCCCCACCGGCCAAGAATATTCCTGGTCCTTCATAGGAAATTGCTCCCCAAGAATCACTTATCAATAGGGTGTCCCCTTGCTCTAAAGTTTGTAATTGATCGGTTACCCCATCGTGATCTGGATACACTTTAATAGTGAACTGTAAGAAACCATCATCCGGTAAGCTAGTAAAGGTGAACGGTCTTTTTTGTTCCTTCCATGTGGGTTGGTCAATGGACATTTCACAGGCTTGACCAGGTGTAAAATCATAGTCCGGAGGCCTTTCCGTTTGTATTTGGAGTACGTTATGTCTTATAAATCCTATATCTTGAATTTTTATTTTATGTGCCATTTAATTTTGTCTTTTTCTGTTTGCTTTATTTTTTTAGTTCTGAAAATGAAAATCTAGGAAACCGAATCCAAAGCTTTTCCAATCAAGGTTTCACCGTCCAAAATTTCAAACGTTTCGTTGGTACCTGCATTTTCATGTAAGGCATGAACCAAGGTTTGCGCAACGTCATCACGGCTTATGGAACCTTGTTTTTCAAAATGTTTTTTTAAGCTTATCGTACCAGTACCATTTTCGTTGGTTAAAGGCCCGGGCCTGACAATCATATAATTTAAATCGCTTTGTTTGAGGTATTCATCCGCATTGTGTTTTGCTTGTAAATACTCTTTTAGGTCTTCCGCAGCTTCGGGATTATCAGCTCCCATAGAACTTAACATCACAAATCTCTTCACGTTCGCTTTTTTGGAGACGTCCATTAAGCTTTTAGCGCCCTCCTGATCTACAGCTACCACTTTTTTTCCTCCCGATCCAGCAGCAAAAACCACCTTATCGATGTTCTTGACGGTATGTGTAAGATCTTCCTCTAAATCGCCTAAAACGGTATCTATTCCATCATTTTCAAATTGCGCTAATTGTTCTTTCTTACGAACCATGGCAACAGGATTAAAATATTGGGATGCCTTTAATAAATGAACTACTTTTTTTCCTGTGGTACCATTCGCACCTGCTACTAATATATTTTCCATAGTGTATTCTTTTTTTACACAAAGTAAGATAGGTAGATCCAAGGACGGACCTTACTCTGTATGGTGTAATTATTAGCTCGATACCCATTTTTTTTGGATGGTTCAGTTATTCTGAATACAGCACTTTTATTTAGGGTTTAGATTAATAGTGGGATGGAAAAACTTGTATATTCTCGATATAAAATTTAATTATGAGTGATAAGAAAGGGAAACCCTATAATTCAGATATTACAAAGGAAGATTTGAACGCCTTGGGCGAAAAAACAAAAAATTCGAGAACCGATCAAGGTGATGACCAACAATTACAGGAAAGGGAAAAAGATGTGGATTTTGCAGGTTCGGATTTGGATGTTCCGGGACGGAATCTACCAAAAGACAAAACCAAGAAAACGGTTAAGGACGAAGAAAATCAATTGTATAGTCAGGGGGGTTCAGGAAATGAGGATTTAGAACGGAACAGGGACCATATCGAATAGACTTTTGTATTTACGATATAAAAAAGCAGCCATCTAGGCTGCTTTTTCTTTACAATGTGTTTTTTGCTTCTATGCTAAACTGGCATTTAGTACAATTTCAGTATCCAATAATTTGGAAATGGGACACACATCCTTTGCCTTTGTAGCAATCTTCTTAAATTCCGAAGCTTCAATTTCCGGTACATCACCTTTTAGGTCCAAGGTCACTTTTACAATCTCGCCATCCTTAAAGGATACCTTGGCACTAACGTCGAGCGTATTTGGTGTATAATCCGCTTCCCCGAGCAAAAAACTCAATTGCATGGCAAAGCATCCTGCGTGTGCCGCTCCAATGAGTTCTTCGGGATTGGTACCTTTTCCATCCTCAAATCTCGTATTGAAGGAATATTGGGTATTTTCCAGTACGGTACTATCCGTCGTTAATGTACCATGGCCTTCTTTTCCACTTCCTTTCCATTGTGCTTTCGCATTTCGTGTAAAATTCATTTTGTCTTTTTTTAATTATTATTTATTAATTCAATTTTTACTGAACCGATTCTTCTTGCTTGTGGGTTTCATAGTCTATATAACCCTCCTTACCTGGAGTGTAAAAAGTGTCTTCGTCCCAGTCGGCCATATCCCAATCATTTTTAAACCGTTCGACTAAATCGGGGTTGGATACATACAATTTCCCAAAAGAGACTAAGTCGGCATTTCCGCTTTCGATGACTTTATTTCCAGATTCTTGGTTAAAACCGCTGTTTATCATTAAAGTTCCACTATACATGGGTCTAAAATGTTCCGCTATGTTTTCAACCGCAAATGGGATTTCTGAAACATCATTAAAAGGTTCCGAAAGATGTATATAAGCAAGGTCATATTCATCATCCAATTTTTTAATGATATACTCAAAAGTTGCAATGGTTTCCTCATCCATGTTCATTCCAAACATTCCATTTAAAGACGGATTGAAGCGTGCGCCAATTTTTGATTCAGGAATAACCTTTTTGACTTCATCCAATACTTCAAAAAAGAATCGTGCTCTATTTTCGATACTGCCGCCATATTCGTCCGTTCTTGTGTTGGAGGTTGCATTAAAAAATTGATGAAAAAGGTACCCGTTTGACGAGTGGATTTCAATACCATCAAATCCCGCCTTTACGGCGTTTTGGGCGGCATTTTTGAAATCCTCGATTGTTTTGGCTATATCTTCTTTGGTCATTGCTTTTGGTGTTACCGTATCCTTAAAACCTTCAGGGGTATAGGATTGTGCCTCCGGATTAATTGCCGAAGGGGCCAAGGGCAAATCTCCACCATGAAAATCAGGATGGGACATTCTACCCACATGCCATAACTGAATGAATATGGTACCATTTTTTTCATGAACGGCCCGAGTGACATTTTTCCAGCCTTCTACCTGTTCTGTTGTGTGAATTCCCGGGGTGTTGACGTATCCAACAGCTTCTTCGGATACTTGTGATCCTTCGGTAATTATGAGTCCGGCCGAAGCTCTTTGTTCATAATAAATATCGTGTAACCCTTTTTCTGGTTTTTTATGCTCATTGGTTGCTCGGCTACGGGTCATTGGTGCCATTACTACCCTGTTTCTCAAGGATAGATTTCTTTCTTTAAAGGGCTCTAATAGCGCTTGTTCTTTCATACATTTTTTTTGTTCTAACAAAGTTCTATGGAATAACGGAATATCCTTAGCTCTTATGGCCAAAATAGTATCTGTAACAAAATCGGTTTTAGTGAATTTTTCGGAAAGACATTTTCAATGCATTGTAGCTATCACCTACCCAAATCTTCTATTCTTGTTTCAAAGCTACTTGAAATCATTTGGGAGATGGTTTACATGAATTTTAGCTTCTTTTTTGTCCATTGGAAAAGTATCCTTCAAAAATTTGAGTAAGTTGCGGTGCCAACTTAATACTCAATGAAATTCAACATATACGCACTTTTATGCCTTATTTTGTGTGTCAATACGCTAACGTCACAAAAGAAGAATGCCGATTATCGGCTACACATTAAAAAAACCAATTATCCCGTTATCATAGATGGAATAGGTAATGACAAGGCTTGGGAGGATGCGGATGAAGCAAACGATTTTTTTAGGGTACTGCCTATGGACGATGGTTTGGCCAGCGAACAATCTGCCATAAAAATGACCTATGACGATAAAAATCTTTATTTATTGGCCACCTTTTATAATGCCACGGAAGCCAATTATTTTGTAGAATCTCTTAGAAGAGATTTTTCCTTTGGAAAGAACGATAACTTTTTACTCTTTTTAGACCCTTTCAATAATCAGACCACTGGTTTTTCATTCGGTTCCAATGCTTTCGGGGCACAATGGGATGGTACGATGTACGATGGTTCCAGAATCGATTTGAATTGGGATAGTAAATGGATATCCGAAGTAACGCGTGATGATGATAAATGGGTTTTTGAGATGGCGGTCCCTTTTAAATCCATTCGATATGAGGAAGGGGTTACCGAGTGGGGTATAAATTTTAGTCGGTTAGATTTAAAGTCGAGTGAAAAGTCGAGTTGGACCCCCATTCCTAGACAATTTCCAACAGCTGCCTTGGCCTATACGGGTACTTTGGTTTGGGATGCCCCACCCCCAGCACCAGGAACCAACTTTTCCATTATACCCTATGTTTTAGGGGAAGTCAATAGAAATTTAGAAGCCAATGAAGACACCAAGACCAATGGCAAAATTGGTGGTGACATAAAATTTAGTCTAACGTCTTCCTTGAATTTGGACCTTACCGTGAATCCGGATTTTTCACAAGTTGAGGTAGACCGACAGGTGACCAACTTGGACCGATTTGAACTTTTCTTTCCGGAGCGACGTCAGTTTTTTTTAGAGAACGGAGACCTGTTTGCCAATTTTGGATATGAGACGATACGACCTTTTTTTTCCAGACGTATTGGTTTAGGTGTCCCGATACAGGCAGGTGCCCGCGTCAGTGGTAACTTGAATGAGAAATGGCGTATGGGTCTTATGGATATGCAGACTGCATCTGTGGATGAAACAGGTTTGCCCAGTCAGAATTTTGGTGTGCTTTCATTGCAAAGAAAGGTTTTCGGGCGTAGTAATATTGGACTGATGGTCGTAAATAAGCAATCCATCAACTATCCTTCTGAAAACGATTCCATCAACAGTCAATATGCAAAATACAATCGGAATTTGGGCTTGGAGTACAACTTGGCGTCCTCCAATAATCTATGGAACGGGAAAGCCTTTCTCTTAAAATCACTGGCCCCCGATGAAAACGGTAAGGGTATAGCCCAAGGGGCGCACCTACAATATAGTAGTAGAAAATGGAGCTGGCGATTACAGGAAGAATGGGTAAGCAACGACTACACTGCAGAAGTAGGTTACGTGCCCAGAAGAAATTACGTAAAGTTAAGCGGAAAATTAGGACACCTATTTTTTCCAAAGGGTGGTCCCTTGGTGAGTCATGGGCCAGAGCTCAATATCAATTATTTCTTTAATGAAGCACTTAGAGAAACAGACCATTTGGCCTATCTGGTATATAATTTTGATTTTAGGAAGCGAAGCAGTTTGATGTTTTTTGTTTCCGATGATTATGTGGAACTCCTTTCTCCCTTCGACCCTACCCGATTGGGAATTGCGGATTTAGCCACTGGGACCAAGCACCAATGGAACGCCTTTGGTTGGGAATACCAGTCCAAGCCCCAAAGCTTGTTTACCTATTCTTTCGCCGGACGTTTGGGAGGGTATTATCAGGATGGGAACCGTACCAGTTTAACCACAGAATTGGGGTATCGCTTTCAACCTTATGTGAGTTTAAGCGCGAATCTAAACTACAACCATATCGACCTACCTGCTCCATGGAACACCAACGAATTCTGGTTGATTGGTGCTGAGGCGGATATCACTTTTACCAATAAGCTCTTCTTTGCCAATTTGGTCCAGTACAATGAACAAACCGGCAATATGAACCTAAATTCCAGGTTTCAATGGCGCTACAGTCCGGCTTCGGATTTATTTTTGGTATATACGAATAACTATTTTGTAACCCCTTTTGAAACAAGAAACTGGGGATTGACGTTAAAATTTACGTACTGGTTGAACAACTAATGATTAAGTCTTTTCAATAGCTTCTAAAACGCCCTTTGCCGCCATTTCTCCGGAAATCATGGCAGCATTCAATGAACCATTAAGTAAATAGTCACCCGCTAAAAAAATAGATTCTGTGAGTCGGGTTTCAGTAGGCATTAAACTATATCTAATATCGGATAACTTGGGTAAAGCCTTATTTATACGATAATGTTTTAAGTAACGCACAGTTGTAATTCCACAGAACTTTTCTAAGTCATCCTTCACTTTTTGTATCAGTTGATATTCCGTTAAATCATGTTCCCCTACAACGGTAACGGACAGAAGTTCCTCTGTTCCATTTTGGTTTGTTTCCAGTGCAGTATGGTAAAAAATATTATTGATCAAGGCGTCTTTATCTGAAATTAAACCAATCAATGGTTTATCAATTTTTCGAACTATTGTTGTGAAGTATAAAGTGTCCGAAGTATGCCAATTCAATTGTTGTTTTCGCAAATTAGGTACCAGTGGCGAAGCGTTGGTAGCGATGATTTTATAATCAAAAAATGCTGTTTTACCGTTTGAAAAGGTGATTTTTTGATTCATACAGCTTTCCACCGGTGAATTAAAAACGAATTTCGTGTCCTTTAATTTATCTTGTAGTTGATTCGGGATGGCTGCAATACCCGCTTTGGGCAATACAGCTAATCCTGCCCCGAACATTTTATAGACAAATTGAAACATTCTGGAAGATGTGTCTAAATGGGGTTCCAAAAAAATACCGGAAAAGAAAGGCTTGAAAAATTTGGTGATAATTTCTTCCGAAAGACCAAAGGATTTCAAAAAATCCAGCGTAGATGTTTCGGGCTCCTCAAAAATGGCCTCCAACGATTTTTTCTTCAGCACTGTATTTAATTTCAACACATTTAGCTTATCCCCAAAAGTTCCAATATTCGAGGTCACGGTAGGAATTAAAAGGCTAAGGTTGCGCAGCGGGTCACCGATGACGGAGCTCTTTCCCTTATGAAACACCTGTGCTCCCGGAAGGAATTTTTGTAATTCCAGCTGTTCGTACTGCAAATATTTTTGGGCCAAGGGATAAGCATCCAATAAAACTTGAAAGCCGTGGTCTAGTTGATATCCTTCCACAATATCTGTTTTTACACGACCACCTATGCGGTCTGTCGCTTCATAAATAGTGGGCGCATATCCTGCTTTTTCCAGTGTAATGGCGGCAATCAATCCACTGATTCCTGCTCCGATTATGGCGATTTCAGTTTTTTTCTTTTTCATAAGATAAAAATAGGAAAAGAAAAGGCCGTAATAAAAAAGCTTGTTATATATGAAGACAGATAATTATTCCTCAGGCGGATGACCATGGATTTCTTCAAAAACCTCATCAAAATTCTCCCGGAGATAGGAGTTGAGCTTCTTTTTATAATCTTCTTTCAACCAGTGAAGAAAATTATAGGTACTCTTACTAATGCACTTACCGTATACCTGTATACGGTTATCAATGTCCTCTTTAAGCAATTTTGCCAAAGCCAAGGCATCATATACATCTTCACTGTTTTCAACACAGATACTTGCGTGTTGGGCGATAGAGCGTTCCAGAACTACTTTTGAAGATTCACCGGCAAAGGTAGCTTGCTTATAGGTCTCCCGAATATCGAAGTAGGTTTCCTCGGAATTGCTAAATTCCTCCTTTATTTCTTCCGATAAATCGTGTTTAAAGCTTGCCTCAATATCCTCATCATCACGGATACGATCCATGTAATAATTAGGCGATTTAAAAATAGCTCCCCAATCCAAGTCGGCACCCCAAGGTCCAAATCGATAAAGGTTGTTCCCCAAATCGATAACCGTAAACTTGGATTTATTGTTTAAAACACGAGAACCTCTACCAATCATCTGATAATACAAGGTCAAGGATTTGGTGGCCCTGTTTAATATGATCGTATCAATAGTCGGTTCATCAAATCCTGTGGTAAGAATACTTACAGAAGTTAGAATAGCATCCGGTGTTTCCCTAAACCACTTTAAAATCTGTTTACGCTGTTTTTTAGTAGCGGTATTGTCCAGATGCATTATGGGCAAACCGGCATTCTTAAACGTATAATATACTTGTACCGAGGTTTCTATACCGTTATTGAAAATTAAGGTCTTCTTACCTTGGGAATGTTTGGTGTAAGCTTCAAGAAGCTTATTTAACATGGCCGGACTCGTATAAAGGTCTGAAGATGATTTTACGGTATAATCCCCATTGGAACCCACTTCTAAGGAGGTAAGCCCCATATCATAATGAAATACTTCTGCGCGCGCCAGAAATTCGTTTTCAATTAAGTTTTCTATGGATTCCCCAGGAATTAATTCATCATAATTCCCGTTCATAGGAGTTTCCTTGTTGGAACTCAACGGAGTTGCCGTTACCCCAAGAATAAAAGAGTTCTCGAAGAACTTGAACAGCTTGGTAAAAGAATTGTAATGTGCCTCATCTATAATCACCAGACCAACATCCGATATATCCAGTTTGTCATCATTTAGCCTATTGTTCAACGTTTCGACCATAGCCACATAACAGCTGTACTTTTCTTGGTCATCCAAATTGGCTTTGCTGTTTACAACTTTATTGACTACCCCAAAACTGGTGAGCATTTTCGAAGTTTGGTTACATAACTCCACCCTATGGGTCATGACCAATACTTTTTTGGAATGATTCTTTAGGTATTGGCGGACTATCTCCGAAAAAATTACGGTTTTACCCCCGCCCGTTGGTAATTGGTATAGTAAATGGTAATCGTCACGTTCATTATCAAACTTTTCAAAAATTTGTTGGATGGCTCCCTGTTGATAGCTATAAAGTTCCTTATCCGTTTTTTTTTCTTGTAGTTCAAATACTGTCTCTTGCATGTTATCCTTTTTCTTTGCAGGTTGCAAAGTTAAGACCTTCAAACGCCTAATACTAATCCATGGGATAAAAAGGGTATCTTTCCGACCAATGAAACCATATTGTCAAAGAGAGCATTGCAAAGAATAATCCATCATCATTATAAGATTTATAAGCCCTTTGGAATGCTGAGTCAGTTAACCTCGGGAGAGGAACGACAGCTGAGGAAAAAAAGATTTCTCGGGGAACTTTATGACTTTCCAACTGGAACTATGCCAGTAGGTAGGTTGGATGAGAAATCGGAGGGATTACTATTGATGACGACCGATGGAAAACTAGCGAATCACGTCAATAATACTGGTATCGAAAAGGAATATTGGGTGCAGTTGGATGGGGAAATTAGTCATGAAGCTATCGAAAAACTCAAAGATGGGGTATCTATAGGTATTTTTGGGAAACCATATACCACGAAACCTTGTTGTGTAGATCATCTTCATGAAGCTCCTAAATTGCCTCCACCCCACCCTAAACTTCGTATTGGGGTGCATAGACCAACATCTTGGATAAGTATCATACTCACTGAAGGTAAATTTAGGCAAATACGTAAGATGACTGCTGCCGTGGGTTTTCCGACCTTGCGCCTTATTCGTGTCCGGATTGGTGATGTTCATCTAAATCATTTAGCTTTGGGTAGCGTTACACCAGTAAAACTGAAATCCTTTGTGTATTAACTCCGGTTTTATAGATGAACGCCAATAGTAAAACTGGAAGTTCCATGTCTAAAACTAATATGCTTCTCGGGCAGATTGTCTGGATTGCTATTTGTATCATATGGACCTAATTTGTTGGGTAAGGCATAGATATAATCCAGGTTTAACTTTCCATAAGTCCTTTTGCTACTCCATAGTCGTAAACCAAGTCCGCCAAAAACTCCTAGAGTTACCTTGGTATCTTTAGTATTCATTTGGTTAAGGGTATAAGATTCGGGATTAATTGTATTTAAAAGTATACTCGGCCCAATCTTCAGTATCCAGGGATTTTTTTGATATGAATAAAAAATTGCGCCGTAAAGTGATTTGAATTCAAAGGCAATAGAGGCCCCGCTATTGCTTAAACCGGAAACCCTACCGAGATTTGATGAACCCACTTGGATATTTACCCGCTTCCCCATACGGACCCTCCATGAATAGTTTAGGGATAGGCTACCTCCCACCGGTGTTTTTACGGGGTAATCTGTGGGACCAAAGAACCAACTGTCTACATTTTGTGCATCAAATCCCTGTTCGCTCAAATAATTGGCCATAGGACCCACTGGACCCGCAAAGGTAAGGCCTACATCAAGAGAAATCCTATAGTTAAGATTACTGTCTTGCCCTTGAAGATTGTAGGATATAATTAAAAGCATCGTACCTAAGTACAATTTTATTTTCGTTTTCATTTTTACGGTTTTATGGTTATATAATGAATCGAAAATAGGATACGGATACGAATGGGGTGTCCGATATTATCGAGTTTGCAGAAATCGGGATAAATTCTGAGTTACTTACACGCTACTGCTTTGAAGCAAAACGTGAGAATAATGTTAATTTTTTCTTGGTGTTGATAAAATATACACCGGTTAAAAGTATAACGGCTGCTATTAAAGATTGTGCGGTTATAGTTTCATTTAAAAAGTACCAGCCCAATATCATGGCAATGATAGGGTTAACATAAGAGGAAGTCGCTACTTTTTCTGGTGAAACTACTTTTAATAGATAGTTGAATGCAGTAAAGGCGACTATACTGCCTAATAAAACGAGCAGAATCATAGACCATCTTACTGGTGTGCTCCAATGCAAAGGAGAAATCCATTCTTCACCAATGGCACTACTAATTATGAACAGAAGTATACCACCGGTAACCATTTGATACCCTGTATTTACAAAATAGTTTGGTGGAAGATCAGCTTTACCAACAAAAAGGCTTCCGTAGGCCCAACTGAGCATGCAGGCAAAGATTAAAATCATACCTAATAATGCACCTTCCTGGGATATAATCTGTTTTTGACTAACCAAAAGATAAATCCCTATCATACCTAAACCCACCCCAACTAGGGACATGGGCTGGATACGCTTGCCCTGAAGTATTCTCATTAGTATTAAAACAACCAGGGGTTGCGCGGATATCTCTAAAGCGGCAAATCCACTGTCGACATATTTAAGGGCCCAAACTACTACCCCATTACCAAATGTAAGAAAGAGAAAACCTGCGATAATGCTATTTCCTAATTGTTTTTTGGTTACCGCTAACGAAATTTTTAAAAACTTCGCTATAACAAAGATGAGGCAACCCGCTGTAATAAAACGTATTCCTGCCAGCATAAAAGCAGGTAGCTCCGTAACAGCGATTTTGTTTAGTAGATATGTTGACCCCCATATAACGTAGATGGCGAAAAAGGCCAAAATTATAAGACCGGTGTTACGTTTGGCTATGGTCATTAATTAGTAATAAATAACCACTAGATTTTCTTCACCCTAACGGCATTCATTCCTTTCATGCCCTTTTCCAATTCAAAGGAAACCTTGTCATTTTCAAAAATCTCATCTATAAGGCCACTAACATGCACAAAGTACTTTTCATTATTTTCGGAGTCGATTATAAATCCAAATCCTTTGGAAGAATCAAAAAAGGAAACCTTTCCTTTTCTTACCGGATCGAACTCTTCTTCGTCCCCTTCCTCTTTTTTAGGAATACCCAATACAATATCTTCAGCCTCTATTTCTACTTTCATAGATGGATCTGGCGGAGTGTCCACTAAGTTTCCGTTAAAGTCGACGTAAGCGAGCGGTATACCAGAAGATCCACTCTCCTTTGCAGCTTGTTTACGCGCCTCTTTCTTCTTCTGTTTTTCCTCCCTTTTCTTTAATCTTTTTTTTACTTTTTCAGTTTTGTTAAATGTTTGTTGTGATTTTGCCATTCGTAATTTTAATGTGGTGTTTCAATTTATATTAAGGAAGAATAGAAGTTCTAGTTTGACGATTACTAAATGATATTTGCAGTGAGTACCGCCAAATGATGCATTTTTTAGGTCGGAGCAAGATTCCCCAGTTTTCCTTTAAACTTCCCCAAAGATAGTTCATGTTTTACAATTATCGTATAACATATTGGAAGTATAACATTTTTCTACAACAATTCCATTAAAACGCTAGTTATTTTATTTAAGTTATTTTTAACATATTATTTTAATATACTGTATTACAATTGTTTATGGCAAATTCCAAAGAATAATAATTTATATATAGTACCTTTTATAACATAGTACTGTAACAAAAGTATTCATCTCTCGTCTTCTATATATAAACACAATATTATTATTCATCAATCTAAAAAATAAAGACATGAGAACTTTTATTAAACAATCACCAACGGAAGCACGAAGACACTCTTTCTTCAGCAATTTTAGAAACAGTAAAAGAGTGCAATGGGCAGAGGCTAGAAACCATACCCATTAAATTAAAATTCATCAATCAATCAGTTAATTAATCATCAATTAAAAAACGAACGTCATGAGAACTTTTATCAAACAAACACCAACAGAAATTAGAAGGCATTCTTTCTTTTCAACTTTTAAGAACAGTAAAAGAGTGCAATGGGCAGAGGTTAGACACCATACCCATTAGAATATCAATTCATCAATTAAAAACAATCACCCGATAGGTATCGGGACAAAATCAGGGGTTATGAAACATCACAGAAGACTATCCCCAACCACTTCTAGAAAATTTGCTTTTTTTACTGGTTTGCCAGTAAACCAGAAAGTTCGTTGGGTAGCTGCTAAAGAGACCATCTCTTTAGTATCGGAAAATTAATAAAGCAAAAAAGGATAAGATTTAATCAATCTTATCCTTTTCTATTTATGCTTAAGCGCCTAACTAAATCCTAATCTCTTAGGGTAATTTCTTCTTCAACGCCATTAGGGTAAGTGACCATAGCTACATTGTCACACGTGCTGTCACCAAAATCTACATTTACGGTAAGCCCGTTTTTGGAAACGGTCATATCGCCTTCAGCTATATAGCCACAAGTTACACTACTTGTCAATGGAGCGCTTACAGTAACATTGTAGGTGTTACCCTCGTAAACTACGGTCCATGTACCCGCTATACTGTAGGTTGTGGTTTCAGCAGAATCGCCAAAAGTGAGCGTAAAAGATCTATTTCCATCATCTGATATAATTGAGCCATCTGCCATTTCCACGGTCAACTCACTGGTAATTTCAAAAGAAACTGAATTCCCTTCTGTATCGGTACTTAATACATATGATCTAGTTCCATTAATTTTAATATCTCCAACATAAAAATCATCATAACTAGCAGAGAATGAACCTTGCTCGTTATTGGCATTATAGGTTACTGTTAATGTACCATTAATATTTTCCGTACCGTTTAGAACACAATTATTAAAGGTAGCGACATAACCCGTATCGGTATACTGGGCACTATAGCATTCATTACTCTGTGTCTTGTTCGTTGTACCTGCCGCATTGTACAGCTCAAATAATGCCACATCAATACCTCCGGTAATATCATCGGTTTCTAAAACAGCCTTAACATCGGTTTGGGTCAATACTACGTCATTATTAGTTTCGGCATCATCACTACAGCTATAGGCCAAAAATAGGCCAGTGGCCAGAAAAGCTATTTTTTTCAATGTGTTTGTTACAATTTTCATATTTAATGGATTGTGGGTTTAAACAGTTAAAACGAAAAATTGATGTTTTTAGTGTAGCTCTCAAAAGTATGTTGTTGCCGTTCAACGAAAAATTATTCCTTTAATACAACAATTAATATGAAAGTAAGTTTAAATCGTATACGATATATTATATTTACAACGTGATTACAAAAATAAATCTAAGAGATCAGGTTAGGGATTACCTACTTTCCGAAATGAAAACCGGAAAGTTAAAAATTGGAAAAACCATAAATTTAGCGGCTCTATCAAGAGAATTAGGAGTTAGTGTAACACCGATTAGGGAGGCTCTTACCCAATTACAACAATCACATATTATAAAAGCAGTTCCCAATCGAGGATTTATCTTAGCCGAACTCGATGGTAAGGAATCCGAGGACTTATATACTTTAGTGGCCAATCTTGAGGTAATGGCCATAGAAAACTCCGACTTTGATGAAGATCAAATAGAAGCTTTAAAGCAACAACAAGAGGTATTTGAAAATGCACACGATGCAATTTCCCGTATACAGGCAGATTTGGAGTTTCATCATTTATTGACCAAGGGATATCCAAATGATTTGGCACTAAAAATTCTAAAAGACCTCAAGACTCGGATATTCTTTTATGAACGTGCTTTTACTGCGGACGACTCCTTTTACAATAAGTCCGACAACCAGCATGAAGCCATCATATCGGCCATAGAGGACGATAACGTTCCTACGGCCTCCCTCCTATTAAAAATGAATTGGATGTTGATCTTAAACTATATTCAAAAGAAATTAACGGAGTAAACTAAGAATCTAAATCTCTTAATATATCCTCGGCTGAATTTGTAATCTTCTTGTAACTTTTATAACCCCATCTTGTAAAGAAAAACATAAAAATCAGCGCAACTACAAGTGCAATAACTTGTAAGGGTTTAAAGCTTGTAAGGAAAATATTCTTATTTGATATTATTTTAGTGGACACTGGAACCAAAATGAACAAAAGCAAATAACTTAGATATATACCCATTTGCTGTAGTTTTAATAACCTATTTTTTTCTTTAATGTAAATCACCAAGTTTTTCTTGTATGATCCATTAAGAATATCGAGGTTCTGTATTTTTTTCAAGGACTTTAAAACTAAAGTGGGAAGAATAATTAAAAATCCTATGGTTAGAACTCCACATATTTGGAGATACCAAGTATCTAATTTTCCAAAGTTGAAGAGGAAAAACACTACCCATAAATAGCAAATCATAGCTCCTACAGTTTCCAAATTTCTAAGCTTACTAAACTTCTTCCTATATCTATCCTGTGTCATCTTTAATATAATTTCGTTCGTTAATTTTTTTTGTTTTTCCAATTCTTGGCTCATTTCAGACCAAGTTGCTCGTAGTTCTTCTAGTTCCATGATATTATGAATTTGTCATGTTCTGCTTTAATTTTTGTTTAATACGGGAAATTCTAGTGCCCACATTAGAAGGATTGAGCCCCGTAATACTTGCAATTTCCTTATAGCTCTTGCCTTCTAGCAATAATAACATCAGACCCTTTTCCAAAGTATTTAGTTGTTTTATATGCAGGTAAAGTGATTTTAGGCGCTCCTCAAAAACTTCATCTTTAGTGTCAGAGGCACTCAATAAATACTCGGGCAAGGGAACTGAACTTGGGCTTCTTTTGGATTTTTTTAAATGGGTTATTGCCGTGTTCATCGCAACCCTATACATCCAAGTGCTTATTTTGGCTTCGTTCCTAAACGTGTCAAAATATTTCCAAAGCTGATAGACTATCTCTTGAAACAGATCTTCACGATCCTGTTCATTATTCGTATATATGGAGGTGACTTTGTATATTAATCCCTGATGCTTCCGTATTACATCCGCAAAATCCTTTGCATTACCCATTAGAGCTCTTATTCTTTTTTAAATAGGTATGTAATGTGCCAAAAAAATCACATTATTGGAGAATTATTTTTTTGAAGCCCACTATATTGAAAGCAATACAACAAAAAAATATTGAAAACGTTATGACTAAAAAGAAATGATATGCAATTCTTAAATAAGGAAATTGAGCTACTTACCAAACGAAAGATGACATCATCATTGGTTAAAAAGGAAATATCCTGTGGTATATTTCAAGACGTGGAAAAGCTTCCACAAAAAGAACAAAAAACCAATCCATAAGAATTATTGTTCAAACAAAGACCGGTCTAAGCCCGGTATTAAGTTCAGTGCATTTTTATAATATACCTTTTTTAGGACTTCATCAGGAAGATTAAGTCCGTACATGGCCCAAAATGCATGATATTTTTTATAGTATGGAAAATATTCATCGTTACTTTCCAGAACCCTAAAGTAGGTTGGGAACTCTTCCGGTTTCCAGCTATCCTTTCCAAAAAGAATTCTATCTTGATATTTAAGAAAGAATGCTCGGGCATTCTGAGGTTGTCGACCTAACTCTGCGATAACCGCCGATATACCTACATTCATATTAGGAATTTCATCCAACAATTCTCCTAACTTACCCAAATTATTGGCATACCACCCCATATGGGCATTGATAAATTTAGTGTTGGGATGTTTTTTAAATACATTATGTTGTTCTTGAATGATTTGTTCCCAAGGCGCAGGGTCTGTGGCCGACCTTTTTCTTCTTGGGTGTGTTTTCAACTCTAACCACCGCTCATTGTCACTATCCATATCATCCCAAAATGATTTTGGGTCAGCCGCATGAATCAGAACGGGTACGCCCATTTCTCCACATTTGGCCCAGATAGGGTCCAATCTGGGGTCGTCAATGGCAAGTCTTTTACCCGAGGCATCCTTGTAGCGAAGTCCTAGACTCTTATATATTTTTAGACCCTTGGCACCATTATTAATATCCTTTTCTAATTGATTGGCTGCACTTTTACCCCAATCTGGTCCATCTACACCTTCAAAATCTACATTTGCAAAAACGACAAAACGATTAGGGAAACTTTTGTTGATGTTATCCAATTTCTCTTGGAGTTGGTCTCCAGAGCCACCGCTTAAATTTACCATAATGCCTTCATTCAAGGCTTCCATATCTTGTAACAAGCTGGTCAATTTATCAACTGACATATCTCTTTGATGACTGTGAACATCTATAAAAGGAAACTTGGCTTGCTTTATTTCCTTCCCTGGTACAACCAAGGTAGAAGTAGGGTTATACTCTTCAAAACCCATTTCCTGTCCTCTCATATTTGTTAAAAAAAGAAGGATAATAGCAGTTAGCATTAATTTTAGAGAAATTTTCATGGAATTTTCTTTATTGATGATGGTGTTCGTTGTACAATTTTTCATATTCTTCCGGGGTATCTATATCCTTTAATATAGAATTTGTATCTAATGCAACTAGGGATGACTGATATTTGGTGAGTATGTGTTTCGCACCAAAATCCGAATCTAAACTTAAAAGCTCATTTAATACCGTTCCGCTGAAAATAGCAGGCACCCCTACTCTATTCTTGTAATTGCTAGCAACAATAGGATATATGCTCGTTTCAAAATGAGATTGAAGACGTTTAAAGTAAGTATCCGTGACTAAAGGCTGATCGGCCAGACAGACTAGTACACCGGCAACTTCCACATTATCTTTTAAAATATGTTCAATACCAACAGAAATACTATTACCTAATCCCTTGTCCCAAGTCGGATTATGAATTACCTCTACCAATTGTGATTCAAAATCCAATTGATGTCGTATTTTTTCAGAATTCGCTCCTAAAACCACAAACACTTTTTCGAGACCTAACTTTATAAGTGTATTTAGTGCGTGCTGCAGTAAAAAAGTCCCCTTCCAGGGTAATAATTGCTTAATACCTCTCATTCTACTCGATTGACCGGCCGCTAAAAGAAGAGCTGATATGTTTTTATTTTGAATCAATTATGAATTCCTTTTTTCTTGTTTTTCAACATCATGGGTTCTTGGCGACGAACAACTGCAAGAATTTCGGATAGGATAGCTATTGCAATTTCTTCTGGCGCCTCGGCTCCAATATTTAGTCCGGCAGGTCCATGTATTTTATCAAAAAAATCAAAATTATCATCAGGATAAAGCTCAATATATTCATTGAACAGTTTTTCCCTTCTCTTAGAAGGTCCTAAAAGACCAAAATACATGGGGTTACAATCCTTAACGGCGTTTAAATATTTTAAATCTTTTACATAACTATGCGTCATTAAAATCAAAGCCGTTTGACCGTCAATTTTTTCAATAGGTAAATCTATGGGTTCCACATTCCACAACTCGTCAATTCCCGGGAAATCAGCTACCGTTTTTCCTTCGGCAGGAACAACACTGACCGAAACCTCCCAACCCATTTCCAAGGCTATTTTGGATAATTTTACTGCATCGTGTTCCCCACCAACAATGGCTATTTTATAGCAAGGTTTGAGTTCTTGCTCATAAATTACATTATTATTTTCCTTGGATAATTTAGGATTTAAAGCTATTTGTTCCTTATCAAAAACAAAAAAAGAACCGATGTTCCCATGTTCCCCATATTCTTTTTGGAAATAGGAACAAATTTTAAAGGAATTCCGTTCTTTTAAAGCTCTTTCAAAACATTCCAATAGTTCTTGCTTCGGATGAAAGGGTTCTATTAGAATGTAAAGAATACCTTCGCATCCCAATCTAAATCTACCATCATAGGTCATTATTTTGGACTTGCCCGTTTTAAAAACGCTCGCTGCTTGAAACAATACCTCTTTCTCCACGCATCCACCACTGACAGCGCCTACCATTTGTCCATTTTCGCAAATTAACATACGCACCCCTGGTCGTCTATAAGAGGAACCATCCAAAGCAACAACGGTTGCCAAAACGGTATTTAAACCCTTTTCATGTAGTTTACTATATTCTCTAAAAATATTTTTTAGTTCGTGCGTCATTATAATCGTAAGGATGATGTAATTTTGGCCTCTGAAATACGGAAATTACCTATTCCAACCTGTTTTTTAAAGGGATAAGAGTTTCTTTAACATTCTTTAACATAATTTTTTTATTTACCTATAATTTCTAAGCAGAAAGACCGTTTTGCTTGTTGAACTCAAAATGTATGACTATGAAATCGTTCTTTAGAACTTTTAGTTTTTTATTTGCAATCTCCCTTTTTGTTTCTTGCGGTAATGCTGATGATGATGTAAATCTGGACCTCAATTTTGGAGATGGACTTGGCAAAGGCACCCCCGTAGATGATTGTTTGGGTCTAGAAGAAGGAGAGCTTGTGCTATCCATTCAAGATCAGTATACCACTTTACCAGGAAAAGTATCCATATTTTTCAAAGTTTCGGATACCAATGGCAACCCGGTACCAGGCTTGGAGGCCAACCAATTTACAATTTATGAGCAAGGTAGAAACGATGATTGTTTTAACACGATTTCCACTTCGGAATCTTTTGCCCGAATTTCCCCTAATTCTCAAATATTTACGAACAACACACTTTTGGTGTTGGATTTGAGTAATAGTGTCTTGGAAAGTAGTTTACAGGAGTTGAAAATGGCAAGTGCAAGTTTTGTAGAAAATGTAATGCCAGCCACATCCCAAGAATCCTTTCAAATGGCTATTTATTGGTTTGATGGGGAAGACGAACTACATTTATTAAATGAGCTTACTCCTTCTAAAGAAGAGCTTATAGCGTCCATTAATGGAATTACCGATAGTATAAGTTCCGACCCATCCACAGATTTATACGGGGCTGTGATAAAATCTACTGATATTGCGACCGATTTAGTTAACCAGACGACTTCAGGTGATAAAATTGGAGCGGCTTCTGTTGTTATTTTTACCGATGGTACGGACCAAGCTTCAAGATATAGCGAAGAAGCTGCGCTTAAAAAAGTTAATGATGCAAATGCCAACATTTCTTTTTTTAGTATAGGTTTAGGTAGTGAAATTGACACACAGGTGCTTATGGATATCGGTAAGACATCAAGTGTTTTTGCAAGTAATAAAGAGGATTTGGAGGATACTTTCAATGAAATCTCCGAAAAAGTGTCGGAACGTGCTAATAGCTTTTATTTATTTGAATATTGTAGCCCAAAACGTGACGGAAGCGGTGAAAACAATTTGGCTATCGAAGTTAATACGGGAACTAGGCAAGGTGCGGTTCAAACTAAATTCAACGCCGCAGGTTTCACAGGTGGTTGTGAGTAACTAGAAAAAAGAAATAATAAAAAAGAGGCTTTTAGGCCTCTTTTTTTATGCAATTTATTTAAGATATAAAATACTGAATATCAATTTCTAATAGTTGTTCATCCCGTGCAAATATGGGGGAGTCAATCCGATTAAACATCCATTTTTGAATTTTCTTCGTAAATGATGTTGAACGATAATATGAATTAAAAGAACTTTTAAAATGAAAAAATTATCAATTATCGGTGTGATGTCTATTGCACTTTTATCTTCTTGTGTTTCGAAAAAGAAATATGTCGCGTTAGAAGACAACCTAGCTCAAACACAAAGCAGATTGACCAAGACTCAAGTTGAGAAAGAGGAGTTAGAAACTAAGATGGCTAAAATTGAGGCGCGTGTAGAGGAGTATAACTCAAAAATAAACTCGCTTAAGGAAATAAATGACAGTCAATATACTTATGTGGATGATGTTACCGTGATGAGCAACAACACGAAGGAGAACATGAGAAAGACCTTGGAAAAGGTTGATCAAGCTAAATTGGCAGAGGCCAAGACGCTGCAGGACTCTATGAACCTTGCGGTTTCGTACAAGCTTAAACAATCGATTTCCGATGAAAATGAGGATGTGGATGTAAGCATTGACAAAACGGTGGTTATGATTAATATCTCCGATGAGTTATTATTTAATACGGCTGGATATAGAGTAAGCAATAAGGCAGAAAATATTCTTAAAAAACTTGCAGACGTTATAAATTCTGAGCCAAGTATGGAAGTAATGGTTGAAGGGCATACCGATTCCAGAACCATTAACACCACATTGTTTGAGGATAACTGGGATTTGAGTGTAAAGCGTGCCACTTCCATAGTTCGTGAGCTGCAAAACAAATATGACGTTGATCCTACACAATTGATTGCTGCCGGTAGAAGTAGTTACCTTCCACTTGTAGAAAACGACTCCAAAGAAAATATGGCCAAAAACAGAAGGACCAAAATTGTAATTCTTCCGAATTTGGATAAATTCTTTGCCTTGTTGGATACGGCAAGTTTATAAAATACAATCGATATCAGATGTAAAGGGAGGCAATAGCTTCCCTTTTTTATTTTAAGAAAGTAGGGTTTTGTGGTCCGATAATTGTTTATATATTATAGTAACCCCAAAGATTACTAAACTTAACATCCTAAAGACTATGGATATGTTGAATTTAAAAAGAAGAAGTCATGGATGTACTCAACGAGATTTATCAAAAAAGTGCCTTGGGCATTTTACCGGAACCTATTAAGAGTTTGGTTCTTTTCATATTTTCGGCCATTGTAACAATATTAATTACCATGTTGTATCTGTTGTTAAAACATGGTCACTATTTAAACGTTCAGTTCGGTTATTAATTTAATAATTACCTAAATATCATGGCGTTTGGAATTTCTATGTTTTCTGATTCTAAATCAATCAGAAAACCATTGATAACCCCGTAGTGAAACTTTCCATCTTTTTTCATAAAAAATGTCGGGTTTATTCCTGGTTGAAGTCTAAAATCGGGCTTTTTATACTTTTCACTGACAATATGAAAGGGGGCTGGCGAATTCAAGGACTTGGACGGAATTTGAGCTAGTTTGATGTATCCAAAACCCTGAGACAATAACGCTTTGGTGTCTAATTTTTTTAGGCCTTCTAAATCGGATACGACCTCTGGATAAATTTTTGCTTCCACAAGTTCGTAACCTTCCGCATCCAAGGTCTCATAGCCATAATAAGTAGACAAATCCCCTTGGTCCCAGACTCTACTACTGTACCAAAAATCATCGTGACCTTCGTAATCCACTTCCACTTGGTTAATTCCCAAATCAATAATATAAGGGTTGCCCATAAGATTGTAGGTAGCACCAACAATTTTCAAATCGAAAAGCATTCTATCGTTTTCTGGGATTTTCTCATATTCGGAAATATTTATATCCGTATAGTTTTGATTGGCAATGGTATAAATTGCGGATAGGATGGAAACATAATTCAATTTTCTTATTTCCTGTTTTTCTGTGTCTTCAGGATATCCTCCAGATTCAATTAAAATGGTACTGGTTCCCCACTTCTGAATATTGTCCCCAAATGCACGAGGCTCAAAATCATCGTTGTATCGCCCTACCTGACCCGGAGCATACTTTTGAAGGATATTATTCATAAATACGATTATCTTCATCGCATTTCCACGAACTTGGTTAATCTCCTTTTCATAATTATAGGCCGGTGCCAAATACGAAATTGTAGCCGGTTTCTCAGTTCTTTCCGCATTATAATAGGTACTCTGATCGTGAAGGTTAAAACCAAAATCGGCTTCTAGACTATCACGTACCCGCTTAAGCGTTTGGCTTTCTGGTGCTTGCAATCGTAAGGCATCTCTATTGATATCGATTCCCAAAAGATTTCGCCGTTGAAATAGTTCCGCCCCATCGGGATTTAGCATGGGTAGAAAGTGAACTTTTAAATTGGACAGGATTTCTTCTTTTTCTTTGGCAAAATCCGAACTGTTCAGAAAATTAAGGATATCGAAGATGGCCTGTGTGGCCGTAGGTTCGTCTCCGTGCATCTGTGACCAAAGAAAAACATCGGTATCACCTGATCCTATACTCACAAGCGATAAGTCCTTTCCCCCTATCGAAGTCCCAATCTTAGTTACCGTAAATCTGGGATTATTTTTAAATTTTTCCAGTAAGGGCTGAATATCGGTATGTTTAATGCGCCTTTTACCAATAGAAGGCTCTTTGTACGATTCATAGGTCTCATACAACTGTGTAGTTATATCTTGAGCATGTACGGGAAAAATCATAAATACAAAAAAGAAATAGGCAATACTTTTATATAATTTCATTCGGGTAAAGCTTTAAAATTAAGATCTTTAACGGCGTTTCTAACTTTATTCATAAAATCGGTTCCTGGGTCTGTTTTCTGGGTTCTATACCCATTATCCTGTTCCAACCATAAGGGGTGGTCTTCAAACTTGGTATACTCGTAATGACCGATCAAATAATCGATATCATATTTATTGGCCAAATAACGAACTAGCCAAATATTCGACTTTACCTGGGCTTTGGTCAAAGGTTGTCCCTCATCTCCGCCAACATTTTCAACTCCGATGGCACAATGGTTTAGCCCAATTACATGGCGGGCCATTGTTGTTTCAGGGAGTAACCTATAAATAGTTCCATCGCGGTCTACCATAAACTGAGAAGAAACATTAAGGGCACCGGCGGTATTTATATCTGGACGTGAATTAGGTAAAGTAGAACGATTAAAAGCCTTGAATGATTCCTCGAAGGTGGGAATCACCGTCCAATGTAAAACAACCATTTTAGGTTCAATTTCAGGAGAATCCTTTTGTAATCCATACCTGTCGGAAAGATACTCCAATGTCAATATTTTACGTTCTTCATCAAAAGTGATAGGTCGGTCAACTATGGTATTAGTTGACTTGCATGAAATTACAATAAAACAAATCGTAAAAAAGTATATATATTTCATTCTTTGGTTTCCGCTGTGGAGTCCTTTAAAACGGCATATTTAATTTCAATCTTTCTTCTCCCCCATTTTTTAGCCTTATTTCTATCCTCTCCCATGTAAATATCAATTCGATTTTTCCATCTGGGATGCATTTTATCCTTTACAATGTAAATTCCCTCAAAAGTATCAATTTTAACCAAAGTATTATGCCTTAAACCTCTACCAATTAGGTCTCGGGAAACGGCAATCCATTTCACCCCAGGTTTTATGGAATCTCCCCATGCCGTTATCTCCGGGTGCTCATAGGATGTTTGCCCTGGAAAAGAATTGTAGGCCGTTGCAGTCACTTTTAACGGTATCCAATCATAGCTTGGTTCTTCAATTTTGGGCTCACCACAAGCTTGAACTATGAATAGGATTGACAGTAAAAAAATAAATCGATACATGGTTATTAAAAGAATCTCAATATAACAATTATCTCAACTGTTTGTATATATTGAAATTTTGGGTGCGCAGGTGTCCAAGTATTCTTATGTTTTTCAATACTTTTAAGGGCAGTTATCAGCTTATGAAAAAAATAAAATGGACACTTGCAATTCTCTTGATCGGATTGCTTGTTATAGGTTACTTCAATTATCCAAAACTCAATTTAATTTCTGGTTACGCTTCCAAAAATTTGGCTTCGAATGTTTTTTTAGCTGGAAGGGATGCCTATTTGGTGAATAAAATCGATCACAACATGCCATTGATCGGTTTGGCCAAAGCAGAAATCAATCCACAAGAAAACGCTGCTACAGCTTCCGTTTATGGACTCTTGCCGAGAAAGTCGGTATATAAAGAGGGTTTAGGTGCGGTTTTGACTAACGAAACCTATGCTTCCCACAATTTTAATATTATTCCGAAACGGACAAAAAGGTCTGATAGCCTTCCATTTCCATTTGGGAATAAGGGAATTGAGGATACTATTTTACAAAATGTGGATTATGATAAGTTAGAATATGTTCTTTCATCAGCAATAAGCGATTCCGTCCAAAAAACAAGAAGCCTTTTAGTTGTTTATAAAAATCAGATTATTGGAGAAAAATATACTAACGGATTCACGAAAGATACCAAAATCTTAGGCTGGTCCATGACCAAAAGTATTTTGGGTACGCTTTATGGTATCCTGGACTATGAAAATAAAATTACCATGGACTATAAACCCTTTCCGATGGTTTTAGGTACAAATGGACCCAAAGAGGATATCACCTTAAACCATTTACTGCGAATGCAAAGTGGATTAGCTTGGGAAGAGGATTATTTTAAAATATCCGATGTCACTAGAATGCTTTTTTTGGATTCGGATATGACGAAGGCTCAAGCAGATAATAAGATGATTGCAAAACCCACGGAAATTTGGAACTATTCCTCTGGCACCAGTAATCTACTATCTGGGATTTTGAGAAAACAATTCAAAACCCATCAGGAATATTTGGATTTCCCGTATTCAAAACTTATTGATAGAATTGGTATGTACTCTATGTTGCTAGAAACCGATTTAGAAGGGAACTTCGTTGGTTCTTCCTACGGATGGGCAACTACAAGGGATTGGGCAAAATTTGGACTGTTATATCTTCATAATGGCGATTGGAACGGTGACCGACTTTTTTCCGAAGAATGGATAGCGTATGTAACCAAGCCAACAAAGCATTCCAATGGTACTTATGGAGCTCACTTTTGGTTAAACGCAGAAGGGAAATACCCAGATTTACCAAGGGATTTGTATTCCGCGAATGGTTTTCAAGGACAAAGGGTGTTTATCATTCCCTCAAAAGATGTCGTCATTGTACGTACAGGGTTAGAAGAACAATCGGACGAGCAGTTTAACACCCTTATTGGAAATATCTTACGAACCATTAAATAGGGAATACTTTTCTAAAAGAAATGTAAGTGTTTTCAATTAGACTACAATTTTCTCTTGGTTGACCACAAATCTGCCTTGGCAGACAACAATAGTTTCCTGATACCTTATAACCTCGCTACTTTTACAGTGTTACAAAAACGAATTAATTTTTTTCATTTTCATATAGTGTTCTCGTAAAAGAGTCTGGTCTTCGCTGATTGGGCTCTTTTTAGTTTATGTCCGTTAAAGATATCTTTTCGACCTCCCTTACCGACGCTGTAATTAGAACCTAGTAGTACATATGGAAATATTTAAGGAATCCAATTGTCTTTACCAAAATCGGGCTTTCGCTTTTCCAAAAAGGCGTTCCTGCCTTCTTTTGCCTCGTCAGTCATATAGGCCAATCGTGTAGCCTCACCGGCAAATACCTGTTGCCCCACCATACCATCATCGGTCAAGTTCATAGCGAACTTTAGCATTTTTATGGAAGTCGGGGATTTTTGTAAAACTTCTTGCGCCCATTCAAAAGCTGTATCCTCCAGTTCAGAATGGGTAACCACGGCATTTACCATCCCCATCTCAAAAGCTTCCTGAGCGGAATAGTTTCTTCCTAAAAAGAATATTTCACGAGCCTTTTTCTGGCCTACCATTTTGGCGAGATATGCTGACCCATAGCCACCGTCAAAACTAGTGACATCTGCATCGGTCTGTTTAAAGATGGCATGCTCCTTACTCGCCAAAGTCATGTCGCATACCACATGTAAGCTATGACCACCACCAACGGCCCAACCCGGGACTACCGCAATAACTACCTTAGGCATAAAACGTATCATACGTTGAACCTCCAGAATATTTAATCGATGTTGTCCATCTTGACCTACATATCCCTTATGTCCCCTAGCTTTTTGATCTCCTCCGCTGCAAAATGACCAGATGCCATCTTTGGTCGATGGTCCTTCAGCGGAAAGTAATACTACACCGATAGAGGTATCCTCTTGCGCATCATAAAATGCCTTAATCAATTCACTCGTAGTTTTCGGCCTAAAGGCATTCCTCACATTAGGGCGGTTAAAAGCAATTCTTGCTACACCATCACTTTTTTTATAGGTAATATCTTCAAATTCCAGGGCAGTCTGCCATTTGGGTGATTTCATCCGGTTATCTTTAAATTTTGAGCTATAAAGATAAATGTTCCTTTTCAAGTCTACCAAGAACTAAGCAAATGAGTTAGCATCTATAGGATTTCCGATGCTACATATTCAATTTTTGTTTTAAGTTTATACCTCTTGTATTTCATTAGTATGAAGAAAACACTTTACACAGTAATAAAATCAATTCGAACTTTTTTATCGGAAAAGTTTCACCAGGAAGATTCCAGGCTACCGTATTTTATTACGGTTTTGGTTTCTTTGGTTATTGTTGTCGGAGGCATAAATCTATTTATTGAACTGACTGATACTTTGAAAACTGATACCCTGGCCAGTTACGATACGGCCATTACCGATTACGTGCTTTCTTTTCGAAACCCTATGCTTACCAAATACTTTGTTTTTGTCACTGATATTGGTGATGTCAATGGTTATCTTATTGTCCTGTCACTTTTTGCCTTTATTTCTTGGCTTGTTTTAAAACAATGGAAATATGTTTTGCAAGCTACCATAGTTCTGGCCTTGGCTACCTTTTCCAATATGGCCTTAAAACGATTTATAGACCGAGCTAGACCGGGTATAGAGCACTTGGTTTCCGTAAAAACCTTAAGTTATCCAAGTGGGCATGCCATGAGTGCCATGGCGTTTTTCGGCTTTTTAATGTATCTGATTTCCAAACTCGATATCCACAGGGTATTAAAGTACTTTTTGATATTTATATTTGGCCTATTAATCCTCAGTATAGGTATCAGTAGAATCTATTTGGGTGTACACTTCCCATCCGATATTGCAGGTGGATTTATTGCAGGTTTTATTTGGGTAGTCTTTTGCGTACTTGTTTTTGATTTAATCGAACTATTTAGGAGAGATCCCAATGTGAACTGAGGCTTTCTTAGTCTAAAATTCAACCTTAAAAATGATGAGCTAATGATAGCAAAGGTCAAAGAATTGAGAAAGGAGCTTCATCAATACCCAGAACTTTCTGGAGAGGAAATTGGAACGGCAAAGCGCATAAAATCCTTTATTTCCAAATATCACCCCACCAAGATTTTAGATAATCTTGGTGGAAATGGACTGGCTGCTATTTATGAATATTCCAATCAGGGAGCTACAATTGCGATACGATGTGAATTGGATGCCCTGCCCATTGTAGAAAAGAATCGATTCGATTATCGATCAAAGAATAATGGAGTATCACATAAATGTGGACATGACGGACACATGGCCATCGTTGCCGGACTTATGTTTTGGATTAAAGAACAGTCTTTTGCAGCCGGAAAAATCGTGTTACTGTTTCAACCTGCCGAAGAAACGGGGAAGGGAGCGGCAAGAATACTGGCGGATAGGCGATTCAACGAACTGAATATTGACTACATATTCGCTTTACATAATATTCCAGGCGTACCACTGCATACAGTGATACTCCCGAGACAGGGATTTTCCGCCGAAGTACAAAGTCTGGCCATATATTTTAAAGGTAAAGAATCACATGCCTCAGAACCGGAAAATGGTATAAATCCAGCACAGGCAATTGCGGAAATTACCTCCAAATTGTATGCGCTGAATCTGAATAACCCTAAAGATGATGGTTTTTCTATTCTAACTCCGATCCATATTCACATGGGTCAAAAATCCTACGGTATTTCACCAGCGAACGGGGAATTACATTACACGATTAGAACATGGAGTTCGAAAAGAATGCAGCAATTAAAAATGGAAATCGAAAAGATATGCAAGAAGATATGCCATTCCAATACATTAGATTATGACATAGAATGGTTTGAATATTTTCCCGCTTCTATCAATGATGACTACTGCAGCAAAATTATTCTTAATGCCATTGATACTAATGAATTAAAAAAGGTAGAGCGAACTTATCCCTTTACGTTTGGTGAGGATTTTGGTTGGTATTCTAAAACCTATAAAGCGGCCATGTTTGGTTTGGGTGCTGGAATGGATACTCCGGCCTTACATCATTCTGACTACGATTTCCCTGAGGAGCTTTTGTCCACAGGAATGGATATGTTCAAGACTATTATTTTGGAGGTATTAAATTCTTAGCACTAATCACTCCACTTTATTATTCTTTTCTTCAATCCATTTCCCCATATACTTAGTGCTTTGAAGGGATTGATGCTGTAAAAGACTTCCAATAAAATTGTTGTTCCTGTGTGCCTTGATATTTTTCCGGAGTTCTTCAATCCTTGTCAATAATTGGGTTTCTAACTTTGGCTTACTATAGACTTTATTGATAATTTCCTTACCATTGAACTGTGCTTGTTGCCATGAAGTTTTGTTGGTATAGAGGTCAATCGCATTTTTTGCAAATTCATCTGGATTATCAGCTATATGTCCATTCCAATCCAAGTCGTTATGCATACTTTCTGCACCAATGGAAGTAGTGACGCTCGGTGTACCATGTAACATCGCATCGACTAATTTACCTTTTATACCCGCTCCGTATTGTAAAGGGGCCAAACAAATCCTAGCCAATTTCATTACCTCAGATACTTTTCCAGCTCTACCACGAACGTAAAAGTTATTCTTTGGGTTATGCAACTCGTTAATCGATTGGGGTAAGTAAGCGCCATAAATATAACATTTGGCATCCGAAAGGGACGCCTTGATTATTGGCCAGATTTCTCTTTGTAAATATTTTATGGCATCTACATTGGGTTTATGTTTACCACCACCAATAAATATAAAATCGCTTCGGTCTTCAAATTCAGGCCAATCGTTATTTTGGGAAATTTCATCGAACATGAAAGGTTGATGTAACAATAAACATTCCTCTATTTTCACTGCCTTTATTAACAAATCCATTTCAAAGCTTGAAATGATCAATGATAGATCACACCGGAAAATACTGGCCATTTCCCTTTTGGTTTTATCATCCTGTAACCAAAATTCTGCGGAAAAAGAAAAACCTTTCTTTTGACATGCTTCCCTTACGTGTCGCAATGATTGTAAATCTTCAGAATCTAGTACCCGTAGCGCTTTTGGGCAATGTTCCGCCACACGCCATCCAAATTGTTCTTCCGTTAAAAATCGGTCAAATAGTACTACATCGGGTGCTTCTTGTACTAAGTATTCATCAAAAGAAGCACTGTTTAGTTCAATGTATTGGGTTTTTATATTTAAAGTTCCCAAATCTTCAGAAAAATCAGTTTTAGATGCCGTGGAAACAAAACTGATTTCGTAACCATATTTTATAAACGACCTTAGTAATTGCATCATCCGTACTCCCGCAGCGGTTGCGCTGGGCTCTGGCCACATCAGACCTATAACGAGAAGTTTTTTTGATTCCATCTTAGATACAAGGTTGATTATAAAATTTAGTCTTATTGCAAAGGTGTATAGCCTATATCGTCCAAAACAATAACACCTTTAGGGCTTTGGTCGAATATCAATTTGATTGTCCGTACCGATGCCGGGTCAAATTCAGATTCTTGATGTTCAAAAAGTGTCAAGGGAAAATGAAAGGTCTGTAATTGCACTTCCCATGAATCCCCAACCATTTGATCTTCTAAAAATTCAAACTTAGTAAATTGGGTCTTTAATGGTTTCATAATTTTTTTGACGTCACTGACCTTAAGCTGCGTCGAATTCCCCAAGCTATCTGTTAATTGAATACTAAAATCTGTTGAGAAAGATTCTTCACCTTCTTCTTTCTCTGATTCCTCTTTTTCCTTCTCATCTGATTTCAGCCATTCCAAATTTCCACTGGCAATGGCCATTTGAATGCTTTCAATTTCCTGTCTCCATAGGTTCTTACCGGAAGTTATTTCATAAGATGCCGGTGAATCACTTTTCATTTCATTGTTATTATTCCAACCTAACACCACAGCGTTGTTATCCTGTTTTCCATTATCTCGGGTTGTTAGAACTTGTTCCCTCCAAAGATTCAGACCTTTACCGGCGAGTTGTATGCTATTAGATGCAGTAGTAATATCAATATCTCCTTCAAAATCGACCAAGGACACAAAATCTGAAGTTTCGAAATTTGTTAAGAGGTACTCATCCGGTAGCCATTTTTCGGCCAGTGCCATATTTTTAAAAATTGGCAGGTACTCCTTGTTATTTTTGAGAACGGCCTCCGCAAAGGCACTAATAAAGACTTTGGCTATTTCTTGTTGCTCTTCCTCTTTCAATAAAGGTTGAAGGTTCAACAACCATTTAGACGGTGCTCCAAAATCTGAATTTCCCCAAGTAGAATTAAACTGGCCGTGATTGGCATGATGCACATAAACTCCTGCCTTAATTCGGTCTATACTATCGTTATATTGCAAACGACGGAAGGGACGCATGCCCCAAAAACTCACTTCATCCGAGTCATAGGAACCTTGGAGGCTTAGGTAGTTTACGTCTTCCAGTACAATCTTTCTATCGTATCGATAATCCGTAGGTGCAATGGATACAATTCCTTCTATATTGAAATTAAAATCGAAGACGACGGATGCATCATCCGGAAAGTGAGGTAATCGATTATAACCACCGGCTATTGTCACAGCCTCTCCTCCCCTGGAATGGCCCATTAACATGATATGCTCCATATCTACCTTACCAGAAAGCGCATGCTGTTTATCTACGTTCCACGTTTGCCATTGTTGCAAATGTTTTAATAAAAGCCAAGCTCTTACGGGCATTTCCTTTCCTCTAAAATCACCGGACCAATGGCCATTGATAAAGTTTTCATCAACAGAAACAGTTATAATACCACGACTGGCCAACAGGTCTCCCAGATAGCCATAGCCATCATCCGAATAATCTATCATACTGTGATTTCCATGAACAATTAAGGCCAAGGGAAATGGGCCATTACCTTCGGGCATAAACACGCGGCCGTTTAAGGGAAATTCTTTGACTCCAAAACCCCAAAAATTTTCACGCCATTTTTTCTTCTTTCCCTTCCATTCCGGTAATAATTTAGAGGCATCCAAAGTAGGAGTTTCATATTTTATTCCATCTCGGTATTCTTTTCGCTTTTTGTCGCTTCCGCTGCCATAGGTAAAAGTAGTCACCTCAAATGTTCCTGTTTCAGCAGGATTCTCCTTGCCCAGTTCACTCAAAGAAATTTGTTGTTTTCCCAAAGAGAATCTTGGAAAATCTTTCTTATATGGATCAGATCCTGTGTCGAATAGAAGAAAAACTCCATAACCAAGACCAATTAGGCCAAATACAAGAAACAAGAAAGAAAGAAGCGTTTTGCCGTTTAAAAACCACAATAGGAAAATAATACAAAGGAGGGCGAGGAGGGCCAATGGGTAATAAATGGTTTCTGGCCACCCGAAGCCAAATAATTTTAATGAAACCAAGGTGGCAATGCCGCTAAGGGCGGCTAAGATGTATATAGAACTAAGCCCCTTAAACAGATATTGAACTAATTTGAACAAAAGATAAAAAAGAACTTGAACTACGACACCAACAGCCATAGCAAAAAGCATCATTAAGATTGGAGAAATGCCTGTTAGAAAGTGATATCCGTAAATACCGGTTAGAATTAGCGTAGGAATAAAAGTAAGAGCCAGTTGTCGGTTTTTCATTTGCAATGGTTTCGAGGTTAATTGAAACCCTTAAATTAACCAACTCAGATCAATTAAGGTATAGCTATTCTATTTTTTCACAATCCCTCAAAATATCCCAATTTTAAAGGAGAAAAGATATTTTTAAAGCTTCAAACTGGTAAAAAATTGAACCTTAACCTATATAATATATGTAGGGAAGCTATACTAATTCTACATTTTGGAGGCAAACATTTTCGAAATCTTAGAGCGAAGTTTACGTTCATAGTCTTCCTCCAACCACTCCTTATAGTTTTTTGTATTGTTCATAATACAGTAAGAATACTGACGAACACGGTATTGAATTTCCTCTTTTAGTTTTTTGGCCAAGATACGTGCATCGAAAACATCCTCGGCATTCTCTATACAGATTTGGGCATGCTGTTCTATACTTTTTTCCAGTACAAGTTTGGATTTTTCACCATTGGCAAAACTTTTTTTGTATTCTGCCTTTATGTCAAATTCTATATTATCTGATTTTGAAAATTCATCCCTTAACTCTTGGGGCATTTCATAGACAAACTCCCTTTCTATATCTTCATCGTTCTTTATATTTTCCAAAAAGAAATCCGGAAAATGGAAAATTTCCTGCCAATCCACCTTGGCATCCCACATACCGAAACGGGCAACATTATTCCCCATATCAATAACATTGAATTCCTCTTTATGAGGAAGATATCTAGACCCGCGACCGATCATTTGAAAATAAAGCGTAAGGGAACGTGTAGCCCTATTCAAAATAATTGTTTCTACGGAAGGTTCATCGAATCCCGTCGTTAAAATACTTACTGAAGTCAGTATGGCATCTGGGGTCTCTTTAAACCATTGAAGGATATCTCTCCGCTCGGAAGCATTATTTTTATTGTCCAAGTGCCGAATATTGTATCCAGCCTTTTTGAACATATCGTAAACGTAACGCGATGTATTGATACCATTATTGAAAATAAGCGTTTTTGTACCCTTGCCAATTTCATTGTAGGCATTCAATAATTTTCCCAACATACTATGATTGCTGTAAAGCTCATCAGATGACTTTACGGTGTAATCTCCATTTATCCCAAGCTTTAAACTTTGCAAGCTTACATCGTAATTGTACATGTTGGCACTGGCCAAGAACTTTTTTTCAATCAAAGATCCAATAGATTCCCCAATAATCAACTTTTTGTAATTATCCTTCATGGGAAGCTTAATATTGGAACTCAAAGGGGTTGCAGTCACTCCTAGAATTACAGCCTCTTCAAAAAATTTAAAGAGTTTTCGAAAGGAATTATAGTGGGCCTCATCGATTATGACCAAGCCAATATTGTTAATTTCTACCTTTTCTTCTTGTAGGCGATTATTGAGGGTTTCAACCATGGCCACAAAACATTTGAACTCATCTTGGTCCTTCAGTTCCTTAACCTCACTATTGATGATCTTATTTTTCACACCAAAACCACTCAACATTTTTGATGTTTGCTGGCTTAGCTCAATACGGTGTGTAAGTACAACGACTTTCTTATTTGTCTTTTGAATATATCTCCTTGCTATTTCAGAGAAAACTACAGTTTTTCCACCTCCTGTGGGCAATTGGTACAAAAGATTGGAATTATCGGGATTGTCCTCAAGATATTGAAATATCTTCTTAAGGTCTTCCTCCTGATAACCGTACAAAGTTTTTTCCGTTGTGTCTTTTGAAGATTTCAAAAAGGCAAGAAAATTTTGGTTAGGTGAAAAATTCGAAGCATTAAAATTAGCAGATTTTTATCGGTAAATAAAATATAAAATTTCCCTAACCATATATTGAAGAAAATAATTTTGCGCTTTAGTGATTAATATCCCTTGTTTCTATTGACTTTATTTAAGAGATTTTCCCCATGCCTGAGTCGTTCATAATTCTCTAGAATCTGCGGAACCACAGAATTTGTATCCGAAACACTGGCGTAATGAGGAGTCATAAATATTTTTGGATGATTCCAAAAAGGATGGTCTGAAGGTAAAGGCTCTTGGTGATAAACATCTAAACAGGCACCGGATAAATGACCATTGTCCAACGCTTTCAATAAATCTTCGTTCACCAAATGACCGCCACGTGCAACATTTATTATATAGCAACCTTTGGGAAGCTTAGAAAATAATTCACTGTTTAAAATCCCTTCCGTTTCCGGTGTTAAAGGAAGTAAACAGACCAATATTTGAGTTGATTCTAAAAAGGAATTAAATTCCTCAGAACCGGAGAATGTCCGTACGCCTTTTATTGTTTTTTTACTTCTGGACCAACCTTGGACCGAAAAACCAAATTTCATCAGGTCAGTCGCCGAAAGTGACCCTAGTTCCCCCAAACCCATTATTCCGACCTTAACATCCTTAATTCTTCTATATTCTATTGGACTCCAGTGGGAATCTACTTGCTGCAATTTATAAATGTTGAAATTTTTTAGTTCAGCTAAGATTACAGCCAAAACATGTTCGGACATGTCACTTGCCAAATACGGGTCTACAATACGCGTGATGGGGACATCTTTTGGTACTGTGGTATCCTCAAATATATAATCTACACCCGCTCCTGCAGAGGCAATACATTTCAAATTAGGGTAGTGTGAAAGACTTCCTTGGGGATGCTTCCAAATGACGGCCATGGTAATAGTTTCCTTCGGATGTTCTTCCAAATAACTATATACCGCTACTTCGGGGTTTCTATCTTTTAGGGCTCCCTTCCATAAATCTATCTTTCCGTCTTGTCGTATTATCACTATCGCCATTCTAAATCAGTTTTAATCTAAAATATCCAAAGCTCTCGAGAATTCCTCCTTATAAAGCCAATTTTTTAATTGGGACTGTTCATATATTTTTACGATTCGCGCCTTAAACTCGGGTAAAATTGCATGCTGAGAGACATAAGTAGTCATTTCGCTAAAGGAGTTCAACATACTTTTATAGAATGCATCGGGTACATTGCGTTCTTGCTCAAATGCTTGGGCTATTTCTAAATTAAAGCACATTACATCGGCTACCATTGCGCTGTCCACACCTAATTTAACAAAGTGCTTAATATATTTCTGAGCTACGGACCTCCTTGCTTTAGGGCGCTTCCTTTTTACGGGAAAATATTCATTCGATATTTTCGTCTTTGCCTCTTGAACCATTTTATCTTCCTTGGGATTAAAGGCAAAATCGTAATAGGTCTTTACGGCAGGAAATTTTTCATATAATTCCATTACCTGCGCCTCCAAAGCTTTTTTACTCAATTCAGATAAATATGTTTTAAGTGCTCTTTTACTCATCGATTATTAATTACCTCAAAAATAAGCTATGCCCGGTCAACTGCCTAAATCCTTTAAAGATTAGAAGGGAACTCATAAATTTTGGAAAACATTATAGCTTTCCTTTTGGATAAGACGTAATAAAAATGTATAATGTAAACTTGTACGAACTTAAAACTTAGATATACATGAGGCAACTAAAGATTATCAAGCAGGTAACCAATCGTGAATCCAAATCATTGGATAAATACCTGCAAGATATCAGTAAGATTGATTTAATAACGGCAAACGAGGAAGTAGAACTGGCCCAAAGAATACGTGAAGGAGATCAAATAGCGTTGGAAAAATTGACCACTGCAAACTTAAGATTCGTGGTATCCGTAGCTAAGCAATATCAAAATCAAGGGTTGAAATTACCGGATTTAATTAATGAGGGTAACTTGGGGTTGGTAAAAGCGGCCAAACGTTTTGATGAAACTCGGGGTTTTAAATTTATATCTTACGCCGTTTGGTGGATAAGACAATCTATTTTACAAGCCTTGGCAGAACAATCTAGGGTTGTTCGTTTACCATTGAACAAAATTGGTTCCATTAATAAAATAAAAAAGACTTTTTCTTATTTAGAACAAACTCATGAGCGCCCGCCATCTGCGGAAGAAATCGCCAAGGAACTGGAGATGACCGTTAGTGAAGTAAAACAGTCTTTAAAAAACTCTGGTAGACACGTCTCCATGGATGCCCCTCTGCGTGAAGGTGAGGACTCCAACTTATATGATGTGTTGCGTTCTGGAGAGTCTCCAAAGCCGGACAATCATCTCTTACAACAATCCTTGAATACAGAAATAAACAGAGCTTTAGAGACCTTGTCCCCTAGGGAAGCTGATGTTGTAAAGCTATATTATGGAATTGGCGATCAGCAATCCATGACCTTAGCGGAAATAGGACATACTTTTGATTTAACAAGGGAACGTGTTAGACAAATTCGTGAAAAAGCGATTAGAAAGCTTCGTCACAATTCAAGAAGTAAATTATTAAAAACATATTTGGGTTAAATTCCCTGAAGCCTCAAAAATAAAAAAGCGCCTATTTTCAGAATAGGCGCTTTTTTTGTAGTACACACTAGATACTAAGAATACGTTAGTTTATTAATGTTAATGTCTACAAGAATGTTATTTAAATTCTCGATAAAATTATGATAAGAGGTACTATCGTTATTTTGATTTGCCATATTATTCTATTTTAAGGTTATGTTTTCGACTACATGTAGTCTAGTTCCACTAATTCGTTAAGGCTTAAAATTTCGTTAAGGTCTTGAAGAAAAATTAGGTATTCCTCACCGTAGGTATCATAAAGCATAGGTTAGGGGTTTTTAGGTTTAAAATTTCGATTTGGTTACTTTTAAGTACATTCTAAATGTAGGAAGGGAGTGCATTTACGACAATAAAATGTGGTAAACGAGTTCATTTTTGTTGTAAAAAATACGTTTGTTATAGGTGAAGGAAATTAAATCGTTTGAATTACTGGGTTTTACGGGGGTTACCAAAGAATCCTTTCGTCGTTTATTTATAATGATTCAACGGAATTTTACTTGATATGCAAGACCAGCAGTCACGGATAAGAAGAAATCTCCTGTACTAAACGCCAATTCTTGTCGGTTAACACCTAAATTGGCTTTGTATTGGTTGTTGCCCTTTTTGTTGGTAAACTGATACTCCAATCTCAATCTTTGAGATTCCAAGTACAATAATGTTTCTGCAAGCAACTGTCCATTGACGACAAACTGATTTAATTCTGTATCAAAACCGTAGACTACGTTGAGTCCCAAGAAATTATTACCATCTTTCAGATATTTTCTAACCAAAAAGTTTCCAGATACTCCAACTCCTTTTTTTGCATCGGGTATTACGTATGACCGTAGCACCATATAATAATTACCTCTGTATAACCCAAAGGTTCCCGTTAGAATAGTTGCATTATCCTGCTCAAATATTAAATGCCTAAAACCAAGAGAAGCCTCTAAGGCATTTGGCAGTTCTTTTACCACCTCTCCCCCTATCCTATGCTTGGGAAAAATAGGTGCTCCTGAATATCCGTAATTGAAATACCCATTTAGGGTTTTAGAAAACCTTGGATACGCATCTACTTCGGCTTGTATTCCATGTATGTTAAACCTTCTGTTATAATTCAACCGGGGAATAAGAACGCCCCACTTTGTTTTTTTTTGGTACTCCAATGCCCCGTAATACATAGGGTTCAATTCTTTGTCGAAAACCTCTGCTTGGGTATAAACGGTAAGAGACTGGTTATTTTCATCTTCAATTTTAGTCTTTTTTAGGACATTCTGTAGAAGTTGTTGGTCCTCGATTTGTTGGACAATTTCGGTCTTAATAATTAGCAGCTCATTATTTTCAGGTAAATATTTTAGGGCCTTGTTCGCTAGTCCGAGAGCGATATTATAATTTTTAGCGTATTGCTCGTTCTTAATAGCTCCCAACCAAACTTCACGGTTATTTCGTTCCTTACTGGTTATACGGTTAAACTCCAGTCTTGCTGATTCGAACTCATGATCCCAACTATATGTTTTTGCGAGCAAACTTCTTACATCTGTATATTCAGGGTACTTGGTAAGAATACTTTTCAGGGTATCCCTGGCAGATTGCCTATTGCCCGCAAATGCCAAATCTCGTGCAGCAAAAAATGATTTGTCAGGGTCCCCTTTATAACTGAATTCCTGGGCAAAGAACACCCACGATATCAATAGAAAAAGAGGAAGCAATACTTTCTTCATTATTTTTGTTCTGTATTGACCTCTGCAGTTTTTAATTCCAGCGCCTTAGTAGTTTTTTCTTGTGCCACAATCAAGGAAATAGATCTTTCAAACTTTTCATTTAATATCCTATCCTGGACACTATTACTTTTTGCAGTCCTTTGTATATCATAGGCAAATTCATTTTGCCCAGACCAGAAATAAGCATCCATAAGTGCACAGTAACCATCTTCGTACTTTGGATACTTCTCAATTACTTCATTTAATAGCGCTATCGACTTATCGTAGTTTTCTTTCCAAGAATAAATCCTACCCATAAGGATTTCAGTATCCGCGTGACGTGGTATTTCACTTAAAATATACTCACAGAGCAAAAGGGCCCTACCATAATCCTTATCAAATGCCATATCCTTGGCTTTTGAATAGGCATCATCAAAGTCTTTTCCATTAAAAACACTTTCTATCCAAATAATTTCCTCTTTGGAAAATTTAGGGTTTTTATCGGCTATCAGGGATACTGATTTTGGGATAATCCTATTGTTTTTGGTTACGTAGTTGTTGACGGACTTAAAATTTTCAAACCTTTTCTCAATTGGGTCTATTGCTGATTCATTATCTATTTCTTCCAAATTTAGATTGTGATCCAAATGAAAGGTCTTTCCATCGGTATAGAATAAATCGTTCATTATATAATCCTGAATATTGTAGGCATTTCTCAATAATGGAATTTCATTGTATGTTTTTAGGTCAGATTTATCGACCAAGTCTTGTCCCATCCAAGCCATCTGATTGGGCTTTGTAAAGGAATATCCTTCGTTTAAAAGGGAGATCAAACTTGGGGCAATGTCCGCATGTGAAGTTATTTTAGGTATTACCCCAGTTTTTTTTAATAAAGGACTGTACATAATTAAGGGAACCCTGTACTTGGACAATGTGTTTGCCTGCGGAAGTTCGGCCAACTGATGGCTACCAGTGATAATATAAATCGTGTTTAAATATGTTTTGTGCTTTCTTTCTTGGGTCAAGAAATCGTTTAAGGCCTCATCGGCATAAAGAAAACTAGCAAATAACTCATCATTTCTTCGAATAAATCTGTTTGTAGCACCTTCGAAATTCGATTGTTCTACTATTTGGCTTACTTGTTCCTGATACTTACTACTATTTGGAATATGAAATGGCGCTTTGGTACTCAGCGTTACAAAGACATCAAACTTTGGAACGGTATAGAATTGCACGTTTTTATCATAATTGGAAAACAGTGCCTTATCTGGATATCCCAAGGTAATTCCTGCCGCATCCTCTTCCTGTAGTTTAAATTCATTTCCAAAATTATTTCTGTCAAAAATCAAGGATACCTTCTCCTCTTCCAGGAATTTATCAAAATTATATAGTGCCGTATTTCCGCCATAATTAAATGAGGTAGCATACCCATTATTTTTCAAAATACTATATAACGTATTTCTATAGGTGAAATTAGGGATTTGAGTAAAACCTGCCTCTCCAAAAGGAAGAGAACCAACAACATTTGGAAAGGAAGCATAGCTTTCACCTGTATTACTGAGAAAATTACTCCAATACAATGATTCCTCTTTTAAACCTTGTAATTGCGGCATAAAGGCTTTGAAATCACCTTGTACCAAATCATTACCTAATCCATCAACAATAATTATTTTTATGTGAGGCATGGAATCCTTAAGGTCAAAATATTGGGATAGACCCGCTACATTGTAAAAAGGATTCAATAATGGAAATTCTTCTTTACCATCATAAGTTTGTGATTGGAATAGTTTCTTGGTGATATGCTGTGCCAAATGTTGGATCTTATTTTCATTGACCGGCTTTTTATCAGAATATAACGTAGCCAAGAAAATACTAAAAAAGATAATGGTCAATGGGTACATTCGACTAATAACACTATAGAACGATTTTATATACCTATAACAGAAATAACAAATGGCAAGGGTAAATAATGAAACCACCAACGTTTGCAAGACAGAGAATCGAATTTCACTTTTTTTGAATAAGCCTACAAAATCCGCCCCTAGTGGCTCAAAATTCTGAACATAATAGGTAATTAAGGAAGCCTCGGCAAGAAGCAATAAAAGCAGAAGTACTTGAACAACTTTAAGGCCCAAACCATATTTTCTATTCTCTAAAATATTAAAAACAAAAGCAAGGAATAATGAACAGACGGAAGCAAATCCTAAATGGTGTAATAAATAGATAAAAAAACTAGTGTTGAGGATACTATCAAGGACACCAAATGAATACAATACAGTATTTTGATAAATAGACAGAACGACCAACCCTAGAAAAAAGGTAATCACCAAAGGAATGAAATCCTTTAGTGTCTTTTCTTTTAAATTGATATGTTCGTCCTTGTATTCCAGCATGTTTAACTAGCTTTTGCGAAACCCTTTCTTACTTGGGATCCCCAACCTGATTTTATTTTGAACAATTTTTTATAATTACCGCGCACTGCAGACCATACTACCAATGGATGAAAGGATATAGGTTCAATAATGGCACAGAACATTAAAATGAGAATATCCTTGGTTTTTTTATATTCATTATAGGAATAGACATCCCAGAGTATCGCATAAAAGGAAAACATTACCGAGAATACATATACTGCGGTGGTTATCGCAATAAAGAATTCCCAGTTCAAGATTCCCAACCAGTAAAAAAGTAGGATGGTAAAAAATCCAAAAAATTCCAGAAGCGGAGCCATCCATTCATAAAAAAACCAATAGGGATAACTTAGCATTCCCAAGCGACCGAATTTTGGATTAAAAAACATTTCTTTATGCTTGAAAAGCGTTTCCAAATTTCCTCTTGCCCAACGATCACGTTGATTTATTAAAATCTTAGTATCCTCCGGAACTTCCGTCCAACATAACGGATCAGGAATGTATTCTACCGTGTATGGAAGTTTACGCTCGTGCATAAAACGTCTCATCTTAAAAACAATTTCCATGTCCTCCCCTACCGTATTCGTGTCATAACCACCAACCTCCAAGGCAATTTCACGATCAAAGAATCCAAAAGCCCCAGAAATTATTAGTAAGCTGTCTATTCTTCCCCATGCCATTCTACCAAGAATAAAAGAGCGGGTATATTCCAATAATTGAAACCTTGCCAACCAATTTGTCGGTAATTTTATTTCCTCCAATTGACCACCTTGGATTATGCAGGAATTAGCCACCCTTATTACACCTCCTACAGCAATTACTTGTTTTTCGGAGCGTTGGTAAAAAGATTTAACTACATGCAAAAGAGCGTCTGGAAGCAAAAGGCAATCTACATCTATACATCCCACATACTGATTGGTAGATAGCGCCATTCCAGTATTCAATGCATCGGATTTACCTCCATTTTCCTTGTCGATTACGGTTAATTTTGAGAATGCTTTATGTGGGGATTTATAAATACCTCGTATGGGTTTGGACCTCCAATCCGGATCAATCTCTTGTTCTATTTTAATTAGGTCATAAGCATCGATCATCTTTTGTAAGGTGTCGTCCTTACTCCCATCATTTACCACCATTACCTCATAGTTAACATACCTAAGGGACATAAGGGAACGTATGTTTTCCACAATGGTAAGTCCTTCATTATAAGCAGGAGCTATGATTGTTATACTCGGGGCCAATGGCGAAGCCATTAATTTGGACATCTCCCCAAAGCTGTTTTTATTTCTATAGTGTATGGAGTTTCTGGTGGACAAATAGCCCATCAAGGTAAACATTGTAAATAGGACCACTGTAAACACGAAAAAAACAATGTTTATATATTCCAGTAATATTTCCAGAAATCCGTTAGTCATTCTTCCTGTTGTATAGTTTAGTGGACATATTGCATAGGTGGTCAAATAACGTGCTGCTATGTTTTGGGTCTTTATTTACTGGATTACTATCGTATCCCTCCGTGATTGGTTCAAAATTGAGTTTGAAGAAATCAGGATTGTCCTTTTTAATTAGTTCTTCAATAGAAACAGGCTTGTTACTTGTAATAAGGTTATCCTCATTCTCAGCCTCAAGCTTCAATCTGTTTTTTAGCAATTGCAATACCTTTTTGGCCTTTTTCTTGATTTCCTTGTTTTCATCCAATACCAAAGTTTGAAGTAGTTGTAATTCTTTGGAATCGCCCAATTCTGCAATTTCATTAAGTAGAAAAATTTTGGAATCTAAATCTCCCTTATCGATCAACTCCTCAAAGACACTATATTCCTTTTCTTGAATTGATTCTATACTAAACCCTTGTTCTTGCGTATTAAAATGTTCTAATAGAAAACCAATTCTTTCTAAAACAATGGATGATGTTTCAGTATCCAACATCGCCTTTAACAAAGGTATTTCCCGTGCATCCCCTAACTCTTCTATATTTTCTAAAAGCGCCAAAGTCTCCATAATTTCATTTGAATGAAAATTCGGCTTTAGGATTTGGTTATCCCTAGAAATATCTAGTGCTTCCTCAATTTCTATTTGTATTTCTTCAAGGTCCCCAAGTTGGTTTTCAAAATTGAATGGCCATTCCAGGAACTCATTGGATTCGTCCGAATTAACCTTGTTTTCGTTTTTATTCCCTTGTTTTGGTTCAATAGGTTTAAGCCCAGAAAAGTCAAGGAGTTGACTGTTTTCTATTGTTTCCTTAGAAGACTTAATAGAAGGAAGAACTAGTTCAAAATAAACCTCTAAATCCTTAAGGGGTGGAATTTTAGTGATTTTTTCAAAAGAGACTTCCTCATACACAACCTTAATATTCAAGGGGTTTATATCAATTCCATCCACAACTAACGGCAAAAAATTATCATTGAAAGGAATTATTTCTCTTTCTGGAATAACTTCTTCAAAATTTCCACTTAATTGATTTATAGGTGTTTTTCGATCTTGGTTAGTCGCTTCAATTTCATCCTCATTGGAATCAATTACTATGGGTAGGAATGCAATTTCTTCTTGAGTCAAATCCTTCTCATTCTCTAAAGCGTCATCATTCTCTAGACTTTTTGCCCTGCTTACAGGAATAAGGTTTTTGTTGGATAATGATGAGAGCTTATTTTTTTCTTCCGCCAGATTACTATCCCTATAATTAGAATAATGGGTATCTGCTACTAATTCCTTTTGTAGCGTATTACTATCAACATCTTCATTTTTTTCTTCAATACGCTCACTATCTTCAGTAGGTTTAACAGTATCTGACGTTTTGGCTACCGTTCTTATTTCATATTCTTCAATATCCTTTGTGGGAAGTATAGCTTCTGGTTGAATGGTATTTATGGCTCTAACGGCCTTATTTTTTACCATAAAAGTGTCAGTACCCTCTTGAATACTTTCCAAAAAGGGTATCTCATCTTCACCACCAATTTCTGCAATGGTATCCAGGATATGCATTTTTATATCCGTGTTGTTCTTCCAGAAGACCTGTTTAAGCATGGATAATGCATCACTTACATAAAATTCCTTGATGCAGTGAATAGCTTCTCGCTTGATAGGATTGCTTTTATGGTTAACCAAAGTTATAAGGGAAGCATTGGCATCATTCTGATTAAAATGTTTTATTAATCGAAGTGCAAAAAGAACCACATAGTTATTTTTGGAGGTAAGCCAGAGTCTAAAAGGGGGTGGAATGTAATCATCCTTGTTTCTAACTACATCCAATAATTTCAACTGTTGCCATTCCGATATTCTATATTTTGTGTGGTCCATAAAAAAGGAGATACCCTCATTTTTAAGGGTGACTATCGCAATCTCGGCCTGTTTTCTTACCGTTCCTCTTTTATCGTTAATAAACCCGGTAATAGGCTTATAAGCCTCTTCTACATGCATTTGAGTTAACTCGAATATCCCTTTGGAAATAATTTGCCAACGCCAACTTTTTAATTTTTTAAATGCATCCTCGTGCAGACCCAAATCTTGATAGATATTAAAAAGTTCTGTTCTGGTATGACCGGATACATCTTTCCGTAGGTCCATCAGAATTTCCGTTAGCACTTTACGGTCAAAAGGATTTTTAATGAGTTCCCTAACCTCTATTTTGAGTCCTATATAATTTATTTTTTCAATTTTATCCCCATGCTCATCGTAAAACAGAAACTCACTGATAATTGGGGATAATTCCTTCTTTTTCTCCCTTATTTTTTTACTTTCTTTTGTAATCTTATTTCTGAAATAAAATACCGAAATCAGATATAGCATGGCCAAGACCACAAAAAATGTGGAAAGGCCCCAAAGTAAATCCGTTGGAATTTTGGGGCTAGATATCAATGTCGCTATTTTAAAAGTCTGGGGGATTATAATTATAAGATTTAGTTTTTATAAAGTTCTCGTTTTAAGCGAACCAAAAGTTCCGTAGGGCTAAAGGGCTTTGATATAAACTCGTTCGCTCCCAATTCAAATGCACTTAAAACGTTTTCTTCATTCCCTGCGGATGAAATAATGATTATAGGTGTTCTCAGAGAAAGGTCTTTTCTAACATAATTGATGAGCTCTATACCCGAAAAATAGGGCATCATGATATCACTCACGATGATATCAGGTGTGTTGGTTTTAAGGTACTCCTTTACTTCTTTTCCATTAGAGGATTGATGCACATCATATCCACCTTTTTTAAGTCGAAAACCTAAAAGGGAAGCCAATAAATCATCGTCATCTGCCAATAATACTTCCATTTTATTTTTCTTTAGAAACCTGAGTAAATGCCTTGTCTATTTCCTTTTCATAATCTGGATAAATCCTGAGGAAATCTTGAAACAGGGATTGTATCTTTGTTTCCTCCTCTTTCTCACAACTTCCCTGCATATCTACCATCATCTGCACCAAATCATCCAGTTTTAGCATTTTTAACCCTGCTTTGAGCTTGTGTGCGGCAAACCCGATTTCTTTTAAATTTTTCTGTTTAAGATTTATTTTTACAGAACCTATAAACTCGTAAACATTCTGTTTAAAAAGTCGTATCAGTTCCTCCAAAACCGAAATATCACCACAGCAATCATTGAGCACGCCATCAATATCTACCGTTTTTTTAGGATTCCCAGAAATCATTTCTTTTCCTAGAAGAACTTTACTTTCGCTAGATAGTGATGTCTCCTTTTTTGCCCTAATGACTTTTCGCAATAATTCATCTAGGGTATATGGCTTTAAAAGGAAATCATTGATTCCAGATGCAACACAATTCTCTTCGTCTTGAGCGGTAAAATCGGCACTTATTGCAACAATCGGCACTTGGTTTATCTGTTTATCCTCCCTTATTAGGTTTGAAATTTGGAATCCGTTCATTCCGGGCATCTTCAAATCCATTAATATTAAGTCGATAGTTTGTGTTTTTAATATACCCATCCCTTTATCCGAATTGGAAGTAACATATACCTTGCATCCCCATTTGTCCAATTGTTCCTTAATAAGGTGCTGGTTCATTATGTTGTCCTCGAATACCAATATTTTGGTACCTAATAAAAGTTCCTTACCCTTTTGGGCACTAATCGTGCTCAAGGTGTTATTAGGAATGTTTTTAGATACTCCTTTTTTGTAGGGTATTTTAAAATTAAAAGTGGATCCTGCTCCTATTTTACTCTCTGCCGATATCTGCCCTCCTTGTTTTTCAACTAGCTCCTTAACAATGCAAAGGCCAAGACCAGTTCCACCATACTTGGAAGAAGTATATTGATCACCTTGTTTAAAATATTGGAATACTCTGTCAATTTGGTCCTGTGACATCCCGATACCGGAATCTTTGATAGTAAACTCCAAGTTATAATCCCCGTTGTTCGAATTGATCGCGTTTATTTCTAAATGTATAAATCCCTTCTCCACAAATTTTACGGAGTTTCCCAGAAGATTTAGAAGTATTTGGGATAGTTTGGATGGATCCCCTATTAAAGTATTTGGGATTTTGTCGTCTATCTTGACTTGTAAATCGATTTTCCGGTCAATTAACAGGGTCTGACAGAGAAAAATTACATCGTTGATCAAACTACGAAAATTAAAATCCACTTCCATAAATTCCTCCATTCCGGAAGAAATTTTGGAGTATTCCAAAACCTCGTTTATGATTTCCAATAGGTTATTTGAGGCCATTTCTATGGCATTTACCTTTTTTGATTGACTCTGGCTCAGGTTATCTTCCTTTAAAAGGTTGGTAAAACCAATTATACCATTCAAAGGAGTACGTATCTCATGGCTTATGTGTGCAATGAATTTTGTTTCCTGGTTTGCTGGAGTATCTGATTTATTAAAGGTTTTAGAGGAAGAAGCGGAATTTCCACTCCCTTCTTGGAATATTTTTTGCTCCAAATGACACTTAAATTCTTCAAATGAATCTTTTAAACTAGTTGCCTCGTCGGCACTCAAAGACTCAAAGGAAAATTTGGATATGGTAGATTCCAAATGGTTTAGTTGACTAAGTAAATCTTGTGTTTTCACAATTGACATGGGTTGTTCGGTGTTTTCAGCAAACTTTTTCAGTTTGTGATATTTTAAAATTCCTGCTTTCCTGACCTACCCACAATTAAATGTTCTATAGGCTTCCTTTTTTGTTGTGAATAGCCTTTATTTGTAGGTATAAATTTTCACATAATGAAGCAATACATCTATTTATTGGGTATTCTGACGGTGTTTGGCTGTCAACAAAAAGAGCCAAAGTCAACGGAATCCTTAGAAGAAAAAGCACAAAGAATTCACGAAAAGGTTATCACCTTGGATACGCATGATGATATCAATGTCGCAAATTTCACGGATAGTGTTAACTATACGCAGAGACTGGGTACCCAAGTGAATATTCCCAAAATGGAAGAAGGTGGCTTGGATGTAGCTTGGTTAATCGTTTATACGGGTCAGGATACCTTAACCTCCGAAGGATATGCAAAAGGTCGAGAGAACGCCATGGAGAAGTTCGATGCTATCCATAGACTATGTGAGGAGATTGCTCCGGATGAAATTAATTTGGCGCTTACCTCGGAAGATGTAAGAAGAATACATTCCGAAGGAAAAAAAGTAGCCATGATCGGTGTTGAAAACGCCTATCCAATGGGGGAAGATCTCTCCAAGTTCGAACGCTACCATGCGTTAGGTGCAAGATATGTTTCGTTGGCACATAATGGACACAGTCAATTTAGTGATTCCAATACCGGAGAACGGGATTCTGTATGGTTGCACAATGGCTTAAGTGAATTAGGTAAAAATGCTGTAGCTGAGATGAATAGACTGGGAATCATGATAGATGTTTCGCATCCATCCAAGGAAGCAATGAAGCAAATGATAGCTCTTTCAAAAGCACCGATTATCGCGTCACATTCCTCGGCGAGAGCCTTATGTAATCATAGTAGGAATTTGGATGATGAACAATTACAATTGATGAAGGAAAATGGTGGTGTTGTCCAAACCGTAGCCTTTAGTTCCTATTTGAATACAGAAAAAGACGAATCGCGTTCAGCTTACATGAAAGATATCTATCAAGAAGTAGCCGATTCTTTAGGGATTGAATGGTTTGAACGTTCACAGTTCCAAAGTTTAACGGATGCCCAAAAAGAGTCCTTAATGGAAAACTATCCTAAGGTAACAAAGATTGGGGAGGAATTAGTAAAGGAAAGAACAGATGCCCCACAACCAGTGAATGTTTCGGATTTTGTGGATCACATTGATTATATGGTCGAATTGATAGGGATTGACCATGTAGGTATTAGTTCTGATTTTGATGGTGGTGGCGGCATAGATGGCTGGTCCGATGCCTCCGAAACCTTTAATGTTACCTTGGAATTAGTAAAACGCGGGTATACCGAAGCGGAAATCGCAAAATTATGGAGCGGAAACCTACTTCGAGTTCTAGACGAAGTGCAAAGTGTGGCTAAGTCTATGTCCTAAGCTAACTAAGAAACCTCGGTCGCTGCTAACCTATCCTTTACAAACTCTATTTTTGTTTTGCCATGGGGTGCCGGTTTACCATTTTCACCAAGGTTGACCATGATAATATTGTCCACGGTAACAATGGTTTCGTGATTCATCTTATTCCGGACCTCGCAATTAAGTGTAAGGGATGTTTTACCAAATTTTACGACCTGAATTCCTATTTCCACAACGTCACCCTGTTTAGCTGCGCTCATGAAATTAATTTCAGACATATATTTGGTCACTATTTTACTGTTCTCTAGCTGTATAATACTATATAAGGCGGCTTCTTCATCAATCCATGCCAACACTTTTCCTCCAAATAAGGTGCCGTTTGAGTTTAAATCTTCCGGCTTTACTAATTTTCTTGTATGGAATCTCATATTATGATGTTTTATTTGTCAAAATTAAAACGAAAAAACAAGGTCATGATTGTCTTTATAGGTATTTAACAATCAGAATTATGAACATGGAAAAAGCAGTAAGCCCCAAACGAATAATTCTTAAAATTAGGTGATTATTTTTTCCTTTATCTAGATTTACAACCCCTTAGCTTCATTCATTTTAACATAATATTAGATTAACAGTACAATTGACTCAAAATAATGAAGGAGGGTCGAGAAGTGTGTTCGGAATTTTTAGGTCACACCCCCATTTTTTATTCAATTTTCTAATAAAATACGCGGACAACAACGGAGATTCCAATTCCATATTTTGATGCACAAAGAAGTTTATTTTCTTTAGTCCCAAGGACTTCCATTCATTTAGCCTTGTTATCCAGTCGTCCAATCTCGAATAATCACTTTTATGGTTGGCTCCGACAAAGCGAATAAAAGCTTCATCATTAGTGAGTCGCATATGCATCAAATCCCTTCTTCCGGCCGTATCGACCAAAATATTTGCGATACCATTTTCTTCTAATAACTGATAGAGTTCCTGTGCCACTTTTTCATCATTGAACCAATCCGTGTGTCTAAATTCAATGGCTAACCTAAATTCCTTGGGCCAATTTTCTACAAAGTGTACTACCCTGTTCCAATCTTTTGGACTGAAATTACTGTGCATCTGTAGAAATAACGTTCCAAGTTTTTGCTCCAAGTTAGAAGTAACATCAAGATAATTCTGTAAGACCGGATAGGCATGCTCGTTTAGACGCCTCAAATGACTAACGTTTTGAACTATTTTAGGAAAAAAAGTGAAGTTTTCCGGCGTTTTTTCCTTCCACTTTTGATACGTCTCCGTTGGAAAGATTCTATAAAATGTAGCATTCAACTCTATACAATTAAATTGTCTCGAATAATAGGAAAGTTCATCCTTCGTACCTCTTGGATAAAAATTCTTTAAATCTTGTTTGTTCCATTTAGCGCAGCCCACATGAACCGTGAAAGCATCTGTATCATTTAGATTTTTAATTAGGGTTTCCGTGTTTTTATGGTCCATGGGCATACTAAAATCGATAAGTTCTGGCCGGTCTACTTTTCCAAATTTCATAGTATCAAAATAATCCATAAAAATAAGGAATTCGACTGGGTAAGATTTAGAATTCCTATTGTTTATAACCCCGTTAAAAACTAAAGTCATTTGGCCTAGAGCCGCCTTACTTTATCTTTATCTTTATAAAAACCACGCAAAATGAACGAGAGGTCCCAAAAGTTGCTTCAGATTCGTCCAGAAATTCCTTCAGCCAAAATACTTCCCAACATGAGTAACGACGAGCGGTTTCAGAATGAAACGCTTCGCCCCATCATCAAGCTTCAGAACGATTTATTATTGGCATCTTTTCAAAACTATATTGTAAAGGGAAAGAATTCATTTTATACGTTAAACATTGAAAATCGTTTAAACTATATCACGAATGCGATTCAAAAGGATATAAAGTTCAGGAATTCCCTTAAGGGGATGGTCATTGGCCAATTTACCTTGGAGGAATATGAGACTTATATCAAGAATTCCTCGGCCCTAAACAAAAGAATGATGAATATGGTCATTAAGAGGTTGCAGGACCAAATTCAATGTTTTGAAAAGGAAGTCTTAGTCTAATAACGATTCACCATTAAGATTGGTGGTCAAAATATTGCTCATCAAATCAAAATAAGGACGTATAGCCATAAAGGATTTATCTATTTTATCCAGAAAATCTGGCGAAAGAACTTCCTTGTCCGTAAATCTTCTAATAAAAATGAACTGCTTTTTTCGAATGAGGTCAATATTGGGGTCTTCTTTATCGAATCCCTTTGGGGCTGTTTTCAATTCCTCCCCTTCCATCTCGCCCCAAATCTTTTGAAAATCGTAGTTTTCCATAATTTTTCTCACTTCGGTGGCATCAACCTCCCATTCCTTTCTTATCCGCAGTAAATCCTCTTTCTCCGGATTCCAGAAACCTGTCGCAATAAAGCTTCCCTCGGGTTGTATATGAACATAATATCCACCACGTCTTTCCACACCCAATCTCTTGTAGGATGCCGAAAGATTATACTTATATGGAGTTTTGTCCTTTGAAAACCGGATATCCCTATAGATTCTAAATATCTTAAGTTTTTCAATCTTATCATGTGAATTCAGTTTCTCCATCACCGCCTGAAAAAACGCTTTTGCTTCTTTTTTGTGTGTTGTAAATCTATCTTTATGATTACCAAACCACTCCCTGTTATTGTTATTCTTCAATTCCGTTAAAAATTCCAGGGTATTTTTGGTAATTATAGCATTTGACATACGACTTAGAAATTATGTGATTTTAAGCTAAAGTTAACCATTTGCAGGAAAGGCCTTTTAAATTAATGGTTAATTTTGATGTATAAACCAAGCCAATGAGCCACCAATCGATTGTTGAAAAGATAAATATTCATAAAAAGCAGCCCAACCTGCGATTTCGTCTAAAAAAAGACGTGGAAACCTTTACCGATTTATTATTCTATACCTTATTTGACATTGAAACGCCTGTTGCGGACAATTTAGAAGCACTGGAGGCAAAGTTTGATAGTTTGGTAAATTTGGCCTGTTGGGAGTTTCAAAAGCCATGTAAAAAGGTATGGGCCAATTATGTGCAAAAGTTGCCGAATATCTTGGAAAAACTTAATAGGGATGCGGAGGCCACGGTAAACTGTGACCCTGCTTCCCTCTCTATTGAAGAAGTGTATATGGCCTATCCCGGCTTTTATGCCATTGCCATCTACAGGCTAGCCCATGAGCTATATAGTATTGGATTTCCATTAGTTCCTAGACTAATGACCGAGTATGCCCACCGTCAAACTGGGGTCGATATCAATCCTGGAGCACAAATCGGGGATTCCTTTCATATTGATCATGGCACCGGTGTTGTAATCGGTGAAACGGCCATCATTAAAAATCATGTAAAAATCTATCAAGGGGTTACCTTGGGCGGACTTTATGTGGCCAAGCATTTGCAAAAGACCAAAAGGCACCCTACTATTGAAGATAACGTGACCATCTATGCCAATGCCACTATTTTAGGAGGTGACACGATAATTGGAGCCAATAGTGTTATTGGGGGTAATGCATGGTTAACGGATTCAGTTCCCGCAAATAGTACAGTATACCATTCCCCTGAAATTAAAATTAAAACCCAGACAGATGTCTAAATCGATAATAGACCTAATCGGTAATACCCCCTTGGTAGAATCCAGGGTACTGAATACAAATCCCAACGTAAAACTATATTTCAAGTTAGAAGGACACAACCCGGGTGGTAGTGTCAAGGACAGGGCCGCTTATAATATGATTAAAAGTGGGCTCGATCGTGGAAGTTTGAAGCCTACAGACAAGCTTATTGAGGCAACTAGTGGAAATACGGGCATTGCGTTGGCCATGATTGCAGGCGTATTTGGTTTGGATATCGAATTGGTAATGCCGGAAAACTCCACAAAGGAACGTGTACAAACCATGCGAGCCTATGGAGCAAAAGTGACGCTGACTTCTTCCGATGTTGGAATAGAAGGAGCACGGGATTATGCCGAAAATAAAGTAAAGGAGGAGGGTTTTGTCATGATCAATCAGTTTGCCAATGATGATAATTGGAAAGCCCATTACAAGACTACGGGACCTGAAATTTGGAATGACACCGACGGGAAAATCACACATTTTGTATCCGCTATGGGCACCACGGGGACCATTATGGGAACGTCCACTTTTTTAAAGGAAAAAAATAAAGACGTTCAAATTGTAGGGGTACAACCGTCAGACAATGCAAAAATCCCGGGAATTCGGAAATGGCCAGCAGAATATCTGCCCAAAATATTCGATGCCTCCAAAGTGGATCAGGTTATGGAGGTTAATGAGACGGAGGCAATTGAAATGGCAAAACGCCTGGCAAAGGAAGAAGGTATCTTTTCGGGAATGAGCTCCGGAGGGGCGGCTACCGTGGCTTTACGATTGGCCGACCAGTTGGAAAGTGGCGTAATTGTTTCCATTGTATGTGACCGAGGAGATCGTTATCTTTCCTCTGATTTATTTGATTAATCAAATATTTTTAAAGCAAATAAAAATGGAGCCAAATACATGGCTCCATTATCTTTTATAAGCAATCTAATTAGTCAACTTATTTGGAATTGTCCATATCCCAAGCCTTGTTGTATTCTTCTACGAAAAATTCAACATCCTTACCTTTGTCGTCGGTAAAAATATAAGTCGCTCGGTTTCCACTGGTTTCTTTCGATTTCAGATTCATGTTCTCCACAATTTTTAGACTATTTCCTTCATCTATGGCAACAACCAGTTCATCGGCATTGCTCACTAGGACAAAGTCCTCTGCTGTATCTGACTTATAACTAAAAACTATTTTTTCGTCAAAAGCGTCATCTTCATCATTATCAATTTTCACCGTTTTGGTAATGGTAGCTATGCTATCCGTGATTCTTGTCTGATCAACCTTATCGGCGTCCTTTTCATTATGTTTTATTGTATTTTCTCTCGCTGTAGTGACTTCAACCGACCTTTTTACCATCTTATCTCCCATATCTACATTATAAGTTTTGGTGGTGGTAGTTTGTAAAACCTCGGAATTGCCTTCTTGCGCCAGAGTGACTCCGCTTACAAAAAGTAAACCGGCTATAATCATCTTCATATTCTTCATTATACTAAATTTTAAGATTCATAAAATAACATGCAACGTAACTCAATGCCGTTACATCATTCTTTAGAATAATATAACTGAAAACAACATAAACGACTGACGCAAAAGCGATTAACTTTTGTTGATTCAATGAAAATAAACCGTATAGACCCATTTGGGACTGGTAGTTTACTGATTTTCAACAAGAATTTATAACCAGTTCTTTCTCTTAAAATAAATCAACATCCCAATAAAGAGGAGAATCATGACCGCCCAGACGACATAATATCCATATTCGTAGTGTAGTTCGGGCATGTGTTCAAAATTCATTCCGTAGATACCGGCAATAAAGGTCAGTGGAATAAAAATGGATGCCATAATGGTCAGTACTTTCATGACCTCGTTCATTTTATTACTCATATTACTCATATACATCTCCATGAGGCTCATGCTCATCTCCCTGTATATTTGTAGGCTTTCGTTTATTTCCAAGGAATGGTCCAAGGCATCTCTTAAAAATAATTTGGTATCATGCTTGATTAATGGACTTTCGGAATCGATTAATCTACTTACCAGTTCCTTGACCGGAAATATCCACCGTCGTATTTTTAGGACTTCTTTCTTTAATTGCTGAATATGCTGGGCTACAATCGGTTTTGGATTGGCATAGACTTCTTCCTCCAAAAGTTCGATACGATGATTAATTTGTTCCAATACCAGAAAATAATTATCGATTATCGCATCTAGTAGGGCAAAAAAGAGATAATCCGCTCCCCTAGTCCGTATACGACCAGATTTGGCTGCAATCCTATTTCTGACCCCATCAAAAACATCTTCCTTTACTTCCTGAAATACGAGTACGGTATTCTCCATAAGTACCATGGCCATATGTTCTGGGACAATTTCATCATTTTCGTTCAGGTATAGCATTTTGAATACGCCAAAAATATATCCTTCATATTCATCGATTTTTGGTCGCTGGTCGGTATTTACGGCATCCTCTAAAATCAAATTGTTCAAAACGAATCCTTTTCCCAATTCTTCAATAAATTGCTCGTCGGTAATCCCAATCACATTAATCCAGGAAGTCTTTGCTTCTTTCCTATATTTTAAGATGTCCTCCAGGCTTTCCACTTTCTTTGTATCCACCTCATCCGCATCGTAATTGGTAACATAGACGACACTATCGGATTTCTCCTTGGTACCTAAATAATTTACCGTTCCTGGGGCTGAACCCAATTTGCCCTGAACTCTGGATACTTTTTTCTTTCTTTTCGGTAAACCTATTTTTCGTCTTTTACCCGCCATATTTAAACTTTAACTAAAGATAACCAAAAGCTTGCAGCCAAATCAGTCGATTTTTACTTCATTCAATAAAAGCCCGGAGCCCGGAGCAACGAATGTTAAGGTCACTCTCTTATTTGGATCCAGGGAGTCCGTTATATCCGCTTTCGTCAAATCTCCCTTCCCGACCTGAATCAAAGCTCCCATAATCATTCTAATTTGATAGCGCATAAACCCTTGCCCCCTAATGACCAAGGCATAGCTTTCGCTCGGAAAGAAATTCCCGCTAATAAATGTATTGTTTTGTATTTCACAGAAATCTACAGTTCGTATTACTTGGGTATTCGGTTTTAAACGGGCCGTATACGACATGAAATTAAAAGTACCAACAAACAATTTGGCAACCTCTTTCATTAAGGATATATCTAAAGTATCGATGACATTGTAAAGGAAAGGCGCGCAAAAGGGATGATTTTTTTCACCAAAAGAAAACAAATAGACATACTCTTTGGATTTGCTGTTATGTATGATATTAAAATCCTTGGTCGTAGGAATAATTTCCCCGGCGCGAATATCTGGTGGAAGGTTTCTATTGAATAGCTTCAAAAATTCATCTAAATCGGCCAAAGGTTCATTTTCAAGAAATAACTCAAAAATACCGTCCAAGGCAGAAACTTTGGCATCCGTTCGTCCTGAACTTAGAAGCTTGAATTTTTTACCGGGCAATACATGATTAAAAGTTTTGGTAAGCATACCTTCAATAGTACGCTGCCCCGGTTGTATTTGCCAACCACTGTATCTAAAACCTAGATATTGAATTTTTATAAGGTAGTAATAACGAGTTCTTTGCATTTTAAAATGATAAATTTAAAGGGGTTTGGTTCGTCATTGACGTCAAACTTTTTTGTAATTTAATCACAACTAATCTAAACCAATAATTATGACAACAGAAACCAAAGTTAAACCACCCACGTGGTTTTGGATCGTTAGTATTTTAGCACTACTATGGAATTTGACAGGAGCCATGGCCTATGTGGGTCAGGCGTATATGTCTGTCGAAGATTTGGCCGCCCTAAGCGAGGCGGAGCGGACTTTATTTGAAACACAGCCCGCATGGGTAACAGGGGCCTTTGCCGTTGCTGTTTGGGGTGGTACTCTAGGATGTATATTTCTTTTATTGCGGAAAAAATGGGCCAAACCTATATTTATTATCTCCTTAATTGGCATTATTGCACAAATGAGCTACTCATTCTTTATGAGTAACAGTTTTGAAGTTTATGGTCCTGGCGGCTTGGTGATGCCGATTATGGTTCTTATCATTGGAATCGCCCTTATTTTATTTTCAAACAAGGGGATTAGGAAACAATGGCTAACGTAATAACCTTATAAATAATACCTTAGTCGAGTCGGAATTTATTTTAAAGATTTGAACGTGTCGTTCGTCGAATTTTTAGAATAAATGAAAATTGTGACCGTTTAAGAAGGAATAATTGTTTTTATAATCGAAATTCAAACATGCTCAAGTCTATTAAAGGAATTTTCACATGGAAGCGAACGCTTTTATTATCCTTGATCAGTATTCTTTTATTAAATGTGTTCAGTTTTTATGGGCTTTACACCAATAAATTCTACTTCTTCAAGGTGGACAACTATATTTTCCCCATCCTCTCCCTGGCTCATGTCATATTTTTATATGTCATGTGGTTTAAGATAAAGGAAGCCGAGCTAAGTGATGTTCCCATGCGAAATTTGGAGTATGGACTTTATTTTGTGAGCTTGGTCTATCTCTTTAAAGTATTCGAGACCCTATTTACCCTTTTATCGTATAATCAATATGAAAACCACTTGATTCCAGGAACCTTCCTGCCTATAGGTATTTTAATGCTGGTACTTTATCTTATGCTATTTGGACTTACTTTTCTGACCTTTAGTTATAGAAGGGAAATTGTAGGTACCTATGCCTTTGACGATATGAACCAGCATGTTGATAACTGGAATTCATAGAAAAGAATATTAACCCTCATAACCAACGAGCAATTTTAAAAGCATAGATGTTGTCTGGTCGAGCGCAGTCGAGACCTGTTTTTTCCGGCTAGGAGTTCTCCCGCTCTGCGACGTCTGCAACTTCGCAATTCATCAAAAAATAGGCTGCAAGGGCTTTTTTCGATGCTTGCTTAATCATTTTGCTTACCTAAAAAAGATACAAAGTTGTCCGATACTTTTTCCATTGCCAAAAAAGTATCCAAAAAGGCTAGGCTGATTTTAGGATACTTGAAATCCAAGAAGTCCTTGCGCCGCATCGCCCAGACCGTTTCCGATTGCATCGGAATACTTTTTGGGCGATTTCCTTATTGACAAACCAAAGCCTTCCGGATTTACTACGCATCCCAAAATAGGCCGGTTTTTCACCAAGCAGCATTTCCTATTACTTCCTCACTTTTTGCAAACTAAAAAAAGCTCCCCTCCCTGGTGAGGGCCGGGTGTTTCGCCTTGGCGGAACGGGGAGGGTCGGGTTTAAATCCCTCATTGTAATTTTGCAACTACTTTTTCCCTATAGCTTTCAATAATCTTTCATCAAAATATTCTCTAAAGCTACTTTCATTAATATTACCTTCAATTAAATCTTTAATGGTATTCTCCTTAATTCTTATGTTTTTTACATTTCTATTTCCTCCAATCTCGTTTAAATAAAGAGTATCGTCAATTATACTTATTTCTGACCTTTCTATAAATTTAGAATCAGTATTAATTCTTGTGGAAAAAACTCCATTTTTAATCTTATATTCTAATTCAGTTACTCCTAAGGCTCCTTCAAAGTAATAAACATTTTCATCTGTAAAATACATTTCTAAGTAATCTCCTAAGATATCTTCATCATAAATGGTTCCCCAACTAGTATTTTTAAAATCAATACTTTTATTTTCCTGAGAGGAACAATTAACAAGACACATGCAACTAATAATTAATACTAAATTCTTCATATTTTTTTAATATTTTATCCACCCACTCTGCTAAGTTTCCAACTTCGAAGTTGTCGGTTTATTTTATTTTTTCTGTACCGAAGTCACAGACTTTGCAAAATTGGACTCTCAACTCCTAGCCCGAAAGAAATTTTCATTCTGGTAGGGTCTCGAATTGACGGAAGAAGATAATTTTAAGGCAGCCTCTCTATTAGATATCCTTTAAAAAACTGCTATACAAGTCCTTAAACTGATACCCTTCCGAAAAGCGTTGTTTGTTCAGTTTCCTATGGGAAACCAATCCCCATAGCAACAGTTCTTTTAAAAAGTATACATCCTCTTTTGGGAATTCCGGTTGATAGGTTTTAATCAATTGGTTTAATTCCGGTATTTCGTCTAAGGCTCTTTTATATTCCTCGTCCGTAAAATCGTCTAGCAACTCAAAACCTTCGCCTTGAAAAAACCAATGGAGCAAGTTATCATACGGAGTTTCCTCATCTTTACGTTCCAGCTTGTTGATTTTAGGGAAATATTCCGGAAAGAGGGACTTTACGGCCTCGTCGATTAAAATACCGGCAACGCCGTCCGCACCTTCTTGTTCCCCTTCATACACCAATTCTATTTTTCCGGTAATGGCCGGAATTACACCCAGAAAATCACTAAGTCTAACCATGGTCTTTTCAGCTCCGGTCAAGAGTGCTCTACGCTCCGCGGTACTTAGGAGATTCTCGAATGCCGTGATACTGGTACGGGCACTAACCCCACTTTTTGCATCTACATATTCACTATTCCTAGCCTCGAAACTGATTTGCTCCAACAAATCTTTGGCCAAATCCGGTACATAGACGGCATCGGACTGCCGTACATCCAAGTTGGACTCTTGTGCGGTAATTTTTCGTGCCGTTTCAATGTCATCGGGATAGTGTGTCAGTATTTGCGAACCGATTCTATCCTTCAATGGGGTTACGATACTTCCCCTATTTGTATAATCCTCTGGGTTTGCCGTAAATACAAACTGAATATCCAAAGGAAGTCTTAGTTTAAACCCTCTGATCTGTATATCGCCCTCCTCTAAAATATTGAAAAGGGAAACTTGTATACGTGCCTGTAAATCCGGTAACTCATTGATGACAAATATGCAGCGATTGGCCCTCGGTATCATTCCAAAATGGATAACACGGTCATCTGCATAGGATAATTTTAGGTTTGCGGCTTTAATGGGGTCTACATCCCCTATTAAATCGGCCACGGTTACATCCGGTGTCGCTAATTTTTCGTAAAAACGTTCCGCTTTGGGCAACCAAGTAATCGGTGTATCATCGCCCTTTTCTGCAATCATTTCCTTTGCATAGCGGGACATGGGAGCTAAGGGGTTATCGTTGATTTCCGAACCTTCCACTACGGGAATGTAATCGTCCAATAAATCCACCATCAACCTTGCCAATCGGGTTTTGGCCTGTCCCCGTAATCCAAGAAGATTAATATTATGACGGGAAAGGATGGCCCGTTCCAATTCTGGAATAACAGAATCTTCGTAACCCCAAACCCCGGTAAAGGTTTCCTTTCCATTTTTAATACGATCGCGTAGATTATCGCGTAGCTCGTCCTTTATACTTTTAGATTGGTAACCTGCCTTTTTCAAGGCACCCAAAGTGTTAATCGCTTTATAGTTCAATTGCATATTTTTTATTAATCAAATGGTAATAATTCTGGTTCTAGATACTTGACTTTTGCCACTTCACAATTAAAGATGTCGCTTACATAATGGCATCCTAATAATTCCTTGAATTGATATTTTAATTTTGGGAATTCGGTAATGAACGCATTGAATGTCTTGGATTCCGACTTCCCCATAAAATAATAAACCGCCCGCACTGAGGCGATAGTCAGGGTGGTATTGTATTTGTCCGAAGCGCCCCAATGTGCCACATACTTTTTTAAATCTTTCTGTATAAATTGTATGGCGTTATCCAAACCTAAATGGGCAAGGTATAACCATGCCAAACGCAAATGCGCCTCATGACTAAATTGCTCTGGGAGTAACCTGCATTGTTGAAAAGCAGTTACAAAGGCAAGGTCCGAATAGTTATTGTCGTTTGTCATGCTATTTTTCTGTATGCTTTGTAAGCCTCGACTACTTTAATCGCTTTCTTCGATTTGTTTCATAATCCTCAAAAATCATTTCTCCCAATCCCTTCAATCCGGTAAAAAAAGCCTTCCCTTTATTGGCTTCCGTAAAATGACGGATAAATTGCATCAAATAAGGGTCTTGGGCAATCATAAACGTAGTAATGGGAATGTGCATCTTACGGGCCTGTCGCGCCATATTATAGCATTTCTCTACGATGTATTCGTCCAGTCCTACACTATTCTTATAGTAGGTGCCATCGGGCATGCGTAGACAACTGGGCTTCCCGTCTGTAATCATAAATATCTGTTTGTTCGTGTTCCGCTTGCGGCGGAGCATATCCATAGCCAATTGCAAGCCTGCGACCGTGTTGGTATGATAGGGTCCTACTTTCAAATACGGTAAATCCTTAATGGGAATGGGCCAGGCGTCATTTCCAAAAACCAAAATATCCAAGGTGTCCTTAGGATAACGGGTGGTAATGAGTTCTGATAGTGCCATGGCAACTTTCTTCGCCGGTGTAATACGGTCTTCTCCGTAGAGAATCATACTATGGCTGATGTCTATCATCAAAATGGTACTCATCTGGGCCTTATACTGTGTATCCTCTACGACAAGGTCCTCCTCGCTCAAATTAAAACTACCGATACCATGATTGACTTGGGCATTTTTTAGGCTTTCCGTCATGGAAATATGTTCCAATCCGTCCCCATAGCGATATTCCCTAAAGTCACCGGTATGCTCGTCCCCTTGTCCGGATTTACCCGTTTTATGGTTTCCGGCACCACTGCGTTTTAGTTTCCCAAAAATTTGGTCCAACGCGCGCTGACGAATAATCCGTTCCATCTTCGCCGTGATGGAAATGGTACCACCGCCAGGTCCTTCGCCTTCCTCACCCTCTTCCCCCATTTCTCCGCCACCATCTTCAAACTCTTCCCGAATGTAGCCTTTGGCCTTCAGATCTTCGATAAAGTCATCAATGGTATAGTTCTCATCGGTGAGCTCATACTCCTTATCCAGTTCCCGTAGCCAATCTATGGCCTCGTCAAAATCGCCCGAAGTATGGGTGATGAGTTCCTGAAAAATATCAAATAATTTATCGAAAGGAGATTGTTCCGGTGCTTCGTAGGGCACAAACCGAAATCCTTTTCTTGTATTCATAGCCATACCCTAAAATTAACATATTTGGTCCGAGTTTCCATCTATTTAAGAAAAGTTAACGTTGGCGGCAGTTTGGATTTATGTGCCTTCGACTCAGATCAGGCACCAAAAAAGGGTGCAACATCCAACGATTTGGTTTTTGAGCGAAGTTGAAATGACTTGTTTAGTTCTGATTTATTGTTTCGACTGTGTTCAACCACCATTTTCTGGTAGCCTATAATCAACCACTAACGACCAACTCCCAATTCTTGATTACCTTCGTAACACCATGTCAGATCATTTAGACCAACAAATACAGGGATTTTTGCAAACCCCACCCTTGTGGACTAAAACACAATTTGGGATGCGCCAGTTTAAGTTTCCCGAAGTGGACCTGACTCACTTCCAACCCAAACCCATTCCACAAAAACTACGTTTGGGACACCAAATGGAACAGGTTTGCAAACAGCTGTTGGACCACTCCCCTACTTTTGAGGTGTTGTTGTACAATGAACCTGTTCGACAGGGGAAACAGACCATAGGGGAAATTGATTTTATCCTTAAAAACAATACTACCGGAAAACTTGTCCACGTAGAACTGACCTATAAATTCTACATCATAAACCCAGAGATATCGGAGCCCATTCACCAATTGATGGGCCCCAACCGGCGGGATATGTTCTTTACCAAGTTGGAAAAGATCAAAAACGAGCAGTTTGGACTGCTACATAGTCCGGCGGGACAAAAAACATTAGCGGAAAATGGAATTCCCTTCCAAAACATCCAGCACCAAACCTGCTACAAGGCGCAATTGTTCGAACCCTACCAAAGTAAGGCAATCAATATCCGACCCTTGAATACCCAATGTATCGTAGGCTTTTGGCTGCGTTTGGATGATTTACGGGCTGCCGATTTCAAAGCCTTTGAATTTTATATTCCCTACAAGGCGCAATGGGTTTTGGAACCCCATAATAAGGTACCTTGGATATCCCACTTTGAAACCCTTATGGAAGTTAACCTACGGTTTTTAAAACAGAATGCTCCTATGGTCTGGGTTAAGAAAAGTGAAAGCCAAATTGAAAAATTTTTTGTAGTCTGGTGGTAGCTTTTTTCGTACGATGTTGTTGATAATTCTTGACAACTCCTTAAGCATAAAAGTTTTGCAACATCACAAAAAAACTAACTTGTTCCTCACATAAAAGCTGTTTATAAATAATTGCTTGTTCACTGCCACCTTACAAAAATCCTCGCGGATTTTCTATTCGGTTTGTATTTGTTAAGTTAGTTCCTGAAACACGCAACGAAATCATACACAAACACGTTGGAAATAATTATACTGAATTAAGATTAAGTTAAGTGCAGATGAACATTAAAAGCCTTAGAGAACAAAAACATCTTACTCAAGAGGAGCTTGCTCGTGAATCTGGAATTTCCATAAGAACAATCCAACGGATAGAAGCTGGACAAGAACCTAAAGGACATACCCTAAAAGTATTAGCTAAAGCCCTCGAATTAGACTTAACCTCAATAAACAAAAAAGCAACAGCGAAGAGAAATTATTCTTTAATTAAAATCATAAACCTTTCTTCAGCATTTGTACTTTCTATACCATTATTGAATGTTCTTTTACCACTTACCATCATGTACTTTGGTAAACAATTCAATGACATAACAAAACAAATCTTATCACTTCAAATTTTATGGTCTACTGTTTCTTTATTTATTTTCATTTTAGCCTCATTTCTTAAAAACTCACTTAACCTTTCACATCGTTTTCCACTTTGGGTATTACTGGTGTTTATCATAATCAACATGGTTATAATACTCATAAACGCTGCTAGTTTGGGCAAAAAGAAAAAACTCTTTTTTAAGCTTAATTTCAATGTTATTTAAATATCACTAGTATTTACGGTTTATTGTCATGGTATTGGCAGCTCATTGTCGTGCTAAAATTTAAACTTGCACCATCAACTTTTTAGATTTTTGCAAAAAATAAACAAAATCAAAAAGTATGAACAAAACACATCTATACACTATTTTATTAGTAATTATCGCTAATTATTCTTTAATAGGTCAAAATAAACTTCAGTCAAAAATTTTAAATTCTAGAATTGACAATTATTTAAACGCTGGTGCTAAAAATGGGTTTTCTGGAGCAATCGCCGTTATTAAAAAGGGAAATATTATAATCAATAAGGGATACGGAGAGGCTAATAGAAATATAAAAACACTTAATAACCCAAATACCATTTTTGACATCGGATCAAATACAAAACAATTTACGGCTACAGCAATTTTAAAACTTGCAGAATTAGGAAAGCTAAAATTAACAGATTCCTTAAGTACGTTTTTTAATAGAATTCCGGAAGATAAGCAGTCAATTACAATACATCAATTATTATCCCATTCCGCAGGTTTTGTGGATGCTATTGGAAAAGACTTTGCGGAGATTTCACAAGAAGACTTTTTTCAACAACTTTTTGCAACCAAATTATTATCGAAACCTGGTGAAAAATATTCGTATTCCAATACAGGATACAGTATTCTAGGAAGAATTATAGAGTTAGTTTCAAATCAACCTTATGAGGCCTTTATAAACGAATACCTTTTCGCACCAGCAGGTATGAAGCAAACAGGCTATTTGTTACCAAACTGGGATTCAAAAAATATAGCTTGGAGTTATAACCGCGGGATTTTAGAAAGTGAATCACCTATTTTTAAATATCAAAAATACAATGATATCACTTGGCACTTAAAAGCAAATGGAGGAATTAACAGTTCTCAAAATGATTTGGTGCTTTGGTATAAAGCTTTAAAATCATATAAGATTTTAAATGAAGAATCATTAAAAAAGTTAACTACTTCCCATATTCATTTTACAAGTGCAAAATTTGAGTATGGATATGCCTATGGTTGGACAGTAAGGATGTTAGAAAATAACATAAAAAGATTAACTCATAATGGTTCTAATGGAGCGTATTCACATTCATTAGTTTGGTTTCCTGAATATGACATTTTTATATCATATGCAACAAATGCAAACAGCTCGCAAGTGGAATTTATTGCTTATGAAGTAGCCAAAATTGTACTAGATAAAAATTATAGTCCTGGACCTATTAAGAATAATTTGTACGCCTATGCAATTAATTTTATCAGAGAACATTCAACTGATAAATCTACAGAACTGATCGCGTTACTTCAAAAAAATTATGCTGACGATTTTACAAATTCAAGACCTTTAAATTCTATTGGAAATATATTATTAATGATAAATGAAAATAACGAATGGGCGATAGAACTATTTAAAAAAAACATACAGCTCTATCCCAATGATGGTAACCTTTGGGATTCTTTAGGCGATGGATATAAAGCAAACAATCAAGAAGAAGAAGCCATAAAGAGTTATAAAAAAGCCGTTGAATTAGGTTATAAAGATTCACAGGTCAAGTTAACAGAGTTAATTAAAAATTAGCAAAAACTATTGCCAATAACGGTATTATTAATTGCTTTGGAAAATTCCTTCAGAATTTTCACTTGTTCGTTTCTGTTTACTAAATTTAGTTACTTAACCACGCAACTAATCATAAACCAAACGATGATGATGTAGTATTTTACAGTAGGCACATTCTCACAAAACGAAAAAAATTATGAAATTGACATAGAATATGCAGCGCTAGTAACAAATAAAATCATTACTAAACAGGAAAATAGATGACCACAAAACGAATATTCTTTACCGGTGGATCGGGAAAAGCAGGAAAGCACGTAATACCCTACCTTCTCGACCAAGGACACAAGGTAATGAATGTAGACTTGGTGCCTTTGGAACACCCAAGGGTAGAGAATTTGATAGCTGATATTACGGATTCAGGACAAATGTTTAACGCAATGAGTTCGTATGCAGGGTTAGATGAATTGGAACCAGGAAATGGAATACCAAAATTTGATGCTGTAGTACATTTCGCTGCTGTCCCTAGGATTCTAATCAATCCTGACAATGAAACTTTTAGGGTCAACACCATGGGTACCTATAATGTGATTGAAGCAGCGGTTAAACTTGGTATCAAAAAAATCATTATTGCCTCCTCGGAAACCACCTATGGTATCTGTTTTTCAGATGGCAAAACCGACCCTAAAGTGCTGCCCCTAGAGGAAGATTATGACGTTGACCCCATGGATAGCTATGGATTATCGAAGGTGGTAAATGAAAAAACGGCCCGGAGTTTCCAGCGGCGATCAGGTTTTGATATTTATGCCCTTCGAATAGGAAACGTGATCGAACCTCACGAATATGCTGAACTCTTCCCCCACTATTTTAAAAACCCTGAAGTACGCCGCAGGAATGCCTTCTGTTATATAGATGCTCGTGACCTAGGGCAAATTGTGGATTTATGTTTGAAAAAAGACGGCCTGGGTTATCAGATTTTCAATGCTGGAAACGATCACAACGGTGCCATTATTCCCAGCAAAGAATTAGCTAAAAAGTTCTTCCCTAACGTACCGATTACTCGTGAATTGGGTCAGCATGAAGCATTGTTTTCAAATCGTAAAATCCGGGAAGTTCTTGGATTCAAAGAACAACATAACTGGCGAAAATATGTGAAATGGGAATAAATTTGAATTTTGGCTTGTTCTATTTTAGGGAAGATTACACTGGGAAGATCGTCAAAATTAGTATTCTTAGTTTAGGGATTTTTTTATATTTCTTTAAAATAAGACACTAACGCTCAAACCCTCACATTGCTCTCGCAGCTTTCGTAGATAGCGCGCGAATGCATGCCATTAATTGAATTTAAATGAAGAAGCCTAGAAAAATACTTTATGAAATTTTTGTCTTAATTGTACCTGTAATGCTTGGGGTCTACTTAGGCCTTTTAGCAAATAATTGGAGTAAAGAAAAAGAAGACAAACTACAAACTGAAAAAGTACTTAACAATATCTTACAAGAAATAAAGTATAATGAAGTTACAACACAAGAATCATTAAAGTATTTCAGACAACTGAGGGATAGTATATTTTTATTGGATAATCGAAACTCATTACCTTCTGACTTTACATTTTGGAAAGGACTAAATCCTCCTCTATTAAAAAATGCATCATTCCAATCTGCCTCTTTGTCAGGATTACTCAGTAGGTTTGATCTTGATTTGTTAGAACAACTTTCCAGTGTTTATAAACTGCAAGATGATTTAGAATTGCAATCCAACACATATATTCAAAGTGTTACAAACAAAATAGGGGACGAAAGTTTTAACAATAATAAATACTTGATAATCTTGGAAAATTACGCTCATGACCAGATAAGTACCGAAGAAAACTTATTTCAAGAGTTGAGCAAGGCCAAAAAAATGATTTCTAAAAAACTAAATTATCAATGAAGTATATATTAATTTTTTGCTTGTTCATATTACTGTATTCTTGTAAAGAGACAATCCAGGAAAAGTCAGAATTGTACCCCTCAGATAGTATAGACTGGGCCATTGATAATTTTCCAAGCCTTGATAAGAGCTCAAATCATAAAGTGTTAACATTAGGAGTTTTTCATTTTGATAGAAGTCGTGACGGAAGTGATGTAGTTGCTAAAAATCATGTCGATATTTCTACCGAACTGAACCAACGTGAATTGGATACTATCATTCAGAGATTAAAAGACTTTAATCCAGCAAAAATAGCCGTCGAGTGGCGTCCAGAATATCAAAGCAATCTCGATTCTCTTTATCAAGAATATTTAGCGGGAAATTATAAATTAGGTCTGAACGAAGCCTTTCAAGTTGGTTTTAGACTCGCAAAAATACTAGGGCATAAAAAGGTATACTGCGTGGATAACAACCCACCATTACCTGAAAGTATTAATGAGATAGAGGACTGGGAAGCCTATGCCGATAGTTTGGGACATTTGGGGTTATGGCATTCATACGACCAAGAAAATTCAAGATATAATACATTTATGGATACTATTCAAAAACATCTAAATGTTAAGGATTATCTTCTACTCATAAACTCGAAAAAAAATGTATCAAGGAATAAGCAACTTTGGACTACAGGTCTTGTCAATGTGGGGTATTTAGACAAATATGTTGGCGCAGATTTATTGGGTAGATGGTATCGAAGAAATTCTAGAATCTATGCTAACTCAAAAAATTTAGTAAACCCTGTTTTGAAGGAAAATTTATTAATTATCTATGGAGGAGCACATAAATGGATCTTGGATGAATTGTTCGATTCTTCTCCAGATTTTCAAGTAGTTCAGTTTAATGAGTTAATGGTTAAATAAATTGGCATACAACATTGCGCATGGTTCTTAAGTAAAACTCGCCTAGTAATTAATGAAACCACTATGAAAATGACATAACAGGTAATTGTTATATTTACTTTTGATAATATATAGGTCTAGATTCCCCTATCGATTAAACCAAGATTATACAAGGATTATCTATTAAATAAAACACATGAATAAAAGAATTATAGTAATATCCCTTTGTGCTATCGGACTACTATCCTGTAGGAACTCCGAGAAAAAGAGCGACACAGAAATCGTAAACCAGTATTACCATATGTTGGACACTTCGGATTATTCGCAAATTTCCGTATTGTTGGCCGACAACATTCAAACCCAAGAAGGTGAGTATAGTCCGAGCTATTCCCAAGAGGAATATAAGGAATTGCTAAAATGGGATGCCGTTTTTGACCCTACGTATGAAATTTTGGAAATTGTAAAAGAAGACAATGGAACAATTAAAGCGACCGTTTCTAAATCGGATACCAGAATCCAATTTCTATATGAAAAACCTTTTATTACGGATAATAACATTACCATAAAAAATGGTAAGATTACTAAGGTCAGTACTGAGTATGTGGATTTTGATAGTAAAACCTTTGGAAACAACAGGACCAGACTCCTCACCTATATAGACGAAATGAATCCGGAACTGAACGGTTTTCTAACGGATCAGACCGAGGCCGGAGCCAATAAATACCTAAAGGCAATCGAGTTATACAGAGCTAAACCTCGTTTCAACCTAGGAAAAGACCTGTTATTGATGCATTTTGATTGTAAGACGGATGTGGATGATCTTCATGCCGCAGCCGGATTGCTGACCCTGATGTCACAACCCAAATTTTCGGAGGTCAAGTATCACGCAGTGGCGGGTACGTATGGTATTCAAGAAGGATTGTATGTACCACCCAATTCATTGTTCAAATTGGCATTTGGACATAATTGGACAGATGCCCATGAGCGAATGGAAGCTGCAGCGGAGGAAGTCGCCCAACGGGCTATGGCCACATTGGAAGCAGAAGGAGATATTTGGATTGCCGAGGCCGGTCAGTCCGATTTTTCGGCCCATTTGGTGATGGCAATTCAAAAAATGCTACCCGAGTTGGAAAGTAAGAAACGAATCCATATTGTACAACACAGCGATTGGAATGAAGAAGTGACTAGTCCGGAGCTTCTAGAATTCGCAAAAACGAACACGGAATACAATAAAATTAAAGATGGAAACTCCGTAGGAAATGGAACCCCAGGATTTCGTACGCCAGGATACACAGCATGGAAACAGGAGGTTAAAGACCCTAAATTAAAGTCGGTTTGGGAATTGGCAGTGAATCTATCCCAAAAATACAATGGAAAAGAAGGGCGTTACAACAATGAAGCGGTTGCGGAGAACGGGCTAGATTTTTCGGACCTGTCCGAAGTTTGTTGGATGTTGCATTTGGAGGACATCAAAGACACGGAGGAGTTTTTTAACCGATTTACACCTTGATTTTTAGCTTTAAAAGACCATAGTACGTCAAAGAAAAAGAGCTTGGCCGCTTTGAGGGAAAGCGAGTGTTTCATTGAAAATCACTACCTTAAGACTTCCTATTAATTTCAGGTATAGTAGGTTTTTATGCTATTTTCAAATGAATAGTTGACGTAGCTATAATTTCAACCGTTAAGCAGTTAAAAATGAAAATATCAGGAAAATCCATCAGACCTTTTATAGGTTCCAAGAATTACACCATATCCCGAAACTTTTATCTGGATTTGGGTTTCTCCGAATTTGTAACCTCCAAAACAATGTCCTATTTCAGCATGGGAGAATTCGGATTCTATTTACAGGATGCCTATGTAAAGGATTGGATAGACAACTCCATGGTATTTTTTGAAGTAGATGATTTGGAGGTAATGCTCACCTATGTTCAAGGTTTGGGACTGACCGAAAAATATAAAAACGTACGATTGTCTGGAATTCAGTACAACGATTGGGGTAATGAATTCTTCCTGCATGACCCCTGTGGAATCCTATGGCATTTTGGAATCTTTACTACCAAAAAGTGAATATCCTCCTAATATCCATAGGTACTCGAGGCGATATGGAACCATTTTTGGCCATTGGTCAGAGTATGAAGGAAAAAGGGCATGCCGTGACTTGTCTTTTTCCAGAACAGTTTAGAAATCTAGTAGAAGAATCAGGGTTTGCATTTGAAAGCTTGGGATCAGCGTTTATGAAAATGCTAGAAAGTGACCTGGGTAAATTCGCTTTGGGCGGTGGCGGTTCCCAATTCAAGAAAATAGGAGCATTTATTAAGCTAGCCAAGATTCAGCGTGAAAACAATAAGGCAATGGTACAAAAGCAATTTGACACCATTGCCCGTATAAAACCGGATAGGGTCATTCACAATGGTAAGGCCCTATATCCCGTTATTTGGGAATTGGAACATCCTGGTAAAACAATTTATATTAGCCCAGTCCCCTATTTACATTACGTCAAAGGACATACCCACACAGCATTTCATAGCAATTATGGTGAGTTTCTAAATAAGCTCACGTATAAATTGGCGGATTGGGGTACGACGAAGGCAATTATGGATGTAGTCAAGCAATTGGGTATAGCAGGAGTTTCCAAGAAACAGATTAAAAACGCGATGCAGCGCCATAAAATATTTTATACAGTGTCTCCCCAACTTTTTAAACGCCCTGAGTATTGGTCCAACAACATGAAAGTGCTGGGCTATCACGAGCGGAATAAAACTACAAATTGGCAACCCGACGCTTCATTATTGGCGTTTTTGGAACAGCACACCAAGATTATTTTCATAAGTTTTGGAAGTATGACCAACCCGAAACCTGTTGAAAAAACGGCCATTATTCTGGATATTCTAAAACGTAATAACATCCCGGCTATCCTCAATACATCATCGGGAGGCTTGGTTTCACCAAGCACCTATGATACTGATCTATTTCATTTTGTATCCCATATACCCTACGATTGGATTTTTAAAAGGATGTATGCCGTTATCCACCACGGAGGTTCGGGAACAACCCATATGGGCCTGAAAAATGGTTGTGCCTCCTTAATCATTCCCCATGTAATCGACCAATTTGTTTGGAATGAAATTATTCATGAAAAGGGCTTGGGTCCCAAAGGAATAAAAATTAATAAAATCAGTACCAAAAATTTAGAACCCTTGATCTTGGATGTGTACAACAATAAAAACTATAGAGAAAATGCACTTTTGGTTGCCGAGGAAATGGCAAAGGAGTATATACTCAACGACGAATTATATAACCGTCTGATTGAATAATTTGGATTACTTTTTCTTTTAACACTTTGCTTTGTTTACGGGAGTTATCCTACTATACTGTTAAAAGAGAAGCATCAACAAGAGAAATAATATACAGCTTGTAAAAAGTATCTAACCATTTATACAAAATCACTGTTATTTTTAATTAATAATTCCGAAGATAGTTTTACCGATACTTAGAAACAGAAAAATGATTTTTTATATATCGTTTGACACCCATCTTTAATTACCTAAAAAACTAATTTAAAACGAAAAATTTATTACTAATCCCCTTATTACTTTGTATTCTGTCCTGTAATGAAAAAGTTAAACAAACAGAGCTGGAGCCTGTGAAGGATAAAAACATAGATATTCGGGCGGAACTGGCATCCATCGAGGAGACAAGAGCGGCATTCGAACTCGCGGTTAAAGAGAATAGATTTCAAGATTTGATGAATTATGGTACAAAGGATGCTATGTCATTGACCCCCGATTGTGGTACTTGGGAGGCTTTTGTTGCATTGCAAGGCCAACCATCTGGGGAGTTCCATTACGATAGTTTGGTCATGAAACCCATGGAAACCATAGTAGTAAGCGATAGTGTTGCCTATGATTTTGGAACGAGTACGACCTATTATACCAATGCGGATGGAAAATCTATTGGGTTACCAGCAACATACCTAACCATTCTAAAAAAAGACAAAAATGATGGTGTTTGGAAACTTCATAGAGAAGTAGCCAATACCAGAAATATTCAATAGGGTTTTTATTTGTATATACCTGCTGTATTTATTAGTAACATCGTATTCATTTTGATAATATCAATCCTATTTTTTAGAAAGCCTGAGCCATTAATAGTTCAAGATCTAATCATTCAACTATAAATTCATGAAAACACGCCCGTTTTTTAGGTAATCTACGTAAGTGACAGAACTATCTTTTTATTTTTAGTGAACTTAAAATAAGTGAGGTATGGCTTTAAAAATTAGGGTATTCTATTTTTTGATCATAATACTAATAGGTCTGCCGCTATTGGGCGTTGCCCAATCGGATATGGTTCAGACCCAAGTTATTCCCGGGGAACTTCCAGATCCTTCCATTATTGAAGTGGATGGAGTCTACTATGCGACAGGAACCACGGGAGACTGGGCTCCTTTTTACCCTATCTATAAATCAACAGATCTTTATCAGTGGGAACAAATTGGTGCCGTTTTTAATACCAATCCAAATTGGACCATGGGGAGTTTTTGGGCCCCGGAACTATATTATCAAAACGGTACTTTTTATTGCTATTATACGGCCCGCGGTACGGATGGTATTTCTAAAATAGGGGTAGCAACTACCACGGATATTACTAAAGAGTTTAAAGATGAGGGTGTTCTAATTGATTGGGGCGATGAAGCCATTGATGCCTATGTGTATAAAGAAAAGGGAACGCTATATATTACCTGGAAAGCCTATGGTTTAACTCCGGACAAACCTATTCAAATTTTGGGTTCAAAACTTTCCAGTAACGGACTACAACTCGTCGGCAAATATTTTAATGTGGTTACGGCTGATTCAAGAACCTGGGAACGAGGAGGAATTGAAGGTCAGGCTATTATTAAACATGACGATTATCTCTATATGCTGTATTCAGGAAACGCCTGCTGTGGTAATGATTGTGATTATATGGTTGGCGTTGCAAGGGCCAAAACCATTACGGGGCCTTGGGAAAAGTATAGTCAAAACCCCATTCTTAAAGGGAACTCCAAGTGGAAATGTCCAGGTCATGGTACCGCCGTGCAACATGGCAATGATTGGTTTTATCTCTATCATGCTTACAATACCAAGGGTTTTCCTAGGTTAGGTAGAGCGGCACTTTTAAGTCAATTTTACTGGGAAAAAACTTCTGGTTGGCCCTATTTTAAAGTAGATCCCAATACGGTTCAAGGAAATCGGCTCGAGAAGAATATTATAGACTCTTTTAATGGAAATCAACTTGCGCAGTATTGGAAGTATAATGTAAAAAACCCTGTATTTAAATCGGAGGTACATAACAACACTCTAATACTTAAGGAAACAGCTACAGATTCAACAAACAAAACAGGGGCAGTACTTTGTGTTATCCCGGACGATTCAGAATTTGAGTTTACAACAAAAGTGGTAATTAGAAACGAAGCCTTAAAGGGACTTGTATTGTATACGACCAAAAGCAATAGTCTTGGTATGGGAACAAAAGGAGATGAAATTATTATTTGGAAGGTTGAAAACGGCGAGTATACCCAAATAACCTCAATACCTAGCCTTAAAAGTATGGGCGGTATTTGGCTTAGAGCCAAAGTGAGTGGCTCAAACGCCATTCAAATGAGTTACAGTTATGATAATCAAAAATGGGAGCCCTTAAATTACCTGGATGGTGGGAATCTGGCCTGGTGGTCATCCGGAATGAAGGCCGGACTTCAAATTAAAATGGATGAAGTTTCTAGGGATAATATAGGAATATTCGATTCCTTTAGCATAACCTATTAATTATTAACCTTTAGAAATACTAAATAAGTGTTTTAAAAATCCAAATACTTATTCATTTTTGGGATTGTAGATGATAATGACTTGAATCAGGATTGCTAGAAAAATTAAAATATAGATTTCGAGCTGTGTAAATAATTCGACCGTATCAACCGCCTTTTTACTAATGTTCATTTGACGGTTACCTTCACTTAATTGAATTTGTGAAAGGTCATAAAGATTTTCCTTAACATCATCAATACTTGATTCGAGTAGTGTTTTTTGTGTCTTACCAGATTCAACAAATTTAACTTCTTGAGCTTTTAATTCCACAAGATTTTGTTTGAGCTCTTCAAAAACTTTTGCTTCTTCTTTTGTTAATTTAGTTTCCTGATAGCGTAAAATTAAATTTTGAATCTTGTCATTTATCTTCGAAGCCTTATTATTATAATAAGCGGAATCTTTCCGTACCATGGCAAGCTCCTTTTCATGTATATATCGGTCAATTTCAAAAATAATATTCTTGACTACCAAGCGATCTTCATAAATGGTGGTGACAGAATCCTTGACCCTTAAAAAGTTATTTCGGTCAATGAGATTCGTGGCAATGATCAATATAAAAATCATTGATATTCCCAAAATCCATTTAATCTTGCTCAGTATTGTCATATTTAAGTATTTTAAAATTGCTATTTAAAAATACGAAAAGGATTCTCAATTACATAGGCCTGTTCTTAATTGGATGGCACTTGGTCACTTTAGGTATTAGAAGCTTTAATTTTCTTTAAACAGAAACTTATATTAAATTACAGTGACAGGAACCACTCTTATTTTTGCCATACAGTATTGAAAAATTTGCAATACTCCCTTAAGAAAAGGAATTCATATATAAAATCAGAAAACAATATAATCCTTAAATTTCCATTCGAAAAAAAATTAAAAAATCCATATGGGAAAAAAGTTATCTGAAATTGGTTCCGAACAAAGGTCATTTATAGAAAGTCAACATATATTCTTCGTAGGGACGGCTGCATCTAAAGGCCGGGTAAATGTATCCCCAAAAGGAACCGATAGTTTTAGGGTAATTAGCGAGAACAAAGTGGTTTGGCTTAATCTTACCGGTAGTGGAAATGAGACAGCAGCACATCTTTTAAAAAATAGAAGAATGACCATAATGTTCTGTGCCTTTGAGGGAAAACCAATGATACTAAGACTTTATGGCAAGGCAACCATCTATCATAAAAGGGATAAAGCCTTTAAAACACACGCAACTTTGTTCCCTGTAAATGCCGGCTCCAGACAAATCATTGAAATGGATGTCGATTTGGTACAAACATCCTGTGGATTTGCAGTGCCTTTTATGGATTTTAAAGAGGAACGTACAACCCTAAATACTTGGGCTGAAATGCAAGGGGAAGAAAAGATATATGATTATTGGAAGAATAAAAATACCCAAAGTATTGATGGCTTTGAGACGAAGATTTTAGAAGAATAAATTTCATAATTGCAAACACAAGAACACAAAAACACAAAATTAAAAATGAAAAAGTTATTGAGTATTTCACTGATTTTCATGCTTTTATATTCCTGTGATTCCAATAAAAAGAAATCCAAACAGCAAATTGAATCGCAAACCCAAAATGATTGGATTGTTCTCTTTGATGGAAATTCTATACAAGCCTTAAGAGGCTACGGTATGGAAACATTCCCAGAAGGAATCTGGTATGTGGAAAATGGTGCCTTGGTTGCTAATCCAGATACCACAAACAGGGATTTAATTACGAAAGAACGGTTTAAGGATTTTGAGTTGGAATATGAATGGGCCGTGGACACGGCAGCAAATTCTGGTGTTTTCTTTCACATGCAAGAGGATTTGACCATGGAATCGGGAAATGGTAATAGTCCCAACTGGTTGGACAACTATGAATTACAGATTTTGGATGATGAAAATTTTTATGATACCCTTGCCGTGCGGTCTGCCGGTTCTTTATATGATTTAATTAAACCCATGAATAAGGAACTGAAACCTATTGGTGAATTCAATAAGGCCAGGCTTATACACAACTCGGGACATGTAGAACATTGGTTGAACGGAAAAAAGGTCATCGACTTCACAATGGATAGTCCTGAAATGAAAAAATTATTGAACAATAGTAAATTCAAGGAAAATCCAGAATTCCATTCGGATAAGGAAGGGCATATCATGTTTCAGCATCATGGTCAACGAGTATATTTCAAGAATATAAGGGTAAGACGGCTTGAAAAATGAAAGCTGCAATCCGAAGAATATATGGCGGTCCCGAGCAAATTTCAGTTGAAGAAATCAACCTACCCGATATCCATGATGATGAAGTACTGATTAGGGTACATGCTGCAACGGTAAATAGAACAGATTGCGCCAACCTTACCGCAAAGCCTTTTATTATGCGGTTAATTCTCGGGCTTTCTAAACCCAGAAAAGTAATTATGGGCACCGATTTTGCCGGTGAAATTGTTCAAATAGGGAACACTGTTACAAAGTTCAAAAAAGGTAATAATGTCTTTGGTTTTACCGATATTGGCTCGGAATCCCAGTCCGAGTATATGAAAGCCAACGTTAAGGATGTTTTTTCAATCCCAGATGGTGTTGGCCTTAAAGTAGCAGCCGCCAGTTTGGAAGGAGCACACTATGCATATACCTTTATCCATAAAGTAAACATAGAACCAGGACAGAAGGTATTTATCAATGGAGCCACAGGAGCTATTGGATCTGCATTACTTCAGTTCGTAAGGCAGTACGATGTAAAAATTACAGCCACTTGCAACACAAAGAATATCGGTCTTATAAAATCCTTAGGGGCGGATAAAATTTATGATTACACAAAAGAAGATTTTACAACGGATACTGAATCGTACGACTTTATTTTTGATGCAGTGGGCAAGAGCACTTTTGGAAAGTGTAAACCCCTATTAAAGAAAAAAGGGGTTTATATTTCTTCTGAACTTGGACCTTATTCCCAAAATATATTCTATGCTTTATTTTCATTTTTAAAGTCTAAAAAAGTGATTTTTCCAATTCCATATGATAAACAAAAAACGATACCATACCTAAGTAATCTTTTAAAATCGGGCACATTTAAGCCCGTAATCGACCAAGAATTCACGTTGGATGATATTGCCAAGGCCTATGATTTTGTAATGACCGGAGAAAAAACCGGTAATGTTGTCGTTGAAGTAGTATAAATGAAGAAATCAATATTCGAGATAAGCAAGATGGATTGTCCATCCGAGGAAAATCTGATTCGGATGAAATTGGAAGGTATCAGCTCTATTGTCCATTTGGATTTTGATATATCCAATCGGAAACTGGATGTTTATCATGAAGAAGATTCGGAAAAAATTGAGAAATCCATTCTAGAACTGAACCTTGGTGGCAAAAAACTTTCAACAGTAGAGACGAACCAAAAGGATTTTAATGAAACCAACCATCAAAGAAAACTTTTATGGGTAGTACTCACAATAAATTTTTCTTTTTTCCTTATTGAAATGACTACTGGGTTCCTATCGAAATCCATGGGGCTGATTGCAGATAGTCTGGATATGCTGGCTGATAGTTTTGTATATGGTATTAGTCTTTTTGCTGTTGGAGGCACCTTAATGCGAAAAAAGAAAATCGCCAAGCTTGCCGGCTATTTTCAAATCGTATTGGCTTTGATAGGCTTTGTAGAAGTTCTTAGAAGATTTATTGGAACGGAGAAACTTCCCGATTTCTACACCATGATTATTATTTCCATTTTTGCACTAATCGCTAATGGTATGTGTCTTTATATTTTGCAAAAATCAAAGAGCAAACAAGAAGCACATATGAAGGCCAGTATGATTTTCACTTCAAATGACGTAATTATCAATCTTGGGATAATTACAGCAGGGCTTATGGTACATTGGTTAGGCTCTAATAAGCCCGACCTAATTATTGGTACTATTGTATTTGTTTTGGTTATCCAAGGTGCTTTTCGGATTTTGAAGTTGAGTAAATAGGGTAATATAAAACGATAGTTATTTTTTCCGTTTTACCAGCTCAGCCTCAATATCTTGTAAAGTAAACCCTTTAGCTTGTAATAGAATTAGATAGTGAAAGAGCAAATCGGCACTTTCATATAAAAATAAGTCATCATTACTGTCCATGGCCTCTATGACCGTTTCAACGGCTTCCTCCCCTACTTTTTGGGCAATCTTGTTTATACCTTTATCAAAAAGTGAAGCCACATAGGACTTTTCACCATCAGCTGCATTTTTACGTTCCGTAATCGTGTTTTCCAATTCTGAAAAGAAACCAAAAGTGGAATCGTTTTCTTCACCCCAGCAAGTATCACTTCCTGTATGACAGGTAGGTCCCATAGGATTGACCGAAATAAGTAATGTATCATTGTCACAATCATTTTTAATTTCAACTAGTTTTAGAAAATGACCGCTCTCCTCTCCTTTGGTCCATAACCTTGATTTGGTACGACTAAAAAAGGTAACCTTGCCCGTCTCTTGGGTTTTTTGTAGGGCTTCCTCGTCCATGTATCCTAGCATGAGTACATTTTTAGTGCTAGCATCTTGAATAATGGCAGGAACTAGTCCATCCGGGTTTTTGTTAAAGTCAACTTTCATAGTTATTCTTTTATGCGTCTATTGCAAAGGCTATAGCAGCTTCTGAATGAATTTTAGTGGTATCAAAGGTAGGAATATCGCAGTGTTTCTGTTGAATGAGCAAAGGAATTTCCGTGCATCCTAAAATAACTCCTTCGGCTCCAAGGTTTTCTGATTTTTGTATTACCTCTTGATAGACTTTTCTCGATTTTGATGTTATAATTCCCTTGGCCAGTTCATTGTAGATAATATCATGGACCAACTTCTGATCAGACTCCTTAGGAACCAAGGTATCAATATCAAATTTAGATTCGAGAATATGCTTATAAAAATCTAGTCCCATTGTGTATTTTGTTCCGAGTAATAAAACCTTCTTAAGACTCTTGGCTTTAATAACTTCACCAGTCGCTTCCGCTATATGCAATAAGGGTACGTTCGTTTTAGCTTTAATACTGTCCGCACAAAGATGCATTGTATTGGCACCAATTAGAATAATCTCTGCACCTACCCTTTCCAATCTTTTTCCAATCTCGGCAAAGTCAGAATTCAAGGACTCCCAATCTCCTGCACTTTGCTTCTCTGAAATTTCTTGAAAATCAACAGATTCCAAAATCAGTTTACAGGAGTGTGAACTTCCCAATGCCCGATTAACGGCTTCATTTAAATACTGATAATACAATTGCGTAGATTGCCATGTAATTCCACCTATAAGTCCAATTTTCTTCATCGATTCGCTTTTGTATGTTGCTAAATTCTAACAGGAATTCCCTCTTTCCGTAATTCCTCCTTTAAATCCTTAATTTTAATTTCCTTAAAATGGAAAACACTAGCGGCCAAGGCAGCATCGGCTTTTCCTTCCTTAAAGGTATCCGTAAAATGCTGAATATTTCCGGCACCACCGGAAGCTATAATAGGAATATTCAATTCACCGGACAATTTTGAAAGCGCTACATTGGCAAATCCATTTTTAGTCCCATCGTGATCCATGGAGGTAAAAAGGATTTCTCCGGCACCGCGTTCTTCAACTTCTTTGGCCCATTCGAATAGTTTACGTTCCGTAGGGACTTTCCCCCCTACCAAATGAACAATCCATTCCCCATCAATCTGTTTGGCATCAATGGCCACCACGATACACTGAGAGCCAAATTTGGCTACTAGGTCATTAATCAATTGGGGATTCTTTACTGCTGAGGAATTAATGGATACTTTGTCCGCACCGTTATGAAGTAAAATGTCCACGTCTTCAACGGAGGAGATTCCCCCACCCACCGTAAATGGAATACTCACTTTCTCTGCTACATGATACACCAATTCCGCCAAAGTCTTTCTTTTCTGTTCCGTTGCCGAAATATCCAAGAAAACCAGCTCATCAGCACCCTCTTGACTATATATTTCGGCTAACGCTACGGGGTCTCCGGCATCCCGTAGATCCACAAAATTAACGCCCTTCACGGTTCTTCCGTCTTTTATATCCAAACAGGGTATTATTCTTTTTGCTAACATAACTTAAAGGTACAAGGGTAAAGGTTTGAGGTACAAGTATATCGTATAAATTGTTTATTATTATCTGTTTTTTTCGCAGTTTTTATGGATGCCACTGTAATAGCTAATAACTCTGAAGCTTCTTTCTTTAATGGAATTATTTCAGGTTCAAGTTCTGGCCGCACTTCCAAAAAAAGTTCTAACCAATACACAGACTCATCAGCTTCTTCCTTTACAATTTTAAGTTTATTGATAAAATCTGCAGTGGATTTTGCCCTTTGAGAAGCACGATAATTTGCACCAACCGGTCTAGAACATCGAATTAACTGCCTTGCCCAAGCATCATATTCTCGAGATTTAGGAAGCTTGGAGCAAAAATGCCAACAATCAACAGCAAATTTTTGAGTTCTAGATTTTAAATTCTGCATATTTTAAATTTGATATAAGAACATTTTACCTCAAACCTTGTATTTTTAACCTCGTACCTCATTATTCATTTTTAGTATTCAAATCCAGTCCGTCATAAAATCCAAGGTCTTTGTTTCTTAATAATTTCACCCAAAAGGCTATTTGTCCGGTATGATAGGAATAGTGTTCAACGGCATGCATAATAACACCCACGCCCGAAAAAGAAAAACCTTGAACTGAGCGAATCTTTACCAATTGCTCCGACCTTGCATCAAAAATGACTCGTTTTGCCGTATCCACGGTGTCTTTCAATTTTTTAAGCAATTCTAGTTTAGTTAGTCCACCGGATGCCGAAAACTCAGAATCCCGTTGTCTGTCATCTTCATTTTCACCCAATGAGGAGATTATATATTGCGTGATATTACCACAGAGATGGAGTATCAGGTTTCCCATACTGTTAAGTGAATCGTTGGGTTTTTGCCATATTTCTTCCTCAGATATATTGCTTAGGCTTTTATTAATCATCCGAGTACTTTCCTCCATTCTGTACAGGGCGTTTTTGACCAACTCCTCTACTAACTGTGCTTCTTTATCCATGATTTAGTATAAACGCTTCCAATTGTTTTAAACGGATTCTATTTTCGTAAATGGCTTTACCAATAATGGTTCCCTCACATCCCATTTCCGCAAGTTTCGGCAACTCTTCAAAGGTGGAAATACCACCGGAAGCAATTAGTTTCAGGTCTGATGTCCCCTTGAGCGACCTTTGCCCAGCGGAGTCGGGGTAAGTCGAAAGGTCTTCATTAGTTCTCGACTTCGCTCGAACTGACAGGTTATAATTATTTGTGCTTTCCAATATCTTTCTGTATAATTCAAACGAGGGACCCTGCAGCATACCGTCCTTGGAAATATCGGTACAGATAACATAGGTGATACCTTTTTTTTGATAGTTCTGAATAAAGGGTATCAATTCCTCTTTCGATTCTTCCTGCCAACCGGAAACCGCAACTTTTTCGTCCGTGGCATCCGCACCGAGGATAATTTTATCTGCGCCATGTTTTGCAATCCATCCTGTAAATACTTCCCTGTTTTTTACGGCGATACTACCTCCTGTAATTTGACTGGCTCCGCTTTCGAAAGCAATCTTTAAATCATCATCCGTTTTTAAACCACCTCCAAAATCAATCTTCAGATTTGTATTTGAAGCAATTTGCTCTAAAACTTTATGATTTACAATATGCTTGGATTTTGCGCCGTCCAGATCTACCAAATGCAGGTATTGTATTCCGTGGGCTTCAAACTCCTTGGCAACTTCCAAAGGATTTTCATTGTATATTTTCTTGGTATCATAATCTCCCTTGGAGAGCCTTACGCACTTCCCTTCTATGATATCTATAGCTGGAATTATTCTCATTTTCATTAGTAACTTTTACATTTTCAAAAAATTCACTAGGATACGCTCTCCAATATCACTGCTCTTTTCGGGGTGAAACTGAGTTCCATAAAAATTATCATGCATTAAAGCAGCACTATAATCTACGCCATATGAAGATGTGGCAATGGTTTGCTTACAGATGGGTGCATAAAAACTATGGACTAAGTAAATATGGCTTTTCTCATCAACATCATTAAACAAAACCGATTTGAGCTTTGCAATTTGATTCCATCCTATCTGTGGCACCTTTACCTTTTTGGAAAATCGGACAACATCTACATCAAAAATACCTAGCCCTTTCGTATTCCCCTCTTCGGATCCATTGCACATCAACTGCATTCCCAAACAGATTCCCAGTACAGGTTGCGTCAAAGTAGGAATCAATTTATCCAGATGACTTTCCCTCAGTTTTTTCATGGCGCTACTCGCCTCGCCCACTCCGGGGAAAATAACTTTATCGGCGTTTCTTATTTCATTCACATCATGACTTAGAATTGCTTCATATCCCAATCTTTTTATGGCAAATTTGATGCTCTGTATATTTCCCGCACCATAATTAATAATGACAATCTTCATGATAATATTTATTCAGTATTGAGTTTTAAGTGCGACCAAATTTTCAGTGTGTTTAATGGATAGTCCTTTAAAGCATGTATTATTTAAAGAACTCCTTTTGTTGATGGCAGTACCATCTTTTCTACATCGCGTTTTACCGCCATTTTAATGCTCTTGGCAAAGGCCTTAAAAATGGCTTCTATTTTATGGTGTTCATTTGTACCCTCCGCTTTAATATTGAGATTGGCCTTTGCACCGTCCGAAAAAGATTTAAAGAAATGATGGAACATCTCCGTAGGCATATCCCCAATTTTCTCTCTCTTAAATTCGGCATCCCAGACCAACCAATTTCTACCTCCAAAATCGATAGCTACCTGTGCCAAACAATCATCCATGGGCAAGCAGAATCCGTATCGTTCAATTCCTAGCTTGTTTCCCAGAGCAGTATAAAACACTTCTCCCAAAGCAATCCCTGTATCCTCGATAGTATGATGTTCGTCCACTTCTAAATCCCCGTCCACCTTAATTTTGAGGTCCATTTGTCCATGACGCGCCAATTGATCTAGCATATGGTCAAAAAATGCTAGTCCGGTTTTTATATCGCTCTTGCCAGTCCCATCCAAGCTTAATTCAATGGATATATCGGTTTCATTGGTCTTTCGGTGCGTGGCTCCCCTTCTATCCTTAAGTTTTAGAAACTCATAGATTTTCTCCCAGTCGTTATTCTCAAGAGCTATGACGCTATCCAATGCTTCTCTTTTTACGGTGATTTCTCCGGTACCCAGATGGGTCTCATCATTAATATAGATACCTTTTGCCTCCAAATTCTTTGCCAATTCCATATCTGTGAGCCGGTCCCCGATAACATAGGAATTTTGTAAGTCATAATCATCCGAAAAATATTCTGTTAACAAACCAGTACCTGGTTTTCTAGTATTGGCATTTTCATGCGGAAAGGTTCTGTCCAAAAAGACCTTATCAAAAACGACACCTTCGTTCTCAAAAGATTTTAAAATGAAATTATGTACGGGCCAAAAAGTTTCTTCCGGAAAGACCTCTGTACCCAAGCCATCCTGATTGGTTATCATTACCAATTCATAATCCAATTCCTTGGCTATTTTACCTAAAAATGTAAAGGCCTTGGGATAGAAAACCATTTTTTCAAAAGCATCTATTTGCTCGTCAGCCGTTTCTTTTATAATAGTGCCATCGCGGTCTATAAATAAAACTTTTTTTTTGTTTTCCATATTTTAGGATAATGATTTTAAAACGTCTTTCAATTTATTATTTTCATCTTTGGTACCTATGGTAAATCGGAGTGTATTCTCACATAAGGGCTGCGTTGTTCTATTTCGAATTACAATACCCTTTCTAAGAAGTTCATTATATCTTTTATCCGCATCATCAACCTTGACTAAAATAAAATTAGCATCCGTCGGATAAATTTTGGACACAAACGGAATGGATTTCAGGGTTTCATTCAATTTTTGGCGCTCCCCTAAAATGCTGTTGACTTCCTGTTTAACCCTTTCCATATCAGCAAACCGTTCAATGGCCCGTTGCTGTGTAAGTTCGTTTACATTGTAAGGTGGTTTAATTTTATTTAAAATCGATATGATATCCGAGGAAGCAAAACAGATACCCAAACGGATACCCGCCATACCATAGGCTTTAGACAAGGTCTGTGTTATAATGAGGTTAGGATATTCCGATAATTTGGAAATCCAGCTTTCTTCATTTGAAAAATCAATATATGCTTCATCGATGACAACCAATCCCTTGAATTCCTTCAATAATCGAATAATACTATTTTTATTAAAACTATTCCCCGTGGGATTGTTGGGCGAGCATATAAAAATAATCTTGGTGTGATTATCCACATTCGCTAGAATAGTATCTACATCGGGTTGGAAATTATCCAACAATAAAACCTCCCTATTCCCAACAACATTAATATCCGCCAATACTTTATACATGCCATACGTTGGGGGCAAAGTAATGACGTTATCCGCTTTTGGCTCACAGAAAGCTCGAAATAATAAGTCCAATACTTCATCACTTCCATTTCCCAATAAAACATTACGTTCTAAAATACTCTTTTGTTGGGCCAATACGGCCTTTAGACTTCTTTGTTGAGGGTCGGGATATCGGTTGACTCCATTTTGAAAAGGATTTTCATTGGCATCCAAAAAAACCATTTCAGACCCATCAGATACGTATTCATCACGTGCAGAAGAATAGGGTTTTAATCCCTTTACGTTTTCCCTAGTAATTTTATCTAAATTGAAACTCATAGTACTCAAATGAGGTCTCGACTCCGCTCGACCTGACAAGGTTATTGATTCTTTAAACTGTTTAAACGTAAGGTCACCGCATTTTTATGTGCTTCTAAGCCCTCAGCTTCCGCCATTAATTCAATGGCTTCACCAATATTTTGAATTCCCTCTTCAGTTATCTTCTGAAAAGTCATACTCTTCATGAAACTATCCAAATTAACTCCGCTATATTGTTTTGCATACCCATTCGTCGGTAACGTATGGTTGGTTCCAGAAGCGTAATCCCCAGCACTTTCAGGGGTGTAATTACCAATAAATACGGAACCCGCATTAACCGTATTCTCAATGAAGAAATCTTCATTCTCTACGCAAACTATATAATGCTCGGGACCATATTCATTAATTAAATCAATAGCATTCTGGTCATCCTTGATATAAATTAGTTTACTGTTTTTAATGGCCTTTTCGGCAATTTCTCTTCTAGGTAGGACTTTTAACTGATTTTCGACTTCTTTTTCGACTTTACCTAACATGTCCTTTGAAGTGGAAACTAAAATCACCTGACTGTCCACGCCATGTTCAGCCTGACTTAGTAAGTCTGAAGCCACAAATGATGCGTCCGCCGTGTCATCGGCCAAAACTAAAAGTTCACTGGGTCCCGCAGGCATATCTATGGCAACACCATGTTTAGTGGCAATTTGTTTGGCCACGGTCACGTACTGATTCCCTGGGCCAAAAATTTTATATACTTTAGGAATGGATTCCGTTCCAAAGGTCATTCCGGCTATGGCCTGAATTCCACCTACCCTAAAAATTTTTGTAACTCCACATAGCGAAGCAGTATATAAGATTGCCGGATTCACTTTTCCTTCTTTATTGGGAGGAGTGCATAAGACTATTTCACTACAACCTGCCAAATTTGCTGGAATGGCCAACATCAAAATTGTTGAAAATAAGGGTGCTGTGCCTCCCGGAATATAGAGTCCAACTTTTTGAATTGGTCGTTTTTCTTGCCAACAGGAAACTCCTGGAACCGTTTCAACTTCAACACGTCCTGTTTTTTGAGCCTTATGAAAGGTCTCAATATTAGCTTTGGCGAGTTGTATTGCTTTTTTTAAGTCTTCGGAAATCAACTGATTAGAGTCCACAATTTCCTCTTTTGATACTAATAGGGAGTTCAAGGAAACACCATCGAACTTTTCAGTATACCGTTTTAAACTATTGTCTCCACCCAGTTGAACATCTTTAAAAACATCAGTAACTAGGTCTTCAATATCCGAAACTGTTTGTGTAGGGCGTTTAAGTAATTTTGTCCACTCTGTACGATCAGGGTTATAAACTTTGTTCATTAGAGTACCATTTTCTCGATTGGACATACCAAGATACCTTCTGCACCAGCCTTCTTCAATTCGTCGATAACCTCCCAAAAAGTATCTTTATCGATTACCGTATGTACGGAACTCCAGCCTTCTTCCGCCAGAGGAAGTACCGTTGGACTGCGCATACCCGGAAGTAATTTTAATATTTCCTGTAATTTATCGTTAGGCGCATTTAAAAGTACATATTTTGACTTTCGAGCCCTTAAGACTGACTGTATCCTAAACTGTAGTTGTTGTAACAAAACAGTACGTTCATCGGATATTTTGGGTGAAACTGCAAGAACAGCTTCGCTCGTAAGCATCACTTCAACCTCTTTTAAATTGTTTTTGAACAAGGTACTGCCACTGGATACAATATCACAAATAGCATCGGCCAATCCAATGTTGGGTGCTATTTCTACAGAGCCATTAATAATATGTAAATCTGCACTTACGCCTTTTTGTTCCAAATAATTCGTAACCGTATTGGGATATGACGTGGCTATTCTTTTTCCCTCAAAATCCTGTACAGAATTGTATTTTACCGATTTCGGTACCGCCAAGGATACTTTGCATTTAGAAAACCCAAGTTTTTCAGCGATTAAAATATCCTCCCCTTTTTCAATAAGTACATTTTCACCAATAATGGCAATATCCACGACCCCGTCTCTCAAATATTGGGGAATATCCCCATTTCGCAAATAGAACACTTCCATGGGAAAATTTCGGCTTGATGCCTTCAATTGGTCTTTGCCATTGTCTATGGAAATACCACAGTCCTTTAAAATTTTAAGGGAATCCTCATTTAGCCTTCCCGATTTTTGAATAGCAATTCTAATCTTTGTCATTTTCTTTATTTTCAATTTATTTGACCGACTTTAGTCTGAGCCAAAAATAAAACCCGTTTGATTGCTCAAACGGGTTTTAAAATATACTTGTAATACTACAATACATTTTTACCTCGCTTGAGAGCAAGTATAAAAATGATGATGTGTATTGTTTTTTCTCATTACGATGTAAAAGTAAAAGGTATTTTTGATTTTACAAAAGAAAAGTTTGAAATGAAACAAAAAGGTTTACCCTAGGTGAAACATTCCACTCTTAATTATTTCCAAGAATTAAGGGCAATCCAGAATCTCCGCCACCAACAACGATTACCTTAGCATTGGGTGATTCAGAAAGGCGGAGTGTAGCGTCAATACCTTTATCCCTTAAAATCTGATCGTTCAAAGAGGCACTCAATATCCTGTTTGCATCCGCTTTACCCTGAGCTTCGATTCTCACTTTTTCGGCTTCCTTAGAAGCTGTAACCAACCTAAATTCGTACTCCAGGGATTCTTGTTCCTGCCTTAGTTTACGCTCAATGGCTTCTTTAATCGTTGGAGGTAGCGTTACATCACGTACTAGAATTTCATTTAATTGAATGTACTCATCATCCACTATTTTTTTAGTCTCCTCAAAGATTTCCATTTGTATGGCATCCCTTTTACTGGAATACAGTTGCTCCGGAGTATATCTGCCAACTACGGAACGCGCTGCTGAACGTATGGTAGGTAATAAAACTCTTTGGATATAGTCCTCCCCTTTTTCTTGATGTAATTTTCCTAACTCATCATATTTAGGTTGAAACCAAGCCGAAGCATCTAGTTTAATATCCAATCCATTGCTGGAAAGTACATTCATTTTCTCAAAAACTTCTTGTTGTCTCACTTCATAGATAAAAACCTTGTTCCAAGGTGCTACGAGATGAAAACCTTCACCCATAGGAGGCTCATCGGTTACTACCCCGTCTCCAAAAGTTTTGTAGAGCACCCCTGCTTCACCAGACCCTATGGTTACAGCTGATTTTGATATTAAAATTACAAGTACTATAAAAATAAATATTACCGGTAAGGCAATTTTTGGCAATTTGTCCATTATTAATTTGTTTAGATTAAACCATTATATTTTCTGAGGAACCACTCTATGGTAAAGGCTAAAACGATTATAGCCAAGAGCATCCTGTAATCTACCAAAGATACGATATTTTCGATGCTTTTTTGGGTTGGCACAAAGGCATCATTTGAAGACAGTTCATCAATTATTTGATTTACTTGGGAAGGTAAAAAAGAAGTACCCTTGGTATAACTGGAAAGTAAATTCATTTTTTGATAATTGCTGGATACAAATTGTTTTTCCAAATCAAATTCAGAGATTACAAAGTTTCCGCTTTTACTTATATTTCCCCCCGCTACGTTTACCCTGAATTCATAAGATCCAGGAGAAAGGTCACTTAAATCCGCTTCATAGTACCCATTTCTCAGCACCATAGGCCTTGTAGACTCCTTAACATCGGTCCTAATTGTTATATCCAATGTAGCATTAGGTTCAAAAACATAGGCCTCATCAAAATAGGTTGCCGTTACTACTGCGGAATTACTCCCTTCGATTAGTGAATTGTATTCTAAATTTAGCCTCTCCCTTCTTGCATTACTAGTAAGATATCTCACTAATTTACCCATGAAAAGGTCGAAATTGGAAAAGTCTCCTGAATTTCTGTAGGTTTGACCTCTCCATTTCCAGATTCCGGAACCCACCCATAAACCACGCTTCCATGAATTATCCTCAAATACGCTTAATAAAGGAGAGTTAATATTTACTCCCTTTATTTCCGAATCCAATAATATATCGTTAGAAGTATTTAAAAGCAAAGGACCCGCATCACTGGATAATGGGGGGAAATTGCTCATGTCAAAGTCAGTGATGTCATATTTGGAAAATGCTGAATTCAAAGAACCAAAAACCTCCTGTTCAGGATATCCCAATTCAAAAATAAAATTTTCTTGTACCTGATTCAAAAATCCAAAATCGGTATTGACCCCAGTGACCATTAAGTAATTGGATTTTTTGCTCTGGATGTATTCTATAATGGATTTAAAACTTCTATCAGGTTCGTACAAAATAAACAAATCCATATCATCCAAAATTTGCGATGTGGTATTTGATGAAATGAATTGGACTTGACGCTGTTCATTACTTTCAATGGCCTTTTTAAAAGCTCCTAAATCTGGATGTAGTATTTGGGAAACAATAGCAACATTTGTCTTTTCATCAATTACCTCGACCGTAGTTTGCCTTGTGTTATTACTGATATTTCTTTCTGATGCAAGTTTGGTAACACTCACCTTAATGGTTTTATTGCCAACACTATTTGCATCTATCAAGGTGTTAATACTAGCAAGGTTATTGGATTTGGAAAGACTTATTGCTTGGGAAAAAATATTTTTTCCGTCCAATGTTATGTTTACCCTACCCGATACATTGCCATTTCCCTGGTAGGTGACATAGCTTTCAAGAGGAAATTTATTGTTTAAAAAAGCGTACCTATTGGAATTTATGGCACCTATGCTTAAATCTTCGTAAGCAGTTGTATCCCCTATTGTAACGGTATAAATAGGTTTTTTTGTGTCTAGGTTGAAGATGTAATCCTTACCCACAGTTTGATTACCATCTGAAATGAGAAGAATGGTACTTTCCTTTCTTCGATACGCCTCATTGATACTTGATATTGAATTATCGATATTGGTAAGTTCATCTGCAAAAGTTAAACTATCCAATGGTCTCAAAGTTTCACCAAAAACATAATTACTTACGGTAAACCTATCAGTAATCGTTTCGGAATTCTTCAAGGCCGATAAAATGGATTCTATTTCCTCCTTACTTGACGCAGCAGAGGTAGAATTATCCACCAAAACGGCCAATACAGGTTTTTCAATCTTATAGGTCGTTTTTAAAATTTGTGGATTAATTAAAAGCAATAGAATTCCGAATACACCCAAAAACCGAAGAAAGGACAAGGTAACATGAAGTTTGTCCCTTCGCTTATTTCGAAAATAATACTGAAACAGGGACACCAGCAACGCCACAAGCGCAGCTAAAATGATAAGGAGTACAGTTTCAGTTTGCATGAATACAAATAGGGTTTACTCGAAAATCGAGGTTAAAAAGGCCATACGAGTATCATCAACTTTCCACATTGATGATTGAAATCATGGTAGATAATATGTACTAGGTTAACATGCCACCATCTACATTAAGAACCTGACCGGTGACATAAGCAGATAAATCTGAAGCAAAAAATAAGCAGGCATTAGCAATATCCTCGGTCGTACCTCCCCTTTTCAACGGAATTCCATCTCTCCATCCCTGCACCGTTTTATCATCTAATTTTTCTGTCATTTCCGTTTCAATAAAACCAGGAGCTATTGCATTACATCTAATGTTTCTAGAACCCAATTCCAAAGCTACGGATTTGGTAAACCCAATCATACCGGCTTTTGAAGCCGCATAATTGGTCTGGCCAGCATTCCCTTTGACACCTACAACACTACTCATGTTTATGATAGAACCTTTACGCTGTTTTAAAAATGTTCTTTGAGTGGCTTTCGTCATGTTGAAAACGGACTTTAGATTGATATCGATTACCGTATCAAAATCATCTTCGGACATGCGCATTAAAAGATTGTCTTTTGTAATACCCGCATTATTGATCAAAACATCAATTACCCCATCAAAATCCTTTAATACTTCGGCAACCAAATTCTCAGCTTCTTCATAACTAGCGGCATTACTTTTATAGGCTTTAGCTTTTACGCCGAGACTCGTTAGCTCCTTTTGTAATTCTAAAGCCGGTGCTTCACTGGAACTATAGGTAAAAGCTATATTGGCACCATTTTCTGCAAATATTTTAGCGATTCCCTTTCCTATACCACGGCTTGCTCCTGTAATTATAACATTTTTTCCTTCTAACAATTTCATTTGTTTTCTATTTGTAAGGTCTTTTATCAAATATAAGTTTTGTTTGATATATAGGCGAAAAAAAATCCCGTAAGAACGGGATTTAATATAGTTTTTAGAGATTTGCCCTAAGACATAACCTCTTTAACCTTCACTCCTATTTCTGCAGGGGAATCAACAACATGTATACCGTGCTCTCGCATAATTTTCTTTTTGGCCTGTGCCGTATCATCGCTTCCACCAACAATAGCTCCTGCATGTCCCATTGTTCTACCAGCAGGCGCCGTTTCACCGGCTATAAAACCAACGATTGGCTTTTTACTTCCACTCTCCTTGTACCATTTCGCGGCATCAGCCTCTAGCTGACCTCCAATTTCACCAATCATGACAACGCACTCCGTTTCCGGATCATTGATCAAAAGCTCAACTGCTTCCTTGGTCGTAGTTCCAATGATTGGATCTCCACCAATACCTATGGCAGTAGTAATTCCCAAACCTTGCCTTACCACTTGATCCGCAGCTTCATAGGTAAGGGTTCCAGATTTTGAAACAATGCCGATATTTCCTTTTTTGAAAACAAATCCAGGCATAATTCCAACTTTTGCCTCACCAGGTGTAATCACACCCGGGCAATTTGGACCAATAAGCCTACAATCTTTTCCTTTTATATAATCTGAGGCCATAACCATATCGGCAACAGGTATACCCTCCGTAATTGTAATTATAACTTTTATACCAGCATTAGCAGCTTCCATAATGGCATCTGCAGCGAAAGCAGGTGGTACAAATATGATGGTTGTATCCGCTCCTACCTTTTCAACAGCCTCACTTACCGTATTGAAAACAGGTTTTCCCAAATGCTCCTGACCTCCTTTACCAGGAGTAACTCCCCCAACGATATTGGTACCATATTCTATCATTTGTTCGGCATGAAAGGTACCTTCACTTCCCGTAAATCCTTGTACAATTATTTTGGAATCTTTATTTACTAAAACACTCATACTGCTGTTTGGTTTTTATTACTACAAAAATATAGGTTTGTCAATGAATAGTAAAGCATTCTGCTTCTTATTTATTCTCTAGCCTTTTTATTATATCAGGAATTTTCTTGGTATACGCTAGCTGTTTTAATTTCTCTCTAGATTCTTCTACAGGGGTACCAAAATAACTCTTGCCTCCCGGTACGGATTTAGTCACCCCTGTCTGACCCATAATCACCGCTTTTTTTCCTATGGTTATTCCACTATTTGTTCCTACTTGACCCCAAATAGTCACTTCATCCTCTATGATTACACAACCCGCAATTCCCGTCTGAGAAGCAATTAGGCATTTTTTACCAATTACGGTATCATGTCCAACATGCACTTGATTGTCTAATTTAGAGCCTTTCCCAATTGTAGTATCGCCTGTAACACCCCTATCTATGGTACAAAGAGCCCCAAGGTCTACATCATCCTCTAGCACTACCCTTCCGCCTGAGCGTAATTTGTCAAATCCCTCTGGTCTGTTCTTATAATAAAAAGCATCGGCCCCAAGTACTGAACCGGCATGTATGGTAACACCATTGCCTATGACAGAATTATCATAAATACATACATTGGAATGAATAATACAATTATCACCGATCCTTACATTGTTACCAATAAACACATTTGGCTGTATGATGGTGTTTTTACCAATTATGGCAGAATTAGAAATTGCCCTGACTGCAGCAACGAATGGACTAAAATATTGGGTCAATGTATTGAAATCCCTAAACGGGTCATCGGAAATCAATAATGCCTTGCCTTGTGGACAGTCAACTTTTTTATTGATTAATATAACAGTAGCTTTTGAATTTAGTGCCTTGTCATAATATTTAGGATGGTCCACAAACACGATATCCCCATTTTCCACAACATGAATTTCATTCATGCCCAAAATCGGAAACTCAGCATCACCAACGTACTCCGTCTGTATAATTTCAGAAATTTGTTTAAGGGTAAATGTAGTTGGAAATTTCAAAGATTATATTTTACTCAATTGTTAAGATGTATACTTTTCTAAATCCTGTACTGTTTTCAATCTATTCTTTTACACGTTCCATATAAGAAGCACTGGAAGTATCAATTTTAATTTTATCCCCCTCATTTATAAAAAGGGGTACGTTGACCTCTGCGCCAGTTTCTACTTTAGCTGGTTTTGTGGCATTCGTCGCTGTGTTTCCTTTTACACCCGGTTCCGTATAGGTTATTTCTAGTACAACACTTGCAGGCATATCAACGGATAATGGCATACTATCCTCTGTATTGAACATAATCTTTACAATCTCCCCCTCTTTTAGAAGACCGGGAGCATCCAAGGCACTTTCCTGAAGTGTAATTTGATTATAATCATCGGTATTCATAAAATGATACGTTTCCCCTTCAGCATATAAAAACTGGTACGATCTGGTTTCCACACGAACATCCTCTATTTTATGCCCGGCTGAAAATGTGTTGTCCAAAACTTTTCCCGTAGACACACTCTTTAATTTTGTTCGGACAAAGGCTGGTCCTTTTCCCGGTTTTACGTGTAAAAACTCAATAATCTTGTAGATATCGTTGTTATATCTAATGCATAATCCTTTTCTAATATCTGATGTAGATGCCATGCTTTATTACTTAAATGATTTATTAATGCTGCCTTAAATGATGTAGCAGTTTTAAAAATTAATGTTTTAATTATTACTGAAGTAGCCCTTCATAATACCTCTTTGGGAATCCCTAATGAATTGAAGTATTTCATCCCTTTCTGGGGTTGCCTCCATTTCGGCTTCCAAAATTTGGACCGCTTGGGTATTGTTGTAGTTTTTCTGATATAGAATTCTGTAAATATTCTGTATCTCCCTTATTTTATCCGATTGATATCCTCTTCGTCTGAGGCCCACTGAATTTATTCCTACATAGGAAAGGGGCTCGCGAGCCGCCTTTACATAAGGAGGTACATCCTTCCTTACCAGCGATCCTCCTGTAACAAAGGCATGTTGGCCCACAGAGACAAATTGATGTACGGCTACCAATCCGGCCAAAATTACATTGTCACCAATGGTAACATGTCCCGCTAAGGTTGAATTGTTGGAAAAGATGCAGTTGTTCCCAACCAGGCAATCATGGGCTACATGGCAATAAGCCATTATTAAGCAATTTTTTCCTATGACAGTTTTCATCCGGTCTGAAGTACCCTTATGAATGGTTGCGCACTCCCTAATTGTAGTTCCATTGCCAATGACTACAGTTGTTTCCTCTCCTTTGTATTTTAAGTCTTGAGGTGGAGCGGAAATAACGGCACCTGGAAAAATATTACAATTCTTTCCAATTCGGGCACCTTCCATTATCGTAACATTAGAACCAATCCAAGTTCCTTCTCCAATAGTTACATTGTTATGTATCGTGGTGAAAGGTTCGATAACCACATTCTTGGCGATTTTGGCGCCTGGATGAACATAGGCAAGAGGTTGATTCATACTACGTAACTTATTTTGATTTTACTATTTGGGCCATTAGTTCAGCTTCCGAAACCAATTTGTCATTGGCATAGGCATAAGCTTGCATATGACATATACCTCGTCTAATAGGCGAAATAAGATCACATTTGAATATTAAAGTATCACCTGGAAGTACTTGCCTTTTAAATTTCACATTGTCCATTTTCATAAAAAACGTCAAGTAGTTCTCGGGATCGGGTACGGTACTAAGCACCAGTATACCTCCAGTTTGAGCCATAGCCTCAACTTGCAGAACGCCTGGCATTACAGGGGCACCGGGAAAATGACCAACAAAGAACGGTTCGTTCATAGTGACATTTTTTACTCCCACTACATGGGAATCGGACAACTCCAATATTTTATCCACCAAAAGAAAGGGTGGTCGGTGTGGTAACATATTCATAATCTGCGTTACATCCATTAAAGGAGCTTTATGCAGATCATACTTCGGTACATTATTACGTTTCTCAAGCTTTATGATTTTAGAAAGCTTTTTGGCAAACTGCGTATTAACAAAGTGTCCTGGTTTATTTGCGATTACCTTACCTCGAATCCTAGTTCCAGCCAAGGCTAAATCACCGACAATATCCAATAATTTATGTCGGGCAGCCTCATTGGGTTGATGTAAAGTAAGATTGTCCAAAATTCCATTGGGTTTTACGGAAAGCTTCTTTTTATCAAAGGCCTTTTCAAGTTTTTTCATGGTAGCCTCCGAAATTTCCTTGTCCACATATACAATGGCATTATTTAGGTCTCCACCTTTTATGAGCCCGTTTTCCAAAAGCATTTCTAACTCATGTAAAAAACTGAATGTACGTGCTGCTGAAATTTCCTCTTTAAAATCGGATAATCGTTCCAAAGTTGCATTTTGGGTACCAAGAACCTTGGTACCAAAGTCCACCATAGTCGTAATTTGGTATTCATCCGAAGGAATAACGGTAATCTCACTTCCAGTAGCCTCGTCCCTGTAGGAAAGAACCTCAGTGACCACGTACTCTTCGCGCGCTGCGTCTTGTTCAACGATTCCAGCATCCTCTAGGGCTTCAACAAAAAACTTGGAGGACCCGTCCATAATTGGTGGTTCCGGGGAGTCCAACTCAATTAACACGTTGTCAATTTCCAACCCTACAAGCGCGGCCAATACATGTTCTGAAGTTTGAATCTTAACCCCATTTTTCTCAAGGTTGGTACCCCGTTGCGTATTTACTACATAATTTGCATCAGCCTCAATAATAGGTTCCCCTTCTAAATCGACTCGTTTAAATTTATAACCATGATTTTCCGGAGCAGGTAAAAATTTTATGGTTACGTTCTCTCCAGTATGTAAACCCACTCCTTTTAGGGATACATCCTTGGCAATGGTGCGTTGTTTATGTTTTGTATTCATCGTCAATCCTTAATTTCCAAGTTGTCGATTCTGTTTATTATTTTGGGTAAGTTTTTAAAGTGTACGTAGGACTTATTAAAGTCCCCATAATTTAAGGCAGGCGACCCCTGTAATACTTCGTTATCCTTCACGTTTCTACCAATTCCTGATTGTGCCTGAATTCTCACATGGTTCCCAATTACAATATGGCCAACAATTCCCACTTGACCGCCAATCATGCAGTGTTTACCTATTTTTGTAGAACCTGCTATTCCAGTTTGAGCGGCTATTACCGTATGCTCTCCAATTTCTACGTTATGGGCTATTTGAATTTGATTATCCAATTTTACTCCTTTTCTGAGAATGGTAGAACCTAGAGTAGCCCTATCTATAGTTGTTCCTGCGCCAACATCAACATTATCCTCCAATATTACATTACCAATTTGTGGAACCTTAGAAAATTCCCCTTCAGAGTTTGGGGTAAAACCGAAACCATCTGCCCCGATTATAACGCCGCTGTGAACTACACAATTGTTACCAATTATACTTTCCGAATATATCTTAGCGCCTGCGAAAACAACCACATTGTCACCAATTTTGACATTATCCCCTATATAAACGTTAGGATAAATCTTAACGTTATTTCCAATGACAACATCACTCCCTACATAGGAAAAAGCACCAAGATATAAGTCTTCACCAAAAGTCGCGGATTCTGACTTAAAAACAGGTTCTTCAACACCTGTTTTATTATTTTTAACTTGATTATAATATTCTAATAATTTGGAAAAGGATTTGTAGGCATCCTCGACTTTAATCAACGTGGTTTCCAAATCTTGTTCGGGAACAAAATCCCTATTTACAATAGTAATTGAAGCCTTGGTCCTATAAATATGAGAGGTGTATTTTGGGTTTGCCAAGAAAGTTAAAGACCCTATTTCTCCTTCCTCAATTTTAGCAAGTTTATGAACGGCTATCTCTGGATTTCCATGGACTTCACCTTCTAAAATACCCGCAATTTGACCTGCTGTAAACACCATGGGCACAAATGTAAGAAAAATTGTTATACGGCATCTTTAGGGTAACAGATATAATATTTAGTAACCGTATTGGAAAGTGCACTTAGATTTAAATGGTCGGATAGTTTTGCTACATCCACTATCTTTCCATTTTTTCTGAGAATATTAATATTTTGACTGTTTTGATTATAGGCCCTATTTTCAATCTTTCCGGTAAAAATAAAATAGGATATTTCCTCTTCCGAGATTAAACCCAATAGTTGGCCCACTTTTTTTCTTTTTTTGTCTAATTTGTCTTTGCCTATAGGCTCCTTTTTAATCTTTATGTGTAATAATTTCCGATCCAATAGCATTTTACATAGCGTAGCAAGTACTTTATCATCGGCTTCCTGCCAACCTTTTATTGCAGAAAGAATATCCACATCGTCCAATTTGGAAAATTGATGCAGTATTTTAGGGTCAAAACTTGTTTTGTTAATCGTATTCGTAAGAAAAAAAAGAAGTGGATTACTGGCCTTTAAGCTTACCCCTTCATTTAATAGGAAGCGCGCTCTTTTTAAGATACTGATTAAAATTTGCTCTGCAACGACTCCGGTTTTATGGAGATAAACCTGCCAGTACATAAATCTCCGGGCCATTAAAAATTTCTCTACGGAATAAATCCCTTTTTCTTCAACAACCAAATGTCCGTCAACCACATTCAGCATCGTAATTAATCGTTCCGCATTGGTATTACCTTCAGAAACACCCGTATAAAAACTATCCCGTTTTAGATAATCCAAACGGTCCATATCCAACTGACTGGAAACCAATTGATTTAAAAATTTCTTAGGGTGTTTTCCTGTAAAAATGGAAATCGCATCTACCAAATCATTATTAAAAATAGCATTCAATTCCTTCATAAACTGGAGCGAAATATGTTCATGGCTAACCCCGTTGACTATGCTGTGCTCCATAGCATGGGAAAAAGGGCCATGACCAATATCATGCAGAAGAATAGCACATAACAACCCATTTTCTTCCCTTTCGGTTATTTCGACCCCTTTAAATCGAAGTACCTGAATCGACTTTTGCATTAAGTACATACTTCCTAATGCATGATGAAACCGCGTGTGGTGAGCACCGGGATATACAAGATAGGACAATCCCATTTGAGAAATTCGACGTAGTCGTTGAAAGTACGGATGCGCAATCAGGTCAAAAATCAAATCACTTGGGATTCTAATAAATCCGTAAATTGGATCATTAAATATGCTGAGCTTTTTGGGTTTCATTCAATCCGTATAAAAGTAATTGGCAAAGTTAGGCAAATGTTATTATAACCAAGGGGTTGACGCGTGCGATGATTTTAGCCTAACTTCACAAAAGAAAATAAGATACCTTAAGTTATATAGATCTTGAATGAATAAAATAAAAATTCTTTGGGTGGATGATGAAGTGGACCTTTTAAAACCACACATTCTCTTTCTTCAAAATAAAAATTACGAAGTAATTACTTGCCAAAGCGGACAGGAAGCTTTGGAAGAATTGGAAAGAACTAGTGTCGATATCGTTTTCCTGGATGAAAACATGCCTGGCATTTCGGGTTTGGAGACCTTAAGCGAAATTAAAATCATCGACTCTTCTTTGCCCGTAGTTATGATTACCAAAAGTGAGGAGGAGTTTATCATGGAAGAGGCCATTGGCTCTAAGATTGCCGATTACTTAATAAAACCTGTGAATCCCCATCAAATTTTACTTTCACTAAAAAAGAGTCTGGACCATTCAAGATTGGTTTCCGAAAAGACCACCAGTAACTACCAGCAGGAGTTCCGGAAAATAGCGATGGACATGTCCATGGTCAACACCTATGAGGAATGGGTAGAACTATATAAGAAGTTAATATACTGGGAATTACAATTAGAGCAAATTGAGGATAGTGGAATGTTTGAAATTCTAGAATCCCAAAAGGTGGAAGCCAACAATCAGTTCGGGAAATTTATTGACAATAATTATGTGGATTGGTTTTGCGGGTCAGAGGCACCGGTGATGTCCCATACGCTGTTCAAAAATTGGATCGCCCCAGAAATAGTCGATAAAAAAACGTTACTGATAGTCGTTGATAATCTCCGTTTTGATCAGTGGTATTCTTTTGAGGATACAGTAAGCTCCTTTTACAAAAAGACAAAGGAAAAGTCCTACTGTAGCATACTGCCAACAGCAACCCAATATGCGCGTAATGCGATATTTTCCGGATTGACCCCTTTGGATATGGAAAGAAAATATCCAGATTGGTGGAAAAATGATACAGATGACGGGGGTAAAAATCTTTTTGAAGATAAATTTTTAGGGGAGCAACTAAAACGGTTAGGATTAGATTTAAAATGGGAATACCATAAAATAAGTAGCCTAAAACAGGGGAAACATTTATCCCAAAACTTTAAATCGCAAAAAGATAATGATTTAACTGCCATTGTTTACAATTTTGTGGATATGCTTTCCCACTCCAAAACCGAAATGGAGGTTATCAAGGAACTGGCTTCCAATGATAAGGCTTACCGTTCGCTAACCCAAAGCTGGTTTAGAAATTCTCCCTTATTGGAGATTATTCAGCAAGCACAGCAATTGGGCATGAAGTTGATTATTACCACGGATCATGGTACCATCAATGTAAAGTCTCCCTCCAAAGTAATTGGGGACCGCGATACCAGCTTAAATTTGCGCTATAAGACTGGTAGAAGTCTGAGCTATGAAGAAAAAGATGTTTTGGCGGCCAAGGACCCTAGCAAAATTTTTCTTCCTAATATCAATGTAAGTAGCTCCTATATATTTGCCAAGAATGATTTGTTCTTTGCCTATCCTAACAACTACAATCATTATGTAAGTTATTACAGAAATACCTATCAGCATGGGGGAGTTTCTTTGGAGGAAATGATTGTACCTTTTGTAGTTTTGGAGCCAAAATAAAAAAGATGATGGAGTTCGTCTATACTGAAAAGGAAATCCAAACGGTGGCTAAAAAGCTAATTCAAGAATACCCTTCAAAAATCATTGCTTTTTTTGCCCCCATGGGCGCTGGAAAAACAACCCTGATTAAAGCCCTTGTCAAAGAATTGGGCGGAGTAGATGAAGTCAGCAGTCCCACTTTTGGCCTGGTGAACGAATATCACGATAGAGAAGGAATGCCGATCGCCTATCATTTTGACTTTTACCGGTTGAACGACGAAATGGAGGCATTGGATTTTGGTGTTGAGGACTACTTTTCTTCCGATGCTTATATTTTTATGGAATGGCCAGAAAAGATTCCTTCCCTTTTGCCCGATAATTGTATCCATTTAAAAATTGACATTTTAGAGGATACCACCAGAAAAATCACGGAAATTTAAGTTATAACCTACAATTACCTCTAAATCTGTATTAGGATATCATCGTTTTTCATAGGTTTTTATTGCATTTTTTCGATGAAATACAGTCTAATCGATAAAATGTTCATTTTTTACGTTGAAATACACAACTTTAACGTTTAAATACATTTTTTTTGTCCATTATTTCTTACGTTTGTAGTAGAACAAATGGATTACTAACTAAAAACCCCTAGCGAAAATGAAAAACAAAAGAACTTTTTTAGCCACTTTGGCATTAGGTGCTTTCCTTTTAGGAGTTATCTCTCCTGCAGTTTTGGATGACAAACCTAGCGTTGATAAAAGATTGATTACCAAGACAGGAAAAAAGAATAGGTAACATACTTTTTTAAAATTTTATAAATTTAACAAAAGGGCAATCAATAAATTGCCCTTTTTGTCGTTGTATTATACTAGCATGAGTTTTAAGCGAAGAAATATAGACGGCGAAAATGAATAGTTCAGAAAGAAAGCGGGCGAAGAGGAAGTTATTTCTTGATTCCTTAATGGTTTTTTTTATTATAGCTTCTCCATTTATCTTTAAACTACATGAGTACGTATCAACAGAGGAAGGGGCAACCTTTAACTTCTTGGGTATGGAGATTGATGATAATGGATTTGCAAATTTGAGCGTCTATGTATGGTTCATGTTAGGTAAACTTGTGCCTTTATACCTTTTGTTTATTTGGTTTTTTACATGTAAGCATTGGTGGTATCATATTATTTTAATACCAATTACAATGTATGCTTTTCAAATTTTTGAAGAAGTATATTCCGATGACTATTATATAGACACAGAGAATATATTGTGGCTTCTACCAATATGCATGGTAATTATTCCATTTGTTTACTTTATTAGAATAAAGCTCTATGATAAATATGTCCACGGTATTGACTTGGAAGCTATGGAAGCAGAACTTCAGGAGTTAAAGGAAAAGAATGAGGCTCAAGGATTTTCTTCAACTTTATCGCAGGATAAAAACGAAATAGAAGAGGAACTTAAACCAAAGTCCATTTCTGAAGAAATTGATAGAAAACTTTCCACGAACAATCTTGAGCAGGGGCTTAAAATTTTCCAGGATAAGCTTGAGAACTGGTTTCATTTTAAATTTTAAACCACAAGCAATCTCAAATTATACTAAGGGCTTATCGTTTATCTAAAAATTGTACATTTGAGTTAGGACTAAAAAATCATTTTTTAGAAAACCTTTGTATGAACCAACCTAGCTCACCCTTTAGTAAACACCAACTTATACCACAAGAAGAAACCCTCGAAGTTTTAAAACAAAAAGGAGAATTATTCATTGGTATACCTAAGGAAAACCAATATCAGGAAAAGCGGATATGCCTCACTCCAGATGCTGTCAATGCCATTACATCAAACGGACATCGGGTATTGTTAGAATCGGGTGCGGGCGAAGGTGCCAACTTTTCGGATAAGGATTATACAGACGCCGGGGGTGAAATTACTCGGGATACGAAAAAGGTTTTTTCTTGTCCATTGCTATTGAAAGTAGAACCCCCTACCCTTTCGGAAATCGGTCTTATTCATCCGCAGACCACCGTTATTTCAGCCTTACAGATAAAGACACAGGATAAAAGCTATTTCGAGGAATTGGCAAAAAAAAGAATTACCGCCATTGCCTTTGAATATATTCGTGATGAAGATGGAAAATATCCCGCTGTACGATCTTTAAGTGAAATTGCGGGTACTGCATCCGTGTTAATTGCCGCAGAATTAATGGCCGCTACCAATAAGGGTAATGGATTGATGTTCGGCAACATAAGTGGCGTTCCGCCTGCAGAAGTTGTAATTATTGGTGCGGGAACCGTTGGTGAATATGCAGCACGCTCCGCCATTGGGTTAGGTGCCAATGTAAAGATATTTGACAACTCGATCACTAGACTTAGGAACATCCAGACAAATCTTAAGCAAACCGTTTATACGTCCACCATTCAACCGAAAAACCTATTAAAAGCTTTAAAGCGTTGCGATGTGGCCATTGGTGCCACGAGAGGCAAGGGCAGATCCCCAGTTATCGTAAGCAGTACCATGGTAGAGCACATGAAAAAAGGTGCGGTAATTATCGATGTAAGTATTGATACTGGAGGTTGTTTTGAAACAAGTGAAATCACCAATCACAATAAACCCACGATTGAAAAATCGGGGGTTCTCCATTATGGTGTACCCAATATTCCATCGAGATATCCCAAAACAGCTTCTGTTTCCATCAGTAATATTTTTACTCCCTACTTATTGAAAATTGGGGAAGATGGAGGATTGGAAAACTCCCTTCGATTCGATAAAGGCTTACGTAATGGGCTCTATATGTATCATGGTATTCTAACCAATAAAACGGTCGGAGACTGGTTCGACCTACAATATAGCGATATCAACTTTTTGATTTTTTAGAATTGTCCTTCCATACTTTCAACATCCGTTATAATCCCATAATTTTACCTAGAAAATTCGAGAGAAAGAAATGAGCTTTTTTAAACGTTTAGGATTCTATTTAGCGGGACTGTCCATCGGTATTATTTTTTTAGCCCTTTTTTTAAGAAAAAAGTCCGATGAAACAGGCGTATCCTTTTGCTATTTCCCAAATTGCAGGACACTAAAGGACATGAGGTCTAAACCTATGTATTATTCGGATGAAGTTACCCTTCAATTGGAAAATAAACAAATAGATTCCTTGGATATTGCTTTTTTGCTTAACAGCGGCGATGTGGATTTTTCTAAGAGTGAAACGAAGACTAGCCCTTGTAAGTCTTATTTGATAGAGGGTGCTTTTAAGCAACGAAAACTAGAGGCCTGGGTTAAGAATTGTCCGGATAAGATTCAAGTAGAATCCATTAACACTCCATAGTTACATACTTCTTCGCTTTCGCTCCTTTTTTATTAAGGATAATTCCCTACTGGTTTGTCCGGCTACGGAGGTGTTTTCCTCGGCCCTTCGAATTAAATAGGGCATAACATCCCTAACTGGGCCAAAAGGTAAATATTTGGCCACATTGTATCCATTTGCCGCCAAATTGAAGGATATGTGATCGCTCATACCATAAAGTTGCCCAAACCAGACCCCAGCATTGTTTTTTTCTATTCCCTTTTCTTGTATAAGCTCCATCAACTTATAACAACTATTTTCGTTATGAGTTCCGGAAAAAATGGCCATATCTCCCAAATTTTCAATCATGTATGCAATGGTTGCGTCAAAATTTTCATCCGTAGCCGCTTTGGATTCGCAAATAGGGCTGGGATAGCCTTTTTCCCTCGCACGTTCATTCTCTTTTTCCATGTAGGCCCCACGTACTACCTTAATCCCTATTTTAAACCCTTCTTCTTTCGCACGTTCATGCAGGTTTTTTAAGTAGGCTAATCGGTCCCATCGGTACGTTTGTAAAGTGTTGAAAACAATTGCTTTTTTGGTGTTGTATTTGCGCATCATATCCTCAACCAATTGGTCTGCTGCATCTTGCATCCAGCTTTCCTCACCGTCTATCAGCAACGAAACATCAAGGTCATGGGCCTTTTTACAAACTTTTTCAAACCTATTAACGACTCTTTGCCATTCCGCTTCTTCCTTCTCACTTAGCTTTTCGCCTTCACTTATTTTTTGATACAGTGCGAACCTACCAAATCCAGATGGTTTAAAAACCGCAAAAGGAATAGCATCTTTCTCCTTTACGAAGTCCAAAATTTTCAAAATCATTTCGGTGGCAGAGTCCAAAGGGTCTTCTTCGTCTTTACCCTCCACTGAATAGTCCAGAACGGAACATACGCCTTTCTCGAACATTTCATCTACAACTGGGAGACAATCTTCCTCGTTTACACCCCCACAGAAATGGTCAAATACTGTCGCCCTAATCAAACCCTCAACCGGTAAATGTGCTTTGATGGCAAAATTTGTCATGGCCGTACCAATTTTGACCAAAGGCTCATTCGCAATCATCTTAAAAAGAAAGTATGCCCTTTCCAATTCCGAGTCTGACTTTAAAGAGAATGCCGTTGCGGTATTCTCAAAAATATCCTTCATAAGCGCTTTATTCTAAAGGCCTCAAAGATAAACACAGGATTTCTATTCTTTTGATTAAAATAACCTTTATTTTGTGCTCTTAAATTTAATTTTTTAGGTCAAAATATAATTCAATATTCATGCAGTCCATAGTTTCAGATTCTTATGCCGTGCATTTTGATACCATAGCTTTTGAGCAACTCAATTCATGTTTAAAATCCAACAATTACTCGACCATTTTTATTTTGGTCGATGAGAATACGCATGAGTTATGCCTTCCCCGTTTTATGTCGGAAATTAGTGGTGAGTATAATTTTGAGATTGTAGAAATTGAGTCAGGAGAAGTTAACAAAACCATTGATACCTGCGTTGGTGTTTGGGAGGCGCTATCTGAGCTTGGGGCCGACCGAAAAAGTCTATTGATTAATCTTGGAGGAGGCGTATTAACTGATCTTGGGGGGTTTGTGGCCTCTACCTTTAAAAGAGGTATTGATTTTATAAATGTGCCCACTACCCTATTGTCCATGGTTGATGCTTCTGTTGGAGGGAAAACTGGCGTTGATTTGGGTCCATTGAAAAATCAAGTCGGTGTAATTAATCAACCTGTTATGGTTTTAATAGTTTCTGATTTTTTGGAAACTTTGGAAGAAAGGCAAATTGTAAGTGGGTTTGCCGAAATGCTTAAGCATGGACTTATACGAAACGAAGACTACTGGGAGGCCTTAAAAAAGGTGGGTTCCCTTAATGAATTGAAAAATCATATTTTGCCGTCCGTTGAACTAAAGAACAAGATTGTTTTACAGGACCCGACCGAACAAAACATAAGAAAGATACTTAATTACGGACATACGCTGGGACATGCCATTGAATCTTATTTTTTAGAAAACGAAAACAAGGAAACCCTCTTGCATGGAGAGGCCATAGCCATAGGTATGATTACAGAAGGCTATCTATCCCATAAGTTGACGGGTTTGTCAAAAGATCAATTGAAGGATATTAAGGACACCTTTCTTAAATACTATTCAAAGATTACATTTTCGGATAAGGATATTTCGGATATTCTTGAATTATTGAAATACGACAAGAAAAATTCACATGGGAACATCAATTTCGTGTTGTTAAAAAAGATTGGAGAAACCCAAACCGATGTTATAATTTCCCCAGAATTGTTTAAGGAAGCCTTTGCTTACTACATGGAATAAAAAGTTCATATACTAAAACCGCTGTTTCACAACTCTTTACAAAACAGCGACCATTAAATATTTAGTTTAGGTTCAAGGAATAATGAATTTCACAAACTAACCTAAACTATTATGACCAGAAGACTAATCGATTACAAAAAATTAGACCACAGCCTCGCTACCCTATTAATTGAAACTTACCCATATGGGTATGGTGATGAGGACATTATCACCTTTAAAAATATCCATGGTGATATTGTTGAAGCCGTGGAACTAAGAACTGCTGAAACCCTTTATCTTGTAAAAATCAGTAAAAGCCTTTCCAACTTTATTGCAAATTTTGAAGATAACATTGAAAAAGAACTTCAAACCAAAACGCCTGAAGAAGTGATGGAGGAAGGAGAAATAACAACGGAATTTAAAATAAACTTCGAAGCTGAAGATCCTGAATATTCCGACTTAGACTAAACTATAAGTATTTATCCCTTAAAATATTGGCATGGTGCCTTTGATGACCACTTATGGTAAAACCTAAAGTGGCTACACTCCACTGTATTCCACTGGCGGTGCCTATTCTGCACAGCTGGTCATTACCCAAATTCTTGAAAAGTGTTATCGTGGAGTTCCTTACCGCTAAATATTCTTCCAAAATATCCTCTTTCTTCCTGTTCAAACTATTGCTTTCCGTTATATATTGATCTTGGTCAAAACCGGGAAGCTCCATTTTATCATTTCTTGAAAACCTAAATGCCCTATATTGAAAAATACGCTCCGTATCAATTATGTGAATTAAGACTTCGGCAATAGTCCATTTATTTTCGGCATATGCATATCCTAATTTTTCCAAGGGTAGCTCCTTTATAAAGTCCATAAACCATTCTTTTCCCTCATACAATGATTCCATAAGGTTTACGTCCCCTAAAGTATTTAGATAGGTATTGTAGAAATTGCCAACTCCTAAGTCCTGTAGTTCTGATTTTCTCATATTCTGATTGCTAAATTTGATTAGTCAAAAAAGCCCAATCATTTTATGATTGGGCCTTCTAATATCGTAAATAGAATTTTATAATTCGTTAAAAATAGTGTGCATTAGTCTTTTCTTGTCATTAAAGCTTTCCTCCAATGATATCATGGTCTCCGTTCTACTTATGCCATCAATGTCATCTATTTTGAAAATGATGTTTTTTGCATGAGTTGTATCCTTAGCTCTGATTTTACAAAATATGTTGAATTTACCTGTAGTAATATGTGCAATTGTAACGTTTGGTATCTGATTTAAACGCTCCAGTACAAATTTGGTCTGGTGCGTTTTTTCAAGAAAAATACCCACATAAGCAATAAATGCGTATCCAAGCTTTACATAATCCAACGTTAGTGAAGAGCCTTTTATAATACCAGCTTCTTCCATTTTCTTAACCCTCACATGGACTGTTCCTGCGGAAATTAAAAGTTTTTTTGCAATATCTGTAAAAGGTGTTCTGGTGTTATCAATTAACATGTCCAGAATTTGATGGTCAATTTCGTCTAATTTAACTTTTCCCATGTTTGATTAATTTTATGCAAAAATAAAAAATATTAAAAAGAAATATAATAAATATTATGATTTTGTGTGAAAATCGTAATCCTTTAATAATTAAAAGGTCAAGAAAGCTTAATCCATTGATTCCAGAACTCTTTCCCTTCTCAACCAATTTAAATCCTCTTCCTTTAGACAATCTACGATTTTATGCCCAAAAAAACTGTTTGGTTTAAAACCTTTTTCAGCTATTTCAGGAATAAAGACAATTTTATCATGCTGCAAAGTCTCCTTAAATAGTATTCCCAAGCATTCGTTTTCTCCAAGATCACTGTCCAAAATATTTGCGTTTTCGATTATAATGTCGAAAAAAAGTTTTTTGTTTTCAGGAATTTCCAGATACTTGTCGAGTTCGTAATTTTCTGTTTCATCGTTTCCTATAGTATACATAGCTTTATACAGTGCCGTACATATAAATTCCCTTGTTTTTTCCCTTTGATAATCCTCCTGATAATGTCCGGCCTCAAAAAGTATGGTAGGCACTTTTTCCATTTGAAAGGAATCACCTACACAATTGGGATTAAAAGAATCATCGAATCTACCTACTTGTCCGGGAATAATTTTCTGTAGGGCTTGGTTCATGGCCACTATAATCCGCATTGCCTTTTCTCTTGTAGGGGAGGTATTCCGTTCTTCATCGAACGCAGGCGCTAAAAATGATACCGTTGCGGGTTTATTGGAATCCCCAACATTGAAAATGGTTCTTTGATCATGCAAATTAAAGCAAAAATGAGGTCTAAAATCATTGAAAACAGCTCTTAGGAATCTACTCTCTGGCTGCGTAAGATTTAGTGCATCCCTGTTCAAGTCCATGTTATTTGCATTAACCCTGGTATAGGCAATAGCGCCATCTGGATTTAAAATAGGTATAATCTTCAAGGTTACCTTACTTAATAAATCATTTGCCAATGTAGTTCCATTATTTAGAAAATGCAGTAAGTCGATTACCGCTTTGGTTGTGGTAGACTCATTGCCATGCATCTGGGACCACATCAATATTCGGTTTGGTCCTTGGCCAACATTCATTACATAGATTGGGTTTTTATCTACGGACTCACCTAACATTTCTAATCTGCAAGACCCTTTAAGACTATTTATAAAACCGTAAATGTGTGCGTTGTTAATATAGCGCCCACGTATCTTCTCTACTTTTATTTTTGAATAATTATACCCGTCCCCCATACATTTTAATGAATTAAGAGCAAAAATACTATGATTAAAAATTACATTTGTAAACAACATATTTCCTTTACTCAATATATTTTAACACTGTTATTTATTTTTATAAATTAATAGTATAATATATTATATATCAGTTATTTGAATTAGTTTAAATAACACTTAAGTTGAAGTTTTTTTTAATAATTGAATGCATTCCGAATTTAAATAAATTACCTTTTGTTTAATTTTGTATATAGCTATGGAGAAAGAAGGCATTGTAAATAGAATAGAAAAAATCATGGACTACTATGAGTTGTCTGCTGCAGTATTTTCTGATAAAATCGGAGTCCCTAGATCAAGTATCTCACATCTTCTAAAAGGTAGAAATAAACCAAGTCTAGAATTTATCATGAAGGTTGTCGAAACCTATGATGAAGTAAATCTTTACTGGTTACTTTACGGCAAGGGAGAATTCCCTAAAAGGGAGCGCAGTGATTTGAAACCTACAACCACTTCACAAAATATCCTGGAGAACACTGTAAACCCAAAAGAAAGGAAATTAATTGATCGCATCGTTATCTTCTTTAACGACGGCACTTTCCAGGAATACCAAAAGAACTAATCATTTTGAAAACAATTGGATTCAAATATTCCTAGTTCATTGGTAATTTGATTATTTTGCAACTATGCTAAAAAGAATACTTCCAATCGGACTACCCTTATTATTATTTATTTCTTGCTACGCGCCAAATAGGGATTGTGTGAATTTTAAAACTGGTGAATTTATGTTCAATTATAAGGTTGGAGACACTCTTAAAACAGGTCGATTTGTACGTGGTGAAAAATTTAGTATAGATTATTACGATAATGTAATCGACAGTGCTTCAATAAGGTGGATTAATGAATGTGAATTTATACTTCAAGATTTAAAAAGCAAAATGGGCATACACTATAAAATTATAAAGACCACGGATAGTTCGTATACCTTCGAATACAAGAACGCCGTAAAAGACCCAAACAAAAAACTTATCGTAAAAACGGGAACAGCATACAAAACCAATTAGTGATGTTTGAAATATTCACCAGTTCAAGGGCGTGGATAACTTAATTGAAACTTACCATTTAGAAATTGTTTTGGGAATCGATACTATTATTTTTTTCGATTGCAGCAGATAAGCTTGAACCCTTGTAATGGAGGAAAACAACAAATAGAGGTTTGGTCTTGTCCATGATTATGCGCATAGTTCTTTTGGAATTTCACTTTTAACTACATTAAAAAAGTCATTTCTGACTCATGATTCCCATTGGATTACTGGTCTGTACAATCTTTTCCTCATTGAGTTTATGCTTAGCCCACATAAGCCATTTGGTCGTTTTCGACAAAGAAGTCAGGTCTATTCCCAAGGGCTATCGCTACTTTGCCATAGCATTTTCGCCCATGGTAGCATTTTTTGAACTACGTAAGAAAAAAACACGGCAAGCTCTTCAGAGATTTGAAAAACATACGTAACTCGACTATTTCTTGGTTTCAATTGGATAATATATTATTCCAGAATTTGGTCACTGATGCCTGTCTATTTATGAAAATTCGTGAATTTTAATATTTATTGCGATATGTGTATATTTTTGACCGTTTCACAACATAATTAATTAGTACCTTGAGGTATTACTATGATTCTATAAAATTAACTTATTTTAAATAATGAAAAATTCAAACAAAAAGAAACAACCGATTAGCCGTAGGAACTTCGTAAAGAAAAGTGCTTTGGCCTCATCTATTTTTATAGTACCAAGACATGTTATGGGCGGTCCAGGTTTTATTGCTCCCAGTGACCGTTTAAACCTAGCGGCCATTGGTGCGGGAGGTAAAGGTTTTAGCGATATAACCAATGCGTCCGTCAATGGAAGGGAAAAGGTTGTAGCATTATGTGATGTCGATTTTTCAGGTTCTGCATCAAGGGCAGTGGAATCCTTTCCAAAAGCTAAACTCTATGATGATTTTAGAGTTATGCTCGACAAGAAGAAAAATATTGACGCCGTAACAATATCCACCCCAGATCATGTTCATGGGCCTGCCGCAAAATATGCCATGGAAAGAGGCATACACGTTTATGTACAAAAACCCATGACGCATAATATAAAAGAAGCGAGAACGCTTACTCAATTGGCCAGAGACAAGAAAATTGTGAGTCAAATGGGAAACCAAGGTGGATCTAACCCCTTGTTAGGTATGGTTCAAAAATGGATAGATGAAGATAGAATTGGTGCCGTTAGTAAAGTTCAAATTTGGACGAATAGACCGGTGTGGCCACAAGGCATTGAAATGCCAAAGGCAGATGCCAATCTAAAACCAAAAGAGCTCAACTGGGACCTTTGGTTAGGCCCGGCTGAAGATAGACCTTTTGTACCCAATCTTCATCCATTTAACTGGAGAGGTTGGTGGGATTTTGGCACCGGAGCTCTTGGCGATGTTGGTTGCCACTTAGTGGATATACCATTTAGAACTTTAAACCTAAAATATCCAACAGCGGCGGAATGTAGTGTAGGTTCCGTTTACACTCAAATGTGGACACCGGATTATTACCCAGAAGGATGTCCTCCTTCCTCTTATATAACTTTAAATTTTGATGCTACGGAGAAGACCAAATCACCAATAGAAATGACTTGGAGTGACGGTGGTATACGACCTTCGCACCCTGATATTATTCCTGCCAATGATGACATAGGCGGTAAAAATAGTGCAAATGGCGTGCTAATTATTGGTGAGAAAGGCATTATTTCAACAAATATCAATGATAGTTCACCATTAATGCCAAAGCTGTATTTAAATGATGGTATTACCGAATTTGGGCCCGAGGTCGAAGATAACCCAGAACCAGAGTATGGTCACCAGCGCAAATGGGTAGATGCATGTAAGGCAGGATTTGGGAGCGAGGAACATTTAGGGTTAACCTCTTCCTTCGATTATGCCGGACCTATGACAGAAACTGTACTTATGGGTAACTTAGCAATTAGAAGTTATATGTTACGCAAAGAAAACGAACAAGGCCAAATGGATTTCTTTGCTCGTAAAAAACTACTTTGGGACGGTGAAAATATGCGAATAACCAATCTCGAAGAAGCTAACCAATTTGTAGGTAGAACTTACCGGCCAGGTTGGGAAGTTTAATTTTATTTGGTAAAACTAATTAATTAGGTCGACTAAAGACCACTTCCGGGTTGGCGCTTTTATGCTCTTGAAATAGTCGTTGTTGCTGTTTAACCGTTAAAGTACTGCCATCATGGCTCCAACCCGGAGGACCAAAAATATACATCAACTTATGGGAAAGTTTTTTGGACTTCTTTACATCGTTCCAAATATCCTTAAACTCATGGGTTAAAATAACGAGAGGATTGTATGATTCCGGGGCATGTATAACTCCAAATTGTACTTCAACGTCATCGTCCAATTCTTTCCAAGTACCGAATATTTTATCAAAGATATTTAAGAATCCACCGTGATTTTTATCGAGGTATTCCACATTTTGGGAGTGGTGTACCTGATGCATGGTATGTGTATTAAAAATCTTTTCTATCCACCCCATTTTTGGGACATATTTGCTATGTAATTGGAATTGCCAAAAAGATTCGATGGCTAGACAAAAAATTACTACCTCAACGGGGAAACCTATGGCCGGCATCCACATGTAGAAAAAAGGCTTATATAATAAAGTAAACCATCCATTTCTAATGGCGGTACCTAGGTTAAAATGATCGGATGAATGGTGAACAATATGTGCTGCCCACAAAATTCTTATCTCATGGTTTGCCCTATGAAACCAATAGTAGGTGAAATCATCAGCCAATTGACACAACAAAAAAATGTACCATGCATACCCAAAGGACTTATATCCCATTATATTGGTTCTAACCCCATCAACAAGAGGGTTAAATAGTTCATAGGTATAGTTAAAAACTACAATTAAAACGGTGACCTTAATTAGCGGACCAAGAATAGCCGAACCAATTCCCATAGCCCCACTGGCCATTAGGTCTTTCCAAACGTATAAATCCTTATCTCCATGTGTATGGCTATAGGTTAATTCCAATAAAATAAAGGCTATAAAACAGGGTACGCCGTAAATAAGGGGATTTGTAAGGTCCATTTAAAATTGAATTTCGCCAAATATAGTTATAAAACGTTCTTAAGCCGTGGATATAGAATAATTAGTATTTATTGAACTATAAGTCTCATGGAATTATACCTTATTCTGATTTTTAAGAATGGTATTCTGTTCTTTCATTAAGCGTTCCAAATTTGATAAAAGTTCAATATTTTTAGGTGTTTTTACCTCTTGGTTCGTAGGATCTTCCGACTTTTCTTTAAACCTATTAATAAATTTTAGCATAATGAAAATGGTAAAGGCAATGATTCCAAAGTCGATGATAACTTCCAATAACTCACCATAACCAATTGCGACTTCCTCCACATTCACCATGGACTCCCTAAGAATCCACTTTTTATTGGCTAAGTTTACATCATCGGTCATTAAGGATAAGGGAGGCATTATTACCTTTTTTACTAAGGTATTCACCACATTGTTAAATGCAGTCCCAATAATGATTCCGATAGCCATGTCTATCATATTGCCTTTCACGGCAAAATCCTTAAACTCCTTAAATAGACCTTTCATTATTAAAATTGTTTAAAATAAGGTCGTTTGCGATTCATCATCATCTTTGTCTTTAGAATCCTTTTTATTTACTGTTTTAGAACCTTCATCTGTATTATCCCCTGAAGATATATTTTCCTCATCAACGACTTCTATATTTTCCGCGCGCTCCGGTTCATTCTCTTCATAAGGCAGGGAATCCATCAAGTTAATATTTTTTACTTTTTCCGAGGTCAATTGATTTCCCATAGCCTTTATTCCCTTTACCGCTATAAAATCCTCCAATTCAACAATTAAGCTTTCCTTTGGGTCCTTTCCTCTGGGTTTAGGGAACTCGACTTCGACCACTGGCAGCCAATCCGTTGAAACGATTTCTAAATATGATTTTGGGTGTTCGGTAATAAAGTTTTCCTCTTTATTCTCGTTTTCGATTAAAAATCGTTTTACGTAGAAACGCTCTTTCTCGCCCTCCCAGTAGATGGCCGAAATCGGCTTTTCGGGATTATATTTTTCTAAAACAATCATGTTCTCATCGAAATGTGAGGTTAACACAGGCTGGATTGTCTTTGCAATTCCTTTTTGAGTAATTATCAATAACAAATCGTCACCTCTAAATTCACCTATCAGCTCTCCCCTTCCGTCAACATTTAACCTTCGCACAACGTCATCGAACCAGATTTTCCTGGGTTTAAGCGTGGATACCCCTTTCTCTTTTAGCTCTATACGCTTAACTGAATACTTTGTAACAATGTTTCCTTTGGCCCCTCTACCCTTTATAATTACATCCGCAAAATCGATATCCCATTTTAGTTTTTTGATACTACCTGCTTGCCTTAAGTTTACGGTTACGACTTCAGCCTCACCATTTGGGTTTGCGGAAAAATATAATACTTGTGAATTAGGGGTGCCCGCAGTTAAGTCATAGGTCTTATCCCGTGTCATGGAAGTCACATTAAATCGCTTAATGTAGGATGCCCCTCCCTTTCCATCCTTATAAATGAGGTTATAGGTGGTCCTCTTGTCTTTTTTCTTAAAAACCGCTACATGAATAATGTTCTTACCGATAAAAGTTTTGGAATCTACCTTGGTCACCTGCATATTACCATCCTTGGTAAAAACAATGATATCGTCAATATCACTACAATCGGTAACATATTCATCGCGCTTTAGCGAAGTACCTATGAAGCCTTCTTCACGGTTTACATAAAGTTTGGTATTTCTGATGACCACCTTTGTGGCTTCAATATCATCAAAGATGCGTATTTCGGATTTACGATCTTTACCTTTCCCGTAGGTATCCTTTAGATTCTTGAAATAGTCAATGGCAAATTCCACCAAATGTTCCAAATGATGTTTCACTTGAGCTATTTTCTCTTCTAAGGAATCGAGGTTCTGTTGCGCCTTGTCCAAATCGAACTTTGAAATTCTTTTAATGCGAATTTCCGTTAACCGAACAATATCGTCCTCGGTCACTGCTCTTTTTAAATGTTTTGTATAGGGCTTTAACCCCTTATCAATGGCTGCAATGACACCCTCCCAGGTTTCTTCTTCCTCTATATCGCGATAAATCCGATTTTCTATGAATATCCTTTCTAACGATGCAAAATGCCATTGCTCCTCCAATTCCGATAATTGAATTTCCAATTCCTGCTTTAACAACTCTACCGTAGCATCGGTAGAACGTCTTAGCATTTCCGTAACCCCAATAAACAATGGTTTATTATCCTCTATGATACAGGCCAATGGAGATATTGAAGATTCACAAGCCGTAAAAGCATAAAGGGCATCTATGGTTTTATCTGGTGAAATTCCGGAAGGTAAGTGAACCAATATTTCTACGTCCGCGGCTGTATTATCCTCAATTTTTTTGACTTTAATTTTCCCCTTATCGTTAGCTTTAAGAATAGAGTCAATTAAAGAAGAAGTATTGGTGCCGTAGGGTATTTCGTTGATAACCAATGTATTTTTGTCTAATTGAGATATTTTAGCCCTTACCCGAACCTTACCTCCCCTTAGGCCATCGTTATAATTACTAACATCTATTATTCCCGATGTTGGAAAATCGGGGAACAGTTTAAATTTGTGACCTTTTAAATGCTTTATGGAAGCATCTATAAGTTCAATGAAATTATGAGGTAAAATTTTAGTGGAAAGTCCTACTGCAATACCCTCTGCCCCTTGGGCCAATAACAGTGGGAACTTTACCGGTAAATTTACCGGTTCTTTCTTTCGTCCGTCATAACTCAATTGCCATTCGGTTATCTTTGGACTATAAACAACTTCTAGGGCAAATTTTGAAAGCCGAGCTTCAATGTATCTGGAAGCCGCGGCACTATCTCCTGTGAGTATGTTACCCCAGTTCCCTTGGGTGTCAATCAATATATCCTTTTGACCAATTTGGACCATGGCATCAGCAATACTCGCATCTCCATGGGGGTGATATTGCATGGTATGCCCCACCACATTGGCTACCTTATTGTAACGACCGTCATCCAATTCCTTTAAGGAATGCATTATTCTTCGTTGAACAGGCTTAAATCCATCTTCGATAGCTGGAACGGCCCGCTCCAGAATCACATAAGAGGCATAGTCCAGAAACCAATCCTTGTACATTCCCGTAACCTTTGTTAAGGCGTCGGATGTATCGTCGTTGATCGGTTGCTGACCATCTGATAGATTGTCGTTCTGGTCGTCGTTCAATTCTTCATTTTCTTCCATTCAGAAGCAATCGTATTTCTAGTTTATTTTTGATTTTCCTCAACAAGGTCAATCTCTACTTTTAAGTTTTCTATGATAAATTCCTGTCGATCAGGTGTATTTTTACCCATATAAAAGTTCAATAGCTCTTCGATGGACATGGCTTTATCCAACATCACAGGCTCCAATCGTATATCGTCACCAATAAAATGCTGGAATTCGTCAGGAGATATTTCTCCTAATCCCTTAAATCTAGTTATCTCAGGTTTTCCAGAAAGCTTATTTATGGCCGCTCTACGCTCTTCATCACTATAACAGTAAATGGTTTCTTTTTTGTTCCGAACCCTAAATAATGGTGTCTGTAAAATGTATAAGTGATTTTCCTTGATCAATTCAGGAAAAAACTGTAAGAAGAAAGTAATTAACAACAATCTAATATGCATGCCATCTACATCCGCATCCGTAGCAATTACAATATTGTTATATCGCAAATCTTCCATGGACTCTTCAATATTCAAGGCGGCCTGCAAAAGATTAAATTCCTCGTTCTCGTAAACAATCTTTTTGGACATACCATAAGAATTCAATGGTTTACCCCGAAGACTAAAAACCGCTTGCGTATTTACGTCCCGCGATTTGGTTATGGATCCAGAAGCTGAATCACCCTCAGTTATAAAAAGCGTACTGTCCAGACGATTGTCTTTTTTCATATCGCCAAGGTGCACCCTACAATCCCTTAATTTCTTGTTATGAAGACTTGCCTTCTTCGCCCTGTCCCTGGCCAGTTTTCGTATACCGGAAAGTTCTTTTCTTTCCTTTTCTGCCATAATGATCTTTCGCTGGAGCTTATCCGCAACTTCAGGATTCTTATGCAGGTAATTATCCAAATGCTTACCGACAAAATCATTGATATATGTCCTAACTGTTGGGAAATTTCCTCCCATATCCGTTGAACCCAGTTTTGTTTTTGTCTGACTTTCAAAAACGGGCTCCATTACTTTTATGGAAATGGCCGAGATAATGGACTTGCGTATATCGGAAGCATCATAATTTTTTCCATAAAAATCACGAATGGTCTTTACAATTGCTTCTCTAAATGCAGCTTGATGCGTTCCCCCTTGGGTGGTATGTTGTCCGTTGACAAAGGAGTGATATTCTTCACTATACTGCGTCTTACTATGGGTTATGGCCACTTCAATATCATCGCCTTTCAAATGAATCACAGGATACAACATGTCTTCCATGTTATTATTATCCTCTAGTAAATCCTTTAGTCCATTTTCAGAATGAAATTTTTCCCCATTAAAAACTATGGTTAGACCTGGATTTAGGTACACATAGTTTTTGAGCATGCGTTCCACATACTCATTTCTATATTTGAAGTTTTTAAAGATGCTTTCGTCCGGGGTAAAGGTGACCTTTGTTCCCTTTCGTTTTGATGAGTCTTCCGGTCCTTCCTCATTATCAAGATTTCCATAACTAAACTGGGCCGTTTTTACCTGATTATCCCTTGAGGATTGTACTTCGAAAAAACTGGACAGGGCATTCACCGCCTTGGTACCTACACCATTTAGTCCAACAGATTTTTTAAATGCTCGGCTGTCATACTTACCGCCCGTATTCATTTTGGAAACGACATCCACCACTTTCCCTAAAGGTATACCACGCCCGTAGTCCCTTACCTTTACTACTTTGTCCCGGATACTGATATCAATTGTTTTACCCGCACCCATGACAAATTCATCGATACAGTTATCGATTACTTCTTTCAAAAGTATATAGATACCATCGTCAGCAGAAGAACCGTCCCCGAGTTTACCAATATACATACCAGGCCTTAATCGGATATGTTCTTTCCAATCGAGCGAGCGTATATTATCTTCGGTATATTGAGATTCTTGGGACATTTAACTAAAAATTATGAAAGTGTTGCTAAAGATAGTATGACTCTCATTAAGATAAAACCCCTATTCCTTAAAGTAATTAACAATAGAAAGCCTTCTATTGTTGATATATATGTGGCTATACGTTAAATCTGAAATGCATAACATCGCCATCTTTAACAATGTATTCTTTTCCTTCCACCCTCATTTTTCCGGCTTCCTTGACCTTGGCTTCACTTCCATACTTAATATAGTCGTCATAAGCGATAACCTCTGCACGTATAAATCCTTTTTCAAAATCGGTATGTATAACCCCAGCTGCCTGTGGCGCCGTAGCACCTATGGGAATCGTCCATGCCCTGACTTCCTTTTCACCAGCAGTAAAATAGGTTTCCAAATTCAACAATCGATAAGCACCACGTATAAGTTTTGCCGAGCCAGGCTCTTCTAGGCCCAAATCCTCCAAAAACATTTGTCGTTCTTCGTAAGTCTCCAATTCTGTAATATCAGCCTCAGTACCTACGGCAAGAACAATAACTTCAGCGTTTTCATCCGATACTGCAGTACGGACCTTATCTACATAGTCGTTTCCGTTTGTAGCGGATTCCTCATCTACATTACATACATACATCACGGGCTTATCTGTAATAAATTGCAAAGGCTTTACATATTCCGAACGATCGTCCTTTGAGATATCTATTGCCCTGACCGAAATCCCGGATTCCAACCCATTTTTAAGCGCCATGAGTACAGCTTCTTCTTTTTGTGCCTCTTTATTACCTGTTTTTGCAGCCCTTTTAACCTTTTCCAATTTTTTGTCCACCGTTTCCAAGTCCTTTAACTGAAGCTCCATATCTATGGTTTCCTTGTCTCGGATTGGATCTACACTTCCATCCACATGAACAATATTATCGTTGTCAAAACATCTTAACACGTGCAAAATGGCATCAGTCTCTCTAATGTTTCCCAAAAATTGGTTTCCAAGACCTTCCCCCTTACTGGCTCCTTTTACCAATCCGGCAATATCTACAATCTCCACAGTAGCCGGTAAAACCCTTTCCGGATTCACCAATTCTTCCAACTTTTCCAAGCGGCTATCGGGAACGTTAACTACCCCAATATTGGGTTCAATGGTGCAAAAGGGAAAATTTGCACTTTGCGCTTTTGCATTGGACAAACAATTAAAAAGTGTCGATTTCCCAACATTGGGCAATCCTACGATTCCTGCTTTCATCGATAATTTATTTTATAATCAGCCCCTCCTAAGCGGGAAGCTTTTAGATAGTTTAGCTTAAACTCTAGTAATTTGAGCTTATACTTTAATTTTTAAAATTGGCTGCAAAGATAGTTTTTCCTTTATATTTAGAATCCTCTTTTTGTATAATGAATTGGAACAGTATGGGACAAATAATACTTCAGGGAATTTCTTATGACAAAAAATCTTCCTACCTCAGAGGCCCGGCCATGGCCCCTTCATTAATTCGAAGGGCTTATAATAGTGATTCTGCCAATTATTTTTCGGAATCCGGCTTGGAAATCCTACCGGAATTGTTTGACGACAAAGGTGATTTTGAGATAAGTAACTATTTTGATATCGAAAAAATAACTGCTGAGAACCTTAAAAAGAACACTCCCATACTAACAATGGGAGGGGACCACTCCATTACCTTTCCAGTTTTAAAAGCATTGAATGCGGTTTACGGACCGGTAGACATATTACATATCGATGCCCATGCCGATCTTTATGCGGAATTTGAGGGAGACAAATATTCCCATGCCTGTCCTTTTGCACGTATCATGGAAAATAAATTGGCCTCTCGATTGGTGCAAGTGGGGCTAAGAACGCTTTCTGAACACCAAAGAGCACAAGCCCGTACTTATAGTGTGGAAATTATTGAATCCAAAGATTTTCAAATAGACAAAATCCCAAAATTCAAAAACCCAATTTATTTATCCATGGATATAGATGCGCTAGATCCAGCTTTTGCTCCGGGAGTTTCACATCATGAACCTGGTGGACTAAGCACGAGAGAGGTCATCCGTATCATACAAAACATACAGGCGCCTATTTTGGGGGCGGACATTGTAGAATATAACCCTAAGCGAGATATCAATGATATGACCGCCATGGTGTGCGCAAAATTGTTAAGGGAAATCGCTTCGAAAATGCTTCAAATCTAATGCTAGAGCAGAAATTTATCCTATCGATAATTTAGTCTTCCGGATGCATAAAGGCCTGTTTTGCCAATAGCGTTTCTTCGGACTCTTCATGGTCCTCATCGGGAACACAGCAGTCAACGGGACAAACGGCTGCACATTGCGGTTCTTCATGAAATCCCATACATTCCGTACACTTATCGGGTGCTATATAGTAAACTTCATCACTTATAGGTTCTTGAACATCTTCTGCATTTACAGATTTACCGTTAGGCAATACCACATCACCCTTAAGTGAAGTTCCATCCCCATAACGCCATTCATCAGCTCCTTCATAAATTGCAGTATTAGGACATTCCGGTTCACAGGCCCCACAATTTATACATTCATCTGTTATTATAATTGCCATAATCTTAATTTAAAGAATTTTAAGGCTGAAAACCTATATCACGCATAGTTAAGCCAAGTATTCAGCACTGTTATTCACAATAGAATCTTACTTTTGCACAAAAGTAATCCCTAGTAAACTTGTATACAAATATAATGGTACAACAACTTGAAACTATAAAAGCTTTTGTTAAACTCGGAGAATTTCTGGGCAACTATTGTGAATATACCAATGGGAAAACTGTTTTTGATGGTGAGATTGAATCGAAATTTCAAGATTTGGACCAAATTGTGAGCCTTGCAAGAAGTCATAACGGTTGGTTTACCAAGAACAATATTACTTACGCTTTTGAACAATGGTCGAGCCAATTGAATCAAGAAAATTTTGACCAATGGCTATCTGGTTATGAACTGGACAAAAATACCAAGAAAACTGTTGCCATAATTATGGCGGGAAATATACCCATGGTAGGATTTCACGACTTATTGGCCGTTTTGGTGACGGGCAACAAAGCATTGATTAAATTGTCCAGTAACGACAAGTTATTACTGCCCTTCCTTGCAAAATTGTTAATATCCGAAGCACCAAAACTGAAAGATAAACTGATTTTTACCGAAGAAATACTTACAGAATTTGATGCTGTAATTGCAACGGGAAGTAATAATACTGCCCGTTATTTTGAGTATTATTTTGGAAAGAAACCCAACATCATTAGAAAAAATAGAAATTCGGTGGCGGTTCTTCAAGGAAATGAAACAAAAGACCAATTAAGCCTACTCGGCGAAGATATTTTTAGATATTATGGTTTGGGTTGCAGAAGTGTCTCTAAGCTAATGGTACCCCAAGGATATAATTTCGATGATTTCTATACCGCTGTCCATACTTTTAAAGATGTTGTAGATGAAAACAAATATGCTAATAATTATGATTACAACAAGGCCGTTTATTTAATGAGTGAGTTTAAATTTTTGGACAACGGCTTCTTAATCTTAAAAGAAGATGAAGGCTACGGTTCTCCTATAGCCTCCATTTTTTATGAACGTTATGAGTCGGTAACTTCGTTAAATGAAAAATTAAATAAAGATTCGGAAAAAATACAATGTATCGTTGCTTCAGGATTTAGGGATGACGAGATTGCATTTGGTCAATCACAAAAACCGACTTTATGGGACTATGCCGATGGCGTTGACACTGTTGAATTCCTGTTAAAAATATCCTAGAATAAATGTGTGGAGATTATTCTTAATCAATAGAAATTTCTGACCTTTAACCTCTTAATCAATTAAAAAAATGAAGAAACATAATTTTAGTGCAGGTCCCTGTATTCTACCCAAGGAAGTTTTATTGAAGGCTTCAGAAGCGGTTATGGACTTAAACGGATCTGGACTTTCATTAGTAGAGATTTCACATCGAAGCAAAGATTTTGTAGCCATAATGGAGCGTGCCCGTTCCTTGGCCCTGGAATTATTAAATCTGGAAGGTAAAGGTTATCAAGCACTCTTTTTACAAGGTGGCGCCAGTATGGAATTTCTAATGGTTGCCTATAATCTACTGGAAAAGAAGGCAGGATATTTAAATACTGGAACTTGGAGCGATAAGGCAATAAAAGAAGCTAAGCTGTTTGGTGAAGTCGTTGAAGTTGGCTCTTCCAAGGATGAAAACTTCAATTATATCCCAAAAGGATATTCAGTTCCTTCAGGTCTGGATTATTTGCACCTTACCTCTAACAACACCATTTACGGAACTCAGTTTAAAAAATTTCCAACTACAGATGCTCCTTTGGTTTGCGATATGAGTTCTGACATATTCTCTAGGGTTTTGGATTTTTCCAAATTTGATTTGATTTATGCCGGCGCACAAAAAAATATGGGTCCGGCAGGGACTACTTTAGTGGTAGTAAAAGAGGATATTCTTGGAAAGGTTTCAAGAAAAATACCATCGATGCTAGACTACCAAGTACATATTAACAAAGAGAGCATGTTCAACACCCCACCCGTGTTTGCCGTATATACTTCGATGCTAACGTTGGAATGGTTGAAAAACTTAGGAGGTATTGCCGCTATAGAGGAAGAGAATGAGAAAAAGGCACAACTCCTCTATTCAGAGATAGATTTAAACCCAGTTTTTGATGGTTATGCAAACAAAAATGACCGATCAATTATGAATGCCACGTTTAATTTATCCGAGGAGGGCCTTAAGGACACCTTTGATGAAATGTTGAAGGAAGCTGGTATAAATGGATTAAATGGGCATCGTTCAGTAGGGGGATATAGGGCGAGTATGTATAATGCGCTTTCCTTAGAAAGCGTGGGCGTATTGGTCGATATTATGAGTGAAATGGAACGCAAAGCTTAAATTGATGAAAATATTGGCAAATGATGGAATATCCAAAATGGGTATTTCCCTTTTAGAAGAAAATGGGTTTCAAGTATTAACAACAACGGTGGCTCAAGAACAACTAGGTAACTATATTAATCAAAATCAGGTGACCGGTTTATTGGTACGAAGTGCCACCAAAGTCAACAAAAACTTGATTGATGAATGCCCTGGATTAAAACTCATAGGACGCGGTGGAGTTGGTATGGACAATATCGATGTCGACTATGCTAAAAAGAAAGGCATTCATGTAATTAATACGCCTTCTGCATCTTCCCTTTCTGTGGCGGAATTGGTTTTTGCCCATCTATACGGTGGCGTACGTTTTCTATATGATGCCAATAGGAATATGCCGTTAGAGGGCGATAGCAGGTTTAAGCAGTTGAAGAAGTCTTATGGCAAGGGTAAAGAGCTTGCCGGAAAAACTTTGGGCATCATTGGCTTTGGTAGGATTGGTCAGGCAACTGCCAAGTTAGCGCTTGGTGCTGGCATGAAGGTACTATTCTTTGATCCCGTTTTAGATAAGGTATCCTTAACCCTAACATTTTTTGATGGGCAAACCGTTACTTTTCATTTAACAAAGACCGAAAAAGAGGAACTTCTCAAAGAATCGGACTTTATTACCGTTCACGTACCAGCACAAAAAACCTATGTCCTGGGGAAAAAGGAATTTGAACTTATGAAAGACGGTGTCGGTATCATCAATGCGGCACGTGGCGGCGTTATAGACGAGGTTGCTCTAGTAGATGCCCTTGAAAGCGATAAGGTTTCCTTTGCGGGTATGGACGTCTACGAATCCGAGCCCAACCCAGAAATTAGGATATTAATGCATCCCAAGATTTCGTTGACCCCCCATATTGGAGGAGCCACCAATGAAGCCCAGGACAGAATAGGTTTGGAATTGGCCGAACAGATAATTTCATATTTAAAATAGTGCTCTATTGCATAGATTATGAACTCTTTTCGTACATTTCGAGAAGAACATTAAATTAACTATTAAAATGGCAGGATTATTAGATTTATTAAATAGCCCAATAGGGAAACAAGTAATTAGCGGTGTCGCTGGACAAACCAATCAACCTGAAAGCAAAACAGCCGATGTTTTAAGCATGGCCATGCCCTTAATTTTAGGTGCAATGAAGAAAAATGTAAAATCTTCTAACGGTGCAGAAGGTTTAATGAGTGCATTGAACAACAAGCACGATGGTAGTATTTTGGATAATTTGGGTGGATTGTTTCAAGGCGGAGTTGATGATTCCGTAATGAGCGACGGAGCAGGAATCCTTGGTCATGTATTTGGAGGAAAGCAACCTCAAGTCGAGAATGCACTAAGTCAAAAATCCGGATTGGACGCAGGAGCAGTAAGTCAAATTCTCAAAATAGCCGCACCTATTGTTATGGGATATTTAGGAAAAGAGACTGCACAGAACAAAGTAAACGATTCCTCTAGTATGAACGCCTTGTTGGGAAGTATGCTAGGCGGGCAACCACAGCAAAACCAAAGCCTTATCACTACTTTATTGGATGCTGACGGTGATGGCAGCGTTTTGGACGACGTAGCAGGAATGGTTATGGGGAGTAATAAAAAGAAAGGCGGACTAGGAGGACTTTTAGGAGGACTCTTTGGCAAATAGCTATTTTTTAACCTTATTTAACTAAAGCCGTTTGAATTTCCAAACGGCTTTTTTGTATTTTAAGAATATGAAAAAGAAGGTTTTACTTAAAAGAATATTCATGCCCATTGGCATACTCTCCCTCGCCTTGTTATTGGTTTACTGCGGTAGCTCGAAAGAAACCATTTCTATTTCCGATCAAGAGAAAGAACTGTTCAATGAGGAGCAGGGGGATACCATTAAAATTGTAAACGAAGCAACCGAATATGAAATATTGATCATAGAACCCGGATTCAATACTTGGTTAAATTCAATAGCCAGGCCCGAAGGATACTATTCACAGTCCTTTTTGGAAAACAGAAATAGATTAATGGTACTAGAGTGGAATCAACGTGTTATACAACCTGGTCTTTATAACCCTAATCTATATGAACTACAAATCAACTATCAGAGAAATATAGATTATGGTTACGAAGTAAATTATAAGCTTTATAACTACTTCATTTATTTTCAAAGAAAGTACAATCAACGATTAGGTCCTTTTTTACCAAGGATTTAGGTTTTATCTTTGTCCCAGATCATAAGTTGTATGCAAAAATTAAAGGAGCGTTGGGGTATTCAGTCTAATTTTCAGCTAATAATTGTATTTTTTGTATTTGCCATTACTGGTTCTTCTTCGGTCTATGTAGCAAAACCTTTTTTAAAACTGATTGGTCTTCAATTTGAACATTTTCCTGACACTTGGTGGAGTCCTTTAATCTATTGGACGCTGCGTATCTTACTCATTTTTCCCTTTTATCAAATTCTTCTCGTCGCCTACGGTTGGTTGTTCGGACAATTCAAATTCTTTTGGAATTTTGAGAAGAAGATGCTAAAAAGAATGGGTTTGGGGTTTTTGTTTAATTAATTTAATATTTCATTAACAGGTCCTTCCCTGTTTCAATTGTTAGCTTTGTTCTATGTGGTGGAAGAAGAAAATAATTTTCCCTTTTACATCTATAATCCTTATAGCTTGCCTTTTTACACCCTATTTTATAAAAATAGGTCACGGCATATTTGAACATAAGGAATTACGCTGCGTCGATAAAGGTGAACTACATATTCATGAAATTGAATTTGACTGTGACTTTCACAAGTTTCAAATATCTTCATTATTTTATCTAGATTTTGAGCGGCCGGAGCTTTTTCTACCAAATATTCCAAATCAAAAAATCCTTGATCATTATACATTTTTAAGTAAATATCAAAAACTACATTTTGTTCTTAGAGGGCCTCCGGCGGTATAGATTCTAAACGTTTTTATACTTTTTACAAATCTCTATAACAAATAACGAAAATGAGAAATATTTACTGCGTCCTATTTTTGACGCTTTTCTGTAATTTTACTTTTTCCCAAAATACATTAACGGGAACACTCACCAACGATGAAGATGGCGAACCTTTAGAACAAGTCTCTGTTTATTTTCCACAACTTGAAAAAGGAACCATAACCGACGTCAACGGTTATTATGAAATATCTAATTTACCCATGGGTACTTTTAAAATTGTTTTGTCCTATCTTGGATTTAAGACAGTTTCCGAAACCATTGAAATTAATAGTATAAACACTCAATTTTCAAAAACCCTTGTACCAAGTGCTATTGAAATGGAGGAGGTCATAGTTTCCACACCTTTTCACAAACTTCAACGTGAAAATGTGATGAAAGTAGAAAGAACCAGTGTCAAAGAATTAAAGACAACTGGCGCCATTAATTTGTCCGAAGGAATAACAAATATACCTGGTGTGGAAAGTGTTTCCACTGGTGTTGGTATCGGCAAACCTGTAATAAGAGGTCTAAGTTCGAATAGGGTCTTGACCTATACACAAGGCGTACGCTTAGAAAATCAGCAATTTGGTGATGAACACGGCTTGGGTATTAGTGATGCCGGAATTGAAAGTGTAGAAGTAATCAAAGGTCCTGCCTCCCTACTTTATGGTTCGGATGCTTTGGGAGGTGTACTCTATCTTAACCCTGAAAAATTTGCAACTTCAAATAGTACCGAAGGAGATTTAAATCTCAATTATTTTTCGAATACCATTGGTTTTAATGGAAATGCCGGGATTAGAACTTCTTCGGAAAAAGTTAAATTTCTAGCAAGAATGGGTGGTGCCTCCCATGCCGATTATAAAACCGGTGGTGGAGAAAGGGTTACAAATTCACGTTTTAAGGAATATGATCTAAAGACTGGAATTGGATATCAATTGGCCAATTTCAATACGGAACTACGATATAATTATAATAATTCGGTTTTGGGAATTCCTGAGGAAATTGGGATTCAAAATAGGGGAAGAGAGGCTTTGGAACCCTTTCAGGATATTACAACTCATATTATTAGTTCAAAATCCAATATATATTTTAATAATTCCAGTTTACAGGCCATATTTGGTTATACCCAAAATAATAGACAGGAATTCGAAGATCACAATCATGGAGAGGAAGAAGCCGGTACTGAAGAAGAAGAAGAACATGGCGAAGAAGCTGCCCTTGATATGAAACTAAAAACTTTTAGCTATAACATACAATATAACCTTCCAAAATTTGGAACTACTGAAGCCATTGTGGGAATCCAAGGAATGAACCAAACCAATAGTAATTTTGGAGAAGAAATATTAATTCCCGATGCTACGACCAATGACTTTGGCATTTTGGCCACATCCCATACTCACTTTGAGAAAAGTGACTTACAGCTGGGTATTAGATACGATATAAGAGGAATAAATAGCAATGATAATGGTATTGTTGGCGACCCGGATTACATTGCAGCCTTGGACCGCAATTTTAATAGCTTTAATTTGGCTGCAGGATATAAGCTTGATTTCTCCGATCAATTAACGGGACGAGTGAACATAGCTTCAGGGTTTAGAGCCCCTAATTTAGCAGAGCTTACCTCAAACGGTACACATGAAGGGGCCAATAGGTATGAGGTTGGAAATCCAAATTTGGACAATGAACGAAATGTACAAACCGATATCTCCCTAGAGTTTAAGAACGAGCACTTTGAAGTTTATGTGAATGGCTTTTACAATAGCATTTCAGATTATATCTATTTGGAACCTAATGGAGAATTTGTCGAAGAAGACCCTGTTTATCTGTACTTACAACAGAACGCAGTCCTTCATGGAGGCGAAATAGGAATGCACTATCATCCACACCCCTTGGATTGGTTGCATTTAGAAAGTAATTTTTCTTTGGTCCGAGGTGAATTGGACAATAGCAACAACCTACCTTTGATACCGGCAAATAATTGGAACAATACGTTACGATTTGAATTTAATAATTCTGATTCACGTTTTTCCAACAGTTATGGCTTCATCACATTAAGGTCCTTTTTTGAACAGAACAAGGTTAGCACCTTTGAAACTCCAACCGATTCTTATAAACTATTAAATATAGGAATGGGAACCACAGTAAGCTTTAACAACCAAGAAATTGGAATAAAATTAAGTGCAAATAATATATTGGATATGAACTATGTTTCTCATCTGTCTAGGTTAAAAAGTGATGGTATATCCAACATCGGAAGAAATGTCAATATTGGTGTAAGCATTCCCTTATAGGTATTTATTCTGTAAGCGGAGATAGAAAAGTCTTTCCATTAAAATTGGAAAGACTTTTTTCATTATATCCACGTTATAAATCAATTATTCATATTAACCATAAAAACAATGAGACACCTAAAAGTGCCCTTATTCATTATCATAGCTTTTATACTTGGAAACTTGCATTCACAGGAAAATACCTATAATTATTCGGATTTCCGGCCCCATGAATTTATGGAAGGCGGTGTTGCCATGGATTACTCAACTTTGACGGAACATTATTTTGGTTTGGAACAAAATTTCTATGACAGTTACCCTAAAGTTAATAATATGATGTCCGTTAACGATGACTTTCATTTACTCAATGAGCGATTGAACATGGAATATCCATTTAAAAGAAGGAGGCATCCCCTTGAAAAAACAGGTAGAATATTGACGTATATAGGAGTTCCCTTAGCCATCATTGGGGGTATTATGGTCGCTGGTGCAGACGAACTCTATTATGAATGTGTTAATGGCAATTGTTCTGGAGATGCCCGTGGTGGTTTTGGTGTTGTTATGCTGGGCGCAGGAGCCGGCCTTACAGGCACAGGAACAGCTTTATGGATACTAGGAAGTAAAAAATAGCTTAGCTATTTGCCTTCCAAGGTATACCACTCAATATCTCCCAATACGGCTCTTCGACCTTTTTTAAATACAGGGTAATTCGTAGTAAGGTAATCAACTATGATATCTTGGTCTTCCCCTAAGTCCCAAAGACCTTGGGTTTCCTGCATCCATCGAATAGTGGCGTTCCATTGCTCCTTACCCATTCTATTTTGGATGATTAATTTGGAGGAATGACATGTGGTACAATTGGTTACAACCTCTTCCAGACCTTCTCCCTCTACCAATCCTGTGCTAACATGAATTCCGTCAACAATAGGATTTTGATCATCTACACCATTGTCAATTAATTCCATGGTATCATCGGTTTCAACTCCCGAATCCCTTATAATCAAAAAAATCACCCCCAAGGAAATGAGTACTAGTGCAGCAATGGCTAAATAGGTATGTATTGGTTTTCTGATCATAAAATCTCACTAAGGGACTTATACTACTTTGACTGCAATTCTATGACAGGCATTGTTTAGATACCCTTTAGGATTCCAACCAGGTAGTACCATAGGTTGTCTATTACCTTTGCTATCGGTGGCCCTAGCCCAAACCTCATAATATCCTTTTTGGGGAAATATTATAGTCCCATCGAAATGCTGCCAGGCCAATCTATTAACGGGTCGCTGTAAATTACATAGGTTCCAGGTAGACCCAAAATCTATGGAATATTCCATACTCCCGACTTCAAATTCTCCTGCCCATGCATGTCCGTTTATCTTCAAAGGTGTTCCTAAGTCAATCATAGCTCCAGATTTTGGGTACGTAATTAAAGACTTTACGGGCATGGATTCAATGATGCACATATTCTCATCGGCGACTTTTTCTCCAGGAGCTACGGTTTCACAAGGAACCCTATAGGAGCTACCACCCATTTTTTCACCATCGTGTACTTTATTTCTAATACTTATGCCCTTAATCCATTTTCCCGATACCGATGCCGGCCATCCTCCGGCTACCAACCTTAAAGGGAAACCATGGGCTAGAGGAATATCTTCTCCGTTCATGGCAAAAGCCAAGAGGGTCTCATCCTGCAAGGCTTTTGTCATTGGGGCACCTCGAGATATAGATTCCTTATTGGGGTTTCTGCTTAAATGCATATCCGCACCGTGATAGGCTATATAAACCGCATCAGGTTGTATACCTACATCTTCCAAAACATCTCGTAGCCTAACGCCAGTCCATTCCGCACAGGAAACGGCCCCGATAGTCCACTGATTACCCTTTGCCGGCGGATTAAATTCACTCCTGCCATTTCCACCACATTCTAGTGTGAGTTGATAAGTATAATTTTTAAATTTTGATTTTAAATCCTGTAACGTATATGACTTTTCTTGTTCCGCGGATTCACCGTCTATTTTCACAACCCAATTGGAAACATTTATTTCATCTGGAATTAAACCGTTGTTTCGGATGAACATATATTTATTTGGGGTAACCTTATCATTTAAAAGATGTGCTTGTGCCTCCATATTCCATGGCTTGTCGTTCAAAAGAACCATGCCAGGGTCTTTTTGGAACATTTTGAAAGGATCAGGCTCTTGAAAGGCCAAAGGAAGATAATCCTCAGGCATTAAGTTGTTAAAAACAATATCACTGAATAAGATTGTGGATAGCCCCCCTACTCCTGCTTTTTTGACAAAATTTCTTCGCTTCAAGATGTTTGGATTTGTCTTTAAAGTTACATCTTTTAAAAAAATCTAAAAGTAATTATACCTCAATGGTCCTTTGTTTTTTGGAAGATTTAAAAACATAGGTATAAAACCACATAATGGTGAAGGTAGGGATAACGTCCAACCCTGGAATAATTTCCTCAATAAAAGTAACTATACCAGCGGCCTGCCCTATTTTTCCTTTATACATTCTGGTCATGAGCCAACCCGAAAGTGGAGCCCAAATGATATCGGAAAATTCACCTACAAAGGGGATTGCGAAAGACAACATTCCTATTGCATCAAATAGTAATCCTAGGAAGAGTTGCTTATATTTTTTGTCTTTGTTTTTCGACATACCGTAAAATTATAAATCCTACAGAAATGAGCAACAACAATGCCAAAAACCTAGTCAAATAGTATTCGACTAAGATAAATCGGAGCTGATTAACTTTAAGAATTCGTTACGTGTTTCTATTTTTTCGAATTGCCCCCTAAAGCCAGAGGTAGTAGTCACGGAATTCTGCTTTTGAACCCCTCTCATCATCATGCACATATGAGAAGCTTCTATAACAACGGCAACACCTTTTGGTTTCAGTGTATTGTTTATACATTCAAGAATGTCATGTGTTAAACGCTCTTGGACCTGTAATCTTCGGGCAAAAACGTCCACTATTCTGGGAATCTTGCTCAACCCAACAATATGACCATCTGGTATATAGGCTACGTGCGCCTTGCCAAAAAATGGGAGCATATGATGCTCACACAGCGAGTAAAGTTCTATATCCTTAATAATGACCATGTCGTCATAATTCTCTCTAAACATGGCGCCTTGTAATATCTCTTCGGCACTCTGCTTATATCCTTGCGTTAAAAATAACATAGCCTTTGCTGCCCTTTCTGGAGTTTTGAGTAAACCTTCACGATTCTTGTCCTCCCCTATTTCATCAATTACCGAAGAGAATTTTTCCTTGATCTCATCCGTAATTTCCATATTGTATTCTTCTAAATTCCTGTATGGCGACATTTATTGTGTTTAATTAATTAAATAATTACTTGAACAAAAATATTCATTGTTATCGCATTCCTAGCTAATATATCGTTAAATTTATTTTGAAGCACGAAATAAATTTAAACTGACACCCATAAACAAAGGTGGCATATGCCATAGTTCAAAGAATACCTATATTTTTTTATATGATACCCTTTCTTTAAATTCACGGGCTCATTTATCCATGATATGATTAAAGCTAAAAACATCCATAAATATTATGGGACATTAGAAGTTCTAAAGGGTGTGGACCTACACATAAAAAAGGGGGAAATAGTATCCATAGTCGGTGCTTCTGGAGCAGGAAAAACAACACTTTTACAGATATTGGGTACGCTAGATATTCTTACAAACACAAATGAAGGTAACCTTATCGTTAACGGTACGGAAACAACTAAGTTGTCCGGTAAAGAATTGGCAAAATTTAGAAACGAACATATTGGTTTTATTTTTCAATTTCATCAGTTACTCCCTGAGTTTACGGCAATAGAAAATGTGTGTTTGCCGGCTTTTATAAAAAAAACGTCAAAAGAGGCAGCAGAAAAAAGGGCAAAAGAACTATTGGACTTTTTGGGACTCTCACATCGATATCATCACAAGCCGGCCGAACTTTCGGGCGGGGAACAACAAAGAGTAGCTGTTGCTCGGGCCTTGGTAAATAACCCCTCCATTATTTTTGCAGACGAGCCCAGCGGTAATTTGGACTCTGAAAGTGCCGATAACCTGCATAACTTATTTTTTGAACTACGGGAAAAATTTGGGCAAACCTTTGTAATCGTGACCCATAATGAGGACCTGGCTGAAATGGCAGATAGAAAATTGACCATGGTAGATGGGAAAATCGTTGATAAAGAGGTCATACTTTCTTGATATTTTGCCCATGCTAAAAGAGATTATTGAGTTTGCTAAGAATCCCACTTACGAAGAACATGTTCCAATTGGAAATACGGACAAAATAAAATACATTTTAAAATTAGTGGTTCTTGCTTTCTCCCTAAGCATAGTTTTGAGTATAATCATAGCTAGTTTGGAAACAATTTTTGGTTTTGAACTGGGTAAGCATGCCATGGACGTTTTTTTGGATAATTATCCAGTGGTGTACCTATTTCTATTTGCCGTAATCGGCGCACCTTTATTAGAAGAATTGCTTTTTAGAGGACCTATGATATGGTTTAAGGAATCCAAGGTATTTCCGTTTATATTTTATATCCTAACCATTGCATTCGGATTTATGCATATTACAAATTATGAGATGAACACCCAGACTATCTTGTTGTCTCCAATCCTAGTCTCTCCGCAATTATCGGTAGGCCTATTACTCGGTTTTACAAGGATAAAATTTGGACTATTGTACGCTATGGCATTACATGCGATGTATAACTTAGTTTTGACAGGTCCCATCTTTTTGTTCAAACTGTTAGATATTCCAATCGAATGAACAAGAAAGAATTAAAAGAGTTTTTGGATGTAAAGGTTGCAACCTATAACAATCCAAAGTTTTTAGAGGCTGACCCCATTCAAATTCCACACGTATTTACCAGAAAAGAGGATATAGAAATCAGTGCCTTTTTAACGGCAACCATTGCATGGGGAAATAGAAAAAGCATAATTAACAATGCAAAAAGAATGATGGAGTTGATGGGAAATAGTCCCCATGATTTTGTTATAAACCATCAAGAATCCGATTTAGAAACATTAGCACCCTTTGTGCATAGAACTTTTAACGGTAACGATTTTTCATATTTTATAAAAAGTTTAAAGAATATATATCGAAAACATGAAGGCTTGGAAGGTATATTTACAAAGAATCAGGCAAAGAGCTCATTACAACCCACAATCTCGAAATTCAAAAAAATATTCTTTGAGCTTCCTTTTGAACAAAGAACAACGAAACATGTTTCCGACCCACTAAAAGGTTCTGCAGCCAAACGAATCAATATGTTTTTGCGATGGATGGTCAGGGATGCCAATAATCAAGTTGATTTTGGGTTATGGCCAGGTATTTCACCTTCAAAACTATCCTGTCCCCTGGATGTACATTCAGGAAATGTCGCTAGAAAACTAAAATTATTAAAGCGCAAACAAAACGATGCCAAAGCCTTGGCCGAGCTGGATAATAGCTTAAGAAAACTGGACCCTATGGATCCAGTTAAGTATGATTTTGCACTATTTGGACTGGGGGTTTTTGAAAAGTTTTAGAGGGCCTTCACCTCAGCATCCGTTAGTGTCTTAACAAATGCCACCAAGGCCTTTTGCTCGCTGTCAGAAAGATTCAGTGCATCAAAAGGCAGGGTTTGTCGTTCCAAAACAAAACCCATTCCTGCCCCCCCACCTTGGTTATAAAAATCCATAACCTCTTCTAAAGTGGCATACACCCCATTGTGCATATATGGGGCTGTAAGTTCCGCATTTCTCACACTTGGGGTCTTGAACATACCCCTATGTAATTCTTCGCCATACATCCAATAAAAGCCAAGATCTCCATCCAATTTTTTGTTTTGTTTTGTTTCGGGAACACCTATCACCTCTTTTTCCGTTTCTGTGTAAAATGGAGGAACTGTACCATTAGTGAGGGGCATAAAATGACAAGTAGCACATAGCGCCTTGCCCATAAAAAGGTTCATACCCAGCTGCTCCTCCTTTGTAAATGTACTTTCCTCTCCCCTCATATTCTTATCAAACTTACTATTGAAGGTGTTCAACGTACCAACATAGGCCGAGATGGCTTTGACTATATGTATGTTCTTTAAAGCAGTGTTAGGATAGACTTTTCTGAGAAGTGTGGTATATAGGCTATCCTGCAATATATCATCTGAAAACTGGTGCACCGCCGTATTAAATTCACGGTCATTGGTAAAAACATTACTAATTTGATCAGCAAGCGTTGGGGACCTACCATCCCAGAAAAAATTTTGCTGGTAAATAGTATTAAGCAACGTAGGCGTATTGCGATCTAAGGATTTTCCAGCATTGTCCGTATTGAACACCAAACCATCGGCATATGCTTTTTCTGGATTGTGACAGCTTACACAGGCCATGTTTCGAGATTGGGATAATCTTGGCTCAAAGAACAACTTCTCTCCTAAAGCTATCTTGGCATCGGTAATAGGACGATCAACCGGTGGAGTAAAAAAGAGGGTATTAAAAGAGGCATCCTCAAAAAAAGTAGATGCATCAAAATTAAAGGGTTTGTTATCCACATTCGTCCATAAACCACTTTGGTCCCTTATATTTTTCCAACTTCTGGTTATGGGATTGAAATAATCTCGAATAAAGGAATAACGGTCAAAAGACTCAAAATCTGTATTAGTATTCAAATAGACCACAGCCCTATCAATAAGCTCCAAAAAAGTTGAATGCAACGTGCTGTTTTTTCTTTTTATTGCATCAGCCAAAGTAAACCCATACAACTCTTTAAGATGATTCAGGGAAATAGCACTCTCTGAAATACCTAAATGACTTACAGGGGTATCAAACCCTGAAATACTATGGCTAATGATGCGTAGCAATTGCTGTTGTACGGCAATAAAAAACCTTTGTGGATTAAGGGGTTTGTCCGCAATATTGTGCTCCAAATTCCCCAACAGGCCCTTTGTGAGTTTAAGCTCTACCTGAAATTGTTCCTTTGAGGTATTCCCATCATATATACTTTCTTCAATTTTTTGTAACCCAAAAGGTCGCATGATTTTACCTGTATCTTCCTTGTATAATGGTAGCGCCGGACCGTTCGCTCGGTGGCCCACCTCCGGATTAAGGTAGGATGCATAAGGCTCTGCCTTTTTGAACTGTCTTCTTAATTGGATAAAAAGGAGTTTTGCCTTCGGGTCATTTGGCTCCACGATTAAAAGGCTATCTATATATTGGTTAGCATTTTGAATAGACCTAAGGTAAGAGGCACGGGCCAAATCCCATGATACAGCCTTAGTAACTTTGGTCTCAGGGGCACAGGATATAAGTAATACACTACTATAAAAAAGAATGAATTTATTCTTCATTGCTGTTACGTATTTAATAACGAGTCTCCACTTGAAATAAATGGAGACTCGTTCTGAATTATAAAAAGGATTTATCTGGGCAGTCCCTGCAAAATGACAATCTGTCCACCTTGATCATCTTCACGGGCACCGGCAGCAATAGCAGCTGCATTTGTTTCCATATCATGCCCGTCCAAACCTTTGAAATCATCACTCTCCCAGTAGTGGGGCTGCAGGTTTAACAAAAATGTTCCAGGTACGCCGACCTTATCGGAAATATCCTCCAATGCACCGAACTCCCCACTAAAACCTGTACTTCCAGAAGGATCTAAATCTTGGCGCACGATTAACTCCAAAACTACCCTTGAATTATTTCCATTAAGGTCAGATTGGTAGATGTAGGCTGCATGACCTCTATCAAATGAGTTGGGGTCTTCCTGATAATAAACAAAGTTTTCGGTAACTGTAATGTTGTCCGGGCTTTGTAATAATGGATTATTGCCATCTGCATTATTCGAATCCGTATTTCCACTTACAATTTGGGTCAATTTTCCTGTCAAAGGAGATGCTTCATCCAATTCCAATTTATAAACGGTTCCCCAATCGTTGTAAGTTCCAGCTCCAGGACCTCTACCGGTTACTGCAAAAAATACGTTTCGTCCATTGGAATCTGAGCCCTTTTGGTAGTCCACATCCTCAACACGCATAAAGGCAGAAGCTTCTACTGCCACACAAGCGTCTTCCATTTCGTTTTTGGTCATTGCTGCTCCATCGACAATCTCTACAAATTCAACGTCATACGTTTGCTGAAAATCTAGGTTGGATTCATTGTATATGGTACCTGGTAAAACGTCCATGGCGCCCCCAGCACCATCTGAAATTTGTTTAAACCTTAAAACATAAATTTTACCTCCGGTAAGATCGGCATCACCTGCTTCAGAATAATACAAGGTAACTTGCCCTTCCGAACCACTAGAATCGTCATCCCCACCTATAATCACGGTTTTACCGGTATAGGCATCTTTAGGCAAGGGAACAGCATTTTCCCATGAAAATTCACCCAAAGCATCCAGTCCAAAATCGGCTGTTGGCGTTGGTACGGCTATATAGGGGTCAATTCCCTTAACATCGTAATGAAAGCTTTCCGAAGCGGAAAGAAAAAGGTCTGAAGACCCTCCGTGAATGGCGGCTTCCCACATGGTCCCGGAACATTGCCTTGCAAAATCTGCAACTCCCGAGTTTAATAGCCAGTCACCCTCAATAGGGTTCATATTGGCGTCAAATTTAATCCTAGCCACACCGTAATCATCTTCGGCATTGCTCAAATAAATATAGCCATCACTATTTGGGTCATTTAGAAAACCAGCGCCATCTTGAGCCCCTACCAATTGAAATCCATTCGATAGGGTGTCCCTTGTACTGATTAAAGAGTAGGCCTTTACAAAGTTGAACTGTGGCTGCATCGCCACTAAGGGATCTAATTTTGATTTATTCTCGAAAATGGTGCTCTCTGACATAAAATCCTCTCCGTCCCTACCATCGGCGCCATCTTGACCGTCTACACCATCAATTCCATCTCTACCGTCTAAACCGTCCATGCCATCTTCAGGATCACAGCCCATAATTGCTAATCCCATTAAGGAAAGAAAGAAGGTTTTAATTAATACATTTTTTGATTTTTTCATTTTCATTCTAGTTTTAGGTTACATAATGCCCAAAACTAAAACTCGAACCTTTTAATAAGGTTCATAGAAAATTAGTAATCGATTAACTAAACTTTACTAAACTGTTACAGTGTAAATTTATAATGAATTTGAAGTGAGTAAATCTTCAACTTTAGGTTAACTACTATTTAAAAAACTTAATATCAAATGATTACGCTACAATTCCCATAGTACCCAAATCCAATTCCTGTTTTTTGCCACCTTCGGCTATGGATTTATATATTGCTTCTACGATAATCATATCCCGTTTACCCATTTCGCCAGGAGCTACATTGGTAGTGCCCATGAGTATATGCTTGGCAAAATCGTCCATTTGAAGGGCTTGTTGCCTTTTATGGGGAAAACTTATCACATTTCCGTTGGACGTTTTTCCGCTTATGGGTCCATAACTATGGGCAGGGTCCAATTCGAACCAACCCTTGCTACAATGGGATTTTAATCTATTTCCATTCGCATTGTGTGAGGTCATCATATGTGCCACCGCTCCAGTTGGAAATTCGAACTGGGCAGTTATAGTTTCATCCGTTTCTTTAAAATATTCAGGTCTAGTACTAAATTCTTGGGCAGAAACCGAAGATGGGTTAGATCCACAACCATATATACTCGTTTGTATGGAGTATACGCCCATATTCATTAAAGCACCTCCTCCAGATAATTTTTTGTTCAAACGCCACTGGTCTGGATTACCTTGTGAAATATACCCCGCATCAGAGGAAACGAACTTTACATCTCCAAATGTCTTTTCTGCCACGTATTTTTTCACTTCTTTGGTGTAAGGGTCCGATTGCATTCTGTATCCTACTGATAATTTAACCCCGGCTTTTTTACATGCCTCTATTATGGCGTCACACTCTTCTACACTTATGGCCATTGGTTTTTCACAAATCACATGTTTTCCTGCCCGGGCCGCCCTAATACTAAAATCGGCATGCATGCTATTGGGTAATACCACATATACAATATCAATGGCATCATTTTTGGCTATGGTATCAAAATTTTCATAATTGTAAATATTCTTTGAGGATATATCGTATTTCTCCTGCCAAACTTTTTCTTTTTCTGGGGTTCCTGTTACAACACCGGCCAGATAACAGTGTTCGGTATCCTGTAAAGACGGGGCCAATTGATAAGTACTATAACTACCTAATCCAACAAGTGCAATTCCCAGTTTCTTTTTATCCTGATTGGTACTATTTGCACAGGCCAGACTCGTCCCTCCCAATAAAGCAGTGGCAGTGATTCCTTTCCCCATAGTCAAACTGAAATCCCTTCTAGAAAATATTTTCATTTTTAATTAATATTTTATGAATTATTCATTTTGATACTCCATTAAATATAACAAGAATAAAATTGAATAAAATCCATAGCTGCATAAAATGGTATTTCTCAATAAATGGTTATTTTTAAACGACTAATTCAAACAACATATGAAAAACTATTTATTATTAACTACGCTATTATTATCCCTTCATTTTCAGATTTATTCCCAAAACAGAAAACTACCGGTCGATACCGTTATTACTACGCAACACAACGTTACCATCAATGGGAACTCCATAGACTATACGGCAAAAACGGGAACCCAGCCTGTTTGGGATGAACACGGTGAACCCATAGCCTCTCTACATTATACCTATTATACGCGGAATAATGTGAAGGACAGGGCTTCCAGACCCTTATTGATATCCTTTAATGGAGGTCCTGGGTCAGGTTCAGTTTGGATGCATTTAGCCTATACAGGCCCACGAATCCTAAAAATTGACGACGAAGGTTATCCGGTTCAACCTTACGGGGTCAGTGAAAACCCATATTCCGTTTTAGACGTTACCGATGTGGTGTATGTAAATCCTGCGAATACAGGCTATTCCAGAACAATTCCTGAATCCGGTGAAAAAGTGGACCGTAAAAAATTCTTTGGCATCAATGCCGATATTGAATACTTGGCGGAATGGTTAAATACGTTTGTCACAAGAAACAATAGATGGCGTTCACCAAAATATCTTATTGGGGAAAGTTACGGTGGACCAAGGGTAATGGGCCTTTCTTTGGAACTACAGAACCAACAATGGATGTATTTAAATGGTGTGATTTTGGTATCGCCCGCAGATTACAAAATCATTCGTAACGAGGGCCCTGTGGCAGAAGCCATCAACCTACCCTACTATACGGCAGCAGCTTGGCATCACAAGGCCTTACCTTCCCAATTACAGAGCAAAGATCTTTTGGATATTTTGCCCGAATCCGAGGCATATACCATAAACACATTAATTCCTGCCTTGGCAAAAGGAGGATTTATTCCGGATAACGAAAAAACGGCGGTGGCGGAAAAAATGGCCTATTATTCCGGCTTGAACACCAAGGACATCATGGACCAAAACCTATCGGTTCCTACATCGTTCTTTTGGAAGCATCTTTTGAAGGAAAAAGGAGGCTATACCGTTGGACGGTTGGATTCCCGTTATATGGGACTGGATAAACAACTTATGGGTATGCGTCCAGACTATAATTCCGAACTTACTTCGTGGTTGCATAGCTTTACGCCTGCCATAAATTACTATCTACAGGAAGAGTTAAAATTTAAGACCGATATAAAATATAATATGTTCGGCCCGGTACACCCATGGGACAACTCCGATGAGAATACACGAGAAAACCTAAGACAGGCCATGGCACAAAATCCATATTTGAACGTTATGGTACAATCAGGTTATTACGATGGTGCAACTACTTATTTCAATGCAAAGTATTTAATGTGGCAAGTGGACCCAAGTGGCAGAATGAAAGACCGTTTTAGTTTTAAAGGATATCGTTCCGGTCACATGATGTATTTGAGAAAAGAAGACTTACAAAAGGCCAATAATGATATAAGAGACTTCATCAACAATACCTTGACCAACGGCAAAAGTGCCAAATATTAGCGATTTCTATTAAGAACATTGGGCGAAATAGCCAAAATGGAAAGCGAGGTATCTGCAGAAATGGTATCAGTTGGATGTGTATAACCGTCTATTTTAAAACCGATAGCATCTCTAAAAAGCTGCTCTCGCTTTCTTTTTTTCTTTTGCTTGAAAATATCAATGGTAACCCCAACAGTTACACCCCCAAGAACGGTTGCTAACAAGTCCTCATTATCCCAACCCCCATACTGGTTTTGATCAATACCTTCCTTGGCCAAACCTATGAGCAGACTACCCCCCACAGATCCTGCAAAGGTCCATGCGCGGTTACCATCGGAAATTTGATTCGCCAGGCCCGCTCCTACCATACCAAATAGGTTTCCACCGACAAAGTGCAATACTTTGTCTTCGCTTACCTGGGATTGACCCTTCAAAGCAAGAAAAATCAGTAATGATAATAATAGAAGTGTTCTCATACCCCACAAATATATCGAAAGCTTTTTCAGGCTTCGTGTTTTTTCACAAAATAACTAAGCTTTAAATAGTATATTAGGGCTTTATTACCACTTTGGATATTAAAACTTTTTTAAAAACGATATCATTAATTCATCTAGCCTTGGTAGCAGGTGTGTCCATTTTTCTAGTTGTTTCCTATTGGCAAACAATGGAATTTAATGCTGAAATGGACAATCAAAATCTCTTCTTGTACATAGTTCCGGTTTTTGCTTTACTAGGTTATTTCGGAAGTCAGTTTGTTTTTAAAAATATACTATCAAAGATTCGGAAGGATGCGAAGCTGGATGAAAAATTAAATACCTACCAAACCGCGTCTATCATAAAGTATGCATTAATAGAAGGACCCGCTTTTTTGGCAATTGTTGCCTATAATAGCAGTGGTAATGCCTTGCCTTTGGTTATTGGCATATGTTTAATACTGTATCTGGCCGTACAGAGACCGAACCGTGAAAAAATTATTGAAAGCCTTCCATTAACACTGGAAGAGAAAAGAAAACTTGAACATCATTAATGAATAAAAAATGAAAAATTTCAGATTATTACTTATGGGAATTCTTGCCACATTCTTAACCAACAATACTATGGTAGCTCAAGACTGGGCCAATTTGAAAATGTTCCAAGAAGCGAATGAGCAAATCGAAACACCTGCACCGGATGAAAATAGAGTTGTCTTTATGGGGAATTCCATAACTATTGGATGGTTGAATTCAAGACCAGAGTTTTTTGAAGGGAAACCTTATATTAACAGAGGTATCAGCGGGCAGACGACTCCACAAATGTTAATTCGCTTTAGACAAGATGTAATCGATTTAAACCCAAAAGCTGTCGTAATTTTGGCGGGTACAAATGATATTGCCGGAAATACTGGGCCTTCAAGCTTAGAAATGATAATGGACAATATAAAGGGAATGGCCGAAATGGCACATGCCAACGGAATTAAAGTCATTTTATCATCAACATTACCGGCCTACGATTACCCTTGGAAACCAGGCATGGAACCCGCAGGTAAAATTATAGCTTTGAACAAAATGATACGGGAATATGCTCAAGACAACAACCATATCTACCTAGACTATTTTTCAGAAATGGTGGATGAACGTAATGGTCTTCCCAAAAAATACGCTGAGGATGAAGTACACCCAACGGTTGAAGGTTATAAGGTTATGGAGCCCTTAGTGGAAAAAGCAATACAAAAAGCCTTGAAAAAGTAACCATTGGTCCAAAACAAAAATTTTAAAGATATTTCAAACCAATCATGGGACTCTATAATCATCGGGTCTGGTGCTGGAGGTTTATCCGCTGCCATTTGTTTATCCAGGGCAGGCCATAAAGTGCTGCTTTTGGAACAGCATGATGTTCCCGGAGGATGGTGCCATAGTTTTTATTTAAACGGCCACAGGTTTACTCCCGGTGTTCATTATATAGGTCTTTTGGGAGAAGGGGAAGCTACCAGTAATCTCTACAAAGGGTTGGGAATAGCAAACGATTTAGCGTTTTTTAGAATGAATCCCGACGCTTATGAACATGTCCATATTGGAAATCATCGGTTTGACTATCCAGATAATCCGGCAGAACTGGAAGCGCGACTTATTTCAAAATTCCCTGAGGAAGAAAAGGGTATAAAGAAATACTTAAAGCTAATACAGCTTGCTAGCGAAGAGCTATATTCCCTACCCTACATTAAAGGTTTTTGGAAAAAGTTGTCCCTACCCTACAGAACCAGGCATTTTGGAAGGTATGGTCTTTTTAGTTTAAAAAGAGTCATCAATTGGCATATCAAGGACCCACTTTTAAAGAATATTTTGAATATTCAATGTGGTGATCATGGGGTACAACCCCGTAAAGCGGCCTTCATTCTCCATGCAGCTTTAATGTTCCATTATTTCAAAGGGGGGTATTATCCTATGGGTGGCGGAGGTGCCATGGTAAAAGCTATGACCAACCGTTTTAAAGAACACGGCGGGGTGCTGAAAACATCCACTTCGGTAAAAAAAATATTGATTGAAGGTGATACATCAAAAAAGGCAGTAGGCGTGGAACTGGAAGATGGAAGCCGGATTTTTGCAAAGCACCTTATTTCCAATGCAGATGTTGGGATTACCTATAATCAATTGGTTGGAAGGGAACACTTAAGCCCTAAACTTAAGAAGAAACTGGATAAAACTATTTATTCCTGCACTTCTTTGATGCTTTTTCTCACTGTAGACATGGATGTGAAAGCAGCTGGTTTGGATTCTGGCAATATTTGGGTGATGCCAGATAAGGATGCCGATACATATTATGATGAAATAATGCAAAAAGACCTCAATACTATCGAAGCTTTTGAAGGTATGTTCGTCAGTTGCACCACACTAAAAGACCCTACAAGCTTTGATGGAAAGCACCACTGTTTGGAAGTAATTACGTTCATTGATTATGAACCATTTGAATCTTTTAAAAATGAAGCCAATGAGCGCTCTGAGTCCTACTTGCGTTTTAAAGAAGCCTTGATAGACAAAATGATTCGAGGATTGGAAAAGGTAATACCTAAGGTGAGTGAACATATCATACACAAAGAGCTAGGTACCCCGATTACCAATGAATATTATATAAACACAACAAAGGGTAATGTATATGGAACCGAGAAAAGTTTAAAACATATTGGTCCTTTTGCCTATAAGTCTAAAAGTGAGATTGAAAACCTTTACTTGTGTGGTGCCAGTATTTTATCCCACGGGGTTGCAGGAGCAGGTCATTCCGGTGTAAACACGGCTGCCGTAATTTTAGGATGTTCCCCAGATGAGCTCAAAGAACCCGAACCTGATCAAGAATTAATGATTTTAGAGGCTGAGGGTGACCCAAAAGACTACCCGGAATCTATTCTAAATAAAATGAATATTCGGCAGAAGAAAATGTCGGATAAAGAAAAGACACACGCTTAAGGATAAAGGAGCGGGAAAAACTTACCTTCCATTTTTTGGCCTTTTGAAATTGGCGGCACACCTTTTAAAAGTTCCTCATTGGTATTGCTCACGGTTCCATCGGCGAAAACATTGAGAACGAAAGCCCTCCTTGGCCTTTTTGATTTATTTTCATACGAACCATGCACCATTAAGGGATGATGAAATGTAGCATATCCCTTTTTTAAGGGTATAGGAACTGGGTTGAATTCTTTTTTCTGTTCTTCCGAAAGATAATCCAGAAGCCCGTTCATATCACCGGCTAGTTCCGGAGCATCCAACAATCCCCACTTATGGCTCTTTGGTACATAATACAAGCAGCCATTTTCGGTAGTAGCATCGTCCAGACCCGTCCAACAAGTAAGGTGCTGCATTGCAACCGTACGGGTCCAGTAGGAATAATCTTGATGCCAAGCCACTACCCCACCGTGTTCCGCCGGTTTATAAAATAATTGGTCATGCCAAAAACGAACGGACTTGTTCCCAAGTAATTGATGAGCGGCCATGATGAAAGCAGGGTTCCAAAGAACATCATGAAATCCTACTGTTATTCTCCAATGCCCTAGCGAATGAAAAAGTAGTGAATTTTCGTCCTTGGACTCATTACTATGAAATTCGTAAAATAAAGGATGAGCTGGGTGCAAAGGGTCCATTATTTCATCCAATTCCTTTTGAAGTTGCTGGATCTGTTTATCATCCAACAATTTAATATCTGATAAAAAACCGTATTCGTTAAAATGAGAAACTTGGTCTTTATTCAATTTATAGGGTTCCCATTCTTCTTGGGTGCTCGGTAAATCAAAAAGGTTTGAAATTAACGAATGACGTTCTGCTAAATCTCTAATAGTCATAATTCACTAATTAAATGGCTCTGTAATTAAAGATACTGAATTCTATTCTCTAAATTAAGCACCAAATTATAGACCATGAAATACATCTTACTAATTTTTTATGCTGTACACTAATTACCTGTAGTCAAAAGGAAGATGATTCTAAGGATATAGACAAGATTCGAAACATTTTACATAACCAGCAAAATAGTTGGTCGAATGGTAATATTAAAGGTTTCATGTCCGGTTATTGGAAAAATGATTCGCTAAAATTCTCTAGTGGGTCCAAGCTTTCCAAGGGCTGGTAGACTAAACTTGAATATTACACCTCAGGTATCCAACTCAAGCGCACACCGGCAAATTAAACTTTAAAATCGCCGATAATACGAAAATCAGTAGCGATGCCTATTGGGTCATGGGTGAATATCACTTAAAACGTGAGGTTGGCGATGCCTATGGTACCTTTCTAATTATCTTTAAAAGAATCGACGGTAAATGGAAAATTGTAGCCGATTCATCCTGTTGATAAAGGAGTATCGATTTCTTTTGATTATTTTTGAAAAATTTCACGCTCAATTATGAAAAAGTCACTTTGGTTATTGGCTGGCCTTTTGGTCGCCTGTAATTCTTCACAAAAAACGGTCAGCAAGGATGTAGTTTCCAAAGCGCCGGTCGATCCAAAAGCTTACGCGGAAACGATTACGGAATCCGAATTAAAGGAACATCTTTATACCTATGCCTCAGATGAGTTCGAGGGCAGGGAAACAGGACAACCAGGTCAGAAGAAGGCCATTGCCTATATAAAGACCGAATATGAAGCGTTGGGGATACCACCTGCGCAATCCAACGGTGATTATTTTCAAAAAGTACCGATTGAAATAAGTAATCTCCCCATTGGAAAGTTAAGAATCGACAACAAAGATTTTCTGTTAGGCAATCATGTTTTGACCTTTTCCTCCTCACAATCTGATTATAATGAAATTGTTTACGTGGGATATGGAATTGAAGAAGATCAATATTCCGATTATACAGGGTTAAACGTAGCAGGAAAGATTCTTTTAGTGAAATCTGGAGAACCGGTGAATAATGATGGTACTTACGTGGTATCCGGTACTTCAGAGAAGTCTGTCTGGAGCAACATGTCTGAATCCCTAGGCAAGAGACTACAACTCGCCCAAGAAAAAGGAGCTTCGGGTGTACTATACTATGATTCTGAAAATTTCGCTAGATTCAAGAGGAGGTTTGATTATATGAAAAGTAATAGCAGTGGTAGAATGAGTTTAAAAGACTTGGGCACGGAAAACTTTTCCAGTCTCTTTATAGATCAAACTTTGGCCAAAACGATTATGCCTACCATTGAAAAGGATAGCTCCCCAAAAATTTTAGACACAAAATTGAGCCTTGACTTTGAAAGCTCAAACGATGCAGTTGATTCTGAAAATGTAGTTGCGTTTATCGAGGGAACCGAGAAACCGGATGAATATGTAGTGATATCATCACATTTGGACCATATTGGAATCTCATCTGAAGGGGAGATTAACAATGGTGCCGATGATGATGGTTCTGGAACGGTAGCCTTATTGGAAATTGCCGAGGCCTTCGAAAAAGCCAAAGAAGCTGGAAATGGACCAAAACGATCGCTTGTTTTCCTGCATGTCACCGGAGAGGAAAAAGGCCTTTTAGGGTCTCAATATTATACGGATATCGAACCTACTTTCCCTTTGGATCAGACTGTTGCCAACCTAAATATAGACATGATTGGCAGAATAGACCCAAAGCGAGAAGGTGATAGAAATTATATTTATTTAATCGGGTCCGATAAATTAAGCACAGAGCTTCATGAACTTTCTGAAGAAATCAATGCAAAATACACCAATCTAGAACTCGATTATACCTATAACGATGAGAACGATCCCAATCGCTTTTATTATCGTAGTGATCATTACAATTTTGCCAAAAATAATATCCCTATCATATTTTATTTCAATGGAACCCACGATGATTATCATCGTCCAAGTGATACACCGGATAAAATCAATTATGACCTATTGGAAAATAGAACCAGACTTATTTTCTACACCGCCTGGGAACTGGCAAATAGAAATAACCCTGTGATTGTTGACAAAGCGACCGATTAAATAAAATGAACTTATAAAAAGGCCAACTTTAAAAAGTTGGCCTTTTTTGTTTCAATCCATCAGAAAAAAAAAGTCCCAAACAAATTGTTCGGGACTTAAAAGACTTAATTGGGGTGGAAGACCGGGTTCGAACCGGCGACCTCTGGAACCACAATCCAGCGCTCTAACCAGCTGAGCTACAACCACCATTTATAAGCGGTGGCAAAGGTAATTTTTTTACTATTCTAATCAAAAGAAAACCTGCATAAATAAAAATAAGTTCTACTTGAATTGTTTATTTTTCACTTTTAAAAAAAGCTCATCTATCCATAAAATATAAAATTATAATTTTGAAATATCTTTCTTTTAAAGTCTCAAATATATGTTCTAGAAAGATATATATGATTACGTTTTTTAATTATAATATTTCCAATTTTAGGATATATGAAACTGATTAATTTTCTTATTTTACAAAAATAGTATATATCCATTATCCAATACTGAATGAACCTTATTTCACTTTTAGGCACTCTTATTTATTTACCCTTACTCCTCACTTGGTCTTCCCCAGGGATACTAAAAATCAGTCCTAAAATTCAAAAACAAGAAGTTATAAAGGACACCAGTCTTATTTTAGAATTAAATAGAAAAGCTGAAGGACTTAGGTATAAAAAATCTGATTCTATTGGTATTTTGGCAAAGGAAGCCTTGGCGCTAAGTGAGAAAATTGAGTATGAAAAAGGAATTATATACTCCTACTATAATTTGGCCTTACATGAATTATATCAAGGAAACACCAGCAGGTCACTCGAATTTTATACTAAAAATACCGATAATCCGAATTTAAATAAATATCCCTCTTTAGCTATTAAATTATATAACGATATAGCTCAGGCCTATTTTATTAGAGCAGAGCATCCGAAGGCCTTCGAGGCCTTTATTAAGGCCAAAAATATTGCGGAAACTACAAATAACAGTTATGAACTAATTCGGTTAAATAGCAATTTGGGAACTTTATTTTCGCTTTTGGAAGACTATGAAGAAGCCATCAAATATTACAACGAGGCATTCAGCAAAATAGATGGTAATACTCCGGACTATATGCGAAGTTTAATTTTTGCAAATCTTGGATACCTAAATTTAAAACAGAATAAGTTAGACAGCGCCCTAGAATATCTGGAGAAAGGAATTAAATATGCCGGCAATACGGACTATTCAACTATTATAGCCTTTAACTATATTTCTCTTGGTGATTTATATAATTTGAAAAAGGAATATGCTAAAGGATTAGAATACTATGAAAAAGCGCAAACAGAATATCTTAAGAATGGTGACAAAAAAGGAACTGCAGATCTATATTATGGAATAGCAGAGTCTTACAAAGGACTTAAGGAGTATACCATATCCAAAAAATATGCTGTGAAAAGCCTTGATCTATATAAATCTTTTAGCTTAAAATCTGGATTGGAAAAGTGTTATAGACTGTTATATGAGTTGAGTAAAATCAAAAATGATTTAAGTTCTTCATTATTTAACCTGGAGCGTGCAGAAGTATATTCGGACTCTATTTCAAAAGAACAGAATAAGACCAATATATCAATGCTTCAGGCAAAATTGGCCTACGCGAAAGAAAAAAAGGAGTTACAACAAATAAGCACTTCTACTATATCCAAACAAAGAAGCTATATTATTGGCTCTTCAACTTTTCTCATACTTGCCATCATAATAATTTTGGTCATTTATCAATCCAACAAAAAAAGAAAACAACTCATTGCTGTTTTAGCGGAAAAGACTAAAGTACTTTCTGAAAATGAGCAAATGCTAAATGAAACTAATAAAACAAAAGACAAGTTATTCTCTATAGTAGGTCATGATTTAAGAGGGCCTATTGTTTCTTTAAGAGGTTTACTTAAACTTTCATTGGAAGTTAAAAATGGTGAAAGTCAATTTAAACGATTTGGACCAAAACTATTACAGGATTTGGACCATATTCAGTTTACTTTAGATAATCTATTGAATTGGGGACAAACCCAAATGCAGGGAGCAAACATCAAGCCGATTAGAATTATTGTAAAGAATGAAATCGAGGATATAAATAAATTATTCAATGAAAGTTTAGCTAAAAAGAAAATATCCATTATCAATGATATAGAAGAAGAAATGTGTGCATATGCCGATTTAAACCATTTTAGAATAATTTTTAGAAATTTAATCAGTAATGCAGTAAAGTTTACCGAAACTTCTGGAACCATAAAAATTGATGGGAAGGAAGAGGAAAATATGCTAACAATATCAGTAATAGATAACGGCATTGGAATCATGGAAACCGATATTGATAAAATCTGGAAGAATAAAGAACATTTTTCCAAATTTGGTACACATATGGAAAAAGGAACCGGCCTAGGTTTGTCACTTTGTAAGGAAATGGTAGAAAAAAATAAGGGTACAATAGGGCTAAAGAGTATAATAGATGAAGGAACTACCTTTTACGTTTGTTTACCCGTTTGCGATTCCTAATATTATTGGATATTCAACTTTAATCATAGAGATTAAAATTCATGTATAATACCCAAAATAATTATTGTTTATTTTGCTAATATAGTACATTTACAGTCTTCATTTAATCGATAAAATACCTATTTTTCAAGACCAAACACACAAAAATTGATATTTCACAACATAAATTTAAGTTTAAGTGTATTCTTATATTAAATTCATCCTTTCAATGAAATACATCTTTTGCTTAGTAAAGGTTTAAATAGAAAAGGTTTTTTAAGATTTCAATTGCGTTTTGCTCTTGTACTATGCTTCTGTTTTTTGGTAGATGACCTTTCTGCTCAACTTTCCTTTAGAGATTCTCTACAAAAAGAAATTTCCGATTATAATAACCTCAATAAGTCGAAAGAAAACACGGACTACATTGATTTATTACTCGATTTAGGGTTAGAACAACGCTTTTATCGATTAGACAGCCTTAAAGTATTGGCAAATGATGCACTAGTTTTAAGCAAGAAAATCAATTATAGTGAAGGCATAGCATTAGCATATTCGGAATTAGGTACATTTTATTCGGACAAAGGAAAATATGATGAGTCTCTTGAGAATTTAAAGAAAGCCCTGGAAATTAGCATTGAAAATAAGAACGACCAACTTAGGCTTTCCATACTTAATGAAATTGGCGGCCAATATGACTACAAAGGAAATTATGACCTTGCACTTAAGGAATATCTCAATTGTATTGAATTAGCCAAAAAATTAGAGGATAAAGACATGTTGTCCATTGTCAATGAAAACATTGCTAATTTATATATATCCCAGAAGGATTTTGAGCATGGTATGTTTTATTATGAAAGGGTAAAAAAGATAAATGAGGAAATTGGAGATCCTCTGTTTATTGCAGAAACTATGAGCAACATGGCATCTGCTTATACAGACATGGGGAAGCTGGAACACGCCATTTTCAATGCCAATAGTGCTATTAAAATTTTTGAGAAAAACAAAATATTGGATTGGTTGGCATACGCCTATCAAGTAAAAGGTAAAATTTACCTAAAACAAAACAAAAACAAATGGGCGTTATATTGGTTTAGACAAGCTGAACTGCTACATGAAAATTTGGAGGACCAAAGGGAGGAAATCTCACTATTAACTGGTATTGCAGAGGCCAATCTTAATATGGGAAATGATAGTGTTGCCAATTTTTATGCACAAAAGGCTTTCAAACTATCCGAAAAAATAGATGTTATAACAGGCTTAAAAGATGCATCAAAAATACTTTATACCGTCAATAAGAATAAAGGAGAATTTGAAATAGCACTAAAGTACCATGAGGTATTTAAAGAGGTATCTAGTAAAATTATTAAAAAAGAGGGTCAAAAAGGGCTAACAATGCTCAAAACCAAGATAGAATATGAGCAGCAAAAACTAGAATTGATACAGGAAAATGAAAAAGCATTGGCCAAGCAAAAAAATTATGTATATGCCATTCTCTTCATTCTTTTCATTTTTTTGATAATCACATTACTCATAAAGAAAAATGCCAGGATTCAAAAAACATTAAACAAAGAATTAATTTCCAAACAACAGGATTTAGAACGAAAAGAAAAGTATTTAAACGAAGCTAACCATACTAAGAATAAACTTTTTTCAATAATTGGGCATGACTTAAGAGGGCCAATTGGCGCCTTCCAAGGGTTAATAAAACTCTTTAAAGAGGGCGAAATGTCAAAAGAAGAATTTATTGGTTTTGTACCCAAGTTGAAGTCAGATATTGACCATATTGCATTTACTTTGAATAACCTACTTTCTTGGGGTCAAACACAGATGAACGGTTCTGTGACGAAACCAGGAATCACTTCTATTGAAGGTATTGTAAACGAAAATATCGCCTTGCTTTCAGAAGTTGCGAGTAATAAATCCATTAAATTGATCAATAGAATTGAGCCCAATACGATTACTTGGTGCGATAGTGACCAAATAGATATTGTCATTAGAAATTTAGTTAGCAATGCCCTTAAATTTACCCCTGAGAACGGTATGGTCACCATTGGGGCAGTTGAGAAAACAAAACAATGGGAAATATATGTACGTGACAATGGTGTGGGTATGAACGAAGAGACCTTAGGTAAAATATTCGATCAATCAGGAACACATAGCACCTATGGAACAAATGATGAAAAAGGAACTGGGTTAGGTTTAGCACTTTGTAAGGAAATGGTAGAGAAAAACCATGGAATTATTTGGGTAGACAGTTCTATAAATAAAGGCTCAAGCTTTTATTTTACTATTCCAAAAGCACAAAAAGAATATAAGAAAACCGCTTAGATTAAGGAATCGAGCGAATCAATTGCCATCATTCGCTCCACCGTAAACCCTTCGGCATAGTCCACACCTACAAGCCTTCCTAAATCTTGAGCCCTATAACGGACACTTTCAATAAAAGTTTTGCTACTTATTGGAGTTTCCGGTTCCTCACTATTAGGGTCATGAAATTGAGAGGAGTATGCCAATATCGCATCTGTCTTTTTGTTTATAAATTTACTGATATCTACTGCAAAATCAGGTTTTAGGTTCTTCCACTGAATGTAATGATAAACGAGTTTCGGTCTCCATTTATCCTGTGTATTCCCATTAAGGGTAGTCTCTATTTTTATAAGTCCGCTTAAAAAACACGCATGACTAACCAATTCACTTCCCTTGGCATGATCAATATGTCTGTCATTAACAGCGTTACACAAAACGATATCAGGTTTGTACTTTCTTATCATTTTTATGACTTCTAACTGATGTCTTTCATCATTAATAAAAAACCCATCTCTAAAGCCAAGGTTTTCTCTAATTTGAAGTCCTAATATCTTTTTGGAATTTTTAGCCTCCACGTCACGAATTTCCGCCGAGCCCCGGGTTCCCAATTCACCACGTGTCAAATCTATGATACCTACCTTCTTACCATTGGCAACCTCTTTGGCTATTGTGCCTCCCGCTCCCAATTCCGCATCATCCGGATGGGCACCAAATACCAATATATCTAGTTTCATTTATTGCTTTTTTGAATTTATAACAGTGAGAGTTCGGATTATTTAGACCGTTGATTTTAATTTTTTCTTTACGAGTGAAAGGGCATTTTCAATATCCAAAATTAAATCGTCAGGTTCTTCAATTCCGACCGAAAAACGAATAAGTCCATCTTTTATGCCTTGCGCTGCCCTTACCTCTGGACTCATTAGTGCATGTGATGTTTGTGAAGGTGATAATACCGTACTTTCCACGCCGGCCAAACTCATAGAGGATTTTATTAATCGCAGTGATTTTTGAAAATTGGAGGTGTCTAGATAGGGCTTTAATTCAAAAGACAACATGCCTCCAAAGCCATTCATTTGTTTTTTTGCAAGTTCATGGTCTTTGTGAGTTTCAAGACCAGGGTAGTAAACCGCATCGATGTCATTGTGCTTTTCTAGAAACTTTGCCATTTCCAAAGCATTTTCATTTTGCGCCTTAACGCGAAGTCCCATGGTTTTAATGCTTCTTTCCAAGAGCCAAACCGTATAGTCACTTAAGCTACCCCCAAAATTTTTTGCTAAATGAAAAATCCTATTCATATTATCCTTAGAAGAGGCGACTGCACCCGCACATATATCAGAATGGCCGCCCATATATTTGGTAGCACTGTGTATGACTACATCTATTCCAAAATCAATAGGGTTTTGATTTACGGGACTTGAAAAAGTATTATCTATCATGGAAATAATATTATGCCTCTTGGCAATATTGGCCACACCTTCAATATCCGTAATGGTCAACAAAGGATTTGACGGAGTTTCGATATAGATGACTTTCGTATTTTCCTGAATTTTATCTTCGAAATCCATGGGTTCCCAGCCTTCTGTAAAGGAGTATGCTATTCCATATTTTTCAAATTCCTCGGTAACGAGATTATAGGTGCCACCATATAGTGTTTGCTGTAAAACAACATGGTCACCTACTTTAAGAAATGCCAACAATGCCGTACTTACTGCTGCCATTCCACTACCAAAAATCAATGCAGACTCTGCATGCTCCAGAGCTGCGATTTTTTTGCATAACCCCTCTTGATTGGGTGTATTGAAGTATCTGGGATATCGTTTAACATCCACATCATCAAAAGCATAGGACGTACTCATATACAATGGGGAAACAGCCCCTTTGTAAACAGAGTCTTCCAACTCTCCCACATGAGTACAAACTGTATTTAAACCCTTTCGTTTATCATTCATGATTATCAATAATTTTATAGGTTTAAAGGTACGAAAATGCCTAAACTTCTACCTGCTTCCAATTCCCCTTTCTAAACAACATAATTGATATTATAGCCAACAATACTTCTGCTAATGTAATCGCCAGGAAAACCCCTATGGCACCCAAATTGAAATAAAATGCTGCAACGTAAGCAAAAGGTAATTGGAATGCCCAGAAAGCCAAAAGGTTTATCTTTGTAGGAGTACCCGTATCGCCCGCTCCATTGAAAGCTTGTGTAACGACCATCCCGTAGGCGTAGAAAATATACCCTGCTGCAATAACTTTTAGGCATAGTGCCCCATTATAAACTACTGCTGGGGTCTCACTGAACCATCCCACAATTTCAGTTGAGAAAAATAAATATATCAAGGAGACCAAAGCCATAAAATAAACGTTGTACTTACCTGTTTTCCAAACAGATTCTTCCGCTCGCTCTGGCTGTTTCGCTCCCAAATTCTGACCTACGAGCGTTGCCGCGGCATTACTCATTCCCCAAGAAGGCATTAAGGTAAAAAGCATTACCCTGATAGCAATAGTATACCCGGCCAAAACTTCACTCCCAAATTCAGACATCATCCGCATTAAGAAAACCCAACTGGAAGTACCTATGAGAAACTGAGCTATACCACCAAGGGAAACCTTGACCATATTAGCCATAACCTTGAAATTAAACACAAGGTCTTTTAATGCAAGTTTTATTTTGCCCCATCCAAAGAACAAGATGCCCAATTGAAAAATTACAGCCGTTCCCCGACCAATATTTGTGGCAATAGCTGCCCCCGTGACACCAAATTCAGGAATAGGACCCCAACCAAAAATAAATAAGGGGTCTAAAATTATGTTTAGTCCATTGGAAAGGACCAGTGTCCACATGGCAATGGAGGCATCACCTGCACCTCTGAAAATAGCATTGATCAAAAAAAGTAGCATAATCACCACGTTACCCCCAAGTAACCATTGTGTGTATCCATAACCTTCGGCTATCAAATCGGGTTCTGCACCCATTAACATCAAAATATCCTTGGCATAAATAAATCCAAAGACTCCCAAAGTAATCGATATTAAGATTCCTAGTCCAATAGCCTGTACTGCTGCTTCCTTAGCTCCTGCTAAATTCTTGGCTCCCACTCTACGGGCAACAATGGCAGTAGCTGCCATACTTAAACCTATAGCTAAAGCATAAATTAGGGTAACAACCGACTCGGTTAAACCTATTGTTGCCACGGCATTTACACTAACCTTAGAGACATAGGCAATGTCTACTAAAGCAAAAATAGACTCCATTAACATTTCCAAAATCATGGGTATGGAAAGCATGAAAATGGCCTTGCTTATACTACCTGTAGTAAATTCAGATTCTTTACCAGTTACCGCTATCCAGAAATAGGAAGCTATTTTTTTAATTGATTGTATATACGAACTCATTAGTATAGAAATTTATTTTGAAGAAAAACGATAATATCAACCATTCAATAATTAAGAGTTTAACTATTGTGTGTGGTTTTAATATGCGATGAATAAATTTCTAGAGCTTCATGATTTTACAAATATGCAAAAAAAATATTCAGAGATACTTTTCTTTACCAAAGAAAAATCTTCTATTTTTCCATTCATAAGACCGGTTCATCTAAAGAAACCTATGAAATATACCCTTATATATGCTCTTCTGATTGGAACAATACTCCTTTCATGCAAAAACTCGGCAACCCTTATTCCCGAAAAAAAGGAAGCTGGATATCAAGGTCAAGGAGCTAGTCCAGTAGTGCCCACAGTTAACCGACCTGTACAAAAGCAATGGAAGGGAATTTGGACCATGGACAGCCAAACCTATTTCTCCAATGATTTCGATGGTGCCCGTTTAAATGGTGTAGCGGAAGATGGTAATGACCATTACACCTTATGGATTACGGCTGAAAATACCCCAATAAATGTGAGTCCTTGGTATTCCTTTAAAGTATGGACAGAGCAACCAAGAGAAATTACGATTAAGCTATCCTATCAGGATTCTCGAAGTAGGTATTATCCTAAAATTAGTGAAGATGGTATTAATTTTAAACCGTTGGACAGTACTGCTTTTAACGTCATCAACCCAGGGGAAGGTGATTTTGGAATTAAGGCCGCTCCTGAATTCGCCGAAATAACAATAGAAATTGGAGAGGAACCTAAATGGATATCCGCTCAAGAACTATATACATCTACAAGCGTACAATCTTGGGTAGACTCACTATCGTTAAAACCTTTTATAAGCAATTATGAAATTGGAAGAACGCATGAGAATAGACCCATGCAACTCATGGAAATCAAAGAAAATCCAAATAATAAAAAGGCAGTGATGATAATATCAAGGCAACACCCACCTGAAGTTACTGGCTTTTTGGTTATGAAATCCTTTATTGAAACAATATCCAGTGAAAGCCAACAAGCCAAAGAATTCCGAACTAATTTTGATGTTTTTGTGGTGCCACTTATGAATCCAGATGGTGTTGACAATGGCCATTGGAGACATAATATGGGAGGAATTGACTTGAATAGGGATTGGGAAAACTTTAACCAACCCGAAACGAAAAGCGTGAGGAACTTTTTAAATAAAAAAAGTAATGAGGGCTACGAATTTGTGTTTGGTGCTGATTTTCATTCTACATGGGACGATATTTATTACCCAATAGATAGCACAGTCATTGGTAAAAAAGGAAAAATTGTATACGATTGGATTGAAAATATTTCTGAAAGGCTACCTCAAAAACGAACCAATGTAAAACCCTCTAAAAATACCAAACCCACTATGGTATCGAGGAATTACTTTTATGTAAACCATGGAATGCCAGCTATCGTATTTGAGTTGGGGGATAATACCCCTAGGGCATTTTTAAAAGAAAAAGGAAAAGTAGCTGCCGAAGAATTAATGCGATTGTTAATGGAGGAATAAATCTATTTTGAATAATTTACCTTGTACCTCCAATAACTTAAACCTCCCAAAGCAAGTACTCCAGCCACGGTATACCAAATAAACATAGGGGTTATTACCTGTGCACCACTGGCATAACTATGTAGACCTACCAAATAAAAATTAACACCAAAATAGGTCATCATTATACTCCCAAACGCAACCACACTTAGAAAGTTGAAGGTCCATTTTCCCCGTAATCCTGGAACCAATCGCGTATGGATTACAAAGGCATAGACCATAATGGATATTAATGCCCAGGTCTCTTTGGGGTCCCATCCCCAATAACGGCCCCAACTTTCATTCGCCCATTGTCCACCAAGAAAATTGCCAATCGTTAGCATAATTAAACCTACTGTTAATGAAAGTTCATTAATTACCGTTAACTCTTTTAGGTTTAAATCCATGCGTTGCTTGTTCTTTTTATTGGTCAATAGAATCAACACTAAAGATACCACGCCGAGTATCATTCCAATAGTGAGAGGTCCATAACTACCAACGATTACAGCAACATGAATCATTAACCAATAACTATCCAAAACGGGAACTAGATTACCTACTGCTGGATCAACCCAACTTTGGTGCGCAATCCATAATAACATCGCGGTTACAAAGGACGCAGCCGCCAAGGTCATTGTATTTTTTCTTATAAAGAGCATTCCCATTCCCATAGTGGCCCAAGCTACATATAAAATACTTTCATATGCATTACTCCATGGGGCATGACCAGAAATATACCATCGTAGAATGAGTCCAGCGGTATGCCATAAAAATAGTATTACAATAGTTCCCTTTAACAGATATACCAAGGCCTTCCATATCTCTCGTTCCTTAAAGATTTGAAATACCAGAATAAAAAATAATAGTATTCCGACTAGAGCATAATATTGATAAAGTCTATTGAAAATATTGAGTTTATTATAAATTACCTCAGTATTTATTTTTTTGTCCGAAGGTAGAACTTCACTACCGTTGTTGACCTGATTTTGTTTGAATGCCGCCAAAAGTCGGTCTGCTTCAGAATAGTCCCCACTTTGTTGGGCCTTATTTAGCGTCATTAAATAATAAGGCATAGCGTTCTTCACAAAATTAGCGTATAAGGAATCCTGAATCTGAATTTGTCCTCCCCGGTATTCTACTGCAGATATCCATTTGTTATTTTCGTCATTGAGCAACGGGAATATTTTTACGATATCTTGCCCCAAGGCCTGGTTCAACAGACTTAAACGAATATTGGCATCCTTAAAATCCTGTTCAAATTTATTTGGGTTATTTGTAGCCGTAGCCTCTCTAAGGAAGGGTTCCAGTTTATAATTGCCCTCCTTATTAAAAAAGTCCGTTGCCTTAACGTATTCCTGTCCAGAAGGCACCCCGATTATTTTACGTATACTATCATTTTGGGCTTTTTTGTCCAAAGCAATAAATTCCGCATTATACCAAACAGCAGGATTCATAATCATAGATAAAAATATCTGATCTGAACTAAACCCTAAATAGGTATCCTTTAAGCTTAGTTTGCGCAAAAGTTCCGAGGAAAAGGTATTGATAGGTTTCATTCTCCCCCCTTCATCCTGTATCACCAATTTTCCAAATTTATCCGCATGCTCCTTGGCTATTATGGATGTTGTAATAAGGGAGTCAATCTGATGCTGTTTTGGAGCTTCACTATGGTCATGACCATCATCTACACTATGTTCTTGACCATTTATTTGCGTCGTTAGCCCTATTAAGAGAACTAGGGTCGTAAGAACTTTTTTCTTTTTATCCTTAAGTTTATCCAGAGATTCAGCCAAATCCTTGAACCTCGTTTTCCCAAAAAACATAATACCCATGAGTCCAATGTAGAGCAAGAAATAACCGATGTACGTTATCCAAGTGCCCCAAAAATCATGATTTACCGAAAGTTTGGTTCCCTTCTCGTCTTGATCAAAACCAGATTGGAAAAAACGATACCCTTCATGGTCTAAAATATGATTCATATAAATATCATAATCAAAGGGCCGTTCATCTTTTACAGTAACCTTACTCATGAAGGAAGCATAGGCATTATCGGTACCCGGATATTTTTCAGCAATAAAATCATTTAGTTGTACAGCAAAAGGTAGCTCATATACTTTGGAGCCATATCGTAAAGCAAAATTCAACCCGCCTACTGACACTTTATCACTGAACTGGGTTTCCCCTTTTCCACCCAATACCTTTATTTCCTGAGTTTCTCCATTGCTTGACACCGAAAGTACAAGGGCATCGGAATCAAATTCCATTTTTTCGGATTCTGGGATTTCAACAATGCCATAACTACCCTGCACCAATGAATCGGGTATAACGAACTGCATGTTCGCCGTATTATAAAGGGATCGCAACTGTAGTGGTTGTAAACTATCCTTGGCCAAGGAACCTTGATACTGGTCTGCCATTCTCATAAAACTACCATCGAAGGCAGATTCAATTTGATACTTGCCACCATTTGTGAAAATATTAATTGCACCCTCCGTCTCATTATTCAAGGAAAAGAGAACTCCATGGATACTTACCACTTTCCCATTTTCCAGAAAGTGTTCATGTCGTTGGCCATCACCAGCCTCCACAATTTTGAGATACGTATTGCCGGTCGTACCAGGAACAAGTCCTTTCTTGGCGCCATCTATAAAATCGACATAGGAAATGGTGAATTCTTGGCCATTAAAGTCGCCATGCCATGGCAAGTTGGATTTAATCGCTTCAGGTGTCACTATTAAATCATCCTCAAGTGTTTTTCTTCTAGGTTCACCATTAATATCACCTTCTACAAATGCAGTCAAATAGGTTTTGTCCGAGTAAAACACGTTCTCCGTTTCACCTTCCCTAATGGGCATCATACCTTCAAAACTTATATATCTCGTGACAAAAGCACCCACAATAATTAGTATCCAAGAAAGATGCAAGATCAAGACTGGCCATTTTTCCTTTCTAAGCAATCTATATCGAGAAATATTTCCGATAAAATTTATGACAAAGAACACCATAATTACCTCGAACCAAGTGGCATTGTATATCCATATTCGAGCTGTTTCCGTACTGTACCAACTTTCAATGAAAGTACCAAAGGCCATGGCTACTGCAAACACAATAAATAGAACGGACATTAAACGGGTAGAAAAGAATATTTTCTTTAACAGATCTGTCATTTAAAAAGACAATGGTTTTCAGCATGCAAAAATACGTCCTTTTACACTTTCTAAGAAGTATAAATTTTCTTAATGCGTAAACTTAAATGTTAATTTTAATATTATAGGGCTCCAATCAATTCTTTGTATTTTCGCAAAATGATATCCGTAGTCATTTTAGGGACAGGCAATGTAGCCCAAAATCTTTTTGAAGCCCTAATTGGTACCAATGACATCAATATCATAGAAGTAGTGGGCAGAAGCGATGACTCATTGTCTTACTTTCAGAGAAAATCTAAGGTTTCAACGGATTGGGACAACCCTCCAAAGGCCGATATCTATATCATTGCCGTTACGGATGACGCCATAAAGGAGGTCTCAGATAAAATTAATGTATCCGGTTTAGTTGTCCATACTTCGGGAAGTGTATCTTTAAGTACATTATCAAAGCATAAAAAAAGAGGAGTTTTTTATCCTTTACAGACCTTTACTTCAGGTAAATTAATCGATTTTAACGAGGTTCCCTTATGTTTGGAAACCCATAGGAAAAAAGATTTCAAAATCCTAAATACCTTGGGGGGAAAGATTAGTTCAAACGTGCAAGTCATTGATTCGGAAAAAAGAAGGGTTTTGCACGTAGCTGCCGTATTCGTAAATAACTTCACGAACTATATGTACAGTATTGGTAACGATATCTGTTCGGCAAGTGATCTGGATTTTTCAATATTGTATCCCTTAATTAGGGAAACAGCTAATAAAATTGAATATCTTTCTCCTTATAGTGCTCAAACCGGGCCCGCAAAACGAAATGATTTGGATACCTTACATAAGCATTTGAATTTTTTAAAAGATAAAAAGCAAAGAGCCATTTATAAATTATTAAGCAATGCCATAAAAGCATCCAATGAAAAAGAGTTATAAGGAATATTTAAAGAATATCACCACATTTATTTTTGATGTGGATGGCGTTCTAACCGATGCAACCGTGCTAGTAACCACAGAAGGTGAAATGTTGAGAAAAATGAGTATCAAGGATGGTTATGCCCTAAAAGTGGCAATTAGAAAAGGATATAATATCTGTATTATTACTGGAGGTACTAATGAGGGCGTAAAGAAACGATTGCAAGGGTTGGGAATCACAGATTTTTATATGGGCTCCCACCATAAAATTGATGCTTTGGAGGAGTATTTGGACCTCTACAATATTGAGAGCAAAAACGTGCTGTATATGGGCGATGATATTCCCGATATACCGGCTATGAAAGAAGTGGGCGTAGCATCTTGTCCACAGAACGCTGTCCCAGAAGTTAGGGCAATTTGTGATTATATCTCTCATATCGATGGTGGCTCTGGATGTGCTAGGGACGTTATAGAGCAGGTATTAAAAGTACGCGGGGATTGGATGGATAATTTTAGTGCAGCCAACGATTAATGATGTTAAAAGAGCTACTTAAGGATTACACGTTAATTTTAGCCTCCGGCTCACCTCGAAGAAAACAATTTTTTGAGGAAATGGATCTCGATTTTGAAATTCGGTTAAAACCGATTGATGAAAAATATCCACTAAATCTAAAAGGTGCTGAAATATCTGATTATTTGTGCAGACTTAAAGCATCTACTTTTGAAGGAACACTCAAAACCCAGGAAATCCTGATAACATCGGATACCGTTGTATGGCATAACCAAACCTCACTGGCGAAGGCCTCCAATGCCAGTGATGCCTTTAAAATGATATCGCAACTTTCAGGTGATTGGCATGAGGTAATAACATCGGTCTGTTTTACTACCACTAAAAAACAAATCGTAAAAAACAATAGTACGGAGGTTAAATTCAAAAATCTAACACCCGAAGAAATACAGTACTACATAGATAATTTTTCTCCTTTCGATAAAGCCGGTGCCTATGGAATCCAAGAATGGCTAGGACTTATTGGAATAGAGGAAATAAGAGGTTCCTATACCAATGTTGTTGGACTTCCTACAAAACTGGTTTACGATATGCTCCAAAATATGGTGGTCAACTAGTTTTTATTTAACTTTAATATAAAAGTATGAATATGTTTAGAAAATGGTTGACATTAGAAGTTTCCGTAGTTTTTTTAGCGATAGTTTTTTCAGGGCTTGAATCCTGTAAACGGGAGGCGGACACAACTAAAAAGCAGGATTCATCACCCAAGAATGCGAATAGCGAATCTCCCCGAAAAACTTTATCTCAAGAATTTAAGGATTACTGGTATGCCGGTACGGCAGAAATTACCTCTTACGAGCTAGAACAGGCAAGATATGGTGAACTAAGAAAAGGGAAGGCGGTACTCATTTATGTTACTGAGCCTTTTGTGGAAGACAAGCAAGTAAAGGCGGACAATAGTAGCCCGGATAATATTCCGGTTTTAAAACTAAATGCCACCAAGAAATACTTGACCGGTATATACCCCTACTCTATTATGACCAGTAGTTTTTATCCGGTTTACGATAACCAACATGCCATAAAGGTTTCCTTTTCCGCCCAGGAATGGTGCGGCCACGTTTACGCACAAATAAACAACAGGGATAACTTTGAAGTGCAGTCCCATTCCTATTTCGAATCTGAAGCCGATCAAGAATTTAATTTAGAAAAGTCCATTCTGGAAGATGAATTATGGAATAAGCTTAGGATAAGTCCGGAGGACCTACCCCAAGGTTCTTTGGAGCTAATACCATCCTTGGAATATCTAAGGTTAAGCCATAAAGAACTAATGGCTTATGAGGCAAATGCCTCTTTAACCAATAAAAATGGAAATTATAGCTATGAAATTGATTACCCGGAGCTAGAAAGAACACTGACCATAACTATAAGTACAACGCTACCCTATAAAATTGAAAGTTGGACTGAAACAATCAAAAGTGGATTTGGACCGGATGCAGAATTACTAACCTCTAAGGCTACTAAAATTAAATCTATTAACACCCCTTATTGGCAACAAAATGGTAATAAGGATTTATATTTGCGGGACAGTTTAGGTCTTTAATTTATGGAAGAATTTATCGCTGATCACAAGAACAGTCTCCTGTTCAGTCTCATACTTTTTATTTTAATAATCACACTAAAAATTGTCTTTACATCCGTAGTAAGGAAGGTTGGTAAATTAGGTGAGTTCAATCCGGTAAGGACTAACTTAATTATTAAGTATATAAATATCGTTCTAACGATTATATCCATCATAACACTTACCTTTATCTGGGGTGTTAATTATAGGGATTTAGGAGTTTTGTTGTCGTCCGTTTTTGCAGTAATAGGTGTGGCATTATTTGCCCAATGGTCCATATTGAGCAATATAACCGCCGGAGTAATCATATTCTTTTCTTTTCCATTTAAAATAGGAAACACTATTCGCATAATGGATAAAGAAATTCTGAATTCCGACGATCCGGAAAGAGAAGTTTTTGTGATTGAGGATATTCGAGCTTTTCATCTGCACTTAAGAAGCGCAAATGGGGAGATTATTACCTACCCAAACAACTTGGTACTTCAAAAAGGAGTCGTGCTAATTTCCACCTATAAAGATGAAGAAATTATTGAGGGTTCAGAAAAGGCTTAGTCTGTTAAAGAAGTCGTAAAGTACAGGCTTGCGGACTCAATCTTATTATCTTTGGGTTTAGACCAAAAACCAATCTCATGTGCCGTTTTGCCATATTTTTCTTTTTGTGCGTTCTAATTCCTATTAATCAATACGCGCAAACTCCTAAGAATCACACACCATCCGATATATATCACGAAATTCAGAAATTGAATTTTTTAGGAACTGCGCTCTATATAGCCGCGCATCCAGATGATGAAAATACCCGCTTAATTTCCTATTTGTCCAATCATGTTCATGCACGCACGGGGTACCTTTCTATGACGCGAGGCGATGGTGGACAAAATTTAATTGGACCGGAATTAAGGGAATTACTCGGTGTTTTACGAACCCAAGAGTTATTGGCGGCCAGGCGAGTTGATGGTGGTGAGCAAATGTTTACCCGAGCAGTAGATTTTGGATATTCTAAGAACCCCAAAGAAACGTTGGAAATATGGGACAAAGATTTGGTATTGGGCGATGTAGTTACCGCTATAAGAAAGTTTAAACCTGATGTAATAGTTAATCGTTTCGACCACAGAAGTCCAGGTACCACGCATGGTCATCATACATCATCGGCTATGTTAAGTATGGAGGCCTTTGATTTGGCCGATGACCCTACCGCTTTTCCCGACCGTCTCGAGAATACCGAAATATGGCAACCAAAACGTTTGTTTTTTAACACCTCGTGGTGGTTCTATGGTAGTCAAGAAAAGTTTGAAAAAGCCGACAAAACCAAATTGTTAAATGTAGACATAGGCACATATTATCCCATGTTGGGAATGTCCAATAATGAAATTGCCTCTTTGGCAAGTAGTCAACATCTTTGTCAGGGTTTCGGAAGGTTGAGCACACGGGGTTCCGAACAAGAATATTTGGAATTGCTTAAGGGAGATTTACCACAGAACAAAGAAAATCTGTTCGAAGGAATAAATACCACTTGGACCCGTGTTGAAGGAGGTAAAGCAATTGGAGATATTTTAAATAAAGTGGAAAAGGAATTTAATTTTAAAGATCCCTCAGCACATTTAAATGACTTGGTTCAAGCCTATCGATTATTACAAGAAATTAAAGATGAACACTGGAAGAAAATTAAGTCCGAAACTTTAAAATCAATCATAGTAGAGGTTGCCGGACTCCACATGGAAGCTTTCACTACTGTGGCCTATTCCAATCCAGGAGAAACAATCGATCTAAATATAGAGGCCGTCAATAGAAGCGATAAAAAAATAGCCTTGGAATCGGTGATGATAAACGATGAAATCAAATTTACCGAAGCTAATAGACTACATGATAATGAATTATTGAAAAAAGAAATAAGTATAAAAATACCAACTACAACACCATATACCAGTCCCTATTGGTTGATGAAAAAGGGTAGCCTTGGCACCTATAAAGTGACCGATAAAAAGTTTATTGGCAAACCAGAGACACCAAGAGCCTTTAGAGCCACGTTCAATGTAGGTATTGATGGTTTTACCATTCCAATCACAAAGGACATTACTTATAAATACGGTAGGCCGGACAAAGGAGAAATTTATCAACCCTTTGAAATAATTCCAAAGGCGACTTCGAGTTTAAGGGATAAGGTTATTATTTTTTCAGACGGTACCCCCAAACAAATTCCCGTTACTGTGAAGGCAAATAAAGACAACGTTTCGGGAAAGGTATCACTTAAAATTGGTAAGGATTGGATAATTGATGCATCCTCACAATCTTTTAAAATCGAAAAAAAGGGAGATGAACAAACAGTTGTTTTTACACTGACTCCACCAGAATCGGAAAATGAAAGTTCAATTACTTCCATTGTAGAAATCGATGGTAAGGAAATTTCAAAAGAAATGATTACCATAGCTTATGACCATATTCCTACCCAAACCGTACTTATGCCTGCGGAAGCAAAGGTCGTACGATTAAATATAAATAAGGCCGGACAAAATATTGGATATATAATGGGTGCAGGAGATGATGTCCCCACTAGCCTAGAACAAATTGGGTATACGGTTCATACCATAAATCCTGCAGACATTACCGAAAACTCACTTCAAAAATATGATGCCGTGGTGCTGGGAATTCGTGCATACAATGTAGTTAACGAATTAAGTTTTAAGCAAAAATTTATTTTGGACTATGCTAAGCAAGGCGGTACAGTTGTTGTGCAGTACAATACGGCTAGCAGATGGGCCGATCAGTTTGAAAACATCGCACCGTATGAGCTGGAAATTTCACGGGACCGTGTAACCGATGAAAATTCCGATGTTAAAATTATTGCAGCAGATAATGATTTAGTAAATTTTCCGAATAAAATTACAAATGATGATTTTAAAGGCTGGGTTCAGGAGAGAGGATTGTATTTTCCGGATAAATGGGACAAAGAATTCACTCCTATTCTTGAAATGAAGGACGAAGGTGAAAACCCAACAAAGGGAAGTTTACTTGTAGCTCCTTACGGCGAAGGTTACTATATTTACACAGGGCTAAGTTTTTTTAGGGAATTACCTGCTGGGGTGCCCGGAGCCTATAAACTTTTCTCCAATATGCTTTCTACAGGAAAGGATAATTTGACAAAAAAAGAACAAATAAAAGGATGATGAGCCAAGAAAAGGACGAACATAAAAGCTGGAAAAGGGAATACTCTTTAGTTCTTATTCTTAATCTAATCTATATTATCGTTTTTTACTTGATCATGATATCATTCACGTAACATGGGAGCACTAGACTGGACAATTCTTTGTGGAACCCTATTATTTATTGTTTCCTATGGTGTATGGAAGACCAAGGGAAGTACCAATGTTGACGATTACGTTAAAGGAGGTAGCGAAGCTCAATGGTGGACCATAGGGCTTTCAGTAATGGCCACTCAAGCAAGTGCTATTACCTTTTTATCAACACCAGGTCAGGCTTTCCATGATGGAATGGGTTTTGTGCAATTTTATTTTGGCCTTCCTTTAGCCATGATCATCATTTGCTTGGTTTTTGTTCCCATATATCACCGAATGAAGGTATACACGGCATACGAATTCCTTGAGGGTAGATTTGACCTTAAGACCCGTTCGCTTGCAGCTATTTTATTCTTAATACAAAGAGGCCTTGCCGCAGGAATAACCATTTTTGCACCTTCAATTATTCTATCGGCTGTTTTAGGTTGGGATTTAGGCACCCTAAATATCATAATAGGAACCTTGGTCATTATCTATACGGTTTCGGGTGGTACAAAGGCAGTTAGTGTTACACAGAAACAACAAATGTTCATTATAATGACAGGAATGTTCATTGCCTTCTTTTTCATTATGGGCTTTCTTCCTTCAGATATGACATTTTCGAAAGCACTTAAGGTTGCTGGTGCGAGCAATAAATTAAATATTCTTGATTTTAGTATGAACACAAAAAGTAGATATACTTTTTGGAGTGGTATTACGGGTGGTTTGTTTTTGGCACTCGCCTATTTCGGTACCGATCAAAGTCAAGTACAACGCTATTTATCTGGTAAATCGATAAGGGAAAGTCAATTAGGTTTGGTCTTTAATGCAATTTTTAAGATTCCCATGCAGTTTTTCATTCTTCTAGTGGGAGTTATGGTTTTTGTATTTTATCAATACAATCCTTCACCCCTAAACTTTAACCCAGCAGCTACAACCGCCGTGATGGAATCTGAATATGCTGAAGACTATAAAATATTGCAGGAGGGACAAGTAGCTTTGGAAGCTGAAAAAAGAATTGCACAAAACCAATTTTCAACCGCACTTGATATTAAGGAGTACGATGCCGTTCAAGAAGCAAAACAGCATATAATTACAATTAATCAAAAAGATAGCACAAATAGGATTGCCGCAAAATCCTTGATTTCGCAAGCTGATGATTCCATAGAAACAAATGATAAGGACTATGTCTTTATTCATTTCATCTTGAACAATTTGCCCAAAGGCCTTGTTGGACTTTTATTGGCGGTAATTCTGTCCGCAGCTATGTCCTCAACAGCTTCAGAACTAAATGCTTTGGGCACAATTACCGCTTTGGACTTGTATAAAAGAAATAAAAAAGGGGTGTTTACAGAAAAACATTACGTATGGGCATCAAAGGCGTTCACGTTAGCCTGGGGTGTCATTGCAATTTTAATCGCTTGTATCGCTAATCTTTTTGATAATCTTATTCAGTTGGTAAATATTATTGGAAGCATCTTTTACGGGAATGTACTCGGTATTTTCCTTCTGGCCTTTTTCTTTAAGTTTGTCAAAGGAAATGCAGTATTTTTTGCAGCAATCATTACGCAAATTATTGTTTGTATCATTTATTATAATCTAATACATATTTATCCTGCTGGAGAGGAAAAGCTGGGATACCTTTGGTTGAATTTCATAGGCGCTGCCTTGGTAATTGTAATGGCTATTATTTTTGAAGCCTTCGATAGAATGCTAAATCGCCCGCTCTCCCCTAGCCAAAATTAAATAGTAAATTCTTTAATTAAATATGGTTTTAGATAGTATTAAAGCCTCGTTCATATCGCACTATAATGATTCACCATTATTGGTAAAGGCGCCGGGAAGAGTAAATCTCATCGGTGAACATACCGATTATAATATGGGGTTTGTACTACCTGCATCTATCGAAAAAGCCATTTATTTCGCAATTCAGAAAAATGAAAGTAGCGATATACACATTGAAACTTTTTTAACTGCACCTGAAAAAATAAAGTTCGATATTAATGGAAACCATAAATCGTTTGAAGCCTTTTGGGGTAACTATTTTAAGGCAATTATTAAAATCCTGATTGAAAGAGGCCATAGATTAGAGGGATTCGACTGTGTTTTTGGTGGTGATATTCCAATTGGTTCCGGGCTTTCTTCTTCGGCAGCATTATGTTGTGGATTTATTTTCAGTGTTTCCAATATTTTGAACCTATCCATTTCTAGAGAAGAAAATGCTTTGATTGCCCAAGAAGCCGAACATCGAATTGGCTTAAATTGTGGACTCATGGACCAATTCGCTGTCTTATTTGGAAAAAAAAATAACGCACTTTTTCTAGATTGTCGGGATTTGACCCACAAATATGTTCCCATAAATTTGAAAGGATATAGTTGGATATTGATAGACTCCAAAATACAACACAATCTTGCCGTAGATTCGGAATATAATAAGCGTAGAAGTTCTTGCGAACTAGTTGTTTCTAAAATAAAAATTAATAAGGAGATTGTCTCCTCTTTAAGGGATGTTAGCTTTGACGATTTAGAAAGAATTGAACTTGAAATCGAAAAAGTCGACTACATTAGGGCAAAGTATGTTTTGGAGGAAAACGAAAGGGTACTTAGAATGATGGAGGTCTTAAAATCCGGTAGGGCGGTCTCTGTAGGTGAAATTTTATTGGAGGGACATTGGGCGATGTCCAAGGACTATGAAATTACAACCCCAGAACTCGATTACTTAGTCAAAACAGGTGAACAACTTGAAGATGTCAAAGGGTCAAGGATGATGGGTGGTGGATTTGGAGGCTGCACCATCAATTTGATTAAAACGGATAATTTGGAAAGTTGTTTAGATACAATAAAAAACAAGTACAAGGAAGAAACCACTATAGAATGTGAAATCTACCAGCTTGAAATTGGTGACGGTGTTCAAGTCTTAAAAAATTAAAAAAAAACCACAAACCTAATTATTTGGTTTGTGGTGTATTCTTTAAATACTCAAATACGCTTATTATTTAGCCCCCCACTCTTTTAAGGAATCCTTGTTCAACTTAACATAATCTTCATTACCTGCTTCTGTAGCCTTTGCGAGTGATTTTTTGGCCACTTCTATAGCCCCCTTCTTATCTCCGGATTTTGCCAAGATTAAAGACTGTTGCCTTAACTGCCAATAGGCTGGATCTTCAGTCATAGACATAGCTTTGTCCATCCAATCCTTGGCCTTTTGAATATCCTTTCCTTCACTGGAATAATAAACGGCTGCTGCATAATAATCTCCAGCACCGGGGCCAGAAAGTACTTTATCGATACTGCTCATTACAGCTTCGTCTGTAGGAACCTCAAAAGGAACACCTACATATACTTGTTCCCACATAATTCCCAAATTTGCGCCACTAGAGGTAATATCGTCAATCGTGATTGTAAAAGTCTCAATGGGCATTTCAATAGGATAAACAGGCACATTAGCAGTTGCCACTATCTTACTTTGATCCCATTCAGATGGAGTACCACCTCCAAGGATATCAGTATAGAAAAACACTTCCCATTCCTTTTCACCTGGTTTTGTAAATATAGAATAAGTACCTGCTTCAACATTATTCCCAGCTATGGTAACATCCGTATCAAAAGTTATTTTAGTATAAGCATTGGCACCCGTACGCCACAATTTTCCGTAAGGGACCAAATCACCGAATACAGTTCTTCCTCGCATGGAAGGTCTGGAATAATCTACAATAACTTCTGTTAATCCTACCATTTGCATTAATTTGGAGGCCGGACTCGGTGCGGGTGTATTTATTTGTGCCTCAAGTGATAAAGAAGCCACAATGGCTAAAAGGAAAAGTACTACTTTGTTCATAGTTAATTGATTTAATTAGTTTTAACAAAACTAGTTATAAACCAAAACCACATTTGTTAACAAAGTCTTAAATAAGAGAAATATAATAAACTAATAAAGTGCAAAAGGAACGGATAATATTCCCGTATTCAAATAGGCGGCAAAGTAAAATATTCCTGGTCTCCCAAGGCTTCTTGAAATATAACCGGTTGTAGCGATGTTTTCTTCAGATGTCCAAACCATTCTCCCAGATGAATCAAATATGGAACCACCAAAAACAGTATTGGTTGTATTAATAGTATATAAAAATTCTCCCAAGCTAGCATCCCTGTAAATGATTATAGCCTCTTCGGTCTCATTTTCAGGTGTTTCATCGGGTACTTCCGGTTCATTGGGCCCATCTCCAGAATTGTTTTCCGCAACAAATTCTAAATTGAATATTCTAGCTTCACTGGTAATTGCGGGAGTTTGTCTAGAAAAAAATTCAGAGGTAAAATAAAGCTGATTTTCACTTGTTCGCGTAATCCCCTCGGTTTGTACAAAGGATAACCCCAATTCATATTCTTGGTAGTCCGGATTAAAAATACTGCTAGGGGCAGCGTTTTCAAACTTAAGTAAGAAGGGGGTCAATATGGAGGAATAACCTAGAACGAATAGCTCATTGGAAACATTGTCGAAAGTAGCATCTGTAACCAGACCTATATCACTTATTTCCCCAATTCGCGTGGCCAAATGATTACCGGCAATTTTTGGAATGGAATAGGCCACAGAGCCCAAGCTTTGCCATTGCTTGGTTAACACAACCAATTGGTTGTCCATTGCAATAAAAGCTTCTGCATCCCAATCGGAATTGCCGTCATTATCAAATTCCGTTTGATCCTCATAACGAAATTCGATTATTTCTGCAACGACCTGATCTTGTTCCAAATATTGGTTTTTATCTATTTTATATATGGATAAATCCGTCCTAGTACCCACATTATTTCCAAAATCACCAATATAAATATGGGTTTCGTCCTGAGTTAGGGCTTCCCAATCCTTGTTCTCTACATTGATCACAGTTACCTGTCTTACTATGGTCAAAGACGTGGTATCGATTTCATATAGTATGGCCTCGTTACCCGAATCATTATGCGTGATTAAACGGTCGTTAAAAAACAATAACCCAGAAGATTCGCTTATGGTCACATCTAACATACCCAATTCCGTAACCGTGTGCTGGGCTGTAAGCATTGTAACTGAAAATAGAATTAAACCGGTTAAATATCTCATCTATACATTCACCTTGGAGTGAAATTTACAAAAACCTTTATTCAGAAAAGAATTTAGAAATAATTACCCTATAAGTAACCTACTTTCGTCGATTAAATAAAGAATAAATGGACTTCAGAGGGTCAAAATTTTATACATTGTTTAACCTTAATATATTTTTGTTAAACATAATTGAACTTATATTTGATTAAAAGATGAAATGCAACTCTATCAATTAAGGTCAAAGCAATACTTGCCAATTAGTAAGTCAGAGGCTTGGAATTTTTTATCTGATCCGGCAAACCTTCAAGTTATAACGCCCGATCATATGGGTTTTGATATACTTTCCGGTGCAGACAAAAAGATGTTTCCTGGTCAAATTATCCAATACAGAGTAAAGCCATTTCCTGGCTATACTACTAAATGGGTGACTGAAATTACCCATGTAAAAGAAGGGAGCTATTTTGTAGACGAGCAACGTTTTGGACCTTACACTTTGTGGCACCATAAACATTTTATCAAAGAGGTCAAGGAAGGAATAGAAATGGAAGATATCATCGACTATAAGCTTCCTTTTGGATTCTTGGGTCAATTGGTGCATCCATTTTTGGTTAAAAAGCAATTACAGCAAATTTTTAATTATCGAGAGCAAAAATTGAATTCGCTATTTGGTACTATAGAGGGCATGGATAATACGATTGAATTTAAAACGATATAAATGAAAACTATTTTACTTATTGGAGGTACTCATGGTATTGGGTCCAATGTGGTTGAACAATTAAAGGAATCACACAAATTGATTATTGCAACCCGTTCCGAGCCATCTGAGTCACATCAAAATATTGAACATATAAAATTTGATGCTACAAAAGATTCCTTAAACATGGATGACCTACCCGAACTGGATGGATTTGTATATTGTCCAGGCACCATCAACCTGAAACCATTTAAAATGATGAGTTTGGATACCTTTGAGGAGGATATGGAAATCAATTTTTTTAGTTTAATTCGTGTGGTCAAGGATATAATGCCTAAAATGACCGAATCATCCAGTTTGATATTCTTTAGTACGGTAGCCGTTAGTAACGGAATGCCCTTTCACACGAGTGTTGCAGCGGCAAAAGGAGCAATTGAAGGCTTCGCAAAATCCTTGGCTGCGGAGTATGCCCCAAAATTGAGAGTGAATGTAATTGCACCATCCTTAATAGATACTCCATTGGCTAGCAGACTTTTAAACAATGATAAGAAAAGGGAGTCCATGAGTGAAAGGCATCCCTTGAAAAGAGTGGGAAAAACGGAAGATATTGGAAATATAGTTTCTTTCCTATTAAGTGAAAAAAGTTCTTGGATGACAGGACAGGTTATTGGCGTAGATGGTGGCATTTCAACTTTAAATTTGAATTAAATGCCTTCAGACAAGTATAACGTTTTTTGGTTTCGGAGGGATTTAAGATTGGATGATAACGTTGGTTTTCTTGCAGCACTTAAAAGTAACAACAATGTTCTTCCCTTTTTTATTTTCGATTCGCAAATACTTTCAAATTTATCAAAGGATGATGCCCGAGTAACCTTTATCCATAATACTATACAAAAAATGCGAAAGGAGTTGCAGGAAGAATGGAACAGTTCCTTGGCAATCTATTATGGAAAACCAACTGAAGTTTTTAAAGAATTATTGGAAAAACATACTATTGAAGCTGTTTTTACAAACAGGGATTACGAACCATACGCAAAAGAGAGGGACGAACAAATAAGGATTCTCTTAGAGAAAGAAAATATAGCTTTTGAAACATTTAAGGATCAGGTCATTTTTGAAAAATCGGAAGTGGTAAAAAGTGATGGAGACCCTTATGTAGTCTATACTCCATATAAAAACAAATGGAAAGAAGCATTCGACAGTGAAGAACATCTAGAAATACATTACACAAATTCATATTTAAACAATCTCATTGAAAATACGAGACTTCCCAATTTAAGTTTAAGCGATATTGGTTTTGAAAAGTCTAAAATCTCCGTACCTGATTATACGGTGACGCCTACCCTAATTAATAATTACGAAGACACCAGAAATTTTCCTGCAATAGAAAATGGAACTTCAAGATTAGGTCCACATTTACGTTTTGGAACCGTATCGGTTAGGAAAATGATGAAGAAGGCCATTAATGAAGAAAATGAAGTTTTTTGGAGCGAGTTGATTTGGCGCGAATTTTTTATGCAAATTCTCTGGCATTTCCCCCATACCAAGAACAAAGCGTTCAAACCTAAATACGACCGAATAGAATGGCGAAACAATGAAGATGAATTCGAAAAATGGAAAAATGGTAAAACAGGTTATGCCTTGGTGGATGCCGGAATGCGGGAGCTAAATGCTACCGGTTATATGCACAATAGGGTTAGGATGTTGACCGCCAGTTTTCTTTGCAAACATCTATTAATCGATTGGCGGTGGGGAGAAGCTTACTTTGCCGAAAAATTGCTGGATTATGAAATGAGCTCAAACATAGGCAATTGGCAATGGGCTGCTGGCAGTGGGGTTGATGCAGCTCCTTATTTTAGAATATTCAATCCAATGACCCAAGTAGATAAGTTCGATAAACAAAAAGAATATATAAACCAATGGGTACCCGAACTTCAAGAGTTGAACTATCCGGATAAAATGGTAGATCATAAAAAAGCTAGGGAACGTTGTCTAGATACGTATAAAGAGGCCCTAAACAATTAATGGATTATCTGGAAAGCTGGTCAAAAGTGGTTTCCAATTGCCGTTGTTGGGCAATTCTGCGCTTTAAAATATTTACGTAGGTCAAAGCCAATCTTGTTTCATAATCGGAATAAGAAGCTGAAGCAAACTCCAGTGCTTTTTCTAAATCACCGTTTATCTCATTGATAATGGCCATATTGTAATGCGCCCTTCCCGCTACTTTCATTTTTTGGTTGTCAAGTTCTGCAGCCCAAAGATCTGCAGCTCCGTCCCAATTTCCCGTTCTAGCTCTTCTCATGGCAATCTTAAAGTTGTTGGTACCACGTACAAAATAATCCCTGGCTACCCTAATATTTACAGGTCTGGTCAAAAGTCCATAATCGACACCAATGTTACTACTTATTTGCATGACTCCTTCTTTTCTTCCGGCAATGGCCTCAAATGCCTTAACAGGATTTATTCCTTCTCCAACAGAAGTTAGATAATCATTATAAATATATTCATCCAACAAACTTTTGGTTACAGGGTCATAAACTCTCCAACCATTTTTTACGACAGTATTCAATGTCAGCTTATGTCCGGGAATTCCAATGTTAATTCCAATATTGTTAGGAACGTTCACTGTTCCCAATTCGTAATCCACAGCTGTATCGGTATCATAAAATTCAAGTGAAAATAGTATGTCAACGTCATTGTCTTTGCAAATTTCCTCAACCAATTCAGAAGGTAAAGCTGCCGGGAATACCCCCAAGCCTTTTCTTTGCGCCTCAACATCATCAATTATTTTTACAATTTCAAATCTATCGTCCCTGCTTAATTCATCCAAAAGCCCATTTAAGGCAAATTCTGCGCCTTCCTTATCCAAATTCAAACCTTCAAGCGAAAGTATCTTATCCAACTTATCCAATTTGTTATTTTCTTCGGATGGAATACTGCGATTAATGATACCTATTTTTGTGACATTTGCCGTTATGGCAATTCTAGGAGGGGTAGTGACCCCCATGGTCAATCTATTTGTAGAGCTACAGGAAAGATTAAATAAAATAATAGTTGATAGCAAGAATAAAAGGCTAGACTTTCTCATAATTTTAAGTTTGGGACCTAATGGACTGATATATAACGAAAAACCATGCCATTAATTATATTTTTCAGCAGGGAAGTAAGAAATACATTTCCTTTTCTACTTAAAAATTCGCTGAAATCACCTTCCATTTAACTTTAATAAAAATGTATAAAAGCCTATATTTACTGAACGTGGGTAAGTACCACGCCTTCATGTATTTTAAACGAATGATATACCTAACCGAATAATCCAATTAAAATGAAAAAACTTCTATTTCTGGCCTTAAGTTTTTGTTTTGCGGTCAACCTTCACGGTCAAAAAATGAACAAAAACAAAAAGTCTGTCATTGCTTCTGTTGAAAACCATAAAGAACAACTCATAAAAATAAGTGACTCCATATGGGCACTGGCGGAAACTGCTTTTGATGAAACGGAATCTTCCAGAATTTTGGCAGACTATGCCGAAAAAAATGGCTTAAACGTGACAAGGGGTGTGGCGAATATTCCCACAGCATTCACAGCAACCTATGGTTCAGGAAAACCAGTTATTAGTATATTAGGAGAGTTTGATGCTCTTCCGGGGATTTCACAAAAAGCATCTCCTGAAAAATCACCCTTAAAAGAAGGCGCTGCCGGTCATGGTTGTGGTCATAATATGTTTGGTACGGCTAGCCTCGGTGCCGCAATTGCCATTAAAGAATTAATGGATGCCGGTAAAATTAAGGGAACTGTAAAGTTTTTGGGTACACCGGCCGAAGAAAAATACTTTGCAAAAGTTTGGATGGTAGAAGCCGGACTATGGGATGATGTAGACGTGAATGTAAGTTGGCATCCTTCTGCTGGTATTGAAGCAGATGTGCAAAGTGGACTTTCCCTAATTGACTTCATTGTGGAGTTCTACGGTCAGGCAGCTCACGCCTCTGCAGATCCTTGGAACGGCAGAAGTGCCTCAGATGCCTTGGAATTATATACTACGGGAATCAACTACTATAGGGAACATATTCTTCCAACTTCAAGAATACATTATCATATACAAGATGGTGGCCAAGTTGTAAATGTTGTTCCGGATTATGCCAAACTTTGGGTAAGGGTTCGTGACCCAAAAAGGTCGAAAATGCTACCGACCTATGAACGCGTTAAGGCTATGGCAGAAGGTGCAGCAATTATGGCCAATGTAGATTACAAAATATCCTTAGTATCTGGTATTTACGAAACCTTGGTGAATAGAACTGGAGGCGAAATTATGCAGTCCAACCTTGAACTTTTAGGTCCCATAACTTATACGGAAGAAGAACAAGCTTTTGGAAAGGCTATACAAAAAGCTACAGGAAAACCTGAAGTAGGCATGGACAGTAAAATATATCCATTAAAGGAAACGGAAGAAAGTCCTGGTGGAGGATCTACCGATGTTGGCGATGTAAGCTGGAACGTTCCCAATATAAATTTGGGCGTTACAGTTGCTCCTAAAGATACACCATGGCACTCTTGGGCAGTAGTTGCCTGCGGTGGAATGTCCATAGGACACAAAGGTATGGTCTATGCCGCTAAAGCTATGGGAATGACGATGCTTGACCTTTTTGAAAATCCTAAAATGGTCGAAGAAGTGAAAGAGGAATTTAAAACAAGAAAAGGAGATGAAGTATATGAGCCCATGATTGATGGGCCACCACCAATAGGTGATAAATAATAAGAAGCTATGTTTGGATTATTTAAGAAAAAAACAGAATTAGAGAAATTAGAGGAAAAGAATCGAAAATTGCTAAAAGAAGCGTTTAATTTATCAAAAACGGATAGAAAAGCCAGCGATAATAAATATGCCGAAGCAGATATTATCCAGAAAAAAATAGAGGAACTTTCAAAGAACTAATTTTGCTATTCTACATAGAATACAAAAAATCTCAATTTATCCTAATAATGAAGAAGTTATTTTTTACCCTTTTTATGTTTTCGTGTCTAATAGGCGCTGCGCAGTCATTCGACTTCAAATACGACCACTATTCCGTAATTGTTAAAGATTTGGAAAAAACAGGTGATTTTTATAGGGATATTTTAAGGCTAAAAGAAATACCACATCCATCCGCTACCAGTGGATTTAGATGGTTTGTAATCCATGGTAATTCTCAATTACATTTAATAGGAAAAGACAGTGTTGCCATGAAGCATAGCAAGAGTGTGCACCTGTGCCTTGCCACCCAAAAATTAGATGATTTTATAGCCTATTTAGAAGATAAGCATATCCCTTATTCAGATTGGCCCGGAAAACCAAATGCAGTTACTTTAAGAGCGGATGGGGTACGACAAATCTATGTGCAAGACCCTGAAAATAACTGGGTGGAAATAAATACCGCAGAACATTAAATTTATAAAGCATTAGTAATTCATGAGCACTTCTATTCTCAAAATATTTAAATTGGGCTTTCCGTGGCAAACGAAGGACCCCTTTCTTTTCTGTGTCTATCATTTGGATTTCTTTCCCAAGGGTAATAGTGAACTTGGTCCTAATGCCTCTCTTGAAGGCAGAAACTTAGGCAACGATTTTACAATAAAAGATGGATGGCGCATGTACCATGGTCAAACCATTCCTGGCTTTCCAGTTCATCCACACTGTGGTTTTGAAACTGTAACCATGGTCAACAAAGGGTTTTGTGATCATTCCGATTCCCTAGGTGCCGCTGGTAGGTTTGGGGAAGGTGATGTACAATGGATGACCGCAGGTAGCGGTGTACAACATTCCGAAATGTTTCCCCTTTTAAATACCGATAAAGAAAACACCATGGAATTGTTTCAGATTTGGTTAAACCTTCCAAAAACTGGAAAATTTGCGGATCCTCATTTTAAAATGATTTGGCATGAAGACATTCCAATCATTGAAAAGGAAGATGCGGCGATTAAAATAGTCACAGGTGATTTTGAAAATGAAAAGGGTCCCGACCCTGCCCCCGATTCTTGGGCCTTTGATAAAACGAATGAGGTGGCCATATGGAATATCAAAATTACATCAAATGGTACTTTAACCTTACCTAAAGCATCTCAACCGCTAAATAGAACACTTTATTTTTACGAAGGAGATTCTGCTTTAATAGATAATCAAGAGGTTTTTCCCGACCATGGCATTGAGTTGAATTCCGAAAGTGAAGTTTCTATACATGTAAAAGGAAAATCCGCCAAATTCCTACTTCTGCAGGGCAGACCCATTGACGAACCAGTTGCTAAGTATGGTCCTTTTGTTATGAATACGGATGACGAAATCCAAAAGGTTATGCAAACTTATAGGCTAACACAATTTGGAGGTTGGCCATGGCCTTATCCGGATAATGTTCATCCTTCAGAAAAAGGTCGATTTGCAAAATACCCAGATGGTACGGTTGTGGAAAAATAAAGGTTGTTAGACCCTATCAATTTTTGCTCCTATTGCCCTTAACCTAACATCGATATCCTCATAACCTCGATCAATTTGCTCAATATTGTGAATAGTAGAAGTTCCCTTGGCAGAAAGTGCCGCAATCAAAAGAGAAACTCCTGCCCTAATATCCGGAGAGGTCATTGTTGTGGCTTTTAGGGTAGATTTAAAATTGTGCCCGATAATCGCTGCCCTATGTGGGTCACAAAGAATAATTTTTGCTCCCATATCCAATAACTTGTCCACAAAAAACAAACGACTTTCAAACATTTTTTGATGAATGATCAACTCGCCTTTGGCCTGTGTTGCCACAACAAGAATAATACTCAATAGATCGGGTGTTAATCCCGGCCATGGAGCATCTGCAATGGTTAAAATAGAACCATCGATATAATTTTGAATCTCATATCCATTTTTATGCTCAGGTATATATATATCATCTCCCTTGCGCTCTAATTGAATACCTAATTTTTTGAATGTTGTTGGAATCTGACCTAGGTCGTCCCAGCTTACATTTTTAATGGTCAGTTCACTTTTCGTCATGGCGGCAAGTCCAATCCAACTCCCAATTTCAATCATATCGGGTAACATGGTATGTTCTGTACCACCAAGAGCATCTACACCTTCAATTTCCAACAAATTGGAACCTACACCGGAAATCTTGGCTCCCATTCTATTAAGCATTTTGCATAATTGCTGTAAATAGGGCTCGCAGGCGGCATTGTAAATTGTTGTTTGACCTTTTGCCAATACGGCAGCCATAAGAATGTTTGCAGTTCCAGTAACCGAAGCTTCATCGAGCAACATGTATGTTCCTTTAAGCTCTTTAGCTTCTACCCCGTAGAAATATTCCTCCCTGTTATATCTAAATTTGGCTCCCAACTTAATGAATCCCTCGAAATGAGTGTCCAAACGTCTTCTTCCAATTTTATCACCTCCGGGCTTAGGAATATAGCCCTTGCCAAAACGAGCCAATAGCGGACCTACCAACATAATAGATCCTCTAAGACCTCTACCGTCCTGTTTAAATTGGTCGGATTGAAGATAATCCAAATTTATATCGTCGGACTTAAAAGTATAGGAACCTTTCCCTTTCTTTTGGATTTTTACACCTAGATCTTCCAAAAGGGATATTAACTTGTTTACATCAACAATATCCGGAATATTATGTATGGTTACTTTTTCTGATGTAAGAAGCACCGCACATAAAATTTGCAAAGCTTCATTTTTAGCACCTTGTGGGGTTATTTCACCAGATAGTGAATGACCACCTTCTATCTTAAATGTTCCCATTTAGGAAAAGAAAATTTAGTAGCGTTTTTTACCGCGATTATTATTTCGATTCTTTTTGCCGGAATTGGACCTTGTGGATTTCGATACTCTGTTTTTTAGGAATTGCCCACTATCCGTAAGACTTTCGCCTTTGGCGGCCAAATCTATCTCACCATTACTAAGTTCAAAAAGGTGACTAAAAATGGTCTTGTCGTCCACTACATCCTTATTCCAATTGAGATAACATTTTTTCATGTGGTTGGCTATAGCATATTCCAAACCGGAACGCTTATCTCCTTTTTCCCATTTTACGGCAACATCTATCATGCGCTTGATGTTATTACCATAAAAACGATATTTAGGATAATTTTGAGGATACTCCAAAGGTTCTGGTCTTTTTTGCAACATCTCCTTGGAGGTAATCGGAAAAGGTGACTCAACATCCAATTTAAAGTCGGACATTATGAACAATTGATCCCAAAGCTTATGCTGAAAATCAGGAACATCACGTAAATGTGGCTGTAGGTTCCCCATTACGCTGATAATTGAATTGGCGACCCTGTTTCGTTCTGCAGTGTCTTCTATGGTTAATGCATAGTCCACCATCTTTTGAAAATGTCTACCATATTCCGGTATAATTAAATGTGGACGCTCTGTGTTGTACTCGAGGTTGTTTACTAAATCCAAATTGGAAAATTTATCTTAAAAATGTTTGAAGAAGTATTCTTTTAACGCTTGCAAATTAATAAAATTATAGGTGAAATACTATTTTACAAAGAGATTACACCTTCTATGGCCCCTACTTCTTTATATTTTTCAATTACTTGGTCGGGGTTTTTTAAATTTACAGTGATTGAAACGCTTGTATACTTTCCATTTTTGGATTTTTTGGATACAATTACCGCACCCATATTATCAAAAATTTTATGTATACTTTTTACTTTATTGGCATCGGACAACACTATAAACTTATATAGATAATTAGACGGCCATTTGCTTGTGGCCAATAATTGTTCTTTTAACTTGCCATAAAACTCATCCGAATTTTTATCCGCCATCATCTTTTTTTACAAAGATAAGGGGAATTAGCCAGTTTTTTAATACTGTTCGTTTCCGTATTTTTGTATGCTAATCTTACGAGTCTTGATCAATAAAAGAATTGTTATCACGGGAGCTCCAGGTACCGGAAAAACCTCTGTCATAAAATCATTGGAGAATTCAGGATACTATTGTTTCCATGAAATTATCCGAACCATGACACTGGAGGCCAAAAAGGACCAACAACCTGATGCAGTGTTAAGTAACCCTATAGATTTTGTTGGGGACTCCATGGCTTTTAATATCGATTTACTCCATGGAAGATTAGCGCAATTTAACAAAGCTCCTCAGATTGATGCCCGTATAGCTTTTTATGATCGCGGTTTACCGGATGTTTTAGCCTACATGGAATATTTTGGTCAATCCTATAAAAAAGAATTCAAGGAAATCTGCAGAAAAAATATTTATGACCAGGTTTTTATATTACCACCTTGGGAAGAAATCTACGTACAGGATAATGAAAGGTTAGAGAGTTATTCACAGGCAGTTGATTTGCACATTCATTTAGAAAACGCATATAGTAGACTAGGATATGAAATAATTCCTGTTCCTTTTGGCACAGTTGCCGAAAGGGTAACTTTTATTTTAAACAAAACGAAGTTCAGTTGATTGCGGACCCTCATAAAACTCTCAAGCAATATTGGGGATACTCCCAATTCAAGGGTTCGCAAGAAGTTATAATTAATAAGGTACTTGACGGACAAGACGTTTTGGCCTTGTTGCCCACAGGGGGAGGAAAATCCATTTGCTTTCAAGTTCCTGCCATGATACAAGAGGGAATTTGTATCGTGGTATCTCCATTAATTTCCTTGATACAGAATCAGGTTTCCCAAATGAAGAGTTTAGGCATAAAAGCAATCGGTATGACGGGAGGCTTAAGTTTTGAGGATATAAACGACTTACTTGATAATTGCGTCTTTGGTGATTACAAATTTCTTTATTTGTCTCCCGAGCGTTTGGAACAAGAAATTATCCAAGATAGAATTCGTCAGATGAACGTAAATTATTTGGTTATCGACGAGGCACATTGTATCTCTCAATGGGGTCATGATTTTAGGCCAGCATACCTCAAATGCCAAATTTTACGAGAGCTTCAACCTGAAGCTCCTATGATTGCGTTAACGGCAACCGCAACACAAAAAGTAACGGAAGATATTATAGCAAGTCTGCAATTATTGAGACCATTCATAAAAAAGGATTCATTTTCAAGAGATAATATTGCATTCAAGGTCGATTTTAACGAGGACAAGCGATTTCAATTGTTACATTATTGTAGTCAATTAAAAAGTAGTGGTATCGTATACACTAGATCTCGAAAAATAACGGAAAATATTAGTCAATATCTTACCAAAAATGGTATTTCCGCTACTTTTTATCATGGGGGAATACCCGAAAAGCATAAAAAAGATAAATTGGAGAAATGGCTTAGCAACGAATTTAAGGTCATGGTCGCCACGAATGCCTTTGGAATGGGAATAGATAAAGCTGATGTGTCGCTTGTGGTACACTATCAAATCCCTGATTGTATAGAAAATTATTTTCAGGAAGCCGGGAGGGCGGGAAGAAATGGCGAAAGTGCACAGGCGATTTTGCTCACCAATAGGGCAGACCAGGAACAAGTAAAAAAACAATTTCTAAGTGTATTGCCAGATGTGTCCCTCGTCAAATTCATTTATAATAAATTGAACAATTATTTTCAAATAGCCTATGGTGAAGGAAGTAATGAGCGGTATCGGTTGAATTTCAACGAATTCTGTTCGGTTTACCGATTAAACACTATGCTAGCTTATAATGTTCTTAAATTACTGGATAGAAATTCGGTAATTGCTTTATCAGAGGCGTTTCACCGCAAATCTAGTATACAGTTTATTGCCAGTAAAGAAAATCTTATGGCGTATTTGGACCGAAATAAAGCCTTGGACGACTTTATCAAATTAATATTGAGAACCTATGGGGGAATTTTTGAAAATGAGACCAAAATCAATACCTATTCCCTTGCTAAGAAGTTGAATTACTCCGAAAAAAAGGTTTTTGAAAACCTCGAAGTTCTAGCTTCGGACGAAATTATAGCCTATAATGCATCGCACAGTGATTTAGAATTAACTTTTTTGGTCCCTAGAGAAGATGAACATACTATAAACAAGTTTGCCAAAAATGTAAAAGAGCAAAACCTTTTAAAAGAATACCAAGTCGAGGCAATACTTTCTTACATCAATAATAATGCTATTTGCAGAAGCAAACAGTTATTAAGTTATTTTGATGAAAAAGACACAAAACCCTGTGGAATTTGTGATGTTTGCAGAGATGTTGTCGTTTATGACAATAATCTAGAGGCGCTAAAGAAAGATATCCTCGGTTTATTGAAAATGAAAAATGTTTCATCACGGGAATTACAAAAACAATTGGGTTGTGCATCGGACGCTTTAATTCATATTTTGAAAGAATTACTAGAAGAAGATATGATACGGCTTAATACCAAAAATGAATATGAAATAATAGAATGAAAGAGTTAAGAATAGTATTCATGGGAACCCCAGATTTTGCAGTGGGTATTCTCGATGCCATTTTAAAAAAAGATTACAATGTTGTCGGGGTAGTCACGGCACCGGACCGTCCTGCTGGCAGAGGCAGAAAACTTAATCAGTCTGCCGTAAAAAAATATGTCGAAAATGAAGGTTTGCCCATTTTACAACCAACAAACCTTAAAAGTGAGGAGTTTCTTAAGGATTTAAAGGGTCTACATGCAAACCTTCAGATTGTCGTAGCCTTTAGAATGTTGCCAAAAGTAGTTTGGCAAATGCCGGATTACGGCACATTTAACCTACATGCCTCTCTCCTACCCGAATATCGAGGAGCTGCGCCTATAAATTGGGCCATTATTAATGGTGAAAGCAAAACTGGAGTTACTACATTTTTCATTGATGAAAAAATTGATACAGGCGCCATAATACTTCAAAAGGAAATAAATATTCTTCCGGATGAGGATGCTGGGTCCTTACACGACAAACTGATGGTCTTAGGGTCGGAGACAGTTTTAAACACTATAGGTCGAATTGCAGCAGGTAATTTCCAAACCGTCCAACAGAAAAACTCAAAAGAATTAAAGCTGGCTCATAAAATTCAAAGAGATACTTGTAGGATTGATTGGAATCAATCCATCGATGACATATACAATTTAATAAGAGGATTAAGCCCCTACCCCGCTGCTTGGACAGTTCTTTATAATGAAGAAGATGAAATCATCACAAAAATATACAGGGTATCAAAAGAAATCGCTGTGCATCAATTAAAGAACGGTTCACTTATTTCCAATAAAAAGGAATTAAAAGTGGCAGTGGACGGAGGCTACATAAAATTGAAGGAAATACAACTTCAAGGGAAAAGAAAAATGGCCATTATTGACGTGTTAAACGGACTAAAATTATCCAAAAGTGCCCATCTTAGCTAAAGCCCCGTGTATATTGGGCTAGCTAAGAACGTAAAAAAAGCCCTACTTTATCAACAAACCTCCCGAGTTATCAACAAAATAAGGGATTTAGCGCCGTTTTACTTGCGTTGGTCGTAAATCCATATAAATTTGTTACAGGTTTAAAATTATTTAACAACAATTAATTTAATCACATTATGAACAAAACAGAATTGATCGATGCAATGGCAGCAGACGCAGGCATCACTAAAGCAGCGGCTAAAAAGTCATTGGAATCTTTCTTAGGAAATGTTGAAGGTGCTCTTAAAAAGGGTAATAGAGTTTCTCTAGTTGGTTTCGGATCTTGGTCCGTATCCAGAAGAAATGCAAGAGAAGGTAGAAATCCATCTACAGGAAAAACTATCCAAATTGCAGCAAAGAATGTTGTTAAGTTTAAAGCAGGTGCTGATTTAAGCAGTGCAGTAAACTAAATTATAATTATATTTAGAAGATTAAGGCGCTTTTTAAGCGCCTTTTTTATTGCCCATTTGGATAATTAGTGGGAATTGTCTTATTTTAGATACATACAGACATGTGATAATGGTGGATTTGAAACCAAATAAGGGAAAGTTATTAATTGCAGAGCCATCTTTAACTGGCGATGTATCTTTTAACCGGTCTGTGGTACTACTAGCCGAGCATAATGACGAAGGTTCTGTTGGGTTCATTCTCAATAAACCCTTAGAATATCAAATAAGCGATCTAGTTACTGAAATATCCAAGCCTTTTCAGGTATATAATGGAGGACCAGTAGAACAAGACAATCTTTATTTTATACATAAGGTTCCCCATTTAATTGACAATAGTGTAGAAATCTCTGATGGAATCTATTGGGGAGGCGATTTCGACAAAACCGTGGACCTCATAAACAATCACATTATCTCAGAGGATGACATCCGTTTTTTTCTTGGATATTCCGGTTGGTCCTCTTTGCAACTTGATCAAGAGCTTTTATCCAAGTCTTGGATAGTGGCAAAAAATGAATACCAAAGCCAGATTATAAAAAAATCATCCGGAGCCTTTTGGAAAGAAAAAATGCTCGAATTAGGTGGGGATTATTTACTTTGGTCCAATGCCCCGGAAAATCCCAGTCTAAATTAAACGACCAGACGGGCTACTGCATTTAATCTACCAATCAATTTTTTACTTATAGTATTGGTAAAATCCTTTTTTCGGTATTTGGTCACCGGTATAATTCCATGAATTGTATTTGTAATAAAGATTTCATCCACCTTTTGAAGCTCAAAAGGCGAAATACTATTTTCCTCAAGACTAAAGCTGTCGTCCTCCTTAAGAATATCGATAAGCTTTTTTCTAATGATACCGTTCAAACAACCATCAGCTAAAGGTGGCGTTTTAACCATTTTCCCAGAAACGACAAACACATTTCCATTTATGGCCTCAACTACTTGTTTTTGTCGGTTTAACAACAAGCAATTCTGGTAATCGTTCTCCTCGGCGTAGACACCGGCAACAACATTAATAATTCTGTTATTGGTCTTTAGGTTAGAAAGCATATCGCTATTGAGATAAAAATCTTTAAATAGTTCAATTTCATAGGGTACTTCTTTAAGAACATAAAATGGGTCGTCTAAAATATTTACCTCAATAATATAGGATATATCATTGTTAACGGGAGTATATAACCCTCCGTCATTTCTAAAAACTGTTAGGCGCACCCTATGGGCCGGTGTTCCAGGGTTTTCAGCGATGGTCTTTTTAATTTCATCTTCAAGGAATTCCATGGTAAATGACATTGGAATCTCCATCCTTAAAATACGCATGGAAGACATCAACCTTAGATAATGATCTTCCAAAAAATAAATATGTTCTTTTACAACCCTAATAGTTTCAAAAAGGGAATCTCCATAGCGGAGCCCCCGATTGTTTTGATTGAAAAATTTTTGGTCATCCTCGTAAAGCTGTCCATTAAAATTTACCATAAAAAAAGGCCTTAAAATTTAAGGCCCAAAGATACGGTTTAATAGGTGGTTTTTATTTTGAACCTAGTACTTGTTTTAAGTCGGACACTTGATTTTCCCATAACATTTTGGCTTCGTCCACTTCATCTTCCTCTGCAAAATCGGTAATGAAAAGAGAAACGTCCTTGGTAATTTCGTCAACGATTATTTTCAATTCAAAATAACTATCATCATCACTTTCTTCCCAAGCAAATCGAACAAATTCGTCGGATTTTCTTTTGAGTAATTTAGCCTCCTCCTCTGAACCGTCCCAAATAAATATATATTTTTCCCCTCTAGAGTTAACATTATCTGCGAACCATTCCGATAAACCGGAAGGTGTTACTAAATATTGATACAATAACTGTGGGGAAGATTGTATAACGTATTCTATTTCAAATTTTATTTTATCATTCATTAGGTCTTCTTTATTTGTCCAATATATATATTTCTCAATGATTAAAAAATAAAAGGAGCTTAATATTTTTTAGACATGTATTGTTGATGGAGAAAAAATTAAACTCTATATTTGCAGCCGCAAAAATTACCACGGCGAGGTAGCTCAGCTGGTTAGAGCGTCGGATTCATAACCCGGGGACAAAATTGAAATATTGTAGTAAATGGCGAGGTAGCTCAGGTGGTTAGAGCGTTGGATTCATAACCCAGAGGTCGGGGGTTCAAGTCCCCCTCTCGCTACTTTTTGATGATAAAAAACCCAAGATGAAAATCTTGGGTTTTTTTGTTAGGTAAAACATAGGTAAAACATTTTGATATTTTACTTATCTGCTACTAACATGTCAATTCGATACACAATTATTGATATTGTTTATGTAAATAACGATAAGTGGCAACTTTACTCTTAATAAAAGGTACAATTTGGAAAGAGTTTAGATATTAGTCTCATGAAATCTGACTCAATTAATCTGATGTTTTAGAATAAACTCGATTACTAGTCTAGTCATCATAAAATGGATTCTATGGCTATTCGCTTTTGTATCGATCTGCCTATCAGTTTTCAATATCTAAATTCAATTGGTAAGCTGCCGATCGTCCTTAACTTTGCCAAAACTTTCCAGCTCCATAAACTTTGATTTAAAAATCCTAGACGGTATTTTCTTTTTAAGAAGGTTGTGAAAATTTTGATCGTGAGTGGAAAGTATTATTTGTTTCTCTTGGTTAATCACTATACTTCTCAATAAATCAATGGTAGAAAGAACATTGATACTGTCCATTGATTGAATAGGGTCATCTATAAAAATGCAATCGTATTCATGAGAATTTAAGGCAGAGGCCAAGAAAATACTTAAACTTAAAATATTTATTTGGGCCGTACTAAAATATAAGTTTGGTATTAATGTACTTTGATTGTTGTTATCTTTCACAAAAACATCCAAGCTAGGAGTACCTAAGTCAAAATTAGCCTTGAATTCGACAGATTTGAATTCAGGGTGCGGATCAATTTTTTCATAAATCTCATTGATTAATTCCACATAAAAGAACTCCTTAATTTTATTTTCAAGGAACTCTTTAGTTTTTTTAACCTCGGCATTTATAATAGGTGTGACCGATTTTTTCACTAGAGCCAGTTCACCTTCTTCTTTCTCCAATTCAATCTTGGCATTCTTGCGCTCTAAAAACGGAACTATATTTTGGCTGTATTTGTCCAGCTTTCTGTAATCTTCAAGTTTTTTCTTGGTTTTTTTCAGTTGTGCTTTAGTCTCATTTTCTTTTTGTGACAACAACCGCGTAAGCGCTTCATCGCTTAACTCGGGGCCTTCAATGGATAGGCTTTCTTGAAGGAATCTTTCATAAGCTGCAATTTTCTTTTCTAAATCTTTTTTTTGGTCTTCGGCACCGCTTAGTTTGCTTTGCTGGTTATTTTGGCTAAGGGATTTTAGATTTTCTTCCAGGTTTTGGATTTCCTTCCGTAGCTCTGCCAGCAATTCCTGAACCTTGTCTAATGCCGATTGATTTTTTTTAGTTTGCTTTTCAAGAAACCCCTTATTGATTTTTTGACCCGGATTGTTGTCTTCAAACCAATTCTCTATTTCGATAAAGCTTTTCCCAGATTTTAAATTTTCAATTTCCGTGGCAATCAATTCAATTCTACCAATAATTTCTTTTTCATTTGTTTCTAGGTTTGTCAATTCTTGATCGGTCTTGGCTAATTTGGTTCTTGTATCCTCCAAATTTTTCAAAATGCCTTTTAGCGATTCTTTTAAAGCACTTGTATGGTTCTCAAATGACTTGCCATTGGTTTTGTTTATCAGCCCGGCTTGGTTCTCTTTAAGCTTGGCCAAATCACTCTCTTGGGCCTTTAATAATTTTTGGTCCTCAGTTCTACTGTTATCAATTTGGATCCTTCTTTCTTTAAGGTTCTTGAGTCCATTGTCATAAAATAACATCAAATCATTTAGCAACTTTTCCAGTTCGGTGTCGATTTTTGCCATTTCATCGAGCGACCTATTTTTTTGTTCGAGAAGAATTTTTAAGGATTCGGACAAAGCTCGATTGTTGGATATTTTATCTGCCAATGTTTTATACGAATCATATTGGTGTTCGCACAGTGGGCAAGAATCCGTTTCATTGCGATTCACAATATCCAAACCTGATGCTATAAAACCTTGGATAGTAGTATTAAGCTCTTCTTGTTGCGTTATAGTTTCCGCTAGCTGTTTTAGCTCGTTTTTAATGGTGAATTTTTGTTGTGATTTTGCCAGTAAATCTTCTACCACTTTATTCAAACGCGGACTTTCCGAAACGGATGTAAGTGCATATTGCCCTTCTTTAGCTTCCCTTTTCACCAGCTCAAGTTCAGAAATTTGCTCGTCAATTTTTTCTAAATCAGCCCTGTGCTTATCCATTATATCTTCAAGGTCCAATATTCTTTTTTCTCCCTGGTCAATAGCGGTAGCTGTTTTTTCGAGGTTCTCTTTTAACTTGGGTAAGGACTCCTGTTCTTTTTCTAGACCAACTTTATTTTTGGCCAAACTGTCCAAAGTTGCCTTTTCATCAATCTGCTTTCTCCGAACTTGCTCGATTTCTTTATCTAGCTTTGATTTTTGTTTTCTTAAATCTTTCTGTTCTTCATGTTTATCATCTATTTCTTTCTGGGTTTCAAGATAGTTGTCAAACTGGGTTATTAACCTTTCCAAGATCTTGGCCTTTCCTTGTAAAGCCTCTCTTTCCGAATTTCCACTTTCAAGTTCATTCTGAGCAGCTTCAAGCCTCTCGAACTGTTTTAGGTTTTCTTCTATGGCTTTGATTTCAGCAATTAATTTCCTTAGGTTATCTCTAGCCTCAAAATATTGTTTTTTAGAAAACAAACCTTCTTTACCAACAATCGCATTCTCAATTGCCATTAACAGTAACGCCAAATCTGTTGAGTTGTCTTCTTCTATCAATGCTTTGGCCAAAACATCTTGTAAATCCTTAATTTCCTTCTTTGATGCAGATAGCGTTATCAAATCGGAAATGGGCTTTTGATAATCGGTATTTATCTTCTGTATAAGGTTATTAACTGTTTCCAAAATATCCTCTTCGTCCTCTTCCGAGATTTTTGATTTTAAGACCTTGATATTTTCCCTTAGTTCAGCTAAATGTTTTTTATTGGTTTCTTGTAATACTTTTATTTTTTGATAATAAACATCGGTTTCTTGAAGTTCATGATTCTTCATAAACTTGCTGTATCGTATTTCGCCGTCATCCTCTTTTAAGAAGGCGGAAATCCATTCTTGTGACAAAATCACATCTCGAAATGCCAGTTGTTCACCAACATCCTTTTTTGTGTCTGCTTTGTTTGAACCGTGCACCTTTAAAAGCCGTTCAACCGGTTTCTCGTCACGATCGGTGAAGTATCGTACGAAAGTTGGACCAGAAGTATTTGTATTCCTTAATAGATTTACCTGCTTTTTATCCGTGTCCAATTCACGAAGGGTGTTTATTGATTTTTCGGTATCCTTGCCCCTGCGCCAAAGCCTACTTACATTGTTGGTTATGCCCCATTCGACCGCGTCATAAAAAGAAGTCTTTCCAAAACCGTTTGGGGCATATAGGGATATAAAATTCAATACCTCACCTTCTGGCGTTGTAAATTTGAACGTGGCATCTTCTGACTTGTCATAGGCCCTGAAACCGGATATTTCTACGGATTTAAACTTCATTTCTTGTTTATGATTTTTTCGACCAATAGGTCATATGCTTTGCGGGCATCAGGCGTTGTGTTAATTTTTTTTAATGTCTTACCCTTTAGAACTTCTTGTATTATTTTGTTTGGTTCAAAGACATTTTGTGTACTCTGTGTGGAAACACCAATATTGACAAGCTTATTCAATATGTGGTCCTCTACCGCGGATTTGTGACTTTCACTCTTATCAATGATTATCTTTCTACAGGAAAATGTGTCGTTCTCAATCTTGTATTTTAGACCCTTGTCCACCGCTTCAGAAAGCCTGAAAAACAAATAGATATTCCAACGTTCAAATTCCTTCTCCAATTTATTTTGGAAATTAATCGCAATAAGGTTCACTATTTGTTGCCAGCTTTCTTCCAAGACCTCGTACCCTTCAATATCAACAAAAAAAGCGTGCGCCTTACCGTTTCCCAAATCTATCTCCTCGTATAATAGTGATAAATCCAAGAATTGTTCTTGAAAAGCTTCCTTTACGTTACCACTCGGGGATGAATCTTTCATATAATCGTTTTAATGTGGCCAAGGATTCGTTTGGCAGACTGTTATCAAAATCTTCATCCAACTCTGTAACAACCCTTTCTTTAAAGGCCGAGATATTTATAAACTTATATTTTTCAAGAGGAAATTCTGATGCTACGTCAATATCATGGCCAAAATGGGTTTGTGCATATTGCTTTCTCGCTTCCGCGATATTTGATGTTATCTTGCTTAAATCAAGTATTTCCATTTCCCTATCTACGGAAGGGATGTTAGAAGCAACGACAACTATACCATCTGGTCCTAAACCCGAGTAATCCAACTTGGGCAAATCCATCAGGTGTGCCGTCCAAAAATCCTGATTGATGTCCGAAAAAAACATTCTGACTTTCTCAAAAACCACTGGCATGTCAGCTAAACTATGGGCCTTGTTTTTGGCTATATTCAATATCGTGAGAAACTCTAACCACATTCGCCATATGCCCCTTTTCTGCAATTCAAAATTAGTTTGCTCCAACAGCAAAAGTCTATTGCTCAAATGCTCTTTAATATAGTTCGGGGTAATATCACTATCCCTTATCTCGCTTGCCTTTACCTTTAACAACTCCGTGAGCTTATCCCTTCTGGAAACTATTACCTCTTGTGGCCCGGTTATAATAGAAAAGATTTCATCCTCAAAAAAGGAAAACGATTTTAAATATGCCGGCAATAATTTCTCCAGCGCTCCCGCGTTTTCGTTTGCATCAATAATTTGATTATAGTATTTTATGGGAATAAAACCAATTTGTCCCAATGCCTGTACGGCGTTGGTTGCCATTCTACTTTGAATCCCGAGAATGGATAAATGATCTGTCTCTATTTTCAAGAACCCGCCTCCGGACATTCCCGCAACGTTATCATAGTTGACCGTACCGAACAATTGTGCCATATGGCAATAATTTCCAGAGGCAAGTATCCTTTCTACCCTATAAGGAGAATACCGCTCCCCCTCGGCACTATCTCTATTCTGAGAAGGAAATCCACAAAGTTGATACCCAACATTTTCGTTGATTTCATTTTTCACAAAAAGTTCTTTGAAACCATCTAAATAATCAATTTTCAGTATCGCGGCGTCTGCCTGGGAGTGCGGAAAATAATTAACACCCAATTCCAGAGTAAACGGTATCAATTCCTCCGACCAGCCGTCTTCGTTTTTCAGATGTCTGAAAATATCAATTTCGGCTCCATTTTGTAAAGCACTGAACAAATGCTTCGCTGTTAAAATATAGGTGTATTCATTCGTCATAGGCTGAAAGAAACATCCACTGCCTTCCCCTACTCTAACACTATATCTCTTTAAGTCTTCTGCGGTCATTTTGAAACGGGGTATTCTGAAATCAACTTCGTTTCAAAATTGGGAAAATCATTTAAATCCTGTTCGGTAAAAATACTCTTCTTTACGTTCTCATAATTGAAATAAATGACTGCTTGGGGATTGACGCTAATTATTCTGGCCAATGTTGCCTTGTGAGGATGACCATGTGAAGAACTATCCGTACTTATTACGTACTTATTCGTTTTTACAACTTCCAAAAGTTCTTTATGCATATTACTTTTACTGCCATGGTGGGATATCTGAAATAGTTCGACCGGGATAGGTTTTTCCTTGGAATATCCCAATTCCTGTAAAGACTTTAATACCCGATCAGGATGGGAATCGGCCAGAAATAAAAAATTCTTTTCGGCATAGGTTAGAAGCACTGTAATGGAACTTCCGTTCTTCACACTTGTATCTTGTTTAAAACGAAAGCTGTCCAGTGTTTCTTTTTGGATGATATCTTTCAGATTTTTTGCCCAGTCCTCTTTCTTTCCGCTTGTATAAACAGGATCTCCCGTTTTCTTATTATACTCACCGACCAATTTTTTCAATTGTGAATTATCGGGAGACAGTATTTTTAATTGGACTCCAAAGAGGGCAAATTCATCACCTTGTCTTATAATTTTTTTGTCCCAAATCTTATGTTTTAGCAAATAGTCTTCAAATTCAATAGCCTCCGCCACCCCAGTGTACGTCGTATTAGGTACTTTGAGATTTAGCCGTAAATCATTATTCTCTTCTTTTTTGAAAAACTGGGCAATAGATTTGCCCGAATTAAACCAGACCTGGCCCACAAGGTTGTAGGCCTTCGCATCCGTTGAGAACCATTTTAACAAGCCTTCGATATGGTCATTATCAATATGGGATAAAATTAGTAGGTCGATTTTTTCCTTTCGCTTTTTAATTTTTTCAATTTCTAGGTGCAACTGCCCATATTGGTTATAACTTGAGTTAAAATACGTTGATGACATTCCCCCATCAATCAGTATATTTCGTGAAGTACCTTCATCATCTTGGTGGGAAATGAGGATGCTATCTCCCTTATGTGCCTCTAAAAATTTAATTATCATGGACTAAAGCTGCTACTTGAATATATTTTAAAAAACATTTTTAAAAGGCAAACGAATTTTAGCTCAAAAAGAGGCCTGTTTACCAATCGACAAGAAAGGGGGTGATGTCAGTAAAAACTGACGCTAAAAATACTAAAATTAATAATACATACGGAAGACCGATCTTTTATAATTAGATTTTCATATTTATCCAATCAGCCATTGCTTCTTTAAAATATTTGTGTCCAAGATCGTGCAACACGTCTCCCTTGGTGTCCAAATTGGTTCTAATCGGTTGGTTATAAATTTCACCTATTTTCCATTTTTCGAAACATTGGTTCAAAAGTTCAATGTCGTCGTCATTGGTTAGATCCATATCTAGATCATAAAGCTCGTTAATCAAGTGATCTAGTTCATTGGCATTATCGTCTTGGGAATGCCTATGCAATAATGGGGACAAGCGAATAAACCGTTTCTTATTCTCTAAAGCCTGCCCCAGATTATTATCGAACCTCCATATATAAGTCATGTAATTTGCCCAGTCCGGAGGCTCATATAAAATGGTCTTAGCTTGATTTATAACGGTTTTCCCAAAAAACTTAAGGCCTAGACCCGGTTTTGTCTTTCGGTATTTTATAACATTGATATATAAAAGGTAAAAATATTTTCGCTCGCGTTGAGATGTGATCTTATTTGAGGTACCTAGTGAGATGATGTTAATCTCCTCTTTACTTACGCCAAGTTTAATGGCTTCCGTGAGACCGGCAGCCACTGGGTTGTTGAACCCTCCTAGAGCACCATCCCACAGATAAAAATTTCGCTCAGATCTTTGGGCCTTTATTCTAGCGGGAAAATCAAAATAGCCAATTGGTGCGTTTGTAGAACCACTAATGGCCTGGATGAGGTTAACAGAATCGAATGGCTTCCCTTCTTTCCCATAAGACTTGAAAAACTTCGCCTTATTATGGAGTGCGTCAAATGTGGTAACTACTAATTTAAGACTGGGCTTACCGATAAAATCAGGAAGGTCTTCCATTGGTATTGCTTCAATCTCACTGAACAAGCTTTTGAGTCCTGCATACTTCTTTTTGACCGAATACTTTGGGCCTGCTCCAAAAAGACCTACAAAATCGGCCGGAAAGTACTTTTCCCAAAAAGAGTTTTTGCTGAAAACCAAGGTTCTATTTTGCTTTTCATAGAAGAGGGACAAACACTTATCAATATCCCAATTACAGCAGAGGGCGGCCAGCACGAGACTTCCACCTGATGTTGCAATGACCAAATCATATTTTCCTAGTATTTCGTGACCCTTGCTATTTCCGTAACGTTCCCTTAAGGTGAGAAATTGGAGTAAAGACCAGCTACCGCCACCATCAAGAGAGAGAATATTGTACATATCATTATTGTTTATAAGTAATTTGTAAGATAAGTATTTCAACAATTATCAAAAAAAGCGGTCTACGTCTTACAATTAAACAGTGGCCAGTGAAACTACTTGATTTTAACTACATCCAGTAGAAATAAGATTTTTCCTATCTTAAAAGCAATATCGAACATTTTGAAAAACAAAAAGCAACTCTTTATCGATTTTGACAACCCTTCCTACACTTGGCCATCACAAGAAGATTTCCCCATAAATGAAGACGGGCGAAAAATTAAAGATATTATTCTTGAAGACCTGAAGGCCTCTAAAGAATATCTCATCATCACAGGTTTCACCTCACTAGCAAATATCGTAGAAGTATTTGGCAGTGAGCCTCTTGACATTACCAGAAAAACAAGGATTCTTTTAGGATTTGAACCCGAAGTGCGTAAAAGAAAGTCTTGGTCTAAGACCCCACTCTCAGAAGAAATCAAGGAATATTGGATCGATAGGGGTATTGATGTCCTGAAAGGGGGCAAAGTTATCCAGACCATTGAACATATCAATAATGGAACTATCGAATTTAGGATAAAGGAACGACAACACTCCAAACTGTATGTAGGAGACCGCCATGCCGTTTTGGGATCGGCCAATTTCTCCATACAGGGTATTACCACCCAAAAAGAGGCATCCATTAGAGTAGGATCACAGCCTTACCAAGATGTAGGTGTTTCTGATTTCAATAAAGATTTGAATCAATATCAGTATGACAATATTCGAAAAAAGGCATTGAATTTCTGGGACCAAGGACAGACTTATGATATGAAGTCATTATTGGAAGGTTTATTACAAAAAGTCCCTTGGGATCAGGCGCTGGCACGTGCCTTGGCCGAGATTCTTGAAGGTAACTGGATTTCAAATTATCCAGAATTCAAAAATAAGATTGATAACGCAAAGCTTTGGCCCTTTCAAATTAGTGGTCTTGCCAAATCCATGATATTACTGGACCATCAGGGTAGTGTTCTTATCGCCGACCCTACTGGTTCGGGGAAAACCAGAATGGTCACCATATGCATGCTTTCCCTTATCCACAAATTATGGGAAAGTGGTCGGCGTGACCAATGTAATAGTTTGGTCTTATGTCCAAAAAATATCGTTGAAAACTGGGAAAAAGAAAGTCTTAATCTAAGTTTCCTGAACACGCCGCCGATTTCCATGGGAATTTTACAACGAGAGGGACGCAATAGAAACAAGACCATTAAAGCCCTCCAACTGACCAACATACTGGTTTTGGACGAAGCCCACAACTTTCTCTCAAGAAAGTCCAATAGAAGCAATGCATTCAAGGAACATAATGCAAGCTACGTCATTCTTTCAACCGCAACGCCAATAAATAAGAAAGCGGATGATCTTCTTCGCATCATAGAGCTTTTAGGTCCGGATAATTTACAGGATGAGGAACTTTTAAAACTGAAAGAATTATATAAAACTCCCATTCGCGAAAAGAAGGCCGAAGATCTCAAAAGATTGAATCGATTCATCCAAAAGTTCATTTTGAGACGAACAAAAAAGAGACTTAACCAACTCATTGACAAAGAACCGGAGGCTTATGTGAATAAATTCGGTAACAGGGCTAAATTTCCCAAAGTCAATAATAGAACCTACAAGACGGCAGAGACGAAACAGGATATTGAAATTGCGCAACAGATCGGGGTCAAAGCAAAACAACTTCGAGGACTGATCTATTTGAGAAAATTTAGGATACCGGTATACATAGAAAAAGAAGATACCGAGAGGATCATGGTCTACTACAAACAACGCATCAAAACGGCCACGGCGTTTACCGGTTACCATATTCAGAATTCACTGCGCTCTTCCACTGCGGCATTAATGGAACATGTAGTTGGTACGCAAACAACAAAAAAATTTTATGACCTTAAAGGGCATAAGTCGGATACGGGCAACATCATTTCAAAATTGGAATCTTTTCGTGAAAAACCACTCCCCAGAAGTGATTATCCCCAATTACTCCCAGATTGGCTCACAGATTCAATAGAATATGAAAAAGTAATAAACCATGAAATAAAGACCTATAAAGAAATTCTAGAGTTATTAAAGTCAATGTCAGATAGTCGTGAACGAGGAAAAGCGAAGCAGTTAATGCTATTGGTAGATAAACATGGGCTGGTCTTGGGTTTTGATAGTACGGTGCTCACATTGTTCTATCTTAGAAAATTACTTAGGGAATTTGGGTACCCCGAAAAAATCCATTTGGTGAGCGGCAGTAGTGACGCAGCAAGACTGGAGGTTCAGGAAGTCTTTGGAATCGATTCGAAGGTTGAACGGGGACTCGCACTTTGTTCCGATGTGATGGCAGAGGGGGTTAACCTTCAAAGAGCAAAGGCCCTTTTACAGTTGGATTTTCCCAGTGTTATGCGTTTGGCCGAGCAACGTGTCGGAAGATTGCACCGTATGGACAGTCCCCATGACGACATAGAAGTATTTTGGTCAAAAGATTCCGAGTCATTTGCGTTAAAGGCCGATCGCCGTTTGGTACGTACCACGATTCTAACGGAAAAGCTTATAGGTGGCAATCTTGACTTGCCCGATGAACTTTTGGAGGGTGAAGAAGACCTGATTTCTGCAGCAGAATTCATACGTGAGTTCAACCCTTTTGAAAGGGAAGACTCGGATTGGCAAGGTCTTAATGATGCCTTTGATCCTCTTTATAGATTAAAAGAAGGTAATAATGCTATTATCAAAGAGGAAGTTTATGAAGAACTAAAACGTACAAAAGCGTCAATTCAATGTAGGGTAAGCTTTGTGAAATCAAAAGAAGATTGGGCATTTATATGCACTAAGGGGACTGAAAAAAAATCCCCTCTTTGGTTGTTTATAGAAGCCTCTGGTGTTGTACACAACGAATTTTCGGTTATTTGTCAATTACTTCGTGAAAACTTGGATAATGTAACCGATATTGACTGGAGTCCTAAAACATTGGATAATTTCATCTCTATTTTTAGGAGAAATGAGCGCAACGCCATTCCTAATAAAAAACGTCGGGCTTTAGAGGTAGCAGAATTCCTTTTGACGAAACAAATACGGTATGAAAAAGATGATACGATAATTCGGTTGATTAAAGAACTGCAAAAAGCGTTTAGAGCGGGTTACCGCATTGACGAAATGGCCATAGACTATTCTAGATTTGCCGAACTCTGGTTGGAACTTCTGATGCCGATGCTAAAAGAAAAGCAACTAAAAGCTACGAGGCGTGCCCTTATAACGTTGGAAAATCTGAAAACTCCATGGCTAAAACGATACTTTGAGCCTGAGCGATTAAAATCCATCTATGACCATATTCCCTTGACCGAAAAATTGGAAAAACGTATTGCGGCATGTATCGTTGGTATAAAAAATAAATGATTCCCGAATATAGGTTTTTGACTTCGCTGAAATATATCTCATCGGTGCGGTAAAGTATAGGTTCGTTTTCTCTCATTCTCACACTATATTGTGATTTACATGCCTGTCCCCCACTTTAGATATTATTTTTACCTCATTATCTCATTATAATGTGATTTTTGTTGTAAGTATTGAATTTTATAACTATTTTTATACCTAAATCACATTATAGTGTCAAAAAAGAAGATAGGCAAGAGCATTAAAGCACGTAGAAAAGCGCTACGGGTAACCCAACAACAATTGGCCCAACTCGCCGATGTAAGCGTTAATACACTCTATAAAATTGAGCGTGGCCAGGCAAACCCTACCCTTGAAACCTTGGATGGAATTGCGGATGTATTGGGAATGGAGGTATGCTTAAAAGTAAAGAAACTCTAGATTGATTATATGAGGCAGGCCAAAATATTATTTAAGGGAGAAGAAGCGGGCATACTTACCCAGTATGACGATGGAAGCTTTACGTACCGCTACCATGACCAATGGCTTGGCGATTCGGGAAAGCCGGCCATAAGCCTAACGTTGCCCAAAACCGAACAGGAGTACCGTTCGGAACATCTGTTCCCATTTTTTTTTAATATGCTTCCAGAGGGGACAAACAAACAGGTCGTGTGCAGACATATGAAGATAGACCAAGACGATTACTTTGGCCTGTTGCTGACAACGGCACGTTATGATACGATCGGTGCCATAACCGTAAAGAAAATTGAGCAACCGATATGAGTTTACCGATGATAAAATATTGTCCCGGCACTTTGGCAGAGGGGTATGAAACCTACAGCACGACCTGTTTGAGAAGGGTGTTTGATGGAAGAAAGGTAAACCATATATTGCCTTACGATTCCCCGGCCAGCAACGAAGCCACGGATGAACTCTTTGTTGAGAACCGAAAAAGGATTTCGATTTCAGGGGTACAGGAAAAATTTTCCGTCCTTTTGGAGAAAAATAAACTTCGGCTTATTAACGAAGGGGAGCAAGGGACATATATTTTAAAACCAATTCCCGGTGCAGGTAAAAATCCTGACCAGATGCCCGCCAATGAGCATTTGACGATGCAGATCGCACGTCAGGTATTCGATATCGAGACCGCCGAAAATGCGCTCATATTTTTTAAGGATGGAACACCGGCCTACATTACCAAGCGATTTGATGTAAAGAAAGGTGGTGGAAAACTTGCCAAAGAGGATTTTGCTTCCTTGGCGGGAAGGACTCCCCAGACCCATGGGGAGCACTATAAATATTCGGGTAGTTATCTTGAGTTGTTCGAACTTATGAAAAAATACCTGCCCGCCTATCAATTGGAGGCACCGAAACTTTTCCGACTGCTCGTCTTCAATTATCTTTTTTCCAATGGGGATGCCCATTTCAAAAATTTCTCGTTATTGGAAACAGAATTGGGAGATTTCAGGTTAAGTCCTGCCTATGACCTGCTCAATACACGAATGCATATAGAAGATTCCGATTTTGCGTTAGATGACGGCCTGTTACCTAAGAACTTGTCCAAAGGCAAGGTTATGCAACAATTTCTTTCGCTTGCCGAACACGCAAAAATTGGCCAAGGCCAATTGGATGGGGTCTTGGAGAAATTGCTGTCGAATTCTGAAGAGGTCGAAAAACTAATAGACGCTTCCTATCTAAGCGATACGTCCAAAAGAAATTATTTACAATCGTATCAAACAAGGCTTAAAAAACTAAATCGAAAGTAATAGGTATAAATTCCAACGAATACATCTCCTGCTTGAAAAAATATGCATATTGCAACTCTACCACAAATCACATCGACAATATGAAAAACCTGAACAACTTTACGTTCTCTGATGTCAAGGCCATATACGATTTTCTTGAATTGAGAAAAGACATTGTCTCCAAAAACCCCGAACATTTTGAAAAGGGAGAAGTTCACACAATCCTCGCCAAACAAAAAATTGTTTGGCAGCAACTCCATTCTAGAATGAACGAAATAGAAGAATTAAAATCCTATGAAAATGAATGAGATGTACACAATTTATGTCCACTTTCCATGTGCTGAAGATTATATGGATAAGGCCGTGCAACTTGAGATTCAGATGCCCTTTGTGCCTAGAATCGGAGATTGCCTCTTTATTGACCCTCAAGATTATAAACATTTAGAGAGAAAGGTAGAGCAAACCGAAGCCTTGAAAAAAAGATACAAGAGATGGATTTATGGCGGGCAGCGATGTTCTTTTGATGATGCCTCCATTGTTATCGCAGTTGTCTGGAATAACAACGATAGCACTATTCACATTGAATTGGGAGAAAACATAGGTGAGGAAAGGGATTAAATATCCAATGTACAATAGTTCCTTTTTTTAAGTGTCACACCAAAATCGGGTTAACCCTCCCCGATTCCAAATTCACGAATGCCCCATGTTTCTGAATTTGCTTATGGTACAACAACCGAAACAGACAATCGGCTGCATGGGCAACCAAAACATCATTGATAAACAACGATTGCTCGTTCAGCTTGTCGGAATAGGCACATCCCCTACCCTGCAAATTGGGCGTATCATGCGCATCCAAATCGGGGAAAAAGTCGATGATGTTTTTGAGTTTGTCCACCATTTCAAAATCCTCCCGTTCTGTTTTTCGTTCTTCCTCGAACAACGTTCCCAATACGAATTGCCCACTATCCCTACTGTTACCAATGTCCAACCAATAGAACATGCTTTGATATTCCGAACCTTTAAAGGGAAATCCAAGCGATTTTGATAACAGCGTTCTAAATCGGGCATTATCCACACAAGTGATGATGATGTTCGCCCGAATATCCTCGCCATTGGGAATTGCGTCCATAGGAATACCTTCCCATTGCAGACCAAAGGCAATATTTACCTTATTGACGGCATTGACCACTTTATATTCCCCAACATCACTGAGGGCATAGAGTTGTCTGCCTACATTGTTGTTTTCCACCACATCGGAATCATAAGCGATTATGTGCAACCCTGGGTGTCCGATCTGGCGCAAGGCAAAATCCATCCTTGCCAACCGTGCCAGCATCAATGACCCTGTTCCCCCCACCCCAATCAATGCAATGGTAATTGGATGGGTGGGGTTATAGAAATAATTAGGCGCAAAGTGTATTCTAGTCTTCATATAAATCCTTTAAAATCAATTTGTTTTCATTCAATAGCCCATCATCAAAGGACGTTTTCCCAAAATTCCGTTTCATTACATCGACGATATTTCCTTTCGCAATGTGGTTGTGATGGGTTGCCGTAAAGACGGAACGGAAAAATTGCTGTTCCACGAATCCCATGATATCCTCGTAATATTCAAAGCCGTCATAATCCATCGTGGTGTTGCCCATACAAACCTTTCCGTGCCGTCCTACGTTCAATAAGGGTGCGTGATACAATGGCATAGTGTCGGTCAATTTATCCTTTCGATGGAGGGCAAAGACTTTGAGGTTATTTCCTTCGAGTTTGAAAACCAGTTTTGGCAGGGGATAACTTCCCGAAGCGATACCCGTTCGTGTATCGAAATACAGGGTGTGCTGTTTTGGATGGACGTACCATACCAGTTGGAGATTTCCCTTGAAATCGAAATGGATAAGGTTCTTGGGCAACATTCCCTTAAAACGGAACTTTATTAAATCGCCCTCTAAACACCTAAAAAGGTTTCGGGCGGTATCTTTGGTCAACGGCATCCCTGCCGTAAGCTTTGCCCCTACGATGTTGTGATATGAAAAGTAGTGTCCCCTGTTGTAATAATCTTCCTCTTGGGAGTAGCCTATTATGGCGAATTTTGGAAGAAAGTGTTCATCGGGCTGTAAAATAGCAATCTGTTCCATGTTCAAAGTAGTCTTAAAAGTTCGTTGAGATCGGTGAGAAATTCTTCCAACCGATTGAGATTGTAGATCAAACCTTCTTCGAAAGGTTGAATGTTTCCTTTTTCGACCGTAGTAAGTTCATAAGCCGAAATTATGTCGTATTCGTTGGAACATTCGTTGAGCATTTCGATATAGGAACGGCTAAACTCGCTATCGGCATCATCAACAATCAGGAAAGATTCCCAATGCTCGAACATACTTTCATAGGCATCCCGTGTTCCGATACGGAACGGCGCCTGAAAATCAATGGTATCGGCTTTTGATAACAGTTCCTTGATTCGTTTGTGCAGGGACTTGCGAGGACGGTATTTTAGCAAAAGGGATTTCCAATCCTGTGGTTCGTATTCATTGAAAAGCTTTTGGTAGCGACCGAAGAACCTGACCGAATTGCAATTCCCAAAAACACTACCGTTTTTTCTGTGGTAGGCTTCTTCCTCGAAAAGATATTCCCAGAGCCAGTCCACCCTATCCTCGCCCGTATGAAAAAGGTTGATATAGGGTAGGCTTTTGATGAAGGACATCAGTATATCAAAAAGCATGGGGTTTTTCCATCGAAGGGGCATAACGGATTCCAACGGAATACAATAGACCGTGCTACGGTTTCCGATATGGCGTTTCAAGACCAAGCGCAAATCGGAATCTTCCCGTAAAACTTCGATATGGTCTATTTTAGCTCTTTCTTTTAAATGATTGGCGCATCGCAGTATCAGATCGTCCATTCCATCGGATGCCGAAAACCGCCAATCGTCAATCTTTCCCGAAAAGTTTCGGGTCGCATCCACCATTAAACTGGCAAGTGCCTTTGTATCGACCGATGATTCATCCTCTAGTATCGGTTTGGAAAGCAAGGGCAATACGCTTAGGTCAGAAATGGAAAAACCTTTGGTTGCAGGACTTTTGGTCGATGCGTTCCGTACCTGTAATGGGATTGTTGAACCGCCTTGAACAATTGGGCGTGGAACTCTTTGAGTTCTTTTGATAATATGGGTGTCGGTTTGTGGGTGCATCTTTCGTGGTTTAGAAATTCATCAATGTTCATATTTCTATCCCTTTGTTCCTGCCAAGGTCTTGAAGTGGATTTCATGATAGCCATTGACAATCCCCTTGTCCATAATATTGGCGTTGGTCAGTTCGGCATAGATTTGCGAATAGTGTTCCATCACTTGCTGATGGGTCAATTGGCTATCCAGATCATCCAACTCGATGGAGTTGTTGTTGCCGTTTTGGTAGATGTACTTACGTTCTATTGTTGCGATTTCCATTATTGAAAAAGTTTAGGGGATTCGTATGCTTTCATATCCTTGATGACCTTTTGAGCTTCCTTGTGGCTCGCGTCTATCTTCAAAATTTGGTTGGCAAGGTCAGTTGCCTTCTTATGGTCGCTCATGGGATTAAAGTCCTTCTCTTTCAGAAGTTGCTTTAACTCGGTCGCCTTTTTGGAAGTAGATTCTTTTTTCTTCTTGGCCTGTTGTGTCTTTTGTTCGGTTTCCGCCAAGGTTTTCTCGAAAGCCACGGTATTCCTGAAAAGTGCCTTGGTCTGCTCCAAAGGTTTTTGAAGGATTTGAAAAAATTTCTCGTCCACTTCCGTTACGTTTCCACGCAGGGTAAGTGGTTTTAGGGATTGAAGTGCCTTGTCCTTGGCACTCGATTTGGGCAGTAGAGATACGCTTACCACATCCTCATTAAAGGAAATACTGATGCCAAATTGTTCGATTCCCGTTTGCCGTAATGTTGAAAAAAAGTCTGTCATAGTAACGGTATTTATTGTTCTTAAAAAACTATTTTAATTAGAAGCGGGGCTTGGTATAAACCGCATGAATTTGCCCCGCTCCTTCCTTAACTCACCTTCAAGATACGCCCATACCAATGAGAATCCACGGAAAAACAGGCTAAAATCCACCCTTATCTTCTTTCTCCCTATCCACAAAAAAAGCGCCCGATAGGGCGCTATATTCCAATAAAGGATATGAAATAGTTAAACGCAATAGGGTTTATATCTTTAGCATAAGTAAGACTTTTACTAATAAAAAAATAAATGTATTTTGGGCTCGCCTAAATACATAACCAAAAAACATATATACAAATGAAAATAAACCAGATCCTTGCAATTGGATTCATGACGCTAGCATTTGCATGCGGAAAGAGTAAAAAAGAAGTTGAAAAAGAACAAGCCAAAATTGAACTGGAACAAAAAAGATTGGCGGAACAACAGGAATTAGAGAGAATCCATATGGAAAAAATTGAAGTTGGAAAATCCAAACTAAGAATAGACTTGACCAATGAACTAGAAAGGCTTAAAGAATTGCTAGACCAAGAGAATAAAAAAATGGAAGAGATTGGCAGATTTCAGTTAGGTCGTTCAAGCACAACAAAAGAAAAGCAACTCAATGACCAAAGCACTAAAATTAGAAAGCTGAATGATTATATATCAAACTTAGAAAACGAGATTTCTCTAATAAACTTAAGGGAAACCTTTGATTTTCAAAACACCCCGGAAGGAGTAATAAACTATTTGTTCGAGTCAGCGAAGAATCATGATTTCAGTAAATTGAGATATCTGTGTGACCCTTACGGTGAAAATGATGGAGATGTGCGCGGAATTTGTTTAGTGGAAATGCAACCAAAGGAAATGCAGAATAAATTTGCCGAAAGTTTTAAGAATGGAAGAATCATGGGAGAAGCAAAAATTGAGAACGAAACTGCAAAAATTGAAATCGCTTTTGGGCCTGGTTCCGACAAACTTGAAACAGTAGGGCTTGTCAAAAGACTTGATAACTGGTATCTCTCAGGGCTATAAATACTAATTATTTTCGGTTTACTATACCTCAATAAAAATATGCCTGTACGAACAGAAAAAATATTTGGCGATGTCACTCCAAAATCCGTTGAGGAGATACTCTTGAAGGAATTACCTAAAAATTCATGGCTGATTGATGAAAAAATCAAATTCGCTAAGCAACTCAATAACTATATCTCGATTATCGATGACCTAGAAAACGTAAAGGATCTTATTCAGGAACTTGTCGTTATCCGCGAGAAAGAGGTTAAAGCAAATAAAGAGGAAAGGAGACTGATAAAAAGAGCACTTTTTATAACCGCGATTATCAACTATGCTCGATGCTTTAATAGTACTAAAAAGGACGGAAGAAATTCTATTGACATCAAACTCATCAGAAAAGATTTTCCAAAATACAATGATATAGAAGTTGCCGATTTATTACGATTTCATAAGTATATTATGGGTTTAAGAAATACCTTCATTGCACACGCGGATAGGAATATTTATGAAACCGATAGGGCTCATATTGAATTTGAATATGATGGAAAAATCCTGAATTCCACCTTTAGTCATTACTCTATCAAAGTGTTTAGTTTCGATGAAGTCCAACTGAAGAACTTTTTTATTTTAACCAATTTACTCCTCATAAAGGTTGAAGAAAAAAAGCGTGCTTTGGTTGATAAGGTAAAAAACGAGGTCGGTAATCGAAAGTTATTGGAGATTGGTTTGAAACTATCGAAAAAAACCTGAATCTTCCTCTACGTCTAAAATCTGGATTCTCTTTTATTTTGAGTAAAGTAAATCATGAAAGGAATTTGTGCATTATATGGAAATGAGACAGATTTGATGGAAAGCCACATTTTTCCAAAATTTGTCATCAAGCATACCAAGAAAACGGGGTCAAAATTTTTGAGAAAATTGGTTGAACCCAATAAACGGGAACAAGATGGAATTAAACATCATTTGCTAAGTTTTAAAGCAGAGCAAGATTTTGCAGTTCGCGAAAAATGGTTCGCCGAGAAAATTTTTCATCCTTTCTTGGAAGGTACTACAGAACTAGAATACAACGAAAATCTCTACTATTTCTCAATTTCGTTTCTATGGCGAATACTATTGTCCGAATTCAGAACGACGGAAAATATAAAGAAACGATGGTATTTTGAACTACTTCAAGAGGTAGAAGAGGAATGGAAGTTTTATTTGCGGACAGACACTATTCCCGGAAAGTTTCACAACGTAAACCTATTTTTGACGGATAGGATAAAATCACATTCAACAGATTTAAAGGGAGTCGACTTTTACTTCACTAGAGCGTTAGACGGAACAATTGTAAGTGGCCCATCTAAAGAGTATGTAATAGTATATGGAAAGTTCAACCGCTTTGTCTTTTGGAGTGTCATCAAAAGCCCTGGATATCTGGATGAACTTTATGATGTTGAAATTCATCCAAAAGGGGGGAGTATTGAAATCCCCCAGAGGTTAGAATATGAACCGATAACAACTTTTATGACCAATCGAATTAAAAAAATAGCAGAGTTTCCACTTCCAAGCGAAGCTCAACAAGATAGAATTGTAGAAGAAATAATGAAAGATCCTGAAAGTTTCTGGAAATCTGATATTGGACGATCCATGTATAATGATAGGTTCAATCTAGAGAAATAATTTGTGATGATAGAAACCTACTTAAACCTAACTGTAAATCGAAAAACTGATATTGAACTTATTCAAGGATTATTAAGGGAACATGAAATTAAAGCACCCATTGTCATCGTAGAATTCGAGGATAGGTATGAGATTAATTTCACAAGTGAATATGAGCAATGGGAATTGGAATCAGAAATTCTTAAAGCTTTTCCTGAATATGAGTTTACCCAAAGTTTAGGAAAAGGCCGCAAAGAAATACGAATAGAATTTTCAAGACAACAATCAAGTTTATCTTCTGATAATTGGGGCCGACCCTTGGAAAATCCAATAAATGAAACAAAATACTTGGTTAAAAGGTCTCAGCATAAAATTATAAAATTCAGCCCTCAAGTAAAAGTACTTTTAGGTGACACTGATGAATTCTATTACATAAATATTATTGGCGGAGTGGACAAGGTAAACAATAGAACAGGTTATTTAGTGTTGGATGATTTTCGAGAATTTGATAAAGACAAAGAAACGGGTTTTTTAAAAAATGAACTCCACGAAACACCAATGGAGGCTTTTCGGGCCGGAGTGCGACAAATCAACTATTTGGCCGAATCGGATTATGAAGAATACTTGAAAGTCAAAAAACGGAATAAGAGAAAAAAGAAAAAGTAAACCTTACTGTCTACTAAAAGCGCCCGATAGGGCGCAAGCGTTAGGGATAGCAGCGTCATCGACCGCGGTGGCCCCCTTAGGGTTCGTTGCCTTGAAAAGCGACAGCGGAGCTCTTTCAAGGCGTACGAAACCTTGGGGTCCGCAAGGGCGATATAGCGGATAGCCCGGCCAACGCCCAAAAACCTATAAAGAGATGTTTGGCGTATGGGAGACTTTTTGGACGGATTTCGTTCGTGAAGTCGATTCTTCTTCTTTTTCCTCGGGTTCAACATCGTATTTATCTTCCAAGGAAAGATTGATTTCTTCCAACCGTTCTTCCATCTGTACCAACTGTTCCGACTTGTCGAATTCCAGTTCCAACACCTTTCTATTGGCCGCTACCGCCTTGCCGAAATCGTCTTTCAGTTCCGTCTGCGTTTTGAGGGTCTTCGGTATCTTGGCCAAGGCATTGTGCATATATTCAGCGATACTTAGGGGATTGGCCACGATTTTCTGGGAACCATGGACGTAGCTGGCATTCGGGGTCTTGACAAACAACCGATGTTCATCGTTATCGATGACCTTGAGCCTCAGTTCGGCATCCAAGAGGGAGACTATGATATGTTCCCCGACCGTTTTTCGTTTGGATTCTAAAAGATGCTGGAGTTTTTTTCCAATGACCAGCGTTTCTGTCGAACCATCTATTTTTAACGCTTTGAGTAAACTCAAAAAATAGATGCTTTTATCGGCGAGGGATTCCCATAAGGGTAGATCGTTTTGAAGATTGGCGATGTTTTTGTCCGTTTTCATTAGTTCGTTCTCATAGAAATGGATATTGTTCTGCGCCTCCAAACGGTTCTTTTTAAAAATGGAACGTTCGAGTTTCAGTTCGTCCAATTGCTTGCCCAACTCTTCCTTTTCCAGATACAAAGGGTCGTTCTTGGCAACGGCCAACAAGGTTTTGTAATCAATGGAGCCCTCGTCGTTGACCGGCCCCATATCCAATCTGTTGAACTGTATCGTGCCATTGGTCAATTGCTCGATAAAATTCTTTTTGATATTGACATTGTTGAGCATCAGGGCATCCGTACAGTTCTCGACAATGTAAAACGATACCACGACTTTGTTGTCAAAATGTTCCTTGGCACCAAGGTTTCCTTTCCGCACCCCTCTCCCGTTGCGTTGGTCGATATCCGTAGGCCGGTAGGGAATATCCACATGGTGTATCCGTACCAAACGTTGCTGGATATTGGTTCCGGTCCCCAACTTTTCCGTGGAGCCGATGATGACCCGATAGGAACCTTCGTTTACTCTTTTGAAGCATTCCAAGCGTTTTCTATCGGTCTTAAAGTCATGGATGAATACTATTTCTTCTTTGGGAACTCCATATTCTTCGACCAGAATACGCTTTAGCTCGTCATAGATATTGAAATGCTCCTTGGGAACCCCCAAATCAGAAAAAATGGCCTGTGCGCCCTTAAAAGAATTGGTTTCGACATACGTTTTATAGACTTCAGAGGCAATTGTCCGCAATTTGGCCTCCCCGGGGTCGTCCAATTCCTGGTTCAACAATCTCGGATCGATGGAGGCATTTCGCATATGATGGAGCGCGATCAGCGACAAGGCGCTTTTTTGTTCCTCGGTATATTCCTTTCCGCCGTATAACAAGCTACTATCCCCTCTTTGCAGGAACTCCTTTATCCTGTCAAAATACGCCAATTGGGCGGCAGTAGGTTTTAACGTATGGACATCGAGCTGCATTTTTGGCCTGTCGATTTGGTGGGTAGTGCCGTTGACGATAATCGAAATCTCGTTGTAGAGCGAGGACAACAATTTCATTTTCTTGAAGGAACGGAAACGCTCGCGAACCTTATAATCGCCCGAAACGGTAGGTTCAAATTCATAGGATTTGTTGGCGAACACCTGTGCCCATTGGTCAAAGGAGGTAATGTTCATCTCCTGCATGCGATGGGGAATAAGGTATTTGAACAGTACATAGACCTCGGTAATCGAATTGGAAATGGGCGTACCCGATAGAAAAGTGGTCTGAAAGTCCCTTTCTTTTGCCTTTTGAAGGGTTCGAATGGCGACCAGCAGGTTTTTGCTGCGCTGCGAACCCTTGTTGGTATTCAGCCCGGCAACCCTACTGTGCCGTGTGGTGTACATGAGGTTCTTGAACTTATGGGATTCGTCCACCATGATGTGCCCAAAGCCCATTTGGTCAAAATTGATGACCTCGCTCTGTTTCTGTTGCATCTGGAAATACACCTCGTCCAAAGTGGCCTTCAAATTCTCGCGCCTTTGCTGTAGGCCTTTGAGTACTCTTTTGCTGATGGAATACTTATCCTCTTGGATGACGTTCAGGTCGCGTTCCAGGTTCGCCAGTTCCTCGCTGATGATGTCGTGGATGACCTTCGGGGACTGCGGAATGAACTTAAAGGTATCATGGCTCATCAATACCACATCACAATCGGTACTTGCGATCTTGGCAAAAAAAGCATTGCGATTGGCGAGGCCGCTGACCACCTTGTCATGGGCGACCAATAATTTCATGTTCGGAAAGGCATTGAGCAGTTCGTTCCTCAACTGCACTATTGTGGAGCGCAGCCCGATAACCAAGGTTTTCTTCGAAAGGTTGAGTTCCTTTAGTTTATAGGAGGCCAAGGCCATGTCCAAGGTCTTCCCGAAACCCACCTCTTTATTGACCAACAACCCTTGGTTGATGATGATGCCCGCCACGGTATCTTTTTGGCTGGGATATGGGGTAAACTGTTGTAACCCCTCGAATTTGAGATAGCTGCCATCATATTTGGGATGTACCTTGGCGTCGTACATTCTGTAAAAGATTAATTCCAGTTCTTTCCTTAGATCGGGCTTCCCCATGATGTAGTTGTGAAAATCCTTATAAAGGATTTCAAATTTGATGCGGATTTCCTGCATCCTTGCCTTATCCGTTTTCTTGTTCCCCTTTGGCCCTTTCGATATATAGGGAATGGTTGAGTTCAGGGCACCTTCCAAAATATCCGTAAAATAATAGCTCCGGTTCTCGCTCCGTACATAGAACTTTCTGACTTCCTGATATTCGTAGGTCTCGATCTTGACCATATATTTGGATGTACTTTCGTTGTAGGCAATGTGCGCCAAGGTCTGGTAGGTGTCATAGAGAAAGGCCTGGGTAATCTCCAACGGAAACCATGGTTCGTGCAGTTTGATGTCAAGGTCTTCAAAAGGCGTAACGGGCGGCTTTACCCCTTCCAAGGCCAAAAGGGATCTGTCGATGTAATTCTTATCGATATAGGACTGGTATGGGCCAAAATCGTTCCTTCGGTAAAAATTGATTTTTTCGTAGATGGTTCCCGATAAAAAAAGGAATTTTGGAGCCAAAACGACACTGTTCCCTTCCGGGTTCAGAAACAATAATTGCCGTTCCAGGGCATCCTTGATGAGCGATTCCTTGGCTCCCCCGGTCATTCGGGCCAATACGTCCGCATCGATGCCGTTGTATTTGTTCAACGAAAAATAGATGGCATCCTCCAGTGATAGTTTTTCAGGGGTTTTGGCCATCCCGCTCCAAGGATTGACCAAAATATCGGCCTTTAAGAAAGTGCCGTTTTCAGGTCTTTCCAAGGCCAGGAGCATCGGTCCCTGAATATCCAAGGTTACAAAGGGATAGTTCGCCTTGTCGTGCAGTTTCCCGTACTGAAAGTCGAACAGGTCGTATTGATAGTTCAGGCTGTCCAAAGTCTTTTGCCCCATGCTCCTGTCGGTATCCAATAATTCGAGATAGGTGTCGCGCAAGGCCAATATCTTGGAAAGCCTATCGAATTCCTTGGGTTTGACGGTCAACACTTCCAACACTCCGTTTTCAAGGATTTTGGCGATTTTCTGTTCCCTGATGACCAGATTACCGGCCTTTAGTATGCCTTTATACCGCAATTGCGAAATGGGTGCCAAAGGTTCCTTGGGGGTAAATTCGATCGGCCTTTTTTCTATTGTCCGGGTTTTATCGGCAAGTCCAAGATCGCCCAACTTTTGGGTTATGGTATGTTGCAGCCCTTCCAATTGGATCGTGTTCTTTACCGTGTAATCGGTTTGGTCGTACATACCACCTTCCTCCATTTTGCCCAAGACCCGATTTCCATAATTCGAGAAATAGGAACTGAACTGAACGGTGTTTTCGCCCACCACCAGTTCCATGGTATCGGCAAACAGTTCATTGATCTTCTGCTGTTCGGCAGTTGTTTCTATCCCTTGATTGTTCTGAAACACCAAAATATCGGTAACCACGGCCGTATTTTCCTGGGCAAAGGCCGTATCGGGTAGGCGGACACCGCCCAAAAAATTATTGGTTTCCATCAAGTGCTTCCGAATGGTCGCATATTGGGCCTTGTCCTAAAAATTCTTGGTACATATCAAAACGGAAACCCCAGCAGGCTTTAGACAGGACAATCCCTTGTACACAAAATAGGAATGGATGTTCTTGGAAATCCGGGCCTGTAATGGATGGCCACTTAACGCGGTATCGAAAATCTTGCTCGCCCCAAAGGGAATGTTGCCGACCACAAGGTCATACTTCCTACCGGCATCGGTCTGTGCCATATTCTCAAAGGGAACCCCAAAAATCTGGACATTGGTGTTCGGTTTGAAATTGTGTTCCAAAATACGGGTGGTCAGAATTTCCTTTTCGAAAGCGGTGTATCGTGCCGCAGGAAACTGCTTCAATAATTCCCGGATGAAAAGGCCGTTTCCCGCGCTCGGTTCCAAAACGGTCTTTGGTTTAAAATCTTCCAATCCATTCAAGAACGAGCCGATGGACCGTATAATGGGAACAGGTGTAAAATAGGAATTGAGGGAACTTTTTTCCAAGCTTGCCAGAACGGTCGGGGCATATTCCTGCCCGAAATAACGTTCCAACCGTTCCAAAAAAACGGATCGATATTCCTCATTCTTGAGGATGTCGTAAATATTGCCAAAACCAAGGTTGTTAATAAACAGATGCGGATCCGATTCTGGCGCGTGGAGGGCGTCCAGGGTCCTCACCAAATGGTCGAGGTACCTTTTCTTTGAGTATTTCATGAGTGAGTGAGTTAAGGAATTTGATTGGATGCTTATGCTACATAGTCAGACCTTTATTTTTATCTGGATTAATTTGTTTACGGACTTCCCGCAAATCATATTCTGAAAGTGTAAAACCTAAATTTGTTAAAAGGGCATCGTTGAATTTGCGCTTGGCAAACTCGGACCAACCAAGTAATCCATTGTGCTCTATTTCATTTTCATGGTAATATTCTTGGGCAAGATTGATTTTACATTCTTCCACTATACACTTTCTTGAGTATCTGAGCCTTTCACAAATCCACTCGTAATTGAAATACAGTAGGTTTTGGTGCATATCCCGATTTGCCATATAGTTATCCGATACCAAATGGCCCGTTTCTTTTTCGTACATCCTCACACTTCCGTTGTCATCACATTCGCTGTCGCCGATAAAGTAAATGAACGATTTTGTTACCATGGCCATTTTAAAAACGTGTCCGTCGATTTTTTTGTACTTATTTTCCATTTTAGGAAGGTTTCATTTGCACAGTCTGCACAGCTAGATTATTTTTTAGTTTTACCAAGGCAATTGGGAAATTTTTGCTGTGCGAGTAATGCCGATCGATATGCCGCAGTACGGAACCGACAATGGGTCTAAAGTGCATTTCCTCTTGATTTTTCTCGCCTTCCGCAAAACGCCATTCCCCCGTACCGTAATGCTTTTTGAGGAACGCCGTTCTTTCATTGTTTTTTAACACAATGGCATCTTTTTCGACCACAAAATTCTTTTTGATAATGACCTCTTTCGAGAGGTACAATCTTTCTTGGGCCGAAATTTCCTTGGATTGCATGAGTTTTTTATAAGTTTCCCATTGCAATCGTGAATGTCCGTTAACTTCCTCATTGCGCCGAACATAAAGGATGCCTTTGTGGATACCAAGTTGTAGACCGTGCTTTAGATAGGCTATGAGTTCTATCTTGCTGTCCAGAAAGCGTTCCTTGAATTCCTGCATGCCGAAATAGAGGGATTCGGATTTTGGTGCCGTCTCCAGAAAGGACTGAAACACCAAGTAGCGCTCCGTAGCTTCCGTAAGGGTCATGATATTGTATTTTCCTTCTAATTCCGAAAGATGGAACTGTTTGCCTACATATTGTATGGGATCGGATACCACCTGCTCGCTTGGTAGTAAAATCGATTCCTTGAAATAGGGATTGCTTTGGAAGGTCAGTTGGACGGCATCATTATAAAATGCCGCAATACTTCTGCTATCCTTTCTTTCGTTTTGCAATCGGTCGGCCCCATAAAAGGAATGCTCAAATCGAAGCGAACTTTTTTCTACCGGATGTAAGGCCGAAACCGATTGACGCAAGCCTCGACCGTCGTAGGTTTTCCATAAAGGAATATTACCGTGGGTAGTGCTGGCCATAAAAAAGGTATGGGTATTGAACTGAAACCCGAATTTTATCGTGCACAAAAGCGAATCGCTTTCCAAAATCCTAAAATTCCCGATAGGAACGATTTTATGGTCGTGGTTGACCAGTAGTTCTTTTTCCTTGCCTTGGGCCAATAGCTTTTTAAGGTTTCCATCGATATAGCCCTTTTTGGCAAGGTTTAGCCGTTTGATATAATCGAGCTTTTTAAGGTCCTTGACTTCATCAGTGGTTATCGAGTCATATTCCAGCTTACCAAAAGCCCTAAAATCTATATCTTTCGACATTTGCCTGTAATTATTGACAGTATGGTACAAGCGCCTTGCAAAGCGTGCAGCCCTTTTCCAAATTGGGATTTTATTCTCCATGAGTATTGGGTTTAATATCCATGACTTCGGCATAGATGGTTTTCTTTAGGTTAAAGGATGGCCTTGGATCGATTTTGACTTCATTCTTCCAAACTTCGTAATGCAGATGAAATCCCGTGGAACTACCCGAACTACCAACCGTTGCTATAAGCTCATGTTGGTCAATAGTCTGTCCTTTGGCGACCAATACCTTTTCCAAATGTCCGTAGAGGGTCTTAAAACCGAACCGGTGCCTGATGATAATATGGATGCCATAACCATTTTCTGAATAAATGACCTCGGACACGGTTCCCGCGGCCGATGCATATATAGGCTTGCCAGATGGAGCGGCCAGATCGATACCAAAATGGGTTTTCGTTTTTTTGGAAATGGGATGGGTACGCATGCCATACCTACTTGACAATGAATAATTGCCCTTTTCCAAGGGAACACACGAGGGAAACTGGTGCAGGAGTTCCGGTCGGTATGTCAAATATGTTTCCAAAGCAGCTATATAGGAGTAATCCGGAATTTGATACAGGTACTTGGCAATCCGTTCTTCAATGGCCAATAACAAATGTTCCCGTTCCTTATCCACAATGGTACTATCAAAGCGGTCGGTTTTAAAATTGTCCTTTAGCCGTTCCCCGTAATTTTCCATGGCAACGGTTGTTTCCCGAAGTTTTGAATCCGAAAAACCGAAACCATTTCCGATGACATAGAAAAGACAAAGAAGTATCAGAAAAAGCAAGTGGGCCAGTTCCTTTCGACCCATACCGCTGACATAGCAATGTCCAACTATTCGCATTTTTTTCCCCAATAAATTTGCAGATTCAAAAAAATTCATATATTTGCTTTATCTACAAATTTATAATTTATTTGCAAATAAGCAAGAAATGATAAAAAATTGGCTAACAGAAGACCATCGCATCGACCTCCCGAAGCTTTTTAAGCATCTTGGCTTTCGAGCGGTACAACGGGAAAGAACACATTATCTATACAAAGGTAACGGCGCGCAATACGTTATCCTCAACACCGAAAAGGGCTATCTGTACTATAAAATAGAACGCCCGGATGAAAAACTATCGGCCTCGGATCTGATTACCGAACATGTATCGAAAACCGAGGGAATGGACAAAGAAATGCTCTGGGACAAAGTGGACACCTATTATAGAGAGGTGTTACGGACAGAAAGTTTATTGGTTAGCGACAATACAGAAAGCACCGTTGAAACAGTAACAAAAGATTTCAACCATTTTCTTGGTTATGCCTTACCCTTGGATAAAAACACCGATGGACTCTACAAAAATTTGGACGATATGGCACCTTTTGAGGGGCGCATCTTCAAAAATAAGGAAGACGAAGTCCTATTTCCACTGTTCAATATCCAGAACGAGATCTGTGGGTATTTTACGGATACCGAGCAAGAGGTGCTACCTTATAAGGAATCGGCCATCAAACATTCGTTGTGGTATTCCAATATTCCCAAAAAAATCGATGGACTGTTCCTTTTTAAAAATCCTAAAGAGGCGTTGGCGTTCCATAGAAAATTCCAGTTTAAAAACGTCGTATATCTCGCTTTGGGGACTATCAATGCCCAAACGACACGAATTCTTTTTCAAATCCAGCGTTTGACCAAGGTGGATAAGCTTTTTTTGAGCTTTACGGGCGATAAAAAACTGGAGGGGTATTTACGCGACCTGCATTTTATATCCTATGTGGAGGATTCGGATTTTAAACTGCATTTGACCGATAGGGATATGGTAATCGATTTCCCAATGGGAAACGAGAAATCCTTTTCCCGATTTTATGAGCATACGCGGCGGTTCAATACCGAACTGGCCCAGAGTTTTCTGAAATACAATAAGATCATCGACCAGAACCGATTGAACCGATATAGCATCATGGTATCCAAAGACGGGGAGCAGATCAAAGTGCGCCTGCCTTTGGAGACCAATGCCATAAAGTTATTGGTCTGGTCGTACTATAAAAATTATTTGGACAAGACCATCGAAATCCTCAAACCGACAGCCCACAATTGGTATTCGGAATGGGAATTGGCAGAAAGCCAAACCAAAAAAAGGAAGGAGGTGCAGTGGAAAGAGTATAGAATCGCACTATAAAATGGAAAAAGGACGCTCCCGCCCTCTTTCCTTCAAATTCCGTAACTCACAAATCACTCCTGATTTGCAGTTATGTACTCAAAAGTAACAAATTCAAATTTCGTAACAATTAAAAATCACTCAAAAATGGAAAAACAAGCAGAAAAACAAATCGAAAAAGTCTTCGTCAACGTAAGCCAGGTCTGGTTTAAGGGCGAAGCCATTTCCAAGGATCAGGACACCTATAAGGTCAAAACCGATGATGGCAGAACCTTTACAATGCCCAAGATGAACGAGGAAGGTGGAAAAAACGAGGACATACAGATCCGGGAAAACTTGGACCATCAATTTGCTAAGGAAGACGTAAAAAGGCGTTTGGAAGGAGCCTATATCAGTTTTCAAAAGTTGGACGATAATGTTCAGGAATCCCTTTTGGAAGGCAAGGAGCGTTTGATCAAGACCACCTATATCAGTGATGGACAGTTGAAAAGTTCTGTCAAAATGGTGCAAATGGTCTATAATCCCAATACTGGTTCCAAATTGGACGTACAGATCAGACGTAACGAACAGATCAAATTGGAAGATGCGAATGCCTACCAATATCAATTTACCAAGGAGGAATACAATGCCATGGTTAAAGAAGGTCAAACCATTCAATTTACCGGTACTTCCTTGAACGGGGACACCTTCCAAAAACTGGCCTACTATGAGCCAAGACTGAACGATATCCGTACAAAACCGGCAGTTTCCGCCAATATGTACGTACTCGGGCAACAATTGACCAAGGAGCAGGCCGACACCATGAACAAAGGGGAAGAAGTCAAAATCACTATCCGTAAGACCAAAAAAGGGCCTTTGACCTATATGGTCAGATGGAGTGCGAAAGGGCAACGTTTTCTCTACAGGGATTTGGAGAAAGCGAAACTCAAGGATATGGAGGTCAAAGCGGGGACAACCCTTGACAGCGAAAAAAAAAAGAAACAGCCTAGCAACGCCATGAGCCTGTAGTTCCCTTTTTTAATTAACTCAATGCAAAGGCCGATATGCTTGGCGTGTCGGCCATTTTAAACCCTTCCCATGAAAAGTCCGAACTATAGGGATGATCCCGAACATTATAAACGGTCGATCGCCAAGATTAATGAAGAGGTCAATTTTCCCATGTACCTGCACCAAAACGGTTATCAACTCATAACCAAAAGTGCCGGTTCCATGGAGTTTCAAAACGACGAAGACCGGATCGTACTGCAAACCAAAAGAAATCCCGTTACCTATTTCAACCGGAACGATTCCTTTGACAAAGGATTGTTCTTTAAATACCTGATGCAACGCAGCGAAAATTTTTATAAAGCCGTGCAGGCGGGGCTGGAAATCGCCGCTAGAGCCTATGGCCTGGAACATAACGCTTTGCGGGCCAATAAACCGAACACCTTTGTGAAATCCTTGGAAGAAAACTACAATATCGTGCCCTTGCGGAATTCCCAATATTTGAGGGTACAGCGAAGTATTTCCAGAAAAACGCTAAACACCGAAGCATTCAAAGGGCGAATTTTTAACGCCTATCACATTCGGGACAATGGCGGAAAAATCGCCAATATTGCCTTTCCGAAATACGATTTGGAAGGAAACGCAAAAAACTACATCCTCTACAACAGACCCTACCGAAGTAAAAAGGACAATGAAATCAAAAAGTTTCGATTGGTACTGAACCAGAAAGACCATTTTTTGTTTCATTCCAAGCCTATTGACCGACCTGCTCGCATACTATTCGGGGAAAGTGGTATCGACCTGCTGTCCTATCACGAGCTTTACGGAAAACCTGATAATTTTTACGTGTCCTTTGGGGGAAATGTGTACCAAGAAAAATTGCAGTTCTTCGTTCAACTGATCGAACCAATACTGCAAACCAAGAAAACAGAACTGATATCCATCACGGACAACGACCTCAAAGGCCATGAGTTCGACCTAAAGATCTTTACTGCGGTCATCAATCGGTACAATCCGAACATCTATATAGAAACCGCATTTCGGTCGGGCAAAGTGAGTATGGGCATTCATTATACCGAAAAAGTCAGGGGGCAATTGTCCCATCATACGACTATTCTAAACAAAAAATTGACTTCCGATATAGAAAAGGACTATTTGGTTTTTGACCTTGTACGCTGTGTCGGGTTCTCGGACAAAATCCTTTTGGAGTTCTCCCTGAACGAAGTAGTCAACACTCCACATATCGAACAAAAGCAAAACGTGTTCAAAACCCTGCTGAATATGGTTAATGCTCTGTATCTGCCTTTTCAGACCGACCTCCACAAATCGCAGGGAAAAGACTGGAACGATGACCTTTGCGCTTCCAAAAGCATAACATACCTAAAAATGGACGCAGTTGTTCCAAATGTTATCGCAGTTGGGGATAAAATCGAATTGCATACGACCAAAGGCCCTGAAGGTGGCACTAACCAAGGTTTAGTAAAATCCATAAAGAAAAATAGTGTGGTATGCGACTTTGGCTTGAACTATACCTATGCCATTCCATATTCTGCCATACACTCCCATTTTAAGAAAAGTGCTGCCCAGGTTATCGAACAAGGCAGCGAAAAATCAAAAATGAATTCAAAAAACAATACCTTACAAAACAATTTGTCATGAAGACCATGGAACCATTATCCGAAGAATTAAAGGACAACCAATACTACGTTTCCCTTTTGAACGCACTTATCGAGGAAAACGATATGGAACTAAAGCACCGTTTGCAAAAAGCGGATACCTATGCCCGGTTCATCAATGAGCAGGCAGGCCTTTTAATGGACGAGACCATCGATCATATCGAAAAAAATGAGGTCGCCTTCCCTATCGCCTCCTCTTTGGTGATCCAACAATGGAAGGAGCGGATGTTCCGATAATCCCGGAACGAACTTTCAAATTCCCAAGGTTTCGTCATGAACGACAAGAATCTCGCATTTTCGGCTATGTTATTATCCGTGGCTGTCTTTACCCTTATCGGGTTTATGGCCTATTATCCTATTTTGCAATACCAGCAATGGGATTCCAAACTCTCTGAAATCGGCTACCATTTTTTATTGCGTTTTGAGGCCTTACAACGACCCTTGCACAGCCGTGGGCTGTTGTTGATGTGCATCTTGGGCGCGGTCATGCTCTACAATCCCAGAAAAAGGGAAGGGAAGTCATTTCTTACAGGCCTCCTATATTTCGGCCTAGGTGTTCTGTTGCTATTGCTAACGGGCTATTTGGCACCGGCCAACTTGGGGCTGTTCTGGTGTTCCGCAGTTTTGTACATACTCGGGTTCATTTTCGCGGTCTCAGGCGCAGTACACCTTTTTCAGGTAATGGATTATGGTAACGAGGCCGAGGACGACCCGTTCAACGACAAGAACGAGACCTTTCGGCAGACCGAAAAACTTGTGGACACCCCATACTCCGTCAACATACCCTATGAATACCGTCATAAAGGAAAACTACGGAAGGGTTGGATCAATTTCGTAAACCTCTTTCGCGCGCTCTTGATTATCGGTACACCTGGTAGTGGCAAGTCCTTTGCCTTGATCGAGGAAATCATCGAGCAGTTTATAGAAAAGGGATTTACGCTGCTGATCTATGATTTTAAGTTCGATACCCTGAGCAAAATCGCCTATAACTATTGGATGCGAAAAAAGGAAAGACTAATGGCCGCAAAGTCAGACGAACTTATCGAACTGCCCGAATTCTATACCCTGAGCTTTGACGATATCGAAAAATCGCATCGCTGCAACCCCATCGACCCCTACTTGATGCGCAACCAGACCGATGCCGCAGACGCCGCGACCATCATCATGAAGAATCTGAACAAGGACTGGATCAAGCGCAGCGATTTCTTCTCTAAAAGTGCCATTAGTTTTGTTTCTGGGCTGATATGGTACTTGAAGAAAAAATCGGAGGAAACGGGCAAGAACATCTGCACCCTACCCCACGTGATTACCCTTTCCACGGTCAATATTGAATATTTATTGACCATTATGATGCGTGAGGTAGAGGTACGCAGCCTGATGATTCCCTTTAAGGATGCCATGGAACGACAGGCGGGCCAGCAATTGGCGGGACAGACCGCAAGTGCACAGATATCCCTATCGATGTTGGCCAACAAGGAAATCTACTATATCATGACCGGCAACGATTTTAGGTTGGACATCAATAACCCAAAGAAACCCAAGATCGTCTGTATCCAGAACAATCCTGATCGCTCGGAAATCTACGCTGCACCAATAGGTCTTTATATCAACAAAATATTACAGGTGGTCAACAAACCTGGCGGAAGGCCTTTGGGATTGATTTTGGACGAACTGCCCACCGTATTCATTATGGGATTACGAAAAATTATCGATACCGGAAGGTCGCATTATGTGGCCACCGTGCTTGGTATTCAGAGTATAACCCAATTGATTGCGGACTACGGCAGGGAACTGGCCGAGGTCATTTTCGATAACTGCTCCAATGTGTTCAGCGGTGCTGCCAAAGGGGAAACGGCTCGGCGTATCAGCGATATTTTCGGGCGTATCCATCAGGAAAAAAAGAGCAAGGCCGTTTCCAATAACGATACCACGGTCAATTTCAGCACGATACTTTCCGAATTACTGCCGAAAAGTAAGATCACAAGCATGTCCACAGGGCATTTCGGGGGCATCGTGGCGGATACCTTTGAACATCCAATCGAACAGAAATTATGTTTTGGGCTGCTCAGGCCCAACATGGCTTCAAAGAAGATTCAGGGAAAATATGAAATCCCGAACCATGCCGATTTTAGGAGCAAGAACCATAGCGAATTTGTCAAGGATCGTTTGAAATTAATGCAGACTCTTGATTTTCATGCAACCATCCAAAAAATTGATTGTAATCAATTGGACTATCTCGGTTTCTACAAGTACTATATCGACGCATTTGCCGAAAAGCACTATCCGAACAGCATAAAACGGGTGCAGTTCATCAAATTGGCACGCGAACTCAAATTGTACGACCATTTGCAGGCATTGGACGGGCATATTAATAAAAAGGAGGGAACCGAGGACACCTTGAAACTCTTCCTTGCAACATTGGTGGACAGGATGTTCGTCAATAAGGAAATCGAACGGATACTTGATGCCAATTTCCTAAAAGTCATTCAGGATATTGACGATCTGGTAACCGAGGAATATGAAATTTGCACGGGGAAAAAACCGGAATTTACTGTATTCGACAAAGCAAAAACGGGCGACCAGATCGGCGAATCCTTGGAAAAGGAAGAGGAGATCGCTCAAAATTTTATGAAACATTATAAAAAACGTCCCAGTAGGGAGTTGGCGGATGCGTTCAGGAAAGCACATGAAATCCCTACATTTGAAAGGGTCTCGGCGGTTAAAGAAACAGAAGTAGTCGATAACCCCAATATTGGGGATTTAGGCGATCTATATTCAAGTTATCCCGCGGAAATGGTAGATGAACAAACACAATAACATACTATTATGAAAGATATAAATGAAATTATGAAGGCCTCTTCAGAGGATTTTAGTTACATCGGGGAACGTTTGCGCCTTATACGCGATGAACTGATCGAAAAAGATTCCGGAAACAAACGGGATAGTGAATTTTCTCGAAAAAATCTGGCCGAGCGCTTCGGTATAGACTATTATACTCTTGTCAATGTGGAACGAGGGACGTTTTCCTATACCTCCATCAAGATGGTGCTGTACTATTACACCTTGGGCTACAATCCCGCTTGGATCCTTTCGCCCGATAACGAATTTATAATGAAGCACAATGTCGGCGAAAATGTGGTATACCAGACCGATGTTCAGGAAGAATATCGTGAATTGGAATCTGATATCGTTTCGGCTTTGATGAAGTTTAAAAAGAAGCTCTGAGCCCATAATGACCCATTTGAGCCCGTTACCTATAGACTAACAAGATTGTGCTTTATGAAACATTTGAAACATATAAAAAAACGGACAGCCATTTGAGGTATCACAATTTGTGATACCTCAGAACAGTATAAGAAAATGACACAGATATTACCTGAAAACATCGCCGAAACCATACAATATTTTAGAGGCCATAAAGTTATTCTGGATTTTCATCTTGCAAAACTTTACGAGGTGGAAAATAGGTCTCTGAAGCAACAGGTCAAACGAAATCTTGACCGATTTCCGAAAGATTTCATGTTCGAACTTGAGCCAAGCGAGATCGATGATTTGGTATCACGTAATGTGATACAAAATAAAAGGGTTTTAGGCGGAGCTGCTCCGATGGCCTTTACGGAACAAGGGGTCGCCATGATTTCAAGTGTGCTGCGAAGCCAAAAGGCATTGGATGTCAATATCGCAATTATGAGAACCTTTGTCCAATTAAGAAGATTACTCGAATCGAACAAGGAGTTGGAAAAACAAATATTGTCCATGGAAAGGAAATACGACCAACAATTCAAGGTGGTCTTCGATGCGATTAAAGACCTTATCGTGCAGGAGAGAAAACCCAGAAAGAGCATTGGTTATAAAGCGACCAATGTGTAAGGAACAGGTTATCCTAAAATTATAGTATAGTCAACATGGATTTAAAAAAGCTCATACAGTGTTTGGATGATTCAGAGGTCATCGAATTGCATGATCATCTGGTCGATGTTATTGAAATGTATCGGGACCGTGAACTTCTTAGGACGCAAAAGAAACCGATAAAGGAATGGTTGCAGGCCAAGCAAGGTGTTTCTTTAAGATTGCAAAATATCCTTTTGAAGAACACCCGATATACATCCAGAGTCCCTTTCGATTATTTGGAAGACATTACTTTGTATGATTTTAAAAGAGTCAGGGGAGTTGGTAAAACGCTCATGATGGAACTAAGCAATATACTCCGTAAGGATACAACCATTTCTAGAACTGGAAAAATTTGGGATGATCGTTCAGGTCGATTTCGAAACTAAAGTTCACAACCCAATTATCTAAAAAGACCTTTTTTATTTGTATAATCCGTAAGCTCGTCCCTAAAGCCGTTAAACACCTCTTCCTTGTATTTTCCGCTTAAAAGCGAACTGAACGAATAAACACTTTTGCGTAAAATAGTCGCCTGTTGGGTATTGATTTTTTGTTGGGACTCAGCGTGTATTTTTTCCCGCAACCCGTTCTTCTTATGATATTCCAGTGCTTCACGATGTAAATTCGGTCGTACACCCTCATAGACCATCATGTAGGCTGCCCTGCCGTAAACGCCTCTTTCGATAAGATACGAAACCCATAAATTTTTAAGATTCATTTGACCGTTTTCGTTTGATATGTTGACGGACTCCATTTGAGCAGTCAAGACAGCATCCAAATCCGTGCTGGATTTTAGATATGCCTGGGTTTTCGTAGAAAGCGGTATATTGGTTTCATTTTTTGAATAAAGTGAGCGTAGGTAAATTTTCCCTACTTTTTTCTCAAAATAAAACCCTTTGGCATTGAACAACCTAATATAATCGACGGGCGATTTTTCAAGAGGTAAGTTGAATTGTTCGGCCATTCTGAGATATGCCCTTAAACTGAGTGCTTCAAACTGTTTTTGGTATTCCGGGTTCATCGATTCATAAAGTTCGGGCAGCAATAAAGGAAGGAAGAAAGAAGTCGCGTTCAAATCCGATGGCTTACTTGATCCGGTTTCTGTGAGCGTTTCAAGAACTTTCACGTTTTGGTTGATACTACCCGTGGATATATAGGATGAGCCGACTTCTGGCATTTTGTAATCCTCAATAAGTAATTCAACGGAATGGGCTTTGGAATTACTAAAGAAAACTTTATCCCCGACATATTTGAGACCCAAACCCTGAAGTAGATTAAATGAGAGGCTTTTGGTAGCATCGAACACATTGGCTTCCAACACGTTTTTGAATAGTGAAACTCTGTCTTCCAAGGTTTTCATTTCCTTTCTTGATTCGGTTTTGTGGAGTTCCCTACGTGTACCCTCAAATTCGGTTTTCAGAACTTTCAATAGGTTTTTATTCTTATCCTGGCTCATATAATGGTTTAGGAAAGAATAGCGTTCAGAGCCTGCGATATGAGGCAACAAATCCCTCAGATTTTTAGTTATTACAAACTCGGATAACGACCTATTACTTTTGTTGGCTTGTAAATAGGCCTCGTAAAAAGCATTTTTTATGAGCTTTCGGGTTTCAAGTAAAAATTGCTTCCCGTTTTCGTCCAAACAGGTTGTACCGTTCACATCGTCCTCTAATTGTGGGTGATGGATAAAATCCATTTGGGAGCTAATCTCGGAGGCTAAGAAGACATAACCTGATTTGTCATAAATGATTAGCTCGTTCAATTGCCTATTCTTTCCGTACGATAATTCGCAGTCTATGTTTTGATATGACTTCAGGACATCCGGTAGATCTTCCTGACGAATGCTTTTAAAAAGTTTTAAGGTGGTCATCCATTGCTTTTCCAAGCGCTTTTTGTGCATCGCCAATAATTTCGATTTGGAATTCTTTTCAAAAATAGCCACAAGTTTCGGCCCGCTCAATTTCGGATGCACGGTCGACCCGTTTATAAATTGCGTCTTATATTTTTTTTGGTTATCGATTCCGTAGGCTACCCCTACCCTTCCACTCTCATGGGTCATGGTATTTACGATGATGTGGTAGGGTCTGGCCAACTGTTTTAGTTCGGCAAAACTGCGCACCTTGTGCTTTTGAAGGAGGCCGTTCATTACATCCTGTATATAGAACCTTGTGCCATTTGAATCATCGGGCTTGAACTGGAATTCCGGAAATCGGTATATCGGAAGTTCCCTGTGCTGTTTTTGTCGGGTTTGGGGCGATGGCGAAAGACCATAGCGTTTTTCAAGGTACGCTTGCGTTGCCATACTTCTCCGGTAACTATTGAACATAGAGATCAGGGAGGCAGATTCGGTAACTACCGTTGAAACAAGGTGTATATGTTGATGTTTTGTATCCTCATGAAGGACTACACAAAAGGGTTGGTTTCCCAAGCCCATCTCTGCCATATAATCCTTTCCCAGTTGGTAAAAAGTGGCATCGTCTAGCCGTTCGCCATGGGGAAGGTTGATCGTGATATGTACATACCTGTTTTCGGTAGCATGGCGTTGGCCTTGAAAATGCAGTACGTTCGCGAAAAATTCAGGCGACAGCCCAAATTCCGAACAGGTGTTCGGATAGCCTAAAATGATGCTTCCTTCCTTACCGAATACATAGTTCAACACGCCATGTACAGTTTCACGAAACAATATCTTGGCTATCATTTATGCAGTTTTTCATTCAATAGCTCCATGATTTTCATCAACAATTCGTTCGCTCTTTCTACTTCGCTTTCCAATTTGGCTGACGGACTTCTAAGGTTTTTAGCCCGTGCCACTGTCGTCAATTGGTTTATGTTAATACCTATTTTGTTGATTTGATAGATCAGGTTGGCCGAGAAATCAGGTAGCTTTTTTTCTTCTACCGCCTCTTTGTCCAATATCAGGCGTCTTAGAAATGGTGCAGCAATACCGCGCTTTTCAAAATCCAAATCATAGGATGCCAAAATTTTCTTGACCATTCCTAGCTCCTTATCATTGAAGCGCAACATGATATCATGTTTCCTCTTGTTTTTGCCTAACGGTTTTCTACCTGTTTTTTGTGCCATTTCGGAGCCGATTTTACTCGCTTTTGCGTTTTTTCACTTCGTAAGAAGTAGTAGTTTTAAGTTACTTAAAACATATCTTGCAAAATTCTATGAATTTTAATATAAGCTATTATTTTAGCTAAGTAATTGGTATTTCGACAAGTGTATCGAATCTTGGATAAAATACATCAATGCTAATTTTTAAGGAGTTGTTTGACATCTTCTAATTTTCTTTTCAAAGCGTAATCGGTCATTTAGTAGCACTTCCGCCGGCTGTTTTGGTATATATAAAATCCAAAAAAGTCTCAATCCGTAAATTGAGTGTCAAAAATAGTGATTGGCCAAAAAAGTGCATGGGACCTTTTCGTCCCATGGGCTTTTGCGTGGTTGCGAGGGTGCCAAGGGTGCCGATAGGCTTCCTTGGCTTCCGCAGGAACTTTGGGAGAGCATTGATTAATCGATTTTTACCGTTCCATGGCGATAGTATCTTTTGACGTTTATCCGAAGTAAGGTCTATTTTATCTCTTCAAACAAATAGGCTACCCGCACTTAAAAAGTAGTATGGAATAGTCACGGTTTCCGATCTCGTTTTCTTCCCTTTCAGATAGAAAAGAATTTCCGTAACACCATATCGATTCAGTCCCTGTACCCATTTAAACCCTTATGGTCTTATATGGCCTTATGTTGGAAAATAATTCATAAATGCTTGTATATTAACATTTTATATCTCTATATTCATCATTAATTATATAACTATTTAGGTGTATAAATCATTGATTAGTGCATTGATCAATACGTCATTTAAATAATTATCGAACGAACTAAATAATGAATTATGGAAACAAAGATTATTAGTGTCGTCGGCGAAAAAGGAGGTATCGGAAAAACGACCTTGAACATCATTTTGGCCTCCGACCTTTTTTATGCCAAGGGCAAAAAAGTGGTACTATTGGATTTGGACGATCCCCAATATTCCATTTACAATAAAAGACAGCGCGAATTGGAATCGTTGGATGAAGAAGAAAGGCAATCCATAGAACTTTATCCGATAGAACCTGTGACGGTTGCTACCCTACAGGATACCATTGTCAAGCACTACGGGAGGGTGGATTATATTATACTTGATCTTCCCGGAAGCTTGAACGTGGAAATGGTCAAAGGTCTTTTATATGTGGAGCATGTCTTTGTACCATTCGATCATGACGAACTGGAAATCGATAGCACTTCCCATTTTTATTTTACCCTGAAAAACAATTTCCTGGACAATGAGGAACGGATGTTAAAGAGTATCCACCTGTTCTTCAACAAATACAAGTTGGTCAAGAAAAGCAAATTTGCGGTGCTGCGCCAACAATTCCTTGAAGCGGACATACCGATGATGGAAAGTGTAGTCAAGGACAAAACCATTTACAAGGAACGGTACCGAAATACCCTCTATCCCATTCCCCAACATAAGGAACTGGGCGAGAAGGATATCAAACATTTTTTTAAGGAAGTTGCCCAATTAACGCGTTAAAAGTGGAATCATGAAAAAACAACGGAAAATTGATACGCTAGGACTTATTCAAAAAATGGCGGAGAAAAACAAGAAAACCGTGGATGTTCTGGAAGAGTTGAAAAACGAACGGGTGCCTAGCAAGTCTACGCTGGAGAACAAACAACATTCTGAGCGAAAATCCGTTAAGAAAAAGGACGAAACTACGGCTATTGGGAATTCGAAACCCCAAAAATGTGAAAATGCACCGGAAGGCAATGGATATGCTGTACAAAAGTTCGAACAGTTCCTAAAAGCGGAAAGCTTCAGGGACAGAAAGGAATCGTTCGTGCTCTCACTTAGTAGGGAGTGTATGGCCAAATATGAGAAATTGGCACAGGGAGCATCCTATAAATTAGAGATCAAAACCCATCGCAATGATTTGATGCGAAAGGTTTTGGAAGATTTTATACAGCAAAAGTTCAGGAAACTGCTAAACCTTATCGAACAGGAATAATAAAGAAAAATGAGTAGCTATTGGTACATATTGATTGGTTTGGCCCTTATCTATTATGGCTACGTTTCGTGGGTGCTGCTCAAAAAGAAAAGAACTTCAAAGAAAAAAGATTCAGATAAATTTGCTTATTTGCATATAAATAATAAATTTGTAAATAAATCAAATAATAAACAGACCGATTTAGGAGCTGTACTCGACCAGATAGACGAAGTGGAAGACACTTCAAAGCTTCTGGAAGCTTTTAAAGAGGGTTCATTAGATGATGATTCAAATTCCTTAACTCGCAAAAAGCATGAAAAACTCAAAGTTATCCGCAACAAGGATACGGCGGAAGAAGACCCGCCGGATTCCGAAACCTGAACTATTTCTCCTAGTTCTGATTCTAATCTGCATTCCTCTTTGCTCCTACGGGCAATTCGAACAACTCTTACAGGAGGCACAGGATTTTAAGAACGATTCCAAGACCTTATCCCGTGAAATCGTCGACATTATCAAGATCATTGCCGGTGTCGCCATTGCCATAACAGGGCTTGCCTATCTCTATATACGCGACCAGCAGACCGATCTTGCCAATAAGTTGGGTAAGGCCGTCATCGGTATCGCCATCTTTTTTGCCCTGATCGCCATCGGCGAGGAAATTGCCAACATCTAAATTTCCCGTCGCATGAAGAATCAATATATCCCTATCCAAAAGGGGCTGCAAAAGGATGTCCTATATAAAGGACTCAAGGCTAAATACATTATGTATTGTCTGTATTTGGTACTGACAGCCATCATGCTCGGTCTGGTAATTTCCACCTTTATTCCGATGATCTGGGCCTTGCTATTGATGGCCATCGTCATCGCAATCGTCTTCCTTGTACTGTTGTTCTATTCCCGAACCTATGGCGCTAACGGCTTTGTCAAAAAACTGGCGGATTCCCAAAAGCCCGATACAATCAAAGTTTCCAATCCGTTTGAAAATCTGTTGCTATGGAAAAACAGGTAGCACTTTGGGATGCGTTCCCCATCTACGGTTATGAAAGGCAATCCTTGATCGCGAAAGAAAAGGGGTGTGTGACTATCCCTTTGCAATTGGAACTTCCCGAAGTATTCACATTGGATGCCTCGGAATATGGACTCCTTCAAGAACTGTTCTTTAATATTATCGCCGTCCTGGGGCCGAACCGGCTGCTCCACAGACAGGATTTTTTCCTTCAGGAAAATTATCGTCCGATCAAGGAACGTTTGCAAGGCGATTTTTTGGAACGGGCCAACGAGCACCATTTTGAAGACCGTCCTTATCAGGTAGGAACCCATTACCTGTATATCAGTATCGTGCCCAAAAATTATATCAAGTACAGTTCTAAACGGGCGAACGGTTTCTTGGACAAGAACAGGGATTTCTATCTAAACCATACGGTCCCCAAAGAATTCATTGATACAAATGTATTGGCGGATTTCGAGAACCAGGTAGCGAGCGTCAACAACTTGATCAATTCGACCGGACTTATCAAATCCAACATATTGGAATACGACGAACTGTTTTCAGAAAACGGACTGTACGCCAAATATTTCGGACTGTCCGAAAAAAACCAAAATTTGAAGGATATTGACTTTTGTGGTAATCGCGTCAACATTGGGAACAAACAGGGCCAATTTTTCACGCTCGAAAACCTAGACCAGTTTACCAAGGACCATATCGGCACCCACGAACTGTACGGCAAATTCACGACCCGGCACAATCGCTTCCCCATCGGTAACCTTTTCTCTTTGGGCTTTAAGGTACCCCATGAACATATTATCAACCAATACATCTATATCCCGAATCAAGAAAAAGCCTTGGCCAGCCTTCGACGAAAAGCCAAGAGCTTTCAACGGTTCAGTTCGGGAAAGAAGGATGATAGTAACACCATTTTCGCCGATCAAATCTATGAGTACACCAAAGAGGTTCTTGAAAACCACAAGGAAACGGTCTTTTATCATTTGAACGTATTTGGTTTTGATGAAGGAAAAGACCATCAAAGACAGATGGAAAATTCCGTTGGCTCGGCCTTCAAAAAATTGAGAATAAACGCAAAACAGAATACCATAGATCGAAAGAACTTGTTTTTTGCAGGGGTTCCGGGAAACAGCATAGGAATCTCCTCGGATATGTACATGCCCATGCCAAGTGACATGGCCTCCTCCCTACTCTATTTTGAGGGTGGCTACAAGGATACTACGAATTCGGCTTATGGAATGCGATTGGTGGATCGGATTTCAGGGCGACCCTTGTCGGTAAGTGTCTACCGGGAACCCGAAAAAAAGGATTGGATATTTAACCGTGGTATGCTTGTCGCCTCCGGATCGGGAGGTGGTAAGTCCTACTATGTCAATCACTATATTGCTTCCGAACTACGGCAGGGCGGCGAGGCCGTTATCATGGAGGATGGCAACTCCTACGACAAACTGACGAAGGTATTCGGTGGGGTCGTTCTACAACATGACGATGCTCGCCCGTTTACCTTCAACCCCTTTTTACTGGACAAACATGATTTTATCCGATCTACCACCGAGAAACAGACCTTGGCGGAAAGTAAGTTGCTACATCTGGTATCCCTGCTAAAATTGATTACAGGGAGTACGGACAATGGCAATGATCTTGAGGTTACGAATACCGTTCTTGAACTTTTGGTTTCAGGCTACTATAGTGCCATGTGGGAGAACGATGATTCAAATTTTAAGTTCGATACCTTTTTCGAATTCTGTAAGAAGCAGGTCTCGGCTTTGATAAAAGCCAAGAAAATTCCGAAGGAAAAGTTCGATCCCAATGTTTTTCTCTTCCTATTGGAAAAATACCGTTCCGATGGCCCCAGAGGGAATTTGTTGAACAAAGAGGATAATAGAATCACAGGGCTTAGCGACCAAAAGGTGGTGTACTTCAAGTTGGGTAAACTTATAGACAACGAGCTGTTATTTCCCATTATCGCGCTGATGGTCATGGAAATTTTCAATAAGAAAATGCACGACCCCTCGAAACTGTCCATAAATAAAATCTTAGCGGTAGACGAGGCATGGAAGGCATTGGTCAGACCGGAACTGGCACATTATTTCAACAGCCAATCGAGAATGGCGCGAAAACTTGGTGGCCAACCCATTTTTATTTCACAGAAGGTGGATGACTTTACCTCCTCGGAGATTATCAAAAACGCCATTGTGGTCAATTCCCACATTAAGGTCTTTTTGGATATGCGGGATTTCGCTCAGTCTTTTGACCGAATCCAGTCCGTCATGGGTCTTGGAGAAAAACAGAAGCAACTCATCCTATCCATCAATAAAGACCTTCCGGAAGGCCGGAAGTTCCGTGAGGTAGCCTTTTGTTGGATGGACAGGGTAAAAGTATATGGCGTGGAAACCTCGGTGGAAGAAAAATGTATCTACGAGACCAATCCTACGGAAAGCTCAAGGATCAAAAAACTATACACTAACAATCATAATAATTGGGAGCTTACCGCAAAGGCCTACGCCTACGAAAATTCCCCTAAAAACAAAAACAAATGAAAAGAAGACTATTTATCCTAGTAACGATTGTTCCGTTTATTATGGCGGCGCAAATACCCGTAACGGACGCCGCTACCAATGCCAGCGTTGGTATGGTCAACAGCCAATTGATGAACATAAACATCCAATTAAAGGCTGTCAACAAGAACTTGGGGCGACTCATCAATCTGATGGAAAAGAACAACAACGAGACCTCAAAATCGAGAAAAATTCTGAAGGAAGAACTCGATGCCAAGAAGTCTTCGCCCGATTATGTTATGAAATCGACGGATGTCAACATGACCATGGATTTAAAGGATAAGATTCTTGAAGCTTACAGAAGTTCTAAAAATAGCATCCAAAAATGGAAACATCTAGAGCAGGATGAAATTCAGGAATTTGCAGGCTATACGGCCAATGCGATTCTAGAGGCCAAAAACCTGTTCAAACAATGTAATGGGATTATCAAAACCAAATCCATCATCCTTCCCGAAGAGCGCCTAAAAAAAGTCAGCGGCATCAACTCGAAACTCGAACAGCTTCTGGACGGCTTGATCGCCTACAATAACAAACTCTCGCAAATCAACGCTTTTCGGGAGGCCAAGTTGTCCTTGATCAATATGAACAAAGAATAAGAACAGGAATATGCAGGTCACGGAAAAAGGAATACGCGAAACGGTCAACGATATGTTCGACCAGTACATTGCCGATGCGTTCGAGGCGACCGATGCGATTGTTGATATTGGGCAGCAGTTCGCCTTTATCGGTATCGCATTGCTCGCGCTTAGGGTCTTTGTGAACCCCCAAACAAGAGCAGTTTTTTTGGAATACCTGAAATGGGTTCCCTTGGCCGTTTTATTGCTCAATTACAAAGTAGTAACAATGACCATTCTTGATTTTTATCAGGGCATCGGCAACTCCTTTAAGAGCAATGATATTTCTTGGGACATATTGCAAATGAAGGTCTTGGTCGCACAAGTGAAGTCCTCTTCCGATTATGCCTGGTCTTGGGTACTTTTAAGTGCAGATCCTGAAGCATTTCAGGCGTTTGTTCTCAGTTCCATAACCTCCGTGGTCGTCATGGTCGCATCGGTCATATCGGCGGTCGTATTCATTGGTATCAAAGCGATGTCAGTCATTTACCTCTTCGTTCTTATCATTTTCGGCCCTTTGAATATCGGGCTTTCGTTCATTCCCGTGTTCGGGGGAATGTGGAAGGCGTGGCTACAAAAGTTCATGAGCGTTTGTTTATGGATCCCCATGCTGTACCTCATTGACAATTTCATGTTGAACATTCTCGACAAGCTGATCGGTTCCATACTTCAGGGCGGAGAAGCCGATTTGGGGTTGGTACTCACGAGCGGGCTTTTGATTTTCATGAACGTTTTTATGTATTTCAAGGCACCGGTACTCTCCAATTTCATTGTTCAGGGAATGAACGTAAGTGCAGGTCACTTAAAGGAGCGTACAAAACACTATACCAAAAAAGCAGCACAAACTACGGTCGATGCCAAGACGGGAGGGGCTACAAAGGGAGTAAGAACATTGATACAGTAAACACCTTAACGATAAATATGGATTTTTAACGATTGCGCATAAACAGATGAACGATACTTATCACATTTTCAACGATTTAAACAAGATTCGTGCTAATAGCAACAGGGTTCTTTATATATCTTTAGCTCTTACGGTAGGTTGCACTTTGTTCAATATTTACTTTGGATATAAAACGAACGAAAGCGCAAAAAACCGTTTTTATTTGCTTGACAACGGACAAAAATTGGCCGCTGTGCGCATAAACGACCCCAAACGTGCGCTCGATATTTTGTGCGAAGGACATGTAAAAAACTTCCACGAACTGTTCTTTTCGTTAGAACCCGACCTACGATTTATTAAAAGGAATATAGAGGGCAAGGCACTCTATATGATAGACCATTCCGGTAAGCGGCTGTACAACCGCCTGTTGGATCAAAACTATTATGAGGATGTCGCCAAAAGCGACTATTCCATTGAAGTGGAGCAAGATTCGCTATATATCGACTACTCCGCTTACCCCTTTGCCTTTCGGTTTATGGGAAAACAAAAAATACGCAAGAATGAAAAGACGGAATATCGAAATCTAGTGACCAGCGGTTTTCTCTTGGAGACCAAATCAACACCTAATAATTTGAACGGGTTAAAGATTATCCGGTTCCATGTTCTAGAAAACAATGATTTACAATGAAACTTGACCGCGAAACATTCAATACATGGGTAAGACAGCACAAATTATTTGCGTTGTCGGCTCCGATTGTCGTGCTCCTGACGATATACTTTCTTGTGAACAGTCTAGGTTCTTTCGGAGAAGAAAACAGGCCATTGGCGGAGGACGACGGTTATAACAACAAGCTTCCCGGTCAAGAGAATGAACTTAAAGTCCAACGACCCAATGAGCTTTACAAAAAATCGCAAGAGGATTCTTTGGAACGATTACGCAATAATGGCACGTTAAAAAACATCGTGGAGACCAAACGGAAAAATGATTCTTTGGAACTGGTTCTGGAAGAACTGAACGCTTTTTCATTCGATGATAAACCATCGATGGAATCCGCAGAAATTATGCCTGCTTCAACACAAAAATCGACTGCCGATCCTAGAACTGAATTTAAGGAAAAGTTGGAGTATCGAAAACTGATGATGGAAGCACGTGACGAACGCCTTTCCCGAAGTCAGGATTATTCCGCACCCTACGTAGCGTCCTCAAATAAACCTTCCGCCAATTCAATTTCCCTCGATGCAGCCATCTATCGCGACCAGTTCATTCTTCCTGGTAATCGCGTAAAATTGATTTTAATGGAGGATACTTATTACAACGGTAAGCGATTTCCAAAGAACACTTTTGTTTATGCCACCTCAAACATACAAGGTTCACGGATAATATTGGAAGTAACCAATATCGACAATGTAAAGATGTCATTGACAGCTATGGATAAAGAAGATGGAATGATAGGACTTCACAATGAGCGGGCAGGAGCACTAATGCAGGAATTTAGGGCGAATATTGAACGGGAAGGTGTAAACGAACTATCCGAAGCGGCGGGGGAATCGATAGAATCGCCCTTGGCCCGTAATCTAGTAAGGTCTTTTGGCAATTTTTTCCAAAAGAAAAAATACAAAGAACGAGATAAGATTTTACTGGTCAACGGGGATCGTGTAATTCTAGTACCAAAAGCATAAAAAATGGCAAAACAGTTTTTTTTCATATTGGCTTTAACCATGATGTGCAAGGGTACGGCACAATACTGTACCGATACTTTGGAAGTTTCCAAAAAGTACAAGACCATTTTAATATTTCCCGAGAATATTTCGGAAAGTATTATCGGTAACGACTTTGGTTTTATAGCGGATTTGCCAAAGGCCGCTGGAAGTAAATTCCATGGGCGAATCTTAAAGTTATACTATGATGAGCTGGCACCTGAAAAAGAAAACTTCACAAACCATACGGTAATTACCGAATCAGGTAACGTTTATGACTTTATTTTGAAACTAAAGGAAAAACCAAAGAAGTTTACGTGGTACATCAAGCCCGAAAAGGCGATCACCAATATCAATGGTAATTCCAAGTCAATTAGTTTGGACGTTGCGGATCCAGGTTCAGAAACAAAAATAAAACGGATAGAAATTCCAGAAGAACAACTCACAATATCAACCAAAGATTCGGCAACAAATTCTATTGACAGGGCTACAAAAGAACTCTACGAGAAAGACCCCATGGAATATTACCGTCTGCGATGCTATTATATGCAGTTCGATAAGGCAAAGATTAGTCGTTATTTCTCAAGGCTGGACAATGTTTTCCTTTGGCTAAAGGGAGTGTATTACAATGAGGACGAACTCTATTTTCAGTACCGTATCGAGAACAAAGAGGGGCTTGACTTGGACATCAACTTCATTAAGCATCAACTGGCCACTAATTATAAAAATAGCAGTAGCAACCAAAAAATGCCTTTGGAACCGGTATTCGTTTACAAACGACCAAAAACGGTTTCGGGTAAAAGTGAAAACCACTTTGTAATCGTCTTTAAAAAGTTTGCTTTGGATGAAAAGAAAGAGGTGGTCGTTGAATTGGATGAAGAATCCGGAAATCGAAATCTTTCATTGAAGATAGGCCATGAAATTATCAACAACCCTATACACTTTTAAAATGAAAATCAATACGATAATTCTAGCACTTTTTATTTCAACTTTGGCCTACTCCCAAAGCGGCAACTATGCATCTTCCGTAGGGCTAAGTGGGGGTTACGCCGAAGATGGTTTCGGGATTATGGGGACGTATAATTACCATTTGAACCGAAACCGATATGCACAATTAAGTGTATTTGCAGCCATTGCGGAGGATAAAGGAAGTTTCGATATTCCCTACAACATATTTACAGTACAGCCAGGGTATTTCATTAAAGTTTGGGAGCAAAAGAACTTTAAAAAATATGCCATCAATGTTGGCGGCGGCGGTATTTTCGGCTATGAGGTCATCAATAACGGAAATAGTCTTTTGTCCAATGGTGCCATTCTGGATGCCAAAAGTCAATTTATATATGGGGTTTTCGTCGGAATTGAAGGAGAAATAACCCTCAGCAACGACTTTTCCCTTTTGATAAAAGCGAACGAATACTACCATATAAATAGCGATGTAGGTCAATTCTATCCCTATGCCGGATTGGGCCTTAGATATTTCCTGTTCTAAATACTTTGAAAATGAAAAATTTTATCCGACCGACCCGATTTTCGATTGCTGCCATCTTGGCAACTTTTGTCCTGATATTGGCATGTAGCAAAGACTTTGAGGGTGTTATCAAGGATGATTTTGACTTTAGTTTTACGGAAGAACATCCCGATGAAAACTTTGTGTTCGAAAATGCCCGGACTACCTTTTCTTTGGTACCGGATAAAGAAATTACCACGGTCGATTACTTTATGAAGTTCTCCTCTGATAAAGGCAGGGGATATTTCTTAACAATGGAAGGCGATACTATAAGGGAGCGGGACACTTTGCAGATAACCGACCGAAATTGGGCCTACAATTATGTGGCCATCGATACGGGTGCGCACAAAATCAGATTTTCGGCATGGGATACCAATACTAGAAAAAAGGAACTGGAACTTCTATATAATGCCAAGTACGCCAGCTTTAGCTTTCTGCTAAACAAGGGGGTCAACGCATTTATCATCAATTCTAAAAATCCGGTAAATGTCACATTACTCAGGGATAAGGAAACTGAAGATCCTGACAAAAAAGGGGATTTCGAGGTCGTTTACCAAATAGAAAACGGAACCGGGAAGCTTTATCTTGGTAACGAAGTCTTTGATGCAGGTAAACCATTTATCCTGCCCAAAGGCATTTCTGAATTGGAATATCTGCCCGAAAATTTGGGGGAACACAAACTTATCGTAACGGCCAAAGCTCCCGATGGCGCTACTTTGACGGAAGAATTGTTATTGAACGTTCTGAATTTGGACTTTATCCTCAATGCCACGGCATCATCGACCCAAGTGGAATTGGATACCAATTTGGCCATTGCCATCGATTTAAAAACACAAGATGAAGATTCGGAAGTGGAATATGAAATATCCCATTCCTTTTCTTCGACTAGTGAAGGTAGCGGAACGGTCAGGGACCACAATGGCGGGGTCATGGAACCGGGCCAATTTAGAACCATAGTTCCAAACTCTTACAATTATACGTTTACTAGCAAAGAATTGGGTAAGCGTAAGATATACTTTGATGTTAGGGATTCCAATGGACAGGTAAAACAGGATAGTGTTGAAATCGAGGTCGCAAATATTCCGTTTACGTTTTCGGGCAATTCGGAAAGTAATTCCGTCTTCGTGAATGAACGGACACAATTCAACTTCAATATCAAATCCAACGGGAATACCGAAAACATTGATTACAATATATCCTATGAGCTTTTGGAAGGCAATGGGAGAATTACAGGAATCAGCGGCAACACCTTACAAAATTCGACCGAGTATCCCGTGGAACTAGGGAATTTTTCCCTATTCTATTATCCCGAAAGTCTGGGTTCACATCAAGTTTCCTTTATCGTTACGGATAATTATGGTCAAGAAGTCGGCCCCGTATTGATTGATCTTGAAACCAAGCAAAATGATTTTACGGTCAATATCACGCCTTCAAAAACCTCTGAATTTGCGAATATTCCCGTGAACGTAATTATCGACATAGACGAAATACCCGAGGGAATCAATGATAGTTATGAGGCCTTTTATTCCTCGGGGAGAAACAGTTCGTTGCGCGTGAATGGAACTGAATATGGTCCAGGCGAGAAATTCCTTTTAGGCCCGAACAATAACAATGTCGTGTATACCGGAACGGAAGCCGGCCAGCATGACATTGTTTTGAGCGTGGAATCTTCTGCCAACGTAACCCATACCGCAAATACCGCTATCAACTATAATCAGGTCGATTTTCTATTTACTGGAGGAAGCCAAAAATCCGATATTTCGGTCGGGGAAATCACTTCCTTGAACTTCAATATTTCAGAAAGTATTGGTTCTTCGGACTATACCATGAGATATAGTATTAACGGGAATGCCATCATAACCAATGAAAATGGCACGCAGGTCAGTGCGGGTAATATTTATGATGTTCCTAAGGGAAATTTTAATTGGGAACTGTTGGGAACGGATGACGGAAATATCAACTTGACTTTCTACGTACAGAATGATACGGGTCTTGAAAAGACAGTTGACATTACTATTAATGTCGAACCAAAAAATTTCAACTTTACAGCAAATGCTTCTCAATCGCAGGCCAATACCGGGGATACTGTAGACATCAATTTCAATATATCGGAATTGGGTATTGGCGGCGATACGTATGTGATGTATTATTCTTCAGGAGGAAGCAACGGTACTTTTGAATATCAGGGAACCACCTATGCCGCCGGCGAGAGTTTCAGCGTTCCGATAGGTACATTCCAAGGAAAATATACTGGAATTTCCGAATCGAACCATAGTATAGAGTTTACCGTTCGGTCTTCGTCGGAAGTAGAAAAAAAGGCGGATGTCAACATACAGTTTGAAAAATACGAGGAATTCTTCGATTTCAATATCAGTCAATCCTCCGAGGATAAGTACGAAGGGCAGCCTTTTACTTTGACGGCAGTTACTAATGCCAGCACAGGTCATGATCCCAATATAACCTACGAAATGACTTTTACGTTTACGGGTGCCAGCGCGGGGTACATATACTATAAGAGCCGACTATATCGAGAAGGGGATATTCTGCCGTTGGACTACAGTTCGACCCCAATGCAATTTTTTCCGGAAACCGATGAAAACTTTACCATCAATTTTAGGGTCGAGAATTCCACGGGCATTTCCCAAACGTTGAGCGAATCGATAATAATGTTTAAAAAACCACAGGTAGCGGCCAAAGGCGAGAAACGAAATATAAGTTGTGGCGGTCTGAACGGTTGTGATTATCAAGTAAGGATATTTACCTGTTTTGATACGAATTGTAGCGAGGCCTACAACGGCGCAACATTGCAGCAGGTGGAAATAAGGATATATAACCGATTTGACCGAAGATGGGATACCAAACTTTTCAATTACAACGATGCACAAGGTACAGGTGTAGATCGCATATTTTTAATGGAAGAAGAACCTAGCGAAGGTAAACTTAGATATCTCGACCAAAGATATGAAGTGAGGGTTCAGGACAGCAATGGGGAATGGAGCGATGTTGAAATGGGCACCGTTCAAAGAGTTTAGAAACATTTTATAAATGATTTTCTATTTCTTTCGATAAGTAATGGTCATAATATAATCTTGACCATCGAAAGTGTCGTCCGATTTCACCTTTAACCTATTTTTTGTCAACTCGATTATTCTGAAAGGCTCCCTGCCTTCAAAACTGATAGTAGCATTATTGTTTGTGAGTGTCCAAAAATCCTCTTCAACAAAAGAAAATGGATTATTGTCATCACAGGCCAGATTATTTTCGGTAACGTTATATTCCGGTTTGCCGGAAGGGCCATCTTCAGTATAGGTGGTAATATTGTCCTTAACACATTGGGGCAGTTCTTGGGTATTGAACAAATCGATATTGGAGGTATTGTCCCCGTTCAAATCTACCGCTCTGTCTGTCATGATCGCTTCATATTCCCATTGCCCTAATAATGCCCGATTTCGGTTTGCTATAGAAACTTCGTCATCATCTTTGTTGCAGGATATTAATAACAGCGTAATTGCCAACGGTAGAAATAGTAATCGTTTCATTGATGTTTGATTAGCTTTTATAGATTATAAAGATAAAGAAATCAAAAAAAGCGGTTGGAAAGATAAATCCAAACTGACGATTTTTTTCCGTCCGTTTGGGTTTATGCGCGGTGCTGAGGATGTTTAAAAGCCGAAACCGGAAAGACGACCGAATGCGGGCCAGCACAGCGTGCCCGCTCGGGAGGATTGAAGGCTTAGGATTTTCAACTTCCGCAGGCACAGGGGCAGGCATTCTGAAAATGGCCTGTCGCATTAAAAAAAATAATTTTATAGTTATTTAGATGCTTTTTGAGGGATTTACTGTACCGTATCAATCACACTTCCGCAAGTAAGCATAGCATCCCCGTAATAAGGATTTCGTATTTCGGTATCTGCACTTATCCAAAATGCACCCTTGTTATTATTTGCCATTGGGCATTTTTGGATGAAGACTTTTGAGTCTATATTATCAATATTCATTACAATGGGAACCATATTCTGATTTAATATCACAAAGTGGCTACGTTGGTTCTCAATATCATCGTTCTCGGAAATGGCCCCCAACATCTTTTTGATTTTAGCAACGTGGGATTTTTCCATAGTCCCCAATTCCGATTCCCGAATAAGCTGGATTTCTTCCAGTGTTTCTCTTGCGAAAGCAGAAGTGTTTTTTGCGTCACTGTCAACAAAAGCGTCCTTCATTTTCAAATACGGTTTTAAGCTTTTTTGAAAAATATTTTGAGTGTTTTTGGAAAGTTCCATTTTCATATCTGACATAGGTTTCTCGTCATCGGCTGTATCTTGGCTCATCATCGATTTCTTGCCCTGTAGCTGTGCGGCCGCATCTACCGTGAACGTTCCATTGGTTACTATTTCGTCGCCATCCTGCAATCCGGAAACGACCGTAAACGTCTCGCCGATTCGATTGCCGAGCGTAACTTCCCGCATTTCAAAAACGGGTTCGTTGGGATTCGTCTTTACATAGACCAAAGACCTTTCGCCCGTCCACATTACGGCGCTTGCCGGAATGCTGAATTGTGATGTTGTTCCATTAGCTTTAGCTTCAATTTTTCCTGTAACAAACATTCCAGGCTTTAGCAACCCTTCACTGTTTTTTAGGTTTGCACGAACGATAACAGTACGGGTCTGGGTATTTAGAACGGGGTCAATAAACGAAATTGTCGCATCAAATTCCTTATTGGTATAAGCATTGGTAACGACCTTAATTTTTTGTCCTTTCTTGAATTCGGATATCTGATTTTCATAGGCATCGAATTCGGCCCATACCGAATTTAGATTACTAACTTTTACAATAGGCTGCCCCTGTTTTACGTAGTCGCCTTCGGCAGCCATCTTTTCGGAGACCGTACCTGATACCGTCGCATAAATCGGAAAGTTCTCTTTGACCTTTCCGGATTCCTCTATACTGTTGATTTGGGCTTCCGAGAGTTTCCAAAGTTTCAATTTGTTACGAACCGCCTTGTATAACGCCGGTTGTGATTCTTTAAGTGAAGCTGCGGTAATCAATTCCTGCTGTGCGGCAATTAGATTAGGTGCGTAGATGGTGGCAAGCAATTGTCCTCTTCTGACTTCCTGACCCTCATAATTTACGTTTAACCGTTCGATTCTGCCATCAAAATAACTGGCCTGGACCGCATTTTCTTCCTCGTTCATCTTGACTTTTCCCGAAAGGGAAATCATATTTTCGTCATCTGTCGTCTGATTGCCCACGATGGATGTCTGGATGCCCGCCAATGCCATCGCATTTTTGGTCATTTTGATCTCGTTCATTGCCAGGCCATCGGCACTTGATTCCGCTGGAATCAAATCCATCCCGCAAATTGGGCAATCGCCCGGTTCGGGCTGCATAATCTGTGGGTGCATCGAGCATGTCCACATCTGGACTTCCCCATCTGCTGAATGGTCTTGACTGTCGGACATATTTGAAGCATCCTTATTGGATTTTGAATCTTCCGACGACCCGCCAAAAATGAGCCATCCACCGAGCAGTCCGACCAGGATTGCAATAGCGATGTAAATGATATTCTTATTCATAACTAATTATTTTTCGTTCTGTAATCGCTCAATCATTTTTTTCATTTCGGTAATTTCCTTACGCTGTGCCTTAATAATTTCTTCTGCCAGTTTTTTAACCTCTGGGTCTTGAATATCGGCGCGTTCACTGGTCAATATAGCGATGGAATGGTGTGGTATCATCGCTTTCATCCATAACACATCACCTACTGTTGATTTTTGGTCGCGTACAAGAAATAATGCCCCCAGAAACAAGACCAAACTACCTAAAAGTATGGCAATATTCTTTTTCCTATCGGTGTACATCTTACGCATAAAGAACCACATTATCACTGCCATTGCAGCAATACCCAGACAGACCATATAGAAGCGTGTTAAGCTGAACCATACGTGGTCCCATTCATAGGTGTTGAGATACATCGTGATATACATAGCCACGAATGAGCAAGCCAGCATAATAAAAAAGGTTCTGTATTTTCCTTTGTTTGAGTGATTTGAATGTTCCATTGTTTTTGAATTTTTGGTGTTATTTGTTTCTCTTTTTTATTTTTCTGATTGTGGGTGAACTGATGTACCATAACAATAATCCGCTCAATACGGTTATCAATCCCAGTAGGGAAAAGGCACGTAGTACGATTGTGTTAAAATCATCTCGACCTTCATAATCCATCGTATGGGTCATCCATAGAAAGTCGAACCAACGCCAATCCCGATGACGTAGCGTTTGGAACGCACCATCTTTTTCTGAAACATAGGCCTTTATATTTTCGGGTGTTTCATAACTTATAACATACGCTGGAAGCGGTCTACCGCGATATTCGCTATGGTTATCCACTTGTTCGATGAGCTCGATTCCTTTCACTTCAAGTTCAGGCAACATATTCCGTTCAGCGATTTTAAGCGCTTCGGTTTCTGAAATTGCTTTTTTTTCGGCACCTGTTCGGGCATCAAAAAGTTGTTTACCATTTATCCAGTAGAAAGGTTCACCATCGATTTCCCGAAGTTCTACGGATACAATGGCTTCTTCAAGATTCACCTCGGAAGGACTTATCAAATACTTAAAGGCGGATGCCACAATCGGGTCCTGTCGAAACTGGTCGCCGTGTATTTCGTCAATATCGGTCCAACTGAAATACATACCGCTTATCGTCCACATCAAAAACTGGATGCCCAAGAAGATGCCCAGATAGCGGTGTGCCTTTCTAATTTTTATCGCTGTTTTTCTTTTTACCATATAATTTAGTCGATGTTTGAACCTTTGAGCCTTAGCGAATTGGCAATGACCGAAACCGAACTGAAACTCATCGCCAAGGCCGCTATCATCGGGGATAGCAGAATCCCAAAAAATGGATATAGAAATCCCGCAGCAATGGGTATTCCCAAGGTGTTGTAAATCATTGCAAAGAATAGGTTTTGCTTAATGTTCCGCATTACCACATCACTAAGATTCCGTGCCTTTACAATACCGTGCAGGTCGCCCTTGACCAAGGTTATCGCCGCACTTTCTATAGCCACATCGGTGCCAGTTCCCATAGCGATACCCACATCGCTTTTGGCCAAGGCAGGGGCATCGTTAATTCCATCACCAGCCATTGCGACCACTTTTCCGTTTTTCTGAAGTTTTTCCACTTCTTGCAGTTTGTTTTCAGGTAGCATTCCTGCCTGAAAGTCGGCAAGATTGAGTTCGCTCGCCACAGCCTGTGCCGTATCGTGGTTGTCGCCCGTAAGCATTATCACGTTAATTCCCTTTTCCTGTAATTCCTTGATGGCCTTGGCACTGGTTTCCTTGATTTTATCACCGATTACAACATAGCCCACGGTTTTACCGTCTATAGCGAGATAGGAAACCGTTTTACCCTGTTTTTGATAGGTTTGTGCTTCATTCTCCATCGCATCGGAAAGGTTTGCATTCGCTTGTTCCATCATTTTGGCATTGCCAAGAGCAACATCTTTACCGTTGACCTTGCCATCAACACCTTTTCCGGTAACGGCATTGAACCCTTCAGCTTTTAGGAATTCCGCGTTTTGTTCTTTTCCATATTTTACGGTGGCTTCCGCCAAAGGATGTTCACTTTGACTGTTGAGCGAAACGATATATTGAAGTACTTCGCTTTCGCTAAAACCCTTATCAAATGAACCCACTTTTTCTACCGTAGGTTTTCCCTCGGTAATCGTTCCCGTTTTGTCCACAATGAGGGTATCTACCTTATCCATCTTTTCCAAGGCTTCAGCATTTTTAATGAGTACCCCATTTTGAGCACCCTTACCGACACCGACCATCACGGACATTGGCGTTGCCAAGCCCAAAGCGCAGGGACAGGCAATAATCAATACGGCAATGGCATTGACCAGTGCATAGACATAGGAGGGTTGAGGGCCCCATATCGCCCATATCCCAAAAGTTATGACTGCAATGATGACAACTATCGGCACAAAGTAGCCAGAAACCGTATCTGCCAATTTCTGGATAGGGGCGCGACTGCGACTTGCATCGTTGACCATCTGGATAATCTGGGACAGCAAGGTGTCAGAACCCACCTTTTCCGCTTTCATCAGAAAAGACTGATTGCCGTTTATCGTTCCACTGCTTACTTTGTCATCGACGGATTTGTTCACAGGAATAGGCTCGCCCGTTATCATCGATTCATCTATGGATGTTTCGCCCTCGGTGATAGCACCGTCAACGGGAATCTTATCGCCCGGTTTGACACGAAGTATATCACCTAATTCAATGTCATCGATAGCAACTTCCTGTTCCTCACCATCAACAACCTTGACCGCTTTGTTGGGTGCCAGTTTCAAAAGTTCCTTGACTGCGGAATTGGTCTTGCTGTGCGCTCGGGCTTCCAAGAGTTGACCCAGCAACACTAAGGTCAAAATGACCGTGGCCGCCTCAAAATAAACATGTACCGTGCCCGCTTCGGTCTTGAACTGGTCCGGAAAAAAGTCTGGTACGAGCATCCCAAATACGCTGAACAACCAAGCCACGCCCGCACCTATACCGATTAGTGTGAACATATTGAGGTTCCACGTTTTAATACTTCGGTAGGCACGTTCAAAGAACATCCACGTCGCATAAAATACTACCGGGATTGAAAGTCCGAATTGAATCCAGTTCCAATATTTCAATTCCAAAAAGTCGTACAATGGATTGTTGCTCAGCATTTCCGACATTGCTATCAGGAAGATTGGCAGTGTAAAGACGACAGCTATCCAAAACTTTTTGAGCAGTTTTCGATACGTTTTTTCTTCTGCGGAAAGGTTGGGTCTCATAGGAACCAGATCCATACCACAGATAGGACAGCTTCCCGGTTCGTCCTTTACGATTTCGGGATGCATTGGGCAGGTCCATTGTTCGGAACTGGTAGTGTTCAAGTTTTTCTCTTCCACCAAATCCATTCCGCAGACAAGGCAGTCGCCCGGTTTGTCATAGGTTTTATCGCCCTCACAATGCATTGGGCAATAGAAGGTTCCTGTTCCTTGGCCTTTTGATTTTTCTTTTTTCGCAGAAACAGAATCATTCTCGTGATGATGCTCGCCCGGTTTGTGGATGCTGTACGAACCGCCTTCTTGCTTTAGTGCTTCCTGGAATGTTTCGATAGGAATATGCGATTCCATTTCAATGACCGCTTCGGCTTTTTCCAAATCGACAGATACATTCGTTACCCCTTCCACATTGGAAAGTGCTTTCTCGACGTGGTTTCTGCAGCTGTTGCAGGTCATTCCGTGTATGTGATAGGTATGTTTCATTGCATTTAATATTTGTGCCTGACACGAGAAGAGTTACTAACCAAACTTCATGTTGCCCTTCCCCCACCAGGACTTTATTCCAAGCTATCTTTAAGTGTATTTACATAGTCAATGATTGCTTCCTTATTTACTTCCGAAAGAAGGGCATCCCTATGAACTAGCGTATAACTATCCAAAGGCATTTCCCCATCCTCAAGCTGGCTTATGATCGACCGCAACTTGCTGGTTTTTCTTCTTTCTGAAAGGTTATCCCATTCGTTAAAATTCAATTCTGCTTTACCTTCTTTAATATGGTCCTCTAAATACCAAGCTGCTGGTTGTACCTTACTGTACCAAGGATAATCGGTATTATTGCTATGGCAATCATAGCAGGAAACCCGTAACGATTTTTCGATCGTTGCGGGTACATTGTTCACGAGCATAAAATCGGTTTGCGGCACCATTTCATTCTGGTTATAGTCCACAGGAAAAAATTGGATGACCACAAAGACAATCAAAGCTACCCACGCTATGATTTTTACTATTTTCACTTAGTTTATTTCACGTTGTACCTTACCACAGGTAAGCATTTTATCACCGAAATAGGGATTTCTGATTTCGTCGTTCATACTAAGCCAAGCACCGCCTTTATTGTTATCGTACATAGGGCAGTACTGCTCATAAATGGTCATTGAAGTTCCCGTTATCGCCACCATATCGGTCATATCCTTGCTAAGCGTTTTAAAATGCTCGCGTTGATGTTTGATATCGCTCTCGCCGATGTGCTCGGCGTGTTCGGTGGCATCCTCGATGATGTCCTTTAGTTCGTTCTGCTGGCTGTCCGAATAGCTCGATGCATCAAATGATTTGAGCGATTGCGCCAAGGTGTTACCCAGTTCCTTTGCTTTGGAATTGTCATCGTTAACCAAAGCATCTTTTAGGTTGAAATAACCCTTTAAAATGGCCTCGGCCTTAGCATCTTGACTGTTGTCCATAGCCATATCTGTTTTGTCATCCATCGTTTCCTGATGCATTTCATTGCTCATTGGCTTGGCGGGTTCGTTCTTATTTCCGTCCTTGCAGGAAACTGTTACCATCACTATGGCAGCAAGTGCCATTGTACCTATTGTTCTCTTTACTGTTTTCATTTTGTGTTTGTTTTAAATTGTTACTTGTTAAAATCGGGCTAAAAGGCCGCCACCCCAGCCATATCGGTTATTGTAATTTGCTTGTATTGAAAAATTTCGGGATAGGATATAAGAGGCTCCCACCAACCACTGGGTTTCGCTTTGATAAGATGAATCCCCAATATCGTTCACCCAACCAAAGTCGGCCCGGTATTCGTATTCACCTTCCAGAAAAATTCTCGGAAAAATCAAGAATTCCCGGTCCAGACGAATTCTTGGCCTTAGTTGGTGGTCCATACTCACATCTACATTGAAGCGGTACGGAGTAAAGTATTTTAAACCCACCAAACCTACCGTATTAAAGGTGTTATAAGAATCGGGTGTGGAGGTTTCGGTATTTACCCCTACATAGAGGCGCACCCAATCATTAAGGTATCTGTTATAGTTTACTTCGGCTTCAAAGTTTTTGTCATAGTCAAATTCAGCCCGTAGTCCGAACTCGTTGCGGATATTGCTTGACATTAAAAAGAGTTCATTGAAGTTTGAGCCCAAGCGCGCCATCCCCCACGAATAATAATGGTCTGTTTCGTCAATCAGTTTTTTAACAGGAAAATCCTGCATCCTTTCATCCCTTGGGGTATCATAACTGAAAATGCGTGCCATACCACCCATCATGTGGTACAGGATGTGGCAGTGAAAGAACCAATCGCCATACTCCTCGTTGTAAAACTCGATGACCACTTTCTGCATCGGTGGCACATTGACGGTATGCTTTAATGGGGAACGTTCGCCATTTTCGTTGATTACCCTAAAATAATGCCCGTGTAGGTGCATCGGGTGGTGCATCATTGTAAGGTTGTTGAGCGTAATGCGGGTTACTTTACCTCCTTTGATTTTAATTTTATCCGTTTCTGAAAGCGGCACACCGTTCAAACTCCATACATACCGTTGCATATTCCCGGTCAGGTTCAATAGAATATCGTTCACGGGCAAATCAGCATTGTAGGTCGTATTTTCGGTTGCCTTTAAGAAATCATAGTTGAAGTAGGTTTTTCGGGTATCATAATCAAAAGATGAAGTGTCTTTCTTCATCATAGACATATTGTGACCCATATGACCCTTCATTTTATTGGATGCGTTCTTTTGGTTCATAGGCATTGAATCCTTTCCTGCCGGTCCGGCAGGCGGGTTCATTCCCTCCATACCGTCCATCTTTTTGTCCATCTCCATTTGCATATGATTTTCATTCATATCCATAGGTTTTTGGTCATCCATTTTCATTTTATCCATTTGGCCATTATTCACTGACATCTTATCGTGCATTCCCATATTCATCTTGCCGTCTTTCATATCCATCTTCATTCCGTACTTTTGCATCAGATATTCCGGAGTGTTCTTCTTTTTGTTACCGGCCATTGCAGGTGCGCCCATTTTCATATCCATTTTGGCCATCTGTTTCATCATTGCCACCTTATCGGGCCTGTCAATTCTTTTTGCCGGATACAGGGTTCCTTGGCCCAAGCGCAACGAAGTGCTTCCAGAGCCATCCTGTGCCGTGGCCGTCACCTCCAAGGTACCCTCGGGAACGGTAACGATAACATCATAGGTCTCGGCAATACCAAAAAGGAAACGAGTTTTGGAAACCGGTTCCACATCGATACCATCACCGGAGACCACCATAGGGTTGCCGCCACCGAAATCCATCCAATAATAGGTGGAAGCGGAGGCATTAATAAAACGAAGCCGCACTTTTTCGCCCGCCTCGAATTCTGGATATTCCGCCAAAATTTTCCCATTGGTCAGAAATGCCGGATAATAGATATCGGCTATATCCGCACCTTCCATACGGTCTCTCCAAAACTTGAGTTGAGCACCAAATGCACCCTCTTTGATGACCCTCCCCAAAGGAACCGCCGTACCTTTTTTTACTTGATACCACTCATTCCCGCGCTTAAGGTTTCGCAGTACGTTCATTGGTTTTTCGTTGGTCCAGTCAGAGAGTACCACGACCAAATCCTTATCATATTCCAATGTTTTTTCCTTGGGCTGAATCATAATGGAGCCATAAACACCCTTTTGTTCTTGGAGCATCGTATGCGAATGGTACCAGTAGGTACCCGATTGGTTAATGGGTATTCTATATTGAAAAGTGGTTCCAGGTTCTATTGGGGGTGTGGTCAAATAGGGAACCCCATCATAAAAATTGGGGAGTATCAATCCGTGCCAGTGTACCGATGTTTCAACATCCATTTTATTGGTTACGTTGATGATGGCCAAGTCGCCTTCGGTAAATTCCAAGACTGGGCCGGGAATACTACCATTGATGGTCATCCCGTTTGCCGTTACTCCTCCAAGCGTTATTTTATTATTTTCCAAAACAAGACTGTATTCCTTAACAGGTCGCCCCTCTTCCTTTCTATCCTGTCCGTTAGTTCCCACTTGGGCGAATACCGTAGAAGAAAACAGGAGTAATGTGATAATTCTTAGTAATTTCATAGTTTTCTCATTGTTATTGTTCAACAAAAATATTACTGGTATTCAGTATGTTGTATCATAATTCTGGTTCATATCTATACAATTTTGTCCAAAGGATTTCTAAAATTTTTCTGGCCATCCTTGTAGTCGCTAAGGCTCATTCCAGTCTCGCTTTTAAATTGTTTGCTTAAATGATTGACGTTGCTGTAATCGAGCATCTGGCTTATTTCCGTAAAATTGTATTCGGGTGTCTGGATAAGTTCCTTGACCTTTTCTATCTTCAGTTTGATAAAATATTTTTCAATAGTGATGCCCTCTGTAATGGAAAACACCTTGCTGATTTTCGAATAGTCCCTTTGTAATTTATCCGCAAGAAAATCTGATAGCTTACCGTTAATCTCAAGTGGCATCATATTCAGTAACTTTATCAATTCAATTTTTACTTTCTCCGTCAATTTATCCTCGGTCGAAGTGATGAGTGCAAAACCGTTTTCTTTCAATAAATTTTCGAGTTTATCTACATCATGGTCTTCAATATCCAATCGCAAACGGCCTAATTCTACCTGGAGCAAGTCAATGTTATGTGCATTCAATTCATCCTTCAACACCTTGATGCATCGTTCACAAACCATATTTTTTATATAGAAATCCTTGACCATAATCAATTGATTAAATAGTTGATAATTGCCGATTGCACATAATACAATTGCACTGATTCGATTTGGTTCACTTGAAATTTTAACTGCAGTTCCTGAATGTCCAGCACATCGTTAAAATCGATGGTGCCTGTTTCATAGTTCTTTATCAGGATTTCCTCGGCATCCTTTGCCTGATTAAGATTCTTTTGCTGTGTATTGAATTTTATTCGTGCTTGATTGCGTTGCGATGTTGCTTTCGCGAAAGCGGTTTCCAACGTATTCAATCGGTCGTTTTTCTGGGATTCGATTTCCAGTTGTTTCAGTTCGTTCTGTTTGGAAATCGAGGAATAACGGTTGTTGAAAATGGGTATGGACAGCGATACCATTGGCATCACGATATCTTTACCATTATCACTGAAGGTCATATCTGGCCGCTCGGAAACAGGTACATAGTCTAATCCAAAACCGATGTTCGGTGCGCTTTCCTTTTGGTTGAGCAATTCCGATTGCTCGATGGATTCGTAAAGCCTGTCGTATTTGAGCAGTTCGGGATTGAGTGCCAAGCCTTCTTCGCTATACATCGGGTCTTCCGTCGGAATGGTGATTTCTGGGACGACTGCCACGGCAATACTTTCTTTGCGATTCAAGAGATTGTTGAAGCTCGCCTGTTCCGCCAAATAGTCTTCCTGCAAAACTTCTTTTTGCTGTTGCAGTTCGTTCTGTCGAATCTGTAATCGCAACACATCCACCGCAGAGGCTTTCCCAACTTCAACCGAGGTCAGTGCCAGCCGTTGGTAGGTTTGTAGCAGTTGGACATTCTCATCGAGCACATCCTGCTTTGCCCTGATGGAATACAGTTGGTAATAGGATTGGGCGACCGAGAGTGCCAGTTTTCTTTTGGCAATGGCAATTTCCACAAACTCGGTTTCCGCCATCGAACCCGCATAGTTTTCCCGAGCGGTTATAGTGCCGAACCACGGCAACATCTGCGAAATAGAGAACCTTGCCCGTTGCGCACCCGTTCTTGTTTCGGGTTCGCTTACAAAATAGCCCGCACTTACTGTAGTATTGGGTAGTGTATTGACCTCATTGACCTTTTTCTCGGCAATATTGTACCGCAGCTCGTAGGCTTGAATCTCAGGATTGTTTCTTTCGGCTTCTTGAATGTAGGATTGTAATTGTTGCGCCTGCCCGCCGATTGAAATCAGTCCAATGCTCAATATTAGCAATGCGTTCAGGAGGGCTTTCGCACTTCGTGTTCGCTCAGCATAAACTTCAGCGGAAACAAGCAACAATCCAATTATGATTTTTATATTTTTCATTTGCTCGTGCGTTTAAGTTTATATTCTTCCCGCCAGCTATAAAGGACTGGCAACAGGAAATACGAGGTTACATCAATGAGCATCCCGCCCACAATGGGGATGGCCATCGGAATCATAATATCACTTCCCTTTCCTGTGGATGTCAGCACTGGCAATAATGCCAAAACTGTGGTTACGGTTGTCATCAAACAGGGACGGATACGCTTTCCTGCCGCTTCGCGGGTAGCCTGACGGATACCCGTTTTGTCGTTGGGTTTTTCCCTAACAAAACTCTGGTCGAGATAGGTCGCCATCACCACACCGTCATCCGTAGCGATGCCAAAAAGCGCGATGAACCCTACCCAGACCGCGACGCTCAGGTTAATGGTCTTGATGTTGAACAGCTCGCGAAGGTTTTCACCGAACAAACTGAAATTCAGAAACCAATCCTGTCCGTATAGCCAAATCATCACAAAGCCACCTGCGAAGGCTATGGCGATACCGGTAAACACCATCAATGAGGTGGATACGGACTTAAACTGAAAGTACAGAATGAGGAATATGATTATCAGGCACAGGGGTACCACGACGGACAAGGTTTTCTCGGCACGTAACTGGTTTTCGTAAGTTCCGGTAAACTTGTAACTGATGCCCTTGGGAACGGTCAGTTCACCGTTGTCTATTTTGTCCTGAATCATTGCCTGGGCGTTTTCCACCACATCCACTTCGGCAAAGCCGTCGCGTTTATCGAACAGGACATAACCTACCAAAAACGTATCCTCGCTTTTGATAACCTGTGGGCCTTGCTCATATCGAATATCAACCAATTCGCCTAATGGAACAGGACTGCCTTTTTCTACGGGAACGTAGATGTTCTTTAAGTCGGTCGGGTTATCACGTAGCTCACGGGGATAGCGTACCCGAACCGCATACCGCTCTCGGCCTTCCACCGTCTGGGTCAGGGGCATTCCGCCAACGGCCACTTGCAGGATTTCCTGCACGTCCATAATCGAAACACCGTAACGTGCCAGTTGTTCCCTTTTAATATCGACCAATAGATAGGGCTTGCCCACGATACGGTCTGCAAATACGGCCTGTTCCTTGACCCCTTCGGCCTGTTTCAAAATTTCTTCGAGCTTAAGTCCGAACGCCTCGATCTCACGTAAGTCCTGCCCCTTGACCTTGATGCCCATCGGCGCACGCATTCCCGTCTGTAGCATCACCAAACGGGTTTCAATGGGCTGTAGTTTGGGTGCGGATGTGACGCCGGGTAATTTTGTTACCCTAACAATTTCGTTCCAGATATCATCCGGGCTTTGGATTTCAGGTCGCCAGTTGCGGTAGTACTCGCCATCGTCATCGGGAATCAATTCGTTTCTTGTGACGGTAGTTTGCAATTGAGATGCTTCATAATTGGCATCGTTTTCTACTTCATTGTTCGGATTGATATGTAACTTTTCGTTTTTCAACACAAACAGTCCGTCATCATTTACCCGATAGCGTTGCCGTTCCCCTGAAGCGTTGCGCATATACTCGGACTTGTACTGAATCACGTTTTCGTACATCGAGAGCGGTGCAGGATCGAGTGCAGATTCTGTTCTTCCTGCCTTTCCGACCACAGTCTCGATTTCAGGGATGGTGGCCACGGCCATATCCAATTGCTGCAAGACCCGTTTGTTTTCTTCAACCCCAGCGTGTGGAAGCGACGTAGGCATCAGCAGGAACGAACCCTCGTTGAGAGCTGGCATAAATTCCTTGCCCGTGTTGCGCATAATGAAGAAACCGAGAACAAGCAGCGTAGTAGGAATCACAAGAAACAACAACCTGTTTTGCAATGCCCATTTCAAGATACGGTCGTAGTATTTCCTGAGCAACGAAAAGATGCCCAGAACCCCAAAACAGCTTACAGCCACAAAAATTAGGTTCATTGTCAGGCTACGGTCAAACCCGAGGGGTCGCCAGTATTCCGCCAATAGAAACACTACGGCAATGGTAGCGATAGCCGTATTTATAAGATTTTTTTGCTTCCGCGAAAGCGTAACACGCATTGATAGAAAGGCTACTGCACCAAAAGCGACAAGTACCAATCCTATCCAATATCCGAAGACTACGGAAGTGAATCCCAATAGAATCAAAATTCCATTGATGGCATATTTGAGCCGCTCCCGCATTTTCCTTTCCCTAAAAAAAGTTGCCGCAAAAGGTGGTATAAGAAACAGTGCAATAACCAATGCCGCAGCGAGTGCCATTGTTTTGGTAAAAGCAAGGGGTCGGAACAATTTTCCCTCGGCACCTACCATTGTAAACACCGGAAGGAAACTGATTATCGTAGTCATTACCGCTGTAACGATAGCGCCCGAAACTTCGGCGGTGGCATTATAGACGATTTCGTTAGTGGTATAGGCTTTGCCGTTTTCATTTACTCGTAAGCCTTCATCTTCCAGATGGCGGATCATATTCTCGGCAAGGATGACACCCACATCGACCATGGTACCGATGGCAATGGCGATTCCAGAGAGGGCGACGATGTTCGCGTCTACATTAAAAAGTTTCATCGTGATAAATACCATTAATACCGCCACAGGTAGCAGTCCAGAAATCAGGATAGAGGCTCGAAGATTGAAAACCATAATGATAATGACCAAAATAGTAATCAGGATTTCCAAGGTCAGGGCCTCGTTGAGCGTACCCAAAGTTTCCTGAATGAGTTCGGTACGGTCGTAAAAGGGGACTATGGTTACTTGTGAGGTTTTACCGTCTGCCAGTTCCTTTGAGGGGTAGTGACCTCATAGCTGCATAAAGCGACAACTTAGCCCACAAGCCCTGTAAACACTGATATCGAATTTATCTCAAATATAGCGTATTAAGATAAATATGCTAATTTGTGGCAAAAACACATGGAACAAAACCAGTATCAGGATTGGTACCTGACCTACGATGAGTCAATATTGTTGAAGAATAAAAGCTTTCCCCATAAACTGGCTTTTGCAGTCCAATTGAAACAATATTTATCCACAGGTTCATTTCCTAAAAGTAAATCAAGTTTGGTAAGTGGTCTGGTTTCCCATTTAAGTGAACAGTTGGAGACCAATGAATCTATTTTAAATGAGTATGATTGGTCGCAAAGAACCGCAGAACGTCATCGTAAAGAAATATTAAAATTCTTGGGCGTTGAAAAAACAAATGAAGAACACCGCGAAGATCTTATCGATTTTTTGATTGACGACATCCTTCCCTTTGGAAGTACAAAAACAGAAATCGAAGATGTTTGCCTTAAATGGTTCTTTGAACATAAACTTTCAGCTCCTACGGAAAAAGTACTTTCCCGTATAATTTCCACTGCACTCTCGAAATTTGAAAACAGATTTTTCGATCAGGTTGCATCATTGTTGGGAAGGGGTACAACGGAATTATTCGACCGTTGCCTGAGAAGCGATCCAGGCGAAAAGGGTTCGTTTACTTGGCTTCGTTCAGATCCTGGACGTGTTGGCCTTCTAACCGTTCTTGATGAGCTGGACAAATTGGCATTTATAGAGGATTGCGCAATTCCTATTCAAGAAATCGGTGGGATACATCCCAAGATTAGGGAAAGATTGTACAAAAGAATAGCTTCGGAATCCGCTTGGGAGATAAGGCGACACCCACCATATATTAGGGATACCCTGATGGGTGTCTTTCTTTTTTCCAGAAGGCAAAAAATCATAGATGACCTTGTGGATCTTTTCATTCTCATTGTGGGAAAACTATCAAAGAAGGCAAAAAAGAAAGTAGAGACCGCACTGGTAAAGGAATTGAAACGCGTTTATGGTAAGACGACAATATTGGCCCGAATCGCCGAGGCATCATTGAAGGACCCTAAAGGAACCATCAATAGGGTAATATTTCCCATTGCAAATAAATCGAAGCTTTCCGATATCGTCAAGGAGTATAAATATTCCGGTAAGGGTTTCAAAAATGAAATCCATGGATTGGTGCGTTCCAGTTATTCCTCACATTATCGGAGAATGGTCCCGAAAATATTGGGCAGTCTTACCTTCAGGTCGAACAACGATCTGCACGTACCTATTTTGGACGCGATAGATTGGCTGTTGGAGAACCCTATGCCAAACTCAAAATTCTCAATGGACGATGACTCGATTCCCACTTCGGACATCATCAAGCCCAGCTTTGTAAAACTTGTCAAAGGGATGGGCAAAGGCGATATGGATCGGATAGACTATGAAATAGCAGTACTTGAAGCTTTGAGAAAGAGGCTCCGTTGCAAGGAAATATGGGTTGAAGGAGCCGATAGGTACCGTAATCCCGATGAGGATGTACCTAAAGACTTCAATATGAACAGGAAATTTTATTACGACCGGTTGGGCGTAGAGAACGACCCCGTGGAATTTACCAAGGGATTAAAGGAAGAAATGGAAATCGCACTGAGAACGTTAAATGAAAACTTGCCGTCCAACAAGTATGTAAGATTACGGCAAAGCGGCATCAAGAACATTGTTCTCTCCCCCATGGACCCGCTCGTGGACCCACCGAACATAAATGCGCTCAAGGGAGATGTACAATCCAGATGGCCAATGACATCACTTTTGGAAATCCTTCGCGAAGCGGACAGTTGGTCCGGGTTCACAAAATTGTTCAAGAGTATCCGGACATCTGAACGTTTGACACCGGAACAGCTCAGAAAAAGACTATTGTTGGTTCTTTATGGGCTTGGAACCAATATGGGACTTAAAAGAATAGCGTCAGGTAATAATGTAAGCTACAAGGAGCTCCGTCATGTAAAGAATGTATATGTACACAAAGATTCCCTGCGCAGTGCCATTAGGGAAGTGGCCAATGGGGTATTCTCCGTAAAGGACACCAAACTCTGGGGCGAGGCAACGACCTCATGTGCCTCCGATTCCAAAAAGTTCGGGTCCTGGGACCAGAACCTGATGGCGGAATGGCACATCCGGTATGGAGGAAGGGGCGTTATGATCTATTGGCACGTGGACACGCGATCCACCTGCATCTATTCCCAACTAAAGAAATGTTCCTCATCAGAAGTGGCCAATATGATAGAAGGTGTACTCAAGCATTGTACCGATATGAAGGTGGAAAAACAGTTTGTGGACACCCACGGTCAGAGTGAGGTCGCGTTTGCTTTTTGCAAGCTCTTGGGGTTTGAACTAATGCCAAGGTTGAAGAATATTGCCTCCCAGAAACTTTACCTACCCGATATTTCCCTAAAGAAAGAACTTAAAAACCTTTTACCGATACTCAATAGAGGTATCAAATGGGAAATCATCGAGAGGCAATATGATGAAATGGTAAAATATACCGCTGCTTTGGAACAGGGTACCGCCGACCCTGAATCAATTTTAAAGAGGTTCACCAGGGGTAACGAGAGCCATCCGACATACAGGGCCCTGCAGGAACTAGGAAAGGCGGTGAAAACGATATTCCTTTGCAGGTACCTTGCCGATGGGGACATCAGACGTGAAATACACGGGGGGCTGAACGTGATAGAGAATTGGAACTCTGCCAACGGTTTCATTTTTTTTGGAAAAAGTGGTGAAGTTTCCTCGAACCGATTGGAAGAACAGGAACTATCCGTACTTGCACTTCATCTGCTCCAGAACTGTTTAGTCTATGTGAACACACTTATGATCCAACGTGTGGTTTCCGAGAACGGATGGATGGACAGGTTTTCAAAAGAAGATTACCGAGCATTGAGCCCGTTGATACATGCACATGTGAACCCTTACGGGAAGTTTGAGCTTGATATGGACAAAAACCTCGGTCTGGCCGTGTAGGGTAATCATCCTCTGTACCAAAAATGGTTCCTTTCATGAAACTCAATTAGTTCATCTGAAATTAAATTAGCTTACAGACTTTTTATTTTAAGAGGTTGTCATGAATAATTAAGATATATTCCAAATAACGCAAAATACTCTAAAAATTTTGTTAAATAAGAATCATATTCTTATTTTCATTACTTTTAAAATAAATATCAAATGACTTATGGCAAATGTACTATGGTTACAAGGAGGTGCATGTAGTGGCAACACAATGTCCTTTTTGAACGCCGAAGAACCAACGGTGGTAGAACTTATTACCGATTTCGGGCTAAACATTTTATGGCACCCAACAACCGGTTTACAGATTGGGGACCAAGTTCAAGACCTATTAAAGGATATCCTCGCAGGAAAAGTGCAGATGGATATTCTTGTTTTTGAAGGCTCGATAATTCAAGGCCCGGATAACACAGGAACCATGAACTTATTCGCTGACCGTCCGATGAAGGACTGGATTAAGGAACTCTCAGAAGTTGCGGGCTATGTCGTCGCTATTGGCGATTGCGCAACATGGGGAGGCATACCTGCAGTTCCGCCAAACCCTAGTGAATCTACTGGAATGCAATTCCATAAAAAGAACAAGGGTGGGTTCTTGGGCCCTGACTATGTTTCAAAAGGTGGTTTGCCAGTAATAAATATACCAGGTTGCCCTGCGCACCCAGATTGGATTACTCAAATTCTTGTCGCGATTTCTGTGGGAAGGATAGGCGATGTGCTTATTGATGATTACCACAGGCCAAAAACGTTTTTTACCGACTTTGTTCAGACAGGTTGTACCAACGTAGTCAACTTTGCACAAAAAGTCGATGGTGGATTTGGCCAAAGGGGTAACGGATGCCTCTTTTACGAGGTTGGATGTAGAGGCCCAATGACAAGAGCGAGTTGTAACAATATATTGTGGAACAGACAATCTAGTAAAACCCGAGCTAATCATCCTTGTTTGGGCTGTACCGAACCTGGCTTTCCACATCACGACCTTATGAAAGGTAGTGTTTTTAAGACCATGAAGTACATGGGTACATTTCCTAAAGAAGTCCCAGAGGGTAGGAACAAATTGGCTTACTATTTAGAGGCCGGTTTCCAGAAAGTATTACCTACAAACCATAGGGTTAAGGAAGGTTCAAAATAATAGCAACGAAAAAGAATAAAAATGTCAGTAACAGAATTAAATATATCTCCCGTTGGTCGTGTTGAGGGCGATTTGGATGTGAAGGTCTATATTGACAACGGCAAAGTCACACGCGCCCATACGCAAGCAGCGATGTTCAGGGGTTTTGAGAAAATCATGGCAGGCAAGGATCCACAATCGGGACTCATTGTTACTCCTAGAATTTGTGGTATTTGTGGAGGGTCGCACCTATATTGTGCATCCTCGGCATTAGATACTGCTTGGGGAACAAAGCTAACCCCAAATGCTCTTTTGTTGAGAGCGATTGGTCAGGCTTCGGAAACCCTTCAAAGTATCCCAAGATGGTATTATGCGATTTTCGCCACGGATTTAGCTAATAAAAAGTATGCCGATAAACCTTTATATAAGGAAGTGGTAAAACGCTGGTCCGCCTATGTCGGAGAAACCTTTCAAAAGGGATTGACGGCAAGTGGACTGCCAGTTCAGATTTATGCCTTGTTCGGTGGTCAATGGCCCCACTCAAGTTACATGGTGCCGGGTGGGGTGATGTGCGCTCCTACCTTAAAGGATATTACCAGAGCTCATGCTATACTCGCACAATTTAAAAACGATTGGTTAGAACCGATTTGGTTAGGTTGCTCTATCGAGCGTTATATGGAAATCAAATCTTGGGACGACATGTTGGCGTGGGTCGAAGAAAATGAATCTCAAAAGAATAGTGATCTGGGATTGTTGATTCGTGCGGGTATCGAATTTGGTTTGGATAAATTCGGTCAAGGTGTTGGTAAATTCTTAGCAACAGGAACATACTTGCATAAAGACAGATATAATAATCCAACTATTGAAGGTAGAAATGACGCCTTAATTAGCTCAAGTGGATTCTTTGATGGTGAAAATTATCATGAGTTTGACCACATGAAAGTGAGCGAGCACGTTAAGCATTCGTGGTATAAAGACCAAGAAGATGGGCTTCACCCTTGGGATGAACCGCTTCCGACACCTATGAAATCGCAGACATTGCATGATAGTGACTTTGATAATCAATATAGCTGGGCAAAAGCTCCGCGTTATGACGGACATGCTGCTGAAGCTGGTCCGTTGGCTAGGGTGATTATGAACGCTAACCCAAATAATAAGGAACATCAAATTAGAGATCCTTTATTTGGTGATATCATGAAAAAGCTAGGGCCTAGCGTATTCACTAGAGTTCTTGCTAGAGTTCATGAAGCTCCTAGAATCTATAAATTCATTGAACAATGGTTATCTGAAATTGATTTAGATGGTGAGTTCTACACCAAACCTGTTGAGAAAGACGGCAAAGGTTTTGGTGCTACGGAAGCAGCAAGAGGAGCCTTAGCACATTGGATTGAAATTAAAGATGGTGTTATCAAAAACTATCAAGTTATGGCCCCAACAACTTGGAATGTTGGTCCGCAAGATGGTAATGATAATCCAGGACCTATTGAGACCGCTCTTTTGGGCACAACGATCGAAGACCCATTAGATCCAGTAGAAGTAGGTATTGTAGCGCGCTCTTTCGATTCATGTTTGGTATGTACGGTACATGCCCATGATGCGCAAAGTGGCGTTGAGCTATCAAGATTCAAATTATAACTTCTGACATGTAGTTTTTTTGAGACTTTCCTGAGGGTGACCTCGGGAAAGTTTTTTACTTTAATAGAAAGAAAAATAGATGAAAACGGCAATAATGGGATTTGGAAATCCGGTGCGCAGCGATGATGCAGTAGGCATTTATGTAATAGAACAGTTGCGGGAAAAACTTCCCGATTCTGACGACATAAGCATTATCGATATGGGTACAGCTGCCTTTGAAGTACTTTTTGGTTTAAAAGGCCATGATAAGATTATTTTGGCAGATGCAGTTCTGAATAGCAATGAACCTGTGGGTACTTTGTTTAAAGTCCCAGCGGAAGAAGTAATGAAAGCACCTCAAGATGACCCGATGGTTTTTCTCCATGGAATGAAATGGGACCAGGCTTTATCGTACACGAAAAAAATATTACAAGATGAGTATCCAGAAGATATTCAAGTGTATTTAGTGGCGATTGAAAATACCAAGCTAGAAGTTGATTTGAGTGACGTGGTGAAGGAAGCAGGTGATAAAGTCGTACAACATATTTTGGAAGAATTAAATTTATAGATATCTACGTGAGTGCTAAAATCACCCTGAAGACTTCACATATTTATTTGGACAATGAATTGATTCAACCCATCTTCGGAGACATTCATTACGCGTATGTCACCTATGTGGAAGAGCAGAGTAAGGTTTTAATCACTCCTGTTTCGAGTCAATGGTTCGTTAAAATGTACAAACCGACTCAGTTTCTATTGAAATCACGTAATTTAAAAGGTGATAAAACCCTAGCTATTCGAGAGATATTGATAGACAATGATTTAGATATGACTGACAGGGATTTGGATTATGAAATCATTGAAAAAACGAATTTGATAAAGGTGAGTATCTCATGACAAAACCAAAAAACGACTGGCTAATAGATGCCGAGGTGCAGTACAAGGTTACCCCTGTAAAAGGACGTTGGGAGGTTTCGCTCATATTTATAAATACCCAAGACCCTAACGAGGTTTTGGTTCAAGTTATCGGTGATTACCGTTCGGAACGACTCGCTGAAATCTATGGTAGAAATATACAGCAAACAGCTGCAAAAGACCCACGAGGTACACAAAAAGTAGACAAAGATGCTTACGATATTAACAACAACTGATGCCATCCTAAAGGTTCAGAAGGCGATTGCATCGGTAGATAGATTGGATGAGTTGGTTGGCATAACCGAGGACGCTGAAACTATAGATGACCTGAAAACCTTGGTGGTAGCATCGGATGAAATTACAGTTCCTTTAGATTGGTATGATTTGGAACCGCCTTATATATTTCCTGCGACTCCATTTAACAGGCAAAATCTACTGGCCTTGGTTTTCTATAAGCTTGGAAATCATCAAAAGGCCTTTGAGTTTGTTTCTGAAGAACATCCGCTATACCACCACCTTTTGATTGCAACACATTTGCAATTCGGTTATGAGATTTCGCCTGACATGGTAGATTTTTGTTACAATACATCGCCGCACAACAGTGCAGTTCTAAGTTATTATGGTGTCGTAGAAAACCCCAAAAACAATGAGGGACTTAAAAAAGAGTTTTCTGAAGCACTTTCCAAAGCTGAAAATGATGAAGTCAAGGTATTTACGGCTAAACACTACCTAAATTTACTTCTCGATTCTGGTGAATTGCAGGAGGCAAAACAACTGGCGCAAGAACAATTCGAAATTGCCATTTCAGAAGATGCCAAAAATGCAATGAATACCCATTTAGCGGGAATTTTAATGGCACAATTACAAGTGCCTTATGATAGTCAAATGTTAGAAGAAGTTCATGAACTGCAGTTAAAGGCCATTGCTCAATTCGAAGCAAAAGACCTGAAAATACAGGCAGGAATGTTGTTGGTCGATGCAACAGAAATTGCCAATTTTAAGGGAGACTTTGTTGCATCCAAAGAACTTATTAATAGAGCGATTCAATATTTTAAAGAAGAAGATATTCCGGAGTTCTTGGGAGAGGCCGGATTCAAAAAAGCGATTCTATTATATACTTGGTCAAAGAATGGAAGTCCTCAATATTATAAAGCAGCCATTAATGCTTTTCAGGATGTATTGAAAGTGTTCAAGCGAGATACACATCCTCAGAAATTTGCAGATGTACATCACAATCTGGCGTTAATTTATTCTGAAATTCCGGTAGGTGCTGACGAGAAACCAATGTGGACGGCCTTTTGTGCATCATCCTTCAAAGAAGTTCTGGCTTTTTATACAAAAGATAAGTATCCGTATGAAAATGCAATGGCAAGTCATAATTATGCGACAGCGTTAATGCATTTTCCTCCAGCAAAAATTCATGACAATCTTGAAAAAGCAGCTGGTCTGTTTGAGGAAGCGCTTGAGGTGAGAACGGCAGAAGCATATCCCTTTGAACGTGCTTTGACCTTGATGAATCAATTGGAATTGGGATGGCTTACACATAACGAAACTAGTGAGGAGGAGTTGAAAAAATATGAAGAAATGAAGGAAAAAGCCGAGGAAGTGAAAACTTTGGTGACAGATGCTGGTATACTAGAACAAGCTGAGAAGCATCTCCAAGAATTGGAAAAAGTAAAAAGTTTAATTTAGGAGGGTTATGCACGAAACATCTATCGTAAATAGCATTATTGCGACTTTGGAACAAGAGTTTGAAGCTGAGAAACTCCAGAAGATGAAAGCAATTCACCTGAAAGTGGGAATCCTTTCGAACATAGAACCGCGTTTGCTACACAACGCATATGATGTTTATCATTTAAGGGATGGCAGATTTCAGAACGTTGCTTTGAAAATAGAATCGACACAATTGAAAATTCAATGTGAAGTTTGCGATCATGTTACCAATGTGGAGAATTACAGGTTTCTATGCGAAAATTGCGAACGACCAAGTAAAAATGTAATCGAAGGGGAGGAAATGTTGATTCACAAAATAGAATTTGATGACTAGACCATTAGGTCTTTATAAACACAAAAAAACGATGAGCGTAGATAAATCAACAAAGGCGGCACGAGGAACTGTGCAATGCGAGAACACTAATATCAATTTGCTCAAAGCAAATGATTTTGTAGCGGATATTATTAAAAAGGAAATGGCTAAAACCAATACTCTTTTAATCAACATAACCTCATCAGCAGGTAGTGGTAAGACCACCTTAATGCAGAAAACCGCAGAAAAACTAAAGGATAAAATAACAATGGCCGTGATGGTCGGAGATTTAGAAACGGAACGTGATGCAGAGCGTATTCGGGAGACCGGCATACATGCCCTGCAGATAGTAACGGGAGGTATTTGCCATCTGGAAGCTCAAATGGTGCATCAGGTTTTAGACCAATTCGACTTGGAGAATATTGATTTATTGTTCATAGAAAATGTGGGCAATTTGGTTTGTCCGGCTTCTTTCGATTTGGGTGAAGACTATCGCGTTACCTTAATGGCAACAACAGAAGGTGATGACAAGCCCAAAAAGTATCCTAAAATGTTTTTGACCAGCGATATGATGGTCGTTTCAAAAGCCGATTTATTGCCTTACGTGCCTTTCTCAGTAGAAGCCGTAATCAAGGATGCGCGAGAGGTAAACCATGAAATAGAAGTGTTACAAGTTTCGTCTACGAACGGAGAGGGAATAGATGCTTGGTGTGATTGGTTACTGGAGAAAATTGAACGGAAGAAAGGATAATGGCTAAATGCAAAAAACCTTTGAAATTACTATTTCTGGTCAAGTACAAGGGGTGGGTTTCCGTCCTTTTGTGTATAGTTTATCTAAACAATTTCAATTGAGGGGTTCGGTTTGCAATAATCAAGACGGAGTACTAATTCACATCAATGCCTCCGAAGAAAAAGCAACTAATTTTCTGGTTCAACTACTAGAAAATGCTCCATCAATTTCTATCATTCAATCACATAAGATTTCCGAAATTCCGTTTCAAGAATTCGATGGCTTCAAGATAATTCCTTCAGAAGCAAAGCATCAAACCAACATTCCGTTAACCCCAGATTTTTCTATTTGCGAATCATGCAAAGCTGAAATTAGGGATAAAAGCAATCGGCGATATGGGTATGCTTTTACCACATGCACCAACTGCGGCCCAAGATTTGCGGCGACCACAAAATTTCCTTTTGAGAGGTCAAATACAACGGTTTCTGCCTTTAAAATGTGTGCTACTTGTCAATCGGAATATATCAATCCTGATGACAGGCGATTTCATTCGCAAACGAATGGCTGCCCCGATTGTGGGATTCAATTAAAACTGCAAGATTATGACGGGAGGCAATTTGATGGAGACCATAAGGAGCTAGTTAAGAAAACATCCGACTTCATCCGAAAAGGAAGCATCCTGGCACTTAAAAACACAAATGGTTATCTGCTATGTTGCGATGCCAATAATAAGTCGGCGATAGAACGTTTACGTGAAAAAAAGCAACGCCCTGCGAAACCTTTTGCCTTGCTCTATCCATCCTTGGAAAGAATCAAAAAAGACTTTAACCTAAGTGCTACAGAAGAAAATGCACTTACTTCATCTGTAGCTCCCATAGTTATTTTGAACCCGAAGAAGTCTATTCCTGACTTGGAACAAGATGGTATCGCTCCAGGATTGAATCAATTCGGTGTTATGTTACCATCATCAGCTTTGCTCACGGTTTTGATGGATGAACTTGGTACTCCGATCATCGCCACGAGTGGAAATGTTCATGGCTCCCCGATTATCTCGAAAGAATCAGAAGCAATTCAAAAACTATCTGGAGTGGCTGATTATTTCCTGCATCACGATTTAGAAGTTACTTTTCCTCAGGATGATTCTGTATTTCGGTTTACTGATGAACATCAAATTACACTTCGACGTTCTCGTGGATTAGCTCCCAACTTTCTGAATATGACACCTTCGGGAAACGAAAAGATACTGGCCATGGGTGCCCATTTAAAGAGCACGTTTACGTTTGTGCCTAATTCGCATACCTATATGAGTCCTTATCTTGGAAATCTGGATAGCTATGATGTTTCCGAAAGATTTCAGAATAGTATTGGACAATTTGAAAAGTTGTTTCAAACACAACCGGAAGTAATTTTGATAGATGCCCATCCACAATATCAAAGTAGCATTTTGGGAAGGGAGTTGGCTGAAAAATGGAATGCGGAATATATCTCCATACAACATCACAAAGCCCATTTTGCAAGTGTTTTAGGCGAACACGATTTATTTGATTCCAAAGAAAAAATACTAGGTCTAGTTTGGGATGGAACTGGGTTTGGAGAAGACAATATGATATGGGGAGGCGAGTCCTTTACGTATCAAAATCACGAAATGGAACGGCTGATTCACTTTGAATATTATGATTGGTTGGCTGCTGATAAAATGGCGAAAGAACCAAGATTGTCCTTTCTCAGTATACTTCCCAATGCAGAAAAGGAAATTGCCAGGAAGAAGTTTTCCGAAACGGAATGGAAAGTCTATTTAAAAATGTTGGAGAACAACCCATTGAAAACATCATCGGTAGGACGCTTGTTTGACGCGGTTGCATCCTTGTTGGGTATAATAGATGTGACTAGCTATGAAGGTGAGGCTGCAATGCTATTAGAAAATCAAGCAAGAATGTATGTTGGAAATGATGAAGTTGATTTTTTAGCAGGGGTAGTATTTGAAAACATTCCAACAAAAACAATTATTCAAAATATTCATCAAGCTATGGTAGATGGTTTCTCAATTCCAAGAATTGCGAATAGTTTTATTCATACGCTAGCGCGCGTGATTTTTAATATAGCAAAGCAGCATAATTTTAGTTGTATTGCTTGTAGTGGCGGGGTTTTTCAAAATGCTGTACTCATCGAAAAGCTTATAAAACTAGCTGAAAATTCGGGAATAAAGTTAAAATTTAATCGTATATTGTCTAGTAACGATGAGAATATTTCGTTCGGTCAGTTATCTTATTATCAGCATATTAAAAAGTAAATTATGTGTTTAGCGATTCCAGGTAAAATCAAGAGTATTGAAATGCAGTATGATGGCAAGGTGCGCATGGCTAAAGTGTTATTTGGCGGTATAACCAAAGAGGCCAGTTTAGAAATGCTGCCTGATGCCGATATTGACGATTATGTATTGGTACACGTTGGTGTTGCCATCAGCAAAGTAGATGAAGAAGAAGCGCAAAAAACGTTTAAGTATCTGGAAGAGATTGGGGAACTGGGAGACCTTACCGATGTAGATGAATATTTGCCAAAAACTAATTAAAACCGTTTGCCGTGAAATGATCCATTACAAACATTACATTCAATTTGCAAATTGAGCGAATTACATCTGACCAATTAATAAAAATAAAAATCTACAGATGAAATACATGTCTGAATACCGCGACCCTGAACTCGCAAAAAAATATTTGGAAGAAATAAAGAACACCGTTTCTAGACCTTGGTCGATTATGGAAGTTTGTGGTGGGCAAACACATAGCCTTGTGAAAAATGGTATCATTGAAATGTTACCGGATTCGGTTACTATGATTCATGGACCCGGGTGCCCCGTTTGTGTGACTCCTTTGAATTTAATCGATAAAGCGGTGTATCTCGCCTCAGACAAAGGAGTGATTCTTTGCTCCTTTGGAGATATGCTGAGAGTGCCTGGTTCTCAAAAAAGTTTGCTTGAAGCAAAAGCAGAAGGAGCCGATGTACGGATTTTATATTCTCCCTTAGAGGCTGTAAAAATTGCCGAAGACAATCCGGATAAAGAAGTTGTTTTCTTTGCCGTTGGCTTTGAAACAACGGCTCCGGCAAATGCCTTGTCGGTAGTGCACGCGCATCGTAGAGGCGTAAAAAACTATTCTATTTTGGCATCGCATGTCTTGGTGCCACCAGCAATAAAAGCGGTAATCGATGATGAGGAAAGTAAAATAGATGGCTTTTTGGCTGCTGGTCATGTATGTACCATAATGGGCAATACGGAGTATCATCCAATATCGGCCAAATATAAAGTGCCGATCGTGGTTACGGGTTTTGAACCTTTAGATGTGCTGCAAGGTATTTTGATGGTTATCCGTCAATTAGAGCAAAGTAAGTCTGAAGTTGAAAATCAATACGCTAGAATCGTTCGGGAGGAAGGTAATCGTGATGCTCAAAAAGTCATTGATGAAGTTTTTGAAGTTAGACATCAGATGTGGCGGGGTATTGGGGAAATTCCTGATAGCGGCTATGCCGTTCGTGAGAAATATGCAGCGTTTGATGCTACAAAAAAATTTAGTGTCACGATTGAAGAGGCACCTGAAAACCCAGACTGTATTTCAGGTCAGGTTATGAAGGGAATCAAAAAGCCTTTTGAGTGCTCTCAATTTGGTAAAGCGTGTAAACCTACAAATCCACTTGGTGCGCCCATGGTCAGTAGTGAAGGGGCTTGTGCTGCCTATTATCACTTTTCCGGACTAGTTGAAGCTTAATCGAAACCAAATGCCGGAGAACAACAAAATACGCGTGCAGCTGCAATGCCCCATGCCTAAACTTGACTTTGATGTCATCACTTTAGGGCATGGAAGTGGCGGAGTACTAACCAACAGACTTTTAGATAGTGGTGTTTTTGATCTGCTGAAAAACGATATCCTCGACGAACGCCATGATGGTGCATTTTTAGAGTTGCATGGCAAAACGGCTTTTTCTACAGATAGCTTTTTAGTGTCTCCCATATTTTTCCCCGGGGGAAATATTGGAGAGTTGGCCGTAAACGGAACGGTCAATGATCTGGCAATGTGCGGGGCTACGCCCAAATATCTCTCGTTAAGTTTTATCATTGAGGAAGGACTTCCAGTAAAAGAATTTTGGGATATTCTGGTAGCCATCAAATTCGCTTGTGAAAAAGCAGGCGTGCAAATCGTTACTGGCGATACTAAAGTGGTTGAAAAGGGTAAGGGCGACAAAATTTTCGTGAACACTTCAGGTGTCGGACCTATTCATCCCAAAGCAAATATCCGCGTAAAAAATATATCCGTAGGAGACAAAATAATTATTAGTGGAAATGTTGCATCTCACGGAATGGCTATCATGTCGGTTCGTGAAGGTTTAGAATTCGGCTCTGAAATCAAGAGTGATACCACCAATCTAAATCATACCATACTACGATTGATTGAGCTGTTTGGAGAAAGTATTCATTTATTGACTGACCCGACACGGGGTGGTGTTGCAACAGTATTGAAAGAAATTGCACAATCTTCTGAAATAGGTATCGACTTGTTTCAAAGAGATTTTCCTATGGATGAACAGGTGGCAAGTGCCTGCGAATTATTAGGCTTGGACCCTTTATACGTAGCAAACGAAGGACTCTTTATTGCTTTCGTATCTGAGTCTGTAGCAGATGCCGTTTTGACTGCTTTGCAAGAAGATGAGAATGGTCAAAATGCTCGTATTATAGGAAGCGTCGTTGCGGAACATCCCAAACAAGTCATTATGGAAAGTGCAATAGGAGGTAAGAGGGTTATAAGTATGCTTCCCGGAGAACAATTGCCTAGAATTTGTTAATATGAATTTTGAAACGCTAGGCAAACATGTTACCGATTCTTATGTTTTTAAAGGTTCCGAGGAAATGCCATTCTTGGCTCCAAGAGGAGTTTTTACTATGGAGAATAAACTCTTTGTTTCCGATACGGGGCGTAATCGCATTTTTATCTGGAATGAAATTCCCAAGACAGAATATCAAGAACCCGATATTGTTTTGGGTCAGGTCGATGCCACAGAAACGGGTCGTAATGCGGGTGGAATTGCAACTGCAAGTACATTACATTATCCATCGGGAATATGGAGCAATGGCACTATCGTTATCGTTGCAGATGCTTGGAACCATCGCGTGCTTATTTGGCATTCGTTACCCACTCAAAATGGGCAGCCAGCGGATGTAGTGTTGGGGCAGCCCGATTTTGAATCAAATCAACCCAACGTTTCGGGTATTGGAAACGACCCTTCTGCACAAACCTTAAACTGGCCGTACGGAGTTTTCTCAGATGGAGAAAGCCTTTGGATAGCAGATACAGGGAATCGGAGGATATTGTTCTATGACGGGATTCCAATGACCAATTTTGCTCCGGCGGATGAAGTCATAGGAAAACCGGATTTCACGAACAGGGATTATGAAAATCATGAACCCATTTGGCCCTATTCCGTTAAGGTAAATGCCAAAAGACAAATGGTCGTAGCCGACACTCAATTCTACCGTTCATTAGTTTGGAATGATGCTGACAAAGCATTTTCAAAACCAGCGGATAGTATTATTGGACAAGCCGATTTTGATGCTTGTGGACAAAATCAGTTTGGCTTGTTTCCCTCTTCAAAATCGTTAAACTGGATATATGATGCTTGTTTCTATAAAGACGGGATACTAGTAAATGATACTGGGAATAGTAGAGTATTATGGTTTGATAAAATCCCAACGAAAAACAATCCCGAAGCAACAGCGGTCATTGGGAAACGAGATTTTAAAACAGGAAGCGAAAATAAAGAAACCTTGATGGGAACTTCAAGCTCCTTGTATTGGCCTTTTTCAATAACTACAAAAGAAAATAAACTAATCATTGCCGATACTGGAAATCATCGGGTAGTGATAACGGATTTAAAGCTCTAAAGACTAAGATACAGCCAGTAAACACCTATAGCAATTGCGAAAACTCCTCCCGATAAGCGCACCATTTTAAAAAGAGATTTACTGTTTTGTTTTTTGGAGTACCTCGCTAATTGTCCAAGTAAGAATGTATAAATCGTCATAACCAATAGTGTTCCTAATCCGAAGCCAATGATGTATTGAATACTATCAAATTTATTTTCAAATCCCAATACCGGAAGGAGTAAAACAAAATGTGCTATTCCTGCGAGTCCATGTAAAACCCCAATCCCAAAAGAAGTCCATTGATTTTGCTTAACCTTTTTGCTATGAGCGTGACCATGGTTTAGCATGTTTTTGTCATGCTCATGTTCGTGTATATGAATATAGGGCTCTTCCGCATTGTGCACATGCGGATGTTTGTGGTTTTTTCTTTTGCCGAAAATACTGTATAATGCCCAGAGTCCCACGACAATTAAAACGGCGCCAACTAGCTGTTCACTATGTTCCGATATTTTCTCTATTGGAATGTATTGCCGAAATAGGAGAAAAAGCAACCCTATCAAAAGCATTCCGGTCAGATGTCCAAAACCCCAGAACAAACCTATTTTCCAGACTTTTCGTCTCGTTTCAATCGCCAAAGGGGTAACCGCAGCCAAATGGTCTGGTCCTGAAACCACATGTAATATTGAAGCTGCAATACCGGCAAGTAAAGGAAAGCTCATCATTCGATTTACAAAAGAACAATGTAGTGAAATTTCTTGTCAAAATTGTTTCTGATACGCTTTTCAATTCGCTCTACGTTGTTACAAAATATACATTTCATTATTTAGCTCTTTAAAGTGAAAATCCTAGGCCGTTATAAATCATAATTATGGTCCTATTAATCGGCCGTTTTTCGGTACAACCGAAATGCCCTAAAAAAATATCTTATCCTAGTTCCATTTATCGTTCTTTTTAGTAGTTTCGTTATATAACCTTTTACGGAACTAAAAATGGTAGTAGGATATGCCAGGGTATCGACACCCGAGCAAAAGCTTGAAGCACAGATCGATCTGTTAAAAAATGCTGGTTGTGAGAAAATTTATAAGGATATAGCAAGCGGTACCCGGGACGACAGAAAAGGATTGAACGAAATGCTGAGATATATGCGAAAGGGGGACACTATCCTTACCTATAAAAACGACAGGGTTTTCCGTTCGCTGAAAAATATGGTTGAACTTATTGATAGGTTCAATGAGGCAGGGGTACATTTCAAAAGCTTGAGCGAACCGGAATTCGACACCACATCGGCCAACGGTAAATTTTTATTACAGATTTTTGCGGCAGTTGCGGAATTCGAACGCAACCTTATCAGTGAACGCACAAAGGTGGGGCTTGATAATGCAAGAAAGCGGAACAAGTTGTTGGGCAGGCCCAAAGGGTCGAAGATTGAAACAATCGAAAAGTACCATTATGCCAAGCATCTGTACGGGAATCAAGGAGTATCGATTGATTTGGCCTGCAAACGGGCAAAAATCGGTAAGACCTCTTTTTATAGAGTAGAAAAAGAACTTTCGTCAAAATCAAGTAGTTAATCTCAGACAAGGCTATGTCTTACCTCACATCACTTAGCATAACTACAGAAAGAACCCATCCGTTTCCCTATGATGTCAGTGCAATAAAGTTTGCAAAGGACGTTGATGTATCCGCACCTGTTACCTTTATTATAGGTGATAACGGTACCGGAAAGTCCACATTGCTCGAAACATTGGCACTTCGTTTACAATTACCACATATGGATGGATTTGGGTATGGTAAAAATTGTTTCAAGGCAGCCCGTTCGTTGACGCCATATCTGCATTTAGATTGGAAAATTGAAAAACCCAGAGGATTTTTCTTCAGGGCAGAGGACTTTGGTGACCTCTTGAACAGTATCGACAGAGAGGATGCCAGGCTCCATGAATCCTTCAAGGATATTTATGGAGAAGTTCCAGACCATATCATCCAAGAAATGAAGGACAACCAAAACTATCAGATTTATCGAATGCGATTGAACTATGGTCAGGATCTACAAGGTTTTTCTCATGGGGAGGCCTACCTGAAGATAATGGACGATACTATAAATGGAAACGGGATATTTCTATTGGATGAACCGGAGGCCGCTTTGTCACCATCCAAACAGTTGTCCTTGCTTTATTTTATCCAAGAACATCTTAAATCCCATATGTCCCAATTCATTATAGCTACACATTCACCTATGCTTATGGCATATCCCGGAGCCAATATATATGAGGTGACCGACAAAGGAATGAACAAAGTATCTTTGGAGGAGACAGAACATTACACTATTACAAGGTCGTTCCTGCAAAGTCCAGAAAGCTATTTGAGGTTTTTCAAGTAGAAAGTCCGGTATTATAATATGCGGTGCCGTCAAAAAATGGATACCACCATTTATCCCTTGTATTGGTTTCTCCTATGTTTTTTCCAGTTCCTGGTACGTTTTGAATACTTCGAGTTGGTCGTTTCAATCCCGTGGGGAAAACAGTAACAACAGCCACCCATCTTAAGATAGTTGTCAATCCTTGATAAACGAACATTGGATATTTTCTTTGGAAAATCAATATGTCCTTCAGGGGTAAGTCCAAAAGCCCTTTCAAATCGTTTCGTATATTTCACGATTTCAATGTTTTAAGTGAATACTTAAAACATTGAGCCTTTTAGGAATTTGGAAAGAAACATAATCGGTTGATTTCCGTAAAGATAGTCCATAAAACAGTTTGGGCACAAGTTATATTCAAAAGCTATGAAATGGTAGTGTAATCCCGAAACAAACGAATGTTCTTAAGCATTTGCAGAATAGTAGTTTGGTTAATCCAATTGGACTTTTGGCCAACTTTTGAGATGTAACCATTGTATAAGAAGTGCCAGTGTTTTCAGTACCTGTGAGCTAAGTTGTCGTTTTATGCAGCTATGAGGTCACTAGGCCTTTGAGGGAAGTCCCGCACTTAATTCGTTGATCTGTTCCTTTACATTATTGATGACTTCCAAAGGGTTGGCACCGTAGCGAGCGACAACCACACCGCCTACAACTTCGGCACCTTCTTTGTCTAATATCCCACGTCTGGTAGCCGGACCTAAATGGACATTGCCCACATCCTTAATTCTGATGGAGGTGAAATTTTCGGAATCGACTACGGCATTTTCGATATCTGAAATGGATTTTACATAACCCAGACCGCGTACCAGGTATTCGGCCTTGTTCATTTCCAAGGTCTGTGCACCAATATCCTGATTGCTTTCCTTGACCGCCTTTACGATATCGGCCAGACCGATATTATACTGCCGCATCTTTTCGGGGTAAACATCTACCTGATATTCCTGAACATAACCGCCTATGGATGCCACTTCCGATACGCCGCTTGCAGAAGAGAGTGCATATTTTACGTAATAGTCCTGTATGCTGCGAAGTTCCTGCAAATCCCATCCGCCCGTTACATTTCCATCTTTATCACGACCTTCGAGGGTGTACCAGAAAATCTGACCCAATCCCGTAGCATCCGGACCCAAGGCGGGATTCACACCATCGGGCAATAGACCACTTGGAAGAGAATTTAGCTTTTCAAGGATGCGGCTACGCGACCAGTAGAATTCGATATCCTCTTCAAAAATGATATAGATGCTCGAAAACCCGAACATCGAGGAACTGCGGATGGTCTTAACACCCGGAATCCCTAACAGGGATGTGGTAAGCGGATAGGTAATCTGATCCTCGATGTCCTGTGGGGAACGCCCTTGCCATTTGGTAAAAACAATCTGTTGGTTTTCGCCGATATCGGGTATGGCATCCACGGCTACAGGGTCGCTGGGCAATAATCCTGTTTCCCAACTAAATGGTGCGTTGACGATGCCCCAGCCCACAAATAGGGCGAGCATCAAAACTGCAACTAGCTTGTTTTCGATAAGAAATTTTATGCTTTTATTCAGCATATTGGATGATAATTAGACAGTTATACAAAGGGATTGTCTTGCGGCATTCTGAAAATAGAACACAACAAAACGAGCCCAAAACGGAAGTACCGAAGGGCAAATAATTTACTGTCTAAAAATCAAATTAAATATGTCTCGTACAGGGTCTGCACGTCCCGTTCAATAAAGGGGGGTGAGTAATCCTTGAAGGGAACGATGTTTTCATCAAGTCCTTCAAAGAGATTGATATAGGTGTAGAAAAATGTGGCAACGAAAGTCTGTTGCTCGAATGTCAGTTTGTTGAATGAAGTTTTTAGATCGTCTTGTCCTTCCTTGACAATCTGTTGGTCGGTACAACAAGATTTTTCGGTCATCGAAGGATTTTCACAGCTTTTGGCCGGCTGTGCTTTTTCCATCCCACAACCTTCGGCTTTTGTAAAAAGACTAAAATCGACCAGAGAGTCCCCACAATAGTGCATATCCACCGTAAACGACATTGTAGTGAACAACACCACAAATGCCATCAAAACGGATAATATTTTATGGAAAACCTTTTTCATCGATGTAAAATTACAAAATTTTAACAGTTCTTATTGTGATTAACAGAACTTTAATTTCAGGGTTTCTGCATTCTGCGCTATTTCCATTTACCCAAAACAATGAGCAATCGTTTTAATTGTAGCAGTTGATTTTCATTTTTAAAATGTTCGTGAGCCAACATTGTTTTTAGTTGAGCAGTCGCTTTTTCTGAAGGAAATCCTGAAGTCTCGCAAAGTTTGTGAAACTTTTGCATTTCTTCAAGCTTAAACTTTGCTTTTTCAACAAATCGTTCGGCATTGTCATCCTCTTCATAGCTTGATTGAATCTCGAAATGTCTTTCAATCGTTCCCGGCTTGCCAATTATTAATTTTTCCGCATTACTCTGGATAATTGCGTTCGTAGTAAAAACGTAATCCCTATCATGAACCATTCTATTAATTCTTGTCTGACCATCGGCTATATTATTGGGAAAGATTTCCAGATAATATTTTGTGTCCAAAGGCAAGGTTATTACCGAATCGGGATTGAACAGACCTTCGAATCGTGTTGAATTCATGCCACGTATCGAAAGGGGATTATCGCAAGTAATCAATGGCGCATTGGCATCATTTATTTGATGTACATTTATGGTGCAATCATATTTGAAGTCCACAAATTCTTTCCATCTTTCCAGATGATTGACTATGAATTTTAGTCTATTGCGCTCTTTGAATTCGTGTCTAACTTTATCAATGTCTTTTTTATTGAATTCGTATTTTTCCTCTTCAAATGAGAACTTTACATCGCCATTAGCATCAGCATAGAGCAACATCCTATCTAAAATCTGGTCAGTGAACGCATTCTGATGATTAAGAACTTTCGGGGTGCGGAAGTAGAGCGATAGGCAAACGTATAATACCTGTCTTTTTTGTTCAGGTGTCAGAACTATTGTCTTTTCATCTACCAGCAGAGCATATATCTTTGGAAATTCTGAATCTACGTGTTCAGCGTAATGAAGTTCCAAAGCATATTTCTTATCGACCTCTGCATTGGGAATAGTATAGAGGTTTTTTTTGAAGCAGATGCTTTTCGTGCTGATGTATTCTAAAAGAAATTCGTCTTCTAGTTTGTAGGCATCCACGAAATAGTTTCCGTTTTTACCCTCAACACCAAAATTTTTAAGGTAGGAGCGAGGGATATAATGCTGTTTTATTGGTTCATTTTTAGGCATAATGGAATATAGTATTTCTTTTATAATATATCATTCCCACTTCTTTTTCTGCAACCGCACCGCATTAAAAATAGCCAGCAATGCAACCCCAACATCTGCAAAAACAGCTTCCCACATTGTTGCTAAACCACCTGCGCCGAGAATAAGAACGATAACTTTCACTCCAAATGCCAAACCAATATTCTGCCAAACAATCTTACGCGTTGAGCGTCCAATTTTAATCGCTCTTGCTATTTTGCTTGGTTGGTCGGTCTGGATGATAACATCTGCTGTTTCTATTGCCACGTCGCTGCCCAAGCCTCCCATTGCGATACCTACATCACTTGCCGCAAGCACCGGTGCATCATTGATGCCGTCGCCAATAAATGCAACTTTGGTATTGGGTTGCTTTTTCAACGTTTCCACTTCGTTAAGCTTATCTTCTGGTAGCAAACCCCCTTTTGCCCAATCGATTTTCAATTCTTTTGCGGTCTTTTGAGTTATGGAATCCTTATCGCCGGAGAGCATAATAATCTTGGAAATACCCGATTCCCTAATTTGCTTTATGGCCTGATGCGCATCTTCCTTCAGTTCATCGGCAATGGTCACGTAGCCTGCAAATTTTCCGTCATTGGCGACCATGACGATAGACTCAACAATACTATCGGTTTCAGAGGGAACGTCTATTCCGTTTGCGGTCATCAGAGCCTTGTTGCCGACCAACACGGTCTTTCCGTTGACCGTACCTTTTAAACCTTTTCCGGCTACTTCTGAAACTTCGGTCGCTTCAAAATCCGCACCGTCTGCCTTGTATTCCAAAATTGCTTTGGCAATCGGATGGGTAGATTGTTCTTCCATGGCCATTAGGTACTGCATAAATTCAGCTTCGGTAAAAGCCGAGCTGTTTACCACTTCCTTAATCTTAAATACCCCCTTGGTTACCGTTCCTGTTTTGTCCATTACAACGGTATTTACCTTGGTCATTGCATCGAGAAAAGATGCTCCTTTGAACAGAATCCCGTTTCGAGATGCCGCACCCAAACCACCGAAATAACCCAATGGAATCGAAATGACCAATGCACAGGGACACGAAATCACGAGAAATATCAATGCTCTATACAGCCAATCCCTAAACACATAATCATCAACAAAAAAGTAGGGCAAGAATGTTAGACCGATAGCTAGGAAAACAACGATAGGTGTATAAATCCGTGCAAACTTTCGGATAAACAATTCTGTCTTTGATTTTCGTGCCGTTGCATTTTGTACCATATCGAGAATACGCGCAATGGAACTGTCCTTGAATTCCTTGGTCGTTTCCACTTCGATAACACCATCGAGGTTGATGCTACCTGCAAAGACCTTTTCATTCTTTGCAATGGTATCGGGTTTGCTTTCTCCGGTCAACGCCGCAGTATTAAACGAGCCTTTTTCCGAAAGTAGGATGCCATCAAGCGGTACTTTCTCGCCGACACGTACCTGAATTTTCTCGCCAATGAAAACAGTTTCCGGATTAACTGAAACAAAGTCACCATCACGATGTACCAGTGCTTCATTGGGGCGTACGTCGAGCAAAGCCTTGATGTTTCCCTTGGCACGGTTGACGGCGGCATTCTGGAACAGTTCGCCTACGGCATAGAACAACATCACGGCCACACCTTCGGGATATTCACCTATGGCAAAAGCCCCCAAAGTGGCAATAGACATCAAGAAAAATTCCGTGAAGAAGTCGCCGTTTTTTATACTTTTCCAGCCTTCAATAATAACGGGAAACCCAACAGGAATATAGGCTACAACATACCAAAGAATACGAATCCAACCCGTGAAAGATGGGAAGGCATCGAAAAAATCGATGGCAATACCCACAATCAGCATTACAAAGCTAAAAATAGCAGGTAGGTAGGTTCTAAATTTTGATGCCTTTTCCGGACTACTGTGGTTATGGCCATCATCGTGGCTGTGTTCGCCAGAATGTTTCCGGGTATCGATATCCCTAAGATTTTGTTTTTTCTTCATCGTGATTTTATTATTCCAGACCTTGATAGGGTTTATATTCTTTGTCCCCAAATTCTTTTTCGATTTGCAGGGTGGTATGCGTTATTTCAAATTTATCGTGCAATTGTTCCCGGATGTCGTATATAAATTGGTCCTCGTGTCCATCGGGAACGACCAGATGGGTAGAAAGTGCCGTTTCCGTGGTACTCATTGCCCAGATATGTAAATCGTGTACTTCTTCGACCCCTTCGATATCCATTAGGAACTTTTCCACTTCATCTTCTGCAATCGAATCGCATTCAAAATAGCCAACATTGCAACACCAACATCTGCGAACACTGCTTCCCACATGGTAGCCAATCCACCTGCACCCAGAATGAGCACGATAATTTCGCATAGTAAGCTATACCTAATATTTACTAGAGTATCACATAGGTAGAAAAGCTACTTAACTATCAGCAATGGGGCCTTGGAGGCATACAGCATTTTTTTTCTTAGCCCCTTTTTGAAAAGTGCCTCAAAAAATCCGTGTTCCCTGTAAAGCAAAACCAATAGGTCTATTGGGGTTTCAGTCAAAAATTCATCGATACCCTCTTCGGGTTTGTCTTCCTGGATAACTGTAAAGAACCATTGCTTAGGTACAAGAAGTTTGCCAAATCTTTCACGAATAAATGCTTTCTCCAGCACCCTTTCCTGTTTGTCCGCTATATGTACAAAGTGCAACTGTGCACTATAGTTTTCCAATAATCTGGACAATATTTCAAAATCTATTTTATAATCCGTACTATCCGTATCCACTGCGACCCCGATACGCCTATACGCAGTATAGCTGGCATCTTCAGGTACGGCCAGTACAGGACAAGGTGCCTTTTGTGTCACCTTTTCGGTAACGGTTCCAATAAAAATTTCATCAAATCCCGAAGCCGTACCCTTGGTACCCATAACGACAAGACTGGTATTCATTTCCTTAGCCAGGCTAGAAATCACATCGACCGTTGCCCCGAAACCGACCATTGCTTGAAATTCCAACTTGTCCAGTTCAGGAAAGCCTCTTAGAAACTTATCCAATTTTTCTTTATTGATTTTTTCTTGTGATGCTGTGGTATCTGTTACATTGTGTGCCATAGTTGCCATCCCGATGGGCGTACCGGATGGATATGCCACTGAATAGGCGTGGACAAAAACCAGTTTTGATTTCAATTTTTGTGCTAGCCCAATTGCGTAGCTCACCGCATTTTTTGAAACCTGTGTAAAATCTACAGGTATTAAAATTCCGTCATCTTTCATATCATTTTGTTTTTATTGATTTGACTCCATTAATCTTTCTTTTTAGGTTTAATTATTCAATTGAAAAGTAGGTAAAAACCATATAGAATTGCATCTAGAAAGGCAATTGTCAGCACCGCAAGGAACATTGCCACAAAAACCAACAGGCAATACCCTTTCTCCTTTCTGGTTCTTACTTTCCTGTTTATTGAATTCCCCTTTTTTTCCTCTAGTCTCCGCTTTCTCCTTTCCCGTGACATATTATACTGTGCTTTACTAAAATCAACGCACCAATGCTATCCCCTAAGGTCATAAAACCATTCTTCTGCACGTTTGATTCCCTCCGTAATGGCCTTCTCACGAGAATACCCATTCTCCTTTACCAATTCTTGTGCAATTTTGAGGGCCTTCTTCCGAACTGACGGCTGTAGGCCATCAAGTTTTGTTTTGAAATCTTCAAATGTCCAGTCCATATTGTATACTTTTTTTAGAGCTTTCGCCCTTCCATCTCTGCTTTTACAATGCCGCGTTCAAGGGCTTCCTCCTTGGAGCATTGGTTTGTCGTATAGTATTCTTCAGCATACTTTACGGCCAATTTGTGGATGTTTTCATCCAGCATATTGAGCCTCATCGAGCAATCTTTAAAAAGTTCGTCTTTCATCTATCAAAAAAGTTTCAACACGTAAAAAACCATGACCAATAAATAAACTATATATGCCGCATCAAATACAAAAATCTGCCAACGAGAGAAACCGTGCAGTTCCTTGCTTTGGTGCACAAATAGTGTGTAAAGCAGCGGCATAAGCCCGACAAAGGCCATGTTGACCCAGAACAGTTCAAAGTCCTCAATGGGGGTGGTTACCAAAGCCAGCGGAAAAAATGCCACCGTCATCGTTACGGCATTGTCTGCAATAACACTGGTGGTGCCCGCTGTCACCTCGCCCCCTTTTACCACGCTCCAGGTCTTGAATATTTCCGGTGCCGTGGTCATTATGCCCGTGATGAAAAGGCCTCCCACGATTTCAGAAATATTTAGGGCAGAAACAATATTTTCGGTCGCCTTCACTATGAAAAAAGCGCCAACTGCTATCGCAAAGGCCCCGGCAATCGATAACCAGACCTGTTTTTTGTTCCATTCTACTTTTTTGCCCTTTTCCTTGCCTTTTATGATTGCGTGGGTCAAGAACGCAGCATAGGCCGCCAGCATAATCCACCCGTCCACATGTTGCAGGCCACGCCAGGGCTTTGGCAGAGTTAAAATGGCCACAAGGGCGATAATGCCCAGATAAGGAAGGGACAGTACGGAAACCGAACGTTTGTTCAACGCCAGAATGTTTTTATCAAGATGTTCTTGATGTTCCTTGTTGTTCTTGAATTGTTTCCTGGAAGCAAAATAAGCTATGGTCACCATCAAGGGAATGGAAATAATATTGGAACCCAATAAGTTGCCCAGGCCAATATCGGAAACGTCCCGTGCCGCACTGGTTATATTGATGGCAACTTCAGGACTGGCCGTTACAAGGGCAAGAAAAGCGGCTCCAGCGGATGCGGTAAGCCCCCATTGCTTGCGGAGCAACTTTAAAGGAGTCAACAATCGATCCGCACCCCAGTGTGCTGCCCAGGCCGCTAGGCCCAAAACGAGTACCCATGGCCATATGTTCATAATTCTGTCATTTTAACATTTCTCTCTTTGCTAGGTTCGATATGGATGTGCACGTCAAGTATCTCGGAATATGACCTGAACAATCTCTCCTTTACTTTGTGTGCAATATCATGGCCCTCGGTCACAGTTAATTCCCCATCGATCCAAATATGCATATCGATATGAAAGGCCGTTCCCATCTTTCGGGAATGGCAGCGCTCTACCCTTACCACTTCAGGAACGGCTTCGGCCAGTCGGATAACCTCATTTCGAAATTCAGGCTCAACAGCTTCGTCCAGCAACTCCCTTACCGATGACCTAGCTATTTTATAGGCATTGAACAGAATAATGCCCGCTGCAATGAGTGCCGCGAAATCATCCGCTATCTCAAACCCTTCGCCACCGATCAATGCTATGGAAATCCCTATAAAAGCGGCTATCGACGTAATGGCATCACTCCTATGGTGAAATGCATCGGCCTTGACGGCCGAACTATTGATTTCATCACCTGTTTTCATGACATAGCGATACAACGCCTCTTTCGTGAGGACAACAAATACCAGTATGAAGAGTGTGAAGGGTGCAGGAGTTTTGTGGGGTACCAGAATATGGTCGATGCTGTCCCTTATAATTATACCACCTGCAATGGTTAGGGCTATGGCAATACCCACCGCCACCAGGGCCTCTATCTTACCGTGTCCGTAGGGATGGTTTTCATCCGGTGGCCTTGACGACCATCTCAACCCGGCCCATAATAGTGCGGATGTCAACACATCCGCTCCGGATTCGATCGCATCGGCAATAAGGGCATAAGAATGCCCGAACACCCCGCCCAAACCTTTAATCAATGCCAATAATGCACTGATCAAAATACCTACGAGGGTAGTTTTGAGTCCTATTCGGGATATGGCATTTGGATTCCTTTCCAAAATCTTTCTTTTGCTATTTCTTTTCTTCCCAATACGTTATTTGGACAATTTTAAAATTCTAATGGCTCCTCGCATCACAAAGGCAAATACAATACCGCCTATGACCAAATCGGGCCATTTACTGTCTAAAAAATAAACCAGCACCCCTGCCAGTATTACCCCGCCGTTCACAATAATGTCGTTTGAGGTAAAGATGGCACTTGCCTGCATATGCGCTTCCTTGCTTTTGGCCTTGTTTATCAACCATAGGGAAACGAGGTTGCCGATAAGGGCGAAAATGGAAACGATAATCATCCATTGGAACAAAGGGGTTTCGCTACTACTCAAAAACCTTCTCACGACTTCCGAAAATCCCAGAAGGGCCAACGCCATCTGAAAATAGCCACTGAATTTCGCCACTTTCTTTTTTCTGGAAATAGCGCCGCCTACGGCAAAAAGGCTCAATGCGTACACAATGGAATCGGCCAGCATATCCAGTGAATCGGCAATTAGACCCATCGAGGAAGAAATCCAACCCGTGGTCATTTCGATAACGAAAAACCCAAAATTGATGTACAAGACCCACCAGAGTATCTTCTTTTGTTTGGTCTCGTCCTCGGAAATAGGTGTTTCCGCCTTCTCCGTTCCCAAGAGTTTTTCTCCCAGCTTCAATTCGCCCAGTGCCTTGTTTACTTCTTGGGCATTCCCCTGATGGTACACTTCCAACCTTCTATTCGGAATGTCAAAGTCCAAATATTTGATTTGAGGGTTTGACTCCAGTTTCATCCTTATCATCTGTTCTTCGGAAGGGCAATCCATTTGACTTACCTTAAAAGTGCTTTTATTTATATCGGACATTTAAATAATCTGTATTAAATTCTACGGTTGGTGTTTTAAATCTTTACTTATTTGTGGGATTCCATATATTTTTCCAAAATCGATTTTAAGCTTTCCAAATAATCGACGAACGAATTATAAGTCGGTTTTGCTTCATCATCTACGGAAATCGTTATGGGATTCTCATCCAAATACCGATAGAGTTCGGGATATTCTTGTTCTATCCTTACTGTCAATTCGTTGATTTCTTGGGTTAGCTTCTGAATTTTCTTCATCATCTTATATTTTATATGGTATTACTTGCCCCAATATTTATATATGCAATGCCCTATCTTCGGTAGCGGCCAGAAAGGCTTCCTTAAAGGTTTCTGAAAATGCGGGATGCCCATGCGGCATCCGTGCGATATCCTCTGCCGCTGCCCTGAATTCCATTATCGCCAAAACACAAACCAATAATTGTTATATCATATTTTTCTATAGTTGTATTTTTTTTGGTTAAATAAGGTGGAAGAACCTTGAACTTGACTCTTAGGCGCAAGGGTTCAAAGTTCTGGAACTCCCACCTGTTATTTTTCCTTACATTTCACGCATATCCCTTTTAATACCAAGTTGACATCGTTTATTTTATAATCACTTGGTAAATTTTCTTCCGGTATTTTATTTGGCAAACAGATTGTTTTCTTACATTCGGTACAATGAAAATGCAGATGTAAATCCGTACCGTATTTACTTTTTGTATTTTCATCAGAAATCGCAAATTTTGCTACGCCCGTACCATCATTAATCTGATGAATTAGTCCTTTATCCTCAAAAATCTTAAGGTTGCGATAAAAGGTCGTTCTGTTTGCTGTTTTATTGGTTTCGCTCTTTTCGGCAAAGACCTTTTTTAAATCGGAAAAGGACACGGCACTTTGCTTCCTCCTCAGATACCTGTATATCTTGGACCTCATTTGAGTAGGGCGAATACCGTGATTTGACAATATTTTTTCCGTTTTGGTCATTTTAAGCTTGATTCAAAAGCAATCTCCTTTATTACATTTATTTCCTATAGGCGAGCAAGCTCAATGCATTGACCACCACTACCAACGTAGAGCCTTCGTGAACCGCCACGGCTATGCCGATACTTGCCCAGCTCATTATGGTCGCAGGGATTAAAAAGGCTACAACCCCCAAACTTACCCATAAGTTTTGCCTGATAATAGCTTTTGCTTTTCTGCTCAAACCAATGGCAAAGGGTAGGGTTTCCAGTTTATCGGCCATCAGCGCTATATCTGCTGTCTCTAAAGCCACGTCGCTTCCCGCTGCACCCATTGCAATACCAACGGTACTGTTTGCCATAGCAGGTGCATCATTAACACCATCGCCCACCATTGCCAGTTTATTTTCCTGTTCCGCAAGTTTTTTGATGGCCTCCACTTTTTCTTCGGGAAGCAGGCTTCCGCGTGCTTCGGTCAACCCGATTTCCTCGGCTACAGCGTCGGCCACTTTCTGGTTGTCGCCCGTAAGCATTATCATTTTCTTGATGCCTATTTCCTTTAGTTGGGCCAGGGTTTCCTTGGCTTTTTCCCGTGGGGTGTCCATCAGCCCGAGCATCCCTATAAATTCATCGCCCCTTTTTATTAGCATCGTGGTCTTTCCTTCCCCTTCAAGTGCTCTTACCTTTTCTGATACATCGCTGGGAACACCTTTATCAATATCCTCAAAAAGCTCAAGATTGCCTATGTAAATGGAATTCCCTTGATAGTTTGCCTTTATGCCCTTGCCCTGTACGGCCTCCAAATCATCGGCATCCGGAATCTTGGTGTCCTTCCCAAGCCGCTCCATCCCATCCCTTACAACTGCCTTTGCCAGGGGATGGTCGCTCAGTTCCTCAACCGCAATAGCAATTTCCAACAGTTCATTTTTATCTATGTTGCCAAAACTTTCGACATCGGTAAGTTTTGGTTTTCCTTCGGTAAGTGTTCCCGTTTTGTCAAAAGCGAGAGCGGTAAGTACCCCTAAGTCTTCCAAGGGGCGACCGCCTTTTATCAAAACCCCGCCTCGTGCTGCTCTTGCCACACCACTCAATACAGCAGATGGCGTAGATATAGCCAAGGCACAAGGACTGGCTGCCACAAGTACCGCCAGGGAACGGTACAGGCTTTCATTCCACGTTTCATCAATGACCAGGAAAGCAAAATTCAATAGTATGACCAATAAGATTACCGATGGCACGTAGTACCGCTCAAACTTGTCGGTCAATAATTGTGTGGGCGATTTTTGGTCCTGGGCCTCTTGAACCATAGTGACCAAGCGGTTGAGGGTAGAATCTTTTGCCTCTTTAATCACCTTTATTTCGAGGGTGTTGTTGCCATTGATGGTTCCTGAAAAAACACGGTTCTCGTCGGGAATATCGCTTTTTGCTGTATATTCCTTATCGGGATTTTCTATTGGTGTTTTGTCCACCGGAACGCTTTCCCCGGTAATGGGTGACTGGTCTATACTACTATTGCCCTTTACAATAACACCATCAGCAGATATTTTACTGTTGGGGCGTACCACGATAGTATCACCTATCTGTAACTCTTCTATACCGACTTCAACGGTATCGTCATCCTTCTTTAATAGTGCGGTTTTAGGCGCAAGGTCTGTTAACGCTGCAATGGACTTTTTTGCCTTGCCCATTGCGTAGTTTTCCAGTGCGTGACCCAGACTGAAAAGGAAGAGCAACAAGGCACCTTCTGCCCATTCGCCCAAATAGGCGGCTCCTGCAGCTGCGACCAGCATCAGGAAATCGATTTCAAATTCGCCTTTGGACACTTTGGTAATGGCCTCCTTTAGGGTAAAATAACCTCCAAAAAAATAGGCTGCAATATAGAGCCCAAAAGGGATGTTAGCTGAAACCCCTGTATATTTTTCCAACAGGAAACCTGTAATTAGTGTGACCCCACTTAAAATTGCAAAATAGAGCTCCGTGTTTTTGCCGAAGATGCCGCCGTGGTCGTGATTGTGGCCATCGCCTTTGCTGTGTTTTTCCTTGTCTTTCATATTATTAATGGTTTTGTTATTGTTAATTAAGATTTAATCCAGTTTTGGGCTTGTAATTTGTTAAAGGTTAACATTTTTGCTATTTCCAATTCATTTTTTGCAAACGTATTGCATTGAGAATGGCAACGAACGAAACACCTACATCGGCAAACACAGCCTCCCACATCGTAGCCAAACCGATGGCACCCAAAATGAGAAAAATCCCTTTTACCCCAAAAGCAAGACCAATATTTTGCCATACGATACGGCGTGTTGAGCGTCCAATTTGGATTCCTCGGGCCATCCTGCTCGGCTGGTCGGTCTGGATGATAACGTCTGCGGTCTCTATGGCCACATCGCTGCCCAAACCACCCATTGCAATACCCACATCACTGGCTGCAAGCACGGGTGCATCGTTGATGCCGTCGCCCATAAATGCTACCGTGGATTCAGGTTGTTCCTTGAGCTTTTCGACCTCGTTGAGCTTATCTTCGGGTAGCAAGCCGCCTTTGGCCCAATCAATATTCAGTTCCTTGGCAACTTGTTGGGTTATGGAATCCTTGTCTCCTGAGAGCATTATGATTTTAGCTATTCCGGCCTCCCGAATCTGTTGAATGGTGTGATGTGCGTCTTCCTTAAGTTCATCGGCAATGGTCACATAGCCTGCGAATTTTCCATCGATGGCGACCATCACTATAGATTCGACTATCACATCGGTTTCAGGGGGAATATCAACACTATTGGAAGTCATCAATGCTTTGTTGCCGACCAAGACCTGCTTATGGTTGACCGTGCCTTTTAATCCCTTACCGGCAACTTCAGAAACTTCGGATGCCTTAAAATCAGTACCGTCCGCCTTGTATTCCAGAATTGCCTTTGCAATGGGGTGAGTAGATTGTTCTTCCATCGCCATCAGGTATTTCATAAATTCCACTTCCGCAAAAGCGGATGTATTTATCACTTCCTTAATCTTAAAGACCCCTTTGGTAACGGTTCCGGTTTTGTCCATCACCACAGTATTCACTTTGGTCATTGCATCGAGAAAGGATGCACCTTTGAACAGGATTCCGTTGCGCGATGCCGCACCCAGACCGCCGAAATAGCCCAGTGGAATGGAAATGACCAAGGCACAAGGGCAGGAAATCACCAAGAAAATTAAAGCTCGGTATAGCCAATCCCTAAACACATATTCATCGACAAAAAAGTATGGTAACAAAGTGAGCGCGATAGCAAGGAAAACCACGATAGGCGTATAAATCCGTGCAAACTTCCTGATAAATAATTCGGTCTTCGATTTCCGGGCCGTGGCATTCTGTACCATCTCCAGAATACGGGCGATGGAACTGTCCTTGAATTTCTTGGTGGTTTCTACTTCGATGACACCGTCGAGATTGATGCTTCCCGCAAAGACTTTTTCGTTCTGTGTTATGGTGTCGGGTTTGCTTTCGCCAGTAATGGCAGCTGTATTGAGCGATGCTTTGTTTGATAACAGTTTGCCATCCAACGGGATTTTTTCGCCCACCCGTACCTGTATCTTCTCGCCAATATTGACCGTTTCGGGATTGACGGAAACGAAGTCCCCATTACGATAGACCAATGCCTCGTCCGGTCGTGCATCCAGAAGCGCCCTAATGTTTCCTTTGGCACGGTTTACGGCAGCATTTTGGAACAGTTCGCCCACGGCATAGAACAACATCACGGCAACACCCTCTGGATATTCGCCTATGGCAAATGCTCCCAAGGTTGCGATGGACATCAGGAAAAATTCTGTAAAGAAATCGCCATTTTTAATACTTTCCCATCCCTCCTTGATGACGGGAAAGCCAACAGGGATGTAAGCCACCGTGTACCACACAATCCTGACCCATCCCTTAAAGAAAGGAAAGGCATCGAAATAGTCAATGGCAATACCAACTATGAGCATCACAAAGCTGAAAATTGCCGGTAAATAGGTTTTGAGCTTTTTTTCGCTTGCTGAAATTACAGTGGACTGTTTCCCTTTTAGCTCCCGTAGCTGTAGTTTTTTCTTTTTCATCCTTTTGTTGAGACCCAGGTCATTGCCTGCTCTTTATTTTTAATATCAAAAAATTTAACTTCAGACTTTATGAAAAAATCAGTTGCCTTCGCGGCCCATTCCTGCCATTTTTTGTTGCCCACAAAAGCCATCTTGCCATAATCTCCCAAGTGTGCCGAATCAATCTTTAGGTCTTCCCAAAAGCCTTTAAGGGTATAGCCTTCAAAATCTTCCATTTCAAAATAGAAATCCACTTTATGGCCTTTTTCAATGATGTTGTGGATGAGCGGATGTATCTTTTCCATATCCTTTTCCGTAAGTTTTCCGCTGATTTTAGCGGCAACAAGGTTCTCTTGCTTTAAATTTAAGATCTGTAACATATTCATAAATTTTAAATTGTTCTATTGAAGCTTCGCCGTCAAGCTCAGCAAAGCAGCCCTCCAATCCGGCTATTAGCGTTAATTCAGGTTACACCTTATTATTATAAAACGTAATATGTTTCAGGTTTCTTTTTCTCGGGGATGTCATCATCACCTGTCATCTCCTTTAGATTAATTTCTATAGTTTGGGCCAAATCGGTCATTGGTGTGTCCATTGGGTTGTTTTCAAACGGATCCTGCATTAAAATTGATGTTTTCTCAATGGCTATAAAGATGATAGGGATAGCGACGGTAAGCCCAATTTCCACAGAGAGGTAATTATCAGACAGGCCGAATGGAAGCATTGTGGCAAATACATAAATGATGAGGTGGATCAACAGGCTATGTGCCTTGGGGAATACCGTGTTTTTAATCCTTTCGCATTTGCCCATTGAATCGCATAACCTAGCGATTGTACTATCTATCTGTACTTGCTGATAGTCGTTCACTTGGTTTTCCTTTTTTGCAATTGCCAATGCTTCTGAATGCTTTAATAGTATAGCATTGGGAACATTTTGGTCATTAATGTCCTGAATTTTTAAATAGCCAGCTACCTTAGGGGAAAAGTCCACTTTCCTTAAGGACTCACCCAGTGCATAGCACCACACAATTTGTCGTAAAACTATTTCTTTAATCCTAAATTCATACTGACTATCCTGCCGGTCATAAAAGGTTATGCCCTGTCGTACCAAAGTACGAGAGTCGTTGACAATGGCGCCCCAAATAATACGGGCTTCCCACCAGCGTTCATAGGCTTGATTGGTCCTGAAACCTAACAGTAGTGCCACAGCAGTCCCGAAAACCCCTGTAACGGCTATAGGTATCGAAATTTTACTTAGAAAACCGAATTGGTCTAAAATACCCATAGTTATGGCATAAAACACAATAAATAAAATGTCATATTTAATATATTTAAGAAAGGACCAGATGGATATCCGTTTATTTAAGAGCATTTTTTATTTGTTAAATTACTGGTTGTCCAATTTTAAAACCATTTGTGCAAACTGCACTTCTATGGTATCATCTATACCTTTTATGATGGAATCCAAGCCTGTATCAGCCACCAAAACCTGTCCTCTGGCACTTATCAAACACGACATACTTACGCCTTGTTCAATATGTGTAATGGTTGCTTTAAATTGTGATTTAAAGGCTTTTCCTTGATAAGTAACATCTATCAGCCAATTAAAGTCGATAGGGTCGTGCCGTTTTGACAAAAAATCAACAGAAGGCACCGTACCGGTAAACCGAAGCATTAAGGGGTCTTCCTCCCCTGCCAGCATAGCTTTGATTTCAGGGTTGTTGGTCGATAGCGTTTTAAGGTCGAGTACCCCACTGACCACTTTGGAATCATAGTCGAGATATAAGGCCAGTTTGTGGCTTTCTGCCTTAAAGGGTACACTATCGACCCTTGCCATCATCTCAACGTGGCCTTCTTCGGTCCTGTAAATTTTTTGGGCGTTCGCATTGAGAATACCAAAAAATAGAATTATCAATATATAGTACTTCATCGGTTGTTATTTATTGATGCGTTCAGTACCGCAATTAGGACAAAATTTTGCTTCGACTGGCACACTCTCGTTACAATTGCTGCAGTTGGACTTGCCTAAAGGTGAACCGCACTTTTTACAAAAGGCTGCATTTTCATCATTTTTCTCACCACAGGCTGTGCAACGAATCATAACCTTTGCATCTGAACTATCTTCCCTATAGCCATAACCGCGTTTATTGTGATGCCCACGGGAATGATGGCCTCCGTTTTGAAAGCCTCGAAATAAATGTTTTAAAAATCCCATATCAATATATCTTTTAGTTTATTCTTTTATTAACCAGCCAATACCTGTCATCAGTCACTTTCAATCCATATTTTGGCTTCCTGTTTTTGGTCTGAACCAAAATATTTGATTTCGGCATTGCAAAATGGTTTCATAAATTGGGTGGCCCACTTTCGCCACTTTTTTTCGCCGACCAATGCTATTTTTTCATACTCCTTTTCGTGGTCAACATCTTTAGAGAAATCTTTCCATAGCCCATCTATATGCCAGCCTTGAAAATCGTTCATCTCAAAATACCACCGAACCTTTAATCCTTTTTCAAGAATACTATGGATAAGCGGATGTATTTTTTCAAAGTCGTACTGGTTGAGTTTACCGCTAGCCTTTGTGGTAACCACATTTTCGCTCTTTATGTCTGTAATCTGTAACATCTTTTAAAATTAATATTATTATTAGTGCATTGTAAGTGCAAATATCCATTGGCTTTACACTTACTTTTTTTAATTATAAAGTGCCTTCTCTTTTCCTAAGTACAAGATGGCTTCGGGCAAATCGAGTTCGTGCGTGGCATTGCCTGTGCGTATATAAAACCGTGACCTCCCGTCCTGACTTAGATAGACCGGTATTTTGGCCGGGGCTATTTCTATGTAGCACACGTCATTTTCTCCATATCTGTAAAAAGATACATTTACTGCCATACACAAATGGGCACCCACTTTCAGAGATACCAACTGCATCAGGTATTGCTCAAAACCATCTGTGTCAGGTTTTTTCAAGGTGTCAAAATCCTGGTTTAGACCGAGGATGTTGCCGTTATCGTCTACTCCTATAAGCAAATTACCACCGTTGGTGTTCATAAAACCCGCTATGGTCTTGATAATTACAAATTCCAACTGTTTATTCACTTTGGATTGACGTAAATCCCATCGCAGACTTGATTTGAACTCCACCAAATCATTCTCGCCTTTTTTAATGAGTTCCAGCAGGGTTTGCCCATCCATCCGTTTCCTGTTCAGTTGAAAAATCTTTTTTCTGAAAAAGACCATCAAGGCAAGGCTGCTTCCCAATATTCCGAACAACAGGTTTTTAAGGACTTGGTCAACATCGGTAAAACCCCATACGGTTTCAAAAGCCTCGCCAAGATAGCTTGGCCAGTGACCGGAATCGCCCGACCGGTCAAAGAGAAAAAGGGATAGGCCCAAGGGTTGCAGTATAAAGACCCCAAAGGCAAAGCCTGCCAAAAGCCATATCCCTATTTTTCTTCTTTGCATAGATAACGGTGTTATGGTCGTTCGGTCAAAAGCAAAACACTGTTATTTTTTGTCCTTTAACAGGAACGTCTTGCGTTTCTCAAACTCCTCTTCGTCGATTTCGCCGCGGGCGTACCGCTCCCTCAGGGCTTCCATTGCCCTGTCCTTTCTGTTTTTCTGTCCCGGTGTGGGGTAGGGAATCAGGAATATCCAGAAGATGAGGATTATCCATAACCCCCACCATATCCAGTGCATTCCCCCAAAATACCAATCGTCCATCATAATTTTCTAGATTTAAAGATTCATGTTTCAGTTACTATTGCTATTGCTTGTTTGTTCGAGCCAGTTGTTGGCCATGTTTCCATCTTCAGGTCCGAAATATTTTATGTGGGCTTCACTAAACGGCAATAGCGATTCGGTAAACCGTTCTTGCCATGTTTTTTCGCCCACCAAGGCTATTTTCTTAAGCCGTGCTTCTTCGGGAAAGGAAATATCCAACCTCTCACCGCTGCTTTTCTTCACTCCTTTTTTGCGAGGCTCCATTTCCATATACCAAGCGGCCAGTTCATTGCTTTTCAAATGTTCATTCAGGGCCTTGACTAAGGTCGCCCCATCATCGGCATCCAGCTCTTGATCTGCGATGGTATATAAGATTTGGTCTTTTTTATAGATTGCTATCATCGTCGTATTCTTTTGATATTATTGTCCTTAAAGGTTACTCCAAATTGCCATTGCATTTATTGCATACTCCCGTTACGACCAGATTGATATCCTCTGCCATATATCCTTGGGGCAGGTTTACCTGCGGGATTTTACGGTCGGTCAAACAAACGGTCTCGTTGCACCTAGTGCAATGAAAATGCAGGTGCAGGTCGTTGCCCACCTCACATTCACAGTCTTCCTCACAGAGCGCATATTTCATAATGCCCGTACCATCCTCTATCTGATGTACGATGCCTTTTTCCTCAAATGTTTTCATCGTCCGGAAAAGGGTGCTCCTTTCGGATATCTCGAAAAAATTCTCTAGCTCTCCCAAACTGATGGCTACCTCGCTTTGCAGTAACTTTTTATAGGTCAACAGTCGCATCGGTGTGGGCCGTATTCCCTTGCTTTCCAGTTTTTTGACAATTTTTTCCATTTTAAAAGGATTACAGATCGTAGCGTTTAAGGGATTTTCCTGTTTTGATCTGGAAGGCATCCTCTATATCCGATAAATAGATGATACCGTCCCCTGGGTCGGGCGTTTTACCGTTTTCCGTAATAATATCGATTGCCGCTTGTGCTTCCTCATTTTGGCATACCAACTCCACTTTTACCACCGGGCTATCGGTAATATTAAAATCAAGGGAGGGTCTTGCTCCTTTTGCCTTGAACGCCCCGGTGCCCTCTGCTTGTGAGAGCGTCATACTTTTAAAACCGTTATCGCTAAGGGCTTCGATGACCCTTTGTATCCTGTTCGGTTTTACAAATGCTTTTATTTCTTTCATTTTTAAAATTTTTAAATTTTTAATCGATTTTGAACCGAGCCTGTTTTCTAATTTTTAACTAACCAATTAAGACGATAAACAAACCCGGAATCAAAACCTTTGATTTTTAGAGAATTAATGTCCGTGCTCCAATTCGCCTTTAACCATTTCCGAAGAAAGGGTATAGGCTCCATTTGTTACTATTTTGATATTTTCGGGTGTTCCTGCAGGCAGGTTAACTTCTACAAAGCCCAGATCGTTGACCCCCGTACTCACGGGGATGCGTTTATATTTCATTTTATTTTCAACAGGTTCTTCATCCTCATCCACGATGAAGATATAAGACTGTTCACCTTCCTGGACAATGGCTTCCTCGGGAACAGCAAAGCCTGATTTTTCTCCTTGCACGATTCTTCCCTCCACATACATTCCGGGCAAAAGGTCTTTGTCCTTATTTTCAATATCTGCCAATACCTCTATGGCCTTGGGATCGCTCTCAAACGTCTGGCCTATGGAACGCACGGTGGCCTTTAACAATTCATTAGGTTTTGAGGCTGTTGAAAAATATATCTGTTGCCCTTCCTTGACCTGCTTGATGTCCTTTTCATATACTTTGAAATTGACATAGATTTTTGAATTATCGCTTATCGAGAACATTTTGGATTGTGGGGCCACATAATCGCCCAGGCTTACCATTACTTCGCCCACATAGCCACTAATGGGCGTAATAATGGGGATGGCAGAATAGATCTCCCCTTCGGCCACTTTGGAAGGGTCCAGTCCCAACAAGCGTAGTTTGGACTTTAGGCCGTTTACACTGGAAGTGGTGGAACGAAATTTGGATTGCGCCATTTGGAATTCCTTGCCAGAGGAAACCCCTTTGTCATAGAGGGTCTTTTTGCGCTCAAAATCCTGCTTTAAAAATACCAGTTCGTCATTCTTTTCCTGGTATTCCTGTTGCATGGCGATGATATCCGGGTGTTCTATATAGGCCAACACCTGTCCCTTGCGCACAATGTTGCCCGGTACTACCTTGATCGAGCTAACATTTCCACCAATAAAGGGACTAATGTTTGCCCTGTCCTGTGGGAAGAGTTCGAGTGTTCCTGTTACCTTAATGTTGTTCCCTAAATTACGTTCCTCCAGAGGTTTCGTTTCCAGACCGATGGTTTCGGCCTGTTGTTTTGAGATTGCTACAACACCTTCTTCCCCTTCTTCCCCTTCGTGGCCTTCTTCGCCATGCGCATCTTCTCCAGGTGCTTCGGTTTTTGATACGCCTTCAGTTTCGTTATGCCCAAGCTCGGATTTTGGGGCATCGTTACAGCTCAGAAACATAAGTGTCAATAATACGGTACTAACTAATAGTATATTCTTCATTTTTCTTTCTTTTTAAGATTATAGATTGCCCAATTGATATTGTATCTCAATGGCCTGTTGGTTATATTGGTTGATGAAATCCAAATGGTTTATTTTGATGTTGATGGCACTGTTGAGGATGGTGATATAGCTAATGTAGTCTATCTCACCTTCCTTGTTTGCCAGTTCGGCAGTGGTCAACTGTTCCTCTGCCAGTGGCAGTGCCGCTTCTTCATAGTACCTCAACGACTTCAACGTTTTGTCCTGGGCTTTGTACAGTTGGGAGACCAGGCTCTCGGTGGTCGCCTTTTGTGTCAAATACTGGTTTTCGGCCACCATGGCATCTGCCTTGGCCGCCCTTACCCTATTTTTTTGCGGAAGGAACCACAAAGGGATGCTGATGCCCGCCTGATAGGCATTGAACCCCGTAACATCATTATACTTGAGATTGTCATAGCTCAGGCTGAACTTTGGCAGGAACTGGGATTTTTCGACCTTTACGTTCGCTTTGCCCACTGCTGCGTTCTGAAGGTCGAACTGCAGCAACGGGTTATTGCTTATATCCAAAGTGTCTACAACCGATATTGGGTTTATGATCCCATAAGGCCCATCCATCGTATCAATGGAACCATCGATTCCCAGATATTGCTTCAATGCCCTTTTGGCGATCTCGATATCATCATAGGACTGTTGCTTTAATACCTGTATTTGTTGGTACTCCGAGGTAGCCGAAATATAGGCGAGTTTTCCGGTCTCACCGCTATCGTACCTCAATTTGGCCGCACTTTCAAAATCGGCATAGATGCTGTCCAGCCTTTCGGCGAGCTTCAGGCGGGCCTTATTGTAGGCAATCTCGTAATAGGCCTGCATCACATCCCGTAACAGCTGCTGCTCACTAAGGTCATAGAATTTCTCGCCCAGCTTGGTGCGTTCCTTATAGAACCTGGATTTTGAAAACCCGGAGAGCAGGTCAATGTTGCCCTGTTGTACCCCGAAGGTACGCAGATTTCCCTGATTCAGGCCTTGGTCTTCCCTGCCGGCATATAGAAACGTGCTGCCCAGGTCAAAACTGGTGCCCTTCAAGGCCTGTTCCCTGTCTATGAACGCTTGTCCTTCCTTAAGGGTGGGGTAATTTTCCCTTGCCATTGCTATAGCTTCATCTAAAGTCAAGGTTTGAGCGATGGGATTGTTTTGGGCCGATAGGTTACCAGATGATAAAAATCCTCCAACCAACAATAAAACTGGAATGATGGCTTGACTTTTTTTGATATAACCCGTATTGTCACCATTATTTCTACGCTCCTTACGGGATTCCAACCAACTATAAAGTACCGGGACTACCACCAATGTTAAAAAGGTTGCCGTAATCAAGCCACCAATAACGACGGTTGCCAATGGTCGCTGCACTTCTGCACCACCGGAAGTAGAAATCGCCATTGGGATAAAGCCCATAATGGCCGCCGTTGCCGTAAGCAATATAGGGCGCAAGCGCTCGTGGGTTGCCTCGTAGATCCTGTCTTTTAAATTTGTCATACCACTTTCTTTTAAATCATTGAATTTGTTGATCAGTACCAATCCGTTCAATACCGCTACCCCAAAGAGCACGATAAACCCAACACCTGCGGAAATACTGAATGGCATTCCCCGTATCCAAAGGGCAAACACGCCACCAATGGCTGCCAGGGGTACTGCCATATAAATCATTACCGACTGTGAGAACGAGCTCAAGGCAAAGTAGAGCAATATGAAAATTAGGAACAGTGCAATAGGCACTACGATCATTAATCGGTCGGTCGCCCTTTGAAGGTTCTCAAAAGAACCGCCATAGGTTATATAATAGCCCGGGGGCAGTTTCAACTGGGCATCGAGCTTTTGCTGAACCTCCTCGACCATGGACTTGACATCCCTGCCCCGAACGTTTACCCCCACATAGATTCGCCGGTAGGTATTGTCCCTGGAAATTTGCATGGGCCCGGGTTTATAGCTGATGTCCGCCAATTCCTTTAGGGGCACTTGGTTACCACTGGGCAGGTCTATGTACAGGTTTTTAAGGTTGTTGATATCCTTTCGATAGGCCTCGGCCAGACGGATGACCACTTCAAAGCGCTTTTCGCCCTCGAATATGACACTTGCCGATTCCCCTGCGAAGGCGGCACTCACATAATCGTTGAGCTTGTCAATGGTAACCCCGTATTGCGCCATCTTTGCCCGGTTATAGACAACGGTCATCTGTGGCAGGCCACTGGTCGCTTCCGCCCGTACATCACCAGCGCCATCTACGGTTTGTATGATTGCCGCCATTTCTTGCGCCTTTTCGGCCAGAACATCCAGGTCCTCACCATAGATCTTGATGGCAACATCTTCCCGGACACCCGTCAACAGTTCATTGAAACGGAGCTCTACGGGTTGGGTAAACACAAAGTTCACACCGGGGATAACCGAAATCTTTTCCTTTATTTTTTCTATGAGTTCTTCCTTGCTCTCCGCACTGGTCCATTTGCTCTTATCCTTTTCAAGGATGATGTAACTATCGGCAATGTCCATGGGCATGGGGTCGGTAGGGATTTCTGCCACCCCGATCCTCGAGATCATGGTCTTCACTTCGGGAAATTCATTTACCAGATTTTGTAGTTTTTTTGAAGCTTCAATGGATTCGGTAAGGCTACTGCCAGGTTTTATCAGGGCCTGCATGGCAATATCGCCTTCATCCAGCTTTGGGATAAACTCCCCGCCCATAGTGCTAAAAATAAATCCTGCGATTGCCAGTAAAGCAACTGCCCCTAAAACAATACCTGCCTTAAAACGCAATGCAAACGAAAGCAATGGCTTATACGCTTTGTTCAACCCTGCCATGATTTTATCACTGAACCTATCGATACTATTTTCAAATTTGGCGAACCAATGGTCCGGGTTTTTTGCAGGTTTCAGGAACAAGGCCGAAACCATAGGTACGTAGGTAAGGCAGAGGATAATCGCCCCAAGTACGGCAAAACCAAAGGTAAATGCCATGGGACGGAACATCTTTCCTTCAACTCCAGTAAGGAAAAGGATCGGTGTAAATACGATAAGGATGATAAGCTGACCGAAAAAGGCAGAGTTCATCATCGTACTTCCAGATTCGTATGCCATTTCATCCATTTCGGCCTGACCTATCGCTGCTTTTGATTTTTTCATCCGTTGATGGATATGCAATACCATACCTTCCACAATGATTACCGCACCATCCACGATGATCCCAAAATCGATGGCACCAAGGGACATTAAATTTGCCCATACGCCGAACTGTTTCATCAGGATAAATGCGAACAGTAATGATAACGGGATTACCGAAGCGGTAATCAATCCGCCACGTAAACTCCCCAAGAGCAGTACAAGCACAAAGATCACAATCAATGAACCTTCAATCAAGTTCTTCTCTACCGTACTTGTGGTCCTGGCTATAAGTTCGGCACGGCTTAAGAACGGTTCAATATAAACGCCCTCGGGAAGCGATTTCTGTATCTCGTCAATTCGTTTTTCTACATTATTGATCACATTACTTGGACTTTCTCCCTTTAACATCAAAATCTGACCTCCCACGGATTCGTGGCCATCTTGGGTAAACGCACCATAACGCACCTGGTTGCCATAGCCCACTTTTTCGGCGATATCCCGTACCAATACGGGAGTTCCGTTTTGGGTGGTAACCACTGTATTTTTCAAATCTTCAAGGCTACGGGCCAACCCCTCGCCACGGATAAAGTTGGCCTGATGGTTTTTTTCAATATAGGCACCGCCCGTGTTGGCGTTGTTTACTTTCAGGGCTTCAAAAACCTGATTCATTGTAATGCCAAAACTTTTTAGTTTATCAGGATTTATGGCAACTTCATATTGTTTCACATAGCCCCCAAAAGCATTGACCTCTACCACTCCAGGGACTAATGCCATTTGGCGTTTGACGATCCAATCCTGAATGGTACGAAGCTCCATGGCATCGTATTTATCTTCGTAACCTTCTTTTACCTTTAGAGTGTATTGGAATATTTCGCCCAGACCCGTAGTAATGGGTGCCATAAAAGGCGTACCAAAACCTTCGGGAATTTCCCCGGCGACTTCGGTCAATTTTTCTTGCACCAATTGCCGGGGAAGATAGGTGCCTGCTTCGTCCTTAAAAACAATGGTAACCACGGACAGCCCAAAACGAGATACCGAACGCAGCTCGATAACGTCAGGAAGGTTGGCCATTGCCAATTCTACAGGATAGGTAACAAATTGTTCAATATCCTCAGTACCTAAATTTGGGGCTACTGTAATAACCTGTACTTGGTTGTTGGTAATATCGGGGACAGAACCCAGATTTATAGTGGCCATAGACCAAATGCCCGTACCTACCAGTGCCACTATGAAGAGCCCAATAATAAACTTGTTATTAATGGAAAATGAAATGATTTTGTTAATCATAGTAAAAGTATTAATTCAGTTTAAACATCGCAATGCAATGAGATACAATGCGTTTATAATGTGATGCTTATTTTGAAAAGCATCACGTAAGGATATAGCTATCCTTAAAAAAACTGAATTATACTTTAGGTGGTTGGAAAAGCGATTCCAAATATCTGGAAGTGAAGTTTACTTTATATAAGTTAAACTGTTCTTTCCCTTCAAACTTTAATAGATTAATTAAAGCCGAATTGTTGTTCGCAATAATTAATACTAAAGGGTGGCAACATTGCTGATGGGAATGGATTGGTGTTTTCTGCTTACCAGAGTCATTATGGTGCCTTTCAGCTTTTGCTACGTTACCAAAGTAATCTTCAACTACATATTCAAGGAAAGAGTCACCATAAACTTTATGGTCTTGGTAATGGATTAGGATGCTTGAAATTTCTTTAATGGGTCCACAAAAGTCCATATCAATACTAATTCCCTGAAAAAAGAATAATAGCGACATTGATATGGAAAAAAGTGTTTTCATAAATTTCAACAAAGGTAAGAATTAATCGATGCACAGGTTGTGCAAAAACTTGAAAGGCTGAAGAATTGGTAGTCTACGCTTTTGCGTCAAAACTTAAGAAATAACCTTTTTACCAATTCCAACTACCCTTGGGATACATCATGTTTCAATTCAGGATATTTCAATTCAGGATATCAGGATATAGGGTATTTAGCAATGGTCTTCTCAATTGGAAAAGTCTAATCCCTTTCCCATATCCTTATTATTCTTGTTTGATTGAACAATGGCTATATTTTGTGGTTTTACATTTGATTCCTGATGTCGGACATTTCCTTTATGTAGATTTTTATTTAGTTCGTTAGAGTATTGCATCATTCCTGCTTGCATAGCATTCATGTGATCGTCGGTTGACGCAACGTTTTTGAACATCGGAGTTGTTAGATTTAACTCTTTCGCCAATTCATAGCCAAGATTAAATGCTTTTTTATACTCCTCATCAATTTTAATATTTTCTTCCATGGCTAAAAAGTTTCACGAACGTGCGCCTCAATATATTCATTAATAGAATCCCTATCATATAGAATTACTTTCTTTTGAGGTTGGGAAAATCTGATTTTACCTTCGTCCCTAAGCTTTTGCAAAGTAGTGGTAGACTTTATTTTTAGATGGAACATTGCCTCTTCCCCATCGATCCATTTGTCAGGTTTATCTTTTCTTTTGGATTCTACATGTTCGATTACCTTATCAAATAAGGCATAGAAAGCTTCTTCTTGTAGGCAAACTACTTGCATTGTATTAATTCTTTGCCAAAATGGATTACCCCATTTTTTGGGTCTATTATCCCCGTAATTTAAAGATTTTCCGAAATCTGTTCCCCGTAAAGAAGTCCATCGGTCGATTTATTGGTTGTATGGAACTTTAGCGATTTAGAAATTGATGACTTTTTCCAAAGCGTCATCAGTTTCTTTGTGCATAAAATTCGATTGATAATTAACCGTAGTTGTAATCGAAGAATGGCGATACAATTTTTGGAGCATTTGAATAGGTATTTTATCACCGGAAATATTTCCAAAACTATGCCGCGCAATATGCATAGATATCTTCTTCTCAATACCAAGCTTTTCGCCGACAATTTCCAATCGACGGTTTAGATTACGGGTAATGGTCTTAACTCTGGTTGCCACCCTTTTCTCATCTTTCAAATCGGTACCTTTTAAAAAAGGAAAAACTAAATCATCCTTTCCTGTCTTCTGAGCAGCAAAATATGCTAGTATTTCTTTGGCCTTATCTGGAACGACCAATGAGACAAGTTTTCTGTTCTTCCCCATACGATAATATAAACGACCATCTTTAAAATCTTTCCATTTTAGCTTTATGAGATCGGCGACACGAACACCTGCAAAGTAAAAACTAGTTAGCCAAGCGTAGACGGCATGAAGTTGTGCTTTTGTTAAATTATTAGCCGTTTCAAGCAATAGAACCTCTTCCCTATTCAATCCAATCTTTTCGCTTTCGGGAAATTTGATCTGTATTTTACCTTTACCAAATGGATAATTGCCATCATCTACATGATATTCCTTTCTGGCAAAATTATAGATGGTTCGAATAAGCATTAGGTAATTTATCGCAGTCCTTTCAGCAACCTTTCTATCATACAAGAGATATGCTTTGAAATCCTTTAACAGAGTAACGTCCAGATCCGTAAAAAAAAGTTTTTTACGCCCTAAAAATGTTTTGAAAATGTCTAGTCTTTTTTCTTGATTGTAGTGCTGATTGAATTTCTTTCGTTTTAAGAGATTGGACAAAAACAGCTTACTAGCTTCAAAAAAATCCATTTTGGTTTTTCCAATAATCTTTTTCTTTATTTTTTTTGCGGATTGGGAATTGTTTTGATTTTCATTGTCAATTAATCTGTCGTTTGCTTCTGCTATCTTCTTTGCGACTAAACTATTTAGACGTTTTGAATTGGGATGAGATTTTTTAACGCGTTTAAATTTATCATCCCAAAATTTGCTTTCAATATACTGTCCAGTGAATAAATATGACGACCTTCTATCTTTGGTAATTCGAATAGCGATTGGAAAAAGGCCAGCGCTATTTGGTTTTTTCATTAAAAATGATTGTATAGTAGCCATAAACCCCAATTTTATTACCTAAAGATACAAATTTTAGGTAAAACATAGGTAAAACATTTGGTGGTTTTTCTTGAATTTTTATGGCTTTATTGAGCAAATAGAAATAGTCAAATAACTCATAAACAATTGATTATCAATTCATATTAGACCAAATGGGTTCAAATGTCTCAGGATTCATAACCCGGAGGCCGAGGGTTCAAGTCCCTCTCTCGCTACAAGGCTCAAAGTCAACAAAATCAACGGTTTGTGTGTTCACAAACCGTTTTTTTATGTCCATGATTTCCCTACTTTTACAAAACGAATACGAAAAAGCATACGTTTTTCGCATGAAAGTGAATTTTTCAGAGCCAAAAATCTATACAGGAGGAGTGGATGTATCCAAGTGGTCCACCCTGTCCAGAAAGGAACAAAATGATGCGTTGGATAAACCTTGGTATGTTTACTATTCCTTCAGAAATCCCGAAACTGGGAAAATGATACGTCAAGGCCAGATCAAGGGCGGAGCAAACAAGTTCAAGACCAAAAAAGAACGTTATCAATTCCTTGCCATTCTTCGGAACAACTTGCACCAGCTGCTTGCCATGGGATTCAATCCCTACTCGGATAATTCTGAGCTCATCCATAAAATAGAGGGAGAACCCAATCATAAGAAAGAACATTCCGAAACAAAAAAGAGAAAACCCAAGTCCGAAAGGGCCAAATCAATCATTTCTAAAAATTCTAAACCAAAGATTCAAAAACCAGTGGATAATGGAATGGAAATCCATAAAGCAATGGAATTTGGTCTTCAAATAAAAAAGAATACGCTTTCGGCAAATTCCTATCCAAAATTCAAGAACCATATTACAAGATTTCAAAAATGGCTGCGCTCGGAACGGCCAGATTTAAAGGGAATCCGAGAGATTGACAAGAAAATCATCGTAGCGTACCTAAATTCGATGCTCAGCACCAGTTCATCTAGAAACAGAAACAACGGAAGAACTTGTCTTAGTTCACTTTTTACGACCTTGGAAAACAATGAAATCATCGAAGAAAATTTCATCAAAAAAATTAACGTCTTAAAGACCAAGCCCAAACGAAATAAGACCTATACTCCTGAACAATTGGAAAGATTGGAGAAGTATATGAAGGAGAACGACCCCTTATTATTGTTATATGTATATTTCGTATCCTATAATATGCTAAGGCCTGTAGAAGTATGTAGGCTACGTGTGAGTGATATTGATAAGGCGGACAAAAAATTATACATTCGAGCGAAGAATAAACCAGTGAAAATCAAGATTATCCCCGATATTTTGCTGAGTAAGCTTCCTGATCTCTCAGTAATGCAACCAGACCATTTTCTATTTACACCTTATGGCTTTGGAGAACCCTGGAATTTAAAAGAAGTGGATAGACGGAATTACTTTTCGAGAAGGTTTAAAAAAATAAAGGATATTTTTAAACTTGGAGATGAATATGGACTTTATAGCTATAGGCATACTAATATAGGAATGATGTATCGGGAAATGTCTAAAAGTATGTCCCCTATGGAAGTCAAGAGCAAATTGATGTTGATTACCGGTCACACTACACTCATCGCCCTTGAAAAATATTTACGGGATATCGATGCGGAGCTTCCCATGGACTACTCTGGTTACCTAGACCCAGACTATTATAAAAACCTAACGGATAAGTCTTGATGAATTATTTTGGACGCCTAGAAAAAATAGATTTACCCTCAAAGAATGAGGAGGAAAGGCTGAAACTCTTTTCTAAAAGAAGACTCTTTAAAAAAAGCAATGTCATATCCCTAACTCTAAACACTAAGACCGATTTATTAAAGGACAATTCCAAAACCGTTTATGAGCCGAAAAAAGCTTTGGTCGTTGACTTCTACAATTACCTTTTAGAGATTTACAGAGAGGATATAGAGGAAGAATGCATTCTATACCTCAGCCCTTACAACGAAATCACCTTTGGTTTAGAAAATCAAGAGAAAATAAAAGTTGCCAGGTATTATTACCGGCACATTGCCACAGAAATAATTGAAAAGGGAATAAAAATGGTACGGTATGAAGTAGAGAAAAAGGGTACCGATAGGGTTGCCCGTGCTACCCTGTTAGAACAATGTGAAATAAAACAAAACACCCTGAAAAACAGGGTGATAAGTGAAAACAGGGTTGGCCTTGACCATTATTTAATGGGTAGGGGTAGCTATTTCACCCCGGTCCTACCCTACCAGATACCCATCCTAAGTGAAATAATACAATTTGAAGGTGCGCTTCAATCGATTTTGGCACTGAACCATGATTTTTCCTTTGAAGAAGACACTTTTTTTGACAAAAATGCTACACCAGAAAGCCCAGGCCTAGACACTATTACCAAAACTCTAATGAAAAAGGTTAAAAGAAAAAGAATGCCTACGGACGAAGAGGCCAAGGAATACCTGATTGACACTTTATTTAGAAGCAAAGATTAAATCTTAGTTTTAAGCTAATAAAAAGCGCTTTGGCCCTTAAAAAATATGTAAATTATTATCCTATAAGCCAAAGGTCATAATTATGACTAATACAATTATGGCACAAATAAAAAAGAATAACGTTGCAAAAAGTATGTTATTCTTGATACTCCTTTTGTTCATTATTAGATATTAGAAAACACGAATCCTGTACTTAACCTGTATAAAAACGCATAAAGGACAATAACAAACATTACCATAGTAAAAATGGTAAAAGCTTTGAAATAGTGCTTAACAATATAATTCTGAATACTCTTAAATGCTTCACTATAGATTTCCTTAAAAAGTAAAATTGTTTTCATAGGATTTGAGTTTATATTTTGTACATATTTCAGAAGATTGTCAGAACCAAGAGTGCTTTCTCTACGAATTGCTAAAATGAGTTGATGAAGTGTGATGTGCTTTCGGAATATCCAATAAATCGGTCGTTAATCGACAAACGGTCATTTACAATTTTATGCTTAAAATCAAATTTATTGGATAAACTGTTCAGGTTTTAGTGAACCCAATTCAGTTTTAAGTCGACATTGTATCCAATATAGCCGCCCCCTAAAGCATACCAATGGATTCATCAACTATTTGCCGTATTCTTAAAATCATTGAAATGACATGACGTTCTTAGAAGAACTCATCCATAGGGTACCTTTTTAAGTAACATCTTACGGCTTGCGGATGACCTGGAGGCCATGATAGATTTTAACGTAGATTTGAAAAGTGTTAATTGTACGGACGAAAAAGACATACATCCTATTTTTGAGCATTGATAAAAAACGAACAATGAACCGTTTTTGACATTTAGATAAAGGGTAACCCTCTTCTAAACCTAAATTAAATTATTTCCGGTTTTTATTTACAGAAATACAATGCTACCCGGTTAGCACCCAACCCAATCCAATCCAAAATATCAATTAAGGGTTATGCTTGCACCCTGATTTAGCAATAAAGGGTTGGCTACTACCCCATTGATTACCATCAGTTTTAGGCTATTTAGGCATTTTGGGTTAGCTTTTTAAGTAAATACCCGCGACATAACCCTCCTAAACCCCCTTCAATACCCTCTCAAAACCCTCTCAAAACCCGGGTACCTACCCGAGTAGCATTTGTAACTTTTTATTTTTAATTTTTTTAGAATTTTACCCTCTATTTGTCCATATAATCTTGCCAAGTAACCAACACGTATTTTTCCTTCCCGTTCTCCGTTTTTTTTAAAAATCCATATTCGTACACGAATAGGTACACCTCCCCTTTTTGATTTTTCCAATAGTGAGTAAAAAAGTTGGGGTCGAATCCCACTTCCAGTAACACACTGCTTCTGATCGTTACCTTCCCTCCTTTGTTATATTCCTTTAAGATTTTACGGTTCAGTTTCAGCTGATTGTCCACTTTATTATAGAAACGTTCCGGTCGTTCCTTTTCCTTTTGGTATTGGTAAGCACTCTTGCAATGCAGGTTGCAATATTTCTTATCCGTCCTGCCCGTAAGTTGCTTTTTACAGTACAGACATTCATGCTGTAATCTCATATCCATAAACTTAAGTGAATCCTTATGCGAACATTATTCGCTTAAGGTACGGCTAAATCATTTTCTTTAATCATCTTGTAAAAAAAAAAATCATGTTCAAAGGGAGAAGTATTACACTGAGGCATTTATTGATCGATGAAATAAAACATATAGGACTCCAGTTCAAATCGGATAAGGTTGTTCTGGCACTTGTTGAGAAATTACCGGGCATAAGCTGGAACGAGGAATATGGGATGTACCATATCCCGAACAACAAAACCAATCTTGGAATTCTATTCAGTACATTTCGTGGAGAGGTCTGGATAAACGGAAACTATTTTTTTGAAAATAGTACTGGGCTCAATCAAGAAAAACCCAAGAACATTTCATGGTATAGGACCAGGAATCTGAAAAAAGGGCTCAAAAGATGCCCGGACGAATATCTGGACAAATTGGAACTAAGAAAATATTCTGAAAATACCGTAAAGACTTATGTGCACCATTTTGAGGTCTTTATCAACCATTATCATAATATAAGGCCAGATGCAATCAACGAAAAGGAAATAAGGGACTATCTACAGGAGCTTTCTAGGCAAGGACGTTCAACTTCCTATCTAAACCAAGCGGTGAACAGTATCAAGTTCTATTTCGAGGTAGTTATGGGAATGCCCAACCGGTTCTATGAGATCGAGCGGCCTATCCAACGAAAACAATTGCCCAAAGTGCTCTCGAAAAGTGAAATTCTATGCCTGATAGAGAACACCAATAATCTAAAGCACCGTTGTATCGTTTCCCTTCTATATTCTGCCGGTCTTCGTAGAAGTGAGCTCTTGAACCTGAAATTGAAGGATATCGATAGTAAGAGGATGCTTATCACTATAAAGGCCGCTAAGGGAAATAAGGATAGAATGACGGTACTAAGCCCCACCCTCTTGGAGAACCTACGCAACTATTACAAGGAATACAGGCCAAATAATTATCTTTTCGAAGGACCGAGACAGAGACCTTACACAGCGTCAAGCGTGCTAAAACTGATCTCAATGGCCGCTAAAAGAGCGGGTATCTATAAAAAAGTAACGCCCCATATGCTTAGACATAGCTTTGCTACCCACCTTCTGGAAGATGGCACCGATATAAGGCACATTCAACTATTATTAGGTCATAGCTCGACCAAAACAACGGAAATTTATACCCATGTGGCGGAAACCTCCTTCAATGGCATAAAAGATCTCTTATCTTAGTTCCACATATAAAAGATATATAGATCATATGATCTATATCCTTACGTTAGCCCTAATTTTAATGAAACTAATAGATTTACATACTCTTTTAGACGAACACTCCAGACTATTAGATTTGGCAACCATAGCTGAAGAAAATTGCAAGCGGCTTTTAGAAGAAGAAACTAGGGACAGTCAGAACGAGTGGAATGAATTTGGGATAAATAACTTGATATTTCGACTGATTGAGCAAGTATTTGTATTTAACCACATTCTATGGCAAACACTGCACATCAGAACAAAAATTGGAATCTACATTAAAGACCCCGATAAGATTCATTTCATGGACTTGGAACAAGTAGGTTATTATCAGCTCGACACCATAGAAGACGGCGTGGCCATTGATGATTGGCTTGTCTATGAAAAGTAAGTGGTACTTAAAAAAAACTAGGGCTAACAAGGCATAAACGTCAGCCTTCGGCCGACGGCCTCGCCCGTCGTTTATACTAGACGTTAGGCATAATTTAAAAAATGAGAATACTATTTAAAATATTACTGATATTTATATTTACTTCTACAATAATGAACGCACAAAATTCAGAAGAACGCTGGGACACTTATATGGCGACATATGAAGATGGAAAATCAGGTTCAACAACTTTGAGAATGGACTTAATCGATTATACGCCAATCGAAAGTTATGATAATGTTTTAGTTACTGGATTGACATATGAAACTTCAAAAGAAAACGGTTTCCCTGAAAATGAAACTTTTAGTCTTTTACATAAAGTAGCAGATGAATTAATCGAAATTGTAGAAGGGGAAACAGAATTTATCTTAGTCGGTTCGTTTATGTATAACAATGAAAGGCTGGAGTATTTCTACATTAAGGAGCCCAAAAATATTATTTCAGAAATTGAAAAATTCTACAAAAACAATTATCCCAATTATAAATTCTATCTGAATGTTAAAGAAGATAAAGAATGGACTTATTATCGAGATTTTTTATATCCAAATGAAGAAACTAAAAATTATATGGCCGACCAATCTGTTTTACGGAATTTGGAAGAGGCAGGAGACAAACTAACTAAGGCAAGGCGTGTTGACCATTGGCTATATTTTTCTAATGAATTAGAAATGAATAAATGTCAGGAAGAATTAACTAAATCCAAATTCCAAGTTCAAAATGCTGGAATTAATAATGAAACTACTCTACCTTATGAATTACAGGTCTGGAGAATAGATAATGTTGATATTAATTCTATTTATCCAATTACCTCTAATTTGAGAATTGTAGCACAGAAGTATGGTGGAGAATATGACGGATGGGAAACGTCAGTAGAACGGGAATAAAACTATGCCTAACAAAGCCTAAACGTAATGCGGACTTCAGGGCTAAAACGAATGGTCTGTGTATATTTATAATGTCGCTAAATCTTGGGGATTTAGCTTTAGACAAGAAAAAAATAAATCTAAACCAAAAGCTTTAGCTTGGTGCGCAGACGGAAACGAAAGGCTTCCTTACTACCGCACTACGCTTAGCCCAACCGTTGGCAACAACCTAAAAACATCATCGTAAAATTTATATTATGGTAATAAACGAACTACAAATCTCTAAAGTTGATATAGAATCAGATGATGTAGAAAATATTGATTCTTCGGTCTATGGAGATGAATTAATCAGCTATCTAACTGAGTTGTTTGAAATTGTAATATCTGGTAGCAGTGGTCGACGTTTCGAATTTGACCGTAAAACAACCGAAGTTAGAGCTCAGATAACTAGATTAAATAACTCTGAGGATTTCATTGACATTACAAATATAATTGCCAATAGATTATTGAAAAGTGAATCTGAGGCACAGGTGCAAATGGATAAACTAGATGTTACTATTCTCAAAGGAATTGTAGTACAAGCGGTTATCGATGATGATTCTGTTGAAAAATTTATTATTTGCAAAGCTGACCACAATGATTTTTTGGACGATGTAAACTATGAACTCAAAAGAGGCTTACCAGTAAAGAAAAAAGCATTCAAGGCTTTTGTATGCGAAATGAATAATCAAGATGAAGTTGAGGAGGTTTTAGTATATGATACAAACCCAAAAGATACTAAATATTGGTGGAGTGATTTTTTAGAACTTTCAAAAGTTTTTACTGATGAATACAATACTGAAAAGGCATTCAACGCAATTGACAAAGGTGTTTTCAATAGAATTAAGAAAAAACATCCACAAGATTACACATATTTAAGAAATAGTACCGTAAAATATTTTCGTTCAAGCGATAGCTTCGAAATGAATGATTTTTTAGATAATGGGATTGGAAATTATGAACCTTACGATGCAGAATTAGATATCGAAAATCTAAAAAGTAAAATAAGGGATTTGCCATCTAAAAAACGGGCACCATTTGATAATCAGTTTACAATTGTAAAAGAAAAAGTGAAAGCTAGATTTAAGAATACAGTTAAATTAACAGAACAAATTAATCTTGAAATAAAACAAGATGTTCCAGAAAACGCAATCTTAGCTCACGAAGATCCTGATGGTAGTAAATATGTAAAAATCAGGTCTGATGAGGGCTATAAATATTTTAAAAAAAATAACATTCAAAATTAATGCGTTTCATCGAAACATTTTTATCTAATATCTTCTCTGAGGTCAAAATTCTTAGGGAAAAAGAAGATGACAGTACTTTTGAGGTTGATTATTCAGCAAAATCTCTCATTACAGATAATTTGGATGATTTTGATAACTCTTCTAATTTTTCCATTAACAATGATACATTTAATTGCACAGTCACAATTGGCAACTCAGAACCAATAACACTTAATTCTCAAGATTTCAATATTGCAAACTTCCTTGAAGAACTGAACGAAGAATTCATTCATCAAGAAGATGAAAAAATAAATATTAAGATATTAATCCAAAAACAGCTTGTAAATTCAACTCGTAATATTTATGACTTTAAACTATTCACTAAAACCATAAATGCATTAAATGCTAGCCAATTTTTTTCAGTTTTCACTAGAGCTTTTTCAAATGGTTCAGTGCTAACTTTCAATACTATTGGATTAGAAAAGCCAATTAATACAACATCTATTTTTTTTGTACCTATCAATAACACCGAGTTTAACGAACCAACGTTATCTAGAAAGTCTGTTATTTCCAAATTAAATACAGTTTGTCATTATGATAATGTTGACAGTCATTTCTTATCACCTGCTGATTTCAGTTTTGAAGATAAAATATCTGTTGATAATGTTTTATTAGAAATATTTGATTTTTACTCTAACGTTTTATCAATAATTTACCTATTCGACATTACATCATTAAATGGTGATATTTTAGACTATAAAATTAACGGCTACAAATCTTTTAAAGGTTCAATAGACTTATCTAATATTAAGCTTAGTTATATTCAACAGTATTTTCCAATCTTCAAATGGGTATATGATAGTGGAAATCTTAATGATAAGATTGGCTTATCTAGAAATATTATTACTCTACATCTAAATAAAAGTGAAGAATTCAAGCTAGACAAAAATGTTTATCAATCTATCCAATCTAGTTATAAAGTTTACGAGAAAGATAATATTAAACAATATGTAGAAGTAAGAAACAAAATCTCAGACCAATTACTGGACTTTAATAATAAAGCAACCAAAATAGTAGAATCCTTTGCAAGTGGATTTCAAAAAAGCTCATTGGCATTAATTAGTTTCTATATTTCTACAATAGTCATTAGAGTTCTAAGCAAAGGAGATTTTATAAATGTATTCACTTTAGATGCTATAATATTATCTACCGCATTTATAATTGGTTCAGTGATTTATTATTTTGTATCACGTTGGGAAATAAAAGTTCAACGAGCAAGATTTGTAAAGAGCTATGAAAATCTTAAAGATCGTTATTTAGATTTATTAGACCAGAACGATATTAATAGAATCTTAAACAACGATTCTGATTACATTGATAATCTGTCCTTTATTGATAAAAAAAAGAGAATTTACAGCATCCTTTGGTTTTCAATTTTGACTTTATTGTTCTGTGCTTCGATGATATTGTATTTGTTATATAACGTTTCAGATATAACAGATACGGAGTTATATAAAAAAATCTCTGAATGGATAAACAATTGAAAAAAGGCAGTTGCCAACAATGTATATAAAAAATAGCGCGAGCAGTTGCAAACACAAAGGTTCGGGCACTTTTTCGAGGTCGCCAAATTTTTAAATTTGGCTATTTGAGAAAAGAAAGATAAATAGAAAAATTTAAAAATTCGGCTCGAGTACAACCGAAAGGATAGCGCACTTTTTCAGCGCTACTTTTCATATACTCGACCGTTGTACTCAAGTTGACAAAAGTGATTGAAAAACTTAAAACTTTAAATTTTATAATTGTTATAGGAATAATAGCTTGTTATTTTCTGGGTTTTTTTAACCCATTAATTTTTGGAGTTTATTTTATTCTGAATGGACTTTTTTCTTTAATTCTATTCGCAGGAAATAAAAAACCTTTATGGATTGGAATAACAAGTGGATTTGAATACGGAATGAAAAAATTGTTGAAGAGCCACTACAATAGGTATTTGAATCTAACTAGTGGAATTATTTGTCTAGTTTTTGGATTTTTAATGATCCGTCATTATTACGGTTAAAAACCTGAGTACAACAACACCTATAATTAATTGCGGGCGGATTTTCCCTTCGGAAAATCCACACATATTTAGTATGTTTAGTCTACGGGCCGAAATCCTGTCGGATTTCACACCGCAACTAATCATAGCCAGAACGTTGTAAGTAATGCCGAAAAACCCAGAAACCGAATGAAAAAGACAATATTTGAAATTACCAAAATGGACTGTCCTTCAGAGGAAAATCTAATCCGAATGAAATTAGATGGAATTTCAAGCATTGCGAATTTGGACTTTGATATTCCGAATCGAAAATTGACCGTTTTTCACAGCGGAGAAATTGACCAAATCGAAAAGTCAGTTATCGAACTAAATTTAGGTGGAAAGAAAATCTCGACTAAACAAACCGACCAAACGGAATTTAAAGAAAACAAAAACCAAAAAAAGCTACTTTGGTCTGTACTCGTTATAAATTTTGCGTTTTTTATAATCGAAATGACAACAGGAATTATCTCAAAATCTATGGGACTTGTTGCCGATAGTTTAGATATGCTTGCGGACAGTTTTGTTTACGGAATTAGTTTGTTTGCGGTTGGCGGAACAGTAATAAAGAAAAAACGGATTGCCAAACTTGCTGGATATTTTCAAATAATACTTGCGATTATTGGATTTGTAGAAGTTTTAAGAAGATTTTTCGGAGACGAGAAACTTCCCGATTTTTCGACAATGATTATCGTTTCGATTTTCGCACTTATCGCAAACGGAATTTGTCTTTATATTTTGCAAAAGTCAAAAAGTAAAGAAGAAGCACATATGAAAGCGAGTATGATTTTCACCTCGAATGACGTGATTATAAATTTAGGAGTAATAATTGCAGGAATTTTAGTGCATTATTTGAGTTCTAATAAACCTGATTTGATTATTGGAACAATCGTTTTTATATTGGTAATTCAAGGAGCGTTTAGGATTTTGAAATTAAGTAAGTGAATGAAAAAAGCACTACTTACAACAAAGAACTGAGGTAAATAACAAACAAATTCTTCCTTAATTTGAGACAATATTATTCTAGGCCCTTAGATTCTAAAATCAGATTCTTCGGGCTTTTTCTATTCAATTTAACTTCTATTTATCTAGGCAATATGGAAACGTAAGTTTCATCAAATGGCCTACCTGATTTCGCAATGGCAAAGGACTGTTTGAGCAATTTGTTGGCCACCGCTATCAATGCCAGTTTTTTGCTTTTCCCTTTTTTTACGATCCGCTCATAAACTTCCTTGCAGGCCTTGTTATGCTTACAAGCATTGAAGGAACATAGAAATAATAGATTCCGAAGCTTTCTATTGCCGACCTTGCTTATACGTGCACGACCTCTTACACTACTGCCGGATTCCCTAATGGTCGGCGTTATGCCAACATAGCTACAAAGCTGTGAGGCCGTTTCGAACTTGCTAAAACCATCGGTTACCACTATTAGAAATAATGCGGTCTTTTGTCCTATTCCCGGTATGGATGTCAACAAGGTCAATTGCTCTTGTTGGTCCTCTTTTACCAATGATAGAATCTTTGATTCGATAGCCGTCACCTCCTTATTCAGCTGCTTCTTGTTACGTACCAGGGAACGATAAACAAACTTTGAGGGTATACCCAAAACAGCTTCTCCATGGATTTTGTTCTTGGTTGCCGTACGTTGTTTTAAATATGTATCCAATAACCGGAACAACTGTAAACACTCACTTTGAACATCCGTCAAGGCATTGTAAATAGGAACCTCATTAATTAAAGCATAGTCACATATAGCCTTGGCATCGCTCTTGTCGGTCTTTACCTTGGCCAGTTTCATTTGAATAAAACGCTTTATCGACAATGGGTTTACAACGGATACGATTACCCCGTTTTTGTAAAGGAACTGTGCAAGTCTGTAATGATAGTAACCGGTAGCTTCCATAACGACCAATGAACCTTGAGGTAATTCCTTAAGATATTTCTTGAATCCCGTTTCATCGTTCCTGTACCGGTCGTGGCCCTTGTTACTGCCATGTACGTCAAAGACATCCTTACTGATGTCGACTCCAAAAGTTTCTTTATATTTATTCATAGGAAATGGTTTATGAAAGAACTAGCTACTGGTATCACAACAACTTGAAAACGAGATCAAGGTCTCACAGAACTGAACGTGATTTGAGTAGTAAAAGAGAGAGGATTATCAATGTTGTCGAAGTCTAAAGCTTCACCGTGTATAGTAACCTTAATTCTCTCTTTTGTTCTTTCTAGTTATATCAACAATTTACTGAGAATCAAACTTAAGCCGTATATAGCTCATAGCTGGGCAGTTGCTTAATCGAAGTTTAGGCATATTTGCGAAGTCCGCCAAATTTTTTAATTTGACTTATTGAGAAAAAAAGGTAATAAGAAAATTAAAAAATCCGGCTAGTGCTTAACCGAAAAAAATATTGATAATTTGCACGCTACGAGCCATATACAAGACCGTTAGCCACAATAGAAAAACGAAATGAGTCAATTAGATAAAATCAACATATCTCTAAAAGGAATAGGACAATATCTTAAGCTGAAAGGTTTGATGGTTCCTAAATATCAACGTGACTACGCATGGGAAGTTAAGCATGTCAATGACTTGTTAGTTGATATATCCAACGCACTTCAAAATGAGGAGAAGGAGTATTTCATTGGATCAATTGTTGTCAAAAATAACGAAAATAAAAGATCTGAAGTGGTAGACGGACAACAACGACTAGCTACTATAACGATAATTATCAATAGCATTAAGAAAATATTTGAAAAGGAAGGAAACGAAAAAAAGGCTAACCAAATATCTAATGATTTCTTAATGACTCATGAGCTAAGGACTGAAGAAGATGTGCCACGGCTTATCTTAAATGATAATGACCATGACTTCTTCTTTAATCATGTTCTAAATGATTTACCAAACACAAGTACTAAAAAAGGAACCAGATTAAGTCATCAAAAGTTATTAGATGCGAAGCAAACAATTGATGACAAACTGACCCAAATATTGGAAGCCAATAATCAAAACTCTGATATACTGATAGATTGGATTCTTTACATTGAAAACAACGTGAAAGTCATTTGGGTTGAAGTTCCTGACTATTCAAACGCCTTTACAATATTTGAAACTCTCAACGATCGAGGACTCGATTTAGCAATATCCGACTTACTTAAAAACTATCTTTTTCATAAATCCGCAAGTGCAATCAAACAAGCCCAGCAAAATTGGATTACAATGGTAAGTGTACTTGAAGCAGCAGATAACAATTCAACTGTAGTTCCATACATAAAATATCTGTGGGCTTCCTATTATGGAAACGTTCGAGAAAAAGAGCTTTATACCAAAATAAAGGACACGATCAAGACCAAGACCAAGGCTCTTGAGTTTTCAAATCAACTTTCAGACAATTCTAATCTTTATACTGCACTTCTTTATTCTGATCACCAATATTGGTCTGACTTCTCTACAGCAACAAGAAGAAACATTAGTACTATAAATGTACTAGGAATGGTTCAAATAAGACCTTTATTGCTTGCTATGCTTCCAAAGTTTGACAAAAGGGAATCAGAGAAGTCTTTGTATTCCATACTATCCTTAATTGTTCGATTAATTGTTTCAGGAACCTTAAGTAGCGGTGTATTTGAAAGACATTTTTCAATTACCGCTATGAAGGTTAGAAATGGAGAAATCTCAAACCAGAGTGAGCTTTTAGATGCTTTAAAAAGTATTACCCCAAGTGACGAGCGATTCAAAGAAGCCTTTGAAACATTCACAATTTCAAACTCATCTATTGCTAAATATCTACTATCAACTTTGGAAAACTATCGAAGGAATGACCAAGGCTCAGAACTTATTCCAAATAATGATGAGACCATTGTAAATCTCGAACATGTGCTTCCTAAAAAATTGAATGACGATTGGGCAGGCTTTGATGAGGACGAGCATAAACTCTACTTTAAAAGATTGGGTAACATGACAATCTTGAATTCAAGAAAGAACTCTAGAATTGGAAATAAGAGCTTTGCAGAAAAGACACCAATTTACTCAGAGTCAGAGTTTATAATAACTACTGAAATAGCGGCTAATTCAACTTGGACTAAAGAATTGATTAACGGCAGACAGAAACAACTCAGTTTTGATGCTATTAAGTGTTGGAAAATGAAATGAAATACTGTGGCTAATCGAGTAGACGGGTCCGCCCCTAGTTAGGAACGGACTGCGCCTCTCACACCACCGTGCGTACGGGTCTCGTACACGGCGGTTCGTTATATCAGAACTTTACACTA